>NZ_CP129980.1:0-432500 GCF_030503915.1 Diaphorobacter sp. C33
CCTTGCCGGCGTTGTTCGCAGATCAGATCCGCCAGAAAGACTTCCATCCCTCCGCGATAGGGGGGATAAAACTTGCCGACGTGCAGTACGCGCATGGTGAGAGACGGACGGTTCAGGGTTTTTGCGACTTGGTAGTCGCAATTTGCTCGCGTACTGCTCGATATTGCGGATTGCGGGGGTCCATGCCAATGGCTTGGTCCAGGTCCTTTAATGCCTGGGCCTGATTCCCACCACGTTGATGTGCGAGGCCACGACCATAAAAGGCAGCCGGGTTGGGGGCGCGTGCCAGCAGTCGGTCAAAAAGGCCGATTGCACGTGCTGTATCTCCCTTGCCCACCAGTGCCATGCCGAGGCCCAGTTCCAATCGGGAGTTGCCAGGGCTCTGTTGTAGCAGCAGGGTGAAGTCAGCAATCGCGGCGTCGAATTGATTGGCGCCAATGGCCGCTTCGGCGTGGCGCAAACGCAGCAGCTGTTGCATTTTCTCCCCCCCTTCAATGGCTTCGGCAGGAGCCTTCAGCGCAGCATCAAAGTTCTGATATGCCTTGGCATACTGGCCCAACGCAAAGGCCGATTCTCCGCGGTGATAGTGCAATGACTGGCCTGAAAAACCTTTGGCCTGGGCCTTGTCGAACGCTTGCAGCGCCTCGGCATGTTTCTTCTGCTGCTGTAACGCGACGCCTGTGTTGAAACGGGCGTTGCCTTGTGGGTCACCCAGCGCATCGGCGGTGGCAAAGCTACGTTCAGCCTGGGTCAGCAGGCCCTTTTCCAGTTGGTACGCACCGAGATTGAGATAGGCGCGACTGCGGCCTACGGCATTGGGAGGTGCGGTGGGGCTGATCTTGTCGGCTGCGTCACCCCACGCCGAGCCTGCATCCTTCAATGACATCACCCGTTCCAAGGCCAGGGCGCCGAATAACACGCCCAGCACCACGCCAACGATGTAAATGCTGCGCGGCTTGAATCCCGTGAGCACGATGGCGGCTAGCCCTGGCAGGGCAACCGCCCACAGGTAGCTGCGGTACAGCACAAAGGGATCCTGAACCCACACGGTGGAAAACTCGGTCACGTACCAGAGCAACGGAAACAGTAGTAGCAATCCAGCGAGACCCCAGAGGTTGCTACGGCGCACGGCCAGCCACAGGCTAGTCAACAGCAACGCGAGATAGGACAACGCGCCCAGAAGGTGCCAAGAAGAGCCAAAACTGAGAGGGAATGCAGGCCGTAAATCAATGGACATCCATTGCACGTTGGGGAACACCCACAGCAGCCCGTACACGAAGAACAGAGCGGCTTCGTTCAAGATGCTGAGCGGGTAGATCTGCTGCGTAATGCCAGGGCGCAGCGCTTCCAACTGCTGCGCCAGAGCGAGAGACTGAGGGTCGAACAGCCTGCCTATGACATGGCCATAAACGCTCCAGAGCGCACCGATGGCCATCACCAGCACCAGCAGTGCGACGCCGACGATGGTTGCAATCTGCTTCCAGCCGGGGCGGCGGACAAAGATATACAGAGGCACGGCCATGGCTACTGTCATCACCGCATATTCCTTGGAGAGCACTGCCGCCACGTAGCTCAGCAGCGCGCCCGCGAACCAGCTAGCACGGCTCGTTTGCAGTCCACGCACAAACATCCAGCATGCCAAGACGGCAAACAGCGTGGCCATGAGGATCGAACGCTGTGCAAGGTAGGCCACGGCATACACGGCAACGGGATTGAGCGCGAAAAGAGCCACCCCTACGCGTAGCGCCGCCGCACGGGAGCGCACGAAATGCTCCTGCTCCTCAAACTCTTGCGGGAAGCGCGCCATGCCGATCAGCGATTTCAGCAGTGCAAATAGTGCAGCTACCACCCCGAGGTGCAGTGCAAGATTGACGGTGCGCTGCTTCCACCAGCCATCGCCAAACAAATCCTGTATCCACACAAAGCTTCCATACGACAGCATGCGTTGCTTGATCTGCAACAGACTGCCATATTCCCCAAAGATGGTCCCGTCGCTCAGGCGCAAGTCGTCAAAGACTAGTCCATTACCCATACTGGGGAGGTATATGCCCAACACTGCAATCAGGAGAGCAGCGGCATACACATAGGGGGTCTTGGAAGATTCGGTCATGGAAACGTGATTCCAGTGTTGAGGGGCATATATGCCCTGCTGGCAGCCAATATGGCTGGCGAGTCTAAGAGAAACGGAGAACTCGTTACACCCATTGTTCCGCCGTTAGCCGAAGGAAGTGGTCCAGCATGTGGAAGTGGTCTTCAAAGAACGCTTCTTCCATGCCCGCGAGCCGGTCGATGGCCACCCACTCGGCATGCGCCGCGTCGTCAGCCGCCTGCACCGGGGGTAGCGGGGCGTCCTGCAGGTCGAAGTAGTGCGCGTGGGTGATGGTGCGGCCGCGTTGGCTGCGGTCGGGGTGGTCGAACACCGTCACACTGCGCAGCGCCGCGCGCAGCGTGGCCTCGGGCAGGGCGCAATTCGTTTCCTCTGCCAGTTCACGCAGGCAGGACTGCCACAGCGTCTCGCGTTGTTCGATGAAGCCGCCGGGCACCGCCAGCAGGCCACGCCCTGGTGCGTGGGCGCGGCGGATGAGTAGCACATGGTCCTGGCAGCGCAGTACCGCGTCCACGGTCACGAACACGGGCGGGTAGGGCGCCGTTGCCCAGGCGGCGCGGTAACCGCGCAGCATCTGCCATTCCTGCTGCAGTGTGGCGAAGTGCGGCGTGTGGGCGAATTGCTCCAACAGCGCTTGCGTGGCGGGCGGCAGCATGGGCGCCAGCGGCTGCAGCGCATGGGCCACGGTGGCGGGTGTGGCGCCGAAGTAGGCGTCGCGGATGGCGGTCGCGTCGATGCGGCCCTGGCGCTCCATGCGTATCAATTCCCAGCCCGGAAAGGCGCTGAGGTAGCTGCTCGTGGCGTCCTTGAAATGGCCGACCAGCCCCACGCGCGCCTGCGGCGGGCTATGGCGCGCCACCGCGTTGCGCACGGCCTCCACCCACACCGCCTCGTTGTAGTAGTCGCGCACCGGCAGCACGGTGAGGCGCGTGCGGTCGCCCTCGGGCAGAGCACCGCGCAGCATGGCTTCGCGTTCGTGCCAGGTGAACGGGTTCTTGGGTGTGCGCGCCTGGAAGGCCGAGCCGACGATGACGATGACCTGCCGCGCCTGCACCAGCGCTTCGCGCAGCAGGGCGAGATGGCCGGTGTGGACGGGCTCGAAGCGGCCGATGAGGATGGCGGTATCGTACATGCGGCGATTCGTGTGTTCTCAAAAAAGTGAGCTGCTCGCGCTTGATGGATAAGCGCTAGAGGCAAATTTCGCTTGAAGTCGCCAGCCGTGCACCCTGGGCGTGCATCGCCTCCAGGAAGGCCTCATGCTGCGCCTCGAAGCCGGCCACGGGGCTCATGCAATCGGTGAGCAGCACCAGACGCCGCGGGCTCCACCCGGGGTGCAGGCGGGCCAGGTGCTGGATGATGTGCTCGGTGGTGGCGCGCACGCAGTGGCTGCTGGCCTCGCCTGCGATGAGCAGCAGGTCTGCGCTGGCCAATTGGTCCAGCAGATGGGTGTTCAGGGCGGTGTGCGGGTCGGCCGCGTCGGGTACTTCGGCCTGTACGGCGCTGTAGTGCTCGGTCCAGGGGCTCATGCCCTTGAAGACGGACTGCACGGCGCGCAGGCGATGCGCCTGCCAGTCGCTGCACGCGGCCAGCACGTCGGTATGCACGCCATGGCCCCAGCTGCCGATTTCGCAATGCACGGGCCAGACCATGAGGGTGTAACGGCCCTGGGTTTCCAACGTGTCCAGGTAGTCCAGTGTGCGCGCCAGCGCGGCAGGGTCACGCGGCGCAAACGCACCCGCGCGGACCTGCGCAGCGGTGATGGCGGTGAAGGGCGCCACCGCGCCCCCGTCGCTGCGCTGCCAGTAGGCAGGGTGCGCCACGTCGTACCGCTGGTGCGAGTCGAGGGTGACAGTGATGTGGTCGATACCTGCCCCCTGCGCGCGGATGAACGCTGCCAGGCGCTGCATGTCCGCATGTGCGCCGGGAACGGGCAGCGCCGGGGCGGTTACCGCGCCGCTATGGGGATCGCGCGAATGCCACGCGGCGGGCAGATCGCAGAAGTCGTTCTGAGGATCGATGGCGAGCAGGTGAACGGTGCGTGTCATGGCGCGGATGCGAGCGTGCAGGGCCTGCAGTGTAGGCAACTGCGGGGCCGCATCCGGCCGGCACCGCTATTTGATGGCTTTGCGCGCGGCCCCGATACCCAGCAGCGCGAGCACCACGAACAGCACGGCCAATACCAGGAACACCACGAACAGCACCTTGGCGATGGCGGCCGAGCCAGCGGCCACGCCGGTGAACCCGAGCGCGCCGGCGATGAGCGAAATGATGGCAAAGATGATCGCGTACTTGAGCATGGGATAGGCCTCCTTGGGATGGGCAGCCGGCGGGTGCGGCGGCTGGGCATCAGAGTAGGGGCGCTGGCGCAGGCACTCCGTCATCTGGCGAAACCGCAGCGTGTAGGAGGGTGTTGACAGTGCTGCCGGTTATCGCAGCGCATGCAGCGCCACGCCGCCGGCGATCGGCGCGCACAATAAGAGAGGAATCCGGCCCTGGGTTGAGTGCCAGGAAATGCACGCCGGCAACAAGAAGAAACTGTTCCAGCGTCCTTACCCTTGTGTTGGCGCGGTGCGCAAAGGCGTGCCGCGCGGGGCGCAGCCTGGACGCGTGGAGCCGGGGTGTATTGGAAAAAATGGCGTCTGCAAGGGCATACATGCGCGGCCTTGCCCAGCAGGGCATCGCTGCGGCCCTGCAGCAGGCCGCCGCCCTTAGCGCCGAGAATCTCCCGGCGCAGCCGCCACGCGTTCGCGCAATGCGTTGTGGAAGTGGCGCTGGTCCTAAAAGCCCAGTTCCTGCGCCACCGTGGCCGGCGCACCTCCAGCGGCCAGCAGCGCGCGCGGCGTTGATACCCGCGCCTGCACAGGCTTACAAGCCGGCCGCTTGGCGCCGCGCGGCGGCGTACTGGTCTGCGTTCGCAACGCGGCGGGATACGAACTCCGCCCCCAAGCTCAGGGACTGCCTGGACGCAGACGTGGGGTTCATAGCCCCGCCGCTGCACGCAGCGCCTGGGCTTTGTGCCGCAAGGCTGCCGCACCCGCTGGTGGGGGTCGCCGTGCCTTACAGCCCGGCCGCTGCACGCAGCGCGGCAGCCTTGTCCGTCCTCTCCCAGGTGAACTCGGGTTCCTCGCGGCCAAAGTGGCCGTAGGCGGCGGTCTTCGCGTAGATGGGGCGCAGCAGGTCCAGCATCTGGATGATGCCCTTGGGGCGCAGGTCGAAGTGCTCCTGCACCAGCTGGGCGATCTGGTCGTCGGGGATCACGCCGGTGCCCTCGGTGTACACGGTGATATTCATCGGGCGCGCCACGCCGATGGCATAAGCCACCTGGATCTGGCACTGGCGCGCCAGGCCGGCGGCCACGATGTTCTTGGCCACGTAGCGCGCAGCGTAGGCGGCGCTGCGGTCGACCTTCGTCGGATCCTTGCCGCTGAATGCGCCGCCGCCGTGCGGGCAGGCGCCGCCGTAGGTGTCCACGATGATCTTGCGGCCCGTCAGGCCGCAGTCGCCCTGCGGCCCGCCGATGACGAAGCGACCCGTGGGGTTGATGAGGTACTTGGTGTCCTGCAGCCATTCCTTGGGCAGCACCGGCTTGATGATCTCCTCGATGATGGCCTCGGTGAAGCTGGCCTTCATTTTGGTCGCCGTCTCGCTCTGGTCGGGGCTGTGCTGGGTGGAGAGCACCACGGTGTCGATGCTGTGGGGCTTGCCGTCCACGTAGCGCATGGTCACCTGGCTCTTGGCGTCCGGGCGCAGGAAGGGCAGGCGGCCGTCCTTGCGCAACTGGGCCTGGCGCTCGACCAGGCGGTGCGCGTAGTAGATGGGCGCGGGCATCAGCTCGGGCGTCTCGTCGCAGGCGTAGCCGAACATCAAGCCCTGGTCGCCCGCGCCGGTGTTCAGGTGGTCGTCGCTGGCGTGGTCCACGCCCTGGGCGATGTCGTTGGACTGCTTGTCGTAGGCCACGAGCACTGCGCAGCCCTTGTAGTCGATGCCGTACTCGGTGTTGTCGTAGCCGATGCGCTTGATGGTGTCGCGCGCCACCTGGATGTAGTCCACGTGTGCGTTGGTGGTGATCTCGCCGGCCAGTACCACCAGGCCGGTGTTGGTCAGCGTCTCGGCTGCCACGCGGCTGCGGGGGTCTTGCGTGAAGATCGCGTCCAGGATGGCGTCGGAGATCTGATCCGCCACCTTGTCGGGGTGGCCTTCAGAGACCGATTCGGACGTGAAGAGGAAATCGTTCGCCATTTGAATAAACTCCGTGTTGTCAGCATTTGGGCGTTGCCCAGAGCCTCATGGAGCCTCGGCGAACGCTTTAGCAGTTGTGTTTAACGTCGCCCTGCAAGTTGCTCATTTAACTCGGCGACGACCGTCATTGTAATGTCATCCCTCTTTCGGCTCGTTTCCGCGCTGCCCTTGTGGTTGCTGCATGTCATTGGCGCGGCGCTTGGCTGGGTGGCGTTTTGCGCATCGCCCACCTACCGCCGCCGCTTCATCGACAACGCCGCGCGCGCGGGTTATGCCTTGCGTGACGTGCGTGCGGCCATAGCGCACGCGGGGCGCATGGTGGCCGAGGCGCCGCGTCTGTGGCTGCGGCCCGAGCCGCCGGCCTGCGAGATACACGGGGCCGAATGCGTGCAACGGGCCTGGGGCCAAGGCCGCGGCATCGTGTTCCTCACGCCGCACATCGGTTGTTTCGAGTTGTCGGTGCAGGCGGCGGCGCGGCGCTGGTCGCCGGAGCACGGCCCCATCACCATCCTGTACCGGCCCGCGCGCCAGCGCTGGCTGGCCGAGGTGATGCAGACCGCGCGCAACCGCCCCGGCATCCAGGCCGTGCCCACCACGTTGCAGGGCGTGCGCCAGATGATCAAGGCGCTGCGGCGCGGCGAGGCGGTGGGCCTGCTGCCTGACCAGGTGCCGCCGCAGGGGCTGGGGGTGTGGTCGCCGTTCTTCGGCCGCCCGGCCTACACCATGACGCTGGCTGCGCGCCTGGTGCAGCAGACCGGTGCGGCGGTGATCCTGGCGCGGTGCGAGCGCCTGCCACGCGGGCGCGGCTATGTGTTGCACCTGGAGGATTTGCCCCAGCCGCTGGCGCCTACACTCGACGCGGCCGTGCTGCAGCTCAACCAAGCCATGGAATACCTCATCCGCCAAAGCCCCGACCAATACCTGTGGGGCTACGCCCGCTACAAGCAGCCCCGCGCGGAGATGCATACCTCTGCCGGGGCCGATGCACCGCCGGAGGGCCGCGCATGATGGCGCGCGCGGGCATCGCGCTGCTGAATCTGCTGGGCCGCCTGCCGCTGCCGGCGCTGCGCGCGCTGGGGCGGTTCATCGGCCGGGTGCTGTTCGTGCTGGCCGTGCCGCGGCGCAGGGTGGCGCTGCGCAACCTGGCCCTGTGCTTCCCGGAGGTGTCCGAGTCGCAGCGCCGCGCGTGGGCGCGCGAGTCCTTCGTGGTGTTCTGCCAGACCTTCCTGGACCGCGGCTGGTTGTGGTCGGGCTCCGAGGCGCTGGTGCGCAGCCGCGTGAAGCTGGTGGGCGCGCTGCACGAGCTGGAAGGCGACACGCCAACCATCGTCTTCGCGCCGCACTTCTACAGCATGGACGCAGGCGGCCTCGCCTTGCCGCTGAACACACGGCGCGAGTTCACCTCGATCTTCGCCACCAACCCCGACCCGGTGTTGGACGCATGGTTCATGGCGGGCCGCCAGCGCTTTGGCAACGTGCGCATGCTCAACCGCGCCGACGGTGTGAAACCCATCATCTCGTGCCTGCGCAAGGGCGGGCTGCTGTACCTGCTGCCCGACATGGACTACGGCAGGAACGACTCGGTGTTCGTGCCCTTCTTCGCCATGCCGGACGCGGCCACCATCCCGTCACTGTCGCGCTTTGCGCGCCTGGGGCGCGCCAAGGTGGTGGCGCTGTACAGCCGCATGACGCCCGAGGGCTACGTGGCCGAGCTGACCCCCGCCTGGGACCACTTTCCCACCGAGGACCATGTGGCCGACACGGCGCGCATGAACCGCGAGCTGGAAGCCGCCATCCGCACCATGCCCGCGCAGTACTACTGGGTGCACAAGCGCTTCAAGACCCGCCCGGAGGGGCAGAATTCGGTGTATCAGTAAAAATGGCTCTAGCGCTTATCTGGTAAGCGCTAGCAGCTACGGAAATCATAGTTCCTGGCGAAGAAGATCCGCCAGGGTGTCGCGCACCAGCCCCGGCTGCTCGTGCACCACCCAGTGCGTGGCGCCCGGCACCTGCTGCACCTGCAGGCGTGGCACCCAGGCTTGGAGCCCCTGCAGCAGACCGGGCAGCAACGCGGGGTCGTCCATGCCCCACAGCACTTGCGTGGGTACGGACACCTGCAGCATGTCGGCGGGCAGCGTGAGGGAGCGGATGTCCGGCGTCCCGTCGTCCTGGGAAGACGAGGGCAGCGGCGGCCGCAGCGGACTGGCACGGTAGTAGTTGCAAGGCCCGGCAAGCCCCGCCGCCCACTGCGCGCGGTAGTGCGCGCGCAGTGCAGGGGTGAGCCAGCCGGGCGCGCTGCCATCGGCGCGGCGAAAGAAGCCGAACAGGCGCGCGAAATCGTTCTCGGCCAGCAGCGACTCGGCATCGGGGCGGCACAGGAAGTGCATGTACGCACTGGCCTCCTGCTGCGCGGCACTACTCTGCAATTCGCGCAAGAAGGCGCCAGGGTGCGGCGCGTTGATGACCATCAGGCGCTTGAGCAGTCCGGGATGCTGGTTGGCCAGGTTCCAGGCCACGGCCCCGCCCCAGTCGTGTGCCACCAGCGCGGCCAGCGGCGTGCCGGCACCGGCTTCCTGGGCGATCAGCGCGGCGATGTCCTGCACCAGATGTTTGGGGCGGTAGGCCTCTATCGCAGCCGGCGCGCTGGAGGGTGCATAGCCGCGCAGCCAGGGCGCCACGCAGCGGTAGCCGCCGTGTGCCGGATCGGCGAAATGGCCCAGCAGCGCGTCCCAGATAAACGCGCCTTCGGGAAAGCCGTGCAGGAACAGCAGCACCGGGCGCCCCGGCATGCCGGCCACGCGGCAGTGCAGCGTGATGCCGTGCGGCAGTGTGTGGGTGATCGTCTCCGCCATACGCTACGCCTTTCATAGCTGCCAGCGCTTGATGGACGGGCGCTGGCGTCAGTTTTGGTCTTCAGATGGCGGCAGGGCTTCCACGGCCGCATCCTCTTTTTGGACGGGGTGGGCCCACTGCCACAGCAGTTGCGCCACTTCGTCCACGCCCTGCTTCTTGAGCGCGGAGAACATCCTGACCTCACCGCCGCCGGCCTGCAGTCGCGTGATGGACAGTGCCTTGGCCTGCTCGGCGCGCGTGAGCTTGTCGGCCTTGGTGAGCAGCACCAGGAACTTGAGCCCTGCCTCCACGCGCGGCCGCACGGCGTTCAGCAGCGCCTCGTCCAGCTCGGTCAGGCCCAGGCGCGGGTCGCACAGCAGCACGATGGCGGTGAGACTTTCGCGGCTCACCAGGTAGCTCAGCATCACTTGCTGCCAGCGCAGCTTGTCCGAGCGCGACACGGCCGCGTAGCCGTAGCCCGGCAGATCGGCCAGCACCGCGTCCGTCGCGCCCTGCTTGCCCAGCGCGAACAGGTTGATGTGCTGGGTGCGCCCGGGCTTCTTGGATGCAAACGCCAGTTGGCGCTGCTGGGTGAGGGTGTTGATGCAGGTGGATTTGCCTGCGTTGGAGCGGCCCACGAAGGCGATCTCGGGCACCTCGATGGCGGGCAAATGGTGCAACTGCGCGGCCGTCGTCAGGAAGCGCGCGGTGTGCATCCACCCCATGGCGACCTTGGCGTCCGGCGCTGGCGGGAGGGAGCCAGCAACTGGCGCATGTGATGTGGTCGGCATATATGGGTTTTCCAAGGGATAGGGCGAAACAGGGGGCATTGTAGAATCGCGGGGTTTTGCGCTCATAACACAAGATCCCCCGATATGAAGTTGCTCGCCTCTCTGCTGATGGCTGCCGCACTGGCAGTCCCCGCTGCCTCGGCCCTTGCCGCAGGCGAAACCCCGGCGCCGCAAAAGGCAGCGAAGCCTGATCTCGTGAAGGGCGAGGCCAGCTACGCCGCCGTGTGCGCCGCCTGCCACGCCGCCGACGGCAATTCCACCATCGCAGCCAACCCCAAGCTGGCGCAACAGCATCCGGAATACCTGGTCAAGCAGCTGCAGGAGTTCAAGGCCGGCAAGCGCGCTGACCCGATCATGCAAGGCATGGCCGCCATCCTCTCCGAGGACGACATGCGCAACGTGTCGTGGTGGCTGGCCTCCAAGCAAGCCAAGGAAGGCTTTGCCAAGGACAAGGATCTGGTCGCCATGGGCGAACGCATCTACCGCGGCGGCATCCAGGAGCGCAACATTGCCGCCTGCGCCGGCTGCCACAGCCCCAACGGTTCCGGCATTCCTGCCCAGTACCCGCGCCTGTCGGGCCAGCATGCCGACTACACGGTCAAGCAACTGGTGGACTTCCGCGACGGCAAGCGTGGCAACAACGTGCAGATGCGCGACGTGGCCGCCAAGCTCAACGACCGCGAGATCAAGGCCGTGGCTGACTACATTGCCGGTTTGCGTTGATTCACGTCAAATTTCCAGGGGTGCTCCGATGCGCCTTTGGAACCTACCGCCGATAATCGCACCCAAGACGGGCGGGCTCATCTGAACGGATGGCCCGCCCTTTCTCATGGGCCTACGCACGCAGGGTTGACCGGCGTAGGTGGATTCCTCCCGGCCTTCGCGTCTTTCATGTCTGACACCACTTTCGGTCCTAGCAGCGCCCCCCGGACGCACGCCATGCGGTCGATGACCGAGCTGCTGGCGTCCATGCGCTTCGCGATCGCGTTGCTGACCGTGATCTGCATTGCCTCGGTGATCGGCACGGTGCTCAAGCAGCACGAGCCGGCCGTCAACTATGTGAACCAGTTCGGCCCGTTCTGGGCGGAGGTGTTCCTGGCGCTCAAGCTGAACGCGGTCTACAGCGCCTGGTGGTTCCTCGTGATCCTGGGCTTTCTGGTGGTCAGCACCTCGCTATGCATTGCCCGGCATGCACCCAAGTATCTGGCCGACCTGCGCACCTACAAGGAAGACATCCGCGAGAAGAGCCTGCAGGCGTTCCACCACAAGGCCAGCGCGGAGCTGGCGGCCGAAACGCCCGAGGCGGCCGCGCGCCGCGTGGGCCAGCAACTGGTTGCCAAAGGCTGGAAGGTGCGCCTGCAGCAGCGCCAGACCCCGGCAGGTGACGGCTGGATGGTGGCCGCCAAGGCCGGTGCCGCCAACAAGCTGGGCTATATCGCCGCGCACAGCGCCATCGTGCTGGTGTGCCTGGGCGGCCTGCTGGACGGCGATCTCGTCGTGCGGGCACAGATGTGGTTTGGTGGCAAGACGCCCTATGCCGGCTCGGGATTGATCTCCGAGGTCAAGCCCGAACACCGGCTGTCCGAGCGCAATCCCACGTTCCGCGGCAATCTTGTGGTGGCCGAGGGCACGCAGTCCGGCACCGCCATCCTGAGCCAGTCCGACGGCGTATTGCTGCAGGAACTGCCGTTTGCCGTCGAGCTCAAGAAGTTCATCGTGGAGCATTACTCCACCGGTATGCCCAAGCTGTTCGCCAGCGAGATCGTGATCCACGACCGCGCCACGGGCGAGGCCACGCCGGCGCGCGTGGAGGTCAACCATCCCGTGAGCTACCGGGGCATCGAAATCTACCAATCCAGCTTTGACGATGGCGGCTCCGAAGTGCACCTGCGTGCGCGCCCCATGGTGCCTGGCGCGGAGCCCTTCGATGTGCAAGGCGTGATCGGCGGCTCCACGCGCCTCACGCACTCGGGCTCGGGCGAAGGCATGACGCTGGAGTTCACGGGGCTGCGGGTGCTCAATGTGGAGAACTTCGGCGATACCGGCGCCAGCGGTTCGGGCGCTGACGTGCGCAAGGTGGATCTGCGCGAATCGATCGAATCGCGCCTGGGTGCCGGCAACAAAACCGTGAGCAAGCGCGAACTGCGCAACGTAGGCCCCAGCATCACCTACAAGCTGCGCGATGCCGCGGGCCAGGCGCGGGAGTTCCACAATTTCATGCTGCCCGTGGACACGGGCGACGGTCAGCCCATGTATTTGCTGGGTGTGCGTGAGACCCCCGCGGAGCCCTTCCGCTACCTGCGCGTGCCGGTGGATGCCGAGGGTGGCATGGACGGCTTCTTACGCATGCGCCTGGCACTGGCCGATCCGCAGATGCGCGAACTGGCGGTGCGTCGCTACGCGGCAGCGGCCGTGGATGGGGCGCGCCCCGAGCTGGCCGCGCAACTCGCGCAGTCGGCAGGGCGCGCGCTCGCGCTGTTCGCCGGTGCGATCGACGAGCCTGCTGCGGCGGGCGGCCGGCCGCGCGGCGGGCTGCAGGCGATCTCGGACTTCATGGAGGTCAATGTGCCCGAAGACGAGCGCAACCGCGCCAGCGAGGTACTGGTGCGCATCCTCAACGGCGCCCTGTTTGAACTGGCGCAGATCACCCGCGAACGTGCAGGCCTGGCCCCCTTGCCACAGAATGGCGCAACGCAGGCGTTCATGACGCAGGCGGTGTTGAGCCTGAGCGATGCACAGGCCTATCCGGTGCCCCTGGCGTTCGAGCTGCGTGACTTCAAGCAGGTGCAGGCCAGCGTGTTCCAGGTGGCGCGCGCGCCGGGCAAGAACGTGGTGTACCTGGGTTGCGCGCTGCTGATCATCGGCGTGTTTGCCATGCTCTACGTGCGCGAACGCCGCGTATGGGTATGGCTGGCACCCCATGAGACTGGCGCCCGCGCGACGATGGCGCTGTCCACCAACCGCAAGACGCTGGATGCGGATCGTGAATTCGCGCAGCTCACCACCCAATTGATCGGAACATCCCCGCACGGAGGTGCCTCATGAATACAGCCACGACCACGCTCACGTTGAGCGAAGGGTATTTCGCACGCCGCAGCTGGTGGGACTGGCTGTTTGCGTTGTTGGTGGTCGCGGGGGGCGTGTTCGCGCTGCAGCGCTATGCGGCGTACATGGATGTGTATGAGAAGGCCATTTTGCTGGGCTCCATTCCCAGCGCGATCTGGCTGGGCTGGTTTTGGCGCCCGCTGAGCACACTGATGCTGATGGTGGCCGCGTGCTCGCTGCTGGCCATCGGGCTGTACCAGAACAATGGCGCGGGCGACCTGGCGCGCGCGGACACGGTCTTCGGACTCAAGTACTTTCTGTCGAGCCAGTCGGCCATCCTGTGGATGAGCATGCTGTTCTTCATGAGCACCGCGTTCTATTGGGTGGGCATGCTCTCGCGCGGTCAAGGGCAGACGATGATGCGCATCGGCTCGCGCATTGCGTGGGTGGCCGTGGCGCTGGCACTGATCGGCACCATGGTGCGCTGGTACGAAAGCTACCAGATCGGCCCGGATATCGGCCACATCCCGGTGAGCAACCTCTACGAGGTGTTCGTCATGTTCTGCTGGATGACGGCCGTGTTCTACCTGTACTACGAGGAGCAGTACGAAACCCGCGCGCTCGGCGGCTTCGTGATGCTGGTGGTGAGCGCCGCCGTGGGCTTTCTGTTGTGGTACACGGTCGTGCGCGAGGCACATGAGATCCAGCCGCTGGTGCCCGCGCTAAAGAGCTGGTGGATGAAGCTGCATGTGCCGGCCAACTTCATCGGCTACGGCACCTTCGCGCTGTCGGCCATGGTGGCCTTTGCCTACCTGATCAAACAGCAGGCGAGCGAAACGCGCTGGTGGA
Organism: Diaphorobacter sp. C33; assembly: GCF_030503915.1. NCBI lineage: Bacteria > Pseudomonadati > Pseudomonadota > Betaproteobacteria > Burkholderiales > Comamonadaceae > Diaphorobacter > Diaphorobacter sp. C33. The sequence goes on from NZ_CP129980.1 coordinate 13,864, forward strand.
AACTGACACCGCTGTGGCTGTTGGGCGTGGTGCTGTGCTTTGAGCCCATCGTCTTTCGCCAGGGTGCGGCCGACAACGGCGGTGGCTACTGGATGGTGTATTTCGGTGTTTCTGCGCTGATCGTGGCGGGCATCTTGTTGGCGCGCCGGCGCATTGCCGAGCGGTTGCCGTCCTTCGAGATCCTGGACGATGTGATGTACAAGTCCATCGCCGTGGGCTTTGCGTTCTTTACCATCGCCACGGTCCTGGGAGCGCTGTGGGCCGCGGAGGCCTGGGGCGGTTACTGGAGCTGGGACCCCAAGGAAACCTGGGCGCTGATCGTGTGGCTCAACTACGCGGCATGGCTGCACATGCGGCTGATGAAGGGTTTGCGCGGCACCATGTCGGCGTGGTGGGCGCTGGTGGGCCTGGCGGTGACCACCTTCGCCTTCCTGGGCGTGAACATGTTCCTGAGCGGGCTGCACAGCTACGGAACCTTGTAACCCTCGGCGTCCAAGGGGGGAACCTGCGGGCCCTGCCGGCAGTCTGTGTCTCATGCAGACTGTGGCAGATGCGGCTGCCAGAAGGACCCCCATGTTGATTCCTACCCGAGACAACGGATACATCCACCCTTGCGCTGGCGAGATCACGCCGCGCGCCGTCTATGAGCAGCGACGCGCCATGCTCCGCCTGCTGGCAGCGGGTGCTGGTGGCGCGGCGATGGCCGGCTGGGCAGGGCGTGTTGCCCTCGCTGACCAAGTCCGCCGCCCGGGGAGGCTCGCACCCCTGCCGGGTGCGCCGTCCGCCGTGCCGGGCGCGGTGACCATGGAGAAGGTCACCGAGTACCAGGACGCCACCACGTACAACAATTTCTACGAATTCGGCACGGACAAGAGCGACCCCGCGCGCAATGCCCATACCCTGAAAACCCGCCCCTGGACCGTGGAAGTGGAAGGCTTGGTCAACAAGCCACGGCGCTTCGATATCGACGAGCTGCTCAAGCTCAGCGCGCAGGAGGAGCGCATCTACCGCCTGCGCTGCGTCGAGGGCTGGTCCATGGTGATCCCCTGGGTGGGGTACTCGTTGGCAGAGTTGATCAAGCGGGTGGAGCCGCAGGGCAGTGCCAAGTACGTCGAGTTCGTCACGCTGGCGGACAAAGCCACCATGCCTTACGTGGGCTCGCGTGTGCTGGACTGGCCTTACACCGAAGGCCTGCGCTTGGACGAGGCCATGCATCCGCTCACGCTGCTCGCCTTCGGCATGTATGGCGAGGTGCTGCCCAATCAGAATGGCGCACCGGTGCGCATCGTCGTGCCGTGGAAGTACGGCTTCAAGAGCGCCAAGAGCATCGTCAAGATCCGCTTCGTCGAGAAGGAGCCTGGTACCGCGTGGAACAAGGCTGCACGGCAGGAGTACGGCTTTTATTCCAACGTGAATCCGGATGTGGACCACCCGCGCTGGAGCCAGGCCACCGAACGGCGTATCGGCGAGGGCGGACTGTTCGCCAAGAAGCGCAAGACCCTGCTTTTCAATGGCTACGAGGCCCAGGTGGGACAGCTCTACGCGGGCATGGATCTGCGCAAGTTCTACTGATGGTGCATGCACGCCTTTCGGGCAGTACTCCCGCGCTGGCGGGTCGCGGCTGGGGTGCGCGCGTGTTGTTGCACCCGGCAGCCAAGCCGGTGCTGTTTGTGCTGTGCCTGCTACCACTGGCCTGGCTGGTGTATGGGGCGGCCGCCGATCGCCTGGGCGCCAACCCTGCCGAAGCCCTGATCCGCTCCACGGGCGACTGGACGCTGCGCATGCTGTGCCTCACCCTGGCAGTCACACCCCTGAGGCTGGCGCTGGCTCAGCCGCCGCTGGCACGCTTTCGGCGCATGCTGGGGCTGTACACCTTCGCCTACGCGGCACTCCACTTGCTGTGCTACGGCTGGTTCGACATGGGGCTGGATGTGCCGGAAATCCTTCGTGACGTGCTCAAGCGCCCCTTCATCCTGGTGGGCATGGGCTGCTTTGCGGTGCTCCTGGCGCTGGCGGCCACGTCGTTCAACCGGGCCATGCGCTGGATGGGCGGGCGGCGCTGGCAGCAACTGCACCGCGGCGTGTACCTGGCCGCGGGGCTGGCGATCCTGCACTTTTTCTGGATGCGGTCGGGCAAGAACGACTTTGCCGAGGTGGCGGTCTATGCCGCCATCCTGGCGGCGTTGCTGCTCGCTCGACCTTGGTTGCGCCAGCGCCGCCGTGCGGTCTGATTGCTATTAGTTAGATAGCTGCTAGCGCTTTTTGGGTAAGCGCTAGAGCCGATTTTCTATCAAACCTTCAGGCGCGCACGGCTTGCAGCGCAGGGCGCACCTGGCGGGTGACGGGGTCGATGTGACCCGTGGGGATCTGGTAGGCGCGGTCATCAAACAAGTCGATGCCACACATCAGGCTGTCGAGCCATTGGAAGAAGTCGTCGATGGCCGGCTTGCCCATGATGGGCGCGCCGTGCTGCGGAACCACCATGGCGATGTCGAGTTGCCGCGCCATGCGCGTCCACAGGCGCAGGATCTTGTTGGAGACCATGTAGCGGCGGTGAAAGCCTTCCATGCGTGGAATGTGCGGTGCCAGATGGGTCACCGGCACGCGTGCGTCGGCGCCCGAGGTCATGGAGACGCCCAGGTCGCCCGTGAACAGGATGCGGCTGACCGGGTCGTAGAAGTGGAAGTTGCCTTCGGAATGCATGAAATGCGCCGGCAGCAGCACCAGCTCGTGCCGGCCCAGCGGCAGGCGGCCGCCGCTGTCGGGCACCCCGATGATGCGGTTCTCGGTTTTGCCGAGCTTGGTGAAGTGCGGCGCGAAGCGCTCCCAGATGCGTGAGATGACCAGCGTCGCCTTGGTGCTGCTCAACCAGCGGTCCAGCGAGGCGATGATGTCGGGGTCGGCGTGCGACGCAATCAGGTAGGACAGCTTGTGGGGCGGAAAGTGCTTGGACATGCCCATGAACAACTCGTTGAACGCCAGATTGCCGCCCGGGTCGATGATGGCGCCCGTGTCGTCGTCCACGATCAGGAACTGGTTGGCCTGAACCGCCTGCCCATCCTCCTCGACAAGGTCCGAGAACATCAGACAAGCGTGGTTCTTGTCCCGGTAGAGTTCAAGAGGTTCCTGAGGCATGCACGTGACTCCGCAATGAAAGTGTAATAGTACTCAGGGCGAAATGGTTATTCCTTGATGGTTATCAAGGGTTGCCCTGCGGTACCAGCTTTTCGCTGCGGAAGATGTCGTTCACGCTTTCGCGCGTGCGAATGAGGTGCGCTTGCGCTCCGTCCACCAGCACCTCGGCGGGTCGGGGACGGGTGTTGTAGGTGCTCCCCATGGAACTGCAGTACGCCCCGGCGGACAGCACTGCCAGCATGTCGCCCGCTGCCACCGCCAAGTTGCGGTCACGGCCGATCCAGTCCCCGCTTTCGCAGATCGGTCCGACGACGTCATACACGTGCGACACGGCCGTGGGGGCTGTTGCCTGCAGGGGCACGATGGCGTGGTAGGCCTGGTACATCGCCGGACGCGGCAAATCGTTCATGGCCGCATCGACGATGCAGAAGTTCTTTTGCTCGCCGGGCTTGAGGTAGAGCACCTCCGTCAGGCAAACACCGGCGTTGCCCACCAAGGAGCGACCGGGCTCGATCATCAATTGGCGGTCACCGTAGCCGCGCGCGTCCAGCTTGGCCAACAGCTTGGCCCACAGCGCGTCGGCCCGTGGTGGCGTGTCGCCGTTGTAATCGATGCCCAGACCACCGCCAAAATCGATGTGGTGGATCGCGATGCCTGCGGCCTCGATGGCTTGCACGAGGTCCAGCATGCGATCCATGGCGTCCAGATACGGGCTCTCTTCCGTGATCTGGGAGCCGATGTGGCAATCGATGCCCACCACGCGCAAGCCGGGCAGGGCGGCTGCGCGCTGGTAGGTGGCAACCGTGCGTTCATGGGCGATACCGAACTTGTTGCCCTTGAGGCCCGTGGAAATGTAGGGGTGGGTCTTGGCGTCCACGTTGGGATTGACACGAATGCTGATCGGTGCGCGCAATCCCATGGATTGGGCCACTTCGCTCAGCACGTCGAGTTCTGCCTCGCTCTCCACGTTGAAGCAGCCAATGCCGACCTCCAGCGCCTGGCGCATTTCTGCGCGCGTCTTGCCTACGCCGGAAAAGATCACCTTCGCCGGGTCGCCGCCGGCCGCAATCACGCGTTGCAGTTCGCCGGCAGAAACGATATCGAAGCCGCAGCCATGGCGGGCGAAAAGCTGCAGGACAGCGAGCGACGAGTTCGCTTTCATGGCATAGCAGATCTGCACCTTGCGCCCAGCGAACCCGCGCTGGTAGGCACCCAGGGCGTCCAGCATGGCTGCCTGGGAATAGACGTAGAGGGGCGTGCCGAACTCCCGGGCCAGGTCGGCAAGGCGAAGGCCCTCCAACTGAAGCGCTTGGTCGTGGTAGTGCAAGTGGGGGTGGCCGGGCAGAACGGGATGGGTCATGGACGGGTGGTGGAAGCGGAATCGGCTGGCGACGAGGCGGGAGCCCGCGAGGCGGCGGGGTTGAGGGTTTCAGGCAGTGTGGCGCGCTGCGCGGCAGCCGGGTCCGTGGGCAGGTAAAGCGGGCCCCGTTGGCCACAGGCCGCGAAGGCTGCCGTGCTTACAGCAAGGACAATCGTCCTGACTAGAATTTGACGAGCTCTGAACATACGCAAATTGTAATGACCGACCTCGAATTCATGGACCGTGCAGAAAAGCTGCTGCTGGCGGTGGAACAAAGCTGCGACCGTATCAACGACACCACCGACGCTGATCTGGATGGCCAGCGTACGGGGGGCATGGTGACCATCACTTTCCGTAACCGCAGCCAGATCGTGATCAACCTTCAAAAGCCGCTGCACGAGATATGGATGGCGGCGCAATCCGGCGGATATCACTTCCGCCATGACGGGACGGCGTGGATGGATACCAAGGGTGCCGGTGAGTTCTTTGCAGCGCTCAGCCACAACGCCACTTTGCAAGCGGGGGAAGCGCTCCAGTTCACCGATTAGCGGCGACAGCGCGGCTCGACCCAACAGCGAAGGGCTGCGCAAATGATTGCGCGGGCGCACAGGCCCGCCTCTTCATCAATTACGGAACAGGTCGAGGATGCGGTTGCGCTCTTCGGGTGGAGGCGGTGTTCCCGGAGCCGGCGCACCGTCGGTGGGGGTGGCGCTCTCCATACCCAGGCTGGCGACGCCCGCGTTGCGTGCATATTCTTCGTAGAACCATTCGCCACTCACGTTCACGACGCCTGCGGGTACGGTGGGCTCCGCCACAGGGACGCCCTTAAGCGCTTTTTCCATGAAGCTGATCCAGACCGGCAGGCTGAGTCCGCCCCCGGTCTCACGGCTTCCGAGGTTGCGCGGCGTGTCGTAACCGATCCACGTCACAGCAGCCAGCGTGGGCTGGAAGCCTGCAAACCACGCATCGACTGCGTCATTGGTCGTTCCTGTCTTGCCATAGATATCGGGGCGTTTGAGCGTGGCCTGTGCACGTGCCGCCGTGCCGGAGCGCGCGACTTCCTGAAGCATGCTGTTCATGATGAACGCGTTGCGTGGCTCAATGGCGCGGGGGTTGTCTGCGACGGCGGGAGGTTGGAAATCCGACAGGATGCGTCCCTTGTGGTCCGTGACACGGGTGATGAGATAGGGGTTGATGCGGTAGCCGCCGTTGGCAAACACCGCGTAGGCCGAAGCGAGTTGCATCGGGGTGACAGAGCCTGCGCCCAGCGCCATCGTCAGATAGGGAGGGTGCTTGTCGGCTTCGAATCCGAAACGGGTCACCCAGTCCTGCCCGTTCTTGGGGCCGACAGCCTGCAGGATGCGAATGGAAACGACGTTCTTGGAGCGGGCAAGCCCGGCGCGCATGGTCATGGGACCGTCGTACTTGCCATCGTAGTTCTTGGGCTCCCAGGGTTGCCCGCCTGTCACGCCCGCACTGAAGAACAGGGGAGCATCGTTGATCACCGTGGCAGGTGTGAAGCCCTTTTCCAGAGCGGCGGAGTAGATGAACGGCTTGAACGCTGAACCTGGCTGGCGCCAGGCCTGGGTGACATGGTTGAACTTGTTCTTGTCGAAGTCAAAGCCGCCCACCAGGGCACGGATGGCACCGGAACGCGGATCGATGGCCACGAAAGCACCTTCCACCTCAGGAAGCTGGGTGATTTCCCAAGTCTTCTTGGGTGTTTGTACGACCCTGATGACCGCGCCCCGGCGCAGTTTGATGTTGGGCGGGGCTTTCTCGCTGAGTCCGGACTGCGCGGGCTTGAGGCCTTCGCCCGTGATCTCGATCTGTTCGCCATCGGCGCGGGCCGCCAGAATCCTCTTGGCGTTGACCTCCAGCACGACCGCGGCGAGCACATTGCCGTTATCCGGGTGGTTGGCCAGAGCGTCGTCGATGGCGTCTTCGGTCTCCTCAGACGCGGAGGGCAGGCTGACAAACCGCTCAGGCCCGCGATAGTGCTGTCGGCGCTCGTAGTCCATGATGCCTTTGCGCAACGCGGTGTAGGCTGTCTCCTGCTCGCCGGCATTCAGCGTGGTGTACACATTCAATCCGCGCGTGTATGCCTCGGGGCCGTACTGCGCGTAGATGAGTTGACGCGCCATCTCAGCAACGTACTCCGCATGGATACGGGTCGAATCCGTCGACGAGCGCAGCTTGAGATCTTCTTGCTTTGCAGCAGTGGCTTCCTCGGCAGTGATGAAGCCGTTTTCCAGCATGCGATCAATGATGTACAGCTGCCGGATCCTTGCGCGCTTGGGGTTGGAGATGGGGTTATAAGCGGATGGGGCCTTCGGAAGGCCAGCAAGCATGGCTGCTTCGGCAATGGATATGGACTTCAGCGGCTTGCCAAAATAGGTTTCTGCGGCTGCTGCAAATCCATACGCGCGATTTCCCAGATAAATCTGGTTCATGTAGATCTCGAGAATCTGGTTTTTTGTTAACAGATGCTCGAGCTTAAATGTGAGTAATATTTCGTAAATTTTTCTGGTAAATGTTTTTTCGGAAGAAAGATAAACATTTCGCGCCACTTGCATGGTAATGGTGGAAGCACCCTGGCTTTTTACGCGTCCCAGATTTGCCAGCGCAGCGCGCAACACCCCTTTGTAGTCCACGCCACCGTGCTGGAAGAAGCGTGCGTCTTCGATCGCCAACACTGCATTGGTCATCACAGGGGGGATGTCCTGGATGGGCGTCAAGTTGCGCCGCTCCTCACCGAACTCTCCCAGCAATGCGCCTTCTGCGGAGTACACCCGCAGGGGTAGCTTAGGGCGGTAGTCCGCCAGATCGGACACATCAGGCAGATTGGGATATGCCACCGCAAGGCCCAGTCCGATGGCGAGAGCACCGGTCAACGTTGCGGCGACGCCCAGGCCGAGGATCCACGTGAACCCCAGCAGAAGCCAGCGCACGGCGCGTGGCATTGAGGATGTGGGCGGGGAGGATGTTCTGTCGGGAGGCTGTGGCATAGGGTCTCGATACGAGGCAACCCGTCATTATAAAAATCTTGGCGTGTTGGCTTGGCTGGGGCGCCTTGCCCGGGTCAGCGCGCAAAAAATAGGGCCGACGATTCAGCGATAGCACCTGAAAATCGTCTGCTTTTGACAACGCCGCTTTTGTGTGAGAAAGGTAAAACTCTTGGCTGGTGAAGAACCTTACTGATAGCATTCATGTGAAGTGTTAAGTTTTGTTGCGTCATATAGATAAGTAGCGGAGGGGCACCTTGATCTCAATGGGGTCGTTGTTCAGTCGTCAGTCTGCCCCATTGCTGGGTGTGGACATCAGTTCTTCCAGCGTCAAGCTGGTGGAGTTGGGACGAGATAAGGGAGGGGCGCTGGTTCTCGAGTGCTGTGCAATCGAGCAACTGGAGCGTGGGTGGATCACGGATGGCAACATCGAAAAGTTCGATGAGGTCGCCGAGGCGTTGCGTCGCGTTGTGAAAAAGAGCGGGACCAAAACCAAGAATGTCGCCCTTGCATTGCCATCCTCTGCTGTGATCACCAAGCGCATCACGCTGCCCGGCGGGATGTCCGAGCAGGAACTGGAAGTGCAGGTGGAATCCGAAGCCAACCAGTACATTCCTTTTTCGCTGGACGAGGTGAGCCTCGACTTCTGCGTGGTGGGTCCCAGCAAGAGCGCGCCAGGCGATGTCGACGTGCTGATTGCGGCCTCGCGCAAAGAGAAGGTGCAAGATCGTCAAGGTCTCGCGGAGGCGGCTGGACTGAAACCCGTGGTCGTCGACATTGAGTCGCATGCGGCACGCTTGGCAGCAGGGCGGCTGATTGAAGGGTTGCCCAATCGGGGCGCCGATGCGGTCGTTGCCCTCTTTGAGGTGGGGGCAATGACGACGAGCATGCAGGTCATTCGGAATGACGATGTCTTGTATGAACGCGACCAAGCCTTTGGTGGTGCGCAGTTGACCCAATTGATCGTGCGCCAGTATGGGTTCTCACAAGAAGAAGCGGAGGGCAAGAAGCGCAATGGCGACTTGCCTGAAGACTATCAATCTGCCGTCCTGCGCCCCTTCGTGGACAGTCTCTCTCAGGAAATCAGCCGCGCGCTGCAGTTCTTCTTTACGAGCACCCCATACAACCGCGTGGATCACATCATGCTCGCAGGCGGATCTGCCCCTCTGCCCGGCTTGACGGAATCTGTCATTCAGAACACGGGGTTTGCGTGCAGCGTCATCAACCCCTTTGATGGCATGGAAGTGGGCGGGGGGGTTCGCCTCAAAAAGATGGTGCGCGAGGCACCGTCCTACTTGACCTCCTGTGGGCTGGCAATGCGGAGGTTCCTGCAGTGATTCTTATCAACCTTCTCCCGCATCGGGAGGCCGCTCGTAAACGCAGGCGAGAGGCGTTTCAAGCCATCATGCTCGCTTCAGCATTGGTAGGCCTTGCCATTGCTGCGGCTATTTATTGGTGGTTTCAAGCGATGATTACCGATCAGCAGGATCGTAATAATTTTCTTCGAAGCGAAATCAAAGTCCTTGAAGGACAAATCAAGGAAATCGCGACCCTTGAAGAAGAAATTGCTGCCCTTTTGGCTCGGCAAAAAGCTGTAGAAGATCTTCAATCCGATCGAAATTTGCCTGTACACCTTCTTAATGAGCTGGTCTTACAGCTGCCGGATGGCGTTTATATAACAAGTCTTAAGCAGGCAGACCAGACGGTCACCATGCAGGGCATGGCGCAGTCTAATGAGCGTGTTTCAGAGATGCTACGCAATCTCGCCAATAATACACCCTGGTTCTCAAAGCCAGAACTGGTCGAAATTGTCGCAGCTAACGTTTCGTTAACTCCCAAAGATCAGCGTCGTGTTGCCGCCTTTAATTTACGTTTCCGCTTGGTGCGTAGTGCCGAAGCCCAAAAGGCTATGGAAGCTGCCAGCGCAGTAGGCACGGGGAAGTAAAAATGGCAAAGAAAAACAAGCCGAAATTTGATTTCGCAAAACTGCAAGAGGATTTGCAACGGCAATTCCAGAATTTGGACCCAAAAGATCCTTCTCTGTGGCCGGTGTTGCCTCGTGCGTTACTTTGTGTACTCATTGCTGCAGGTGTGGCCACATTTCTGTGGTTTTTTAAGTTGACTGACTATGAGCAGGAATTGACTGCCGAGAGAAATACTGAACAGACGCTGCGAGGAGATTATCAGAAAAAACTTGTGAAAGCCGTTAGTCTGGAGGCGCTCAAGAAGCAGAGAGAGCAAATCCAGCAGTATGTAATTCAGTTGGAAAAACAACTGCCGAGTAAGGCAGAAATGTCTGCGTTACTTTCAGATATTAACCAGGCAGGTCTTGGTCGAAGTTTGCAGTTCGAATTGTTTCGTCCTGGACAGATCGTGGTTAAGGATTATTATGCTGAGTTGCCTATTTCCATTCGGGTAGCAGGCAAGTATCACGATATGGGGGCTTTTGCATCTGATGTGGCGAATCTTTCGCGCATCGTTACTTTGAATAATCTGTCAATTGCCCCTGCTTCAAAGGATTTAAATGGTAATTTGACCCTCGAGGCCACGGCGCGAACATTCCGCTATCTTGATCCGGAAGAGATACAAGCGCAGAAGGCGGCAGCTAAGGGTGACCTGCCCCCAATACCCGTACCAGTCGTTTTGAGAAAATCCGCTGGTTAAAGGAGATTACTCCTGGGTTTGAAGCGGCGCCGTTACGGCGCCGCCAGTTGATTGTCGATGTCGCGCTGCGAACTTTGCTGGGGGAATCCGGCCGCAGCTGCTGTGCGGTCTGATCTCGTTGTAGTCAGCCCGCCAGCGCGCAATCTCGGCACGGGCCTGTTTCAGGCTCTGGAACCAGTGCTCGTTCAGACACTCGTCGCGGAACTTGCCGTTGAAGCTCTCGATGTAGGCATTCTGCGTGGGCTTGCCGGGCTGGTTGAGGATATGGCGCACGCCCCTGGCCTGCGCCCACGCCATGAAGGCTCGGCTGGTGAATTCGGGCCCCTGGTCTGTGCGCACGGCCTGCGGGTAACCGCGAAACCGCGCCACCTGCTCCAGCACGCGCACTACGTACTCGCCGCCGATGCCGTGGTCGACGGCGATATCCACGCACTCGTGGCTGAAGTCATCGGTGATGGTCAGGCACTTGATGCGCCGGCCACTGGCCAAGCTGTCGCTGACGAAATCCATGCTCCAGACCTCGTTGACGCTCTGGCATTGGTGCAGCGGCACGCGTTCGAGCTTCAGGCGCTGCTTGCCGCGGCGCTTGCGCACCGACAGCTCAGCCAGCCTGTAGAGCCTATAGACGCGTTTGTCGTTGACCTTCGTGCCTTCAGCCCGCAGCAGGTCCGCAATGCGCCGGTAGCCGAAGCGACGCCGCTCGTGCGCGAGCTCGACGATGCGCTGACTCGTGGCCTGGTCGTGCTGTGCGCGCTGGGGCGGGTGCCGCCAGCTGTCGCGCGACAGTCCCACCAAAGCGCAGGCGCGCCGTTCACTGATCGAGGTCTCTTCCAACATCTTGCCCACCGCGCGTCGCTTCGCCGGTGGGCTCAGCGCTTTACGCCGAAGGCCACCTTCAGCGCCTCGTTGTCCAACACCGCTTCGGCCAGTAGCTTCTTGAGCCGGTTGTTCTCGGCTTCGAGGTCGCGCAGCCGTTTGGCGTCGCTGGCTTCCATGCCGCCGAACTTGGCTCGCCACTTGTAGAACGTGGCCGAGCTGAAACCCTCTCGGCGGCACAGGTCCGCAACGCTCATGCCAGCGTCGGCCTGCTTGATGAACCCAATGATCTGTTCGTCCGTGTACCTGCTCTTGCGCATCGCGCTTCCTCTCGGTTGCGCGGATTCTCTATTGCCTTGGTACGGGTGGCGGGTTGCAGGTCAAGGGGGCCAAGAAGTGAAATACCACAATGTACTAACTGCAGCGCTAGCCGCCGCTTTCATGTTGACGGGGTGTGGGCCTGGCGGAGAGGATGAGCTTCGCCAATGGATGGCAGATCTGCGTGCGACAACGAAACCGCGTGTCACGCCGTTGAAGGAACCCAAGCAGTTTTTTCCCCAAGACTACATTGCAGATAGTGGCGTTGATCCGTTCAATTCAATGAAGTTGACGCTGGCTTTAAGGCGAGATTCTGCAGAGTCTGCGGCCAATGCCTCGCTAATCGCACCAGAAATGGCGAGAAGAAAAGAGCCTCTGGAAGCTTACCCTTTGGATGCGGTTCGGATGGTAGGAAGTATGAATAAAACAGGCACACCTACCGCGTTGGTGAGTGTCGATAAATTGTTGTATCAAGTTCGGTTGGGTAATTATTTAGGGCAAAACTACGGAAAAATAGTAGGAATTACCGAGACCAATATGCGCTTGCGGGAAATTGTCCAAGATTCTTCGGGCGATTGGGTGGAGCGCATGACAACATTGGACTTGCAAGAGGGGAATGAGGTGAAGAAATGATGCAAAAAACAATTCGTTTGCGCGCGTATTTGCGAACAATTGGGGCAGTGGCTATTACCATGTTTGTGGTGCCTATGGCACAGGCGCGTGGAGCGATTGAGTCCATCTCAGGCTTTATGCAAGGTGGAGCCGAGGTTCTGCAGATTGAATTTTCTGAACCGCAAACAGAGGTGCCCACTGGCTTCTCAATCCAAAGTCCAGCGCGAATCGCTTTGGATTTTCCTGGGGTAAGCAACGGCACCGGCCGTTCTTCAATAAATATCAATCAGGGAAATATCAAATCTGCCAATATCGTACAAGCGGGTGATCGTGCACGCATCGTTTTGAATCTCAAGCAACCCACATCGTACCGCGCAGAGTTGCAAGGCAAAGCGGTGGTGGTATTGCTGGATACGGCGAACTTACCAGCTAAGGCGTCGGCGGCTCAGGTAACGCCATTTGCTGAAAGCCAGAATATTGACACGCTCCCTCTCAAAGACTTGGATTTTCGACGTGGCGCAGATGGGGCCGGGCGTATTGTTGTTGGGCTGACCAACAATCAGGTTGGAGTCGATCTGCAGCAGCAAGGCAAGGGACTGGTAGTCGATTTCTTGCGTTCTTCTTTACCTGAAGGGTTGCGACGCAAACTAGATGTCACAGACTTCGGTACACCAGTGCAAACCATTACTGCGACCCAAGAAGGTGAGCGTGTTCGCCTGAAAATCGATCCAGCAGGAGAATGGGAGCATAGCGCATATCAAAGCGATAATCAATTTGTTGTCGAAGTTCGACCGAAGAAGGTGGACCTAACTAAACTGACGCAAGGCCCTACATATTCTGGGGAAAAATTATCGCTGAATTTTCAGAATATCGAAGTTCGCTCGTTGCTTCAGGTGATTGCCGATTTTACAAATTTCAATATTGTCACTTCGGACACTGTTACCGGTGCGTTGACCTTGCGATTAAAGGACGTTCCATGGGATCAAGCGTTGCAGATCATCATGGATGCCAAGGGTCTCGGGATGCGGAAATCCGGAACGGTGCTGTGGATTGCACCCAAGGATGAGATCGATGAACGCACTAAAAAGGATTACGAAGCAGCTCTGGCGATACAGAAGCTGGAACCGCTGCGCACGCAGGCATATCAACTGAACTATGCAAAAGCAGCCGATATGGTTGCTCAGTTGACCAGCAGTTCCTCTGCAGGTGGCGGAAACAGTCAGAACACGCGCTTTCTATCTGAGCGCGGAAGCGCCTTGGCAGAGCCACGTACCAATCAACTTTTCGTAACAGACACGCCGGGTAAATTGGAAGAAGTACGCCAGTTGTTGGCGACTCTTGATGTGCCCGTACGCCAAGTAATGATTGAGGCGCGCATTGTCGAAGCGCGCGACACATTCGGGCGGTCTTTGGGGGTCAAGCTGGGAGGGGGCGATCTTCGCGCAAACCGCGGTGGAGATGGCGGCTATGGTATCGGTGGTGGGAATCGCGTGGCTTTGGGTACTTCATACGGTAACGCAACAAATACCACTGGGTTCGGCGGGAATGTGGATGTGGGCGGAACCTTCGTGAATCTACCGGCTTCCCTTTCCAATGTCTCGAGTGTGGGTTCTTTTGCGCTGTCTATCTTTAACTCCGCAGCTAATCGATTCTTAACTTTGGAGCTCTCCGCCATGGAGGCTGATGGGCAAGGTAAAATAGTATCTAGTCCCCGCCTTATTACTGCGGATCAGACCAAGGCTCTGATTGAGCAAGGAACGGAATATCCGTATTCTGTGACGGCGCCTAATGGTGCAACTACGATTGCATTCAAGAAGGCGGTGTTGAAGCTGGAGGTTACTCCGCAAATAACGCCCGAGGGTAATATTATTCTTGATTTAGATGTCAATAAGGACAGTCGTGGCGAGGTCACTAATCAGGGGGTTGCCATTGATACGAAGCACATTAAAACGCAGGTCCTTGTTGAGAATGGTGGGACTGTTGTGATTGGTGGTATTTTCGAGATGGAGGAGACCAATCAAGAGAATAAAATTCCCGTGTTGGGTGATGTGCCGGTTGTAGGGAATTTGTTTAAGAGCCGAACGAAAGAGTCGTCAAAGCGGGAAATGTTGGTATTTATTACACCGAAGGTAATAACCGATCGCGGTCCGGTACGTTGATTTAAGTCATGAATGGCAAAAAAATGAGAAATCTATATAAAATCTTGTGCATCGCTACTATATTGTCTGTCGCAGGATGCGGCGGGGGCGGGGGCAGTTCGGGGACGTCCCCAGGGGGCGGTAACGGTGGCGCACAGAACGTCGCCAGTTTTGACTATCAAGTAGATAAAGCTGCGTTGACCAATTCGGGTTCCGATGACGCAACATTGACCATTACGGCTCTGGATTCAAAGAATAATCCCGTCAGTGACGCTGCCGTGAGCGTAACTGTAGACACCGGAATTTATACTCCGATTTCTTCCGCGACAGATTCGGCTGGTAAGGCGGCCGGTAAAATTTCAGTCGGTAGTAATAAATCTAACCGGAATATTGCCTACACTATGACTGTAGGTAATCAGAAAAAGTCGGGCGTCATTGCGGTAACAGGAAGTGCGATTGACGTGACAACCGTACCCTCTGCACCTCGTCCAGGCAGTGCGGTCACTGTGAGTGTCAAGGTGTCCGATGTGAATGGCACCGGCATCGCAAATACGCCAGTGGCACTGAGCGGCACGTTAGGTTTTTCCAATAGTTTGACAACTGATTCAAATGGTACGGCTACGGCTCGCATCGCCGCCGCCCCGTCAGCTGCTGGTATTTATTCTGTTGAGGCTACAGGCTCGGGTGTGGTGGCTCGTCGGGATGTACAGGTGGTGGGCGATTCCGGTGGAGTGCCAGACGCTGTGGGGGTGATTTCTGCCGCGAATCTGGCTATTACGCCAAACACTATCGCGCCGAATAATTCGGGAGCGAGCACGAATCGGGCGACGCTGCGTGCGGTGTTTCAAAATGCAGCCAATCAGGCGATAAAGAACGTGCGTGTCCGGTTTGAAATTGTTCCTCCGGTATTGGGGAGCGGGGAGCGCATCTCGACAGAAGACGCAGTGATTTATACCAATGAAAGTGGCATCGCTACAGCTGAATATATTTCGGGAACGCGTTCGAGTCCTACGAATGGTGTGCGTATTCGGGCATGTTATGGATATACTGATGCTGATATTGCGAACGGAGCCTGCCCGCAGGCCCTGATGGCGTCGATGACAGTTGCAAGTGCTCCCCTGTCTATCACTCTCGGTGAAAACAATGAACTGGAGAAGGGCGCCAATAATCTCACTTACATCAAAAAGTTTGATGTGGCCGTAGCGGATTCTGCAGGTAATGCTATTTCGGGAGCGACGATCTCTGCGAGCGTTGACCTCCGTCGCTATGGCAAAGGATCTTGGTCAGTTATTAAGGGTGGTGAAGGTAAGGACGATGAGTATTCGCGCGTGGTACTATGGTGTGCCAACGAGGATACTAATCGTAATGGCTTGCTGGATACGGGGGAAGACGTCGATGGTGACGGTCAACTGAAACCACGCAAGGCGGATATCATTATTTCTTACCTAGGCGGCCAGGTGACAGGTACCAATGGACGCGCAACACTTCAAGTTGAGTATCCACAAAACGTCGGTAGCTGGATCGACTACGCAATTAAAGTGACTACTACTGTGGCGGGGTCCGAAGGCATGTTCGAAAAAGGCTACATTACTGATGTAGCAGAGGCTGACATGAAGAATGGGTCTTTCTTGACGTCGCCATTTGGAACGTCCATGAGCTGCACGAATCCCAATTAAACGAGATTGACCTTCTATAGACCCAGCGGAGGAAAATTGACCTCCGCTGGGTTTTTTTTCTTAAAGACTGAAGGTGTTGTACGTGGAAATCGTAACGATTGATCTTGGTGCCCGCAGCTATCCGATCGAAATTGGTGGGGGGGGGCTGTCCACGCTTGGGGAGCGAGCTGGCATTGGCCTTGCTCAAGCATTGATCGTTTCTAATACGACAGTCGGACCTTTATATGCGCCGAAGCTGCGAGCTGCGCTTACGCAGAGGCATTCCCACGTTCGCATATTGGAATTGCCGGACGGAGAGGAGTACAAGACTTGGAGTACTCTTCAGCTAATTTTCGATGAGTTGCTCAAACATGGCTGTGATCGCAAAACAGTGCTTTATGCTCTGGGCGGCGGCGTCATCGGCGACATGACCGGTTTCGCCGCGGCGTGCTATATGCGCGGCGTGCCCTTCGTGCAGGTGCCCACCACATTGCTGGCGCAAGTGGATTCGTCTGTGGGCGGAAAGACTGCCATCAACCATCCGCTGGGTAAGAACATGATCGGCGCGTTCTATCAGCCTCAGTTGGTGGTATGTGATCTGGACACGTTAAACACTTTGCCGGCGCGCGAGTTGGCGGCGGGCCTGGCCGAGGTGATCAAGTACGGGCCGATCGCAGACATGGAGTTGTTTGCCTGGCTCGAGGCCCACATGGACGCGCTCGTCGCGCGGGAGCGCGGCGCGCTGGCCCACGTGGTCAAGCGCAGCTGCGAGATCAAGGCGGCGGTGGTAGGCGCGGATGAACGCGAAGCCGGGCTGCGCGCCATTTTGAATTTCGGCCATACCTTTGGCCATGCCATCGAGGCGGGCATGGGCTACGGCGTGTGGCTGCATGGCGAAGGGGTTGCCGCAGGCATGGTGATGGCCGCGCATCTATCGCAGCGGCTGGGTTTGGTGGACGGCTCTTTCGTTGAACGCCTGACGCGCCTGATCGAGCGGGCCGGTCTGCCCACACGGGGGCCGGTGCTTGACGCGCAGGACAATGCGGGGCGCTATCTGGAACTCATGCGCGTGGACAAGAAGGCAGAAGGCGGTGAGATCCGCTTCGTGCTGATCGACGGACCCGGCAAAGCCGTCATGCGCTCCGCGCCGGATGCGCTGGTGCGCGAAGTCATCGACCAGTGCTGCGCATCCTAATGTTTACTATAAAAATAGTAGCTGATTGCGCTTTTCTGGTGGGCTTTATGGGGCTGTTTGGTGCTTGAGACGCATTTGGCGTCGTATGCCTGTCATTCGGCGCGCACCCAGGGCAGGCGCCATCCCGAGGCGCCGGCGCCTACGCGTACGGAATACCAGCGGGACCGCGACCGCATCGTGCATTCCACCGCGTTCCGGCGGCTGGTCTACAAGACCCAGGTATTCCTCAACCACGAGGGCGATCTGTTCCGTACGCGGCTCACGCATTCACTGGAGGTTGCGCAGTTGGGGCGCTCCATCGCGCGGTCGCTGAGGCTGAACGAAGACCTTGTCGAGGCCATTTGCCTGGCGCACGACCTGGGACATACGCCCTTCGGCCATGCAGGGCAGGACGCCCTCAACGAGTGCATGGCGGACCATGGAGGCTTCGAGCACAACCTGCAGAGCCTGCGTGTGGTGGACACGCTGGAAGACCGCTACCCCGCCTACGATGGCATCAACCTGACCTACGAGACGCGCGAGGGCATCCTCAAGCACTGCTCGCGGCGCAACGCCGAGCAATTGGAGGCGCGCGAACCCGGTGGTGTGGGGCGGCGTTTCCTCCTCGGCCAGCAGCCGAGCCTGGAGGCTCAGCTGTGCAACCTGGCCGATGAGATTGCCTACAACGCCCACGATATCGATGATGGTGTGCGCTCGGGCCTGATTACGCTGGAGCAGTTGCGCGACGTACCGCTGTTCGACCGCTACCGCGCGCAAGCGCAGAACGACTACCCGCATCTCGCGCAGTCTGAAGGGCGACGCCGATTGCTGAGCGAGGCCATCCGCCGCATGCTCAGTGAGCAGGTGTACGACGTGATCGATGCCACGCGCGCAGCGCTGGCAGAGCATGCGCCCGCTGACGTGGAAGCGGTGCGCCGGCTGCCGGCCCTGGTCGGCTTCTCGCAGGCCATGCGTGGGCAGTCGCAGGTGCTCAAGCGGTTCCTGTTCCAGTCGCTGTACCGCCATCCCCAGGTCATGCAGACTACGGACCGTGCCCGTCAGGTGGTGCGCGACCTGTTCGCCATCTACCAGGCGGACCCGCGGGAAATGCCACCGGTGCAGGCCGGCTGGGCGTTGGATGGCGACGATGCACGCCGTGCGCGCACGGTGGCGGATTTCATCGCAGGCATGACCGACCGGTTTGCCGCCCGAGAGCACGAACGCTTGACCGGTGAGCGCTTGCTGGCCTGATGCGCCAGCCCCGGTGCGCCTGTGCGGCAGGGCAGAGACATACAATGCGAGCCCTCTTCAGACCACGCCCGCCATGACCACCAGACCTATGCCCGACCAGCCCCGCCAGGATGCAGCCGCCTGCGATGACAACGTGGTGGTGGCGGACATGGTGCGCTGGCTTGAGCGTGCCGTCATCGGACTCAACCTGTGCCCGTTCGCCAAAAGCGTGCATGTAAAGGACCAGATCCACTACGTGGTGAGCCATGCCACGGATGCGCGTGAACTGTTGCAAGACCTGGCAGCCGAGCTGGAGGCGCTGGCCGAAGCCTCTCCCGAAAAGCGGGACACCACGCTGCTCATCGCGCCGCTGGCCATGCCGGACTTTCTGGATTTCAACGACTTCCTGGAGTTGGCCGACGAGCTCGTCGAATCCATGGACCTGGCGGGCATCCTGCAGGTTGCGTCGTTCCACCCGCACTTCCAGTTCGAGGGCACCCTCGCTGACGATGTGACCAACTGCACCAACCGCGCGCCTTATCCCACGCTGCATTTGCTGCGCGAGGAAAGCATCGACCGCGCGGTGGAAGTGTTTCCCGAGGCGCAAGAGATCTTCGAGCGCAACATTGAATTGCTGGAGCGCCTGGGCGCGGCCGGATGGGCCGATCTGGACGTGGGGCCCCACTGGCCAGCTGGCGCGGCTGCGAAGGGTGCTCCGCAAGTATGAGCCGCTCTACCACCACCGGGCAGCCGCACCGCAGTGCGCGTGCCAAGTCGGGCACGCAGCAGACGGGCGCCGCCGACGCTGCGGTGCTGGCCGAACTGCGGCCAGGCCAATCCGTGGAGTTGCTCAAGGAACTGCACATCCTCA
Organism: Diaphorobacter sp. C33; assembly: GCF_030503915.1. Taxonomy (NCBI): domain Bacteria; kingdom Pseudomonadati; phylum Pseudomonadota; class Betaproteobacteria; order Burkholderiales; family Comamonadaceae; genus Diaphorobacter; species Diaphorobacter sp. C33. Next base: position 32,842 of record NZ_CP129980.1, read on the forward strand.
CGCGCGAGGGACGGCTCAACCAGGACTCGCGCCGCAAGCTCAAGCAGGTCTATCACCTCTACCAGTTCATCGAGCCACTGCTCGCCGAGCTGTCCGCCGATGGCCACGCGCCGCTGCTGGCCGACCATGGCGCGGGCAAGTCCTACCTGGGTTTCATTCTCTACGACCTGTTCTTCAAGCAGCTCGGCCGTGGCGAGATTTACGGTATCGAGTGGCGCGCGGAATTGGTGCAGCGTTCACGTGAATTGGCGCAGCGCTTGGGGTTCGCACGCATGCACTTCCTGGACATGGCGGTGGCGGATGCCGCGGGCGCGGCAGAGCTGCCCGAGCGCTTTGACATCGTGACCGCACTGCATGCCTGCGACACGGCGACTGATGATGCGATTGCCTTCGGCCTGCGCAAGCAGGCGCGTGCCATGGTGCTGGTGCCTTGTTGCCAAGCCGAGGTGGCGGCCTGCCTGCGCGGCACCAAGGCGCTGAGCCTGTCGCGCACGCCGCTGGCCGAGTTGTGGCGCCACCCGATCCACACGCGCGAGATGGGCAGCCAGATCACCAATGTGTTGCGGTGCCTGCATTTGGAAGCCAGCGGTTACCAGGTCACGGTGACGGAGTTGGTGGGCTGGGAGCACAGCATGAAGAACGAGCTGATCCTGGCGCGCTACACCGGCCAGAAGAAGCGCAGCGCGCGTGAGCGGCTGGCGGCCATACTCGAAGAGTTCGGGTTGGCGCAGGCCCTGGGGTCGCGCTTCGGTCTGGATGACGCCGGGTCGGTGGCGGTATGAGCCATTTAAGCCTCTAGCGCCCGCCAATAAAGCGCTAGAAGCTATAGATTTAAGAGCAATTGAACGGTCCCAAGACGGTTTCATGGCCCGCCTTCCCCGCCTCGCCCTCGCTGGCTACCCGCACCACATCATCCAGCGTGGCAACAACCGCCAGCCGATCTTCCTGGATGCCGCGGACCGGGAGCTCATGTGGTCGTTGCTGGTCGAGCATGCGCGGCAGCAGCAGGTGGCGGTGCACGCCTATGTGCTCATGGACAACCATTTCCACCTGCTGGCCACGCCGCAGGAGGGCAAATCGCTGCCTCTGATGATGCAAGCCGTGGGGCGCAGCTATGTGCGGCGCTTCAACCAGCGCCATGGGCGTTCGGGCACGCTATGGGAAGGGCGCTACCGCAGTGCCGTATTGCAGGCGGAGCGCTATCTGCTGCCCTGCATGGCATATCTGGACCTCAACCCCGTGCGCGCGGGCCTGTGCGCCGCGGCGGCGGACTTCCGGTGGTCCAGCCACGGCCACTACATTGGCCTGCGCAGTGATCGTCTCATCACGCCGCATGCCCTCTACTGGGCCTTGGGCAACACCCCCTTTGCCCGCGACGCGGCCTATGCCGCACTCGTGCAGGCGGGGATTTCCGCCAGCGAACAGGCGGCACTGACGCAGTCGGGCCTGAACGGCTGGGCCCTGGGGGATGACGGGTTTGTGCAGGCTCTGCAACAGCTGACCCCCCGTCGGCTCACCCGAGCACGCGCGGGGCGTCCCGCTTCCGTGGTTCCACCCAAACCGTAATTGGCCTGCACTTTCATTGTGACGACTGGTTTTACTGCTCCTGAGTTTGATGTGTCCCTAATAAAAACGCACCAATAAAGTGCGCGGACTTTTTGGTATCTGACCCCGATTAAAATGCTTGCGCCGCCATGTTGCGTTGCACTACGCTTGCGTTCCCTGCGAATCTTTGAGGAAGCGCGCCATGACCAAGGCTGCCGAAATCCAGCATCTGCAACAGCACGGCCTGTATGCATCCAGCAATGAACACGACGCCTGTGGCCTGGGCTTCGTGGCCCATATCAAGGGCGTGAAGCGGCACGACATCGTGACCGGCGCGCTCAAGATTCTGGAGAACCTGGACCACCGCGGCGCCGTGGGAGCCGACAAGCTCATGGGCGACGGCGCGGGCATCCTGATCCAGATTCCCGACCAGCTCTACCGCGAGGAAATGGCGCGTCAGGGCGTGGAGTTGCCCCCCGCCGGTGAATACGGCGTGGGCATGATCTTCCTGCCCAAAGAGCACGCCAGCCGCCTGGCCTGCGAGCAGGAGATGGAGCGCGCCATCAAGGCCGAGGGCCAGGTGCTGCTGGGCTGGCGCGACGTGCCGGTGAATCTGGACATGCCTATGTCGCCCACCGTGCGCGAGAAGGAGCCCATCCTGCGCCAGGTCTTCATCGGTCGCGGTTCGGACGTGATCGTGCAGGATGCGCTGGAGCGCAAGCTCTACGTGATCCGCAAGACGGCCAGCGCCGCCATCCAGGGCCTGAAGCTCAAGCACAGCAAAGAATATTACGTGCCTAGCATGAGCAGCCGCACCGTGGTCTACAAGGGCCTGCTGCTGGCCGACCAGGTGGGCGTGTACTACCTCGACCTGGCGGACGAGCGCTGCGTCTCCGCCATCGGCCTGGTGCACCAGCGCTTTTCCACCAACACCTTCCCCGAGTGGCCGCTGGCCCACCCCTACCGCTATGTGGCGCACAACGGGGAGATCAACACCGTGCGCGGCAACTACAACTGGATGCTGGCACGCGAAGGCGTGATGGCCTCGCCCGTGCTGGGCGAAGACCTGAAGAAGCTGTACCCCATCAGCTTTGCCGGCCAGTCCGACACCGCCACCTTCGACAACTGCCTGGAACTGCTGACCATGGCCGGCTACCCCATCAGCCAGGCCGTGATGATGATGATCCCCGAACCGTGGGAGCAGCACGAGTCCATGGACGAGCGCCGCCGCGCGTTCTATGAGTATCACGCCGCGATGATCGAGCCGTGGGACGGCCCGGCCTCCATCGTGTTCACCGATGGCCGCCAGATCGGCGCCACGCTGGACCGCAACGGCCTGCGCCCCTCGCGCTACGTGGTGACCGACGACGATCTGGTGATCCTGGCCTCCGAAGCCGGCGTGCTGCCCGTGCCGGACGGCAAGATCGTGCGCAAATGGCGCCTGCAGCCGGGCAAGATGCTGCTGATCGACCTGGAGCAGGGCCGCCTGATCGAAGACGACGAGCTCAAGGCCAACATCGTCAACACCAAGCCCTACAAGCAGTGGATCGAGAACCTGCGCATCAAGCTTGATGACGTGAAGGTGGGCGAATCGGCCGTGCAGCCAGCCGCGTCCGCGCTGCCGCTGCTGGAGCGCCAGCAGGCCTTCGGCTTCACGCAAGAGGACATCAAGTTCCTGCTCGCCCCCATGGCGAAGAACGGCGAGGAGGGCGTGGGCTCCATGGGCAACGACAGCCCCCTCGCCGTGCTGTCGGACAAGAACAAGCCGCTGTACAACTACTTCCGCCAGATGTTCGCGCAGGTGACCAACCCGCCGATCGACCCGATCCGCGAGGCCATCGTGATGAGCCTGGTGTCCTTCGTGGGCCCCAAGCCCAACCTGCTGGACATCAACCAGGTGAACCCGCCGATGCGCCTGGAGCTGCACCAGCCCATCCTCGACTTCGAGGGCATGGCCAAGCTGCGCCAGATCGAGCAGCACACACACGGCAAGTTCAAGAGCGCCACCATCGACATCACCTACCCGCTGGCCTGGGGCAAGCAGGGCGTGGAGGCCAAGCTGGCCTCGCTGTGCGCGCAGGCCGTCGATGAGATCAAGGGCGGCGCCAACATCCTCATCATCAGCGACCGCAACCTGAGCGCTACGCAGGTGGCGATCCCTGCGCTGCTGGCGCTGTCGGCCATCCACCAGCACCTGGTGCGCGAGGGCCTGCGCACCACGGCCGGCCTGGTGGTGGAGACCGGCACGGCGCGCGAAGTGCACCACTTCGCGGTGCTCGCCGGCTACGGCGCCGAGGCGGTGCACCCCTACCTGGCGCTGGAGACGCTGGTGGACATGCACCAGGAGCTCAGCGGCGATCTGTCTGCCGACAAGGCCATCTACAACTACGTCAAGGCGGTGGGCAAAGGTCTGTCCAAGATCATGTCCAAGATGGGCGTGTCCACCTACATGAGCTACTGCGGCGCGCAGCTGTTTGAAGCCGTGGGCCTGAACAGCGACACGGTGCAGAAGTACTTCACGGGCACGGCCAGCCGCGTGGAAGGCATCGGCGTGTTCGAGATCGCCGAGGAAGCCATCCGCACCCACCTGGCCGCGTTCAGCGACGACCCGGTGCTGGAGACCATGCTGGACGCCGGCGGCGAATATGCCTGGCGTGCGCGCGGCGAGGAGCACATGTGGACGCCCGACGCCATCGCCAAGCTGCAGCACTCCACGCGTGCGAACAACTTCAGCACGTACAAGGAATACGCGCAGATCATCAATGACCAGGCCAAGCGCCACATGACGCTGCGCGGCCTGTTCGAATTCAAATTCGATCCGACCAAGGCGATCCCGGTGGAAGAGGTCGAACCCGCCAAGGACATCGTCAAGCGCTTCGCCACCGGTGCCATGTCGCTGGGCTCCATCTCCACCGAGGCGCATGCCACGCTGGCCGTGGCCATGAACCGCATTGGCGGCAAGAGCAACACTGGCGAGGGCGGCGAGGACCCCAAGCGCTACCGCAACGAGCTCAAAGGCATTCCGATCCAGCAAGGCGAGACGCTGTCGTCCATCATCGGCAGCGACAAGGTGCAGGCCGACATCCCGCTGCTCAATGGCGACTCGCTGCGCTCCAAGATCAAGCAGGTGGCATCGGGCCGCTTCGGCGTGACGGCGGAGTACCTGGCCTCGTCCGACCAGATCCAGATCAAGATGGCACAGGGCGCCAAGCCCGGCGAGGGCGGCCAGCTGCCGGGCGGCAAGGTGTCCGACTACATCGGCGCGCTGCGCCACAGCGTGCCGGGCGTGGGCCTCATCAGCCCGCCGCCGCACCACGACATCTACTCCATCGAAGACCTGGCGCAGCTCATCCACGACCTGAAGAACGTGGCGCCGCATGCCGACATCTCGGTCAAGCTGGTGTCCGAAGTCGGTGTGGGCACCATTGCGGCCGGCGTGGCCAAGTGCAAGAGCGACCACGTGGTGATCGCCGGGCACGACGGCGGCACGGGCGCATCGCCCTGGTCGTCCATCAAGCACGCGGGCAGCCCCTGGGAGATCGGCCTGGCCGAGACCCAGCAGACCCTGGTGCTCAACCGCCTGCGCGGCCGCATCCGCGTGCAGGCCGACGGCCAGATGAAGACCGGCCGCGACGTGGTCATCGGTGCGCTGCTGGGCGCCGACGAGTTCGGCTTCGCCACCGCGCCGCTGGTGGTCGAGGGCTGCATCATGATGCGCAAGTGCCACCTGAACACCTGCCCGGTGGGCGTGGCCACGCAGGACCCGGCGCTGCGCGCCAAGTTCTCGGGCAAGCCCGAGCACGTGGTGAACTACTTCTTCTTCATCGCCGAAGAAGTGCGCCAGATCATGGCCCAGCTGGGTGTGCGCAGCTTCAACGAGCTGATCGGCCGCACCGACCTGCTGGACACCCGCAAGGGCATCGAACACTGGAAGGCCCAGGGCCTGGATTTCTCGCGCCTGTTCGCGCAGCCGCTCGTGGGCCCGGAAGTGGCGCGCTACCACGTCGAGTCGCAGGACCATGCGCTGGAGAAGTCGCTGGACGTGAAGCTCATCGAGCGCTGCAAGCCCGCCATCGAGCGCGGCGAGAGCGTGCGCATCATGGAGGTGGCCAAGAACGTCAACCGCTCGGTGGGCGCCATGCTGTCGGGCGCGGTGACCAAGGTGCATCCCGAAGGGCTGCCGGACGACACCGTGCGCATCCACTTCGAGGGCACGGGCGGCCAGTCCTTCGGCGCATTCCTGTGCAAGGGCGTCACGCTGAACCTGACGGGCGAGGCCAACGACTACACCGGCAAGGGCCTGTCGGGCGGCCGCGTGATCGTGCGCCCCAGCCATGAGTTCCGCGGCGAGGCCGTGGGCAACACCATCGTCGGCAACACCGTGATGTTCGGCGCCACCAGCGGCGAGGCGTTCTTCGCCGGCGTGGCGGGCGAGCGCTTCGCGGTGCGCCTGTCGGGCGCCACGGCGGTGGTCGAGGGCGTGGGCGACCACGGCTGCGAGTACATGACCGGCGGCACCGTGGTGGTGCTGGGCAAGACGGGCCGCAACTTCGCGGCGGGCATGAGCGGCGGCATTGCCTACGTCTACGACGAGGACGGCAAGTTCGACTCGCGTTGCAACCTCTCCATGGTGACGCTGGAGCGCATCCTGCCGGGCGAGGAGCAGGCGGTCCACATGGGCCGCGGCATCTGGCACCGCGACCAGACGGACGAAGCCCTGCTCAAGAAGCTGCTGGAGGACCACAGCCGCTGGACGGGTAGCAAGCGCGCCCGCGAGATCCTGGACAACTGGGCCGCGTCGCGCAGCAAATTCGTCAAGGTCTTCCCGACCGAGTACAAGCGTGCCCTGTCGGAAATCTATGAAAGAAAAGTGCTGGAAGAGCAGGCTACACCTGCGGTAGCAGCTCCTAAAACGGAAGCGGTAGCCGCCAAGTAACTCGCGCGGGCGGGGCCTGGGGCCCCGCTGCGGCAGCATGCACAAAGACAGGACACCACGATCATGGGCAAGACCACAGGTTTCATGGAATACGAGCGCATCGAGGAGGGCTACAAGCCCGTTGGCGAGCGCCTCAAACACTACAAGGAATTCGTCATCGGCCTTGATGACGCGCAGGCCAAGCTGCAGGGCGCCCGCTGCATGGATTGCGGCACGCCGTTCTGCAACAACGGCTGCCCGGTGAACAACATCATCCCGGACTTCAACGACCTCGTTTACCACCAGGACTGGAAGAGCGCGATCGCGGTGCTGCACAGCACCAACAACTTCCCCGAGTTCACCGGCCGCATCTGCCCCGCACCCTGCGAGGCCGCCTGCACGCTGAACATCAACGACGACGCGGTGGGCATCAAGAGCATCGAGCACGCCATCATCGACCGCGCCTGGGAGCACGGCTGGGTGCAGCCGCAGCCGGCTGCCCGCAAGACGGGCAAGAAAGTAGCCGTGGTGGGCGCCGGCCCGGCGGGCCTGGCGGCCGCGCAGCAACTGGCGCGCGCCGGGCATGACGTCACGCTGTTCGAGAAGAACGACCGCGTGGGCGGCCTGCTGCGCTACGGCATCCCCGACTTCAAGCTGGACAAGGCGCACATCGACCGCCGCGTGGAACAACTGGTAGCCGAGGGCGTGACGATCCGTACCGGCGTCTTCATTGGCGCGGCCAAGGACGGGCTGGGCAAGGGTTCCAAGGTCACCAACTGGTCCAAGGAAACCATCACGCCCGAGCAGCTGCGAAAGGACTTCGACGCCGTGCTGCTGACGGGGGGCGCCGAGCAGTCGCGCGACCTGCCCGTGCCGGGGCGCGAACTGGACGGCATTCACTTCGCGATGGAGTTCCTGCCGCAGCAGAACAAGGTCAACGCGGGCGACAAGCTCAAGGGCCAGATCCGCGCGGACGGCAAGCATGTCATCGTCATCGGCGGCGGTGACACGGGCAGCGACTGTGTGGGCACCAGCAACCGCCATGGCGCGGCCAGCGTCACGCAGTTCGAGCTGATGCCCATGCCGCCAAGCCAAGAGAACAAGCCCCTGGTGTGGCCCTACTGGCCGTACAAGCTGCGCACCAGCTCCAGCCACGAGGAGGGCTGCGAGCGCGCGTTCGCCATCGCCACCAAGGAGTTCATCGGCGACGGCAAGAAGGTCACGGGCCTCAAGACCGTGCAGGTGGAGTTCAAGGATGGCAAGTTCATCGAGGTCCCCGGCACCGAGAAGGAATACCAGGCCGACCTGGTGCTGCTGGCCATGGGTTTCGTGAGCCCGGTGGCTGCCGTGCTGGACGCCTTCGGAGTGGACAAGGATGCGCGGGGCAATGCCCAGGCCACGACGGACTTCACCGGCGGCTATGCGACCAGCGCGCCCAAGGTGTTCGCCGCCGGCGACATGCGCCGCGGCCAGTCGCTGGTGGTCTGGGCCATCCGCGAAGGCCGCCAGGCCGCGCGTGCGGTGGATGAATTCCTGATGGGGGAAAGCAGTCTGCCGCGCTGAGGCGGGAATCCCTCGCCATTGGGCAATTACAGAAGGCGGTCGCAGCCGCAGTCTGCTTACCCGTCTACCCGCACAACGGCGCCCTGGGGCGCCGTTGTGCTTATTTTTTGATAGCTGCTCGCGCTTGCTGGACGGGCGCTGCGGCAGTTATTGGCATCAAATCCCCCGTTCCAGCGCTGCGAGTGGGCGCAGTCTCCGCATCGGTGGGACAATTCAGGGTTTGCCCGGTCATGGGCTTGCTGCGCGACCTTCCTGGTCGAGCGGCGTGCCCGGGCCGTTTGTTCGTTCCGACTGTTCTTTTCAAGAATCGCTACACCATGAAGAAGTTTGCCGCCGTTGCCCTGCTGACCCTGGGCGCCGTGCTGGTGGGTTGCTCCAAGCAGGAACCCGCCGCCCCCGCAGCCGCGCCTGCACCCGCCCCGGCCGCCGTCACGAAGATCGTCGTGGGCCTGGACGACAACTTCCCGCCCATGGGCTTCCGCGACGAGAAGAACGAGCTGGTGGGCTTTGACATCGACATGGCCAAGGAAGCCGCCAAGCGCCTGGGCGTGGAGGTGGAGTTCAAGCCCATCGATTGGAGCGCCAAGGAAGCCGAGCTGTCCGGCAAGCGCGTGGATGCGCTGTGGAACGGCCTGACCATCACCGAGGAGCGCAAGCAGAACATCCTGTTCACCGCGCCCTACATGGAGAACCACCAGATCATCGTGGTGCCCGCAGGCTCCGCCATCAAGGCCAAGGCCGATCTGGCCGGCAAGGTCGTCGGTGCGCAGGAAGGCTCCAGCGCCGTGGACGCCATCAAGAAGGAAGAGGCTGTCTTCAAGTCGTTCAAGGAACTCAAGACCTTCGGCGACAACGTGACCGCCCTGATGGATCTGACCACCGGCCGCCTGGAAGCCGTGGTGGTGGACGAGGTGGTGGGCCGCTACTACGTAGCCAAGAAGCCTGACCAGTACGCCGTGCTGGACGATAACTTTGGCACCGAAGAGTACGGCGTGGGCGTGCGCAAGGACGACACCGAACTGCATGGCAAGCTGGACAAGGCGCTGGCCGACATGAAGCAGGACGGCAGCGCCGCCAAGATTGCCGAGCAGTGGTTCGGCAAGAACATCATCAAGTAAGCAAGACCCTTCGCGCTTCTTCTCCCGCAAGGGGCGCGACCCCGGCACCGGCCGCCTTGGAACAGGGCGGCCGGTGTTGTTTCGTTGAGGCCCCAAGCCGCGACAATGCCGGGAACGCGGCGCCGCAGCTGTGCTGGCGCCGCACGCTGAGGCTTCGTATGGACTACGTTCTTTCCCTTCTGGGGCCGCTGGCGCAAGGCGCCGCGGTCACCCTGAAGCTGTTTGCGATCACGCTGGTACTGGCCGTGCCCCTGGGGCTGGTGCTGGCCCTGGCGCGCGTGTCGCGCTTTGCGCCCCTGTCGGCGGCGGTCAATGGCTACATCTGGCTCATGCGCGGCACGCCGCTCATGCTGCAGATGCTGTTCATCTACTTCGCGCTGCCCTTCGTGCCGGTGATCGGCGTGCGCTTGCCGGACTTCCCCGCCGCCGTGGCGGCCTTCGCACTGAACTACGCGGCCTATTTCGCCGAGATCTTCCGCGCCGGCATCCAGTCGGTGGACCGTGGCCAGTACGAGGCAGCCAAGGTGCTGGGCATGAGCTACGGCCAGACCATGCGCCGCATCGTGCTGCCGCAGATGGTGCGCAGCATCCTGCCGCCCATGAGCAATGAGACCATCACCCTGGTCAAGGACACGTCCCTCATCTACGTGCTGGCCCTGAACGATCTGCTGCGCGCCGCGCGCGGCATCGTGCAGCGCGACTTCACGACCACGCCCTTCATCGTTGCCGCCGCCTTCTATCTCGTCATGACCCTGGTGCTCACCTGGGGCTTCCAGCGCCTGGAGAAACGCTATGCCAAGTTTGACCAGTGACGCCACGCAGATGATCGAGGCGCGCGACGTGCGCAAGGCCTTCGGCCATGTGCAGGTGTTGCGCGGCGTGTCGCTGTCGGTGCACCGTGGCGAGGTGGTGGCGGTGATCGGCCCGTCGGGCTCCGGCAAGAGCACCTTTCTGCGCTGCCTGAACCACCTGGAAACCATCGACAGCGGCCACATCGCCATCGAAGGCGAAACCCTGGCCACGACCGACGCGCAGGGGCGCTGCGCCTACGTGTCCGATGCCGAGGTGCGCCGCATTGGCGCCAAGACCGGCATGGTGTTCCAGCATTTCAACCTGTTCCCGCACCTCACGGTGCTGGAGAACCTGATCGAGGCGCCCATGGTGGTGCAGGGCCTGGCGCGCGATGCGGCCATCGCCCGCGCCGAGACGCTGCTGGACAAGGTGGGCCTGGCGCAGAAGCGGGACAACTATCCCTCGCGCCTGTCGGGCGGCCAGAAGCAACGCGTGGCGATCGCGCGTGCGCTGTGCATGGAGCCCGACATCATGCTGTTCGACGAGCCCACCTCGGCGCTGGACCCCGAACTCACGGGCGAGGTGCTGCGCACCATGCGCGAGCTGGCCGAGGAGCGCATGACCATGCTGGTCGTCACGCACGAGATGGGTTTTGCGCGCGAGGTGGCGAATACCGTGGCCTTCATGGACCAGGGTGAACTCATCGCGGCGCGTCCGGCCGGGGAGTTCTTTGCCGATCCCGGGCATGAGCGGGCGCGGGCGTTCCTGCAGCACATGCTTTGAAGGTCTAGCGCCGAATTGGGCTCTAGCGGTTATGAGATAAGCGCTGGAAGCTATGTTTTTAGTAGCTAATGGGATTCTGTGTCGCTGGCGGGGACGGCCTCGGCCAGCGACATCCAACCCTGCGCAGGGGCTTAAAAAAAGATAGCTGCCAGCGCTCGCCCAGCAAGCGCTAGGCGGCGATTGGGCTAGACATTACGCGGCAGCGTACACCATCACCTCCGGCAACTCCGCCGGATCCCGTACCTCTTCCAGCACATCCCCGCTGTGCAGCGGCAGCGCAGGCCGATCCAGCAGCGCACGCGCGAAGTTCGGCTGTGCCAGCAGCGCGTGGTGCACGGCCCCGTTGTACAGCTGCAGATCGCCCAGGCCGCGCGCGGCGATGCGTGCGTCCACCTCGTCGGCGCTGAGCCGGGCGGGGTCGGTGCTGTCCGATGCCATGCCCATGCACCACAACGTGCCGTACAGCGGCACGTACTGCAGATAGGGGCGGAAGATGGGAAACACCGCGCGCACCGAGGCGGCGATGCGCCCCAGGCTCTCGGGCAGGTGCACGGGCGAGCCCAGGTGCAGCGAAAGCACGCCGCCCGGGTTCAGCGCGCGGCGGCAGGCGGCGTAGAACTCCATGGTGTACAGCTCCACGGCAGGGCCGAAGGGGTCGGTCAGGTCCAGGACGATCTGGTCGAAGCGCTCCTCGGTCTGGCCGATGAATGCGCGCGCGTCGCCCAGGCGCACCTCCAGGCGCGGGTCGTCAAAGGCGCCACGGTGGATCTGGCCCAGCCAATCGCGGGCCATGGCAATCACCTCGCCATCCAGCTCGGCCAGCACCACCTGCTCGATGCCGGGCAGCTTCAGCAGCTCCTCGGCGGCGCCGCCGTCCCCCCCGCCCACGACCAGCGCACGGCGCACGCCGGGGTGGGCGATGGCCGGCAGGTGCACCATCGGCTCGTGGTAGAAGAATTCGTCGCGCTCGCTGGTCATGAAGCAGCCGTCGATGCGCATCACGCGGCCGAACTGCGGGTTGTCGAAGACCTCGATGTGCTGCCAGGCCGACTGGCGTTCGGCCAGCAGGCGGCGGTCGCTGAGGTAAAAGCCGAAGTCGGCGTTCAGGCGCTCGGCCACGTAGCGCGTGGCCTGCGCGGTGGGGGCGCCGCTCATCAGGCGCGGTCGACGCGGTGCAGGTGCGGATCGGCCGGATTGAAGGCGGCCTGCAGGTCGTCGAAGAGCTTCTGCGCCTTGGGGCGGTTGTTTTCCGTGTAGTTGCACACGTACACGTCCAGCGTGACGTAGCCCGCCTCGGGCCAGGTGTGGATGGACAAGTGCGACTCGGCCAACACCACCACGCCGGTGACGCCGCCGCCTTCGCCAAAGCTGTGGAACAGGCTGCCCACGGTGGTCAGCCCGGCGGCGGCCACGCGCTCCTTGCAGAACGATTCCAGGTGCGCGGCGTCCAACATCAGGCGGCTGTCGCAGAGACAGCCATACAGGTCGCCGATCAGGTGCAGGCCCGTGGCCTGGCGCTGGGGGACGGGAGCCGGGATGGGGACGACGGACTGGAGATTCTTCATTGATCTGGAGCCTTTTCTCTTTCTGCGGGGGTGGCAGGAAACGGTGCCGCGGTCGGACGCCGTCCGCCGGGTACCGACCAGCACGCTGCCGGGAGGCAGACGCGCAACGGAAGAAAAGGGAATGTCGCAGGCACATTGCCGCGCCTTCGTTCCGTTGTGCGTCGGTGACGCCCATGCAGCAACGCTGACAAGCAATCCGCCCGGAGGGTCGGGCGGGACATTTCTTAAGAACCGGCGAGTATAGCCAAACGTCATATGCAAACCACAGGTTTTAATGAGAGGCGCAGCCGAGCAGAGGGGTTTCCCCTATGATGCCGGGTTCGCCTCGCGCTCTGTCGTAGAGCTGGGCGTATCTGCATACACCATGTCCTCCCCACCCTCATCGCCGGGCGACGCCCTCGTGGAACTGCGCAACGTCACCTTCGGGTACGGCGAGCGGGTGATCCTGCGCGACCTGTCGCTGGCCGTGCCGCGTGGCAAGGTCACGGCGCTGATGGGTGCTTCGGGCGGGGGCAAGACGACGGTGCTGCGCCTCATTGGCGGCCAGCAGCGCGCCCAGCAGGGCGAGGTGCTGGTGGGCGGCCAGGACGTAGGGCGCATGGATACCGCACAGTTGTATGCCGCGCGCCGACGCATGGGCATGCTGTTCCAGTTCGGCGCATTGTTCACCGACATGAGCGTGTACGAGAACGTGGCCTTTCCGCTGCGCGAGCACACCGATCTGCCCGAGGACCTGATCCGCGACATCGTGCTCATGAAGCTGCATGCCGTGGGCTTGCGGGGAGCGCGGGACTTGATGCCCAGCCAGATCTCCGGCGGCATGGCGCGGCGGGTTGCCCTGGCACGGGCCATTGCCCTGGACCCCGAGCTCATCATGTACGACGAGCCGTTCGCCGGGCTTGACCCGATCTCGCTGGGTACTGCGGCGCAACTCATCCGCCAACTCAACGATGCCATGGGGCTGACCACCATCGTCGTCTCGCACGATCTGGAAGAGACCTTCCGCCTGGCGGACCACGTCATCATCCTGGGGCCCGGCACGGTGGCCGCCCAGGGCACGCCCGAAGAGGTGCGCGCCAGCACGGATCCGCTGGTGCACCAGTTCGTGCACGCGCTGCCTACCGGGCCGGTGCCGTTCCACTACCCCGGCCCCAGCGTGGCCGACGATTTCGGCCCCTTGCGCTCGCCCAGCGTGGACGCCCACGCCAGCGGAGGTACCCCATGAGCTGGTGGCGTCCCACGCACGTAGGCTACGCCGTGCGCACGAAGCTGGCCGATGTGGGCATGGGCGCGCGCCTGTTCGCGCGGCTGCTGGGGCTGTTCGGCGACGTGATGCGCCGCCCTGGCCTGGTGCGTGACCAGGTGCACTTCCTGGGCAACTATTCGCTGTCCATCATCGCCATGTCGGGCCTGTTTGTGGGCTTCGTGCTTGCGCTGCAGGGCTACAACGTGCTGCAGCTCTATGGCTCGGCCAACTCACTGGGCCTGGTGGTCACGTTGGGCCTGGTGCGCGAGCTGGGGCCCGTGGTCACGGCGCTGCTGTTTGCCGGACGCGCGGGCACGTCGCTCACGGCCGAGATCGGTTTGATGCGCGCCGGCGAACAGCTGTCGGCCATGGAAATGATGGCCGTGGACCCGGTGCGCCGCATCCTGGCGCCGCGCTTTTGGGGCGGCGTGATCGCCATGCCGCTGCTGGCACTGGTGTTCAACGCGGTGGGTGTGATCGGTGGCTGGCTGGTCGGCGTGGTGCTCATCGGCGTGGACGGCGGGGCGTTTTGGGGCCAGATGCAAAGCGGTGTCGACGTCTGGAAGGACGTGGGCAACGGCATCGTCAAGAGCCTCGCGTTCGGCGTGGCCGTCACCTTCATCGCGGTGCTGCAGGGCTTCGTGGCCAAGCCGACGCCGGAAGGCGTCTCGCGCGCCACCACGCGCACGGTGGTGATGGCGTCGCTGTCCGTGCTGGGGCTGGACTTCGTCCTCACCGCCTTGATGTTCAGTATCTGACGGCGACCATGCGTCTGTCTTGAGGAAATTCACCATGCAGCATTCCAAAAACGATTTCTGGGTGGGGCTGTTCGTCCTGCTGGGCGGAGCGGCGCTGGTCTTCCTGGCCCTGCAGTCGGCCAACCTGTTGAACCTGAACTTCCGCTCGGGCTATACCGTGACGGCGCGTTTCGACAACATCGGCGGGCTCAAGCCCAAGGCCGCGGTGCGCAGCGCCGGTGTGGTGGTGGGGCGCGTGCAGTCCATCGGCTTCGACGACACGACCTACCAGGCGCGCGTGACACTGGAGTTGGAAAAGCGCTATGTGTTCCCCAAGGACAGTTCGCTCAAGATCCTGACCAGCGGCCTGTTGGGCGACCAGTACATCGGCATCGAGCCGGGAGCCGACGAGAACAACCTGGCCGAGGGCGACATGGTGACCGCCACCCAATCCGCGGTAGTGCTGGAAAACCTGATCGGCCAATTCCTGTATGGCAAGGCCGAAGAAGGTGCTTCGTCCAATGGAGGTACCAAGAAATGACAAATCAACCTCGCTTCACGGGCTGGACTGCCCGCTGGGCGGCGCTGTTGCTCGGCGCGGCCCTCATGAGCGGCTGCGCCACGGGCCCCAACGCCAACCCCGCAGATCCGTTCGAACCCTTCAACCGCGGCGTGCATTCGTTCAATGACAGCGTGGACAAGGCGGTGCTCAAACCCGTCGCCACCGTTTACCGCGACGTGACGCCGCAGCCGGTGCGTACGGGCGTGAGCAACTTCTTTGGCAACCTGGGCGATGCCTGGTCGTTCGTCAACAACCTGCTGCAGTTCCGCGGGCTGGAGGCTTACGAGAGCCTCGTGCGCTTCACCACCAACACCTTCTTCGGGCTGGGCGGCGTACTGGACATCGCCAGCGAGGCAGGCATCGAGCGGCACAAGCAGGACTTTGGCCTGACGCTGGGCCGCTGGGGCGTGCCCACGGGGCCGTATCTCGTGCTGCCGCTGCTGGGGCCGTCCACCGTGCGCGACACGGCCGCTTTGCCGGTAGACAGTTGGGGCAACCCGCTGGGCCAGCTTGACCCGGTGGAGGTGCGCAATTCCCTGTACGGCCTGCGCCTTGTCGATAAGCGCGCTAGCCTGCTGCGTGCGGGCTCGGTGCTGGATACGGCGGCCCTGGACCCCTACAGCTTCACGCGCGACGTGTACCTCAAGGTGCGTAGTGGCGTGTCAGGCGCACGCGACGAGGACGCCTATGAGGAAAACGGGGGCAAGCTGCCCGACGACGCGTACTGAAAACCCGTAAAGGCCGGCCTGACAAGCACTCGGGCCCCTGGCTGACAGGCGCGGTTGCAGTTGCTTGCATCCCTGCACGTGGGCGACGCATGTGCAGCGCGGGGCGCCCTCCACAATCTACTCAACGAAACCATACATGGCAGCGCACGGCGTGGCGCTGCACGCAAGGAGCCTCACCATGATGAACCGCCGTACCCTGATCCATGCCGCCGCCGCGATGGCGGTGGCCACGTGGGTGGCCGTGCCCCAGGCCGCGCTGGCGGCCGACGAGGCACCGGATGCCCTCGTCAAGCGCCTCTCGGTCGATGTGCTGGAGACGCTGCGCAAAGACAAATCCATCAAGGCCGGCGACGTGGACCGCATCATGGCGCTGGTGGACAAGACCATCCTGCCCCACGTGAACTTCCGCCGCATGACGGCAGCGTCCGTCGGGCCGGGCTGGCGCAAGGCTACGCCGGAGCAGCAGGCGCGCCTGCAGGACGAGTTCAAGACACTGCTGGTGCGCACTTATGCAGGCGCGCTCAGCCAGGTCACGGACCAGAGCATTGTTGTGAAGCCGCTGCGCGCAGCCGCCGAAGACAAGGACGTGCTCGTGCGCACCGAAATCCGCGGCCGGGGCGACCCGATACAACTGGACTACCGTCTGGAGAAGACGCCGGGCGAGGGTGCGGGCTGGAAAATCTACAACCTCAACGTTCTGGGGGTGTGGCTGGTGGAAACCTACCGCAGCCAGTTCGCGCAGGAGATCAACGCCAAGGGCGTGGATGGCCTGATCGAGGCGCTGGTGGCGCGCAACAAGGCCAACGCCGCCTCCAGCGCCAAGTAACCAGAACAGAAAGAACCGAAAGGCCTGTGCATGCTGGTGCTGCCCGCTGAACTCACCCACCGCCACGCTGGCGCCACCCTGCGCATGCTGCTGCAAGGGCTCAAGGCCCAGGACGAATCGCTGGTGGTGGTGGATGCCGGTGCGCTAACGGCCTTCGACTCCTCCGCACTGGCGGTGCTGCTGGAGTGCCGCCGCGCAGCGGTGTTCGAGAACCGGGGTTTCGTGGTCAAGGCCCTGCCGCCGGCGCTGTCCAGCCTGGCGGGGCTGTACGGGGTGCAGGAACTGCTGCCCGCCCTGTAGCGGCGGCCTGCGGGGCTGACCACACTTGCGGGTTGCCTGCCGGCCAAACCCCTGCGGACACGCGCGCAAGAGCCCCCCTTTAGAATGCCGCTCTTCCATGCCCGCCGTCTCCTTCCAATCCATTTCCAAGAGCTTTTCCACTCCCCGAGGGCCTTTCCAGGCGCTGCAGGATGTCAGTCTGGACATCGAGGAGGGCGAGTTCTTCGGCCTGCTGGGCCCCAACGGCGCCGGCAAGACCACGCTGATCAGCATCCTCGCCGGGCTGGCGCGCGCCACCAGCGGGCGTGTCAGCGTGCTGGGCCATGACGTGCAAACCCAGTTTGCCGACGCGCGCAGGCTGCTGGGCGTGGTGCCGCAGGAACTGGTGTTCGACCCGTTCTTCAACGTGCGCGAGACGCTGCGCATCCAGTCCGGCTACTTCGGTGTGAAGAACAACGATGCCTGGATCGATGAGCTGCTGGAGAACCTGGGGCTGGCCGACAAGGCCACGGCCAATATGCGCCAGCTCTCGGGCGGCATGAAGCGCCGCGTGCTCGTGGCCCAGGCGCTGGTGCACAAACCGCCCATCATCGTGCTGGACGAGCCTACGGCCGGCGTGGACGTGGAGCTGCGCCAGACGCTGTGGCAGTTTGTGGCGCGCCTCAACAAGCAGGGCCACACGGTGCTGCTGACCACCCATTACCTTGAAGAGGCCGAGGCGCTGTGCACGCGGCTGGCCATGCTCAAGCGCGGGCGCGTCGTGGCCTTGGCGCGCACGTCCGAGCTGCTGCAGGCGGCCTCCACCAACGTCCTGCGGTTCAAGACCGACGATACGCTGCCGGCCGACCTGGCAGCGCTGGCGCGCGTGACCGGCCGCGTGGCCCAGTTGCCCGCGCAGGACGCGCAGGAGATCGAGCAGTTGCTGGCCCGGCTGCGCGCCGCCGGCGTGCGCGTGGAGGATGTGGAGATCCGCAAGGCCGACCTGGAGGATGTGTTCCTCAACGTCATGGCGGCCGAGCAGGAGGAGCACGCATGATCGGCTGGCAGACCCTGTTCTACAAGGAAGTGCTGCGCTTTTGGAAGGTGGGCTTCCAGACCGTGGCGGCGCCGGTGCTCACGGCGGTGCTGTACCTGCTGATCTTCGGCCATGTGCTCGAAGACCATGTCAAGGTCTATGACCGGCTGAGCTACACCGCCTTCCTGGTGCCCGGCCTGGTGATGATGAGCGTGCTGCAGAACGCCTTTGCCAACAGCTCGTCCAGCCTGATCCAGAGCAAGATCATGGGCAGTCTTGTGTTCGTGCTGCTCACGCCGCTGTCGCACCGTGCCTGGTTCGCGGCCTACGTGGGCTCGTCCATGGTGCGCGGCCTGGTGGTGGGCCTGGGTGTGTTCATCGTCACGCTGGCGTTCGCCACGCCGCAGTTCGCCGCGCCGTTGTGGATTCTTGCGTTCGCGCTGCTGGGCGCGGCGCTGCTGGCCACGCTGGGGGTCATCGCGGGACTGTGGGCCGACAAGTTCGACCAGATGGCGGCATTCCAGAACTTCATCATCGTGCCCATGACCTTCCTGTCGGGCGTGTTCTATTCGGTGCAATCGCTGCCGCCGTTCTGGCAGGGCGCAAGCCACCTGAACCCGTTCTTCTACATGATCGACGGCTTCCGCTACGGCTTCTTCGGCGTGAGCGACGTCTCCCCCTGGCTCAGCCTGGGCGTCGTCAGCCTGGCATGGGCGCTGGTCAGCTTGCTGGCGCTGCACCTGCTGCGCACGGGCTACAAAATCAGGAACTGACATGACTGCAGACCAACTCAAGGACATCATCAGCGCGGGCATGGCCTGCGACCACATCACGCTGGAGGGCGACGGCCGCCACTGGTACGCCACCATCGTGTCGTCCGAGTTCGAGGGCAAGCGCTCCATCCAGCGCCACCAGCGTGTCTACGCCACACTGGGCGCACGCATGCAGTCGGACGAGGTGCATGCGTTGTCCATGAAGACCTTCACCCCCGCCGAGTGGGCGCAGGCCCAGGCGGGCGACTGATACGGCCCCGTCCTTCGCAAGATGGCCGTGCGGCCGGGACCGTGCCCCGGCGCGGGGGCGGCACGGGCGTCATGCCCCGGTCCTCGCCGGTGGATGGGCGCATACACCGTCGCGCGGCGTTCCCCGAAAGAATTCGCGCACTATTATTTTAATAGCTGCTACCGCTTGATAGATAAGCGCTAGAGCCATTTTTGGCACTGAATGCAGCAACCGGCAAACCCATGGACAAACTCCTGATTCGCGGTGGCCGCCCCCTGGTGGGCGAGGTGCCGATTTCCGGCGCCAAGAACGCCGCGCTGCCCGAGCTGTGCGCCGCGCTGCTCACGGCCGACCCGGTCACCCTGCACAACGTGCCGCGCCTGCAGGACGTAGCCACCATGCTGCGGCTCATCCGGAACATGGGCGTGCAGGTGGACCGCATCGCTAACCCCGACTGCTCCGTGGCCGATGCGGCCGGCATAGTGCGCCTGGACGCGGGCGGCCTGTCCACGCCCGAGGCGCCCTACGATCTGGTCAAGACCATGCGCGCCTCGGTACTGGCGCTGGGGCCGCTGCTGGCCCGCTTCGGCGAGGCCACGGTGTCGCTGCCGGGCGGCTGCGCCATCGGATCGCGCCCGGTGGACCAGCACATCAAGGGGCTGCAGGCCATGGGCGCGCAGATCGTGGTCGAGCACGGCTACATGATCGCCAGGCTGCCGCAGGGGTGCACGCGACTCAGGGGGGCGCGCATCACCACCGACATGGTCACGGTGACCGGCACTGAGAATCTGCTCATGGCCGCCACGCTGGCTGAGGGGGAGACCGTGCTGGAGAACGCCGCGCAGGAACCCGAGGTGGCGGACCTGGCCGAGATGCTCATCAAGATGGGCGCGCGTATCCAGGGTCATGGCACCAGCCGCGTCCGCATCCAGGGTGTCGAGCGGCTGCACGGCTGCGAGCACGCCGTCGTGGCCGACCGCATTGAGGCCGGCACCTTCCTGTGCGCCGTGGCCGCCACGGGCGGCGACGCGCTGCTGCGCCACGGGCGTGCTGACCACCTGGACGCCGTGATCGACAAACTGCGCGACGCGGGCGTGCAGGTGGCGCCGGAAGAGGGTGGCATCCGCGTGCGCAGCCCTGGCGCGGCGCAGCTCAAGGCGCAGGGCTTTCGCACCACTGAGTACCCGGGCTTTCCCACCGACATGCAGGCGCAGTTCATGGCGCTGAACGTGGTGGCCCAGGGCACCGCCACGGTGGCCGAGACGATCTTCGAAAACCGTTTCATGCACGTCAACGAGCTGCTGCGCCTTGGCGCGAAAATCCAGACCACGGATGGCCGCGTAGCGGTGATCGAGGGGCTGGGCGGCGCGGCGCCTACCGGCGCGCGGCTGTCGGGCGCCACCGTCATGGCCACCGACCTGCGCGCCTCGGCCAGCCTGGTGATCGCCGGGCTGGTGGCCGACGGGGAAACGCTGGTGGACCGCATCTACCATCTGGACCGCGGCTACGACTGCATGGAAGCCAAACTGCGCGGCCTGGGGGCCAACATCGAGAGAATTCAATGACGCAGCAGATCACACTCGCCCTGTCCAAGGGCCGCATCTTCGAAGAAACCCTGCCTCTGCTGGCCGCTGCCGGCATCGAGGTGCTGGAAGACCCGGAGAAGTCGCGCAAGCTCATCCTGCCCACCAGCCGCCCCGAGGTGCGCGTGGTGCTGGTGCGTGCCACCGACGTGCCGACCTACGTGCAATACGGCGGCGCCGATCTGGGTGTGGCCGGCAAGGACTCGCTCATCGAGCACGGCGGCCAGGGGCTGTTCCGTCCGCTGGATCTGAAGATTGCCAAGTGCCGCGTGAGCGTGGCCGTGCGCGCCGATTTCGACTACCGCGAGGCCGTCACCCAGGGCTCGCGCCTGAAGGTGGCCACCAAATACACCAGCATCGCGCGCGATTTCTTCGCCAGCAAGGGCGTCCACGTGGACCTCATCAAGCTCTACGGCAGCATGGAACTGGCGCCGCTCACCGGCCTGGCCGATGCCATCGTGGACCTGGTCTCCACTGGCAACACGCTCAAGGCCAACAACCTCGTGGAGGTCGAGCAGATCATGGACATCAGTTCGCACCTGGTGGTGAACCAGGCCGCGCTGAAGCTGAAGCAGGCGCCGCTGCGCCGCATCATCGACGCATTCGCCTCCGCCGTGCCGCAGGGCTGAGGGGTGCGCAGGGCTGAGGGGTGCGCAGGGCTGAGGGGTGCGCAGGGCTGAGGGGTGCGCAGGGCTGCGTCTGCGCCGCTTTGGTTCCGCGTCCATCGCCCGGCGTTGCAACCGCGCGCCGTGGCCCGAGTTATGGTGAGAACATCGTGGCCGGGCACCCCTCGGCTACCGCAACGGCGCGCCGATTCCTTTCGTACATTCTGAGTAGGTCCACTATGCAATTCGTAGCTGCTCCCGTCCGCCTGTCCACCGCTGACGACACTTTCGAGGTGGAATTCGCCGCACGCCTGCACTGGTCGGCGGACACGGATGCGGCCATCGAGCAGCGCGTGGCGGGCATCCTGGCCGACGTGCGCGAGCGCGGCGACGCCGCAGTGCTGGAGTACACGCAGCGCTTCGACGGCCTGCATGCGCAGGGCTTGCCGTCGCTGGAGCTCAAGGCCAGCGAACTGCAAGCCGCCTTCGACGGCCTGCCCGCGGCGCAGCGCGACGCGCTGACGGCCGCCGCCGCCCGCGTGCGCCGCTACCACGAGGCGCAGAAAAAGGCCAATGGCGAAAGCTGGAGCTACCGCGACGACGACGGCACCCTTCTGGGCCAGAAAGTCACGCCGCTGGACCGCGTGGGCATCTACGTGCCGGGCGGCAAGGCCGCGTACCCGAGCAGCGTGCTCATGAACGCCATTCCCGCGCACGTGGCGGGCGTGCGGGACATCATCATGGTCGTGCCCACGCCCCAAGGCACCAAAAACCCGCTGGTGCTGGCCGCGGCGCATGTGGCGGGCGTCACACGCGCCTTCACCATCGGCGGCGCGCAGGCCGTGGCGGCGCTGGCCTATGGCACGCAGACCATTCCCAAGGTGGACAAGATCACCGGCCCCGGCAACGCCTACGTGGCCAGCGCCAAGAAGCATGTGTTCGGCACCGTGGGCATCGACATGATTGCCGGCCCCAGCGAGATTCTGGTGCTGGCCGACGGCAGCACGCCGGCGGAATGGGTGGCGATGGATCTCTTCTCGCAGGCCGAGCACGACGAGCTGGCGCAGTCCATCCTGCTGTGCCCCGATGCGGCCTACATCGACCAGGTCCAGTCCGCCATCGACCGTCTGCTGCCCCAGATGCCGCGCGCCGAGATCATCGCCAAGAGCCTCACCGGGCGCGGCGCGCTCATCCATACGCGCAACATGGAAGAGGCGTGTGAGATCAGCAACCGTATCGCTCCCGAGCACCTGGAGGTGAGCAGCCGCGAGCCGCACCGCTGGGAGCCGCTGCTGCGCCACGCGGGCGCGATCTTTCTGGGCGCCTACACCAGCGAATCGCTGGGCGACTATTGCGCTGGGCCCAACCATGTGCTGCCCACCAGCGGCACGGCACGCTTCTCGTCGCCGCTGGGCGTGTACGACTTCCAAAAGCGCAGCAGCATCATCGAGGTGAGCGAGCAGGGCGCGCAGAGCCTGGGCCGCATCGCCAGCGTGCTGGCGCATGGCGAGGGGCTGCAGGGGCATGCACGGGCGGCGGAGATGCGGCTCAAGTCCTGACCACTCCGACAGCCTGTACGCCTACCAAGCCACCTTGCGAGGTGGCTTGGTCTTTTCAAAAAAGAGAGCGCCTGGCGCTGAATGGCCAAGCCTTAGAAGCGAAAAACACAGCAAATTCAACAAACACGAATTTCGTGTCACACGAAATTCGTGTACGATAAACGCATGAAGAACGTCACCATCACCGTGGACGACCCGGTGCTCGAATGGGCCCGGATCGAGGCGGCGCGGCGCGGCACCAGCGTGTCACGCATGGTGGGGGACTTTCTAGGCGAGATGCAGCGCCGCGAGGACGCCTACGAGCGTGCCTATCTCGCCTGGCGCACGGACGAGCGCACCTGGCGCGCGGGCGCCGCAGCGTGGCGTATCCACGGCTTCGAGCGCAGTCCTGCCCACGTAGGTGAGGCGCCGCAGCCACTGCAGCGCAGCCTGGAGCAACCCGTGTTTGTGGACACGGCTGTGCTGGTCGCCGCCGAGGACGGCGCCGATGCCGCCCTGCAAGCCCCGGTGCTGGCCTGTCTGGACTTGCTGTGGCGCGAGCGCTTGGGGCGTGTCAGCAGCCAGGTGCTGGCCGAGTTTTACGACACCGTGACGCGCGCCGCCAGCGCGCCCATGCCGCACGGCGATGCACGCGCGGCCATCCGCCGCTACCACAGCTGGACGCCCTGGCAGATCGATGCTGCCACGCTGGAGACCGCCTGGGCGCTGGAGGCGCGGCACCAACTGGCCTGGGGCGACTGCCTGGCGCTGGCCGCCGCGCAGCACAGCGGCTGCGCGAGCCTGCTGTCGCTGAGTCTGCCGCAGGGCGCGCAGTATGGCGGCGTAGAGGTGCTGCATCCGCTGCATTGCGCGTTGGCTGTCCCCTGATGTGGCGGCGCCGCCCGATCGAATGGAGTGATGAACGCATGACAACCCCTTCTGCCGAACTGCCCGCGCTGGCGCGCATCCGCGACGACGTGCGCGCCATGCAGGCTTACGTCGTGGCCGATGCGACCGGCTACCTGAAGATGGACGCGATGGAGAACCCCTTCGGCCTGCCGCCCGCGCTGCAGGCCGCGCTGGGGCAGCGCCTGGGGCAACTCGCGCTCAACCGCTACCCCGGTACGCGCCAGAACGACCTGAAGGCTGCGCTGGCAGCCTACGCCGGGGCACCGGCAGGCTCGGCCGTGCTGCTGGGCAATGGTTCCGACGAGCTCATTTCCCTCGTGGCGCTGGCCTGCGCGCGCGCGCAGGCGACCGTGCTGGCGCCCGTGCCGGGCTTCGTGATGTATGCGATGAGCGCGCAGCTGCAGGGCTTGGGCTTCGTGGGCGTGCCGTTGACGGCGGACTTCGAGCTGGACGAGGCCGCGATGCTGGCCGCGATCGCCCAGCACCGCCCGGCCATCACCTTCCTGGCCTATCCCAACAACCCCACGGCCACGCTGTGGGACGAGGCCGTGGTGCAGCGCATCATCGACGCCGCCGGTGCGCAGGGCGGCATCGTGGTCATGGACGAGGCCTACCAGCCCTTTGCCAGCCGCAGCTGGATCGAGCGCATGCGCGTGCAGCCCGAGCGCAACGGCCATGTGCTGCTGATGCGCACGCTCTCCAAGTTCGGCCTGGCCGGCGTGCGCCTGGGCTACATGATCGGCCCCGCCGCGCTGGTGGCCGAGGTCGACAAGGTGCGCCCGCCCTACAACGTGAGTGTGCTGAACACCGAGGCCGCCCTGTTCGCGCTGGAACATGCCGACGTGTTCGCCGCCCAGGCCGACGAGCTGCGTGCCGCGCGCACCGAGCTGCTGGCCGCGCTGCGCGCCATGCTCGGCATTGAGCGCGTGTGGGACAGCCAGGCCAACATGGTGCTGGTGCGTGTGCCCGATGCCGCCCGCGCCTATGAGGGCATGAAGGCCCGCAAGGTGCTCGTCAAGAACGTTTCTACAATGCATCCATTGCTGGCAGGCTGCCTGCGTCTGACGGTGGGCAGTAGTGCCGACAACGCCCAGATGCTCGCAGCGCTCCAGGCATCCCTATGACTTCCTCCGCACTCGTTCCTTCTTCCGCAGAACTCTGCCCCGACCGCACGGCCGAGGTCAGCCGCACGACGGCCGAGACGCGCATCACCGTGCGCGTGAATCTCGACGGCACCGGCGCGGCCAGCCTGCACACCGGCATCGGTTTCTTCGACCACATGCTCGACCAGATCGCGCGCCATGGGCTGATCGACCTGCAGATCGACTGCGACGGCGACCTGCACATCGACGGCCACCACACGGTGGAAGATGTGGGCATCACGCTGGGCCAGGCTTTCGCGCGGGCCGTGGGCGACAAGAAGGGCATCCGCCGCTACGGCCATGCCTACGTGCCGCTCGATGAAGCCCTGTCACGCGTGGTGGTGGACTTCTCGGGCCGCCCGGGGCTGCACCTGCACATTCCGTTCACCGCCGGGAGCATTGGCGGTTTCGACACCCAGCTCACCTACGAATTCTTCCAGGGCTTCGTGAACCATGCGGGCGTGACGCTGCACATCGACAACCTGAAGGGCATCAACGCCCACCACCAGTGCGAGACGGTGTTCAAGGCCTTCGCGCGCGCGCTGCGCGCCGCGCTGGAGCGCGACCCGCGCGCCGCAGGCGTGATCCCCTCCACCAAGGGTTCCCTGTAAAATTCAAGCCAAATTGGCCTGTAACGCTTATCCATCAAGCGCAAGCAGCTATGAATAGTGAAGCAAAAACCGTCGCGGTCGTGGACTACGGCATGGGCAACCTGCGCTCCGTATCGCAGGCCGTGCAGGTCGCGGCGCAGGGCAGCGGTTTCCGGGTAATGGTCACCGCGCACCCCGATGAGGTGCGCGCGGCCGACCGCGTGGTGTTGCCCGGCCAGGGCGCCATGCCGGACTGCATGCGCGAGTTGCGGGAGTCGGGCCTGCTCGAATCCGTGCTGGAGGCTGCCGCGTCCAAGCCGCTGTTTGGCGTATGTGTGGGCATGCAGATGCTGCTGGACCACAGCGCCGAGGGCGACACCCCCGGGCTGGGCCTGATCCCGGGCGAGGTGCTCAAGTTCGACCTGGCCGGGCGCACCCAGCCCGACGGCAGCCGCTACAAGGTCCCCCAGATGGGCTGGAACCGCGTGCGCCAGGCGCGCCACGGCGGCGTGGCGCACCCGGTATGGGCGGGCGTGCCCGACGACAGCTACTTCTACTTTGTGCACAGCTTCTACGCGCGCCCGGCCAACCCGCTGCACTGCGCCGGCGAGGCTGACTACGGCGGCCCCTTTGCTGCGGCCATCGCACGCGATAATATTTTTGCTACCCAGTTCCACCCGGAGAAAAGCGCCGAGCACGGCCTGGCGCTGTACCGCAACTTCTTGCACTGGAAGCCCTGATTCTTCAACCCGGCAGGGCCGGGCCTTGTGCGGCTCGCCCCATTCCCCGCTCACCATCATGCTGCTCATCCCCGCCATCGACCTCAAGGACGGCCACTGCGTACGCCTCAAGCAAGGTGACATGGACCAATCGACCACCTTTGGCGAAGACCCCGCCGCCATGGCCCGCAAGTGGGCGGATGCGGGCGCGCGCCGCCTGCACCTGGTGGACCTGAACGGCGCGTTTGCCGGCCAGCCCAAGAACAAGGCGGCCATCAAGGCCATCCTGGCCGAGGTGGGCGCCGACATTCCGGTGCAGCTGGGCGGCGGCATCCGCGACCTGGACACCATCGAGCGCTACATCGACGCCGGGCTGCGGTACGTCATCATCGGCACGGCCGCGGTGAAGAACCCCGGCTTCCTCAAGGATGCGTGCAGCGCGTTTGGCGGCCACATCATCGTGGGCCTGGACGCCAAGGACGGCAAGGTGGCCACCGACGGCTGGAGCAAGCTCACCGGCCACGAGGTGGTCGATCTGGCGCGCAAGTTCCAGGACTGGGGCGTGGAATCCATCATCTACACCGACATCGGCCGCGACGGCATGCTCTCGGGCATCAATATCGAGGCTACGGTCAAGCTGGCCCAGGCCCTCACCATCCCCGTGATCGCCTCGGGCGGCCTGGCCGGCATCGCGGACATCGAGAAGCTCTGCGAAGTCGAAAACGAAGGCGTGGAAGGCGTCATCTGCGGGCGCGCGATCTATTCCGGCGACCTGGATTTCGCAGCCGCGCAGCATCGCGCCGACGAGCTGAGCCTGGCCTGAGCCGGGGCGGCCCGGCGCCTTCACCCGGCGGCGTATGCGGCCGGGTCAGAACCAGCGGCTGGCCACCCAGTCGAAACGCACATCCAGCGGCAATTGGTGGATGTGGTAGGGCGCGGGCAACGGCTCCAGCGCCTGGAGTTTCACCACGATGGACGGCGTGCGCGGGGTCAGCGGCGACACGCGGTCGGCCGGCGGGCTTTGCGCCTCCATCATGAGCCCCACCACTTTCGCGCGCACCTTGCCCCCGTCCATGAAATGCAGCGTGGCCATGCGGCCGACTCGCGCGTAGCGCGCCTTGTCGGGCGGCAGGTAGGCATGCACCAGCGGTTCCCCGCGCCGCTGCAGTACGGCGACCTCCGTGCCCTGGGCTACCCAGTCCCCCGGGCGCACCAGGGCCTGCACCGCGGTGGCGGCAAAGGGCGCAAGGGCGGTGCCGGGCTGCGCGGGCGCAGCTTCATCTGCGGGGGGCTGTGGCGTTGCAGGCGCTGCCGGGGCCGGCATGGCAGCCGGCACACGCGCCATCAACATGCGCTGCTCGCGCACATCGGCGCGGGCGCGGCTGAGGTCCGCCTCGGCCTGCAGGACCTGAAAGCGCAGGTTGTCCACTTCCTGCCGTGTGGCGGCCCCTTGCTCGCGCAAGCCCTGCATGGTGTGCAGCCTTTCCTGCTGGATCGCCAGACGGCGGCTGGCCAGGCGCTCGGCCTCGGTCAGCAGCGCCAGCCTGGCGGTGTAGGCCTGCGCCTGGGCGGGTTCCTGCGCATGCGGCGTGGGGCTTGGCGTGGCGGCAGGCGGTGCGGGGGTGTCCGTCGGCGTGCGCTCCAGCGCCATCACGGGCTGGCCGGGTTCCAGCGGTGCGCCGGGCGCCGCCACGAATGCCACGCGGCCGGCGGCCGGTGCGCGCAGGGTGGCCTGCTCCAGCACGACCTGGGCCGGCGTACTCTCCCACCAGTAGGCGATGCCGAAGCGGACCAGCAGGTAGGCGGGGGCCACCAGCACCATGGCGAGCAGCAAATACCAGCGCCAGCGCGGCACGCGGCGCTTGGCGGCTGCATAGCGCACTTCCAGGCCGTTGGTTTCCTGCGCCGAGGTGGGCGGCGCGTCAAAATTGATCTTCAAGGCCGAGCCTCCCTATAGTCTTCCCACGACTGCACCACGACGCCCCCAAAGCCCGGCAGGCCGGCCAATTGGTGTGCCAGCGCATCCCAGCGCTGCAGGGACTGGGCCTTGCCCAACGCGAAGCTGCTCTCTTGCGCCGGCAGCGCGGATTCGATGCTTTGCGCCACCGCGATGCGCAACCCCGCTGGCGCTGCTGACAACAACGGCCGGGCGAGGGTGGCGGTGCGCTCGGGGTTGTTCACGTAGAGCATCGCCACCACTTCGCCGACCCCGGCTGCGTGTACGCGTGCGGCAAAACCGGGTTGCTGCAGTTCACGGTAGTGTGTCGTCAGGGCCAGGGGCCAGGGAGCCGCGGCGCGCACCGCCTGCAGCGTGTCGATGAGGTGGCGGCTCCAGTCGCGCTGCTGGGCAGCGGGAAGCTGGCTGCGCTCCAGGTCCAGGTGCAGGGCGTCGGCGGGCAGGTCGCGCAAGGACTCCACCAGGGCCAGCAGTCGCGCGCGCTCGTGGGGCAACACCCAGGTAGGCTCACCCAGCAGCAGTTCGAGCGTCAGCTGCCGTGCCTGCGCCTGGGCGCGCAGGGCCATCCACCGCGCCCGGCCGTCGGGCCGTGCCAGGGCCTGCAACTGCGCCGCCGTGAACGACAGCAGCAGGCGGCGGCTGCGAGGGGGCAGTTCGTCCAGTTGCGCGGGCTGGTCCAGCAGGGCTTGCCCCTGCCACACGTACCAGCCCAGGCCGGTCTCGCCGGGCGCCGCCTTGGCGGAGGTCGGTGCCGTGCCCCCGGCCAGCGCGGCGACCGTCGCGGCCCAGGGATCGGGTGCCGCGGGGGCGTCGTGCCAGGCCAGCGTGCATCCATCGCCCAGGGCCAGCACGTCCAGGGCGGCCAGGTCGCGCCGCTCGGCGCCGTCCACCACCTGTACGGCGGCCTGGTACAGCGCATAGCGCGTGGTGAGCAGCTTGGAATAGCCGTCGCCGTCGAAGGCGTTCAGGCGCAACTGCGCGATCCGAAGCGCCTCGGCCGCGGCCTGCTGGCGGTGCTGGTGGCCCGCCATTTCCGTGTCGCGCAGCCGATAGGCGGCCAGGGCCTGCTGGGCCGCGGCCTCCAGTTCGCTGCGGCGCAAGGCCAGCAGCGCCTGAGCGCGGTCGATCTCGCCCTGCGCCTGGGCCAGGGCCGCATCGCGCTGGCTGCGCCACTGCAGCGGCAGAGAAAAATCAACGCCCACGCGCGTGCTGTGGCCCGTGGGGCCGCCGATGTCACGGCTGAACGACTGCGCCAGCGAGATGCTGGCTTGCACCCCCTCCAGGCGCGCATGCTGCTGGCGCTGCAGGGCTGCGTCCACTTCCTGTTGTGCCAGCGTGACGGCGGGGGATCGGTCCAGCGCCGCTGCGCCGGGGGCCAGGCAGGTCTGGGGCCAGGCGGGTTCCTGCGTCTGCACCGCTGCGGCGGGCTGCCCCGTCAGGCGCTCGATCTCCGCGCGGGCCAGATCCCGCGCGGCACTCTGGCTGTCATGCGTCGCCTGCACGATGTTGAACAGGCCGCCGAGGTCCAGCCGGTCGGCCTCCAGCAGCACGCCAGCGGCGTGGCGGCTCGCCAATTGCTCCTGCGCCTCGGCGCGCACCCGCAGGAAGGCGTCCGCCAGGCGGATGCGCTCCACACTGCGCAGGTGGCGCACATAGGCGCGGCGCACGGCAAGCACGGCCTCGTTTTCCATCTGCAGGCGGCGCAGTCGGCTTTGCTCCACGGCATGCTGGGCATCGTCCACCGTGCGTTGCTGCGCCGCGCGCGTGCCCAGCAGGGGCCAGCGCACCCCCAGGTGCATCTGGGTGCGCTGGTAGTCGCGGCTGAGGGTATCGGTCACCGCCTCGCGCGCGTTGTCCACGCCCGCGCCGCCAAACAGCTGGGCACCACTGCCCGCCTGCAGGGCGGCGCTGCGCTGCTCGGCCACGGTAACGTCCGCCTGCGCCAGCCGGGCCGATGGGGCGAAGGCGCGGGCGCGGTCCTCCAGCTGCGTGAGAGAGACCGGCGGGCTGGCGTGGGCCGCGGCGCCCTGCGGGCCCGCGCAGATGCAGGCCAGCAGAGCGATCAGGGTGTGACGGGGGCTGCGCTGGAACATGTCAGAACTTGGTCTTGCGCAGCACCCACCAGGGCGCCATGGACGAGTCCAAGTGGGACTTCATGAACATCTCGGCCATGATGGAGAACGAGCAGTGGATGCGGTTGACGAAGGCAAAGAGGGGAAACAGCGGCAGGAAGCCCAGGTACCACACGTCGTCCCGCGGCCGCTCGGATACGGCCACGACGTACAGCAGGAAGTAAAACAGCAGCGCGGCCAGGTAGGCGAGGTAGATGAAGGCCAGCACGCCCATCACCACCCCCAAGGGCATGGTGAAGAGCATGGTGCCGGTGTACGCCACGATCAGGAACGGCAGCACGAGCTGCATCAGCAGGCCGTTCACGATGACGAACAGGAAGTTGCGCCAGCCCAGCAGGCGCGGGCGCAGGTTGAAGCGGAACTTGCGGATGAAGATGTAGAACATGTCTCCATCCCAGCGCAGGCGCTGGCGAAAGAAGACGCGCCAGGTGTCCGGGGCGTCCGTGTGCCCGACGGCGTGCGGGTCGAACACGATGCGCAGGTCCGGGTGCCGGCCGAAGTACTGCTTGATGCGCATCGTCATGTCCAGGTCTTCGGCGGTGCCGGCGTCCCACCCGCCCAGGTTGCGCAGGAACCGGGTGCGGAAGACGCCGAACGCGCCGGAGATGTTGTTGACGATGTTGAACTCCGACAGTCCGGTCTTGCCCGCGCCGATGGAGAGCATGTATTCCAGTGCCTGCAGCCGCGTGACCAGCGAACGCTTGGCGTTGCGCACGCGCAGGTTACCCGCCACGCCCACGACGCCCGGGTCATCGAAGTGGCGCGTGGCGTTGCGCACCATGTCGTTATCGAAAGAGGTGTCGCCGTCCAGTGCCATCACCACCTCGCCCGTGGCAATGGACAGGCCCGCATTCAGCGACGACACGCGTCCCCCGCGCTGCCACTTGGGCAGCACCACCAGGCTGCGGCGCTGGGTGCCTGCCAGCAGCGACTGCGCGCGCCGCGCGGCGCGCAGCGTGGGGCCGTTTTGCAGCGCGCCGTCGATCACGGCGATGATCTCGATGAAGCCGGGGTACAGCTGTTGCGCCAGCGACCCGATGGTCTTGCCCACGTCCTCCCCCTCGGAATAGCAGGTAATGACGCACGACACGCGCGGATAGGCTTCGCGCTGGCGCAGCGGGCGGTGCTCACGCAATCCGTACTTCACCATGCCTGCGGTGACCAGCAGGAAGAAGGGCGCCTCCAGGAACACGACGAACGGAAAGAACTTGAGCGCCAGCTCCACCCAGTTCTGCTGGCTGGAGCTGGCGAACAGCGTCGCGAAGGCAAAGACGGCGGTGTCCCACATGCGGCGTCAGGCCTGGTCGAGCAGCCGTTCCATCAGCGCCGCTGCGCTGTCTCCGGCGCGCAGGTCCTGCGGCATCTGAAGATGGCGGATGCGCGCCTGCAGCGCCGATGGCGCCGCCGCCACCGTCTGGTCGGACAGCGCGCGCTGCAGTCGCGCGGACAGGCCTGCGGGGTCGGAGAACGGCAGGAACAGCCAGAGCTTGTCCTCCTGCGTGCGGGTGGTGATGTCTGACGTGCGCAGCAATTCGTGCAGGCGGCGCGCGAACTCGTCCAGCAGCAGGAAGACGCGCGCGGCCCCCAGCTCCTCGATGAGTTCCGTGGCGTTGGTGAATTCGATCAGCATGAGCCCGAACCGCATCTCCGGATGGCGCGTGGTCACGGCCAGTGCCCAGTCGAGCATGCGCCGGAAATGGGACGCCTCAACGTAGTTGGCGGTGTCGAGCGCCGCAAACGACTCCTGGATCTGCCCTGCGCGCAGCGCGGTGCGGCCGTGTGCGCTCAGGCGCAGGCTGGCGACTTCGCGTACATCCAGGGCACTGGGCGCGCAGCTGGTGCGGCAGGCCAGGCAGCGTGCCTGCGTCGTGGTCTCCACGAACACGTGATGGCAGCTGCCGCAGGCGTACTGCGTCAGCGGGCGGTCATAGTCCACACCAATGTGGCGCAGCGCCGCGCTGCACTGGGGGCAGGAGAGACCGCCGTCGTGGTGGAAGTCGCTCTCGGGCGCCACATGCCCGCAGGAGAAGCAGTGCAGCGAGGCTTCCTTGCGGATCTGCAGGCTGGAGCAGTGCGGGCAGACGTCGATGTAGTGGATGTGAGCGCTGCCGCAGGTGCGGCAGTGGCGCGTGCGGTCCACGAGCTGGGCGGGCTCCAAGAGCTTGCGGCGCACCAGGGTCGCGAGGCAGGCACCGGGATCCTCGCCCCGCTGCGCCAGGGCGTCCACCACGGGATAGTGGTAGAGCATGGGGTGCGTGAGCGTGCACTGCGGCGCCAGCTCCATCGCGTCGCGCACGTACAGGAAGTAGAGCACGCGCTCTTCCAGGCGCATGTCCGTCAGGGCCAGGCGCAGGCTGCGGCGTACGGCCAGGCTGCGCTCCGCGCGGGCCACCGCGTCGGCATAGGGTGCGGCGGTGTCGGCCAGCACGGAGGCTTTGCCCTCGCCGGGGGCCACCACGGCCAGGCGGTCCCACCAGGGGCTGCGGCGCAACTGGAGAATCAGATCGTCCGCGGCGGAAGCATCCCACCCCTCCAGGTAAAAGCCGAGGGGCTGCACGGACGACCGCGTGAAGGCGTCCCAGGAATCGAAGACCTGGGCCTGGGGCTGTGCCGGAACCGGTTGTCCCGAGGGCCGCAGCACGACCATGGATTCGGCGGGGGGCGTGGCGGAAGAGGGCGATACAGTCATTCGGAACGGAACGCACCGCGCGCCGTCGGCACAGGCGGTTGATCAGCAAAAAGAGGGTGGATGGCGGCCAATAACCCACGCCCATCCGCGCGCGCCCGCCCTGCGGGAAGAGCGCCGGCGGCCATGTGGGGCGCAAGCCAAGGTTACCCGATTACAACGCGCCCCGGCCTCACGCGGTTGAATGAAGCCCGGCGGTACAGTCATGGCTTTGCGTATTTTCGAGGGCGAGAGGACATGATTCTTGTAACCGGGGGCGCGGGCTTCATCGGCACCCACACCTGTGCGGCCCTTGCCGATGCAGGCATTCCCACCTTGCTGCTCGACAACTTCAGCAACAGCCGCCGCAGCGTGCTGGACCGCCTGGCGCGCATCACCGGCAAGCCGGTGGCGTGCGTCGAGGGCGACGTGCGCGACGCGCAGTTGCTGCGGCAGCTGTTTGCGTCCCACCCCATCGAGGGCGTGATCCACTTCGCCGCGCTCAAGGCCGTGGGCGAATCGGTGCGCGAGCCGCTGCGCTACTACGAAAACAACGTGGCGGGGACGGTGAGCCTGCTGCGCGCCATGCAGGCGGCCGGCGTGCGCACGTTGGTGTTTTCCTCCTCGGCCACGGTGTATGGCGATCCGGCGAGCCTGCCCATCCGCGAGGACTTTCCGCTATCGGCCACCAACCCTTACGGCTGGAGCAAGCTGATGATGGAGCAGGTGCTGGCCGACGTGGACCACGCCGAGCCCGGCCAGTGGCGCATTGCGCGGCTGCGCTACTTCAACCCCGTGGGCGCGCACGAGAGCGGGCTGATCGGCGAGGACCCGCAGGACATTCCCAACAACCTCATGCCCTACGTGGCCCAGGTGGCCACGGGCCAGCGCGAGGTGCTGAGCGTGTACGGCGGCGACTACCCCACGCCCGACGGCACCGGCGTGCGCGACTACATCCACGTGTGCGACCTGGCCGAAGGCCACGTGGCCGCGCTGCGCTACCTGCGCGCGCATCCGGGGCTGCTCACGGTGAACCTCGGCACGGGACGGCCGGTGTCGGTGCTGGAGATGGTGCGCGGCTTCGAGCAGGCCAGCGGCCGTGCCGTGCCCTACCAGGTGGTGGCGCGCCGCCCCGGCGATGTGGCCGCCTGCTGGGCCGACCCAGCCCTGGCCGAGCGCCTGCTGGGCTGGCGCGCGCGGCGCGATGTGCAGGCCATGTGCCGGGATGCCTGGCGTTGGCAGGATGGCGAGGCGCGCCGACTGGGCGATGCTCCTTGATTGATAGCTGGTCGCGCTTGTCAATCAAGGAATTGATGGGGGAAATGGTTTGGAAACCAAATCCGACGAGCGCGAAAAGCTATTGATTCAATAGCTGAGCATGGCGCCGCCCATGGTATCTTGCGGCCCTTCTTCTTCAAAAGCCGGAGTGCTGGCGCATGCTTGCCAAACGCATCATTCCCTGCCTTGACGTGACCGGTGGCCGTGTCGTCAAGGGTGTCAACTTTGTCGAGCTGCGCGACGCGGGCGATCCGGTGGAGATCGCCGCGCGCTACAACGCGCAGGGCGCCGACGAGCTCACTTTCCTGGACATCACCGCCACCAGTGACGAGCGCGACCTGATCCTGCCCATCATCGAGGCCGTGGCCAGCCAGGTCTTCATCCCCCTGACCGTAGGCGGCGGCGTGCGCACCGTGGAAGACGTGCGCCGCCTGCTCAATGCGGGCGCGGACAAGACCAGCTTCAACTCCGCCGCGATTGCCAACCCCGACGTCATCAGCCAGGCCTCGGCCAAGTACGGCGCGCAGTGCATCGTCGTGGCCATCGATGCCAAGCGCCGCCAGGGCGCGGAAGTAGCCGAGCGCGGCGAGGGCTGGGATGTGTACAGCCATGGCGGGCGCAAGAACACCGGCCTGGACGCCGTGCAGTGGGCCGTGGAGATGGCGCGCCGCGGTGCGGGCGAGATCCTGCTGACCAGCATGGACCGCGACGGCACCAAGAGCGGGTTTGATCTGCAACTCACCCGTGCGGTGAGCGACGCCGTGGGCGTGCCCGTGATCGCGTCGGGCGGCGTGGGCAACCTGGACCATCTGGCCGATGGGGTGCAGCAGGGCGGCGCTGATGCGGTGCTGGCGGCCAGCATCTTCCACTACGGCGAGTTCACCGTGCGCCAGGCCAAGGAGCGCATGCGCGAGCGCGGTATCCCCGTGCGGCTCTGATGCCGCGAATGGATGCCAAAAAGGCCTGTAGCGCGCTTCCAGCAAGCGCTGTAAGCTATAAAAAATGCAGCATACATCGGCGTTGTAGCTGCCGATGACCGACAATGGACACCATGAACTGGCTTGATCAAGTGAAATGGGATGCGCAGGGCCTGGTGCCCGTGATTGCGCAGGAGGCCGCCACGGGCGACGTGCTGATGTTCGCTTGGATGAACCGCGAGGCGCTGGCCAAGACCGCCGAGCTGGGCCGCGCCGTGTACTACAGCCGCTCGCGCGGCAAGCTGTGGTTCAAGGGCGAGGAGTCGGGCCATGTGCAGCAGGTGCACGACATTCGCCTGGACTGCGACAGCGACGTGGTGCTGCTGAAGGTGACGCAGCTGGGCCACGAGCCCGGCATTGCCTGCCACACGGGCCGTCACAGCTGCTTCTTCAACGCCCTCCAGAATGGCGCGTGGCAGGCTGTCGATCCGGTCTTGAAAGACCCCGAATCCATCTACAAATAAGAAGCCATGACCCGCACCGATACCCATGCCCCCCTGTCGCAGGACGCGCTTGCGCGGCTGGCCGGCGTCATCGAAAGCCGCAAGCCCGCCAACGGCGGCGACCCTGACAAGAGCTACGTCGCGCGGCTGCTGCACAAGGGGCCTGACGCCTTCCTCAAGAAGGTGGGCGAGGAGGCGACCGAGGTGGTCATGGCGGCCAAGGACTTGGACCATGGCGCCGACAAGGCGAAGCTGGTGTACGAGGTGGCCGACCTGTGGTTCCACTCGATGATCGCGCTGGCGCACTACGGGCTTGCCCCCGCCGACGTGATTGCCGAGCTGGAGCGCCGCGAGGGCATCAGCGGCATCGAGGAAAAGGCCCTGCGCAAGGCCGCAGCCCGCAGCAGCGAAGAAGGAGGTGCGTGATGAACAACGATATCGTCGACGTGGAGCCCAGCGAGCGGGCCGAATCCCTCAAGACGGTCGGATGGGTCAGCTACATCCTGCACCTGATCGTGGCCGTGGCCGCGGTACTGCCGGGCGCGCAGCCTAGCGCCGCGCTGCTCATCGTCGCGCTGGTGATCGACCTGGTGAAGAAAAGCGATGCCGCGGGTACCTGGCAGGCCAGCCATTTCTCCTGGCGCGTGCGCACCGTGATCTGGGCCGGCGTGCTGTACGCGGTCACTGCGCCGCTGTGGCTGGTTTTCTTTTTCCCGGGTTGGATCGCCTGGGGCCTGATCTCCATCTGGTTCCTCTACCGCATCGTGCGCGGCATGGTGGCCATGAACAAGGGGCAGGCCATCGATGCCTGAGCAGGGCGCGCCGCGGCGGCTCAACCTCGCGCTGCAGGGCGGCGGCTCGCATGGCGCGCTGACCTGGGGCGTGCTGGATGCGTTGCTCGAAGACGGCCAGTTCCTCATCGACGGCGTGAGCGGCACCAGCGCCGGTGCCATGAATGCCGTTGCGCTGGCCCACGGATTCGCCCAGGCCGCGCGGGAACACAAAG
This sequence comes from Diaphorobacter sp. C33, assembly GCF_030503915.1. Lineage (NCBI taxonomy): Bacteria > Pseudomonadati > Pseudomonadota > Betaproteobacteria > Burkholderiales > Comamonadaceae > Diaphorobacter > Diaphorobacter sp. C33. Next base: position 69,062 of record NZ_CP129980.1, read on the forward strand.
ACCCGCTGGAGGCGCACCGCGCCGGCTGCGAACTGGCGCGCGCCACGCTGGCGCGGCTGTGGGAAGGCGTGGGCACACTCGGCAGCCTGACCTGGGGCATCCCCTTACCCGGTGCCGGGCCGCTGCTGGGCATGATGTCCCACTGGCTGTCGCCCTACCAGACCAATCCGCTGGACATCAACCCCCTGCGGAGGGTGCTGGAGCGCGAGGTGGACTTCGAGGCCCTGGCTTCTGCGCGTGCGCCGCAGTCCAGCACTGTGCCGCAGGTGTTCGTCTGCGCGACCAATGTGCGCACGGGGCGCGGGGAGATTTTCACCGGCAAGCGGCTCAGCGCCGATGCCGTCATGGCCTCGGCCTGCCTGCCGCTGCTGTTCAAGGCGGTGGAGATTGACGGCGAGCATTACTGGGACGGTGGCTATTCCGGCAATCCCGCGCTGCACCCGCTGATCTACAAGACCGACTGCGCCGATGTGCTGCTGGTGCAGATCAACCCCATCGAGCACCAAGGCGTGCCCGACAGTGCCAGCGAGATCATGGAGCGCATGAACGAGGTCACGTTCAACGCCGCCCTGCTGTCCGAGCTGCGCGCCATCGAGTTCGTGCGTCGGCTGCTGGCCGAAGGCAAGCTGGACGCGCGCCGCTACAAGAGCGTGCGCATGCACCGCATCGATGGTGGCGCGGTGCTCGAGCCGTTCGGAGCCGCCAGCAAGCTGCGGGCGGACCTGGCCTTCGTGCGCCGCTTGTTCGACCTGGGCAGGGCGGCCGGCCAGGACTGGCTGCAGGCCCACCGGGCGGACGTGGGCGTGCGCACCACGGTCAACATCGCCGACAATGCGTAACCTTTCCACTGCCTGTTGACCGCCTTTTCGCCCTCCGCCATGCAGCACGACCCGAACTGCCTCTTCTGCAAGATCATCGCCGGCCAGATCCCCTCGAAGAAGGTGTACGAGGACGAGCGGGTGTTTGCCTTCCACGACATCCACCCCTGGGCGCCGGTGCATTTTCTCGTGGTGCCCAAGGTCCATCTGCATTCCATGGCGGCGGTCACGCCCGAGCACGCGGACCTGCTGGGGCACATGATGACGCTGGCGCCCAAGCTGGCGCAGGAGCAGGGCTGCAACCCCTACCCGGATGGAGGATTCCGCATCGTGGTAAATACCGGTTCCGAGGGCGGTCAGGAGATCCACCACCTGCACATGCACGTGATCGGCGGTCCCCGTCCCTGGCTCAAGGGGTAAGTTGGCACGCCTGCAGCTGCCGTGAAGTTGCTAGGGATATGAGGGGCCCGACATATCCGCCGTCTAGAATGGGCCGTATTCGTTAGGAGATTTTCATGGGTTCGTTTTCCATTTGGCACTGGCTCATCGTGCTGCTGATCGTCGTGATGGTGTTCGGCACCAAGAAGCTCAAGAACATCGGCTCCGACCTGGGCGGTGCGGTCAAGGGTTTCAAGGACGGCATGAAGGATGGCGCCAGCACCGATGACTCGGCCACCACCAGCGCGCCCGCGGGCCAGGTGACCAACAACAGCACGGCTGCCGACAAGACCACGATCGACGTCGAAGCCAAGCACAAGAGCTGAACGCCCACGCCTTTCCTGCCTGAGCGTTCCTCATGATCGACATTGGCCTGTCCAAGATGGCGCTGATTGGCGCCGTGGCCCTCATCGTCATCGGCCCCGAGAAGCTGCCACGCGTCGCGCGCACGGTGGGCACCTTGCTGGGCAAGGCGCAGCGTTATGTGGCCGACGTCAAGGCGGAGGTCAACCGCTCCATGGAGCTGGACGAGCTGCGCAAGATGAAAGACACCGTGGAGAACGCGGCGCGCGACGTGGAGCAGACCATCCACACCAGCGCCAGCGATTTCCAGAAGGACATGGAGCACAGCCTGGGCGACGCCTCTGCGACCGGCAGCACCTACGGGGTGGACCAAGGCCTGTCCACTGTGGTCCCGGCGTACAAGCACCCAGCCAAGAACTGGCGCCTCAAGCGCGGTGCCATGCCCCAGTGGTACAAGGCGCGCGCGGGCGTGCGCACGCGGGTGCAGTCAGGCGCGGCGCGCGTGGCACGGTTCCGCCCCCAGAAATTCCATTGATCCCCTGATGGGCTGCGCCCCGCGCAGTCCGCGCGGGCCATGATCCCGCCTCACCCCCACCATGTCCGAAACACCGAACAAAGAAGACGAGCTCGCCGGTACCGAGCAGCCTTTCGTGCAGCACCTGATGGAGCTGCGCGACCGCCTCGTGAAGGCCATGATCGCGGTGGGGGTCGTCGCGGCCGCCCTGTTCTTCTATCCCGGTCCCGGCCAGCTGTACGACTTCCTGGCCGCGCCTTTGGTGGCCCATTTGCCGCAGGGGGCGACCATGATCGCCACCTCGGTGATCTCGCCCTTCATGGTGCCGCTCAAGATCCTGCTGATGTCGGCATTCCTTGTGGCGCTGCCCTTCGTGCTGTGGCAGGTGTGGGCCTTCGTGGCGCCGGGGCTGTATTCGCACGAGAAGCGCCTGGTGCTGCCGCTGGTGGTTTCCAGCACGGTGCTGTTCTTCATCGGCGTGGCGTTCTGCTACTTCTTCGTGTTTGGGCAGGTGTTCAGCTTCATCCAGGGTTTTGCACCCAAGAGCATCACCGCCGCGCCGGACATCGAGGCCTACCTGGGCTTCGTGATGACCATGTTCCTCGCCTTCGGCCTGGCCTTTGAGGTGCCGATCGCCGTGGTGGTGCTGGCGCGCCTGAACGTCGTGAGCGTGGAAAAGCTCAAGAGCTTCCGCGGCTACTTCATCGTGGTCGCGTTCGTGATCGCCGCCATCGTCACGCCGCCGGACGTGGTGTCGCAACTGGCGCTGGCGATTCCCATGTGCCTGCTCTACGAGTTGGGGATCTGGGCGGCGCAGCTGTTCATCCGCCATACCAAGGCACCCGAGGATCCGCAGGAATCCGGGCCGTGAGCGTGCGCTGAGCCACCGCGGCGCTGCGGGGGGGCCGCCGGCGCCCGGTGGTGCACCGTTCAGGAGTGGAACAAAAATAGCTTCCCGCGCTTTACAGACAAGCGCGGGAGGCTATTTTTTTGATAGTAATACCGTTCAGCGGCGCTGCTGCACGCGGGGCCGCGTGCCCGGCACGACCGATACCTCCAGCCGCGCGTCGCCGCGCTGCAGCGCAAAGCTGGCCGCGGAGCCGGGCTTGAGGGACGCCACCGCCGTGAGCAGTTGCGACACGTTGTTGGTGGCTTTGTCCTCCACGCTCAGGATCACGTCGCCCGGCCGCACCCCCGCCACTGCCGCGGGACCGCCCTGCAGCACGCCGGTGATGATCACGCCCTCCGTGGCCTTGACGCCAAAGGTCTGCGCCAGTTCCGGAGACAGTTCGTTGGGCTCCACGCCGATCCAGCCGCGCGTGACCTGCCCGTCGCGCACGATACCGTCCAGCACCAGCTTGGCCGTCGACACGGGAATGGCGAAGCCGATGCCCATGCTGCCGCCTGAGCGGGAGTAGATGGCGGTGTTGATGCCCATCAGGTTGCCATTCACGTCCACCAGCGCGCCGCCGGAGTTGCCGGGATTGATGGCCGCGTCGGTCTGAATGAAGTTCTCGAAAGTGTTGATGCCCAGTTGGCTGCGACCCAGTGCCGACACGATGCCGCTGGTGACCGTCTGGCCCACGCCAAAGGGATTGCCGATGGCCAGCACCTGATCGCCCACGGCGAGCTGGTCGGAATCGCCCAGCACGATGACGGGCAGCTTGTCGAGATCCACCTTCAGCACGGCCAGGTCGGTTTCAGGGTCGGTCCCGATGATGGTGGCGCGCGCGCGCCGGCTGTCGGTGAGCGTCACCTCGATCTCGTCGGCGCCCTCCACCACGTGGTTGTTGGTGAGGATGTAGCCGTCGGGGCTGATGATCACGCCGCTGCCCAGGCCGGTTTGCGCCTGGGTGCCTTGGTCGCCAAAGAAGAACTGGAACCACGGGTCGTTGCTGCGCGGGTGGCGCACGGCTTTGCTGGTGTTGATGCTGACCACCGCTGGCGCCGCCTTGCGCGCCGCCCCACTGAAGCTGCCCGCCGCGGGCTGGGCGGACGTGGAGGAGGGCGCCTCGATGAGCGAAATGCCAGCGCCGCTGCGTGTGGCGCCGCGCTGCAGCCAGTCGGGCTGCAGGGTGGCCACCACGAAGTACGCAGCCAGCAGCACGGTGACGGATTGGGAGAGCAGGAGCCAGAGGCGTTTCATGGGGCGTGATGCGATTGGAAGGCGAGCGCAAATTGTAGGCGTGTGCCCCGGTTTCGGGGCGTGGGACGGCGCGGAGCGAATCACCACGGATGTAGTTGCGGGCCTGGCGTTGCGAGGGGCCTGCCTCGCGTCGCATCAGCGCATCTGGAACAGTTCCTGGTGGAAGGCCTGCGTGGGCAGGCCGTGCGCGGCCAGGTCTGCCCGCAGGGCAGAGGCGAACGGTATCGGGCCGCAGAACCAGACGCTGGCGTTTCGCCATTCGGGCACCAGCGCTCGCAGACGCTCGCCGTCCAGGCGCCCGTCCTGTGCATCCACGAACAGGTGCAGGCGCACGCCGGCGGCCTGCGCATCGACACGCAGCTTGTCCAGCGCCACCGGGTCGTGGTCGGCGGTGGTGTGGAACAGGTCGATGGGCCTGGTGGAGTGGGAGCCCCCGTGCGCGAGTTGTTTCATGCGTGCGATGAACGGCGTAATGCCGATGCCGGCGCCGATCCAGATCTGGCGTGGACGCGCGTCGTCGAATGTGAAGCAGCCGTACGGCCCCTCCACCGTCACGTGGGCGCCCACGCGCAGGCGGTCGGGCAGGCGGCTGGTGTGGTCGCCGAGGGCCTTGGTGATGAAAGTGACGCACGGGTCTTGTGGCATCCACGCCGATGCGATGGTGTAGGGGTGCGCGCCTTCCTTGGGGTCGGAGGTGACGAAGGCGAATTGCCCCGCGCGGTGCCCCGGCCAGAGGCCGTCGAGACGGATGCGCGTTTCCAGCACGCGCAGCGCGGGATAAGGCTGCAATGAAACGATGCGACCCTGAACGGTGCGGCGCCCGCCCACGCGGTGGGTCAGTACCAGCACGGCTGATACCGTGCCAGCGGCCACCAGCAGGGCCAGCAGCCAGCCGATCGGCTGCGACCAGTAGCTCCACTGCACCAGCACCACGGTGTGGAAGACCAGCGCCAGGTAAGCCACGGCCAGCAACTGGTGCGTCTTGGCGAACAGCCGGTACGGAAAGCGCTTGACCAGCGCCAGCACGATGAGCAGTACCGCTGCGTAGAACGCCCACTCGCCCACGCCTTCGGCGAGGCCGCGCCAATCGCGCAGCGTGGCCTCGGCAAGGCCCAGGTTCTCGGCAGGCGGGCGCGGCCCGCGCGGCGGTCGGGTAAGCCAACCCCATCCCACGGCCCATTTGGTGCCCTTGGCCCAGAGCCAGTGCACCGTGCCGATCGCCAGCGCGGCGATGCCCAGCCACTTGTGCAGACGGTACATCTTGTCCAGCCCGTCCAAATGCCGCTCCAGCCACACGGGGCGCACGGCCAGCAGCATGGCGAGCGACATCGCGCCCATCACCAGCACACCGCTGTATTGCACCCAGACGGTGCGCAGCGCGAAGTAGCCCGGCTGCGCGGGCCATAGCGTGTCGGCCATCAGCCACAGCGCGGTGAGGCCGAGCAAGAAGGCCCAGAAGGCCCACGTGATGCGTTTCATCCCAGTTCCCTGTTGGTTGTCATAGTGGTTTGCCAGGCAGTCTAGGAGCGCGTTTGCGCGGGATTTTTTAAGCAGTGTGAAGCATGGGTAAACACGTTTGATGTGGGTCAGCGCAGGGGCACATCGCGGACAATTGCCGCATGTCTCATCCTTCGCATACCGACCGGGACGCGCTGCTGGCGGCCTTTGATGCCGAACTGCAGCCCGAACGCTTCAAGGATTACGGGCCCAATGGGCTGCAGGTGGAAGGCAGGCGCGAGATCGCGCGCATCGTCAGCGGAGTCACGGCCAGCCGCGCGCTGATCGATGCCGCCATTGCCGCGCGGGCCGACGCCATCTTCGTGCACCACGGCTTGTTCTGGCGGGGCATGGACAGCCGCGTGACCGGTTGGATGAAGCAGCGCCTGCAGCGCCTGCTGGCACACGACATCAATCTGTTTGCCTACCACTTGCCACTGGACGCGCATGCGCAGTGGGGCAACAACGCACAACTGGGGCGCGTGCTGGGCTGGGAGCCCGACCAGCGTTTTGGCGAGCAGGACCTGGGCTTTGCCGCGCCGGCGGACTTCGCAGATGTGGGTGCGCTGGCCGCGCACGTGCAAGCGGCGCTGGGCCGTGCGGCCACGGTGGTGGCGCCGGAGCAGGTGCGCCCCATCCGCCGCGTGGCCTGGTGCACGGGCGGCGCGCAAGGGTTCTTCGAGTCCGCCATCGCCGCGGGGGCGGATGCCTTCATCACCGGCGAGATCTCCGAACAGCAGACCCACCTCGCGCGCGAGACGGGCGTGGCCTTCATCGCAGCCGGCCACCATGCCACTGAACGCTACGGTGCGCCGGCGCTCGCGGCCCATGTCGCGCAGCGGTTGGGGTTGGAGCACCGTTTCATCGATATCGACAATCCTGCTTGAGTTTTTGCTATTAAAAATATAGCTGCTTGCGCTTTATGGTAGAGCGCTAGGGCCCTATTTGATCTATAGGCTTATTCATGAATGCACTTCCCGCGCTTGCCATCACCCAGGGGGATCCCGCAGGCATCGGTCCGGAAATCGTGGCCAAGGCGTTTCGCGATGCGCCACAGGTGATGCGCGGCTGCTTCGTGGTGGGAGACCTGCCGACCATGCGCCGCGCGGCGTCCTGCATCATGCGGCCGGGCCAGCCCAGTTTGCCCGTGGCGCGGCTGGATGCGCACCGTGCGCCGGTCGACCTGGCCGACATTCCGCCGCGCTGCCTGCCCGTATGGCAACTGCCGGAATTGGAGGGCGTGGCTCCTGCGCCCTGGGGGCGGGTGAGCGCCGAAGCCGGGCGTGCCGCGGCGGCGTGCGTGGTGTGGGCTGCGCGTGCTGCATTGCGTGGTGAGGTTGCGGCGCTGGTGACGGCGCCTTTGCACAAGGAGGCGCTCGCGGCCGCGGGCGTGCACCATCCCGGTCACACGGAACTGCTGCAAGCCGAGGCGGCGGTCCATGCGGGCGTGTCCTTGCAGCAGATGCCCGTGCGCATGATGCTCGCGAATGACGAGCTGCGCACCGTGCTCGTCAGCATCCACGTCGCGCTGCGCGATGCCATCGCCGCGGTGACGCAGGACAGCGTGCTGCAGACGCTGCGGATCACCCATGCCGCGCTCTCGCGCAGCCTGGGGCGCGCTCCGCGCATTGGCGTGGCGGGGCTCAATCCGCATGCGGGCGAGGGGGGCTTGTTCGGTCGCGAGGAGATCGAAATCATCGCGCCGGCCGTGACGCAGGCGCGCAGTGAGGGGATCGATGCCCACGGCCCGTTTGCACCCGACACCATTTTCATGCGCGCCCGCTCCACGCCGCAGCGCGCCGGCGAGTTTGACGTGGTGCTGGCCATGTACCACGACCAGGGCCTGATCCCGGTGAAGTATTTGGGCGTGGACAAGGGGGTGAACGTCACGCTCGGGTTGCCGCTTGTGCGCACCAGCCCCGACCACGGCACGGCCTTCGACATCGCGGGGCAGGGGACGGCGGATGCGGAGAGCCTGATCGAAGCCGTGCGCATGGCGCGGCAGTTGGCGCGGCCCTGAACGTCTCCCTGAAATGCAAAGGCCCGCCGCCCCGGGAAGGGCGGTGGGCCTTTTTACGCGCCCTCTGCGTGCTGTCAGCGCTTGAGGCTGTCGCGGATCTCGCGCAGCAGCTGGATGTCCTCGGGAGTGGCGGGCGGGGCGGGCGGCTCGACGGGTGTCTCACGCTTGAGCCGGTTGATCTGTTTGACCATCACGAAGATGATGAACGCGAGGATCACGAAATTGACCGCGACGGTGATGAAATTGCCGTAAGCCAGTACCGGCACGCCCGCTTTGCGAATCGCCTCCAGCGTATAGGGCGTGCCCTCCGGCACGCTGCCCAGCACGATGAACAGGTTGGAGAAGTCCAGCTTGCCGAACACCAAGCCCACGACCGGCATGATGAGGTCGCTGACGACGGAGTCGACGATCTTGCCGAAGGCACCACCGATGATCACGCCGACCGCGAGGTCAATGACGTTGCCCTTAACGGCAAACTCCCGAAACTCTTTGGCAATGCCCATTTCGTTTCTCCTTTGATATAGATGAAAACACTGAACTATTGCCTAGCTTAAGTCCAGCAGCAGCGTTGGAATAACCATTTTCACTCCGCTACAATTTGCGGTTGACCCCTTAGCGAAGCATACCGAGGATCCCCATGAGTGAAACTCCGATCGACTCCAGCAAGCGGACGTGGCTGATTGCGTCCGGCTGCGCTGGTGCGGTGGGCGGCGTGGCGACTGCCGTTCCTTTTGTGAGCACTTTCCAACCGTCTGAAAAGGCCAAGGCAGCAGGTGCTGCCGTCGAGGTGGATATCTCGGGTCTCAAGCCCGGCGAAAAAATCACCGTGGAATGGCGTGGAAAGCCTGTTTGGATTGTCAAGCGCACGCCCGAGCAGCTTGCCGAGCTGCCCAAGCTGGATGCGCAGCTTGCCGATCCCAAATCGGCGCGCAACCCTGCGGAGCTCACGCCGGAATATGCGCGCAACGAATGGCGCTCCATCAAACCCGAGGTGCTCGTGGCCGTGGGTATCTGCTCCCACCTTGGCTGCTCTCCCACGGAGAAGTTCGCGTCGGGCCCGCAGCCTTCCCTGCCTGACGACTGGAAGGGCGGTTTCCTGTGCCCTTGCCATGGCTCCACATTCGACATGGCGGGCCGTGTGTTCAAGAACAAGCCTGCGCCTGACAATCTCGAAGTGCCGCCGCACATGTACCTGTCGGAGACCAAGCTCCTGATCGGTGAAGACAAGAAGGCCTGAGGGAGGCACTGACAAATGGCTGCTTATCGCGAATTCAAGGAAGTCTCGCCCAACGCGTCCGCGGGCGCGAAGGTCACCAACTGGCTGGAAAACCGTTTCCCCACGGCTTTCGATGCCTACAAGGTGCACATGTCGGAGTACTACGCTCCGAAGAACTTCAACTTCTGGTACATCTTCGGCTCGCTGGCGCTGCTGGTACTGGTGATCCAGATCGTCACCGGCATCTTCCTCGTGATGCACTACAAGCCCGACGCTGCCAAAGCGTTCGAGTCTGTCGAGTACATCATGCGCGATGTGCCGTGGGGCTGGCTGATCCGCTACATGCACTCGACCGGTGCGTCGGCCTTCTTCGTGGTCGTGTACCTGCATATGTTCCGCGGCCTGCTGTACGGCTCCTACCGCAAGCCACGCGAACTGGTGTGGATCTTCGGCTGCGCCATCTTCCTGGCGCTGATGGCCGAGGCGTTCATGGGCTATCTGCTGCCCTGGGGCCAGATGTCCTACTGGGGCGCACAGGTGATCGTGAACCTGTTCTCCGCCATTCCCTTCATCGGCCCCGATCTGGCGCTGCTGATCCGTGGCGACTATGTGGTGGGCGATGCGACGCTGAACCGCTTCTTCAGCTTCCACGTGATCGCCGTGCCGCTGGTGCTGCTGGGCCTGGTGGTGGCGCACTTGCTGGCGCTGCATGACGTGGGCTCTAACAACCCTGATGGCATCGAAATCAAGGGCCCCGGCAAGCCCGTGGATGAGCATGGCCACCCGCTGGACGGCGTACCTTTCCACCCTTACTACACGGTGCACGACATCTTGGGCGTGTGCGTGTTCCTGTTCATCTTCTCAGCGGTGGTGTTCTTCGCTCCCGAACTGGGTGGCTACTTCCTGGAGTACAACAACTTCATCCCGGCCGATCCGCTGCAGACGCCTGCCCACATCGCCCCGGTGTGGTACTTCACGCCCTTCTATTCCATGCTGCGCGCCATCACCACCGAGATGATGTACGTGTTGATCGCATGTGTGGTGCTGGGTGCGGGCTTCGGTGTATTCAAGGCCCGTTTGCCTGCGCTCATCAAGGGTGGCGTAGCGCTGGCAGCCGCCGTGGCCATCGCCCTCATGCTGGCTATTGATGCCAAGTTTTGGGGCGTGGTGGTGATGGGTGGTGCCGTGATCATCCTGTTCTTCCTGCCCTGGCTGGACCAGAGCCCTGCACGCTCGATCCGCTATCGCCCGACCTGGCACAAGTACCTGTACGCAGTATTCGTGGTTGTGTTCGTCATCCTGGCCTACCTGGGCGTGCAACCGCCATCGCCCATCGGCGAGCGGGTTTCGCAAGTGGGTACGCTGTTCTACTTTGGTTTCTTCCTGCTCATGCCCTGGTGGAGCCGCTTGGGTACACCCAAGCCCGTGCCGGATCGTGTGACTTTTGCTGCGCACTGAGCTGGAGACGACAACAATGAAAAAACTCATCCTCACGTTGGTTGCAGCTCTGGGTCTAGTGGCTGGGGCGCATGCCGCCGGTGGTGGCATGGCCTGGGACAAGGCGCCTGTCAACACCAGCGACACGGCGTCCTTGCAGAACGGTGCTAAGCTCTTCGTCAACTATTGCCTCAACTGCCACTCGGCTGCCTTCATGCGTTTCAATCGCTTGAAGGACATCGGTCTCACGGACCAGCAGATCAAGGACAACCTGCTGTTCACGACCGATAAGGTGGGCGAGACCATGAAGTCCGCCATCGATCCCAAGCAGGCCAAGGTATGGTTCGGTGCCAACCCGCCCGATCTCACGGTGATTGCACGTTCGCGTGCAGGCGCTGGCGGAACGGGCGCCGACTATCTCTACACCTTCCTGCGCACCTTCTATCGGGACGACACCAAGGCCACGGGCTGGAATAATCTGGCGTTCCCCAATGTGGGCATGCCCCATGCCTTGTGGCAACTGCAAGGCGAGCGCCGCCCGATCTTCGAAGAGCGTGAAAGCCACGGCAAGACCGAGCATGTGCTCAAGGGCTGGGAGCAGGTTACTGCAGGCAGCATGACGCCGTTGCAATACGACCAAGCTGTAGGTGATCTCGTGAATTATCTGCAGTGGATGGGCGAGCCAGCGCAAAATACACGTGTTCGCATTGGCGTATGGGTGTTGATCTTCCTTGGCGTGTTCACGCTCATCGCATGGAGGCTCAACGCCGCCTTCTGGAAAGACGTTAAGTAAACGCTAGGTTCTTTGCCGCGCATTTCTGCGCTGCCGAGCATGTACAGAGTGGGTGCCCTGGCACCCACTCTTTTGATTTTTAGGAGCTGCTCACCATGATGGTGCTTTATTCGGGTACGACCTGCCCCTTTTCCCATCGCTGCCGTTTCGTCCTCTTCGAAAAAGGCATGGATTTCGAGATCCGCGATGTGGACCTGTACAACAAGCCCGAAGACATCAGCGTGATGAATCCCTATGGCCAGGTTCCCATCCTGGTCGAGCGCGACTTGATCCTGTACGAGTCCAACATCATCAACGAGTACATTGATGAGCGCTTCCCCCACCCGCAACTGATGCCGGGTGATCCGGTGGACCGCGCGCGCGTGCGCCTGTTCCTGCTGAACTTCGAGAAGGAATTGTTCGTTCACGTGAACGCGCTGGAGTCGCGCGCCACGAAGGGAAATGAAAAGGCATTGGAGAAGGCGCGCACGCACATCCGCGACCGGCTGACGCAGCTCGCTCCGGTGTTCTTGAAGAACAAATACATGTTGGGCGAGGGTTTTTCCATGCTTGATGTGGCCATTGCACCCTTGTTGTGGCGCCTGGACTATTACGGCATTGAGTTGAGCAAGAACGCTGCACCATTGCTCAAATATGCCGAGCGCATTTTCTCCCGCCCGGCATATATCGAGGCGCTGACGCCTTCCGAGAAAGTCATGCGCAAGTAAGCTGCTGCGCCTTTTTCTTTTGCTTGCGTACGATGAAGCCCCAGGAATTTCCCTCCACGCGCCCCTATCTCATTCGTGCTCTGTATGAGTGGTGCACGGACAACGGCTTCACGCCCTATCTGGTGGTGCGTGTGAACGAATCCGTTCAGGTACCGCGTGAGTACGTCAACAACGGCGAGATTGTCCTGAACGCAAGCTACGACGCGACGAGCGGACTGCAACTGGGCAACGATTTCATCGAGTTCAAGGCACGCTTCGGCGGCAGGCCGCACGACATCATGGTCCCGGTGCGCCGGGTCGTCGCCATCTACGCCCGTGAAAACGGACAGGGTATGGCCTTCCCGTTGGAAGAAGAAGTGTCCGTGCCGCCGGCCGCTGCTGTAGTGTCATCCGAGGACTTGGACGCTGGACCGGGTGTCCCGGCCTCCACGGTTTCCGAGCGTGGACCTGTTCAGTTGCAATCGGTGGACGGCTCTGTGAGCGATGCGCACGAGGAGGCGCCGCGACCGCCTCCGCCCACAGGAGGCGCAGGGCGTCCTTCGCTCAAGCGCATCAAATGAGGCATCTTTCAAGGTGAATCAATTTGAGCCGTGCGTTTTGAACGCTAGAATCTGAAATTCGCCGATTTAGCTCAGTTGGTAGAGCACCCGCCTTGTAAGCGGTAGGTCGTCAGTTCGAATCCGACAATCGGCACCATTGCACAGGCCGCATGTTCGCAGGGACATGCGGCTTTTCTTTTGCGTGCGGCCTTTTCTTTTGCGACGCTATGCCTGCGGCGCAGCTGGCGTCTTTCGCCTGAGTGCTCAGGTTTGAACTTTCAGGCGTATGGAGTTAACCTCCCATCCCCGACTGCGCAGATGTGCCTCGAATGCGGGCAGCAATTGCCGGACTTTTGCGGCGGCGGCATTGCTGCGGACCAGCAGGCACCAACAAGCGCCTTCAATCGGCCCTGCCTGAATGGCGGGGCGCAGCAGCGGGGGTATCAAGCCCTCGATGGCTTTCAGCCGGGCACTGGACTCCTGGGTGAGCGCGGTCAGCTTCGCTAACGTCGGCGACTCCTGCGTGGCTTGCTGGAGTGAGATGGCGTGGTGACGACGATTCATACAGAGACTGGTCCAACCAGCGACGAGGGAAAAACGTGCAGGTGATTATTACGGATGCGTGGCTCGCGCGAAGCCGCGCCATACACCTCAGCGGTGTGCAGCTGATCTGCGCTCTAGCTGGGATTTTCATGGCACTGCTGTTCCTGACCGTGATGGCATACCACTGGGTGCTGATGCATGGCGTGCGCGAGGGCTGGCCCGTAGTGGGCTCCATGGCACGACTGGCTGTGCAGGATGAGCAAGCCCAGCGCGAGCGGTTCATGCGCGCCAACATCGATGCGATGGCGCGCAAGCTGGGAGACATGCAAGCCCGTGTGCTCCAACTGGAATCGCTGGGTGAGCGTGTACGAGGCCTGGCCGGGCTGCCTGCTTCCGAGGTGCAGAGCCTGCCGGGCCGTGGAGGCATGCTGGTGGCTGGGCGCTCGCTGGGGCTCGACGAACTGAATGCGGCCTTGGACGACCTGGTCGCCATCACCGGCCGGCGGACGGATTTGATGACGGTGGCAGAGTCACGCCTCTTTGACCAGCACATCCGCAAGCACTTGATCCCGACCCAGGTTCCCGTGCGCGACACGGCTGTTGGTTCGCCGTTCGGCTGGCGCATTGATCCTTTTACCGGCCAGTCCGCGTTGCATACCGGGCTGGACTTCTCGGCCGGAACCGGCACGCCCATCGTGGCCGCGGCCGGCGGCGTGGTGATCGCCCAGGAGTACCACCCCGCCTATGGCAACATGGTGGAGATAGACCACGGGAGCCAACTCGTCACCCGCTACGCCCACGCCTCCAAAACCCTGGTGAAGGCGGGAGACATCGTGCGCCGGGGACAGAAAATCGCGGAAGTGGGGAGTACGGGCCGCTCCACGGGGCCGCATTTGCATTTCGAAGTGTGGGTGCAAGGCGTGCCGCAGGATCCTCAGAAATTCCTCTTCGCGGGAGAGCCCGCACCGATGCCACACGCCCTCACGGGGCGCGCTGCCATGGGGCACCTGGCGCACAGGTAGAATCTTTCGATCAGGCCCGCCACCTCGGATTGCAGGTACTTGCAATGGTGGACGGGGGTCTCCATCTGGATTCACATCATCACAGGGATTCCGGTCGCTCTGCCGCTCGTTGGCGTGTAGTGCGGTCGTGTTCGCATGGCCACCAACTTCCTCACCAAAATATTCGGCAGTCGCAATGACCGCCTGCTCAAGCAGTATCGCAAGACGGTTGCTCGCATCAATGCGATGGAGCCCGACTATGAGAAGCTGAGTGACGAGGCGCTGCGGGGCAAGACGCAGGAATTCAAGGATCGCATTGCACAGGGCGAATCGTTGGACGCTCTGCTACCCGAAGCCTTTGCCGTGGTGCGCGAGGGTTCCAAGCGCATCATGAAAATGCGCCACTTCGACGTGCAGCTGGTGGGTGGCATGGCGTTGCATTACGGCAAGATCGCCGAGATGCGCACGGGCGAGGGCAAGACGCTGACGGCCACGCTGCCCGTTTACCTGAACGCCCTGTCGGGCCAGGGCGTGCACGTGGTGACAGTGAACGACTATCTTGCGGGCCGTGACGCCCAATGGATGGGGCGGCTGTACAACTTCCTGGGCCTCACAGTGGGTATCAACCTGCCTCAAATGCCCCGCGAAGAAAAGCAGGCCGCCTACCAGGCGGACATCACCTACGGAACGAACAACGAGTACGGGTTTGACTACCTGCGCGACAACATGGTGTACGACGCGCGCGAGCGTGTGCAGCGTGGCCTGAACTACGCCATCGTCGATGAGGTGGACTCCATCCTGATCGATGAGGCGCGTACCCCCCTGATCATCAGCGGCCAGGCAGAGGACCACACGGCGCTGTATGTGGCCATGAACAAGGTGGTGCCCCTGCTGGTGCGCCAGGAAGGTGAGGCCGACCCGCGTACGGGCGAGGGCGTGACCAAACCGGGGGATTTCACCCTCGACGAAAAGACGCACCAGGTGTTCCTGACGGAGCAGGGCCACGAGAATGCAGAGCGCATCCTGGCCAGCCAGGGGCTGATTCCGGAAGGGGCGTCGCTCTACGATCCGGCCAACATCACGCTGGTGCATCACTTGTACGCGGCGCTGCGCGCCAACCATCTCTACCACCGCGACCAGCACTACGTCGTGCAGAACGGCGAGATCGTGATCGTGGACGAGTTCACGGGCCGCCTGATGGCCGGCCGCCGCTGGAGCGAAGGCCTGCACCAGGCCGTCGAAGCCAAGGAAGGCGTGAACATCCAGGCCGAGAACCAGACGCTGGCCTCCATCACCTTCCAGAACTACTTCCGTCTCTATAACAAGCTCTCGGGCATGACCGGTACGGCCGATACCGAGGCCTATGAGTTCCAGGAAATCTACGGCCTGGAAACCGTGGTGATCCCGCCCAACCGGCCCAGCAAGCGCGACGACCAGCTCGACCGCGTGTACAAGACGACGCGCGAGAAGTACGAGGCGGCTATTGCCGACATCCGCGAATGCCACGAGCGTGGCCAGCCGGTGCTGGTGGGCACCACTTCCATCGAGAACTCGGAAATCATCGACGAGTTGCTGAACAAGGCAGGCCTGCCGCACCAGGTACTCAACGCCAAGCAGCACGCGCGCGAGGCCGATATCGTGGCTCAGGCGGGACGCCCCGGCATGATCACCATCGCCACCAATATGGCGGGCCGCGGTACCGACATCGTTCTGGGCGGCAACGTGGAAAAGGCGATCGCCGCGCTGGAGGCCGATGAGTCGCTGTCAGAAGCCGAGCGAGCCGCGCGTGTGCAGGAACTGCGCGCGCAGTGGAAGCTCGACCACGAGAAGGTGACGGCACTCGGCGGCCTGCGTATCATCGCGACCGAGCGCCATGAGTCCCGCCGTATCGACAACCAGCTGCGCGGCCGCTCAGGCCGTCAGGGCGACCCGGGCTCTTCGCGCTTTTATCTGAGCCTGGATGACCAATTGATGCGCATCTTCGCGGGCGACCGCGTCAAGGCCATCATGGACCGGTTGAAGATGCCCGACGGCGAAGCGATCGAGGCGGGCATCGTCACGCGCAGCATCGAGTCGGCGCAGCGCAAGGTTGAGGCGCGCAACTTCGACATCCGTAAACAGCTGCTGGAGTACGACGACGTCGCCAACGACCAGCGCAAGGTGATCTACCAGCAGCGCAACGAGATCCTGGACGCCCCCGACCTCGGCGTGTTGATCGACGCCATGCGCGACGATTGCCTGGCCGACGTGGTGCGCCAGTACGTGCCTGCCGAGTCCGTAGAAGAACAGTGGGACCTCGCAGGCCTGGAAAAGGCGCTGGCCAGCGACTGGCAAGTGTCGTTGGCGCTGCAGAAAGAGGTGGAAGGCTCGGACGCCATCACCGACGAAGAGATTCTGGAGAAGGTGCAGCAGGCCGCCCGAGAGGCCTTCCAGGCCAAGGTGGGGCAGGTGGGCGCGGAGAACTTCACGCAGTTCGAGCGCATGGTGCTGCTGCAGAGCTTCGACACCAACTGGCGCGATCACCTCTCCGCGCTGGATTATTTGCGCCAGGGCATCCACCTGCGCGGCTATGCGCAGAAGCAGCCCAAGCAGGAATACAAGCGCGAGGCGTTCGAGCTCTTCCGCCAGCTGATCGACCAGGTCAAGAACGAAGTCACGCGCCTCATGATGACCGTGCAGGTGCAATCCAGCGCCCAACTGGACGAGGCCACGCAGGCCATGGAAGACCGGGGTGAGGGCATCAGCAACGTTACCTACAGCTCGCCCACCGAGACCGGCGAAGTGGAGACGGTGGCCGATGCCGCCACCGCCGCGCAGCCTGCCGCCGCCGGCGTGCGCGTGGGCCGCAACGACCCCTGCCCCTGCGGCAGCGGTAAAAAGTACAAGCAGTGCCACGGCAAACTGGCGTGATGCCGGCACAATGAAGAACACGGGCTGCGGCCCGTGTTCGCACTTTGGCAGTGCCTTTTCTCCTGTTTCCCCGACGTCTCTTTCTGAAGGAATACGACGCATGCCCGTGAATCTCTCCGCTCCTCTTGCATCGGATTTGCACCCCGTGGCCGGTGTGCGCATCGGCGTGACCGAAGCCGGTGTGCGCAAGGCGCAGCGCAAAGACCTGACCGTGTTCCTGCTGGACGAAGGCACCACCGTCGCGGGCGTGTTCACGCAGAACCGTTTCTGCGCCGCGCCGGTACAGGTGTGCCGTGAGCACCTGGACGGCGGCCAGGCGATTCGCGCCATGGTGGTGAACACGGGCAACGCCAACGCCGGTACGGGCGCGGACGGCCTCGCGCGTGCGCGCGCCACCTGCGAGGCACTAGCCGGCCACCTGGGTCTGGCGGCGAGCCAGGTGCTGCCGTTTTCCACCGGCGTCATCATGGAGCCGCTGCCGCACGAGCGCATTGCAGCCGCGCTGCCCGCCGCGCTGGCCGATGCACAGCCCGGCCACTGGGCGCGCGCGGCCGAAGGCATCATGACCACCGACACGCTGCCCAAGGCGTTCAGCACGCAGGTGCAGTTGGGCGGTGCAACAGTGACCATTACCGGCATCTCCAAGGGCGCGGGCATGATCCGCCCCAACATGGCGACCATGTTGGGCTTCCTGGCCACGGATGCCTGCATCGCGCCCGAGTTGCTACGCCCGCTCGTGCGCGAGCTGGCGGACCAGTCCTTCAACCGCGTGACCATCGACGGCGACACCAGCACCAACGACTCGTTCGTGCTGATGGCCACGCACAAGGCGCGGCACGCGCCCATCACCTCGCTCGACAGCGCCGAGGGCCGTGTGCTCAAGACCGCATTGCTGGAAGTGGCGCAAAAGCTGGCACAGGCCATCGTGCGCGATGGAGAGGGTGCGACCAAGTTCATCACGGTGCGCGTAGAGGGCGGCCAGACAGGCGAAGAGTGCCGGCAGGTGGCCTATGCCATCGCGCATTCGCCGCTGGTCAAGACGGCCTTCTTTGCCAGCGACCCGAACCTGGGCCGCATCCTGGCGGCCGTGGGCTACGCAGGCATTGCGGACCTGGACCAGACCAAGATCGACCTGTTTCTGGACGACGTGCATGTGGCCGTGCAGGGCGGGCGCAATCCGGCCTACCGCGAGGAAGACGGCCAGCGCGTGATGAAGCAAAGCGAGATCACCGTGCGCGTGGTGCTGGGCCGCGGTGCGGCGGTGGACACGGTGTGGACCTGCGACCTGAGCCACGACTACGTGACCATCAACGCGGATTACCGCTCTTGAATGCTTTCCTTTTGATAGCTGTCTGCGCTTGCTAGATAAGCGCTAGAGCCGAAAATGACTGATAAATTCGACCAGCTGATCGCGCGTGCGGAGCAGCTCATCTCCCGTATCGAGGCGGTCTTGCCGCAGCCATTGTCGGCGCCGGACTGGGCGGCCTCCATCGCCTGGCGTTACCGCAAACGCAGCGGCGGCCATGGTGTGCTGGAGCCGGTGCGCCATGTGGCCGCCATGCAGCTGTCCGATCTCAAGGAGATCGATGCGCAGAAAGAAAAGATCCAGCGCAACACCCAGCAGTTCGTCGAAGGCAAGCCCGCCAACAACGTGCTGCTGACCGGTGCGCGCGGCACGGGCAAGTCCTCGCTCATCAAGGCATGCCTGAACAGCTATGCACCCCAGGGCCTGCGTCTGATCGAGGTGGACAAGGCGGACCTGACGGATCTGCCCGACATTGTGGACGTGGTCTCCGGCCGGCCCGAGAAGTTCATCGTTTACTGCGATGACTTGAGCTTTGAAGATGGAGAGGCCGGGTACAAGGCCCTTAAGTCGATCCTGGACGGCTCGGTCGCCGCGGCCACGCCCAATGTGCTGGTGTATGCCACCAGCAACCGGCGCCATCTGCTCCCTGAATACATGAAGGAGAACCTGGGCTACACCCACACCGACGATGGCGAGGTCCATCCGGGCGAGGCGGTGGAGGAAAAAATCTCCCTGTCCGAGCGCTTCGGCCTGTGGGTGAGCTTCTACCCGTTCAGCCAGGACGAGTACCTGGCCATCGTGGCGCAGTGGCTGGCTGCGCTGGGCGTGCCCGCCCAAGCTATCGAGGCCGCGCGCCCGCAGGCGCTGGTGTGGGCGCTGGAGCGCGGCTCGCGCAGCGGCCGCGTGGCCTATCAATTTGCACGGGATTTCGCAGGACGGCAGGGCGAGGGCGCATGAGCGAATCGACCAGCACGCCACAGCGCAAGCACACCGAGGTCGCCGTGGGCATTCTGCTGCGGGAGGACGGGGCGATGCTGCTGTCCACTCGCCCCCCGGGCAAGCCCTATGCGGGCTACTGGGAGTTCCCGGGCGGCAAGATCGAAGCCGGGGAAACAGTGGAGCAGGCGCTGCGCCGCGAACTCATCGAGGAACTGGGCGTGACCATCGGCCCGGTGGAGGCCTGGAAGGTGACCGAGCATGACTACCCGCATGCCCTCGTGCGCCTGCACTGGTGCAAGGTGCGCGAATGGAGCGGTGCGTTCGAAATGCGCGAGGGCCAGACCATGGCCTGGCAGCACTGGCCGCTGCAGGTCAAGCCGGTGCTGCCGGGCGCCTACCCCGTGCTGCAGTGGCTGGCCGAGGAGCGTGGCGAGGTGTTCGACGCTTCGCTGCTGGCGTGAGATGTTGCTTCAAAATACATAGCTGCTTGCGCTTGCTGGATAAGCGCTAGCAGCCTTTTCTTCAAATATCACGGCTGGCGCTTGGGATCGCCGAACTCCGCATCCTCCGGCGGCGCCTCGGCCGGCATGCGGAAATCTTCGGCTGCCCAGGCCCCCAGATCGATCTGCTTGCAGCGTTCGCTGCAAAACGGGCGGAAGCGGTTGGCCGGGCTGTACAGGCTCGGGCCGCCGCAGGTCGGGCAAGGCACTCGCTTGCCTTGGGGCGCAGGTGTGTCGGAGCGGGAGGGTGTGCCGGTCATGTCGGGTCAGGCGCACAGGGTCAGTTCAAATGCCGCGTCCTCGGTGCTGGGAACCAGGCGGCCGCCTTCTTCCTGGCGCATCAGCCGCACCGAAACGATGAGGCGGTTGCCGCTGATCTCCGGGATGAGTTGCAGTGCAGGGTCGATTGCCAAGCGCAGCAGCTGGAAGGTGCGGCCCTGGGGCAGGTTCTGCTGGAACTGCCCGCGCTCGGCCGCCACTTTCTGCGGCAGCCCCGAATCACGCAGCAGGCGCAGCAGCACGTAGACGGACTCTGCCAACGGCCCCAGCGTGGCGGCCCAGTGGTGCAGGTCGTGCTGGCGGTCCTGGGGCGGACGGTGCTGCCACGCGTAGTAGGCGGGCAGATCAAAGCCGCAGGTGCCCCCGGGGATGCCCACGCGGCTGCGAATGCTCATGAGCCAATCGTTCTCGGTCAACGCCTGGCCGGCCTTGCCGTTTTGCGCGTTGAGTGCGGCAAAGCACTGGTCGAGCTGGGCGATCACGCCGTCCAGGGCTTCCTCGGAGATGGAGGGGTTGCCGCGATAGGCATCCAGCTGGTGCTTGTGCTTTTCCAGATCCTTGAGCACGTCGGCTTTGAGATCTGCGCGGGCCGCCACGTCCATGACCTCGAACATGGTCACGAGGGCATAGTGATGGTCCAGGGGATGCGGGCGCGCGATGAGCTCGCCCAGCCGGCGAAACAGCTGCTCAAGCCGCAGATAGGTTCTCAGGCGTTCGTTGAAAGGGTATTCGTAAAGGATCACGCTACGGGGTTCCTGAGTGCGCACGGTGTGGGGCGGGGTGCGAGCGCTGCGCTGCGGCAGACCATTGCACACCACGCCGGTGCGAGCACATCATAGCCCGAAGAATACGGCGATCTCGCGTGCCTTTGTTTGCAAATCTGACAGCGCCAACCCGTCGTTGTAGACCACCAGGTCGGCGGCCGCGCGGCGCGTGGCGCGTGGGCTCTGTGTGGCCATGATGGCGCGCACGGCATCGGCGGTCAGACCGCTGCGCATCTGCACACGCTGAATCTGCGTCTCCTCCCGGCAGTCCACGACCAGGACGGCGTCCAGCTGCCGGGCCCAACGGGGCGACTCCGTCAGCAGCGGAATGTCGAACACGATGAGTGCGTGGCCCGCGTGGTGCGCCTGTGCCGCAGCGTGTGCGATCTCGCGTCCCACGAAGGGGTGAACGATGGCTTCCAGGCGCTGCTTCGCCGTGGGATCGCTGAAAACGAGGGTGCGCATGCGTGCCCGGTCCAGCGCGCCGTCGGTGATGTAGTCGGGCCCGAACTCGTCGCGCAGGGCCGCGATGGCGGCGCCTTCCGCCTCGGTCACCGAGCGGGCGATGGCATCGGCGTCGATCAGTGCCGCGCCGTTCTGTCGCAACATGCCGGCCACCGTGCTTTTGCCGCTGCCGATGCCGCCCGTCACGCCCAGTTTCACCGAGCGGGGACCGGCCTGCCCAGAGCCCACCTTAGAGCCCCAGCACGGAAAAGACGGCCTGCATGATGCGCCCGGGGCCCCACAGCATGGCGGCCATGCCTCCTCCCACCAGGAACGGGCCGAAGGGGACGTACTTGCCTTCGCGCAGGGTGCTGGCCAGCTTCATGGCGATGCCGACGATGGCGCCGATGACCGAGGCCAGCAGGATGATCGGCACGAGCGCCTGCCAGCCAAACCAGGCGCCCAGTGCGGCAAACAGTTTGAAGTCGCCATAGCCCATGCCCTCCTTGCCTGTGGCCAGCTTGAATCCCCAGTACACGGACCAGAGGGATAGGTAGCCCGCTGCGGCGCCGATGACGGCATCCACGGGCTGCACTTCAATCCAGCGCAAGACGGCCGCAAGCAGGCCCGCCCACAGCAACGGCAACGTGATGTCGTCGGGTAGAAGCGTGGTGTCCCAGTCGATGCATGCCAGCGTGACCAGCGCGGCCGAGAAACCGCACCACGCGGCGGTCGTGAGGCTCCAGCCCCAGCGGAGCGCGCATGCATAGAACAAGGCACCCGTCGCCAGCTCTACCAGCGGATACCGGGGGCTGATGCGCGTGCCGCAACCCGCGCACCGGCCTCGCAGGGCTAAATAGCTCAGGACCGGAATGTTCTCGTACCAGCGGATCGCGTGGCCGCAGGAGGGGCAGCGTGAACGCGGCTTGGACAGGCTGAGGGGCTCGTTGTCGGCCTCAGGAAGCGCCGCCGAGGAAAGCAGCCCTACATCCTGCCCGTACTGCCGGCATTCTGCGGCCCATTGCCATTCCATCATGCGCGGAAGGCGATGGATCACGACGTTGAGAAAGCTTCCGATCAGCATCCCCAGGACGCCCACCAGCACGGCGTCCACTGCTAGCGAGCCTGACATCAAACCACTTGCCCGAGCTTGAAGATCGGAAGGTACATGGACACCACGATGCCACCGATCAGCGTGCCCAGGAACACGATGATGATGGGCTCCATCAGGCTGGACAGGCCGGCCACCATTTCATCCACTTCGGCTTCATAGAAGTCGGCGGCCTTGCCCAGCATGTGGTCGATGGAGCCGGATTCCTCGCCGATCGCACACATCTGCAGCACCATGGAGGGGAATACGTTGGCATTCCCCATGGCGGCCGTCAGGCTGGTACCTGTGGAGACTTCCTGCTGAATTTTCTCCGTCGCGATGGCGTAGACCGAGTTGCCCGATGCACCAGCCACCGAGTCCAGTGCCTCCACCAATGGCACACCGGCAGCGAACATGGTCGACAGGGTGCGGGTCCAACGGGCAACGCAGGACTTGTCGATCAATGCACCGAAGATGGGCATTTTCAACAGGAAACGGTCCATGAAACGCTGCATTTTCTCGCTGCGCTTCCAGGCCTGCATGAAGAAGTAGAACCCCCCGCCGATGACGCCGAATATCAGCCACCAGTAAGCCACGAAGAACTCGCTGATGGCCATCACGAACAAGGTGGGGGCGGGCAGGTCGGCACCGAAGGAGGTGAAAACCTCTTTGAACGCGGGAATCACGAAAATCATGATGATCGTCACCACGACAAACGCAACGATGATCACTGAGATTGGATACATCAGCGCCGACCGGATCTTGGATTTGATGGCCTCGGTCTTCTCCATGTACAGGGCCAGCCGGTCGAGCAACGCTTCCAGAATACCGGCGGCTTCGCCGGCCTCTACGAGGTTGCAGTAAAGGCTGTCGAAGTACATCGGATATTTACGGAATGCGGCATTCAGGGACGTTCCTGTCTCCACATCGCCGCGGATATCGTTGAGCAGCTTGGTCACACTGGGATTGGTATTACCCCGCCCCACGATATCAAATGCCTGAAGCAGTGGAACGCCGGCCTTCATCATCGTGGCCATCTGGCGCGTGAACAGCGCGATGTCTTTGGGCTTGATCTTTTTGCCCGCGCTCATCCGGCGCTTCTTGATCTTGGTTGGCAGAACGCCCTGCCGCCGCAGCGTCGCCTTGACCTGGTTCTCTCCCGCGGCGCGTACTTCGCCGCGCACGATCTTGCCGCTACGATCCTTGCCCTCCCACTCGAAGACAAAGTCCTTGATGCCCCTCGATGCAACGGTCGCCATTGTTTTCTCTCTCGATTGTTTATTCGTTGGTGACAGCCAAGACCTCTTCCAAGGAGGTCAATCCCATTTTTGCCTTGTGAAGCCCGGATTCACGCAGAGAACGGACGCCTTCCAGGCGTGCCTGTTCGGCGATTTCCAGTGCGCTTCCATCGCGCAGGATGATGCGCTGGATTTCTTCGGACACCGGCATGACCTGGTAAATGCCCACGCGCCCCTTGTATCCGTTATTGCAGGCGGAGCAGCCCACCGGTCGGTAGGTGACCCATGAGCCGTCGATCTCCTCGTCCCGGTAGCCGGCCTCCAGCAGCGTCTCATGCGGAATGTCCACGGGCGCCTTGCAATTGGGGCACAAGCGACGCGCCAGTCGCTGCGCCGTAATAAGAATCACGCTGGACGCGATATTGAAGGGCGCGATGCCCATATTGCGCATGCGCGTCAATGTCGTGGGGGCGTCATTGGTGTGCAGAGTAGAGAGCACCAAGTGACCCGTCTGCGCGGCTTTGATTGAAATGTCTGCGGTTTCCAGATCCCGGATTTCACCCACCATGATGATGTCCGGATCTTGGCGAAGGAATGACTTGAGCGCGACGGCAAACGTGAGGCCGGCTTTCTCATTGACGTTGACTTGGTTCACGCCCGGGAGATTGATTTCCGAGGGGTCCTCAGCGGTCGCAATATTGACGCCGGGCTTGTTCAACAAATTGAGACATGTGTAGAGCGACACGGTCTTCCCGGAGCCCGTGGGTCCGGTCACCAGGATCATTCCATAAGGGCGGTTGATGGCCTGCAGTAAACGCTCCTTTTCCTCGGGCTCATATCCCAGTGCGTCAATACCCAGCTTGGCGCTGCTCGGATCGAGAATACGGATCACGATCTTCTCGCCAAAGAGCGTAGGCAGGGTGCTGACGCGGAAATCGATAACCCGGTCCGGCCCAACCTTGAGCTTCATGCGGCCATCCTGGGGCACGCGTTTTTCCGAAATATCCAGACGGGAGATCACCTTGATGCGCGAGGCCAGCTTCTCCTTGATGGCAATTGGCGGCGATGCGATTTCGCGCAATTCACCATCTATGCGGAAGCGGACGCGGTAATGGTGCTCGTAGGGCTCAAAATGCAGATCGGATGCACGCATATTGAAGGCATCCAGCAGCATCTTGTGCAGAAATTTGACAACGGGAGCATCCTCGACTTCCGCGGGATTGTCGGCATCCTCGTCCGGAGCTTCATCAACGGGAATATCGCCGAACTCAAAATCATTACTACTGTTAATGCCGTCGAGCGTTTCTGTACCGCTCTTTGTGCTCGCCTCAATCAAGCGGAGCAGTTTGTCATATTCCGCGATGATCCAGTCCACCCCCATTTGTGTGGTGAACTTGATCTTTTCTGCGGCCTCTTGAAATGTCGGATCCGCGGTGGCGACTATGAGCCGGTTATTGCGCTTACTGAGAGCGATGACTTTATAGGACTGGCACAGTTTGACGTCCAACAGATCTTTGGGGATGCGCTGCCGGTCGATCGCATCGACATCTAGCAAGGGGGCACCAAATACGGTGGATACCGTATGGGCTAGATCACTTGGCGTGATGATTTTCGATTCCGTGAGCTCTGCAATAAAGCTACTGCGGCTATTTTGTGACTTTTTGTAAATCTCTTCCGCCGCTTTTTGATCCAATTTGCCCACAGACATCAACGCGCGCGCCAGTCCGGGTAAGGCAATGGGTTGAGCTTCTTTCTGTGTGTCGATAGCAGCCATGTAACTAGCGGATTCTTATGGAAGGAAGGGAAACTCTTCAATCATCGCCGATCGCCCAAGGTGTGTACAGGCTTAATGGCGCAAGCGTTGTGTGAGTGACATTTGCCCCAGCCGGCGGCTCAAGGGCAGCATGGGCTCTGCGAGGGCAACCGCATTAAAGATCTGCGGTTCCTTGGCACCCGCGCGGCGTCCAGATGCAAAAAAGCCCCGCGATGCAGGGCTTGGGCATGAAAATAACTGGTCGGGGTGAGAGGATTCGAACCTCCGGCCTCTACGTCCCGAACGTAGCGCTCTACCAGGCTAAGCTACACCCCGATTCTGCCGCGATCGCCGATGCTAAGTTCGACGCTCCAACAGCTGAGCCGCCAATTGTAGCAAACCTTTGGAGTGCGGATTGATTGGTAAGTGAGCCGCTGCATCCATCGCGAGTTGTGCCTGTGTGGCGGCAGCCTGGCGCGTGGCATCCAAGGCGCCGGTCTTTTTGATAATGGAAATGACGGAAGATAGTTCGTCGGTGCTTCCCGTCTCGATGATGCTGCGCAGCAATGCTTGCTCTTGGGTATTGCCTCGCTGCATAGCGATGATCAGCGGCAGGGTGACTTTTCCTTCCCGCAGATCGTCGCCCAGATTCTTGCCCATTTCGTGGGCATTTCCATCGTAGTCCAGCACATCGTCGATCACCTGGAACGCGGTGCCCAGAGCTTGGCCGTAGCTCGCGCAGGCGTGTTCTATTTCTGGCGGACTGGCTGCCAGAACGGCCGCGAGACGCGCGCTGGCCTCGAACAGCTTGGCTGTTTTTGAACGTATGACGTTCAGATATCCTGATTCACTCAGGGACGCGTCATGCGTATTCATGAGTTGCTGTACTTCGCCCTCGGCAATGACATTGGTCGCGTCTGCCAGGATCTCCATCACGCGCAGGCTACTGGTCTCCACCATCATTTGGAAGGCGCGCGAGTACAGGAAGTCACCCACAAGCACGCTGGCGGGATTGCCAAAATTTTCATTGGCTGTCGGTCGCCCGCGCCGCAGCGTAGATTCATCGACCACGTCGTCATGCAGCAAGGTGGCCGTGTGAATGAATTCCACTACCGCCGCCAGATTGAACCGTTGCGAACCTGTATATCCGAGGGCGCCGCTCATCAGTAGAAGCAGTGCCGGCCTCAGGCGCTTGCCGCCGGCGGAGATGATGTAACGGGCGACTTCGCCGACAAGCGGGACGGCGGATTGCAGGCGGGATGCGATGACCTTGTCCACCTCTTGCATGTCGTCGGCTATCAAGGCGAGGGTGGCGGCGGTGCTGGGGGAGTTGGCGGCCAAGGTGAGTGCAGGTGCGGAGAAGAAAGAAGGATTATAGGAAGGGTGGCGGGGCTGTCTGCCTGCGAGAAGCACAGGAGGCTGCTGCCTCTAGGCGGAGTTGACGACTCATGCTAGAATCGCCGGCTCTGCGGAAGTCCGTCCGTAGAACTCCAACTCAGATGAGGTTTACATGTACGCGGTCATAAAAACCGGTGGCAAGCAGTATCGCGTTGCTGCCGGCGAAAAAATCAAAGTAGAACAGATTGCTGCGGAAGTAGGCCAGGAGATCGTGATTGACCAAGTTCTGGCTGTCGGCAACGGCGCTGAACTCAAGGTTGGCACGCCCCTGGTGTCCGGCGCAACGGTGAAGGCCACGGTCGTGGCTCATGGCAAGCACGACAAAGTGCGCATTTTCAAGATGCGTCGTCGCAAGCACTATCAGAAACGTCAAGGCCATCGTCAGCAGTTCACCGAACTGCAGATCCAGGCGATTGCTGCTTAAATCAGGGAGCTGATCTCATGGCACAGAAAAAAGGCGGCGGCTCTACGCGAAACGGGCGCGACTCCAAGCCCAAAATGCTCGGCGTGAAGGCTTACGGTGGTGAGCTGATCAGCGCGGGTTCCATCATCGTGCGTCAGCGTGGCACGCGCATCCATCCTGGCGTGAACGTCGGCGTGGGCAAGGACCACACGCTGTTTGCCCTGGTGGATGGCCACGTGTCGTTCGGCACGAAGGGCGCTCTGTCCAAGCACACGGTCAGCGTGACGCCTGCTTAAGGCCCTTCGCCGCTGAAGCGACAACAAAGCCCCGACCCGTCGGGGCTTTGTTGTTTTCAGCGCCTGGCGCAGCCGCGCGCATGCGTGATGGCGCCCTTTTGCGCACCCTCCGGCGCCCAGGTGCGCTTTTTGTAAACTGGATACCCATGAAGTTCGTCGACGAAGCCTTTATTGACGTAGCCGCCGGTGACGGTGGCAACGGCTGTGTCTCGTTCCGGCACGAGAAATATAAGGAGTTCGGGGGGCCCGACGGTGGAGACGGCGGGCGTGGGGGGCACGTGTTCGCCGTGGCGGATCCCAATCTCAATACGTTGGTGGACTTCCGTTATTCACGCCGGCACGAGGCCAAGCGCGGTGAGCATGGCAAGGGTTCCGACATGTTCGGTGCCGCGGGTTCCGATATCACGCTCAAGATGCCCGTGGGCACCATCATCAGCGATGCCGACACGGGCGAGGTGCTGTTCGAACTGTTGACGCCGGGCGAGGTCATCACCATCGCCAAGGGCGGCGACGGTGGTTTTGGCAACATGCGTTTCAAGAGCGCGATCAACCGTGCGCCGCGGCAAAAGACGCCCGGCTGGCCCGGCGAGCGTCGCAACCTCAAGCTGGAGCTGAAGGTGCTGGCCGATGTGGGCCTGCTGGGCATGCCGAACGCCGGTAAGTCCACTTTCATTGCGGCGGTGTCGAACGCGCGACCCAAGATTGCCGACTACCCTTTCACGACGTTGCACCCCAACCTGGGCGTAGTACGCGTGGGGCCGGAGCAGAGCTTCGTCGTCGCCGACATTCCCGGCCTGATCGAAGGCGCCTCCGAGGGCGCTGGCCTGGGGCACCAGTTCCTGCGCCACCTGCAGCGCACACGGCTGCTGCTGCACGTGGTGGACCTGGCACCCTTCGACGAAGCGGTGGACCCGGTGGCCCAGGCCAAGGCCATCGTGGGCGAACTGAAGAAATACGATGCCGGACTGTATGAAAAGCCCCGCTGGCTGGTCCTCAACA
Source organism: Diaphorobacter sp. C33 (assembly GCF_030503915.1). Taxonomy (NCBI): domain Bacteria; kingdom Pseudomonadati; phylum Pseudomonadota; class Betaproteobacteria; order Burkholderiales; family Comamonadaceae; genus Diaphorobacter; species Diaphorobacter sp. C33. The sequence continues at coordinate 97,353 of NZ_CP129980.1, forward strand.
AGCTGGACATGGTGCCATCCGAAGAGCGCGCTGCGCGGGTGAAGGACTTCGTGAAGCGCTTCAAATGGAAGGGCCCCGTGTTCGAAATCTCCGCGCTGACGCGCGAAGGCTGCGAGCCCCTGGTGCAGTCCATCTTCCAGCACGTGCACGCCCAGCAGCTGGCGCAGAATGCGCCGGCTGAGGTGGACCCGCGCTTCGCTGGTGAGCCACCGCGTGGGTGATGCGAGGATTGCTATTTAATTTATAGCTGTTGGCGCTTGACTGACAAGCGCTAAGGCCTAATTTCTTATAAAAATGGTGTCCAGTGTATTGCGCGACGCGCGTCGCATCGTGGTCAAGGTAGGGTCCAGTCTCGTCACGAATGAGGGGCGGGGACTGGATGAGGTGGCCATTGGGGAGTGGTGCCGCCAACTGGCAGCGCTGGTGCGGGGGCAGGGGGGCGAGCCGCGTGAGGTCATCATGGTCTCCAGCGGAGCGATCGCCGAAGGCATGAAGCGCCTGGGCTGGAGCAGCCGCCCCGGCGAGATCCACGAACTGCAGGCCGCTGCCGCCGTGGGACAGATGGGGCTGGCGCAGATGTACGAGACCAAGCTGCGCGAGCAATCCATGGGCAGTGCGCAGGTGCTGCTGACCCATGCCGACTTGGCGGACCGCGAGCGCTATCTGAATGCCCGCTCCACCCTGCTGACGCTGCTGCGCTTGGGCGTGGTGCCGGTGATCAATGAGAACGACACCGTAGTCACCGACGAGATCAAGTTCGGTGACAACGATACTCTGGGGGCCCTCGTCGCCAACCTCGTCGAAGCCGACGCGCTGGTGATCCTGACCGACCAGAAGGGGCTGTACACCGCCGATCCGCGGCGCGACCCGCAGGCGCAGTTCGTCCACGAGGCGCAGGCTGGCGATGCGGCGCTGGAGGCAATGGCCGGCGGCGCGGGCTCCAGTATCGGCAAGGGCGGGATGATCACCAAGATCCTCGCGGCCAAACGTGCGGCGGGCTCGGGTGCCTCCACCGTCATCGCATGGGGGCGGGAGCCGGACGTGCTGCTGCGGTTGGCCCGGGGCGAATCGATCGGCACGTTGCTCGTGGCGCAGACGCAGAAGAACCAGGCGCGCAAGCAGTGGATGGTGGACCACCTTCAACTGCGCGGCTCCGTGACGGTGGATGCCGGCGCGGCGGCCAAGCTGCGCGAAGACGGCAAGAGCCTGCTTCCGATCGGCATGGTGGCGGTGGAGGGCGACTTCGTGCGCGGCGATGTGATCGCGGTGCGCGACGCCGGCGGCACAGAGATCGCCCGCGGTCTCGCCAACTATGCGAGCGCCGAGGCGCGCCTGCTGTGCCGCAAGCCTTCCGCAGAGTTCGAGCGCCTGCTGGGGTACGCGGCCGAACCGGAGATGGTTCACCGCGACAATATGGTGGTGCTCGGCGCGCGATGACGCTTAAGAAGGGTGCGTCTTGCGGACGCGTGCCTTCTTACACACGCTAGGCGTCCAGTGGTTTCTTGGGGACGGGCAGGGTAGGCAGCGCCTCCAACGGCGCTGGCACGCTGTTTTGCGGGTCAGGGTCGAAGCTGGCGCCCGGAGGCAGTTCCATACCGGGCTTGACCAACAGTGAACTGGTACGGGGCAGCGAGGCTTGGCCGCTGCTCTCGTGCTCGCGCGTACGCATGCCGCTGCGCAAATAGCGGTTGCGCTGTTCGTGGCGCGGCAGAAAACGCGCCAGTTCAGTTAGCGCCATCTCATATACGCCTCGCTTGAACTCGACCACCACGTCCAGCGGAACCCAGTAGTCGTTCCAGCGCCAGGCGTCGAACTCTGGATGGTTGGTGGCGCGCAGGTTCAGGTCCCAATCGTGCCCCAGCAATTGCAGCAGGTACCAGATCTGTTTCTGACCCTTGTAGTGTCCGCGTGCATCGCGGCGGATGAACCGGTCTGGCACCTCGTAGCGCAACCAGTCCCGCGTACGGGCAATCACACGCACCTGGGGCGGCAGCAGTCCTACCTCTTCGTGCAGTTCCCTGAACATGGCCTGCTCGGGGGTTTCTCCGCGGTCGATGCCGCCTTGAGGGAACTGCCAGCTATGGGTGCGTATGCGCTTGCCCCAGAATACCTGGTTTCTCTGGTTGAGCAGGATGATGCCGACATTTGGGCGGAATCCGTCCCGGTCGAGCATAATCTAACCCCAAATTTTTAAAACTGCGGTCATTATGCACGCTACCTCGCGTGCGGCAAGCGCACCCGCCCCAGTTGTCAAGCCCGTTCGATGAAAGCTTCCCAATTTTTCATTTCCACCTTGAAAGAGGCGCCTGCCGACGCCGAGGTTGTCAGTCACCAACTCATGATGCGCGCAGGCCTCATCAAGAAGTTGGGTGCCGGGATTTACAACTACATGCCCATGGGCCTGCGCGTGATCCGCAAGGTGGAAGCCATCGTGCGCGAGGAGATGAACCGCGCCGGTGCCGTGGAATGCACCATGCCCGTGGTGCAGCCCGCCGAGCTGTGGCAGGAGACCGGGCGCTTCGACAAGATGGGCCCCGAGTTGCTGCGTATTCACGACCGCCATGGGCGTGACTTCGTGATCCAGCCCACCAGCGAGGAAGTGGTCACTGACATCGCACGCCAGGAACTGCGTAGCTACAAGCAGCTGCCCAAGAACCTCTACCAGATCCAGACCAAGTTCCGCGACGAACGCCGCCCGCGCTTCGGGCTGATGCGCGGGCGCGAATTCATCATGAAGGACGCCTACAGTTTCGACCGGGACCAGGCCGGCGCCAAGGCGAGCTACCAGGTGATGGCGCAGGCCTATCGCCGCATCTTCGACCGCTTCGGCCTGCGCTACCGCGCCGTGGCGGCGGATTCGGGCGCCATCGGCGGCGACTTGAGCGAAGAGTTCCAGGTGATCGCCGCCACGGGTGAGGACGCGATCGTCTACTGCCCCGCCAGCGATTACGCGGCCAACATGGAAAAGGCCGAAGCGCTGGCCCCCGCGGGCGCGCGTCCCGCGGCTAAGCAGCCGCTGACGGTGACACCCACGCCTGGCAAGAGCACCTGCGCGGACGTGGCCGAACTGCTGAGCGTGCCGCTGAGCACTACGGTGAAATCGCTGGTGCTGGCCACGGACGAAACCGATGCGGCGGGCGAGATCATCCGCAGCCAGGTCTGGCTGCTGCTGCTGCGCGGCGACCACGACATGAACGAGATCAAGGTGGCCAAGGTGCCGGGCCTGGACGCGGGTTTCCGCTTTGCCACCGTGGCCGAGATCGGGGACCACTTTGGCTGCAAGCCGGGCTACCTGGGCCCGCTGAACCTGCAGAAGCCGGTGAAGCTGGTGGTGGACCGCGACGTGGCCGTGATGGCCGACTGGATCTGCGGAGCCAACCAGGAAGGTCACCACATCACCGGCGTGAACTGGGGCCGCGACCTGCCGGAGCCCGACATGGTGGCCGACCTGCGCAATGTGGTGGCTGGCGACCTGTCGCCGGACGGCCAAGGGGAACTTGCCATCGAGCGCGGCATCGAAGTCGGCCACGTGTTCTACCTCGGCACCAAGTATTCCAAAGCCATGAATGCCACCTTCCTCGGCGAAGACGGCAAGCCCGCTTTCTTCGAGATGGGCTGCTACGGCATTGGCATCACGCGCCTGCCGGCAGCGGCCATTGAGCAGAACCATGACGAGCGCGGCATCATCTGGCCCGACGCCATCGCCCCGTTCACCGTGGTCATCTGCCCCGTGGGCATGGACCGCAGCGAAGCCGTCAAGGCACAGGCCGAGTCGCTGTACGCCGACCTGCTAGCCGCCGGTGTGGACGTGATCCTGGACGACCGCGGCGAGCGCCCGGGCGCCATGTTTGCCGATTGGGAACTGATTGGTGTGCCCCATCGCGTGACCATTGGCGACAAGAGCCTCAAGGAAGGGCAGGTCGAATACCAGCACCGCCGCGATGCATCTGCCACCAAAGTGGGCGTGGCGGACATCCTGGCGCATGTGAAGGAACGGCTGGCAGCATGAACGCGGCGGGAGGTGGTCCAATGACCGACGAACGGCAGGGCCGGCTGTCGCGCCGCGCCTGCCTGGCTTCGCTGGCGGCGGGGCCGGCTGCATGGCTGGGCGTGGCTGCACCTGCGCATGCGGGGAGCCAGCTGGAGGAGCCGTTGATCGATTCCGTGCGCACCGCGCTCAGCTCCGCCGTGGCAGACCTGGCACCGCCCGAGCCGCTGTTTGCCTCCACCGAGGCACGCCTGCTGTATCTGCGCTGGCTTGGCACCATGAGCGACCGCCTGCGCCGGCGCAAGCCCGAATGGGAAGTGCGCCGCGACTTCCTGCAGACGGTGTGGTACGAGTCCAAGCGCTCGGGGCTGGATGTGTCCCTGGTCATGGGTCTGATCCAGGTGGAGAGCGCATTTCGCAAGTTCGCCGTCTCTCCGGTGGGCGCGCGCGGCTATATGCAGGTGATGCCATTCTGGACCCGCGTGATCGGTGACGGCGACCCGGGCAAGCTGTTCCACATGCAGACCAACCTGCGCTTTGGCTGCGTGATCCTGCGCCACTACCTCGACCGCGAGCGGGGCGACCTGTACATGGCGCTGGGCCGCTACAACGGCAGCCGGGGCAAGGCGCCGTATCCGAGCGCCGTGTTCGCAGCGCAGCGCAACTGGTTCTTCCAGGAACGTACTTCGGACGCCTGATCTGCCGTCGGCCAGCGTGCCATACCGCGTCTTGCGGATGGCCACACACGCCGGCTGGTGCTGCCCTTGTCAGCAGCGCCGCCCCTTATTCAACGGGCAGCACTGGTTTGGACGCGCCTTCCAGCCTTGACACCATCACCTGGTCGATGCGATAGCTGTCCACGTCCAGCACTTCGAACTTGTAGCCCCCGAAGGTCACGCTGTCGGTGCGGCGCGGCACCCGGCGCAGCATCACCATCAGAAAGCCCGCCAGGGTCTCGTACTCATCGGCGTGCGGCAGCTCGTCCAGGCCCAGGGCGTGCAGCACGTCGGACACGGGCGTGGTGCCGTCGATGAGCCAGGAATTCTCGTCGCGACGCACGATCTGCTCCTCATCCGCCGGGCCCACCAGGTCACCCATCACCGTGCTCATCACATCGTTGAGTGTGACCACGCCCACGACCAGGCTGTATTCGTTGACGATGACGGCGAAGTCCTCATGCACCTGGCGGAACTGCTCCAGCACTTCGGCCAGCGACAGCCGGTCCGGCACGATGAGCACCTTGCGTACCAGGCCCTCGTCGGCCAGCGAGATGGGCTGGTTGTTCAGCACGCGCTGGAACAGGTCCTTGGCGTCCACGTAGCCGACCACGTGGTCGATGTCGCCTTCGCACACGGGGTAGGTGGAAAACGGCTCGGCCGCAATGCGTGCGCGGATCACCGTGTCGGGATCGTCGCGCAGGAAATAAGCCACGCGGTCGCGCGGCGACATGCTGCTCGCCACGCTGCGCGTGTCCAGCTCGAACACGTTCTCGATCACCTGCTGCTCGCGCGCGGCCAGCACGCCGGCGCGTGCGCCAGCTTCCATCATGGCCAGGATGTCATCGGAGGTGACGCGGTCGTCGCGCAGCGCGTTCATGCCCAGCACGCGGAACAGCAGGTCCGCGCAGCGGCTGTACAGCCATACCACGGGCCGCAACAGTGCCATGGTGGCCTGCATGGGCGCCACCACGCGCAGCGCCAGGCGCTCGGGCTCCGCCATGCCCATGCGTTTGGGGAACAGGTCGGCAAACAGGATGAACAGCGACGTGATGACGGTGAATGACAGCAGGAAACCCGCCGTCTGCGCATGCGAGGCGCCCAGCCACATACCGAAGAAGCCGGAGAAGTGCGGGCTCAAGGTGCCTTCGCCCACGATGCCGCCCAGCACGGCCACGGCGTTCTGGCCGATCTGTACGGCGGTGAAATAGTCGCCCGGGTTTTCCTGCAGCCGCAGCACGCGGTCGGCGCGGTGGTCCCCCTCGTCGGCCAGTTGGCGCAGCCGCAGGCGGCGCGATGCCGCAAGGGAAATCTCGGCCAGCGAGAAGAAGGCACTGGCCCCGATGAGGGCGGTGATGACGATCAGGCTTTCGGACAAAGGCATGGAGCGAGGATGCAATGCCGCGCGCCTGTCGTGCAGCGGGGTGTGCCAAGCACGCAGACACGGGGCCAGGTGCCGCCAAGTGTAGCGGGCCCGCGTGGCGGGGCGCTGCGCGCGCCGGCGGACATAAAAAAACCGCCCGAAGAGGGCGGTTGGTCCATTGGCGGCAGGACGCGGCGCTTCAGGCGGCGTCGCCGGTGCCCAGCACCTGCTGCAGTTCACCGGACTCGTACATCTCCATCATGATGTCCGAGCCACCGATGAACTCGCCCTTCACGTAGAGCTGGGGGATGGTGGGCCAGTGGCTGTAGTCCTTGATGCCCTGGCGGATTTCCTGGTCATCCAGCACGTTCACGGTGGCGATATTCTTGGGGTCCACGCCGCAGGCCTTGAGGATCTGCACGGCGCGGCCCGAGAAGCCGCACATCGGAAAGCTGGCGTTGCCTTTCATGAACAGCAGAATGTCGTTGGTCTTGACCAGTTGGTCGATGCGTTGCTGGACGTCGCTCATGGGGTTCTCCTGAAGGGGGGCGCCCTGGGGCAGGGCGGCGATGGGGGGATTATTTCACTGCGGGGCGCCGCCGGGCATTGACCCGCCGGAGCATCGGGCTATGCCGGCCAGATCGTGGCGGCTTTGCACCTGGTCAAAGCCTGCGTCGCGCAGCAGTGTTTGCACGGCCTCGGCCTGGTCCCACCCATGCTCCAGCAGCAGCCAGCCGCCGGGCGCCAGCCGCGCAGGCGCCTGCGCCACGATGGTGCGGATGTCCTCCAGGCCGTCGGCGCCGCTGGCCAGCGCGGACAGCGGCTCATGGGTGAGCGCGGCCAGGTGCGGGTCCTGCGCGGGGATGTAGGGCGGATTGCTGACGATGGCATCGAACGGACCATCCACCCCATGCAGCCAGTTGCCTTGGATGAAGCGCACGGGCAGGCCCAACTGCCCGGCATTGGCGCGGGCGACGGCCAGCGCGCCGGCGCTGGCGTCCACGGCCAGCACCTGGGCATCGGGGCGCTCATGCTGCAGCGCCAGGGCGATGGCCCCGCTGCCGGTGCCCAGATCGGCCACGCGCGGCGCGGCGCGCGTGGCCAGCACCTCCAGCGCCCACGCCACCAGTGTCTCGGTGTCCGGGCGCGGGTCCAGCACGCGCGCGTCCACGGACAGCGGCAGGCCCCAGAACTCTTTGCGCCCAAGAAGGTAGGCCACGGGTTCTCCCTTGGCCCGGCGCGCGCGCAGCGCGGCGTACTGTTCCATGGCCGCCGCGGGCAGCGTGTCGCCGTCGTGCGCCAGCAGCCAGGCGCGGTCGGTCGGCGCGCGCCCCAGCACATGCAGCAGCAGCATCTGCGCGTCGATGCGCCCCAGCCCTGCGGCTTGGGCCTGGGCCAACGCCTGGGCCAGCGTGATTGAAGGCATAGGTGCTTCTCTATGGATAGCTGTTGGCGCTTGCTGTGTGGGCGCTAGAGTCCAAAATCACTCCAAACCCAGTTCGGCCAGCAGTTCGGCTTCACGCGCATGCTGCAGGGCCTGCAGCACCTCGCCCAGGTCACCTTCCATGATGGCCAGCAGCTTGTACAGCGTGAGGTTGATGCGGTGGTCGGTGAGGCGCCCCTGCGGAAAGTTGTAGGTGCGGATGCGGTCGCTGCGGTCGCCGCTGCCGATCAGCCCCTTGCGCAGCGCGGCCTCCTTGGCGGCGCGCTCGCTGCGTTCCTTTTCCTGGATGCGCGCCTGCAGCACCTGCAGCGCCTTGGCCTTGTTGCTGTGCTGGCTGCGCCCGTCCTGGCATTCGGCCACGATGCCGGTGGGAAGGTGCACCACGCGCACGGCCGAGTCGGTCTTGTTGATGTGCTGGCCGCCCGCGCCGCTGGCGCGGAAGGTGTCGATGCGCAGGTCCGCCGGGTTCAGCGTGATGGCCTGGTGCTCGTCGGGCTCGGGCATCACCGCCACGGTGCAGGCGCTGGTGTGGATGCGGCCCTGCGTCTCGGTGGCGGGCACGCGCTGCACGCGGTGGCCTCCGGATTCGAACTTGAGTGCGCCGTACACACCGCTACCGGAAGGGCCCGTACCGGGCTGGCCCTCGATGCGCAGCACCACTTCCTTGTAGCCGCCGATCTCGCTCTCGTTGGCGCTCATGACCTCGACCTTCCAGCCCACGGTGGCGGCGTAGCGCGTGTACATGCGCGCCAGGTCGCCCGCGAACAGGGCGGATTCGTCGCCGCCCGTGCCAGCGCGGATTTCGATGAAGGCGTTGCGCTCGTCGTCGGGGTCTTTGGGCAGCAGCAGGCGCTGCAGCTCGTCCTCCAACTGCACCAGTTCGGTCTCTGCGGCGTGGATTTCCTCCTGCGCCATCTCGGCCATGTCGGGGTCTTGCAGCATCTCCCGCGCGCCGGCCAGGTCGGCCTCGCGCTGCTGGTAGCGGGCGTAGCGGCCCGCGACCTGGGTGACCTCGGCGTGCTCGCGCGAGATGCTGCGGTACTGCTGCATGTCCGCCATGATGTCTTCGCGCGAGAGCAAGAAGTCGAGTTCCTGCAGGCGTTGCGCGTAGCGTTCCAGCTGGCTGCGGAGAAAGGGTTTCATCAAGGGGTGTGAAAGAAGGGTTTTGCTACCAGTTTGGTAGCTGCTTGCGCTTGTCTGGTAAGCGCGGTAGGCCGATGGGGCTTATGAAATCAGGGGTGCGCGAGCGAGCGCCGCTACAGCCCGTTTTTGCTGTGCGAGCGCAGGAACAGGCGCGAGACGGCCTGTGCGGTCTGGGCGCGCGCTTCGGCATCGCCCGCGCGCAGCTCGGCCATGGTGCCGTGCAGCATCTTTTGCGTGAGGCCGCGCGACAGCGCCTCAAGCACGGTCTCGATGTCCTCGCCCTTGGCCAGGCGCTTCTTGGCGCGGGCGATCTCCAGGGCGCGCCATTCGTCGGCCTGGGAGTTGAGTTGCTGGATCAGCGGCACCACGCCGCCGTTCTGCGCGGCGGGGCTGCGCAGCTCCATCCAGTGCACGAAGCTCTGCACGCCCGCGTCGATGATGGCCTCGGCCTGCGCCACGGCGGCCTGGCGATGCGCCTGTGCCGTCTGTACCACGCTGGCCAGGTCGTCCACGGTGTACAGGTACACGTCTTCGAGCTGCTTGACCTCGGGCTCGATGTCGCGCGGCACGGCCAGGTCCACCATGAAGATGGGACGGTGGCGGCGCTTTTTCAGCGCGCGCTCCACGGCGCCCAGGCCAATGATGGGCAGCGTGCTCGCGGTGCAGCTGATGACCGCGTCGAACTCGTGCAGGTGATCGGGCAGGTCGGCCAGGCGCATGACCTCGCCGCCAAAGCGCGTGGCGAGCTTTTCGCCGCGCTCCAGCGTGCGGTTGGCGATCGTGATCTGCTGGGGCGTCTTGGCCGCGAAGTGCGTGGTGCACAGCTCGATCATCTCGCCCGCGCCCACGAACAGCACGCGGATCTTCGTCAGGTCTTCGAACAACTGGCCGGCCAGCCGCACGGCCGCGGCGGCCATGCTGATGCTGTGCGCGCCGATGTCGGTGCTGGTACGCACCTCCTTGGCCACGGCAAAGCTGCGCTGAAAGAGCTGGTTGAGCGTGGTGCCGAGCGCTCCTGCGCCTTCAGCGGCGCGCACGGCGTCCTTCATCTGGCCGAGGATCTGGGCCTCGCCCAGCACCATGGAATCAAGCCCGCTGGCCACGCGGAAGGCGTGGCGGGCGACGAGGCCGTTTTCCAGGCTGTAGGAGTGCGAACGCAGCAGCGCGGGGCTCACGCCGCCGCTGTGGGCCAGCCAGTCCAGCGTGTGGTCCAGCGCCGGGGCCTCGGCTGCGCAGTAGATCTCGGTGCGGTTGCAGGTGGAGATGATGGCCGTCTCCACGCCCGGGTGGCGGCCCGAGGCGCTGGACAGCGAATCGCGCAGCCCGTGCAGCGTGGGCGCGATCTGGTCCAGGGCGAACGCGAACCGGCCCCGCAGATCGAGCGGAGCGGTGTGGTGGTTGATGCCGAGGGCCCAGACTGCCATGGGGTGGGATTATAAAATCCGCCGCGCACTCAGGCAGGCCACCGCGCCAATGGCTTGATCTGCATCATGACTCCATGGACCTGCTGCTCGCCCTCAACCATCTGCTGAACTTCACCGCACCCGCGCTGGCGGTCGCCGTGCTGCTGGTGGCATGCAGCCACGTCTTTATGCGAAAACTGGCCAGAGCGCACGGCTGGATTGCGCCAATAGCTATCAACTTTGTAGTGGGGTGTTGCGTCCTCGTGGCGGGGTTGGTGCTGCTGGGGCGCGACGGCCGCATGGCCACCTACGCCGGCTTGGCGGCGGCCTGCGCCACCAGTCAGTGGTTGCTGCTGCGCGCCTGGCGCGGCTGATTCAACTCCCGCCCTGTCCGCACGCCTGCGCCAGCAGCCAGCCGCGCAGGTCGTCCAGGGCCGGATTGGGCGCGCGCCCCGTCGGAATGCACAGGTGGTAGCCGCGGTCCAGCAGCACGGGGTGGTCGATGGCGATGGCAATGCGCCCGGCGGCCAGCTCCGGCTCCACCAGCGCGCGCTGCACCACCGCCACGCCCAGGCCGGCGATCACCGCCTGCACCAGCAGCGACACCAGCTCGAAGTCCGCCGCCGGCGTGAGCGGCCCGTGGACACAGCCCACACCGGCGAACCAGTGCGCCCAGTTGTCCGGGTAGTTCGTGTGGAACAGCAGCGGCCGCGCGAGCAGGTCGGCCGGTGCGCGGATGGCCTGGGGCCCCTGTAGATCGGCCGGGCGGCAGATGGGTACCAGCTCGCGCCCCACCAGGTAGTCGGCCGCGATGCCCGCAGGCCAGTCGGCGCGGCCCACGCGGATCCAGGCATCGATCTCGGGCGCGCTCAAAGGGTCGTCGCGCCGGTAGGGTGCGAACGACAGTGCGATGCCGGGGTGGCGCGCGTGGAAATCGGGCAGGCGCGGGATCAGCCAGTGGCTGAACAGCGTGGGCGCCACCGACAGGCGCAACTGGCGCGGGTTACGCCGCGTGCGCACGGCCAGCGTGGCGGATTCGATGGTGGCGATCGACGGGCCCACGGCCTGCAGGTAGTCGGCCCCCGCGCGCGTGAGCACGCTGCGCCGGCCCTCGCGCGCGAACAGCGCCACGCCCAGGTGCTCCTCCAGCCGGGCGATGGCGCGGCTGATGGCGCCCTGGGTCACGCTGAGTTCATCGGCCGCCTGCGAGAAGCTGCCCAGCCGCGCCGCGACGGCAAAGGCGTGCAGTTCGGGCAGTGACGGCGAGTGGATGCGCATGGGCGGTCGATTGATGAGTGTTGGTAATGGATTGCCGCCATTTTGTCGCTTTTCGTAAACGCGGGGGCGCTCAAGAATGGGGCTGCCCCCATTCATTCAAATACCGAGGAGATCCCCATGGCACTGCGCCGCACCCTGCTGTCCACTCTGGCCGCCTGCGCCGCCGCTGCGGCCTTCGCACCCCTGGCGCACGCCCAGGCGGGCGACTACCCCAACCGCCCCATCAAGCTGATCGTGCCGTTCGCGCCCGGCGGCTCCACCGACATGGTGGCCCGCCTGCTGGCCGACAAGATGGGCCCCATCCTGGGCAAGGCCGTGGTGGTGGACAACAAGGGCGGAGCCGGCGGCTCCATCGGCGCCGACGCCATCGCCAAGGCGGCACCGGACGGCTACACCATCGGCATGGCCACGGTGAGCACCCACGGCGCCAACCCCGCCATCTACGCCAAGCTGCCGTATGACGCGGTGAAGGACTTCGCCCCCATCACCAACGTGATGAGCGTGCCCAGCGTCTTCGTGGTGCACCCCAGCGTGCCCGCCAAGACCATGCAGGAGTTCGTGGCGCTGGCCAAGGCCAACCCCGGCAAGTACACCTTCGCCTCGCCGGGCACGGGCTCGCTGGGGCATGCCAACATCGAGAACTTCATGAACCTGGCGGGCATCGACCTGCTGCACATCCCCTACAAGGGCGCGGGCCAGGCCGCGACCGATGCGCTGGCGGGCCAGGTCAACGCGATGACGGACAACCTGCCCTCCACGCTGGCCAACATCCAGTCGGGCAAGCTGCGCCCGCTGGCCGTGCTGGCCTTGAAGCGCAGCCCCGTGCTGCCCGGCGTGCCCACCTACACCGAGTTGGGCTACGCCGGCATGGGTGACGGCGGGTGGTTCGGCCTGGTGGCGCCCGCGGGCACGCCCAAGGAGATCATCGCCAAGCTGAACGCCGCCGCGCACAAGGCCATGGCCCAGCCCGACTACCTGGAGAAGCAAAAGAGCATCTCCGGCGAGTCCATGGCCAACACGCCCGAGCAGTTTGCCAAGCAGATCGACGCCGCCATCGCGCGCTACACGGCCGTGGCCAAGCGCGCCAACATCAAGCTGGACTGATGGTGCGCCTTTGACAGCGTTGCATGACGACCTGAGCCCCCGGCCGGACACCCCGGTCGAGGTCTGGCAACCCACGGGGCAGCCGCTGCCGCTGGTGTGCGACTCGCCCCACAGCGGCACGGCCTACCCCGACGATTTCGGCCACGCCGTGCCGCTGGCGCTGCTGCGTCGCGGCGAGGACACGCACGTGCACCGCCTCTGGCATACCGCGCCCGCGCACGGTGCCACGCTGATCGCCGCGACCTTCCCGCGCACTTACATCGACGTGAACCGGGCTGACAACGACCTGGACCCCGCGCAGATCGACGGCGCGTGGCCCGTGCCGCTCGCACCCGGCCCCAAGACGCGCCAGGGCCTGGGCCTGGTCTGGCAGCAGATCAGCAAGGACGGCGTGGCCACGCCGCTGTATGCGCGTGCGCGCACGGTGGCCGAGGTGCAGCGGCGCATCGAGGGCTACTGGCGCCCCTACCATGCGCAGCTGCAGCAGGCGATCGACGCGAGCGTGCAGCGCTTTGGCCGCGTGTGGCACCTGAATTTGCATTCGATGCCCAATGACGTGTACCGGCGCCTGGGCCGCACGGACGCGCCGCCGCTGGCCGACTTCGTGCTGGGCGACCGCGACGGCACCACCTGCGCGCCCGAGTTCGTGCACCTGATCGCCGAGCAGCTGCGCGGCTTTGGCTACAGCGTGGCGCTGAACGAGCCCTACAAGGGCGTGGAGCTGATCGGCCGCATCGGCCAGCCGCACCTGGGGCGCCACAGCCTGCAGATCGAGATCCGCCGCCCGGTGTACATGGACGAGGACACGCGTGCGCCCAACGCCGGCTTTGCACCGCTGCAGCAGCACCTGGACCAGTTGCTGGGAGTGGTGGCGGGCTATGTGCGGTCGCAGCTGTCGGTTTGAAGAAAAATTGGCCTGTAGCGCTTGTCTGATAAGCGCTAGCAGCTATTGAAACAGGAGCGAATCAGGCGCCGTTCAGACGCGCTCCGACAGCGGCGGCGCCTCCTGGGCGGCGTCGCGCGGCGCCTGCGCCACCGAGGTGGTGGCCGGCGGCGACAGCGACAGGCCCGCATCGCGCAACGCCTCCAAAATGGCGAACAACACGTCGCTGCGCACGCCTCCCGCGTTGCGCGGGCTGCTCACGTAGCCGATCGCCAGGAAGGTGAGCGTGCCGCTCTGGATGCCTTCCAGCGTCACCGATGGCGCGGGGCTCTCCAGGATGTCCTCGTGCGCATGAAAGGCCTGCAGGATCAGCTCGCGCATGCGCCGCGCGTCGGTGTCCAGCGGTGCGGGCAGGCGCAGCAGCACCCGGCCCTGGGCGCTGCCCAGCGTCATGTTGCGCACGGTCTTGGTGATGAATTCCGAGTTGGGCACGATCACCGTGGAGCGGTCGCCCAGCTGGATCTCGGTGGCGCGCACGTTCACGCGGCGCACGTCGCCCTCGGTGTCGCCCAGCACCACCCAGTCGCCCACCTTCACCGGCCGCTCGGCCAGCAGGATCAGGCCCGAGATGAAGTTCTGCACGATGGCCTGCAGGCCGAAGCCGATCCCCACCGACAGCGCGCTCGCCACCCAGGCGATGCGCTCCACGCTGATGCCCAGGCCCGCCAGCGCCACGGCGATCACCACCACGCCGCCCACGTAGCCCAGCAGCGTGACGATGGAGCTGCGCATGCCCGGCTCCAGCGATGTGTGGGGGAAGTAGCGGTCGCTGAGCCAGCGCTTGACGATGCGTATCGCCAGGAAGCCCGCGCAGATCACCGCCAGCGCCGTGAGCAGTGCCTGGGGCGCCAGCGTGAAGTCGCCGATCTGCAGGCTGTGGTCCAGCTTGCTGCCGCGGCGGAACAGCTCGTCCGGGTTGGTGCCCAGCGGCGCCATCAGCGCGATCGCCATGTAGAAGAACAGCGCCACACGCAGCACGCCGGCCAGCAGCACCGCGGCCTGGTCCAGCAACTGGGCGTCGATGGCCAGCGCGGCGTGGATGCGCGCGCCCAGGCCGCCGTGGGAGGAGAGCAACGCGTCGCACAGGTCGTCCACCAACTGCATCAGCAGATAGGTGGTGGCAAACACCACGCCCGACCACACCATCTGCCGCGCCAGCGTGCCGCCCAGCGCCACGAAGCCCAGCACCACGGCCAGTGCGGCCGCGGCCGCGGCAAGGCCTGCGCTGGCCAGGATCAGCCCCACCCAGAGGGGGCGGCCCGCCTTCTCCGCGGGCGCCGCGTCGGTGGCGCCATCGGCCGCGTCCGCTGCCTGGGGCGTTGCCCGCAGCCGGCCCAGCGCGACGGCCACCGTCACCGACAGCAACACCGCGGACACGGCGTGCACCAGCACTTCGGCCGCCAGGCTGGCGCCCACGATGGCGTTGACCTGTGTGACCAGCCCGCCCAGCGCCGACAGTGCCGCGATCCACCACGGGAAGGGGCTGAGCCGGCGGGCGAGCGCGTCGGAGATGGGCAGCAGCCGCCAGGAGCTGCGCCGGCGCGACAGCAGTGCGTGCCCCAGCGTGATAACGAAGGTGGCGTAGGCCGCGGCACGCAGGCTGGCCTGCTGCACCGCGCGCACGTCCTCGTCCAGCACGCCGCCGAGCTTGACCCCGCTCCACGCGAGTTGCAGCGCAGCGCTGACGATCAGCACGTTCGCCACCACCGCCGCCGCCGCCAGCAGCGTGCGCCGCAGCCGGGTGGCCGGCAGCCGCGCGGGCAGCGCGCGCACCAGCACACGCTCCGCCAGCCAGGTGCCCCCCACGGCCAGGGCGACGGCCAGGGCCAGGTAACCCAGGAAGGTGCCGCGGCGCGGCGAGTCCAGCGTGGCCTGCACGGCGCGGCGCAGGTTGGCGCCCAGCGCCTGCAGCCGCGCACTGTCGCCGGGCGCGGCGTAGCGCAGGCTGCGCCAGAAGGCGGGGGCCAGTGGCGAATCGACCCGCGTCGTGAGGGCCGCCTGGAACAGTGCGCGCCGCTGGCGCCCGATCTCCGCGCTGCGCTGCTCGGCATCCACGGCCACCAGGCGGGCGAGCTTGAGTTCCGCATCGATCACGCCGCGCTGCTTGTTCAGCGCGGTGCGCTGCTCGGCCACGTCGGGCGCATCCGCCGGCGCGCCCTTTTCGGGCGTGGGGCCCAGGCCTTCCAGGCGGCGGTCCAGGTCCGCCAGGTCGCTGGTGCGCTGGGCGACCACGCGCTCGGCCGCGGTGCCGATGGCGGCCACCTCGGTCAGCAGCTTGCGGCCGTCGTCCTCCTCGCCGAGCTTTGCGGGAATGGCGTCGAGCTGCTTGCGCAGTTCGTCCACCGAGGGCAGGGGGGCGTTGTCCTCACCCAGCGTGTCCACCGCGCTGGCCGCGGCGGAGGCGGGGGCCGCAGCGGGCCGGGTCTGGGCAAGGGCGGGCGTGCCGCCCAGCCACAGGCAGCAGGCCAGTACCAACCACTGCCAAAGGTGGCGTGCGCTCTGCGGGGGGAGACGGCGGCGCAGCGGGCGCGCGCCGGTGCGGGGAAGGCAATGCATGCGCGCATTGTCCGCTGCCGAGCGGCCCCGGCCTTGCCAGACGGCAGCGCGAGCGGCGTGCCCGGCACCGCCCGCCGGCGTGGACGGGTGGCGCCGCGTCAGGCCTCGGCGGGGCTGAACAGGTCCACGCGGTCGGTGATGATGCCGTCGGTGTGCAGCGCCAGCAGCCGCTGGGCGGCCCAGTCGTCGTTCACGGTGTAGCTCAGGGCGCGCATGCCGGCCAGGTGTACCTCGGCCACGGTGGCGGCGCTCCACAGCGCATGGTTGCAGACCACGGCCACGCAGCCCCACTGGCGCGCAGTGTCCAGCCAGCCGTCATGCAGTTGGTCCAGCAGCAGGCCGCGTGGCAGATGCGGCGCGGTCTCGCGCGCGCCGGCCAGCGCCTGCGGTTTGAACGAGGTGAGCAGCGGTGGCACGCTCTGGCCGTGCCACAGGCGTGCCGCCAGCGCGGCCACGGCGCGGCCGGTTTCGGCTTCGGTACCGGGCGTGGGCTTGATCTCGATGTTGAGGAAGTGGCCGTTGGCGATGCACCAGCGCGCCAGGTGCTCCAGCGTGGGCAGCGGCTCGCCCGCGTACGTGCGCGAATGCCAGGCACCGGCGTCCAGCTGGGCCAGCGTGCCCCAGGGCTGATCGCCAGCGGTGCCGTGGCCGTTGGTGGTGCGCTCCAGCGTGGCGTCGTGCAGCAGGAAGGCCACGCCGTCGCTGCTCAGCTTGGCGTCGCACTCGAACATGCGGTAGCCGTGCTGCGCGCCCAGGCGGAAGGCGGCCAGCGTGTTCTCGGGCGCCAGCTTGCCGGCGCCGCGGTGGGCGATCCAGCGGGGGTAGGGCCAGGCGGAAGGTGTCGTCATGCGCGGTGCTCCAGGCGGTCGGGTGCTACAGGCGCTTGCCGGTGCCGGCATCGAAGGTGTGCAGGCGGTGGGCGCGCGGCGTGACGTGGATGGTGTCGCCCGGCTGTGGCGCGGGGGCGCCTTCCTCGATGCGCACGATGAGCTGCTCGTCGCCCACGCGGCCATACACCAGGCGCTCGGCGCCCAGCAGCTCCACCGTCTCTACCTGCACGGCCCAGCCGCCGTCGGCGGTGATGTCCAGGTGCTCGGGGCGGATGCCCAACGTGGTGCCGGTCTGGGCGCCCGGGGCGTGGTTGAGCAGGTTCATCGGCGGCGAGCCGATGAAGCTGGCCACGAAGGTGGAGGCCGGTGTGTGGTAGACCTCCTCGGGCGTGCCGAACTGCTCCATGTTGCCGGCGTTCATGACGATCATGCGCTGCGCGAGCGTCATGGCCTCCACCTGGTCGTGGGTCACGAACAGGCTGGTGATGCCCAGTTCGCGGTGCAGCTTCTGGATTTCGATACGGGTCTGCGCGCGCAGCTTGGCGTCCAGGTTGGACAGCGGCTCGTCGAACAGGAATACCTGGGGCTGGCGCACGATGGCGCGGCCCATGGCCACGCGCTGGCGCTGGCCGCCCGAGAGCTGGCGCGGCTTGCGCTCCAGCAGGTGGCCCAGCTCCAGGATCTTGGCGGCCTTGTCCACGCGCGCCTTGATCTCGTCCTTGGCCACCTTGGCGATCTTCAGGCCGTAGGCCATGTTGTCGAACACGCTCATGTGCGGGTACAGGGCGTAGTTCTGGAACACCATGGCGATGTCGCGCCTGGCGGGCTCCAGGTTGTTGACCACGCGCTCGCCGATGGCGATGGTGCCGCCGGTGATTTCCTCCAGGCCGGCCACCATGCGCAGCAGGGTAGATTTGCCGCAGCCCGAGGGGCCGACGATGACGATGAACTCGCCGTCCCGGATCTCGGCGTTGACGCCGTGGATCACGGGCACGATCTGCTTGCCGCTGCCGTAGTGCTTGACGACGTTGGTGAGGGTAAGGGATGCCATATGTGCTATTTAATCAATAGCTGTTTGCGCTTGAAGGGTGGGCGCTACAGCCGGTTTTGATGTTTATTTCTCGGTGTCGACCAGGCCCTTGACGAACCACTTCTGCATCAGGATCACCACGGCCGTCGGCGGCAGCATGGCAACGATGGCGGTGGCCATCACGATGTTCCAGTCCACGGCGGCCTCGCCGCCGGCCAGCATGCGCTTGATGCCGATCACCACCGGGTACATGTCTTCCGAGGTGGTCATCAGCAGCGGCCACAGGTACTGGTTCCAGCCGTAGATGAACTGGATCACGAACAGCGCCGCGATCGAGGTGCGCGACAGCGGTACCAGCACGTCCTTGAAAAAACGCATGGGCCCGGCGCCGTCGATGCGCGCGGCCTCCACCAGCTCGTCGGGCACTGTCAGGAAGAACTGGCGGAACAGGAATGTGGCGGTGGCCGAGGCGATCAGCGGCAGCGTGAGGCCGGCGTAGCTGTTGAGCAGGCCCAGGTCTGCCACCACCTTGTAGGTGGGCAGGATGCGCACTTCCACCGGCAGCATCAGCGTCACGAAGATGGCCCAGAAGCACAGCATCTTGAACGGGAAGCGGAAGTACACGATGGCGAACGCCGACAGCAGCGAGATGGCGATCTTGCCCACGGTGATGACCATGGCCACCACGAAGCTCACCCACATCATGTGCACCACGTTGGTGTTGGAGCCCAGCTTGCCGGAGCCGAACAGCGCGGCCTGGTAGTTCTCCCACAGGTGGCTGCCCGGCAGCAGCGGCATGGGCGACTGCACGATGGCATCCGCCGTGTGGGTGGAGGCCACCAGCGCCAGGTACAGCGGGAAGGCCACGATGGCCACGCCGAGGACCAGCACGGCGTGCGAGATGAAATTGAGCCAGGGGTTACGGTCGATCATGGTCAGTACTGCACTTTCTTCTCGACGTAGCGGAACTGCACCACGGTGAGCGCGATGACGATCAGCATCAGGATCACGGACTGCGCCGCCGAGCCGCCGAGGTCCAGCGCCTTGAAGCCGTCCTGGTACACCTTGTAGACGAGGATGGACGTGGACTGCCCCGGCCCGCCTTGCGTGGCCGCGTCGATGATGCCGAAGGTGTCAAAGAAGGCGTAAACGATGTTGATCACCAGCAGGAAGAAGGTGGTGGGCGACAAGAGCGGCAGCTGGATGTTCCAGAAGCGCCGCCATGCGCCCGCGCCGTCGATGGAGGCCGCCTCGATCAGCGCCTTCGGAATCGACTGCAGGCCCGCCAGGAAGAACAGGAAGTTGTAGGAGATCTGCTTCCACACCGAGGCGATGACGATCAGCGTCATGGCCTGGTTGTCGTTCATCATGTGGTTCCAGCCGTAGCCCAGCTCACCCAGGTAGTAGGTCACCACGCCGATGGAGGGCGAGAACAGGAACACCCACAGCACGCCCGCGATCACCGGGGCCACGGCATAGGGCACGATGAGCAGGGTCTTGTAGACCATGGCAAAGCGCACGATGCGGTCCGCGAAGATGGCCAGCGCCAGCGACACCACGATGCCGATGCCCGCCACCAGCACCGAGAACAACGCCGTGCGCTGGAAGGATTCCAGATAGGACGGATCGTCGAAAAGCTGCTTGAAATTGTCCAGCCCCACCCACTCGGTGCTCATGCCAAACGCGTCTTCCATCTGGAAGGACTGCAGGATGGCCTGGCCCGCGGGCAGGAAGAAGAAGATGCCGATGATGAGCAACTGCGGGGCGATCAACACCCAGGGCAGCCACGCCGAGCGGAAAAGTACGCGTTTTTCCATGACGTTCACAAACGAGAAAACCGCTGGCGCAAGGCTGCACCAGCGGGAAAAGGAAAAGCGGCCCCCAGGCAGGGGCCGCTGACCGAAGGGGCGTTCATGGGAACGCCTCGCCCGTCACGGATGACAGGGCTTACTTCTTGTACGAGCGCTCGAAGCGCGCCAGCAGTTCGTTGCCGCGGCTCACGATGGAGTCCAGGGCTTCCTTGGCCGTCTTCTTGCCGGCCCAGACCTGCTCGAGTTCTTCGTCCTCGATGGTGCGGATCTGCACGTAGTTGCCCAGGCGGATGCCGCGCGAGTTGTCGGTCACCTTGCGCACCATCTGGTTCACGGCCGTGTCGGTGCCGGGGTGCTTGGCGTAGAAACCGGACTTGTCGGTCAGCTCATACGCACCCATGGTGATGGGCAGGTAGCCCGTGCGCTGGTGGCTGGCGGCCTGCACCTTGGTGTCGGACAGGAACTCGAAGAACTTGGCCACGCCCTTGTATTCGGCGGGCTTCTTGCCGGCCATGACCCACAGCGATGCGCCGCCGATCACGGTGTTCTGCGGTGCACCCTTCACGTCGGGGTAGTAGGGCAGGGGCGCCAGGCCGTAGGCGAACTTGGCGTTCTTGGCCACGTCGCCGTAGAAGCCCGACGACGTCTGGATCATGGCGCACTCACCCGAGGTGAACGACGCCTGGGCCGCCGAGCCGCGGCCCTTGTAGACGAACTCGCCCGCCTTGGCGGCCTGCGACAGGTTGTCGATGTGGCGCACGTGCAGCGGCGAATTGATCTTCATGCGGGCCTTGTAGCCGTTGGGCGACAGGCCGTTCTTCTCGGTGGCGAACTCCACGTTGTGCCAGGCGGAGAACGATTCGAGCTGCGTCCAGCCCATCCAGGCCAGCGTCATGGGGCAGCTGTGGCCGCTGGCCTTGAGCTTCTTGGCAGCCTCGAACACTTCGGGCCAGGTGGCGGGAGCCTTGTCGGTGTTCAGGCCGGCCTTCTTGAAGGCGTCCTTGTTGTAATAAAAGATGGTTGTGGAGCTGTTGAACGGGAAGCTCAGCATCTGGCCGTTGGGGTCGGTGTAGTACGCAGCCACGGCAGGGATGTAGGCGCTGGGGTCGAAGGCAGCGCCCGCGTCCTTCATCACCTTGCCCACGGGTACGGTGGCGCCCTTGCTGGCCATCATCGTGGCCGTACCCACCTCGAACACCTGCAGGACGTGCGGCGCATTGCCCGAGCGGAACGCGGCGATCGCGGCCGTCATGCTTTCGTCATACGTCCCCTTGAAGGTAGGGATGACCTTGTACTCCTTCTGGCTCTCGTTGAACTGCTTGGCCAGGTCATTGACCCACTCGTTGTTGACAGCCGTCATGGAGTGCCACCACTGGATCTCTGTTTGAGCTTGTGCGGCCAGGCTGGTGGCGGCCACTGCGGCGGCCAGCGCCAAGTGTTTGATCTGCATGAATACTCCTCGTTGATAGACGATAGGCAGGAAAGCGGCGATGGTGGTCGCGTTCCGTGACAGGAATGTGTCGTTCTCGCACACTGCAAAAAGCGCAGCAACGGGGTAAACCCCGCGGCGCTTGGGTGACGAATTGTGTCACTGGCATGACGGTGTTGTGACAAACATCCAGCCGCGCTGGGGGCATGCATGGGCCGCCGCGGGCAATCGCATGGATGCCGACAGGGATTTGTGCATTGCACAATGATCCCCTCTCCTGTCCAGCGGCGCGCGCCGCCTGGGTGTTTTCATTTCCTCTCAATTTGCACGCCATGGCCAAGACTTCCCTGGATAAAAGCAAGATCAAGTTCCTGTTGCTGGAGGGCATCCATCCCTCCGCGGTGGAAGTGTTGCGGTCCGCGGGGTATACGCAGGTCGAGGTGCTGGCCGGGGCGCTGGAGGGCGAGGAACTGCGCCGCAAGATCGCCGACGTGCACTTCATTGGCATCCGCTCGCGCACGCAGCTCACGGCGGACGTGTTCGCGCATGCGCACAAGCTCGTGGCCGTGGGGTGCTTTTGCATCGGCACCAACCAGGTAGACCTGAACGCTGCGCGCGAGCGCGGCATCGCCGTGTTCAACGCGCCGTATTCCAACACCCGCTCCGTGGCCGAGCTGGTGCTGGCCGAGGCCATCCTGCTGCTGCGCGGCGTGCCCGAGAAGAACGCCGCGGCCCACCGCGGCGGCTGGCTCAAGAGCGCCACGAACGCCTACGAGATCCGCGGCAAGACGCTGGGCATCGTGGGCTACGGCTCCATCGGCACCCAGCTGTCGGTGCTGGCCGAGGCGCTGGGCATGCACGTGATCTTCCACGACGTGGTGCACAAGCTGCCGCTGGGCAATGCGCGCCAGGTGGGTTCGCTGCACGAGCTGCTGGGCCAGGCCGACATCGTGACCCTGCACGTGCCTGAGCTGCCTTCCACCCAGTGGATGATTGGCGCCGCCGAAATCGCGGCCATGAAGCCGGGCGGCATCCTCATCAACGCCTCGCGCGGCACGGTGGTGGAGATCGACCCCCTGGCCCAGGCGCTGAAGGGCGGCAACTTGCTGGGCGCGGCCGTGGACGTGTTCCCCGTGGAGCCCAAGAGCAACAAGGACGAGTTCGTCTCGCCGCTGCGCGGGCTGGACAACGCCCTCCTCACGCCCCACATCGGCGGCTCCACCATGGAGGCGCAGGCCAACATCGGCTTGGAGGTGGCGGAAAAGCTCGTCAGGTACAGCGACAACGGCACCAGCACCTCGTCGGTCAACTTCCCCGAGGTGGCGCTGCCCGAGCATGCCGGCAAGCACCGCCTGCTGCACGTGCACCACAACGTGCCGGGCGTGCTCTCGCAGATCAACAGCATCCTGTCGGACAACCACATCAACATCGCGGCGCAGTACCTGCAGACCAACGAGAAGATCGGCTACGTGGTGATCGACCTCGACGCGCGCTCGTCCGACCTGGCGCTGGAGAAGCTGGCCCAGGTGCCCGGCACCATCCGCAGCCGCGTGCTGTATTAAATAGCTATTGTTTTAATAGCTGCTTGCGCTGAAAGGACGGGCGCTGGGGCCTGATTTGGCTCTTGCCCGTCCTTGGCCGCCCCGCGCCAGCGGCGGGGCTCTACGGGCAGGACAGTGCGGTAACGGGCACTGGCTTAAAATCCCGACCCCGAGGCACGAGGGCGCCCTGCACGCCCAACCCAGGTTGATCCCATGAATGTTCCGATTGCGCTGGCCGCCCTGCAGACGCAAGGCGCCGAGCCTGCCCGTTTGCGCGAAATTCCGTACAACTACACCTCGTTTTCCGACCGGGAAATCGTGATCCGCCTGCTGGGCGCCTCCGCCTGGGATGTGCTGGACCAGTTGCGCCGCGAGCGCCGCACGGGCCGATCCGCCCGCATGCTGTATGAGGTGCTGGGCGACATCTGGGCCGTGCAGCGCAACCCCTACCTGCAAGACGACCTGCTGCACAACCCCGCCCGGCGCAAGCTGCTGGTGGATGCGCTGCAGCACCGCATGGCCGAGATCGAAAAGCGCCGCCTGCCGCAGGAAGACGCCGAGCGCGACCGCCGCGTGGGCGTGTTGGTGGACGCAGCGCGCCGGGCCATCGACGAGTTCGACGCCACGCTGGTCGAGGCCAGCGACCTGCGCAAGAAGGTGGCGCGCCGCCTGGGCCGCCACACGGCCAAGGACAACATCAAGTTCGACGGCCTGTCGCGCGTGTCGCACGTGACCGATGCGACCGACTGGCGCGTGGAATACCCGTTCGTGGTGCTCACGCCCGACACCGAGGCCGAGATGGCCGCGCTGGTCAAGGCCTGCATCGAGCTGGAGCTGACCATCATCCCGCGTGGGGGCGGCACCGGCTACACGGGGGGCGCGATCCCGCTTACCTGGCGCAGCGCCGTCATCAACACCGAAAAGCTCGAGGCCATGACCGAGGTGCAGATGCGCCGCCTGCCGGGCCTGGACGCCGAGGTGGCCACCATCTGGACCGAGGCCGGCGTGGTCACCCAGCGCGTGGCCGACGCGGCCGAGGCCGCCGGTTTCGTGTTCGCCGTGGACCCGACCAGCGCCGAGGCTTCGTGCGTCGGCGGCAACATCGCCATGAACGCGGGCGGCAAGAAGGCCGTGCTGTGGGGCACGGCGCTGGACAACCTGGCCAGCTGGCGCATGGTGACGCCTGAAGGGCAGTGGCTGGAGGTCACGCGCATCGGGCACAACCTGGGCAAGATCCACGACGCTGAAGTGGCCAGCTTCGAGCTGCAGTACTTCCAGGCCGACGGCAAAACGCCGATCCGCACCGAGCGCCTGGACATCCCGGGCAAGACCTTCCGCAAGGAGGGCCTGGGCAAGGACGTGACAGACAAGTTCCTCAGCGGCCTGCCCGGTGTGCAAAAGGAAGGCACCGACGGCCTGATCACCAGCGCGCGCTGGATCGTGCACCGTATGCCCGAGCACACGCGCACCGTGTGCCTGGAGTTCTTTGGCAACGCCAAGGACGCCGTGCCCAGCATCGTGGAGATCAAGGACTTCATGTTCGCTGAGCAAAAGCGCAGCGGCGTGCTGCTGGCCGGCCTGGAGCACCTGGACGACCGCTACCTGCGCGCCGTGGGCTACACCACCAAGTCCAAGCGCGGCGGACTGCCCAAGATGCTGCTGGTGGGCGACATCGTGGGCGACGACCCTGATGCCGTGGCCCGCGCCACCGCCGAGGTGGTGCGCATCGCCAACAGCCGCAGCGGCGAGGGCTTCACGGCGGTGAGCGCCGAGGCCCGCAAGAAGTTCTGGGCCGACCGCAAGAAGACGGCCGCCATCAGCCGCCACACCAACGCCTTCAAGATCAACGAAGACGTGGTGATCCCGCTGCCGCGCATGGCCGAGTACACCGACGGCATCGAGCGCATCAACATCGAACTCAGCCTGCGCAACAAGATCGAGCTGGCCGACGCGCTGGAGGAGTTCCTCGCGCGCGGCAACCTGCCGCTGGGCAAGCCCGAGGCGGGCGGCGAGCCGCCTTCGCCCGAGCTGCTGGAGGAAAAACTGGCCCTGGCCCTGGCCCTGGTGCGCGAGACGCGCGCGCTCTGGCAGGACTGGCTGCAGCGCGTGGAAGAACTGTTTCCCCAGCTGCAGGACCACCGCCTGCGCGCCAGCTGGAAGACGCAGATCCGCGACCCGCTGCGCAACATCTTCACCGGCAGCGACTTCGAGCCGCTGATGCAGGCGCTGGGCGACGTGCAAAAGCGCGTGCTCAAGGGCCGGGTGTGGGTGGCGCTGCACATGCACGCCGGCGACGGCAACGTGCACACCAACATCCCCGTGCACAGCGACAACTACGCCATGCTGCAGACCGCGCACGAAGCGGTGGCGCGCATCATGGTGCTGGCGCGCAGCCTGGGTGGCGTGATCTCGGGCGAGCACGGCATCGGCATCACCAAGCTGGAGTTTTTGACCGACGAGGAACTGGCGCCGTTCGCCGAGTACAAGCGCAAGGTGGACCCGCAAGGCCGCTTCAACCGCGGTAAGCTGCTACGCAATCAGGAGCTGCTCGCGCAGGACGGGCAAGCACTGCAGGCCCATTTGGCGCATAAAGGCTCGCGCACCTCGCTGATGTTCGCGGACCTGACCAATGCCTACACGCCCAGCTTCGGGCTGATGGGGCACGAGTCGCTGATCATGCAGCAGAGCGACATCGGCGACATCGTTGCCAGCGTGAAGGACTGCCTGCGCTGCGGCAAGTGCAAGCCCGTGTGCTCCACGCACGTGCCGCGTGCCAACCTGCTGTACAGCCCGCGCAACAAGATCCTGGCCACCTCGCTGCTGGCCGAGGCGTTCCTGTACGAAGAGCAGACGCGCCGCGGCGTGTCCATCCGCCACTGGCAGGAATTCGAGGACGTGGCCGACCACTGCACCGTGTGCCACAAGTGCTACTCGCCGTGCCCGGTCAAGATCGACTTCGGCGACGTGACCATGAACATGCGCAACCTGCTGCGCAAGATGGGCAAGAAAAGCTTCCGCCCCGGCAACAAGATGGCCATGGCGATGCTCAACGCCACCAACCCCGACACCATCAAGCTGCTGCGCGCGGGCATGGTCAACGTGGGCTTCAAGGCCCAGCGCATGGCCGTGGACGTGCTGCGCAGCGTGAGCCGCAAGCAGACCGCGCACCCGCCCGCCACCGTGGGCACGGCGCCGGTCAAGGAGCAGGTGATCCACTTCGTGAACAAGAAGCTGCCCGGTGGCCTGCCCACCAAGACGGCGCGCGCGCTGCTGGACATCGAGGACAAGGACTACGTGCCCATCATCCGTAACCCGGCCGCCACCTCGGCCGACACGGAGGCGGTGTTCTACTTCCCCGGCTGCGGGTCGGAGCGCCTGTTCAGCCAGGTGGGGCTGGCCACGCAGGCCATGCTCTGGCACGCCGGCGTGCAGACCGTGCTGCCGCCGGGCTACCTGTGCTGCGGCTATCCGCAGCGCGGCAGCGGCCAGTTCGACAAGGCCGAGAAGATGATCACCGACAACCGGGTGCTGTTCCACCGCGTGGCCACCACGCTGAACTACCTGGACATCAAGACGGTGGTGGTGTCGTGCGGCACCTGCTACGACCAGCTGCAGGGTTACCAGTTCGACAAGATCTTCCCGGGCAGCCGCATCATCGACATCCACGAATACCTGCTGGAAAAGGGCATCACCCTGCCCGCGGGGCAGGGCGGCTACCTGTACCACGAGCCCTGCCACAACCCGATGAAGCAGGGCGACTCGATGAAGACCGTGCGCGCCCTGGTGGGCGACAAGGTGCTCAAGAGCGACCGCTGCTGCGGCGAGTCGGGCACGCTGGGCGTGACGCGCCCCGATGTTTCCACCCAGGTGCGCTTTCGCAAGACCGAGGAAATCCGCAAGGGCGAGGCGGCCTTGCGTTCCAGCGGCGCGGTGGGCGCGCAGGACAACATCAAGATCCTGACCAGCTGCCCCAGCTGCCTGCAGGGCATCTCGCGCTACCAGGACGACCTGTCCACCGGCCTGCTGGAAGCCGATTACATCGTCATCGAGATGGCCAAGCAGATCCTCGGCGAGAACTGGCTGCCCGAGTATGTGCAACGCGCCAACGCCGGCGGCATCGAGCGGGTGTTGGTATGAGCCAGGCCGCCATGCCCGGCATGTCCGCGCCTTCCACGGGTGGCGCTGGCGCGTGCCCCCTGTGTGACTCCGACGCGGGTGCGTTGGTCTGGCGCGGCGCCAAGCTGCGCGTGATCCATGCGCAGGAGGCCGGCTTTCCGGCCTTCTACCGCGTGATCTGGGCGGACCATGTGGCGGAGTTCTCGGACCTCTCCCCCGCCGACCGCCAGCACTGCATGGAGGCCATGACGCTGGTAGAGCAGGCGCTGCGCGAGCAACTGGCGCCGGCCAAGATCAACCTGGCCAGCCTGGGCAACGTGGTGCCGCACCTGCACTGGCACGTGATCGCGCGCTACGAGTGGGACAGCCACTTCCCCGCACCCGTCTGGGCGCACCCCCAGCGCGAGTGCGACACCGCGCGCGAGACGCTGGTGGCCGAGCGCTTGCCCGCACTGCACGCGCTGATGCGCGAGCGCCTGGAGCGCTGGGCCGACCTGGGTGAGCAGTGATGCTCATCAATTGATAGCTGCCAGCGCTTTCCCCTTGGGCGCTGGGGGCTGATTTGGCTCGCATCGCGCCGCCTTGGCTCCGGCGGCGGACAATAGCGGTAGGGCGGCGGTGCGCGGTCTCCGCCGCCGGTGTTCATTCCTTTTCATTGCGCAGGTGAAATCCATGGCAGGTCTGACGGCGGGCGCGCCCATGCCCCAATCCATCACGGTGCACGAGCAGTCGCGCGTGCTGGAGGTGACGTTTTCCGACGGCGCACACTTTCGCATCCCGTTCGAGCTGATGCGCGTGTATTCCCCCTCGGCCGAAGTGCAAGGCCATGGGCCGGGCCAGCAGGTGCTGCAGACCGGCAAACGCGACGTCACGTTGACGCGGCTGGAGCCGGTAGGCAACTACGCCGTGCAGCCCACCTTCTCCGACGGGCACGACAGCGGCATCTTCTCGTGGGACTACCTGTACGAGCTGGGCCGCGACGAGCAGGCGCTGTGGGCAGACTATGCCGAGCGGCTGGCCGCCGCCGGCGTGGACCGTGATGCACCCATGTCGCCCAAGGCCGGCGGCCACGGCTGCGGCGGGCATTGAAGCGCAGCACGGCCCGCCCGCGTGGCCGCGCCGCGCCACGCTTTAGCCTAAATAGCGACAGATGACCTAGGCGCATGCGGGGTTGCCGCTGTACGCATGGTCAGTGGGCGCTTAGCATCGTGGTATGAGTACCACGCATTTCGGATTCCAGTCGGTTCAGGAAGAGGACAAGGCGCGTCATGTGCGCGGCGTGTTCGATTCTGTCGCGCCCAAGTACGACCTGATGAACGACCTGATGTCGGCCGGGTTGCACCGCGCCTGGAAGGCCTACACCGTCATGGTGGCCAACCTGCGCGAGGGCGACCAGGTGCTGGACATCGCGGGCGGCACGGGCGATCTGTCGCTGGCCTTTTCCAAGAAAGTGGGCGCCACGGGCCGCGTCGTGCATACCGACATCAATGAGGCCATGCTGCGCGTGGGACGCGACCGGCTGATCAACGAAGGCGTGGTGCTGCCCACGACGGTGTGCGATGCCGAGCACCTGCCGTTTCCTGACAACCACTTCGACCTGGTGAGCGTGGCCTTCGGCCTGCGCAACATGACGCACAAGGACGCTGCGCTGCGCGAGATGTGCCGCGTGCTCAAGCCGCGCGGCCGGCTGCTGGTGCTGGAGTTTTCCCGCGTGGCCAAGCCGCTGGAAAAGGCCTATGACTGGTATTCGTTCCAGGTGTTGCCGCGGCTGGGCAAGCTGGTGGCGGGCGACGATTCGAGCTACCGCTACCTGGCCGAGTCCATCCGCATGCACCCGGGCCAGGAAGAGCTCAAATCCCTCATGCAGCAAAGTGGCTTTGGGCATGTGGACTATCACAACATGACTGGCGGCATCGTCGCCTTGCATGTTGGAATCAAGTGCTGAAAGAGTTCATTGAAAACTATCGATATTTCGGAGAAGCCATGATGAAACTGTGGTCAGTGGTCTTGGTCGCCATGTTGGCGGTCGTGCATCTGGATGCGGATGCGCGCCGTCTCGGGGGCGGCAAATCCATCGGCAAGCAGTCCAGCAACGTGACCCAGCGCGACGCTGCGACGCCCCCCGCCGCTCCTGCCGCACCCACGCAGAATGCGGCAGGCACCACTGCGGCCAAGCCCGCCGCGGCGCCCAATACCGCCGCAGCCGCCCCCAGAAAGCCCTGGGGCGCCATGTTGGGCGGCCTGGCCGCGGGCCTGGGCCTGGCCTGGCTGGCCAGCTCGCTGGGCCTTGGCGCAGAGTTCGGCCAGTTCCTGCTGATCGCCCTGCTGGCGCTGGTGGTCATGGTGGTGGTCGGCATGGTCATGCGTGCGCGCAAATCCGCGGGCGCACCGGTGAACGCATCGCCCTTCGCCTTCCAGGGCGCGGGTTCCGCGCCCGCCGCAGATGCGCGCATGCCGCGCCAGTACAGCCCGGACAAGGTGGGTAACGACGCGTCCGCCCGCCCGTGGGAGCGCGGCGGCATGGCCTTCCAGGCGCCGGCCGCTGCCGCTACCGGCGGGATCATCGGCTCGGCGCTGTCGGGTTCGCAGAACTGGGGCGTGCCGGCCGGCTTCGACACCGAAGGCTTCCTGTCGGCCGCCAAGCGCAACTTCACTACGCTGCAGGCCGCCTGGGATCGCTCCGACGTCGCCACGCTGCGCTCCATGATGACCGACAGCATGGTTGACGAGATCCGCACGCAGCTCAACGAGCGCGAATCGCACCGCGGCGACCAGCAGCCCAATCAGACCGATGTGATCATGCTCGAGGCGCAACTGCTGGGCATCGAGGACCTGGGCGACGGCTACATGGCCAGCGTGGAGTTCTCCGGCATGATCCGCGAGGAGCCTTCGGCCGGCCCGAGCCCGTTCCGCGAGGTCTGGAACATGACCAAGCCCAAGAACGGCGCCAGCGGCTGGCTGGTCGCGGGCGTGCAGGCGCTGCAGTAAGCATGGCGCCGCTGGAACCGGGCGGCGCACGGCGAAAAAGCCTGCTGCGCTGCGCCCAGTTCGGGGAATAATCGGGGACTATGGCAACACGGTCCCCTTTTTCTTTCCTGGACGGGCTCTTCGAACGCGTCATGTCTGGCCCCCTGCCGCCCGCGTGGCTGGTGCATGAGGTGCAGCACCGAACGGTGCTGTTCCTCAACCATGTGCTGATGCAGGAGCGGGAAGCCATGGACCGTCTGGCACGCCAGCGCGGCCGCGTCGCGCGCGTGCAGTGGCGCATCTTCTCTATGGCGCTGCAGGTGACGCCCGCCGGGCTGTTCGATCTCGCGCCTGCAGAGGCCGTGGCCGACCTCCGGCTGGAAGTGTCCGAGACCTCTCCGCTGTCGCTGGCCGGCAGTGCGCTGCGCGGCGACAAGCCCACCATCCGCATCGAAGGTGACGTACAGTTCGCGGCCGAGATCAATTGGCTGGTGGACCATGTGCGCTGGGATGTCGAGGAAGACATGGCGCGCGTGATCGGCGATGCCCCGGCCCGCGCTGTGGCATCCGTTGTGGGACGCGCCGTGCAGGCGTTGCGCAGCTTCGTGGGCGCACGCGTGCCCGGCGGCCAGGCGCCCGCGCCCGCAGCGGGCGAGTTGTCGGACCGCTCCCCGCCATGAGCCGCTTTGCCCGCGGCATCACCATCGTCTGGGTGGTGCTGCGCTATGGACTCGACGAACTGGTGCTGTCGACCTTCCGGCAGCCGTGGCTGCGCGCCGTCACGCGGGTCATCACCTTCGGTCGCAAGCTGGACGCGCCGCGCGGCCAGCGGCTGCGCGAGGCCTTGGAGAGCCTGGGTCCGATTTTCGTGAAGTTCGGGCAGGTCCTGTCCACGCGCCGCGACCTCATGCCGCCGGACATTGCGGACGAGCTGGCGCTGCTGCAGGATCGTGTGCCGCCGTTCGACCCTGATGTGGCGATCGCCACCATCGAGCGCGCATTTCGCCGCCCGATCGGCGAGGTGTTCGTCTCGTTCGACCGGCAGCCCGTGGCCAGCGCGTCCATCGCACAGGTGCACTTCGCGGTGATCCGTGACCGCCAAGGGCACGCGCGTGAAGTCGCCGTGAAGGTGCTGCGCCCCGGCATGCTGCCGGTGATCGACAAGGATTTGGCGCTCATGCGCATGATGGCCGGGTGGGTGGAAAGCCTGTCCGCCGACGGCAAGCGCCTCAAGCCCCGCGAGGTCGTGGCCGAGTTCGACAACTACCTGCACGACGAACTCGACCTGGTGCGCGAGGCGGCCAACGCGGCGCAGCTGCGCCGCAACATGCAGGGGCTGGACCTGGTGCTCATCCCGGAGGTGTTCTGGGATTTCTGCCATGCCGAAGTGTTGGTGATGGAGCGCATGAAGGGCGTGCCCATCAACCAGGTGGATCGCCTGCGCAGCGCGGGCGTGGACATTCCCAAGCTGGCCCGCGACGGCGTGACCATCTTCTTCACCCAGGTGTTCCGCGACGGGTTCTTTCATGCCGACATGCATCCCGGCAACATCCAGGTGAGCCTGGCGCCCGAGACCTTCGGCCGCTACATCTCGCTGGACTTTGGCATCGTCGGGACGCTGACCGAGTTCGACAAGGAATACCTTGCGCAGAACTTCACGGCTTTTTTCAGGCGCGACTACAAGCGCGTGGCCGAACTGCACATCGAAAGCGGTTGGGTTCCCGCCCATACCCGCGTGAACGAACTGGAAGCCGCTATCCGCACCGTGTGCGAGCCGTATTTCGACCGGCCGCTCAAGGAAATCTCTTTGGGCATGGTGCTGCTGCGGCTGTTCCAGACCTCGCGGCGCTTCCAGGTGGAGATCCAGCCGCAGCTGGTGCTGCTGCAAAAAACCTTGCTCAACATCGAAGGGCTGGGCCGGCAGTTGGACCCCGACCTGGACCTGTGGAGCACGGCCAAGCCCTTCCTGGAGAAGTGGATGCTCGATCAGCTGGGTCCCCAACGCCTGTGGCGCGAGCTGCGTGCCGAGGCGCCGCACTACGCCAAGATCCTGCCTGACCTGCCACGCCTGCTCCACGACTTCCTGCGCCAGCGGCCCCATGACAACCGGGTCGATCTGCAGGAACTGCTGGCCACCCAGAAGCGCACCAACCGGCTGCTGCAAAGCCTCATCTATGGCGGCCTGGGCTTCGTGCTGGGGCTGCTGGTCATGCAGCTCTTCGTGCGCGTGCGCATCTTCTAACTTCCTTCCCTCTTTCATTCCTCAGGAGTACCAGCGTGTTGCTCTTCATGGTGATTGCCTACCTGTTTGTCACCATCGGCATTGGCTTGTGGGCTGCCCAACGGGTGAAGAACACGGCTGATTTCGCGATTGCCGGGCGCCACCTGCCCATGTACATGATCATCACCACCACGTTCGCCACGTGGTTCGGCTCCGAGATCGTGCTGGGCGTGCCCGCCAAGTTCATCGAAGGGGGGCTCAAGGCCGTGGTGGAAGACCCGTTCGGCGCCGGCATGTGCTTGATTCTGGTGGGGTTGTTCTTCGCGGCCAAGCTCTACCGCATGACGCTGCTGACCATCAGCGACTACTACCGCGAGCGCTACGGCCGCGCAGTGGAGGTGATCTGCTCGCTCATCATCATGCTCAGCTACCTGGGCTGGGTGTCGGCGCAGGTCACGGCGCTGGGGCTGGTGTTCAACCTGCTGTCCGGTGGTGCGGTGAGCATCCCCATGGGCATGGCCATCGGCGTGCTGTCCATCCTGGTCTACACGCTGTGGGGTGGCATGTGGTCGGTGGCGGTGACCGATTTCATCCAGATGATCATCCTGGTTGTCGGCCTGGTGGTGCTGGCCTGGTTCGCCAGCGACATGGCGGGGGGCGCGGGCAAGGTGATCGAGCTGGCCACCAGCCGCGACCTGTTTCAGTTCTGGCCCGAACCCACCTGGCACGAGATCATCTTCTTCTTCGGTGCCGCCATCACCATGATGCTGGGCTCCATCCCGCAGCAGGACGTGTTCCAGCGCGTCATGTCGGCCAATACCGAGCGTGCCGCCACGCATGGCACGGTGATCGGCGGTACGGCCTACATCTTCTTCGCCTTCGTGCCCATGTTCCTCGTGGCAAGCGCACTGCTGATCATGCCGCAGGAGACTGCCGAACTGCTCAAGGATGACCCGCAGAAGGTGCTGCCCACACTGGTGATGGACAAGATGCCGCTCGTCATGCAGGTGCTGTTCTTCGGTGCGCTACTGTCGGCCATCAAGTCCTGCGCCTCGGCCACACTGCTGGCGCCCAGCGTCACCTTCACCGAGAACATCTGGCGGCAGTTCCGCCCTGAGAAGATCAGCGACCGCGAGAACCTGCTGGCCATGCGCATCAGTGTGCTGGTGTTCGCGGTGGGTGTGCTGGCCTATTCCATCAAGATGGAAGGCACGCCCATTTACGAGCTGGTGTCCAGCGCCTACCAAGTGCCGCTGGTGGGGGCGTTCGTGCCGCTGGTATTCGGCCTGTACTGGAAGCGTGCCAACACGCAAGGCGCGCTGTGCGCTGTGGCGCTGGGCATTGGCGTGTGGCTGGTGTTCATGGTCACCCCCGCGCTGCATGAGGCGTTCCCCCAGCAACTCGCCGGCCTGCTGGCCGCCATGGTCGGCATGGTGGCCGGTTCGCTTGCACCGCAGGTGGTGCGCAATTCGCATGCGCCGCACCACCGGGTGGTGGGGGTGGAGTGACGCACGGGCGCGCGGTGCGGCCTGGGGTGCATGCCTATAATTGAAGGTTTTGCACATTCTTCGCACTTCTTCGTAATGCCTATTTACGCCTATCGATGCGGTTCCTGCGGCCATGCCAAGGACGTGCTGCAAAAAATCTCCGACGCGCCGCTCACCGTCTGCCCGTCCTGCGGTGCGCCGGCTTTTTCCAAGCAGCTGACGGCCGCGGGCTTTCAACTCAAGGGCACGGGCTGGTATGCCACCGATTTCAGCGGCCGTGCCAGTGCGCCTGCTGCGGCATCGGACGCTCCTAAAACAGAAGCTGCCAGCGCTGCTCCAGCAAGCGCTACGGCCACTTCTGACTCCTAACCTCGGATAACTCGCATGGCTGCCTTGCGCAAGTGGCTGTTCACGGGTCTGCTGGTCATCGTGCCCGGCGTCATCACCGCATGGGTGTTGAGCTGGATCGTGAGCACCCTGGATCAGACCCTCGCCATCCTGCCGGGCTCTTGGCAGCCGGACAAACTGCTGGGCTTTCACATCCCGGGCTTCGGGGTGCTGCTCACGCTCAGCATCCTGCTGGTGGTGGGGGCCTTGGCGAGCAATTTCGCGGGGCGCAAGCTGGTGGAGTGGGGCGACCGCCTGGTCAGCCGCATTCCCGTGGTGCGTTCGATCTACTCCAGTGTCAAGCAGGTTTCCGACACGCTGTTCTCTGAAAGCGGCAACGCCTTTCGCACCGCCGTGCTGGTGCAGTGGCCGCGCGAGGGCGTGTGGACGGTGGCCTTCATCACCGGCGCGCCCAGCGGCGAGGTGGCGGCTTACCTGCGTGACGAGTATGTGAGCGTCTACGTGCCCACCACGCCCAATCCCACGGGCGGGTACTTCGTGCTCATGCGCAGGAGCGACTGCATCGAGCTGGACATGAGCATCGATGCGGCCCTCAAGTACATTGTGTCGATGGGGGTGGTGTCGCCACCCGACCCCGTTGCCACGGAACCCGCTCCATAAGAAAACCATCGTCGCCCGCCCGTGCCTGTGCGCCGAGTGGGTGGAAAGAACAACCATCGTCGCGTCCCACGAGGACGCAGGAAGACTGATCCATGGCCATGCGCTCCCACTACTGCGGTCTTGTGACCGAAGCCCTCCTGGGCCAAACCGTCACCCTGTCGGGCTGGGTGAACCGTCGCCGCGACCATGGCGGCGTGATCTTCATCGACCTGCGCGACCGCGAAGGCTATGTGCAGGTGGTCTGCGACCCTGATCGTCCCGAGATGTTCAAGGTGGCCGAGGACGTCCGCAACGAGTTCTGCGTGCAGGTCAAGGGTTTGGTGCGCGCGCGCCCCGAAGGCACGACCAACGACAACCTCAAGAGCGGCAAGATCGAGGTGCTGTGCCAGGAGCTCAACGTCCTGAACCCGTCCGTGACGCCGCCCTTCCAGATGGACGACGACAACCTGTCGGAAACCACGCGCCTCACGCACCGCGTGATGGACCTGCGCCGCCCGTACATGCAGCGCAACATGATGCTGCGCTACAAGACGGCCATCCAGGTGCGCAACTTCCTGGACAAGGAAGGCTTCATCGACATCGAAACGCCCATGCTGGGCAAGAGCACGCCCGAGGGGGCGCGCGACTACCTCGTGCCCAGCCGCGTGCACGACGGCCAGTTCTTCGCGCTGCCCCAGTCGCCCCAGCTCTACAAGCAGATGCTGATGGTGGCCGGCTACGACCGCTACTACCAGATCACCAAGTGCTTCCGCGATGAAGACCTGCGCGCTGACCGCCAGCCCGAATTCACGCAGATCGACTGTGAGACCTCGTTCCTGAACGAGGAAGAGATCCGCGCCATATTCCAGCGCATGATTACCGAGGTGTTTGAAACCCAGTTGGGCGTTCAACTCGGCGAATTCCCCATCATGACCTACCAGGATGCGGCGTACCGCTTTGGCTCCGACAAGCCCGACCTGCGCGTGAAGCTCGAATTCACCGAGCTGACCGATGTCATGAAGGACGTGGACTTCAAGGTCTTCTCCGGCGCCGCCAACATG
Source organism: Diaphorobacter sp. C33 (assembly GCF_030503915.1). Taxonomy (NCBI): domain Bacteria; kingdom Pseudomonadati; phylum Pseudomonadota; class Betaproteobacteria; order Burkholderiales; family Comamonadaceae; genus Diaphorobacter; species Diaphorobacter sp. C33. The sequence continues at coordinate 132,771 of NZ_CP129980.1, forward strand.
AAGGGCGGCCGTGTGGTGGCCCTGCGCGTGCCCGGTGGCGCCCGTGAAGAGGGCGGCCTGTCGCGCGGCGAGATCGACGGCTATACCGAGTTCGTGAAGATCTACGGCGCCAAGGGTCTGGCTTACATCAAGGTCAACGATAAGGCCAAGGGCCGTGACGGCCTGCAGTCGCCCATCGTCAAGAACATCCATGACGCCGCACTGGCCGAAGTGCTCCAGCGCACGGGCGCACAGGACGGCGACCTGCTGTTCTTTGGCGCCGACAAGGAAAAGATCGTCAACGACGCCATCGGCGCACTGCGCCTGAAGGTCGGCCACAGCGAATTCGGCAAGAAGAATGGTCTGTTCGAGAACCGCTGGGCGCCGCTGTGGGTGGTGGACTTTCCCATGTTCGAGCATGACGAGGAAGAAGACCGCTGGGTGGCCGTGCACCACCCCTTCACGTCGCCGAAGGACGGCCATGAGAACCTCATGGACACCGATCCCGGCAAGTGCATTGCCAAGGCCTACGACATGGTGCTGAACGGCTGGGAACTGGGCGGCGGCTCGGTGCGTATCCACCGCGCTGATGTGCAGGCCAAGGTGTTTGCGGCGCTCAATATCGGCCCGGAAGACCAGCGCGCCAAGTTCGGCTACCTGCTGGACGCGTTGCAGTACGGCGCGCCTCCGCACGGCGGCCTGGCCTTCGGCCTGGACCGCCTGATCACGCTGATGACGGGAGCCGAGTCCATCCGCGACGTGATCGCCTTCCCCAAGACCCAGCGCGCCCAGGATCTGCTGACCCAGGCCCCTTCGCCTGTGGACGAAAAGCAGCTGCGCGAACTGCACATCCGCCTGCGCAACCCGCTGCCTGCAGCCCACTGAGGGGCGCGCGGGCTCCGACACCTAAGCGGCAGGCGCGTTCACGTGCCTGCCGTTTTTGTTTGCCATAACGTGTCCACAAGCTCTTGGAGGGAGACCATGCGCATGCTGTTCCGACGGCTGTCCCATACCGGTTTGCTGCTGTGCGTGGCGCTGGGGGTATCGGCTTGCGGCGAGAAGAAAACCGAGCTGGGCGAAGGCGGTTCGGTGGTCACTGGCTCGGCCGGGCCCCAGGGCCCGCGCAACGCCGCGCGCGAGCTGCTGCGCTGCGACAGCCCCGTGGCCACCGTGGCGCTGGCCGAGAGTCCCCACGGCTATGCCACGGGTGGTTACAACCTGCCCGCCTCGCCCGTGCCGCTGATCAAGCTCATGGTGCAACAAAGCGGCTGCTTTCGCGTGATGGACCGCGGCGCGGGGCTGCGTGGTACGGTACAGGAGAGCGAATTGCGTGAATCGGGCGTGCTGCGCCCCAACTCGACCGTGGCCAAGGGGCGTGGCTATGAGGCGCAGTACACGCTCACTCCCAGCCTGACCTTCAGCGAAAGCGATGCCGGGCGCGGCCTGGCGGGCATCATGGGCATGATTCCAGTGCTGCGCGACCTGGCCGGCCTGATCGGCCTGGCCGAGCAGGTGAAGTTCAAGGAGGCGCAGACGGCGCTACTGCTGTCGGACAACGAAACCACCGAACAGGTGGCTGCCGCTACGGGCGCGGCCCGCACCACCGATCTGGGCATCGGCGGCATCATGATCGGGCGGCTGGGGGGTGCATCCGGGGCAGGTTGGAGCAACACCAACGAAGCCAAGGTGGTTGCCGCCGCCTTCCTGGATACGCACAACGCCCTGGTGGAGCAGGTGCGGGCCCTGCAAGCCAAGCCCCTGCCGCCGCCGGTGCCGAGCCGCTAGCGCAGCGCGCATGCACAGGGACGGCGCCATGTACAAAATTCCCGAATCCGTGCTGGTGGTGGTGCACACGCCTGCGCTGGACGTGCTGCTGCTGCGCCGTGCCGACTCGGCCGAAGATTTCTGGCAATCGGTCACCGGCAGCAAGGATTTTGCGGGCGAGGACTGGGCCGTCACCGCCGCGCGCGAGGCGGCGGAGGAAACCGGCATCCAGGCGGCCGCTGCGGGCTGCGCGCTGCGCGACTGGGGCATGGAGAACATCTACAGCATCTACCCGCAATGGCGGCACCGCTACGCGCCGGGTGTCTGCCTGAATACCGAGCGTGTCTTCGGCCTGTGCGTGCCGGCGCAGACGCCAGTGGCCTTGAATCCGCGCGAACACACGGCATATGCTTGGATGGGCTGGCGCGAAGCCGCGGACCGCTGCTACTCGCCTTCCAATGCCGAGGCCATACTCTGGCTGCCACGATTCGTTGGACGATGACCGCAACACCGATCGAACTGCCTGCCGAGCATTCCGGCATCCTGCGCGTAGCGACCTACAACATCCACAAGGGTGTGCAGGGGCTGGGCCCCGCGCGCCGGCTGGAGATCCACAATCTGGGCCTGGCGGTCGAGCAGCTCGATGCAGACATCGTCTGCCTGCAGGAGGTGCGCAGGATGAACCGCAAGGAGGCCAGCTACTTCGAGCGTTGGCCCCATGTGCCGCAGGCCGAGTACCTGGCCCCCGAAGGTTACGAAGCCATCTACCGCACCAATGCCTTCACGCGCCACGGAGAGCACGGCAACGCGCTGCTCACGCGCTGGCCGGTGATCGGCCACCAGCACGAGGACATCTCCGACCATCGCTTCGAGCAGCGCGGCCTGCTGCATGTGGAGGTGGAGATACAGGGCCGCCGGGTGCATGCCATCGTGGTGCACCTGGGCCTGGTGCCCGGCAGCCGCATCCGCCAGGTGGCGCAGCTGCAGCGCTTCATCGCGCGCGAGGTGCCCGAGGATGCCCCGCTGGTCGTTGCGGGCGACTTCAACGACTGGGGGCTGCAGATCAAGCGCATGCTTGCGGGCTTCGGGCTCTTCGAGTACGACGATGCGCCCCAGGCCTTCACCTACCCGGCCCGCCTGCCCATGGTGCAGCTGGACCATGTGTATGTGCGGGGCCTCACCCCGCTGGGGCTGCAGGTGCCGCGTGGGCGGATCTGGTGGCGCATGTCGGACCATTTGCCGCTGATCGCAGAGTTCAAGCTCTGATTCCATGGTCGCCCCCACGCGCGCGCACGCTACCGGCCGAGACCACCAGATCCAGCTGCTGCAGGGCACGCAGGAGTTGTTCCCGGCGCTGATCGCCGAGATGGATGCGGCGCTGTCCGATATCCAGTTCGAGACCTACATCTTTGACTGCACTGGCGCGGGCGCCGACGTGGCCGAGGCGCTGATGCGCGCAGCCCGGCGCGGCGTGCGCGTGCACCTGGCGCTGGACGGCGTGGGCACGGGGCGGCTGCCCGAGCCTTGGCGCACCCGCATGGTGCAGGCCGGCGTGCACGTGCAGGTGTATTCGCCGCTCGGCCCGCTGGGCCTGCTGCTGCCGATGCGCTGGCGCCGGCTGCACCGCAAGCTGTGCGTGGTGGATGGCTGCGTGCTGTTCTGCGGCGGCATCAACGTGCTGGACGACTTCCACGACCCCAACCACGGCGCGCTCACCGCGCCGCGCTTTGACTTTGCCGTGCGCGCCGAGGGCAGCCTGGTGCAGCAGGCCAGCGAGACCATGGAGCAACTGTGGTGGCGCATGCGCGCGGTGCGCGACGTACGCCAGCGCCGCCTGTCGCTGGCCCTGGCCGACCTGCGCGCCGCCAGCGCCGCACGCCTGGCGGCGCGGCGCGCCGAGAGCCGTGCGCGGGGCATGCGCGCCGAGCTGGTGCTGCGCGACAACGTGCGCAACCGTGCACGCATCGAGCGCGCCTACCTGCGCGCCATTGCTCGCGCGCGGCATGAGGTCATCATCGCCAACGCCTACTTTGTGCCCGGTGGCAAGCTGCGCCGGGCGCTGGTGCTGGCGGCGCGGCGCGGCGTGCGCGTACAGCTGCTGCTGCAGGGGCGGTACGAATACTTCATGCAATACCACGCAGCGCGGCCGGTGTACGGCACGCTGCTGGCGGCGGGCGTGGAGATTCATGAATACGCGCCCAGCTTCCTGCACGCCAAGGTGGCGGTGATCGACGCGGACAGCCGCCGCGCCTGGGCCACGGTGGGCTCGTCCAACCTGGACCCGCTGTCGCTGCTGCTGGCGCGCGAGGCCAATGTGATCGTGCGCGACGCCCCCTTTGCCCAGGACCTGCGCAAGCGGCTGCGCCACGCCATGGCCCACGAAGGCCGCCGGCTTGACCCGCAGCGCTACGCCGAACGCCCCTGGCGCGAGCGCGCGCTGGACCGCATCGCCTTCGGCATCATGCGCGCGGCCCTGTGGGTGACGGGCAACCGCTACTGAATGCCGCGCCCCTGCCGGTGGGAAAATATTGCTATTGTTTGGATAGCTGCTGACGCTTGCCCCATAAGCGCTAGAGGCATAAAAGGCTTATAAAGCCTGGATCGGCATTCGCTGGTACCATGCCGCCATGTCTTCAGAACCCCCAGCACCCCTGAGCGGCGCCGCGCCCGACGAGGGCACGCCCGTCTCCGTCAAGATTCGCGAACGGCTGAACGCGGCGCGCCGGCGCTTCCATGCCAACGACAACATTGCGGAGTTCATCCAGCCCGGCGAGCTGGAGCGCCTGCTGGACGAGGTCGAGGCCAAGATGCAGGGCGTCCTCGACAGCATGGTCATCGACACAGCGGGCGACCACAACACGCAGGCCACGGCGCGCCGGGTGGCCAAGATGTACCTCAACGAGGTCTTCAAGGGCCGCTACGTGCAGCCGCCGGCGATCACCGAGTTTCCCAACGCCGAGCACTTGAACGAGCTGATGATCGTCGGCCCCGTCACCGTGCGCAGCGCCTGCAGCCACCACTTCTGCCCGGTGATCGGCAAGATCTGGATCGGCGTGCTGCCCAACGAGCACACCAACGTGATCGGCCTGTCCAAGTACGCGCGCCTCGTGGACTGGGTCATGGGGCGTCCCCAGATCCAGGAGGAGGCCGTGGTGCAACTGGCCGACCTCATCATGGAAAAGACCCAGCCCGACGGGCTGGCCATCGTCATGGAGGCCAGCCACTTCTGCATGTCCTGGCGCGGTGTGCGCGAGATGGACAGCAAGATGATCAACTCGGTGATGCGCGGGGTGTTCCTCACCAACCCCACGCTGCGCCGCGAATTCCTGGCCCTCATTCCCCGAAGGAGCTGACCCATGCTGGTCCGTCTTCTCTACGTCAGCCGTGCCGTCGATACCTCGTCCGAGGCCATCGAGGCCATCCTCACCCAGTCGCGCCAGCACAACCCCGCCAGTGGCATCACGGGCGTGCTGTGCTACGGCGGCGGCATCTTCCTGCAGGCTATCGAAGGCGGGCGCTCGGCCGTCAGCGACCTGTACGGCCACATCCAGCGCGACCCGCGCCACAAGGACGTGGAATTGCTGGCCTTCGAGGAAATCACCGAGCGTCGGTTTGGCGGCTGGACCATGGGCCAGGTCAACCTGACCAAGCTCAACCACTCCATCGTGCTCAAGTATTCCGAGCGGCCCGAGTTCGACCCCTATGCAGCCTCGGGCAAGGTGTCGTTCGCGCTGCTCGAAGAACTCATGGCCACGGCCAGCATCATCGGCCGGGCCTGAGGGTGGACAGCCCCCTGAGCAGCTTGCGCCGCTGTCCCCGACTCCCGCGCGACGTGCGGGACGGGGGCGCCGTCAGTATGGCGGGGCGGTGGGGCCGGTCCAGGCACTTGCTGGGCGGCTCCCGTCTGGCGCGTTCTGGTGCCGCCGTGGCGCACTGATGCCGCCGACCACCTCCTGAACGCCGCAGCCGGCCGCGAGGCGCTGCGGCGGCGGGCCCTTCATGTCGCTCAACGCCTTCGCACTCATCCTCCTCGCCGGCCTGATCCACGCCGGCTGGAACATCGCCGCCAAGAAGGCCGGCGGCGATGCGCGTTTCGCCTTCTTCACCTCGGTGCTCATGATGCTGGTGTGGGCACCGTTGGGCTGGTGGCTTGGGCGTGACGCCGTTCCGCTGTGGGGCGCGCGCGAGTGGGCCATCGTGGCCCTGAGCGGCGTGCTGCACGTGCTGTACTACGTGATCCTGCTGCGCGGCTACCGCAAGGCCGACCTCACCGTGGTCTACCCCCTGGCGCGGGGCACGGGGCCGCTACTGACCGCGCTGGTGGCCGTCACGCTGCTGGGCGAGCGGCTGTCCGCCTGGGGCGTGCTGGGCATCGCGGCGGTGGTGGGCGGCGTCTTCCTGATTGCGGGCGGCCCCGGGCTGTTGCGCGCGGCGCACGATCCCCACGCGCGCCTGCGGGTGCACGCGGGCCTGCGCTACGGCGTGCTGACCGGCATCTTCATCGCCAGCTATACCGTGGTGGATGGCTACGCCGTCAAGGCCATGCTGCTGTCGCCCGTGCTGGTGGACTACATGGGCAACTTCGTGCGCGTGGCAGTGCTCGCCCCCGTGGCCCTGCGCAACCGCGCCGAGACGGCGCGCCTGTGGGCCGGGCAGTGGCGCTTTGCGCTGCTGGTGGCCGTGGTGAGCCCGATCGCCTACGTGCTGGTGCTGTTTGCCATGCAGGAGGCGCCCATGGCCCACGTGGCGCCGGCGCGCGAGGTCTCCATGCTGTTCGCGGCGCTCATCGGCGGGCACCTGCTGGACGAGGGCGACCGCGCCGCGCGCTTGGCGGGGGCGCTGCTGATTGCCGCCGGCGTGGTGGCGCTGGCGCTGGGCTAGGGACTGTTCACACTGTTTTTGCCAGATGCGTTGCGATCAAAAGGGGCCAGGCGCAAGGCGCCAAACGAAGCTGGGGTGTGACCCCAGCGCGGCTTGGCAACGCCGCGAATGTCCCCTTTTGATCGCAACCCGAAGGGACCGGAGTGAGAACCGCGCCACGCGTCCTTGCCCTCCTAGCCAAGGCCCCGGCCTTGGCGTCGTCACGCGCCTATATTGGCGCGGTTTTCACGCCCTTCGCACTGGCAAAAATAGTGTGAACAGGCCCTAGCTGCAATGCTGCTGGTAGGGTGCGATTTTTCCAGCAGTCCCAGCCGGGGCAAGCCCATCGTGCTGGCGCTGGGCGCGCTGCAGGGCGGCAGCGTGGTGCTGCAAGACCTGCAGCCGCTGGATACGCTCGCCGCCTTCGGCCGATGGCTGGCCGCGCCGCGCGCGTGGGTGGGCGGCTTCGATCTGCCCTTCGGCCTGCCCCGCGAACTGCTCACCGGACTCGGCTGGCCGCTCGAATGGGCGCGCAGCATCGCGCACTACCGCGGCCTCACGCGCGCGCAAGTGCGTGAGACCTTTGCCGCGTTCTGCGCCGCGCGCCCTGCCGGCGCCAAGCTGGCCCACCGCGCCACGGACCGTCCCGCGGGCTCCAGCCCGTCGATGAAATGGGTGAACCCACCCGTGGCCTACATGCTGCACGCGGGCGTGCCGCTGCTGCTGGAGGCGGGTGTGCACCTGCCTGGCCTGCATGCCGGGGACCCGCGGCGCGTGGCGCTGGAGGCCTACCCCGGCCTGCTGGCGCGCGAGCTGATCGGGCGGTGCAGCTACAAGAGCGACGCGCGTGCGCGCCAGACGGCCGACCGGCACGCGGCGCGCACGGAACTGCTGCGCCGCCTGGAGTGCGGCGACACCCGCCTGGGCCTGCGCCTGACAGTGGATGCCGCGCAGCGCACGGCACTGCTGGACGATGGTAGCGGCGACCGCCTGGATGCGGTGCTGTGCCTGCTGCAGGCCGCATGGGCATGGCGCTGCCGGCAGCAGGGCGACCTGCGCTACGGCCTGCCGCCCGACATGGACCCGCTGGAGGGCTGGATCGTCACGGCGTAACGTCTGGTGGAGCAGGTGCCGCGTCCAGCTCCACCCAGCCTGCGCCGCATTGCACATGCGCGCCGCCATGCCGCGCCAGGCAGAGCAGCGCAGCGGCATCCAGTGGCGGGACTGGCTGGGAGGCGAATGCCGCCAGGCCGGCGTCCGCCTGTCCGTCCGCCTGCACCCGCAGGCCGCTGCGGCCTTGCACGGCCTGCAGCGTGATGCGTGCGGGAGGCGGGGAGCCCGTTTCCGCCAGGTGATAGAGGGCGCCCAGCAGCAGGCACAGGGTGGTGTGTGCCGCGACGGGCGTCTCGGGCAACGGGCCGGGCGCTTGCAGGTCGGTGCCGCGCATGGCCAGCAGCGGCCGGGCCAGCTGAACCGCCTGGGCGGCCACGGCCGCCAGGGGCTGAGCGCTGTCCTGCGCGGGCAGGTCCCAATGGCGCAGGCGCTTGGCACTGTCGGCCAAGCGGGTCAGGTGGCCTTCGAACTGCTCCACCCGCTCCACTGCCTGTGCGGGCGGCAACTCTCCCGTACCGAGCCGGCGTTTGAGCACGGTGGCCGCCATGCGCATGGCCGACAGCGGCCCCGCCAGGTCGTGCCGCACGGCGGGCATGGTGCGCGCAAGGATGGCGCTTTGCACGCCCAGCGCCATCCAGGCCTGGACGGGATCGTTGTCGGTGGGGAGGGTATTCATGGGCTGGCTGATTGGAACCGGGCGCCGGCGCCGGCAGGGTAGGACGGGGGCGCGAGTTGCCGCGCCCGCCGCGCTTCAGCGCGCTGGGCCGGTCAGGGCGAGGTAGGCGGCGCGCGTTTCCGGCGAAACCGCAGCCACCAGCTGGGCGTGCGGCGTCTGGTGGCGCGCCAGCGTGCGGGCCGATGCCACGGTCTTGGACTTGCAGAACCAGTGGCAGGTGTGCTGCATCAGCAGCAGCTCGGCCGTCATGGTGAAGGCCTTGTCGCGCGGCGACAGGCCGGCGTCGTTGCGCGCCACGCGGGCGATGCCGCGCGCGTGCACGTCAATGGCCTCGCGCATGTCGAAGGTGGCGCCGGGCAGCAACTGCGTGGCAAACGGCAGGCCCAGCGCCAGGCGGCTCGCGCGCGCCAGCGGTGCGGGCACGCGGCGGAAGTCTGCCGCAAAGCGCTCAAACTGTTCGCTCAACTGTGCCTCGCTGCTGGCCAGCAGGTTCAGCACCTGCTGGCGGCGCTCGGGGTCCTGTTCGCCCATGGCGCGCAGGTAGCCCTGGGTCAGTGTCTCCATGAGCCGTTCGATCTGGTAGGGCTGCAGATGCTGCGCCAGCAGCACGATGCGCCGGCGCTGCTGCTGGGTGTTGAGCATGTAGGCGCCGGTGGCCGCGAGGGCCACCACGAATAAAAGGTCCATGGCAGACAAGTCCGTGAAAAGCGGGCGAAACCGTCGATTGTCGTGCCTGCGCACGCGGCCGCCGTGTGCGCGGTGCAGAATGGTGCGCCGCCGCTCCGGCGGTTCTCTGTCCCACCCTCAGACCGTCCCATGCCCTCGATCGAAACCCTTGTCGCGTTCTTTGGTGTTTCCGTGCTGCTGGCGCTTACGCCGGGGCCCGACAACCTGTGCGTGCTGCTGCAGTCGGCCCAGCGCGGCTGGCGCGCGGGCATGTGCGTGGTGCTGGGGCTGTGCCTGGGGCTGGTGGGGCACACCACGGCCGTGGCGCTGGGACTGGCGGCCGTGTTTGCCGCGTCGGCCGTGGCGTTCACGGTGCTCAAGTTCTGCGGCGCCGCCTATTTGGCCTATCTGGCCTGGGGGGCGTTGCGGGCGCCGGCCAGCGTACCCGAGGAGGCGCCCGCTACGGGCGCGGCGATGGCGCCGGGCGCCCGCGTGCCTGGTGGTGCACTGCGCATGGTGGGGCGCGGTGTGGTGATGAACCTGACCAACCCCAAGGTGCTGATCTTCTTCCTGGCCTTCCTGCCGCAGTTTGCCGACCCCGCGCGCGGCGGCATGGCGCGGCAGATCCTGGTGCTGGGGGTAGTGTTCATGCTGGCCACGTTCCTGGTGTTCGGGGCCATCGCATGCTTCAGCGGGGCGTTCGGCGCGCTGCTGCAGCGCTCGGCGCGCGCGCAGCGCATGCTCAACCGCGTGGCGGGCCTGGTGTTCCTGGGCCTGGCCGTGCGGTTGGCCACAGCCGAGCGCTGATACTTCACTTTTTATAGCTGCTAGCGCTTGTATATCAAGCGCTGGAGGCCATTTTGGTTTGTGTCTTTAAGGCGTGGGCGGCGCGGGCCAGGGCCGCTGCGCGCCGCGCAACTGCTCGAAGGCGTGGGCCAGTTGCAGTACGCCCAGGTCGTCAAAGCGCTGTCCGGCAATCTGCAACCCGATGGGCAGGCCGCTGGCGCTGTAGCCGCAGTTGACCGACGCTGCCGGCTGCTCCGACATGTTGAACGGCACGGTGAAGGCAATGTGCTCCAGCGGCCGCAGCGGGTCGTCGGTGGGCGAGGGCAGCTCGGCCGCGAAGGCGGTGATGGGCGCCACGGGCGAAAGCACATAGTCGTACCCCGCGCAGGCGCGCACCGTGGCTACGCGCGTGGCGTGGAACTGCTGGCTGGCCTCGTACACCTGGGCCGCGCTGAGCGTGGCGGCGCTATCCGCCCAGGCGCGGATGTAGGGCAACACCTTGCCCCGCTGCTCGACGGTGAGCGTGCGCATGTCCATGTGCGAGCGCATGCGCCAGAAGTGGTCCATGCCGTCCAGCATGGCGCGCGTGAGGAACGGCTCCATGGGCTCGACGATGGCGCCCGCGTCGGCCAGGCGCTGCGCGGCGGCCTGCACGGCGGCGCGCACCTCGGGATCGGTGGCCAGGCCGCAGCCCGCGTCCAGCAGCAGCCCCAGGCGCAGGCCGTGCAGGCGCTGCGTGCCGGGTGCAAGCTGTCGCCAGTCGATGGGCTGTGCTGGCAGGCTCATGCTGTCGCGCGCGTCGGGCTGCGACAGCACCTGCATCATCAGCGCGGCGTCCTCCACGCCGCGCGTCATGGGGCCGGCCGCGCGGCCGGTGTAGGGCGGATCGATGGGAATGCGGCCCAGGCTGGGCTTGAGCGTGAAGATGCCGCACCAGCTGGCCGGCAGGCGCAGCGAGCCGCCGATGTCCGTACCCACGTGCAGCGGCCCGTAGCCCGCCGCCGCCGCCGCGCCCGCACCGGCGCTGGAGCCGCCTGGGCCCTTGGACAGGTCCCAGGGGTTGCGCGCCAGCGGATGAAAGCTCGACAGCCCCGAGGACAGCATGCCGTAGTCGGGCATGGTGGTCTTGGCCAGCAGCACCGCGCCTGCCTCGCGCAGACGGGCTGCAGGCGGTGCGTCGGCCGCGGCGGGCACCAGAGGGAGCGCCGCGGTGCCCAGCGGTGTGGGATCGCCCTGTGTAGCGATGTTGTCCTTGAGGGTGACCGGCACGCCGTCCAGCGGGCCGCAGGGGGCGCCGCGCAGCCAGCGGGCCTCGCTCTGGCGGGCCTGGGCCAGTGCAGCCTCGGGGCGCAGCAGGTAGGTGGCCTGCAGGTGGGGCTCCCACCGCGCGACGTGGCTGAGCACGTCGAGCAACGCGTCTACCGGAGAGATCTGGCGGCTGCGGTAGCCGGCGAGCAGTTCGCTGGCGGACAGCTCGTGCAATTGCGTCATGGCGATCCTTGTGTCATCGCGGAGGCGGTGTGGAGAGAACGGCTGTTCCACCCGGGCGGAAGTGGCCGTGCCGAGGGGGCTGGCGCTACCACGCGCCAGCTCCTTATGCCCAGTGCAATGCCGCCAGGTCGTTGACGAACACCGGCATGTCCTTCCACAGACCGCGCAATTGCTTGTGGGCCACGGTGACCCATTGCGGCTGGTACAGGAAGGCGTGCACCGCGTCCTCGGCCAGCAGGCGCTGCGCGTCGCCCAGCAGGCGGGCGCGGTCGGCGGGGCGCGCGGCGTTCTGGATCTTCTCGTACAGCGCGTCGAACTGTTCGGAGTGGTAGCCCCAGTAGTAGTCCGGCTTGGCGAAATTGCCCAGGTCGAAAGGCTCCACGTGCGAGATCAGCGTCAGGTCGTAGTTCTTGTTGCCGTAGGTGCCGCTGAGCCATTGGGCCCACTCCACGTTCTGCAGCTTGGCAACGATGCCCACCTTGGCGAGCTGTGAGGCAATGAGCTCGCCGCCCTGGCGTGCGTAGGGCGCCGGCGGCAGCGTCATGGTGAGGGTGAGGGGTGTCTTCACGCCGGCCTCGGCCAGCAGGCGCTTGGCCTTCTCCACGTCATGCGGATTGATGCCCGTGGTGTCCACATAGCCGAAGGCGCCGGGCACGTAGTGGCTGCCGATAGGCACGCCCAGGCCGTCGGCCGCGCCCTGGATGATGGCCTTGCGGTCGATCGCTACGGCGATGGCGCGGCGCACGCGCACGTCGTTCAAGGGCTTGCGCGCGTTGTTGATCGCGAGGATGGTCTTGGCGCGCGAGCCGCTCACCACCACCTGAAAGCGCGGGTTGTTCTTGAACTGCGCCATGCTGCGCGGCGTGACGCGCGGGAAGGCGTCCACGTCGCCCGCCAGCAGCGCGGCCACCTGCGCCGCCGCATCGGGAATGAAGCGGAACGTGGCGCGGCGGATGCGGATGCTGGACGGCTGGCGCCACCCCGGCCATGCGGCCAGCGTGATGGAGGCGCCGCGGCTCCAGCCGGCGAGCTTGTAGGGCCCCGTGCCCACGGGCTTGGTGGCGTTGGTGGCGGCGCTCTTGGGTTCCACGATGATGGCCGTGGCCTGGCCCAGCACGAACAGCAGGTCGGGGTCGATGTCCTTGTTGAGCACCACCACGGTGTACTCGTCCACCGCCTGCGTGCTCAGGTTGGCAAAGCTGCGCTTGTCCTTGTTGGTGCTCTTGTCGCCGCCCGCGCGGTCGAAGGAGAACTTCACGGCCGCGGCATTGAGCGGCTCGCCGTTGTGAAAGGTGACGCCCTTGCGCAGGCGGAAGGTGTAGGTCTTGAGGTCGGGCGAGACCTCCCAGCTCTCGGCCAGCAGCGGCGAGACGCTGCCGTCCGGGTTGATCTTGGTGAGCGTCTCGTAGATGTTGTAGAGCGTGACCTCGGCAATCGAGGACGCCGCGCCGGCCGTGGGGTCCAGCCCCGGCGGCTCCAGGGCGAGGGCCAGGGTCACGGCGTCCTTCTTGCCCTGCGCCAGCGCGTGCAGCGGCGTGGCCAGCGCGGCGGTGGCCAGGGCGCCGGAGGCGAGGGCGGTGCGGCGGGTGAACATGGGCGGGATCTCCTTGGACGGGTGGAATGCGTGCGGCGGGCTGTGCGCTGCTTTTTACTACAGGGCGCGGCCGGGCGTGGCGGGCGGGCGCCGTGCGGCTAGAGCGCGATGCGTGGCACCGCGGCCACCAGCGCCTGCGTGTAGGGGTGTTGCGGCGTGCTGAACAGTGTGTGCGGCGCGCCGCGCTCCACCACGCGCCCCTCGTACAGCACCAGCACCTCGTCGCACAGGTGCTGCACCACGGCCAGGTCGTGGCTGATGAGCAGGTAGGTGACGCCCAGGCGCTCCTGCAGGTCCTGCAGCAGGTTCAGTACCTGGGCCTGCACGGACACGTCCAGCGCGCTCACGGGCTCGTCGGCCACGATGAGGCGCGGCCGCGTGATGAGCGCGCGCGCGATGGCGATGCGCTGGCGCTGGCCGCCCGAGAATTCATGCGGGTACTTGTGCGCATCGCCCGCCCGCAGGCCCACCTGCTGCAGCACGGCGGCGGCCTGCTCGCGCAGTTCGGCGCGTGTGGTATGGCCCAGGACCTGCAGCGGCTCGGTGACGATGCGCTCCACCGTCTGGCGCGGGTCCAGCGAGCCGTAGGGGTCCTGGAACACCATCTGGAAGTCGCGCCGTGCGGCGCGCAGCGCGTGCGCGGGCAACCGGTGCAGGTCGCGCCCCAGCAGGTGCACGCTGCCGGCGCTGGGCGTGTCCAGCGCCATCACCAGGCGCGCCAGCGTGGACTTGCCCGAGCCCGATTCACCCACCACGCCCAGGCTGCGGCCGGTGGTGATGTCCAGGTCCACACCCCGCAGCGCCTGCACCTGCGCGCGCGGCCCCCACGGCCGTGTGCGGGGCAGCGGATAGTCCCGCTGCAGGCCGCGTACGCGCAAAAGGGGTGCATTTGGGTCGAAATGGCCTGTAGCGCTTGTAGGGAAAGCGCTGGCAGCTATTGAATTGATAGTGTTCACGCGCTCTCCCCCAGCCGTATGCAGCGCGCCATGTGGCCCGGGCCCAGCGCCGTGGCGGGCGGCAGGGCGGCGTGGCAGTCGGGCACGGTGAGCGGGCAGCGTCCGGCGAACGGGCAACCCGGCGGCAGATCGGCCAGGTCGGGCACGGTGCCAGCGATCGTGGGCAGGCGTGCACCGGGCACGCGTGCGGAGCCCCACTGTGGGCGTGCGGCGAACAGGCCGCGGGTGTAGGGATGGGCCTGCGTGCGGAAGACTTCGCGCGTGGGGCCGGCCTCGACCACCGTGCCGCCATACATCACCAGCGTGCGCTGCACGTTCTGCGCGATCACGCCCAGGTCGTGCGAGATGAGGATCAGCGCCATGCCTCGCTCGGCCACCAGACCCTGGATCAACTCCAGGATCTGGCGTTGCAGCGTCACGTCCAACGCCGTGGTGGGCTCGTCGGCAATCAGGAGCTGCGGACCGCACGCCAGCGCCATGGCGATGGTGATGCGCTGGCGCTGCCCGCCCGAGAACTGGTGCGGGTAGGCGTCCAGCCGCTGCGCGGCCTGTGCGATGCCCACACGTTCCAGCAACGCAACGGCCTCGGCACGCGCCTGCCGGTCGGACAGGCCGCGGTGCAGGCGCAGCGGCTCGGCCACCTGCCGCCCGATGGTGTGCACGGGGTTGAGCGCGGTCATGGGTTCCTGGAACACCATGCCGATGCGGTCGCCGCGCAGCCGGCACCACTGGGGCTCGGTCATCGGCAGCAGTTCCTGCCCGTCCAGGCGGATGCGGCCCTGCACGCGCGCGCCTTCAGGCAGCAGGCCCATGAGTGCGAGCGCGGTAAGGGACTTGCCGCAGCCCGATTCGCCGATCAGCCCCAGCGTGGCGCCGGGCTGCAGGGCGAAGTCCACGTCATGCACGGCGCGCACCGGGCCGCGCGGCGTGCGCAGCGTGATGGCCAGTTGCTGCACGTCCAGCAATGGCGCAGGGGAGGGAGGTGCGTGCGCTGGTGTCATCGCTGGCGGGACAGTCGGGGGTCCAGCAGGTCGCGCAGCCCGTCGCCCAGCAGGTTCAGGCCCAGCACCGCCAGCGCAATCGCCACGCCCGGCCACACGGCCAGCAGCGGCGCCTGGAACATGAGGGTCTGGGCCTCGGCCAGCATGCGTCCCCACGACGGTTGCGGGGGCTGCGTGCCCAGGCCCAGGTACGAAAGCGCGGCCTCGGCGAGGATCGCCAGCGCGAACTGGATCGTGGCCTGCACGATGAGCACGGAAGCGATGTTGGGCAGCACATGCTCGAAGGTGATACGCCATGGGCCCTTGCCGCAGGCGCGCGCCGCCAGGATGTATTCACGCGCCCACACCGCCTTGGCCGATGCGCGCGTGACACGGGCAAAAGTCGGTATGTAGAAGATGCCGATGGCGATGATGGCGTTCACCATGCCGGGGCCGAAAACGGCCGTGAGCATGATGGCCAGCAGCAGCGCGGGGAACGCGAAGGTGAAGTCCGCCAGGCGCATGACGGCTTCCTCCACCCAGCCGCCGCGCGCCGCTGCCAGCAGCCCCAGCGCGGCGCCCAGCGCCAGGCCGATGCCCACGGCAATCACGCCCACCGCGATGGACGCGCGCGCGCCCACGAGCAGCTGCGAGGCCACGTCGCGCCCGTAGGCGTCGGTGCCCAGCCAGTGCTGCGCGCCGGGGGGCTGCAGGGCGGCATCCATCGCCATCTCATAAGGCGGCCATGGCGTCCAGACGAAGGAGAGCAGGGCGGAGAGCACCAGCGCCAGCGTGAGCACGGCACCGATCGCGCAGCTGGGGTGGCGCAGCGCACGGCGCCAGAACGCCGGCGTGTGGGGGCTGGGCGCGGGGAAGGTCGGCAGCGCGCTCATAGACCGCGGGCCTTTACGCGCGGGTCGATGGCCGCGTACAGCAGGTCCACCACGAAGTTCACCACCACCACCATGGCCGCCAGCAGCATCACGCAGTTGCGCACCACCACCAGGTCGCGGTTGGCGATGGACTGGAAGATCAGCCGGCCCAGCCCGGGCAGGTAGAACACGTTCTCCACCACGATGGTGCCGGCCAGCAGGTTGGCGAACTGCAGGCCCATCACCGTCACCACGGGGATCATGGCGTTGCGCAGCACATGGCCCCACAGCGCCGCGCGTTGCGAGAGCCCCTTGGCGCGCGCCGTGCGCACGAAGTCCTCGCGCAGCACGTCCAGCACGGCGGAGCGCGTGATGCGCGCCAGGATGGCGGCCTGCACCACGGCCAGGGCCACGGCGGGCAGCAGCAGGGCCTGCAGCGCGGGCAGCACGCCGCCGCCGGCTTCGGCGCTCCAGCCGGGAAAGCCCCCGGCCGAGAACCATTGCAGCTGTACCGAAAACAGCAGGATCAGCAGGATGGCAAACCAGAAGTTGGGAATGGCAATGCCCAGTTGCGCCAGCCCCATCACTCCCCAGTCGCCCAGGCGGTTGTGGCGCGATGCCGCATACACGCCAGCGGCCAGCGCCAGCGCGGTGGTCAGCAGCATGGCCAGCAGGGCCAGCGGAATGGTCAGCGCCAGGCGCTCGCCGATCAGGTCGGCCACGGGCGCGCTGTAGGCATGGCTGTCCCCTAACTGGCCCGTGAGCAGTCCACCCAGCCACTGCCCATAACGCACGAGCGCGGGTTGGTCCAGGCCCAGCCGGGCGGCGAGCTCGGCCACGGCCTCGGGTGCGGCGTCAGGCCCCAGCAGCACTTCGGCCGCGTTGCCCGGCAGGACCTCCAGCACCACGAACACCACGGCCGACGCGCCCAGCAGCGTGGCGATCAAAGTGGCGAGGCGTTGGAGGAAGAACAGGGCCATGGGAGTGAAGGCCGCGGCGCGCGGCCGGGGCGGTGGTGGACCGAGCATAGGACAAAAACCGCGGGCGCATGGCGGCCATCCCCACGGGGGCACAGGGGTGGGCGGATAATTGCAGGATGCTGTTCACCGCCCGCCTGTCACCGCATTGCGCCATGTGCCGCAAGGGAGTTGCGCCATGGCGTTGATGATCACGGACGAGTGCATCAACTGCGACGTGTGCGAGCCCGAATGCCCCAACGAGGCCATCTTCCTGGGCCAGGAGCATTACGAGATCGAGCCCTCCAAGTGCACCGAATGCGTGGGCCATTTCGATGAGCCCCAGTGCGTGGCCATCTGTCCCGTGGCCTGCATTCCGGTCAACCCGGCTCACCAGGAAAGCCGCGAGACGCTGTGGCAGAAGTTCCAGCGCCTGAAGCCACCGAAAGTGGCTTGAACTTGGAGGCTTTTGGGCCGCTAGCGCTTATCTGGTAAGCGCTACCAGCTATCAAAACAATAGTTAATCTGGGCCCGCTTGTGGTGCGGCCTGCGCCTGGGCGGGGCGTGTGGCCTTGGGGCGCGGCGGCTTGGTGGTGTGCACGAGGAGCGTGGCCTTGTCCATGTCGCCGGCCAGCAGGGCAGGGTAGGCCTTGAGCGAATGAAGGATGCTGTCCTCGATCAGCGTGCGCTGGTCGGGCGCGGGCTTCTTGAGCACCCAGTTCACCACCTCCGCTTTCACGCCGGGGTGGCCGATGCCGATGCGCAGCCGCCAGTAGTCGCTGGTGCCCAGTTGCGCGTGGATGTCACGCAGCCCGTTGTGGCCTGCGTGGCTGCCGCCGCGCTTGAGCTTGGCCTGTCCGGGCGGAATGTCCAATTCGTCGTGTGCGACGAGGATTTCCTCCGGCGGAATCTTGAAGAAGCGCGCAAGGGCCGCCACCGACTTGCCTGAGAGGTTCATGAAGGTCTGCGGCTGCAGCAGCCAGACGCTGTGGCCGGCAACGCTGGCGCGCGCGACCAGGCCGTGGTAGCTGCGCTCGGGGACCAGGGTGACCTTGAGTTCGCGCGCCAGCGCGTCGATCCACCAGAACCCCGCGTTGTGGCGTGTGGCCTCGTACTCCGGGCCGGGGTTGCCCAGGCCCACAAACAGTTTGATCATGTTGCGATTATCCGGCGCGCCTGAAGCGGCGCGACGTGCGCCTGCAGGGGGCCACAAAACGCCAACGGCCCACGCGAGGTGGGCCGTTGAGAGGCAAGAGGCCGCCCCTGAGGGCGACGGCCCGGCAGAAGTGCTTACTTCTTGCCCTTCTTGGCGGGTGCGGCTGCGGGTGCTGCGGCTGCGGTCGCGTCGGCCACCACTTCGGGCAGCTTGATCGACACCAGGGCGGGGTTCTTGTTGGAACCACGCACCACGGCCTTCACGCCGTGGGGCAGCTTCACGGACTGCAGGCCCATGGTGGACTTGGAGGTCAGGCCGCTCAGGTCCACCTTGATGAACTCGGGCAGTTGCGCGGGCATGCACATCACGTCCAGTTCATGGATCAGCGGGGTCACCGTGCAACCTTCCACCTTCACGGCCTGCGAGCCTTCGACGCCTTCGAAGTGCAGCGGCACCTTCAGGTGCACGCGGGTCTTCTCGTCCACGCGTTGGAAGTCCACGTGCAGCACTTGCTGCTTGAAGGGGTGGTACTGCACGTCACGCAGCAGCACCTTGGTGACTTGGCCGTTCAGCTCCATGTCCAGGATGCTGGAGTGGAACGCTTCCTTCTTGAGGGCGTGCCACAGGGCGTTGTGATCGATCTCGATCAGCTGGGGCTCGGCGGAGCCACCATAGACGATGCCGGGGGCCTTGCCCGAAATGCGCAGACGGCGGCTCGCACCCGTACCTTGCTTGGCGCGCTCAAAAGCGACGAATTGCATGTTTGAACTCCTGAAGGGGCCGGCCGCGACCAGCCTGGCCCTGTTGATAAAGACCGCACGCCACCATGGCATGGGCCCGTGCTGTCTCCGAACAAGCAAGCCTCCCGAAGGAGGCTTGGGGCTGTGACACCTCCGCCAGCGGCGGAGCGATCATCAAGCCTGGTCGGAGAACAGGCTCATCACCGACTCACCCTTGGCAATGCGCTGGATCGTTTCGGCGATCAGCGGCGCCACGGAGAGCTGGCGAATCTTGGAACACCCCTTGGCGGCATCGCTCAGGGGGATCGTGTTGGTCACCACCACTTCATCGAGGGCCGTGCCTTGCGCGATGCGCTCGATGGCCGGGCCCGAGAAAATGGGATGCGTGCAATAGGCGTAAACGTTCTTGGCGCCGCGTTCCTTGAGCACTTCGGCGGCCTTCACCAGCGTGCCGGCGGTGTCGATCATGTCGTCCATGATCACGCAGTTGCGGCCTTCGATGTCGCCGATCACGTGCATGACTTCCGACACGTTCGCCTTGGGGCGGCGCTTGTCGATGATGGCCAGATCGGTGCCGAGCTGCTTGGCCAGGGCGCGTGCACGCACCACGCCGCCCACGTCCGGGCTCACCACGATCAGGTTCTCGTACTTCTTCTGGTTCAGGTCACCCAGCAGCACCGGCGACGCGTAGATGTTGTCCACCGGAATGTCGAAAAAACCTTGGATCTGGTCGGCATGCAGGTCCATGGTCAGCACGCGGGCGACGCCCACTGCCTGCAGCATGTTAGCCACCACCTTGGCGGAGATCGGAACGCGTGTGGAACGCGGACGGCGGTCCTGGCGAGCGTAACCAAAGTAGGGAATCACGGCGCTGATGCGTTCGGCCGAGGCGCGCTTGAGCGCGTCGACCATGATCAGCAGTTCCATCAGGTTCTCGTTCGTCGGCGCGCAGGTCGACTGCACCACGAATACATCGCGAGCGCGGACGTTTTGCTTGATTTCGACGGTGACTTCGCCGTCGGAGAACCGGCCCACATCAATGGCGCCGAGAGTGGTGCCAAGATTTTGAGCGATCTCGGCAGCCAATCCAGGGTTGGCATTGCCCGTGAAAACCACGAAGTCGGGGGGATTGGTTTGCATGAGCGACTCAGCCGTCTGAATTTAAATCCCGTGTGGGAAATAATCTTTGGCAGGGGAGGAAGGACTCGAACCCTCGCATGCCGGAATCAAAATCCGGTGCCTTAACCAACTTGGCGACTCCCCTACGCAGGTCAGCTGTCTTGCGTCAGCTCACCCAGTATCTTTTCATCCAAAAACCCAATCCGCTAGCGGATGAGACTTTAGATTTTCACACACTTTGACATGCCATGCAGCGGGTGCATCGTACAGATCGACAGCATGTGTGATTTGTGCAAACACCGCACTTCCAGAGCCTGTCATGCGTCCTTGCAACCCTTTTGATTCAAGCCAATTGATGGCTTGCGTAATCTCGGGGCACAAGGCCTGTGCGACTGGCTGCAGGTCATTACTTCCAAATTGGTAGTGTGTTGCAGCAAAGCCTGAAATTGTAGCACAACTCGAATCACGTTTAAGGGAGGGATTCGAAAAAATCATTCTCGTATCCAGCCCCGCTTCGGGCTTGACCACCGCGAAAGCCGCAGGCGGAAGTTGGTGCTCCAACTCAAGAGGGCGAATTATGTCACCAATTCCCTCGACCCAGGCGCTTGCGCCGCACAAAAAAAACGGAACATCGGCGCCCAGCGTCAGGGCGATGGAGTGCAACTGCTGCCGAGACAGTTTCAACTTCCACAGGCGGTTGAGCGCCAGCAACGTGCTGGCCGCGTCCGAAGATCCGCCACCCAAGCCGGCTTGTGCGGGGATGTGTTTAGAGACGCCGATATGTACCCCTTGCGGGCAACCGGTGGCCTTTTGCAGCGCACGTGCGGCGCGCACGACCAGATCGTCCGCAGGCAGGGCGCTGGTAAGGTCTTCACGTGTGACGGCCCCATTGCCGCGCACCTCGAAATGCAGAACATCGCACCAATCGATCAACATGAAGACCGACTGCAGCAGGTGATAGCCATCGGGCCTGCGACCCGTGACATGCAGAAACAGGTTCAGTTTGGCCGGCGCCGGCACGTCGTACAGGGCTTGCATGGAAAGCGGTCAGAGGCTCAAGACAATGCGCAGCGTAGTGCGAGGCAGCGGCTGCTCGCGCGTGGCCGACAAGCGCCCCTGCTGCAGGGCATCGAGGTTGGTGCGCCAGCCGGCGACTTGGAGGGCTTCGCCCTTCAGCCAGCTGAAAAGCGCGTAAATGGGTAGGTCGCTGCCGGTCAGGTCAAGTACCAGGGTCTGCAGCGAGGCAGCCTCCCTGCGTTCCTGCCCCTGGACCAGCACGGCGCGATGCGGAGTCCATTCCACACGCGCGATGATGTTGCCCAGCGGGTTGATCAGAGTGAGCTCTCCCGCAGAGGGGTGGCCCTTCAATTCAAAACCGGCACTGAAGGATTGGCCTGCATCGTCTTCCACCTGAACGGCCAGCCGGCCCGACCAGTGGTCCGGGCTGGCATCCGCAGGGCGTGGCGGCTGCGCGCAGGCGACCAGGGTTGCCGCTGCAACGATCCCGAGCACCAGCCGGCCGCGCAGAGGGCGGTGGTCAGCCGCCAGTTGCGGCTGGCTCACAGACGCACTCCCAGCCGGTCGAGCGTGCCCTTGAGTGTGTCGTTGTCTTTGTTGATACGCAGGCCCTCGCGCCAGATGTCACGCGCGCGGTCATGTTCTCCCAGAGACCACAGAACTTCGCCGATGTGGGCCGCTATCTCTGCGTCCGGTTGTGTTTCGTAGGCGCGTTTCAGGATGGTCAGCGCTTCCTGGCGGTTGCCCAGGCGGAATTCCACCCAGCCCAGACTGTCGGTGATGAACGGATCGTTCGGTGCAAACTCAAGCGCTTTGACGATGAGCGCCTTAGCTTCCTCCAGCCGTACGCCCCGCTCTGCGAGGGAAAAACCCAGGGCATTGAGTGCGTGGTGGTAGTCGGGTTGGCGGGCGATGATGGCGCGCAAGAGGCGTTCCATGTCGTCGAGGCGGCCCGCCTTTTCCGCCAGCATGGCTTGGTCGTAGGCGAGGTCGTTGTCCGCGGGCGCCAGCGCTACGGCCTTGCCGAGGACCGTGTAGGCCTGTGCATATTGTTTTGCTTCGCGCAGCAACTGGGCTTCGGCCTGCAACTTGAGGCGTTCCTGATCCGGTGTGCTTGCGGGCACGGCGCGGATCAATGCGCGCGCCTCTTCCAATTTGCCCTGGCGTGCGAGCAGTGCAGCGCGGCGGCTTTGAGCCGTGAGCAGTTCGGCGGCATCTTCAATGCGCGAAAGCCAACCTTCGGCCCCGGCGTAGTCGCCACGCTTCTCCGCTACTTGCGCGTGCATCAGATATGCCTGGGTGAGCGCGCGCTTGCGTTGGGGCGTGGCGGGCAGGTCTTCGAGCAAGCCGGTAAAACGCCGCAGTGCTTCCTCCGCCTGCTCCAGCCGTCCGCCTTGCAGGTGTAGCGACGCCTGCAACAACCAGGCTTCGGGCATGTCGGCCTGTTCGCGATTGACTGCATCCAGCTGGAACTGTGCGTCGGCCAGGCGCTGAGACTCCAGCAGCAGGCGTGCGTAGGCCATGCGGACTTCGGGCAGGGGCTTGCCGGCCAGGTAACCCGCGAGCAGCGGCTCCGCCTGCGTGACGCCCTCTGCGAGCAGCTCGAGCGCCAGCATGGCGGCGCCATCGTCGGCGGGGTCTTGTGCATGGGCTTGGCTCGCCGCCTCCAGGGCGCCCGCCTTGTCGCTGGCTGCCAGGTCCATGCGCCCCACGGTGGTCCAGGCAATGGGGCCGATGGCCGGGTGGTTCAGTTCTGCCTGCAGGGCCTGGCGCACCACCTGCGCGGCCAGTGCCTTGTCGCTGGCACGGCCATAGAGCTGAGGCAGCGCGCGGATGGTGGATATCTTGTCGCGCGTCGGCGCGGTGCTCAGTTCCCGCTTCAAGGGTTCGGCGCTATCGCCGATGCGATTGAGGGCGACCAGGATGCGCAGCATGTAGCGATTGGCATCGCGCGACTGCGGCAGGGCCTCCTTCCACGCTCGCGCGGCCATCAAGGCGTATTCGCCCGAGCGCGACTGCAGGGCGATCTCGGTGGCGCGGCGGTACAACTGTGGGTCGCCGCTGCGGCGTGCAGCGTCCAGCATCAGGGCATAACCGGTGCCGGGGTCGCCCCGGCTGGTGGTCATCTCGCCCAGCAGCAATTCGTAGAACAGCTCGGCATTCAAGGCGGCTGCATCGTCACTGGCAGCCGCATCGGTATCTTCCAGCTCGGCTGGGGGGGCGGGGACGGTGGACTGGGCAGGCGTCTGGGCCATGGCCGGCAGCATGCTCGCCACAGCCCAACATGCCAGTGCGACAGCCCTGAAACGAAGAGATTGCACCATCGGCCCATAATAATCCATGGCTCTTGAACTTCTTGACGAGTATTGCGATGCCTGAGCTGCCGGAGGTGGAAGTCACGCGGCGCAGCTTCGCGGGCGCGATCGAGGGCGCAACTGTCTGCGGCATTGCGGTGGGCAAGCCCCTGCGCTGGCCACTGGGCATGGAGCCCGCAGTATTGGTCGGACGGCGGGTGTGCGGTGTGCGCCGGCGCGGCAAATACCTGTTGCTGGATCTGGATGAAGGGCTGCTGCTCATTCACCTGGGCATGTCGGGCAGCTTGCGCTTTGCACGCGATCTGCCCGCGCGCGGCGCCCACGACCATTTCGAACTGATAACGGACCAGGGCACGCTGCGGCTGCACGACCCGCGGCGCTTCGGCGCCGTGGTCTGGGCGGCGGGTGAGTCCGATCCCCGTGCACGCAAGCTGCTCGATGGGTGGGGATTGGAGCCGCTGGGCGAGGACTTCGCCTTCGAGTCCTTCCACGCGGGGCTGCGCGCCAAACGCTCGCCCATCAAGCAACTGCTGCTCGCGGGCACGGTGGTCGTGGGCGTGGGCAATATCTATGCCTGCGAGGTGCTGTTCCTCGCGGGCATCCGGCCAACCACCCGCGCTTGCGCGATCGGACCCCAGCGAGCCCGGCGCCTGCACGGCGCAATCCGCGAGGTGCTGGCGCGCGCGGTGGAGCGGGGCGGCAGCACGCTGCGTGATTTCTCCAGCGCCGACGGCAGCGCCGGGCATTTCCAATTGGAGGCCAATGTCTATGGCCGCGCGGGCCTGCCGTGTCGCCAGTGCGGTACGCCCGTGCGTCTGTTGCGCCAGGGGCAGCGCAGCACCTATTTCTGTCCGCACTGCCAGCGCGCCTGACCGGGCTGCGTGGCGGCGGACCGGCGCAATGGCGATGCTATATTGCGCCATCTCCCGCCCACGCGGGCGCTTGCATTGATATCCGGGAGCAAAGTGGGACCTTCATTCAACGAACAGTTTGACCAGCACGGCGCATGGAGGCGTGCTTTCGCCCAGCAACTCAAGCGCCTGGGGCAATGGATGGGTTCGCACGACCTCATGGACGCGGCTGTGGAGGAGCGTCTGCAGCGGCTGGAAGAGCAGGTGCGCAGCGACAAGGTGACTGTCGCTTTTGTGGCGGAGTTTTCGCGCGGCAAGTCCGAGCTCATCAATGCGATCTTCTTCGCCGGCTATGGCCGGCGCATCATGCCGGCCAGTGCGGGGCGCACCACTATGTGTCCGACCGAGCTGGGCTATGAAAACGGCACCGCCCCCAGCCTGCGCCTGCTGCCTATCGACACGCGCATGCAGTCCCTGGGGCTGGCCGAGTGGCGCCTGAAGGCAGACCGCTGGGTGAAGGTGCCGCTGGACATGGACGACCCGGCCCAACTCGCCCAGGCGCTTGAAAAAGTATCGGAAGTGCGCCGCGTGTCCGTGGATGAGGCGCGTGCGCTGGGTTTCTGGAGTGATGAGGCCGCCGACGAGAACCCCGTGCTGGACGCTGCGGGCATGGTCGAGGTGCCGATGTGGCGGCACGCGGTCATCAACATTCCGCATCCGCTGCTCAAGCAGGGGCTCGTGATTCTGGATACGCCGGGCCTGAACGCCGTGGGCGCGGAACCCGAACTCACCATCAACCTCATCCCGCAGGCCCACGCCGTGGTGTTCATCCTGGGCGCGGACACGGGCGTGACGCGCTCGGACCTGACCATCTGGCGCGACCACCTGGGCACGGCTGAAGACGCGACCGATGCGCGGCTGGTGGTGCTCAACAAGATCGACACGCTGTGGGACACGCTCAGTTCCCCGTCGCAAGTGCAAGCGCAGCTGGAGCGCCAGCGCCAGACATCGGCCGAATTGCTGGGCGTGCCGCTCAGCCATGTCGTGCCCGTGTCGGCCCAGAAGGGCCTGGTGGCCAAGATCAACTGTGACGACATCCTGCTGGAGTCCAGCGGGCTGCCGCTGCTGGAGGAAGCGCTGGCCGAGGGCATCATGGGCCGGCGCCAGGCCATCCTGCGGGCCACGGTGGCCAGCGGCGTGGCAAGCCTGCAGTCCGAGACGCGGCGGGTGATCAACATCCGCCGGCGCGATCTGGATGATCAGATGCTGGAGTTGCGCAGCCTGCGCGGCAAGAATGCCTCGGTGATCGACGCCATGCGCGGGCGCATCGAGCAGGAGCAGCAGGAGTTTGAAGCCAGCACGGCCAAGATCCAGGCCGTGCGGGCAGTGCATCTGAAGATGCTGCGCGAGGTGTTCCACCAGCTTGGGCCGCGTTCGCTCAAGGCGCAACTGGTGGAGCTGACCGAGGCGCTGCAGCCCAAGGGGCTCAAGCTGGGCGTGCGCAAGGTATACGGCGACACCTTCGCCAAGGTGCGCACCATCATGGAGGCCGCTCAGTCCACGGGCATCGAGATCCAGGCCATGCTGGGCGGCACCTTCCGCCAGCTCAACACGGAGTTCGGGTTCTCGTTGCAAGTACCTGCGGCGCCCCAATTGGGTAACTATGTGCAGGAGATCGTGGCCATCGAGCAGCGGCACCTGCAATACGTGGGCATGGGCAACACGCTGCGCCTGGCGCAGCCAGAGTTCGCGCAGCGCCTGTTGCGGGCCATGGGCCTGCGCCTGCGCACCGTGTTCGAGTCCGCGGCCAACGAGCTGGAGCTGTGGAGCAAGACGGCCACGGCGCAGTTGGACGCGCAGCTGCGTGAGCGCAAGCGCAGCTTCTCGCGGCGCATCGAGGCGGTGAACCGCATCCAGCAGGCCGCCAACGGGCTGGTGGACCGCATCGCCGAGATCGAAGAGGCCGAGCAGCACCTCGCCGAACTGGAGCAGCGGCTGACCGAGCTGACCTCCGACCTCGTGCGGCAGCCGCAAGCGCCTGAGGGCGTGGACATCGACATACCCCTTACCGAACCCCAGCCGCTCGCGGCGTCATGAGCGGTCCGTCCGCAGAGCTGGCGACCCAGGTGGTGCGCTGGCAGGCAGCGCATGGGCGCAACCACCTGCCTTGGCAGAATACGCGCGATGCATACCGCGTGTGGCTGTCGGAGATCATGCTGCAACAGACCCAGGTGGCCACGGTGCTGGAGTACTACACGCGCTTTCTGGCGCGCTTTCCCGACGTGCGCCAACTGGCTGCTGCGGCGCAAGACGAGGTACTGGCGCTGTGGAGCGGCCTGGGTTACTACAGCCGCGCGCGCAACCTGCACCGCTGCGCCCAGATCGTCGTGCACCAGCACGGCGGGGAATTCCCCCGCACGGTGGATGAGCTGGCGGCCCTGCCGGGCATCGGCCGCTCCACGGCAGGGGCGATAGCCGCTTTCTGCTTCGGCGCACGGGCGCCGATCCTGGATGCCAACGTGCGGCGCGTGCTCACGCGGGTGCTGGGGTTCGGCGCCGACCTGGCCGAGGCGAAGAACGAGCGCGCGCTATGGCAGCAGGCCGAGGCGCTGCTGCCACGGCAGGACCTGTCCCATGCCATGCCGCGCTACACGCAGGGCCTGATGGACCTGGGTGCCGGCATCTGCCTGCCCCGCAACCCCAACTGCCTGCTGTGCCCCTTGCAAGAGGCCTGCGTGGCGCGCCGCGACGGCAACCCGCAGGACTACCCGGTGCGCACGCGCAAGCTCAAGCGCAGCGCGCAGGCCTGGTGGCTGCTGCTGCGCCAGGATGGTGCGGGCCGGCTGTGGCTGGAGCGGCGTCCGCCCGCAGGTATCTGGGCGGGGTTGTACTGTCCGCCGGTCTATGACAGCCGCGCGGCGCTGGACGAGGCGCTGCAGCTGCACGCCAGCTGCGATGCGCGGGATCTGCCGGCCTTCACCCACGTGCTGACGCACCGCGACCTGCACCTGCATCCGGTGCTGGCGCGCGATGCAACGCCGCAGCCGAACGCGCATTGCGCTGAGCAGCAGTCGGGGTGGTTCGCTCCGGCGCAATGGCCGGCGCTGGGGCTGCCCGCGCCCGTGCGCAAGCTGCTCGCCTCCCTTGGGGACGACTGTCAAAAATGAGAGCTGGTAGCGCCCGTAGATAGGCGACTTCCGGTAGAAAACTATTGCAAGTCATTCAATAGCAGGCGCTAGCAGCTACTAAAACAATAGCTGTCACCTAGCGGTGCATGCTAGATGCCGTCGAGCTCGCGGTGGCGGCGCAGCGTATTCCAGCGGCCCTCGAAGCGCGCCGCCAGCTGCTCCACCAGGTAGACGGAGCGGTGCTGTCCTCCCGTGCAACCGATGGCCACGGTCACGTAGCTGCGGTGGTTGTGGGCCAGCGCGTCCAGCCAGTGGTCCAGGAAGTCGCCAATGTGCGCCAGCATCAGCGCTACTTCGGGCTGCTGACGCAGGTAGTCGATGACCGGCGCGTCCTTGCCCGTGAGGGCGCGCAAGAGCGGCTCGTAGTGGGGATTGGGCAGCATGCGCACGTCGAACACATAGTCGGCGTCCATGGAGATGCCGCGCTTGAACGCAAACGACTGGAACACCAGGGTCAGCCGACTCGGCGGCACCGACAGCAGGTCCTTCACATAGCTCAGCAATTGCGCGGACCGCAGGGTGCTGGTGTCGATGACGTGTGCCTGCTCGCGCAGCGGGGCCAGTAGCTCGCGCTCCAACCGCATGGTGTGCAAAAGCGGGCGCGGACCTTCGCGCATCTCGGCCTGGGACAGAGGGTGGCGGCGCCGGGTTTCTGAAAAACGCCGCACCAGCACGTCGTTGGTGGCGTCCAGGAACAGCTGGCGCACCTGCACGCCCTGCTCGCGCAGGCCGGCCAATTGTTGCGGGACCAGGGGCAGGGCGGTGGCGCTGCGCACGTCCATAGCCACGGCAACGCGGTGGCCGTGGTGCGCGTGCTCCAGCTCCACGAAGGAGGTCAAAAGTTCCGGCGGCAGGTTGTCCACGCAGTAGTAGCCCGCGTCTTCGAGTGCATGCAGCGCGACGGACTTGCCCGAGCCGGACATACCGGTGATGACGACGACTTCCAGATCCATGGCTCAGGGTGTGGGTTTGGCGGCGCCCTGCAGCATCTCGCGTGCATGCGCCAGGGTGGTAGGGGACAGACGCTCGCCGCCCAGCATGCGCGCAATCTCGGCCACACGCGCCTCCTCGTTGGCGGCGGCCACGCTGCTGGTGGTGCCCTCGGCGTGCTTGTGTTTGGCCACCACAAGGTGATGGTCCGCGCACGCGGCCACCTGGGGCAGGTGGGTGACGGCCAGTACCTGCCGGGCCGTCCCGAGCTGCTGCATCAGACGGCCCACGGTCTCCGCCACGGCGCCGCCCACGCCCGAGTCCACCTCGTCAAAGATCAGTGTGGGCGCCTCGCCCAGCTCGCTGGTGGTGACCGAGATCGCCAGCGCCATGCGCGACAGCTCGCCCCCCGATGCCACCTTGCCGATGGGCCGCGGCGTCATGCCCGGGTGGCTGCTGACCAGGAAAGCCACCTGGTCGATGCCGTGCGGCCCAGGCTCGGCCTTGTCCAGTTGCACCTCGAAGCGCCCGCCCGCCATGCCCAGGCCCTGCATGGCGCGGGTGATGGCCTGCGCCAGTTGCGGCGCAGCCTTGGCGCGCTTTTGCGACAGGGCGCGTGCGGCCTTCTGGTAAGCGGCGCCATGGGTTTGCTCGGCGGCCTGCAATGCGGCCAGGTCAGTGGCGCTGTCCAAACGCTGCAGCGTGTCCTTCCAGTCTTGCAGCAGCGCGGGTAGTTCGGGTGGGGTGCGCTTGTAGCGGCGCGCGAGCTGCATCCACTGCGATACGCGGGCGTCCAGCTGCTGCAGCCGATCCGGGTCGGGCTCGGCGTGGCGCAGGTAGCTTTGCAGAGAGTGCGCCACATCGCCCGCCTGGGCGATGCAGGAGGTCAGCACCTCATTCATGGTGCGAAACGACGCGTCCACATGCTCGTAGTCCTGCAGCAGGTGCTGTGCCTGCGCCAGGGCCCGCAGCGCGCCGCCCGCGTCTTCGTCCTCCAGCACACTCAGGGCGGCCTGGGCGTTGTCCAGCAGCGACTGGGCGTTGGACAGTCGCGCATGCTCGGCATTGAGTTCCTCCCATTCGCCATCGCGCGGCGCCAGCTTGTCCACTTCGCCGATCTGCCACTGCAGGCGCTCGCGTTCCTGTTGCAGCGTGTCCTGGGCAGCGCGGGCGTGGGTCAGCGCCTGCTGCGCGTCGCGCCAACTCGTCCACAGCGCGGCCAAGGGTTGCACCTGCGCGCCAGCATAGGCGTCCAGCAGGCCGCGCACGGCGTCGGGCCGCGTCAGGCTCTGCCAGGCGTGCTGCCCATGAATGTCCAGCAGATGCTCGCCCACGGCACGCATCTGCGCTGCCGTGGCGGGGATGCCGTTGATCCAGGCGCGGCTCTTGCCTTGCACATCGACGGTGCGGCGCAGCAGCAGCGTGTCGTCGCGCGGAAAGCCCTCCTCGTCCAGCCAGGCTGCCAGCGCGATGGTGCCACCGTCGAATTCGGCGCAGACGTCGGTGCGCTGCGCGCCTTCGCGGATCACACCGGAGTCGGCACGCGCGCCCAGCACCAGTTGCAACGCGTCGATCAGGATGGACTTGCCGGCACCGGTTTCACCGGTGAGCACGGTGAAGCCGGCATGCAGGTCCAGCTCGAGCGATCGCACGATCACGAAATCGCTCAGGGCGATCCGCCTCAGGGCCATGGTCAAGAACCTCCCTCGTACCAGCCCAGCTTCTTGCGCAGGGTGGCAAAGTAACTCCAGCCGCGCGGGTGCAGAAAGCACACCCGGTGCGCGGAACGGCGCACCAGTATGCGGTCACCATGTTGCAGCGATGCGAGCGACTGCATGTCGAAGTTGGCGCTGATGTCGCGCCCGCCGGCCACCTCAATGGCCACCTCGGTCGCGTCGGAAAGCACGATTGGCCGGTTGGACAGGGTGTGCGGCGCGATCGGCACCAGCACCCAGCCGGGGATCGATGGGTGCAGCATCGGGCCGCCTGCAGACAGGGCATACGCCGTGGAGCCGGTGGGCGACGCGACGATCAGGCCGTCGGCGCGCTGGTTGGAAACGAATACGCCGTCCACCTCCACGCGCAGCTCCACCATGCCGGAGGTGGAGCCGCGGTTGACCACGACGTCGTTGAGGGCCAGCGCCTCGAACACGCACTCGCCACCGCGCATCACGCAAGCCTGCATCAACGGGCGCACGTCTTCTTCGTAGTCTCCGTGCAGGATGGGCGTGAGCGCGTCCTGGTAGCCCTCCAGCGGAATGTCGGTAATGAAGCCCAGCCGCCCCTGGTTGATGCCCACCAGCGGCGTGCCGTAGCCGGCCAGCCGCCGGCCCACGCCCAGCATGGTGCCGTCGCCGCCTACGACCAGGCACAGGTCGCATTGCCGGCCGATCCCCTCCACATCCAGCGTGTGGTATTGCGTGAGGCCCGTGTGGGCGGCGGTTTCGGCCTCCAGCGTCAACTCGCAGTCCTGCTGGGTGACGAACTGGGCAATGCTCTCGATGATCTGCCGTGCGCTGTCGGACGCTGAAACGGCGCCAGGCCCCGGGTATTTGCCTATGACTGCAACGCGGCGGAAGATGGGCTTCATGCAGAAATTACATCATTAAAATGATTCAATGCTTGATGACCGCTCCAAGTTGTTACTCAAGGCCTTGGTGGAACGCTACATAGCCGAGGGGCAGCCAGTCGGCTCCAGAACCTTGTCGCGGGCATCAGGGCTTGAATTGTCGCCCGCCACCATACGCAATGTGATGGCAGACCTGGAGGACCTGGGGCTTATTGCCAGCCCCCACACCTCCGCGGGCCGCGTGCCCACCGCCAAGGGCTATCGCCTGTTCGTCGACACCATGCTCACCGTGCAGCAGGAGCAGTTGCCGACAGTCCAGCTCATGCCCGAGCAGCCGCAGAAGGTGATCGCCAACGCCGCCCACCTGTTGTCGAGCCTGTCGCAGTTCGTGGGGGTGGTGATGGCGCCGCGGCGCGCCTCGGTGTTTCGCCACATCGAATTCCTGCGGCTGTCCGAGAAGCGCTTTTTGGTGATCATCGTCTCGCCCGACGGTGATGTGCAGAACCGCGTGATCTTTACCGAGGTCGATTACTCCCAGTCGCAACTGGTGGAGGCCGCCAACTTCCTCAACGCCAACTACGCGGGCCTCACCATGGAGCAGGTGCGCGAGCGCCTGAAGCTGGAGGTGGACAAGCTGCGCGGGGAAATCGCGGCGCTGATGCAGGCCGCGGTGAGCGTGGGCTCGGAGGCCATGTCCGGGTCGCAGGACGAGGTGGTGTTCTCGGGCGAGCGCAACCTGCTGTCCGTGAGCGATTTTTCCAGCGACATGAGCCACTTGCGCCGTGCGTTCGACCTGTTCGAGCAAAAGACCCAGATCCTGCGCCTGCTGGACATTTCCAGCCGTGCAGAAGGGGTGCGCATCTTCATTGGTGGAGAGAGCCAGGTGGTGCCATTTGAAGAGCTGTCCGTGGTGAGTGCACCCTATGAGGTCGACGGTCAGGTGGTGGGCACCCTGGGCGTGATCGGCCCCACGCGCATGCCCTATGACCGCATGATCCAGATCGTGGACATCACCTCCAAGCTGGTCTCCAACGCCCTGAGCCACCGGAAGTAGCCCCTACAATACGCGCCGCTGCGCCGCCTACGAGGCAGGGCAGCGCACCCCTTGGGGCGTTAGCTCAGTTGGTTAGAGCAGAGGACTCATAATCCTTTGGTCGTTGGTTCAAGTCCAACACGCCCTACCAAGTAGATAAAGGAAAGCCTGCTATCAGTACGGTAGCGGGACTTTTTCTTTTGGGGTTCATGTAGCCGTCAGGCAATGGTTTTGGGTGGCTTGCCGTCAGTTCACCCATCGCTGTCGATCGACCTCTGGTCGCTGGATTTTTCCCCGAAGCTCGATGCTGGCGAGTATTCGCTGGCTGCGCTGACACCGGAACTGATCGCCAAGTACCGCGACGACCGACTCTCTGGCCTGGATCGCAAGGACTCCAAGGGCAAGCCTTTCCCCAAGGACTCAGTGTTTAGCTTGAAAGCTTTGCGATTACCTTGATTTCGAACTGGAAGCCGTAAAGCCAGGTTACGCCGATACCGGTCAGCGTGGGATAGGGGGCATTGCCCCAATAGTCCGGCACGATCTGCCAAATGCGCTCGAAATTCTTCTCGGGGTCCACTACGAACACCGTCACGTCGACTACGTCGTCAAAGCTGCACCCGGCTGCCTCCAGCACAGCGTTCAGGTGAGTGAAGGCGAGGCGGACTTGAGATTCCAGATCGGGCTCTGGCGTGCCATCTGCACGGCTGCCCACTTGGCCCGAGACGAATAGAAAGCCGTTGGACCGGATCGCTGGTGAGTAGCGGTTCTTCTCGTAAAGAGCTTGGCGGCCTGGCGGGAAGACAACGTCGCGTGGAGGCATGGGACATCTTTCATTGGATAAAAGAACCCACTGTAGGCACTGTATCTGTTTGGATAAACAGGAAAGTATCATCAAGACTGTTTGCAGAATCTGGACAATCTCCTGACCTCTATGGATCGTTTCGACGCTATGGTGGCCTTTGCTCGCGTGGTAGAGACACGCAGCTTTACCCAGGCCGCTCAAACGCTGCACATGAGCAAAACTACGGTAACTCAGCTTGTGCAGCAGTTGGAAGCGCGTTTACGGGTCAGGCTTTTGAACCGCACCACCCGCAAAGTGAACGTGACAGCCGAAGGTGCCGCCTATTACGAGCGTGTCGTGCGTCTGTTGGGTGACCTGGATGATGCGGAGACCAGTCTGACCAGTGCCTCAAGCGCGCCTCAAGGCCGCCTGCGGGTGGACGTGCCCAGCCCTCTGGCACACATGGTCCTTGTTCCGGCTTTTGCTGCATTCCATGCGCGCTATCCGGACATCCAGCTGCACATGGGTGTAAGTGACCGAGTGGTCGATCTGATCGATGAAAACGTCGATTGCGTGGTGCGGGGAGGTGAGCCGGGCGACGCCTCGCTTGTGGCAAGGCATGTAGGCGATCTTTCCATGGGGCTGTATGCGGCACCTACATACTTGGCGAATGCCGGAATGCCCTTGCACCCCAAGAACCTGGAGGCCGCACCGCACCACATCGTGGGCTTTCTGGGATCAAGCACCGGACGCGTCTTATCCTGCGTATTGCACCGCGGCGACGAACAAGTGCGCGTGATGGGCCGTTACGCGATTGCCACCGACGATGGCAATGCCTACCTGGCGGCAGGCGTTGCCGGTCTGGGGGCGCTCTGGTTGCCTCAGTACATGGCAGCGCCTCATCTGGCGCGGGGCGAACTGGCGCCGCTGTTTGAGGACTGGTCCATTGCGCCGATGCCGCTGTATATCGCGTTTCCTCCAAACCGTCATATGGGCGCTCGGCTGCGGGTGTTCATGGATTGGATGGTTGAACTGATGAAGACGCATGCTCCGCTGTCCGGGGCGTATCCGCATCGGCGCTGAGAGGAGGGGCGTTAGACTGCGCCAGGGGATTGCGCCATCTGGCAGCCAACGGGTGCGGCGGCACGGCCTGCAGCTCACAGCTTCTCTGGACATA
This sequence comes from Diaphorobacter sp. C33, assembly GCF_030503915.1. Classification (NCBI taxonomy): domain Bacteria; kingdom Pseudomonadati; phylum Pseudomonadota; class Betaproteobacteria; order Burkholderiales; family Comamonadaceae; genus Diaphorobacter; species Diaphorobacter sp. C33. The sequence goes on from NZ_CP129980.1 coordinate 166,340, forward strand.
ACGACAAGCGGCGCTCTTGGGGCACACTCTGGTCGATGACTGTCGCCAGATCCAGCATTCAACTCGAATCTGCCCCGGCCTCGTTCAAGAGCGCCAAGGCTTTCGATGCATGGTTGAGGAAGAACCATGCCGCTTCGGGCGGTCTCTGGCTCAAGATTGCGAAAAAGGGCGCTCAAGAACCCAGCGTTACCTACCCCCAGGCGGTGGAAATCGCACTCTGTTGGGGCTGGATCGACGGTCAGAAAAAAGCTCTCGACGATCAGCACTACCTCCAGCGTTTCACGCCGCGGCGCGCGCGCAGCATCTGGTCGAAAGTCAACGTCGACAAGGTCGAGGCACTCATAGTGGCGGGCCGCATGCAGGCGCCTGGCTACGCCCAGATCGAAGCGGCCAAGGCCGATGGGCGCTGGGCACGGGCTTATGACAGCGCTCGTACGTCTACCGTACCCGAGGATCTGTTGGCCGCGTTGGAAATTGACGCAAAGGCCAAAGCCTTCTTTGCAACGATCAATGCGGCCAATCGTTACGCGGTACTGTGGCGTATCCAGACAGCCGTGAAAGCAGAAACGCGCGCCAGACGAATCGCCCAGTTGGTTGATATGCTCGCACGCGGCGAAACCATCCACCTTTTCAAAGCTCGTTCTCGCGCAGGAGAGTGAGTGCCACGCGCATGGCGCGACGGCTTGGCGCAGGAGCGTCACAGGGCCAGCGGAGGTAACGATCCGCCATCGCCACGGAGCTGCCGATATTAGTGTCTCCGCTGCTCTGCGCAAAATGGCGGCACACACCATACAAACGATGGGAGGGAGCCATGGCGAGACGTAAGAAAACCAGTCCATTGGAGGATGTCCTCGACCTGCTTGCAATGCTTCCCTGGTGGGCGTGCGTGATGCTGGCCGCGGTGAGTTATCTCTTGCTGCACCGCTTGGCGGCGCCCATCCAGGCCTCTGATCTCCAGGGCCAGGGTGGCGCGATGGTGAGCGCAATGATGCAGAAAGCCGTGATCCACGGCATGGCAACGGCCGGTCAATACATCGTTCCGCTACTTTGCCTTGCTGCAGCGGGCCTTTCTGCCTTGCGAAGAAAGCAGCGCCAATCGTTGCTCGCGGACGTTGCACAAGCGCCCAATGCCGCCGCCCTGGACGGCATGAGCTGGCGGGAATTCGAACTGCTGGTCGGCGAGGCCTACCGCCTGCAGGGGTACCGCGTTACAGAGCTAGGGGGCGACGGGCCAGATGGTGGCGTTGATCTGGTGCTTACCAAAGGCGGCGAGAAGTTCTTCGTGCAGTGCAAACAGTGGAAGGCATACCAGGTGGGAGTGACCACTGTGCGCGAACTGTATGGCGTCATGGCGGCCAAGGGGGCGACGGGAGGCTTCGTTGCCACATCGGGACGCTTCACCGAGGATGCCAAAGAGTTCGCGCAAGGGCGCAACATTCAGCTGATTGACGGTCCCCAACTCTTCGCGATGGTTCAACGTGCAAGACAGGCACAGGGGCAGTTAGCCAATCAGCAACGCGAATCTGCGAACGAGATGGACACCCCACGGACCCAAGCTAGAGTCTGCACCACCGAGCCGGTAACCCCTGCCCAAGACGCCCCTCGACCAGACTGTCCGCGTTGTGGGGCGGCCATGCAACTGCGCACTGCCCGCCAGGGTGCCAATGCTGGCAGCGTTTTCTGGGGCTGCTCAACGTATCCGAAGTGTCGCGGGACGCGTGCGGCTGAGTAGGTTCTATTTCCGTTGCGCGCTCCTTGCGCTTCTTGCCAACCTCTGGCTTCGCTTTTGAACTCTTCTGCGCAATGGTGCGCCATGTACTTCTCGTGCTCCGGGCCAGTGCGATCGTCCAAGCTTGGCCGCCTTGGATGGCCCAAGAGAACGGTACTTCAGCAGACCCGCTATCTTGTTGATAGCGGGGTCCTGTCTTTTCGTCTGCGATCAACGCGACAGCGGTCGGCTGCGCGACTGCTTTGTTCGGAAATTGCATTACGCGCAAATAGGCCGTTGCCTACGGCGCGGGACCGGTCCGCCTCACACCATGGGCTTCTCTTGCATTCCAACCCCACAACCTGGAGAAGACCTATGCCCAAGCCACGTTATGACGAAGCCCAGCTCAAGGATCTGCTGTTGCAGATGATGGAAACCGAGCTGGGTGGTGAGCAGGTGTACCGCGCGGCGATTGACTGCGCGACCAATGAAGACCTCAAGAAGGAATGGGAGGGCTACCTCGACGAGACGCTGTCGCACCAGAACGTGGTACGCACAACCTGCGAAAACCTGGGAATCGACCCCGAAGAGGTGGCGCCTTCGCGCCTGGTGGTCAAGCACATCGGCGATTCGCTGGTCAAGGCAATCGAGTTGGCCCGGCAGGCCGGCAATCCTGCGCAGGCCCAGTTGGTCGCCTGTGAATGCGTGGTGCATGCCGAGACCAAGGACCACGCCAACTGGGAGCTGCTGGGCAAGGTGGCAGAGGTGGCGACCGGGGATGTCGGTCGCGCCCTGAAAGATGCCCACGAGCGCGTGGAGAAAGACGAGGACCACCACCTGTACCACACCAAGGGCTGGTGCCGCGAGCTGTGGATTGCAAGCCTGGGCATGCCGGCGGTGCTGCCTCCGCCGGAAGAGGTCAAACAGGTAGAGACGGCCATTGGCGCGTCGCGCGCGGAGCAGCAACGCGACGCGATGCTTTGAGGAGGCTGCGTGGCGCGCCCCGCCGCATTGCGCCGCACGCCGCTGCCGCGCAGCAAACACGTGCTGCTGTTGGTGGATGTGATCAATCCGCTGAATTTCCCTACAGCAGCAGACCTGCTGCCAGGAGCGGTACGCGCCGCGAACGCCATTGCGCGGTTGAAGGCACGCCTGGCGCGGCGCGGGGTCACGGCGATCTATGCCAACGACAACTACGGCACGTGGCACAGCGACTTCCGTGACATTCTCACGGCCTGCCGCGCGCTGCCGGGGGCGCGCGGCGAGATGGCCTGCCTGCTTGCGCCCGCGCCGCAGGATCTGGTGATCCTCAAGCCACAGCATTCGGCGTTCCATTCGACTCCCTTGCAGCATTTGCTTGACAAGATGCAGACCGAGCAGCTGATCATCGTGGGCCTGGCCGCCGACATGTGCGTGATGCTGACGGCCACCGATGCGCGCATGCTGGGCTACAAGGTGTGGGTGCCGTCGGATTGCACCGCCGCGGAATCGGAGCACCGCAAAACGGAGGCCCTGCGGCAATTGCATGAGGTGTTCAAGTGCGCCGTAAGGCCTGCGGTACGGGCGGCTGCACGCTGACTGACCGGAGCGACCGCCATGCTCAACCTGGACTTACCCGCCGCGGAGCTGGTGCTGCGCGCCGCCATGGTCTACGGCCTGCTGCTGGCGCTCATGCGCGTCAGCGGCAAGCGCACCGTCGGGCAATTCACGCCGTTCGACCTGCTGGTGGTGATGCTGGTCAGCGAGGCCGCGGGCCCGTCCATGACGGGCAAGGACCAGTCGCTGTGGGGCGGTCTCATCGTCTGCCTGGTGCTGATCGGATTGAACATCCTGGTGGGGATACTCACGGCCCGCTTTCGCATGGCAGAGAAACTGCTGGAGGGCGAGGCGATCCTGCTGGGGCGCAATGGGCATGTCTTTGACACGGTGCGCAAGCGGCATCGCGTATCGGAGAACGACGTGGAGCGGGCCTTGCGCGAGGCCGACTGCGACAGGAAGGACATGCGCTACCTCTTCCTGGAAGCCGACGGCAGCTTGAGCGTGCAAAAGCACCGCGAGGGCTAGCCCCGTCGCCGCCAGGTTACCGATGGTGACGGCCCGTGCACCGCGGCTGCGGTATGGTGCTGCATTTTTCGGAGCAGGAGGCAACAGGCATGCGTTATTTCTTAAAGGCAGGCGGCGCCGTGGCCGTGGTGGGGCTGATGATGGCAGGTTGTTCGTCGATCGGACCGGGCAGCAGCCCGGCGCCCGCGCCCATTGGCGCCAGCACGGCCCCGGTGGGCGGTGAATGCAACGCCCAGGGCGCGCAGGCGGCGGTGGGTAAAAATGCCACGGCCAAGGTGGTGGAGGACGCGCGCGTGCGCTCCGGCGCGCGCTTGGCGCGCGTACTGCGCCCGGGCCAGATGATCACCAAGGAGTTCGATGGCCAACGCCTCAACCTGGAGGTGGACGCCAGCGGCAAGATCATTGCCGTGCGCTGCGGCTGATCAGCCGCAGGAATGTGGCGCTGATGAAGTGTGCGCGGCTGTGACCGGGCACGCTTCGTCGGTGTGCTTTCGGCGCCCGCTCAGTCCGCCAGGAAGAGCGCCTGCAGGTCGCTTAGAAAGTCAAAGCCCCGCTGCGTGGGACGCACGCGCTCCATGTCGCGCGTGATCAGGCCCTGCGCCTCGGCCTGCTGCAGGCCAGCGGCTATGGCCGTGATCGCCAGGCCCGTACGGGCGGTGAAGTCCTGCAGCGCAAAACCCTCCTGCAGCCTTAGCGCATTGAGCATGAACTCGAACGGCAGGTCCGCGCGGCGCACGTCGTCGTCTTGCGCGATGGCGCGCCCTGCGAGTGCTCCGGCCATGTAGAGCTGCGGATCGCGCAGGCGCACTTGGCGCACCACCCGGTGCGCAAAGCTGAGCTTGCTGTGAGCGCCCGCGCCAATGCCCAGATAGTCGCCAAACTGCCAATAGTTGCGGTTGTGCACGCATTGGTGGCCCTCGCGTGCATAGGCCGATACCTCGTAGCGTGCGAGGCCTGCCGCGCCCGTCAGTTCGGTGATGCGGTCGAGCATGGCATAGGCTGCATCGTCCTCGGGCAGCGGTGGGGGGTACTTGGCGAAGTAGGTGTTGGGCTCGATGGTCAGGTGGTAGATGGAGATGTGCGGCGGCTGCAGCGCGAGCGCGGTGCGCATGTCCTCGTCCAGCTCGGCCGGCGTCTGGCCGGGCAGGGCGTACATGATGTCGAGGTTGAAGGTGTCGAAGGCCTGTGCGGCCTCTTCCACCGCGGCCAGCGCCTGTGCGCGGTTGTGCACGCGACCCAGCGCCTGCAGGTGCCGGTCGTTGAAGCTTTGCACGCCGATGGACAGCCGCGTGACCCCCGCGCCGCGGTAGGCGCGAAAGCGCTCCTTCTCGAACGTGCCGGGGTTGGCCTCCAGCGTGATCTCGCAGCCCGCGTCCAACCGCAGGCGCGCGCGGATGTCGCCCAGCAGCCGGTCGATGGACTCGGGCGCAAACAGGCTGGGCGTTCCGCCGCCGATGAAGATGCTGTGCACCGTGCGGCCCCAGATCAGCGGCAGGGCGGCCTCCAGGTCGGCCAGCAGGGCGTCGATGTAGCGCGCTTCGGGCACGCTGCCATCGCCGCCCACGCCGCCGCGCGCCTCGTGCGAGTTGAAGTCGCAGTACGGGCATTTGCGCAGGCACCACGGCAGGTGCACGTACAGCGACAGCGGCGGCAGGCTGGACAGCTGCAGCAGGCCGGGGCGCATGTAGTGCTGCACGTCGCGCAGCGGCGCGCCGGACTGCGCGGCAGGGAGGATGGGGATGGTCATACGAGTCTAAAAACCATAGCTGCTGGCGCTAGCCTGACAACCGTTTCAGTATCAAAAGACATTGAAACCCTTATCTGGCAAGCGCTAGCCGCTCACCCTTCTGAGGTTGCGGCAAACCAATGCTCGCGCATCAGCTCCAGCATCTGGCGCGACGAGCGGCCGCGGTGGCTGTGGGCGTTCTTCACCTCGGGCGGCAGTTCGGCAAAGGTCTTGCCGAAGGCGGGCAGCACCATCACCGGGTCAAAGCCGAAGCCGCCCGTGCCGCGCGGCGCGCGTGCAATCTCGCCGGCCACGCGGCCCACGGCGATCAGTGGCTCGGGGTCCTGCGGGCTGCGCACGGCCACCAGCGTGCTGACCATCGCGGCGCCGCGGTCGTCGATGCCCTGCATCTGCTCCAGCAGCGCGCGCACGTTGTTGGCGTCGCCCTTGTCGTAGCCGAACTGCGTGGCGTAGTAGGCCGTCTGCACGCCGGGCTGACCGCCAAAGGCCTGCACGCACAGGCCGGCGTCGTCCGCCAGCGCGGGCAGGCCGGTGTGGGCGCTGGCAAAGCGGGCCTTGGCCAGTGCGTTCTCGACGAAGGTGTGGAACGGCTCCTCGGCCTCGCCCACGCCCAGTTCGGCCTGGGGGATGAACTGCACGCCCAGCGGGGCCAGCATGGCCTGCAGTTCGGCGAGCTTGCCGCGGTTGTTGGAGGCGAGTACGAGTTTCATGGTCAAAAAGATCTTTAGCGCATATCAGTCAAGCGCAAACAGCTATCAATTGCGTAGCGACTGCCGTTGCAGGGCGACCAGCTCGGCAATGCCCTTCTCGGCCAGCGCCAGCAGTTGGTCCATTTCCTGGCGCGAAAAGGCCGCGCCCTCGGCCGTGCCTTGTACCTCCACATAGTGGCCGGCGCCGGTCATCACCACGTTCATGTCGGTGTCGCAGGCCACGTCCTCCACATATTCCAAGTCCAGCAGCGGTTGGCCCTGCACGATGCCCACGGACACGGCGGCCACCGCACCGGTGAGCGGCGATGCGCTGATCTTGCCCGCAGCCAGCAGGGTGTTGACCGCGTCTTGCGCCGCCACCCAGGCGCCCGTGATCGCGGCGGTGCGTGTGCCGCCGTCGGCCTGGATCACGTCGCAGTCGATCTGGATCGTGCGCTCACCCAAGGCTTTGAGATCAAAGACTGCCCGCAGGCTGCGGCCGATGAGGCGCTGGATCTCCTGTGTGCGTCCGCTTTGCTTGCCGCGCGCGGCCTCGCGGTCGCTGCGGGTGTGGGTGGAGCGGGGCAGCATGCCGTACTCCGCCGTCACCCAGCCTTCGCCGCTGCCGCGTTTGTGCGGCGGCACCTTTTCCTCGACCGACGCGGTGCACAGGACGCGCGTGTTGCCGAACTCGATGAGTACCGCGCCCTCGGCATGCATGGTGTAGTGGCGCGTGATGCGGATGGGGCGCAGCTGGTCCAGGGCGCGGCCGCCGCTGCGAGCAAAGGGGGTGGTGGTCATGGCAGGTCCAGGTCAAAGAAGGGGCTCCCCGCGCTCCTGGCGGAGAGCGGAGGAGGCGGTGCGCCCGGGCCGCGGCCTACAGCTTGCGCGCGGCAGAGCGCCGGATGGCTTCGTTGATTTCGGCGATCGAGCGTTCGATGGTCTCGTCGTCCAGGTCGTCCGCAAAGCTCTCCAGCGGGCCAGCCTGAATGGTGGAGGCGAACACGTCGTCACTGATGCTGTCGGTGGAAATGCCCTGGGTGGACTCGAATGTGTCGGGGGTTTCCCACTCCATGGCCACCACGGTCACGTTGTCGCTGCCGTCCCCGGCCTTGCGCAGGGCGTCCTCGACCAGGTCGGGCACGGCGTTGGAGACGGTCTGGCGGCCCAGCTGGCGTGCGATGGTCTCGTCGTCCAGCGCGCCCCACAGGCCGTCGGAGCACAGCAGGATGCGGTCACCCTGCTCCAGCAGCACGGGGCCGGCCACGTCGTACAGCGGCTTGGTGGGAGAGCCCAGGCAGGTGAACAGCACGTTGCGGTTCACGCGCTCCAGCCCGGCGATGGCGGCGTTGCGCAACTCCAGGTAGGAGTGGTCACGCGTGCGCATGAGCAGTTCGCCCCCGCGCACGAGGTACAGGCGCGAATCGCCGCAGTGGATCCAGCTGGCGCGCCCGTCTTGCACCACGGCGATCACCAGCGTGGTGCGCGGCGTGTCGAGCATGTCCTTGGTGGTGCCATAGCGCAGGATCTGGTGGTGCGCGCCCAGCAGTGCGGTGGAGAGGAACTCCTGCACGTCCTTCAGCGTGGGCTTGGCCTGGCGCTGGAACATCGCGGAGACCGTCTGGATGGCGATCTGCGCGGCGATCTCGCCCTCCGGGTGGCCGCCCATGCCGTCAGCCAGCACGAACAGCACCGACTCGCGCGTGTAGCAGTACCCCATGCGGTCTTCGTTTTTCTCGCGCCCGCCGCGGCGGCTGATCTGAAAGACAGAGAACTTCATTTAGGCCGCGCTCCCAGACCGGTGGCTTCGCCCACCTTTTGCACGTTTTTCTTGGTGTCCGACACCAGGGTGTCGAGCTGCATGCGCATCTTCTCGGCCACCGACAGCTTGGTATAGCGGCGCTCGCCCTCGCGGCTGAGCTCCTTTTGCAGCGCGAACACCGATTGCGGGCGCGACAGCGGATCGAGCGCCATGCACCATTCGACCACCTCGATCAGGTTGTCCGAATACACGCCGCGCAGCTTGTTCAGCGCCAGCGACAGGCGGTCCTTCTCCTGGCGCTGCGGCGCCTCGTTGGGCGGAAATCCCTGCATGCACGCATAGATGCAGGCGCCAACGGCGTAGATGTCCGTCCAGGGGCCCATCTGCGAGTCGCGGCGGTACATCTCGGGCGCAGCAAAGCCGGGGGTGTACATCGGGCGGATGAAGTTGCCCTCTTTGGAGAGTACCTCGCGCGCGGCGCCGAAGTCGATCATCACCGCGCGGTTGTCGTCGGTGATGAAGATGTTGGCGGGCTTGATGTCCAGGTGCAGCATCTTGTGCTGGTGCACGATGCGCAGGCCGCGCAGCACCTCATCGAACAGCGAGCGGATGGTGGACTCGCGGAACACCTTCTGCGTCTTGAGGTCGCGTGCGGTGATGATGAAGTCCTGCAGGGTCGCGCCCTCCAGGTAGTTCATCACCATGTAGACGGTCTCGTTCTCGCGGAAGAAGTTGAGCACGCTCACCACGGAGGCGTGCGAGATCTGCGCGAGCGCACGGCCTTCCTCGAAGAAGCTCTTGAGGCCCAGACGGTAGAGCGAGAGCTTCTCGGGCGGCACCTTGGGCAGCAGTTCGCCCGGTGCACGCGTAGCCAGAGAAGCGGGGAGGTATTCCTTGATGGCCACTTGCTGGCCTTCGGCGTCAATGGCGAGGTACACCACGCCAAAACCACCGGAGGACAGCCGTCGCACCACGCGGTAGCCGCCAATGGCGGTATCGGGGGGCAGGGGGGCCGGCTTGATTTTTGACATAGGAAGCGAAGGCAGTCGTGGGCGCGGGTGGGGAACCCGGATAATCGCTGGATCGCAAGCAACCAACCACCGAAAAGTCCAATGGCAGTTTACAGCATGACCGGATACGCCAGCGTGCAGCGCGGCGTGGCTACTGCAGGGGACGACAAGGACGGGCCCGTACGGCGCCTGGGCCTGGAAATACGTGCGGTCAACAGCCGCTTTCTGGACCTGTCTTTCCGCCTGTCCGATGAACTGCGCGCCCAGGAGCCGGCGCTGCGCGCCCTGCTCACGCAGCGCCTCAAGCGCGGCAAGGTCGAGGTGCGCGCTTTCGTGGACAACGACGACTCCGCCGCGCTCGCCGAGCCATCCCCGCGCATCTTGCAACGGGTGGGCGCGGTGCAGGATGCGGTGCGTTCGTGGCTGCCCGACGCCAGGCCGCTGTCGGTGGCCGACGCGCTGCGTTTGTGCGCCAATGCCGGCGCTCCCGCGCTGGACTGGAGCGAAACGGCAGCGCGCGCGGCCGAGCAGGCGCTGGACGACCTGGTGGCCGCGCGCCAACGCGAGGGCGAACGCCTGGCCGCCATGCTGCAGGAGCGCATCGCGCAGTTGCGCGAGCTGGCCCGCCAGGCGGTGCCGCTGGTTCCGCAGCTTGTGGAGCAGCAGCGCCAGCGCTTCATGGAGCGCTGGAAGGAGGCCATGTCGCTGGCCGAAGGCGCGGTGGTGCCCGAAGCGGCCCAGGACCGCGCCCTGACCGAGGCCACGGCCTTTGCCATCCGCATCGACGTCGCGGAGGAAGTCACGCGGCTGCAGTCGCACCTGGACGAGATTGCCCGCCTGCTCAAAAAAGGCGGCGAGGTCGGCAAGCGGCTGGATTTTCTGATCCAGGAACTGCACCGTGAAGCCAACACGCTGGGCTCCAAGTCGGCTGCCATGGACCTCACGCGCATCAGCGTGGACATGAAGGTGCTGATCGAGCAGATGCGCGAGCAAGTGCAGAACATCGAGTGATAATCCTGTTTTGATAGCGGCTCACGCACACTCCATATGGACTATCCCGGAAATTTGTTTGTAGTCTCTGCCCCCAGCGGGGCGGGTAAATCCAGCTTGGTCAAGGCCCTGCTGGAGCTGGACTCGCATGTGCAGCCCTCCGTGTCGCACACGACCCGCGCGCCGCGCGGGCAGGAAAAGCACGGCCGCGAGTACTTCTTCGCTTCCGAGCAGGAGTTCGACGCGATGGTGGCGGCTAACGGCTTCGTCGAGTGGGCGAACGTCCATGGACGCCGTTATGGAACCTCCCGCAAGGTGATCGAGGAGCGCGTGGCCCAGGGGGCGGACGTGGTCTTGGAAATCGACTTTCAGGGCGCGCTGCAGATCAAGCAGGCCTTCGCGAACGCCGTGCTGGTCTTTGTGCTGCCGCCCAGCTGGGACGAGTTGCGCGCCCGGCTGGAACGCCGGGGCGAAGATGCGCCTGACGTGATCGACCTGCGCCTGGAGAACGCGGCAGAGGAAATGGCGCAGGCCAGCAAATTCGACTTCGTTATAATCAATGAGGTCTTTGAGCGAGCGCTTTTCGACCTGAAAACCATCGTTCATGCCCAGCGTCTCAAGTACGCCGCCCAGCGCCGCGCCCGGGCCGAAACCTTCGAGTCGCTCAATATTCCCTGATCCCTGGAGAACACCATGGCCCGCATTACCGTGGAAGACTGCCTCGAGCAGATTCCCAACCGTTTTCAACTGGTGCTCGCCGCCACCTACCGTGCCCGCATGCTCAGCCAGGGCCACGCCCCCAAGATCGAGAGCCGCAACAAGCCAGCCGTGACGGCACTGCGCGAAATCGCCGCTGGCAAGGTCGGCCTGGAAATGCTCAAGAAGGTTCCGGGCTGAGCGATCGTCAGCCTCCGGTGATCCCGGTAAAAGAGCACCGCGTGGCGGTGCTTTTTTTTGCCTGCGCTTGCCGCTCGGGCGGGGCGCGCTACATTTAAGCCATGAACGTCGTGTTGAACAAGGCAGCTGTTGACAATCCGCAGGCCGTCCCTGTGGCGGTTGACAGTTCTTCTGCTGCGGCCGCCAACGCCGCGGCGGCGAGCTTTGCTGCGCTGCTGGAAAAACTCGACTACCTTGACGAAACCAGCGTCGAGCAGGTGCGCCAAGCGTACCGTTACGCCGATGAAGCGCACTTGGGGCAGTTGCGCAGCAGTGGCGAGCCCTACATCACGCACCCGATTGCCGTGGCGGCGCTGTGCGCGAGCTGGAAGCTGGATGTCCAGGCCCTCATGGCAGCCTTGCTGCACGACGCCATGGAAGATTGCGGCATCACCAAGTCCGATCTCATCGACCGGTTTGGTGCGCCTGTTGCGGAACTGGTGGATGGTCTCACCAAACTCGATAAGCTGCAGTTCAATACCCGTGAGGAGAACCAGGCCGAGTCGTTTCGCAAGATGCTGCTGGCCATGGCACGCGACGTGCGCGTCATCCTCATCAAGCTGGCGGACCGCACGCACAATATGCGCACGCTCTCCGACATGCCGCGCAGCAAGTGGGGTCGCATTTCGTCGGAGACGCTGGAGATCTATGCGCCCATCGCGCATCGGTTAGGGCTGAACCAGACCTACCGCGAACTGCAGGACCTCGCCTTTCGCCACCTGCATCCATGGCGCTATGCCACGCTGTCCAAAGCGGTCACGAAGTCGCGCAACCGACGCCGCGACATCGTGCAGAAGGTGCAGACGGAAGTGGATGCCGCATTTGCGCGGCTGGGCATGCACGTGCGGCTGGCGGGGCGTGAGAAGACACTCTTTGCGATCTACCAGAAGATGATCACCAAGCACCTGAGCTTTGCGCAGGTGACGGATCTCTATGGCTTCCGTGTCATCGTGCATTCGGTGACGGACTGCTATACCGCCTTGGGTGTGTTGCACCAGATGTACAAACCGGTGCCCGGCAAGTTCAAGGACCATATCGCCATTGGCAAGCTCAATGGCTATCAGTCGCTGCATACGACGCTGGTGGGACCTGCTGGCCTGAATATCGAGTTTCAGGTTCGCACCGAGGAAATGCACATCGTGGCGGAAGCGGGTGTGGCGGCGCACTGGCTCTACAAGGCGAAAGATGCGGATGGCGCGGTGGCAGAACGCCTGGGCACCAAATGGCTGCAGTCTTTGCTCGACATCCAGAATGAAACGCGCGACGCGGCCGAATTCTGGGACCACGTCAAGGTGGACCTATTCCCAGATGCCGTCTATGTCTTCACGCCCAAGAGCCAGATCATGGCCTTGCCCCGCGGAGCCACGGCGGTGGACTTTGCCTATGCGATCCACAGCGACGTGGGCGACCGCACCACGGCGGCGCGCATCAACAACGAACAGGTGCCCCTGCGCACCGAACTCAAGAACGGGGATGTGGTGGAAATCGTTACCACACAGGGCGCCCGGCCCAACCCCGCTTGGCTGGGGTTCGTGCGCACTGGGCGAGCGCGTTCCAAGATTCGCCACTATCTCAAGACGCTGGCGCAGAACGAGTCGGCGGGCCTGGGCGAGAAACTGCTGACTCAGGCGCTGCGCGCCGAGGGCATTGAACAACTGCCTGACGTGCAGACCCAAGCGCCCATTTGGGAAAAACTGCTGCGCTTTACGGGCAATCGCAGCCGCGCGGAACTCATGACCGATGTGGGACTGGGCAAGCGCATTGCCGGCATCGTGGCCAAGCGCCTGGTCGTGTTGCTATCGGAAGACGGCCAGCGGCCGGATGCATTGCTGCTGACCCGCGAGCGCTACAGCTCCCATGAAACAGTCTCGCAAGGGAGCATCACCCTCGACGGCAGCGAGAATGCATCTGTTCAATATGCAGCGTGTTGCCGCCCGGTGCCGGGCGATCCCATCGTGGGATACCTGGGCCGCGGCGAGGGCCTGGTGGTCCATCACGCGCAATGCGGGGTAGCCAAGAAACTGCAGCACAAAGATGGCGAGCGCTTCATTGCCGTCGACTGGTCCGATGAGCCTACCCGCCAATTCGAGACCGGTATCACCGTGACCGTGACCAATGGCAAGGGGGTACTGGCTCGCATCGCATCCGAATTTGCCAACTCAGAGGCAGATATCGTCCGTGTGGACATGGACGATGCGATGGACACCACTGATCTGCGTTTTGTGGCAGCGGTGCGTGATCAACACCATGTAGAGGCCGTGTTGCGCAATCTGCGCCGCACGCATTCCGTATTGCGAGCGTTCCGCGTGCTTCCCCAGCCCGCTTGAGGGCCTGGGTTCGTCACCGAGGCGCCGCGACGGGGTATTCGACACGCAGGATTTCCAGGGTACGTAGGCCGGCGGGAGTCTGCAGGGTCACTTCGTCTCCCTCCCGGGCTTTGAGCAGCGCGCGCGCCACGGGAGAAATCCAGCTGATCTGCTGCAGGCTGTTGTCGGCTTCGTCAATGCCCAGAATCGTCACCGTGCGCTCCACGCCGTCCTCCTCGGCGTAGGTGACCGTGGCGCCGAAGAAGACTTGGTCACTGCCCGCGTGTACCGATGGGTCCACGACATCCGCGATTTCCAGCCGTTTCGTCAGGAAACGGATGCGCCTGTCGATCTCGCGCAGCCTTTTCTTGCCGTACAGGTAGTCGCCGTTCTCCGAACGGTCTCCGTTGCTGGCTGCCCAATGGACAATTTCTACCACCTTGGGGCGCTCATCATCGATAAGGCCCAGCAACTCGCTGCGAAGGCGCGCATATCCCTGGGGTGTGATGTAGTTCTTGCCGGGCCCCACGGGCGCCTGCGGGGGGAGGGACGGTTCGTCGTCGGTATCGGTTTCCTTGGTGAATGCCTTGCTCATATGCTTATCGTGCCTGAAAGGGAGCAAATGCCAAAAACGAAAAAGCCCTGGAACCTTGCAGTTCCAGGGCTTACCGTTTGGTGCGGCTGGCAGGAATCGAACCCACGACCCCTTGGTTCGTAGCCAAGTACTCTATCCAGCTGAGCTACAGCCGCTAAGCTTTGAATTATAGCACGAAGTTTTCAAGCTATATCAAAAATCGTCACTGGCTAATTAATCAGTCGATCAGCGCATTGTGACGATGGCGTGATTGTAGCGGAGTTTTCGCCCGGTTTTGCGAAATCGCTCGATGTTGCTCACTTGCGTGTGTAGCCCAGGCAGGCGCCTGCGTTGGGCATGCCCTTGCACTCCCGGTAGAGGCGCCGGTCGCGCTCTGCCTGGCTTTCGCCGGAATGGTTCTGCGTGTGCTTGATCCGGATAGCTTTGGACCTCTTCGAAGCGCTGGCTGCCTTCTCGGGTGTGGCTGCGGCATGGCTGTGAAGTGACGCAAAGGACAACAAGAGCGCGGCCACGCCGACACCCACTGGCAGGGAAAGAGACCGGCGGACAAACGTATCCATGAAGCGCATAGTGGTCTTTCAAAAGGGGTTGCAACGTTTTGCAGTACGGTTTGCATCATGCCCGAAAGCCCGTTGCACAGGGGTTGGACGGCGGCGAAGAAGTGGGGAGAAGCGCAGCGGTATAATCGCAAGGTTTTGCATGGTGCAAGACGCACGCTGTCGACCCCTTCCAGTCGTGGCGCAAGTACAACCAGAGCCATAGGCAGTTGGTGCAGCAATGCGGCTGCCTGCTTGGGCTCTTCTATCAAGGAAAAAACATGATCGCATCATCCGTCAAGGCCGAAGTCGTCAAGGCCAATGCCCGTTCCGCCAACGATACGGGCAGCCCGGAAGTCCAGGTGGCACTGCTCACCGCCCGCATCAACGAGCTGACTCCTCACTTCAAGCAGCATGCTAAGGACCATCATGGCCGCCGTGGTCTGCTGCGCATGGTGAGCCGTCGTCGCAAGCTGCTGGACTACCTCAAGGCCAAGGACGCCGACCGTTACACGGCACTGATCGCCAAGCTGGGCCTGCGCAAGTAAGCGCGCCGGCATGCCGAGACGCCTGGGTTAGCTCTGTCTAGCTCAGGCGTTTTTTACTTCGGAGACGCAACTGCAGAGCGAAGCTGTGTCATTCCAGGGGCCTTGCCTTCCGATGGGCAGGGCAGGGTCGCTGGAATGGCATCGTGTTCTGAATTGCGCTCCAAGCCTTGCTGGTACAGCGTTGCCAGCTATTATTTTGAGAGCAAGGAGTCATTATGAGCATTTTTAACAAGGTCACCAAGTCGTTCCAGTGGGGTGACAAGACCGTTGTCATGGAAACGGGTGAGATCGCCCGCCAGGCCTCAGGCGCCGTGCTGGTGAACATTGACGACACCGTAGTGCTCGCTACCGTGGTGGGGTCCAAGCAGGCCAAGCCTGGCCAGGACTTCTTCCCGCTGACGGTGGACTACATCGAGAAGACCTACGCCGCCGGCAAGATCCCCGGCAGCTTCTTCAAGCGCGAGGCCAAGCCCAGCGAGTTGGAGACGCTGACCAGCCGCCTGATCGATCGCCCGATCCGCCCGCTGTTCCCCGAGGGCTTCTACAACGAGGTGCATGTGGTCATCCACACCATCTCGCTGAACCCCGAAGTGGACGCTGACATCGCCGCCATGATCGCCGTGAGCGCAGCGCTGTCCGTTTCCGGTATTCCGTTCAATGGCCCCATCGGCGCCGCACGCGTGGGCTACGTCAATGGCGAATACGTGCTGAACCCCGGGCAGACCGCGCGCAAGAGCTCGCAGCTGGACCTGGTGGTGGCGGGCACCGAGGCCGCTGTGCTGATGGTGGAGTCCGAAGCGCAGCAGTTGTCCGAAGAGATCATGCTGGGCGCCGTGGTGTTCGGCCACGAGCAGGGCAAGGTGGCGATCAACGCCATCCATGAGCTGGTGCGCGACGCTGGCAAGCCCGTGTGGGACTGGCAGCCGCCTGCCAAGGACGAGACTTTCATCGCCAAGGTCACGGCCCTGGCAGAGGACAAGCTGCGCGCGGCTTACCAGATCCGCAGCAAGCAGGCCCGCACCCAGGCCTTGCGCGAGGCATCGGCCTCGGTGCTGGAATCGCTGAAGGGCGAGGGCGTGGAGTTCGACGCCGTGAAGGTCGAGGCCCTGCTGTTCGACATCGAAGCCAAGATCGTGCGCAGCCAGATCCTGGCCGGCGAGCCCCGCATCGACGGCCGCGACACGCGCACCGTGCGCCCCATCGAGATCCGCAACTCCGTGCTGCCCCGCACCCACGGCTCCGCCCTGTTCACGCGTGGCGAGACCCAGGCGCTGGTGGTGTCCACGCTGGGCACCGAGCGCGATGCGCAGCGCATCGACGCACTGGCCGGCGAGTTCGAAGACCGTTTCATCTTCCACTACAACATGCCTCCCTTCGCCACGGGTGAAGTGGGCCGCATGGGCTCGACCAAACGCCGCGAAATCGGCCACGGCCGCCTGGCCAAGCGCGCCCTGGTGGCCTGCCTGCCGAGCAAGGACGAGTTCCCCTACACCATCCGCGTGGTGTCGGAGATCACCGAATCCAACGGCTCCTCGTCCATGGCATCGGTCTGCGGCGGCTGCCTGTCGCTGATGGATGCCGGCGTGCCCATGAAGGCGCACGTGGCCGGCATCGCCATGGGCCTGATCAAGGAAGACAACCGCTTCGCCGTGCTGACCGACATCCTGGGCGATGAGGACCACCTGGGCGACATGGACTTCAAGGTGGCCGGTACGACCAACGGCATCACCGCCCTGCAGATGGACATCAAGATCCAGGGCATCACCAAGGAAATCATGCAGGTCGCCCTGGCGCAGGCCAAGGAAGCACGTATGCACATCCTGGGCAAGATGCAGGAAGCCATGGGTGAAGCCAAGACCGAGATCTCATCCTTCGCGCCCAAGCTCTACACGATGAAGATCAACCCCGAGAAGATCCGCGACGTGATCGGCAAGGGCGGCGCCACCATCCGTGCCCTGACGGACGAGACCGGCTGCCAGATCAACATCGAGGAAGACGGCACCATCACCATCGCAGCCACCGAGGCTGCCAAGGCTGATGAAGCCAAGCGCCGCATCGAAGAGATCACGGCTGAGGTTGAAGTGGGCAAGATCTACGAAGGCCCTGTCACCAAGATCCTGGACTTCGGCGCGTTGATCAACCTGCTGCCCGGCAAGGACGGCCTGCTGCACATCAGCCAGATCGCCCACGAGCGTGTGGAAAAGGTCGGCGACTACCTGCAGGAAGGTCAGATCGTGAAGGTCAAGGTGCTGGAGACCGACGACAAGGGCCGCGTCAAGCTGTCCATGAAGGCGCTGGCTGACCGCCCCGCCGGCGACAGCGGCCGTCCCGCCCCTGCGGAGCGGGGCGAGCGTCGTGAGCGCCGTGATGGCGGTGCTTCCGAGCAACAGCAGCAGTAAGCCGGGGGTGTTCCTTCGGGAATACCTGTTTGCTATTGAAATGAGAGCTGCTAACGCCCGATGGACGGGCGCTAGCGGCTCAAATGATTCAAAACTGCCATGAATGACGTGATGCAGGCCGTAGAGATTGCGGCGTTTGGCCCGCCTGAGGGGCTGCGTCTCGCCGAGCGCCCGGTGCCGCAGCCGGGAGACGGCGAGTTGTTGATCCGCGTGGCGGCCAGCGGGGTGAACCGCCCCGACGTGCTGCAGCGCAAGGGCAACTACGCGCCACCCGCGGGCGTCTCCGATCTGCCGGGGCTGGAAGTGGCGGGCGTTGTCGAGTCCGGCGATGCCGCCGCCATGGCGCAGGCGGGCCTTCGCGTGGGCGACCGGGTGTGCGCTTTGGTTGCGGGCGGCGGTTATGCGCAGTGGTGCGTCGCGCCTGTTGCGCAATGCCTGCCGGTGCCGCAGGGCTTGAGCGACGTGGAGGCGGCCTCGCTGCCGGAAACCTTCTTTACCGTCTGGAGCAATGTGTTCGACCGCGGCCGCCTGCAGGCGGGAGAGGTCCTGCTGGTGCAGGGCGGCAGTAGCGGCATTGGCGTTACGGCTATTCAGTTGGCGCGTGCACGCGGCGCCACGGTCATCGTCACGGCGGGTTCGGACGAAAAGTGCGCAGCCTGCCTGGCGCTGGGTGCGCACCACGCGATCAACTACAAGACGCAGGATTTCGTGGCCGAGGCGCGGCGCCTTACCGATGGGCGCGGCGTGGACGTAGTGCTGGACATGGTGGCCGGCTCCTACGTGGCGCGCGAGGTTGAGTGCCTGGCCGAGGACGGCCGCGTGGTCATCATCGCGGTGCAGGGCGGGCTGGATGCGCAGTTCAATGCGGGGCTGGTGCTGCGCAGGCGGCTGACCATCACGGGCTCCACGCTGAGGCCGCGTCCCGTGGCGTTCAAGGGCGCCATTGCGCAGGCATTGCGTGAGCATGTCTGGCCGCTGCTGGCGTCGGGCGCGGTGAAGCCGGTCATCCACAGCACTTTCCCGGCCGCGCATGCCGCGCAGGCGCATGCGCTGATGGAATCCAACCAGCACGTGGGCAAGATTGTTTTGACATGGACGACATGACACAGAAAAAGAAACTCATTGCCGGCAACTGGAAGATGAACGGCAGCCTGCAGGCCAATGCGGCGCTGTTGCAGGCGCTACGCGACGGCTTGGGTGTGCCCGGCTGTGGCGTGGCGGTGGCCGTGCCGGCGCCCTACCTGGCGCAGGTGCAGGCCTTGGTCGCGGGCAGCGAAATCGCTCTGGCCGCCCAGGATGTGTCGCAGCATGAAAGGGGCGCGTTCACCGGCGAGGTCTCTGTGAGTATGTTGCGCGACTTTGGTGCACGCTACGCGCTTGTGGGGCACTCCGAGCGTCGCCAATACCATGGCGAAACCGATGCCGTGGTCGCGGCCAAGGCCCAGCGGGCGCTCTCGGGCGGCGTCACGCCGATCGTATGCGTGGGAGAAACTCTGGCCGAGCGCGAGGCGGGCCAGACCGAGACCGTCGTCAAGCGCCAACTGGCGGCTGTGATCCATGCCGTGGGGCACTGCGTGAGCGAGATCGTGGTGGCCTACGAGCCTGTCTGGGCCATCGGCACCGGTCGCACGGCAACGCCAGAGCAGGCGCAGCAGGTGCATGCGGTACTGCGCGCTCAGCTCGCCGCCGCGACCGAGAGCGCGGATCGCGTGCTCATCCTGTATGGCGGCAGCATGAATGCTGCCAACGCAGCCGAACTGCTGGCGCAGCCGGATATCGATGGGGGCCTGGTGGGCGGTGCGTCGCTCAAGGCCGCGGATTTCTTGAAAATTATCGCTGCAGCGCATAGCTGACAAGCGCTGGTAGCTATTAAATTAGGAGTGATGGGATTATGGGACTGGTTGTGAACGTGATTCTGGCGGTGCAGATGCTGACCGCCCTCGGGATGATTGGGTTGATCCTGATCCAGCACGGTAAGGGTGCGGACATGGGGGCAGCCTTCGGTAGTGGCAGTTCCGGCAGCTTGTTTGGGGCCAGCGGCAGCGCCAACTTCCTTTCGCGCACCACGGCGGTCCTGGCGACGGTGTTCTTCGTGGCAACCCTGGCATTGGCATACTTTGGCAACCAGCGTCCGGTGAGCACTGGTAGTGTTCTGGAGACGCCCGCAGCCGCTGTCCCCGCCTCGACGGCGCCTGCGGTCGATGCCTCTGCGGCGGCCCCAGCGCCGGCGGTGGAGCCTGCCTCCGGCGCCGCTCAGATCCCGACCAAGTGAACGTTTGAGGCGTCGCAAAAAAACGCCTCATCCGTTTGTGACAGGGTTTTTCCGGGGTAGAATCCCGGATTGTCTGGAAAGCCAAAACCGTTATTTCCGGTCCTCATGCCATCCAGATGCATACAGCAGCCGTCGTGGTGAAATTGGTAGACACGCTATCTTGAGGGGGTAGTGGCGAAAGCTGTGCGAGTTCGAGTCTCGCCGACGGCACCAATCACAAGAAGCCGCCTCCCTGGTCCGCGTTGCGGGGCATGCGAGGCGGTTTTTCAGCGGTGAGCACATCTGCCAGATGAACCTCGATCAATACCTCCCTGTCCTATTGTTCATTCTGGTCGGCATCGGTGTCGGTGTGGTGCCGCTTCTTCTGGGCTATGTGCTTGGCCCCAATCGCCCGGATCCGGCGAAAAACTCCCCTTATGAGTGCGGCTTCGAGGCATTTGAAGACGCGCGTATGAAGTTCGACGTGCGCTACTACCTGGTGGCCATCCTCTTCATTCTGTTCGACCTGGAAATTGCCTTCCTCTTCCCTTGGGCGGTGACTCTGCAAGAGGTGGGGGTGACGGGCTTTGTCGCTGTGCTGGTTTTCCTGGCCATCCTCGTGGTGGGCTTTGCCTACGAATGGAAAAAAGGCGCCCTCAACTGGGAATGAGCCGCCGCTCAAAGGAATGACGCAATGATTGAAGGTGTGATGAAGGAAGGCTTCATCACCACGAGTTATGACTCCGTGGTGAACTGGGCCAAGACCGGATCCCTTTGGCCCATGACCTTCGGACTGGCCTGCTGCGCTGTCGAGATGATGCATGCTGCCGCCGCACGTTATGACCTGGGGCGTTTTGGCGCGGAAGTGTTCCGGGCGAGCCCGCGACAGTCGGACCTGATGATCGTGGCCGGCACGCTGTGCAACAAGATGGCGCCCGCTCTGCGCAAGGTGTACGACCAAATGGCCGAGCCGCGCTGGGTCATCTCCATGGGCTCTTGTGCCAACGGCGGGGGTTACTACCACTACAGCTATTCGGTGGTGCGTGGCTGTGATCGCATCGTCCCTGTGGATGTGTATGTTCCCGGCTGTCCTCCGACGGCCGAGGCGCTGATCTACGGGATCATTCAGCTGCAGCAGAAGATCCGCCGCACCCACACCATTGCGCGCGCCTGAAGGGACGAAGATGACTGCTATTGCCATTCACCCCGAGAGCCTGCGGGACGTGGTTGCCTCCGCTCTGGGTGACCGCGTGCGCCAGATCTCGGTGGCGCTGGATGAGGTGACCGTGGTGGTGTCCGCTGCGCGCTATCTCGAAGCCATGCAAATCCTGCGCGATGCGCCCGATTGCAAGTTCGAGCAATTGATTGATCTGTGCGGCGTCGACTATTCTGCCTATGGCGCCACGGGCTCGGAAGGACCGCGCTACGCCGTGGTTTCCCATTTGCTGTCCGTTTCCCTCAACCAGCGGTTGCGCGTGAAGGTGTTCTGCTCCGACGACGACTTCCCCATCGTCGCCTCGGTTACCGACATCTGGAACTCGGCCAACTGGTTTGAGCGCGAGGCATTCGATCTGTTCGGCATCGTGTTTGATGGGCACAACGATCTGCGCCGCATCCTGACCGATTACGGATTCATCGGCCACCCGTTCCGCAAGGATTTCCCCTTGTCCGGCCATGTCGAGATGCGCTATGACGCCGACCAGCGTCGCGTGATCTATGAGCCCGTGACCATCGAGCCGCGCGAAGTGACGCCGCGCATCATCCGCGAAGACAAGTACGGAGGCCTGCACTGAGGCGGCGTGCCGCTTGGTGATCGACCATGGCTGAAATCAAGAACTACTCCCTGAACTTCGGACCGCAGCACCCGGCAGCACACGGCGTGCTGCGCTTGGTGCTGGAACTGGATGGCGAGGTCGTACAACGGGCCGACCCGCACATCGGGCTGTTGCACCGTGCCACCGAAAAGCTGGCAGAGCACAAGACCTACATCCAGTCCTTGCCCTACATGGACCGTCTCGATTACGTGTCCATGATGTGCAACGAGCAGGCCTACTGCTTGGCCATCGAGAAGATGCTGGGCATCGAGGTGCCACTGCGCGCGAAGTACATCCGAACGATGTTCGGCGAAATCACGCGCCTGCTGAACCACCTGATGTGGCTGGGTTCGCACGGTAACGACTGCGGCAGCTCCACGATCCTCATCTATACCTTCCGTGAGCGGGAGGACTTGTTCGACATGTACGAGGCCGTTTCTGGCGCTCGCATGCACGCTGCCTACTTTCGTCCGGGAGGCGTGTACCGGGACCTGCCGGACAGCATGGCCCAGTACAAGGTCAGCAAGATCAAGAACGCCAAGGCTATCGAGGAGCTCAACCGTAACCGCCAGGGTTCGCTGCTGGATTTCATCGACGATTTCACGCAGCGCTTCCCCAAGTGCGTAGACGAGTATGAGACCCTGCTGACGGACAACCGGATCTGGAAGCAGCGTACGGTGGGCATCGGCGTAGTGCCGGCTGAGCGCGCCTTGAACCTGGGCATGACCGGTCCGATGCTGCGCGGCTCGGGCATTGCGTGGGACCTGCGCAAGAAGCAACCCTACGACGCCTATGACCGCGTGGACTTCGATGTGCCGGTCGGGGTCACGGGCGATAGCTATGACCGCTATCTCGTTCGCGTGCAAGAGATGCGCGAGTCCAATCGCATCATCAAGCAGTGCGTCGATTGGCTCAGGGCCAACCCCGGCCCCGTCATCACGGACAACCACAAGATCGCGCCGCCCTCGCGCGAGGCCATGAAGTCCAACATGGAAGAGCTGATCCACCATTTCAAGCTCTTCACGGAAGGCTTCCGCGTGCCGGCGGGCGAGGCTTACGCGGCCGTTGAGCACCCCAAGGGGGAGTTCGGTATCTACATGGTGAGCGACGGTGCGAACAAGCCCTACCGCCTGAAGATCCGCGCACCCGGGTTCGCGCATCTGGCCACACTCGACGAAATGGCGCGGGGCCACATGCTGGCCGACGCCGTGGCCATCATCGGCACCATGGATATCGTGTTCGGAGAGATTGACCGATGATTACCGAAGCGACCAAGCAACGTTTTGCCCGCGAAGTGGCGAAATACCCCGCAGACCAGAAACAGTCGGCGGTGATGGCGTGCCTGTCCATCGTCCAGCAGGAACAGGGCTGGGTCAGCGCCGAGAGCGAGGCCGTGATCGCCGAGTACCTGGGCATGCCCCAGATCGCCGTGCATGAGGTCACCACGTTCTACAACATGTACAACCAGCAGCCGGTGGGCAAGTACAAGCTGGCCGTCTGCACCAATTTGCCGTGTCAGCTGCGCCGTGGGCAGGATGCGCTGCACCACCTTGAGAAGAAGCTGGGCATTTCCATGGGCGAAACCACCGCCGATGGCCTTTTCACCTTGCAGCAATGCGAATGCCTGGGGGCCTGCGCCGACGCGCCCGTGATGCTGGTCAATGACCGCAACATGTGCAGTTTCATGGACGACGACAAGCTCGACCAGATGGTGGATGGCCTGCGCGCTGCGGAGGGCAAACAATGACCACGGCTGCACAAGTGCTGTCGCAATTTCAGGCGACGGGCGTACAGACCTGCTTCCATGACCGCCATATCAATCCGCAGATCTATGCGGGCTTGAACGGCAGCAACTGGAGCCTCAAGGATTACGAGGCCCGGGGAGGCTACCAGGCCCTGGGCAAGCTGCTGGGCAAGGATGGTGGTGAAGGCCTGACCCAGGACCAGGTGATCGCCACCATGAAGGAATCCGGTCTGCGCGGGCGTGGTGGTGCGGGCTTCCCGACTGGCCTGAAGTGGAGCTTCATGCCGCGTCAGTTCCCTGGCCAGAAATACTTGGTCTGCAATTCCGACGAGGGGGAGCCGGGCACGTGCAAGGATCGCGACATCCTGATGTACAACCCGCACATCGTGATCGAGGGCATGATCATCGCGGCCTACGCGATGGGCATCTCTGTGGGCTACAACTACATCCACGGCGAGATCTTCCAGGTCTACGAGCGCTTTGAAGCGGCGTTGGAAGAGGCGCGCGCTGCAGGCTATCTGGGTGACAACATCCTGGGCAGCAGCTTCAGCTTCCAACTGCATGCGCACCATGGCTTTGGGGCGTATATCTGCGGTGAGGAAACCGCGTTGCTGGAATCGCTGGAAGGCAAGAAGGGCCAGCCGCGCTTCAAGCCGCCATTCCCGGCCAGCTTTGGCCTGTACGGCAAACCCACCACGATCAACAACACCGAGACGTTCGCCGCGGTGCCGTGGATCATCCGCAATGGCGGTCAGGCTTACCTTGAGTGCGGCAAGCCCAACAACGGCGGCACCAAGATCTTCTCGGTGTCCGGCGACGTAGAGCGTCCAGGCAACTATGAAGTGCCCTTGGGCACGCCATTTGCCAAGCTGCTGGAACTGGCGGGTGGCGTGCGCAAGGGTCGCCAGCTCAAGGCGGTGATTCCGGGCGGTTCTTCCGCTCCCGTGTTGCCGGCGTCCATCATCATGGAATGCACGATGGACTACGACTCCATCGCCAAGGCCGGCTCCATGCTGGGCTCGGGCGCCGTGATCGTGATGGACGATTCCCGCAACATGGTGGAGAGCCTGCTGCGCCTGTCGTATTTCTACGCGCATGAATCCTGCGGTCAGTGCACACCCTGCCGTGAAGGCACGGGCTGGATGTGGCGCGTGATCAATCGTATCCAGCACGAAGCCGGGCGGGAGAGCGATCTGGACCTGCTCAATTCCGTCGCGGACAACATTCAGGGCCGGACCATCTGCGCGCTGGGCGATGCGGCAGCCATGCCGGTGCGCGCCATGCTCAAGCATTTCCGTCCGGAGTTTGAAGCGCTGATCCGAAACGCCCACCCATCGGGTTCCACCCCCGCCAGCGCCTGAACGCGAGTACAGCATATGGTTGAAATCGAACTGGACGGGAAGAAGGTAGAAGTCACCGAAGGCTGCATGGTGATGCATGCGGCCGAGAAGGTGGGTACCTACATTCCCCATTTCTGCTACCACAAGAAGCTTTCCATTGCCGCCAATTGCCGCATGTGCCTGGTGGAGGTGGAGAAGGCCCCCAAACCCCTGCCAGCATGCGCCACACCCGTGACGCAGGGCATGATCGTGCGCACCAAGAGCGACAAGGCGATCAAGGCCCAGCAATCGGTGATGGAGTTCCTGCTCATCAATCACCCGCTGGACTGCCCCATCTGCGACCAGGGCGGCGAATGCCAGTTGCAGGATCTGGCCGTAGGTTATGGCGGCGATTCCTCGCGCTACGGCGAGGAAAAGCGCGTGGTGGCGCACAAGGACGTGGGCCCACTGATCTCCATGGAAGAGATGACCCGCTGCATCCATTGCACGCGTTGTGTTCGTTTCGGCCAGGAAATCGCCGGCGTGATGGAACTCGGCATGGTGAACCGTGGCGAGCATTCGGAGATCACGACCGTGATCGGCGATACCGTCGACTCGGAACTGTCGGGCAACATGATCGACCTGTGCCCGGTGGGGGCGCTGACCAGCAAGCCCTTCCGCTACAGCGCCCGCACGTGGGAACTTTCTCGCCGCAAATCCGTGAGTCCGCACGACTCCACGGGCGCCAATATCATTGTGCAGGTCAAGAACCACAAGGTCATGCGCGTCGTCCCGTTCGAGAACGAGGATGTCAACGAGTGCTGGATTGCTGACCGCGACCGTTTTTCCTATGAGGCATTGAATTCCCCCGACCGCCTGACACGTCCCATGCTCAAACAGGGCGGGGAGTGGAAGGAAGTCGATTGGCAGACGGCTCTGGAATATGTGGCCAACGGTCTGCGGTGCGTCAAAACCGAGCACGGCGCCCAGAGCATCGGAGCGCTGGTAAGCCCGCACAGCACAGTAGAAGAGTTGTTCCTGGCCGGCGCGCTGGTGCGCGGGTTGGGTAGCGACAACATCGACCACCGTCTGCGCCATGCGGAGTTCGGCAAGGCCGAAGGTGTGCGCTGGCTGGGGACGTCCATCGCATCCCTGAGCACGCTGCAGTCCGTGTTGGTCGTTGGATCGAATCTGCGCAAGGACCATCCCTTGTTTGCACAGCGAATTCGGCAGGCAGCGCGCCATGGGTGTGCGGTAAACGCTATTAATTCAGTAGCGAGTGATTGGGCTATTCCGAATGTCCGCACCAAGCTGGCCCCAGCGGCCGGCTGGAGCACGGCGCTGGCGGAAGTCGCAGCCGCCATCGCTGCAGAGAAGGGCGTGGCTGCCCCCGTGCAAGGGGCTGCCACCAGCGAAGAAGCCCGGGCCATTGCTGCTGCATTGCTGACGGGGGAGCGCAAAGCCATTCTGCTGGGCAATGGTGCTGCCCATCATGCCCAAGCGTCCAGCCTGCTGGCGCTGGCGCAGTGGATCGGTGCCCAGACCGGAGCGACGGTGGGTTACCTGACGGAGGCCGCCAATACGGTCGGTGCGCAGTTCGTGGGTGCGCAACCTCAAGAGGGCGGGCTGAACGCTGCACAAATGCTGGATGGCCGCCTGAAGGCAGCCCTGCTGCTGAATGTGGAGCCTGAGCACGACTCCGCCTTGGGTGCTGCAGCGGCTCAAGCTTTGGCGCAGACCGACATGGTCGTCACGCTGAGCCCGTTCAAGACCAACCTCGAGTTCAGCGACGTGCTGCTGCCGATCGCTCCGTTCTCCGAGACCTCGGGTAGTTTCGTCAACGCCGAAGGGCGCCTGCAGAGCTTCCATGCCGTGGTCAAGCCGGCCGGCGAGGCGCGTCCTGCGTGGAAGGTATTGCGCGTGCTGGGCAATCTGCTCGGGCTGGAAGGCATGGACTACGAGACGTCCCAGGACGTGCTGGTCCGTGCGACCGGCAAGCCCGCAGGTGAGTGCACGCTGCTGCCGGCGGAGCGCCTGAGCAACGCCACATCGGCCGAGCCGAAGCTGGGCGGCGAGTGTGCTGAACCCGTCGTGGCAGCCATCTATCAGCTCGACAGCCTGGTGCGCCGCGCACCGTCGCTGCAACTGACTGCCGACGCGCGCGCGGCACGTGAAGGAGTCGCCGCATGATCGATGCAATCTACAACGGCGGCCTCAATCTGGTTGCCGCCGGATGGTGGACCGGGGTGGCTTGGCCCGTACTCTGGATCCTGATCAAGATCGTCTGCATCGTGGGCCCCCTGATGGGTGCCGTGGCCTACCTGACGCTGTGGGAGCGCAAGCTGCTGGGCTTCATGCAGGTGCGCATGGGCCCCAACCGCGTGGGCCCCTTCGGTTTGCTGCAACCTCTGGCTGACGGTCTGAAATTGCTCTCGAAGGAGTTGATCCAGCCCACGGCCGCGGCCAAGGGCTTGTTCTACCTCGGCCCGGTCATGGCCATCATGCCTGCCCTGGCGGCCTGGGTGGCGATTCCCTTCGGGCCCGATGTAGCGCTTGCCAACGTCAATGCGGGTCTGTTGCTGATCATGGCCATCACCTCCATCGAGGTCTACGGCGTGATCATTGCGGGGTGGGCGTCCAACTCCAAGTACGCCTTTCTGGGCGCGCTGCGTGCGTCTGCGCAGATGGTGAGCTACGAAATTGCCATGGGTTTCTGCTTCCTGGTCGTCATCATGGTATCGGGCAGCATGAACCTGACCGAGATCGTGCTGGGCCAAGGGCAGGGCACGATGGCGGCCATGGGCCTGAACTTCCTGTCGTGGAATTGGCTGCCCCTGCTGCCCATCTTCTTGGTCTACCTGATCTCGGGCGTGGCCGAAGTGAACCGCCACCCGTTTGACGTGGTGGAAGGTGAGGCGGAAATCGTCGCCGGTCACATGGTCGAGTATTCAGGCATGGGTTTCGCCATCTTCTTCCTGGCCGAATACGCCAGCATGTGGCTGGTTTCCATCCTGGCGGTGGTGATGTTCCTGGGCGGCTGGCTGCCGCCGATCGAAGCCCTGGGCTTCGTTCCGGGCTGGATCTGGCTGGGCATCAAGACGTTCCTGGTGGTATCCATGTTCATTTGGATTCGTGCCACGTTCCCGCGCTTCCGCTATGACCAGATCATGCGTCTGGGTTGGAAGATCTTTATTCCGGTCACGCTGGTATGGCTGTTGATCGTGGGCGCCTGGTTGCTGTCGCCCTGGAACATCTGGAAATAAGCGGGGACATCCATGGCTGCTGTTGCTGCTCCTGCATCCTTTTCAATCAAGGATTTCTTCAAGAGCTTCATGCTCTGGGAACTGGCGAAGGGCATGGCCCTGACCGGTCGCTATACCTTCCGACGCAAGGTCACTGTGCAGTTCCCCGAGGAGAAGACGCCGTTGTCGCCGCGCTTTCGCGGCCTGCACGCGCTGCGCCGTTACGACAACGGCGAAGAGCGCTGCATTGCCTGCAAGCTGTGCGAAGCGGTGTGCCCGGCGCTGGCCATCACCATCGAGTCGGACGTGCGTGAGGACGGTTCGCGCCGTACCACCCGTTATGACATCGACCTGACCAAGTGCATTTTTTGTGGCTTTTGCGAAGAGAGCTGCCCGGTGGATTCCATCGTGGAGACGCAGATCTTCGAATACCACGGCGAGAAGCGCGGTGATCTGTACTTCACCAAGGACATGCTGCTGGCCGTGGGCGACCGCTACGAGCCCGAGATCGCAGCCGCCAAGGCGGCGGACGCCAAGTACCGTTGATCGGGTTGCCTCACCGCACCTGACTTTTTGAAAAGACCCGATTCATGGACGCCAAAACCGGTTTCTTCTACTTGTTCTCGGTAGTGCTGCTATACGCGGCCTTCCGGGTCATCACGGCGCGCAACCCCGTGCATGCCGTGCTGCATCTGATTCTTGCCTTCTCGCAGGCCGCCGGCGTGTGGTTTCTGCTGAAGGCGGAATTCCTCGCCATCACGCTGGTGCTCGTCTACCTGGGCGCCGTGATGGTGCTGTTCCTCTTTGTCGTGATGATGCTGGACATCCGCATCGATACCGTGCGACGCGGTTTCTGGAAGCACTTTCCTTTGGCGGCATTCATCGGTGCCCTGGTGGCATTCGAGATGGCCGCGGTGCTCATGACTGGTTTTCGCGGCATCGAAGAGCCCAAGGCCGTTGAAGTGCTGGTGAATGCTGCGGGGCAGGTGGTGCCTTACTCGAACACCAAAGCCTTGGGCAAACTGCTCTACACAGAGTACCTGTACCCCGTTGAAGTGGCTGCGGTGATCCTGCTGGTGGCCATGATTGCAGCCATCGCCCTGACCTTGCGCCAGCGCAAGGACTCCAAGGCCATTGACCCTTCGGAGCAGGTGCGCGTGCGTGCCCGTGATCGCCTTGTCATGGTCCAGTTGCCCGTCACGCAGCAGGCCGCTGCGCCAGCAGTTCCCGAGTCTGCAGAGGAGAAGAAGCAATGACATTGACTCTGGGTCACTTTCTCTCGCTAGGCGCCATGCTGTTCGCCCTGGCGGTGATTGGCATCTTCCTGAACCGTAAGAACCTCATCGTCCTGCTCATGGCGATCGAACTGATGCTGCTCGCGGTCAACATCAACTTCGTGGCGTTTTCTCATTACCTGGGCGATATGCACGGTCAGGTATTCGTGTTCTTCATCCTCACGGTGGCGGCTGCTGAGTCCGCCATTGGCCTGGCCATCCTGGTGCTGCTGTTCCGTAACAAGACCAGCATTGATGCGGAAGATCTCAACACCCTCAAGGGTTGATGGGTCGCCCCGGTACTTGCAAGGTTCTCAAGAATGAGTCAAACCCTTTCTGCTTCGACGCTGCTGGCGGTGCCCCTGGCGCCGCTCGTCGGCTCCGTGCTTGCGGGCATCTTTGGCACGGCCTTCGGCGGCAACTGGTTCGGTCGCCGTGCTTCCCATTCGCTCACCATCCTGGGGGTGTTGGTCGCCTTCGTGCTCTCGGCGATGACGCTCAAGAGCGTGGCTGTGGATGGCGCCCGTTTCAACGAGACCATCTATACGTGGATGGTGGTGGGCGGTCTGAAGATGGAGGTGGGCTTCCTCATCGACAGCCTCACCGCCATGATGATGTGCGTGGTGACCTTCGTCTCCTTGATGGTGCACATCTACACCATCGGCTACATGGAGGAGGACGAAGGCTATAACCGTTTCTTTGCCTACATCTCGCTGTTCACGTTCTCCATGCTCATGCTTGTCATGAGCAACAACCTGCTGCAACTGTTCTTTGGCTGGGAGGCGGTGGGCTTGGTGTCCTACCTGCTGATCGGCTTCTGGTTCAACAAACAGTCGGCGATCTTCGCCAACATGAAGGCCTTCCTGGTCAACCGCGTCGGCGACTTCGGCTTCATCCTTGGCATTGGCTTGATCGCTGCCTACGCGGGCACCTTCAACTACAGCGAGATCTTCGCCAAGTCGGGCGAACTGGGCGCGATTGGCTTCCCCGGCACCGACTGGATGCTGATCACCGTGATCTGCATCTGCCTGTTCATCGGCGCGATGGGCAAGTCTGCTCAGTTCCCGCTGCACGTGTGGCTGCCCGACTCGATGGAAGGCCCGACACCGATTTCGGCGCTGATTCACGCGGCCACCATGGTGACGGCCGGCATTTTCATGGTGTCGCGCATGTCGCCGCTGTTTGAGTTGTCGGATACCGCGCTGAACTTCATTCTGGTGATCGGCGCGATCACCGCACTGTTCATGGGTTTCTTGGGCATCATCCAGAACGACATCAAGCGGGTGGTGGCGTATTCCACGCTGTCGCAGCTGGGTTACATGACCGTGGCCCTGGGCGCATCGGCCTATTCGGTGGCCGTCTTCCACCTGATGACGCATGCGTTCTTCAAGGCCTTGCTGTTCCTGGGCGCCGGCTCGGTGATCATGGGCATGCACCACAACCAGGACATCCGCTGGATGGGAGGCGTACGCAAGTACATGCCCATCACTTGGATTACCTCGCTGTTGGGATCTCTGGCCCTGATCGGCACGCCGCTGTTCTCAGGCTTCTATTCCAAGGACAGCATCATCGAGGCGGTGCATGCCAGCACGCTGCCGGCTGCGGGCTTCGCCCATTTCGCCGTACTGGCCGGCGTGTTCGTGACGGCGTTCTACTCCTTCCGTATGTATTTCCTTGTGTTCCACGGCAAGGAGCGCTACGACCAGAATCCCGATGCGCACCACGGCGGCCACCATGGCCACGATGACCATCATGAGCCGCATGAGTCCCCGTGGGTGGTGACCGTCCCGCTGATTCTGTTGGCCATTCCCTCCGTGCTGATCGGCTTCATGACCATCCAGCCGATGCTGTTTGGCGATTTCTTCAAGGACGTGATCTTCGTGGACGCCGCCAAGCACCCCGCGATGGCGGAACTGGCGGAGATCTTCCACGGTCCGTTGGCCATGGCTCTGCACGGCCTGCAGACGGCACCATTCTGGCTGGCACTGGCTGGCGTCGCGATGGCGTACTACATGTACATGGTCAACCCGGCGCTGCCCGCGGCCATCAAGCGTATGTTCCAGCCGATCTATACCTTGTTCGAAAACAAGTATTACCTCGACTGGATCAACGAGAACATCATCGCACGTGGTGCCCGTGGCCTGGGCATTGCCCTGTGGAAGGGCGGCGACCAAGGCGTGATCGACGGAGCACTCGTGAACGGCTCGTGGAAGCTCGTGGGACGTATCGCAGGCCTGGTGCGCTGGCTCCAGTCGGGCTATGTCTACCACTATGCGCTGGTGATGATCCTGGGTGTGTTCGCGCTCATGACTTATTTCGTCTGGCTCAACAAGTAGGAGAAAAAAGAAAATGGGTTTGTTGAGTCTTGCCATCTGGGTGCCCATTGCTTTCGGCACCCTTCTGCTGGCCTTGGGGCGCGACGAGCATGCACGCATGGTCCGCTGGCTGGCGCTCATCGGCGCGCTGCTGGGTTTGGCCGTCACGCTCCCGCTCATGGGCGGCTTCGACAACGGCAGCGCGGCTGCACAGTTTGTCGAAAAGTCCATGTGGATCGAGCGCTTCAACGTCTACTACCACCTGGGTGTGGACGGCATCGCTTTCTGGTTCGTGCCGCTGACGGCGTTCATCACCGTCATCGTTGTGATTGCCTCCTGGGAATCGATCACCGAGCGGGTGAATCAGTACATGGGGGCGTTCCTGATCCTTTCGGGTCTGATGGTCGGCGTCTTCAGCGCCATGGACGGCATGCTGTTCTACGTGTTCTTCGAGGCCACGCTGATCCCCATGTACCTGATCATCGGTATCTGGGGCGGGCCGAACAAGATTTATGCGGCTTTCAAGTTTTTCCTGTACACGCTGCTGGGCTCGCTGCTCACGCTGATTGCGTTCATCTACCTGTACAACCAGTCGGGCGGCAGCTTTGACATCGCTACGTGGCACAAGCTGCCCCTGTCGGCTACTGCGCAAACCCTGCTGTTCTTTGCCTTCTTCGCGGCGTTTGCCGTGAAGGTGCCTATGTGGCCGGTGCATACCTGGCTGCCCGATGTGCACGTGGAAGCGCCCACGGGCGGCTCCGCAGTGCTGGCCGCCATCATGCTGAAGCTGGGCGCGTATGGTTTCCTGCGCTTCTCGCTGCCGATCGCACCAGACGCTTCGCGCGAATGGGCGTGGCTGATGATCACCCTGTCGCTGGTGGCTGTGATCTACGTGGGGCTGGTGGCCATGGTGCAAAAGGACATGAAGAAACTCGTGGCCTACTCGTCGGTTGCGCACATGGGCTTTGTCACGCTGGGCTTCTTCGTCTTCAATGACATGGGTGTCTCGGGTGGCCTGGTCCAGATGATTGCGCACGGCTTCGTGTCCGGCGCCATGTTCCTGTGCATTGGCGTGCTGTACGACCGCGTGCATTCGCGCGAGATCGCTTCCTATGGCGGCGTGGTCAACACCATGCCCAAGTTCGCGGCCTTTGCGCTGCTGTTCACCATGGCCAATTGCGGGCTGCCGGCTACGGCGGGCTTCGTCGGTGAATGGATGGTCATCATCGCCGCCGTGAAATTCGATTTTTGGGTCGGCCTTGGCGCGGCGTTGGCGTTGATCCTGGGCGCCAGCTATTCGCTGTGGATGTACAAGCGCGTCTACCTGGGCCCCGTCACGAACGACAACGTGCGCGGCCTGACGGATATTGGCGGGCGAGAATTCCTTGTGCTGGGGTTGCTGGCGATTGCCGTGCTGTACATGGGCGTCTATCCCAAGCCGTTCACGGACGTGATGGATGTGTCCGTGGCAGAGTTGCTCAAGCATGTTGCGCAATCCAAGCTCAACTGACCAGACTGAACCGAGAGATACGAGATGATTGACAACATCAGCTGGCTGGCGATTTATCCCGAGATCGTGCTGCTGGTCATGGCTTGCGTGATTGCCCTGGTGGATCTGGGCGTCAGCAGCGCGCGCCGCACGGGAACCTACGTGCTCACCATGCTCACCCTGGCGGTGGTGGCGGCGCTCCAGGCCATGTACGCGAGCAGTGGCAACACCTTCTATGCCTGGGGCAACATGGTTGTCAGCGATGCCATGGGCAATTGGCTCAAGTGCTTCGCGACCGTGGCCGTGATGGTCCTGCTCGTTTATGGCCGTCCCTATGCCGCGGACCGCGACATGCTGCGTGGTGGTGAGTTGTTCACGCTGACCATGCTCGCTCTGCTGGGGATGTTTGTGCTGATCTCGGCCAACAACTTCCTGCTGATCTATCTGGGTCTGGAACTGCTCACGCTCTCCAGCTATGCCCTGGTGGCCCTGCGGCGCGACAACACCACGGCCACCGAGGCCGCGATGAAATATTTCGTACTGGGTGCCATGGCCAGCGGCTTCCTGCTGTATGGCCTGTCCATGCTCTACGGCGCCACCGGTTCGCTGGACATCGGCCAGGTATTCAAGGCCATCAACGCGGGGCAGATCCGTCACCAGGTACTGGTGTTCGGTCTGGTGTTCGTGGTCGCCGGGCTGGCTTTCAAGATGGGCGTGGTTCCGTTCCATATGTGGGTGCCTGACGTGTACCAGGGCGCGCCTACGGCCGTGACGCTGTTCATCGGTAGCGCACCCAAGCTGGCCGCGTTCGCCATGACCATCCGCCTCCTGGTGGACGGCCTGTTGCCGCTGGCCATCGACTGGCAGCAGATGCTCGCGGTACTGGCCATCGGGTCGCTGCTGGTGGGTAACCTGGCTGCGATCATGCAGACCAATCTCAAGCGCATGCTGGCGTACTCGACGATCTCGCAGATGGCATTCGTGCTACTGGGCCTGATGTCGGGTGTGGTGCATGGCAACGTGGACGCCACCGCTGTGGAGAACGCCTACAGCTCCGCCATGTTCTACGTGGTGACCTATGTGCTCACCACGTTGGCGGCCTTCGGTGTGATCCTGCTGTTGGCGCGCGAAGGTTTTGAAAGCGAAGAAATTTCCGACCTGGCCGGTCTGAACCAGCGCAGCCCGCTGTACGCAGGCGTGATGGCCGTGTGTCTGTTCTCGATGGCCGGCATTCCGCCGCTGGTCGGTTTCTATGCCAAGCTGGCCGTGCTGCAAGCGCTGGTCGCGTCCGGCCAGGTACTGCACATCGCCTTGGCGGTATTCGCCGTCATGATGTCGTTGATCGGCGCGTTCTACTACCTCCGCGTGGTGAAGGTGATGTACTTCGACGCACCATTGACTGCTACCAGCGTGTCCGCACCGTTGGACGTGCGTGTGGTGCTGACCATCAATGGCGCTCTGGTCCTGGTCCTGGGACTGCTGCCGGGTGGGCTCATGGCCCTGTGCGCCGATGCCATCGTGCGCGCCCTCGCCACCTGACCGGGCGCCGCGGCTGCCATGACCCAGACGGGGGCCATCTGGCTGGTAATTTTGGCCGCCCTTGTGGCGGCCAATCTCCCTTTCATCAATGACCGGTGGCTGGTCGTCGGCGCACGCGCCCGGGAAGGCAAACCCTTCTTCGTCCGCGCGCTGGAATTGGTGTTGCTGTACTTCCTGGTCGGTGGTCTGGCGTTGGCGCTCGAGAAACGGGCAGGGCAGATTGCGCCCCAGGGCTGGGAGTTCTACGCGGTCACCGGGGCGTTGTTCGTGACGCTGGCATTTCCGGGGTTCGTCTACCGCTACCTGATGCGTCGCCGCGACCGCAGCGCCGCCGAGGACTGATGAGGGTTGGCCTTGAAGGTACTCGACCTGCTGTGTTCGCTCGACCACACGTTTGAAGGCTGGTTTGCGAGTGAGGGCGACTTTCACAGCCAGCAGGCACGTGGCCTGGTGCAGTGTCCGATGTGCGGAGACTCGCAGGTGCGCAAGGGGGTCAGCGCTCCCCGGTTGAACCTGAGCACCGGGGCCTCCACATCGCGGGAGGCCGCTGCGACGGCTCCCGCTCCCGTTCCGCCAGAGGGGGTATCCGCCGCCTTTCAGGCCACATGGCTTGCCGTGGCGCGCCGGGTCATGGCGCAGACCGAGGACGTGGGAGACCGCTTCGCATCCGAGGCACGCCGCATGCACTACGGCGAGACGGAAGAGCGCGGCATACGCGGCCAAGCGACGCCCCAGGAAACCGCCGAGCTGCTGGATGAGGGTATTGCAGTGCTGCCGCTGGTGTTGCCGCAGGCAGCGAAAGAGCCTCTGCACTAGGGTTCTGGCTCTGGCTGGCTCTAGCGCGTCGGCGCCGCCCCAAATGACCCTTCAACGCGAGAACTGCAGCGCTGCCAAGCGGGCATAGACGCCGCCCTGATGCAGCAAGTCCTCATGCCGCCCCTGCTCGACGATGCATCCATTGTCCATGACCACGATGCGGTCCGCATGCTGGACGGTGGCCAGCCGGTGGGCGATGACCAGGGTAATACGTTGGCGGGAATGCTGGCGAAGCGCGGTGTCCAGCGCAAGCTGCACGGCACGCTCGCTGTGCGCGTCTAGGGCGCTTGTGGCCTCGTCCAGGAGCAGTACGGGGGCGTTCTTCAGCAGCGCGCGGGCTATGGCGATGCGCTGGCGTTGGCCTCCTGAGAGGCGCACGCCATGCTCGCCGAGAAAGGTGTCGTACCCCTGCGGCAGCGCGTCGATGAATTCATGGGCAAATGCGGCGCGTGCCGCTGCTTTCACCGCGTGCCGGCTCGCCTGCGGATCGCCATAGCGGATATTGTCCAGGGCCGATGCGGAAAAAATCTCGGCGTCTTGCGGAACCACGCCAATGTGGCTTCGCAGCACCTGCGGGTCTATGTCGCGCAAATCCACGCCACCCAACGTGATGCGGCCCTCGCTCACGTCGTAGAAGCGTTGCAGCAATTGAAAGACGGTGGACTTGCCGGCGCCGCTGCTGCCCACCAACGCAACGGTTTCTCCTGGCAGCAGGCGCAGGTCGAAGTGGCGCAGCGCGGGTGGCACGGGGCGCGAGGGATAGGAGAAGCCTACGCCCGTGAACTTGATCGAAAGGTCTGTGGCCCGCGGCATGGCGGGCCGGGATGGTGCGGCAAGCGTGGGGCGTGTTGCGAGCAGTTCCATCAGCCGCTCCATCGCACCCGCGGCGCGCAACAGGTCGCCATAAACCTCGCCCAGCACGGCTACGGCACCCGCGAGAAACATCGCATAGAGAATGGTCTGCCCCAGTTGCCCGGCCGAGAGCGTCCCTGCGAGGACCGCCTGGGCCCCGAGATACAACCCCCAAAGCAACAGCGCGGCGCTGGCAATGATGATGAAGGCCATCAGTGCTGCACGGGCGCCGCTGCGGCGCAGGGCTGCGCGCAGCGCACTCTCCGTAGCCGCCGCGAAGCGGGCGGCTTCGCGTGCTTCAGCCGTGTAACTTTGCACCACGGGAATGGCGCCCAACACCTCTGCGGCGATGGCGCTGGCATCTGCCACGCGGTCCTGGCTTGCGCGTGACAGACGCCGTACACGCCGTCCGATCCACATCGACGGCAGCACGATGGCGACGACGGCCCCGAAGGCGAGCGCCATCACGTAGGGCGTGCTCCAGATCAGCATGCCCAGCGCCCCGGCGCCCAGCAGGGCATTGCGCAGTCCCATGGACAGCGATGAGCCCACGACGGTCTGCACCAGTGTCGTGTCGGCCGTGAGGCGCGACAGCACTTCCCCCGTTTGCGTGGTTTCAAAGAACTCCGGGCTCTGCCGCAGCACGTGTGCGTAGACGGCGTTGCGCAGATCTGCCGTGACGCGTTCGCCCAGCCAGCTCATGAGGTAGTAGCGTGCGGCCGACGCCAATCCAAGTGCCACGGCGACCGCGAACAGCACTGCAAAGTGCGTGCGCAAGGCCGGTGCGCCGACGCCCTTTCCCCCCGGGGTGGCAGCGCTAATCGCGCCATCGATCAATTGACGCAGGGCCGTGGGAAAGGCCAGCGTCGCCAAGGCGGCGAGTAGCAGAAACGCCATCGCGCCAGCGAGGTGTATCCGGTAGGGACGCAGGAACGGCGCCAGTTCCCTCATCAGGTGGCGCATGTCCTGGGGTTTTTTCTGAGCGTTGGTGGACCTTGCCATGCGCCAGTGTAGGGCGGAAGAGTCGCTGGGTTACGTGGCGCCGAAGCGGTCCACGAACGCCGCTGCAAAGGCTGGGCCGCCACTGAGGGACAGCGTCAAGGTCACCCACGCCTGGGGCTGGGATTGTGGTCGTGGATGAATTTGCCGTTCGTGGATGTCGAACCCCAGCGCCAGCAAGGGCAACCCGTCGCGCTCGCACTGCAGGTCGTAGTCCCACAGTCCTCCCGTCTCGACCGGGCCGCGCAGAGCGCCGAACTCGGTGTGCGCCCAGTCCAGCAGCGCTGTAATCTCCGCCAGCAGCTCGGGCAGGCGATCCGTGGGCACGCTGGCCATGGCATCCCAGGTTCCCGTGCCTTCCTCATCCTCGCTGTAGTCAAAATCCAGAAAATGCAAAGTCATGCGACAACCCAGCCCTGTGATGCGGGCGCTGTTTCTTCAGGAGACGTCATGCTGAAGGGCCCCGAGCCTATTGCATCCCCGCCCGCGTTGCGAGCCGAGGGAATCTGCTTCGGCTTTGCGCAACGGCCCTTGTTCCAGCACTGGAGTGCGGATTTTCCCGCAGGCCTGGTGCTGGTGCAGGGTGGGGATGGGGCGGGCAAGACCAGCCTGTTGCGCCTGATGGCCGGAGAGTGGGCGCCGCAGGCCGGGCGGATGCTGCTGCATGGCACGAGCGCGACGCAGCAGCCTGCGCAATACCGGGCACAGGTCTTTTGGCGCGACCCGCGCGCGCCGTGGCCGCAGGCGATGACGGCGCAGGACTGGGCCGCCGAGCTGCGCACGGTCCATGCGCGCTGGTCCGAGGAGGACTGGCACGCCCACGTCGCGGGCTGGGGCATTGCCGGGCATCTGCACAAGGCCATGCACCAGCTTTCCGCAGGCAGCCAGCGCAAGGTGCTGATGGCCGGCGCACTGGCCAGCGGCGCCCCACTGACATTGCTGGATGAGCCGCTGGCCGGCCTGGACAAGGCGTCCATTGCCTACCTGCTGCAGGCGCTGCAGCGGGAGGTAAGTGCACCCCGCACCCCTGGGCGCGTGTTGGTGGTGGCGCATTACGATGCGTTGGGCGATCTGCCCTGGCGCCACCGGGTGGTACTGCCGGAATAAACTGGCGCACCTTTTTCCGCGCCTGCTGGCGCAAGGAGTTGTCGTGGAAGCCCTGCTGTTTGCCCCCGCCGCCGTTGCCATTGCGCTCACGCCCGGCCCCAACAATTTCTGCGGGCTCAACAACGGCATCCGCGCCGGTGTCGCAGCCGCGCTAATCGCGACCGTGGGGCGGGTGGCCGCATTCGCCATTTTCCTCAGTGTCTCGGCCGTGGGATTGGGGGCCATGCTGCTGGCTTCGGAGGCCGCATTCACGGCCGTCAAATGGGCCGGCGCCGTTTATCTGTTCTGGATTGGCTGGCGCGCATGGCGCAGCCGGGAGTTCGGTGGCGCGGCGCTGGTCG
Source organism: Diaphorobacter sp. C33 (assembly GCF_030503915.1). Lineage (NCBI taxonomy): Bacteria > Pseudomonadati > Pseudomonadota > Betaproteobacteria > Burkholderiales > Comamonadaceae > Diaphorobacter > Diaphorobacter sp. C33. Next base: position 204,732 of record NZ_CP129980.1, read on the forward strand.
AGGGAGATGAGGCACCCGCACCCGCGCGTGCCTCGATGCGTGCCCTGATGGCACAGGAGTTCCTGCTGGGCATCACCAACCCCAAGGCCATCATCCTCTTTGCGGCCGTCTTCCCGCAGTTCATCGATCCGGCACAGCCCGCGGCGCGGCAGTTCCTGGTACTGGGCAGCATCTACCTGATGGCGGAATTCGTGGCCACAGCGGTGTATGCCACGTGCGGGCGGCAGATCCGCCGCGTCATTCGCACGCAGCGCGGCGTGGTGCGGCTGAACCGTGCCACCGGTGGCTTCTTCATGGGAGCTGGCGGCTTGTTGCTGACGGCCAACCGCTAAAAAAAAGCCGGCCCAGGGGCCGGCTTGCGCGGTGTGCCGCAGGCGCGGGGCCTGCGCAGAGGTATCAGACCACGCCTTGCGCCAGCATGGCGTCGGCCACCTTCACGAATCCAGCCACGTTGGCACCGTTGATGTAGCTCACGCTGCCATCGGCGCGCTTGCCGTATTGCAGGCAGGCGGCGTGGATGCCCTGCATGATCTGGAGCAGGCGCGCATCCACTTCGTCGCGGGTCCACGACAGACGCATCGCGTTCTGGCTCATTTCCAGGCCCGAGGTGGCCACGCCACCGGCGTTGCTGGCCTTGCCCGGTGCGTACAGCACGCCCGCCTGCTCGAACAGCTTGGCTGCCTCGTTGGTCGAGGGCATGTTGGCGCCTTCGGCCACGCACAGCACGCCGTTCTTGATGAGGGTACGGGCGTCGTTCTCGTCCAGCTCGTTTTGCGTGGCGCAGGGCAAGGCCACGTCCACCTTGACATGCCATGGGCGCACGCCGGCTTCGAACTTCACACCGGTGCGGGCGGCGTAGTCGCTCACGCGGCCGTAATGGTGGTTCTTCACGTCCATCAGGATGGCCAGCTTCTCGGGGGTGAAGCCGTCTTCGTCAATGATGGTGCCGCTGGAGTCCGACACGGTGATGACCTTGGCGCCGAGTTGCATGGCCTTTTCCACGGCGTACTGGGCCACGTTGCCCGAGCCGGACACGGACACGCGCAGGCCGTCGAAGCTGCGGCCGCGGGTCTTGAGCATCTCGTCGGCGAAGTACACCGTGCCGTAGCCGGTGGCCTCGGGGCGGATCAGCGAGCCGCCGAAGGCCAGGCCCTTGCCCGTGAACACGCTGGCGGCGTTGTTGGCCAGCTTCTTGTACATGCCCGCCATGAAACCGACCTCACGGCCGCCCACCCCGATATCACCCGCGGGCACGTCGGTGTCGGGACCCACGTGGCGGAACAGCTCCGTCACGAAGGCCTGGCAAAAGCGCATGACTTCGGCCGGGCTCTTGCCCTTGGGGTCGAAGTCCGAGCCACCCTTGCCGCCGCCCATGGGCAGCGTGGTCAGCGCGTTCTTGAAGGTCTGCTCGAAGGCCAGGAACTTCAGCACCGACAGGTTTACCGAGGGGTGAAAGCGCAGGCCGCCCTTGTAAGGGCCGATCGCCATGCTGTGCTGGATGCGATAGCCGCGGTTGATATGCACATTGCCGTGATCGTCGAACCAGGACACGCGGAACATCACCACCCGCTCGGGCTCCACCAGGCGCTCCAGCAGGCCTTGCTCGGCATAGCGCGGGTTCTTTTCGATGAACGGCCACAGGCTTTCCATGACCTCGGTCACGGCTTGCAGGTATTCGGGCTGGCCGGGGTTGCGCTGTGCAACCTGTTCAAGGAAATGGCCCACGGATTGGTGCTTCATAAGGACTTTCTGCTCAAGGGAAATTAGCGATGCGGCAATGCAGCATCGAATTATGTCAAAAAGACATGTGGTTATGCACCATTTTGGATTTGATGCCCCGCAATGGGACAGGTTTTCGGGGTTGTCGCGCATTGCTGGTGCGTTTTCTTGCGCGCTTTTGGTGCAAAGTCGACGGCGAATGCCCTGTCGCGCGGGATTGCGCAACGGTTTGACAGGGGCACGGCTGCGCCGCCCTGGGCACCGCCAAGGCAGCGCTGGCAGTGCAAGGCAGTCGGGGGAGAAGGGAGGGGAGAAAGGAATGCCGCTGGGTGGTAGCGGCGTGAGAGGGTGTGTGGATGCGCTCAGCGCCCGCGCAGGAACAGCGCGTCCAGCTCTTTCATGCTGAGCTGGCGCCAGGTGGGGCGGCCGTGGTTGCACTGGTCGGAGCGATCGGTGACTTCCATCTGGCGCAGCAGGGCGTTCATCTCGTCCAGCGTCAACCGGCGATTGGCCCGCACGGCGCCATGGCAGGCCATGGTGGCAAGGATCTCGCTCTGCGCGCGCTGCACCACGGTGCTGGCGTCATGGGTGGCCAGCTCGGCCAGCACGCTGCGCGCCAGCTCCACGGGGTTGCCCTGGGCCAGCGTCGTGGGCACGGCGCGCACGGCCAGGGTGCGCGGCGAGAACGGCACGACCTCCAGTCCCAGCAGGGCCAACGTGTCGGCATGCGCCTCGGCGGTCGCCACCTCTTCGGGGGTGGCGGCGAAGGTGGCGGGGATGAGCAGTGGCTGGCTGGCGATGCGTGCACCTTGGTCCACCTGGGCCTTGAGCCGCTCGTACACGATGCGTTCGTGCGCCGCATGCATGTCCACCACCACCAAACCCTGCGCGCTTTCGGCCAGGATATACACGCCATGGACCTGCGCCACGGCGCGGCCCAGCGGCCAGGTGTGCGCCTCCTCGACGGGCGCAGCCGCCATGTCGACGGCAGCCAGTGGAGCCGCGCTGGCGGGCGAGAAGGACGGCGCCGTGGGCGCGCCTGGAGCGACCGGTGCCATGGCGGTGGTTGCCGGCATACCGGGCGGTGGCGCAGCCGTGGATGTGCCCCAGAGTGCTTGTAAGTCAGAGACCTTGTGGCCTGCGCGTTCTTCAAATTTGATAGCTGCTTGCGCTTGCCAATAGGGGGGATGAGCCGGGTTTCTATCTGAATCGCCCACGGATGGAGCGGCAGGCGCTACATAAGTTGAAGCGGCGGTAGCCGCCAGCGCCTGCGCGCGCGGCGCCGCCAGAGCGTTCTCCACCGCGTGGCGCACGGCCTGGTGCACCTCGCGGCTGTCGCGAAAGCGCACCTCGATCTTGGTCGGGTGCACGTTCACGTCCACACGCTGCGGGTCGATCTGTACGTACAGCGCGTATACCGGCTGCTTGTGGCCGTGCAGCACGTCCTCGTAGGCGCTGCGCGCGGCATGCGTGAGCACCTTGTCGCGCACGAAGCGGCCGTTCACGTAGCAGAACTGCTGGTCTGCACGCGAACGGGCGGCATCGGGCAGCCCGGCGCGGCCCGTCACCGTGACCGCGCCCAGGCGCAGGTGCACAGGTACGGAGTCGCGGATGAAGTCCTCGCCCAGCACGTCGCTCAGGCGCTGCTGCAGGGCCTGCTGGCGTTTGCCCTCGTCCGCTGTGGCAGCGGGGGTCAGGGTGGCGCGCCATTGCTCCACCAGCTTGCCTTCGTGCCAGATGGCAAAGCCCACGTCGGGCCGCGCCAGCGCATGGCGGCGCACGGCCTCGATGCAGTGGGCGAGCTCGGTCGCGTCGGTCTTGAGGAACTTGCGCCGCGCGGGGGTGGAGAAGAACAGCTCCTTGACCTCCACGGTCGTGCCACGGCTGCGTGCCGCGGGGCGCAGTTCGCCGCTGCGCGCATCCAGCAGAAAGGCGCTGGCCTGCTGCGCGGTGCGCGACAGCAGCGCCATCTCGGACACCGACGCGATGGCGGCCAGCGCCTCGCCGCGAAAACCCATGGTGGCGACCGATTCCAGGTCGTGCAGGTTGGTGATCTTGCTGGTGGCGTGGCGGCGCAGGGCCACCGGCAGCTCATCCTGCGGGATGCCGCTGCCGTCGTCCTCCACGGCGATCAGGCGCACGCCGCCGGCCAGCAGGCGCACGGTGATCTGGGTGGCGCCCGCATCCAGGGCGTTGTCCACCAGCTCGCGCACGGCAGACGCGGGGCGCTCCACCACTTCGCCCGCCGCGATCTGGCTGATGAGCTCGTCGGGCAGATCGCGGATGGGGCGCCGGGGCGCGGGGGCGAGGGCGGTGTCGGAAGGCTGTGCGGTCACGCGGGGATTTTAGGTGGCGATGCGACCGCGGGTGCTGTAAGGGTCAGTGGCGGTGGCGGTAGCCGCGGTCGTTGTTGCGGCCGACCTCGTTGCCGATCAGCGCGCCGGCGGCGGCGCCGCCCACGGTACCCAGCGTGGAGCCGAACACCGCGCTGCCCACCAGGCCGCCGGCCACGGCGCCGACGCCCGTGCCGATCTGTGCGTTGCTGGGCCGGTGGGCGCAGCCGCCCAGTGCAAGGGCGCCCGTGAGCAGTGCGGCAGTGGCGATCAGGCGGCTGTGGCGGAGGACGGTCATGGCGGTTCCTTTCGGGGAGATGGTCTTGTAATGAGGTGCGGCGCGGTGCGCACGCCGTGGGTGCACTATGGCGCGGCCGTGTGAAGTGTGCCCCGCGGTTTGTTTGCCAATTGCCAACAAGTGTGAGCAATTGCCAATGGTGGTGTGGTGCAACCAGGGGCATTGGGGGCGCGGGTACATTACGGCGCACTTCGCCAACGGGAGGTTTGTGTTTTGGAAGTCTTTGCGTTCCTGATCGATTTCATCCTGCATGTGGACAAGCATCTCGCCGCCTTCGTGGCCAGCTATGGCCCCTGGGTGTACGCGCTGCTGTTCATCATCGTGTTCGTGGAGACGGGCGTGGTGGTCATGCCCTTTCTGCCGGGTGACTCGCTGCTGTTCGTGGTGGGGGCGCTCAGCGGTGCAGGGTTGATGAACTTCCCGCTGGCCTGCGCGGTTCTGTTGGCTGCGGCGATCCTGGGCGACCAGTGCAACTACAGCATCGGGCGCTATTTCGGACCCAAGGTATTCCAATGGGAAAGTTCGCGCTGGTTCAACAAGAAGGCCTTCGACCAGGCCCATGCGTTCTACGAGCGCTATGGCGGCATCACCATCGTGCTGGCGCGCTTCATGCCCTTCATCCGCACGTTCGCTCCCTTCGTGGGCGGCGTGGCGGCCATGGGGCGAGGCAAGTTCACGGCCTACAACGTCGGTGGTGCGGTACTGTGGGTCGTGGGCATCTGCACGGCGGGGTACTTCTTTGGAAACATGGCCTGGGTGCAGCGGCATCTGGACAAGATCATCTGGGCCATGATCTTCATCCCCGGCCTGATTGCCATCTTTGGCGCATGGCGCGCCGGGCGCAAGGCACCGGGAACTGCGGTTGCTATTGAATAGATAGCTCGTAACGCTTACTAGAAGCGCGTTAGGGCCATGTTCCATATAAAAAGCCACCGCCTCGCGAGAGGGGTGGCGTTCTGCATGGTGAGGCTCTCAGGCGGGCCGTCAACGGCGGCGATCGCGGTCCCGGTCCTCACCCAGTTCGTGGCCGATCAGCGCGCCAGCAGCGGCGCCGCCAATGGTGGCGGCCGTGCCGCCCACGGCGCTACCGAGTGCGCCGCCAGCCACGGCGCCGACACCGGTGCCGATCTGGGCGTTGGTGGGATTGGACGAGCAGCCCACCAGGCCCAGGGCGGCTGCGCAGGCGGCGGCGGAGAGAAGGTGGCGGTATTGCATGGTGGCTCCTTATGGTCAACAGACCCCGGTGTGGGGCCGTGACTCAACTGTCACCCCGCAGGCCCGGCGCCGGTGTAGGCCCGTCTTGCCGGCGCGTGTAGGACGCGGCGGCCCCAGGCCCTAACCCGGCGCGAGACAGATCGTCACCAGCAGCGAGGCGTCCTGCAGCGCCCGCAGCACATGCGGAATGCGCGGCACCAGGTGCAGGAAGTCGCCTTCGCGCAGGGTATGCGACTGCGCGCCGGCCTGGAAAAGCACCTCGCCCTCCAGGCACAGCAGCGTGATTTCGCCCGGTGCGTCGTGCTGGTGCTGCTCTTTACCGGCGGGCAGCACCACGCGGATCACTTCCAGCTGGCCGGCCTTGATGAGGGCGCTGGTGGGGGTGTCGTGCAGGCGCGGCCCCAGGGGCCGGAGGCTGACGACTTCGCAGGACTGGGCGTGGGGCAGTGCCATGGCGGTCTCCTGGCCGCCGGCACGGCCGCGCTGCTCAGACGGTGCGGCTGCGCGCCAGCGGCGGGTTTTTCGCGAAGTATCGGACGATGCCGCGCATCAGCGCGTCGGCCAACTGCTCTTGATACGCGGCGGACCGCAGCTTGGACTCTTCCTCGGGGTTGCTGATGAAGGCCGTCTCCACCAGCACGCTGGGAATGTCGGGCGCCTTGAGCACGGCAAAGCCCGCCTGCTCCACGCGCGGCTTGTGCAGCTTGGCCATGCCGCCGATCTCGCCCAGCAGCACGCTGCCGAGCTTCAGGCTGTCGTTGATCTGCGCCGTGGTGCTCATGTCCAGCAGCGCGCGCTGCACATGGCGGTCCTGCTGGGCGCCCAGGTTCACGCCGCCGATCAGGTCGGCCTCGTTCTCCTTGTTGGCCAGCCAGCGCGCGGCCGAGCTGGACGCGCCGCCCTGGCTCAGCGCGAATACGCTGGCGCCGCGTGCCGACGGGGTGGTGAAGGCGTCGGCGTGGATGGACACGAACAGGTCTGCCTGCACGCGCCGCGCCTTGTCGACGCGCGCCGCCAGCGGGACGAAGAAGTCACCGTCGCGCGTGAGAAAGGCGCGCATGGGATTGCCGCCCACCTGCGTGGCATTGATGCGGTCGCGCAGCAGGTGCGCCACTTTCAGCACCACGTCCTTTTCGCGCGTGCCGCGCGGGCCGATGGCGCCCGGGTCTTCGCCGCCGTGGCCGGGGTCCAGCGCGATGATGATGAGGCGGTCGGTGGAATACGCCGCGCGGGCCGTCGTGGGCGGGGTGGCGGGTGCGGCAGGGCGCGCCGGGGCGGCGGGTGCCGGCGCCACGGGTGCGGTTGCCACCGCCGTGCCCGGCACGGGCAGGGCAGGGGGCATGGCCTGCGGTGCGGAATGCCGTGCAATCAGGTCACCCAGCGGGTCCGTCAATGGGGGAGCCGCCATGGCGCGCCCCGTACCCGCGCTGCCGGGCAGCGGCGCGGTGGCATCGCGCAGCCGCTCGGCGATCAGTGCCTCCAGCGGGTCGGGCGGCTGCGCGGGATACAGGTCGAACACCAGCCGGTGCTGGTACGCGGCCACGGGCTGCAGCGTGAAGACCTGCGGTCGCGCCGCCTGCTTCAGGTCCACCACCAGGCGCACCACGCCGGGCGCGTTCTGGCCCACGCGGATGCCGGCGATGTTGGGGTCGTCTGCGCGCACCTTGGCGACCAGTTCGCGCAGCGAGGGGTTGAGGTCGATGCCCTCGATGTCCACCGCCAGGCGCGGCGGCGTGTCCACGAAGGTCTGGCGGGCCGTGAGCGCACGGTCGGATTCGATGGTCACCCGTGAATAGTCGGGCGCGGGCCAGACACGCACCGCGACGATGGTGGCGCCGCGCGCGATCTGCTGCGTGCCCAGCAGCAGTACCAGGCTACCCGCGCGCAGCAGAGTGCGGCGGCTGTGAAGGGGGGAAGGGCGGCGGGCATCGCTCATGGGGTGTCCAGTCCTTGCAGTATGGCGCTGCCATGGGGCGTGTGGGCTCGCAGCGTCACGTGCCGGGCTGAATCATCCTCCGCTTCAATGTGAATAGCAATATCCGCAGGCGGGATGAGGGTTCCTGCATGGCCAGGCCACTCGGCCAGCTTCAGGCCGGGGCTGGCGAAGATGTCGCGAAAGCCTGCGTCTTCCCACTCGCGCGGGTCGCTGAAACGGTAGAAGTCGAAGTGCCAGATGTTCAGTCCTGGTGCTTGGTGCGGCTCGACCACGGCGTAGGTGGGGCTCTTGACGCGCCCCTGCACGCCCAGGGCGCGCAGCAGGTGGCGCACCAGCGTGGTCTTGCCTGCACCCAGGTCGCCATGCAGGGCGATGAAGGCATTGCGCAGGCCGGGCTGCGCGGCCAGGCGCGTGGCGAAGCGCGCCGTGTCCTCCTCGTCCTTCCATTGCAGCGACAGGCAGTGCGGCGTTTCTACAATCGGGTGTTGATGGTGTGCAGCAGTCAACTCGTTCCTCAAATACAAGGCTGGGCCCGCGAGCTGGGATTTTCCCAAATCAAGGTGGCCGGCGTGGACTTGTCCTCCGCCGAGCCCGGATTGATGCAATGGCTGGCCCAAGGGTTCCATGGCGAGATGCATTACATGGCTGCGCATGGCCTGAAGCGTGCCCGCCCGGCGGAGCTGGTGCCCGGCACCGTGAGCGTGATCACCGCGCGCATGGACTACCTGCCGCGGGCGACGGCGCTGGAAGCCGCCGAAGGCTGGCAGGCCATTGAACTTGGCCGGCTGGCGCGACCCACCGAGGCGGTGGTTTCCGTCTACGCCCGGGGACGCGACTACCACAAGGTGCTGCGCGCGCGGCTGCAAAAGCTCAGCGACCGTGTCGCCGAGGCAGTAGGGCCCTTTGGCCACCGCGTGTTCACCGACTCGGCGCCGGTGCTGGAGGCCGAGCTTGCGCGCCGCAGCGGCCAGGGCTGGCGCGGCAAGCACACGCTGGTGCTGAGCCGCGAGGCCGGCTCGATGTTCTTTCTGGGCGAGATCTATGTGGACATGCCCCTCGAACCCACCGAGCCCGTCACCCACCACTGCGGCAGTTGCCAGGCGTGTATCGACGTCTGCCCCACGCAGGCCATCATCGCGCCGTACCGCCTGGATGCGCGCCGCTGTATCTCCTACCTCACCATCGAGCACGCCGGGCCCATTCCGCTGGAGTTGCGCCCGCTCATGGGCAACCGCATCTATGGCTGCGACGACTGCCAGCTCATCTGCCCGTGGAACAAGTTCGCGCAGACCAGCAGCCTGCCCGATTTCGATGTGCGCGCGGGGCTGGTGGGGCAGCAGCTCGTGCATCTGTTTACGTGGGACGAGGAGACCTTCCTGCGCATGACCGAGGGCGGCCCGATCCGTCGCATCGGCCATGAGCGCTGGCTGCGCAACATCGCCGTGGCGCTGGGCAACGCGTTGCGCGCGACCCGCGACTCTGTCGTTCGCGCGGCGCTGGCCGCACGCGCCGATGACCCGAGCCCGCTGGTGCGCGAGCATGTGGCCTGGGCGCTGGCACAGGAAAATGAATAAAAATGGCCTGCAACGCTTGCAGAAAAAGCGCGAGTAGCTATTAATTAAATAGCGTCAACGCAACAAGCCCAGAGCGAAGGGCAGGCTCACCACCCCCAGCACGGTGGACAGCGTGACCAGGCCTGCGACATACGCGCCGTTGTAGCCCATGCGTGCGGCGAGTACATAGCAGGTGGATGCGGTGGACACGGCGCAGAACGCCATCAGCACCGAGGTCTGCGTGGCGTCCAGCCCCAGCAGATGCGCGAACCCCCAGGCGATCAGCGGCTGTGCCAGGTGGCGAATGGTCAGCACCGACGCAGACAGCAGCTTGCTGCGTGTGAGCAACCCGAACTGCATGCCCGCGCCTGCAGCCATGAGCCCCAGCGCCAGCGACGCGGCGCTGATGCGACCCACCGTGGGCTCCAGCCACGGCGGGATGCGAAAGCCCAGCAGGTTGGCCGCCAGCCCCGTCGCCGTGGCGATGATCAGCGGGTTGCGCAGCAGTTCGCGCACGAAGCCCTGCTGGCCGCCGCGCGCCATGGGCCACACGGCGGCCACGTTCAGCAGCGGTACGCACACGCCAATCAGCACCGCCACCATGAGCAGGCCCTGCGCACCCGCCAGGCGCTCGGCCAGGGCCAGCACGATGAAGGAGTTGAAGCGGAAGGCCACCTGCGCCGCCGCCGCGTGGTCGCGCCGGTCGATGTGCCTGCCCAGCCAGGGCAGGTGCGGCAGGCTGTAGGCCAGTACCACGCCGCACAGGCCCGTGCCCACGCCGGCCACCACCAGGCCGGTGGCCTCGCCCACGTTGATGGGGCTCTTGACGATGGACTGGAACAGCAGCACCGGGAACAGCAGGTAATACACCAGGCTTTCCACCGGCTGCCAGACGGAGCGGTTGAGGGGCGTGTAGCGGCACAGCAGGTAGCCGAACAGGATCAGCGAGAAATCCGGGAGAAGAAGCTGCACGTAACTCACGGCGCGCAGCATACCGTGGCGCTGCGGGCCGGCGGCGCGAATCATTGGGGAAACTCCCAACAAATCAGCGCGGCGCCCGCGGTGATCAACGCGGCATGGCACCGTAGGATCGCCGCCTACCCCCGTTTTTTCCACCAAACACAATTTGATGAGGAGATTTCGCATGCAACGTCGCAACCTGCTGGCTTTGGCGCTGGCGGCCACCGCGGGCACCGCCTTCGCCCAGGGCTACCCCAACAAGCCCGTCAAGCTGCTGGTGCCCTTCGCGCCCGGCGGCACCACCGACATCATCGCCCGCGTGATCGCCGACCCACTGTCGCGCGCGCTCGGCCAGTCGGTGGTGGTGGAGAACCGGGGCGGCGGCGGCGGCGTGATTGGCGCGCAGGAAACGGCGCGCGCAGCACCCGATGGGTACAACCTGGGCGTGGCCACCGTGTCCACCACGGCGGCCAATCCGGCCATCAACTCCAAGATCCCGTACAACCCGATCACGGACTTCACGCCCATCATCAACATCGCGGCCACGCCCAACATCATCGCGGTGCACCCCAGCTTCCCGGCCAAGGACTACAAGTCCTTCCTGGCGGAGATCCAGAAGAACCCCGGCAAGTACTCGTACGCGTCCTCGGGCACAGGCGGCATCGGCCACCTGCTGATGGAGTTGTACAAGAGCCTCACCAACAGCTTCGTCACGCACATTCCCTACCGCGGCGCGGGTCCGGCCCTCAACGACACCGTGGCGGGTCAGGTGCCCATCATCTTCGACAACCTGCCCTCGGCGCTGCCCTTCATCAAGAGCGGCAAGCTCGTGCCCATCGTGGTGTCCGCGCCGCAGCGCGTGGCGGCACTGCCCAATGTGCCCACGTTCAAGGAAGTGGGCCTGGAGCCGGTGAACCGCATGGCCTACTACGGCATCCTGGGCCCCAAGAACCTGCCCAAGGACGTGGTGGACAAGATCAACGGCGGCGTGAAGAAGGCGCTGGAAGATGCCGCCGTGCGCAAGCGCATCGAGGACACCGACTCGATCATCGTCGCCAACACGCCCGAGCAGTTCGCCGAGCAGATCAAGGCCGAGTTCGGCGTGTACAAGCAGGTGGTGCAAAAGCAGAAGCTCACGCTGGAATAAGCGCGCCCCCAGCCCTCTGAAAAACGCCCGCCTGCCGCGGGCGTTTTTTTGATGCTATGGTTTTCGCCATGTTGCCCGACAGCCAGAACGCCATAGACCCCTTCATCGACGCCCTGTGGCTGGAGGACGGCCTGTCGCGCAACACGCTGGCCGCCTACCGCCGGGACCTCACGCTGTATGCCCAATGGCTGGCGCAGCAGAGCCCTCCGCTGGCGCTGGATGCCACGGCCGAGCACCACCTGCAGGGCTACTTCGCTGCCCGCCACGCGCAGACGCGCGCCACGTCGGCCAACCGCCGCCTCACCGTGCTGCGGCGCTACTTCCACTGGGCATTGCGCGAGCGGCGCATCGCAGCCGACCCCACAGTGCGCCTGCAAGCCGCGCGCCAGCCGCTGCGCGTGCCCAAGACGCTGACGCAGGCGCAGGTGGAGGCCCTGCTGCATGCGCCGGACGATGCCACGCCGCTGGGCCTGCGCGACCGCACCATGTTGGAGCTGATGTACGCGAGCGGCCTGCGCGTGAGCGAGCTGGTCACGCTGAAAACCTTCCACCTGGGGTTGGCCGAAGGCGTGCTGCGCGTCATGGGCAAGGGCGGCAAGGAGCGGCTGGTGCCCTTTGGCGAAGAGGCGCACCGCTGGCTGCAGCGCTACCTGGCCGAGGGGCGTGGCGCCATCCTGGGCGGGCAACAAACGGATGACCTGTTCGTCACGCAGCGCGGCGCGGCCATGTCGCGCGTGATGTTCTGGGTCATCGTCAAGAAATGCGCGCAGGCTGCGGGCATTACCGCGCCGCTGTCGCCCCACACGCTGCGCCATGCCTTTGCCACGCACCTGTTGAACCACGGTGCGGACCTGCGCGTGGTGCAACTGCTGCTGGGCCACGCCGACATTTCCACCACCACCATCTACACCCACGTGGCGCGCGAGCGGCTGAAGGCGCTGCATGCGCAGCACCATCCGCGCGGTTGAAGGGGCATGACGCGGAGTGCCGGCGGACAGCGGCAAACGGGTGAAAAATCGCGCTCTTTCTTGAAACTCTGGAGTTGCAATGACAGATTCCGTGCGCCGTCGCGTGCTGGCCTCCCTCGCGCTGGCTGCCGCGCTGCCCCTGGGCGCGCAGGCCCAGACTTGGCCCGCCAAGCCCATCCGCATCATCGTGGCCTATCCCGCGGGCGGCGTCAGCGACGTGGTCGCCCGCGCGTTGGGCGACAAACTGTCCGAACGCCTGGGCACGCCCGTGGTGGTGGAGAACAAGGCCGGCGCGGGCGGCACCATCGGCATGGACGCGGTGGCCAAGGCGGCGCCGGATGGTTACACGCTGGGCTTCTCGGCGATCAGCCCGCTGGTGCTCAACCCGCACCTGGGCACGCCGCCGTACGACGCAACGCGCGACATCGTGCCCGTGGCCAGCGTGATGTACTCGCCCGTGCTGTTGTTGGGCACGCAGGCCGCCAAGGAGCGTGACTTCCGCAGCCTGCTGGCGACCGCCAAGGCGCAGCCGGGCCAGGTGCGATGGGCCACATCGGGGCTGGCGTCGCTGGGCCACATCATGCTGGAACACATCATGCAGGGCAGCGGTGTGCAGATCACGCACGTGCCCTACAAGGGCGGCGGGCAACAACTGAACGATGCGCTTTCGGGTCAGTTCGAGGTGCTGTCCACCAACGCCGGCCCGGCCGTGATGCAGCAGATCAAGGCGGGCAAGCTGCACCCGCTGGCCGTGGGTGCGCCCGCGCGGCTGAACACCCTGCCGAACGTGCCCACGCTGGGCGAACTGGGCCTGCCCGCGGCCAACCTGAATTCGGTGTTCGGCATGTTCGCGCCAGCGGGCGTGCCGGCCGCGGTGCTGGAGCGCTTGAATGCCGAGATCAACCGCGCGCTGGCGCTGCCCGACATCCAGGCGCGCCTGGAGGCTTCGGACAACGTGCCCACGGGCGGCAGCGCCGAGGCATTTCGCCGGCAGATCGCGGCGGAGTCGCAGAGCAACGCGCGCATCATCCGCGCCGCCAACATCCGCCTGAACTGACGGCTGCCCCGTGCGCGCGCCGGCCGGCCCGCGCACAGGGGGCATCGGGTTTATTCGTCGGCCGTCAGGCTCTCGGCCCAGGCCAGGGCCTGCAGGTGGGCCCAGTTGACCTGGCGGTTGGACAGGTGCAGCGCCTCGGCCGTGCGCGCGAAAGCCTCGTCGTCACCGCTTTCGCAGGCCTTGGTGAGTTCGAGGAAGGGGGCGAACACGCCCTTGTTGTGCAGCAGTGCGTCAAGCACCGGCTGGGGCAGAGCCACCGTTTCCAGGGCGCGCTCCAGCGGCACGCCCAGCATCGCGTCCAGCAGCGAGAAGACCCCCACCACGAAGGCGTTGTCGCATTCCTCGGGGGGCAGCAGCTCGGCGGCCAGCAGTTCCATGAGGCGGCCGCGCACCACGGCCGTCTGGCCCACGGCGGGCGGCGAGCCGCTGGCGCGCGAGGTCGTCATCAACAGTGCCGCCCAGCGGAACAGCTTCTTCAGGCCCAGGATCATCACCGCGTGACGGAACGAGGTCACCTCGCACGACAGGCCGAAGCCCGAGGAATTGATGAAACGCAGCAGGTTGAAGGACAGCGTGGGGTCCTTCTTGAGCAGCTCCTCGATCTCTCCGGTGCTGGCCTGCTGGCGCACCAGGTTGATGAGCTGGATGATGGTCGCCTGCGAGGGACGGATGGTTTGCGCCTTGACCAGCGAGGGCTGTGCGAACCAGTAGCCCTGGAACAGCTTCACGCCCAGCGAAGCCATGCGCTGGTACTGTTCGGCCGTTTCTACCTTCTCGGCCACCAGGGTGGCCTGCGAGTGGGCTTGGGCGAACTTCACGAGCGGCTCGGCGAGCTCCGGCTTGAAGGCCTGCATGTCCAGCTTGATGAACGAGGCCAGAGGCACCCAGCTGCTGTAGGCGCGCCGCAGTACGTCCTGGCTGAAGGCCAGCCGAAAGCCGCGCGTGCGCACCGCTTGCAGCGTGGGGATGTACTGCTCGATCTGCTCGGCCGTGGCCTGGGCGCCGAGTGTGGGTACTTCCAGCACCACTTTTTCAGGGTGGATCAGCTCCAGGTGTCCGCCGGCCAGGCTGTCGTGCGTGCAATTGATGAAGACGGTTTTCTTGCCCACCAGCGCCTCGGAGCCCGCATACGACAGCGCGTTGAACAGCAGCGCCGCATCGCTGGCGGCGGTGTGCGCGTCCGCGGCGGTGGACCGGTCGAACAGTTCGTAGCCAAAGACGGTGCGCTGTTCGTCCAGGATGGCCTGTCGTGCGATGACGACCTGGTTCTGCGCCTCGGTGGCCTCGGGTGACGGCTGGGCGGAATCGGCGGGGAGCTGTGCGGCGGTGTCTGAAAGGCTCGACATGGATGGCGTGGGAAGTTCGTTGGATTCTAGGAGGTCGGCGCGGCAGTGGCTCAGGCGGGCGCCATCTGGTCCGCCCAGGCCAGGGCTTGCAAGTGGGCCCAGTTGATCTGCTGGTTCGTCAGGTGGAGCGATTGGGCGATCTGGTCGAAGGTATGGTCGTCGCTGGTCTCGCAGGCTTCGGCCAGTGTCAGCAGCTGGCCGTACACGTTGCTGCGTTGTAGCAGGGCGGTGGATAGCTCTTCGGGCAGGTTGAGCAGCCCCACGGCGGAGGCCAGCGGCATGCCGAGCATCTGGTCCAGCATGGAGAAGATGCCGATCACGAACGCCTGGTCGGCTTCTTCGGCGGGCAGAAATTCCTGGGCCAGCAGTTCCATGAGGCGGCCGCGCACCACGGCCGTCTGTCCCACGGCCGGGGGCGTACCGCCGCTGCGCACCGCCGTGAGCAGCAGGGCGGCCCAGCGGAACAGCTTCTTGAGTCCCAGCAGCAGCACCGCCTGGCGAAAGGAGGTGATCTCGCGCGTCATGCCCAGCCCCGCGGAGTTGATCAGGCGCATCAGGTTGAAGGCCAGCCCAGCATCCTTTTTGAGGACCTCTTCGATCTCGTCGGTACTGGCCTGGCTGCGCACCAGGTTGAGCAGCTGCACGATGCTCGCCTGGCCGGGGGTGAGCAGTTTGGCCTCCACCAGCGTGGGACGCGAGAACCAGTAGCCCTGGAACATTTCCACGCCCATGGACGACACCATGTCGTACTGTTGCGCGGTTTCGAGCTTTTCCGCGATCAGTTCGGCCTGGGAATGGCGCCCCGCGTAGTTGATCAGCACCGCGAGCTGGTCGCGCGCAAGCACCGACATGTCGAGTTTGATGTAGTCGGCCAGCGGCAGCCAGGGCGCGTAGGTGGACTCCAGCACCGTGTGGTTGAAGGCGAGGTGAAAGCCGCGGCTGCGCAGCGCCTGCAGGATGGGAAGCCGCGCATGCACCTCGGCCGCGGCCACGTGGCCCAGCGGAGGGATCTCCAGCACCACCTTGTCAGGGTTCACCAGTTCCAGGTGCCCGCCCGTCAGGCTTTCGTGGGTGCAGTTCACGAAAATCAGCATCTTGCCCACCAGCTCTTCGGTGCCCGCATGCGACAGCGCGGTGAAGACCAGGATCACGTCGCTGGCGGCCGTGTGGCCGACGGTGGAGCGCGAGCGGTTGAAGAGTTCGTAGCCGACGACCGCCTGCTGGCCGTTCATGATGGCCTGCCGGGCGATCATGGAGCCGGTGCTGCCAGCCTGGGAGGCGCCGGCCGCCGAGGGAGAAGCGGGAGGTGTGGGGTTCGTCATGGAATGCCTGGGCGTGTGCGGGATACCGGGCGATGCGGATGCCCGCTGCAGGCGCGAGGGCTGGCGGCAGCGGCGTGGCGTATCGCTGCTGGCATTGTAGGGAAGAACCCCCGATGGCTGGGGGATGGCAGTGCGGCTGGAGGCGATTCAGCCGTGCTGCAGCCAGCGCATCTCCGCCTCGCTGAAACCGGCGGCGCGGCGTGCCGCCTCGTTCAGCGGCGGCTTCGGGCGGGGGGCTTCGTAACGCTGGACCAGCGCGGCGTAGTGCGCCACGGGGTCCAGTCCGTCGCGCGTGCACAGCCAGCCGTACCAGTGGTTGCCGATGGCCACGTGGCCCACTTCTTCGCGCAGGATGATGTCCAGGATCGACACGGCGGCCAGCGCGTCCGGTGTACCGACCTGGCGCAGCTTGTGCTGGATCAGCGGCGTGGCGTCCAGTCCACGCGCCTCCAGGGTGCGCGGCACCAGGGCCATGCGCGCCACGATGTCGTCGGCCGTCTTCTCGCACATGCTCCACAGGCCCTGGTGCGCGGGAAAGTCGCCATAGTCATGGTGCAGTTGCCGGCGCAGGTGGTCACGCAGCAGGCGAAAGTGCTTCGCCTCCTCGGCCGCCACGCGCAGCCAGTCGCGGTAGAACGTCTCGGGCATGCCCGCAAAGCGCCAGATGGCGTCCAGCGCGAGGTTGATGGCGTTGAACTCGATATGGGCGATGGCGTGGATCAGCACCGCGCGCCCCTCCGGCGTGGCGGGCGAGCGGCGTGCCACGGCGGTGTGGTGCAGCAGCTGCGGCCGCGCGGGGCGGCCGGGCAGGGTGTCGGCGGGCGGGGCGGTGAGACGCGTTTCTGTCGCTATTGAAATGAGAGCTGCTTGCGCATACATATCCAGCGCTGCGGCCGATTTTTCTTCAGGGTCGCAGAGGCGCAAAACCTCCAGGGCACGTTGGCGAAGCTCCATCCCTACAATTCTAGGTTCCCCCTACACAAACAACGGAGACAGACAAGCGATGGCGATCTATGAACTCGACGGCGTGGCGCCGCAGGTGGCCGCATCGGCCTGGGTGGCCGACAGTGGCCAGGTGATGGGCGACGTGGTGCTGGGCGAGGACGCCAGCGTATGGTTCGGCGCCGTGGTGCGTGGCGACACGGCGCGCATCACCATCGGCGCGGGCACCAACGTGCAGGACGCGAGCGTGCTGCACGCCGACATCGGCCAGCCGCTGGTGATCGGTGAGCGCGTCACCGTGGGCCACCAGGTCATGCTGCATGGCTGCACCGTCGGGGATGAATCACTGATCGGCATTGGCGCCATCGTGCTCAACGGCGCGAAGATCGGCCGCAACTGCCTGGTGGGTGCTGGCTCGCTGGTCACCGAAGGCAAGGAATTTCCCGACGGATCGATGATCCTGGGCAGTCCGGCCAAGGTGGTGCGCCAGCTCACGCCCGAGCAGATCGAAGGGCTGCGCCAGAGTGCGCGGCATTACATGGAAAACGCGCGCCGCTTCAAGGCGGGTCTGCGCAAGCTGGGGTAATAGCCCGGCCGTTGATTGACTGGAAATACAGCGTGTCCGAACTGCACAAGTTTTTGTTTGATGGCCTGCCCGTGCGCGGCATGATCGTGCGCCTGACCGAGGCCTGGACAGAGCTGCTGCGCCGCCGCGCGGCCAACACCGAAACGGGGCCATACCCCGCGCCCGTGAGCGAGCTGCTGGGTGAGATGGCCGCCGCCGGCGTGCTGATGCAGTCGAACATCAAGTTCAACGGCGCGCTGGTGCTGCAGGTCTTTGGTGACGGCCCGGTCAAGCTGGCCGTGGCCGAGGTGCAGTCCGACCTGAGCCTGCGCGCCACCGCGTCGGTGTCGGGCGAACTGCCCGCGAACGCGGGCCTGCCGGACATGGTGAACGTGGGCGGCGGCGGGCGCTGCGCCATCACGCTGGACCCCAAGGACCGTCTGCCCGGCCAGCAGCCCTACCAGGGTGTGGTGCCGCTGTATGGCGACCACCAGGAAAAGCTGCACAAGCTCAGCGACGTGCTGCAGCACTACATGCTGCAGTCCGAGCAGCTTGATACCACCCTGGTGCTGGCTGCCAACGACCAGGTGGCCGCGGGCGTGCTGATCCAGCGCATGCCCCTGAAGGGCGAGGCCAACCTGGCCGGCGGCCATGGGCGCGAGGACGAGGACCAGATCGGCCGCAACGAGGACTACAACCGTATCGCCACGCTGGCGAGCAGCCTCACGCGTGAGGAGCTGCTCACGCTGGACGTGGACACCATCCTGCGCCGCTTGTTCTGGGAGGAAAAACTGCTGCGCTTTGCGCCTCAGCAGGGCGATAGCGGCCCGCGCTTCGCGTGCTCCTGCAGCCGCGAGCGTGTGGGCAACATGCTGCGCAGCCTGGGCACGGAAGAGGTCGAGAGCATCCTGGAGGAACGTGGCAACATCGAGGTGGGCTGCGAATACTGCGGCCAGCAGTACCACTTCGACCCGGTGGATGCCGCGCAGCTGTTCACCGATCCGCACAAGCAGCCGCCCGCGCCGTCGCGCATGCAGTGATCCAGGCGGCCGCTCTGGGCGGCTTTTGCGACCCAGCCTGCGCGCCGCGGCGCTGCAGGCGGTCGCGCTTCAACGAGCGTGAGGCGTCCGCCTCACGCCCCTGCGCCCAGGCCGCGCAGCGCGGTGAACAGCCGGTGCTCGCATTGGGGCTCCACGCATTCTTCGCAACCCCAAGCGCGCAGCCGAGGACGGCTGGGTTCCGAATCCAATTCGGCCTCAACGTTTGATGGATAAGCGCGAGTAGCTATTAAATCAATAGCGTTTAGTGCGTTGCGAAGTTGCGCCGCTGGCGGCCCGTACAGCACCTGGTAGGCCGTGCCGGCCTGGGCCAGCGCGGCGCGCAGTTGCAGCTCGTGTGCATCGGGAAGGTCCAGTGCGCACAGCAGCGTGAGGTCCGCTGGCAGATCGGGGCCGGCCGCCGCGACTGCGAGCGCGGGACAGTGCTGAGCGATGCCGTCGCGTAAGGCGGTGCAGGCGGGCGTGTGCGCGCCCAGGATGGCGATGCGCACCGCCGCAGCGCCGGGCACGGGGCCGGGCGAGGGGCTCACTTGCGGGCCGGTGTGACGTGCACGTAGATCTCGCCGGGCTTGACCATGCCCAGTTCGCTGCGCGCCTTTTCCTCGACCATCTCCAGGCCGTCCTTCAGGTCCTGCACTTCGGCGGCCAGGCGCTCATTGGCCTGGCGCGCCTGCGCATTCGCCGCCTGCTGGGCGGCGATCTGCCGGCGCATGTCCTCTACATGGCCGACACTGCCGCGCCCGGTCCACAGCTGCGCGTGGATCCCCACGAGGAGCAGCAGCAGGGCGAGCGGAACGATGCGTGTGCCCATGGCGGGGCGCAGCGGTGCGGGTGGGCTTAGCGCAGGTTGTAGAACGCGGCGCGGCCGGGATAGAAGGCGATATCGCCCAGGTCTTCTTCGATGCGCAGCAGCTGGTTGTACTTGGCGATGCGGTCGGAGCGCGAGAGCGAGCCGGTCTTGATCTGGCCGGCGTTGGTGCCCACGGCGATGTCGGCGATCGTCGAGTCCTCGGTCTCGCCCGAACGGTGGCTGATCACGGCGGTGTAGCCCGCACGCTTGGCCATCTCGATGGCGGCGAAGGTCTCGGTCAACGTGCCGATCTGGTTGATCTTGATGAGGATCGAGTTGGCGATGCGCTTGTCGATGCCTTCCTTCAGGATCTTGGTGTTGGTCACGAACAGGTCGTCACCCACCAGCTGCACGTTCTGGCCCAGGCGCTCGGTCAGGGTTTTCCAGCCGTCCCAGTCGCCTTCGGCCATGCCATCTTCGATGGAGATGATGGGGTACTTGTCGCACCAGGTGGCGAGCATGTCGGTCCACTGCTGGGCGGTCAGGCGCAGGCCGCCTTCGCCTTCCAGCACGTACTGGCCGTCCTTGTAGAACTCGCTGGCGGCGCAGTCCAGGCCCAGGGCGATCTGCTCGCCCGCGGTGTAGCCGGCGGCTTCAATCGCCTGCAGGATCAGCTGGATGGCGGCTTCGTGGTTTTCCACGGAAGGCGCAAAACCGCCTTCGTCGCCCACGGCGGTGCTCATGCCCTTGTCGTGGATGATCTTCTTGAGCGCGTGGAACACCTCGGCGCCCCAGCGCACGGCCTCGCGGAAGCTCGGCGCGCCCACGGGGATGATCATGAACTCCTGCAGGTCCAGGCTGTTGTTGGCGTGCGCGCCGCCGTTGATGACGTTCATCATCGGCACGGGCAGCTGCATGCCACCCATGCCGCCGAGGTAGCGGTACAGGGGCAGGCCGGATTCTTCGGCAGCGGCGCGGGCCACGGCCATCGAGACGGCCAACATGGCGTTGGCGCCCAGGCGGCTCTTGTTGTCGGTGCCGTCCAGATCGATCAGGGTCTTGTCCAGGAAGGCCTGCTCGGAGGCGTCCAGGCCCAGTACGGCCTCGCTGATCTCGGTGTTGATGTGCTCCACGGCCTTGAGCACGCCCTTGCCCAGGTAGCGGGCCTTGTCGCCGTCGCGCAGCTCGATGGCTTCGCGCGAGCCGGTGGACGCGCCCGAGGGCACGGCCGCGCGGCCCATCACGCCCGATTCCAGCAGCACGTCGCATTCGACGGTGGGGTTGCCGCGGCTGTCCAGCACTTCGCGGCCTACGATGTCAACGATGGCACTCATGGGTTTCCTTTTGCGGGAGTTTTTAATCAAATTGGCCGCTAGCGCTTTTCCATCAAGCGCTGGCAGCTATCAAATAGGTAGCATCAGAGGCCTTCGACGCAGACCAGGCGCATGATGGCCGCGCCCTCGCGCGCCGCACGGGCCTTGCCGTATTCGGGCGAATGGTAGAACGCCTTGGCAGCCTCGAAGCTGGGGAACTTGGCGATCACCACACGCTCGGGCTGCCAGTCGCCCTCCATCACCTCCACCTGGCCGCCACGCACGCAGATCTCGGCGTTGTGCGCCGCGAAGGCGGCGGTGGACCACTTCTTGTATTCCTCGTACTGCGCGGGGTTGGTCACGCGGACGTTGGCGATGATGTAGCCGCTGGGCATGGTGTCAGGCTCCAAAGTTGTTTTCGAGAAAACCGTTCTTCTTGGTCACGTCGTCGAGCGCCACCAGCGTTTCAAGCAACGCGCGCATGTGCTTGAGCGGCACGGCGTTGGGGCCGTCCGACCATGCCTCGGCGGGCTTGGGGTGCGTTTCCATGAACAGGCCCGCCACGCCGACGGCCACACCGGCACGGGCCAGCACGGGCACCATGTCGCGCGCGCCGCCGCTCACGGCGCCCAGGCCGCCGGGCTTCTGTACCGAGTGGGTCACGTCGAACACCACGGGCGCGCCGGAGTTGCGCATCTCGGCCAGGCTGGTCATGTCGGCCACGAGGTTGTTGTAGCCAAAGCTCACGCCGCGCTCGCAGGCCAGGAAGCGGTCTTCCGACAGGCCCGCCTCGCGCGCGGCGGCGCGGGCCTTGTCGATGACGTTCTTCATGTCCCAGGGCGCAAGGAACTGGCCCTTCTTGATGTTCACCGGCTTGCCGCTTTGCGCCACGGCGCGGATGAAATCCGTCTGGCGGCACAGGAAGGCCGGGGTCTGCAGCACGTCGACCACGCTGGCCACTTCGGCCACGTGCGAGGTGTCGTGCACATCGGTCAGGATGGGCAGCTGCAACTGGCGGCGCACTTCGTCCAGGATCTTCAAACCGGCATCCAGGCCGACACCGCGCTTGCTGGTGCCGGACGAGCGGTTGGCCTTGTCGAACGAGCCCTTGTAGATCAGCGGGATGCCCAGCGGCGCGCAGGCCTCCTTGAGTTGGCCGGCCACGTCGAGCGACATCTCCAGGCCTTCAATGGAGCAGGTGCCTGCGATCAGGAAGAAGCGTTGGTCCAGGCCAACGTCGAATCCGCACAGCTGCATGGGCTTTCCTTCCAATCAGGCTTTCGCCGCTGGCTTGTGGTGTTCCACGGCCGCCTTGATGAAGGCGTTGAACAGCGGGTGGCCGCTCCAGGGCGTGGACTTGAACTCGGGGTGGAACTGCACGCCGATGTACCAGGGGTGAACGCTCTTGGGCAGCTCGACGATCTCGGTCAGGTGCTCACGCTGCGTGAGCGCCGAGATCACCAAGCCGGCGGTGCGCAGCTTGTCCAGGTACTGCACGTTGGCCTCGTAGCGGTGGCGGTGGCGCTCGGTCACCACGTCGCCGTAGATGCTGTGGGCCAGCGTGCCCGGCTGCACGTCGGAGGACTGCGCGCCCAGGCGCATGGTGCCGCCCAGGTCGGAGTTGGCATCGCGCGTCTTGATGGTGCCGTCCTCGTCCTTCCACTCGGTGATGAGGGCGATCACGGGGTGCTTGCAGTGTGCGTCGAACTCGGTGGAGTTGGCGCCCGCCAGGCCCGCCACATGGCGCGCATATTCGATGGTGGCCACCTGCATGCCCAGACAGATGCCCAGGTAGGGCACCTTGTGCTCGCGGGCATAGCGGGCGGTGGAGATCTTGCCCTCCACACCGCGGCTGCCGAAGCCTCCGGGCACCAGGATCGCGTCGTACTGCGCCAGCTGTTGCGCGGCGTTGTCGTCGGTGATGGTCTCGGAATCCAGGTGGGTGATCTTCACGCGCACATGGCTTTGCATGCCTGCATGCTTGAGCGCTTCGTTGACGGACTTGTAGGCGTCCGACAGTTCCACGTACTTGCCCACCATGGCGATCTGCACCTCGCCGCGCGGGTGCTCGGTCTCATACACCAGGTCGTCCCAGCGCTTGAGGTTGGCGGGCGGTGTGTTCAGGCGCAGCTTGTCGCAGATCAGTCCGTCCAGGCCCTGCTCGTGCAGCATGCGCGGCACCTTGTAGATGGTGTCCACGTCCCACATGGAGATCACGCCCCATTCGGCCACGTTGGTGAAGAGGGAGATCTTCTCTTTCTCTTCCTCGGGCACGGCGTGCAGCGCGCGGCACAGCAGTGCGTCGGGCTGGATGCCGATCTCGCGCAGCTTCTGCACGGTGTGCTGCGTGGGCTTGGTTTTGAGTTCGCCGGCTGCCGCGATCCACGGCAGGTAGGTCAGGTGCACGAAGGCCGAATTGTTCGGGCCCAGCTTCAGCGAGAGCTGGCGCACCGCCTCCAGGAAGGGCAGCGACTCGATGTCGCCCACCGTGCCGCCCACCTCGCAAATGGCCACGTCCACGGCGTCTGGCGTGCCGATGCCGGCGCCGCGCTTGATGAACTCCTGGATTTCATTGGTCACGTGCGGGATCACCTGCACAGTCTTGCCAAGGTAGTCGCCGCGGCGCTCCTTCTCCAGCACACTTTGGTAGATGCGGCCGGTGGTGAAATTGTTGGCCTGCTTCATGCGCGTTTCGATGAAGCGCTCGTAGTGGCCGAGGTCCAGGTCGGTTTCGGCGCCGTCGTCGGTCACGAAGACCTCACCATGCTGGAAGGGCGACATGGTGCCCGGGTCCACGTTGATGTACGGGTCGAGCTTGATGAGGGTGACTTTGAGACCCCGCGATTCGAGGATCGCGGCAAGGGAGGCTGAGGCGATTCCCTTGCCCAGGGAAGACACCACACCGCCGGTGACGAAGACGAATTTGGTCATGTCTTTGATGGTGGTGGGAAATTGGGATTGTAATCAGCCCACTGCAGGGATGCAGTGGCAGGGGCCATGCCCTCTGCTAAATTGCGCCCCCATGAACGAACAGTTGGCTGGCAAACACATTGTCCTGGGCTTGAGCGGCGGCGTGGCCTGCTACAAATCGGCGGAACTGTGCCGGCTGCTGGTGAAGGCCGGCGCCACGGTGCAGGTGGTCATGACCGAGGCGGCTGCGCAGTTCATCACGCCCGTGACCATGCAGGCGCTGTCGGGACGCAGCGTCTACACCTCGCAGTGGGATGCGCGCGAGGCGAACAACATGCCCCATATCAACCTGAGCCGCGAGGCGGACGCGATCCTCATTGCGCCGTGCAGCGCGGACTTCATCGCGCGGCTGGTGCAGGGGCGGGCCGACGAGTTATTGAGCCTGCTGTGTTTGGCACGGCCCCGGGATCGGGTGCCGTTGCTACTGGCGCCCGCCATGAA
The DNA here is from genome assembly GCF_030503915.1 of Diaphorobacter sp. C33. Taxonomy (NCBI): domain Bacteria; kingdom Pseudomonadati; phylum Pseudomonadota; class Betaproteobacteria; order Burkholderiales; family Comamonadaceae; genus Diaphorobacter; species Diaphorobacter sp. C33. The sequence goes on from NZ_CP129980.1 coordinate 228,665, forward strand.
CCGCGAGATGTGGGGCCACCCGGCCACACAGCGCAACCTGGCCCAGGTGGCGCGCGACGGCGCGACGGTGCTGGGCGTGGGCTTTGGTGACCAGGCCTGTGGCGAGACGGGTGACGGCCGCATGCTGGAGGCCGCGGAGATTCTGGAGGAACTGGAGGCCTTGTTCACCCCCCCATTGCTTACGGGCCAGCACGTGCTGATTACCGCTGGCCCCACCTTCGAGGCCATTGACCCGGTGCGCGGCATCACCAACCTGTCCAGCGGCAAGATGGGCTTTGCGATTGCCCGCGCGGCGCGTGCCGCTGGCGCACAGGTCACATTGGTCGCCGGGCCGGTGCATCTGCCCACCCCGCGGGGCGTGCGGCGCATCGATGTGCGTTCAGCACAAAATATGCTTGCAATCGTTGAGGAAAAAGCGCGAGAAGCTACTATTTTCATAGCTGCGGCCGCGGTGGCGGACTGGCGTCCCGCCACTGCTGCGCTGCACAAGATCAAGAAGGACGGCACGGGCGACGTGCCGGCGCTGGAGTTTGTGGAGAACCCCGACATCCTGGCCACGGTGGCGCGCACCGAGCGCGCGCGCGCTGGCCGTCTGTACTGTGTGGGGTTTGCCGCCGAGAGCGAGAACCTGCTGGAGCATGCCAGCGCCAAGCGCGAGCGCAAGGGCGTGCCGTTGCTGGTGGGCAATATCGGCCCGGCCACGTTCGGGCAGGACGACAATGCGCTGCTGCTGGTGGACGCGCAGGGCCATCGTGAACTGCCCCGCGCTTCCAAGGAGGCGCTGGGCCATCAGCTCGTGGCGGAGATCGCGCGGCGCCTTGCCGCCGTTTGAGCGGGTAGGGGCGCACCGGTTGGGCGATGATCGCGGGTTCGGCCCGCGGTGCTGCCGGCGTGACACCGCGCGACCATTCCTTTGAACCTCTGCTCCCATGAAAATCGACGTCAAGATTCTCGACCCCCGCATGGCGGATCAATTGCCAACGTATGCCACGCCCGGCAGCGCGGGGCTGGACCTGCGCGCGTGCCTGGACGCGCCGCTCACGCTGGAGCCCAACGCCTGGCAATTGGTGCCCACGGGCATCGCCATCTACCTTCAGGACCCGGGCTATGCCGCGCTGATCCTGCCGCGCTCGGGGCTGGGCCACAAGCACGGCATCGTGCTGGGCAACCTGGTGGGCCTGATCGACAGCGACTACCAGGGGCAACTCATGGTCAGCGCGTGGAACCGCAGCCCCCAGGCCTTCACCCTGCAACCCATGGAGCGCCTGGCGCAGTTGGTCATCGTGCCGGTGGTGCAAGCCCAGTTCAACGTGGTGCAGGAGTTTCCGGCCAGCGAGCGCGGTGAGGACGGCTACGGCTCCACGGGCAAGCACTGAGCGCCAGCGCCGCTGTCGGCCCCTGCCTACATGGCGGGTGCGCACTTCACTACGAGGCCCGCCGGGCATGGCCGGCAGTGTGCAGGATGCTGCGGTGCTTCAATCTCCCAATGGGTGGCCGCTTTCATGTAGCCATGCTTGCATTGTTGAACCAAGGAGATTTCCATGCGTCCTCATTCCCGCTTCATCGCCTTGGCCGGCTCCGCGCTGGTGGCTGGCGCACTGGTCGCCTGCGCCGAACAGCCGCGCTATTCTGACTACCATCCGACGCCCGGCTACACCAGCCAACCGGCGCCGGGATACACCACCTACCCTAACCAGCAAGGTACCGAGTACGGCACCGTGGCCTACATCGAAGGACTGCAGGCGCGCAACCGCACCTCCGGCGCTGGCGCGATCCTGGGTGCCGTCGTGGGCGGCGTGCTGGGCAATCAAATTGGCTCGGGCTCCGGCCGCACGGCGGCCACTGCCATCGGGGCAGTGGGTGGCGCGGTGGCGGGCAATGCCATCGAAGGCCGCAATAACACCGGTGATTACGAGGCCTATCGCATCACGGTGAACCTGGACCGGGGCGGCCAGCGGGTGTACGAAGTGCCGTCGCCAGGCGATTTGCGCACCGGCGACCGCGTGCGGCTGTATGGCGGACAGATATCGCGCATGTAAAACGATTGACGCGCCGATGGCGGCGCCGCGCACACACAACGGGCTCCCGAGGGGAGCCCGTTTTTTTGGGGCTGTGTGTCGAAAAGTGCGTGGTTCAGTGGATCAGGTCGCTGCCCGGCGCCTGCGGCTGAATGCGGAAAAACCCCGTGCCCGCTGTGCCACGGCCGATTTCTTCCTCCGTGGCTTCGCGCACCGCGTGCACCTTGAGCTGCAGCCGCAGTGCGATGCCTGCCAGCGGATGGTTGCCGTCCAGCACCACGTGCTCAGGGTAGATCTGCGCCACGGTGTACAGCGCGTCGCGCGGTGCATCGGGGTTGACGCTTTGGGGCAAAGCCGTTCCCTCGAACGTCATGCCTTCTTCGATATCCGCGGGAAACAGTTGGCGGGGCTCCAGGAAGAGCAGCTTGTCCTGGTAGTCCCCAAAAGCTTCCTCGGGCTCCAGGTGCAGCGAGAGTTCGGCGCCGACGCCATGGCCCTGCAGGGCTTGGTCGATGCGGCCCAGCAGGTCGTCGCCCCCCACGAGGAATTCCACGGGATCGTCGAGCACATCCAGTTCCTCGCCAAGCGTGTCTTTCAGGACCCAGGTCAAGGCGACCACACATTGTTCGGTAATTTCCATAGGAGAATTGTCGCAGTTCACTGCCCTGCCGCGCGCGCGGCCATTTTGATTCCATGGACGTTCAACAACCGCTGGCCCTGCTCGGGGGCCTGAGCCCGGCGCAGTTCATGCGCCGCCACTGGCACAAGAAGCCGCTGCTGGTGCGCCAGGCCATCCCCGGCTTCAAGCCGCTGCTGAGCCGCGCCGAACTGCTGGAGCTGGCCGGGCAGGACGGTGTGGAGTCGCGCTTCATCCAGGACAAGGCCGGCCAATGGGTGCTGCGCCATGGGCCGTTGGCACGCCGCTCCCTGCCGTCCCTGGCCACGCCGCGCTGGACCGCGCTGGTGCAAGGCGTGGATCTGCACAACGATGCCGTGCACGCGCTGCTGCAGCAGTTCCGTTTCGTGCCGGAGGCGCGGCTTGATGACCTGATGATCAGCTACGCCACCGACGGCGGAGGTGTTGGGCCGCATTTCGACAACTACGACGTCTTCCTGCTGCAGGCCCATGGGCGGCGGCGCTGGCGCATCGGCCGGCAAAAGGACAAGACGCTGCGCCCCGGGTTGCCGCTGAAGATCCTTGCGGCTTTCGAGCCCGAAGAAGAGCATGTGCTCGAGCCCGGCGACATGCTCTACCTACCTCCGGGCTGGGCCCACGATGGCATTGCCGAGGGGGAATGCATGACCTATTCCATCGGCTTTCGCTCGCCCAATGGTGCCCAGTTGGCGCATGAGGTGCTGCAGCGCATGGCGGAGGCGGCGGCCGACGAGGAGGGGGCCATCTACCGTGATGCACAGCAGTCCGCTGTTGCGAACCCGGGAGCCATCCCGGCCGCGTTGCAAGACTTCGCACGCAAGGCGGTGCAGCGCGCGTTGCAGCAGCCTCAGGCGCTGGAGTGCGCACTGGGCGAGGCTCTGACCGAACCCAAGCCCAACGTGTGGTTCGAGCCGTCTCCGGCGGGCATGCTGGAGAGCGTGGTGCTGGACCGGCGCACGCGCATGATGTATGACGACAGGCATGTGTTCATCAACGGCGAAAGCTATCGCGCGGCCGGTCGCGATGCGGTACTGATGCGTCGCTTGGCCGACGAGCGTCTCCTGGACTCGCGGGACCTCGCGCGGGCGAGCGATGAAGCATTGGAACTGCTGTCCGCCTGGTGCGAGGCAGGCTGGGCCCATGCGGGCGCGCAAGCCTGACGCGTCGCCGCCGGAGACAAACCATGGAAGACGCCATTTCGCACGCACAGTCATCGCTGCCCGCTGGCCGATTTGAAGGGCGGGTGGCATTTCAGCAGTTGGTGCGCGATGCCCTGGCATGCGCTGCGCGCGAAGGTTGGCCCGAGCTCATCCTGTCGGACGCCAGCTTCCACGATTGGCCGTTGGGGGAGCGCTCCGTGGCCGATTCCCTGCAGGACTGGGCGCGGGCGGGGCGGCGCTTCGTGCTGGTGGCGGCGGGGTTCGATGAAATCGTGCGGCGGCACGCGCGCTTTGTGCAGTGGCGCGTGCGCTGGGACCACATCATTGTCTGCCGCAAGGCGTCCGTCGCAGATCCGCAGGATGTGCCCAGTGCGCTGTGGTCGCCGCTGTGGGCGCTGCAGCGGCACGACCCGGTGCGGTGCAATGGCGTCGCCGGCGCCGAGCCGGAGCGCCGCATCATCCTGCGCGAATCGCTGCAGGAGTGGGTAGACCGCAAGAGCACTCCTGGATTCCCTGCATCCGTCCTTGGCCTGTGACGGATTCACCCTCTTTGTAACAAGGGTAGCCAGTTATTCGTGTTATCCACTATTGACGAAATCTTTCTATAATTTCGAACTGGTTTTGCCCCCGGCGTTTGCTTCGCAAAGCGTAGCGCCATTGCCTGACTGGCCGCGTGGATGGCGGCGTTGGGCTGTTTGATAACAATCGTTCCCCTTGATAGGACACCAAATGAAGAACTCCGTCGTTCTGGCTGCTTTGATCGCTGCTGCCGCTCTCGCCGCCTGCGGCAAGAAGGAAGAGGCCGCACCTGCTCCCGCTCCTGTGGAAGCTCCTGCTCCCGCACCGGCTGTTGAGCCCGCACCTGCTCCCGCGCCCGCAGCGTCTGTCGAGGCACCTGCTGCTGCCGCTACCGACGCAGCTTCCGATGCCGCCAAGGCGGCTGCTGATGCTGCTGCTGCCGCCGCTACCGGCGCTGCCGCTTCCGAAGCCAAGTAAGAACACTCTGATGCCGGGCCCTCCAAGGGTCGGGCTTGCTGCAAACCCCGTACCGGAAGGTCGGGGTTTTCTTTTTTGGGCAATGGCTCAGTAGCTGGCCTCGATCCAGGGAGTGCCCTCGCGCGGATCGGCCACTACGATGTCACTTGCATGCCACCCCACAGCTTGCGCCAGAGCGGATTGCGCGAGATCCGGTCGGTTGTTGCGTGCGCTCAGGTGTGCAGCCACCACGTGTCGCAGATTCGGGTGATGTACGGCGTGCAGGATGTCCGCGCTGACATGGTTGGGAAGGTGCCCACGCGGACCTGCGATGCGCCGTTTCAGGAACACGGGATAGTCGCCCGACGCCAGAAGGTCGGCGTCGTGGTTGGCTTCGAGCAGCAGCGCGTGACAGCCCTGTAGCCGTTCCACCACCGTTTCTGCCGCATGGCCCAGGTCGGTCAGTAGGCCGATGTGCGTCGCGCCATCGCTGCAGCGCAAGTGCAATGGTTCACGTGCGTCATGCGGCACGCTGAAAGGATGTGCGCAAAAGCTGCCCATATCGACGGGTACGCCATCGCACGCCACATGCAGCAGGCCGTCAAGGTCGGGTGACCCTAGGGCGTCGTAGGTGCCCTCGCTCATCCAAACGGGGATGCGTTCGCGCAGGGCGAGCTTCAGCACGCAGCCCACATGATCGGAATGCTCATGCGTGATAAAGACGGCATCCAACTGCGCCGGGGCCGTACCCGCAGCCTCCAGGCGCCATTGCAGTTGCCGGATGCCCAGCCCGCAATCCACGAGCAGGCGCCGGGTATGCGCGCCGCTGCGCCCTTCAACCAGCGTGGCGTTGCCGGTGCTGCCGCTGGCCAGATTGCGAAAGCGCAGCATCGTGTAGGCGCAAGCGGCGCGGCGCCGCCCCTTTTACTTCAGATCATCCGCGAGCACGCGCACGATGCGCTGTGCATTGGCGGAGGTCTCGGGCGCGCCTGCGGCGTTGAGCACAGACACGGTGCTTCGGTTGCCCTCGCTGCGCACCACGATGCGGTACTTCAGCGGCGGCACCGCGTCGGGCGAGCGGCTGAACAGCTTGCTGAAGAAGCCTTGCTCCTTCTTCTCGGTCGGGGCGACGTAGCGTACGAAGTACACGCCCTGGCTGCGGTCTCGGTCCTCCACGGTGAAGCCGGTGCGGTCCAGCGACACGCCCACGCGGCGCCACGCGCGGTCGAAGCCTTCGTCAAGCTGCACCACCGGCACGTTGTCGACCGTGGCCATGCGCGCGGACGGGGCGGAGGGTACGGGCGCTGCGGCGGCGGCCTTGGATTGCTCCTCGCTCACGCCCAGCTTGACCATCAGCCGGCGCAGGAATTCGGTTTCCAGTTCCGGATCGGCCGGGCGGGGCTGCCAGACGGTGTTGTCCTTCTGGGTGTTGGTGTAGACCTCCACCATGCCGCGGTGGCTGATGTAGATCTCCGTGCCGCCGCTGGCGTTGCGCTCCAGGCGGGTCCGGAACTTGTCGCGTTCGCCCGTGGAATACAGCGAATCGAAGACCTTGCCAATCGTGGAGCGGATGATGTCCTGCGGCAGCTTGGCGCGGTTTTCGGCCCAGTCGGTCTCCAGCAGGCCGAGCTTGGGTTGTTCCAGCACGTACACGAAGCCGTTTTCGATCCAGAAGTCACGCACCGGGTCCCACAGTTGGTCGGCAGGGCGGTCCACCACCAGCCATCGTTGGTTGCCGTCGCGCTCGATGCGTACGTCTCCAATGGACTTCGGGGCTGCGCTCGCCGCGCCGCGGGGCTGTTGCGCCTGGCCCGCTTCGAAAGCGGCAGCAGACACGACGCCGCCAGGCACCGTGTAGCGTGTGTCGCGCGAGAGCTGCGTCAGGTCCGGAGGCACCTCCAGCGTTGCCCCCTTGGTGGCGCTTTTGTAATCGATCTTGTCGTTCTCCAGCACGGAGCAGGCGGACAGGGTCACGGCAAGGCCCAGCAGGCCCAAACGGGTGGTAGCGTTCACGCGAAAATCCTCATTGATCCAGATTCGGCCGGGAGCGTTCCAAATACGCTGCAAGCTGGCAACAGGCTGGGTGAAATTAGAGCTTAGAGCAGCCCCGCGGCGCGCAGGGCGGCCTCGACCACGGCTTCGTTGCCCTGGCTCAGGGGCGTCATGGGCAGGCGCATAGCGCCGCCGCACAGGCCCATGCGTTGCACAGCCCACTTCACGGGGATGGGGTTGGCCTCGACGAACAGTTGCTTGTGCACGGGCATCAGGCGGAACTGGATCTCCATGGCGCGGCGGGTGTCGCCGGCGAGCGCGGCTACGCACAGCTCGTGCATCAGGCGGGGCGCCACGTTGGCCGTCACGCTGATGTTCCCCTGGCCGCCGCACAGCATGAGCGCCACGGCCGTGGGGTCATCGCCGGAATAAACGGCGAAGCCCTTGGGCACGTCGCGGATGAGCCATTGCGCGCGTTCGATGTTGCCTGTGGCTTCCTTGATGCCCACGATGCCGGGCACCTGCGTGAGGCGCAACACGGTTTCGTGCTGCATGTCCGCCACCGACCGGCCGGGCACGTTGTACAGCACCATCGGCAGGTCGCCCACGGCCTCGGCGATCGCCTTGAAGTGGCGGTACTGGCCTTCCTGCGTGGGCTTGTTGTAATAGGGCACGACCTGCAACTGGCTGTCGGCGCCAACCTTCTTGGCGAACCTGGCCAGCTCGATGGCCTCGGCCGTGGAATTGGCGCCGCAGCCCGCCATGATGGGCACGCGCTTGGCGGCTTGTTCCACGGACACGCGAATGATTTCGCAGTGCTCCTCCACATTCACCGTGGGCGATTCGCCGGTCGTGCCCACCACGCCGATGCAGTCGGTGCCTTCTGCGATGTGCCAGTCGATGAGTTTGCGCAGCGCGGGGTAGTCCACACTGCCGTCGTCATGCATGGGCGTGACGAGGGCGACGATGCTGCCGGTCAGGGGGGCGCTGGGAGAAGTCATGTCCGCGTTCAAAAACGGTAAAAAGACATTCTAACTAGACGGGGCCCTGCAGCGGCGCGCGCAGCGGCGCGCGCAGAGGCCCGTCCATGGACGGCGCAGGCCGCACGGCGGCGATGCGCTGCATGAAGCGCGCGGGCGCGTCGAGGAAGCCTTCCTCATAAGCCACGATGCGCAGGTCCCGGCAGGCCTGCAGCAGTTCGCCCGGCCTCAGCAGGAATTCGGCCCGCGCGGGCCGGCCGACAGTTTCGTTGCCCAGGGCGAAGGTCTCATAGAGCAGCACGCCACCGGGCGCCACGCTGTCCACGATGGTGGGCAGCAAAGGACGCCACAGGTAATTGGTGACCACCACGCCGGCAAAGCGCTGCCCGGGCAGGGGCCAGGGGCCAGCCTCGATATCCGCAACGATCGTTGCGCCCCATGGTGCTATGCTTTCGATAGCTTCTGGCGCTTTTTCTATGCCCGTTACCGGGTGTTTTCTTTCATAGAACCAGCGCATGTGACGGCCGTGACCGCAAGCCACGTCCAGCACACTGCCGCCCGCAGGCACCAGGTGGGACCAGCGCTGTATCCATTCCGAGGCCGCGGGCAGCGGCGCATGGGCGGTGCCGTGCGGGGCCATCGTCAGAAGCAGGCCCAGATCTGGTCCGCCAGCGTCAGCATGAAGTCGGGCTGCAGGTACAGCGCGAACACCCCCAGCAGCACCGCGAGCAGCGCAGCTGCGACGATCGACCGCTTGTACAGGGTGCGCATGGTCAGGCCGCCTGAGGGGTGGCGCGCACGATGGCACCCTCGCGTACGGGCAGGTTCACCAAGCCGGCGAGGATGCCCAACACAATCGCCAGGTACCACACGATGTCGTAGCTGCCCGTGCGGTCATACAGATAGCCGCCCAGCCACACGCCCAGGAAGCTGCCGATCTGGTGGCTGAAGAACACGAAGCCGCTGAGCATGGACAGGTGCTGCACCCCGAAGATCTGCGCAACGGTGGCATTGGTGGGGGGCACCGTGGACAGCCACAGTGCGCCGATCACGGCCGAGAACACGTAAACCGACAGCGGCGACAGCGGCACCAGCAGGAAGATGGTGATGGCCACGGCACGGGCGAAATAGATGAACGCCAGGATGTGGCGCTTCGGGATCCGTTGGCCCAGCGAGCCCGCGATATAGGTGCCGAACACGTTGAACAGCCCGATCAGCGCCAGCGCATAGCTGGCCACCTGGGGCGTGAGGCCCTGGTCGCGCAGATAGCTGGGCATGTGCACACCGATGAACACCACCTGGAAGCCGCACACGAAGTAGCCGGCGGTGAGCAGCAGGAAGCTGCGGTAGCGCAGCGCCTCGGCAAAGGCCTCGCCCACGGACTGGGTACGTTTGATGGGGGCGCTGCCATGAAAGCCCGGCTCGCGCAGGCCAAAGGCCAGCGGAACGATCAGGATCACCATCGCCGAGAGCACCAGCAGGGCCTCTTGCCAGCCCAGGCGCAGGATCAGTTGCCCCTCCAGCGGCACCATGAGGAACTGGCCGAACGAGCCCGCCGCAGCGGCCACGCCCATGGCCCAGGAGCGCTTGTCGGCCGGGATCTGCCGGCCCAGTACCCCGTAGATGATGGCGTAGGTGGTGCCCGCCTGCGCAGCGCCGATCAGCACGCCCGTGGTCAGCGAAAACAGCAGCGGCGTGGGAGACAGCGCCATGCCGGCCAGGCCCATGGCGTAGAGCGCTGCGCCGCCGATCAGCACGCGGAAGGCGCCCAGGCGGTCGGCCAGCATGCCGCCAAAGATGCCGAACAGACCCCAGGACAGGTTCTGAATGGCCATGGCCAGGGCAAAGGTCTGGCGTGTCCAGCCCATGTCCTGGGTGATGGGCTGCAGCCACAGGCCGAAGCCGTGCCGGATGCCCATGGACAGAGTGACGATGGCGGCGCCGCAGATCAGCACCTGGGCCATGGACAGTTTTCGGGTTGCGTCGTGCATCCGGCGAATGTAGCGAAAACCCGTGTCGCCTGCTTGGCGCCCCCCCTGTGCAGCACGCTGGCGGGGCAAGAAAGCGTCACCATCCTGGTTTTATATCCAGCACTACAATCCGCCGCCATGGCAGTCAAACCCGCATCCACCTCCGCCAGCGACTACTCCGAAGGCTCGATCCGCGTCCTCAAGGGACTGGAGCCCGTCAAGCAGCGGCCGGGCATGTACACCCGCACCGACAACCCCCTGCACATCATCCAGGAGGTGCTGGACAACGCGGCCGACGAGGCGCTGGCGGGCTTTGGCAAGAAGATCAAGGTGACCTTGCACACCGACGGCTCGGTGAGCGTGGAGGACGACGGCCGGGGCATTCCGTTCGGCCTGCATCCCGAGGAGAACGCACCGGTGGTGGAACTGGTGTTCACCCGCTTGCACGCGGGCGGCAAGTTCGACAAGGGCAAGGGCGGGGCCTACAGCTTCTCGGGCGGCCTGCATGGTGTGGGCGTAAGCGTCACCAACGCCCTGGCCACCCGGCTGGAGGTGGCCACCCACCGCGAGGGCCAGGTGGCGCGCCTGGTGTTTGCGGGCGGCGATGTGACCGAGCCGCTGGCGGCGCGCCCGCTGCAGGCGGGCGAGCGCAAGCAGGGCACCACCGTGCGCGTCTGGCCCGACGCCAAGTACTTTGAGTCCAGCAACCTTCCGATGGGCGAGCTGACGCACTTGCTGCGCAGCAAGGCGGTGCTCATGCCCGGCGTCACGGTGCAGCTGGTCAATGAAAAGACGCGCGACACCCAGACCTGGCAGTACAAGGGCGGCCTGCGCGACTACCTGGCACAGACGCTGAGCGCTGATCCGGTGATCCCGCTGTTCGAGGGCGAGGGCTTCGCCGACCGCCACAACGAGAGCTTTGCCGAGGGCGAGGGCGCCGCATGGTGTGTGGCCTTCACAGAGGAAGGCCAGCCGGTGCGCGAGAGCTACGTGAACCTGATCCCCACCAGCGCCGGCGGCACCCATGAAAGCGGCCTGCGCGACGGCCTGTTCAACGCGGTCAAGAGTTTCATCGAGCTGCACTCGCTCCTGCCCAAGGGCGTGAAGCTACTGCCCGAGGACGTGTTTGCGCGCGCCAGCTATGTGCTGGCGGCCAAGGTGCTGGACCCGCAGTTCCAGGGGCAGATCAAGGAGCGGCTGAACTCGCGCGACGCCGTGCGGCTGGTGTCCAGCTTCGTGCGCCCGGCGCTGGAGCTGTGGCTGAACCAGCACGTGGAATACGGCAAGAAGCTGGCAGAGCTGGCCATCAAGGCCGCGCAGACACGGCAAAAGGCCGGCCAGAAGGTCGAAAAGCGCAAGGGCTCGGGCGTGGCCGTGCTGCCCGGCAAGCTCACCGACTGCGAAAGCCGTGACCTGGCCTACAACGAGGTCTTCCTGGTCGAGGGCGACTCGGCCGGCGGCAGCGCCAAGATGGGCCGCGACAAGGAAAGCCAGGCCATCCTGCCGCTGCGCGGCAAGGTGCTCAACACCTGGGAGGTCGACCGCGACCGCCTGTTTGCCAACACCGAGGTGCATGACATCTCGGTAGCCATCGGCGTGGACCCGCACGGCCCGAGCGACACCCCCGACCTGTCCGGCCTGCGCTACGGCAAGATCTGCATCCTCTCCGACGCGGACGTGGACGGCTCGCACATCCAGGTGCTGCTGCTCACGCTGTTCTTCCGCCACTTCCCCAAGCTCATCGAGGCCGGCCATATCTTTGTCGCCCGGCCACCGCTGTTCCGCGTGGACGTGCCGGCGCGCGGCAAGAAGCCAGCGGCCAAGGTGTATGCGCTGGACGAATCCGAGTTGGAAAGCATCCTCGACAAGTGCGCCAAGGACGGCGTGCCGCGCGAGAAATGCCAGATCAGCCGCTTCAAGGGCCTGGGCGAAATGAACGCCGAGCAGCTGTGGGAGACCACGCTCAACCCCGACACGCGTCGCCTGCTGCCGGTGCAGTTGGGCACATTCGACTTCTCCGCCACCGAGGGCCTGATCACCAAGCTCATGGGCAAGGGCGAGGCCGCCGCGCGCCGCGAGCTCATGGAGCTGCACGGCGACCTGGTGGATGTGGACATCTGACGAAGGCACTCGCCATGACTGCGCGCCTGGGATACCGTATGCGTAACAGCCTTTTGGGGCTTTTGCGCACGGCTGGCATGTGCTGCGCGCTCCTGTTTTTGCAGCAAACCGCGCATGCGGACCTGTGGGCCTTCGTGGACGAGCGCGGCGTGACGCATTTCGCCGCGCAGCAGCTGGACGAGCGTTACGCGCTGTTCTTTCGCGGCAACGACTTCGACTCCGAGCGCGACGGCTCCAACACCGGACGTCAGGGTGCGGCCGATGTCTCCACCGGGCCGGCCAGTCCCTCGGGGGCGCGGCTGCTGGCCTTCTTCGAGGTGTCGCACGACTACAAGCTCGTGCGCCAGCACCTGCGCTCGGCGTCGGCGCGCCATGGCGTGGACTACGCGCTGCTGCAGGCGGTGATCGCCACCGAGTCGGGTTTCAACACCCGTGCGGTTTCGCCGCGCGGCGCCGTGGGGCTGATGCAGCTCATGCCCGCCACCGCCAGCCGCTTCGGTGTGAGCGGCGACGCCAGGCGCTCGGTGGAGCAAAAGCTGGTGGACCCCGCCACCAACGTGGCCGCGGGCACGCGCTACCTGCGCTACCTCATGGATCTCTTCGAGGGCCGCCTGGACTTGGCGCTGGCAGCCTACAACGCGGGCGAGGGTGCCGTGCAGCGCGCCGGCAACCGCGTTCCCGCCTACCGTGAGACGCGCAACTACGTACAGAGCGTGATGGGCCTGTATGCGCTGCTCAAGCCGCCGCTACCGACGCGCGGTCAGCGCGCGAACCCCGGGCGCGTGCGCATGGAACTGCCCGCCACGCCCCATTCCCTATCCGATGCCGGTGAGCGCGGCGACACGCAGCGCATGTCCGCACCTGCGCCCACGCGCCTGGCCCGGCAGTCATCGACCGAGTCTGTCTTCACTGAATGAGCGACCAACCCACTCTCGACTTCTCCGCGCCCGCCGACCACGGCGACAGCCTAGAACTGGCCGGCTACGCCCAGCGCGCCTATCTGGAATACGCCCTCTCGGTCGTCAAGGGCCGCGCGCTGCCCGACGTGTGCGACGGCCTCAAGCCCGTGCAGCGGCGCATCCTCTATGCCATGGACCGCATGGGCCTGGGCTACAGCGGCCCGAACCGCAACGTGGCGGCCAAGCCCGTGAAGAGCGCCCGCGTGGTGGGCGACGTGCTGGGCCGCTTTCACCCGCATGGCGACCAGTCGGCCTACGACGCACTGGTGCGCTTGGCGCAGGACTTCAACCAGCGTTACCCGCTGATCGACGGCCAGGGCAACTTCGGCAGCCGCGATGGCGACGGCGCGGCGGCCATGCGCTACACCGAGGCGCGCCTGACCCGCATCGCCGGCCTGCTGCTGGACGAGATCGACATGGGCACGGTGGACTTCGTGCCCAACTACGACGGCAGCACGCAGGAGCCACGCCAGCTGCCCGCGCGGTTGCCGTTCGCGCTGCTCAACGGCGCCAGCGGCATCGCCGTGGGCCTGGCCACCGAGATCCCCAGCCACAACCTGCGCGAGGTGGCCGACGCCTGCGTGGCCTTGGTCAAGAAGCCGCAGTTGAGCGACGAGGAGCTGTTCGCGCTGGTCCCCGGCCCTGACTACCCGGGCGGCGGCCAGATCATCAGCAGTGATGCGGACATCCAGGACGCCTACCGCACGGGCCGCGGCAGCCTCAAGGTGCGCGCGCGCTGGAAGATCGAGGACCTGGCGCGCGGCCAGTGGCAGATGGTGGTGACCGAGCTGCCGCCCGGCGTTTCCGCGCAGAAGGTGCTGGAGGAGATCGAGGAGCTCACCAACCCCAAGGTCAAGACCGGCAAGAAGGCGCTCACGCAGGAGCAGACGCAGCTCAAGGCCGCGCTGCTGGCGCTGCTGGACGGCGTGCGCGACGAGTCCAGCAAGGACGCGCCGGTGCGCCTGGTCATCGAACCCAAGACCGGCAAGGTGCCGCAGCAGGACCTCATCACCGCGCTGCTGGCGCACACCAGCCTGGAGACCTCCGCGCCCATCAACCTGACCATGGTGGGGCTGGACGGCAGGCCCGTGCAGAAGTCGCTGCGCGAGATGCTGCAGGAGTGGATCGACTTCCGCCAGACCACCATCACGCGGCGCAGCCAGCACCGGCTGGACAAGGTGCTGGACCGCATCCACATCCTGGAGGGGCGGCAGCTGGTACTGCTGAACATCGACGAGGTGATCGCCATCATCCGCCAGGCCGACGAGCCGAAGGCGGCGCTGATCGCGCGCTTTCACCTGTCGGACCGCCAGGCCGAGGACATTCTGGAAATCCGCCTGCGCCAACTGGCGCGGCTGGAAGCCATCAAGATCGAGCAGGAGCTGAAAGAGCTGCGCGACGAGCAGGGCAAGCTGGAGGACATCCTCGCCAACCCCGCCTCGCTGCGCCGCCTGATGGCCAAGGAGATCGAGGCAGACGCCAAGCTGTTCGGCGACGCGCGCCGCACGCTGATCCAGGCCGAAAAGAAGGCCGTGGCCGAGGTCAAGGTGCTGGACGAACCCGTCACCGTGGTGGTGTCCGAAAAGGGCTGGGTGCGTGCGCGCCAGGGCCATGGGCACGAGGCGGGCAGCTTCGCCTTCAAGTCGGGCGACGGCCTGTACGGCACCTTTGAGTGCCGCACGGTGGACACGCTCATCGTCTTCGGCAGCAACGGGCGGGTGTACTCGGTGGCGGTGTCCAGCCTGCCGGGCGGGCGTGGCGACGGCCAGCCCATCACCACGCTGATCGAGCTGGAGGCCGGCACGCAACCGGTGCACTACTTCGCCGGACCGGCCAACGCAGCGCTGCTGATTGCGGGCTCGGGCGGCTATGGTTTCCTGTCCACCGTGGAGCACATGACCGCACGCAACCGTGGCGGCAAGGCCTTTGTGAACCTGGGTGAGGGCGAACGCCTGTGCCGCCCCTCGCATGCGGCGTTCACCAGCGGCAGCCAGCCGCTGGCGCCCGCCACCCATGTGTGCTGCGCATCCGTGGGTGGGCGAGTGCTCACGTTTGAGATCGCCGAACTCAAGCTCATGGAAAAGGGCGGCCGCGGGCTGATGCTCATCGACCTGGAGCCCAAGGACCAACTGGCCGGCGCGGCGGCCTACACGCGCAGTGTGCGCTTCGTGGGCGTGGGCCGTGGCGGCAAGCCGCGCGAGGAGCAGCTGGAGATCCGCTCGCTCAACAATGCGCGCGCCGTGCGCGGGCGCAAGGGCAAGGCGGCCGACCTGGGTTTCAAGCCGTCCGACGTGCTGCGCGTGGAGTGATTCAAAAACAATAGCTGGTCGCGCTTGCTGCTACAAGCTTGTACGGCTAAAAGCCGTTGAAGTTACGGTGTAAAAAGCGCAAACAGCTATTGTTTTGATAGCGACAGTATGTCGCGTGGGCGGCGGGGCTTCTTTGTTGCGTTTGGTAGCATTCTCGCAACCCCGCCATAACGAATTCCAGGAGCCCACCCCATGAGATCGCTGCGCATTTCCCACAAACTCTGGCTCGCCGTGGGCTGCATCGTGCTCGCCCAACTGACCGTCGTGGGCGTGGCTGGTGTGCGCTCTGCCAGGGCGCAGGCCGAATCCGACGCCTTGAGCCGCGAGATGACGCAGCGCGTGCAGACGGCCACACGCTGGGCCGGCCTGACCGAGACCAATGCGGCCCGCACGCTGGCGCTGGTGCTCAGCACCGACGCCGTGGTGGTGCAGGCGTTCAAGGGCGACATTGCCGCCACCTCGGCGCGCATCAGCGAACTGCAAAAGGGGCTGGAAGCCATGGCCCTCACGCCCGCCGACCGCGAGCAGATGGGGCGCATCGCCACCGCGCGCAAGGCCATGATCGATCTGCGCAACCAGGCCCGCCAGCTCAAGGACGCCGGCAGCCATGACGAGGCGGTGCGCCTGGCGCAGCAGTCCTACGTGCCCGCCGTGGCCACCTACCTGGGCACGCTGCAGGAATTCGTGCGCATGCAGGAGCAGACCGCCCAGGCGCGCCAGGCAGAGATGGCTGCCACGCGCATGCTCACGGTGAAGCTGGCGGCCGCGGCCGCAGCCATGATGCTCGCGGCCATCGTGCTGGGGGCGTATTTCCTGATCCGCAGCATCCAGCGCCCACTGGCCGAGGCCAACGCGCTCGCGGCGCGCGTGGCGGACGGCGACCTGCGCGAGCAGGCGGTGGATGTGCAGCGTGGCGATGAATTTGGCGAGCTGCTGCGCTCGCTGGCCGGCATGCGCGACTCGCTGGCGCGCATGGTGCAAGAGGTGCGCCACACCACCGACAGCATTGCCGTGGCCAGCGCGCAGATCGCCACCGGCAACCAAGACCTGTCCGCGCGCACCGAATCCACCTCCAGCAACCTGCAGCAAACCGCCGCGGCCATGGAGGAGTTCACCAGCACCGTCCAGCACAGCGCGGCGACGGCGGGCCAGGCCAGCCAGCTGGCCGGCGGCGCGAGCGACGTCGCGCGCCGCGGCGGCAGCGTGGTGGGGGAGGTGGTGTCCACCATGGACGACATCCAGCACAGCAGCCGCAAGATCGCCGACATCATCGGCGTCATCGACGGGATCGCCTTCCAGACCAACATCCTGGCGTTGAATGCGGCCGTGGAGGCCGCGCGCGCCGGTGAGCAAGGCCGGGGCTTTGCCGTGGTGGCGGGCGAAGTGCGCAACCTGGCGCAGCGCTCGGCATCGGCCGCCAAGGAGATCAAGGACCTGATCAGCGACTCGGTGGGCCGCGTGGAAAGCGGCTCGCGCTTGGTGCACAGCGCGGGCTCCACCATGCAAGAGGTGGTGCAGTCGGTGCAGCGCGTGGCCGACATGATGGGCGAGATCACCGCCGCCGCCACCGAGCAAAGCGCGGGCATCTCGCAGGTGAACCAGGCCGTGGGTCAACTGGACCAGATGACGCAACAGAACGCGGCGCTGGTGGAGGAGAGCGCCGCCGCGGCGCAAAGCCTGCGCGAGCAGGCCGATCACCTCACGCGCGTGGTGGCAGCATTCCGCATCGATGGCGCGGTAGCTGCTGTGCCGCCAGCCGCACGCCCCGTGCCGGCCGCTCCACAGGCACGTTCCATGCCGGTGGCACCTGTGGGCAAGGCCCCCGCCGCGCCCCGCGCGGCGGCAGTGCCGGCACGGGCGCCGGCACGGGCGCCGGCGCAGCGCGTGGCGGCCCCCCTGCGTGCGGCTGCTGCACCTGCCGCCGCCGCACGGCCTGCGGCACTGGCCCAAGGTGGTGAGGACGATTGGGAGTCCTTCTGATCCGCGTGCGGTCGCACACCTTGCGCTGACGGGGCGCCTTGCTTGCCACGCGGGCGCGCGGGGCTGGCTCCTTCACCTTCCGCATGCCGCGACGAGCGCACGCGGGAGGCTGGGAAAGAACGCGGTGCGCGGCTTAGGCCAGCTCGGCGATCAACTCGATCTCCACGCAGGCACCCAGGGGGATCTGTGCCACCCCAAAGGCGCTGCGCGCGTGCTTGCCCTTGTCGCCGAACACTTCGCCCAGCAGTTCGCTGGCGCCGTTGGTCACCAGGTGCTGCTCGGTGTAGTCGCCCGTGGAGTTCACCAGGCTCATCACCTTCACGATGCGCTGCACGCGGTTCAGGTCGCCGCCGGTGGCCGCATGCAGCGTGCCCAGCAGGTCGACGGCCACGGCGCGTGCGGCGGCCTTGCCTTCCTCGGTGGTGATGTCGCGGCCGAACTGCGCGGCCCAGGGCTTGCCGTCCTTGCGGGCAATGTGGCCGCTCAGGAACACCAGGTTGCCGGTCTGCACATAGGGCACGTAGGCGGCGGCGGGCACGGCCACGGGGGGCAGGGTGATGTTGAGTTCCTTCAGCTTGTCGTAAACGCTCATGGCAATCCTTGAAAACGAGGGCGGGCGCGGCACGGCCCGGGAAGCGCGCCCACGGCCGCCGACGCGGCGTGGGACCGGGCGAGTGTTGCACATCGCCACGCCTGCGGAGCGCCCATCGCGTGCGTTCGCATAGCATGCGGCCATGGACCAGTGGGCGCCCGAAGGGCCACAGCACCAGCAGGGAGGGAACACCGCCGCGCGGGTGGCGACGGCGTCCGCTCGCGTGCCGGTCGCTCGCGTGCCTGTGGTGCGGTCCTGGCATCTGCCCATGGCGCTGGCTGCGGGGGTGCTGGGCGTGGCGCTGCAACTGCAGCAGCCTGCGCTGTGGCCCTGGCCGTCCTATGCGGGGTTGATGGTTGGCGCGTTGCTGGCGGCCGGGGGGCTCGTCTGGTGGGCCGGTGTGCGCGGCCCGCGCCGCTGGCACTGCAGCGGCGTGGCGATTCTGGCCGCGGTGCTGATGTACGGGCTGTGCGGCATGCGCGCTGCGGTCTTCCTGGAGCAGTCTCTGGCGCCGGCGCTGGAGGGGCGTGATCTGCGTGTGACGGGCGTGGTTGCCGCCATGCCGCAGCCGCGCGAGACCGGGTTGCGCCTGCGGCTGGAAGTGGAGGCGGCGCAACTGGACGGTGCGACCGTGCGCGTGCCGCCGCTCATCGACCTGACCTGGTATGCCGGCGGGCTGGGTGGTGAGGCAGGCGCGGACAGTCCACCGCCCGCTGTGCGCGCCGGTGAACGCTGGCGCCTGACCGTGCGCCTGAAGGCGCCGCACGGCGGGCGCAATCCGCACGGCTTCGATTACGAGCTGTGGCTGTGGGAGCAAGGGGTGCAGGCCACGGGCAACGTGCGCACCAGCGCGCGGCTGGATGCGCTGCACGGCCCGCCTGAGCGGCTGGGCGCCACCTGGCGCCACCCCGTGGAGCAACTGCGCCAGCGGGTGCGCGACGCCATCGTGCGCACGCTGGTGGACCCTGCGCAGGATGCAGCCCGCCAGCGTGCGGCCGGGGTGGTGGCGGCGCTGGTCACGGGCGACCAGCGCGCCATCGAGCGGGCGGACTGGGATGTGTTCCGCGCCACGGGCGTGGCCCACCTCATGAGCATCTCGGGGCTGCACATCACGCTGTTTGCCTGGCTTGCGGCCGCACTGCTGGACCGGGCCTGGCGCCGCTCGCAACGCCTGTGCCTGGCCGTGCCCGCGCCCACGGCGGCGTTGGTGGGCGGTGTGCTGCTGGCCGCTGCCTATGCGCTCTTCAGCGGATGGGGCGTGCCCGCGCAGCGCACGGTGTGCATGTTGGCCACGGTGGCGCTGCTGCGCCTGTCGGGGCGGCGCTGGCCCTGGCCGCAGGTGTGGCTGCTGGCCTGCGCGGTGGTGCTGGCGGTCGATCCGTGGGCGCTACTGCAGCCGGGCTTCTGGTTGAGCTTTGTGGCCGTGGCCGTGCTGTTTGCTACCGATTTGGGAGCTGCTCGCGCTTATCCAGTGGGCGTTACAGGCCGTTTTTATGCATTGCTGCGTGAACAGTGGGTGGTGACGCTGGCGCTCACGCCCCTCACGCTATTACTGTTCGGGCAGGTTGCGCTGGTGGGGCTGCTGGCCAATCTGGTGGCGATTCCGTGGACCACGCTGGTGGTCACGCCGCTGGTGCTGCTGGGGGTGCTGTGGGCGCCGCTGTGGCAGGCGGCGGCGTGGTGCGTGCAGGCGTTGTCGGTGTTGCTGCAGTGGCTGGCAGCCTGGCCCTGGGCGCAGGTCGCTCTGCCCATGGCCCCGCTGTGGGCCGGCGCGGCAGCCGTGGCCGGCGGCGTATTGCTGGCGCTGCGCCTGCCGTGGGGCGTACGTGCCCTGGGCCTTGCGCTGCTGCTGCCGGCGCTGTGGTGGCAGCCCGCGCGCCCGCAGCCGGGGCAGTTCGAGCTGCTGGCCGCCGACGTGGGCCAGGGCCAGGCCGTGCTGGTGCGCACGGCGCGCCATGCGCTGCTGTACGACGCCGGCCCGCGTTACCACCAGGACAGCGACGCGGGCGAGCGCGTGCTGGTGCCCCTGCTGCGCGCGCTGGGCGAACGGCTGGACCTGCTGGTGTTGAGCCACCGCGATACCGACCACACCGGCGGCGCCGCGGCAGTGCTGGTGCAACAGCCGCAGGCGCGCGTGCTGGGGTCGATTGAGGCTGACCATGCACTGCAGGCCCTGCGGCCCGCCGAGCCTTGCCTGGCGGGCCAGCACTGGAACTGGGACGGCGTGCTTTTCGAAGTGCTGCACCCGCCGCGCGATGCGGGCGATGGGCCGGGCGCCCGTGCGCCGAAGTCCAATGCCACGAGCTGTGTGCTGCGCATCGCAGCCGCGGGGACTGGTGACAACACCGGCGGTGCGGTGGCCCTGCTGGTGGGCGACATCGAGCGCGCGCAGGAACAGGCGCTGGTAGATAACGGTGCCGCGCTGGCGGCAGACCTGCTGCTGGTGCCGCACCATGGCAGCAAGAGCTCGTCTAGCGCGCCGTTCCTGGATGCCGTGCAGCCGCGCACCGCGCTGGTGCAGGCCGGCTACCGCAACCGCTTCGGCCACCCCGCGCCCGACGTCGCGGCGCGCTACCAGCAGCGCGGCGTCTTGCTCGTGCAGTCGCCGCCCTGCGGTGCGGCGCGTTGGGTATCCGATACGCCGCTGGCCGTGCACTGTGAACGAGAGGCCACGCGGCGCTACTGGCACCACCGCGTGCCCGAGGCGTCACTTTTGCAGCAGCCGTAGCGTTGCCGGGTCTGCAACTTGCTATCCTGGGTGCAGGAGGCACGCCGCATGCAGCAGTTCGACGAGATGTACACCGTGCTGCCCTTCGGGGGCAGCGACGTGCGGGCGCACTACCGGCATTACGGCCAGTGGCTGGCGCAGCAGCCGGCCGATGCCATGCAGGCCCGCCGCGCGCAGGCCGAGGTGATCTTCCGCCGCGTGGGCATCACCTTCGCCGTGTATGGCGACAAGGACGAGGAGGGCGCCGGGACCGAGCGGCTGATCCCCTTCGACCTGATTCCGCGCATCATCCCCGCGCAGGAATGGCACCGCATGCGGCGCGGCCTGGTGCAGCGCGTCACGGCGCTCAACCGCTTCATCCACGACATCTACCACGGTCAGGACATCCTGCGCGCAGGCATCGTGCCTGCCGACCTGATCCTGGCCAATGCGCAGTTCCGTCCCGAGATGGTGGGCCTGGACGTCCCGCAGGACGTGTACGCGCACATCGCGGGCATCGACCTCGTGCGCGCGCCGGGCGCGGATGGCGAGGGCATCCACTACGTGCTGGAGGACAACCTGCGCGTGCCGTCCGGCGTGTCGTACATGCTGGAAAACCGCAAGATGATGATGCGGCTGTTTCCCGAGCTGTTTGCGCTGCACAAGGTGGCCCCCGTGGCGCACTATCCCGACCTGCTGCTGGACACGCTGCGTGCCAGCGCGCCGGCCTGGAGCAGCGCCGACCCCACCGTGGTGGTGCTCACGCCTGGCATGCACAACAGCGCCTATTTCGAGCACGCCTTCCTCGCGCAGCAGATGGGCGTGGAGCTGGTCGAAGGCCAGGACCTGGTCGTCAAGGACAACGTCGTCTACATGCGCACCACGCGCGGCCTGCAGCGCGTGCATGTCATCTACCGGCGCGTGGACGACGACTTCCTCGACCCACAGGTGTTCCGGCCCACTTCTACGCTGGGCTGCGCGGGGCTCATGCAGGCCTACCGCGCGGGCAACGTGGCCATCTGCAACGCCGTGGGTACGGGCATTGCCGACGACAAGTCGGTGTACCCGTACGTACCCGAGATGATTCGCTTTTACCTGGGCGAGCAGCCCATCCTGGCCAACGTGCCCACCTGGATGTGCCGCCGCCCTGAAGACCTGCAGTACGTGCTGGGGCATCTGCCGGAGCTGGTGGTCAAGGAGGTGCATGGCGCGGGCGGCTACGGCATGCTCATCGGACCCGCGGCCACGCGCGCCCAGATCGAGGCCTTCCGCGCCGCGCTCATCGCCAATCCCGCGGGCTACATCGCCCAGCCCACGCTCTCGCTCTCGACCTGTCCCACCTACGTGGATGCTGGCATCGCGCCGCGCCACATCGATCTGCGGCCCTTCGTGCTCAGTGGACAGAAAGTGCAGATGGTGGCCGGCGGGCTCACGCGCGTGGCGCTCAAGGAGGGCTCGCTCGTCGTCAACTCGTCGCAGGGCGGCGGCACCAAGGACACCTGGGTGCTGGGGGATGAGGATGGAGGTCAATGAGATGCTGAGCCGCACTGCCGATCACCTGTTCTGGATGTCCCGTTACACCGAGCGGGCAGACAGGTCCGCCGCAGGCGGGCTTGCGCCACAACACAGCGGGCGCGCGCAGCGCGTGCGGGGTTTGCTGCCCGCCCAAGCCGAGGAGGCCACATGCTGAGCCGCACTGCCGATCACCTGTTCTGGATGTCCCGCTACACCGAGCGGGCAGACAGGTCCGCCGCAGGCGGGCTTGCGCCACAACACAGCGGGCGCGCGCAGCGCGTGCGGGGTTTGCTGCCCGCCCAAGCCGAGGAGGCCACATGCTGAGCCGCACTGCCGATCACCTGTTCTGGATGTCCCGTTACACCGAGCGGGCAGAAAACACCGCCCGCATGCTCAACGTCAGCTACGAGACCTCCCTGCTGCCGCAGTCCGATGCCCAGGCGCAGGAGGGCTGGCGCGGGCTGCTGTCAATCAGTGAGCTGATTCCCGCCTACACCGCGCGGCAGGGTGCGATCACGGCCACGGGTGTGTTGCGGTTCATGGTGTGCGACGAGGGCAACCCGTCGTCCATCGCCGCGTGCCTGCGCGCGGCGCGCGAGAACGCGCGTGCTGTGCGCGGTGCCCTCACCACGGAGGTGTGGGAGACGTTGAACCAGACCTGGCTGGAGCTGTCACGCCAGCTGCGCGAGGGGGCCTTCGAGCGCGACCCCGGGCAGTTCTTCGAATGGGTGAAGTACCGCTCGCACCTGTCGCGTGGGGTCACGCTGGGCACCATGCTGCAGGACGAGGCGTTTCACTTCCTGCGCCTGGGTACCTTCCTGGAGCGCGCCGACAACACGGCGCGGCTGCTGGACGTGAAGTTCCATGCGGTGCAGAGCGATTTTCATGGGTTGGCGGGTGATGCCCGCCGTTCCACGCCCGAGGCCGACTTCTACCACTGGAGCGCCATCCTGCGCAGCGTTTCGGCGTTTGAGGTCTACCGCAAGGTGTACCGCGACGTGATCACGCCCGAGCGCGTGGCCGACCTGCTCATACTGCGGCGGGACATGCCGCGTTCGCTGCATGCCAGCATGCACGAGGTGGTGGACAACCTGGCCGCCGTCGCGCATGAGCATTCGGGGGAGACAGAGCGGCGGGCCGGGCGCCTGCTGTCCGATCTGCGTTACGGCCGCATCGACGAGATCCTGGCCACTGGCCTGCATGCCTACCTTACGCAGTTCCTGGATCGCGTGAACGAACTCGGCGGCTGCATCAGCAGGGACTTTCTCGCGCCCGCGGCGGACTGACCGGCACTTCCGGGCCCGGGCTCCGGGGGGTGTTTATTGGCCCTGTGCCATCTGGCGGCTCTGGGCGTCTTGCGCGCAGTTCGCGCGCGCGCCCTGGCGGGCAGGGGGCACCAGGCCGTACTGGGTCAGCACGCTGGCCTCCAGCTCGCCCGACTCGCGCGCGCATTGCAGTTCGGCAATCACTTCAGCGCGTGTGCGTCCGACAGCGTTGGTACGGTCGTGGGTGGAATGGGGCATGGCGGCCACCTGCGTCTGTGCCGCCGAGGGCGCGGGGGCGTGCTGCGGCACCTGGGCCAGCGCGCCCGTGGTGGCGGTGCCGGCCAGCGCCAGTACGGCACTGGCGATGGCGCCGCGCAGCAAGGGGCGGCGCGTGGAAGGGACCTGCGAGGTCAGCGTATGCAAGGCGTTCATGAGGGCTCCTGTGGGGGACACTGCCGGCGGCACCATGCCGTCCGTGGAGCCACTGTGCGGGCCCGCCCGTCGGCGTTCCAGCGCATTGCGACGAACCGCGCGCCGGCGTGCGCCAGCTGCCGTGCACGTTCGCCAGTGCGGCCGTCCCCGTGGTCAACGCGATGCGTTGCGCCGCTGCTCGCGCAGCATGAACAGGTACAGGCCCTCGACCTTTTCGCGCGCCCATGGCGTCTTGCGCAGGAACTTGAGGCTGGAGGCGACGCTGGGGTCGCTCTGGAAGCAGCGCACGGGAATGCGGTTGGCCAGACCTTCCCAGCCGAAGTACTGCTGCAGCGCCACGACCATCGCCTCCAGCGTGATGCCGTGCAGCGGATTGCGGGGCTGTGCGGGTGGTTGTGGGGCGGGAGCTGCAGGTTGGTCGGTCATGGACGGCGAGCATACGCGCTTGCCGCCCACGAACGCTGGTTTGAAAAAAATGCCCTCTAGCGCTTATCTGGCGAGCGCGAGAAGCTATGAAAAGTGGAGCAATCGCCTCTACTGGTGTTGCAGCAGCGGCTCGTTGGCAAACAGCTCCGCAGCCCAGTCGACGAAGGCGCGTACCTTGGCGCTCAGATGGCGGTTGGGCGGATACACCACGTACGCGGGCAGCAGGGGGTGGGACCAGTCGGGCAGCACGCGCACGAGTTCGCCGCGCTCGAAGTGCTGCTGGGCCTGGAAGGTGGTGATCTGCCCCACGCCCTGGCCGGCGACGAGGGCGTTCAGATAGGCGTTGCTCTCGTTCACGGCCAGGTGAGAGGGGCCCGAGGTTTCGATCACCTCGCCGTCCTTGTGAAACTCCAGCGGGTAGCGGCGTGCCGAAACGGGCGAGAAGTAGATCACGGTGCGGTGGCTGCGCTCCAGGTCCAGAGGGTGCGCGGGCACGCCAAAGCGCTTCAGGTAGGCGGGCGCGGCCACGGTGATGAATTCCAGGTTGCCGATGCGCCGCGCCACCAGGGACTGGTCGGCCAGCTCGCCGCCGCGGATCACACAGTCGACGTTGTCGCCGATGAGGTCCACGGTGCGGTCGCTCACGCCCAGGTCGATCTGGATGTCGGGGTAGCGCTCCTGGAACTGCGCCAGGTTTGGCACGATGAGCAGCCGCGCCACCGACGATCCCACGTCCACGCGCAGACGCCCGCGCGGGTTGGCGCGCGCCTGGCTCATGCTGGCTTCGATGTCGTCGAAGTCGGCCAACAGGCGCACGGTGCGGTCGTAGAACGCGGCGCCGTCGGCCGTCACGGTGACGCGGCGCGTGGTGCGGTTGAGCAGCTTCACGCGCAGGCGCTCCTCCAGCGCCTGGACGTGCTTGGTCACGGTGCCCTTGGGCAGCTGCAATGAATCGGCGGCGCGCGTGAAGGTGCCAGCTTCGACCACCCGCGCGAATATGCGCATGGCCTGTATCTGGTCCATGTGCTTCTCCTTCTCTTGTCCCTTGTGAGGCCGACGGATTTTCACACGCACCGTGCGCGCCGATTGTTCGGCATTCGGAAACAGTGCGGTGAAAGATGCACCATTTATTGGCGCTGCCCGCCTCGCTACATTTCCCATCAACCGGACTTGCCGGCCAACCCAACCATGATCCAGAGCACCCGTCCCTCATCGCCCTCCCTCTGCACCGACACCACCATTGAGGTGGCCACGGAGCAGCAGGTGGCCGTGCGCATGTACGGACGCAAGAAAGCTGGCGAGACGTCGCCGCTGGTGGTGCATTTCCATGGTGGCGCATTCGTGTCGGGTGACCTCGACAACGGTTGCACCGTGGGTGGGCTGCTGGAGGCCGCGGGCGCGCGGGTGGTGTCGGTGGCGTACCCGCTGGCACCGGCGCATCCGTTTCCCCAGCCGCTGGAGACTGGCTACGCCGTGCTCAAGTGGGCGTTCAAGCACCGCTCGCGCCTGGCGGGGCCGGGTGCGCTCGTGTATCTGGCGGGCGAGGAGGCGGGTGGCAACTTGGCGGCGGGCATCAGCATGATGGCGCGCGACCAGTCGCATCCACCGCTGGCCGGCCAGATCCTGCTGTCGCCCATGCTGGACCCGTGCGTGGGTACTCCGTCGCTGCGCGCCGCCACGGGCGAAGCGACGGCGTGCAAGTGGGCCGATGGCTGGCTGAAGTTTTTCCGCTGTGCGCGCGATGCCGAGCATCCCTACGCCGTGCCCGGTACCGCGCAGCGGCTGGCGGGGCTGCCGCCCACGCTGGTGCTGGTGGGCGACACCGATCCGCTGCGCGACGAGGCGCTGGCCTACGCCGCGCGCCTGGAAGCGGCGGGGCTTGCGGTCAAGCGGCATGTCTTCACCCAGGCGGCGCAGTGGCCCGACGCCCTGCTGCAACCCGGAACGAATCCCTGCCCCTGCGCGGTGCAGGTGCAGGAGCAGTTCCGGCTTTTCTTTGAGGCCACGCGATGTCCGGCATCGACCTGAGCCTTGTGATCCAGCCCCTGTACGGGCTTTAGGGAGGGGCGAGGCGCCTGATCCTCACCTGCGGTGAGTTTCCGCGCGCCGAGCCCGCTCCAGCGCCAACCCGGCGTTCCCGCCGCCCCTGTTGTTCCGGCTTTGCGTGCCGGAGGAGAAAGCCTTGCCTGAATCTGCCGCCGCGCACTGCGAGCGGCCTGTCGTTGATTGCCGAAAGGCCTGGAGGAATCACCATGAATTCACCATTTTTCTCGTCGTCCCGTCGCCGCTGGTGGACTGCCGCCGGCGTGTCCCTTGCCGTGGCCGTAGCCGGGGGAACCGTGCTGGGCCTGCAAAGTTCGCATGCCGAGGCGCCCGCCACCGGAACGGCCCCGCAGGCCATGCCGGTCTCTGTGGCGGCCGTGCTGCAGCAGGACATTGCGCTGTGGGACGAGTTCTCCGGCCGGCTGGAAGCCGTGCAGCGCGTGGACATTCGCCCCCGTGTGGCGGGCGCCGTGCAGGCGGTGCATTTCCGCGAGGGCGCACTGGTGAAGCAGGGCGACCTGCTCTTCACCGTGGACCCTGCGCCCTACGCGGCCGAGGTGGACCGGGCGGAGGCCCAGGTCGTCGCCGCGCAGGCCCGCGTGTCCTACACCCGCAGCGAGATGGAGCGCGCCACGCGCCTGTGGGAAGAGCGCGCCATTGCCCAGCGCGAGCACGACGAGCGTGCCAACGCGCAGCGCGAGGCCGAGGCCAACCTGCGCGCGGCCCAGGCGGCGCTGCAGACCGCGCGGCTGAACTTGGGCTACACGCAGGTGCGCGCGCCCGTCGCGGGGCGGGTGGGTCGCATCGAGGTCACGGTGGGGAACCTGGTGGCGGCGGGGGCCGGCGCGCCGGTGCTCACCACGCTGGTCTCGGTGAGCCCGATCTATGCGAGCTTCGACACTGACGAGCAGGTGGTTGCGCGTGCGCTGGAAGACCTGCGCACCAGCACGCGCTCCAGTGGCAACGCACGTGCCGCGGTGGACCGCATACCGGTGCAGATGGGCACGGGCACCACGGGTGGCACGCCGCACGTGGGGCACCTGCAACTCATCGACAACCAGGTGGACGCCCGCAGCGGCACGGTGCGCGTGCGCGCGGTGTTCGACAACGCCGACGGCACGCTCATGCCGGGCCAGTTCGCACGCATCCGCATGGGCCAGGCGCACCGCTCCTCGGCCGTGCTCATCAACGAGCGCGCCGTGGGCACGGACCAGAACAAGAAGTTCGTGATGGTGGTGGGCGAGGGCGACAAGGCCGAATACCGCGAAGTGCACCTGGGGGTGCACGTGGATGGGCTGCGCGTCGTCACCTCGGGCCTCAAGGCTGGCGAGCGCATTGTCGTGAATGGCCTGCAGCGCGTGCGCCCCGGCGTGCAGGTGGCGCCGCAGGAGGTGCCCATGGCCGCCAAGGCCGAACTGGACGGCAACGGCGCGCAGGCGCGCGCCACGCCCAAGCAGCCCGCTGCCTGAGGGGGCGGCGCAACGAAGGACCTTCACCATGAACCTGTCCCGCTTCTTCATCGACCGCCCGATCTTCGCGGGCGTACTGTCGGTGCTCATCTTTCTTGCCGGGCTGATCGCGCTGCGCGCGCTGCCGATCTCGGAATACCCCGAGGTCGCGCCGCCCTCCGTGGTGGTGCGCGCCACCTACCCTGGCGCCAACCCCAAGGTGATCGCCGAGACCGTGGCCATGCCGCTGGAGGAATCCATCAACGGCGTGGAGGGCATGCTCTACATGGGCAGCCAGGCCACGACCGACGGCGTGATGACGCTCACCGTGACCTTTGCCCTGGGCACCGACCCGGACAAGGCGCAGCAACTGGTGCAGAACCGCGTCTCGCAGGCCGAGCCGCGGCTGCCGGAGGAGGTGCGCCGCTTGGGGCTGACCACGGTCAAGAGCGCACCCGACCTGACGATGGTCGTGCACATGGTCTCGCCCAATGGCCGCTACGACATCGACTATCTGCGCAACTACGCCGTGCTCAATGTGAAGGACCGCCTCGCGCGCATCCAGGGCGTGGGGCAGGTGCAGATCTTTGGCGGCGGCGACTACTCCATGCGCGTGTGGCTCGACCCGCAGAAGGTCGCGCAGCGCGGCCTCTCGGCCAGTGATGTGGTGGCCGCCATCCGCGGTCAGAACGTGCAGGCCGCGGCCGGCGTGGTGGGCGCATCGCCGGGCCTGCCGGGCGTGGACCTGCAGCTGTCCATCAACGCGCAGGGGCGTCTCACGACCGAGGAAGAGTTCGGCGACATCATCGTCAAGACCGGCGAGGATGGCGCGGTGACCCGTCTGCGCGACGTGGCCCGGCTGGAGCTGGGCGCGGCCGACTACGCGCTGCGCTCGCTGCTCAACAACGACCCGGCCGTGGGCATGGGCGTGTTCCAGGCGCCGGGGTCCAACGCGCTGGACATTTCCACCAACGTGCGCGCCACCATGGCAGAGCTGCAAAAGAACATGCCCGAGGGCGTGGAGTTCCGCATTGCCTACGACCCCACGCAGTTCGTGCGGGCGTCGATCAAATCCGTCATCCAGACGCTGCTGGAAGCCGTGGCGCTGGTGGTGATCGTGGTGATCCTGTTCTTGCAGACCTGGCGCGCCTCCATCATTCCGCTGCTGGCCGTGCCGGTGTCGGTAGTGGGGACGTTCGCCGTGCTGCACCTGCTGGGCTTCTCGATCAACGCCTTGAGCCTGTTCGGACTGGTGCTGGCCATCGGCATCGTGGTGGACGACGCCATCGTGGTGGTGGAGAACGTGGAGCGAAACATCGAGGCGGGCCTGACGCCGCGCGAGGCCACCTACCGCGCCATGCGCGAAGTGAGCGGGCCCATCATCGCCATCGCGCTGGTGCTGGTGGCGGTGTTCGTGCCGCTGGCGTTCATCAGCGGCCTGACCGGGCAGTTCTACCGCCAGTTCGCGGTGACCATCGCCATCTCCACGGTGATCTCGGCGATCAATTCGCTCACCCTGTCGCCAGCGTTGAGCGCGCTGCTGCTCAAGGGCCACCACGAGCCCAAGGATGCGCTCACGCGCGGCATGGACCGTGCGTTCGGCGGTTTCTTCCGCCGCTTCAACCACGTGTTCCACCGGGGCTCGCAGGCCTACAGCGGCGGCGTGCGCCGCGTGGTGGGGCGCAAGGCGCTGATGCTGGCCATTTACCTGGCCCTGGTGGGCGTCACCTGGGGCCTGTTCAAGGCCGTACCGGGCGGCTTTGTGCCGGCGCAGGACAAACAGTACCTGATCGGCTTTGCGCAGCTGCCCGACGGCGCCACGCTGGACCGTACCGACGACGTGATTCGCCGCATGGGCGAAATCATGAAGAAGAACCCCAACGTGGAAGACGCCATCGCGTTTCCGGGCCTGTCGATCAACGGCTTCACCAACAGCTCCAACGCGGGCATCGTGTTCGCCACGCTCAAGCCCTTCGCCGAGCGCACGCGCGCCGACCAGAGCGGTGGGGCGGTGGCCGGGCAGCTGAACCAGGCATTCGGCGGCATCCAGGATGCGTTCATCGCCATGTTCCCGCCGCCGCCGGTGGCGGGGCTGGGCACCACGGGCGGGTTCAAGCTGCAGATCGAGGACCGTGCGTCGCTGGGCTACGAGGCCATGGACGCGGCCGTGAAAGCCTTCATGGCCAAGGCATACCAGACGCCCGAGCTGACGGGCCTGTTCACGAGCTGGCAGGTCAACGTGCCGCAGCTCTATGCCGCCATCGATCGCACCAAGGCACGCCAGCTGGGCGTGCCGGTCACGGACATCTTCGATACGCTGCAGATCTACCTGGGCAGCCTGTATGCCAATGACTTCAACCAGTTCGGCCGCACCTACAGCGTGCGCGTGCAGGCCGACGCGGCCTTCCGTGCCCGCGCGGAAGACGTGGCGCTGCTGAAGGTACGCTCCACGACGGGCGAGATGGTGCCGCTGTCGGCGCTGATGAGGATCGAGCCCAGCTTCGGCCCCGAGCGTGCCATGCGCTACAACGGCTTCCTGTCGGCCGACGTGAACGGCGGTCCGGCGCCCGGCTACTCGTCGGGCCAGGCGCGGGCGGCGGTGGAGCGCATCGCCGCCGAGACGCTGCCCCAGGGCATCTCCTTCGAATGGACCGAGCTGACCTACCAGGAGATCCTGGCCGGCAACTCCGCGGTGCTGGTGTTCCCCATCGCCATCCTGCTGGTGTTCCTGGTGCTGGCCGCGCAGTACGAGAGCCTCACGCTGCCGATCGCCATCATCCTGATCGTGCCCATGGGCCTGTTGGCCGCCATGACGGGCGTTTGGCTCAGCGGCGGGGACAACAACGTGTTCACGCAGATCGGGCTCATCGTGCTGGTAGGACTGTCGGCCAAGAACGCCATCCTGATCGTGGAGTTTGCGCGCGAGCTGGAGTTTTCCGGCCGCACGCCGGTGCAGGCCGCCATTGAGGCCAGCCGCCTGCGGCTGCGGCCCATCCTGATGACCTCGCTGGCCTTCGTGATGGGGGTGTTGCCCCTGGTGCTGTCCACCGGTGCGGGTTCCGAGATGCGCAGCGCGATGGGCGTGGCGGTGTTCGCCGGAATGATCGGGGTGACGGCCTTCGGCCTCTTCCTCACCCCCGTGTTCTACGTGGCGCTGCGCCGCATGGCCGGTAACCGCCCGCTGCAGCAGCACGGCAGCCATACCGCGCCATTGATCGAAGAGACTGGTGTTGGTGCCGCGGCGCGTCCCCTGCCGGCCGCGCCGCGCGGGCAGCACGAATGAAAAAGGAATTCCCCATGACGATGCTTTCCCTTGCTTTCCCCGCGCGGCTGGCGCCGCTGGCCGCGGCCTTGGTGCTGGCCGGCTGCATGGGCGCGCCGCTGGCGCCGCCGCCGGAACACGCGGGCGTTGCCGTGCCCGCCGCCTTCAGCGCAGCGGCGACGGAGGGTGCCCCGGCCTGGACGACCGCGGCGCCCGCGGAGGCACAGCCCCGCGGTGCCTGGTGGCTGGGTTTTCAGGATCCGGTGCTGAGCGATCTGGTCGAACGCGCTGGTCAGGCCAATACCAGCGTGCAGGAGGCTGCGGCCCGGCTGGCCGAGGCGCGCGCGCTGCTGCGCTCGGCAGATGCAGAGCGCGCGCCCCAGGTGGGCGCCAACGCCGGCGTCTCACGCCAGGCCGGTGTGACCACCACCAATGGCACGCAGCCTGCCACGCTCGCCACGGCGGGACTGGGCGTGTCCTACGAGCTGGACCTGTTCGGCCGGCTGGCGCGCGCCAGCGATGCGGCGCGGCTGGACGCCCAGGCCCGCGCCGCGCTGCTGCAGAGCACGCGGCTGATGGTGCAGGCCGACGTAGCGCAGACCTATCTGCAACTGCGTGCGCTGCAGGCGGAGCGCGCGCTGGTGGATGAGAGTCTGGAGGCCTACCGCGGCACGCTGTACCTCACGCAGCGCCGCTACCAGGCGGGCGACGTGGCGGAGCTGGACGTGGCGCGCGTGCAGACGGAGGTGGCGGCCACCGAGTCCGAAGCACTGGCGCTGGAGCGCCAGCAGGCACAGCTACGGCATGCATTGGCCGTGCTGGTGGGCGACGTGGCCACGGGCTTCGCGCTGCCACCGGCGGCGGTCGAGGCCGCGCTGCCGGTGATTCCGCCCGGCGTGCCCAGCACGGTCCTGGCGCGCAGGCCCGATGTGTCTGCGGCCCAGGCCGCGGTGCTGGCGGCGCAGGCACGCGTGGGCGTGGCGCAGGCGGCGTGGTTTCCCGCGCTGGCACTCACGGGCAGTGCGGGCTTTGCATCGCCCGAGCTGGGCGATCTGTTCAAGTGGTCGGCGCGTTCCTGGGGCATTGGCATGCTGCTGTCGCTGCCGCTCTTCGATGGCGGCCAGCGCGCCGCCCAGGAGGAGGGTGCGCGCGCCCGGCTGGAAGGGGCGCTCGCCGCCCACCGCGGCCAGGTGCTCACGGCCTTTCGCGAGGTGGAAGACCAGCTCAGCGCGCTGCGCCTGCTGG
Source organism: Diaphorobacter sp. C33 (assembly GCF_030503915.1). Taxonomy (NCBI): domain Bacteria; kingdom Pseudomonadati; phylum Pseudomonadota; class Betaproteobacteria; order Burkholderiales; family Comamonadaceae; genus Diaphorobacter; species Diaphorobacter sp. C33. The sequence goes on from NZ_CP129980.1 coordinate 260,719, forward strand.
CCGACCAGGCGCAGGCGCAGGACCGCGCCGTGCAGTCCGCCGCGCGCGCTACGCAGCTGTCCGATTCGCGCTACCGCAACGGTCTGGTGAGCCAATTGGAGTTGCTGGATGCGCGCCGCAGCGAGCTGCGCAACCGCCGCCAGGCGCTGCAGGTGCGCACAGCGCAGTACGTGGCCACGGTGGGGTTGGTGCGCGCGCTGGGCGGAGGTTGGGATACCACCAGCTGAGCGCGTGGGGATTCGCGCCCACGCGACTGCGCCGCGGGGCGTTGCACTCTATAGTGACCGGTTGCGGCCGGCGCGGGTCTTGCCCCTGCGCCTGGCGCCCGTTTTTTCTTGACATGACACCAGGAGCCCACTGCATGACCTATCCCGACACGCGCCTTTTCATCGCCGGCCAATGGCAGGACGCCGAGAGCGGCAAGACCATCGCCGTGCACAACCCGGCCACGGGCCAGGAAATCGGGCGGGTGGCGCATGCGGGCATTGCCGACCTGGACCGCGCGCTGGCGGCTGCGCAAAAAGGCTTCGAGGCGTGGCGCGACACGCCCGCCATCGAGCGCGCCAAGACCATGCGCCGGGCGGCGGCGCTGATGCGCGAGCGCGCCGACGCCATTGCCGCCATCCTCACGCAGGAGCAGGGCAAGCCGCGGGCCGAGGCGCGTGTCGAGGCCATGGCCGCTGCCGACATCATCGAGTGGTTTGCCGATGAGGGCATGCGCGTGTACGGCCGCATCGTGCCGTCGCGCAACCTCGCCGTGCGCCAGATGGTGGTGAAGGACCCGGTGGGGGTGGTGGCCGCGTTCACGCCCTGGAACTTCCCCATCAACCAGGTGGTGCGCAAACTGGGCGCGGCGCTGGCCGCGGGCTGCGCGGTGCTGGTCAAGGCGCCCGAGGAGACACCCGCCAGCCCGGCCGAGTTGATCCGTGCGTTTGCCGATGCCGGCGTGCCCGCCGGTGCGGTGGGCCTGGTGTACGGCAACCCGGCCGAGATCTCCAACTACCTGATCCCGCACCCCATCGTGCGCAAAGTCACGTTCACCGGCTCCACCCCCGTGGGCAAGCAACTGGCGGGGCTGGCGGGCCAGCACATGAAGCGTGTGACCATGGAGTTGGGCGGCCACGCGCCGGTGATCGTCTGCGAGGACGCGGACATCGAGCTGGCGGTCAAGGCCTCGGGCGGCGCCAAGTTCCGCAACGCGGGGCAGGTCTGCATCTCGCCCACGCGCTTTTTGGTGCACGAGAGCGTGCGCGCCGACTTCGTGGCCGCGCTCACGCGCCATGCCCAGGGCCTGAAGGTGGGCGACGGCCTGGCCGAGGGCACGCAGATGGGCCCGCTGGCCAACCCGCGCCGCGTGGCGGCCATGGCCGACCTGCTGGGCGATGCCGTGCAGCAGGGCGCCACGGTGCGCACGGGTGGCGAGCGGCTGGGCGAGGTGGGCAACTTCTTTGCGCCCACGGTGCTCGACAACGTACCCACCCATGCACGCATCTTCAACGAGGAACCCTTCGGACCCGTCGCGGCCGTGCAGGGTTTCACGCAGCTCGAAGCGGCCATCGCCGAGGCCAACCGCCTCGCCTACGGCCTGGCGGGCTACGCGTTCACGCGCTCGCTCAAGAATGCCCACCTGCTGAGCCAGCGCGTCGAGGTGGGCATGCTGTGGATCAACCAACCCGCGACGCCCTCGGCCGAGCTGCCGTTTGGCGGCATCAAGGATTCGGGCTACGGTTCCGAGGGCGGCCCCGAGGCGCTGGAGGCGTGCCTGAACACGCGCGCGATCTCCATCACCCACGTCTGACGCCGCCCTTCAGCACCACCAGCCCCGGCCTGCCGGGGCTTTTTTACACCGCGCTCAGAAGCGGTAGGTGCCCGTCAGCAGCACGTTGCGGCGCTCGCCGTAGAAGCAGTCGCCGCGCGCCAGGCACTGGGTGATGTTGACCTTGTCCGTCAGGTTGTTGATGTTCAGTGCCAGACGCCAATCGCCCGCGTCGTAGGCCACCATGGCATCGGCCAGCAGCACCGACGGGGTATCGATGGCCGGTGTGCCGGTCCACTGCGATCCGGTGTAGCGCACGCCGGCGCCCACCGTCCAGCCGCCGCGGCCCTGGGCCGCGAAGCGGTGCATGAGCCAGCTGGACGCCGTATGCCGCGGCACGCCCGCCACGCGCTGGCCTTGGTCGCCCGCGTTGCTGCGGCTGATGGTGGCGTCGGCATAGGCATAGCCCAGCGTCCAGTCCCAATGGCGCGCCAGGCTGGCGGTCATCTCGGCTTCGAGACCCTTGATGGTGACTTCGCCGATCTGCAGGCTGTTGAGCGGGTTGCTCGGGTCGGTGGTCTTGCGGTTCTTCTCGCGCAGGTGGTAGAGCGCCGCAAAGGCCGAGATGCCGCGCCCTTCGGGCATCCATTTCACGCCGGCTTCCCACTGCTGGCCGCGCTGGGGTTTGTAGGCCGTGCCGTACACGTTGACGCCGCCCAGCGGTTGGAACGACTCTGAATAGCCCACATACGGTGCCCAGCCCCCGCCTGCCTGGTAGGTCAGGCCCAGGCGCTTGGTCCAGGCCTTGTCGTCCACCGCCGCGGCGGGGCGGCCTTCGGTGTCGGTCTTGGCGCGGTCATGGCGCAGGCCCAGCGTGGCGGTCCACGCACCCCAGCGCATCTGGTCCTGCAGGTACAGGCCCAGCTGGCGCTGCGTCACGTCGGGCAGGGCCGTCAGGGCGGCGTTGCTGGGCGGGGTGAAGTTGCCGTACACCGGTGCATACACGTCGATGGCGGGCGCCACGGCGCGCCAACTGGACTGGCTGGTGTGGTTGCGCTGACCGTCCACGCCGACCAGCAGCGTGTGCTCTACCGCGCCCGCGCGCAGGTGGCCTTCCAGCTGTGTGTCGATGAGCAGCAGGCGGCTGGCGTTGCGTTGCCAGGCGGCGTCCCGCAGCACGGTGCGACCATTGGCGTCGAACACCGGACGCGCGGGTCGGCCGCTGGCGGCATTGGCAGCGAAGCTGGTGTAGAGCGTGCGGTAGTCCACGTCGCTCACCGTGCGGCGCAGGTTCTGGCGCAGCGTCCAGTCGCCGTTCAGGCGGTGGCTGAAGAGGTAGCCCCAGGAGGCGTTCTCGGTGTCGTAGGCGTCCCAGCCCGGCTCGCTGATGAAGGTGTTGGTGGGAATACGCCCGTAGGCACTCGGCAGCCGCGTGCCCTGCCAGGGGAAGAAGCCGATCAGCGAGCCGCTTTGGTCCTTCTGGTAGTGCGCCTGCAGCGTGAGCGAGGTGTCCGCGCTCGGCCGCCAGGTGAGCGATGGCGCGAACACCACGCGGTCATCGTCCACGTGGTCCACCTGCGTGCCGCTGTCGCGGCCTACGGCCACCAGGCGGTAGAGCCACTGGCCCTCGGCATCCAACGGGCCGGTCAGGTCGGCGGCGATCTGCTTGCGCGCATGGCTGCCTATCTGCACCTGCACCTCGCGCTGGCGCTCGGCCAGCGGACGCTTGGACGTGAGGTTGAGCACGCCGCCCACGCTGCCCTGGCCGTAGAGCACCGAAGAGGGGCCGCGCAGGAATTCCACGCGCTCCAGCGTGTAGGGCTCTGCCTTGACATTGTTGTACGTGCCATAGGTGCGCAGCAGGCCGTCCAGGTACTGCGTCACATCGCCGCCGCGCGCCTTGAAGCTGTCCACGCGGCTGTCGAAGTAGCTCGACACGATGCCCGCGCTGTAGCGCGTGGTCTCGCGCAGCGTCTGTACTCCCTGGGCTTCCATCTGGTCGCGCGTGACCACGCTGATGGCCTGGGGTGTCTCGATGAGCGGCGTGTCGGTCTTGGTGGCCGACAGCGCGCGGCGGGCCACGAAGCCCCGTACCGGCCCGGTGGCGCTTTGCTGCGCCGGGTCGGCGCTGATGGTGACCGCGGGCAGGGCGGCTTCGGTGGTCTGGGCATGCGCGGCGGCGCCGCACAGCAGCGCCATGGCGGCCTGTGCGGCGGCAGTGCGCGTGGCGGGGAAAGTGCGAAAGATCATGGTGCTATGAATAGTGAAGCTGGTTGCGCAGGATGGACGGACGCTGCAGCGTGTTTTGATAGAAATTGAGGTGCTCAGAACGTGTAGTCCAGCGTGACGTAGAGCGAGCGCGGCTCGCCCGGTGTGACGGCCGCAAAGCCCGCGGCCGTGGTGGATGCGTCCACGTAGTAGCGCCGGTTGGCGGCGTTCTTCAGGTTGGCTTGCAGTCGCACGCCGCCGCCGAACTGGTAGCCCAGCGCGAGGTCCACCACGGTGTAGCCGGGCAGGCGCCACCGGTTGTCGTTGGCGGTGAACTTGTCGCCCTGGTGGACCAGCCCGCCGCCGACCCACAGGCCGGGCGCCCCGGGCAGGCGGTACTGGGTCCACAGCGAGGCGGTGCGCCGCGGGGCGAGCGCGACGCGGTGGCCCACGTTGGCGCCGGGCACGGTGTCGGCCAGCACCTTGGGGTCGAGGAAGGTGGCCTGCGCGGTGACGCTCCAGCCCGGGGTGATGCGGCCTTGGGCCTCCACTTCCAGCCCCTTGATGCGCTGGCGGCCCGTCAGCACCGAGTAGCCGGGGTGCTCGGGGTCGTTGGCCGGTGCGTTGGTCAGTTCCAGCGCGAAGGCCGATACGGTGGTGAGCAGGCGCTGGCCCAGCCATTCCTGCTTCCAGCCCACCTCCAGCTGCTTGCCCTCGGAGGGTGGTGCCGCGCGGTCGCCCCACAGCAGCGTGCCCGAGTTCGCCTGGAACGAGCGCGCATGGCTCACATAGAACATGCTGGCGGGCAGGGGCTGCCAGCTCAGCGCGGCGCTGGGTTGGGTCTTGCTCAGATCCGTGGCGGGCTTGGTGTAAGCGTCCTTGAGCCGGTCGTGGCGCAGACCCAGCAGCAGGCTGAAGTCGCCCAGGGTGAGCCGGTCCTGCACGAACAGGCCCGTGTTGCGCGTGTCCGAGGCCACCGCGGCCCTGCCGCCCGAAGCCGCGGGCGGCACCAGGCCCGTCACGGGCTGGTACAGGTCCACCGCACCCAGGTTGCCCGTGCCACGCGCACCGTACACGCCCTCGATGGCACGCCAATCCAGCCCGGCGAGCAGCGTGTGGCGCACGGGACCCGTCCGCACTTGTGCGCGCAGTTCGGCCAGCGCGGTGTCCGACGTGTAGTTCTGCCCCGGTGCCAGCCAGTAGCTGCGCGCCACCTGGCCGTCTGTCACCGGGCCGATGGGATAGACCATGTTCACGTTGCGAAAGGTCTCGTTGCGCGACAGGTGCACCCGCCCTTCAAGGCTGTCGGTGAAGCGGTGCTGCAGCTCCGTGGAATAAAAGCGCAGGTGCCCGTCGGTGCGCAGCCAGGGCTCGCCATAGAAGGTGCCCACCGGGAGCACGTCCGCGCTGCGCGGGTTCTGCGGGTCGGGCACCGCCAGCCCCACGGTGGATACGCCTTCCAGGCTTTGGTACTCGGCCTGTGCGCGCCAGCGCGTGTCCGGCGTGAGCTGCCATTCCAGGCTGCCGGCCAGGCCCTGCTTGCGCGGCGTGTTGCCGTCCACGAAGCTGCCGCCGCGGCTCGCGCCGCCGTCCAGCCGGTAGCGCAGCGTGCCGTCGGCATTCAGGGGGCCGGTGAGGTCGAATTCGGCATTGCGCCAGCCGTGGCTGCCCGCGCCGATCTTCACGCTGCGCAGCGGATCGGCCTGGGGCCGCTTGCTCACGTAGTTGACGAGGCCGCCCGGCGCCACCTGGCCGAACTCCAGCGCGGCCGGGCCCTTGATGACCTCGACGCGTTCGATGTTGAACAGCGGTGGATCGAGCAGGTGCACGAACTTGGCACCGTCGCGCAGGTAGTTGTAGGTGTTGTTGGCCCACAACCCGCGGATCGCGAACTGCGAGTACGAGCCTGCGTACTCGCTGCGCGAGGACACGCCGGCCGCGTTGCGCAGCACGTCGCGCTCCGTGGTGGCCAACTGCTGCTCCAGCAGCGCGCTGTCGATCACGCTCACGGCGCGCGGCGTCTCCAGCACTGGCAGGCCCAGGCGCGAGCTGCTTTGCGCGCGGCGCGCGGGCGTGGCGGCGGCGCCCGCCGTGGAGTCGACCACGTCTACCTGGCGCAGGGTGGGGGTGGCGGTTGCCGCTGGCGCGCCCGGCAGGGCCTCGGCGGTCTGCGCGATCGCGCTGCCGCACAGCAGCCACAGCGCGGCCTGCGCGGCCAGGGCCACGGCCGTGCGCCGCGGGCGGGGAACAAGGGGAGGTTTCATGGCGGTAGGGGATGCAAGGGGCGGGACACCGCTCAGCGCGCCTTGGCGGGCAGGGCGGGCAGGGCGGGCGATACGGCGCCGTGCGTCTGCACGAAGCTCAGCGTGGTCACGTAGCTCGCTTCGCCATAGGGCTGGCCCAGGTGCTCGCCGGGGGTCTTGTCGGTGTGCTGGACCTCGGCCACGTACTGGCCCTGCCATGGCAGGGCAAAGCGCACCGTGCCGTCTTCGCCGGTGGTGGCCTCGCGCGACCAGCCGGAGGGTGCCACCAGCGTCACCTTGGCCTTGGGCAGCGGGGCGCCCTGGAACACCACGCGCAGCGTGCCGTCCTGCCCCGTGGGCACGAGGTCCAGGGGCGCGGCGGCGTCCACCGGCTGCGCCAGGCTGGACACCCAGCGCGCCGCGGGGCGCCACAGCAGCGGCGGACGCTGCGTCTTGCTGCGGTCGATGAGCGGGTACGGGGCTTCCGCCCAGAGCGTGTCCGCAGCGCTTTGCGGCGCATAGACGAAGGCCGTGGGCGTGCGGCGGCCTTCGGTCGACCGCGCTCCGGCCTGGCGTAGCACAGGCACTGCGGTGAATTTATCCAACAGGCCCGGCGAGGTCTCGCGCAGGTTATCGGCGTATTCACCGAAGTGCAGGCGCGTCTCGTTCGGTGCCTGCTCCAGCCAGACTTGGTGGGCCTGCGCAGCGCCGCCGGCCAGCAGCAGCGCACCGGCCAGCCGCGCGAGGGGGTGTCGAGGGATGAGGGACATGGGCGTGTTCTCCTGTGAATGGATGGATGTATGCGCGGAATGGCGTTTGCTATTGAATGAATAGCTGCCAGCGATTTACGGATAAGCGCTGTGGCAGGTTTTTTATGTGAAATACAGGCAGGCGCATGAAGGCTCTCGCAAGGGCGCCCCGGGGCGCCTTGTGGACAACGCTGGCTGCCTGCGCCAGCCGGGCGGCTGGCGTGGGTGGCTCTGAAAGAAGTGCGTGTGCGTCGGCACACCGGCCCGCGATGCGGGCCATGCGGGCTCAGCCCGGCCCGGCGCCGGCGAAGCCCGTGGCCGCGGCCCCTACGAACAGCGCGGCCAGCAAGGCCGCCACGCCGGCGGTGGGCAGCCAGCGTGGCCGCCAGGTGGCCAGCGCCGTGGCGGCCAGCGCTGCCAGCGAGAGGGCTACGCCCCACCACACCAGGCCCATGGGCACGGTCGGGGCCGGCCGTCCCACGGCATGGGCCAGGGCCGCTGCCAGCAGTACCCAGCCCGCGCCGCGCAGGCGCTGCAGCGTGGGGGCGGTGGCGGATCGGCGCAGCGCGTCCTCGTGGTGCCGATCCATGCCCAGGGCCATGGCGCACCAGCCGGCCAGGCACAACAACAGCTCCGTCATCTCAGGCTCCCGCGCGGTGGCCGCGCGCGGCCGTTAGGTGTGCCGGCACGGCCGCTGGGGGCCTTGCGCTGGCGGGCGCTCGCAGCGGCCGCAGCCGGTAGGCCAGCGCCAGCAGCAACGCGCCGGTGGCGAGGAATGCCAGGTCCATGCTCGCCAAAACCCAGTCGCGGGCTGGCAGGCTGACGACCAGGTGCGCGTGCGTGGTGGCTGCGTTCAGCAGCGGCAGCAGCGCCCAGAGCGCCCCGGCCAGTGCCAGCAGGGCGCACCAGCCGCGCCGGCCCGGCGAGACGGCCGCGAGCAGCAGCGCTAGCGCCCATGCGCTGAAGAAACAGGCCAGCTCTGCATCGGCCCGCGCCGCCCAGTGCAGCGGCAGCAGCCGGTTGGCAGCGAGGTAGACCGCCAAAGCCAGCGGCAGGCCGGCCAGCGCCGCCAGGTTGAGGGTGGACACCAGCCGCTCGCCGAAGGGCAGGCGCTGGGGCTGCCCGGCATGGGGACGCCGTGCCTGCGCTTGGCGTTTGACAGTCCACAGCACCAGGCCAGTGGCGATCATCAGGCTGCCCAGCACGCCGAAGCCGAACAGGGCCCAGCGCAGGCCGGGACCTGCGAACCGTGCAAGGTGCAGGCCGTAGAGCACGCCATAGGTCTGCCGTGCCGCGCCGGCGGGGGCGGCTTCGTGCAGCAACTGGCCACTGGCGCCATCGAACCACAGGCGTTCGGGACCGTACTGCAGGCGGTCGCCGTCATGGCGCGTGACCTCCAGGCGCACATCGCCGCCGGGGTCGCGCTGCGCGCGCAGGCGCTGCACGCGCCCTCCCTGCCAGTGGGCCTGGGCCTGCTGCATGGCAGCGGCCACGGCCAGCGGTGGCAGGGGCGCGGGCGGACTGGCCTGGACGGTGCCTGCGCTGCGCGGGGCGTCTCCCTGCAGTTCTGCGAAGTAGCTGGCCGTGTCGGTGCCGCGCGCGCCGGGATACACGGCGGCAATGCCCGCCGGCAGGTACAGCGAGTGAAAGATCATGAGTCCGCTGAAGGTGATCACCAGGTAGAACGGCAGCGCCAGCACGCCGCTGACGTTGTGCGCATCCAGCCATGCACGCTGGCCGCCCTTGGCGGGGCGAAAGGTGAAGAAGTCCTTGAAGATGCGCCGGTGCGTGACCACGCCGGTGAGCAGCGCCACGAACATCAGCAGCGTGGCCACGCCCACGATCCAGCGCCCTTGCAGCACCCAGCGGCCCTGGTGCGCAGTGCGCAACTCGAAATGGAAGCGGTAGAAGAAGTCTCCCCCCGCTGTGGCCCGTGGTGTGAGGATGTCGCCGGTGGCGGGGTGCACCAGCAGGGTCTGGAAGCGCTCGCGCGGCCCCGCGTGCCACAGCAGCGACACCTCGGGCTGGCGCTCGTCGGGCAGGCGCATGATCCACTGGGTGGCCTGCGGTGCGTGCTGCCGCAGGGTGGCCAGGGCGCGCTCGGCGACGGCTGCCGCGTCATCTGCCTTGGCGGGCGGCAAGGCCTGGAGTTCGGGGCGCATCCAGTGGTTGAACTCGGGCTTGAAATACGACAGCGTGCCCGTCACGAAGATGGCAAACAGCAGCCAGCCCAGCAGCAGCCCTGCCCAGGTGTGCAGCCAGGCCATGGCCTGGCGAAAGCCCTCGCGTGAGGGGGCGCGGGATGCATCGGCGGGCGGGCTCATGCGGCACCCGTCAGCCATTGCGGCACCTGGGCGGCCAGCCCCAGCAGCATCGCAGGGCCCAGCACGCCGCACCAGGCCTGCCAGGCCGTGCGCGCAAAGAAAACCCAGGCGATGGCCAACGCATAGACCAGCCACGCCAGCAAGGTGGCGGCCAGCACGGCGTCCACGCGGGTGCTGCGTTGTGCCAGGGCCAGCGCGGCCGCAGCCGTGAAGGCCGCCGTGAGCGCATAGCCTCCCGCCACCGCGGCCAGTGTGCGCGAGGCCACGGCGAGCCGGTAGCGCCACAACGGTTGCGTGGGCCTCATCGGACTCCCTCCTGTGCCGCGAGGGAGCGGGACGGCCGCACGGCGGCCGAGGCCTCGCCGTTGAACAAGGGCGGGGCAGTGTCGAGGCACGGCGTCAAGGCGGAGCAGGCGCGGATCACGGGTTACTTAAGATATGTCATGAGAACGATTCGCATTTAAGTATAGGTGAGAAATGCCTGCGCACGTGAAGGCCGTCCGCCGTTGCGATGCGTGCGCGCGACAGGTGCCGCTGCGCGGGCACCACAGGCAGGCCCAGGCACGGCGCCGGCCTAGCCGTGCACCGCAAAACGGGCTGTAACGTTGCGAAAGCGTCCGCGTGAGCGTCAGCCGCGCTCAACCGGCCGGCCGGGGTCGCTGCACCATTCGCTCCAGCTGCCGGCAAACAGGGCCGTGGGACCCAGGCCCGCGATTTCCATGGCCAGCAGGTTGGGCAGGGCACTCACGCCGCTGCCGCATTGATGGACGACGGTGGCGGGGTCGCGGCCATCCAGCAGGTTGGTGAACTCGGCACGCAGCTGCTCCGGGCTTTTGAAGTGGCCGTCCGTTCCCAGGTTCAGGCCGAAGGGGCGGTTGAGTGCGCCGGGGATGTGGCCCGCCACGGGATCCAGCGGCTCCACCTCGCCCCGGTAGCGCGGTGTGGCGCGCGCGTCGACCACCGTCTGGCCGGGCTGACCCAGTTGCGCCAGCACCTCCTGCGCGCTCACCAGCCGGCGCAGCGGCGCCTGCAGCCGAAAGTGCGACTGGAAACGCGCCGGCTCGTCGCCGCTGGCCACCGCGCCGCCGGCGGCCTGCCAGGCCTGCAGCCCGCCGTCGAGCACGGCCACGGCATCATGTCCCGCCCACTTGAGCATCCACCACAGGCGGCCGCAGTAGTTGGCGCCGTTGCGGTCGTACACCACGGCCTGCATGTCATTGGCAAAGCCGATGTCCGAGAGCCAGGTCGCAAATCGCTCGCGGTTGGGCAGCGGGTGGCGCCCGCCCGATGCGGGCTCGTCCGCCGCCGAGGCCACGACCGTGCCGCCCGCGCCGGGGGCGCCATGGCGGGCGCTCAGGTGCTTGTCCAGGTCGGCGTGGAAGGCGCCGGGGATGTGTGCCTCGCGGTATTGGCTGGCGCCCAGGGTGGGTTGGGTGAGGTCGAAGCTGCAGTCGAACACCATCAGCGGCTGGCCGCTGTGCAGGAGGGACTGCAGTTCAGGAACGGAGATCAGCGTGGTGTAGGGCATGGTCGGGCTCTGTACGTATCGATCAGGCCCCATTGTCGCGGCGTTGGGCGCGCCAGCGCGTCAGTGTTCTTCGGCAGGCGTGTCCGGCGCGGCCCGGGCACGCAGTACGGTGGCCGTGATGCCGCTGCCCACGATGAGCGCCATGCCCGCCCAGCCGATGAGTGGCAACTGGTCGCCGAACAGCGCCACGCCGTAGATGCTGGCGAAAACGATGCCCGAGTACTGCAGGTTGGCCACCACCAGCGTGCCGCGGGCGGTGAGGGCGCGCGAGTAGGCACGTGTCATGCACAACTGCCCGCCCGCGGCCAGCAGGCCCAGCGGCAGCAGCCACAGCGCGGGCCACCCGGGCCAGTCGGACATGCCCGTGACCAGCATGGCCGCGCCGCCGGCTACGGCCGAGCCCACGGCGAAATAGAACACGGTGCGCGTCTCGGGCTCGCCCAGGCGCGACAGCGCCACCACCTGCATGTAGGCGAACGCGGCGGTCAGGCCCGAGCACAGGCCCACCAGGCCCGCGAAGGCCTGGTTGTCGTCGATGCTGGGGCGCAGCATCATGACCACGCCCGCGAACCCGACCAGCACGGTCAGCACCAAGGTCACTTGCAACGGCGGGCGCGGCTGCGCGCTGGAGGGGCGCCAGGCGAGCAACGCGCCGCCGATCAGGAAGGCGGCGATCCACACGCTGCTCATGTAGTTGAGCGTCATCGCCGTGGGCAGGGGCAGGTAGGCGATCGCGTAGAACCAAGCGCCTAGCGATGTCACGCCAATCAGGCTGCGCCAGGCGTGCATGCCGGGGTAGCGTGTGGCCAGCGCCACCTTTTGCGAGCGTGCCAGCGCCCAGAGGATGGCCATGCCGATGAAGCCGCGGTAGCAGACCAGCTCGGCCGCGTTGAAGTAGGCCGAGGCCATCTTCACGCAGACCCCCATGCTTGCGAACAGGAACGCCGCCAACACCATCCAGAGCGCTTGCATGGAAAACCTATGGGTATGAATAAAAATAGCTGCCAGCGCTTGTGTATCAAGCGCTGGCAGCTATTGTAATGGTAGCGTGGGGCGGCGGTGTGGGGCCTTAGCCGCGGGACACGGCGGCACCCATGCGACCGCGGTACCACTCGTGGAAGTGCTGCATGCCGTCCTCCATGGGGCTCTGGTAGGGGCCGACCTCGTTGTCGCCGCGTTCCATCAGGGCCTTGCGGCCCGCGTCCATGCGCTCGGCGATCTCGTCATCCTCGATGCAGGTTTCCATGTAGGCCGCACGCTGCGCCTCGACGAACTCGCGCTCGAAGGCGACGATTTCCTCGGGGTAGTAGAACTCCACCATGTTCAGCGTCTTGTCCACACCGATCGGGTGCAGCGTGCTGACGGTGAGCACGTGCGGATACCACTCCACCATGATGTGCGGGTAGTAGGTCAGCCAGATCGCGCCGCGCTCGGGCATCTTGCCTTCGCGGTACTTCAGCAGCACCTCGTGCCACTTCTTGTACACGTCGGAGCCCGGCTTGCCGAACGTGGAAGCCACCCCCACGGTTTGCACGGAGTATTCCTTCTGGAACTCCCACTTCAGGTCGTCACAGGTGACGAAGTTGCCCAGGCCCGGATGGAACGGACCCACGTGGTAGTCCTCCAGGTAGACCTCGATGAAGGTCTTCCAGTTGTAGTTGCACTCGTGCAGTTCCACATGGTCGAGCGCATAGCCCTCGAACGACAGCTCACGCTGCGTGCCCATGCCGGCCAGGTCGGCGGCGATGTCGCGACCGTTGTCCTCGAACAGCAGGCCGTTCCATTCGCGCAGCTTGTAGTTGTTGAGATTCAGGCAGGGGTCGTGCGCGAAATGCGGCGCGCCCAACAGCTCGCCGCTGGTGGAATACGTCCAGCGGTGAATCGGGCAGACGATGTTGCCGCCCGCATGGCCCTTGCCTTGGGCCTGCAGGTTGCCGCGGCCCTTGAGCATCACTGCCTGGCGGTGCCGGCAGACGTTGGAGATCAGCTCCACCTGCCCCTGGGCATTGCGCACGAGGGCGCGGCCCTCCTTTTCCTGGGGCAGCGCGAAGTAGTCGCCCACCTCGGGGACGGCGAGTTGGTGCCCCACGTAGCGGGGCCCTCGCTGGAAGATCGTCTCCAGTTCGCGCTGCAGCAGCGCTTCGTCGAAATAGCTGGAAACTGGTAGTTGGCTTGCGGCCTGCTGCAGTTGAAGACTTAAATCAGACATGGGTGACCTGACCTAAAGACTCCCCACAGGGAGGGTGCGCGTGCGCACGGGGCTATAGAAAAAACGAAACCGGCCCAGGGAAGTACTCCATAGCCGGTTCGTAGTGAAGGAATGGGATTATAGGTGGTGGGGTTATTTCCGCGGCGGGTGTACGTGTATTGCGCGCGCCTAGCAAGCCGCGTGCGGCGTCCGGGGCGGCGATCTCCCGCCGGCCGCGGGGGCATCCCCGCGGCCTTCGCCGGGCAGGCGCGGGGCCCTGCGCCTAAAATTGGCCGTTTTCACTTGCGCCCTTGGCGCTCCGTCTCCATGGCCAAGGCCCCCGCCGCCCCTTCATCCACCCAGCCCGATCCCGTCAGCTACGAAGCCGCACTGGAAGAGCTTGAGCAGCTCGTGGGCCGCATCGAGTCAGGCCAGCTGCCGCTGGACCAGATGCTGGCGGGCTACCAGCGGGGCGCGGTGCTGCTGAACTTCTGCCGCGCGCGCCTGGACGCGGTACAGGACCAGATCAAGGTGCTGGACGAAGGCACGCTGCAGCCATGGACGCAGGAGTGACGCCCGCCATGTCCGCCGTACCTGTGTTCGATTTCGATGGCTGGATGCGCGCGCAGCTTGCGCGGGTCGAGGACGCCCTGTCCCACTGGGTGTGCCCCGATGCGCCCGCAGGCCTGGGCGAGGCCATGCGCTATGCCGTGCTGGATGGCGGCAAGCGCCTGCGCCCGCTGCTGGTGCTGGCCGCTTGCGAGGCCGTCGGCGGAAACGCGCAGGCCGCCCTGCGCGCCGCCTGCGCGGTGGAGCTGATCCACGCCTATTCGCTGGTGCATGACGACATGCCCTGCATGGACAACGATGTGATGCGCCGCGGCAAGCCCACGGTGCATGTGCGCTTTGGCGAAGCGCGTGCACTGCTGGCGGGCGACGCACTGCAGGCGCTGGCGTTTGAGCTGCTCACACCCGAGGAGGGGGTACCGCCGGCCATGCAGGCGCGGCTGTGCCGTGAGTTGGCCCGCGCCGCAGGTGCCGACGGCATGGCCGGCGGGCAGGCCATCGACTTGGCCAGCGTGGGCCTGCAGCTGTCTGAAGACCAGTTGCGTCAGATGCACCGCCTGAAGACGGGTGCGCTGCTGCAGGCCAGCGTGGTGATGGGCGCGGTCTGCGGCCAGACCCCGGAGGGCACGCTGCGCGCGCTGAGCGACTACGGCGCAGCCATGGGCCTGGCCTTCCAGGTGGTGGACGACGTGCTGGACGTGACGCAGGACTCCGCCACACTGGGCAAGACCGCCGGCAAGGACGCCGCGAGCGACAAGCCGACCTATGTCTCGCTGATGGGGCTGGAGGCCGCGCGCGCGCATGCCGAAGCCCTGCGCGCGCAGGCACTGGCGGCGTTGGCCGCCAGCGGCCTGACCGACACGCGGGCGTTGGCGGCGTTGGCCGACATGGTGGTGCGCCGTTCGCATTGATGATGGACAAGGCTGCGCATGGCGGGGCTGGTGTCTTTTTATGAATCAAATTGGCCTCTAGCGCTTGTTCATCAAGCGCTAGCAGCTACTAAAAACATAGCATATGTCCACGACGAACTATCCGCTGCTTGAGCGCGTGAACGATCCCGCCGACCTGCGCCGGCTGCCCCGTGCCGAGCTCAAGGCACTGGCTACGGAGCTGCGCGCCTTCGTGCTGGAGAGCGTGTCCAAGACCGGCGGGCATCTGTCGTCCAACCTGGGCACGGTGGAGTTGACCGTGGCGCTGCACGCCGTGTTCGACACGCCGCGCGACCGGCTGGTGTGGGACGTGGGCCACCAGACCTACCCGCACAAAATCCTGACCGGGCGGCGCGACCGCATGCCCTCGCTGCGCCAGCTGGGCGGCCTGTCGGGCTTTCCGCAGCGCGCCGAGAGCGAATACGACACCTTTGGCACCGCGCACTCGTCCACCAGCATTTCCGCGGCGCTGGGCATGGCGCTGGCGGCCAAGCAGCGCGGCGACGAACGCCGCTGTGTAGCCATCATCGGCGACGGCGCCATGACCGCCGGCATGGCCTTCGAGGCGCTGAATAACGCCGGCGTGGCCGACGCCAACCTGCTGGTCATCCTGAACGACAACGACATGAGCATCAGCCCGCCCGTGGGTGCACTGAACCGCTACCTGGCGCAGCTCATGAGCGGACAGTTCTACGCCAAGGCACGCGACGTGGGCAAGAGCGTGCTCAAGAACGCGCCGCCGCTGCTGGAGCTGGCCAAGCGCCTGGAGCAGCAGGCCAAGGGCATGGTGGTGCCGGCCACGCTGTTCGAGAAGTTCGGCTTCAACTACATCGGCCCCATTGACGGGCACGACCTGGACTCGCTGATTCCTACGCTGGAAAACATCCGCGGTCTCAAGGGCCCGCAGTTCCTGCACGTAGTCACCAAGAAGGGCCAGGGCTACAAGCTGGCCGAGGCCGACCCGGTGGCCTACCACGGCCCGGGCAAGTTCGACCCGCGTGTGGGCCTGGTGAAACCGGCCACGCCGCCCAAGCAGACCTTCACGCAGGTCTTTGGCCAGTGGCTGTGCGACATGGCCGAGAAGGACGAGCGCCTGGTGGGCATCACGCCCGCCATGCGCGAGGGGTCGGGCATGGTGGAGTTCCACCAGCGCTTTCCCGAGCGCTACTACGACGTGGGCATCGCCGAGCAGCACGCCGTGACCTTTGCCGCCGGTATGGCGTGCGAGGGGGTGAAGCCGGTGGTGGCGATCTACTCGACCTTCCTGCAGCGCGCCTATGACCAGCTCATCCACGACGTGGCGCTGCAGAACCTGCCCGTGGTGTTTGCCCTGGACCGTGCGGGCCTGGTGGGTGCGGACGGCGCCACGCACGCCGGCGCGTATGACATCGCCTTCGTGCGCTGCATTCCCAACATGAGCATGGCCTGCCCGGCCGACGAGCGCGAATGCCGCCAACTGCTCACCACCGCCTACGAGCAAGACCACCCTGTGGCCGTGCGTTACCCGCGCGGCGCGGGCGTGGGCGTGGCGCCGCTGCCCGATCTGGAGGGGCTGCCCTTCGGCAAGGGCGAGGTGCGCCGCAAGGGCCGGCGCATTGCGATCCTGGCTTTCGGCACGCTGCTGTACCCGGCGCTGCAGGCGGCAG
Organism: Diaphorobacter sp. C33; assembly: GCF_030503915.1. Lineage (NCBI taxonomy): Bacteria > Pseudomonadati > Pseudomonadota > Betaproteobacteria > Burkholderiales > Comamonadaceae > Diaphorobacter > Diaphorobacter sp. C33. The sequence continues at coordinate 276,857 of NZ_CP129980.1, forward strand.
AAGCGCTGGACGCCACGGTGGTCAACATGCGCTGGGCCAAGCCACTGGATACGCAGCTGCTGCTTCAGGTGGCAGCGGAGCACGATGCGCTGGTCACCGTCGAGGAGGGCTGCATCATGGGCGGCGCCGGCAGTGCCGTGGCCGAGGCGCTGGCCGCCGCAGGCGTGCAGCGCCCCTTGCTGCAACTGGGCCTGCCCGACGCGTTCATCGAGCATGGCGACCCGGCCAAGCTGCTGGCCCTGCAGGGGCTGGACGCCGCTGGCATGCAGCGCTCCATCACCGAGCGCTTCGGCGCATTGCCGGGCGAGCAGGCGCTGGCAGCGGCCTGACGCGCTTTCCCTTCCTTTCACAATGCAGTCATCCTGCGGCAGCGTGCCGCTGGGATGCGTCGCGGCGCCTGTGCAGCCCATCGCGGAGGCCTGCGCTGCTCCTTGCCCGGCCGAGTAATACGCGCCATTCGCGGATTTTTCAGGGGAAACCCGCAACGGGGCCGGCAACCCACGTTTTTACAATTTACCTCCGCTCATCGGCGGGATTCAGCGGCGCGTACACTCAACCGCGTTACTGTTTGTTTGCTTCATCATTTCGGAGAATTTGTCCATGGATCGTCGCTCAATCATCAAGCAGGCCGGTTTGGCTGGCGTACTCGCAGCCGGGGTTGCACCCGCAGTGCATGCCCAGGCCGCCGTTCGCTGGCGCCTTGCCTCCAGCTTCCCCAAGTCGCTGGACACGATCTTTGGCAGTGCAGAAAAATTGTCCCAGGCCGTCAAGGCGATGTCGGGCGGCAAGTTCGAGATCTCCGTGCACCCCGCCGGCGAGCTGATGCCCGCGTTTGGCGTGGTGGATGCGCTGCAGGGCGACACCATCGATATGGCCCAGACGGCCGCCTACTACTTCACCGGCAAGGACCCCGTGTTCGCCTTCAGCTGCGCCGTGCCCTTCGGCCTGACCACGCTGCAGATGGCAGCCTGGAAGGACCACGGCAACGGCCGCAAGTACCTGGATGCCTTCTTCGAGAAATACAACTTCAAGACCGCCAGCGCCGGCAACACCACCACCCAGATGGGCGGCTGGTACCGCAAGGAAATCAAGACCGTCGCTGACCTCAAGGGCCTGAAGATGCGCCTGGGCGGCGGCGTGTTCGGCGAGGCCATGGCCAAGCTGGGCGTGGTGGCGCAGAACATGCCCGCCGGTGACGTGTACCAGGCGCTCGAGAAGGGCACGCTGGACGCCGTGGAGTTCGTTGGCCCGTACGACGATGAAAAGCTGGGCTTCAACAAGGTGGCGCCGTACTACTACTATCCCGGCTGGTGGGAAGGCTCCGCTGACCTGGAGTTCTTCATCAACATCAAGAAGTACAACGCCCTGTCGCCCGAGCACAAGGCGATCCTGGACGCAGCCACCCGCGTGGCCGCTGCCGACATGACCGCCAAGTACCAGGTGTTCAATCCGCGCGCCATCAAGAACCTGGTGGCTAACAAGACGCAGCTTAAGGCGTTCCCCAAGGCGATCATGGACGCCGGCTTCAAGGCGTCGATGGAAGTGTTTGCCGAGCACGAGGCCAAGTCGCCCGAGTTCAAGAAGATCCACCAGGACATGCGCGCCTTCCAGCGCGACCAGATCCTGTGGAACCGCTTCTCGGAGTTCCCGTTCAACCAGTACATGAACAGTGTGAAGATCTGATCGCGTGGCGGGCTGCTGCCCTTGCGGCGGCGGCTTGCGACCAATCCAACGAGGCCGCAGTTCCCTGCGGCTTTTTTGTTGCCCGCGCAAACTAAAAAAGCCCCGGCGTACCGGGGCTTTTAGTGGGGGTGAGACGGCTTACTTGCTGCCCGAGCCCATGGCGTCCTGCAGCGCCTTGGCTGGGTCGTCCGAGCCGTAGCCGCCGTCGGCAGGGGGTGCCAACTCGTCCGTCGGTGCCGGTGCCTGCTCGGCGTCTGGAGCGGGCTGCGATGCGAACGGGTCGTTGCCTGGCGCACCGTAGCTCTCCGCATCCTGGAGCGCATCCATCATTTGCGCGCCTACCGCTTCCATGTTCACTTCCACCTTTTTGTCCAGGCTGCCCGTCACCAGGGACGGGAAGGTGATGAGCAGGCTCACCATGATCAGCTGGATCAGGACGAAGGGAATGGCGCCCTTGTAGATCTGCATGGTGGTCACGGGCTGGATGGCCTTGTGCGTCACCCGGTCGATGTAGGGCTTGTCCGGGGCCACCGAGCGCAGGAAGAACAGCGCGAAGCCGAAAGGCGGGTGCATGAACGAGGTCTGCATGTTCATCGCCAGCAGCACGCCGAACCAGATCAGATCGATGCCCATCTTGTCGGCGACGGGTCCCAGCAGGGGCACCACGATGAAGGACAGCTCGAAGTAGTCCAGGAAGAACGCCAGAAAGAAGATCATGAGGTTCACCACGATCAGGAAGCCCACCTGTCCGCCGGGCAGGCTGGCCAGCAGGTGCTCCACCCACTTCGGGCCGTCGGCCGCCTGGAACACCAGGCTGAACGTGGTGGCGCCGATCATGATGAACATCACGAAGCTGGCCAGGCGCGTAGTGGCGCCCAGCGCCTGCTTGAGCAGGGGCATGTCCAGGCGCCGGCGCGCGAAGCCCATGACCAGCGCCGCCATGGCACCCATGGCGCCGCCTTCGGTCGGTGTGGCAATGCCCAGGAAGATGGTGCCCAGCACCAGGAAGATCAGCAGCAGTGGCGGAATCAGCACGAAGGTCACGCGCTCGGCCAGGCGAGAGAGCATGCCCAGCTTGAGCACGCGGTTGATGCTCGCGATGACGAACGCGATGAAGGTGCCGCCGCACATGGCGGTGACGACCTTCTCATCGGTCGGCACGTCCAGCACTTCGGTGCCTGTCCACCACGTATGCACGTCGGCCATGTGAGCGGCCAGGAAGATCGATGCTGCCGTGGAGATGCCCATCACGACGGCCAGCGAGGCATAGCCGGAGCTGCCATTGTCTTCACGGTAGATGCGCGCCTCGGGTGGCAGGGCGGGTACGGACTGGGGCTTGAAGATGGCCAGGATGACCACCCACAGCACGTAGAGGCCGACGAGGATGAAGGCGGGCACGAATGCGCCCTTGTACATCTCGCCCACGCTGCGGCCGAGCTGGTCGGCCATCAGGATCAGCACCAGTGATGGGGGAATGATCTGGGCCAGGGTGCCGGATGCGGCAATCACACCGCTGGCGAGCCGCCGGTCGTAGCCGTAGCGCAGCATGATGGGCAGCGAGATCAGGCCCATGGAGATCACCGAGGCCGCCACCACACCGGTGGTGGCCGCCAGCAGCGCGCCCACGAAAACCACCGCCAGCGCCAGGCCGCCGCGCAAAGGGCCGAACACCTGGCCCACCGTGTCGAGCAGGTCCTCCGCCATACCACTGCGCTCCATGATCAGGCCCATGAGCGTGAAGAAGGGCACCGCCAGCAGCGTGTCGTTGGCCATGATGCCGATCAGGCGCTGCGGCAGCCAGGCCATCACGGACGAAGGAAAGACCCCCAGCTCGATCCCCAGGAAGCCGAACAGCAGGCCGCAGGCGCCCAGGCTGAACGCCACGGGGAAGCCCAGCAGCAGGAAGATGATCAGGCCCCCGAACATGACGGGGGCGTAATTGCTTGTGATGAATTCCATGAAATGCTTTCCTGGGGCAGATCAGCGTTGCGCGGCGGGAGCGGCGGACAGGGCCTGCTCCTGCTTTCTCTCAGCTTCGGCGCGCAGCGCCTCGGCCAGTTCTTCTTCAGCGCTCTTGTCGCTGAGCTTGCCCATGGGATCGGGCCCCTGGCCACGCAGGAAAGCGATGCGCTTGATGAGTTCGGACCAGCCCTGCAGCATCAGCAGCGTGATACCGACGGGAATCGCCACCCATACGGGCCAGCGGATCAGGCCGCCAGGATTGCCGGACACTTCACCCGACTGGTACATCTGGATCACGACCGGCATGCTCAGGTACAGGATGGTGATGCACAGCGGGGTGAGAAAGAGCGCAAAGCCCACGATGTCGATCCACACCTGCACCTTCTTGGGCAAGCGGCTGTTGACCACGTCGATGCGCACGTGCTCGCGGTTGAGCAGCGTCCAGCCGGCGGCGATCAGGAAAGACCATGCGAACAGGTACCACTGCACTTCCAGAAAGGCGTTGGAACTCGTGTCGAACGCCTTGCGCACGATGGCGTTGGCGGCACTGATGAAAGTGGATGCGAAGATGAGCCAGATTGAATACTTGCCCACGAACGCGTTGAGCCTGTCGATGGCCCGCGACAGTGAAAGTAAAGCCTGCATGGTGTCTCCAAGAAGATGGCTGGGTGCGCGTGTCTGTCCGCACGCGGGGTGGGGCATGGGCCAGATCGATTTGCAGAACGCTGACGCTGCCGTCGGTAGGCAGGGCACGGTCGGCGGCGCCGCGCACACGTTCTTACAAAGGTGACATTCTACGAAGTCACGCAGCCTCGCCAGGTAAAGGGTTTAGCCTGCCCCCGCAGGGGGAGGAGCGTTGCGCTGCTATGAAAATGGGAGAAACCGGCGCACGCAATAGCGCAGGCGGTCCACGCGCTGCCGCACGAAGGGCGACGCATCGCCCGTGCGTCGCCAGGGGGGGATCGGGGCTTTCAGTCGCCCATGACCACGCCTTCGCGCCGCGGGTCCGCTCCGCCCAGCCACATGGGTTTGCCATGCACTTCGCTGCGCGTAATGGCCTGCAGGCCGCTGGTCATGTTCATCTCGCGCACTTCCGCGCCGCGTGCGCGCAGGTTGTCGATCGTGGTGGAGGTGAAGCGCTTTTCCTCCAGCAGGGTGGGGCCGTTGAGGTTGCCGAAGTTGGGCAGATTGATCGCCTGCTGCGGCGTCAGGCCCCAGTTGAAGATCCCGTAGATCGTCTTGGCGGTGTAGTGGATGATGAGCGCGCCGCCCGGGCTGCCTCCGCTCATCAGCAGACGCCCGGACGCCTTGTCAAACACCAGTGTGGGCGCCATGGACGAGCGGGGACGCTTGCCCGGCTCGACGCGGTTGGCGATGGGGCGGCCCTGGGCGTCGCTCGGCGCAAAGCTGAAGTCGGTCAGTTCGTTGTTGAGTAGGAAGCCCCCGCTGCGCGCGCTGCTGGTGCTGACCATCTGGCGGGAGCCGAACTGGTCTTCGATGGTGGTGGTCATGGCGACGGCATTGCCCCGGGCATCGACGACGCTGATGTGGCTGGTGCCGTACTCTGGCTGGTCGGGCATGGGCGCCATGCTGGTCTGCGCCCCGCCGGGGGTTCCGGGCTGGGCCACCTTCATGCTCTGCGGCTGGATGAGGCGTGCGCGGCTGGCGAGGTAGGTAGGGTCCAGCAGGCTCATCCAGCTGCCGGCAGGGGGGCGCACGAAATCGGGGTCGGCCACGTATTGCGCGCGGTCGGCGAAGGCCAGGCGGGCGGCTTCGTTGTACAGATAGAGCCAGTCGGCCGTGGGCAGCGGGCCCAGCGGGTCGGCGGAACCTTGGGGGCCCTCCTGCAACGGCATGGTCGTGGCATCGGTGTTCTTCAGGATGCCCAGGATCTGCGCCACGGCAATGGCGCCGGAACTGGGCGGCGGAAAGCCGCAGACGCGATAGGCTTTAGCGCCAATCTGATAGTCGGAGCACAGGGCCTCCCGTTTCTTGGGCTGGTAGCCTGCCAAGTCGGCCAGGCTGAGCCCGCCGGGATTGCCTGCGTGGCCCTGAACCTTGGCCACGATGGCCTGGGCCACTTCCCCTTCCAGCAGCGCCTTGGAGCCGTTCCTGGCAATGGCACGCAGCACGCTCGCCAGCTCAGGATTCTTGAGCGTGTGCCCCACGGGCCAGGGTTGGCCAGCGGCATCGAAGAAATAGGCGCGCGCCACCGGGTCCTGCGCGAGGAACTTCTCATTGGCCAGCAAGGTGTGCAGGCGCGCACTGACCTTGAAGCCCTGTTCCGCCAACTGGATGGCGGGCTCGAACAGTGTGGCCCAGGCAAGCTTGCCGTGTTCCTTGTGGGCCTGCTCCAGCATGCGCACCGTACCCGGCACGCCGACCGAGCGCCCGCCCACCACAGCCTCATGGAAGGCCATGGGCTTGCCATTGGCGCCAATGAACAGGTTCTCCGTGGCGGCCGCGGGGGCGGTCTCGCGCCCGTCGTAGGCCTCGACCTTGCTGCCAGCCGCGTGCAGCAGGAACGCGCCGCCGCCGATGCCACTGGACTGCGGTTCCACGAGGGTAAGCACCATCTGTACCGCGATGGCCGCATCCAGCGCCGAGCCGCCTGCCTTCAGCACCTGGTAGCCGGCGTCGGTCGCCAGCGGATTGGCGGCTGCCACCGCGAAGCGCTCGGTAGCCCAGCCGGGCTTCTCCGTGTAGCCGGAAGAGCCCTCGGGCTGTTGCGGCACCTGGTAGTGGAATGCGGCGGGGGGGCTGGAACAGGCCGCCAGCGTCACCACCGCGAGGGCAGCGACGACAGAGGCGGTCATACGTTGGGCGCGCAGGTACGGTCGCATGGGGTCTCCTTGGTGGTGGCGTGATCCGGGCCATCGTACTGGGCAGGAAGGCCACACGCTCCCGCTGTTACATGCTGGTACGCTGCTGTTGGCAGGTGGTGGATAAGTGTCATGCGGGATGGCGAAAATGGTTACGTTTTGACATACTCCGCGCACCCACTGGATCACGGCGCACCACGCGTCTGTGACGCATCTTGCACCGACCCCCGAAACACGGGGCTGATGGAGGTTTCCTTGAAAAGCTCCCCCGACGTGTGGCTGGTCGCTCGGCCCCTTGGCAGGCATGACGGCCATGCCTGAGCGCAAGGAACGGCTGGCTGTTCTGCGCGATTCGCTGCGCGACCCACAGGGCCGGTGGTTGCGGGGCGCCGTATGGGTGCTCGTGCTGGCGGCGCTGGGTGCCTGGCTGGCAGTGGAAGCGATCGCGTTGGTGCGCTCGGAACAGCGCCAACACGAACGCAATCAGCTGCTGGAAGGCATGGAGCAGACGCTGCTGGGCGAGAGCAGCAACGGCCCGCTGCTGGGGATGGTTACCTTGCTTGGCTTGAGCGAGCCGTCGCTCAAGGCTGCCGCGCAGGGCTTTCTGCCCTACGATGCGCCGCCGGTGCTGGCGCGCCTGGGCGTCATCCGCGGCCGCTTCATGGTGGATGGTGCCTACGTGATCGCGCGCGACGGCACGGTGGTAGCGCATGACACCGCCGGTAACCGCACGACCGGTGCGCAGCTGGGACATCGGCCCTATTTTCAGCAGGCCTTGCAGGGCAATGCGTCCGTATATGCCGCCCTGGGCGGCACGTCGCAGGAGCGCGGCCTCTATTACGCAGCGCCGCTGTATGAGAGCGATACCCCGTCCAGTCCCATCATCGGTGTGGTTACCGTCAAGGTGGGGTTCTCCCATTTCGACCGCCTGCTCACGCGGGTGGGGCATCCCGTGCTGCTGATGTCGCCGCAGGGCGTGGTGTTCTCTTCCACCCGTCCGGAGTGGCTCTACGCGATGACCGCGCCCCTGACGCAGGAACGCATCGACGCGGTGCGCAGCACGCGCCAGTTTGGCAGCCGTTTCGACAACGGGCTGGTGTCGGCCCTGCCGTTTTCCATCGACTCCCGCGAAGCGCTGATCGACGGCGTGCGCTATGCCGTGGGCCGCCGCGCCGTGGACTGGGAGGACCCTGCGGGCCCCTGGCAGCTGGTGTTGCTGGACGACATGAGTGCCATCATGCCCATGGGGTTGCGCTGGATGGTGGGAGGGGGCGCGTTCGCGCTCTTCGCGCTCGTGGGCGCCATGGCGCTGGACGCGCTGCGCAACCGGCGCCGCCTGGCGGAGAGCATGCAGCGCTTTTCCGTGCTGGGCGCGGCACTGGAGAACAGCCCCATTTCCATCGTCATCACCGATGCGGAAGGGGTGATCGCGTGGGTCAATCCCCAGTACGAACGCAACACCGGCTACACGCTGGGTGAAGTGCGCGGGCGCAAGCCGTCGATAGCCGCCAGCGAACACACGCCCGCCGGTACTTACCGGGACATGTGGAGCCGGTTGCTGGCCGGCCATTCCTGGCGCGGACGCTTCGTGAACCGGCGCCGGGACGGCACCCTGTACCACGAGGAAGCCACGCTGTCGCCGGTGTTCGACGCCAAGGGCCGGCGCATCGCGATCGTGGGGCTGCTGCAGGACGTGACCGCACGCATCGAGGGCGCGCAAGAGCTGGAGCGGCGTGAGCGCCGCCTGAGCGAACTGCTGGAACAACAGACAGCGCTTTTTGACAACGCGCCGCCCATCGTGCTCGTCTGCGACGGGCAGATACGGCAGTTCAACCGCGCCCTGGCGGAACTGCTGCGCTCCTCGGACGATGCCCTGGCGGGAACCCCGGTACAGGAGCTGTTCGCAGGCGAGGCCGGCTACGGCGCCTTCACCGCACGGACCGTTCCCATGCTTCTGGCCGGTGGCTCGGTGCGCGAGCAGGCCGTGCTGCGGCGTCCGGACGGCACGTCGTTCACGGCGCGCATGGCGGGCCGCGGGCTGAAGATGGAGGGCGTGCAGATCGCATCGCTGTGGGTGATCGAGGACGTGACCGAGGCGCAGCGCGCCGAGGCTGCCACGCGCGAAGCCAACGCGCGGCTGGAGCTGGCGCAGGAGGCGGGGCACATCGGCGTGTTCGACTACAACCTGCTGACGCAGCGCATGGTGTGGTCGCCCCAACTGGAGCAGCTGTATGGCGCGGCGTCGCTGCCGGCGCAAAAGGACGGGCATGCCGCAGAGAGACCGTTCCAGGCGTGGGTGGATGTGATCCATCCCGAAGACCGTGCGCGCGTGCAAGGCCTGCTGGCGCAGGCACAGGCCGGCCAGGGCGGCGGCCGTCTGCGCGATTCCTGGCGCATCGTGCGCGCCGATGGCAGTACGCGCTGGATCCTGTGTACCGCGCGCGTGGTGCGCGACGAAGCAGGACAGGCCGCGCGCATCATCGGCGTGCAGGTGGATGTGCATGACCAGAAGATGTTGGAGGCGCGCGTGGCCGAGCAGCTCGCCTTCCAGCAGGCGCTGATCGATGCCATTCCGGTACCGCTCTTCTACAAAGACGGGCAGGGGCGCTACCTGGGTTTCAACCGGGCCTATGTCCAGGCCTTCGACATCCATACGGAAGACTTCATCGGCAAGACGGTGCTGGACCTGGAGTTCCTGCCCATGCTGGAGCGCGAACGCCTGCACGCGGATACCGAGGCCGCGCTGCGGGGCGCGCAGTCCGTGCACCGCGAGATGGCCATGCCGTATGCCGATGGACTGGTGCACCACACGATGTTCTGGCTGCATGGGTTCAACCGCCCGGACGGCTCGGCGGGCGGAGTCATCGGCACCTTCGTGGACGTCTCCGACCGCCAGCGCGCCGAAGTGGAACTGCGCCGCGCCAAGGAACTGGCCGAGGAGACGGCGGCGCTCAAGTCGCGTTTCCTGGCCAACATGAGCCATGAGATCCGCACGCCGCTCAACGCGATCATCGGCATGTCGCACCTGGCCCTGAAGTCGGGGATGGATGCGCGCCAAAGCGGCTACGTGGTGCGCATGCAGCAGGCGGGCCAGCATCTGCTGGGCGTGATCAACGACATCCTGGACTTCTCCAAGATCGAGGCCGGCAAGCTCGCGGTGGAGCGCAGCCCCTTCGCGCTGGACCGTATGCTGGAAGGCGTGGCCGACGTGGTGGGCTTCAAGGCGGCGGCCAAGGGGCTGGAGCTGGTGCTGGACGTGGCCCCCGACGTGCCGCAGCACTTGGTGGGCGACGCGTTGCGCCTGGGGCAGATCCTCATCAACTTTGCCAATAACGCCGTTAAGTTCACCGAGCAAGGAGAAATCCATCTGCTGGTGCGGCTGGAGCGCGACGAAGGCGCGCGCGTGCTGCTGCGATTCGAGGTGCGCGACACCGGTATCGGCATCGCGCCGCAGCAGATGCAGCGCCTGTTCCAGAGCTTCGAGCAGGCCGATACCTCCACCACCCGCCGCTACGGCGGCACAGGCCTGGGCCTGGCGATCAGCAAGAGCCTGGCCGAACTCATGGGCGGCGAAGTGGGCGTGCGCAGCGAACCAGGGCAGGGCTCGGCCTTCTGGATCATCGTGCCGCTGGTACGGGGCGAGCCGCTGCCCCGCGCGCTGCTGCGCAGCGATTGGCGCGGCTGCCGGGTGCTGGTGGTGGACGACAACCACACCGCCGCCCAGGTGCTGGTGGACATGCTGCAGACCATGGGCCTCCAGGCCACGCAGGTGCACTCGGGCGTGCAGGCGCTGCAGGCACTGCGCGACGCGGTGGCCGAGCAGCGCCCCTACGGCCTGCTGCTGCTGGATTGGCACATGCCGGGGATGGACGGGATCGAGTTGGCGCGCCGCATTCGCGGGCTGGGCCTTGCGCATATCCCGCAGATGCTGATGGTTACGGCGCACGGGCGCGACGAGGTGATGGACGCCGCGCGCAGCGAGGGGATCGACAACGTGCTCGTCAAGCCGGTGAGCGCGTCGGTGCTGTTCGACACGCTCATGCAGCCGCTGGCCCAGGCGTGGGACGTGCATCCGCTGCCGCGGTCTGCGTCCGGCGCCGCACCCGCCGTGCTGCGCGGTGCGGTGGTGCTGCTGGTGGAAGACAACGAGCTCAACCAGATCGTGGCGCAGGAGCTGCTGCGCGATGCCGGCATGCAGGTGGATGTGGCGTCCAACGGCCAGGAGGCCATCGCATGCATCGACCGGCGCCGGTACGACGTGGTGCTCATGGACATGCAGATGCCCGTGATGGATGGCGAAACGGCCACGCGGCAACTGCGCGCCGACCCACGCCACGCCGGCCTGCCGATCATCGCCATGACTGCCAATGCAATGCAGGCCGACCGGGAGCGCTGCTTTGCCGCGGGCATGAACGACCACGTGCCCAAGCCCATCGACCCCGACGTGCTGTGGGCCACGCTGGTGCGCTGGCTGTCGCCGCGCCCCGAGGCGGCATCGCACGCGCCCGCACCCCCGGCGAACGCGCCGCTGTCATCTGCATTCGCGCCTGCCCTGCCACAGGGCGTGCCGGGCCTGGATACCGCGCTGGGCCTGAAGCGGGCTTCGGGTAAGCCGGGGCTGTACGCCGAACTGTTGCAGCGCTTCGCGCTGAGCCAGAGTGACGTCGTCCAGAACCTGCAGGCGGCCATACAGGCGGAGGACTGGGCACTGGCCGAGCGCACCGCGCACACGCTGCGCTCGGTGGCCGCCAACCTCGGTGCGCAGCCGGTGTCGCGGCATGCGCAGGCACTGGAGCAGGCGCTGCGCTCTCAGGCGCCGGCAGAAACGCTCCAGCCCCTGCTGGCGGCCCTGGCAGGGCATATGGCGCCTTTGCTGCAGGCGTTGGGTGCCTGGGCCCGGCAGGCTCCGGGCGCGGACGCTCGCGAGGCCACCGTGCCGCCGCAGACGCCCGCCCAGCTGCTGCGCGGGCTGCGTACGCTGCTGCGCGCGGACGACCCGGCCGCAGGCGACTACCTCCAGCGCAACGCGGCTGGGCTGGCCGCCTGGCTGGGTGCGGACTTCGATGCGCTGGAGCGCAGCGTGCGCAGCTTCGCCTATGACGACGCGCTGCGGCGGCTGGAGGCATGCCCCGCGGCCCCGGCGGAATGACGCCCCATCCCACCAACTCTTTGGCAGGACTTCCCATGGATCAGCAACGCTACGTGAACGCCGCCCCGGACCGCCTGGTCGACAAGCCCATCGCCACCGTGCTGGTAGTGGACGACACGCCCGACAACCTGACGCTCATGGCCGGACTGCTGCAGGGGCATTACCGCGTCAAGGTGGCGGCCAGCGGTGAGAAGGCCCTGGTAATCGCGCAGTCCGACGCTCCGCCCGACCTGCTGCTGCTGGACATCATGATGCCCGGCATCGACGGCTACGAGGTCTGCCGGCGCCTCAAGGCCAACGAGGCCACGCGTCACATTCCGGTGATCTTTCTCACCGCGCGCTCCGATCCCGACGACGAGCGCGAAGGCCTGGCGCTGGGGGCGGTGGACTACATCACCAAGCCCATCAGCCCCTCCATCCTGTTGGCGCGCGTGGCCACGCACCTGGCGCTTAAGGCCACGGCCGACTTCCTGCGCGACAAGAGCGCCTACCTGGAGCGCGAGGTGGCGATGCGTACGCTAGAGGTGCAGGCGATCCAAGACGTGACCATCATGGCGATGACTTCTCTGGCCGAGACGCGCGACAACGAAACCGGCAACCACATCCGCCGCACGCAGCTGTACGTCAAGACCCTGGCTGAGCGTCTGCGCCACCACCCGCGCTTCGAGGCGGCCTTGAACGACCGCATGATCGATCTGCTGTACAAGTCGGCGCCGCTGCACGACATCGGCAAGATCGGCATCCCCGACAGCATCCTGCTCAAGCCGGGCAAGCTCACGGTGGAGGAGTTCGAGATCATGAAGACCCACACCACGCTGGGGCGCAAGGCCATCGAGGATGCCGAGCAGCGCCTGGGCATGCGCGTGGCCTTCCTCAGCGTGTCCAAGGAGATCGCGTACAGCCACCAGGAGAAGTGGGACGGATCGGGCTACCCCGAAGGCCTCAAGGGCGACGCCATTCCCGTGTCTGCGCGCCTGATGGCCGTGGCCGACGTGTATGACGCACTCATCAGCAAGCGCGTGTACAAGCCGGCGTTCTCCCACGAACAGGCCTGCACCATCATCCTCAAGGGGCGGGGCACGCACTTCGACCCGGACATGGTGGATGCGTTCGTGGAACTGGCCGACGACTTCCGCGGCATCGCACAGCGCTACCCCGATCCCCATTGAAGTGCTGCAGCAGTTCAAATAAAAATAGCTGCCATGGCGCTTGCAGCAAGCGCGGGCAGCTATTGTTTTATGAGTGTGAGGATTACGGCGCTGCCGTGGGCCGGGTCTGGGTGTCCTCCGCGGCGCTGTCCGGTGCGGTGGGCGTGGCGTCGTCTGGCGACTGCGCGGCCGCCTCGTCGTCGGCCACGCCAGCGACTTCCGTGACCTCGGCGGCCTGGCGCACTGCGGCCTTGTCGCCCGCGCTGGCGAACTTGCTGTATTTGCCCAGCAGAGTCACCAGCTGGCCATAGATGCGTGGCGCGCCGGCCAGGCATTCGCGCTGCTCCATGTAGTCGGCCTCGCCCGTGAAGTTGCCCACCAAACCGCCGGCCTCGGTCACCAGCAGACCGCCCGCGGCCACGTCCCAGATCGACAGGCCGCTCTCGAAGAAGCCGTCCGTGTAGCCGGCGGCCACATAGGCCAGGTCCAGCGCGGCAGCGCCGGGGCGGCGCAGGCCGGCGGTGCGGGGCATCACCTCGGCCATCATGTTCAGGTATTGCTTGAAGTTGTCGCCGGGGCGGAAAGGGAAGCCCGTGGAGATCAGGCATTCGCCCAGGCGCGTGCGCTTGCTCACGCGGATGCGGCGCTCGTTCAGGAAGGCGCCGCGCCCGCGCGTGGCGGTGAAAAGGTCGTTGCGCGAGGGGTCGTACACCACGGCCTGCTCGACCTTGCCGCGCACGGCCAGGGCGATGCTCACGCAGTACACGGGAAAGCCGTGGATGAAATTGGTGGTGCCGTCCAGCGGGTCGATGATCCAGACGTACTCGGAATGCTTGGAGCCGTGCTCCGAACCCGATTCCTCGGCCAGGATGCCGTGGCCGGGGTAGGCGGTGAGCAGCGTCTCGATGATGGCCTGCTCGGCGGCATGGTCCACCTCGGTCACGAAGTCGTTGATCTGCTTTTGCGAAATACGCACGGCCTCCACGTCAAGGGCCGCGCGGTTGATGATGGCGCCGGCGGCGCGAGCGGCCTTGATGGCCACGTTGAGCATGGGGTGCAGATTGGACGACATTGGATTGTGACGAAGGAGCGGGGCGGCTGGTGGCCGCGGGGCGCGCAGCCGGCGATGCGGGCGCAAAACGGGCATTTTACCCATCACCCTCCGGGCTTGCACGCGCGGGCCCTCGGGCGCTTTCCAGCAGCGGCGACAATGGCAGGCTTGCTCCCGAGTCACTTCGCGCCATGAGAACCCGCTTCATCCTGATCCAGACCAGCCACGCCGGCAACGTGGGCGCCACGGCCCGCGCCATGAAGACCATGGGTTTCGATGACCTGGTGCTGGTCGCACCGCGCTGGCCCAACGTGCTGCGCAAGGAGGAGACCATCCAGCGGGCCAGCGGCGCGCTGGACGTGCTGGCCCATGCCCGCATCGTCGCCACGCTGGACGAGGCGCTGGAGGGCGTGAGCCACCTGTGTGCCACGGCGATGACGCCGCGCGACTTCGGCCCGCCCACGCGCACGCCGCGCCAGCATTTCGAGATGCTATTGAATAATGAGCTGTCAGCGCTTGATGGCAAAGCGCCAGAGGCTGATTTGGCTAGAAACCCGTCGCCGGAAACTGGCGTGGCCTTCCTGTTCGGCTCCGAGCGTTTTGGCATGGCCAACGAGGATGTGTACCGCTGCCATGTGGCGCTGAGCATTCCCACCAATCCGCAGTTCGGCTCGCTCAACCTGGGCGCGGCGGTACAGGTCATCGCCTATGAATGGCGGCAGGCCCTCGCCACCCGTGGGGAGGGCTTTGCGGTGCAGGAGTCCGCCCCTCAGGGCGAGCGCGCGGACGCCGCGCAGGTGGCCGGCATGCTGGCGCACTGGGAGCAGGCGCTCACGGGCATCGGCTTTCTGGACCCGGCCGCGCCCAAGAAGCTCATGCCGCGCTTGAACCAGCTTTTCAACCGCGCGCAACTCACGCAGGAGGAAATCCACATCCTGCGCGGTGTCGCCAAATCCATGCTGCAGGCCACGCAGGCAAACCGCTAGACTGCCAAGCTTCTCGTTACACCATTGCCCTTCATGCTTGCCCGCCTGCGATCCGACGTCCAGTGCATCCTCGAACGCGACCCGGCTGCGCGCAGCACCTGGGAGGTCATTACCTGCTATCCCGGCCTGCACGCCATCTGGCTGCACCGGCCGGCGCACTGGTGCTGGACGAATGGCTTCAAGTGGCTGGGGCGCTTCATCTCGCACTTTGCGCGCTGGTTCACGGGCATCGAGATCCACCCGGGCGCCAAGATCGGCGAGCGGGTTTTCTTCGACCACGCCATGGGGGTGGTGGTGGGCGAGACCGCCGAGATCGGCGACGGCTGCACCATCTACCAGGGCGTGACGCTGGGCGGAACCTCGCTCTACAAGGGCACCAAGCGCCATCCAACGCTGGGCAAGAACGTGGTGGTGAGCGCGGGCGCCAAGGTGCTGGGCGGCTTCGAGGTGGGCGATGGGGCCAAGATCGGCAGCAACGCCGTGGTCATCAAGCCGGTGCCGGCGGGTGCCACGGCCGTGGGCATCCCCGCGCGCATCATTCCGTCCAAGGAAGGCCAGAGCGCCGACGTGACCGAGCCGCACAAGCCCGAGGAGGCCAAGTTCAGCGCCTACGGCGTGACCTCCCTGCAGGACGACCCGCTGACCCAGGCCATGCGCGGCTTGATCGATTCCGCCGCCACGCAGGAGCACCAGATCGCACTGCTGTGGCAGGCCATTGAAAAGCTCTCCAGGTCCACCCCGCAAAGCGGCGGCTGCGTACCCGACGAGGCCGTGCGCTGCGAGCAATTCCAGGCGGCCAAGCTCAACGACATCATTGGCAAGTAAACAACCCCATGGAAGTCACCCAGGCCCTGCGTGCGCGCCGCTCGGTGCGCGCCTTCCTGCCCGACGCGCCCCCCGCGGCGACGGTGCAGACGATTCTTCAAGAAGCCGCACAGGCGGCCTCCGGCGGCAATCTGCAGCCCTGGCGCGTGGTGGCCCTCACGGGCGCGCCGCTGCAGGAGTTGCTGGCGGTCGTCGCCCAGGCGCAACCCGAGGAAGGACCGGACAACCAGTCCTACCCGCCGGGCCTGTGGGAGCCCTACCGCACACGCCGCTTCGCCAACGGCGAAGACCTGTACCGCAGCATCGGCATTCCGCGCGAGGACAAGGCCGGGCGCCTGCAGCAGCTGGCCAAGAATGCCGAGTTGTTTGGCGCGCCCGTGGGCATCTTCGTCTGCGTGGACGAGCGCATGGGCCAGCCGCAATGGGCTGATCTGGGGATTTACCTGCAGTCGCTGATGCTGCTGGCGGTGCAGCATGGGCTGGCCACCTGCGCTCAGGGCTTCTGGCGCCGCTATGCCGGCACGCTGCAGCAGCAGCTGGGACTGCCCGAGCCGTACCGCGTGGCCTTTGGCGTGGCGCTGGGCTATGAGGATGCGGCGGCGCCCATCAATACCCTGCGCTCCTCGCGCGCTCCCTGGGCCGAGTGGGGCGAGATGCGCGGGTTCTGAGCCCGAGGAAGGGCCGCCGGGGCCTTTTGTTGGGTGAATGCTCCTAATTCAATAGCTGCAAGCGCTTGATATATAAGCGCTAGCGGCCTATTTTCCTTGATGGGCGTTGGCTCGCCTCAGTGAGGCTTGATGGCGATCTTGAGCACCCCGTCGCGCTGGTGCGCAAACAGGTCGTAGGCCTCCACGATGTCGTCCAGCTTGCGCTGGTGCGTCACCAGCAGCCCCAGGTCCAGGCGGTTGGCGGCGATCACGTTCATCAGGCGGCGCATGCGCTCCTTGCCACCGGGGCACAGCGCGGTGCGGATGGTATGGTCGCCCAGGCCCGCAGCGAACTGCGCCAGCGGGATCGACAGATCTTCCGAGTACACCCCCAGGCTGGACAGCGTGCCGCCGGGCTTGAGCACCTTCATGGCCTGGGCGAACGTGGCCTGCGTGCCCAGTGCCTCGATGGAGCCGTCGGCGCCCTTGCCGCCGGTGAGCTTCATCACTTCCTCCACCACATCCACGTTGCGGAAGTTCAGCGTCACGTCGGCGCCCATCTTCTTCGCAACCGCCAGGCGGTCGTCGTTGCCGTCCACGGCGATGATGGTGGTGGCACCCAGCAGGCGCGCGCCGGCGGTGGCGCACAGGCCGATGGGACCTTGTGCGAACACCACCACGGTGTCGCCGATCTTGATGTTGGCGTTCTCCGCGCCCTTGAAGCCGGTGGACATGATGTCCGGGCACATCAGCACCTGCTCGTCGGTCAGCCCGTCGGGAATGGGCGCCAGGTTGGCCTGGGCATCGGGCACCAGCACGTACTCGGCCTGGGTGCCGTCGATCAGATTGCCAAAGCGCCAGCCTGCCGTGGCCTTGTAGCCGTGGCAGCCGCACAGACCACGCGGCACCAGGTAGCTGCCGTCCTGGCTGGGATAGCCGTCCTGCGCCGCGTAGCTGTTGAAGTTGGGGCAGATGGCGCCGGCGATCACGCGCTGGCCTTCCTGGTAGCCCTGCACGGCGCTGCCCAGTTTCTCGATCACACCCACGGGTTCATGGCCCACGGTCAGGCCCTTGGCCACCGGGTATTCACCCTTGAGGATGTGCACGTCGGTGCCGCAGATGGTGGTGGTGGTGATGCGCACCAGCGCGTCGTTGGGGCCCACGCCGGGAATGGGCTTGTCGGCCAGTTCGATGCGGCCTTTTTCGACGAAGACAGCGGCTTTCATCATGGCGGTCATGCGGGGCTCCTTTGTGGGGTGAAGCCGCCACATTACGCCGGGGATGCGGCGGCGGGGCTACGGTTGAGTGGACTGCTCGGGTATGGCCATGCCCTGTGCCGCGCCCACGGCGTCGTCCACGCTCCAGAACAGCGGAATATGCGTGAGCCCGGCGCGCTGAAGCGCGGCACGCGGGTGGTCCTTGATGCGCGCGAGCAGCAGGGCCAGTCCCCGGCGCGCCAGATGGGCCTGCAACTCCTGCAGGGCCTCCAGCGTGGTCACGTCCATGTCGTCGCTGGACTCCACGCTCAGTACCACGGCGCGCACGCCCTGGGCTCCTGCGTGCGTGGCCACGATATGCGCCATGGCCTCGGCATTGGCAAAGAACAGCGGTTCGTCCGGCCGCAGCACCAGCACGCCCGGCGTGCGCTGCGCCTGCGGGTGCAGCTTGAGCGCGACGAAATCATGCGTGCCCGGCAGACGGCCCAGCTCACTGGCGGCCGGCTGCGCAAAGCGGCGCAGCGCCAGCAGCAGCGAAAGCCCCACCGCGAGCAGCATGCCGAACAGCACGCCCAGCACCAACACGCCGGCCGCGGCGGCCAATGCCATCCAGGCGTCGCCATTCCAGCGCAGCGTGGCCCACAAGGGGCGCGGGCCCAGCTTGTGCGACAGGATGCCGATCACCACCGCAGACAGCACCGGTAGCGGCACAAGCGCCAGTGCGCCTTGCGCCAATCCCAGCGCCAACGCAATCGCCGCTGCGGCGACGAGGCCCGTCCAGCGGCTGTGCCCCCCAGCCTCGTAGTTGGCCGACGAAGCCGAGAAGCCTGCGCCCACGGGCAGGCCCTGCAGCAGGCTGCTGCCGATGTTGGCGGCGCCCAGGGCCAGCATCTCGCGCCGCGCGTGCACGCGGTCGCCCGCTTGCAGGGCCAGGGAGCGGGCCGATCCCCACGACTCGGCGAACAGGATCATCATCAGCGCCGGCGCCACCTGGGCGGCGCGCACCCAGTGGTCCCAGTCCAGCCGCGGCCAGCCCCACTGCAGCCCTTGCAGCGTGACCGGCCCCACCAGCACCACGCCGTGCGCCGCCAAAGGCAGCGCCGCGGACAGCGCGATGCCCAGCGCCAGCACCAGCACCGAGGGCTGCACCCAGGCATGCCGCGCCTGGGCGCGCTGTAGCGCCAGCCACAGAGCCAGCGCGCCGCAGCCCAGCGCCGCCGTCAGACCCTGTGCGTTGCCGAGCCCGCACAGCCAGTCCCACAGCAGGCCGGGCGTGTGCGTGCCCTGGGCCGGAACGCCCGTGAGGCCGGGCAGTTGCTTGACGACGATGGTGACCGCGAGCGCCCACGCAAAGCCGCGCAGCACGGGGCGCGAGACGAACGCCGCCAGGAAGTCGGCGCGTGCGAGCGCCGCCACGATGAACAGTCCGCCGGTGACCCCGACCAGCGCGAACGCGCCGCCCGTGCCTTCCGCCGCCACGACGGACGCGAAGATCGCCGCGGCCGACGACGTGGCCGAGAGCGTGGCGAAGCGGCTGGTGCCGATGAACGGATAGACGAGCAGCCCGACGAGCGCCGCCACCAGCGCATGGGCCGGCGGTACGCCGGCGATGGCGGCGTACGCCACCGCCTCGGGAACCAGCAGGCCGGCGATGGCCAGGCCGGCCAGGAACGTGTTGCCTGCGCGGGGGCGCGAAGGCGCGGCAGGACGATTGGTGGGCAGCATGGCACGGCCCCGTGGCGGGGCGGCGCGCTCAGCGCTGGGGGCGCACGGCGGTCTTGGGGCGGAAGGCCTTGCAGACCTCGGGGCGTGTCTCCAGGTAGGGCCCGCCGATCAGGTCGATGCAGTAGGGCACGGCGGCGAAGATGCCCGTCACGCGCTGTGCGCCGCTGTCGTCCTTGAGTCCCTCCAGCGTCTCGGCAATCGCCTTGGGCTGGCCCGGCAGGTTGATGATGAGGCTCTGGCCGCGAATTACCGCCACCTGGCGCGACAGGATGGCTGTGGGCACGAACGTCAGCGAGATCTGGCGCATCTGCTCGCCAAAGCCCGGCATCTCCTTGTCGGCCACGGCCAGCGTGGCCTCGGGCGTCACGTCGCGCAGCGCGGGGCCGGTGCCGCCGGTGGTCAGCACCAGGCTGCAACCAGCGTCCACCAGTTCGACCAGCGTGGCGCTGATGCGCTCTTTCTCGTCGGGAATCAGGCGCGGCTCGAAAGCAATCGGGTTGTGCAGCGCGCGCTTGAGCCAGTCGTGCAGGGCGGGCAGGCCCTTGTCTTCGTACGTGCCGCTGCTGGCGCGGTCGCTGATGGAGACGATGCCGATCTTGACCGGCTCGTAGGACGGGGCTTTGTGGGTATCAGGCATCGTCTTCGCGCTCCTCATGCACGGCCAGGGCGGCCGCTTCGGTCATCTGGTGGCGCACCAGTTGGAACAGTTCGCGGTAGGCACGCCCCTTGCGCGGGGCCTCGCCCTGCGACTGGGCCACCCGGGCCTCATGGTCGGACGGCGCATCCTTGCGCGCCTGGCGAATCAGCGCGCGGATCTGTTGCGTGTCCGTGCGCGGAAACTGCTCCAGCCATGCTGCCAGCGCATTGTCGTCCGCAATGAGGCGGTCGCGCCAGTGCTCGGCCTGGTGCAGGGCCAGCTTCTCGGCGGCGGAGCCGTTGCGCTGTTCGTCCAGCGCGGCGTGGATGGCCGCTACGGTGTCTTCTTCCAGCTTGCGCATGAGCTTGCCCACGAACTGCATCTGCCGGCGCTTGCCCTCGAAGTTGGTGATGCGGCGGGCCTCGGCCAATGCATCCTGGAGCTTTTCGGGCAGGTCCAGGCGCGCGAACAGGTCGCTGCGCAGCGTGAGCAGCTCGGAGCCCAGGTCCTGCAGCGCCTCCATCTCGCGCTTGAGGTCGGTCTTGGTGGCACCGTCGGTGCCTTTGAGTTCGGCCTTGAGCTGCAGGTCCATCTCGCTGCCTTCGGCAACGAAATGGCCCTTCACAAAATAGCCTTTTTTGGGTTTGCGTGACATGGGTGTGCTGGGGGCGGAAACAGGCCCTGCGCGGCGCAGCGGCAATGGCGCCTGCCGCGCGGCGGCGCGGGTCGGCAAGTATCATAGCCGCCGCTATGAATACATCCAGCAACCGCGCCGCCAGCGGCACTTCTTCCCAGCCCGACAGCGGCTTCAGCTATACCCGAGAGTTCTTTGAAGGCCTGGTGGACCATGCCCTGGCCCATGCCAAGAAGTTGGGTGCTACCGACGCGGGGGCGGACGCCTCGGAAGGCTGCGGCCTGTCGGTGAACGTACGCAAGGGCGAGCTGGAGACGGTGGAGCGCAACCGCGACAAGTCGCTGGGCGTGACGGTGTACGTGGGCCACCGCCGTGGCAATGCGAGCACGTCCGACTTCTCACTGGCCGCCGTGGAGCGCACGGTGCAGGCGGCCTACGACATCGCCCGCTTCACCGCCGAGGACCCGGTGGCCGGCCTGCCCGACTCGGCCGACATCGCGCCACAGGAAACGCACCGCGACCTGCAACTGTTCCACCCCTGGGCCATCACCAGCGAAGAGGCCGCGCTTCTCGCGCTGGAGTGCGAGGCCGCCGCCTTCAAGACCCACAAACGCATCACCAACAGCGAAGGCGCGGGCGTGTCGGCGCAGCAGAGCCACTTCTTCAGCGCCCACACACGCGGCTTTCGCGGCGGCTACGCCAGTTCGCGCCACAGCATCTCGGTGGCGCCCATCGCCTCGCTGCCAGGGCGCAATGCCGAGATGCAGCGCGACGCCTGGTACAGCTCCATGCGCGACGCGCGCGAATTGGCCGCGCCCGAGGCCGTGGGCCGCTACGCCGCCCAGCGCGCGTTGAGCCGCCTGGGCAGCCGCAAGATCCCCACCACCGAATGCCCGGTGCTGTTCGAATCGCCCCTGGCCGCCGGCCTGCTGGGCGGCTTCGTGCAGGCCGTGAGCGGCGGCGCGCTGTACCGCAAGAGCAGCTTTCTCGTCGATTCGCTGGGCAAGCAGGTGTTCGCCAAGCACATCGACGTGGCCGAGGACCCGTTCATCCTGGGCGGCAAGGGCAGCTCGCCGTTCGACGACGAGGGCGTGCGCGTGGCGCCGCGCCAGGTGGTGGAGGCGGGCCGCGTGCAGGGCTATTTCCTCAGCACCTATTCGGCGCGCAAGCTCGGCATGCCGACCACCGGCAATGCCGGCGGCTCGCACAACCTGGTGCTGTCGTCGCGCCTTACGAAGCCCGGCGACGACCTGGACGCCATGCTGCAAAAGCTGGGCACGGGCCTGTTCGTGATCGAGCTCATGGGCCAGGGCGTGAACTACGTGACGGGCGACTACTCGCGCGGCGCCAGCGGCTTCTGGGTGGAGAACGGCCGCATCGCTTATCCGGTGCACGAGATCACCATCGCCGGCAACCTCAAGGACATGCTGCGCGGCATCGAGGCCGTGGGCGCCGACGCCTACACCTATGGCGCCAAGACGGTGGGCTCCATCCTCATCAACCGCATGAAGGTGGCGGGCAGTTGAGCCGCGCCGCGCCGGCAGTCCGCGCATGAGCACGTCGCTGTCGCGGGCCGACTGGGCCAAGGCGCTGGTGGTGGTTGTGGTCTGGGGGCTGAACTTCGTCGTCATGAAGTGGGGCCTGGCCACGCTGTCGCCGCTGGTGCTGTGCGCGCTGCGCTTCCTGGCGGCGTCGCTGCCGTTCCTGCTGTTCGTGCGCCCGCCGCGGCACCTGTCCTGGGGCGTGATGGCGGCCTATGGCTTGGTGCAGGGTGTGGGACAGTTCGGCCTGCTGTTCACCGGCATGCAGCTGGGCATGCCGGCGGGCATGTCCTCGGTGGTGCTGCAGACGCAGGCATTCATCACCATGCTCATGGCGGCAGCCTTGTTGGGCGAGACGCCGCACCGCTGGCAGTGGCTGGGCCTGTGCATCGCCATCGGCGGGCTGGTGTTCATCGGCGCGGCGCACGGCGATGGCGCCTCCGGCATGACCCTGGCGGGCTTCCTGCTCACCGTGGGGGCCGCGGCCATGTGGGCCGGCTCCAACCTGCTCACGCGCGTGGCGGCGCGCCAGGGGCCGTACGAGCCCGTGTCCTTCATCGTCTGGAGCAGCGTGTTCCCCATCGTGCCGCTGTTGCTGTTGGCCTGCGTGGTGGACGGCACGGAGGCCGTGGTGCAGCAGTTGCGTGGCCTGGGCGGGCGCGAGTTGGGCGTGGTGGCCTATCTGGCGCTGTTGTCCACCCTGCTGGGCTATGGCCTGTGGACGCGCCTGCTGCAGCGCTACGCCGCCAGCACCGTGGCGCCGCTATCGCTGCTGGTGCCGGTGGTGGGACTGCTGTCGGCCATGCTGCTGCTGGGCGAGCGCCCCACGGCCTGGCAATGGATGGGCACGCTGGGCGTGCTGGCGGGCATGGTGATCAACCAGTTCGGCGGGCTGTGGGCCAAGCGCCTCCGCGGGGCTGCATCTATATAGAAATTGGCTCTAGCGTTTGCCAGTCAAGCGCTAAATGCTCCTGAAAAAGTAGCAAATCACCTGCGTTCTGCGCAGCAACTTGCCTCTCAGCCGCCGCGCACCATGGAGAGGATCTTGGCCGTGTCGAGCTGGCGCGCGGTCGCCTGCATCTGCGGCAGGTAGCGCGCCTGCAATTGCTGGCCGTCCTGCATCACGTGCTGGTAGGCGTCCTTGAGCATGTCGGTGGACAGGGTGCGCCCGCCCGCGTAGTACTGGTTGGCCACATGCCCCAGCGCATAGGTGGCCGCAAAGCTCATGCTGCTGCTCACCGCCTGGCGCCCCAGGCCACCCAGCAGGCCCTTGCCGGCCTTGCCCAGCAGGCCGCTGAGCAGCTTGCGGCCTGCCTGCTCCAGGTACTGCGAGGTGAGCCCCACGCCCAGCGTCGCGAGGAAGTCCTTGATGTGCCCGCGGTCCAGCTCATAGCCGTAGCTCTGGCCGATCTGGTAGACCAGCCGCATTTGCAACGGGATGATGGCCAGGGTGGACAGGTTCTCGGGCAGCAGTTCGATGGCGCCGTTCATGATCGACGCCTGCAGGATCTTGCGGTCCATCTCGGCGGGCGGCAGGCTGCCGGGGCGGCGCTGCGCGGCGGTGGTGGGCAGCGCGTCCGCAGCGGCGGGGTGGGGGGCCGGTGTCGCAGGCGCAGTGGATGCGTCCAATGGCGTTTGCAGAGGCGCTTGCAAAGGGGCGTCGGCCACGGCCTGGGCCTCGGCATCGAATCCCCCCGTGGTAAGCGCGCCCCCCAGGCCCCAGGCCTGGCGCACCTGGGCCAGGAAGGCATCTTCCTTGGCGCTGGTGTGGCCGTCGGCTTCGCACACGCACACGGCCATCTCATAAGCCAGCTGGCGCGACTCGGGAGAGGCCAGGCGGCCCAACACTTCTGGCAGCTGCACACGGCGCAGCAGCACGTCCTGGTACAGGCCGGGCAGGTTGACCTGCGCGTCGCCCGCAAGGCCTTGCGCGACCTCGCGGATCTGCTCGCGTTCGCGGTCGTGCTTCTCGCCGTCTGCGTACGAGGCCATCAGGCACAAGGTGAGGGTGGCGCGGATTTCTTCTGCGGTCATGGTGCTCCTGAGGCGGTGAAGAGATGCAGATGGGAGTGCAAGGCGGCAGCGGGGTTCCCTGCCGCGCTGGCCCTTTACCCGTTGGAAAAACAAAAACCGCCCGAGGGCGGTTTTTGTCACGGACGGTTCACATCGCGAGGCCGTCAGGCGGCGACCATGGGCACGACCTTGTATTCGCCCGCGGCGATTTTCTTTTGCCACTCGGCCGGGCCGGTGATGTGGGCGCTGGTGCCGCCCGCGTCCACGGCCACGGTGACGGGCATGTCCACCACGTCGAACTCATAGATGGCTTCCATGCCCAAGTCGGCAAAGCCCACCACCTTGGCGTTCTTGATGGCCTTGCTGACCAGGTAGGCGGCGCCGCCCACGGCCATCAGGTAGGCGCTCTTGTGGTTCTTGATGGACTCGATGGCGACCGGGCCGCGCTCGGCCTTGCCGATCATGGCGATCAGGCCGGTCTGCTCCAGCATCATGTCGGTGAACTTGTCCATGCGCGTGGCGGTGGTAGGGCCGGCGGGGCCCACGGCCTCGTCCTTCACCGGGTCCACGGGGCCCACGTAGTAGATCACGCGATTGGTGAAGTCCACGGGCAGCTTCTCACCCTTGGCCAGCATGTCCTGGATGCGTTTGTGCGCGGCGTCGCGGCCGGTGAGCATCTTGCCGTTCAGCAGCAGCGTCTGGCCAGGCTTCCAGCTCGCGACTTCTTCCTTGGTCAGGGTGTTGAGGTCCACGCGCTTGCTGGTCTCGGTGTTGGGCGCCCAGTCCACCTTGGGCCACAGGTCCAGGCTCGGCGGGTCCATGTAGACGGGGCCGGAGCCGTCCATCACGAAGTGCGCGTGGCGCGTGGCCGCGCAGTTGGGGATCATGGCCACGGGTTTGCTGGCCGCGTGCGTGGGGTACATCTTGATCTTCACGTCCAGCACGGTGGCCAGGCCGCCCAGACCCTGAGCGCCGATGCCGAGGGCGTTGACCTTCTCGTACAGCTCCAGGCGCAGCTCTTCGACCTGGTCCAGCTTCTCGCCGCGCTGGCTCTTGGCCAGCAGCTCGTACATGTCCAGGTCTTCCATCAGGCTTTCCTTGGCCAGCAGCACGGCCTTTTCCGCCGTACCGCCGATGCCGATGCCCAGCATGCCCGGCGGGCACCAGCCGGCGCCCATGGTGGGTACGGTCTTGAGCACCCAGTCCACCAGGTTGTCGCTGGGGTTCATCATGACCATCTTGGACTTGTTCTCGCTGCCGCCGCCCTTGGCGGCCACCGTCACGTCCAGCGTGTCGCCGGGCACGATCTGCACGCTGATGACGGCGGGTGTGTTGTCCTTGGTGTTCTTGCGAGCGAACTGCGGGTCGGCGACGACCGACGCACGCAGCGTGTTGTCGGGGTGGTTGTAGCCGCGGCGCACGCCTTCGTTGATGGCGTCCTCCAGGCTTTGGTCGGCGGCGAAGCCCTCGAAGCGCACGCCCATGCCCACCTTCAGGAACACGTTCACGATGCCCGTGTCCTGGCAGATCGGGCGGTGGCCCGTGGCGCTCATCTTGCTGTTGGTGAGGATCTGCGCCATCGCGTCCTTGGCCGCGGGGCTCTGCTCGCGCTCGTAGGCGCGGGCCAGGTGCTGGATGTAGTCGGCGGGGTGGTAGTAGGAGATGTACTGCAGCGCGGCAGCTACGGACTCCACAAGGTCGTTGTACCGGATGGTCGTGGTCATGTGGGGGAGGATTCTTGTGAAACGGACGCCCGCGATTATCGCCCTGCACCTTGCACGAGCCTGATGCAAGGGCAAAAGCAAGGGTAGAAGCCCCGTCCGCCCGGCGTGGCGGCAGGGGCTTTCAGTGGCCTCGCGGCCATTTGCGGTGAAATCGGCCCCGTTGCTCCTTCCCGGATCAGAAAGGCCTTTGCATGACTTCCAGCACCCGTATCGAACGCGACACCTTCGGCCCCATCGAGGTGCCGGCCGACAGGCTCTGGGGCGCGCAGACGCAGCGCTCGCTGCAGAACTTCGCCATCTCGGGTGAACGACAGCCGCAGGAACTCATCCGCGCGCTGGCGCAGGTCAAGCGCGCGTCGGCCCGGGTCAACCACGCGCTGGGGCTGCTGGGCGCGGACAAGACGCGCGCCATCGTCGCCGCGGCCGACGAGGTGCTGCTGGGCGAGCACGACGACGAGTTCCCGCTGGTGGTCTGGCAGACCGGCTCGGGCACCCAGACCAACATGAACGTCAACGAGGTGCTGGCCAACCGCGCCAGCGAGCTGTTGGGCGGGGAGCGCGGCGAGGCACGGCTGGTACATCCCAACGATGACGTGAACAAGAGCCAGTCCAGCAACGACGTGTTCCCCACCGCCACGCATGTGGCCGCGGTGCAGGCGCTGGTGCACCGGCTGTTGCCCGCCATGGAGGAGCTGCGCGCCACCCTGCAGACCAAGGCCGAGGCGTTCGACGACATCGTGAAGATCGGCCGCACCCATCTGCAGGATGCGACACCGCTCACGCTGGGGCAGGAGATCTCGGGCTGGGTGGCGCAACTTGCCCATGGGGAGCGCCATGTGCGCGCGGCGCTGCCGCACCTGCATGAACTGGCCCTGGGCGGGACGGCCGTGGGCACGGGCCTGAATGCGCCCGAGGGCTACGCCGAACGTGTGGCGCAGGAGCTGGCCCAGTTCACCGGTCAGCCCTTCGTGACCTCGCCCAACAAGTTCGAATCGCTCGCATCGCAGGACGCGCTGGTGCATGCCCACGGCGCGCTGAAGACGCTGGCGGCCAGCCTCACGAAGATCGCCAACGACGTGCGGTGGCTGGCCAGCGGCCCGCGCAGCGGCATCGGCGAGATCACCATCCCTGAGAACGAGCCCGGCTCGTCCATCATGCCCGGCAAAGTGAACCCCACGCAGTGCGAGGCGCTGACCATGCTGTGCGCCCAGGTGCTGGGCAACGATGTGGCCATCAACATCGGCGGGGCCAGTGGCAACTTCGAGCTGAACGTGTTCCGCCCGCTGGTGGCGCACAACTTCCTGCAGAGCGTGCGGTTGCTGGCCGATGGCATGGTGAGCTTCAACGAGCACTGCGCCGTGGGGATAGAGCCCAACCGCGCGCGCATCGCGGAGCTGGTGGAGCGCTCGCTGATGCTGGTGACGGCGCTCAACCCGCACATCGGCTACGACAAGGCCGCGGCGATTGCCAAGAAGGCGCACAAGGAAGGCAGCACGCTGCGCGAGGCCGCGCTGGCGCTGGGCCACGTGACGCCCGCGCAGTTCGATGAGTGGGTGGTGCCCGCCCGGATGGTGGGGCGCTGACGGCTGGGAGGGACGTTGCGACGGTGGGCGGTGCGCTCAGTCGTCGCCTCGGCCATCCGCGGCGGCCTGGTCCACCAGCGTCTGCAGGCCGGTGGCGTCCAGGATCTCGATGCCGCGGGGGCGCACGCTGATCAGGCCCTCGCGTTCCAGCCATTTCAATTCCACGTTCACGCGCTGGCGCGAGCCGCCGAGCAGGCAGGCCAGCTCGTCTTGCGCCAGCGACAGGCCCAGCGGCACGCTCTCGCCCGGCTCGGTGCGCTGCGGGCCGAAGCGCTGCAGCAGCTGTAGCAATTGCTTGGCCAGGCGCGCGCGCAGCGGCAGCGTGGCCATGTCTTCCATCATGCAATACAGCGACCGCATGCTCCATGCCTGCAGCGTGAGCAGCGCCTCGCCGAACGAGGGATGCTCCTGCAGCAGCGTGCGGAAGGTGGGTTCGGGCACGCTCAACAGCGTGGTGGGGCCATGGGCATGCGCGTCGTAGGTGCAGGGGCGGCCGTAGAGCACCTCGGCCTCACCCACCCAGATTCCGGGCTCCACATAGGCCAGCGTGACCAGCTTGCCGGAGGGCGTGGTGCGTTGAAAGCGCAGCGCGCCACTGGCGCAGGTGAACCATTCGCGGATGGGACGGCCCTGCTCGACGATCAGGTCGCCGTGTGCATGGCGCGTCACGTGGCCCAGGCGGAAGATGTCGTGCCGCAGCGAGGGCGAGAGGGTGGAGAACCAGGGGCTGCGGTCCAGGGCCTCGCGCTCGCGCGCCGACAACAGGGGACGTTGCAGCGACACGTCGGCACAAAAGCGCAGGGGAGCGGGCATGGTGGTTCGTCGGTGAGGGCGCCGGGCGCGGGAACAGAGGCTGCGGCATTCTAGGCGCCGTCACGCTCGGTAACAAACCCTTGTCCCCACCCGGCGTAGGCCGCTGTGGCTGCCGGGATGCGTTTAAAGCAAAAAGTGCCCTAAAGGCGCTTGTGGTAAGCGCAAGAAGCTATTAAAAAAGGAGCTAGCTCAGTCCTGAGCGTCCTGAGGCGCCGCGGGTGGGTCGAAGGCAAAGCCCACGCCATAGACCGAGCGTATCCAGTCGTGCCCGGCGGGGTCGGCGCTGCGCAGCTTGCGGCGCAGATTCTTGATGTGGCTGTCCACGGCGCGCTCGTTGGGCTCCTGCGGCGAGTCCGGGTAGGCGTGCTGCAGCAACTGGGCGCGCGACAGCACGCTGCGCGGGTGTGCCAGCAGGGTGCGCAGCAGATGCCATTCGCGCGGTGTCAGCGCCACGAGGGTGCCGTGCAGCGTGGCTTGCAGCTGGGCCTCGTCCAGCACCAGCGCGCCGTAGGCCAGCTCCGCCTGCGCGGCGGCCTGGGCCGGCGGTGCGCGCCGGCGCAGCACGGCCTTCACGCGCGCCACCACCTCGCGCGGCGAGAAGGGCTTGCAGATGTAGTCGTCCGCGCCCAGTTCCAGGCCGATGAGGCGGTCCACTTCTTCCACGCGGGCAGTGATCACCACGATGGGGTTGTCGGTGTGGCGGCGCGCCTGGCGCAGCACCTCCAGCCCGTCGATGCCGGGCAGCATGACGTCCAGCAGCGTCAGGTCGGGCGGCTGGGGGGCGGTGAGGACCTGCAGGGCCGTGCGGCCGTCGGCCGCGTGCTCCGGGGCGTAGCCCGCGTGGCGCAGGTAATCCAGCAGCACGTCGGCGATGTCCTGCTCGTCCTCCACGACGAGGATGCGTGCGGGCGTGGTCATGGCGAGGGGTTCTCCAGTAGAGGCAGTGTGAGGGTGATGCGCAGGCCACCCAGCGGCGAGGCGCTGGCTTCGATCTGGCCGCCGTGCGCCTGCACGATGGTGCGGCAGATGGCCAGGCCCAGGCCCGAGCCGCCCAGGTCGCCTGAGGCGCGGCGGCGCGAGGCCTCGGCACGGTACAGGCGCTCAAACAGGTGCGGCAGCTCGTGCGGCGCCACACCGGGCGCCGTGTCGTCCAGGCGCAGCGTGAGGCGCGGCGGGCCGCCATTGCGCAGCACGCAGGCCGACACCTGCAGCTGCCCGCCGGGGTCGGTGTAGCGCAGGCTGTTTTCCAGCAGGTTCAGGAACACGCGGTGCAACTGCTGTGCGTTGCCGTGCACCTGCAGCGGCTGCTTGGCGAGCGTGGCCAGGTCTGGCGCGGCCTGCAGGGCGACACCCGTCTGGTCGAAGCGCGACTGCATGCCGGCCATGGCCTCGCGCAGCAGCGCGAGCGGCTGCACGGCGCTCATGACGGGCGGGGGCTGGTCGCCGGCCATGTCCACGCTGGCGCGCAGATCGCCCACGAGCTGGATCAACCGCATCACCTGGCGGTGCAGGCGGCGCGCGGTCTTTTCGTCGAACGGGCGCACGCCGTCCTGCACGGCCTCGATCTCGGCGCGCATCGCGGCCAGCGGCGTGCGCAGTTCATGCGCGGTGTCCCCGATCCACTGGCGGCGCGAGGCCTCGACGCTCGCAAGCTGCTCGGCCATGGCGTTGAAGGTGTGGATCAGGCGGGTGAATTCCTCGCTGTCGGCTTGTTCGGGCACGCGGGTGTGCAGTTCGCCGGCCGCAATGGCCTGCGCGCCGGTCACCAGCGTGTCGATGGGGCGCAGCCAGCGCCGCGCCAGCCACCAGGACAGCAGCAGTGCCAGCGCCAGGCCCGTCACGCCGCTCCACACCACGAAACCGAGCTGCTTGGACAGAAATGCGCGGTCCGCATCGCGCTCCAGCCCGTCGAGCGGCGCCAGCACCAGGTGGCCGATCAGGCGCCCCTCGCCGTCGCGCAGCGCGGTCCGCGCACCGCCGGCAACGGGTGCGGCGCCCGCGACCACGCGGCCTTGCGTATCCACCACGCCCAGGCGCCGCGAAAGCGCGTCCACCGGCGGCGGGGCCGTGCCGGGCGTGACCTGGGGTAGCAACAGGGGCTCGGGCGCAGGCACGGGAGCGGGTCCGAAGGTCGGCATCTGGACGTTGCGCGGGCGGCGCAGCTCGCGCCACAGGCCGGGCTGCTCGCGCAGTGTCTGCCAGCCGCCCTGCTGTTCATACGCGGCCTGCAGGCGGAACACCAGCCAGTCCATGCGCGCCAACTCCACCTCGGCCACGTAGGGGCCCAGCCCCCGCTGCAGCCCCAGCAGCGAGAAGCCCACGAACAGCACCAGCATCACGACCAGCAGCGCCGACAGGGCCGCAAAGGCCTTGCCTTGGAGGGTGAGACGCGGAAGTTGCATGAAGTGGGGAGCCGCTTGGCCGTGGTCAAACGCTGAGGATGGCACGGCCGGGCCACCCCCGGGGCCTGGCCGCGATGGTACGAAGCGCGCCAAATGCAACCAATGGCAACGCCTCGCACGCAGGCATGGGCGGGGCGAAAGCCCGCCCCGCCCGATTCTGGTGCTACTTAAAAGATAGCTGCTCGCGCATGAGGGACGGGCGTTATCTCCTGTTTTTATGCAAATTGTTGCAAACGCACCCGTCAGCGGGCCGCGGCCAGCGCCTGCTGCACCCAGCCGTCAAAGGTCTTCTGGTGTGCCTTGATCCAGCCGTTCACATGGCGTTCGATGTCGGCGGCCTTGTTCTGGCCCCGGCTCATCAGGTGGTTCTGGGCGTTGATGTCGGCCACGGGCAGCTGCATCACTTCGAACAGCTTGGCGGCGGCGGGGTTGGCCTCGGCCCAGGCCTTGTTGGCCACGATCTGCTGCTGGTTCACCACGAAGCCGTAGTTCTTGCCGTTGGGCAGGCGCGTGTCCAGGCCTTTTTGCTCGCCCGGCAGGGAGGAAAAGGGCACTTCCAGCCAGACCACGTCCTTGCCGGGCTTGAGCTCGTTGCTCACCCAATAGGGCGTCCAGGTGTAGTACAGGACGGGCTTGCCTGCGCGGTAGCGCGTGATGGTGTCGGCGATCAGCGCGGAGTAGGTGCCCTGCTGGTGCGTGACGGTGTTGCGCAGGCCGTAGGCGTCCAGGTGGTGCTCGATCATGGCCTCGCAGCCCCAGCCGGGCGTGCAGCCCGTCAGGTCGGCCTTGCCGTCGCCGTTGGTGTCGAACAGCTGGGCAATTTTCGGGTCCTTGAGCTGCTCGACGTTGGTGATGCCATGCGCGTCGGCGGTCTTCTTGTCGATCAGGTAACCCTGCGCCGCGTTGCCCGAGTAGGTGCCGCGCCGGTAGAGCTTCGCGTCGCCGCCGGCGTTCTTGTAATAGTCGGCATGCAGAGGGTTCCAGTGGTCGGCCATGAACGTGGCGTCGCCATTGCCGATGGCGATGTGGGCCGTGGGGTACTCCACCTCCTGGATGGGCTGCACGTCGTAGCCGAGTTTTTCCAGGCCCTTCATGACCAGCAGTGTCTGGAAGGTCTCCTCGGCGATCGAGCTCTTGAGAGGCAGCACTTTCACGCCCTTGCCGGGCAGGGCGGTGGGCTGGGCCAGCGCAGCGGTGGCGCCCAGCGCCAGGCCCAGACCCGCGGCAACCGCGGCCAACGGCGCGCGCAGGCGGCGGGCGAGGGCGGCGCATGCGCCGGAACGTGCAGTGTGTGTGGGAGAGGTCAGCGACAGAAGAGTCATCCGGGGTTTCCTTTCTGGTGGTGAACGGGATTGGTGTCAGGCCGCGGAGTTGCGGGGGGTGGCAAGCGGGGCGGCTTGCGGCGCGGGCGCTGCGGGCTTGCCGCGCACGGCGCGCAGCACCAGGCCCGCGGGGCCGGTGTGCCACCAGCGCGCACTGGCGCGCCGCGGCTGGCCCATGGCCTGGGTGAGGCGGTCCAGCACGATGGCCAGCAGCACGATCCCCAGGCCGCCCACGGTGGCCAGGCCCATGTCCAGCCGGCCGATGCCGCGCAGCACCATCTGGCCCAGGCCGCCCACGGCGATCATCGAGGCGATGACCACCATCGACAGCGACAGCATCAGCGCCTGGTTGATGCCGGCCATGATCGAGGGCATGGCCAGCGGCAGCTGCACCTTCCACAGCAATTGCAGGGGCGAAGCGCCATAGGCGCGGCTGGCCTCGATCAGATCAGGGCGCACCTGGCGCAGGCCCAGGTTGGTCAGGCGGACCAACGGCGGCAGCGCAAACACGATGGTCACGATCACGCCCGGCACGTTGCCGATGCCGAACAGCATCACCACCGGCACCAGGTACACGAAGGCGGGCGTGGTCTGCATGGCGTCCAGCAGCGGGCGCGTCCAGCGCTGCGCGCGCTCGCTGGCCGCCAGCACGATGCCCATGGGCAGGCCGATGACGACGCAGAACAACAGCGATGTGAGCACCAGCGCCAGCGTCACCATGGCGTCGGGCCAGATGCCCAAGAGCGCCACCAGTCCCAGCGACAGCGCCGCGCCCACGGCCAGGCCGCGGCCGGCAAACTGCCAGGCCAGCAGCGTGACCAGCGCGATGAGCGCGGGCGCGGGCACGGCCAGCAGCAGGTCGGTCACGCCGGTGAGCGTGGCGTCGATGGGCGCGCGCACCGCCTGGAAGAACGGGCGGAAGTTCTCCACCACCCAGTGCAGGCCCTCGTTGATCCAGCCCTGCACGGGCAGGCCGTCGGTGGCGATCTGCTGCCACAGGCCGGCCAGGCCGGCGTCGGGCTCGGGCATCGGCGCCGCCGCGGCGTCAAGCCAGTCCACGCCGGCCGTGGCATCGGTGCCGGCGGTGCCGCCAGCGCCCCACGGATCGGCATCCGCGGGTTGCAGCGTCGTGTCGGCGGCCCAGGGGTCGCTGGCTTGTGCTTGCGCCTGAGCGGGCGCGGCGTCGGCGGGTGCCCAGGGGTCGTCGATGGCGGCGGTCTCTTGCGTTGTGTCGTTCATGCGTGTCCTCTCCTTGTGTTGTTCTTAGCGGGGCGCTGCCACCGGCGTGCTGGCTTGCGCCGGGAAGTGGGGGTGGAGCTGGATGGGTGGCACCTCCGCCTGCGGCGGCGGCACGGGCGGCGTGTCGCGGTCCAGGAACTTCATCAGCGTGGTGCGGCTGATCACGCCCTGGTAGATGCCGTCCTCGTCCACCACCGGCAGCGGGCAGGGCGCACTGCTCATGGGGCCGAACAGGTCCGCCACCGGCGTGGAGGCATCCAGCGGCTGGGCATTGGGTAAGAAGGCGTGGTGCAGGCCCAGCGCGCCCTGGCGGCCGTGCAGCGCTTCGCGCAGCGACTGCGACGACACCACGCCCAGCAGGCGCTTGCGGCTGTTGAGCACGTAGGCGTGGTCGCGGTCCGAGTCCTCCAGCAGGCGCAGTGCCGCGCGGCAGCCGCGGTCGTCGTGCTCGGACACCACGGTGAGCGCCTGGCGCGCGATGTCGGCCGCCTTGAACACCGCCGCAGCGTCCACGCCGCGCACGAAGCTGCGTACGTAGTCGTTGGCAGGCGCGCGCAGGATCTCGTCGGGCGTGCCCACCTGCACCACGTGGCCGTCCTTCATGATGGCAATGCGGTCGCCGATGCGCATGGCCTCGTCCAGGTCGTGCGAGATGAAGACGATGGTGCGGCGCTTGATCTGCTGCAGGCGCAGCAGCTCGCTTTGCATCTCGGTGCGGATGATGGGGTCCAGCGCGGAGAACGCCTCGTCCATGAGCAGGATGGACGGGTCGGCTGCCAGCGCGCGCGCCAGCCCCACCCGCTGCTGCATGCCGCCCGAGAGTTCGTCGGGGTAGCTGGCGCCCCAGGCGCCCAGGCCCACCTGCTGCAGGGCCTCCTGCGCTGCCTGCTGGCGCTCGGCACGGTCCACTCCTGCGAGTTCCAGCCCGAAGGCGGCGTTGTCCAGCACCGTCATGTGCGGCATCAGGGCGAACGACTGGAACACCATGCTGATGTCCTTGCGCCGCAGCGCGCGCAACTCGCGGTCGCCCAGACGGTTGATGTCTTGGCCGTTCACCAGGATGCGGCCGCTGGTGGGCTCGATCAGGCGGTTGAGCATGCGCACCAGCGTGGACTTGCCCGAGCCCGATAGGCCCATGACGACGAAGATTTCGCCGGCCTCGATGGTGAAGCTGGCATCGAACACGCCGATGGAATGGCCCGTGCGCTCCAGGATCTGCTGCTTGCTCAGGCCCTGCTGCACCAGGCGCAGCGCTTCCTGCGGCGAGTCGCCGAAGACCTTGAAGACATGGTCGATGATGATTTGCTTGGCCACCGTGTGGGTCCTTCCTCGGTTGTGACGGGTTGAACGGGCCCCTGCCGCACCAATGGCGGCAGGAACGCAAAGGCCAAAGCGGCACACACGACCCCGATGCGGCGTCCCCGCGAGGGCACGCGCGTCGCCAATCGACGGGCGCGGCCTGCAGGGCCGGGAAGAGGGCGGACACGAAAAGTGACCAGATCGGCCCGAATGGCACGCGAACGGTGCGCAAGGGCCTGGGTGCGCGGCGCAAGAGGTCTGGCTGAGGACTTGCGCAGTCACGCGGGTACCGTGCGCCGCGCATTGGCGGCAGGGCACCCTGGGGCATCAGGGGCGAATACTTCGGCCTGTGTGCCAGGGCCGCCAGCAGTGGGAGGCGCGTTGGCACGGGGCGCTCTCGGGCAACGCAGCCACAAAGAGCGAATTACCTGCGCGGCAGGTTGTAAAACACCGTGAAAGTATAGTTATTCGGTATTTTTTAGTCAAAAAACGGGTTTTTTGATTTGTGCTATTCCGCGCGTGGACGGACGGCGGGCTCGCCGGTTGCTGCAAAATTAATAGCTGCTCGCGCTTGCTGCATGGGTGCTAGATGGCTTTTCAAGCAAAAAACCCATGGAGCGCGGGCGTTCCATGGGTTTGCGGGCGATTGGCCGGGTGCCCGGCCGCATGCCTCAGTGCTTGTCCTCGGAGGTGTGCAGCAGCCGGTCGGTGAGTGCGATGGCCAGCGCGCTGAACAGGAAAGTGACGTGGATGATGGTCTGCCACATCAGCACCTTCTCGCTGTAGTTGGCGGCGTTGATGAAGGTCTTGAGCAGGTGGATCGAACTGATGCCGATGATCGACAGGCCCAGCTTCACCTTGAGCACCGAGGCGTTCACATGGCCCAGCCACTCGGGCTGGTCGGGGTGGCGGTCCAGGCCAAGGCGGCTCACGAAGGTCTCGTAGCCTCCGACGATCACCATGATGAGCAGGTTGGAGATCATCACCACATCGATCAGCGCCAGCACCACCAGCATGATCACCGTCTCGTTGAGCGAGGTGACGGGCGCGTCCGGCTTGTAGCCGATGCTGGTGATGAGCGCCTGCAGCGCGGCCTCATGGCCGAAAGCCGCTTCCACCAGGTGCCACAGTTCCAGCAGGAAGTGCCAGACATAGACGCCCTGGGCGGCGATCAGGCCCAGGTACAGCGGCAGTTGCAGCCAGCGGCTGGCAAAGATCAGGGCGGGCAGGGGGCGCAGCGGGGCGTTTGCCATGTGGGCGGAATGGGGGGAAGGGGAAGTCATGGTGACGGGAAATGCGTCGGGAAGGGGAGGCGCGCGATTTTAGGGGCAGCCCGTTTCGCCCCGAAGACATGCCACCGTCAGGCATTTCACGCATGCCAGGCCATGGCGCTGGAGCGCTGCCGTATGCTGTGGCGCTCCGTCAGTGGCCTGTAAGTACCAGGGCTGAAAGTACCACTCAAAATTCTTAGCTTCAGGAGACAAACCCATGAGTGCATCGTCCAATGCCATCGAATCCGTATTGGTGGAGAACCGCGTCTTCCCGCCTGCCGATAGCGTGGTGAAGGCGGCCCGCGTGTCGGGCATGGCCGGCTACGAGGCCCTGTGCGCCGAAGCCAACAAGGATCCCGAGGGCTTCTGGGCGCGCCTGGCGCGCGAGCACCTGCAATGGACCAAGCCGTTCACGCAGACGCTGGACGAGTCCAAGGCGCCGTTCTACCAGTGGTTTGCCGACGGCGAGCTCAACGCCAGTGCCAACTGCCTGGACAAGCACATGGGCACGCCGGTCGAGAACAAGGCCGCCATCCTCTTCGAGGCCGACGACGGCACTGTCACCCAGGTCACTTACCGGCAACTGCTGGAGCGCGTGAGCCAGTTCGCCAATGCCTTGAAGGCGCATGGCGTGCAGCAGGGCGACCGCGTGCTCATCTACATGCCGATGGGCGTGGAAGGCGTGGTGGCCATGCAGGCCTGCGCGCGCATCGGCGCCACGCACAGCGTGGTGTTCGGCGGTTTCTCTGCCAAGGCGCTGAACGAGCGCATCATCGATGCGGGTGCCGTGGCGGTGATCACGGCCAACTACCAATTGCGCGGCGGCAAGGAACTGCCCCTGAAGGCCATCGTGGACGAGGGCCTGTCCATGGGCGGCTGCGACAGCATCAAGAATGTCTTCGTGTACCAGCGCACGGCCACGGCCTGCGACATGGTGGCGGGGCGTGACAAGACCTTCTCCGAGATCCTGGCCGGGCAGAGCACCGAATGCCCACCCACGCCCGTGGGCGCGGAGCATCCGCTGTTCATCCTCTACACCAGCGGCTCCACGGGCAAGCCCAAGGGCGTGCAGCACAGCACCGGCGGCTACCTGCTGTGGGCCAAGGTGACGATGGAGTGGACCTTCGACATTCGCCCCGACGACGTGTTCTGGTGCACGGCCGATATCGGCTGGATCACGGGCCACACCTACGTGGCCTACGGTCCGCTGGCTGCGGGTGCCACACAGGTGGTGTTCGAGGGCGTACCCACGTACCCCAACGCCGGGCGCTTCTGGCAGATGATCGAGCGCCACAAGGTCACGGTGTTCTACACGGCGCCCACTGCCATCCGCTCGCTCATCAAGGCGGCCGACTCCGACGAGAGCGTGCACCCCAAGAACTGGGATCTGTCGAGCCTGCGCATCCTGGGCAGCGTGGGCGAGCCCATCAACCCCGAGGCCTGGATGTGGTACTACCGCCATGTGGGCGGCGAGCGCTGTCCTATCGTGGACACGTTCTGGCAGACCGAAAACGGCGGCCACGTCATCACCCCGCTGCCGGGTGCCACGCCGCTCGTGCCGGGTTCGTGCACCTTGCCGCTGCCGGGCATCCAGGCCGCCATCGTCGATGAAACCGGCAAAGACCTGCCCAACGGCGCGGGCGGCATGCTCGTGATCAAGCGGCCCTGGCCCTCGATGATCCGCACCATCTGGGGCGACCCCGAGCGCTTCAAGAAAAGCTACTTTCCCGAAGAGTTGGGGGGCACCACCTACCTGGCCGGCGACGGCGCCGTGCGCAGTGCCGACCGTGGCTACTTCCGCATCACGGGCCGCATCGACGACGTGCTGAACGTGTCGGGCCACCGCATGGGCACGATGGAGATCGAGTCCGCCCTGGTCGCCAAGACGGACCTCGTGGCCGAGGCAGCCGTGGTGGGCCGCCCCGACGACCTGACGGGCGAGGCGATTTGCGCCTTCGTGGTGCTCAAGCGCTCGCGCCCCACGGGCGAGGAGGCCAAGCAGATCGCCACCGAACTGCGCAACTGGGTCGCCAAGGAGATCGGCCCCATCGCCAAGCCCAAGGACATCCGCTTCGGTGACAACCTGCCCAAGACCCGCAGCGGCAAGATCATGCGCCGCCTGCTGCGCTCGATCGCCAAGGGCGAACCCATCACCCAGGACACCAGCACCCTGGAAAACCCAGCAATCCTGGATCAGTTGGCGCAGTCCAACTGATGCAGGAGGCGCCGCAAGGCGCCGGCGCGCAGCGCTTGCGGGGTTGGTCGGCACTCCGATCTGCGCAGCAGATGTGGCGTGTCGGCAAAACCTGCATCGGTGGGCCCAGCCCAGCGGGTGAAGCCGCGAGGCGTCAGCGTCCAGGTTTTGCAGACCCAAGCCGCTTCTTGCCAGGCGGCTTTTTCGTTTCGGGCGAAGCAGCTTTGAACCCTGGCGTTGTAGGAGCAGGGCGCAAATACCGGGTTGGGCCATGACGGGCATGCCGCCATGGGGTACAACCCGCGCATTGGCCGCACATCCCGTGGGTTGAAAACAGATAGCGGTCCAGCTGGCCATCAGGAGTCCCTTGCATGAAGCTCAAAACCCTCATCCTTTTATTGATCGTCGTGGCCATCGGTGCGTTGGGAGCACTCAATTGGGCGACGCTCTCGGTGCCTACCGTCGTTTCATTGGGCGTGGCCACGGTGCAGGCGCCCCTGGGGCTCATCATGCTGGGGCTGACCGTCCTGCTGGGGGCCTTTTTCTTGGCCTATGTGCTGACGCTGCAGGGCTCCGTGCTCATGGAGACGCGCCGCCATGCCAAGGAGATGGCGGCGCAGCGCGAGCTGGCCGACCGGGCGGAGGCATCGCGTTTCACGGAGCTGCGCCAGTTCCTGGAAACCCAGCACCGCACGGGCTACGACGCCCTGATGGCGCGCCTGGACGCGCTGGAGGCGCGCCTGAGCGCGCGGGCGCAGGAATCGGACAACATCACTGCCGCCTACGTGGGACAGTTGGAAGACCAATTGCACCGCCGGGGCGAGCCGAAAGCCGTGCAGCCCGTGCCGCCGGTGCGCACCGAACCGGAACTCAGGCTCTGACGGCCCTTGCGCCATAAAAAAGGCCGCAGAGCGTGAGCGCTGCGGCCTTTTTGCAGGGCGCGCCGCGAAGGCGCTTTCCCCTCTGGATTACTTGAGCGACAGGACCCAGGTCGCCAGCTTCTTGGCGTCGGCGGCGTTCACCTGGGCGTTGGCGGGCATGGGCACGGGGCCCCACACGCCGGAACTTCCCTTCATGATCTTCTCGGCCAGTTTGTCTGCGGCGCCTGCTTGGCCCGCGTATTTGGCGGCAACGTCCTTGTAGGACGGACCCACCAGCTTCTTGTCCACGGCGTGGCAAGCCATGCAGTTCTTGGAGGTTGCCAGGGCCTGGTCGGCGAATGCAGGGGCTGCAACCGACAGCGTCATGGCGAGGGTGATCAGTGTGCGCTTCATCGCGGGGTTTCCTCTAGGGTTGGGGTACATTTAGCCTTCAATGGGATTGTAGTGTTCGCCGTTGACGGGCTCCAGGCCAAAGCTCGCGCGGCACCAAAGGATGTGACCATGTATGCGCTGCTTTTAGGCATCTTGTTGATACTTCTCAAATATCTGGAGATCGGCCCTGTGGCGAATTGGTCATGGTGGTGGGTGTTGTCTCCTTTTGCGGTAGCTGCGGCCTGGTGGGCCTGGGCGGATGCCACCGGCTACACCAAGCGCAAGGCCATGGAAAAGATGGACCAGCGCCGCAAGGACCGCATCAACAAACAGAAGGAATCCATGGGCATGGGTCCGCGCCGACCGCGCTGAGGGCTTCTTCCCTGTCCAGACAACCCGCAGCGGTGCACGCGCCCTGCGGGTTTTTCTTGGGCGGTGATGGCGCAGCAATGATCCTGTTTTGATAGCTGCTGGCGCTTATTGGATAAGCGTTGGCGGCATTTTTCATGAAAAGTCATCCAGCACCGCACCCTTGCTGGCGCTGGAGGCGTTGAAGGCAAACTTGGCCTGCACGCCCCGCATGTAGCGCGGCGTGGGTGGCTGCCAGGCGGCGCGGCGCTGTGCCAGCGTGGCGTCGTCCACGTGCAGCTGCAGCAGCAGTTGGTGGGCGTCGATGGTGATCGTGTCGCCCTCATGCACCAGCGCAATAGTGCCCCCCGCAGCCGCCTCGGGCGCGACGTGGCCCACCACCATGCCCCAGGTGCCGCCCGAGAAGCGCCCGTCGGTGATCAAGCCCACGCTCTCGCCCAGGCCCGCACCGATCAGCGCGCCCGTGGGGGCCAGCATCTCCGGCATGCCCGGGCCACCCTTGGGGCCGAGGTAGCGCAACACCATCACGTCGCCCGCGACGATCCTGCTGTCCAGGATGGCCTGCAACGCCGACTGCTCGTCGTCGAACACACGCGCGGGCCCGGTGATGACGGGGTTCTTCAGCCCGGTGATCTTGGCCACGGCGCCCTCGGGACTCAAGTTGCCCTTGAGGATGGCGAGGTGCCCCTCGCGGTACAGCGCCTTGTCGATCGGGCGAATCACGTCCTGGTCCGGCCGTGGCGCGTCGGGTACGTCGGCCAGGGTTTCGGCGATGGTTTTGCCGGTGATGGTCATGCAGTCGCCGTGCAACAGGCCGGCATTCAGCAGCACCTTCATTACCTGGGGAATGCCGCCCGCGCGGTGCAGGTCGACGGCCAGGTACCGGCCGCTGGGCTTGAGGTCGCAGATCACGGGGACCTTCTTGCGCATGCGCTCGAAGTCGTCGATGGACCACTCCACACCCGCCGCGTGCGCGATCGCCAGGAAGTGCAGCACCGCGTTGGTGGAGCCGCCCGTGGCCATGATCACGGCCACGGCGTTCTCGATGGCCTTGCGCGTGACGATGTCGCGTGGCTTCAAGTCCTTGCGGATGGCCTCGATCAGCACCCGGGCGGATTCGCGGGCCGAGTTCATTTTCTCGTCGTGCGGATTGGCCATGGTGGAGGAGTAGGGCAGGCTCATGCCCAGCGCCTCGAAGGCCGAGGACATGGTGTTGGCCGTGTACATGCCGCCGCACGAGCCCGTGCCCGGGATGGCGTGCTGCTCGATATCCTTGAGTTCCTGGTCGGTCATCCTGCCTGCCGCGTTCTGGCCCACGGCTTCGAACACGCTCACGATGTTCAGGTCTTGCCCCTGCCAGCGGCCCGGCAGGATGGTGCCGCCATACACGTAGATCGCCGGTACGTTGGCGCGCAGCATGCCCATCAGGCCGCCGGGCATGTTCTTGTCGCAGCCGCCGATGACGACCACGCCGTCCATCCACTGGCCCTGCACACAGGTCTCGACGCAGTCGGCAATCACCTCGCGGCTCACCAGGCTGTACTTCATGCCCTCGGTACCCATGGCCATGCCGTCGCTGATGGTGGGCGTGCCGAAGACCTGGGCGTTGCCGCCCGCTTCCTCGATGCCTGCAATGGCCGCGTCGGCCAGGCGTTGCAGGCCGCTGTTGCAGGGCGTGATGGTGCTGTGCCCGTTGGCCACGCCCACCATGGGCTTGGCGAAGTCGCCCTCCTGGTAGCCCATGCCGTAGAACATGGAGCGGTTGGGCGCGCGCGCCTTGCCCTGCGTGATGTGGGCGGAGCGGCGGTTCAGCGGCAGCGGGTCGGTCATGGCGGGTCCTGCTTCTGCGGTGGCGAGACGGCCGAGTGTGGACGCCGCCGCAGCGGCTGTCCATGCGGGTGAATGCGGGGCCAGGGCGCCAACGTGGGTACCGGGGCTACGACATAATCAAACGGTTTTGCCTAGGGCGGGGCTCAAGAGGTTTCCGCCGCGGCGCGCGCAGGCCCCCAAGCGCACGGGCCCATCGACTTTCCTGAGCCACTCATCTCCCGCAACCACGATGCCCGCATACCGTTCCAAGACCTCCACCGCCGGCCGCAACATGGCAGGGGCCCGCTCCCTGTGGCGCGCCACCGGCATGAAAGACGCCGATTTCTCCAAGCCCATCATCGCGGTGGTCAACTCCTTCACCCAGTTCGTGCCCGGCCATGTGCACCTGAAGGACCTGGGCCAGCTCGTGGCGCGCGAGATCGAGGCCGCCGGCGGCGTGGCCAAGGAGTTCAACACCATCGCCGTGGATGACGGCATCGCCATGGGCCACGACGGCATGCTGTATTCGCTGCCCAGCCGCGACATCATTGCCGACAGCGTGGAATACATGGTGAACGCGCACTGTGCCGACG
Organism: Diaphorobacter sp. C33; assembly: GCF_030503915.1. Lineage (NCBI taxonomy): Bacteria > Pseudomonadati > Pseudomonadota > Betaproteobacteria > Burkholderiales > Comamonadaceae > Diaphorobacter > Diaphorobacter sp. C33. The sequence continues at coordinate 318,768 of NZ_CP129980.1, forward strand.
CCATGGTCTGCATCAGCAACTGCGACAAGATCACCCCCGGCATGCTCATGGCCGCCATGCGGCTGAACATCCCGGTGATCTTCGTCTCCGGCGGCCCCATGGAGGCCGGCAAGGTGCAGCAGACCGTGCCCGGCACCAGCACCATCCAGATCAAGAAGCTGGACCTGATCGACGCCATGGTGATGGCCGCCGACGACAAGGTGAGCGACGCCGACCTGGCCGAGGCCGAGCGCAATGCCTGCCCCACCTGCGGCTCCTGCTCGGGCATGTTCACTGCCAACTCCATGAACTGCCTGACCGAGGCGCTGGGCCTGTCCCTGCCCGGCAACGGCACCGTGGTGGCCACGCACGCCGACCGCGAGCAGCTGTTCAAGCGCGCGGGACGGCGCATCGTGGAGCTGGCGCGCCAGCACTACGAACAGGGCGACGAGCGCATCCTGCCGCGCTCGGTCGGCTTCAAGGCCTTCGAGAACGCGATGACGCTGGACATCGCCATGGGCGGCTCCACCAACACCATCCTGCACCTGCTGGCGATCGCGCAGGAGGCCGGCATCGACTTCAGCATGGCCGACATCGACCGCCTGTCGCGCAGCGTGCCGCAGCTGTGCAAGGTCGCACCCAACACCGACAAGTACCACATCGAGGACGTGCACCGCGCCGGCGGCATCTTCGCCATCCTGGGCGAGCTGGAGCGTGCGGGCAAGCTGCACACCGACGTGCCCACCATCCACGCGCCCACGCTGGGCGAGGCGCTGGCGCAGTGGGATGTGACGCGCACGCAGGACGAAGCCGTCCAGACGTTCTACAAGGCCGGCCCCGGCGGCGTGCCCACGCAGGTCGCCTTCAGCCAGAGCGTGCGCTGGCCCAGCCTGGACCTGGACCGCGCCGCGGGCTGTATCCGCTCCGCGGAGCACGCCTTCAGCAAGGAAGGCGGCCTGGCGGTGCTCACCGGCAACATCGCCAAGGACGGCTGCGTGGTCAAGACCGCGGGCGTTCATGAATCCATCCTGGTCTTTGAAGGCCCGGCGCATGTGGTCGAAAGCCAGGACGAGGCGGTGGAGAACATCCTGGCCGACAAGGTCAAGGCCGGCGACGTCGTGGTGGTGCGCTACGAGGGCCCCAAGGGCGGCCCCGGCATGCAGGAAATGCTCTACCCCACGAGCTACATCAAGTCCAAGGGCCTGGGCAAGGCCTGCGCACTGCTGACCGACGGGCGCTTCTCGGGCGGCACCTCGGGCCTGTCCATCGGCCACTGCTCTCCCGAGGCGGCAGCCGGCGGCGCGATCGGCCTGGTGCGCGACGGCGACCGCATCCGCATCGACATTCCCAACCGCACCATCAACGTACTGGTGAGCGACGAGGAGTTGGCCCAGCGCCGCGCCGAGCAGGACGCCAAGGGCTGGAAGCCCGCCCAGCCACGTCCGCGCAAGGTCTCGGCCGCGCTCAAGGCCTATGCCAAGCTCGTGACGTCGGCCGACAAGGGCGCCGTGCGCGACGTGTCGCTGCTGGACTGATGTGGTGTGGTGCACGCCCGTGCCGGGCGTGCGCTCCTGATTTGTGAGCTGCTCGCGCTGGGCGGACGAGATTTACGGGTGCATTTGAGCTTCAAATGACCGTGCGGTCAGCGCCAACAGCTCTTTTTGTTGTAGCAACGGAATGCCATCGCCCATGAACGAGTTCCAGCAACGCATCGCAGCCAGCTTCGCGGCACAAGGTTTGATGGCCACCCTCGGCGCCCGCCTGGCGCTGGTGGCCGAGGGCGAGGTGCATATCGAGATGCCGTTCTCCATCCACCTGTCGCAGCAGCAGGGCTTCGTGCACGCCGGGGCCATCACCAGCATCGTGGACAGCGCCTGCGGCTACGCGGCGCTGACCCGCTCGCCCCCCGGCAGCGAGATCGTCACGGCGGAATTCAAGACCAATTTCATGCGGCCCGCCATGGGTACGCGCTTCCTGGCCGTGGGCAAGGTGCAAAACGCCGGGCGCATGCTCACCGTGTGCACCGGCGAAGTGCGCGCGTTCACGGGCGACGGGCCCGATTACAAGGTGGTGGCGTTGATGCAGGCCACCATGGTCAACGTGCCGGCCGGCGCCTAGTTCCGGATTTTCACGAGCCCGAAGGGCCGCCCGCCTGGGTTTGCAGGTAGTTGGGCAGGCCGATCTTCTCGATCAGGCCGAGCTGCTTTTCCAGCCAGTAGGCGTGGTCTTCCTCGGTGTCGCGCAACTGGGCCAGCAGCATGTCGCGGCTCACGTAGTCGCGGTGGGATTCGCACAGGGCCATCGCGGCCTTCAAGCGGGCCTGCACGGTGTATTCGGTGTCCAGGTCCTTGCGCAGCATCTCCTGCGCGGACTCGCCGGGCGTGAAGTCGTGCGGGCGCATGTCGGGGCGCCCGCCCAGCATCAGGATGCGGCGCAGGATGGCGTCGGCATGCTGGGTTTCCTCCTCCATCTCGTGGCCCATGCGCTCGTACAGGCGGGTGAGGCCCTGGTCCTCGTACTGGCGGGAGTGGATGAAGTACTGGTCACGCGCGGCCAGCTCGCCGCGCAGCAGATCCTTGAGACAGTCGATGACTTCCGGGTGGCCTTGCATGTTGTTGTTCTCGTGGGGGTGGTGATGGCGTGAGTATCCGGCGCCTTGGGCGCCGGTTCAATGGCGGCCGTCAATTCCCGGGCATGGGCGCCCTGGATGCGGGCCGTACGCAGGCGCATTCTCATCCTGGCAGCGTTGGACGGGCGCGGGCGTGTCACGGCCCTGCGGCACAATGCCCGCCATGCTGATGTACCCCCAAATCGACCCCGTGGCCTTGCAGGTCGGGCCTTTGTCCATTCACTGGTACGGCCTGACCTATCTGGCCGGTTTTGCGCTGTTCATGTTCCTGGGCATGCGCCGCCTGAGCCACCAGCCCTACGCATCCCTGCGTGGCGACCAGGCGTGGTCGCGCAAGGACGTGGAGGACATCCTGTTCCTGGGCGTGCTGGGCGTGGTGGTGGGCGGGCGGCTGGGGTACTGCCTGTTCTACAAGCCGGGCTACTACCTGAGCCACCCGCTGGAGATCTTCTACGTGTGGCAGGGCGGCATGAGCTTTCACGGCGGGTTGCTGGGCGTGATCGGTTCCATGCTGTGGTTTGCGCATTCGCGCCGCAGGCCCTGGCTGCAGGTGGCCGATTTCGTGGCGCCCTGCGTGCCCACGGGGTTGGCGGCCGGGCGCATCGGCAACTTCATCAACGGCGAACTGTGGGGGCGCTTCGCGCCGCCGGATCTGCCCTGGGGCATGGTGTTCCCGCAAAGCGGCTCCATGCTGCCGCGCCATCCGTCGCAGATCTACCAGTTCCTGCTCGAAGGCCTGCTGCTGTTCGTGCTGCTGTGGCTGTATGCGCGCCAGCCGCGCAAGCGTGGCGAGGTAGCGGCGGCGTTCCTCGTCGGCTATGGCGTGCTGCGTTTCACGGCCGAGTATTTCCGCGAGCCCGACAGCTTCCTGGGCCTGCTGTCGCTGGGCATGAGCATGGGCCAGTGGCTGTGCATCCCGATGGTGGCGGCCGGGGTGGCGATGTGGGTCTGGGCGCAGCGGCAGGACGCTCCGGAGGGATTTGCATAAAAGAAGGCGCCAGCGCTTGTCCAGCAAGCGCCGGCAGCTCTCATTTTTGATTGTTCCTTGCGGGCGGCGCGGTGGCGGAGTGTTGCCGCGTTGCGTCAATATGCCCCGCTAGGGATAGTCCCCATCCCGGCGGCTGGGCATGCTTTCATAATTATTGAAAATTACGCGAAATGATGCAGTTTCGCGACCACTTGTGTGCCATTCGTGACGTCATAACGCCTGCCGCCCATTCACCATTCACCATTCACCATGCGCCGTCCGCCCGCCAATTCCCTGCACCACCAGGCCGCCGAGATGCTGCGTCAGCAGATCTTTGCGGGCGAACTGGCGCCGGGCAGCTTCGTGGACGAGGCGGCGTTGTGCGAGCGGCTGGCCGTGTCGCGTACGCCGCTGCGCGAGGCGCTCAAGGTGCTGGTGGCGGAAGGGCTGCTGCGCCATGAGCCGCGCCGCGGCTGCTTCGTGGCCGAGATCACGGAGCGCGATCTGCAGGAGATCTTCCCCGTGATCGCGCTGCTGGAGGGCCGTGCGGCCTATGAGGCCACCGAGCACGCAGGCCCCGCCGACATCGACGCGCTGCAGATGCTGCACCAGCGCCTGCAGGACCATGCCGAGGCGGGGCGCATCACCGAATACTACGAAGCCAACTACGCCATCCACGAGGCCTTCATCACCCTGGCGGACAACCGCTGGCTGGCCCAGGTGATCGGCGACCTGCGCAAGATCCTGCGCCTGGCGCGGCACCAGACGTTGCAGGTGCCCGGCCGGCTGCAGCAGAGCCTGTCGGAGCACCGGCAGGTGTTCGCCGCACTCCAAAAGGGCGACGCCGCCGCGGCTGAGCAGGCCATGCGCAACCACCTTCTGGCGCAGCGCGACGCGCTGCGCGAGCTTGCACGCAACCACCCCTCACGGATCACACCATGAACGCCGCCTCCACCTGGATCTCGCGCAACGTGGACCGCCTGCGGTCCGCAGACAGCAAAGCCGCCAGCAAGAACAAGGACGGCGCAAGCGCCGCGCCGCCCAAGCCTGCGGCCGAACGCTCCACGCACGAGCGCCTGCAGGCCACGCTGCGCAGGAGCGGCGAGGCGCTGTCGCCCCGCGTGCTGCGCCGGTTGCTGACCGACCTGCAGGCAGTGGTGGCCCCGCGCGTGAGCGAGATCGAAGGCGGGCGCCGCGCGCAGGCCATTGCCGCGTGGTACGCCGAGGCCACGCCCGAAGAGCGGCGCGACCTGTGGTTGCTGATGTGCGAGCAGTTCGCGCCCGATGCCACGCGCTTCAAATCGGCCCAGCAGCGCTACGAGGCCGCCGCCGGCACCGACGATGCGCCCCAGGCCGAAGCCCACCTGCGCCGCGCCATGGTGTCGCCGCGTACACGGCTGCTGCAGCGCTTTGCGGTGTTTCCGGAAGGCATGCGCTTCCTCGTGGACTTGCGCGCCGAGCTGCTGCCCCTGCTCAAGAGCGACAAGCGCCTGCTGCCGCTGGACGCGGAGCTGGAGCAATTGTTCTCCACCTGGTTCGATGTGGCGTTCCTCGAACTGAGGCGCCTGTCGTGGGATTCGCCCGCCTCACTGATCGAAAAGCTCATCAAGTACGAGGCGGTGCACGACATCCGCAGCTGGGCGGACCTGAAGAACCGACTGGACAGCGACCGCCGCTGCTACGGGTTCTTTCACCCCCGCCTGCCCAATGAGCCGCTGATCTTCGTGGAGGTGGCGCTGGTCAACGAGATTTCGTCCAGCATCACCCCGCTGCTGGACGAGGCCGCCGAGGCCGCCGACATCCAGCGTGCCACCACGGCGATTTTCTACTCGATCAGCAGCACGCAGACGGGGCTGCGCGGCGTGAGCTTCGGCGATTCGCTCATCAAGCACGTGGCCGAGACGCTCACGGAGGAATTCCCGCGCCTGCGCACTTTCGCCACGCTCTCGCCGATCCCGGGCTTTCGTTCCTGGCTGTCCAAGAACTGCGCCGCGCAGCTGGAGCAGCTCGACGAGAAGCGCCTGGCCGAACTGGGCCGCGCCGTGGGCTTCGAGCCGCCGCAGGCCGCGCATGTGCTGGCCGCGGCCGACAAGGCGCTGGAGCTGCCGCCCAAATCACCCGTGCGCCAGCTGCTCATGCAGTGCGCGGCGCGCTACCTGGGGCGCGAGCTGCACGACGGCAAGCCGGTGGACCCGGTGGCGCGCTTTCACCTGGGCAATGGCGCCCGCGTGGAGCGGTTGAACTGGGCGGGCGACCCGTCGGCCAAGGGGCTCAAGCAGTCCTTCGGGCTGATGGTCAACTACCTGTATGACCTCAAGCGCATCGACAAGCACCACGGCCTGCTTGCGCAGGGGCGTGTGCCCGTGTCGGGCGATATCGACAGCCTGTGCCGTGACTGACGGCGCGCTGCCTCGGCGCCAGCGGGGCGTGGCGGGCCTTGTATGCTCGCGCCCAGCTGCCCTCGGCGGCCTTGGCCGAGCAGGCGCGCCGCGCCTGAGCACCTGCCAACCCACCCTTTTCACAACAGAAAGACAGGAGACAACGCCATGCGAGAGAGAGAGAACTTGAGCCAGATCGCCACCGCCGCGCTGCAACGCCGTGACATGCTGCGCGCAGCCGGCGCTGCGGGCCTGGCGCTGGCCACGGGCGGCGCCTGGGCGCAAGGCGCCAGCGGCTGGCCGACCAAGCCGGTCAACATGGTGGTGCCGTTCCCCGCGGGCGGCGGCACGGATGCCTTTGCGCGCCCATTGGCTGCGCAGTTTGCCAAGTCCACGGGCAAGACGCTGGTGATCGACAACCGCGGCGGCGCGGGCGGCACCGTGGGTGCCAGCGTGGCGGCCAAGGCGCCAGCCGATGGCTACAACCTGTTCATGGGTGGCGTGCACCATGTGATTGCACCGTCCATGTACCCCAAGCTGGACTACGACCTGGAAAAGGACTTCGTGCCGCTGGCCTTGGTGGCCAACGTGCCGCAGGTGCTGGTGGTGAACCCGCGCAACGTTACGGCCACCAACATGAAGCAATTCATGGACTTCGTGAAGGCCAACCCCGCCAAGCTGAACTATGCGTCGGCCGGCTCGGGCACCTCGCACCACCTGGCGGGCGAGCTGTTCAAGCTGCAGACGGGGACTTTCATCACCCACATCCCCTATCGCGGCGCGGGCCCTGCGCTGCAGGACCTGATCGGCGGCAACGTGGACATGTTGTTCGACGGCCTGGGCTCGTCGGCCTCGCACATCAAGGGCGGGCGCATCAAGGCGCTGATGGTGTCGGGCTCCAAGCGCAACCCGGCCTTCCCCGACGTGCCCTGCGCGGCAGAGGTGGGCCTGCCGGACTACACCGTGTCCACCTGGTATGGCCTGTGGGCGCCCAAGGGCACGCCGGCCGATCTGCAGGCGCGCATCGTCGAGGAGATCCGCAAGCTCGGCCAGGCCGAGGAGCTCAAGGCCATCTGGGCCGGCAACGGCGCGGAGTTCGGCACGCTGTCGCAGGCGGACTTCGCCAAGATGGTCAGCAGCGAGATCAAGCGCTGGGCGCAGGTGGTGAAGGCCTCGGGCGCCAAGCTGGAGTGATGTAGTCCCCCACTGCGGCGCCCCTCCAGTGGCGCCGCCTCCACCCCCACGAAGAGAGTCCGATCGCATGCCAGGTGAAGTTGTCGCGGCCATGGCCGCAGGAGAGGCCGCCGGCCGCGGCGTGGTGCGCGTGACGCTGCGCCACGAGGGCCGGCTCAATGCCATGTCGCGCGCCATGTGGCGCCAGTTGCGCACGGTGTTCCTGGACATCCAGCGCAGCGAGGGCGTGCGCTGCGTGCTCATCGAGGGGGCAGGGGAGGCGTTCTGTGCGGGGGGGGATATTTCCGAGTACCCCGCCTTTCGCTTCGATCCCGCGCAGCTGCGTGACTTCCATGAGAGCGATGTCTGGGGCGGGCTGGCGGCCATGCTGGACTGCGACGTGCCCATCGTCGCGCGCATCGCAGGCGCCTGCATGGGCGCGGGCGTGGAGATCGCCAGCTGCTGCGACATCCGCATTGCCGCTGCCGGCGCGCGTTTCGGCGCGCCAATTGCCAAGCTGGGCTTTCCGATGGCGCCGCGCGAGGCCGCCTTGGTGGCGGGCGCCGTGGGCGACGTGACGGCGCGCCAGATGCTGTTGGAGGCGGCCACCTTCAGCGCCGCCGAGATGGCGCAGCGGGGCTTTCTGAGCCGCGTGGTCGACACCGAGCAGCTGGGCGCGCAAGCCCTGGGCACGGCGCTGCGCATCGCAGCCTTGGCGCCCGGTGCGGCTCGGCTCAACAAGCAGACCTTGCGCGCTATATGGAAGAATGTGCAGCTAGCGCCCGACCAGCAAGCGCAAGCAGCTTCTGATTTGATAGCAAATAACGCGCTGGCCGACCCCTACGTCTATGCCGACAGCGCCGAACACCGCGAGGGCATCAACGCCTTCCTGGCCAAGCGCGCTCCCGTTTTCTGAATCCTTTGTGTGTGCACCACCATGAGCTCCTCCTCCCAGAACCTGTTTTCTGCGCTGCGCGCTGCCTTTCCTGCTGACCTGGACCAGATCGCCGTCGAGGCCGCTTCGGCCGCGGGCGCGCCGCTGCTCTACACCTGGCGCGACCTGGACCGCGCCAGCGCCCGCATCGCCAACCTGCTGGCATCGCTGAAGCTGCCCGAGGGCAGCCGCATCGCCGTGCAGGTGGAAAAGTCGGTCGAAGCCATGCTGCTGTACCTGGCCACGCTGCGCGCCGGCTACGTGTTCCTGCCGCTGAACACCGCCTACCAGAGCGCAGAGATCGAGTACTTCATCGGCAATGCCGAGCCGGCCGTGGTGGTCTGCACGCCGGGCAACTTCGGCTGGGTGTCGAAGATCGCCTTCACTGCCGGCACGCAACATGTGTTCACGCTGGGCGACGACCGCACCGGCAGCCTGCTGGAGCGCGCTGCACACTTCGGCGACGAGCACCGCGCCGTCCCGCGCAAGGCTGACGACCTGGCTGCCATCCTCTACACCAGCGGCACCACGGGACGCAGCAAGGGCGCGATGCTCACGCATGGCAACCTGCTGTCCAATGCCCAGGTGCTCAAGGACTACTGGGGCTGGAAGCCCGGCGACGTGCTGATCCACGCGCTGCCCATCTTTCACGTGCACGGCCTGTTCGTGGCCATCCATGGTGCGCTGATCAATGGCAGCAAGATGATCTGGATGGCGAAGTTCGACCCCAAGGCGGTGATCGCTGCCATGCCGCGCGCCACGGTGTTCATGGGCGTGCCCACGCTCTACGTGCGCATGCTGGCCGAGCCGGCGCTGACCCAGGCCGCGGCCAGCCACATGCGGCTGTTCATCGCGGGCTCGGCGCCGCTGCTCATCGAGACTTTCAAAGAATGGCAGGACCGCACGGGCCACACCATCCTGGAGCGCTATGGCATGAGTGAGACCATCATGCTCACCAGCAATCCCTACGCGGCCGACGCGCGCCATGGGGGGCAGGACGAGCGCCGCGGCTCCACCGTGGGCTTTCCGCTGCCCGGCGTGGGCCTGCGCGTGGTGGACGATGCCGGCAAGCCGGTGCCCGTGGGCGAGATCGGCAACATCCAGGTCAAGGGCCCCAACGTGTTCAAGGGCTACTGGCGCATGCCCGAGAAGACCAAGGAAGAGTTCAGCGCCGACGGCTGGTTCAAAACCGGCGACGTCGGCAAGGTGGATGAGCGCGGCTACGTGAGCATCGTGGGCCGCAGCAAGGACCTGATCATCAGCGGTGGCTACAACGTCTACCCGGCCGAGATCGAGGGCTACATCAACGAGATGCCCGGCGTGGCCGAGAGCGCTGTGGTCGGCGTGCCGCACCCGGATTTCGGCGAAGTGGGCGTGGTGGTGGTCATCCCCAAGCCCGGTGCCAAGGTGGATGGCGACGCGGTCATCGCATCGCTCAAGAGCCAACTGGCCAACTTTAAGATTCCCAAGCGCTGCTTCGTCACCACCGAACTGCCGCGCAACACCATGGGCAAGGTGCAAAAGAACCTGCTGCGCGACCAGTACAAGGGGCTGTTCGCCTGAGCCGGCGCGGCATTGCAATGCAAAAAGGCGGCCTGGGCCGCCTTTTGCTATTTGGATGATAGCTGCTAGCGCTTGATAGTCGGGCGCTAGAGCCTGATTTGATGCTTAGCGCAGCACCAGCACCGGAATGTGTGAGTGCGTCAGCACGTGCTGCGTCTCGCTGCCCAGCAGCAGGCGCTTGATGCCCTTGCGGCCGTGCGAGGCCATCACGATCAGGTCGCACTTGTGCTTCTTGGCGGCGGCGATCACGGCTTCGGCGATCAGGTCGGACTTGGCGACCACGGTCTTCACGGTCACGCCTTCGTCGGTGCCCTGCACCTTGACCTTGTCCACCAGTTCCTGGGCCGCATCCGCCCACTGCTTCTCGATGCGCTTGATGTCCGCGGCGTCCACGGGCAGGCCACCTTCGAAATAGCTGCGCGGATACCGGGGGACGACCTTCAGGGCGACCACCGACGCACCTGTGAGCCCCGCCAGCGAGAGCCCGCTTTCCACGGCCTTTTGCGACAGGGGGGAACCGTCGGTGGCGATCAGGATGCGTTTGTACATGTGCAGCTCCTCATTTCGTTAAGAACGGTAAAAGCATAGGATAGTTCGTGGTCCATGTCTTGATTCAAGTCAATGAGTCCTTCGCGCAATCCGAATAGTCTTGAGGCTATGTCAAATCCTGATGCCGACCCGTGGGCGTCGCCCCTCTCCACGGCTGCACCGGATGAGGTCGCGCTGCTTGATGACCCCCAGGAATGGTCGGCCTTTGGCAAGCCCTGCACATCTACCCCCGCAGGTGCGGATGCCCAGGCGAGTCCGTGGGAGTCGCATGTGGTGCTCGACGGAATGCACTGCGCCGCCTGCGCCCTGACCATCGAGGAAGCCCTGCGGCGTGTGCCCGGCGTGGCGGAAGCGGACGTGAGCGCCGCCACCCGCCGCGCACGCGTGGTATGGGACCCGCGACGGGTGCGCCCGTCGCAGTGGATGGGCGCGGTCCAGAAGGCCGGTTACCGCGCGCTGCCTGCCCTGGATGCGCTGGCGCGGGAGCAGCGCCAGCGCGAGAACCGCAAGGCGCTGTGGCGCTGGCTGGTGGCGGGTTTTTGCATGATGCAGGTCATGATGTACGCATGGCCTGCCTACCAAGCCATGCCCGGCGACCTGACCATGGAAATGGAACAACTGCTGCGCTGGGCCTCCTGGGTCATTAGCCTGCCGGTGGTGCTGTTCGCCTGCGGGCCATTCTTCTCCAGCGCGCTGCGCGATATCCGGCAGCGGCGGGTCAGCATGGATCTGCCCGTGGCGCTGGGCATGCTCATCACCTTCGTGGTCAGCATGGCGGGCACGTTCGATCCGACCGGCCCCTTTGGCCGCGAGGTCTACTACGACTCGCTGACCATGTTCGTCTTTTTCCTGCTCACGGGCCGCTGGCTGGAGCTGCGCCTGCGCGATCGCACGGCAGGGGCGCTGGAAGCCGTGATGAACCGGTTGCCCGACAGCGTGGAGCGGCGGGCGGAAGACGGCAGCTTCACGCGCGTGGCCACGCGCCGTCTGCAGGCCGGCGACGTGGTGCGCGTGTTGCCGGGGGAGGCCTTTCCCGCGGATGGCCGCATCCTTTCAGGTGGTACCCAGGCCGACGAGGCGCTGCTCACCGGTGAATCCACGCCTGTGGACCGACCCGAAGGCAGCCGCGTGACGGCGGGCAGCTACAACCTGCGCGCACCGGTCACGGTGGATGTTTTGGCGCTGGGCAGTGAGACGCGCTTTGGGCAGATCGTGGCATTAATGGAGAGCGCGTCTTTACAAAAGCCCCGCCTGGCGCAGTTGGCGGACCGGGTGGCCCGGCCTTTCCTGGTGGCGGTGTTGTTGGCCGCGGTGCTGGCGGCAGTGTGGTGGTGGCCGAGCGACCCCAGCCATGCCCTGATGGTGGCGGTGGCGGTGCTCATCGTTACGTGCCCCTGCGCGCTGTCTCTGGCCACGCCGGTGGCCATGCTGACGGCTGCGGGCACTTTGGCGCGGAGGGGCGTGCTGGTGCGCAACCTGCAAGGGCTGGAGGCCCTGGCCGCGGTGGATACGGTGGTCTTCGACAAGACGGGCACGCTGACCCGCGATGGGCTTGCGCTGCATGCCGTACATGTGGCGCCAGGGGCCGGCTGGGGCGAGGGGGAGGCGCTGGCCCTGGCTTCGGCGCTGGCGGCGCATTCACTGCATCCCGCGTCGCGCGCGCTGGCATCGGCCGCGCAGTCTGCCGCGGTGCCCGCGGGCTGGACGGTCCATGCCGTGCAGGAGCTGCCGGGTGCAGGCTTGGTGGCCCGTGCATCGTCACCGTCACACGCACAGGAAACGATTCTGCGCCTGGGCTCTGCGGCCCATGCACGCGTGCCTGCCGTAGGCGGCGATGCGGGGCCGCAGGTCGTGCTGTCCATGGAATGCGAAGGTGCGGCAGTGGAAATCGCGCGGTTCGTGCTGAGCGAACAACTGCGCCCCGAGGTCGCGGCGGTCGTGCGCGGGCTGCGCGCCGAAGGCGTGGCGGTCGAGCTGCTGTCCGGTGACCGGGCCGAGTCCGTGCAGCGGGTGGCTGCCCAGGCCGGCATCGGCCAGGCCCGGGGAGACTGCACCCCGCAGGACAAGCTCGCGCATCTGCAGACGTTGCAGGCGCAAGGACACCATGTGGCGATGGTGGGCGACGGGCTCAACGACGGCCCCGTGCTGGCCGGTGCGCATGTCTCGTTTGCGTTCGGCCGCGCCGTGCCCCTGGCCCAGTCACGGTCCGACTTCGTGGTTATGGGCGAAAATCTCGCCCTTGTTGCGCAGGCGCTCTGGCTGGCGCGGCGCACCTTGCGCATCGTCCGCCAGAACCTGTGGTGGGCGGCTGCATACAACGCGTTGTGCGTGCCCCTGGCGATTGCGGGCTACATGCCGGCCTGGCTCGCGGGCCTGGGCATGGCGCTGAGTTCACTGCTCGTCGTGGTCAACGCGGCCCGCCTGGCGCGCCTGCCGGACCCGCTCAGCCACGAGAGTTCCGGCGACTGCGCTGGTGCCCCACGTGCCGTGAGCACGCCCTTGGAGGTCGTCTGATATGGACATCCTGTATTTGTTGATTCCGCTCTCCGTCGTACTGGTGCTGTTTGTACTGGCGGGACTGTGGTGGGCCGTCTACCGTGGCCAATTTGAGAACGTCGATCAGGAGGGGGAGCGCATTCTGAGGGACGGTTGATGTTCGTCAATAGGCCTACTGCGAGCCTGGTTAAAACTTTTTACTGCAAATACTAGAGGTGCCCGATGGATTCTTCACAAACAAGAGTTGCGCACTACGACGACACCGTAGTACGCCAGTTTTCTATCATGGCTGTCGTATGGGGGGTGGTCGGCATGCTGGTGGGCGTGTTCATCGCCGCCCAGCTGACCTGGCCTGAACTCAACTTCGGCATTCCATGGCTGAGCTATGGCCGGCTGCGTCCGCTGCACACCAATGCCGTGATCTTCGCATTCGGCGGCTGTGGCCTGTTCGCCACCAGCTATTACGTGGTGCAGCGCACTTGCCAGGCGGGGCTGTTTCTGCCCAAGTTGGCGGCGTTCACTTTCTGGGGCTGGCAACTGGTCATCGTAGCGGCGGCCATCAGCCTGCCGCTGGGCTATACCTCCGGCAAGGAATATGCCGAACTGGAATGGCCGATCGACATCCTGATCGCTGCCGTGTGGGTCTCTTATGCGGTGGTGTTCTTCGGAACCATCGGCCAGCGCAAGGTGAAGCACATTTACGTGGCCAACTGGTTCTTCGGTGCGTTCATCATCGCCGTGGCGCTGCTGCACATCGTCAACAGTGCGGCCATTCCGGCGGGCTTCATGAAGAGCTACTCCGCCTACGCAGGCGTGCAGGACGCCATGGTGCAGTGGTGGTACGGCCACAACGCCGTGGGCTTCTACCTCACGACCGGCTTCCTGGGCATGATGTATTACTTCATTCCGAAGCAGGCTGGCCGTCCGGTGTACAGCTATCGCCTCTCCATCGTCCACTTCTGGGCGCTGATCTTCACGTACATGTGGGCGGGTCCGCACCACCTGCACTACACCGCGCTGCCTGACTGGACGCAATCCGTGGGCATGGTGTTCTCACTGATCTTGCTGGCGCCCAGCTGGGGCGGCATGATCAACGGGATCATGACGCTGTCCGGCGCCTGGCACAAGCTGCGTGACGACCCCATCCTGCGCTTCCTGATCGTGTCGCTGTCGTTCTACGGCATGTCCACGTTCGAAGGCCCGATGATGTCGATCAAGACCGTCAACGCGCTCTCGCACTACACCGACTGGACTGTAGGCCACGTGCATGCAGGCGCGTTGGGCTGGGTGGGTCTGATCACCATGGGTTCGCTGTATTACTTGGTGCCTCGCCTGTTTGGCAAGGAGAAGATGCACTCCATCAAGGCAATTGAACTGCACTTCTGGATGGCCACCATCGGCATCGTGCTGTATATCGCCGCCATGTGGATTGCTGGCGTGATGCAAGGTCTGATGTGGCGCGCCGTGAACCCCGACGGCACGCTGACCTATACCTTCGTGGAAGGCGTCAAGGCGACCTATCCGTTCTACGCGATCCGCTTCTTTGGCGGTCTGCTGTACCTCGGCGGTATGTTGGTGATGGCATGGAACGTCTGGGTGACGGCGATCTCCGGACGCTCCGTCAAGGTGGCCATTCCCGCCGTGAAACCCGCTCACGCCTGAAGTTCGGAGGGTCAACTACATGTCCAATACGCATAACAAAGCATCTACCGGCTTCACGCACGAGAAGGTCGAAACCAGCAACTTCCTGATGATCGTGCTGATCTTGCTGGTTGTGGCCGTCGGCGGCCTGGTGGAAATCGTTCCTCTGTTCTTTCAAAAATCGACGACTGAGGCCGTCCAAGGCGTGAAGCCTTACACGGCAGTGCAACTGATCGGACGCGATATCTACCTGCGCGAGGGTTGCTACAACTGCCACTCGCAGATGATCCGTCCGTTCCGCGCGGAAACCCTGCGTTATGGCCACTACTCGGTGGCTGGCGAGTTCGTCTACGACCATCCCTTCCAATGGGGTAGCAAGCGCACTGGGCCCGACCTGCATCGCGTGGGTGGAAAGTACAGCGATGAATGGCATCGCATTCACCTGAACAATCCGCGCGACGTGGTGCCCGAATCCAATATGCCCGCCTATCCCTGGCTGGAAAAGAACCAGATCGATCCTTCCGTCGTCGCTCCTCGCATGAAGGCATTGCGCACGGTCGGCGTCCCGTATACGGATGAGGAGATCGCCAGCGCCGCCGAGCAGGTCAAGGGGAAGACAGAGATGGATGCCGTGGTGGCCTATCTCCAGGTTTTGGGCCGTGCGCTCAAGTAATCGAGGAGCTGGTCATGGACATCACCACCATGCGTATCGTGGCCACGCTGGCGTCGCTGGCGTGTTTCGTGGGCATCTGGTTCTGGGCCTTCATGCGCCGCAACCGGGCCCGGTTCGAGGAGGCAGCACAGTTGCCCTTCGCCGAGGACTGAAGAAGTCTCCACAAGAAAAGAGATAACCCATGAGCGATTTCACGAGTAACTTCTGGTCCTTCTACGTGGCCGGAATCACCATCATCGGTATCGTGGCCTGCGGCTTGCTGCTGTGGATCACGTCCCGCAAGAAGGTCGAGGCTACGGCCGACAACACCACCGGTCACGTCTGGGACGAAGACCTGACGGAAATGAACAACCCCATGCCCCGTTGGTGGATGTGGCTGTTCATCATCACGCTGGTATTCGGTGCTGGCTATCTGGCTGCCTATCCCGGATTGGGGACCTTTAAGGGTAAGTTGGGCTGGACGCAGCTGGGCGAGTACCAAGCCGAAGTGGACAAGGCTAACGCAGAGTTGCAGCCCCTGTATGCGCGGTTCGAGGCCATGCAGCCCCAAGAGATGGCGGCCGACACAGCGGCCATGGCAATTGGTGAGCGTCTGTTCATGAACAACTGCGCGCAGTGTCATGGTTCCGATGCCCGCGGCAGCAAGGGCTTCCCCAACCTGGCCGACGGTGACTGGCTGCACGGCGGTGCGCCTGATCAGATCCAGAAGACCATCCACGATGGGCGCATTGGCGTCATGCCTCCCATGGCGGCCGCCGTGGGCTCGCCGGAAGATGTGCGCAACCTCACCCACTATGTCCTGAGCCTGTCGGGAAGCCCGCATGACTCCCTGAAGGCGTCTCTGGGCAAGTCGAAGTTCACTGCGTGCGCTGCATGCCACGGGATGGACGGCAAGGGCAATGTGGCCCTGGGTGCCCCTAATCTGACGGATGACATCTGGCTGCATGGCTGGGGCGAAGCTGCCATCACCGCTATGATCAACAATGGCAAGACCAACGAGATGCCTGCCCAAACGGGCAAGTTGACCGATGCACAGATCAAGGTGTTGACGGCATACGTCTGGGGTTTGTCCAATAAGGCCGGCGCCCCGCGCTGATGCTCCCTGTGCGGCCGGCTCCCCGTCGAGGGGCGCCGGCCGTTTTGCGTTTTGGAAGTTGCACTTCCTTTTTGAGATTCCACCATGAAGCCAGCCGAAGGTCAGCCCCGTAAGGTGATTCCTATCACGCCAGTGGGGGCCGAAAGTTCGCAGACCGAGGTCATTTCGCTCTATGAGGCGCAAAAGAAAATCTATCCACGCTCGATAAGTGGAGTGTTCGCACGTTGGCGTTGGGCGATGGTGTTTCTGACACAGCTGGTTTTCTATGGCCTGCCATGGCTGGAGTGGGGCCAGCGCCAGATGGTGCTCTTTGACCTCGGAGCACGCCGTTTCTATATTTTTGGTTTGGTGCTTTACCCGCAGGACTTCATTTATCTGACGGGTTTGCTGATTATTTCCGCGCTGTCGCTTTTTCTGTTTACCGCAGTGGCGGGACGCCTGTGGTGCGGCTTCTCCTGTCCCCAGACCGTATACACGGAAATGTTCATGTGGATCGAGCACAAAGTCGAAGGCGACCGCAGTGCCCGTATGCGCCTGGACAATGGTCCGTGGACATTTGAGAAGATCTGGAAAAAATCTGTCAAGCAAGCCATTTGGATTGCGGTCGCATTCTGGACCGGCTTCACCTTCGTGGGCTATTTCGTTCCGATTCGCGAGCTGGGGGGAGAGTTGCTGGCCCTGCAAGGAGGGTGGCAGATATTCTGGGTGATCTTCTATGGGTTGGCCACGTACGGTAACGCAGGATTCCTGCGCGAGCAGGTATGCAAATACATGTGCCCTTATGCGCGTTTCCAAAGCGCAATGTTCGACAGGGACACGCTGGTCGTCTCTTACGATCCTGAGCGCGGCGAGCCTCGCGGGCCCCGTAACAAGACGGTAGACCACAAAGCTGCGGGACTGGGTGACTGCATCGATTGCACGCTGTGTGTCCAGGTCTGCCCAACGGGTATCGATATTCGCAACGGACTGCAATACGAGTGCATTGGTTGCGGTCTCTGCGTGGACGCTTGCAATACCGTGATGGATAAGATGAAGTATCCGCGCGGGCTGATTCGCTTCTCGACGCAGAACGGCGTCAAGAACCACTGGACCCAGTCGCAAATGCTCAAACGCGTGCTGCGACCCCGTGTGTTGTTCTATTCAGCGGTGCTGGTGGTGTTGTGCATCGGCATGCTGGCCAGCTTGGTGGTACGCACCCCGTTGAAGGTGGACATCGTGCGCGACCGCGCTGCGCTCTCGCGCATCGTGGCGGGAGGCAAGCTGGAAAATATCTACCGGCTGCAGATCATGAACGCCACGGAGGGGGCGCAGCGCTACACCATCAGCGCCCACGGCATGGAAGGGCTGGAAGTGGCGTCCGAGACCGCAATTGACATTGGACCGGCGGAATCCCGATGGGTGGTTGTCCGTCTTCAAATTCCGTATGGCTCAGCATCTCCCGGATCGCATACGGTGTATTTCGATATTCAAGCGCAGGGTGATAAAGCCCAAGTGGCAGAGAAATCCGTGTTCCTCGTGCCTCGCTGAAGGCGGTCGCGGAATGCAAATGAACAAGCTGTGCTCATAAATGAGCGAGGAGTTGGTATCGATGTCGAGTAATTCCCCCATGAATCTGGAAGACGCAGGAAAGCCTTGGTGGACGTTTGGCCATGTCTGGCTTGTCATCGCGGGGCCGGTGATTGTCATCATTGCGGGCTTCGTGACCCTCTGGCTGGCCGTGAGCCAACCCGACCCCGTCATCGCGGAAGACTATTACCAACGGGGATTGAACATCAACGAGACCCTGAAGGAGTCTGGAGGCGACATGACGCCTGCCATGAAGGGGCGCAACCATGCAGCTACTCCGCTGGAGGACCAACCGCGTTGACCGGCAGGGCGAGTCCTCTTTGCATGCCGCAGAACAGATGCTACGCTGTCAACTACACCTGCTAGGAGATGGGCGAATGTGGATGCAACGATTGATGTGGATCGCGTGGCCGGCCTTTTTGATGGCGGGCGTCATGGAAATGGTGGTGTTCGCCTTCGTGGATCCAGAAGCGCTGCAGTGGTTTGATCAACCCCTGCATCTCTCGCGCGAAGGTGTGTATACCATCGCCTTCTTCACGTTCTGGTTCGTACTCATGGCTTCCAGCGCATTGACTACGCTGTTGTCACTCTCGCCCTTTGAGTTGAATCGCTGCCCCGTGCCCAAAGGGGCGCGGCCGGCTGATTGCGCCAAATACGTTTCCTGATCTTTCCGCCGATCAGTTATGAATGAGCAAAAAACCGAGGCTTAATGGCAGGCTTGCTGGCTGTTGACAATGCGCTTCAGCGCATCGGTATCGACGATGCGCACATGGCGCTGTTTTACTTCCACAATACCTTCTTCCACGAACTTCGAAAACGTGCGGCTGACGGTTTCCAGTTTCAATCCTAGGTAACTGCCGATCTCTTCCCGCGTCATGCGCAGCACCAATTCGGATTGTGAGAACCCCCGGGCATGCAAGCGTTGTACGAGATTCAACAGGAATGCGGCAAGGCGTTCCTCGGCACGCATACTCCCCAGCAACAGCATGACCCCATGCTCGCGAACAATCTCGCGGCTCATGATCTTGTGCACATGGTGCTGTAGTGCCGTTACTTCGCGCGACAACTCTTCAATACGATCGAAAGGCATGACGCATACTTCGGCGTCTTCAAGCGCTACCGCATCGCAAGTGTGGCGGTCGCTCACGATGCCATCCAGGCCAATGATCTCGCCCGCCATTTGAAAACCCGTCACTTGATCGCGACCGTCCTCGGTGGCGACACAGGTCTTGAAGAATCCGGTGCGGATGGCAAAAAGGGATGTGAAGGGTTCACCGTTCCGGAAAAGCGTGCCGCCACGCTTGATCTTGCGTCGTACAGCAACAATGTCATCGATGCGCTTGAGTTGCTGGTCGTCCAGACCCACGGGCATGCACAGCTCACGCAGATTGCAGTTTGAGCAGGCAACTTTGATGGTCTGGAGATTCGTATGCATGGGAACCCTGTTCATGGCTTGAGCTTACCTCTGAACGGCTGGGAGACATGGAATGCCGTAGGCCGTTGGACGACTTTGAGCCGAAGTCAAATTGTCGCCACAAGGACCTTATGGGCGCTTGATCAACGTCAAGGACTCATGGGGGACTCTACGGCACAGTGATATGAAAGTGCAAGGAATCCCGTCATGACCGTTGTTACAACAGAGCTCCTGCGTCGCTTTGACGTTCCAGGGCCGCGCTACACCTCTTATCCGACTGCTGATCGTTTTGTCGAGGCCTTTGGCGAGCGGGAATACATCCTTGCGCTGCAGCAGCGTCGCGTGGGGTCGGTAGCCAAGGCGATGCCTTTGTCGCTTTATGTCCACATCCCGTTTTGTGAATCGCTGTGCTATTACTGCGCGTGTAACAAGATCATTACCCGGCATCCAGAGCGGGCAGAGGTCTACTTGCGTTACCTCAGCCGTGAGATCGACCTGCATACGGCGCACTGCGGTGTGGGTCAGCATGTGAGCCAGCTGCATTTCGGCGGAGGCACGCCTACTTTTCTGACGGATGACGGTTTGCGCGAACTGATGGGCATGTTGAGGCGCAGTTTCGTCCTCGTTCCGGGGGGGGAGTACTCCATAGAAGTGGACCCGCGGACCGTGGATGAAGCGCGGCTGGGATTGTTGGCGGAGCTGGGTTTCAATCGCCTGAGCTTTGGCGTGCAGGATTTCGACCCTGAAGTACAAAAGGCCGTGCACCGCATTCAGCCTGCCGAAAAGGTGTTCGCGTTGGTCGATGCGGCTCGGAAGCTCGGGTTTGAATCGGTGAACGTGGATTTGATCTACGGGCTGCCGCGCCAGACACCGGAGTCGTTTGATCGCACCTTGGAGCAGGTAGCCGAGCTGCGGCCAGACCGGATCGCGCTGTATGCGTACGCTCACTTGCCAGAACGCTTCAAGTCGCAGCGACGCATCATCACGGCCGAGTTGCCCATGGCTTCGGCCAAGGTGTCCATGCTGGCCCGGTCACTTGATGTGTTCCAGGAAGCCGGCTACGTCTACGTGGGCATGGACCATTTTGCGCTGCCTGACGATGCGCTGGCGGTGGCCAAGCGGCAAGGCAGGCTGCACCGCAATTTCCAAGGCTATAGCACGCAGCCCGATTGCGACCTGATTGGTCTGGGCGTTTCTGCCATCGGGCGCGTGGGCGCTACTTACAGCCAAAATGTGAAAACGCTGGACGAGTATTACGACTGCATTAACCAGGGGCATTTGCCTGTGGTGCGCGGGCTGGCGTTGACCAAGGACGACTTGGTGCGCCGCGCAGTCATCATGGCGTTGATGTGCCAAGGTGAATTGCTGTTTGAGCCGTTGGAACAGTCTTGGCTGATTGATTTCCGCAGTTATTTCGATGCGGAATTACAGCAACTGCAAGAAATGGCGGCTCAGGGCTTGGTGAAAATCAGTGATGAGGGCGTTGAAGTCACGCCCATGGGGTGGTATTTCGTGCGCGGCGTGGCCATGGTGTTCGACAAGTATCTGCAGGCTGACCGTAACCGCGCTCGCTTTTCCCGGATTATTTGACCCATGCTGTGGGCGCTGGCCACGACGACCTTCCTGATGGGGCTGATGGGAGGGGCTCACTGTTTGGCGATGTGTTCTGTTCCCTGCGCGGCGCTTACGGGGCTGGGTGGCACGCAGGACGCCACCCACACCATTCAATGGGCGTCCCGCCGCGGAATCCTCCAACGGGTAGCGCAGTTTCACGTGGGGCGCCTGATCGGTTACGGCGCCGCAGGGGCGGTGGTTGCGCTGGCCATGGAGCAACTCGCATGGCTGGGGCAAAGCACCTCGGCATTGCGCCCCCTTTGGACGCTGATGCATGTGCTCATCCTCGCGTGGGGCGGGATGATGATGGTGCAAGCGCAGCAGCCCTTGTGGGTTGAGCGGGCGGGGCGTGCTGCCTGGGCGAAGGTCAAGCCCTTGGTCTCTCGGCCTGGCGGGCTCCTGACCGCGGGTGTGGCCTGGGCGCTCCTGCCATGCGGCCTTCTGTATACCGCACTGTTGACTGCCGCTCTCAGCGGAAGCGTGCTCCGCGGAGCCTTGTGCATGGTCCTGTTTGGCGTGGGAAGCGGTGTATGGCTGGTGCTGGGACCGTGGACATTTGGCCGCATTCGCGCTTGGATCGGCGTGAAGGGTGGGGCGTGGGGGTCTCGGCTGGCAGGTGGTGTGCTTTTTTCCCTGGGTGCATGGGCGCTGTGGATGGAGGTTGTCCATGGGCAGCCGGCGCCGTGGTGCGTGCCCTGAAAACAGCGTTTTGTGGAACCACAGCGACTCCGCGAAGCATGTCGTGGCAAGCGAATGGCGCAAACCGAGGCGCTCAGGCGTGACGTATCGCTGTCAGATCTATACCAGCGGAAGTGACGAGTCTGTTCTCATCGACGTGGAGAAATCCAGCTACGCATCGCTGCCTTACTGGATGCGCCACCGTACGTCTGGGGCGCGCGCTGCGTATCAGTGAGGTTGCCGAAGGACTGGGAAACGCCCGAACCACGCCAGGATATTTGGCATCGGTGCGACGACTACCAAGGTCTGCTCTGTGCCTTGCAGATGGGTGGGTTGCGCGCGCTGGCCGCGGAGCGCCGGATTTTCTGAGCAGGTATTGAGGTCGCTGGCACTCACCCGGAGCGAGGGCGCAAGCGATTACCAGAGAAAAGGTGTCTGCGAATGCCACCGGACCGGCATCCTGAACCGGGGGTTCAGGTGGGCGAGGGCAGCCAGGCGTTGGGTTCATCTGACGCGAGATGATCACGCTCACCGGGCGATGTACCAAGCCCGTGCTCAATGAGCATTGGTTCAAGGAAATATAAAGCCCGGCAGCATCGCAGACATGTTCATTGTAGTGGGCTGCCCGTGTGCGGCCAGGGGCCGGGCTTTTACCGTAATGGTTATAGGAGGCGCCCATCCTCGCCCAGCGCCTCGTCCAGGCGCAGGAGCAACTGCTGCACGCGCTCATCGCTGTCGTGCACGTGCGGCGCGACCGGGGTGGGGACGATGCGCGCAGGGGCTGAGGCGGCTGCCAAATCGGCGGCTTCGCGGTCGGCGATCTCGAAAGCCAGGTTGAGCGCCGCCAGCACGGCGATGCGCTCACGCGCGCGTACCTTGCCCGCGTCACGGATGCGCGTCATGGCGGTATCCACGCGCTCGACCGCCTCCAGCAGGCGCGACTCCTGGCCGTCGGGGCAGGCCAGGAGATAGCTTTGCTGGAGGATCTGTACCTCGATCTGCTTCATGGCGCGTCTTTCGTCTCGGCAGTGCCGGGGAGTTCGGGCTCGGCAGGCAGGCGGTCCAGCAATGCGTTCACGCGCGCACGGGCCGCCTGCAGGCGGGATTGGAGGGAATCGCGCTCCTGGGTGAGCGCCGCGACCTGTTGCGCCAACAGGGCATTGGTGCGCTGCAACTCGGCATGGCGCAGCAGCAGCCGCTCAACGCGCTCGGCGATCTGGTCGATGGAAGAGGGGGAGGCCATACGCTGCCGATTGTAGGGATCGGCGTGCGAACCATCGTAAAATTGCGCAGTTGGTGCTCGCGGCGTGGTTCACATGCCGCAGTTCAACGGGAAGCAGGGAGGGGCCCTCCGTCATGGAGTGCGTCCTGTGCCTGCGCTGCCCCCGCAACGGTCAGCGGATGAGCCGTACTTCGGCTCCCTCTTCATTGACAAGCCACTGAGCGCCTTGAACAAGCGTTTGGGAAGGCGATGCAGAGCGTTCCGCCAGCCCGGATACCGGCCAACGAGGTGGCTCCGCGTTTCCTTTTGTGAAACCTGGGCCGTTATGCCCAGGTGCCGACGGGGAGGTCGGCCGTGGCGATCTCTCTGTTTGCCCCACATGACAAACACCCGTCCGTTCAATGTGCGCTTGAGTGCGCTTTCCGTGCACGCGCGCGTCGCCGTGCTGCCGCTGGCGCTGGCCGCCGCTTTCCCCGCCGTGTCCCAGACCCTGCTGGCCCAGGCAGCCACAGAACCCCAACTGCGTGAAACCGTCATCACGGCAACCCGCGTGGCCCGGCCGCTGGCCGACATCGTGTCCGATGTGTCCGTCATCGACCGTGAAACCATCGAGGCCAGCGGCGCGGTAGGCGTCATTGACGTGATCTCGCGCCTGCCAGGCGTGCAGATCACGCGCAATGGCGGCCAGGGCAGCAGTGGCAGCGTCTACCTGCGCGGCGCGGAGTCGCGCTTTACCGCCGTGTACCTGGACGGCGTGCGCCTGGACTCGCAATCCACCGGCGGCGTGGTGTGGGAGCAAATCCCGTTGTCGCAGATCGACCGCATCGAGGTCGTGCGCGGGCCAGCGGCTGCTGTGTACGGCTCGGATGCCATGGGAGGCGTGATCCAGCTCTTCACCAAAAAGGGCGAGGGTGCGCCGGCGCCCTACGTGGGCGTGGGCCTGGGCAACCAGGGCACGCGGACGGTGCAGGCCGGCGTGAGTGGCGGCACCGAGCAGGTGGACTATGCGCTGGGGCTGTCGCATGAGCGCGCCGATGGCTTCAGTGCCCGCGTAGGCTCCGCCTACAACCCGGACAAAGACGGCTACCGCCGCACCTCTGCCAATGCCCGACTGGGCGTGCAGTTCGACACGACCCATCGCCTGGAGGGCACGCTGCTGGCCAGCAACCTCAACTCGCAGTACGACGGCAGCAAAACGGCCGACGACCGCAATCACCACCAATTGCGCACGGCCAGCCTGGCATGGCTGGCCAAGTGGAGCGACGTGTACAGCACGCGCTTGCAGGTCACGCAGGGGCAGAGTGAATACAGCACCCGGCCCAACTTCTACATGACCGAGACCACGCTGCACAATTACCTGCTGCAAAACGAGTGGCGCCTGGGCGCGCATCTGTTCACAGCCGCGCTGGAGCGCCGCGAGGACGAACTGCACAACCCCGCCACCGAGTTCGTGGGCGACCTCCAGCGTGACCGCTCACAGAACGCGCTCGCGCTGGGCTATGGCCTGAACCAGGGCGCCCATACGCTGCAGGCCAACCTGCGCTATGACGACGACAGCGAGTTCGGCGGCAAAAGCACGGGCAGCCTGTCCTATGGCTACGCCATTACGCCGCAGTGGCGCGTCACCGCAGCGGCCGGCACGTCCTTCCGCGCACCCACGCTCTACCACCGCTTCAGCGAATACGGCGCGCCCGACCTGCAGCCCGAGAAGGGGCGCAACGTGGAGCTGGGCGCGCGGTGGACACAAGGAGAGAGCAGCGTGGGTGTCGTGGCGTACCGCAACCGCGTCAGCAACCTCATCAATTTCGGCGCCGCGGGCCGCTGTGATTCCAGCTTCGGCTGCTACGAGAACGTGGGCCGCGCCGAGTACAAGGGCGTGACGCTGTCGGCCGCGCACCGCATCGCGGGCGTGTCGCTGCATGGCTCCATCGACTGGCAGAACCCGCGTGACCTGGACAGCGGCAAACTGCTGGCGCGCCGTGCCAAGCGCTACGCCACGCTGGGTGCCGACACCTTGGTGGCAGGCTGGACGCTGGGGGCAGAGCTCTACGCATCCGCGCGCCGGTACGACAACGCGGCCAACACCAACGTACTGGGCGGCTACACCACGCTCAACCTCTACACCAGCAAGCGCGTGGCGCGCGACGTGACGCTGCTGGCCCGCGTCGACAACCTGGCCGACAAGGACTACCAGTTGGCGCGCACCTACGCCACCGGCGGCCGCACGTTCTACGTGGGCCTGAAGTGGGAGCCGCAGTAACGCCATCACCGACTGCCACACCATGAGCCGCTGTCCCGCCCTGGTCATCGCCGCGCCCGCCTCTGGGCAGGGCAAGACCACCGTCACCGCCGCTTTGGCGCGCCTGCACACACGCCAAGGCCGGCGCGTGCGGGTGTTCAAGTGTGGGCCCGACTTCCTGGACCCGCACTGGCACCAATTGGCCAGCGGCGCCCCCGTGCACCAGCTCGATCTGTGGATGACCGGCGCGGCAGATTGCGCGCAGCGCCTGCGCGCCGCGGCGGCCGAAGCAGACCTGCTGCTCATCGAAGGGGTGATGGGGTTGTTCGACGGCGAGCACAGCGTGGGCGACCTGGCGCAGCGCTTCGGCATACCGGTGCTTGCGGTGGTGGATGCCTCTGCCATGGGGGGCACGCTGGGCGCCATCGTGCATGGGCTGCGGCACTACCGTGCGGGCCTGCCATGGGCCGGTGTCTTGGCCAACCGCGTGGCGGGCGACCGCCATGCGCAGATGCTGCGGGACGGCTTGGCCGACGCTGCGGACTGGCTGGGTGCGCTGCCACGGGTCGTGGGTGATGCTGCGGGCGGCAGGGAGCCTGGTGGCCTTCTGCCCGAGCGGCACCTGGGACTGGTGGCAGCGCACGAACTGCCCGATGCCCTGCAGCGGCTGGACGCCGTGGCCGATGCGCTGGCCGTCACGCCCCTGGGCCGCATGTCCGCCGCGGACCTGCAGCGCTGGGCGGTGGACTTTGGCGGCACGCCCGTGGGCCGTGCCGCCATCACGCCGCTGCTGGCCGGCCGCACCGTGGCCGTGGCGGCGGATGAGGCTTTCTGCTTCATCTACGAAGCCAACATCGATACCCTGCAGCAGCTGGGCGCGCGCGTGGTGCGCTTTTCGCCGCTGTGCGACGCTGCGCTGCCAGCCTGCGACGCGCTGTGGCTGCCCGGCGGCTACCCCGAGCTGCACGCCGATGCGCTGGCCGCCAATACGGCCTTGCGCGACAGCCTGCAGGCGCACGTGGCGGCGGGTCGGCCCGTGTGGGCGGAGTGCGGCGGCATGATGGCGCTGCTGGAGTCCATCACCTTGGCCGACGGGCGCCGCGTGCCCCTGTGGGGGCTGCTGCCGGGTCATGCCACCATGCAGCGGCGCCTGGCCGCGCTGGGGCCGCGCGCGCTGCGCATGGGCACGCATGAGTTGCGCGGCCACACCTTTCACTACTCGGTCACCGACAGCCCGGCCGCCGTGTGCGCACACGCCCAGCGTCCCGATCACGCAAGGGCACCGGACGGCGGTGAAGCCGTGTACCGCCACGGCAGCATCCACGCGAGCTACTTTCACGCATGGTTTGCGTCCAGCCCGCAGGCGACCGCAGCTTTGCTGGGCGCGGAGGCGGGGCCATGAACGCGGCGCCGCAGACCATCGCCCGCAGTGAACTCATCCTGGGTGGGCAAAAGAGCGGCAAGTCGCGCCGCGCCGAACTGCTGGCGCGCCAGTGGCTGCAGGCCGCGCTGGCACACCGCGCGCTGCTGCTGGCCACCGGCCAGCCGTGGGACGACGAGATGCGTGCGCGCATTGCCCGCCACCAGCGCGAGCGTGCCGAGCGTGTGCCCGGCCTGCAGACCGAGGAAGAGCCGCGCGATCTGGCTCACGCCCTGGTGTGCCACAGCACCCCACAGACCCTGATCGTCGTGGACTGCCTCACCCTGTGGCTCACCAACTGGCTCATGCCGGCCGAACCCCAAGATGTAGAGCAAAAACAGCCTCTAGCGCGCGATTGGCAAGCGCAGGCAGCTCACTTTTTTGAAGCGTTGACGCACGCGCCCGGCCCCGTGGTGCTGGTGGGCAACGAGATCGGCCTGGGCGTGATCCCCCTGGGGCGCGAAGTGCGCGCCTTCGTGGACGCGCTGGGCGCCCTGAACCAGCGCGCGGCGGCAGCCTGCCAGCGCGTCACGCTGATGGCGGCGGGCCTGCCGCTTACCCTGAAGGACGCACCATGATGCCTCTTCGCTGGCGCCGCCAGCTTGCTGCCGCCGGCTGGCTGCTGGGCCTGCTGCTGGCCTTGCCCAGCGCCCACGCGGTGACCATCACCGACGACCGGGGCCGCGCGCTGCGATTCGACCAGCCGCCCCAGCGCATCGTGAGCCTGCTGCCGTCGCTGACCGAGAGCGTGTGCGAGCTGCAGCGCTGTGAGCGCCTGGTGGGGGTGGACCGCTACTCCAACTGGCCCGCGTCCGTGCGGCGCCTGCCCCAGGTGGGCGGCGGGCTGGACCCGAACATCGAGGCCATCGTCGCACTGCGCCCGGACGTGGTACTGCTGTCGGTCAGCAGCCGCGTCAGCGACCGGCTGGAGGCGCTGGGCGTGAAGGTGCTGGCGCTGGACCACAAGACCCATGCGGACGTGCGCCGCGTGCTGGGGGTGCTGGGTGAACTGCTGGCCGTTCCCCCGGAGCACGGCGCGGAGCGCGTGTGGCGCGTGATCGATGCCGCCGTGCAGGCCGCCGCGCAGTCGCTGCCGCAGCGCGCGCGCGGGGCGCGGGTGTTCTTCGAGGTCAGCCGCGGCCCCTATGCGGCGGGGGCCAGTTCGTTCATCGGCGAGACGCTGGTGCGCCTGGGCGCGCGCAACGTGGTCCCGCCCGAGCTGGGGCCCTTTCCGCGCCTCAATCCCGAGTTCGTCCTGCGCGCACAGCCCGACGTATTGATGGTGGCCAACCGCAGCATGCAGCCCATGACCCAATACCCGGGGTGGAACCACCTGGCCGCGGTCAAGGCGGGCCGCGTGTGCGACTTCGGTCCCGAACTGTCAGACGTGGTGGTGCGCCCCGGCCCGCGCATGGCTGAGGCCGCGCGCATCATGGCCCGCTGCCTGGCGGAGAAGTACGAATGAGCGCGCGCCTCCCGCAGCCCTCTACCATGATGGCGACCACCGCCATGCCAGCAACCTATGCCACCTCCTTACACCCCGACGCCAGCGGCCGCCGCGCGCGCTGGCTGGGCCTGTGGCTGCTGGCCGCCAGCGTGGCGCTGCTGCTGCTCGGCGCCAGCGTCGGCAGCACGGGCTTTGGCAGCTTGCTGAACCTGCGCGGCGACCCGCTGGCGCAGCAGATCGTGTGGGACATCCGCCTGCCGCGCACACTGGGCGCATGGTTGGCCGGCGCGCTGCTGGGGCTGGCGGGCGCCATTGCCCAGGGGCTCTTTCGCAACCCGCTGGCCGACCCGTACCTGCTGGGCAGCGCGTCGGGCGCGGCGCTGGGCGGCGCCGTGGCCATGGCCGTTCTGGGTGTGTCGCCCAGCACGGCGAGCTGGCTGGCGCGACTGGGCGTGACGGGCTTGGCCTTCGCGGGTGCTGCGGGCGCCGTGCTGCTGACGCTGGTGTTGGCGCGTGGTGTGCAACACACGCTGCGCCTGCTGCTGGCGGGCGTAATCGTGGGCGTGGTGCTTGGCGCTGCGCGCGACCTGATCCAGGTGGCGCAGCCCGCCATTCTGGAGCCGATGCAGGTCTTCACCATGGGCAGTTCGGCCTTCGTGGGCTGGCAGGCCTGCGCCATCATGGCTGGCGGCTGGCTGCTGTGTGCCGCCACGGCCTGGGCGTTGTCGCGGCTGCTGGACGGGTTGATGCTGGGCGAAGCCACGGCCGCCAGCCTGGGCCTGCCCATCGTGCCCATGCGCGCGGGGCTGGTGCTGGCGCTGGCCCTGGCCACCGGCACGGCCGTGGCGCACACTGGGCTGATTGCCTTCGTCGGGCTGGCGGCGCCGCACCTCGTGCGCTCGATCGCGCGCGTCACCCACCAGTGGCATGTATGGCTGTCCAGCCTGATGGGCGCGGTGCTGCTGCTGGCCGCCGACATCCTGGCGCGTTGGGTGGTGGCGCCGCAGGAACTGCCCGTGGGCGTGCTCACCGCCGCGCTGGGCGGCAGCTACCTGCTGTGGCTCATGCACCGCCGGGTGTTGGGAAGCTCGCTATGAAGAACATAGCTGTTAGCGCACGCCAGATAAGCGCCAGTATCGCAAATGCCTCTATATTGCGCGGCATTGACCTGGACCTGCCCGCTGGCCGCTGGACCAGCGTGGTCGGCCCCAATGGTGCGGGCAAGTCCACGCTGCTCAAGGTGCTGGCAGGCCTGCTGCGCCATGCGCGTGTGCAAGGGCGGGTGCAGTTGCTGGGCCGCGCGCTGGCCGACATTCCCGCGCGCGAGCGCGCCCGCCAACTGGCATGGCTGGGCCAGAACGAGTCCGCCGCCGAAGACCTGCCCGCCTACGACGTGGCCATGCTCGGCCGTCTGCCGCACCGTGCCTGGATGGCGCCGGCCAGCGATGCCGACCATGCCGCCGTGCAGCAGGCGCTGCACACCACCCAGGCGTGGGACTGGCGCGACCGTCCGCTGTCGGAACTGTCGGGAGGCGAGCGCCAGCGCGTGCTGCTGGCGCGCGCGCTGGCCGTGCAGGCGCCGGTGCTGCTCATGGACGAACCCCTGGCCAACCTGGACCCGCCGCACCAGACCGATTGGCTGCACACCGTGCGCGACCTGGTGGGGCAGGGCGGTACCGTGGTCAGCGTGCTGCACGAGGTATCCATCGCGCTGCAGGCCGACGACATGCTCATCATGGCCGCCGGCGGCGTGGTGCACCACGGGCCATGCCAGAGCACGGCCACGCACGCCGCGCTGGAGCAGGTGTTCGAGCGGCGCATCCAGGTGCGCGAGATCGACGGCCTGTGGATGGCGCTGCCCCGCATGGAGCGGTGAACGCGCTGCGCCCCTTTTCCCTTGAACCCCTTGCGACGGGCGGCCAACCGCAGAGGGCATGGAGTGTGAACGCATGAATTTGGACGCCGGTTTTGCCCAGGTCGCGCAGGTGCTGCTGTGGCCCGTACCCGTGCGGGTGGCGCTGGCCTTTCTCCGTGCCCTGTGGATGCGCGGCGCCATGCGCATGCAAGCTTGGCAGCGCTGGCGCCTGCCGCATTACCGTTCTGCGCGTGCCACCCGGCCTCTCGATGGAGGAGCTGGCGCTGCAGTTGGTGCGCCACATGCGGCCTTCCAGGCGCGGCGTGCTCCATCGTTTCCCGCGACGGCTTGATTTCCCAAAACTTCTTCTTGAGGCATTGCATGCAGATTGAAACTCCCCCCACCGAGAAACGCTACGACAAGGCCGAAGGCGAGCGCCGGGGCCTGGTCATCGTCAACACCGGCGACGGTAAGGGCAAGAGCACGGCGGCCTTCGGCCTGGCGCTGCGCGCGCATGGCCGGGGCAAGGCCGTGAAGGTCTTCCAGTTCATGAAGGTGCCCAGCGCCCGCTTCGGCGAGCACCGCATGTTCGAGCAGATCGGCCTGTCCATCGAAGGCCTGGGGGACGGCTTCAGCTGGAAGAGCAAGGACTTGGACCACTCCGCCCAACTGGCGCGCGACGGCTGGGTCAAGGCCCGCGCGGCCATCCTGTCGGGCGAGAACTTCCTCGTTGTGCTCGACGAAATCACCTATCCCCTGATCTATGGCTGGCTGCCACTGCAGGAGGTGCTGGACACCCTGGCGGCGCGGCCCAAGGACGTGCACGTGTGCCTGACGGGCCGCCGCTGCCCCGAGGAAATCATCGCCATCGCCGACACGGTGACGGAGATGAAGCTCATCAAGCATGCGTTCCAGGCGGGCATTCCCGCGCAGCGCGGCATCGAGGACTGAGGGGGCGCCGCGCCATGCTGTATGCGCAGACCATGCCTACCCCGTTGGGCGAGATGCTGGCCGTGGCTTCGGACCGGGGGCTGTGTCTGCTGGAGTTCCTGGGGCAGCCGGGTGTGGAGCGTGAATTGGCCCAGGTGCAGGCCGCTCGCGGTAAGGCCCTACATGAGAAGGGCAATGCGGTCACCGTGCTGCTGGCCAGTGAGTTGGCGGAATACTTCGGGCGCCGCCGCCGCGTGTTCGGTGTGCCGCTGGACCTGGTGGGCACGCCATTCCAGATCGCCGCGTGGCAGGCGCTGCTGGCCATCCCTTACGGCGAGACGCGCAGCTATGCACAGCAGGCGCGGACCATCGGCCAGCCCACGGCCACGCGCGCCGTCGCTGGGGCCAACGGGCAGAACAAGGTCTCCATCGTCGTGCCCTGCCACCGGGTGATCGGCAGCAACGGCAGCTTGACCGGCTTTGGCGGCGGCCTGCCGCGCAAGCGTGCGCTGCTGGCGTTGGAAGATACTTCCGCGCAGCGCGATTGGTTGAACGAGACGCCATAACGGCCCCCACGCCCACACCGCCGCCGAACGCGCGGCCTTTTATCGCGCCGTTGGGCGCACCGCCAGCGCCGACCAGAACCTCTGTCTGCAGCGCGAGCGCGGCCGCGTGCCGCTGGCACCGGTTGGTCCATGACGGCGACTGGGAGGTGCCCGGCGACCTATGGTGTTGATGGGGCAGTGAGCACCGCGGAATGCGCTCGCCGCTTGGCACCACAGGTGTCGATGGTAGAAAGGCGCCGCAACGCTTCCTGGCGAGCGGCGGTACTTCCATGAGGTGCCAGGACGCTCTGGCATTGCGTACAAGACGCTGCACTGGAACGGTACTCCGCCACGGGCCTGTAACCGGGCTGGCATACGTTGCCGGTGGGCGGGGTTTTTATCTACCTTTGGGGAGTCACCATGCAACCTTCGACTGTGGCTGTTTTTTGCATAGCTGCGCTGGCGCTGCTTTTGTTTCTGAGCGGCCTGTACGTCAGTGCGACCCGCGCTCGGTTTCGGATTCTGTGCGCAGGGGCAGACGATCCAGCCCATGCGCTGACCAAGGCGGTGCGTGCCCACGGCAACACTGCCGAATATGCAGCCATGCTGGCGCTTCTGATCTACCTGCTGGGTCAGCGGAGTTCGGCGGAATGGGTCAGCTGGGTGATGGTGGGCGTGACCGCGTCGCGCTATCTGTTGGTGATCGGCGTGTTGGCTTCTGCCACGTTGGCGCGTCCCAACCCTTTCCGTGCCGTGGGGGCGCTGGGTACCTATGTTGGCGGTACCGTACTCGCATTGGCGTTGCTTTTTGCAGCGGCATAGATGTGGTGCGCAACGGTCTTGGGGCCGTTGTGTTTCGGGAGGGGCACCACGCACCGGCCATGAAAGAAGTGGTTCCAGGCGCACGCGAACCATGTCACTCGGCACACGCGCCCCTGAAGCTGCTGGAGGCGCTACCGGCGAGTCATTGCGCACCATGTTGTGAACGCAGGGCTACAGGCAGTTGTCCCATCACGGGTTGGTATGTGACCCTGGAAAACCCGCTTCATCCGCCCCCGAATGGACATAAAAAAGCGCCCTCGCGAGGCGCTGATTTTTCTGGCGGTGGCGGAGACTGTGAGATTCGAACTCACGGACGGTTGCCCGTCGGCAGTTTTCAAGACTGCTGGTTTAAACCACTCACCCAAGTCTCCGCGAAGCCGCCTATTGTAAGCGGGTGGCGGGGCGGCGCGGTGCTTGTGGTGTGGCCCTGTAGGGGCTCGTAGTCAGCGCTTTAGCGCAGCCGCCAGTTGGGCTTTGTTCATCTTGGAGCGCCCGGGGATGCCGCGTCGGCGGGCGTCCTCGTAGAGTTGCTCGCGCGTGCGGCCTTGCGGGCCCTGGTGCGACCGCTGGCCTCCGCGTACCGGGGCGGGCGTGTCCTGCAGTGTGTGGGGATCGGCCTGCTTGGCCTCGCCGTGCTGGGCACGTTCCTTGTTCACGGTGCGTGCGGCGATTTCTTCGGCGGTGTCCCGCTTTTCGCCGCGCTCCAGCAGGCTGTCCTTGATGTGCTCGTATTGGCGCTCGCGTTTGGCGCTCCAGGTGCGTTGGGGCATGGTGGCACTCCGCTGTGGAAATGGCTTCCAGCCTAGAAGGCGTGTGCGGGCGCGCCGTCGGCACCAGGCCTCCTTTGTCGTAGGACGCGGGCGGACTATGAGTGAAAATGGCTTTTAGCGCTTTACGGATAAGTGCTAAAAGCTATATTTTTAATAGCAAAATGATGCTACATCCCGAGTGACCGGAGCAGCGCCTCGGTGTCGGCATCCGTTGCGCTGGCAGGGGCTGCCGCTGGCGCGGGTGCTGCCGCCTGCGCCATGAGTGCGTCGGGGTCGGGCGCGTCCTGGGGTTCGAAGTCGTAGAGCTTGATGAACTGTGTGCGGTCGATCGCCAGTTCCAGATAGAAGATGTTGTTGCTGCCCGTGTAGAAGGTCACGCGGCGGGCCTCGGGCTGGTCGAGGTTGGCGTCCACGCTCAGCACCACCTGTTGGTTCAGCACCAGCATCTTGGGCTGGTTCTGCGTGATGTGAGTCTGCAGTTCGCGGCGCACCTTGCCGGTGAAGTCACCCACCACCTGGTTCATCAGTTCGCCCATGACGTTGCTGACTTCGTCAGAGGTGAAAGAACTGGCCAGCTCCTGCGCCGACATGCCCATGCTGAGCATGTAGCGCTCGTAGATTTCCATGGCTGCGGCGGCCGAGAAATTGATGATCACCAGCCCCGAGAAGCCGCCGTCGAACAGCACGAAGCAGCCAATGTCCGGCTTCAGGCAGGTCTTGGTGATGCGCTGCACCATGCCTGAGTAGTGCACGGGGCCCTGGGTGGCGACCGACAGCACACGGGTCACGGAGTTGCACAGCGAGACCAGCACGTCTTCGGTGCCGTAGACGACGGAAGTGGAGGGAGGAGTCATGGGGATGCGGTGAAAGTGCGGCGACGGCGAACGCAAAGGTGGCGAAGGCCAATGCGCGAATCATGACATGCCCTGCTGCGCACGCGGGTGCGCGAGGGCCCCTGTCCAACGTGGTTAACCGCTGTCGTTCATAAATTTTGAATCGAAACATCAATACGGTTGAAACTTACCGCACGGAGCGCACTCTAGACTGCGTCACATCACCAGAGCGCCGTCTCTGCTGCGGGTCCCATCCGCACAATCGCCGCGCACTGTTCCTCTACCGCCACCATTCCGTATGACCACCGCTTCCGCACCACGACCCGCGCGCTACGGCGCCACCGCCATCGCCCTGCACTGGATCCTGGGCCTGTCCATCGTGGCCGTGATTTGTGTCGGCTGGTACATGACGGGGCTGCCGTTTTCGCCCCAGCGCCTGAAGCTCTACAACTGGCACAAGTGGGCGGGCGTGGCCATCCTTGCGCTGTCGGTGCTGCGGCTGCTGTGGCGCCTGACCCACCGTCCGCCCGCATTGCCTGCGGCGGTGCAGGCAGCCATGCCGCGCTGGCAGCAGGCCGCGCACCATGGCGTGCATTACCTGATGTATGCGCTGTTCCTCATCGTGCCGCTGGTGGGTTGGGCCTACAGCTCGGCCGCGGGCTTTCCCATCGTTTTTCTCGGCCTGGTGCCGCTGCCTGACTTTGTGCCGGTCAGCCCTGCCCTGGCGGAGGCCATCAAGCCCCTGCATGCCATCAGCGCCTACGCCTTGACCGCCCTGGTCGTGTTGCACGTGGCGGCAGCCGTCAAGCACCAGCTTATCGACCGTGACGGCCTGGTAGGCCGCATGCTGCCGGCGCGTGGCTGAGCCCGTTTCTCTTCCTGTCCTGATCCATGAATGGAGCATTCACCATGATGCAGTCGTCCCTTCCCCGTCTTGCTGGCATCGCACTGGCCGGCGCCGCGCTGCTGGCCGCAGGCAGCGCCTTCGCGCAGCAAAAGCTCGTGCCCGAGCAGAGCGAGATCGTCTTCGTGAGCAAGCAGATGGGCGTGCCCGTCGAGGGCCGCTTCAAGAAGTTTGATGCCCAGGTCGCTTTCGACCCCGCCAAGCCCGCCACCAGCAAGGTGGCGTTCACGGTGGATACCGGCAGTGCCACGCTGGGCGTGAAGGAAACCGATGCCGAGCTGCCCAAGCCCGTGTGGTTCAACGTGCCCAAGTTCCCGCAGGCCACGTTCCATTCCAGCGCCATCAAGGCCCTGGGCGCGGGCAAGTACGAAGTGGCCGGCAAGCTCAGCATCAAGGGCGCGGCGCAGGACGTCGTGGTGCCCGTCACCCTGACCCAAAGCGGCGCCATCACCACCGCGGCGGGCAGCTTCGCCATCAAGCGCCTGGCGTTCAAGATCGGCGAGAACGAATGGGCCGACACGTCCATGGTGGCCGACGAGGTGCAGGTCAAGTTCAAGCTGGCCCTGACCGGCGTGCCCAAGCTTTAACGCTTCCCCTTTTTAATCACCAACCTCTACTACGGAGAAACCGACATGCGTTCCACCTTCCTGACCATCGCTGCCGCCGCTGTCCTGACCGCGGGTGCCGTGCACGCCCAGCCCGCCACGTACGCCGTGGACCCCACGCACACTTTCGCCACGTTCGAGATCAGCCACTTCGGCGCCAGCGTGAACCGCGGCCGCTTCGACAAGAAGGAAGGCACCGTGCAGTTCGACAAGGCCGGCAAGACCGGCAAGGTGGAGCTGACGCTGCACATCGACTCCGTCAATACCGGTACCGCGCCGTTCGACAAGCACCTGCAGAGCGCGGACATCTTTGACGCCGCCAAATTCCCCACCGCCAAGTTCGTGGGCGACAAGTTCACCTTCGAGGGCGACAAGCTCACGGCCGTGTCGGGCAACCTGACCATCAAGGGCAAGACGCAGCCCGTCACCCTGAAGGCCAACCAGTTCGCCTGCTACGACAGCCCGATGCTCAAGCGTGAAGTGTGCGGCGGCGACTTCGAGACCACGATCGATCGCACGGCCTTCGGCGTGGATTACGGCGTGCAGTACGGCTTCCCCAAGAACGTGCGCATCGTGGCGCAGATCGAAGCCGTCAAGCAGTAA
Source organism: Diaphorobacter sp. C33 (assembly GCF_030503915.1). NCBI lineage: Bacteria > Pseudomonadati > Pseudomonadota > Betaproteobacteria > Burkholderiales > Comamonadaceae > Diaphorobacter > Diaphorobacter sp. C33. Next base: position 354,313 of record NZ_CP129980.1, read on the forward strand.
GCCGGCAAAAACACGGGCCCGGCTGTCTAGGTCGGTCCTCCTGCCTCAAGGGCTGGTGCCGTCAGGTGCCAGCCCTTTTTTCATTGCGCACGCAAAACAGCCTTTACGCCCCCAACTGGTCCGCCAAGTCCAGCAGGTCGCGGGCGTGCAGGTCGTTGCCTGGGCGTGGCGAGACATCCTTGGCGTGGCCCGCGCCGAACTCCAGCGGCCGCTCGATATAGGCCGTGCGCAGGCCGCAGGCGCGCGCGCCCGCCAGATCGTCGTGGTGGGCGGCCACCAGCATCACCTGCTGCGGTGGCAGGTCGAACACGCGGGCCACGCCCAGGTAGGTGGCGGGATCGGGCTTGTAGGCGCGAAAGACCTCGGCGCTCAGGATGCAGTCCCAGGGCAGGCCGGCGCGCTTGGCCATGTGGGTGAGCAACCCGATGTTGCCGTTGGACAGGGTGGTGATGGTGTAGCGGCGTTTGAGCCGCGTCAGCCCCGCCACGCAGTCGGGCCACGGGGAGAGCCGGTGCCACACGCGGTTCAGGTGCACGCGCTCTTCCTCGCCCAGGTGCGCCAGGCCAAAGCGCGGCAGGATTTCGTCGAGGATCTGGCGGTGCAGGGCGTCGATCAGCGTCCAGCCCTGCGCGCCGCTCATCACCCGCGCCATCGCTGGCTGGTAGCCCGCGCGCCAGGCGCGGGCGAAGGCGTCGGCGTCCACGCGGGGGTGGTGCTGCTGCATTTCGCGCACGATGCTGCCGTGCCAGTCCACCACCGTGCCAAAGGTGTCAAAGGCCAGCACCTGCACGGTGCGGGCGATCTCCTGAAAAGCGGAATCAGCGTTCATGGTCGGCCCTGTGATGGCATTGCGCCGCAGCGTAGCACCTGTATCGCGTATGTGCAGCCGCCCCAAGCCCGTGCGCCGGCGGGGAAGTGCCATGCGTGCTATGGTCGCGCGCCCTGGGGTTAACCCTGGTTTCCGAGCCTTCCATGACTGTTTCTGGCACACCCACTTCCAGCACCGCCACACCCGCCGCCGATGCCGATGCCGCCAGCCCCGCGGACGAGCGCACGCTGGTGCGCGCCGTGCTGGCCATGGGCGTGGGAGGCTTTGCCATCGGCACCGGCGAGTTCGTCATCATGGGCCTGCTGCCCGAGGTGGCGCTCGACCTGGGGGTGAGCATTCCGCAGGCCGGGCACGTGATCAGCGCCTACGCGCTGGGCGTGGTGGTGGGCGCGCCGGTGCTGGCCGTGGCGGCGGCGCACTGGGGCCGGCGGGCGCTGCTCATGGCGCTGATGGCGGTCTACGCCCTGGGCAACTTTGCGTCGGCGCTGGCGCCAGTTTATGCGTCGCTGGGGCTGCTGCGGCTGGTCAGCGGCCTGCCGCACGGCACCTACTTCGGCGTCGCGGCGCTGGTGGCCGCGGCACTGTCACGGCCGGGCGAGCGCGCCCGGGCCGTGGGCTGGGTGATGCTGGGGCTGACCAGCGCGACGCTGGTGGGTGTGCCCATCGCGGCGGCGCTGGGCAGTCTGCTGGGCTGGCGCGCGGCCTTCGTGTTTGTGGGGGCCATCGCGCTGGCGGCGGTGTTCATGGTGCGGCGCTGGGTGCCCGACATGCCCGCGCCGCAGGGCGCCAGCCCCTGGCGCGAACTGGGCGCGCTGGCGCGGGGCCAGGTGTGGTTCACGCTGGGCATCGGCGCCATCGGCTTCGGCGGCATGTTCGCGGTGTTCAGCTACATCAAGCCCACGCTACTGGAAGTGGCCGGCATGCCGGCGGCGCTGGTGCCGTTCACGCTGTCGCTGTTTGGCTTGGGCATGGTGGCGGGCAACCTGGTGGGCTCGCGCATGGCGGACCGCGCACTGATGCCCACCGTGGGCAAGCTGCTGTGGTGGTCGGTGGCGATGATGGTGGTGTTCGTCGCGGCGGCGCACCACCCGCTGACGGCGGCGCTGTCCGTCTTCCTGCTGGGTACGGTGGTGGCCATCGGTCCCGCGCTGCAGATCCGTCTGATGGACGTGGCGGGCGATGCGCAGACCCTGGCGGCCGCGCTCAACCATTCGGCCTTCAACGCTGCGAATGCGCTGGGGGCCTGGCTGGGCGGTGTGGCCATCGCAGCGGGCGGCGGCTGGACTTCCACCGGCTGGGTGGGGGCGCTGCTGGGCCTGGGCGGCCTGGCTGTGTTCACAGCGGCGCTGGCCAGCGAGCGGCGGACACGGGCTCGCTGATCTGTTGTTTTGCTATCAAAAAAGAAGCTGCTGGCGATTGTTGGACGGGCGCTAGGTGCCTTTTTTACCTTAAGTCACTGCGCGCGGCCATGGTGGTGCGCAAGGTACACCCTCTCGTCCAGCGACGACAGCACCAGCGCCAACACAATCCCTACCGCCGCGCCCAGGGTGGTATCGAAGATGCGTGACAGTGCCATTTCCGCGGCTTCGCCATGGTGCGCCATGTTCGTCATCAGCAGAGCCATCGGCGTCACGAAAATCTGGCCCAGTGCGTAGTTGAACCCGATCACCGCCTCGGTCAGCACCTGCAGCACGGCCACGGCCAGCAGCAGCGTCCAGAACGATGGCTCGGACGAGAGGATCACCCAGGCGATGCCGGCGCCCACCACAGTGCCCAGCGTGCGCTGCCAGCCGCGGTGCACCGTGCCCGGCAGGTGCGCACCTTGCAGCACGGCCACCGCGCCAATCGACGCCCAAGCCGGGTGCGCCCAGCCCGCGGCGTGTGCCAGCAGGGCGGCCAGCGCGGCGCACAGCGCCACGCGTGCCGACTGCACGGGTGCGTAACCCGGCGTGAGGGGCTTCGGGGCGCGTGCCCCCGCCGCTGCCTGGACGGGTGTTGCGGCAGGCGGTGCTACTTCCAGGTCGCGCAGGCGGTCGGTCAGCAGGCACAACAGCCAGGCGGCGGCCACGCCCAGGACGGTGGCGCCGGCGCGCCCGGCCAGGACCAGCGCGCTGTCAACCGGACTGATCGCGGCGCTGGCCGCGAAGATGAAAATCACCGCTCCCGGCGCGCCCATCTGCATGCGGTGGGCCAGTGATGCCAGCAGCCCTGCCATGCCCGACAGGGCCAGCAGCATGGCTACCGGTCCCAGCCCCGACCAGGCCAGCAGCGACAGCAGCGCCACGGGCATGACCAGCAGCGCCCCGGCCCTGAGGACGACGCCGCGGCGGCGGGCCAGCGGCGCGAAGCGCCCGAACAGTGCCGCCAGAGCGCCCAGGCCGCCGAAGCCCGCCACCTGGGCCCAGGGCGAGACATGCAGCAGCCCGGCAACCAGGATCACCGCCAACGCCACCTGCGCGCCGGCAATCGTGGCGTTGCGCAACGAGGCGGGGCGCTGCAGCGACAGGCTCTCCCGCAGCCGCGCGGATGCCAACGCCTGGCGCAGAGCGTGGCCGTGGGAGCTGGGAAGAAGAGGGCCGGTTGGCAACGCCATGGCATCAGTCCTCGTGCTGGGCGCTGGCAATGCGCGCTTCGATCTGCTCGAAGGCCTGCAGCAGGGTGCGGGCGGTGGCCTCGTCCAGATCGGCCAGCAACTCATCCTCGATGGCGGCAAGGCGCTTGCGGATGCCGTTGGCCGTGCGCTTGCCAGCGGCAGTGAGATGCACGAGCTTGATGCGGCGGTCGCTCGCGTGCGCCTGGCGCTCGACCAGTCCCTGGGCAGCCAATGCGTCCAGCAGCCGTACCAGGCTGGAGCCGTCCAGCCCCACGGCGGCTGCCAGCTCGGTCTGCGAGATGCCGTCGCCCAGGCGGTGCAGGTGCACCAGCGGCGTCCAGACGGCGTCGCTCAGGCCTTCGGCGGCCAGTTGTGCGTCCAGCGTCTTGCGCCAACGCCGGCCCAGGCCCACGAGCCGCACGCCCAGCAGGCGCTTGGGGTTGGCGGGGCGGGCGGCATCGGACGATGAGGCAGCAGACATTTTGTTATTCTAACAAATCATTTGAATTCAAATGATTTGTCAAAAAATAAGGGCCGCGCACCATGGCCTGGCGGGCGGCCCTGCTGTGCGCTGCGCTTACTTGCGGCGCGCGGCGCTGCTGGCGACGGCCAGTGCGGTCATGTTCAACACCCGGCGTACGGTGGCTGCGGGCGTGAGGATGTACGCCGTGGCCGAGGTACCCATGAGGATCGGGCCCACGGTGACACCGCCGCTGGTCGTGGTCTTGAGCACGTTGTAGAGGATGTTGGCCGAGTCGATGTTCGGGCAGATCAGCAGGTTGGCCGAGCCGGTGAGCGTGGAGTCCGGCAGGTAGTTGTTGCGGATCTTGGGCTCCAGCGCGGCGTCGCCATGCAGCTCGCCATCGCATTCGATCTCGGGATGGCGGGCCACGAACAGGTCGCGCGCTGCGCGCATCTTGCGTGCCGAGGCGCGCTTGGACGAGCCGAAGCTGGAGTGCGACAGGAACGCCACCTTCGGCGGAATGCCAAAGCGCTGCACTTCCTGCACCGAGGACCAGGCGATGTCGGCCAGCTGCTCTGCCGTAGGGTCTTCGTTGACGTAGGTGTCAGCGATGAACAGCGTGCCGTTGTTGGTCGTCATCAGCGCGTTCAGCGCGGCGTATTGCTGCACGCCGGGTGCATGGCCCAGGATGCTGTGGATGCGTTCCAGGTGCGTCTCGTAGGTGCCCACCAGGCCGCAGATCATTGCGTCGGCATCGCCCAGCTTCACCATCAGCGCGGCGATGATGGTGTTGGAGCGGCGCACGGCTGCCTTGGCCACCTCGGGCGTGGCGCCGTCACGCTTCATGAGCTGGTGGTAGGCCTCCCAGTACTGGCGGAACCGCGGGTCGTCCGAGGGGTCGCAGATCTCCACGTCCTTGCCCGGCTGCATGCGCAGGCCGGCCTTGGCGATGCGTGCGGCAATCACCGCCGGGCGTCCGATGAGGATCGGGTGGGCGATACGGTCGTCGATCGCAAACTGCGCGGCGCGCAGCGCACGCTCGTCCTCGCCGTCGGCATAGGCCACGCGTTTTTGCGCGTTGGGCAGCGTCTTGGCGGCGTTGATCACCGGGCGCATCAGGATGCCGGTCTGGTACACGAAGCGCGACAGGCTCTCCTTGTATGCCTCCATGTCCTCGATGGGACGACTGGCCACGCCCGACTCCAGCGCTGCCTGCGCCACGGCGGGGGCGATCTTGAGGATCAGGCGCGAGTCAAACGGCGTGGGGATCAGGTAATCGGGGCCGAAGGTCAGCTCCTGACCGGCATAGGCGGCAGCCACTTCCTCGCTGATGTTTTCCTTGGCCAGCGCGGCGATCTGGCGCACGCAGGCCAGCTTCATGGCCTCGGTGATCTTGGTAGCGCCGCAGTCCAGCGCGCCGCGGAAGATGTAGGGGAAGCACAGGACGTTGTTGACCTGGTTGGGGTAGTCCGAGCGGCCGGTGGCGATGATGCAGTCCGGGCGCACGGCCTTGGCCAGTTCGGGGCGGATCTCGGGCTCGGGGTTGGCCAGCGCCAGGATGATGGGCTTGTCCGCCATGGTCTTGACCATCTCGGCCGTGAGCACGCCGGGGGCCGAGCAGCCCAGGAATACGTCGGCGCCGTTGACCGCGTCGGCCAGCGTGCGCGCGTCGGTCTTCTGTGCGTAGCGGGCCTTGGATTCATCGAAGCCGCCGGGGCGACCTTCGTAGATCACGCCCTTGGAGTCGCACATGAAGATGTTCTCCACCTTCACGCCCAGGCCCACCATCACGCCCACGCAGGCAATGGCGGCGGCACCCGCTCCCGAGACGGCGACCTTGACCTGGTCGATCTGCTTGCCCACCAGTTCCAGGCCATTGAGCAGCGCAGCGCTGGAGATGATGGCCGTGCCATGCTGATCGTCATGGAACACCGGAATGTTCATGCGCTTGGACAGCTCGCGCTCGATGTAGAAGCACTCGGGCGCCTTGATGTCTTCGAGGTTGATGCCGCCCAAGGTGGGCTCGAGTGCTGCCACGATCTCGATGATCTTGTCGGGGTCGCGTGCGTCCAGTTCGATGTCGAACACGTCCACGCCGGCGAACTTCTTGAACAGGCACCCCTTGCCCTCCATCACCGGCTTGCCGGCCAGCGGGCCGATGTCGCCCAGGCCCAGCACGGCCGTGCCATTGGTGATCACGCCCACCAGGTTGCCGCGCGAGGTGTAGTCGAACGCCTTGGTCGGGTCGGCCTGGATGTCCAGGCAGGGATAGGCCACGCCAGGCGAGTAGGCCAGCGACAGGTCGCGCTGGTTGGACAGGGGCTTGGTGGGCGTGACGGCGATCTTGCCGCGCGTCATGTTGCGGTGGTATTCGAGCGCGGCTTCGCGCAGTGCCGCTTCAGCGGCAGACAGGGGCTGGGTCATACGAAATACGAATGGTGCGGTGCACGAAAAAACAGGCCAACACGGGCCGGACAAGCTTACTGCATGCTGACGCAAACAGAGGGCCTGCACGGCAGCCTGCGTGGACGTCAACAAACCTTCCGCGCCCCGTGCGCCATACGGCACGCGGGGCGCGATCCTTCGGGTGGAAGGCGCGGGGCAGGGCGACGTTCAGTGGGCGTCGGCCTGCCGGGCGGCGAGCACGGCCGCAGAGGTGTCGCGGCTGGCTCCATTGAAGAAGATGTTCAGGACCACGGCAGTGATCGAGGCCAGCAGAATACCGGATTCGATCAGCGGATGGATGGCATGGGGCATCCACTGGCGGAAGTTGGGTGCGATCAGCGGGATCATGCCCACCCCGATGGACACCGCCACGATCATCGCGTTGTTGCGGTTCTTCTGAAAGTCCACGTTCGACAGGATGCGGATGCCCGTGGCCGCCACCATGCCGAACATCACCAGCCCCGCGCCGCCCAGCACCACGGTGGGCAGCGACTCGATCAGCGCCGCCATCTTGGGCAGCACGCCCAGCACGATCAGGATCATGCCGCCCGCCACGCACACCCAGCGGCTCTTGACGCCGGTGACGGCCACTAGCCCCACGTTCTGCGAGAAGCTGGTGTACGGGAAGGTGTTGAAGAGGCCGCCGATCAGCGTGCCCAGGCCGTCGGTGCGCAGGCCGCGCGTGAGATCGTCGCGCGAGATCTCGCGCCCCGTCATCTCGCCCAGGGCCAGGAACATGCCGGTGGACTCGATCATCACGACGATCATCACCAGCGTCATGGTCAGGATCAGGATGGGGTCGAACACCGGCAGCGCGATCTCGAATGGCAGCACCATGTCGAACCACTGGGCCTGGGCCACCTTGTGAAAGTCCATCAGCCCCATGGACGCAGTGACCACCCCGCCCACGATGATGCCCAGCAGCACCGAGATGTTGGCCCAGAAGCCTTTGCCAAAGCGCGCCACCAGCAAGATGGTGAGTAGCACGACGCCCGAGATGCCCACGCCTGTCAGGTCGGCATAGCGCGGGTTGGGCAGCGTGGGCACCACGGCGAAGCCCTTGGGCACTGGCGGCAGCGAGGAGCCGGGCGCGCCGGCGGCGGCCTGCGCCTCGGCCAGCCACTTGAGGTGCTCCGGGTTGGGCACGGCCGGGGCCGTGGGCCCTACGGGGTTGCCGAAGATCCAGTTGATGCCCACGCGCATCAGGCTGATGCCGATCACCGCGATGATGGTGCCCGTGACCACCGGCGGAAAGAACCGCAGCAGGCCGCTGATCACCGGCGCGATGAGCATCGAGACCACGCCCGCCCCGATCACCGCCCCGAAGATCAGCCCCGCGCCCGCCTGGCCGCCCGTGGCCTGCGCCATCGACACCATGGGCGCCACGGCCGCGAAGGTCACGCCCATCATCACCGGCAGCTTGATGCCAAACCACTGCGTGGCACCCCAGGCCTGGATGAGCGTGACCAGCCCGCAGACGAAGAGGTCGGCAGAGATCAGGTGCGCTACCTGCTCGGGCGGCAGGTTGAGCGCGCGCCCCACGATGAGCGGCACCGCCACCGCGCCTGCGTACATCACCAGCACATGTTGCAGACCCAGCGTGGCTGCGCGGCCCCAGGGCAGCTTTTCGTCAACCGGATGAACGTTCGTGGACATGGGTGTTCCTTGGAATCCTGGCTTGCTGTTCAAGGGGCTTCCGCCGTGCCGGACAGGGCTGCCATTGCGCACAGCAATCCATACAAAAACTGTATACAAAGTATGCGGAATTGCCTGTCGTAAGGCGACCCCGATCAAGGTCGAATTGCTAGGGGTTTGCCCTTGCTGCTTGCCAAGCGGTGGTGTCGGCAGCCAACGGCGCAGCTACGCCCGGCGGGGGCTCGCCACCAGTCGGCGCGATGGGATCGGCGCAGGGCGTAAAAAAGCCCGGCATGGGCCGGGCTGGAGCATTGGTGCGGCTGTGCGTCAGGCCGTCAGGTCTGCCAGGCTGCGCGCTATGACCTTGGTGGCGCGGCGCAGGTCTTGCAGCACCACGCGCTCGTCGGCGCGTTTGGCGTGCGATTCAAGCACCGTGCGCGGGCCCGCGCCGTAAATCACGCCGGGGATGCCGCGCTCCACATAAAGGCGCACATCGGTGTACAGCGGCGTGCCCACGGCGGGAGGCTTCTCGCCAAAGACTGCCTCGCCGTGTTGCTGGATGGCCTCCACCAGCGGCTGATTGCCGGGCAGCGGCGTCATGGCGTTGGCCAGCAGCAGGCGTTTGATGTCCACGCGTAGGGCGTCTGCGCTCCCGTAGCCGCGCTCGGTATTGAAGCCTTCCGCCGCCTGGGCGATCACGGCGCGAATCCGGGCCTCGACCTCGGCGGGGTTCTCCTCCGGGATCATGCGGCGGTCGAGCTTCAGCACCACCTTGCCGGGCACCACGTTGGTGTTGGTGCCACCCTCGATGCGGCCGATGTTCAGGTACGGGTGCTGGATGCCCGGCACCTTCGACGTCACCTGCCGGTACTGCACATTCTCGGCATACAGCGCGTTCATGATGGCCACCGCGCCCTGCAGTGCGTCCACGCCCGTGTGCGGCACGGCGGCATGGGCCATCTTGCCCTGCACGGTGACCTCCATTTGCAGGCAGCCGTTGTGGGCGGTGACCACCTCGTAGCTGAAGCCCGCGGCGATCATCAGGTCGGGCCGTGTCAGTCCCTGCGCCAGCAGCCAGCCGGGGCCGAGCAGGCCGCCGAACTCCTCGTCGTAGGTGAAGTGCAGCTCGATCGCGCCCTGCGTGGGCTTGGCCACCGCCTCCAGCGCGCGCACGGCGAAGGTGAAGGTGGAGAAGTCGCTCTTGCTCACCGCGGTGGCGCGGCCATACATGGCGCCGCCTTCGATCTGGGCGCCGTACGGGTCCCTGGTCCAGCCTTCGCCCGGCGGCACCACGTCGCCGTGGGCGTTGAGGGCGATGGTGCGGCCCGAACCCGCGGGCCCATAGGGCCGGCGCACGATCAGGTTGGTGATGGACTCCATGCCGTAATCCTTGACCTCCTGCGCGGAAACGGCGTGCTTCTCGGCCTCGAAGCCGAAGGCTTGGATCAGTTCAGCGGTGCGCTCGGCATGCGGTGCATTGTTGCCGGGCGGCGTGTCGGTGGGCACCTGCACCAGTGCTTGCAGAAAGCGCACCTGCTCGTCGAAGTGCTGGTCGATCCACGCATCCAGTGCGGCGTAGGTGGCTTGGCGGTCTTGGTTCATGGCGGAGCGTTCCATGGAGGGGTTATTCGGCGGCCAACTGCTGCAGCACATGGCTGAAGGCATCCACCGCCAACTGGATGTCGTCGGCGGTGCTGGATTCCAACGGGTTGTGGCTGATGCCGCCGTGCAGGCCGCGCACGAACAGCATGGCCTGCGGCATGATTTCGTGCAGTTTCATGGCGTCATGGCCGGCGCCGCTGGGCATGCGGTAGATGGGGACGCCCAGGGCGTCGACGGCCTTCTCCCAGCGGTGCTGCCAGGCGGGGGCGCTAGGGGCTGCGGCGACCTTCATGGCCAGCTCGGCCTTGTACTGCAGGCCGCGGCGTTGGGCGATTTCCTCCAGCTGGGCCAGCACGTCGGCCACCATGGCATCGCGCTGCGCATCGGTGGGCGCGCGCATGTCCATGCTGAAACTGCACTTGCCCGGCACCACGTTGATGGAGCCGCCTGGCACCTGCAGCATGCCGATGGTGGCCACGCTGTCGCCATCGCGCGCGGCGCGCTGCTCCATGTACAGCGCCAGCTCGGCCACGCCCAGGGCGGCGTCGCGGCGGCGGTCCATGGGCGTGGTGCCCGCGTGGCTGGCCATGCCCAGCATCTCGCAGACGTAGCGCACGCCGCCGTTGATGGACGTGACTACGCCCAGCGGGATGTCCAGTTCGTTGAGCACCGGGCCCTGCTCGATGTGCACCTCGATGAAGCCCAGGTAGCGGGCGGCATCGCGCCGCAGCTTGGGGATGTCGTCGATGCACAGGCCGGCGTGCTGCATGGCCTCGCGCATGGTGATGCCGTCGGCGTCCTTCTGGTCCAGCCATTCGTTGCGAAAGTCGCCGATGAGCGCGCCCGAGCCCAGGAAGGTGGCCTTGTAGCGCTGGCCTTCCTCCTCGGCAAACGCCACCACCTCGATGCCGAACGGTAGGCGCTTGGCCTGGCGGTGCAGCTCGCGCACGCAGGCCATGGGCACGAAGATGCCCAGACGCCCGTCGTACTTGCCGCCGTTGCGCACGGTGTCGTAGTGGCTGCCGGTCATCAAATACTTGCCGTCGGGTGTGGCCGGCTTGTAGCGGCCGACCACGTTGCCCACGGCGTCGATCTCGACCTCGTCAAAGCCGCAGTCGCGCATCCAGTGGCTGATGCGCTGGGCGCAGGCGCGGTGCGCATCGGTGAGGTAGGTGACGGTGAGCTGGCCCTTCTCGGCATAGCCCGGGTCGCTGTGCTGGGCCAGGCGCTCGTGCCAGTCCCAGACGTCGTTGCCCAGCACCGGCTCAGCGCCGAATTTGTCGTTCAGGCGGATCTCGGCAATGCGGTGGATGTTGCGCAGCGCCTCGGCGCGCTCAAAGTCGGGGTGGTTGGACAGGCGACGCGCGAAGGTGGCGATGATCTCCTGCCTCGCTAACCCCGTGCCGCGCGGCCCGCGCACCGCCAGGATGAAGGGAAAGCCGAAGCGGGCGTTGTAGTGGGCATTCAGTTGCTGGATGCGCGCGAACTCCTCGGGCGTGCAGTGGGTCAGGCCCGCCTGGCTTTGCTCGTTCGTGGACGCGGCCGTGAGCGCCTGCGCCACCATGGCCTTGCCCGCCAGCTCGGGGTGGGCGCGGATCAGCTCCAACTGCCGTTCCATGTCGGCGCCGTTCAGCACCTGCACCATGGCGTACTTGAGCTGGGCCAGCGAGCGGAAGGGGCGCAGCTGCAGCGCCGCCTCGGCGATCCAGGGCGAATGCTCGTACAGGCCGTCGAGCATCTGCAGGGCCTCGGCGGGGGAGGCGGCGTTGAGTTGTTCCAGGGTCCAGGCCATCGTGGCTCCTACTACTATCGAAAAAATAGCTGCTCGCGCTTATTAGATAAGCGTTACAGCCCGATTTGGCTTAAATGGCGGGTACGGGAAAGCGCTGCGCCCAGTGGCGCGCGAGGTCGATGCGGCGACACACCCAGACGTGGTCGTGGTGCTGGATGTGGTCCAGGAAGCGCTGCAGCGCCGTGATGCGGCCGGGACGGCCGAGCAGGCGGCAGTGCATGCCGATGCTCATCATCTTCGGCGCGTTGTCGCCGCCCGGATCGCCCTCGGCGTAGAGCGCATCGAACGTGTCCTTCATGTACTGGAAGAACGGGTCGGCGTGCGAGTAGCCCTGCGGCAGCGCAAAGCGCATGTCGTTGCAATCGAGCGTATAGGGCACGACGAGCTGGTGGTGCGCGCTGCCGTCGCTCTTGGCCACCTTCATCCAGAACGGCAGGTCGTCGCCGTAGTAGTCGCTGTCGTAGGCAAAGCGCCCGTCGTCGGCCACCAGGCGGTGGGTGCGGGGGCTGTCGCGCCCGGTGTACCAGCCCAGGCCGTGGTCGCCGCCGTGGCCGTAGAGCGTGTCGAAGATCTCCAGGCACTGCGCCATGTGGGCGCGCTCCACCTCCTCGGGCACGTTCTGGTAGTGGATCCACTTCAGGCCGTGGCAGGCCACCTCGTGGCCCAGCTCGGCGAAGGCCTGGGCCAGCTCGCGGTGGCGCTGCAGCGCAGTGGCCACGCCGAACACCGTGAGCGGCAGGCCGCGCTTTTCGAATTCGCGCAGGATGCGCCACACGCCGGCGCGCGCGCCGTATTCGTAGATGCCCTCCATGCTCATGTGGCGTTCGGGGTAGGCGGCCGGGTTGAACATCTCGGACAGGAACTGCTCGCTGGCGGGGTCGCCGTGGAGCACGCAGTTCTCGCCGCCCTCCTCGTAGTTCAGCACGAACTGCACGGCCACGCGGGCGTTGCCCGGCCAGTGCGGGTGCGGGGGCGTGCGGCCGTAGCCGATCAGGTCGCGGGGGTAGGGCGCCGTCGTGTCGTAGGTCATGGCGATACGGAGGAAAGGGCCATCGAAAGGTCGTTGGTCGGCAGGTCGCGGTCGAAGGTCAGGCCCGCCTCCACGTTGTCCAGGTGCTGCTGCATCAGCCGCACGGCCTGCGCCGCGTCGCCCGCGGCCAGTGCCGCGACGATGGCGGCGTGCTCCTCGTGCGAATGCTCGGCGGCGGTGGTGGACTGGTACATCAGCGTGATGAGGGCGCAGCGCGAGATCAACTCGCCCAGCAACTGGGCCAGCACGTCGTTGCCCATGAGCTCGGCCATGCGCACGTGGAAGTCGCCCAGCAGTTCGGTGCGCTGGCCCACGTCGTTGCCCTCCATGGCCTTCTTCTCGGCCGCCACATGGGCCTTCAGCGCGCGGATCTTGGCCGGCGTGCTCTGCGCCAGGAAGGCGCGCACCATCTCGGCCTCCAGCATGCGGCGCACGGCGAACACCTGGCGCGCTTCCTGGACCGAGGGCGCGGCCACGAAGGCGCCGCGCGCGGGCTCCAGGCGGATCAGGCGGTTCTGCGACAGCTGGAACAGCGCCTGGCGCACCAGCGTGCGCGACACGCCGAAATGGTCGGCGAGCTTCTGCTCGGCCAGCTTGGTGCCGGGCAACAGGCGGTGCTCGACGATGGCGCGCGTGAGGCTTTCGACGATGAAGCCGGTGGTGGAGGTTTCCATGCGGCCATCATAGTCGTGAAAGACAATTTTTGTATACAGTTTCTGTGGACTGTCGGGGACCCGGGGCGGACAGATCAGCATGTCGTTCGACACCGTCACGCCGGTGATCAAGGACGATACGGCGCGCTTTGCGCGATTGGTCAAGGAAGCCAAGGTTTCGATGGATTGACGGTAGGGCTTGTGCCGGCCGCGTGCTTTGGATAATGCGCGGCGGAGACAACGACCCATGACCATGACAGCCCCAGACCCCTTGCGCGACCCTCAGGCCTTCCTGCTGCACCTCTACCGCGTGGCGGTGCAGCGCGCCCAGCCCTTGCACAGCATGGCGCAGCATCTGCCGCCGCCACCCAAGGGGCGCACCGTGGTGCTGGGCGCGGGCAAGGCGGGTGCCTCCATGGCGCAGGCGCTGGAGGCGCTGTGGCCGCAGGATGCACCGCTGTCGGGGCTGGTGGTCACGCGCTACGGCCACATACCGCCGCGGCCCGAGGGGCTGGCGCAGCGCCTGGAAGTCGTCGAGGCCGCGCACCCCGTGCCCGACGCGGCGGGCCTGGCCGCGGCTGAGCGCATCCTGGCGCTGACCCGCGGGCTGACCGAAGACGACCTGGTACTGTGTCTCATCTCGGGCGGTGGCTCGGCGCTGCTCACGCTGCCGGCCGAAGGCATCACGCTGGAGGAGAAACAACGCATCAACCGCGCACTGCTGGAAAGCGGCGCCGCCATCGGCGAGATGAACTGCGTGCGCAAGCACCTCTCGCGCATCAAGGGCGGTCGCCTGGCGGCAGCCTGCGCGCCGGCGCGCGTCGTCACGCTGACCATCAGCGATGTGCCGGGGGACGACCCCTCCGTGATCGCCAGCGGCCCCACGGTCCCCGACGCCAGCACCTGCGCTGACGCGCTGGACATCCTGGCGCGCTACCGCATCGACATTCCCGCCGCCGTGCACACAGCGCTGCAGGCCGGTGCGCTGGAAACCCCCAAGCCCGGCGATGTCCGCTTTGCCGGCCATGCGGTGCACATGATCGCGACACCCCAGCAGTCGCTGCAGGCAGCGGCGGATGCGGCGCGCGCGGCGGGGGTGGCGGCGTACATCCTGTCCGACGAGATGGAGGGCGAGTCGCGCGAGGTGGGCAAGGTGCACGCCGCGCTGGCGCGTGCGGTGGCGCGCCACGGCCAGCCGTTTGCGCGGCCGTGCGTGATTCTTTCGGGCGGCGAGACCACGGTCACCGTGCGCCCGCGCGCCCCGGGCGCGCCGAAGGGGCGCGGCGGCCGCGCGGGCGAGTTCTGCATGGGCCTGGCGCAGGCGCTGCAGGGGCAGGAAGGGGTGTGGGCGCTGGCGGCCGATACCGACGGCATCGACGGCGTGGAAGACAATGCCGGCGCACGCGTGGCACCCGACACGCTGGCGCGCGCGGCGGCGCAGGGCGCACGCATCGGCGACCATCTGGACCGCAACGACGCCTACGGCTACTTCGAGCGGCTGGGCGATCTGGTCGTCACCGGGCCCACGCACACCAATGTGAACGACTTTCGCGCGCTACTTGTTTTGTAGCTTGCCACGCCTGCTGTTGCTGGATTTCAGATACGAATGCATCTGAATGCGGCTTCTATAAAGCGCTGGAAGCTCACTTTTTTGATCTGCTGGCGCGGGCGCGCCCTGCCTGAGTGCGCGCGGCCTGCCGGCTGTTCCCCATCAGGCGATCCGCGCGGCAACTGTCCTGGACGGCGCACCACAGGACGTGGCGTTTATCGCGTACAGAAGTTGTATACACTTTGATCGTAGGGAGGGGAGCGTATCAATCGCTTGCCCATTCGCCAGCGCATTCCTCATCACCATCGGCGGGCCGCGCCTTGCCATCAGGAGACTTCACCATGGGCCTCAGCACCCACGTTCTTGACACCATGCACGGTTGCCCCGCGGCGGGCATGGTGGTGGCGCTGTATGCCACGCAGGGTGACCAGGCCACGCTGGTCAAGCGCCTGGTGCTCAACCCCGATGGGCGCACCGATGCGCCGCTGTTCGACAACGCCAGCCTGCGCACCGGCACCTACCGGCTGACGTTTGATGTGGGGGCGTATTTCAAGGCGAAGGGCGTGATGCTGCCCGAGCCCTCATTCCTGGACCGCGTGAGCCTGGACTTCGGCATCGCCCACGCCGACCAGCACTACCACGTGCCGTTGCTGGTCAGCCCCTGGAGCTACTCCACCTACCGCGGGTCCTGATGCTGCAAGCCCGCGCCGTGTGCCGCGTGGCGCAGGGCAACGCGGAGCCAATTCTTGCGAGTCGCGCATGCCTGCTTTGGGCGGGCTGCGGCGGTGCAGATGCCCGCAGTCGCTACGGCTATTGCTGTGATTCGCGCCTTGCAAACCAGGGCGCGCGCCATCGCAGAGGCCTGTGCGGCGGCGTCTTAGAGCTGGCCCTCGGTCAGCGTGTCGAGCTGAAAATTCCCGGACTTGTCCCACAGCCAGGTGTCTGTGTAGGTCACGCGCGCCATGCGCGTGGGCACGGGGAAGGGCGCTGCCGCGCGCACCGTGCGTTCGATCTCGGCCACCACGTCGGGCGCGTGGCGGGGCGCACGCATCCAGCGCAGCGAAGTCACGCGGCCCGCGCGGTCGATGTCCACCTCCAGCACGCCAATGGCGTGCAGCAGCGGCGGCAGCTTGCCCTTGTAGATGCGCGCTGCATTCAGGCCATAAATGTGGCTGGCGGCATCCTGCCGGTAGGCGCGCGGGGTGGCCGCGGAGGACGCGCGTGCCGAGCCCTGGGCGGCCGGCACCGGACCGGTGACGCGCGCGTCGCTGCCCGGTAGGCGCGAGTCCTGGGCGGAGGGCGCCTCGGGCCCCGACTTGCAGGCCGAGACGATCGCCGCGACCAATGCCATCACCCCGGCGGGCAGCCACCACGTTCGGCGCGCACGGGATGCACGCTGGGCCGAAGAGGACTGGGCAGAAGGCAGCTGTGGCATGGTGTTTGTCGCTATGCTGTACCGCGGCCACGACCAAGGCGGTGGCGCGCATGAATCAAGCTGGAGGAATCAGCGAGTGAAGGCATTGGACTGCCTGCTGGAGCGTATCAAGACCGCACCCGCCTGCCTGGTGACGGTGGAGTCTACCCAAGGCTCGGCGCCGCGGGAAGCCGGGGCATGGCTGGCGGTGTTCGCGGTGGGCAACGACTTCGTCGGCACCATCGGCGGCGGCCATCTGGAACTGCAGGCGCTGCGCGAAGCGCGTGAACGCCTGGCGGAGCACCTGGCTGGCAACCCTTCGCGCATGCCGCTCGTGCGATATGGGCTGGGCCCCAGCCTGGGGCAGTGCTGCGGCGGCGTGGTGCAGCTGCGGTTTGAATGCGTGGGGGCTGCTGACGCGCCGGCCTTGCGCGAGCGCCTGGCACCGCGGCTGCAGCCGGTGGCGCTTTTCGGCGGCGGCCATGTGGGGCATGCACTGGCGCGGGTGCTGGCACCGCTGCCGTTTGCGCTGCACTGGATCGACAGCCGCGATGGCGTGTTCCCGCCGCAGGAGGACGACGCGTCCGTGGTCTGTGAACAGTCCGACCCGGTACAGGCGGCCGTGCCGGGCCTGGCGCCGCAGTCCTTCGTGCTCATCATGAGCTTCAGCCACGCGGAGGATCTGGACATCGTGGCGGCGTGCCTCGCACGGCAGCGTGCGCGCGGCGATCTGCCGTTCATCGGCCTGATCGGCAGCCGCACCAAGTGGGCCACCTTCCGCCACCGGCTGGCGGCGCGGGGGTTCTCGGATACCGAGCTGGCGCAGGTGACCTGCCCGATCGGCGTGCCCGGAATCGCCGGCAAGCAGCCCGAGGTGATCGCCGTGGCCGTGGCCGCGCAGTTGCTGCAGCGGCTGGCCTGAGATTGCGTATAAAAATGGCTGCTGGCGCTTATGGAGCGAGCGCCAGCAGCTATTAATACAGGAGTTGCGTGGGTCACGCCAGCGTATAGGCCGTCTTCACCGTCGTGAAGAACTCCTGCGCATAACGGCCTTGTTCCCGCGGGCCGTAGCTGGAGCCCTTGCGCCCGCCGAAGGGCACGTGGTAGTCCACCCCGGCCGTGGGCAGGTTCACCATCACCATGCCCGCCTGTGCATGGCGTTTGAAGTGCGTGGCGTATTTCAGGCTGGTGGTGGCAATGCCGGCGGACAGGCCGAATTCGGTGTCATTCGCCACGGCCAGGGCTTCGTCGTAGTCGCGCACGCGGGTCACGCTGGCCACGGGGCCGAACACCTCTTCGCGGTTGATGCGCATCGCCGGCGCCGTATCCACGAACAGCGCGGGCGCCATGAAGAAGCCTTCGTTGCCGCTGCCCGTGTGGCAGGCCACGCGCAGGCCGCCGGCCGCCAGCACGCCGCCCTCGGCCTTGGCGATCTCTACGTACGACAGGTCTTGCTCCAGCTGCGCCTGGCTCACCACCGGGCCCACGTCGGTGCCCGTGGCCAGCGCGTCGCCCACTTTGATTTTCGCCATGCGTGCCTGGAGCGCCTCGATGAACTTCGGGTAGATGCCCTGGGTGACGATCAGGCGGCTGGACGCCGTGCAGCGCTGGCCCGTGGAATAGAACGCGCTCTGTGCGGACAGCTCCACCGCCTGCGCGAGGTCGGCATCGTCCAGCACCACCTGCGGATTCTTGCCGCCCATCTCCAGCTGCACCTTTTTGCCGTTCTGCACGCACGCCTGGGCGATGCCGCGGCCCACGCCGACCGATCCGGTGAAGCTGATGGCGGCCACGCCGGGGTGCTGCACCAGCGCCTCGCCGATCACGCGCCCGCGGCCCATCACCAGGTTGAACACGCCGGCGGGGATGCCCGAGCGGTGGATGATCTCGGCCAGCGCCCACGCGCTGCCGGGCACCAGGTCGGCGGGCTTCAACACCACGCAGTTGCCGAACGCCAGGGCCGGCGCGATCTTCCAGGCGGGGATGGCCATGGGGAAGTTCCACGGCGTGATCAGGCCCACGACGCCGATGGGCTCGCGCGTGACCTCCACGCCGATGCCGGGCCGCACCGAGGGCACGGTCTCGCCCGCCAGGCGCAGGCATTCGCCGGCGAAAAACTTGAAGATCTGCCCGGCGCGGGCGACTTCGCCGATGCCTTCTGCGCGGGTCTTGCCTTCCTCGCGCGCCAGCAGCGCGCCCAGTTCCTCGCGCCGCGCGAGGATTTCATTGCCGATCTTGTCCAGCGCATCGTGGCGCGCCTGGATGCCCGACGTGCTCCATGCGGGGAAGGCAGCGGTGGCGGCCGCCACGGCGGCGTCCACGTGCGAGGCGTCGCCCTGGGCGTATTCGCCCACCACATCGGCCAGGTTGCTGGGATTGGTGTTGGGCGCGGCCTGGGACGTGGAAACCCATTCGCCGTTGATGAGCAGGCCGTGGGGGGAGGAAGCAGACATGGGAATCCTTGGGAAGTGTGTGGACAGAGAAAAGGAGAGGCGGGCACGGCCGTGAAGGCGTGCCATTTGAAATATTGGAACACTAATATATTAGTGCACGAATGCGAGAATCCACGTATGCCCATACTGACCAAGTTCCGCCTTGACCGTTCGCGCCTGGCCGCCCCGCAGGTCTTCGAAAGCCTGCGCGAGGCCATTCTGACGCTGGAGCTGGTGCCCGGCGCGATGCTGGTGCGCAGCGACCTGGCCGGGCAATTCGGCGTGAGCCAGACGCCCATCCGCGAGGCGCTGCTGCGCCTGGAAGAGGAGGGCTTGGTGGAAGTCTTTCCCCAGCACGCCACGCTGGTCAGCCGCATCGACGTGGCGGCTGCGCGCGAAGCGCACTTCCTGCGCCGCTCCATCGAGCTGGAGATCGTGCGCACGCTGGCGCTGCAGCCGCCCCCCGGCCTGGTAGTGCAATTGCAGGCGCAGTGCGCACTGCAGGAATCGCTGGCCGCCGCGCAGCGCTATGACGACTTTCTGGGTGCGGACCATGGCTTTCACCGCCTGATGTATGAGGCGGCCGGCGTCATGGGCCTGTGGGCGCTGGTGCGCCGCTACTCCGGCCATGTGGATCGCTTGCGCCGCCTGCACCTACCCACCGCAGGCAAGACGGGCGTCATCATGCGCCAGCACCGGGCCATCCTCGACGCCATTGACCGGCAGAACGCTCCCGCGGCCCAGGAGGCGTTGCGCGAGCACCTGTCGGGCACGCTCAGCGCGGTGGACGACGTATGCGCCCAGCATCCGGATTACATCCTGCAGGGTTAGGGACAATCCCTGGGCCATTCCAGCGGCCGTTGCCAGAAAAGTGCATACACTTCTTGTTCACAAAACGGGTCGCAGCGGTGCCCCGGCAGCTTCCTGCCACGGTGCGCGGCCCCTCTTTTTCTGCTCAGAGCGCCCGCAGTGGTGAGCAGCTTGCAGGTGGCCCGCCGGGCCGCCAAGGTTGAAACACGATGGAAAGCTACTTCCTCGACTGGGCCAATCTGCTGCTGCGCTGGCTGCACGTCATCACTGCCATCGCCTGGGTGGGCTCCTCGTTCTACTTCGTCTTTCTGGACAGCAGCCTCACGCCGCCGGTCGACGAGGACCTGAAGCGCCAGGGCGTGAACGGCGAGCTTTGGGCTGTGCATGGCGGGGGCTTCTACCACCCGGTCAAGTTCAACGTGGCGCCCCCGAAGCTGCCGGACCATCTGCACTGGTTCTTCTGGGAGAGCTATACCACCTGGCTCAGCGGCTTTGCGCTGCTCACGGTTTCGTATCTGTGGAACGCGGGCATCTACCTGGTGCATCCGGCTAACCCGCTCATGTCGCCCGCCATGGCCATCGTGGCGGCACTGGCCTTTCTGGTGGTGTTCTGGCTGCTGTACGACGGCATCTGCCGCGTGTTCGGCCAGAAGGCCAACGGCGATGCCACCGTGGGGGCGCTGGTGCTGGTCCTGGTGTGCATCGCCGCGTGGCTGGCCTGCCGCATCTTTCCCGGCCAGGCGGCCTTCCTGCTGATGGGCGCGATGCTCGCCACCTCGATGAGCGCCAACGTGTTCTTCTGGATCATTCCCGGCCAGCGCAAGGTGGTGGCGGCACTGAAGGCCGGCCAGCCGGTGGACCCGGTGCATGGCAAGCGCGGCAAGCAACGCAGCGTGCACAACACGTACTTCACGCTGCCGGTGCTGTTCGCCATGCTCTCCAACCACTACGGCTGGCTCTACAACCATGGGCAGAACTGGCTGGTACTGATCCTCATGATGTTCGCAGGCGCGGCCATTCGCCAGTTCTTCGTGATGCGCCACGGCTACAAGCTGGGCCGCAACGGCCATCCCTGGCCCTATGCGGCCGTGGGCGTGGTGGTGCTGCTGGGCGTGGTGGTATGGCTCAAGCCGGCTGCGCCGGCCGTGTCCGCCGCCGCGCCGGCCGCCGCAGGCTACGAACAACTGCACGCCGTCATACAAAAACACTGCGTGGTGTGCCACAGCGCCAACACCGCGCAGAAGAACGTGAAGTTCGACACCCCGCAGGACGTGAAGAGCCACGCGCAGCAGATCTACCAACAGGTGGTGCAGCTGCGCAAGATGCCGTTTGGCAACCCGGGCGCACTGTCCGACGAAGAGCGCGAAACCTTCAAACGCTGGTACGAAAACGGCGCCAGCATCGCGCCCTGACGCCCCCCGGTATTGCGGGCATCATCCGGGGCCATGCACCTTTACCGATCTGCGCTCCTGCGCTTTGCCGACGACGGCACGGCCCTGTACGAAGAAGACGGCCTGTTGGCCACCGCACCCGATGACCGGGGCGTGCAGCGCGTGCACGCCGCCGGCGCGTGGCGCGCGCTGGCGCCCCTTTATTTTTCTCAGGCCTCGCAGCCGGTGACCCACTGGCCTGGCCGCATCATTGCACCCGGCTTCGTGGACATGCATGTGCACTACCCGCAGCTGGACGTGATCGGCTCGCCCGCCGAAGGCCTGCTGCCCTGGCTGGAGAACTACACCTTTCCGCACGAGTCGCGATTCGCCGATGCCGGCTACGCCGCGGGGGTGGCGGGCTTCTTCCTGGATGAGCTGCAGCGCAACGGCGTGACCACGGCGCTCACCTTCGCCACCTCGCATCCGGGCTCGGTGGATGCGCTGATGGCGCAGGCACATGCGCGGCGGCTGCGCCTGATTGCCGGCAAGGTGCTGCAAGACCGCCACTCGCCCGACGGCGTGCGCGACGCGACCGAGCAATCCCTCATTGATACCGAAGCGCTCATCCAGCGCTGGCACGGCAAGGGGCGGCTGGGCTATGCGATCACGCCGCGTTTTGCCCCCACCAGTACGCCGCAGCAGCTGAGCGGCGCGGGTGCTCTGGCCGCGCGCTACCCCGACGTATGGGTGCAGTCCCATGTGGCGGAGAACCAGCAGGAGATCTGCTGGGCGCGGGAGCTGTTCCCCGGCACGCGCAGCTACCTGGATGTGTATGCCCGTGTCGGCCTGCTGCGTGAGCGCGCGGTGTACGCGCATTGCATCCATTTCGACGACGAGGACCGCGCCGCCATGCGCGAGAGCGGCGCGGTGGCTGCCGTGTGCCCCACGAGCAACCTGTTCCTGGGCAGTGGCCAGTTTGACTTTGCGGGCGCGGACCGCATGGGCTTCGGCTACGGCTTGGCCAGCGACGTGGGCGGCGGCACCAGCTTCAGCCCTTTCCACACGATGCTGGCCGCGTACTACGTAGGCCGGGAGGGGCAGACCAAGACGGGACTGAGCCTGGCGCCGCAACGGCTGTGGTGGCTGCATACCGCCGGTGCCGCGCGGGCGTTGGGGCTGGATGGCGTGGTGGGCAACCTGGAGCCGGGTTGCGAAGCCGACTTCGTGGTGCTGAATCCTGCAGCGACCCCGCTGCTGGCGCGGCGCACGGCGGGCGCCGCCCACCTGGACGAACTGCTGTTCGCGATGATCGTGCTCGGCGACGACCGTTTGATCGAGCGCACGGTCATTGCATGAAATATTTGCCTCTGACGCTTATGTATCAAGCGCCAGCAGCTATCATTTAAGTAGCTTTCATTCACCTAGAATACGCGCCAGGAGTACCCCATGAGCATCAAGAGCGACAAATGGATCCGCCGCATGGCCGAGCAGCACGGCATGATCGAGCCGTTCGAGCCCGGCCAGATCCGGCAGCAGGGCGGGCGCAAGATCATCAGCTACGGCACCAGCAGCTACGGCTACGACATTCGCTGCGCGCGCGAATTCAAGGTCTTTACCAACATCCACAGCACCGTGGTGGACCCGAAGAACTTCGACGAAAAGAGCTTCGTGGACTTCGAAGGCGACTACTGCATCATCCCGCCCAACAGCTTCGCGCTTGCGCGCACCGTGGAGTACTTCCGCATCCCGCGCGACGTGCTCACCGTCTGCCTGGGCAAGAGCACCTATGCGCGCTGCGGCATCATCGTCAACGTCACGCCGTTCGAGCCCGAGTGGGAAGGCTACGTGACGCTGGAGTTCTCCAACACTACGCCGCTGCCCGCCAAGATCTACGCGGGCGAGGGCTGCGCGCAGGTGCTTTTCTTCCAGGGTGACGAGGAATGTGCCGTGAGCTACAAGGACCGCAACGGCAAATACCAGGGCCAGCACGGGGTGACGCTGCCCAAGGCCTGAAGGACCTGCCTAAAGGACCGCGGCCTGGACCGTGGGGTGCGCGCCGACTCCTGCGCCGGCGCTTGCCGCCGTCCTACACGCAGGCTGGCCCTGCGCCGGTGGTACGGCTGCGTGGCGCTGCCTAGGATGGCTGCAGTGTTTCAGGAGTACTGCATGTCCCGCCCCATCCATGATCCCGCCTCCCCCGCTGCGCCCCGGCCATGGGATCCGCCCGTGAAGTCTGCGCCCACGCCCAGCCTCTGGATGTGGCTGGGTGCCGCCATCGTCATCCTTGCGCAGTTGTGGGTGCTGCAGGCGGTGGTGGAACGCCACACGCACCAAGCCCACGAACGGATGGCGAAGTACGTCAACCACACGCTGCAGCCGCGCCCGTCGCAGGACATGTTGCTGGCCGCGCAGTAGTGCGCGGCGCGAAATCCCGAGGGTGCCGCCGCGGGCGTAACATCGGCGGCTGGTGCGTCGTGCACGCAGGAGATCACCCATGAGATGGGAAGGCAATCGCGAATCGGACAACGTGGAAGACCGGCGCAGCGGCGGCGGGGGCGGCTTCATCGGCGGACGCTCGATCGGCATTGGCACCATCGTTGTGGCGCTCATCGGCTGGGGTGTGTTTGGCATCAACCCGCTGACCACCATCGGCGTACTGTCGGGCGGGGGCGCGCCGCAGGTCCAACAGGGGCCGGCCCAGCGTCCGCCGCAGGGCGACCGTGAGGCCGCCTTCGTCTCCACCGTCCTGGCGTCCACGGAGGATGTGTGGGCGCAGGTGTTCCAGCAAGGTGGGGCGCAGTACCGCCAGCCCAAGTTGGTGCTCTACCGCGGCGCCACGCCCACGGCCTGTGGTACGGGGCAGAGCGCGATGGGGCCGTTTTACTGCCCCGGGGACCAAAAGGTGTACCTGGACATGGATTTCTTCGACACCATGAGTCGCCAGCTGGGTGCGCCAGGCGAATTTGCCCGCGCCTACGTGATCGCGCACGAGGTCGGCCACCATGTGCAGACCCTGCTGGGCACCACCGGCAAGGTGGACGGCATGCGCGGGCGCGTGAGCCAGCGCGAGCAGAACGCGCTGTCGGTACGGCTGGAGCTGCAGGCCGACTGCTACGCCGGCATTTGGGCCCACCATTCGCAACAGGCCAAGAACTGGCTGGAGCAGGGCGACATCGAGTCCGCGGTGAACGCCGCCGAGCAGATCGGTGACGACGCGCTGCAGCGCCAGCAGACTGGCACCGTGCGGCCCGATGCCTTTACCCACGGCTCCAGCGCGCAGCGCGTGCGGTGGTTCACGCAGGGGTTCAAGACCGGCAGTGTGCAGGGCTGCAACACTTTCAACGCACAGTCGCTTTGACACCGTGAACGCACGCTAAGCCGTCGTTTTCGCGCCAAGCAGGAGACGCCCCGGTACAGGCCGTTGACGGCCTTGTTGGCCTTCGCCGCTGCTGCAATGCGACAATAGCGGCTTCATGACACAACCCTATTCCACTCTTGCGCTGGCCGAGCCGCTCAAGCGCGCCGTAGCCGAGATGGGCTACGAGAACATGACGCCGATCCAGGCGCAGGCGATCCCTGTCGTGCTGACCGGCAAGGACGTGATGGGTGCGGCGCAAACCGGCACCGGCAAGACGGCGGCCTTTTCGCTGCCGTTGCTGCAGCGCCTGCTCAAGCACGAGAACAGTTCAGCCTCTCCCGCGCGCCACCCTGTGCGGGCGCTCGTGCTGCTGCCCACGCGCGAGCTGGCGGACCAGGTGGCGCAGCAGATCGCGCTGTACGCCAAGTACACCAAGCTGCGCAGCACGGTGGTGTTTGGCGGCATGGACATGAAGCCGCAGACCATCGAGCTGAAAAAGGGCGTCGAGGTGCTGGTGGCCACGCCCGGCCGTCTGCTGGACCATATCGAGGCCAAGAACGCGGTGCTCAATCAGGTCGAGTACGTGGTGCTGGACGAGGCCGACCGCATGCTGGACATTGGCTTCCTGCCCGACCTGCAGCGCATCCTCTCCTACCTGCCCAAGCAGCGCACCACGCTGCTGTTCTCCGCCACCTTCTCGCCCGAGATCAAGCGCCTGGCCGGCAGCTATCTGCAGGACCCGATCACCATCGAGGTCGCGCGCCCCAACGAGACCGCCTCCACCGTGGAGCAGCGCTTCTTCGCGGTAGACGGCGACGACAAGCGCCGCGCCATCCGCCATGTGCTGAACGAGCGCGGCCTCAAGCAGGCCTTCATCTTCGTGAACAGCAAGCTGGGCTGCGCGCGCCTGGCCCGCAGCCTGGAGCGCGACGGCCTCAAGACCGCCGCGCTGCATGGCGACAAGAGCCAGGACGAGCGATTGAAGGCGCTGGAAGCCTTCAAGAGCGGCGAGGTGGACCTGCTGGTCTGCACCGACGTGGCGGCGCGGGGCCTGGACATCAAGGACGTGCCTGCGGTGTTCAATTACGACGTGCCCTTCAATGCAGAGGACTACGTGCACCGCATCGGCCGTACGGGCCGCGCCGGCGCATCGGGTCTGGCTGTCACGCTGGCGGCCAGCAGCGATACCCGCCTGGTGGCGGATATCGAGAAGCTCATCAAGAAGAAGATTGAGCTGGAACCGCTGGAATTGCAGGAAGATCGTCCGCGGGGCCGCTACAACGACGGCCGCCGCGCCTGGGGCGGCGACGATTCGGGCGAGGGCGCTCCAGCCGCCCCCCGCAGTCGTGAGCGCAGCGCGTACCGCTCCGCGCCTGCGGCGTCTCGCGATCCGTTCTTCGACAAGCCTTACGAGGCCAGCACCTCGGCCGGTGCGTCGGCGAGCTGGGAGGTGGCACCCAAGGCATCGCCCGCGCGTGGCGGCATCTCCGCCAACATCAAGCCCAAGCGCAAATTACCCGCCTTGTTCAAGGCACCGCAGGCCTCTACGGCCGAGCCATCAACCCACTGAAAACACAGGCCGCCGTTCAGCGGCCTTTTCAATAAAAAATGCGCCTAGCGCTTGCGGAATAAGCGCTGATAGCTATGTTTTTAATAGCGAGTGCTAGGGGTGATTGTGCCCGCCAGGGCCCGCCAACTGCGCGATCAGGGGGGCATCCACGGCGCCAAAGGCGAGCACTGTGCCGCCGCGCTGCGCGGCAAAGGCCTGTGCGGCCTCCCGTGTCGAGAACGCGGGCAGATTGCCGGCGCGCATCGGCCCCCGCGCCGACGAGCCGTGCACGTAATAGGCAGACAGCGCGTCCGTCCAGCGGGCACCGCCCGCGGCCGTAGGGCGAGCGGTGTCGGTGACGTAGTGCGCCATGATGTCCCGTGCATTGCGGCCGGGGCTGTAGCGGGCCACGTCCTGCAGGTACATGAACAACGACAGGGGCGAGTCGAAAAACTGTGCGTCGCCATTGCGAAAGATGACCTGCGCCGCCCAGTCGGGCGAACGGGCGGGGAACATGCCGCATACGGGGCAGCGCGCATCCACCGGAATGGGGCGCGCTGCCGTGGGCGGCAGGCCTGACGCGGGGTCGTACGGCGTCGGGGGTGCGACGATGCACACGTCCGGCTCCAGGGCGGGAGCCGGCTCGGGCCGCAGCGCGCTGCGCAGGCCCGGCACGCCCCAGAGCCCGCCCGCCGCAGCTGCAAACACCAGCGCGCCCGCAACCATGCGCCTGCGGCGTGGCTGGTGCGGCGGAGGACTCAGGGTGGATGCAGACATGGTGCAAGGGCTGTTACATGCGGGTGTCGTGCAGCGCACCGCCGCTCAGGTCCACCATGTCGAGCTTGATGTCCGCAAAGCGCAGCACCTTGCCGCCATGTTCGCCGGCGAATTTGGCCGCATCGGCCTCCTGCGCGAAGCTGGCGATGGTGGGGCCCATGGAGCCATGCCGCTTGCTGCCCAGCACGTAGACGGCGGTCTTGGCGTCGATCCAGTGGCCTTTGGGTTCGTTCCAGTCGGCCTTGCCCATGTCCTGCACGTACACGGCGCGCACTGCACGCACTTGTTCTCCGGCGAGCAGGGTGTTGAACAGTTCGATGGTGTCGCAGAAGAAGGACGGCTTTTCCTGGCCCGCGTAGTGGATCTGCGCCTTGGGGCCGGGGTAGTCTGCAAGCAGCATGCCGTCGAGCTCGCAACTTGTGGAACGGTCGATCTCCACGGGCGCAAGGGACTGCTGTTCGGCTGCCTTGTCGCCGCAGCCAGCCAGCAGGCTGCTGGTGGCCAGCGCCGTGAAGGCGGCCATGCCCAGTGCACGGCGACGGGTGATGCAGGAACAGGTCATGGCTTGAATCTCCAGTTGGCGATGGCGAGCGGCAGGGCGATCCACGCCAGCATCACGCCACCCATGATTGCGGGGCTACCCAGCGACGAGGGAACGACGCTGGCGAGCCCGTAGAGCGTGCGCACGTCTTCGAGCGAGAACACGTTGAGGATACGGAACACGTCGGCCGGGTTCAGCAGCAGCAGCCAGGCGAACGCATCGCCCGCGAACTGCCCGCCCGTGGCCACCAGCAGGCCCAGCAGCAGCAAATCGAACACCAGCACGAAGAAGAACCAGGTAGCGATGGCCAGGCCCGAGGCGCGCGTGCGGTCGCGAGCCAGCACCGATAGCATCACTGCCAGGCTCAGGAATGCGAGGCCCAGCAATACCGAGCTGATCATGAAGCCGCCGTAGTGGAACAGGGCATTGGCGCTCATGTGGCGCCACAGCAGCACCGCCACCAGCCCGAAGCCCGCCAGGGTGGAGAGCGCCAGCGCAGCCGCCAAGCCCAGGTATTTGCCCAGCAGCAATTCCAGCCGGGTGATGGGCAGGGCCAGCAGCAGATCAAGCGAGCCGCGCTCGCGCTCGCCCACGATGGCATCGAACCCCAGCAACAGCGCAATCAGCGGGATGAGGTAGATGACCAGGCTGACGAGGCTGGCGATGGTGAACTCGATGGAGCGAAAGCCCACCGTGCCCTGCTGCGCGCCGCCGAAGTAGGCGATGACGAGTGAGAACACGGTGAAGACGAGGGCCACCGCAAGCACCCAGCGATTGCGCATGCGATCGCGGAATTCTTTGGCGGCGATGGTGAAGATCTGGGTCAGTTCCATGGGGCGTCGTGGGCAGGGTGTCAGTCGGCGAAGCCGAAGAACACGTCTTCGAGCGAGGGCTCCAGCAGCTTGAGGTCGCGCACGCGCGCACCCAGTGGCGCGAGGGCGGCCAGCACGGCCATCTTCTGCTCGCGCGGGCAGTGCAGGCGCAAGCCTTCGGGCGTGTGCTCGGGGACGATGCCCGTCGCTTGTTCCAGCGCCTGTGCGGCGGCGGGCCGGTCGGCGGGTGCGATGTCCAGTTCGAACGACAGCGGCATGCGGGTTTGCTCGCGCAGCTGCTGCACGCTGCCCAGCGCCTGGATGCGGCCGGCCGAGAGAATGGCGAGCCGGTCCACGCGTTCTTGCAGTTCGGCGAGGATGTGCGAGGTGATGACCATGGTCACGCCCTCGGCCTGCAGGCCCCGCAGCGTGGTGTAGAAGTCGCGGATCGCCTGCGGGTCCAGGCCGTTGGTGGGCTCGTCCAGGAACAACACGCGCGGGCTGCCCAGCAATGCCTGCGCGAAGCCCAGGCGCTGGCGCATGCCCTTGGAATACTCGCGCACCGGGCGCTTGCCGGCGTGTGCCAGGCCCACGCGCTCCAGAATGTCCGCGCACTGCGCCAGCGGGGCGGATTTCAGCCGCGCGAAAAAGCGCAGCGTCTCCAATCCGTCCAGGTTGTCGTAGAGCACCACGTTCTCGGGCAGGTAGCCCAGTTGGCGGCGGGCGGCGCGGAACCCCCGCCCACCCACCTGGGCGCCTGCGATCAAAAGCGTGCCCTGCGTGGGCTTCACCAGGCCCAGCATCATCTTGAACAGCGTGCTCTTGCCTGCGCCGTTGTGCCCGATCAGGCCGAAGATCTCGCCCTTGGGGATGTCCAGGTCCACGCCGTCCACGGCGTGCAGCGCGCCGTA
This sequence comes from Diaphorobacter sp. C33, assembly GCF_030503915.1. Classification (NCBI taxonomy): domain Bacteria; kingdom Pseudomonadati; phylum Pseudomonadota; class Betaproteobacteria; order Burkholderiales; family Comamonadaceae; genus Diaphorobacter; species Diaphorobacter sp. C33. Next base: position 382,881 of record NZ_CP129980.1, read on the forward strand.
GTGCTTGCTGACGCCGCGCAGCGAGATGGCCACGTTGTCACTGGCCGGGGAAATGCTTGCCACGCCATTCACTCCATTGTTGATTGCTGGGCTGCATGCGCGGCTTCGGGTCCACGACCGATGGCACGCGCAGCACAGGGAACTGCCGGCCCACCAGGCGCAGGGCCTGCACGGCCGGGCTGGCCAGCAGCAGCTTGACGCTAGGGTGGCGCCAGGTCAGGCGGTCCACCATGTCGTTGGCCTCGTAGGGCACATCGCCGACACCGTCGCCATCGCGGTCCCAGCCCAGGTAGTTGCTCCAGTGGTTGCCGCTCTTGGCGCCCCAGCGCTCGTCGCGCGCACCCACGTAGCGTACCTGCTCGCGGTTGGAGATGAAGTCGTTGCCTTCGACTTCGTTGTTCTTCGAGCCCGCGGCCAGGTGCACGCCGACGGTGTTGTCCACCACCAGGTTGTTGTTGAGCTTGATGTACTCCACGTCGTAGATGAAGAAGCCCCGGCTGTTGCCGGCCACGACGTTGCCTTCGATCACCGAATCCTGCAGCGTGCGCAGCATGATGCCGTGGTCGGAGTTGCCCCAGGCGCGGTTGTTGCGCACGGTCTGCTCGCGCACTTCCATCAGGGCCAAGCCGCCACGGTTGTAGTAGGTGTCGTTGTCCTCCCACAGGTTGTAGTAGGAGTTCATGTAGTGCGTGCCATAGCGGCTGTGATGCAGCTGATTGCCCTTGAACAGCGCATGGTGCGAGACGTCCACGTAGAGCGCGTCGCGCACGAAACTGATGTTGTTGTTCAGGATCTTTGCGCCTTTGGTGTTGTACAGCTGCACGCCGTTGCCACGCTGCGGGGAGGAGTATTCACGCTTGCCGGTGATGACGTTGTGCTCGATGAGCACGTCATTGGCCTTCTCGATCCACAGGCCGAACAGGTTGTAGGTGAGGTCGCAGCGGCGTACGACGGCACGGTGGGCGCCCGGGTAGAGGTAGATGCCGGCGTTCTGATCCTTGAGGTCGTCACCCGAGTCGCGCACGATCAGGCCCTCGATCACCACGTCCGGTGCGGTGACGCGGATGGTGTCGCCCTGGTTGCCGCCGCTGATGGTGGGGCGGTCCACGCCGCGCAACGTGAGGGGCTTGTCGATCACCAGATTGGCGCGGTACGTGCCCCGCGCAATCTCCAGCACATCGCCTGCCTTGGCTTTGCGCACGGCGGCGGTCAGATCGTCGCCCGCTCGCACATGGAGGGTGGCTGCCTGGCAGGCCCCGGCGAGGGTCATCGCCAAGGCCAGCATTAAGTGGGTGACACCGCCCTTCATGGGGTGAACAGTCCCAGTGCCTGCAGCACCAGGAACAGCGCAGCACCGATCATCAGGTTCTTGAATCCTACGTAGCTCATCATGTCCATTACACCTGCAACGCGGTAATTGTCGCGCCACCACGGGCCGTCCTTGACGTAACGGCGGCCCGACAGCCGAATCAACACTTCGTACACGCTCCAGCCGAACCACCAGCCGATGATGGCGCCCGACGAGAGGTGGCCCATCGCTGCCATGATCCAGGCGATGGTGGCCGCCACCGCCAGCGACAGCCCGGCGATCTGCAGCGCGCGCTGGCTGCGCCAGCCTTCGGCGCTCCAGGGCCAGAGATGGTCGCGCAGTTCTAGCAACAGCCAGCTCATGAAGCCTACGTTGCGCTTGTGCGCGGGCAGCGTGGGTTCGGTGGGCATGCGCGGATCGGGGCCTTGGGCGGCCTTGGCCGATATCTGGTCCTGCACGGTGGCGGGGTAGATGGGGATGAAGTAGCCATTCTTGCCGATGGGCGTCATCTCCAAGCCGTCCTTCTCGCGGCGCTTGCGCTCCTTGGCCAGAGGCGGGCAGCCCTTGGTGTCGGTGTACAGGATCATGCAATCCAGGCAATGCAGGCATTCCCGGTGGTCGATGCGCCCGTCGGCGTCGATGGCCTGTGCTCCGCAACCCACCGCGCAGGCCTTGCAGCTGTTGCAGTCCTGCTTGCGCTTCAACCCGAACCAGCGGAAGGTGCTGGGCATGGCCAGCGAGGCGCCCAGCGGGCAGATGTACTTGCAGTAGGGGCGCTCGATGAAGATCGACACGCCGAGGATGGCGGCGACGAACAGGCCATAGGGCCATGCCCGGTTCATCACGCCGACCAGGAACGTGGTCTTGAAGGGTTCGACCTCGGCCAGCTTCTCGGCCAGACCCATGGAGAACATCGACACCGCCAGCAGGACGAAGAAGACGGCGTATTTGATCCACTTGAGCCGGTCATGCCACTTTTGCGGCAGCTGTGTCTGGAAGCGTTTCAGCCCGAGGGCCTTGGCGATCTTGAAGATCGCCTCCTGCAGCGAGCCGAACGGACACATCCAGCCGCAGAACAGCCCGCGCCCGAACAGGAAGGCGGTCACGATGATGAAGATCCAGAACAGGAAGATGAACGGATCGGACAGGAACAGCGACCAGGTCCACTGGAACAGGACGGAGTGGAACCAGGTCAGCACCTGGGTGATGGACGGCTGGGCCATGTAGCCAAAGCCGATCCAGAAGATGCTGATGGCCCAGAAGGTGTACTTGAAGCCATTGACCGGCCACTTGTTCTTGTGCGTGGACAGGCGGGTGAGCCTTTCGCGGAAGGCGTACACCACGGTGACTGCGATCAGCAGCAGGGCGAACAGGCTGATGGGCAGGGCCTGCGATTTCCAGATGCGTACCCAGGGGGCATCGGGTTCTTGCACCTTGGGGCGGCCACCTTCGAGCAGATCTGCCGGCAACCAGTACTTGGACTCGAAGACGGCAAAGCTGCGATGGCCTGTGGCCCGATCGACCCGGTTGCCCAGGAAGGCGAATTTCCACGGATAGGCCGCAGAAAAGGCCTGCGAGCGGATGATGAAGATGGACGACTCGGTGTAGCGGGGTGCGCCGGCGGCCTCCAGGCCGTACAGATTAAGGGAGTCCAGGTCGCGGAAGGTGAAGGAGTCGGCACCTTGCTTGACCTGCACACGGTCAAAAATGCCGCCGCGGACGAAACCTGATCCCTTGAAGGACTCCTGCCCGCCGGTCTTGATGACGAACATGGCGCTCTCGCCTTCCTTGAGGCGTGAACGCAGGCTTTCGAAGCTGTTCTTGCCCAGCAGGCTGCGGCCTACGTCGGGCTGGTTCAGGTCACCGAACCACATTTCGATGAAGGGCTCGGGGCCGCGCGGCAGGCCCACCTGTTCGGGCTTGACCAGCAATTGCTGCACCGCGCCCATCTTGACGAGTTGGGCCCAATCGTAGGTTTGTCCGGTGGTGACAAAGCGAGGCTGCTCGCGCACCGTGGGAGCAATGATGCCGGTCTGGCGTGCCACGGCCGAGCCCGAGGCCATGACCACCTGGTTCTGAGCCACCACGGTGACGGTGGCGCCGGAGATGGCGTCGACGCCGATGACGTTCTCATCGGGGCGGGAAGGGCCGACTTCGATGGTGTCGGTGACCGACTTGCCGATGTACTGGTTGTTGAAATTGATGAGTGCCGACTCGGGGATGCCCAGCAGCAGGATGGGCTCGGAGTGCTTGAGCACCTTCATGCCGACGAAGCGGCCCTGCGTGTCCATACCGATGAGCGTGACCACCGGCTTGCCCGAGTAGGCGGGCGTGTCGGTGATGTCGGTCGACAGCATGACGTAGCCCAGAAGCTTCTTCTGGGCCGAGTCGTTGTCATACGCCTCGACATAGGGCGGCTGGCCCTTGCGCGGCGAAAAATGCGTAGCGCCCGGAAATACTTCGGTGCACGGCAGCAGCGCGCACATGTCGGGCGTGGTGGCCAGGTTCGCAGGCAGTTCCGCCTCGTAGGCACCTGCGTGCGCCCGCGGCACCCAAAGCGGGGCGGCGAGGATCAGAGCAAGACAGAAAGCGGCTAACCGTGAACCTAGGGAAAACATTGCACTATCCAACTAATAGCAGGCGCCGCTTGCTGCGTCTGCGAAAGAAGCCAATTTGATTTGCAACCCTCCCAGGCCAGGCCCAGGAGGGTTGCGCATCATCAGGCTTCGACGATCATGCGCGTGCGCATTTCCAGGTGCAGCGCATGGCAGAACGTGGAGCAGTAAGCCCAGAACACACCGGGCTTGTCGGCGATGAAGGTCACCGACTTCGTCTCCAACGGGTTGATCACGAACTGGATGTTGTACTTGGGCACCGCGAAGCCGTGCGTCAAATCTTCGATCTTGTCGAGGTTCGTGAGGATCAGTGTGACTTCATCGCCCTTCTTGACGGTGAATTCACGCAGGCTGAAGGCAGGGGCCTGCGACGTGAGCTTCACCGTGACCTTCTTGCCGTTGCGGAAGACGCCGGATTCCTTGGCGTCCTTGACGGCCAGCGGGAACTCGTCCAGGTCGTAGACCTGCTTGGGCTTCACGATGTCACGCTTGAAGATGATGAAGTCGTGGGGCTCGCCGCGCACTGGGTGGTCGGCCAGCAGCACCATCTTGTCGCCCGAGATGTCGATCAACTGCTCGTTCTCGGGGTGGAAGGGGCCCACCGGCAGGAAACGGTCCTTGGAGAACTTGCAACCCACGGCGAGGAACTTGCCGTCAGCGGCCACGGTTTCCGAGTGCGTGGCATTGATGTGCCCAGGCTGGTAGTGCACGTCCAGGCGGTCCACGACGTAGGTGGCGTTCTTGTCACCCTTGTGGAAGGCGATGGCCTTGTCGATGTTCCACTTGACGATCTGGCTGTCCAGGAACAGCGTGGTGTAGGCGTTGCCGCGGCCGTCGAAGGCGGTGTGCAGCGGGCCCAGGCCGATTTCCACCTCGGCGACGATGGCGTCGTCGAGCTTCTCGCTCTTGCCGTCGAACCAGTCCAGCACCTTGGCCAGTTCGATCACGGTGGCCGTGGGCGACAGCTTGCCGGCGCAGATGAAGTACTTCTGGTCGGGGCTGGCGTTCACGCCGTGCGGGTTCTTGGGAACGCTCACATAGGCGGTGAGAGCGGTCTTGGCATCCTTGTTGGCTTCGCGGGTGCCGTCCACCACGGGCACCTTGGACGTGCCGTAGGTCTTGAACTTGCCGGCCTTCACGGCTTCTTCGATGCGGGCAATGTTGAAGAACAGGCAGGCGTCGCGCTCGGCCGACATCATGTCTTCGTAGTGCACACCGTTCTCGGTGTTGTACTGGTTGGTCGCTGCCAGCTTGCCGTCGAACGACGTGGCCGTCAGGTCGCAGTTGCCGTCGATCAGGACCTGCCAGCGCACTTCCATGGTCTCGGCATCCACGCAGGTGAACATCGAGCGGTACTTCTCGGTGGCGTTCACATCCTTGCCGTCGTTGGGCAGGGGAATGCCGAATTCAGCGCCGCAGAACACGCGCGTGGTGTAGTTGATGTTGGGATCGACCGGATCGCGCTTGTCGGGGAAGATGCCGTGGAAGCCCTGCACGTTGGGCAGCTCGGTGATCTTGTCGCAGATGAAGTAGTCCAGGCGGATGCGGGCGATGCGGCTGTTGATCTTGTCGTTGACCCAGGCGTAACGACCGTCGTAGTTGCCGTCCTTGTACGAGCCGTGCAAGTGGTGGGTGTCCGCCACGGTGTAGCGCAGGCTGCCGTCGGGCTTGGTGCCCATCACGGCCTTGGATTCATTGGTGATGCCCCAGCCCACGAGGGCGTCAGGCACGAAGCAGGGAATGCGCAGGAGTTCACGACCAGAGGGCAGGCCCAGCACGCGAACGTCGCCGTTGTGGCCGCCGCTCCAAAGACCGTAGTAGGTATCGAGCTCACCGGGCTTGAGGTGCACGTTGGCGCCGGCGTGGGCGGCAGCGGGGGCGGGTGCCGGCGCAGGGGTGCCGGATGCTGCAGGGGCGGCTGCGGGCTTGTCGTTGCACGCGGCAACGCCCACGGTCAGTCCTGCCAAAGCAGCGGTATTGATGAACCGGCGGCGTCCCATGCCGACGGTTTCAGGGTTCAGGCTCTCTCTCTTGTCGCTCATGATGTCCTCTTTCAGGTAGTGCAAGCGGAAAATGGGGGCGCGCGCGCAGGTGGTGGCGCGGCCGTGGGGGCAACGGCCACCACACGAGGCGGTGGCAGGGGTACGGAATGGGTGATGGGCCAGCCCGGCACGGTCAGTACGGCGGGTTGCGGCGGTTCCATGCTGGGCAGGCACAGCGAGCAGTCCATGCCCAGGGTGTCGAGCACGGCATTGCTACCGGCATGGTGAACCACCAAGGTGGCGCCGCTGGCACTGGAACAGACCAGTTCCATGGTGCGCGGCTGAATGAGGGGGGAGGCCAGTGCCGCCCCAAAACCAAGGACGAACCACGCCACTGCCCACCAGCGTAGGAGGTTCAGGGAGCGGAGTTTATCCATGGCGGAAGTATGGGCTCTAACGGCGCGTGTTGGAAGCCACCTCTGTGGTGACAGTGCCTAAATGTTCACTTTGAATGTTTCTTTCGATGTTGATTTACATCAAATGAATGATTCTGGAAACTACCAAACTGACGACCCATTGAAGGGCAGGCTCGTTGCATGGGGCGCAGGCTAAGATGCCCTTTTGGTTTTGGACGTCAACAAGAAAGGCTTTCATGAAAAAGACATCTCTCACGATGGCGCTGGCCGCCGCAACCCTGCTGCTCGCCGCCTGTGGCAAAAACGACGCTCCGGCGCCCGCGCCTGCTCCTGCACCCGCTGCGCAAGCACCGGCTCCCGCGCCTACCCCTGCTCCCGCGCCAGCCGCTCAAGCACCTGCCGCCGCCCCCGCGACGGCGGAGAACACCGTCGGTAAGAGCGTGTACGGCAAAACCTGCGCTATGTGCCATGCGGCCGGCGTTGCAGGGGCTCCCAAGCCTGGCGATAAGGCCGATTGGGCGCCGCGTATTGCCCAGGGCAAGGACACGCTCTACAAGCACGCCATCGAAGGCTTCACCGGCAGCAAGGGCATGATGCCCGCGCGCGGCGGCGCGGCTTCGCTGAGCGATGACGAAGTGAAGGCCGCCGTGGATTTCATGGCTGACCAGTCGATGTAAGGACCGGAGGGGCTCGCGATGAACTCAGATCGGTGCATGCCGGCGGTAGGCAACCGGTGGACGCGGCGGCGCTTCGCCCTTGCGCTGCCGCTGCTGGGCGCGCTGGCGTACCTCGACCCGCGCCAGGCTTTGGCTGGCATGGTGGAGGGCGCGCAGCCCCTGATGCGCGCGAGCCGTACCCTCATGGGCACACGCGTGGACATCGCGGCTGCCGTTGGCAATGGCCGCGATGCCGGCGCTGTGCAGCAGGCGATGCTGCACGCGTTCGCGGAAATGGAGCGCCTGGAGGCGCTTATGAGCCGTTACCGGGAGGGCAGCGACGTGGCGCGGCTCGGCGCGGCCGCCGGCCGGCATGCCGTGCACGTGGCCCCGGAAGTGATGCAGGTGCTGCGCACGGCGCGTCGCCTGCACCAAGAAAGTGCTGGCGCCTTTGATCCCACCGTCGGTGCACTGCGGGGCTGGCATTTTGAGCCAGGCCACGAAGCCGCGCCGGCACCTGAGGAGATCGCTCAGGCGCTGCGTTTGGTGAACGCGCGCCACCTCGTGCTGGACGAGCGCGCAGGAACGGCCTACCTTGCGCGGCCGGGCATGGGGTTGGATCTGGGCGGCGTGGCGAAGCTACCTATTTTGCAGGCGGGCTTGCAAGTGTTGGAGCGCGCTGGCGTCACGGATGCGCTGGTCAACGGCGGTGGCGATGTCCTGGTCATGGGCCGGCAGCACGACCGTCCCTGGCGTGTGGGCGTGCGCAATCCCTCCGCTCCGGCGCAGCTGCTGGGCGTACTGGAGCTGCAAGGGCGCGGCGTGGTGGCATCGTCCGGCGACTACGAGCGGGGCTTCCTGCGTGCAGGACGCCGCCTGCACCATGTGCTCAACCCCCGCACGGGTTGGCCCACGGAAGGTGTGCCTGGCGTGGCGCTCATGGCCGAGCGTATCGAAGACGTCAACGGCTGGGGCACGGCGCTGATGGTCCAGGGACCTGCGGCAGCACCTGCATGGCATGCGGGCCACGCACATGTCGAAGCCCTCGTGGCGAGCGCTGATGGCACGCGCTGGAGTTCCCCTGGAATGCTCGCCGCGCTGCGACCAGTGCCGGCGCGCGCAGGATGAAAACGCTTTCTTCGCGGGCCAGCGGCGCCGCGAAGAAGGCTTTTGGCGATTTGCGGCTCAACTGACGGAACAGCAAGCGCTCCAAGCTATATTGTTGATAGCGTGCCTAGGCACCGGGCATTTGCGCCTGCGGGCATTCCACGTGGTAGCGCTCGCGGTCGGCCAGTGTCGTGCCGAAACGCACCGCGCTCAGACAGCCGCCCCACACGCACCCGGTGTCCAGCCCGAGGACGTCCGCCCGATCCAGCCAGCCCAACGTGGACCAGTGGCCAAAGGCGATCAGTGTGTTCAGCGTGCGACGTCCGGGTGCGTCAAACCACGGCACCAGCCCTGGAGGCGCCTCGGAGGCGCTTTCGGTGCTCTCGAAATCCATACGGCCCTCGGGTGAGCAAAAGCGCATGCGCGTGAGCGCATTCACGATCACGCGCAGGCGGTCCGTTCCCTGAAGTTCCGGGCTCCACAGGTCGGGAGAATTCCCGTACATCTGTTGCAGAAAACCGGCGAACTCCTGGCTTTGCAGGACGGCTTCGACTTCGCCGGCATATGCCAACGTCTCCTCTGCCGTCCATTGTGGCAACACGCCGGCATGCACCATCAGCAGGTCGCCGCCGCCATGGTGCACACGCCGCGCCAGCGGCTGGTGCCTCAGCCATTCGAGCATCTCGTCCCGATCCGGTGCCAGCAGGATGCCTTGCAGCGTGTCGCGCCGCGACGGTCGGCGCGTGCCGTAGGCGGCAGCGAGCAGGTGCAAATCATGGTTGCCCAGTAGGGGCCGCACGCTGTCTCCGAGGGTGATACATCGGCGCAGCACTGCGGTGGAGTCCGGGCCGCGGTTCACCAGATCACCCAGCACGTACAACGTGTCCCGGCTGGGAGAGAATCCAATGGTGGCGAGCAGGCGTTCAAAGGCGTTGTCGCAACCCTGGATGTCGCCCACACAATATAGAGCCATATTCTTAGAACAGAGTCAGGAGAAGCGGCGATTGTGCTCGCCAACTGGGTGGAATCGGTGGTTATTTGAAGGGCTATGCGACGCTGGCAAAGTGCTGCGCAAACCAGAAGCGTTAGTAACTAGTTGAATCAAATCACCATTTTGGTGCAAGCAATGATACGGATGCATTTGTGCACCTGCGCGAGAAAAGGTTCCTTGAGGGTGTCCATGAGAGGTAGTGATCTGGGCTGGGGTTGTTCGTTGCTTTTTTATGCGGCCAATTGCCATGAACTTGTAACGGGATTGGGTTTAGGACTTTATAATCCGCGTGCCCATTAATCCTTAACGCTCCATACCTCCATGACCGTCAGCTACAAAGAACTGTTGAAACAGCGTGAAGCCCTTGAGCAGCAAATCACCGAGGCGCGACGCCGTGAATTGACGGCTGCTATCTCGCAGGTGCGTGAACTGGTGGCGGAATATGGCCTGACGCAGCAGGATGTGTTCCCTGCAGGCCGCACGGGCCGCGTTTCTGCAACCAGTGGAACCAAGGTCGCGCCCAAATACCGCGACCCCGCCACGGGCCAGACCTGGACGGGCCGCGGCAAGGCGCCGAAATGGATTCAAAACGAAGACCGCGAGAAGTTCGCTATTTGAACACCACGTGGCGGCGCGGCTCGGCGCAATTCTCCGGGCTGACCTAACCGCTGTTTTGCGTGTGATTTGAAGAACCCGCTGGGGCGTGGCCTTGGCGGGTTTTGTCGCTTATGAGGGGCGCAGTATTCGTGGCGCGGTGCGCGGCAATATGGTGGGCGCGTCAAAGGCCCCCGCTGATGTCAGACACTCGGTAAAGTGGCCCACGCACCGATTAACGGATACGGTGCAGGAGCGCTGTACCGGTGCTTTCTGGCCGCGCCGCGACCGCAGAACGCGTATTCATTTAAATCCGATTGCCCCCAGCGTGGGGTAAAGGTATTTCGCGATGCGTTGGCTCTGCAGTGTGGCGCTGCCAAAATGGGCTCTGTCGTTACCCACAGGAGTTCTTGTATGGCAGCCTCCCGCAACCCCGGTCACGCTTTTGCTTCCACGCTCGCGACGTTTGCCACGGCGGCGGGAAAGAGCGGCAAGTTCTATTCGCTGCCTGCGCTGGCGCGCCAGTTTCCGGGGGTGAACCGGCTGCCGGTGTCCCTGCGCATCGTGCTGGAATCCGTACTGCGCAATTGCGATGGCCGCCGCATCACTGCAGAGCATGTGGAGCAGTTGGCTCGCTGGGCGCCCAATGCGCCGCGCAAGGACGAGATTCCGTTTGTGGTGTCGCGCGTCGTGTTGCAGGATTTCACGGGCGTGCCGCTGCTGGCCGATTTGGCCGCGATGCGCAGCGTGGCCCAGCGCCTGGGCCACAACCCCCGCAAGATCGAACCGCTGGTGCCTGTGGACCTGGTAGTGGACCACTCCATCATGGTGGACTACTACGGCACGAAGAAGGCCCTCGACCTGAACATGAAGCTGGAATTCCAGCGCAACCGCGAGCGCTATGAGTTCATGAAGTGGGGCATGCAGGCCTTCAGCACTTTTGGTGTGGTGCCTCCGGGCTTTGGCATCGTGCACCAGGTGAACCTGGAATACCTCGCACGCGGCGTGCACAAGGGCAACGACGGCGTGTACTACCCCGACACGCTGGTGGGCACCGACAGCCACACCACCATGATCAACGGCATTGGCGTCGTGGGCTGGGGCGTGGGCGGCATCGAGGCCGAGGCCGCCATGCTGGGCCAGCCGGTGTACTTCCTCACACCCGACGTGGTGGGCTTCGAACTCTCGGGCCAACTGCGCGAGGGTGTCACCGCCACCGACCTCGTGCTCACCGTGACCGAGATCCTGCGCCGCGAGAAGGTGGTGGGCAAGTTCGTGGAATTCTTTGGAGAAGGCACGCGGACCCTGGCGCTGCCCGACCGCGCCACCATCGGCAACATGGCACCGGAATATGGGGCCACCATGGGTTTCTTCCCGGTGGACGAGAAGACCATCGACTACTTCCGCGGCACGGGGCGCACCAAGGCGGAGATCGATGCGTTTGAAGCGTACTTTCGCGCACAAGGCCTGTTCGGTGTGCCGCGCGCGGGGGAGATCGACTACTCGCAGGTGGTGCGTCTGGATCTGGGGGATGTCACCCCCAGCCTGGCCGGCCCCAAGCGCCCGCAGGACCGCATCGAACTGGGCAACGTGTGCCGCCAGTTTGCCGAGTTGTTCAGCAAGCCGGTGGCCGAGTCGGGTTTCAACCAGCCCGCTGAGCTGCTGCACACGCGCCACCATATCCACCGGCGCATGGCGCCCGTGACCGAGGGGGCCCCCAGCGAAAAACCCGCACCCGAAGGGGCGCCGCGCTTCCTGGTCGAGATGGAGCAGAACAAGCCGCGCCTGGAGGTGCAGCACGAAGACGCGGCGATCCATTTGCCCGCCAAGGGGGCGGACCCGACCATCGGCAACGGCGACGTGCTGATCGCGGCGATCACCAGCTGTACCAACACCTCCAACCCCAGCGTACTGCTGGCTGCGGGCCTGCTGGCCAAGAAAGCGGTGGAGGCAGGGTTGCGGGTCGCGCCGCATATCAAGACCTCGCTGGCGCCGGGCTCGCGCATCGTGACCGAATACCTCACGCAGACCGGGCTGCTGCCCTATCTGGAAAAGCTGGGCTTTGCCCTGGCGGGCTATGGCTGCACGACCTGCATCGGCAATGCGGGCGATCTGGCGCCCGAGCTCAACGAGGTCATCACCAGCAATGACCTGGTGTGTGCCGCGGTGTTGTCGGGCAACCGCAATTTCGAGGCGCGCATCCACCCCAACCTCAAAGCCAACTTCCTGGCCAGCCCGCCGCTGGTGGTGGCCTATGCGATCGCGGGCACGGTGCTCAAGGACCTCATGACCGAACCGGTCGGCAAGGGCAAGGGCGGGCGCGACGTGTACCTGGGCGACATCTGGCCCACCAGCGACGAGATCCATGCGCTCATGAAGTACGCCATGAACGGCAAGGCCTTCAAGGAGAACTACGCCAAGGTCAAGACCGACCCCGGAGCCCTGTGGAACAAGATCCGCGGGGTGGACGGAGACGTCTATGTGTGGCCCGGCAGCACCTATATCGCGGAGCCGCCATTCTTCGCGGATTTTGCTCTCGATTCAGTAGCTGCCAGCGCTGATAAACAGGGCGTTACGGGCCAAAAAACCTCTGAATCCGTGATGGGTGCCCGCATCATGGCGCTGTTCGGCGACTCCATCACCACGGACCACATCTCTCCCGCAGGCTCCATCAAGGAAACCTCTCCCGCCGGCCAGTGGCTGCTGCAGCACGGGGTGGCCAAGCCCGACTTCAACAGCTATGGCGCGCGCCGCGGCAACCACGACGTGATGATGCGCGGCACCTTTGCCAACGTGCGCATCAAGAACCTCATGATCCCGCCGCTGGCCGACGGCTCGCGCGAGGAGGGGGGCGTCACCCTCTTTCAGGGCGAGGGACCGATGCAGGGCCAGAAGATGTTCATCTTCGACGCCGCGATGCACTACATCGCCAACAAGACGCCCACGGTGATCTTCGCGGGGGAGGAATACGGCACCGGCTCCAGCCGGGACTGGGCGGCCAAGGGCACCCAGTTGCTGGGCATCAAGGCGGTGGTGGCGCGCAGCTTCGAGCGCATCCACCGCTCCAACCTCGTGGGCATGGGGGTGCTGCCGCTGCAGCTGCGCGACAACGACTCGTGGCAGAGCCTGGGCCTGCAAGGCGACGAGGTGATCGACGTGATTCCAGACCCCGCGCTCACACCGCAAAGCGAGGCGCGCTTGGTCATCCGCCGTGCGGATGGTTCCTGCCAGGAAGTGGCCGTCACCCTGCGCATCGATACACCCATCGAGGTGGACTATTACCGTGCGGGCGGCATCCTGCCGTATGTACTGCGGCAGTTGCTGAGTGCGTGATTCCATCTCTTAGGACGCGATGCTGCGGCCCCAGGCGGTGCGATCTGGTCTGCGCGCCGTGGGATTGCGCCATGCCTGGTGCGCCGCTGATAGCAGGGTGGCTGCCGGTGGGCGGACAATCGGTCCATGCAGAAACAAGTCTTGATCGCAGGCGGTGGCATCGGAGGATTGGCTGCCGCCCTGGGTAGCTCGCGTGCCGGGTGGGAAGTGCGCCTCTTCGAGCGTGCCGCGGAGTTCACCGAGGTGGGCGCCGGCGTGCAGATCGGGCCGAACGTGGTGCGCCGGCTGCAGGCCTGGGGCCTGCAGGGGGCGCTGCAGGCCGTGGCCGCCTTCCCCGAGCGTCTGCAGGTGCGCAGTGCGCTCACCGGCGCTGAGTTGGCGGCGCTGCGCCTGGGTAACACCGCCATCGAGCGCTACGGCGCCGCCTACGCCACCATCCACCGTGCGGACCTGCACGGCCTGCTGCTCGATGCATTGCGCGAGCGCACTGGTGTGCACCTGAACCTGGGCCATTCCATCGTGCACCATGCGCAAGACGGTGGCGTGGTCACCGTGCGCGTAGCGCGCCCCGGCCCGGGAAGCGACAGCGAGGGCGGTGCGCAAGATCTGCTGATCGAAGGCGATGCGCTCATCGGCGCCGACGGCCTGCGCAGCGGCACGCGCATGCGTTTGCTGGGTGAGACGCCCACGCGAGTCTCCGGTCACCTCGCCTACCGCGCCGTGGTGCGCCAGGACGCGCTACCCCAGGCGCTGCGCAGCCAGCAGGTGACCGCCTGGCTGGGGCCGCGTCTGCACGTGGTGCAGTACCCGCTGCGCCGTGGCGAATTGCTGAACGTGGTGGCCATCCGCCACGGGCAGCCGCCGGCCGACCTCGATTCCTGGGACCATGGCGCCAACGCGGCCGATCTGGAGGCCGCGCTGGCCCGCACCTGCACGCCGCTGCAGGACTTGATTCGCGCCGTGCCGCAGGCGGGCAGCGGCTGGCGCCTGTGGCCGCTGCTGGACCGCCCGCCCGTCGCCGGCCCGCAAGAGATGGCGCAGGGCTTGGTGGCTTTGCTGGGCGACGCGGCACACCCCATGCGGCCCTACCTGGCGCAAGGCGCCGGCATGGCCATCGAGGACGCGGCCGAGCTGCAGCGCGCCCTGGCCATGCACGACCTGGAAGTGCCGCTGCGCCTGCGCCGTTACGCGCTCAACCGCTGGCAGCGCAACGCGCGCGTGCAGGAGCGCTCGCGGCGCAACGGGCGCATCTTCCATGCCACGGGCCTCGTGCGCTGGGGGCGCGACACGGCGTTGCGGCTGCTGGGAGAGCGGCTGCTGGACGTGCCCTGGCTCTACCGGGGCGACGGCTCCAGCGCCAGCTCGCTGTGAAAGTGCGCTGGGGCAGTTGGCATGTGACGCTATTTAATTGATAGCTATTTGCGCTTATCCTGTAAGAGATAACGGCAGATTTGACTGCTATCTTTCACCCTGCGGCGGATGCGGCAGCAGCCGAAACGCCAGCGCCGCCAACGCGAGCAGCACGGCGATGCTGGCCATCACTGCCAGGTAAGGGTCCGTCCCCCCGCGCTTGGCAAGGGACGCCACCAGCCCCGTGAGCCACTGCATGGCCGCCACACCCAGGAACATGGCCATGGTGAACACCGCCATGGCCCGCCCGGTGAGCGCCGCCGGGTAGGCCGCGCGCACGTCTGCGTACTGCAGCACGATGAAGCCTGACAGCAGCCCCACGGCCAGCATGCAGGCCACGTCCAGCAGGGCGGAGTGCGGCAGCACCATGGCCGCGAACAGGACCGCCATGGCCAGGGTGCAGGTCACGATCCAGCGGCGGCGCCGGGCGGGGCCGGGGTCGATGCGGCCGAACAGCATCGGCCCGCACAGCGCCACCACCGACAGGGCCAGCGCCACGTTGCCGCTTTGCACCAGCGAGAAACCGTGGCGCTCGATCAGCATGGGCCCCAGCCACAGGCCGCGCAGGGAGATGAGCGCCGCATAGGTCACCGCGCCCAGCACCACGATGCCCCAGGTGTGCGGCACGGTGAACAGCGCGGCGAAGCGCAGCACCGCCTCGCGCACGGACTCGCGCGGGGCCTCCTGCTGCGCATGTGCGGCCGCAGGCTCATGCACGCTGCGCCAGATCCACAGCCAAGCCGCCAGCGCCAGCGCCGCCAGCACCACGAAGCCCGCGCGCCAGGACCACTGCTGCACCAGCCAGGCCAGAGGCGTGCCAGTGAACAGCATGCCCAGCGTACCCAGCGCCATCGCCATGCCCGACATCGCCGCGAAGCGCTGCGGCGCGAAATGCCGTGCAATGAACACCGTGCACACCAGGAAGGCCGGCGCGCAGCCCACGCCGATCAGCGCCTGGCCCAGCAGCAGCGCGCCGTAGCCCGGCGCCAGCGCCGACAGCAGCGCCCCCGCGATACACAGCGGAAACGCCGCCAGGATCGTGCGGCGCACGCCATACAGGTCGATGCCGATGCCCATGAAAAGCTGCATGGCGCCAAAGGCGAAATGGAAGGTGCCCGCGAACACCCCCAGCGCTTGCGGCGACAGCCCGAAGTCCGCCTGCAGCGGCGCGGCCATGATGGCGGCCACGGTGCGAAAGGCCGAGCTCAATGCGAAGCCCGAGGTCAGCGCCACCAGCATCAGCAGGGCGGCGCGCGGCGCCATGGCGATGGGGGCGGGTGGAAGCGGCGCGGCGGAGGGGGCGTTGGGCATGGGGCCCGAGGCTACACCGGACGCGGCGCGCGTGCAGGCGCCGTGCGCACCGGCCCGCGCTTACATGGCCTTGAACAGCGGCGCATACAGCCGGCTCACCGCCAGCCGCTCAGGCCTGCCCCGCAGCTGCAGATGCATCCGGCCCGCTTCGTCGCGTATGGCGCTGGCGATGGCGGCGGCACGTACCAGCGTGCCCCGGTGCACCTGCCAGAAGTCGGCCGGATCTAGCTGCCCGGCCAGTTCCTTGAGTGGCGTGCGGATCAGGTATTCACGCTCGGCGGTGAGCACACGCACGTACTTGTCGGCCGCCTCGAAGTACACGACCTCCTGCACAGGCACGAGGTGGATCTGCGTGCCGCTGCTGGCCTGGATCATGCGCAGCGGCGCGCCGCCGCCCGCTGGGGGCTGCACCGATCCGCCCAGCCCTGGGGCCTGCGCCAAAGCGCGCAACTGGGTCAGCGCTTGCTCCAGCGCCGGCAGCGCGCCAGGGGCGCCGCGCTGTGCCAGCAGTTGCTGCAGCCGCTGCACCGTCTGGCGCAGCCGCGCGGGCTGCACGGGTTTGAGCAGGTAGTCCACCGCCTGGGCTTCAAAGGCCTGTACGGCGTATTGGTCGTAGGCGGTGACGAAGACCAGCGCGGGAAAGGCTGCGGTATCGGGCCAGGCATCGGCCAGCTCTGCCGCCGCCTCCAGGCCGCTCTGGCCGGGCATGCGGATGTCCAGCAGCAGTACGTCGGGGCGCAGTGCCAGCGCCTCACGCACGGCGCTCAGGCCGTCGCCCACGCTCGCAGCGATCTCCAGCGCGGGCCAGGCCTGCTGCAGCTCGTGGCGCAGGGCCGCGGCCAGCAGCGGCTCATCCTCGGCAATCAGGGCTCGGGGGAATGTCGAGTGCATGGTGCTTCAAGGGAAAAGTGATGATGCAGGCCGTGCCCTGGGCGCTAGCAGCTATCAATTCGAGAGTGCCAGCGTCGCCGTACAGGGTGGCGAGCCGCTCGCGCACCTGCTGCAGGCCAAAGCGCGCGGTGGTCGTGCCCGCGGTGCCCGTGGGTGGTGTGTCGCGCAGGCCCGCGCCGGTGTCACGCACGGCCAGCTGCACGCGCGCCGCCGGGGTGCCGCCCTGCAGCAGCGCGGCCTGTACGTGGATGTGCCCACCCTGCATCTGTGGCTCCAGGCCGTGGCGGATGGCGTTCTCCACCAGCGGCTGCAGCAGCAGGGGCGGGACGGGCACGTTGCGCAAAGCCTCGGGCAGTTCCAGGGTGTAGTCCAGGCGCGGGCCCATGCGTACGGCCATGAGGGCCAGGTAGTCCTGCAGCCGCGCGAACTCGTCGGCCAATGGGTGCAGCGCGGCGCGCGATGCGCCCAGGGTGGCGCGCAGGTAGGCGATGAAGTGGTCCAGCATCTCCTGGGCGCGCGGCGGATCCGTGGCCACCAGCACGCGCAGGTTGGCCAGGGTGTTGAACATCATGTGCGGCTCCAGCTGCGTTTCCAGCAGCTTCAGGCGTGCCTCGGCCGCGTCACGCTGCACCTGGGCCACGCGCGCCTGCAGAAAGCGCGCCTTGCCCCGGCTGTGGAAGAAAAACGAGATGGATGCGCTGGCCGCGATGGTGACGACCAGGGTGGACACGGCCTCGTGCCCGCGCAGCCAGGCCAGGTCGCCCAGTGCGCCGCCGTTGTACAGGTGTCCCACCACCGAGCCGGAGACAAAGCCCATGGCCGTGCCCGCAAAGATGAGTACCGCTCCCCATGGCCGCCGCGGCCACGGAATGGCGCTGTGGCGTGTGAGCGCCATGCGCCCCAGGTCCACCGTGAACCAGCTCACCAGGCCGATGGTGAGCGAATACACCAGGTTCGCATCCCAGGGCGTGGATCTCGCCAGTGTGACGCCCAGCGCCACCAGGCAGCAGAACGCCGCCGTGGTCAGCAGCCGGCAGAGGAAGGCGATGGGGTGGTTGACGCTCATGGAACAGGCGGGGTACGAGCCATTGTGCTGCAGGGCCGGCCCGTCATTGCGGTGCCGAGTCGTTGTGGCCGCTGCGCTCGCGTGCCAGCGCCGCCCGCTCGCGTGCGACAAGCGCTTCGCGCCAGTGGGCTCCGGGCAGGGCCAGCCACACGACCGCCCCATGCAGCAGCAGGCCCAGACCCCAACCGAGAGCGGGGTAGGGCGTCCAAGTCCGCCCCTGCATCAGCGCCAGGCCCGCCAGCGCCAGCTGAACGGTGAGGTAGACGCCCGCGTGCAACAGCCAGCCCAGCTTGGCACCCGCGCGCCGCCGGGCCAGGCGGTCGAGGGTATCCGGGTGGTTCGGGGAATGAAGAGAGTGATGCATGGCGCGTCTCCAGACGGGGTACTGCACCCCGTTGCCGTACTGTGCAAGGAGAGGGGCCCACCAAACAGTGCATTGCGACGAACGGCAGCCGCGTGGCGCGGGCGGTTGCCTGGCGGGCGCGAGCGGAGCCGTTCTGGCGTATGGCCCGGCAGGACACAGGGCGTGACACCCGTGTCACGCCGCACGGGGCTGATAATCCGCGCTTTGCTTTTTCGCTGTCAGGACGCTTGCGTGGACACTCTCTTGCTGCTCAAGGCCGCCATCATGGGCGTGGTCGAAGGGCTGACCGAATTCCTCCCCATCTCTTCCACCGGCCACCTGATCCTGGCCGGGTCGCTGCTCGGGTTTGACGATGCCAAGGCCAAGGTCTTCGACATCGCCATCCAGACCGGCGCCATTTTCGCGGTCATTCTGGTCTATTGGCAGCGCATCCGCGCGACGCTGGTGGCGCTGCCCACCGAGCGGCAGGCGCGTCGTTTCGCCTTGAACGTGCTGATCGGCTTTCTCCCGGCCGTGCTGCTGGGCCTGTTGCTGGGCAAGGCCATCAAGGCGCATCTGTTCACGCCGGTGGTGGTGGCCAGCACCTTCATCCTGGGCGGCTTCGTCATCCTCTGGGCCGAGCGGCGCCAGCAGGCCGCCGTGCGCATCCATGCCGTGGACGACATGACGCCGCTGGACGCGCTGAAGGTCGGCCTGGTGCAGTGCCTGGCCATGGTGCCCGGCACCAGCCGCAGCGGTGCCACCATCATCGGCGGCATGCTGCTGGGGCTGTCGCGCAAGGCGGCCACCGACTATTCGTTCTTTCTCGCCATCCCCACGCTGATCGGCGCAGGCGTCTACAGCCTCTACAAGGAGCGCGCGCTGCTGTCGGCGGCCGACATTCCGCTGTTTGCCGTGGGACTGGTGTTTTCGTTCATCAGCGCCTGGCTGTGCGTGCGCTGGCTGCTGCGCTACATCAGCTCGCACAGCTTCGTGCCGTTCGCCTGGTATCGCATCGCGTTTGGCCTGGTGGTGCTGGCCACGGCATGGAGCGGCCTGGTGACCTGGGCCGAATAGCCGCGTCAGGACGACGCCAGCGCCAGGTCCCCCTTGTTGCGGCGCACGCAGAACTTGCCCCGCTGCTTGCCGCTGTACATGGCGGCATCCGCCAGACGGATGAGGGTGCCGGCGTCGCAGGCGTCGTCGGGCGCGAGTGCGTAGCCGATCGTCAACCCCACGCGGATCTCGACGCCCTGCACGTAAAACGGCGTCAGGAAGGATTCCAGCAGTGCGATCCCGAGATCGTGCGCCTGCATCACGCTGGGCAGCTGCTGGGCCATGACGACGAATTCGTCCCCGCCCAGCCGTGCGATCAGGTCGGCGTGGCGCAAATGGGCGCGCAGCCGCTGCGCCACGGCCACCAGCAGCCGGTCGCCCACGGCGTGCCCATGCTGATCGTTGACGGGTTTGAAGCCGTCCAGGTCCAGCATAAACACGGCCAGCAGCCGGTCGGCTTGCGCATGGGGCAGCGCGGCGCCCAGGGCTGCGTCCAGGCCGCGCCGGTTGGGCAGGCCGGTGAGGGGGTCGGTGCGGGCCAGCGACATGAGCGCATCGCGCTCCCGGCTGGCGTCTTGCACTGCGTCACGCAGGCGTGCGTGGCGCAGGCCCAGCATGCGCATGAACAGCAGCATGTTGACCACGGCTGCGATCTGGAAGAGGTGCATGGGCCAGAACCGGCCGGGGAGCTCCCCATGCACCAGCAGAGCGAGCGCGACGGCGGTGCCGATATACGCCAGCCATGCGAGCAGCAGTGTGTGCCTCACGGGGTCGTTCTCGTGCATGCGCCGCGCGGCCACGGGCAGGCTGACCAACGCCGGCAGCGGCCCCAGAAGTGCCAGCGTGGCGAGGGTCGCGGGCGTGTTCAAAACGTTTGACAGAAACGCGGCGCAGAGCAGGACGGACAGCGCGGCTCCTCCCTGCATGGTGCGCAGAAATCGACCGGGCCGGTTGTCGCGCGCCAGCGAGTGCCCCATGAACAGGAAGGCGCCGATCACCGCAATGAAGACGAACAGCGGGCCGGCATGCTGCTGCATCCAGGGGTGGTGCCCCCAGATGAGCAGGCTGCCGATGCCAAAGAAATGGATGGAAAACCCCGCGCTGCCCAGCACCAGCAGCGCGTAGTAGGCGAACACCTTTTCCCGTAGCGCGACGGCCTGCAGCAGACCGTAGATGAACAGGCACAGCGCCAGGCCCAAGAACAGGCCCTGCAGCATCTGCTCGCGCAGCATGGGCGCAGCCATGTCGCGCCAGGTGCCGATGTGCAGCGGAACAATCATTCCGCCCAGCGTGCGCACGCGCACCAGCAGCTCGTAAGTGCGTTCGTGCTCCAGCGCCAGAACCACCGCGGGGGTGCGCCAATCCAGCGCGTGGGGGCTGGGCTGCTGCAGGTTGCCCAGGGCGTGATGCTGCAGCACCTCGCCGTCCGCCACCAGATAGACGTCGAGTTCGTTCAGCAGCGGGAAGTCCACATTGATGACCCAGGGCCCTGCGCGCGCCTGGGGGACCAGTGTCGCCTTCAGCCACACGGCATCCGGGCGCACGCCCAGTGAACCGCCGCGCGTCACAGGTGCCGCGAACGCCGTGGGCGTGGCCAGCATCTCCTGCACCGTGCGTGCCAGCGTGGGGTCAGAGCGCATGCACAGGTGGGCCCACAGATCCACGGGGCCCCTGCCCGGCTCCAGCACCGTGGCTCTGCAGGCCTGCGCCGGGCCGGGGTGCAGCGCGCCGAGCAGGCACAGCATTCCGCCCAGCACCGCGCGCAGCCGCGCGCCGCCAGGCAAGATTCCGCACCAGAGCAACAGCAAGAGCCGCATCGCACCCTCCGCAGGAGGTTCAAATGTATCACCGCGTAACGACTGCGGTGTGAGCGGATAGAGGGCAAGTCGCCGCGGGCTGCCGCGGGCTGTTGCGGACTGCGCGTGTCAGGAATCCGCGATGTGGGCCAGGTTCAGCAGCGCGGCTTCGATCGCCGCGGCCGTGGCGCGGGGCTGCTCCATGGGAAAGAGGTGACTGCCGTCCAGCATCGTCACGCGGCCCTGGGTGATGCGCTGGGTCATCGCCATGCCCACCTGGCGCATCTCGGCGGAATCGCGCCCGCCGATGAAGGCGGCCGGGCAGCGCAGCGGATGCGCGTGCAGCAGCCGGGCCAGGTTGTGGGGCAGGGTGTTGTAGATCTGGGTTTCCACCGCGCGGTCAAAGGCCAGCACGCGCTTGCCGTCCTGGTCCTGCAGGCCGTGCGCCACGTAGTCCCGCAGCACGCGCGGGTCCCAGTGGGCGAAGGCCTTCTTGCGGCGAAAGTGCTCCAGCGCCTCCTCGTTGCTGGACCAGCTGTTGCGCCGCGCGCGGCTCACGCGCCCGGGCGAGACGGCGCCCACCACCTGCGTCTGCTTGGCGACCCCCAGGGCACTGGCGCGCCAGCCGCCGATGAGGGGCGAGTCGATCAGCACCACGCCCCGTGCCAGCTCGGGGTGGCGCGCGGCAGCCATCACGCTCAGGAAGCCCCCGAGCGAATGGCCCACCAGAAAGGCCTGTTCGCCGCTGCGTTGCTGCTGCTCGGCGGCAAAGTCCGCCAGGTGCTGCACCAGGTGGGGCCAGTTGTTGCTGACAGGGTATTTCTCGTCATGGCCATAGCGTTCGATGGCGCTGACGCGAAAGCCGCGCTCGCGCAGTTCATCGAACAGCACGCGGTAGGTGCCGGCGGGGAAACTGTTGGCGTGGGAGAAAACGATGCAGGCCATGGAACGGTTCACACGAGCTTGTCGCGCGGTGTGGTGATCTTCTTGATGGGCCGGCAGCGCAGGGGCTCCACGCGGATGGGCACTTCGGTCACGCCGCCGTTCCATGCCGGGTCCTCGATGCTGTCGAACACCTGGCGCAGCTTCTCGCCCCAGCTGTCGTGCAGCATGCGGAAGTAGGGGTTGTGCTCGTCGATGCACACGATCTTGTCGGTGGCGAGGCGCCCCTCCTCGTACACCACGAGGTCCAGCGGCAGGCCGACCGAGAGGTTGGACTTGAGCGTGCTGTCCATGGACACCAGCGCGCACTTGGCCGCCTCGCTCAGCGGCGTGTGGGGCGTGATCACGCGGTCCAGCACGGGCTTGCCGTACTTGGACTCGCCCACCTGAAAGTACGGCGTCTCGGCCGTGGCCTCGATGAAGTTGCCTGCCGAATACACATGGAACAGGCGCATGCCCTCGCCCTTGATTTGGCCGCCCAGCAGCAGGGAGACGTTGAAGTCCACCCCCGCGCGCTGCAGTGCGGCGCCGTCGCGCTCGTACACGCGGCGCACCGCCGCGCCCAGCACGCGCGCCACGTCGAACATGCTGGTGGCGTTCCACAGCGTGATGGGCGTGCTGTCGCCGGGCTCCTGGATCTGCTCGACCTGCAGGATTTCGCGCACCGACTGCGAGATGCTCAGGTTGCCGGCCGACAGCAGCACCATGAAGCGGTCACCGGCCTGCTCGTAGACCATCATCTTGCGAAAGGAACTGATCTGGTCCAGCCCGGCGTTGGTGCGCGAATCGGACAGGAACACCAGGCCGGCGTTGAGCTTGATGGCGACGCAGTACGTCATGGGATGGGCTGTGAAGGCGAAGAGGGCGAGTGTAGGGCGCTTTGCCGGGCGGCCGTGTCGCGGCTGCGGCGCTGCGGTGGGCGCAGGGCGGGCATGCTTATCAGGGTTTGTTTGCTATCATAAACATAGCTGCTAGCCCTTTACTGGCAAGCGCTAGAGCCTTATTTTATTCAAACCCGGGCGTGCTCAGCCGCTTGAGCTGGTAGAGCGCGTCCAGCGCCTCGCGGGGCGACAGCTGGTCCGGGTGGATCTGCGCCAGGGCGGACTCCACGGGGCTCACGGCCGCCACCTCGGGCGCGGGCGGCGGAGCGAACAGGTCCACCTGCAGCTCATCCTCGCCCGCGCGTTCTTCCAGCGCGGCGAGCGTGTGGCGCGCGTGGTGCAGCACGGCGGCGGGCACCCCCGCCAGCTTCGCCACCTGGATGCCGTAGCTGCGGCTGGCGGGGCCGGGCTGGATCTCGTGCAGGAAGACGATGTCGTGGCCGGACTCGGTGGCGCCCACGTGCACGTTCACCGCGTGCGGGTGGCGCGCCGCTAGCTCGGTCAACTCGAAGTAATGCGTGGCAAACAGCGTGAACGCGCGGGTCTTGTCATGCAGATGGGTGGCGATGCCGCTGGCCAGCGCCAACCCGTCGAAGGTGCTGGTGCCGCGGCCGATCTCGTCCATCAGCACCAGGCTGTGCGGCGTGGCGGCGTGCAGGATCTGCGCCGCTTCGGTCATCTCCAGCATGAAGGTGGACTGGGCATTGGCCAGGTCGTCGGCCGCGCCGATGCGGGTGTGGATCGCGTCGATGGGACCCAGCCGGCAGGCCGCGGCCGGCACGTGGCTGCCCATGCTCGCCAGCAGCACGATCAGGGCGACCTGCCGCATGTAGGTGGACTTACCGCCCATGTTGGGGCCGGTGATGATCTGCATGCGCGCGTTGGCGTGCAGGCGCGTGTGGTTGGGGATGAAGGCGCCGCTCGATGTTTCGGCCAGCCGGGCCTCCACCACGGGGTGGCGGCCCGCCTCAATGTCGATGCAGGGCTCGTTGACGAATTGCGGTGCGCACCAGTTGAGCGTGAGCGAGCGCTCGGCCAGCGTGCACAGCACGTCCAGCGTGGCCAGCGCCTGCGCCAGCCGCGTGAGCTGGGGCACATGCGGCTGCAGCTGGTCCAGCACCTGCTCGTACAGCCACTTCTCGCGTGCGAGGCCGCGTTCCTGGGCCGACAGTGCCTTGTCCTCGAAGGTCTTCAGCTCGGGCGTGATGAAGCGTTCCGCGTTCTTCAGTGTCTGGCGGCGGCGGTAGTCCTCGGGCACCTTGTCCGCGTGGCTGCTGGTGACCTCGATGTAGAAGCCATGCACCTTGTTGAACTGCACACGCAGGTTGGGGATGCCGGTGCGCGCCTTCTCGCGCGTCTCCAGGTCGAGCAGGAAGTCGTCGCAGTTGTTCTGGATGCCGCGCAGCTCGTCCAGCTCGGCATCGAAGCCCGGCGCGATCACGCCGCCGTCGCGCACCAGCGCGGCGGGTTCCTCCAGGATGGCGGCACGCAGCAGTGCCGCGCAGTCGACGGGGGGCTGCAGGTGGCTGAAGATTTGGGCCAAAAACGGCTCTGGCGCTTGACTGTTAAGCGCGAGAAGCTCTGCTTTTTGTAGCGTCTTGCACAGCGCCACCAGCTCGCGCGGGCGCACCTGCCGCAGCGCGATGCGCGCGGTGATGCGCTCCACGTCGCTCACGCCGCGCAGTTCGCTGCGCAGGAGCTGCCACGGGCCCTGGCCGCTGCCGGCGCCGCGCAGCGCGGCCGTGGCCGCCAGGCGCTGGCGCGCGTCGCTGCGGTCGCGGCGCGGCTCCAGCAGCCAGGTCTTGAGCAGGCGGCTGCCCATGCCGGTCATGCAGGTGTCCAGCAGCGAGAACAGCGTGGGCGCGTCCTCGCCGCGCAGGGTCTTCACCAGCTCCAGGTTGCGCCGCGTGGCCAGGGGCAGGTGGATCAGTTCGTCGCTTTGCTGTACGCGCACGCCGTGCACATGGGTGAGTGCGCGGCCTTGCGTGTGTTCGGCGTACTGCAGCAGCGCGGCGGCGGCGGCATGGGCGTGGGGCAGGGCCTCGGCATTCCAGGCCTGCAGGCTGGCCGCGCCGAGCTGCTCCAGCAGCTTGCGCTCGCCCAGGGCACCATCGAACTGCCAGTCGGGCCGCAGGCTCATGGGGCAGGTGAACACGCCGCCCTGGCGCAACTGGGTCAGTTGTTCTTCAAAGCGCTGGGTGACGCCCGCGCTGTAGATCACCTCGCTGGGGGCAATGCGTGCGAGCCAGGTGCCCACGTCGGCCTGTGCACATTCGGCCAGCTGCACCACACCCTGGGTGACGGAGAGCCACGCCAGGCCGCAGCGCGCACGCGCGCCCTGGTGCACGGCCAGCAGCATGGACTCGCTCTTGTCGGACAACAGTTCGCTATCGGTGAGCGTGCCGGGGGTGACCACACGCACCACCTTGCGCTCCACGGGGCCCTTGGCGGCGCCCACTTCGCCCACCTGCTCGGCAATGGCGACCGACTCGCCCATCTTGATGAGGCGGCCCAGGTAGTTCTCCAGCGCATGAAAGGGCACGCCCGCCATGGTCACCGGCTGGCCGGCCGACTGGCCGCGTTGGGTGAGGGTGATGTCCAGCAGGCGCGCGGCCTTCTCGGCATCGGCGTAGAAAAGCTCGTAGAAGTCGCCCATGCGGTACAGCAGCAGCGTGTCGGGGTGCTGGGCCTTCAGGGCCAGGTACTGCGCCATCATGGGCGTGTGGTTCGAGAAGTCGGCCTCGTCGGGGCGCGGGGTGGGCGCGGGTTTCCCGGTCATCTGCGTGCGTGTTCCTTGGGTGCGGAGGAAAGTGGCAAGGCGCGCGACGCGCCAGGATTGGTGCGGGCCCTAGGCCGGCTGCGGGCCGGGGCGGCCGTCTTCCACCACGAATCGGGCCAGAGTGTACGCGGCGCTGCCGGCATTCAGCGGGTCGCGCAGGGCGCGCAGCGTGGTGGTCCAGCGCGTGGGCGTGATGTCGCACAGGCCGTAGCCGCGCTCCTCGCAGCGTGCCAGCAGCACATGGGGGTTATGGCGCGCGATGGCATCCACCTTCTCCTGCGTGGTGCCGGCGCGCGAGGAGATCGAGGTGCCGCAGAACTCGCTGGCCAGGATGCGCGGCGCACCGTGGGCATGCGGCCCGTGTGGCGCCATCACGTTGCAAACATAGTTCTGGTGGATGTCGCCGCCCAGCAGCACCGTGTTGCGCGGCGGGTGCTGCGCCAGCGCCTGCAGCAGGCGGTCGCGTGCGGCGGGCAGGCGCCCGGGCAGCGCATCCGGAGCGGGTGTGGTGCGCGTGCGGCCGACGGGGCTGGTGGCGTCACCCAGCATGAAGCGGTAGTGGTACCAGCGGTCGGGGCGCAGGCCGGCCACCTCCACATGCACGCTGTGGCCCAGTTCAGGCAGCGCCATCGCCGTGCCTTGCTGCACGATGTGGCGAAACTGCGCGTCGTCGGCCAGTTCCCAGCGTACGGTCAGGGGGCCGGCCCAGGGTGCGTGGGCGCCGGCCAGGTCCGCGGGCGGAAGCACGCGGGTCCAGAGGACCACGCCGTCGTGTACTGGGTCGCCACTGGCCACACCCAGGCCAAAGGGGTCGTGCCGCACGGCGGCCTGGGCCCAGGCCCAGCGGGGCAGTTGCGTGGCCATGCCGGCCCAGGCGGCCTGACGCAGCAGTGTGCGGCGCGAGATGTCAAGCGAAGGCGGGTGCACGGGACATCGCACAAGGGGGCCAGGCGTCAGGCAGCAACCACGCGGTTTTTGCCGGTGCGCTTGGCCAGGTACATGCCCTGGTCGGCGCGGCGGATTGCGTCGGCGCTGCCTTGTTCGCCCTCCACTTGGGCCACACCGGCGCTGAAGGTGATGAGCACCCGCTCCTGGTCTTTGAGGAAGTAGCGCGTGGTCAGCTCGCGTTGCAGGCGCTCCATGGCCTTCACGCCTTCCGCCAGTTCGGTGTCGGGCAGGATGATGACGAATTCCTCGCCGCCATAGCGCGCCAGCTGGTCCTGCGGCCGCATCACCTCGCGGGTGACCTGCGCCAGATGCACCAGTGCCGCGTCGCCGGCGGTGTGGCCCAGGCGGTCATTGATGGACTTGAAGTTGTCCACGTCCAGCAGCGCCACGCACAGCGGCGCATCCTGGCGGCGCGCACGCGCGATCTCGCGCTCCATGGCCTCGGCAAAGCCCTTGCGGTTGAGCGAGCCCGTCAACGGGTCGTGGCGCGCCTGGGCGCTCGCGCGGTCCAGCTCCTGGCGCAGGTGGTCGATTTCGGCGTGCTTGGCCTCGGTGCGCTCGCGCAGTTCCTGCAGTTCGCCGCGCGTCACCCGGCTGCTCAGCGCCATGGCGCGCGTGGCGGCCATGACTTCCTCCAGCAGCGGCATGATGTCCTGCAGTTGCGTGGCCTGGCTGATGCGTTCGGCGCAATCCTCCATCTTGGCGTTGTAGGCGCTGCTGGATTCATCCATCTGCGCCAGGCGCTCGATGAACGTGGCCAGCAGTTCGCGCATCTGCATCTGCGCGTGAACGGTGCGTTCCTTGGCCTCAGTCTGCTTGAAGATGACGTCCTTGAGGCGTCGCTGCACGTCGTCCAGCCGGCGCAGCGTGAGCGGCGGGGTGGAGGCCGCAAGCAGCGCCTCGGCCTGGCCGTGCAGCCACTCGTCGTCCATGCTCAGGGCGGCAATGTTCTCGAACACCAGGCGCAGCAGGCTGAGCAAGCTCAGCCGGATGGCGGCTTGGTCTTCCGCCGCGAAAGACAGGCGGTAGCTGAAGTTGCCGAGCATCAGCTCGGCGGTGGAGACGGGTGGGTCGGGCTCGCGCAGGAAGGTGCTCAATTGCGCAGCCAGCTCATGCACGCGGGCATCGTCCTCGCCCAGCGCCGGCAGGGTGTTGTCCACCAGCCGCGCCAGATTCTGCGCCAGTGTCAGCGGCAGGTGGTCAATCCGGGTGCTCGCGGGCTCGGGCGCGGCCACGGGCGAGAGTCCCAGGTTGGCGTATCCCACCAACACGTTTTGCAAAACGCCCCAGTCCTGCTGGGTGATGGCGGTTTCCAACAGGCCCAGCAACCGCTTCTGCGCCGGGGTCTGGCCGGGGATCACCCGCGAGATCTGCCGCAGCTGGGCGCTGGGAAACGCCGGCGCGCTGGTGGTGCCGGCCACTTCGTCATAGAGGGCCTGGTAGTGGTCGGGCGTGGGAGGAAGCCGGCGCGTGGCGAGTAGCTTGAGCGTCTCGCGGGCAATTTCAGAAGGGGATTTGGCGGAGGCCATCTGCAGGGACGCAGGAAGATGCAAACAGCCAAAAGTGTGACAGAGTGCAGCCCGCTTGGATAGCAGGCCGGGTCAAGCCATGTGTAAATCGTGTCAGTTGACCAGAACCAGTTTCCCGATCACCGCACGTGCGCCCATGTGGGCAAACGCGGCGGGTAGCTGTGACATGGGCATGGTTCGGTCGATGGCGGGCCTGATCTTGCCCTGCGCATACCACTGGAGCAGGGTGCCCATCATCGAAGCATTGGCCTGGGGCTCGCGCTTGGCGAATTCGCCCCAGAACACGCCGACGACAGAAGCACCCTTGAGCAGTGGCAGATTCAACGGCAATGAAGGGATGGGGCCCGATGCGAAGCCGACCACCAGATAGCGGCCTCGCCAGGCGATGGCGCGAAATGCGGGCTCTGCCAGTGCGCCGCCCACCGGGTCGTAGATGACGTCCGGTCCCCGCCCGTCGGTCAGTGACTTGGCGGCGTCGCGCAGGTCCTCCACGCTGTAATTGATCACGGCATCGGCGCCCAGCTTCAGGCACACGTCGCATTTTTCGTCCGTGGAGGCGGCGGCGATCACGCGCGCTCCCTTGGCCTTGGCGATCTGAATCGCGGCGGTGCCCACGCCGCCAGCCGCGCCCAGCACCAGCACGGTTTCGCCTGCCTGGAGCTGGCCCCGGTCCAGCAGGGCGTGGTAGGAGGTTGCATAGGTCATGATGAATGCCGCCGCATCCACATGGCCAAAGCCGTCCGGCAGGGGTATACAGCGTGCGGCCGGGGCGATGGTGTGCGTGGCGAAACCGCCCGTGCCGCTAAGGCAGGCCACGTTTTGACCCACCTGCAGATGGGTGACGCCGTCGCCCACGGCCTGCACGACGCCCGCGAACTCCGAGCCGGGCACGAAAGGCAGGGGTGGTTTGATCTGGTACTTGTTCTGCACTATTAGCAGGTCGGGAAAATTCAGGCTTGCCGCGCGGATCTCGACGAGGACCTCGCCCGCCTTGGGAGCCGGGTCGGGCAGTTCTGTCCAGGCCAGGGCCTCGACGCCGATGGGGTTGGTGCAGAGCCAGGCGTGCATGAATGTCTCCTTGGTCGCTACGAATCTGTTGGGCGGGCATCATAGGGGCCGTCTCTGAGGCTGGGTTGTCCCTTGCGTGACCAGCGACAGCGTGTGTGCGCGCTCCTACAATGCCAGCCGTTCCGCCTTCCAGACCATGAAAATCCTCATCTCCAACGACGACGGCTACCAGGCGCCTGGCATCGTGGCGCTGCATGACGCCCTTAAGACCATTGCTGATGTGGAAGTGGTGGCTCCCGAACACAACAATAGCGCGAAGTCGAACGCCCTGACGCTGCATTCGCCGTTGTATGTGCAAACCGCGCACAACGGCTTTCGCTATGTCAATGGCACGCCCGCCGATTGTGTGCACATTGCGCTGACGGGCCTGCTGGGTTACCGGCCCGATCTGGTGGTCTCCGGCATCAACAACGGCGCCAACATGGGCGACGACACAATTTATTCCGGCACGGTGGGTGCTGCGATGGAAGGCTATCTTTTCGGAATCCCGTCCATCGCCTTTTCGCAGGTGGACAAGGGGTGGGGCGAGATCGAGTCGGCTGCGCGCAAGGCGCGCGAGATCGTTCAGCAGATGGATCGCCAAAACCTGGTCGGCGAAGCCCCCTGGCTGTTGAACGTCAACATTCCCAATATGCCGTATGACGCATTGCGGCCCTTGCGCATGTGCCGCCTGGGCCGGCGCCATGCGGCAGAGCGTGTCATTGAGCAGCAGAGCCCGCGTGGGGAGCTGATGTACTGGATCGGTGGCGCTGGCGCCGCCAAGGACGCGGCGGAGGGCACCGATTTTCATGCCACGGCCCACGGCCATGTATCCGTCACGCCATTGAAGGTGGACCTGACCGATTACGACGGACTGGGGTATTGGGCGCAGACCCTGGCCCGTCTCGTACCAGCGCAGGCGTCCGGCGAGGTGGCTTGATGCAGCGGCGTCCAGGTTTTCCTGCGCGGATCGACTGGCGCCAACCCGGTGCACCCACCGCGGCGCCACCGGTAGGCGCGCGCCGCGAGGTGCAGCCGCCCACGCCGCACGGCGTGGGGCTGGACTCCGCTACCGTGCGCGGACGCATGGTGCAGCGACTCGCAGCCTCGGGCATCTCGGCGGGGGCGGTTCTTCAGGCCATGGGAATGATTGAGCGGCATCGTTTTGTCGACACCGCCTTGGCCAACCAAGCCTATGAGGACACCAGTCTGCCCATCGGACTGGGTCAGACCATTTCCAAACCCAGCGTGGTAGCACGCATGATCGAATTGTTGCTGGGGGCCGAGTGCGCGCGCGGAAATGGAATGGGCCGGGTGCTGGAGATCGGCACGGGCTGCGGCTATCAGGCAGCGGTGCTGTCGCGTGTCTCGCGCGAGGTGTATACCGTTGAACGCTTGCGCGCGTTGCATGAAAAGGCGCGAGACCACTTGCGCCCGCTACGCCTGGCAAATGTGCACCTGATCCTGGGCGATGGAATGCTGGGTTACCCCAGCGGCGCGCCCTATGCGGGCATCATTGCCGCGGCGGGGGGAGATAGCCTTCCCGCCGCGTGGTGCGAGCAACTTGCCGTGGGTGGCCGGCTGGTCGCCCCACTGGCGGGCGCCGACGGCCAACAGATGCTGCTGGTCGTTGATAAAACTGCGCAAGGCTTGAAGCAGGGCATTCTGGAAGCCGTGCATTTCGTCCCCCTAAAATCGGGGATCGCCTGAAGGATTTGCTTATGTTGGTATCGCGTAGTCTTGTGGTTTGGGGAGTTGCCGTGCTGGCTGGCGGTTTGCTGGCGGGGTGCAG
This sequence comes from Diaphorobacter sp. C33, assembly GCF_030503915.1. Classification (NCBI taxonomy): domain Bacteria; kingdom Pseudomonadati; phylum Pseudomonadota; class Betaproteobacteria; order Burkholderiales; family Comamonadaceae; genus Diaphorobacter; species Diaphorobacter sp. C33. Next base: position 413,675 of record NZ_CP129980.1, read on the forward strand.
CACCCCGATCAACAGGGCTCCCGTGGAAGATCGCGGCACCTTTGCCGCGAGCAGCGGCACGACGGGGCCCGCGGGGGCCGTGCCTGAGGTCAAGCCCTTGCCTGGTGCTGAAAACGCGGGCAAGCCTGGCTACTACACCGTGAAGCCAGGCGACACGCTGATTCGCATTGGCCTGGAAAACGGGCAAAGTTGGAAAGACATCGCGCGCTGGAACAACCTGGAAAACGCCAACCTTATCGAGGTGGGCCAGGTGCTGCGTGTGGTGTCCCCTGCTGCGGCTGCGGCGACTGCGGTGGCATCTGACACCGGTGTGGTCACCCGCCCCGTCACGTCTTCGCCCTTGGCTGCAGCATCGGCTGCGAGCGCACCCAAGCCGTCGGCGTCGGCGGCGTCTACACCGGCCGCGGTGGCGCCGGCAGCGGCACCCAGCGCGCCAGCGGTGGCCTCCGCGCCCGCCGCTGCCGCTGCAACGGATGACGTCAACTTTATCTGGCCCTCGTCGGGCAGCCTGTTGGCGGGATTCGACGAGGTGCGTAACAAAGGCTACGACATCGGCGGTAAGGCAGGCGATCCGGTGCTCGCCGCTGCCGATGGGCGTGTGGTGTACGCCGGGGCTGGGCTTCGCGGCTATGGCAACCTGGTGATCTTGAAACACAACAACACCTATCTCACGGCCTATGCGCACAACCAGACGCTGCTGGTGAAGGAAGACCAGAACGTGCGCCGCGGCCAGAAGATTGCCGAGATGGGAAGCACCGACGCGGATCGTGTGAAACTGCATTTCGAAATCCGGCGCCAGGGCAAGCCCGTGGACCCCGCCCGCTACCTCCCCTCCCGTTGAGCGCGCCGGCTTCCATGGGAGAGGCGTCCTGGCTGGAGGATGCTGATCCGGCAGAGACAGGTGGGAGTCAGGCGGACGAGTTTGAGGCGGAACTGCGGGAGGTCGTCGTGGGCGCCGAGCAGCATGCTCAGCGGCTGGACAAGGCACTCGCGGAACTGGTCCCAGAGTTTTCCCGCAGTTATCTGCAGCAGTTGCTGCTCCAGGGCTGCGTACGCCTGAATGGGCGGGAGGTACAGAAGCCGGCGTCCAGGGTCAAGGCCGGGGACCGCATTGCGGTCGAGATGCGCCCTACGCAGCAGAGCCAGGCTTTTCGGCCCGAGCAATGGCCATTGGATGTGGTGTATGAGGATGAGCACATCCTCGTGATTCACAAGCCTGCGGGGCTGGTGGTGCATCCCGCGCCCGGCAATTGGAGCGGCACGTTGCTGAACGCCTTGCTTGGCCGGGATGCGCAGGCGATGCAGGTGCCGCGTGCGGGCATCGTCCATCGACTGGACAAGGACACCAGTGGCCTCATGGTCGTTGCGCGCAGCCGGTCGGCCATGGATGCACTCGTCCGCATGATCGCTGCGCGCGAGGTCAGCCGCCAGTATGTGGCGCTGGGGTGGGGCGGCTGGACGGGGGCCGCACATCGATCGGTGCATGCCCCGATCGGTCGTGACCCGCGCAATCGCCTGCGGATGGCGGTGGTCGATCTAGCACAGCATCCAGGCAAGGAAGCCCGCACCGATTTCGACCTGATAGATGCCAACGAGGAGGTGTGCCTCGTGCGTTGCACGCTGCACACGGGGCGAACGCACCAGATCCGCGTGCATATGGCATCCATACGTCATCCCTTGGTGGCAGATGCACTGTACGGCGGCGCGATGGCCGGGCCCATGCATCGACAGGCGCTGCATGCATTCCGGCTGGCGTTTGTACACCCGGTCACTGGCGCTCCCCTGGAGTTCCACGCGCCGCTGCCGGAAGACATGGCGCAGGCGCTGGATTTTTGGGGGCTGCGCTACAATCGCCCCTGACGGCTGTTCTGCCGTGAACCGCCGGTCAGCACGAGCTACCGGCCCCGTGAAGGCGCATTGCCACGCTCTGCTTTCTGCGCCGCAATATCTCCAACCCAAGGCGCAGCCTCCCGTTTGATGCGAGGCTGCCTTTCCAGGGACTGTTGGACCATGAATTCGGTGGACGCCAAACGGGTTCTTGAAACCGCGTTGATCTGTGCCCCGCAGCCTGTATCGATCCGTGACTTGCGGACATTGTTCGATGACGCGCTGGGTTCCGATACAGTAAAGATGCTGCTGCTGGAACTGCAGCAGGACTGGGCCTTGCGAGGGGTGGAGTTGGTACAAGTGGCCACAGGTTGGCGTTTCCAGAGCCGGCCCGAGATGCGCGAATTTCTGGACCGGCTGCATCCTGAAAAACCGCCCCGCTATACGCGAGCGACGCTGGAGACGCTGGCCATCATTGCTTACCGGCAGCCCGTGACCCGCGGGGACATCGAAGACATCCGTGGGGTGACCGTCAACAGCCTCATCATCAAACAACTGGAGGACCGCGGCTGGGTGGAGGTCATTGGCCACCGCGAGACAGTGGGCCGGCCTGCGTTGTTTGCTACCACACGGCAGTTCCTGGATGATTTAGGACTGCAATCACTGGATCAACTGCCTACGCTCGAAGACCCCGGCGTGCAGGTCAGCATGTTTGAAGCGCTGGGCTCCATTCAGGGGGCACCGCAGAGCGAAGACACTGCAGGGGTACCTGAGGACGGCGTGCAGGTGCCGGCCGTAGACGAAGTAGATATTGAAGATGCCCCTGATCTGGTAGTGGGCGCGACACACAGTGGTGCCGAAGAGGGGCCACGGGACATTGACATATGAATGATGAATCTCACAAGGATCCGGACTCCATGGGGGGGCGCTCGCCTTCGCCCGCATCGGAGGCTGCTGCGCCGCGCAGGCCCCGCAAGCGCAAGTCTGCGGAAGGCGCGCTTCAGGAGGATGCGGCAGTGCCGCAACTCAGTGCTGACGGTGCCCAATCGGACGTGAAAATGCAGGAAGTGCATGAGCAAGGCGCTGCTGTTGAGGTGCCACGACAGTCCAGCGGCCATGCTGCCAAGCGCGCGCCGAAGGGCGATGGCTATCAGTTTGCCGATGTGGTGTCGGGTCAGTTCGACGAGGATGAAGCCAACGCCGAGCTCGCCCCCGCCAAACGGGTGCTGCTTCCCCAGCCAGAAACCCCCAAACTTCACAAGGTGCTTGCCCAGGCGGGCATGGGGTCTCGGCTGGAAATGGAGCAGCTCATCCTGGAAGGTCGTATTTCCGTCAACAACGAGCCGGCCCATATCGGACAGCGCGTGCAGTTTGGGGACCAGATAAAGGTCAACGGCAAACCCATCCGCTTCCGTATTGCGCCACCGCCGGTACGCGTGATTGCATACCACAAGCCGGTGGGCGAAGTGGTTACGCATGACGATCCGCAAAACCGCCCCACCGTGTTTCGCAAACTGCCCCGGCTGCAGCAGGGCAAATGGCAATCCGTCGGGCGTCTGGACCTGAATACCGAAGGTTTGTTGCTATTCACCAGTTCGGGTGAGCTTGCGAACAAGTTGATGCACCCCCGCTTCGGGCTGGAGCGTGAATATGCGGTCCGCGTGTTGGGTGCGTTGAGCACCGAGGAAAAGCAGCGCTTGCTGGAAGGCGTGCCGCTGGAGGATGGCATGGCTTCCTTTGGCTCCGTGGAAGACGGCGGCGGCGAGGGCGCCAACTGTTGGTACCGTGTCACCATCTCTGAAGGCCGTAACCGCGAGGTCCGCCGTATGTTCGAGGCGGTAGGGCATGCGGTGAGCCGGCTGATTCGGATTCGCTATGGGGCCATGATGCTGCCGCGCGGGCTCAAGCGCGGGGCGTGGCTGGAGCTTGATGAGCGCGACATTCGTGCCCTGATGCAGGCGGCAGGTGCAACGCTGGATGGTGGTGGTGCGCGCCCTACTAGTGGCCAGGGTAGGGGCGGCCGCAAAGGCGATCGTCGATCCGCAGGGCCCGGCAAGGCATCTGGCAGTGGGCGTGACAAGACAGGGGGGCGCGCGGGGCGATCGCCCTCACCGAATGCCCAGCCGGACCCGATGAAGACGTCGCTCGGCTATATCGGGGCTGACAGTTTCTCGCGCCATCGCCAACAGCAACGCAACAACGGGCCGCGCCGCGGCGGCCGTTAGGGGATTGGCGTAAAGCTAAAATTGACGGTTTGCCTTCAGGGCAAAAATACCGCAACACCTCACTAGGAAAATCAACATGGCTATCGAACGCACCCTTTCCATCATCAAGCCGGACGCAGTTGCCAAGAACGTGATCGGCCAGATCTATGCGCGCTTTGAAGCCGCGGGCCTGAAGATTGCCGCTGCGCGCATGATCCACCTGTCGCGCGCCGAAGCCGAGCAGTTCTACGCAGTGCACAAGGAGCGCCCCTTCTTCAAGGATCTGGTGGACTTCATGATTTCCGGCCCCGTGATGGTGCAGGCCCTGGAGGGTGAGAACGCCGTCCTGAAGAACCGCGAACTCATGGGCGCGACCGACCCCAAGAAGGCGGCGCCCGGCACGATCCGCGCCGACTTCGCGGACAGCATCGACGCCAATGCGGTGCACGGCTCCGACGCTGCTGAAACCGCACAGGTGGAAGTGGCCTTCTTCTTCCCCGGCCTGAACATCTACTCGCGCTAATGCAGTGGCTCCGCGTGCCGGGCGGTCCTGGTTTGGCCGCCCCCGCGCGGATGCGCTATGTGGGCGTGGACATCCGTGAACGTTATGACCACGAACCTTCTGGATTTTGACCTGGACGGCCTGGCTGCTTTTTGCGAGCGGCTGGGAGAAAAACGTTTTCGGGCCACGCAACTGTTTCGCTGGATCCACCAGCGCGGTGCCAGCGATTTTGACCAGATGAGCGACCTGGCGAAATCGTTGCGCGAGAAGCTCAGGGGCTGCGCCCATGTGGCAGGGCTGCAAGCCATCAGCGAACATGTCTCTGCGGACGGCACGGTGAAGTGGCTGTTCGACGTGGGCGACGGCAACGCCGTGGAGACAGTCTTTATTCCTGAGGACGATCGCGGCACCTTGTGCATCTCCTCGCAGGCTGGATGCGCCGTAGGCTGCCGTTTTTGCTCCACCGGTCACCAGGGGTTCAGCCGCAATCTCACTACTGGTGAAATCCTGGCCCAGCTCTGGTATGCCGAGCACGCACTACGGCAGCGCTGCGGCGATGGTGAACGCGTGATTTCCAACGTGGTGATGATGGGAATGGGCGAGCCGCTGCAGAACTATGCTGCACTGGTGCCTGCGCTGCGTGTCATGCTCGATGACCATGGTTACGGCTTGTCGCGGCGTCGCGTAACCGTGTCTACCTCAGGCGTCGTGCCCATGATGGACCGCCTGGCGCAGGATTGTCCTGTGGCGCTCGCTGTTTCGCTGCATGCTCCCAATGACGTGTTGCGCGACAACCTCGTTCCCCTGAACCGCAAGTACCCGCTGCATGAACTCCTGGCGGCGTGTCGGCGTTATTTGGACCACGCGCCGCGGGACTTCATCACTTTTGAATACTGCATGCTGGAAGGCGTGAACGATCAGCCAGAGCATGCGCGACAGTTGATTGACCTGGTGGGCCGCAAGGCGGCCGACGGCGGGGTGTCGTGCAAGTTCAATCTCATCCCCTTCAACCCGTTCCCGGCTTCCGGTCTGCGCCGATCTCCCCCGGCGGCTGTGACGGCTTTCGCACAATTGTTGAGTGACGCGGGTATCGTCACGACCGTTCGCAAGACGCGCGGTGACGATATTGATGCGGCATGCGGACAACTGGCTGGCGATGTGAAGGACCGAACACGGGTCAATGAACGCATGGCCAAGCTCAGGACCATCGAGATCAAGCCGGTCATCTGACGGCGTGGCGCAACAATTACGGGAGGCTTTCATGGCGAAGTGGCGGATCAATCATGGCGGGTGGCAGGCGATGGCGGCGATCGGCATTGCCGTTGTCGTCTCGGGCCTTGCCGGTTGTGCCCACCAAGGGGCCTCCGATGCCAATGGTGCTGTGGCGGAATCCGCATCCGGCGGCGGCGAAGCCGACGTGCGCCGCCGTGCGCGTATCCGGCTGGAGCTGGCTGCGAACTATCTGCAAATGGGGCAGACCACCGTGGCCATGGAGGAGGTGCGGCAGGCGATCACGACCGATCCCACGTATGCCGACGCCTACCACCTTCGCGGCTTGATATACATGAACATGGGCGACCTGGCGCTCGCGGAAGACAGCCTCAAGCGCGCCCAAGGCATGAAGCCTTCCGATCCAGACATCATGCACAACTATGGCTGGCTGCAGTGCCAGCGCCAGCAGTACGACGTCGCCAATCAGATGTTCGAGCGGGCGCTTGCCGTGCCGAGTTACAAGGCACGCAGCAAGACGCTGATGTCCCAGGGCCTGTGCTACCAGCGGGCGGGGCGTCTTGCAGAGGCCGAACAAGCGCTGAAGCAGGCCTATGAGATTGATGCGGGCAACCCGGCGGTGGGGTACCACTTGGCGGCCGTGCTGTTTGCGCGGGGCGAGGCCAAGCGGGCGCAGTTTTATGTCCGTCGCGTGAACAATGGCGAGTATGCCAATGCCGAGTCTCTGTGGTTGGGTGTGAAGATCGAGCGCGTGCTCAAGGAGTTCGTGGCCATGCGCCAGTTGGGTGATCAGTTGCGCAAGCGCTTCCCCAACGCGAAAGAAACCCTGGCATTCGAACGAGGGGCCTTCGATGAGTGAGCCCATGGGCGCCGCTGGGGGGGGTGATCATCGGATGCAGGATCACGGCACTGAACCGGCGGGCGGCGTTACCGCGGGGCAGTTGCTGAGGCAACTGCGCGAATCCGCAGGGGTCCATGTTGATGTGCTGGCCGGAACGCTGAAGGTGCCCGCGAACAAACTGCATGCGCTGGAAGCGGACCAATACGACGCATTTCCCGACGCCGTCTTCATGCGGGCGTTGGCGTCGGGCGTCTGCCGGACCTTGAAGGCCGATGCTGCGCCGGTGCTCGCATTGCTGCCCCAGAGCGGCCCCGTGCAGCTTGTGGTGGACAAGGGACTCAACGCGTCGTTCAAAGACCCTGGTCACCGGTTCATCAAGGGGGGAACGCTGGAGCGACCCAAGTCGCGCATGATGGGCGTGACGGTTGCCGCGCTGTTGGCCGCCGCGGTGGCCATCGCCTTTCTCCCGAAGGGCAACGACAGTTTGCCGGTCGCCAGCAGTCCGGAGGCGGTAACACCGCCACAGCGCGCGCCCGAAGCCACGCAACTGGACCCGGTGACTGCTGCGGTGCCCCCAACACAAGAGTCCGTTGCCTCAGGGGGACAGGCCACTGTGCGGGCAGAGCCATCTTCTGCTGCGGTGGCCTCAGCGGCCCTCGCCGCATCGGCCCCCGCTGCGGCGGTGGAGCCGGCCCCATCCCACGGCGTGTCCAACGAGGCCGGAGTTGACGCCAAGGGCACCGAGGCTTCGGGCGTGCTGGTCATTCGCGCCCGGGGAGAATCCTGGATCCAGGTGCGCAACGCCGCGGGCGGCGTCGTGCTGCAGAAGATCCTGGCTGCGGGCGAGAGTGTTTCCGCGGCGGGCAGCCCTCCCTGGTCGGTCGTCATTGGCAAGGCGGATGCCACGGAGGTGGTTGTGCGCGGCCAGCCCATGGATTTGAATGCGATTGCGCGCGAGAACGTTGCGCGTTTCGAGGTGAAGTAAATGAATATCTCCGGCACAGCCGCACCGATCGCTATGGCACAGCCCCAGGCACGCCGCTCGCGGCAGGCACGCATCGTCTGGGGCAGCCGGGTGGTCACGGTGGGTGGCGGCGCACCGGTTAGGGTGCAGTCCATGACCAACACCGACACGGTGGATGCGATCGGCACGGCCATCCAGATCAAGGAACTGGCGCAAGCGGGCTCCGAGTTCGTTCGCATCACGGTGAACACGCCGGAGGCCGCAGCGGCCGTGCCCTACATCCGTGAGCAGCTGGACCGCATGGGCGAGACGGTGCCGCTGGTGGGCGACTTTCACTACAACGGCCACCGCCTGCTGACGGAATTTCCCGACTGCGCACAGGCATTGTCCAAGTACCGCATCAACCCGGGCAACGTGGGCAAGGGCGACAAGAAGGACAAGCAGTTCGGCCAGATGATCGAGGCCGCGGTGCGCTGGGACAAGGCCGTGCGCATTGGCGTGAACTGGGGCAGCCTGGACCAGGAGTTGCTGGCCGAGCTGATGGATGCGAACAGCCGCCGCGCCCAGCCGTGGGATGCGCGCCAGGTCATGTACGAGGCGCTGATCACCTCCGCCATCGAATCGGCGAAACGCGCCGAGGAAATGGGCCTGAGCGGCGACCAGATCATCCTTTCGTGCAAGGTCAGCGGAGTGCAAGACCTGATCTCGGTGTACCGCGAACTCGCGCGCCGCTGCGACTATGCGCTGCACCTGGGTCTGACCGAGGCGGGCATGGGTACCAAGGGTATCGTGGCGTCGACCACCGCGCTTTCGATCCTGCTGCAGGAAGGCATTGGCGACACTATCCGTGTGTCGCTGACTCCGCAGCCCGGCGAGGCGCGCACCCAAGAGGTGGTGGTGGCCTCCGAGATCCTGCAATCGCTGGGACTGCGTGCGTTCGTGCCCAGCGTGACTGCTTGCCCGGGCTGCGGCCGTACCACCAGCACCACATTCCAGGAGCTGGCCAAGCAGATCGACGATTACCTGCGTGCGCAGATGCCCGTATGGCGGCTGCGCTATCCCGGCGTGGAAAAACTCAAGGTGGCCGTGATGGGCTGCATCGTCAACGGCCCGGGCGAGAGCAAACATGCCGACATCGGCATCAGCCTTCCCGGCACGGGCGAGGCGCCCGCCGCCCCGGTGTTCATCGACGGCGAAAAGGCCATGACCCTGCGGGGCGAGGGCATCGCGCGAGAGTTCCAGGATATCGTTGAAGGCTACATTGCCCGGCGTTTCGGCAACGGCGCAGGCGCACAGTGAAGTGTGCGCAAGTTTGCTATAAATATTATAGCCTCTAGCGCTTGATGGATAAGCGCTAGAGGCTGATTTGATTCAAAATCACAAACAACAGAACAAGATGCAGAAGCTGGTTGCCATCAAGGGCATGAACGACATTCTTCCGCCCGATTCGGCGCGCTGGGAATGGCTGGAGGACAAGGTGCGCACCCTCATGGCGCGCTACGCTTATCGCAACATCCGCACGCCCATCGTCGAGCCTACGCCGCTGTTCGTGCGCGGCCTGGGCGAAGTCACCGACATCGTCGAGAAGGAGATGTACTCCTTCGAGGACCGGCTCAACGGTGAACAGCTGACGCTGCGCCCCGAGGCAACGGCGGGGGTGGTGCGTGCGGTGGTAGAGCATTCCATGCTCTACGACGGCGGCAAGCGCCTGTACTACATGGGGCCCATGTTCCGGCATGAACGGCCACAGCGCGGCCGCTACCGCCAGTTCCACCAGATCGGTGCCGAGGCGCTGGGCTTTCCCGGCGCGGAAGCCGATGCCGAAATCATTCTGCTGGCGCATGCGCTGTGGGCGGAACTGGGGCTGGAGAACGTGCGGCTGGAATTGAACAGCCTGGGGCAGCCCGACGAGCGCCGCGCCCACCGCGCGGCGCTGATCGCATACCTCGAGCAGCACATGGATGTGCTCGACGAGGATGCGCGCCGCCGCCTGCACAGCAATCCGCTGCGCATTCTCGACACCAAGAACCCCGCGATGCAGGCGCTGGTGGAAGGCGCCCCGCGGCTCATCGACTTTCTAGGCGAGGCGTCGCTGCAGCATTTCGAGACCGTCAAGGCGATCCTGGATGCCAACGGCGTGGCCTGGAGCCTCAATCCCCGCCTGGTTCGCGGGATGGACTATTACAACCTCACGGTGTTCGAGTTCGTGACGGACCAACTGGGCTCGCAGGGCACGATCTGCGGTGGGGGCCGTTACGACTACCTGATCGAGCAGATCGGCGGCAAGTCCGCTCCGGCCGTGGGCTGGGCGCTGGGGGTGGAGCGCGTGCTGGAGTTGCTCAAGGAGCAGGAGACGCAAGTGGCCCGACCAGCTGCCGATGCCTATGCCGTAGTGCCCGACGCGTCTGCCCTGCCGGTGGTCATGGCTACCTTGCAGCGGCTGCGTGCGCAGGGGGTGTCGGTGCAGATGCACAGCCCCACCGCCGCAGGCGAGGGCATGGGCAGCATGAAATCCCAGTTCAAGAAGGCGGACGCCAGCGGCGCACGCTATGCACTGGTCTTCGGCGCCGACGAACTGGCCCGCGGGGCCGTGACCGTCAAGCCGCTGCGGGATAGCGGCGAGCAGGCGGAGCGCCCGCTGGCGGCGCTGGCCGAATGGGCGGCCACCCTACAATCCTCGCGCTGAACGGAACCACAACATGGCCAACAACTTCGACCTTCAAGAACAAGAACAGCTTGAGCAGATCAAGCACTTCTGGAACACGTGGGGCACGCCCATCACCTGGGTGTTGATTGTCATCATGGGGGGGCTTGCCGCCTGGAACGGCTACCGGCTGTGGCAGGGCAGCCAGGCCCAGCAGGCGACGGCACTGGCCGAGGCCGTGGAAATGGCCGTGCAGGCGGGTGACCTTGCGCGCGTGGAGCAAGCCGTGGGCGACCTGAAGTCGAGTTACGGCGGCACCGTGCAGGCGGGGCAGGCTGGCCTTCTGGCCGCCAAAGCGCTGGCCGACGCTGGCAAGTGGGACGCCGCCAAAAGTACGTTGGCTTGGGTGGCCGAGAAAGCGTCTGATGAGGGTTACCAGGCTTTGGCCCGGCTGCGCCTGGCCAGCGTCCTGATCGAGCAAAAGGCCTACGACGAGGCCTCGGCGCAGCTGTCGGGGAAATTCCCCGCAGAGTTTGCCGCTACGGTCGCGGATCGCAAGGGTGATGTGTTCGCGTTGCAGGACAAGAAGCAGGAAGCCATTGCCGAGTACCGCCGCGCCTACCAGGCTTTTGACGAGCGTGTGGAATACCGCCGCCTGGTGGAAGCCAAGCTCAACGCTTTGGGTGCACAGGTGGAGACGGTAGCCTCCGCTACGTCGGGGGGCGTGCAATGAGCCAGGCACGTAGTCATGCCATGAGGGCGCTGACCGGCGCCTCTTTGCTGGTGAGCCTGCTGGTGATGGGAGGGTGCTCGTTGTGGGGCGGCACGCCGAAGCCGAAGCCGGCGGAGCTCGGCCCCAACGTCCCTGTGCTGGGAGTGCGTCAGGCGTGGGTGTCCCAGATTGGGGCACAGGAAGGCCTTGAACTCGACATGCACGTGGAGGGCAGCGTGGTGACGGTGGCCTCTGCCAATGGCGATGTGGCGGCCATCGATGCACGCACGGGGGGCGACGTATGGCGCACGCGCCTCAACCAGCCGCTTGCCTCGGGCGTGGGAAGTGATGGGCGCTGGACGGCGGTGGTGTCGAAGGGCAACCAAGTTATCGCACTGGACGGCGGTCGGGAGATCTGGCGCAAGCCGTTGCCCGCCCAGGCTTATACGGCGCCGTTGGTCGCGGGCAAGCGCATCTTCGTGCTGGCGGCGGATCGCTCCATTTCCGCCTTCGACGCGGCGACTGGCTACCGGCTCTGGAGCCAGCAGCGGCCGGGTGAGCCCCTGGTCCTGCGCCAGGGCGGTGTGCTGATGGCCGTGGGTGACACCCTGGTTGCGGGGCTGTCCGGCCGTCTGGTCGGCTTCAATCCCGACAACGGCGTGGTGCGCTGGGAGGCGCCCTTGGCCAGCCCGCGTGGCACCAATGACGTCGAGCGGCTGGTGGAGATCGTTGGCCGTACGAGCCGTGTGGGCGACAGTCTGTGCGCGCGGGCTTTCCAGGCTTCGGTGGGCTGTATCGATGCATCCCGGGGGGCGGTCTCGTGGACGCAGCCCGCCAGCGGCGGCGTGGGCATCCACGGGGATGACACCATGTTGTTCGGCACGGAAAGCAACGGAACAGTGATTGCATGGCGGCGCACCGATGGGTCCCGTGCCTGGACATCGGACAGGTTGCAGTTCCGCAAGCTCACAGCGCCCTTGGTGCTGGGGCGTTCGGTCGTAGTGGGTGACGATACAGGGCTGGTGCACCTGCTGTCCCGTGAGGACGCCGCACCGCTCAACCGCCTGACGACCGATGGCTCGGCCATTGCGGCGGCCCCGGCGGTGGCGGGCGACACCTTGGTGGTGGTGACGCGCAAGGGCGGCGTCTACGGCTTCCGTCCGGACTGATAGGGATATAGGACACAGGATGAAGCCTGTCATCGCTTTGGTGGGGCGGCCCAATGTGGGCAAGTCCACCTTGTTCAACCGGTTGACCAAGTCGCGCGATGCGATTGTGGCCGACTTTGCCGGCCTCACACGTGATCGCCACTATGGCAATGGGAGACAGGGCAAGCACGAGTACATCGTCATCGACACCGGGGGGTTCGAGCCCGATGCCTCCAGCGGCATCTACCGCGAGATGGCCAGGCAGACCCAGCAGGCCGTGGCGGAGGCCGATGTCGTGGTTTTTGTCGTGGACGTACGCGGCGGACTGTCCGCCCAGGACCACGACATTGCCAACTACCTTCGCCGCCTGGGCAAACCCTGCGTGTTGGCCGGCAACAAGGCCGAAGGCATGCAGGACAGCATGCATCTGGCCGAGTTCTATGAGTTGGGCCTGGGAGAGGTGCACCCCGTATCGGCGGCGCACGGCCAGGGTGTGCGCAGCCTGGTGGATCTCGCGCTGAAACCGCTCGCGTTGCCCGAGATTGAGGAGGAGGATGCGGGGGCCGAGAAGAATGTCATCCGTCTTGCAGTGGCAGGGCGCCCCAACGTGGGCAAGTCCACACTGATCAATACCTGGCTGGGCGAAGAGCGTCTGGTGGCTTTCGACATGCCCGGCACCACGCGCGATGCCATATCGGTGCCTTTCGAGCGCAACGGGCAGAAGTTCGAGTTGATCGACACGGCGGGCCTGCGACGCAAAGGCAAGGTGTTTGAAGCGATCGAGAAATTCTCGGTCGTGAAGACCCTGCAGGCCATCGAGTCAGCCAATGTCGTGCTGCTGCTGCTGGACGCCACGCAAGGAGTGACGGACCAGGACGCACATATTGCCGGCTACATCCTGGAGAGTGGTCGCGCCGTGGTGATCGCAGTGAACAAATGGGATGCGGTGGACGACTATGGCCGGCAGCAGCTGGAGCGTTCCATCGAAACGCGTCTGTCGTTTCTAAAGTTCGCGCCGTTGCACTTCATCTCTGCGAAGAAGCGGCAGGGCATCGGGCCGCTGTGGTCATCCATCATCCAGGCGTACAAATCTGCCAACCGCAAGATGCCTACGCCGGTGTTGACGCGCCTGCTGCAGGAGGCGGTGCAGTTCCAAAGCCCTAAGCGCTCGGGTATGTTCCGGCCCAAGATGCGCTATGCGCACCAGGGCGGCATGAATCCGCCGGTGATCGTGATCCATGGGAATTCGCTGGAGCATGTCACGGACGCCTACAAGCGCTTTCTTGAGGCGCGTTTTCGCAAAGAATTTGACCTCGTCGGTACGCCGCTGCGTATCGAAATGAAAACCTCCAGCAATCCTTATACGGACAAGCAGAACTCCTGAGCCCCTGGACGGCGTATGGCCGTCTGGCTGTGGTAAGGTGCTGGTTTACAACAACATTTTTGAACACGGAGAATATCGTGAGCAATAAAGGTCAGCTTCTTCAAGACCCCTTCCTGAACGCATTGCGTCGGGAGCATGTGCCGGTTTCAATCTATTTGGTGAACGGCATCAAACTGCAGGGTCAAATCGAATCCTTCGATCAATACGTCGTGCTGCTGCGCAATACCGTGACGCAGATGGTGTACAAGCACGCCATTTCCACGATCGTGCCTGGTCGTGCCGTCAACTTCTCGACTGCGGAACCCGCCGCCGACGGGGACAACCAGTAAGCCCCTGCGGCAGTTCAAGGCTGCGCCACGGCGCAAGCATTGCGCATCCCAGGGCACGCAGCCTTGAGTTCCCATTCTTCTCCTGACACGAAATCCACGCCTGTTCTATTGGTAGGCGTGGATTTTGGTTTGCCCCATTTCGATGCCGAACTCGAAGAGCTTGGCTTATTGGCCCAGACTGCAGGCTTGAATCCTGTCGCGCGGCTGACGTGCAAGCGAAAGACGCCTGATGCGGCGCTGTTCGTGGGTAGCGGCAAAGCCGATGAGATCCGCACTCTGGCGCAGATGCATGGCGCGAAGGAGGTGCTGTTCGACCAGGCGCTGAGTCCGGCGCAGCAGCGGAATCTGGAGCGAAGCCTGGAATTGCCCGTCAATGATCGCACGCTGCTCATTCTGGAGATCTTTGCCCAGCGCGCCCGCAGCCACGAGGGCAAGCTGCAGGTGGAGTTGGCGCGTTTGCAGTACTTGAGCACTCGACTTGTGCGGCGCTGGTCGCACTTGGAGCGTCAACGCGGGGGGATTGGCACACGGGGCGGACCGGGCGAAACACAAATTGAGCTCGACCGTCGCATGATCAGCGAAGCCATCAAGCGCACGCGGGAGCGCCTGGTCAAGGTCAAGCGCCAACGGGCGACCCAGCGGCGGCAGCGGCAGCGGCGCGATACATTCAATATCTCGCTGGTGGGCTACACGAATGCGGGCAAATCCACGCTGTTCAATGCATTGGTGAAGGCGCGAGCCTACGCAGCGGACCAGTTGTTCGCCACGCTGGACACCACCACGCGTCATCTTTATTTGGGCGAAGCCGCGGGTTCGGTGTCCCTGTCCGATACCGTGGGCTTCATTCGTGATCTGCCGCACGGGCTTGTGGATGCGTTTCAGGCCACGTTGCAGGAGGCCGTGGACGCGGATCTGCTCCTGCATGTGGTCGATGCCGCCAACCCCGCCTTTCCCGAGCAGATTGCACAGGTGCAACTGGTTCTTGGTGAGATTGGCGCCGCAGATATTCCACAACTCTTGGTATTCAACAAATTGGATGCCCTCACGCCCGAAGTGCGTCCTAACGTGCGGCAAGATACCTATGAACTGGATGGGCGGCCTGTACCGCGGATTTTTGTCAGTGCCGGCCTTGGCGAAGGGGTGGCTGACTTGCGGCAGCTATTGGCAGACATGGTTCAGAAGTCACTTTCGTCAGGCATGCCCCCTGTGACGGCGGCTGAATTGAAGGGCGAGTGGGACTGATTGGGCACAATGCTGGTGTTCTATTGCTATTGAGAGTACGAGAATTCGCGCATGAACCTTCTTAACCGGGCCTCTCGCTGGGCCGTGCTGCCTGAGCGTATTCGGGGGATGTTCAATCTCAACGATCCTCGTTGGGGCCGTGGGGACGATAAGGGCGAGGGTGGACAGCGCCCTGATTCGGAGCGCCCTTCTCCGGATAACTCACAGCGTCCACGTGGACGTGACCAGAATCCTTCGGGACAGCCGCCGGACCTGGATGAGTTGTGGCGTGATCTGAACCGCAAGCTGGGTGGGTTGTTTGGCGGCGGCGGGTCGCGTGGTCCCGCTTCTGGTGGCGGCAATGGTGGTTTCCAGCCAGACATGAAGAACGCGGGAGTTGGCGTGGGATTGATCGCCGCCATAGCGGTGCTGATCTGGCTGGGCACTGGCTTTTTCATCGTGCAAGAAGGCCAGCAGGCGGTGATCACCCAGTTCGGCAAGTACAAGAGCACGGTCAACGCCGGCTTCAATTGGCGTCTGCCTTACCCCATTCAGCGCCATGAACTGGTGTTCGTGACCCAGATCCGGTCCGCTGATGTGGGGCGGGATAGCGTCATCAAGAGCACGGGACTGCGTGAGTCCGCCATGCTGACCGAAGACGAGAACATCGTCGAAATCAAGTTCGCAGTGCAATATCGTTTGAATGACGCGCGTGCGTGGCTGTTCGAGAGCCGCAACCCGGCCGAAGCCGTGGTTCAGGCGGCAGAGACGGCGGTGCGCGAAGTCGTGGGCAAAATGCGCATGGATACCGCCTTGGCGGAAGAGCGGGACCAGATTGCTCCGCGCGTGCGCAACCTGATGCAGACCATTCTGGATCGATACAAGGTCGGCGTGGAAGTCGTTGGCATCAACCTGCAGCAAGGGGGGGTGCGCCCTCCTGAGCAAGTACAGGCGGCTTTTGATGACGTGCTCAAGGCGGGCCAGGAGCGGGAGCGCGCTAAGAACGAAGCCCAGGCTTATGCCAATGATGTGGTTCCGCGTGCCACGGGTACGGCGTCCCGCTTGATCGAGGAGGCGGCAGCCTACAAGGCGCGCATCGTGGCGCAGGCGCAGGGTGACACACAGCGCTTCAGCGCCGTCCTTGCTGAATACCAGAAGGCGCCGCAAGTGACGCGAGACCGCATGTATCTGGAGAGCATGCAGCAGATTTACGGCAATGTGACCAAGGTACTGGTGGAGTCGCGGCAAGGATCCAACTTGCTGTACCTGCCGTTGGACAAGATCATGCAGAGCGTTTCACAGCAGACATCGGCGGCTGCGGCGACCGATACGCCGCCAGCGACAGTCCCTCCTGCCGCGACCTCTCAATTTCCCGGCGATTCTCGGTTGCGTGATGCCAACCGTTCGCGCGAACGTGAGTCCCGATAGGAGAGCCGTGTGAACAGAATCGGATTTATCGCATCGACAGTTCTGCTGTTGCTGGCATTGCTCAGCTCGATGGTGTTCGTCGTCGACCAACGCCAGTTTGGCGTGGTGTACGCGTTGGGGCAGATCAAGGAAGTCATCACGGAACCAGGCTTGAATTTCAAGCTACCCCCACCTTTCCAAAACGTTCGCTACATCGACAAGCGTCTGCTCACGCTGGACAGTTCAGACACCGAGTCGATGCTGACAGCCGAGAAGCAGCGCGTGGTGATCGATTGGTATGTGCGCTGGCGCATTACCGACCCATCCGAGTACATCCGCAATGTGGGACTGGACGAGAACGCAGGTGCACTGCAGCTCAATCGGGTGGTCCGCAATGCATTTCAGGAAGAGGTCAACCGTCGCACCGTCAAGGAGCTGCTGTCGCTCAAGCGCGATGCGCTGATGTCCGACGTGAAACGGGAAGTGCTGGAAGCTGTCCGCGGCTCTAAGCCTTGGGGTGTCGATGTCGTGGACGTGCGCATCACGCGGGTCGACTACGTAGAAGCGATCACGGAGTCCGTCTATCGACGCATGGAAGCGGAACGCAAGCGCGTTGCGAATGAACTGCGCTCCACGGGCGCGGCGGAGGGGGAAAAGATTCGCGCAGACGCAGACCGGCAGCGCGAGATCACCATTGCCAATGCCTACCGCGACGCCCAGAAGATCAAGGGCGAGGGTGATGCGGAAGCTGCGCGTCTGTATGCGGAGGCATTCGGCCGTGATCCTCAATTTGCACAGTTCTACCGGAGTCTCGAAGCTTACAAGGCAAGCTTCAACCGCAAGGGCGATGTCATGGTGCTGGATCCGGCGAACTCTGAGTTTTTCAAGGTATTCAGAGGCGGGACGGGTAACGCATCTGCGACCCCCCGCCGCTGATGAGCGACTGATGGCGGTGGTCGGCCTCCATGAACGGGTTCTGGATCGCGTTGGGTTGGGTGCTGGTCATCGAAGGGCTGCTGCCCTTCGTGTCACCTGGCGGTTGGCGCCGCATGTTCACGCAGCTTTTGCAATTGCGTGACGGCCAGATTCGCTTTTGCGCGCTGCTGGGGCTGATCGCTGGCGGCGCCATTCTGCTGCTCGCGTAGCCTGGCCGCTTTCGGTCCCGGGGTGGGGCTTATCCATGCCGGTAGAATCAACGTTTTAACAGCCTGCCCCATCCCATGTCTGCCTGGGTCCTGCCGGATCATATTGCCGATGTCTTGCCTTCCGAGGCGCGGCACATTGAAGAACTTCGCCGCGGACTGCTCGATACGGCACGCAGTTACGGTTATGAGTTGGTGATGCCTCCTTTGCTGGAGCATCTGGAATCACTGTTGACGGGCACTGGCGAGGCGCTGGACCTCCAAACGTTCAAATTGGTGGACCAACTCTCGGGTCGATCTCTCGGCTTGAGGGCCGATACGACCCAACAGGTCGCACGCATTGATGCGCACCTGCTCAACCGGCAGGGGGTGGCGCGTCTATGCTATTGCGGCCCAGTACTGCACACGCGTCCCGATCGTCCGCACGCCACCCGGGAGCCCTTGCAGTTTGGAGCCGAGATCTATGGACATCCAGGTATCGAGGCGGATATCGAAGCAGTGTTGCTGTCGTTGGAGTGCTTGCGCAGTGCCCACGCACAGGAGGTGAGCGTAGATCTGGCCGACGTCCGCATCGTGCGCAGTCTGCTTGCAGGACTTCCTGTCGGTATGCATCAGCTCGCCCACGTCCACGGTGCGCTTGCTGCCAAAGATGCCAGCGAACTGGCGTCGTTGACACGCGATTTCCCGTCTGCATCGCGGGAAGGGTTGTTGGCACTGTTGCAGCTGTATGGCGATGCAGCAGTGCTGAATGAGGCCGAAAACTTGTTGAAGCCCTTTCCTGGTGCGCGCGAGGCGCTATCAGATTTGAGGGCGATTGCGGCACGAATGGACGGTGTGCGGGTCACATTTGATCTGGCAGATCTGCGGGGTTATGCCTATTACAGCGGAGCGCGTTTTGCGATTTATGCGCAGGGCGCCAGTGATGCGCTGGTGCGAGGCGGCCGCTATGACGAGGTCGGCGCGGTCTTCGGCCGTAACAGGCCAGCCGCAGGCTTTAGCCTGGACGTGAAGCAACTGGTGGGCGTGGTGTCGGCTCCGCCATTGCGTGCGGCCATCCGGGCGCCCTGGGGCGATGGTGGTGCGCTCAGTGCTGCCATTGCTACGTTGCGTCGTCAGGGCGAAACCGTGGTGTGTGTGCTGCCGGGGCACGGCAGCGAAGTGGACGAATTCCACTGCGATCGGGAGCTTGTCCTGGTGGATGGCAACTGGGTCGTAAAGGCGATTTGAGTTTCTTCAGCATTTGAATCGGGTTTGACATGAAAGCAAGCAAG
>NZ_CP129980.1:437500-2540000 GCF_030503915.1 Diaphorobacter sp. C33
GACCGATAGTGAACCAGTACCGTGAGGGAAAGGCGAAAAGAACCCCGGGAGGGGAGTGAAATAGATCCTGAAACCGCATGCTTACAAAAAGTCGGAGCCCTTAGGGGTGACGGCGTACCTTTTGTATAATGGGTCAGCGACTTACATTCAGTGGCGAGCTTAACCGAATAGGGGAGGCGTAGAGAAATCGAGTCCGAACAGGGCGTTCAGTCGCTGGGTGTAGACCCGAAACCAAGTGATCTATCCATGGCCAGGATGAAGGTGCCGTAACAGGTACTGGAGGTCCGAACCGACTAGTGTTGCAAAACTAGCGGATGAGCTGTGGATAGGGGTGAAAGGCTAAACAAACTTGGAAATAGCTGGTTCTCTCCGAAAACTATTTAGGTAGTGCCTCAAGTATTACCTGCGGGGGTAGAGCACTGTTTTGGCTAGGGGGTCATGGCGACTTACCAAACCAAGGCAAACTCCGAATACTGCAGAGTACAGCTTGGGAGACAGAGCACCGGGTGCTAACGTCCGGACTCAAGAGGGAAACAACCCAGACCGCCAGCTAAGGTCCCTAAAATTGGCTAAGTGGGAAACGAAGTGGGAAGGCTAAAACAGTCAGGATGTTGGCTTAGAAGCAGCCATCATTTAAAGAAAGCGTAATAGCTCACTGATCGAGTCGTCCTGCGCGGAAGATGTAACGGGGCTAAGCCAGTTACCGAAGCTGCGGATGTGCAATTTATTGCACGTGGTAGGAGAGCGTTCTGTAAGCCTGTGAAGGTGTCTGGTAACGGATGCTGGAGGTATCAGAAGTGCGAATGCTGACATGAGTAGCGTTAAAGCGGGTGAAAAGCCCGCTCGCCGTAAGCGCAAGGTTTCCTACGCAACGTTCATCGGCGTAGGGTGAGTCGGCCCCTAAGGCGAGGCAGAGATGCGTAGCTGATGGGAAACAGGTCAATATTCCTGTACCGATCAATAGTGCGATGTGGGGACGGAGAAGGTTAGCTCAGCCAACTGTTGGATATGTTGGTTCAAGCCTGTAGTCGTGCCTGGTAGGCAAATCCGCCGGGCTTAGATGAGGGGTGATAACGAGTCTGCTTGCAGACGAAGTGAGTGATACCCTGCTTCCAGGAAAAGCCACTAAGCTTCAGCTATTGACGACCGTACCGCAAACCGACACTGGTGCGCGAGATGAGTATTCTAAGGCGCTTGAGAGAACTCAGGAGAAGGAACTCGGCAAATTGATACCGTAACTTCGGGAGAAGGTATGCCGCAAGTAGGTGAACTTGTACAAAGGGAGCCCAAAGCGGTTGCAAAAAATCGGTGGCTGCGACTGTTTAATAAAAACACAGCACTCTGCAAACACGAAAGTGGACGTATAGGGTGTGACGCCTGCCCGGTGCTGGAAGATTAAATGATGGGGTGCAAGCTCTTGATTGAAGTCCCAGTAAACGGCGGCCGTAACTATAACGGTCCTAAGGTAGCGAAATTCCTTGTCGGGTAAGTTCCGACCTGCACGAATGGCGTAACGATGGCCACACTGTCTCCTCCTGAGACTCAGCGAAGTTGAAATGTTTGTGATGATGCAATCTCCCCGCGGAAAGACGGAAAGACCCCATGAACCTTTACTGTAGCTTTGTATTGGACTTTGAACGGATCTGTGTAGGATAGGTGGGAGGCTTTGAAGTGAGGTCGCTAGATCTCATGGAGCCAACGTTGAAATACCACCCTGGTGCGTTTGAGGTTCTAACCTAGGTCCATTAGCTGGATCGGGGACAGTGCATGGTAGGCAGTTTGACTGGGGCGGTCTCCTCCCAAAGCGTAACGGAGGAGTTCGAAGGTACGCTAGTTACGGTCGGACATCGTGACGATAGTGCAATGGCATAAGCGTGCTTAACTGCGAGACTGACAAGTCGAGCAGATGCGAAAGCAGGACATAGTGATCCGGTGGTTCTGTATGGAAGGGCCATCGCTCAACGGATAAAAGGTACTCTGGGGATAACAGGCTGATACCGCCCAAGAGTTCATATCGACGGCGGTGTTTGGCACCTCGATGTCGGCTCATCTCATCCTGGGGCTGTAGTCGGTCCCAAGGGTATGGCTGTTCGCCATTTAAAGAGGTACGTGAGCTGGGTTTAAAACGTCGTGAGACAGTTTGGTCCCTATCTTCCGTGGGCGCTGCAGATTTGAGGAAGCCTGCTCCTAGTACGAGAGGACCGGAGTGGACACACCTCTGGTGTATCGGTTGTCACGCCAGTGGCATTGCCGAGTAGCTAAGTGTGGAAGAGATAACCGCTGAAAGCATCTAAGCGGGAAACTCGTTTCAAGATGAGATCTGCCGGGGCCTTGAGCCCCCTGAAGGGTCGTTGTAGACCACGACGTTGATAGGCTGGGTGTGGAAGTGCAGCAATGCATTAAGCTAACCAGTACTAATTGCCCGTGCGGCTTGACCCTATAACTTTGACTGCCAATCGCAGCTCAAGACTGTTATGCCAAGTACGCAATCAAATCCACGCTGATTCACAGACTCTATGAATTCGCTGTGCAGTCCTCACTGCTCAGCAACCCTTTATGCCTGATGACCATAGCAAGTTGGTCCCACTCCTTCCCATCCCGAACAGGACAGTGAAACGACTTCGCGCCGATGATAGTGCGGGTTCCCGTGTGAAAGTAGGTCATCGTCAGGCTCTTACAGCCCAAACCGCCCTCCCACTAAAACAGTGGGAGGGCGTTTTGCTTTGTAGCGATAACGTCGTATTTCATGCAGCTTCAGGACATTCTCTATTCGCAAGGATTCGGCACGCGCCGCATTTGCGCCGGCTTGATTCAGCAGGGCAGAGTTGCCATTCATGCGACAGGCACCCGAGAGCCCACGATCAGCCAAGACGCGACGCAGGATATTGATGTCGAAGGTTTGGTGTTGCGCGTTCAAGGAGTGGATTGGCCATACCAACCCAAGGCCTATGTCATGCTCCATAAGCCTGCAGGAACCGAGTGTTCGCAGAAGCCATCGGCCTATCCCAGCATCTACACGTTGTTGCCCGCTCCTCTTAGGCAGAGGCCCAGCAAGGGTTCTGTAGATGGTGTGCAGGCCGTGGGGCGCTTGGACCAGGACACCACCGGTTTGCTGTTACTCAGTGACGATGGGCAATTCATCCACCGCATGAGTTCGCCCAAAAAGCATGTGCCAAAGGTGTACCGTGTGACTGTCAAGCATCCGTTGACCAAGGAACAGGTCGACCGCTTGCTGGCAGGTGTGGTGCTCGATGATGACCCACGCCCTGTGCGGGCGGCTGCCTGCGCGCTAGTCGACGCGCATGTGCTTGACCTGACCCTGACGGAAGGGAAGTACCACCAAGTGAAGCGCATGATTGCCGCGGTAGGCAATCGGGTGGAAGCCTTGCATCGGTCGCACATCGGCCGTTTGGCATTGCCGGCGGATATGCAGCCGGGGGAGTGGCGTTGGCTCGGCGAAGAGGAGCTCGCCCTGCTGCGGTAGCGAAAGACAGACAAGTGGTCTGCGCCCGTCGCGATCCAATAGGCGGTTGCGTCAACGTCGCGCACATCGCGTCCGTTGTCTGCAAGTCACTTCTGTGAGTGATGTCCGAATGTTCGCAGGCGGGTGCCCAATAGGAAGGGGAGCAGGGTGGTCAATCAGATGATGAGGCGCGTGGCATGCGCGTGGTGGGCTGCTTGGCTGGTGTGGGGAACATCCGCTGGTGCGAGTGAGCCACCGGTGTTCGTTCTCAATTCGCTGCAGGCGGACATCAGCGTCATCGACCCCGCGACCTGGACCGAAATCGGCCGTATTGCCACTGGCAAGGAGCCGCACCACCTGTACCTCACGCCTGACGAGAAATCGCTGATTGTTGCCAACGCGCTCGGCGATAGCCTGACCTTCGTGGACCCGGCCACTGCGCAAGTGCAGCGTACGGTGCGGGGGATCGTGGATCCTTACCACTTGCGGTTTTCACCCGACATGAAATGGCTGGTCACGGCCGCCAACCGCCTCAACCATGTGGACTTCTACCGTTGGGACGGCAAGGAGCTCACGCTCGTGCAGCGCGTGTCCACTGGCAAGACGCCAAGCCACCTGTGGATTGATGCCGGCAGCCGCACGGTGTATTCGACCATGCAGGATAGCGATGAGCTGGTGGCCATCGATATATCGACGCAAAAGATCAAGTGGCGTACGAAGACAGGTGCCATGCCGGCGGATGTGTACGGCAGCCCGGACGGCAAGCATCTTTTTGTCGGCCTTACCGGCAGCGATAGCGTGGAGGTCTTCGATATTGCCGGTGAGCAGCCGCGCAGCGTGCAACGCATCAAGACGGGAGATGGCGCCCATGCCTTTCGCGCTGCGGGCGACGGCCGCCATTTGTTCGTGAGCAACCGAGTGGCCAATACCATCAGCAAGATCGACATGCAGGCGCTGCGCGTGGTGGATGGCTATCCGGCGCCCGGCGGGCCGGACTGCATGGATGTCTCGGCGGATGGCCGCTGGCTCTACGTCAGCGCCCGCTGGGCGCGCAAGATGCTCGTGATCGACACGGTGGAGCGCAAGGTGGCACGGGCCGTTCAAGTGGGCAAGTCTCCCCACGGCGTTTGGACACTCCGACATGCCAAGCGCTGAGCCACGCGGCCGCTCCCCCGGAGCACGGCGGAGGTGGCATATTTGTTGCACTTCAATTTTGATAGCTGTTGGCGCTTATCCAGCAAGCGCTACAGGCCAAAATGACTGCAAAGGCGCTGTGTACCTGACTTTTGACACTGGCCACATGGGCGTTGCGCATCTGGTGGCCGAGGTGCTTCAGCGCCAGCAGGTCAAGGCGACCTTCTTTGCCGCAGATGAACCGACTCAGACGGGCGGCAGCAGCCTGGATGGCTACTGGGCGCCCTGGTGGCGCGCGCGCGCTGCAGAAGGGCACGAGTTCGCATCGCACACGCTGCACCATGTGTACTGGCGTGCCGACCAGGGGACGCCGCTGCAGCCGCGGTTCAAGGTCAGACCATCGGCCGGTCCTCAGGCAGGTCAGGACCTGACGATGACGGGGGCGCAATACTGCGCACAGATCGATGGCGCTGCGAGCCGGTTGCGTGTCCTGACGGGCCGGGAGCCGCTCCCGCTATTCCGCGCGCCGGGCGGCAAGACCTCTCAGCGCCTGCTGGAGGCTGCCAAATCCTGCGGTTATACGCATGTGGGATGGAGTGCTGCGGGGTTCCTCGGGGACGAGCTGCCCAGTGACCACTACAGCAATACGGCCCTGCTGGAGCGTGCGTTGCGCACCGTTCGTGACGGCGACATCCTGCTGGCGCATCTGGGCATCTGGTCACGCAAGGATCCATGGGCACCCGCTGTGCTGGAACCTCTCGTCAAAGGCCTGAAGGCGCGGGGCCTGTGCTTTCGCACGCTGCGCGAGCATCCTGTGTACGGAGCACAAGCGCAGAGAAAATGACACAACGCCCGGCTATGCTGCCGCGCACCCACGCAACGCCACGGTGACTCATGTCAGGGCTGACCTATTTATTCGATACCGCGCAGCAATGGCTGTTCGAGACGCTGGTACAGCCCGCGCTCTTCATGCTGGGCCAGGCCAATGTGCTGGAGGACGGTTATGCCGCCACCGGATGGCTGCTGGTGGGACTGCTGCAACTGGGGGTGATGGTCACAGTGATCGGGCCTTTGGAGCGCTGGCGCCCGGTGGAACCGTTGCGCGACCGTGGTGCCGTGCACGTGGACATGCTTTACACGCTGATCCATCGCCTGGGTCTTTTTCGCCTGGCACTGTTCTTCACCACGGAGCCTCTGTGGAATGCACTGTTTGGCGCCCTGCGCGCCCATGGCTGGAAGACCCTGCAGCTGGATGCGCTCTGGCCGGGTGTCTCCGACTTGCCCGTTGTGAGCCTGCTGCTGTACCTGCTGGTGTTCGACTTCGTGGACTATGGGATCCACCGCGGCCAGCACCGCTTTGAATGGTGGTGGAGGCTGCATGCGCTCCACCATTCGCAGCGGCAGATGACGATGTGGAGCGACAACCGCAACCATCTGCTGGACGATCTGCTGCGCGATGCCATCATCGTGTTCGTCGCGCAGTGCATTGGTGTGGCGCCGGGGCAGTTTGTCGCCATCGTGGCCCTCACGCAGCTCAGCGAGAACCTGCACCACGCCAACCTGCGCCTGTGGTTCGGCCAGGTGGGTGAGCGCCTGTGGGTCAGCCCGCGTTTCCACCGCATGCACCACGCCATGGGCCTGGGCCCTGAAGCTGCACCTGGGCAAGGAACCCATCAGCACCCGCATGCGGCAGTGCCGGGCGGCAACAACTTCGGCGTGTTGTTGCCGTGGTGGGACATGCTGTTCGGTACGGCCAACTTCGAGCATCGCTACGAGCCCACGGGCGTGCGCGACCAGGTGGAGGCGGACGCGGACGGCCGCGTGCGTGATTACGGGCGGGGGCTCTGGGCGCAGCAGTGGCGCGGCCTGCTGCGGCTGGTGGGGCGGGCGTAGAGAGCCGATCGCGCTATGCTCGCGCGCATGGGGCTTTTCATCGATTCCTTCTGGCGCGCAGTGGGCTATTGCCTGATGCCGCGCGTCATTGCGCTGTCGCTGCTGCCGTTGGTGCTGATCACGGTGGTGGCGCTGGGCGGTGGCTATCTGTTCTGGACAACTGCCGTGACCTGGACGCAGACGGCGCTGGAAAGCTCCACCTGGCTGGGCCTGCTGTGGGGGTGGCTGCACAACTTTGGCGTGGATAACCTGCCCGTGGCGCTGGCGCCGCTGCTGGTGCTTATGGGAGCCACGCCACTGATCGTCATTGTCTGCGTGCTCGCGGTGGCGGTGTTGATGGCCCCTGCCATCGTGACTCTGGTGGCGCAGCGGCGTTTTGCCCAACTGCAGCGCAAGCGGGGCGGTTCATTCCTCGCCAGCGTGCTGTGGTCTCTGGGGTCGACCATCGCGGCGCTCATTGCGCTGGTGCTGTCCATGCCGCTGTGGCTGGTCCCGCCGCTGGTGTTGATCCTGCCTCCGCTCATCTGGGGATGGCTCACCTACCGGGTCATGGCCTTTGACGCACTGGCCGAACACGCGAGCAAGCCGGAGCGGCAGGAGATTTTCAAGCGCCATCAGCTCAGCCTGCTGAGCATTGGAGTGCTGAGCGGATTTCTAGGTGCCGCGCCCGGCATTGTCTGGGCGTCGGGCGTGGTGTTCGCAGCGGCGTTCCTCGTCCTGGTGCCGATCGCCATCTGGATCTACACGCTGGTGTTCGCCTTCTCATCGCTGTGGTTCACGCATTTCTGTCTGACCGCGCTGCAACAGCTGCGCGAGCAGCGAGGCGAACGCCCGCCGGGCGATACGCCTGCAACCGCCGCGCCCGCAACGCCAGCGCCTTCTTTGCCATCCTCGTCTCAGCTGCAGGACAACCCATGACACCGGCTTTCGGCCTCATCATCGTTGGCGATGAAATCCTCTCGGGCAAGCGGGCGGACAAGCACCTCGCTAAGGTCATCGAACTGCTTGCGGCACGCGGGCTTGCGCTGTCCTATGCGGACTACGTAGGCGACGACCGTCCGCGCATCACGGCGGCGCTGCAGCGGGCCTTTGCCTCGTCGGACATCGTGTTCAGTTGCGGCGGCATTGGTGCCACTCCCGACGACCACACGCGCCAGTGCGCGGCGGCCGCATTGCAACGCCCGCTGGTCCTGCACCCCGAGGCCAAGCGCCTAATCACCGAGCGCATGCAGGATGTGGCACGGGAGCAGGGCGAGGCGTTCGACCCCGACCGCGCCGACAATCTGCATCGGCTGAACATGGGCGTTTTTCCTGAGGGCGCGCGCATCATTCCCAACCCTTACAACAAGATCCCCGGCTTCTCGTGTGACGGCCCTGGGGGCGGCATGGTGCATTTCGTGCCGGGGTTCCCGGTCATGGCTTGGCCTATGGTGGACTGGGCACTCCAGCATTACTGTGCCCCGTGGTTCAACCAGCAGCCGCAGATGGAGCGCTCCGTCGTGCTTTACGGCGCGATGGAAGCCGCGCTGACCCCGCTCATGGAGCGGATCGAGGCCGGACATCCGGGGATCAAGGTGTTCAGCCTGCCGAGCGTGGACCATCCGGTGCACGGGCGCCATGTGGAATTGGGCGTCAAGGGGGCCGCTGCCTTGGTGCCTGCCGCGTGGCAGGCGCTGCAGGAAGGTTTGCACCAAACAGGTGCATCCATAGGCCCTGAAATGGTGCGCAAATGGTAAGAAGGTGGGCCACTTAAAATCCTGCACGCGATTGGTGCGCCGCCGCAGGGCTCTGCGCCCGGCTTGCCCCGTACGGGTGTCCCCATTCGCTGGCACGCAAACTGCTTTTCTGTGCGCATCATTGTTGATGAGCACTTCTATCCCTGGAGAACCCTGATGGCCAAGACCGTTGCAGACGTGATGAAGATGGTGAAGGAAAACGAAGTCAAGTTCGTGGACTTCCGCTTCACGGATACCCGCGGCAAGGAACAGCACGTCACCGTGCCGATCTCGCACTTCGACGAAGACAAGTTCGCCTCGGGCCATGCGTTCGACGGCTCGTCGGTCGCCGGCTGGAAGGGTATCGAGGCGTCGGACATGCTGCTCATGCCCGATCCGAACACCGCCAACATCGACCCGTTCTTCGAAGAAACCACCATGATCATGGCGTGTGACGTGGTGGAGCCGGCCGACGGCAAGGCCTACGACCGCGACCCGCGCTCCATCGCCAAGCGCGCCGAGGCGTACCTGAAGGCCTCCGGCATGGGCGACACGGCCTATTTCGGCCCGGAGCCCGAGTTCTTCATCTTCGACGGCGTGCGCTGGAGCACCGATCCCAACCACACCTTCTACGAGATCGAAGAGTACGAAGCCCCCTGGAATACCGGCGCCAAGCTCGAAGGCGGCAACCGTGGCCACCGTCCCACCACCAAGGGCGGCTATTTCCCCGTGCCCCCGGTCGACAGCACACAGGACATGCGCGCAGAGATGTCCCTGATCCTTGAATCCCTGGGCATTCCGGTCGAGGTGTTCCACCACGAAGTGGCCGGTGCCGGCCAGAACGAGATCGGCACCCGGTTCAGCACGCTGGTGGAGCGTGCCGACTGGACCATGCTGCAGAAGTACGTGATCCACAACGTGGCCAACGCCTACGGCAAGACCGCCACCTTCATGCCCAAGCCCTACCACGGCGACAACGGCTCGGGCATGCACGTGCACCAGTCGGTCTGGAAGGACGGCAAGAACCTGTTCGCCGGCGACGGCTATGCGGGTCTGTCGGACTTCGCGCTGTACTACATCGGCGGCATCATCAAGCACGCTCGCGCACTGAACGCCATCACGAACCCGGGCACCAACAGCTACAAGCGTCTGGTGCCGCACTTCGAGGCGCCGGTGAAGCTGGCTTACTCGGCCAAGAACCGCTCGGCCTCCATCCGCATCCCGTTCGTGGCCAACCCGAAGGGCCGCCGCGTGGAAGCGCGCTTCCCCGATCCGCTGATGAACCCCTACCTGGGCTTTGCGGCCCTGCTGATGGCGGGTCTGGACGGCGTGGAAAACAAGATCCACCCGGGCGAAGCCGCTACCAAGGACCTGTACCACCTGCCGCCCGAGGAAGACAAGCTGGTGCCCACCGTGTGCCACAGCCTGGACCAGGCGCTGGAAGCGCTGGACAAGGACCGCGCGTTCCTGACCAAGGGCGGCGTGTTCACCGACTCCATGCTCGACGCCTACATCGAGCTGAAGATGCAGGAAGTCACGCGCTTCCGCATGGCCGTGCATCCCGTCGAGTACGACATGTACTACTCGCTGTGATGGCAGGGGCTTAGGCCCCCGGCTGTTGTCAACAAGGCGGCTCCGGCCGCCTTTTTCTATGGACGGGCTGCGCGCGTTGGCTAACGGGGCACACGGCAGCCCGTCGCACCAAAACCGCAGCGTTGGGCCGTCGCAATTGGCGGGTTGGAATGATTGGGGGATACTCACCGGCACCGCGCATGCCCGACGCATGCCATGTGAGGAATTCGATGAAAAGCACTTTGTTCGCCCTGACCGTTATCGCCGCCGTGCTGCAGCCCGCTTGGGCGCAGGACCGCATTTACCGCTGCGGCAACGAATACACCAACAACGCCACGCAGGCCAAGGAGCGCGGCTGCAAGCTCGTGGAAGGTGGCAATGTGACGGTGCTGCAGGGTTCGCGCCCGGCGGCGGCCTCCTCGGGCGGCAGCGCTGGCGCTTCCGGTGCCAGCGCCAGCAGTTCGCCCGCGAACGCTCCGCGCGTGGGCGCGGCCGACCAACGTGCGCGCGACGCCGATGCGCGCGCCATCCTGGAGTCTGAGCTGAGCAAGGCGGAAACCCGCCTGGCCGAGTTGCGCAAGGAGTACAACGACGGCTCGCCCCAGCGCACGGCGCTGGAACTGCGCAACCCGCAGGGCTACATCGAGCGCACGGCCGAGCTCAAGGCCAGCGTGGCCCGGGCCGAGGCCGATGTGGCCGGCATCAAGCGCGAACTCTCGCGCCTGAACAAGTAAGCGCCGCGGTCCCTGCGTGCGGCACAAAGGCGCGATCATCCAAGAGCCCACCCCAACGGACCGCTACCAGGCGCTGGACCTCGTCTCCACGCTGATCGCCGTGCTGCACCCCGGCGGGGCGGCCCTCTTCGTCAACGCAGCGCTG
Organism: Diaphorobacter sp. C33; assembly: GCF_030503915.1. Taxonomy (NCBI): domain Bacteria; kingdom Pseudomonadati; phylum Pseudomonadota; class Betaproteobacteria; order Burkholderiales; family Comamonadaceae; genus Diaphorobacter; species Diaphorobacter sp. C33. The sequence continues at coordinate 448,157 of NZ_CP129980.1, forward strand.
GAAAACGCCCTGGGCCTGTCGCGCCGCACGCTGGAAGGCGTGGACTTCGCCGGCCTGTTCACCGATCCGACCATCCTGCAGACGGCGCTGGCCGGAGCGCGCGGGCGCGACTTCGCGGCGCTGCGCTTCGAAGCCGTGCTGCGCCGCTCGCCGCAGGAGCCTTTGCCAGTGCACGCCAGCGTGGCGGTGGTGGAGCACAGCGGCGACGTGATCGTGGAGCTGTGGCCCCTGGAGGCACAGGCGCGCCAGGACCGCGAGGAGCGGCTGCGCGAGCAGGCGCAGGCCAACAAGGAGCTGATCCGCAATCTGGCGCACGAGATCAAGAACCCGCTGGGCGGCATCCGAGGGGCGGCGCAGCTGCTGGAGATGGAGCTGGAAAGCCGCGACCTGACCGAGTACACCCAGGTCATCATCCACGAGGCCGACCGCCTGCAAAGCCTGGTGGACCGGCTGCTGGCGCCGCACCGTCACCCGCACCTCGTCGGCGATGTGAATATCCACGAAGTCTGCGAGCGCGTGCGCTCCCTGGTACTGGTTGAGCATCCGCAGGGCCTGGCCGTGCTGCGCGACTATGACACCTCCATCCCTGAGTTTCGCGGCGACCGCGCGCAGCTCATTCAGGCCGTGCTGAACATCGTGCAGAACGCGGCGCAGGCGTTGCACGAGCGCATTGCCGCGGGCGACGCGGTCATCACGCTGCGCACGCGCGTGGCGCGGCAGGTCACGTTCGGGCGCCAACGCTACCGGCTGGCATTGGAATTGCATGTCATCGACAACGGACCGGGCGTGCCCGAAGCCATCAAGGAGCGGATCTTCTATCCGCTGGTGACGGGGCGGGACGGGGGATCGGGACTGGGCTTGACGCTGGCGCAAACCTTTGTGCAGCGACACCATGGGCTCATTGAGTGCGAGAGCCAGCCGGGCCGCACCGACTTCCGCATCCTCATGCCACTGCCTTGAGTCCCTGACACGCACGACCCCAACGGGTAAAGGTAAAGGGAGCTGGAACACATGAAGCCGATCTGGATAGTAGACGACGACCCTTCGATCCGCTTCGTCCTCGAAAAGGCCCTGGCGCGCGAAAACCTGCCCACGCGCAGCTTCACGCAGGCGCGCGATGTACTCGACGCGCTGGCCGATGTGGCCGCGGGCGACCCCACCCACCAGGGACCGCAGGTCCTGGTGAGCGATATCCGCATGCCGGGCGGCTCCGGCCTGCAACTGCTGGAGAAGGTGCGCGGCCTGCAACCCGGTCTGCCGGTCATCGTGATGACGGCGTATTCCGACCTGGACAGCGCCGTGTCCGCCTTCCAGGGCGGCGCCTTCGAATACCTGCCCAAGCCGTTCGACCTGCCCAAGGCGGTGGAGCTGATCCGCCGCGCCGTGGAGGAGAGCCAGCGCGAGGAAGTCGCCGAGCAGCAGCTCACCGCCATGCCCGAGATGCTGGGCCAGGCACCCGCCATGCAGGACGTGTTCCGCGCCATCGGCCGGCTGAGCCAGAGCGTGGTCACGGTGCTGATCACGGGCGAATCCGGCTCGGGCAAGGAACTCGTGGCACGCGCGCTGCACAAGCACTCGCCCGTGGCGGGTGGGCCCTTCGTGGCCATCAACACTGCGGCCATCCCGAAGGACCTGCTGGAGAGCGAGCTCTTCGGCCATGAGCGCGGCGCCTTCACGGGCGCGCAGACGCAGCGGCGCGGGCGCTTCGAGCAGGCCGAGGGCGGCACGCTGTTCCTCGACGAAATCGGCGACATGCCCTTCGACCTGCAGACGCGCCTGCTGCGCGTGCTGTCGGACGGGCAGTTCTACCGCGTGGGCGGCCATGCCGCCGTGAAGGCCAATGTGCGGGTGATCGCCGCTACGCACCAGAACCTGGAGCAGCGCGTGAAGGACGGCGCCTTCCGCGAGGACCTGTTCCACCGCCTCAACGTGATCCGCCTGCGCCTGCCGGCGCTGCGCGAGCGCAGCGAAGACGTGGCCATGCTCACACGCTACTTCCTGCAGCGCAGCGCAAGGCAACTGGGCGTGGAGCCCAAGCGCATCTCCGACGCGGCGCTGGCCCTGCTCACACGCTTTGCCTTCCCCGGCAACGTGCGCCAGCTGGAGAACATCTGCCACTGGCTGACGGTGATGGCGCCCGCGCAGGTCATCTCGGCGCAGGACCTGCCGCCCGAGGTGCTGGAGGCCACGCCGCATCCCGCCGCGCCGTTGCAGGGCGTGACGGACGAGGTCGCCGCTGGCGCGACGAGCGTGCCGGCCCCCGCGCTGCCGCCTGCGCCGGCGGGCACGCGCACCGACCAGGCTGCGGCCCTGGATGGCATGGGCTGGGAGCCCGCGCTGGTGAGCGAGGCCCAGCAGCTGCTGCGCAGCGGCCAGGCCGACGTGTGGGACGTGCTCACGCGGCGTTTCGAGTCGCGCCTGATCCGCACGGCGCTGCAGGCCACGCACGGGCGGCGCATGGAAGCAGCGCAGCGCCTGGGGATCGGCCGCAACACCATCACGCGCAAGATCCAGGAACTGGGCCTGGATGCGCACGATGATGAGTGAAACAAGGCGCTGGCGCTTTAAGGACAAGCGCTAGTAGCTATTAATTCGATAGCATAAGACCTTGTGGCGCGCATGCACAGCGTGCGCGTGAGTCCTACAGGCAGGGGCTGCCGTCACCGACCCGATGGTGCCCGGGGGGCTTCAACAATGAATTCATTGTTCAACCAACCGGAGTCGATACATGTCGGATTTCAAGGATGCCAATCGTGACCCCCTGACCAACGAACCGGGGGCCCACCCCATCGGCACGGGCGTAGGCGCCGCGGGCGGAGCCGTTGCGGGCGCCGCCACGGGCGCTATCGGCGGCCCCATCGGTGCTGCCGTGGGCGGTGTGGCGGGAGCCGTTGTCGGCGGTCTGGCCGGCAAGGCGGCGGCCGAGGCGGTCAACCCTACGGCCGAGGACGCCTACTGGCGTGAAACCTACCAGCGCGAACCGTACTACGTGACCGGCCGGGCCTACGAAGAATACCGCCCCGCCTATGAGATGGGCTGGAGCGCCGCCAGCCGCTACCCCGGTGATTTTGAAACGGTGGAGCCCGAACTGTCGCGCGACTGGGGCCGCGCCCGGGCCCAAAGCTCGCTGGAATGGGCGCAGGCCCAGCCCGCCGCGCGCGCCGCGTGGGATCGCGTGCGCCGTAACCCCACGGTGACCGCGTCGGGCACCGCGGCAGGCGCCACGCTGATGGACAACGAGGACGTAGTGGACGTGCTGGACGATTTGCTGGAATGCAGCCGCGACGGCGAGTACGGGTTTCGCACCTCGGCCGAGCGTGCGGAATCGCCCGAACTCAAGAGCTTGCTGGAGCGCCGCGCCCAGGAATGCGCAACCGCCGCCACGGAGCTGGAGAGCGCGATCCGCAGCCACGGCGGCGAGCCCTCCAGCGGCGGCACCATGGCCGGCGCGCTGCACCGCGGTTGGGTGTCGGTGAAGGCGGCGCTGAGTACCTATGACGACAAGGCCGTGCTGGAAGAGTGCGAGCGCGGCGAGGACGTGGCCGTGGCCCGCTATAACAAGGCGCTGGAGAACGCACTGCCACCCGCCGTGCGCACCTTGGTCGAGCGCCAGGCCCAGGGCGTGAAGCGCAACCACAACGAAGTGCGCGCGCTGCGCAGCCGTTACCAGGCCGCGTCCTGATGGCCTTCAGCGCGGGCGCCTGTCGCCCGCGTTGGCCACCTCAGCCCAGCGACACCACGACCGGCGCGTGGTCGCTGGGCTGCGGATTTTTGCGCGGCGCGCGGTCGATGCGGCAGGCCGTCACGGAGGGCCGCAGCGCAGTGCTGACCAGGATGTGGTCGATGCGCAGCCCGCGGTTCTTCTGAAACCCCAGCATGCGGTAGTCCCACCACGAATAGCTCTTCTCGGGCTGATCGAACAGGCGGAAGGCGTCGGTCAGGCCGAGCCCCAGCAGGTCCTGGAAGTGCTGGCGCTCCTCTACCGTGTGGTGGATGGTGTCCTTCAAGCCCACGGGATCGAAGGAGTCGCGGTCCTCGGGGGCCACATTGAAGTCGCCCACCAGCACCAGCCGTGGATGCGCGGCCAGCTCGGTGCGCAGCCAGTCGCGTAGCGCCTCCAGCCACAGCAGCTTGTAGCTGAACTTCTCGGTCCCCGGCGCCTGGCCATTCACAAAGTAGCAGTTCACGAGGCGCAGCGGGCCTTCAGGCGTATCCAGCGTAGCGGCGATGACGCGGGCCTGCTCGTCGCCATGGCCCGGGATATTGCGCACCACGTCGCGCAGCGGCGTGCGGCTAAGGATGGCCACGCCGTTATAGGTCTTCTGGCCGAAGCACACCGCGTGGTAGCCCGCTGCTTCGAAGGCGTCGTGCGGGAATTTCTCGTCCACCAGCTTGAGCTCTTGCAGGCCAATGGCGTCCACGGGGTTGGCCTCCAGCCAGGCCAACACCTGCGGCAGGCGCACGGAGAGGGAATTGATGTTCCAGGTGGCGATTTGCATGTTTTTGGCCTCCAGCGCTTTTGCAGTAAGCGCAAGCAGCTATCAAAAATATAGTGAGAAGTGCGCGGGCGTCAGCCGCGGCGCTCGAAGGTCACGAAGGCGTAGGGCAGGCCGCCCGCGCCCACATGGCTGCTGCGGGCCGTTTCCACCCATTCCGGTCCCAGGGCCGGCGCGTAGGCATCGCCCTCGTAGTCCCGTGCGATCTCGGTGACCTCGACGCGCGTGGCCAGGGGCAGGGCCTGGGCATAGATCTGCGCGCCGCCGATGACCCATGCCGTGGTGCTGCCGGACTGCTGGGCCAAGGCGAGTGCCTCAGGCAGGCTAGATGCGCGCTGGGCGCCGCTTTCCTGCCAGTCGGCCTGGCGCGTCACCACGATGTTGGCGCGGCCCGGCAGCGGCCGAAAGCGCGGGGGCAGCGAGTCCCAGGTCTTGCGGCCCATGATCACCGGATGGCCCTGCGTGAGCGCCTTGAAATGCGCCAGGTCTTCGGGCAGGTGCCAGGGCATGGTGCCGTCCTTGCCGATCACGCCGTTGGCGGCGCGCGCGTAGATCAAGTTCACTTGCATGGCTGTTCGTCCCGCCTCAGACCGCCACCGGCGCCTTGATGGCGGGGTGATGTTCGTAGCCCACCACTTCGAAGTCTTCGTAGGCGTAATCAAAGATGGATGCGGGCCGGCGCTTGATCTGCAGCGTCGGGTAGGCGTAGGGCTGGCGCGCCAGTTGGGTCTGCACCTGCTCGAAATGGTTGCTGTAGATATGGCAGTCGCCGCCGGTCCAGATGAAGTCGCCCACCTGCAGGTCGCACTGCTGCGCCACCATGTGCGTGAGCAGCGCGTATGACGCGATGTTGAACGGCACGCCCAGGAAGATGTCTGCGCTGCGCTGGTAGAGCTGGCAGCTCAGTTTGCCCGGCTCACCAGCCACCTGCGATGGCGCCACGTAGAACTGGAAGAACGCGTGGCAGGGCATGAGCGCCATCTGGTCCAGCTCGGCCACGTTCCAGGCGCTCACGATGATGCGGCGGCTGTCGGGGTGGGTCTTGAGCGTGTCGATCACCTGCTGGATCTGGTCGATGTGGCCGCCGTCCGGCGTGGGCCAGCTGCGCCACTGCACGCCGTACACGGGGCCCAGGCTGCCGTCGTCGCGCGCCCACTCGTCCCAGATGGTGCAGCCGCGCTCCTGCAGCCAGCGCACGTTGCTGTCGCCGCGCAGGAACCACAGCAGCTCCAGGATGATGGACTTGAGGTGCACCTTCTTGGTGGTCACCAGGGGAAAGCCTTCGGCCAGGTCAAAGCGCATCTGGTGGCCGAACACGCTCCTGGTGCCCGTGCCCGTGCGGTCGCCCTTGGCCGTGCCGTGCTCGAACACGTGGCGCATCAGGTCTTCGTATTGGTGGCGGATGGGGCGTGGGGTCATGGTCTTGAATGAAAAGTGGCTCCAGCGCTTGCTAGACAAGCGCCAACAGCTCTCATTTTTGAAGAATGCAGCCCGGGTTCATGAGGCCCTGCGGGTCCAGGGCCTGCTTGATGGCGCGCATCAGCCCCAGGGCCACGGGCGACTTGTACTGCGCCAGCTTGTCGGCCTTGAGCACGCCCACGCCGTGCTCGGCCGAGAACGAGCCGTCGAACTGCGCCACCGCGTCGTACACCAGGGCGTTGACGCGGTCCTCCTGCGTACGCAGGAACTCCCGCGCATCGCCGCCCGCCGGCGCCTGTACGTTGTAGTGCAGATTGCCGTCGCCCAGGTGGCCGAAGTTGACCAGGCGCACGCCGGGAATCTCGCGCTGCAGCAGCGCATCGGTGTGCTCCACGAACGCGGGGATGCGCGACGCGGCGATCGAGATGTCGTGCTTGATGTTCAGGCCTTCTTCGGCCTGGGCCAGCGGAATGCTCTCGCGGATATGCCACAGCTCATGCGCTTGCGACAGGCTCTCGGCGACCACGGCGTCCAGCACGCAGCCGTCCTCGAAGGCCAGTTCCAGCAGCGCCTCGAAGCGCTGGCGCGCATGTTCTTCGGATTCGCTGTCGCTGTTTTCCAGCAGCACGTAGTAGGGTGGCGCGCCGTCCAGCCCGGCGAACGGCACGCGCAGCTGCGGCATGTGCTTGATGACCAGCGACAGTGCAAACTGCCCCATCACCTCGAAACCCGTGAGCCCGGCCCCCAGGTGCTGATGCGACAGGCCCAGCAGGCGCACGGCCGCCCCCATCGACGGCACGGCGGCCCAGGCGGTGAGCTGCGCGGCGGGCTGGGGGAAGAGCTTCATGGTGGCCGCGGTGATGATGCCCAGCGTGCCTTCGCTGCCGATGTACAGGTCGCGCAGGTCGTAGCCGGTGTTGTCCTTGCGCAGGCCGGAGAGGCCGTTCCACACCTCGCCCTGGGGCGTGACCACCTCCAGGCCCAGGCACAGCTCGCGCGTGTTGCCGTAGCGCACCACCTGCGTGCCGCCGGCATTGGTGGACAGGTTGCCGCCGATGGTGCAACTGCCTTCGGCGGCAAGCGACAGCGGGAACAGCAGATCGGCTTTCTCGGCCGTCTCCTGCAGGGCCTGCAATATGCAGCCGGCCTCCACCGTCATGGTGAGGTTGTCGCGGTCGATGGCGCGCACCGCATTCATGCGCGTGAGGCTCAGCACCACCTGTGTGCCGCTGCCGTCGGGCGTGCTGCCCACCGACAGGCCGGTGTTGCCGCCCTGCGGCACGATCGCCACGCCGGCATCGGCACAGGCGCGCACCACCGCTGCCACCTCGGCCGTGGAGCCCGGGCGCACCACGGCCAGGGACTTGCCATGGGAGCGCTTGCGCCAGTCCTGTTCATAGGCAGCAAGGTCGCCCTCGGTCAGTACATGGGCGGCGCCGACGATCCGGCGCAGGGTGTCGAGCAGGGCAGTGGTCATGGCGGTCAATCCAGTCGATGTCAGGCAAAGGCTCAGTACGCTCAGGCAGGCGCGGCGGCGCGTGCCGCCTTGGCGGCACGCTGGCGCAGCCGCACATGCAGCGCGCAGGCGGTGAACAGCAGCAGGCACAACACGATCTCCAGACCCGCCAGCCAGTTGCCGGGCGCCGGGTCGCTCCAGGCGCGCACCACCCCTTCGGTGAAATACAGCCACACCAGCAGGCTGACCCAGCGGTAGGTGTACATGCGCCGCTTGAGCAACCCGGCCAGCGGCACCGCCAGCGGCAGGGCCTTGATCGCCAGCCACGAGCCGCCCGGGCGCACCGGCGCCAGCCACAGCTCCCAGGCCAGGCACAGCACGATCAGCGCCGCCAGGCTGCCCACGGCCAGCCAGCGCGTGGCCGCCACGTCGGTGGCGATGTGCAGGGCGGGGGCGGGGGGCAGGGTTTCGCGATGCATGGGGCTGGCATCATATCGGTCATGTCGTTGTCCCTACAGTCCATTGCAGTGCGTGCCGAGGAGTGGCTGGTGGAGCTTTCCCACTTCCCCTGGCGCACCACCGCGCAGACGCTGCGCGAGCGCTTTCGCGAGGACCGCCTGGGGCTGACGGCCAGCAGCCTCACCTTCACCACGCTGCTGTCGCTGGTGCCGTTCGTGACGGTGGCGCTGGCCATGTTCACCGTGTTCCCCATGTTTGCCGAGATGCAGCTCGTGCTGCAGCGCTGGCTGGTGGACAGCCTGGTGCCCGACAGCATCTCGCGCCCGGTGCTGGGCTACCTCACACAGTTCGCCGCCAAGGCGCATGGCCTGGGCGCGGCGGGCTTGTCGATCCTCATGGTGACCGCGCTGGCGCTGATCCTCACCATCGACCGCACGCTCAACAACATCTGGCGCGTGCAGCGCCTGCGCCCGCTGGGCCAGCGTGTGCTGATCTACTGGGCCGCGCTCACGCTCGGTCCGCTGGTGCTGGCGGCCAGCCTGGCGCTGACCACCTCGGTCGCCAGCGCCGCGTCGCGCGGTATCGGCGACACGCTGCCGGGCGGAGCACGCCTGCTGTTCGATGCGATCGAGTTCTTCGTGCTGGCCGCCGGCATGGCGGCGCTGTACCGCTATGTGCCCAACACCCAGGTGCACTGGCGCCACGCCTGGGCGGGCGGGGTGTTCGTCGCCGTGGGCATCGAGCTGGCCAAGAAAGTGCTGTCGCTGTACCTGGCGTCGGTACCCACCTATTCGGTGCTGTACGGCACGTTCGCCACGCTGCCCATCTTGCTGCTGTGGGTGTACGTGGCCTGGGTCATCGTGCTGCTGGGTGCGGTGGTGGCCGCCTATTTGCCGAGCCTGCTCGCCGGCGTGGCGCGCTGCGCCACGGGCGAGGGCTGGGCATTCTTGCTGGCCGTGGAGGTGCTGCAGCAGCTGCACCGCGCGCGCCAGCAACCGCCCCATGGGCTGAGCGTGCTGGAGCTGGCCCAGCGGCTGCGCGTGGATGTGCTGCAGGTGGGGTCCGTGCTGCCGGTGCTGGCGGCGCTGGATTGGGTGGTGCGGGTGGACGAGACGGCCGCCGATGGGTCCGACGCAGCCGACGCACGCTACGTGCTGCTGGCCGAGCCGGCCACCACGCACATGGAGCCGCTGGTGCAGCGCCTGCTGCTGGCGCGCACCCCGCCGCTGGAGCGCCTGTGGGCGCACACGGGGCTGGAGGTGCTCACGCTGGCCGACGTGCTGCCGCGCGAATCCGCGCAGCGGCCACCTGAGACGCTCCTTAAACGATAGCTGTTAGCGCTTGATGGGTAAGCGCTAGAGGCTGATATGGCCTAAATCCTGCGCGGCCGCCGCGCCGTGCAGTACCGCGCCCTCCAACGTGGCGGGGTAGGGCCCTGCCACGTAGTCGCCGCAGGCCTGCAGGCCGGGCGCAATCACGCGCGGCGGGCGCGCCAGGGCGGGCGTGCAGGCAAAGGTGGCACGCTTTTCCACCACCGTCTGCACCGCGCGCAGGCCGGGCAGGGCCAGGTCCTCGGCCGCCTGGGCCAGCACGTCGCGCTCCAGCGCGGTGCGCTCGCCCTCGAAGGCGCTGACCACGAACGCCAACAGCCCGGCCGGGCCGCCCAGCAGCGCGCGGTCGAAGACGAACTGCGCGGGCCGCTGCGCGCGCGCGCGCAGCGCCAGCATGGGGCGGGGCAGCAGCGGGGGGCGCGCTCCTGGCAGTTCGGCATACACGGTGGCGATGGCGCCAAAGCGCAGTGCCTGCGCACCGGCGGCCCAGGTCCGCAGGGCGGGGCGCTCGGCTGCGGGCACGGCGGCTTCGGCCACCAGGCGGGCGGACTCGGTGCTGCTGGTGGCCAACAGCACGGCGTCGAACGCGCAGCCGTCCACGCGCCAGCCGGCCTCGTCGCGTGCGAGTGCCTGCACGCGTTGGCCGCGGTGCACCGCGTGGCCGCGCTGCTGCAGCCACTGCGCCGCGGGCTCGGGGAACAGCGCGCCCAGGTCGGTGCGCGGCAGCAGCAGGTGGGAGCCGCCCCGGCCGGCGAACAGGCTGTCGTGCAGCACACGCAGGAACACCTGGCCGCAGGAATCTTGCACGGACGTGTTCAACGCCGACACGCACAGCGGCGCTATGAACTCGTCCACCAGCCGCTGCGGCAGGCCTGCGCACAAGTCCGCCACGCTGGTGCCCGGTGCGCACCGGAACCCCGCCAGCCGCCAGCGTGCGGCGCGCGCCAGCAGGGCCGCACGCTCGCGCAGGCTCCAGCCGCGTGCGCGGGCGATGCCCGCCAGCGCATCCCAGGGCGGCGGGGCATCGGGCAGGGCCAGGCCGCTGCCATCCGGGAACACCAGGGCCAGCGGCAGGCGCAGCAGGGCGGAGTCGGGCGTGACGCCCACGGCGCGCATCAGGCGCAGGCATTCGGCATAGGCGCCGATGAGGATGTGCTGGCCGTTGTCCAGCACCAGGGACGAGCCGTCCGCGCGCTGGCCGGCCACGGCGCGCGCGCGCCCGCCCAGGGTGCGGCTGGCCTCGAACACGCTGACCGCGTGGCCCGCCTGGGCCGCATGCACGGCCGCGGCCATACCGGCCCAGCCGGCGCCGACGATGGCAACCTTCACATCATCCCCAGCGCCTGCACCTTCCAGGCCAGCCAGAACTTGCGCAGCGGGGTGAGGCTGGTGCGCTGGTGCAGTACCTGGAAGTTGTCGGCCTCGATCTCGCGCAGCAGCGTGCGGTAGATGCTGGCCATCATCAGGCCGGGCTTCTGCGCGCGCCGATCCACGTCGGGCAGCAGCGCCAGCGCCTGGTCGTAGAAGAGGTGCGCGCGCTCGGCCTGAAAGCGCATCAGCGTGGTGAAGCGCTCGGAGTACTCGCGCTTGGTGATCTCGTGCGCCTTCACATCGAACTGCTGCAGCTCGGAAATGGGCAGGTAGATGCGCCCGCGCATGGCGTCCTCGCCCACGTCGCGAATGATGTTGGTGAGTTGGAACGCCAGGCCCAGCTTGTGCGCGTACTGCGTGGTGCGCTCATCTTGCTGGCCGAAGATGCGCGCCGCCACCTCGCCCACCACGCCTGCCACCAGGTGGCAGTAGCGCGCCAGGCCCGCGAAGTCCAGGTAGCGCGTCTGCTCCAGGTCCATCTGGCAGCCCTCGATCACGGCCAGCAGGTGGCGCTGTTCGATGCCGTAGGCGGCCGCATGCGGCATCAGCGCCTGCATCACCGGGTGGCTGGGTTGCCCGGCAAAGGCCTTGGCCACCTCGCCCTGCCACCAGGCCAGCTTGGCCTGGGCCACGCTGGCTTCGGAGACTTCGTCCACCACGTCGTCCACCTCGCGGCAAAAGGCGTAGAAGGCCGTGATGGCCGTACGCCGCTCGCGCGGCAGGAAGAGGAAAGCGTAGTAGAAGCTGCTGCCGGAGGCGGCGGCCTTTTGCTGGACGTACTGTTCAGGACTCATGGGGGCGTGATTCTCCCATGGCCCTGGGCGGGGCTCGCGGGGGAAACATGCGCGGCGCAGGGCCTGAGCGCTGCGCCGCCGCAACGTCACTGGGCAGACGTGGAAATGTCATGCCGCTGTCGTGGCGCCGGCCCACCATGCCTGTTCATGATGCGCGACGATGCCTTCCTGAACGCCTGGAAATCCTCCGCGGCCCGGCCCCCGGACGACCCGGCAGATGATGCATGCGACCCGGCGCGCCCCCCGCTGCGCTACCGCACGCTCTGGATCTCCGATCTGCACCTGGGCACGCCCGGCTGCCAGGCGCAGGCGCTGCTGGACTTTCTCAAGCACACCGAGTGCGAGACGCTGTTTCTGGTGGGCGACATCATCGACGGCTGGCAACTGCGCCGCCAGTGGTACTGGCCGCAGGCGCACAACGACGTGGTGCAGAAGCTGTTGCGCAAGGCCCGCAAGGGCACGCGCGTGATCTTCATCCCCGGCAACCATGACGAGTTTGCGCGCCGTTATGTGCAGCTCAACTTCGGCGGTGTTGCCGTCGCCGAGGACTGGGTGCACGAGACGGCTGACGGCCGCGCGCTGTGGGTGATCCATGGCGACCTGTTCGACGGTGTGATCCAGTGCGCCAAGTGGCTGGCCCATGTGGGCGACTCGCTCTACGAATTCACGCTCAAGCTCAACCGGCACCTGAACACCCTGCGCGCGCGCCTGGGGCTGCCGTACTGGTCGCTGTCCAAATATCTCAAGCTCAAGGTCAAGCGCGCCGTGAGCTACGTGGGCGACTTCGAGAACGCGGTGGCGCGCGAAGCGCGCAAGCGCGGCCTGCACGGCGTGGTGTGCGGGCACATCCACCATGCGGAGCTGCGAGACATCGACGGCATCCTGTATGCCAACGATGGCGACTGGGTGGAAAGCCTCAGCGCGCTGGCCGAGCACGCCGATGGGCGCCTGGAGATCCTGCACTGGGCGCAGCACATGCCCGTGCAGCGCAAGAGCGGCGCAGAACTACCGCAACCCATTCCTGTCACTACCGATTGAAGTCCATGGCGCCTGAAGCTGCCCCGTTGGTCGAGTTGATCTATTTCAATGCCGGGGGCGGACACCGCACCTCCGCGCTGGCGCTGGAAGCGGCCATCGCCCGCGCCGGCCTGCCGTGGCAGGTGTGCCGCACCAATCTCTTCGAGGTGCTGGACCCGAACGCGCGTTTTCGCCAGTGGACGGGCATGGAACCGGAAGACGTCTACAACAAGCGCCTGGCCCGGGGCTGGACGCTGGGGCTGACGCACGAGTTGCGCCTGCTGCAGGGCATGATCCGCTGGAACCACCAGCGGCTCATGCAGTCGCTGCGCCGGCACTGGGCGGCACGCCGGCCGGCGATGGTGGTGTCGCTGGTGCCCAACTTCAACCGCGCCATGGCCGACGCGCTGGAGCAGGCCCTGCCAGGCGTGCCCTACGTCACGGTGATGACCGATCTGGCCGACTGCCCGCCCAGCTTCTGGATGGAGCCGCAAACCCAGCAGATCGTGGTCTGTGGCTCGCCTTATGCCGTGGACCAGGCGCGCGCTGCGGGCTTTCCGCCCCACCGCATCTGGGAGACCTCGGGCATGGTGCTGAGTGCGCAGTTCCATGCGCCGGTGGACCAGGATCGTGCCGCCGAGCGGGCGCGGCTGGGGCTGGACGAGCGTCCCGTGGGGCTGGTGCTGTTCGGCTCCGAGGGTTCCAGAGAGATGGTGACGATAGCCCGCCGCTTGACGGACACCCCGCTGATCCTGGCCTGCGGGCGCAACGCGGCCCTGGCGCAGGCTCTGCGCGCACTGCGCCGCAACGCGCCTACCGTAGTGCTCGAATACACGCGCGAGATGGCGCGCGTCATGCAGCTGGCGGACTTCTTCATCGGCAAGCCGGGCAGCGGTAGCCTGAGCGAGGCGGTGCACATGGGGCTGCCGCCCCTCGTCACGCGCAATGCGTGGACCATGCCGCAGGAGCGTTACTGCACGGAATGGGTGGGTGAGCAGGGCCTGGGACTGGTGTTGCCGAGCTTCCGGTCCATCGCGTCGGGCGTGCAGGCCCTGCTGGCCGACCTGCCGCGCTACCAGGCTGCGACGCGGCGCATGCACAACCGTGCGGCGGCCGAAGTGCCGCAGGCGCTGGCGCAGATCCTGCGCCATGCGCAGGCCCGCGCCGAATGGGCCGGGCGCTGGGTGGCCTGAGGGTTGCACGCGCGCCGCGCGATGCGGTGATGGGGGGCCATTGACCCCCGCGCGCTCGCGCTGCTGCAGCGGGTGGGGCGGCCCTTACATGCGCGCGGCGCGCGCCAGCATGCGGGGCCAGTCGAGCGTGCCCAGCCGCGGTCGCGCGAGCAGGCTGGCGCCATCCAGCGCCTGCACCTTGTCCAGAATGCGCAGACCGCCCTGCACGACCAGGCGCAGCTCCCACCCCACACGGCCGGGCAGCCGATGTACCAGGGGGCTGCCTTCGAGCATGAGAGCGCGGGCCCAGTCCGCGCAGTCCAGCACCAGCCGGTCGCTGGCGGCGGAGCGGCGCTGCGCCGCGAGGTCCGCGCGCGCCACGCCATGGGCGGCGCAGTCGGCATCGGTGAGGTAATGGCGCCCGCGGGGCAGGTCCACGCTCAGGTCCTGCCAGAAGTTGATGAGCTGCAGCGCGCTGCAGATGGCGTCGCTCTCGCGCAGTGCGTCCTGCCCGTGCACGCCGTACAGGTGCAGCAACAGGCGCCCCACGGGATTGGCCGAGCGGCGGCAGTAGTCCAGCAGCGCGGCGCGGTCGGCGTAGGTGGCGCCGGCCTCGGTCAGGGTGACGTCCTGCATGAAGGCGTCCAGCAGGTCGTCCAGCAGCGGCACGGGCAGCTGGTGGCTGCGCAACACCGCCTGCAGCGGCCCAAACACGGCGGCCCAGCGCGTCTGGGGGGGGTGCCCGGCCGCCACGGATTGAAGCTCGGCGCGGTAGGCACGCAGGTCGGCCAGACGCTCGGCGGCGCAGGCCGTGCCCTCGTCGGCAATGTCGTCGGCCGTGCGCGCAAACGCGTAGATCGCGGCGATCGGCGGACGCAGCCGTGGCGGGCACAGCAGCGAAGCCACGGGAAAGTTCTCGTAGTGCGTGACCGGCGGCGCCTCGGCGGGCGCGGTGCGCGGATCGCGCAGGGGGGCGGGGGACTCGGGATGCTTCACGCGGCCATTGTCGTGCTTGACAAGAGCGACCGGCCTCTCATAGATTACTAACCAGTCAGTCAGTAATTTGGCATACCGGATGTTTCCATGACCCACCCTGTCGCACAGCGCGCCGCGGGCCTGCCGGGCCCGTCTTCATTGCAACCCCGCCGCGGGGTTTTTTTGTGGCCGCCGCGTGGCGGCGTGGCGGGTGCTGCACTGGTGCTGGCCGTGGCTGCCTTGGTGCTGGCGGGATGTTCGCGCCGCGAGCCGGCGCCAGAGCCGGTGCGCGCGGTGAAACTGCTCACCGTCGGCGTGGCGCCCCTGCAGATGCACCTGGAATACGCGGGCGAGGTGCGCGCGCGCGTGGAATCGCGCCTGGGTTTTCGCGTGGCCGGCAAGATCGTGCAGCGCCAGGCCGAGCTGGGCCAGCGCGTGCAGGCCGGCCAGGTGTTGGCGCAACTGGATCCGCGCGACTATGAGCTGGCTGCGCAGGCCGCGCGCGCCCAGGTGGCGTCCGCCACCACGCAGCGTGATTTGGCCGCGGCGGATTTGGAGCGCTTTTCCAAGCTGCGCGCGCAGAACTTCATCAGCGGGGCGGAGCTGGACCGCCGCCAAGCTCAGCTGAAGGCCGCGCAGGCTTCGCTGGACCAGGCGCGCGCGCAGCTCGCTTCCCAGGGCAACCAGACCGAGTACACGCGCCTGGTGGCGGATGCGCCGGGGGTGGTGACGTCGGTTGACGCCGAGCCCGGCCAGGTGGTGTCTGCGGGCACGCCGGTGGTGCGCATTGCTCGCGACGGCCCGCGCGACGCGGTGTTCTCGGTGCCGGAGGACAAGGTGGGCCAGTTGCGCGCAGGGCAGGCCGTGCAGGTGCGCGCCTGGTCGGGCGACGCGCTGCTGCAGGGCCGGGTGCGCGAGGTGGCGGCCAGCGCCGATCCGGTGACGCGCACCTTCCTCGTGAAAGTGGCGGTGGAGGGCGCGGACGTGCCGCCGCTGGGCGCCACCGTGTATGTGGCGCCGCAGGTGCTGGCGCGGGGCGGTGTGCAGGCGATCAAGCTGCCCACCAGCGCCCTGCGCCAGGAGGGCGGCCAGACGGTGGTGTGGGTCTATGAGGCCAAGGACGGCAGTGCCAACGGCACCGTGCGCCTGCAGCCGGTGCAGATCGCCACGGCCGACGGCAACGAGGCCGTGATCGCCGCCGGCCTCACCCCCGGCATGCAGGTGGTGGCCACGGGCGTGCATGTGCTGGCCCCGGGACAGGTGGTGACGGTTTACAAGCCAAAAACGGCTCCAACGCCCGAAGGACAAGCGCTACCAGCTATTAATAATGAAGCGCCAGCGGCCTCCGCTGCCGCTCGCTGAGGAGCCGCCCCATGCAGCAGACGCAGCCCAAGCAGGGCTTTAACCTGTCGCGCTGGGCGCTGGAACATGCCGCGCTCACGCGCTACCTGATGGTGGTGCTGATGGTGCTGGGCATCGCCGCGTACTTTCAGCTGGGGCAGGACGAAGACCCGCCCTTCACCTTCCGCGCCATGGTGGTGCGCACCTACTGGCCCGGCGCCACGGCGCAGCAGGTGGCCGAGCAGGTGACGGACAAGATCGAGCGCACCCTGCAGGAGGTGCCCTACGCCGACAAGATCCGCAGCTACAGCAAGCCGGGCGAGTCGCAGATCATCTTCGAGCTCAAGGACTCGTCCAAGCCGGCGGAGGTGGCCAACATCTGGTACCAGGTGCGCAAGAAGGTGGGTGACATGCGCTACCAGCTGCCGGGCAATATCCAGGGGCCGTTCTTCAACGACGAGTTCGGCGACGTGTACGGCGTGATCTACGCCCTGCAGGGTGAGGGCTTCAGCTATGCCGAGCTGAAGGACTTCGCCGACGACGTGCGCCAGCAGTTGCTGCGCGTGAGGGACGTGGCCAAGGTCGAGCAGTTCGGTGTGCAGGACGAGCGCGTCTGGGTCGAGGTCTCGCAAAAGCGTCTGGCGCAGCTGGGGCTGGACTTCAACGCGGTGTTGCAGCAGCTGGGTGCGCAGAATGCGGTGGAGAGCGCGGGCGCGATCCAGTCGCCGCAGGACGTGGTGCAGGTGCGCGTGGGCGGGCAGTTCACCAGCGTGGAGCAGCTGCGTGACATGCCGATCCGCGGCGGCTCTGGAGCCCAGCTGCGCCTGGGCGACATCGCCGAGGTGCGAAGGGGCTATGTCGATCCGCCGGGGGTGAAGGTGCGCTTCCAGGGGCACGAGGTCATCGGCCTGGGCATCTCCATGGCCAAGGGTGGCGACATCATCCGGCTGGGCAAGGCGCTGCGCGCTGCAGCGGCCGACATCCAGGCGCGGCTGCCGGCCGGCGTGCAATTGCACCAGGTGCAGGATCAGCCGGCGGCCGTGGCCGATTCGGTGGGCGAGTTCATCAAGGTGCTGATCGAAGCCGTGGTGATCGTGCTGGCCGTGAGCTTCATCTCGCTGGGGCTGCACAAGGGTGGCCGCTTTGGCTGGCACGTGGACTACCGGCCGGGGCTGGTGGTGGCGATCACCATCCCGCTGGTGCTGGCCGTGACCTTCCTGGCCATGCACTATTTGGGAATAGGGCTGCACAAGGTGTCGCTGGGGTCGCTCATCATCGCGCTGGGGCTGCTGGTGGACGACGCCATCATTGCCGTGGAGATGATGGTGCGCAAGATGGAGGAGGGCTACGACAAGGTGCGCGCGGCCACGTTTGCGTATGACGTGACGGCCAAGCCCATGCTCACCGGCACGCTCATCACGGCCGCGGGTTTCTTGCCCATCGGCATCGCCAAATCGGTCACGGGCGAATACACCTTCGCGATCTTCGCGGTGACAGTGATTTCGCTGGTGCTGTCGTGGATCGTGTCGGTCTATTTCGTGCCCTACCTGGGCACGCTGCTGCTGAAGGTGAAGCCGCATGCGCCCGACGCGCCGCCGCCCGAGGTGTTCGACACGCCGTTCTACCACCGCTTCCGGCACACGGTGGACTGGTGCGTGGCGCACCGGTGGATCACCATCGGTGCCACCATTGGCATCTTTGCGCTGGGGCTGGTGGGCATGGGGCGCGTGCAGCAGCAGTTCTTTCCCGACTCCAGCCGGCCGGAAATCATGGTGGACCTGTGGTTCCCCGAGGGCACCTCCTTCGCAGCCAACGAAGCCGTGGTGCGCCGTGTAGAGCAGCGGCTGATGGAGCAGGAAGGCGTGGCCAGCGTGGCCGCGTGGGTGGGTTCGGGCACCCCGCGTTTTTACCTGCCGCTGGACCAGGTGTTCCCCCAGCCCAACGTATCGCAGTTCATCGTGCTGGCCAAGAGCCTGCCCGAGCGCGAGTCGCTGCGCCTGCGCCTGCCCCGGTTGTTGGCCGAGGAGGTCCCCGAGGCACGCGGCCGCGTGAAGCTGCTGCCCAACGGCCCGCCCGTGCCCTACCCGGTGCAGTTCCGCGTGGTGGGCAGCGACCCGGCCGTGCTGCGCGAGCGCGCCGACGAGGTGAAGGCGCTGATGCGCGGCAACGCCAACCTGATCGGCGTGAACGACAACTGGAACGAGTCGGTCAAGGTGGTTCGCCTGGAGGTGGACCAGGACAAGGCGCGCGCGCTGGGAGTGACCAGCCAGTCCATCGCCCAGGCTTCGCGCATCATGTTCAGCGGCTCCACGGTGGGGCAGTACCGCGAGGGCGACAAGCTCATTGAGATCGTGCTGCGCCAGGCGCAGGACGAGCGCGAGGCGATCTCCGACATCGGCAACGCCTACCTGCCCACGGCTTCGGGCCGCTCCATTCCGCTCACGCAGATCGCCAGGCCCGTGTTTACCTGGGAGCCGGGGGTGATGTGGCGTTGGAACCGCAACTACGCCATCACCGTGCAGGGCGACCTGGTGGAGGGGCTGCAGGGCGCCACCGTCACGGCGCAACTGCTGCCCGAGCTGCGCGCGCTGGAGGCCCGCTGGCAGGCGGCCGGTGAGAACGGCGTGCGCATCGAGGTCGCGGGTGCGGTGGAAGAGAGCAGCAAGGGCTCGGCCTCCATCGTGGCGGGCGTGCCCGTCATGCTGTTCATCGTGTTCACGCTGCTGATGCTGCAGCTGCACAGCTTCAGCCGCTCCGTGCTGGTGTTCCTCACCGGCCCGTTGGGGATTGCGGGAGTGGCGGCGGCGCTGCTGCTACTGAACCGGCCCTTCGGCTTTGTGGCGCTGTTGGGGGTTATCGCTCTCATGGGCATGATCCAGCGCAATTCGGTGATCCTGATCGACCAGATCGAGCTCAACCGTGCGGCCGGCGTGCCGGCGTGGGACGCGATCGTGGCGGCGGCCGTGTGGCGCCTGCGGCCCATCGTGCTGACGGCGGCGGCGGCGGTGCTCGCCATGATCCCGCTGTCGCGCAGCGTGTTCTGGGGGCCTATGGCCGTGGCCATCATGGGTGGACTGGTCGTAGCCACGGTGCTCACGCTGCTGGCACTGCCCGCGATGTACGCCGCGTGGTTTCGTGTGCGGCGGCCCGATCCCGGAGCGCCGATAAACGATTCCATTTAAAGGCGGGCCGCAACAGGGTAAAATCTGCCGTTTGACCTATTTCACCGGGGTGGCCTGCTGTGCCTGCCATCCGGGTGGCTTTCAGAACTGCGCGGGTGGCGAAATTGGTAGACGCACCAGGTTTAGGTCCTGACGCCAGCAATGGTGTGGGGGTTCGAGTCCCCCCCCGCGCACCAACGTGAGACTTTGGCGGAACGTGGTGCAGGCTTGCACTGCAAGTCGGCACGGTCCACATCCAGACACTAGGAACAACCATGGCCGTAACTGTTGAAACCCTTGAAAAGCTTGAGCGCAAGATCACGCTGAGCTTGCCCCTGACCACGATCCAGACCGAAGTGGACGCGCGCCTCAAGCGCCTGGCCCGTACGGTGAAGATGGATGGTTTCCGTCCCGGCAAGGTCCCTATGAGCGTAGTGGCTCAGCGTTACGGCTATTCGGTGCAATACGAAGTGCTGAACGACAAGGTGGGCGAGGCGTTTGCACAGGCCGCCAATGAAGCCAACCTGCGCGTGGCAGGCCAGCCGCGCATCACGGAGAAGGACGGCGCGCCTGAAGGCGAAGTGACTTTCGACGCCGTGTTCGAGGTGTTCCCCGAGGTCAAGATCGGCGATCTGTCCACCGCGGAAGTCGAGAAGCTCTCCGCCGAAGTGACCGACAGCGCCATCGACAAGACCGTGGACATCCTGCGCAAGCAGCGCCGTACCTTCGCGCAGCGTGCCCTGGCCGCTGCTGCTGAAGACGGCGATCGCGTGACGGTGGATTTCGAGGGCAAGATCGACGGCGAGCCCTTCCAGGGCGGCAAGGCCGAGGACTTCCAGTTCCTAGTGGGCGAAGGCCAGATGCTCAAGGAATTCGAAGACGCAGTGCGCGGCATGAAGTCGGGCGAGAGCAAGACCTTCCCCCTGGCCTTCCCCGAGGACTACCACGGCAAGGACGTGGCTGGCAAGACGGCCGACTTCATGGTCACGGTCAAGAAGATCGAAGCGGCCCACCTGCCCGAAGTGAATGAGCAACTGGCCAAGTCGCTCGGCATTGCCGACGGCACGGTGGAAGGCTTGCGCGCCGACATCAAGAAGAACCTGGAGCGCGAAGTCAAATTCCGCCTGCTGGCCCGCAACAAGCAAGCCGTGATGGACGCTCTGGTGTCCAAAGCGGAACTGGATCTGCCCAACGCCAGCGTGCAGGCTGAAATTGCCCGCCTGCTGGAGGCTGCACGCGCCGACCTCAAGCAGCGCGGCATCAAGGACGCCGACAAGGCAGAAATCCCCGAGGACGTGTTCCGCCCTCAGGCCGAGCGCCGCGTGCGCCTGGGCCTGGTGGTCGCCGAACTCGTGCGTGCCAATAACCTGCAGGCCAAGCCGGAGCAGCTGAAGGCCCACGTGGACGAGCTGGCTGCCAGCTACGAGAAGCCTGAGGACGTGGTGCGCTGGTACTTCAGCGACCGCAATCGCCTGGCTGAGGTGGAAGCCGTGGTCATCGAGAACAATGTGACCGACTTCGTGCTGGGCCAGGCCAAGGTGAACGACAAGGCCGTGTCCTTCGATGAACTGATGGGCCAGGCCTGAGTAGCTGGCCCTTGCCCCGGGCTTTGACCCAGGGGTGAGGACGAAACCCGGCGGGGCTTGTGCTTTGCGGCACAAGCCCCAATTCATTTCTGGGTACAGTATCCGCCTGACTGGAGAAACGTATGAGCGCATTGGAAACGCAAGCCCTGGGCATGATCCCCATGGTCATTGAGCAGTCCGGCCGCGGCGAGCGGTCCTACGACATTTATTCGCGCCTGTTGAAGGAGCGCGTGATCTTCCTGGTGGGTGAGGTCAATGACCAGACTGCCAACCTGGTCGTTGCGCAGCTGCTGTTCCTTGAGAGCGAGAACCCGGACAAGGATATTTCGTTCTACATCAACTCCCCAGGGGGCAGCGTGACGGCGGGCATGGCCATCTATGACACCATGCAGTTCATCAAGCCGGATGTGTCCACGCTGTGCTGCGGCTTTGCGGCGAGCATGGGGGCTTTCCTGCTGGCTGCAGGCGCCAAGGGCAAGCGCTATTCGCTGCCCAACTCCAAAATCATGATCCACCAAGTGCTGGGCGGTGCCCGCGGACAGGCGACGGATATCGAGATCCACGCCCGCGACATTCTGCGTACCAAGGATCAGATGAACCGCATCCTGGCGGAGCGCACGGGACAGCCCATCGAGAAGGTGAAGGCGGATACCGAGCGGGACTATTTCATGACCGCGGACGAAGCCAAGGATTACGGCATCGTGGACCAGGTCATTGCCAAGCGCCCCTGAGTTTGGGCCGGCGCGCGCGGCGTTTCCCCCTGCGGGAAACGCCGTTTTTATTTCGTTATCATCTTGACAACATCCCCAGTCATAAGGCATTGCCCCCATGGCCGAGAAAAAAGGCTCCTCCAGCGAAAAAACCCTTTACTGCTCTTTCTGCGGTAAAAGCCAGCACGAAGTAAAGAAGCTGATCGCCGGTCCGTCGGTCTTTATCTGCGACGAGTGCATTGACCTGTGCAACGAGATCATCCGTGATGAGCTGCCCACCGGCGATGCCGGACGCGAAGGCCGTGGAGATCTGCCTACGCCTGCGGAAATCAAGACCAACCTCGATCATTACGTCATTGGCCAGGAAAAGGCCAAACGTACGCTGGCCGTCGCCGTGTACAACCACTACAAGCGCCTGCGCCACAAGGACAAGGCCGGTAAGGACGAGGTAGAGCTGTCCAAGAGCAACATCCTGTTGATCGGCCCTACGGGGTCGGGCAAGACGTTGCTGGCGCAGACCTTGGCGCGGCAGCTCGATGTGCCTTTCGTGATGGCTGACGCCACCACGCTGACGGAAGCCGGCTATGTTGGAGAGGACGTGGAGAACATCGTCCAGAAACTCCTGCAAAGCTGCAACTACGATGTGGAACGTGCCCAGCGGGGCATTGTTTACATCGACGAAATCGACAAAATTTCGCGCAAATCCGACAACCCCAGTATTACGCGGGATGTCTCAGGTGAAGGTGTGCAGCAAGCGCTGCTCAAGCTCATCGAGGGGACCATGGCGAGCGTGCCTCCACAAGGTGGACGCAAGCATCCCAATCAGGATTTTCTGCAGATCGATACCACCAACATTCTGTTCATTTGTGGTGGTGCGTTTGCTGGGCTGGAAAAGGTCATTGAGAACCGTACTGAAGCTTCCGGTATTGGCTTTGGCGCGGCAGTGCGTAGCAAGAAGCAGCGTTCTTTGACCGAGGTGTTTCAGGATATCGAGCCTGAGGACCTCATCAAATTCGGCCTGATTCCAGAGTTGGTGGGTCGCATGCCCGTGGTCACAGCCCTGGCCGAACTGAGCGAGGACGCGCTGGTGCAAATCCTCACCGAGCCCAAAAACGCCTTGGTCAAGCAGTACAGCAAGTTGCTGGCGATGGAAGGCGTTGAGCTGGAAATTCGTCCCGCTGCGTTGAAGTCCATCGCGCGAAAAGCCATCGCACGCAAGACGGGTGCCCGCGGCTTGCGCTCCATTCTTGAGCAAGCGTTGATTGGCACCATGTTTGACTTGCCCAACGTCTCCAACGTGGAAAAGGTGGTGGTGGACGAGGCCACCATCGAAGAGAACAAGGCCCCTTTGCTGGTTTATCGCGAGGCCGCCAAGACCGCCTGAAAGCCGTGTGTCGCCGGGAGTCGCGCGCGTTAGTGATGCGCCCGGCGAGCCATGTTGCTAACACCTGGGTGCAGATGCTGCCGGGTTGAAAAATGTGGTCCATGGACCATATTCCATGGAACTACTAGAGGATTGCCCCATGTCCGGACACACACCCCTGCCCGATAAGCCCCTGGATCTACCACTGTTGCCTTTGCGCGATGTGGTGGTCTTTCCTCACATGGTGATTCCCCTGTTTGTGGGGCGTCCCAAGAGCATCAAGGCGCTGGAAGCCGCCATGGATGCCGATCGACGAATCATGCTGGTTGCGCAAAAAGCAGCCGCCAAGGATGAACCGCAGGTTTCGGATATGTTCGAAGTCGGTTGCATATCCACCATCCTGCAGATGCTGAAGCTTCCCGATGGCACGGTGAAGGTGCTGGTGGAGGGGCAGCAGCGCGCCCACGTTCGCATGGTGCATGAATCGGACGTTCACTTCACGGCGACGGTTGAGCCCATGCAGGCATCCGCCGAGGAGGCCTCTTCGAGTGAAATTGAAGCGCTGCGCCGGGCGGTAATGCAGCAGTTTGATCAGTACGTCAAACTGAACAAGAAGATTCCCCCTGAGATTCTGACTTCCATTTCGGCCATCGACGATCCGGGGCGGCTGGCTGACACCATTGCCGCGCACTTGCCGCTCAAGCTGGAGAACAAGCAGGTTGTTCTCGACTTGGCAGGCGTCAAGCAGCGTCTGGAGAATCTGTTCGAGCAGTTGGACCGCGAAGTGGATATCCTCAATGTGGATAAGCGCATTCGCGGTCGCGTGAAGCGCCAGATGGAGAAAAACCAGCGGGACTTCTATCTCAACGAACAGGTCAAGGCGATCCAGAAGGAACTGGGCGAAGGCGAAGAAGGCGCGGATCTCGAGGAGATCGAGAAAAAGATCAAGGCCGCGCGCATGCCGGTCGAAGCGCGCAAGAAGGCGGAAGGTGAGCTGAAAAAGCTCAAGCTCATGTCTCCTATGTCTGCCGAAGCCACTGTGGTTCGCAACTACATTGATGTGCTCACGGGACTGCCCTGGAGCAAGAAGTCCAAGGTCAAGCACGATCTTGCCCATGCAGAGGCTGTGTTAAACGAGGACCACTATGGCCTGGAAAAGGTGAAAGACCGAATCCTGGAATATCTCGCCGTGCAGCAGCGGGTGGACAAGGTGAAGGCGCCCATCCTGTGCTTGGTCGGCCCACCGGGTGTGGGCAAGACTTCGCTCGGGCAGTCCATTGCAAAGGCAACGGGGCGCAAGTACGTGCGTATGGCGCTGGGGGGGATGCGTGACGAAGCAGAGATCAGGGGCCACCGTCGTACCTACATTGGGGCGATGCCAGGCAAGGTGTTGCAGAGCCTGGGCAAGGTGGGGGCGCGCAATCCGTTGTTCCTGCTCGATGAAATTGACAAACTAGGCATGGACTTTCGAGGTGACCCCTCGAGCGCGTTATTGGAAGTCCTCGATCCTGAGCAGAACCACAAGTTCGGCGACCACTATGTGGAGGTCGACTTCGACCTTTCCGATGTCATGTTTGTCGCGACTTCGAACTCGATGAACATCCCGCCGGCGCTACTTGATCGCATGGAGGTGATACGTCTTTCCGGATATACCGAGGACGAAAAAACCAACATTGCCATCAAATATTTGCTCCCCAAGCAGATGCAAAACAACGGCGTGAAAGATGCCGAGTTGCAGGTCACGGAATCCGCCGTACGAGACATCGTGCGCTACTACACGCGTGAAGCGGGCGTCCGTTCCCTAGAGCGCGAACTCTCCAAAATCTGCCGAAAAGTGGTCAAGGCAATCCAGCTCAAGAAGCTGACTGCTCCCGTGGAGGTGTCGGCGGACAACTTGCCTGAATACTTGGGAGTGCGCAAGTACACCTACGGTCGCGCGGAACAGCAGAACCAAGTGGGACAAGTGGTTGGCCTGGCATGGACCGAAGTCGGCGGGGATCTGCTCACGATCGAGGTCGCGACCATGCCCGGCAAAGGCAACATCCTTCGCACAGGATCGCTGGGCGATGTCATGAAGGAGTCGGTCGAAGCGGCCCGCACAGTAGTACGTAGCCGTGCGCGCTTA
This sequence comes from Diaphorobacter sp. C33, assembly GCF_030503915.1. Lineage (NCBI taxonomy): Bacteria > Pseudomonadati > Pseudomonadota > Betaproteobacteria > Burkholderiales > Comamonadaceae > Diaphorobacter > Diaphorobacter sp. C33. The sequence goes on from NZ_CP129980.1 coordinate 472,933, forward strand.
CTTGGTATTCGCGATGAGGCGTTCGAGAAGCGAGATCTTCATATCCACGTGCCCGATGGTGCGACCCCTAAAGATGGTCCTAGCGCCGGCATTGCGATGACGACGGCGATCGTTTCTGCGCTGACCGGAATACCGGTCCGCGCAGATGTTGCGATGACGGGGGAGATCACATTGCGCGGAGAGGTCACAGCAATTGGTGGGCTCAAGGAGAAACTTTTGGCGGCTTTGCGGGGAGGGATCAAGACGGTGTTGATTCCTGAAGAAAACGTAAAAGACCTCCAGGAAATTCCAGACAACGTCAAGAGTGGTCTGGAGATCATCGCCGTGAAGTGGATCGACAAGGTGCTGGAGATAGCACTCGAGCGCAAGCCTGTTGCATTGGCAGACGACGACGGCGCCCAAACCGTGGCGGTGCCTGCATCCGCCGATGTGTCACGGGGCTCCGTGAAACATTGATGGAAAAAACTTTGCACTATTCTTGGAGCACGCGAAAAGTACTCTATAATTTCACTTATCGACGCTAAACATGCTACAGTGTGAGGCTTAGGTAAATGCGGGAATAGCTCAGTTGGTAGAGCGCAACCTTGCCAAGGTTGAGGTCGTCGGTTCGAGACCGATTTCCCGCTCCATATCCAGGAAAAGAGGAGGCAATGCTTCCGCTTTTCATCAAGGCGCAAGACCTGGCGCGGTAGCAAAGCGGTTATGCACCGGATTGCAAATCCGTTTAGCCCGGTTCGACTCCGGGCCGCGCCTCCAGATGGTGGTATGTAGAGGAGGCGCAAGCTTCTTCAAAGGGTCAATTGGAAGCCTAATGGTGGAAAATTGATGCTACAATCAGAGTCTTTCCGGTGCCAGTTGGTGGCGGAAAATGCGGGAATAGCTCAGTTGGTAGAGCGCAACCTTGCCAAGGTTGAGGTCGTCGGTTCGAGACCGATTTCCCGCTCCAAAATTTGAAAGGGAAGCTACGGCTTCCCTTTTTTATTGGTCGAAGTGCTGGCGCAAGAAGTCGGTTCGTCTGTGGTGTTGCGCAACAATGCCGGCCCCGCTACTCTGTCTTCATGGCTTGCATACCGACCGGCGCCCCGATGGTGAAATTGGTAGACACTGCGGACTTAAAATCCGCCGCTTCCTGAGAAGGGGCGTGCCGGTTCGACCCCGGCTCGGGGCACCATCTGGATTCGCTATGTCACATTACAACGCTCCCTTTGAAATCCACGTCCATGGTCAAGTGCAATTGCGTGCTGATGTGGACTTCAGTCAGCTACAGGAAGCTCTCAAGCCATTGTGGAAGTACGCTGGAGCGCGTTCTCTCGCGGATGGGGCTTCGAGCGCCTATGAGGAGGAGCCGGGCATACAGTTCGATGCCAAGGAACACATCCTGCAGATGTGCTGGACGGTGCGTGGCGACGAAGACTTCCGCCAGTCTCTGGATGAAATGTGCATGAGTCTTAATGAATTGGCCGAGCAGGGCGCAGCCATCGAGGTAACGTTCTACGATGCCGAGTTCGATGAGGATGAGGCACCCGAGGAGGAAGAGGCGCGTGATGATTTCGTGATGCTGTTTGTGGGGCCCACTCCCGCCGCCATCATGCAAGTACAACGTGACCTTCTTGTGCAAGATGTGGTCAATCTGATGGAGCGGCACTTCGACGGCTCGGAGCTCGGTGGCGTTGTCTCAGAGATTGACAAGCTCTTCTCTCAACGTTTTGATGCGCTGGTGAGTTCGCTTGAAATTGGTAAACCGCCACGAGGTCCGGGTGGCAGCGGGCATGGCGGCGGACGCCGGCCGCGTCACCTTCACTAACGTGCTCGACAAATCTCTGTGTCGAGCACCATGGCGTGAGTTGCAGTGCTCCCCTCGCACGGTATAGAAGAGGCTTTCGACGCGTGCCCACAATAGCGTCATGACCACAACCTATTCGGATGAGCTTCTGGCACAGGTGGCGGCGCTGCCACCTTTGCCCGGGGTGTACCGCTACTTCGATGCACAGAATGTCTTGCTATATGTCGGCAAGGCGCGCAACCTGAAAAAGCGGGTCAGCAGCTACTTCAGCAAGCAGCACGGAGGCACGCGCATTGGCCATATGGTGGGCAGAATTGCGCGGCTGGAAACGACGGTGGTGCGCTCCGAGGCCGAAGCGCTTCTGCTGGAAAATAATCTCATCAAGTCCCTGGGCCCGAAGTACAACATTCTTTTTCGGGACGACAAGAGCTACCCTTATCTCAAGATCACCGGTGTCTCGGCAAAGGACGGTACGGGGGATGCTCCGGGTCAGTGCTACCCGCGCATGGCGTATTACCGCGGGGCAGTGGATAAACGTCACCGATACTTCGGTCCTTACCCTGGCGCATGGGCCGTCAAAGAAAGCATTCAGCTACTGCAGAAGGTTTTTCGGTTGCGTACTTGTGAAGACACGGTGTTTGCGAATCGCACGCGTCCCTGCTTGCTGTACCAGATCAAACGCTGCTCCGCTCCGTGTGTGGGTTTGATTTCCCCAACGGCCTATGCCGCAGATGTCCGCAGTGCGGAGTCGATGCTGCTGGGTGAAACCCAGGAACTGCTTCAAACGCTGGAAGAACGCATGCTCGCGTACGCCGAGAAGCTGGAGTTTGAACAGGCGGCCGAGGTCCGCAACCAGATCACGGCACTCGCACGTGTGTTGCACCAACAAGCGGTGGAGACGGCATCGGACAAGGACGTGGACATACTCGCCGTTAAAGTGGCTGGCGGCCGTGCCTGCGTCAACCTGGCGATGGTGCGCGGTGGCCGGCACCTTGGCGACAGGCCTTACTTTCCGGTTCACGTAGAGGAAGCGACAGGTGTCTTCCAACTGGAAACGCGCGAGGATGCCCCGGATAACCTAATGGTAGAGGAGGCTAGCGGACTCGAGCAGTCGGTGCCGGCGCAGATCCTTGCTGCGTTCATTGCGCAGCACTACCTTGGGGTACCCTTGCCACCGACACTGATTACGAGCGAGCTAGTCGACCCCGCATTGCTTTGGGTGCTGGCACAGCAGACGGGGGTGCGAGCGACAGTCGTCCACCAGCCGCGTGAACAACGGCGAATCTGGCTGGAAATGGCGGAGCAGAACGCACAGATCCAGTTGGCACGGTTGCTGGCGGAGGAGGGTTCCCAGCGGGCGCGCACGCGTGCCCTGGCGGAAGCGCTGGATCTGGAGGCAGAGAGCTTGGATGACCTCACCATCGAGTGTTTCGACATTTCGCACACTGCAGGGGAGGCGACCCAGGCTTCTTGCGTGGTTTTTCATCACCACAAAATGCAAAGTGGCGAGTACCGCCGTTTCAAAATCGAGGGCATTACCCCGGGCGATGACTATGCAGCTATGCGTCAGGTACTCATGCGTCGCTACAGCAAGGTTGCCGAAGCACAGCGTGAGGCAGGGGGAGCGGAGGTGACAAATGCCCCGCGCTTGCCGGACCTGGTGCTGGTGGACGGTGGCAAGGGGCAAGTAAGCATGGCGCGCGATGTGTTCCAGGAACTGGGCCTGGATATCTCACGCATCGTTGGTGTCGAAAAGGGGGAGGGCCGCAAGGTGGGGCTGGAAGAACTGGTCTTTGCGGATGGACGCGACAAAGTCTATCTGGGGCGAGACTCGGCTGCGCTGATGCTCGTGGCGCAGATCCGTGACGAGGCCCACCGCTTCGCTATCACCGGAATGCGCGCCGCTCGTGCAAAAGTACGCGTAGGCGGCAGCCGATTGGAAGATATACCCGGTGTGGGGCCTAAAAAACGGGCAAGGCTGCTTCAGCGCTTTGGGGGCGTGCGCGGCGTGGCAGATGCCAGCGTGGACGACCTCGCCATGGTCGAGGGCATATCTCACGACTTGGCTGAAGAGATCTATCGCGCGCTGCGCTGACCCGGTTGACGGCCCAGGGCATTGCCGCGCGTGCCACAATTGGCACCCATGTTTTTCACTATTCCCACCATCATGACTTGGACGCGCATTGTCGCGATACCCTTGATCGTGGGAGTGTTCTATGCGCCGCTGGACCCTGCGATGCGCAACCTCATCGCCACGGTGATGTTCATCGTTTTTGCGGCCACCGATTGGCTCGATGGGTTTCTTGCACGCAAGCTCAACCAGACCTCCGCGTTCGGGGCGTTTCTGGATCCCGTGGCTGACAAGTTCTTGGTATGTGCGTCGCTATTGGTACTCGTGCATATGCAACGTGCCGATGTGTTCGTGGCACTCATCATCATCGGCCGCGAAATCGCTATCAGTGCCTTGCGGGAATGGATGGCGCAGATCGGGGCGAGCAAGAGTGTGGCCGTGCACATGATCGGCAAGCTCAAGACCACGGTGCAGATGATTGCCATTCCTTTCCTGTTGTATGACGGGCAGTTGTTTGGCGTCATTGACACGGGTGTGTGGGGTACCTGGCTGATCTGGGTCGCCGCAGTGCTGACGGTGTGGTCCATGGTTTATTACCTGCAAAAAGCACTGCCAGAAATTCGTGCGAGAGTCCGTTAAGTTTCTTGCTACTGCTGGGAAAGCCTTGTGCCAAAGGGGTTCATTGCTATATATGACATAGCAATGCAATCCGCGCCCACATGGAGAAGGCTGGTGGCGGCAACTCGGCACCGCAGGGAGAAAGTGCTTGTCAATACGGAATGCGCCTAGCGCGCAAGGTCGAAACAAAAGCGGTGCTCGAATCCGGGACGGGGATCAAATACGACTAGAATTCGCTCCCATGCTGTCGCCCACGCGGTACGTCTTATTGACACCCTACAGTGCGATGGCTTTAATCTGACACAGCAATTTCTGACGCTGCTTCAGTTCCCTCCGCCTCTGCCTTTCGGACCGCTTCCGTTGCAGGGGGCGCGGAGGCCAGATTTGCATAAAGACATTCATCCACTCTTTTCCCGAGAGGCTTCTTGTGAATAAAACCGAATTGATTGAGCACATCGCCAACAACGCTGATATCTCCAAGGCTGCAGCTGCGCGCGCACTGGAGTCCACGATCGAAGCGGTTAAGAAGACTCTCAAGAAGGGCGGCACGGTGTCGCTCGTCGGTTTCGGCACATTCGCCGTCGGCAAGCGCGCTGCGCGCACTGGTCGTAATCCCCGCACGGGCGCTACGATTAAAATCAAGGCTGCTAAAGTTCCAAAGTTCCGTCCAGGCAAAGCACTGAAAGATGCTTTGAACTGATTGTGAAATATGGGGGGTGCTTAGCTCAGTTGGTAGAGCGGCGCCCTTACAAGGCGTAGGTCAGCGGTTCGACCCCGTTAGCACCCACCACCCCATTCAAAGGCGAACGCAAGTTCGCCTTTTCTTTTGCAGCTGTTGAAAGATTGACCATGTTCGAATCCATCCGCAAGCACTCCAAGATCGTCATGTTCTTGTTGTTCTTGCTGATCATCCCGTCGTTCATCCTCGTGGGTATCGACAGCAACTATTTCAGCGGAGGAAGCCCGGTGGTAGCGCGGGTCGATGGCAAGGACATCACCCAAGCCGACTGGGACAACGCTCACCGTATGGAGAGCGATCGAATCCGCGCTCAGTCGCCAGGTATCGATGCCAAGCTGCTGGATTCACCGCAGGCACGCTATGCCACGTTGGAGCGGCTGGTGCGTGACCGCGTGCTGCAAGTCGCGGCGCAGGACATGCACATGCTGACCAGCGATGCGCGGTTAGCACGCGAGCTGCAGAGCATTCCGCAGATAGCGGCGTTGAAACGAGCTGACGGCACGCTGGATGCCGAAGCCTATCGCGCCCTGGCTGGTGCGCAGGGACTAACCCCTGAGGGGCTTGAAGCACGCATCCGCCAGGACTTGTCGGTCAACCAGGTCATGGGCGGTGTCATGGGTTCGGCGTTCAGCGGCCCGACGGAAGCACGTTTGGCACTGGATGCACTATTTCAGCGCCGTGAAATCCAGATCGCCCGTTTCAATGCTTCGGCGTTTGTGTCCAAGGTCGTGGTGACGGATGCCGACCTGGAGGCCTATTACACCGCCCATCCTGCGAAATTCCAGCAGGCTGAACAAGCGTCAGTGGAGTATGTGGTGCTTGACCTTGATGCCGTGAAAGCGGGGGTCACGCTCAGCGAAGATGACCTGCGCACCTATTACAAGGAAAACCTGAATCGCCTCGCGGGCAAGGAGGAGCGCCGCGCAAGTCACATACTGATCAACGCCAGCAAGGACGCCCCTGCGGATGCGCGCACCCAGGCCAAGGCCAAGGCGGAGGAACTGCTCGCGCAGGTACGCAAGGCGCCGGGCAGCTTCGCGGAGATTGCCAAAAAGGAGTCGCAGGACCCGGGCTCAGCACCGTCCGGCGGTGACCTCGGTTTTTTTGGCCGGGGAGCCATGGTCAAACCCTTTGAAGACGCCGTTTTTTCCATGAAGAAGGGGGAGATCAGCGACGTAGTGGAAACCGACTTCGGCTTCCACATCATCCTGCTTTCCGATATCAAGACTCCGCGCCAGCCCAGTTTCGAGGAGCTGCGCCCCTCGCTCGAGGCAGAACTCAAGCAGCAGCAGGCTCAACGCAAGTTCGCAGAAGTGGCCGAGGCGTTTGCCAATGGTGTGTATGAACAGGCGGACAGCCTGCAACCCGTCGCCGACAAGCTCAAGCTCAAGATTCAGACGGCCGACGGGGTTACCCGTACTCCGGCTGCCGGCGGCGCGGGGCCGCTTGCCAACGCACGCTTCCTGGAGGCGCTGTTCCAGTCGGACTCGCTGCAGAACAAGCGCAATACCGAGGCTATCGAGATCGGTACAAGTGTGCTGGCAGCCGGCCGCGTTACGGCATACCAGCCCGCCATGACGCTGCCGCTTGACAAGGCGCGCGACCAGGTGCGCGCGATCTATATCGCCGAGAAGTCCGCTGAACTTGCGCGGCAGGAAGGCCAAGCCAAACTGACCGCTTGGAAGGCTGCGCCGGATGCAGCCTCCGGGTTGACTGCTGCGTTGACGGTGTCGCGGGACCGGCTGCAGGATCAGCCTCGTTCCGTGGTGGATGCCGCCTTGCGTGCCAATGTGGACCAACTCCCGGCCTGGACAGGTGTGGACCTTGGTGCGCAGGGCTATGCCGTGGTGAAAATCAACCGCGTCGTTCCCCGGGACGGGGTGGACGACGCTCGTGCGCGTATGGAGCGAGAGCAATACTTGCAATCGTGGGCGTCTGCTGAGGCGCTAGCGTATTACGATTTGCTCAAGCAGCGTTTCAAGGTCCAGATCAAGGCCCCCCGACCGGTGGCCCAGGCAGAGCTACAAAACTAAGCCGGTTACCTCAGAGGGTAGATTTATCAGGCTATAATTCAAGGCTACGGTGGCTGTAGCTCAGTTGGTAGAGTCCAGGATTGTGATTCCTGTCGTCGTGGGTTCGAGTCCCATCAGCCACCCCAAATAACAAAGGCCCCCGCAGCGCAAGCTGCGGGGGCCTTTTGCATTCAACAAGGTTGGTGTGACCGGTGGCCTGACTGAAGAGGCACTCCCGAACAGCAGACTGATCGTGCCGGAAGCCGTTCGCCTGCATACGGTTTTGTCCGACGGGAGTGCCAAGTGCAAAGGCACTACAAACAGCACAAAGGATGCCCCATGCCAGCAACCCCCGCCCCTCAACCGGTCCCGCCCGTCCCGCCGAATCCCGGCGAGGTGCCGCCGCGACCTATTCCCATTGATCCGCCCGACAATACGCCGCCCATCGAACTACCCGGTGACCCTATGCAAGAACCAAGCTAGTGGAGCCTGCAGGTGGTTTAACCCGGCAAGTTGGCTGGTATTTCCTCGTTGGGCTGCCGCGGTGGCGAGACCGGTGGTGGGGCCGGTGGCAAATCACCGGGCGGGCGCGGTAAGTCGTCTGGCACAGTGTGCAGCGGGTGTTCTGTCGGGTCCTGGGGCGTCATGGCGTGAGTCCTGGGAAGGGGGCGGGGTACCAAAGGTTGCTCTGCACAGTCGCACCGCACACTATCCTCCCGCCCCTTGAGGCAGATAAGCTGGCATGCGTTGGTGCGGCTCCCGAGGCTTCTTGAGCGGGGTCACACGTGGAATGGGCCCCGCCGGGTCGAGGATCAACCGCGAAGGTATGCCCGCAGTTGCGGGAGCCAGCTCGGCTTCCAGCCGTGCAATGCGCTGCCGGTACATCCGTGCCAGTGCAGTATGGTGTTCGGCAGCGTTTTCGTGTTCGAATGCCGCCATTCGCGCCTCATTCAGGCTGGTCTCGAGACGGTGGGCATACATGGCAGCGGGATCAAAGAGGCGCTTGAGCATGGTCTTCTCCTGTGAGGGGGTAGCAAGACCATAGAGCGCGCAACGCGCTGTAGAGTGTCGGACGGCGTCCCGCATTTCCGCCCGACAGTGGCACCTCGGCCGCAGAAAGATGTCTTCGCAGGATGCCGAGGCACAGCCGAAGTGAGGTGGCCTGCCCGGAGGGACTCGAACCCCCGACCTATTGCTTAGAAGGCAATTGCTCTATCCGGTTGAGCTACGGGCAGATGATGCAGGTATGCGGTGCGCGCGGTGATGTGCGCGCTCGGAGTGCAGGATCATACAGGCGCCCGGAGCGCTTCCGCACCAGCCTCTGCAGCCCATGAAATAGAAGACGCCGTGCGGGTGCTGTGTATGATGCCAAATATGCCTTTAGCGCTTATCCAGCAAGCGCAAGCAGCTATCATTTAAAGAGTGGTCGCAGTCTGGCGTGCTCTTCAGTCCATCTCCTCAAACACCAGCGATGGAGGTGCCATGACCCGTGCCACATCGCCGAGCTGGCCGATGACATGGTTGGCGAAATAGCTGTTCTGCGTATCGGGCTCCAGCGCTGCCACGGCCAGATTGGCCAAGGGCTGGTTGAGAGACACGTAATAGCTGCCTCCCGGCACGTCGATGGCGCTGCGCATGGGGGTCACGGTGGCGCGGATGATCGGGCGGGCGCCAGGGATGGCTCCGCGCACGTCCTCCCGCTCGGAGCTCTCCCGGCTGGTTTCCTCATAGATGTCCGCCAGTACGGAGCCCGCCTCGGCGACGTGCATCACCTGGATGCCCAGCAGCTTCAGGCGCTCCACTGCATCCGTTGCGCCGCTTGCCAACCAATAGCCGCAGGGGCGGTGGCGTTTTTTGACCGGCTTGAGTTGCAGCGAGGAATTCCAATCCACGCGCAGGGTCCGGTCTGCGCCGGTCTGGGGGTCCAGCATGACCAGGTCGCGCTGGCCGGGGGTTTGCGTGGCTTCCACCACGATCTCGCCGCGGCATGCCTGGGAGGCAATGTCCCGCGCTTCATAGGAGCGCACCTGCTCCAAGTCGGCGGCGCGGTCCACGGTGCTGCGCAGTGCACTGGTGAGGGCCGTCACCTGCGAGTGCACGCGCCGCTGGATGTGGGTGCGGCCAATGCCCACGCCGCGCGTTTCCACGAGCATGCTGACGGCGTTCTTCAGACCATTCACGTTGCGGCCGGTATCGGGTTGCGTCCCTCCCATGGACAGGCGAAGGTCTTCGGCGCGGGTCGAGGTGGTGTAGTACCACTCCTGGCTCAGGCCTTCCGCTTCCAGGGCCCTGATCATGGGGTGGTGGAACCATTCCAGAGCTGCCTTGGTCATGAATTCCGGCAGGTTGGCCGTCGTTGCGTGCTGCAGCAGCACGTCGTAGCGTTGGATGGCATGGAATTTCTCGAGGAACCGTCCGGTGACGGTGTATTCATGCGCATCGAAAATGGCGATCGGGCGATAGTTGCGCACCAGTTTGGCGAGTGCCTGGGCCTCCGGAGTCTGCAAAAGCAGGTGGTCCCGGTTCATGTCGATGCCGTTGGACGTGGCTCGCGTGCCGGCCTCGGCTCCGTCGGGATTCGCGCGGGGAACGACGATCACGTTGATGCGCTCCAGCATGGGCTCCAGCAGACCCTGTGCCAGTTCGCGCGCCAGTACGAGCAATGCCTCGCTGCCGGCGGGTTCGTCGCCATGTTGCTGCCCAAGCAGCAGCACCGTGGGGCGGCGGCTGGCGTCCAGCGCGGCCACGTCGGTGCCAGCCGCGCGGGTCAGCACCAGGCCGTGCAAGGGTGTGCCGCGCTGCGATACCCCCAGGTCGAGCATTTGCACACGGGTCGTGCCGCGCTGCGCCGTGGCCAGATTACGCAGCCATTGGGTGAGTTCGGCGTTGGTGGTGAAAGCCTGGCGCCCCTCGGCGAGCCCCGGCGTTTCGTACCGCACGGAAGGCGCGGGAAAGCGTGCCGCGACAGCCGCGCTGTAGGGGAGCGCGGTGGAGGCCGGCTCGGTGGCCGGAGCGACGGGCGTTACCGTGACCGGGCTGGGCACGACTTCGCCACGCTGCACTGTTCCCAGCGGCGGCGGTACGGCGCGGGACGTTTGCGGACCAGTGGGCGCGGGGGGGGAGGACTGCGCGGGCCACGGAGGCAGGGGCGTGCTGGAGCAGGCGGACAGCAGGAATGCGCCCAGCAGCGCGGTAGCGCGGTGCCGTGCAGCGATTGCGGCGATTGGCAGCGCGTAAGTGTGGGAGAGCAGATTCTTCGGCGTCATGGTGGGCGTGGCGGAAGTGGTGCTGGGGCGGATGTTACCCGGCAGCTTTGATGTCCTGCGCGTGCGGCGGGGTGGTCGGCTCAGGGGCCATGGAAAAAAGCCCGGCTGTGCCGGGCTTTCTGTTGTCGTGAAGGTCTCAGCGGCCGAAGCCGCCGCCGCGTGGGCCGCGGCCACCACCGCCGCCGCCGTTGCCACGGCCGAAGCCGCCCCGACGCCCGCGGTCCGCCATGCTGTCCACGCTGGTGCGCATGGGGTCCGGCTGGCTGGCACGGCCGCTGCCATGGCGTGGGCCGATGCCAATGTTGCCGAGCTGCGTGCCCAGGTGAGCGTTCTCGCTGCGAGGCTGGCTGTCGTCGAAACGGCGATTTCCGCCATTACCGCCGCTATTGCCTGCACCAGCGGGACCGCCGCGGCGGCGGCCACCGGCCGTGTTCTGCGGACGTTGCTGATCACGTGGACCGGCAGGACGGCCTGCATTGCCTACGTTGCCGCCGCGGCCCCCGCTGCCGTTCTGGCCCCCGGCGCGCTGCTGGCCTTCGCCCTGGCCACCGCCTTGGCGCGAACCGCGCTGGCCGCCAGTGGCCGCCTTGTTGGTGCGGATGCGCTCCATCATCTCCTGGCGTGCCGCCTTGGCCGCTGCCTGCATGACTTCGCGGCTGGGCGGCTTGCCCGCGCCGCCCCAGATGGTCTGGCGACCCATGGCGATGGGCTCGGCCTTCTCTCCCTCGTCCGGGCCAAAGCCGTCGATCACCTGCACAGGGATTTCTTGCTTGGTGAAGCGCTCGATCTCCATCATGAAACCTTCCTCGTCCATGCAGACGAGGCTCACGGCATGGCCCTCGCGGCCGGCGCGGCCCGTGCGGCCGATGCGGTGCACGTAGTCCTCGGGCACGTTGGGGATTTCGTAGTTCACGACGTGCGGCAGGTCGTCGATGTCGATGCCGCGTGCCGCGATGTCGGTAGCCACCAGGGCGCGGATCTGGCCCGTCTTGAAGCCCTCCAACGCCTGGGTGCGGGCGCTCTGGCTCTTGTTGCCATGCAGCGCCATGGCCGAAACGCCGTTCTTGGTCAGGTACTCGGCCACGTTGTTGGCGCCGAACTTGGTGCGCGTGAACACCAGCACCTGGCTCCAGTCGTGTTCCTGGATGATGTGCAGCAGCACCTGCTTCTTCTTGCCACGCCCCACGGGGTGGATCACCTGGCTGATGCGTTGCACCGTGGTGTTGCGCGGGGTGACCTGGATGCTCTGCGGGTTCTTGAGCAGTGAGTTGGCCAGTTCACGGATGTCGTCGCTGAACGTGGCCGAGAACAGCAGGCTTTGCTTGGACTGGGGCAGCAGCGCCAGCACCTTCTTCACGTCGTGGATGAAGCCCATGTCGAGCATGCGGTCGGCTTCGTCCAGCACCAGGATCTCGACGGTGGACAGGTCCATGAAGCCTTGCTGCTGCAGGTCCAGCAGGCGGCCAGGGGTGGCCACCAGCACGTCCACGCCGCGCTTGATGCGTTCGATCTGCGGGTTCATACCGACGCCGCCGAAGATCACGGTGGAGTTCAGATCCAGGTATTTGCCGTAGCCGCGCACGGATTCTTCGACCTGCGCTGCCAGCTCCCGCGTGGGCGTGAGCACCAGGGCGCGCACACCCTTGCCGCCAAACTGGCTGCGTGGGGCTTGGCCTTCGGCCAGGCGGTGCAGCATGGGCAGCGTGAACGCGGCGGTCTTGCCAGTGCCGGTCTGTGCGCCGGCGAGGAGGTCGTGTCCAGCGAGGACGGCCGGGATGGCCTGGGCCTGGATAGGGGTCGGGTTGTCGTAGCCTTGTTCTTGCACGGCCCGCAAAATGGCCGGCGCCAGCTTCAGTTCTTCAAATGTCATGTAATTGGATGCGCCCATCCGGGGCGCTGGGTATCGGCCTGTCGCAGGCGACTTTACGGGCCGCCGAGCCAGTTTGTTAGGCAGATGATTGCAAGGGTGGGAGCCCGGAAAATTCTTCCTTCGTCCCCAGCTTGTCTAGGCTGATGCCGTGGGCAACTGGAGCCCAAGACGGGGTCTATTGTCGCATGCGCCGATAATCCGCGTTTGTGCGCAAAAAATTTTGGCGCCTTCTTCTGCCCGTTTCCTGAATAAATCCATGGCCCAATACGTTTTCTCGATGAACCACGTCACCAAGACCGTGCCGCCCAAGCGGCAGATCTTGAAGGACATTTCCCTTAGCTTCTTTCCGGGCGCCAAGATCGGCGTGCTGGGCCTGAACGGCTCCGGCAAGTCCTCTCTGCTCAAGATCATGGCGGGCGTGGACAAGGAATTCGAAGGCGAGGCACTGCCCATGCCCGGGCTGTCGATCGGCTACCTGCCCCAGGAGCCCCAACTCAATCCCGAGCACACCGTGCGCCAGGCCGTGGAAGAAGCCATGGCCGAGGTGAACAACGCCAAAGCCCGCCTGGAAGAGGTATACGCTGCCTACGCGGAAGAGAATGCCGACTTTGACGCGCTGGCCAAAGAGCAGGGTGAATTGGAGGCCATCATCGCCGCGGCCGGTACCGATTCCGAACACCAGTTGGAAATTGCGGCCGACGCGCTGCGTCTGCCGGCGTGGGATGCGGTGATCGGCAAGCTATCGGGTGGCGAAAAGCGTCGCGTGGCCCTGTGCAAGCTGCTGCTGTCCAAGCCCGACATGCTGCTGCTGGACGAACCCACCAACCACTTGGACGCCGAATCCGTGGACTGGCTGGAGCAATTCCTGCACCGCTTCAGCGGTACCGTGGTGGCGATCACCCACGACCGCTACTTCCTGGACAACGCCGCTGAGTGGATTCTGGAACTGGACCGAGGCCACGGCATCCCCTACAAGGGCAACTACTCTGACTGGCTGATCCAGAAGGGCAACCGTCTGGAAGCCGAGCAAAAAGGCGAGGAGGCTCGCGCCAAGGCTTTGAAGAAGGAACTGGAGTGGGTGCGCCAGAACGCCAAGGGCCGCCAGGCGAAGTCCAAGGCGCGTATTGCCCGCTTCGAAGAGCTGAGCGATTACGAATACCAGCGCCGCAACGAAACGCAGGAGATCTTCATTCCTGTAGCGGATCGCCTGGGCTCTAAGGTCATCGAATTCAAGAATGTCTCCAAGGCCTTTGGTGACCGCCTGCTGATCGACAACCTGAGCATGAACATCCCTGCCGGCGCCATCGTCGGCATCATCGGCCCGAACGGTGCCGGCAAGTCGACCCTGTTCAAGCTGATCGCGGGCAAGGAGCAACCTGATTCCGGTACCGTGGAAATCGGCCAGACCGTGAAGATGGCGTTTGTCGATCAGCACCGCGACGCACTGGCCGATGACAAGACCGTGTGGGAGGACATCTCCGGCGGGCTGGACATCATCAATGTGGGCAAGTTCCAAATGGCGTCGCGCGCCTATGCCGGGCGCTTCAACTTCAACGGCCAGGACCAGCAGAAGAAGGTGGGCAACCTGTCCGGGGGCGAGCGCGGCCGCCTGCACCTGGCCAAGACGCTGATCCAGGGCGGCAACGTGCTGCTGCTGGACGAACCGTCCAACGACCTGGACGTGGAAACCCTGCGTGCGCTGGAAGACGCGTTGCTGGAATACGCTGGCACCGTGCTGGTCATCAGCCACGATCGTTGGTTCCTCGACCGTATCGCGACGCACATCCTGGCCGCCGAGGGCGACAGCCAATGGGTATTCTTTGACGGTAATTACCAAGAATACGAAGCTGATAAGAAAAAACGATTGGGTGAAGAGGGTGCGAAACCGAAGCGTATGCGCTACAAGGCCCTCAAATAAGCACTTACAGGTAGTAGCATCGGGCGGACCGCCGCCCATTCTTCGTCCGTCCCCACCATGTCCCTTTCCGCGTCCCGCGCCCGTACGGTTTTTCGCGCCTGCGTTGTCAACGCCGTCAGGGACAGCGAGGCCCTGATGGAGGCGCTGGTGACTGGTACGCGCGAAGCGCTCACGGCGCAGGAGTCCTCCACCCGCGACCTTCACAAGCGTACCCAGATCAGCGATGCCTTGCGCTTACTCAAGCAGCACGAGGCTTCGTTGCCCAAGGCCTACCCCATGGCCTTGCTGGAGATTTTTGCCGAAGGCCCCTCGGCCGCGAAGACGAGGGCCGGGCAGCCCGGCGGAATGGACCTGGGCGAGCTCGCCCTCATGGACGATGCCGACGTGCTGGTCCAGGTGGAGCTGTCGCGGGCGCAGCAGATCGCCGCTCTGGCGACAGAGGCAACGCTGGCGGAACTCAACACGCTCGTCAGTTCGGCGCAGGGCCTGCACAGCGTGCAACCCGAGAGCAACCCTTTTCGCCCTGAGAATTACATCCGCGCGCTGCAGCAAGTGGTGAGCGATACCGGTGTAAGTGGGGAAGTGCGGCAGCTGTGGATGAGCCAGATGCGCGAACTGCTGGGCATGCAACTGGTAAGCGCCTATAAGCGCGCCGCCCAGAGCCTGCGCGAGCATGGCGTCGAGCCCGTGGGCTATGCGGTGGCGGGAGCCCCGGGTGTGCGCAGCGGGCATGGTGGTGGATATGCCCACAGTTCCCAGATGGGCGTGGGCTACGCGCCGCCCTCGGCCTATGGTGCGCCGGCCAGCGAATATGGTGCCGCGAGCGCCTATGGCCAAGGTTACGGGGCAGGCTGGGGAGGCGCCTCGGGCAACGTGGCCTTGGCGCCGCAGGCCGAAGAAGCGCTGCTGACGGTGGGTATCCTGCGCCAGATGCTGGCCGGTGGTGGTGACCCTTTCGCCTACGATGCACGCGGCGGCTATACGGCAGCTACTCCGGCCAACGCGTACGTCACGCCGGCCGCGGTGGAAGCAATGGAAGACATTGCGCAGCTGGAACGCATCGTGGGCCGTCTGTCGGGGGGGGCTGCGGTCCCGGTGACGGGCTGGAACGGCACCTCTGCACATGCGCCGGTGGCGGCATCCCCCACGCGGACGGCGCATGAGGTCGTGAGCCGCATGATGGACAACATTGCGCAGGATTCGCGGCTGCTGCCCCCCATGCAGCGTGCCGTGCAAAGCCTGGAGCCCGCGCTGAAGGAGTTGGTGCAGCACGACACGCGGTTCTTCACGGATGAGCAGCACCCCGCCCGGCGCCTGCTGGACGAGTTGACCCAGCGCAGCCTGGCGTTCAACGCCGAGGATGGGCCCGCCTTCAGCCGCTTCATGCGGCTGGTGAACGAAGCCGTAGGCCACCTGGCTTCCATCGAGGTCCGGGATGCCGCACCGTTCGCCCAAGTGCTCAAGGCGCTGGAAAAGGCCTGGACCGCGCAGGAGCGTCGCCAGCTTGAACGCCATGAAGCGCAGCAGCGCGAACTGCTCCAGCGGGAGCAGCGGGAATTGCTGGCCGAGAAGATTGCCGCCGACTTCCGCCGCCTGCCCGATGCGGACAAGGTGCCGGCCGACCTGCTGGCCTTCGTGACCGGCCCGTGGGCGGACGTGGTGGCGCAGGCGCAAAGCAGCCAGCCCCAGGAAACCGGCGGAGACCCCGGAGGCTACCTGGCGTTGGTGCCGCTGCTGCTGTGCTGCGCGCAGCCCGAGCAGTTGCGCTCGGACCCGGAGCGCCTGGGCCAGGCCATTGCCGACATGGTGCCGGTGTTGGTGCGTGGGCTGGAGAGCATTGACCACCCGATCGAGCGTATTGCCGAAGTGACGCAGCGCTTGGCGCAGCTTCAGGGTGAAGCGCTGAACTACGCAGCGGCGAGCGTCTTCGGCGACACGCCGGCGGAAGAGGTCAGCCCTGAAACGCGCGCTGACGATGTGCTGTCTTCCGATACGGCCGCCGCGGCGGACCCGTCGATGGCCGGAGCAGTGGCTCAGCCCGCATTGCGCATCGGCCAGTGGGTGGAAATCATCACCAACCAGCGTGCGGTACGAACCCAGCTCACCTGGTGCAGCCCGCACAACACGCTGTTTTTGTTCACCGGAGCCGACGCGAGCACGCAGTCCATGACGCGGCGCATGATCGACAAACTGTCCTCTGACGGGGCATTCCGCCTGATTTCCGACCAGCCGGTGGTGGACCGCGCTTTGCGCGCCGTGCGCACCAAGCCTGCCAAGCTGCGCTAGGGCGCTCCGCCGGTCGCGCGGACTGCCGTTCAGCCTGCCGCGCGTGGCAGGCGCCGGCGCACCAGTTGGATGTGGTTGCGCAGGGCGTAGAGCTCGTCGGCATAGGACAGTGGCACGCTCACTTTTTCCACCTGCGCCTCCATGCGGTCCAGCCGTTCGCGCAGCGCGTCGGGGGTGGCCTCTCCTCGTTCCATGTCGTCTTCGATGTCGCGCAGATGCCCATACCAGCGGAACACGCGCGAGCGCACGCGGAACTGGTACAGCGGCGGCACCACGCGCGACAGCGGCAGCATGACCGCAATCAAGATACCAAGTACCAGCCACATGCGCTCGACGAGGTTGGCGATCCAGAATGGCAGATAGCGCTGCATCAGCGGCGCCGGCTCGTTGATGGCGCGCTCGCCCTCCTTGGCAATGGGCAGTTCCGCGTGCCGGGTGCTGGGGAATTCGCGCGCACGGTTGAACCAGCCCGCATTGCCATGGATGCCCTGCGCGCTCTGGGCAAATAATTGCAGCAGGGCGGGGTGGGTGCCTTCACGCGCCAGCAGGGATGTGGTGGATGCCACCAGCCGTACGTCGCGCGGAGGTACGTTGGCCGCCAGGTCCACCACGCCGCGTGGCAGCACTACCGGCGTGAGGAACGGAAAACGGCGGCTGTAGGCCTCGTTCTGCGGGAAGTGCATGAGCTGCACGCCGGGCGTTTGCAGCAGCATCTGCACCATCAATGACTCGGGGGCGGAGGCGAACACCAGGGCGTCCAGCCGCCCCGCCAGGAACGCCACCGTGGCGGGCGTCTGCTCCAGACGCGTGAGCGTCAGGGCATCCAGCGGAATGTGGTTGGCGTCCAGCAGGCGCTCCATGAGCGTTGGTACGCCGCTGCCGGGCGAGCCGACGTTCACGCGCAGCCCGCGCAGCTGATGCAGCCCCTCCAACCGGGCCGATCGGTGGATGCGGCGCGCCACATCGCCGCGGTAGAACAGCCAAATGGGCTCCACGAAGAGGCTGCCCAGCGAGACCAGCTCATCACTGTCCTCGGGACGCAACTCACCCGTGCCACCTTGCACGAAGGCGAGGTCGGCGTGGCCATCGCGCAGCAGCTGCAGGTTGGATGACGAGCCATCGCTGGGCAGCAAGACCACGTTGATCCCGCTTGCCGCCAGTGCGTCGCGATAGCGCTGGCCGAAGGCCTCGTAGGCGCTCTGCGCGGGGCCGGTGGCCAGCGTCACCGTGCGCGGCGGCGTGGGGTTGAGCCACCAATAGGCCAGGAGCACCAGGCCCGCGCCCAGTAGCGCCAGCGGGCCGGCAGACACCAACAGGTCGCGCAGCGACAGCAGCGCCGTGCGCAGGCGGCGTGACATCTGTCCCATGGTTAGCTCCCGACAGCCAGATCGGCATGGCACAGAAGTGCCAGGCCCTCGGCCGTGCGCAGGGTGCGCGCGGCGAGCACGGCGCGCACGGTGGCGCGGGCCACCGCCTCGGCCGCCATCGTGGCCAACACCATCATGCCGGGGTGGTGCGGCACGTGACCCGTCGCCAGCGTGAACAGCGTGTCTCCGTCGCTCATGGTGTGCACGGGGTTGATGCTGCGGGCCAGGCCGTCATGGCCGGCGACGGCCAGTCGCTGAGCCTGAACCTTGGTCAGCCGCGTGTCGGTGGCGATCACGCCGATCGTGGTGTTGCTGCCGGCCAGCAGGGGATGAGGGCGCTCGCCGCGCAGCAGCGCGTGCCGTGTATCGCGCAGCGTCAGCCCGTCGGCAGCGCGGGCGCCCGCCAATGGGCGCCCGGTGTCCGGGTCGACCACGTCGCCCACGGCGTTGCAGGCAATGAGCGCACCCACCGTGACGCCCGCGACGGTGACCGAGGCTGTGCCTACGCCGCCCTTCATGGCGTGCTGCAGGCCGAACATCTTGCCCACCACGGCGCCAGCGCCGGCGCCTACGTTGCCCTCGGCTGGCGGCTCGCATGTGGCGGCGGCGCAGGCCGCATAGCCGGCCGTCGCATCGGGACGCACCTTCATGTCGCCCACGTGCAGGTCGAACAGCACGGCCGCTGGCACCAGTGGCAGGCGGCCCACGCCCACGTCCAGCCCTACGCCGTGCTCCTCCAGCCAGCGCACGGCCCCCGTGGCGGCCTCCAGCCCCCAGGCGCTGCCACCCGCCAGCATGATGGCGTGCACCTGCTCCACCAGGTTGCCCGGGGCCAGCAGGTCGGTCTCGCGCGTGCCGGGGGCGGCGCCGCGCACATCCACGCCTGCCACGGCACCCTCGCGCGCAATCACCACGCTGCAGCCGGTGGGGCGGCGTGGGTCGGTGAAGTGGCCGACCTCGATGCCGGCAACGTCGGTGATGGCGCCGCAGGCGCTGTGCAGGGAGCAAGCTTGCATGGGCGCCGATTATGGTGCCGCGCCAGCACCTGTCCCCGCGTCTTGCGGGGTGCTCTCAAAGCCGTGCGCGGCGCAGCCGCAGGGCATTCGTGATCACCGAGGCCGAGCTCAGGCTCATGGCCAGCGCCGCGATCATCGGCGACAGCAGCCAGCCCGTGAACGGGTAGAGCAGGCCGGCGGCCAGCGGCACGCCCAGCGCGTTGTAGACGAAGGCAAAGCCCAGGTTTTGGCGCATGTTGGCCACCGTGGCCTGCGACAGTGCGCGCGCCGTGGCGATGCCGCGCAGGTCGCCCTTGACCAGGGTGAGCTGGGCGCTGTTCATGGCCACGTCCGTCCCGGTTCCCATGGCGATGCCCACGTCGGCGCGCGCCAGTGCCGGCGCGTCGTTGATGCCGTCGCCGGCCATGGCCACGGTGCGTCCCTCGGCCTGCAGGCGTTCGACCAGGGCCAGCTTATCGGCGGGCAATACCTCGCCGTGCACCTCGTCGATGCCCAAGCGCCGTCCCACGGCACCTGCCGTGGTCAGCCCGTCGCCGGTGGCCATGATGATGCGCAGGCCGGCCGCATGCAGGGCGGCCAGCGCGTCGGGCGTGCTGGCCTTGATGGGGTCGGAGACAGCCAGCAGGCCCGCCAGTTGCCCATCCACGGCCAGGAACATCACACTGGCGCCTTCGCCGCGCAGTGCCTCGGCGGCCTGCGCCAGCGGTCCCGTATTCACGCTGGACTGCTGCATCAGCACCGTGTTACCCAGCGCCAAGGTGCGGCCCGCGATCCGGCCGCGCACGCCGATGCCCGAGGCCGAGTCGAACTGTTCGGCCGCGTCCAGCGCCAGCCCCTGCTGGCGTGCCGCGGCGACGATGGCCGCCGCTAGCGGATGCTCGCTGCCCTGGTCCAGGCTGGCGGCCAGGCGCAGCACCTCTGCCTCGCCCCAGCCGGGCGCGGCCACGGTGCGCTCAAAGCGCGGCCGGCCCTCGGTCAGGGTGCCGGTCTTGTCCACGATCAACGTGTCCACGCGGCACATATGCTCGATGGCGGCCGCATCGCGGAACAGCACGCCCTGCGTGGCGCCGCGCCCCGTGGCCACCATGATGGACATCGGCGTAGCCAGGCCCAGCGCGCAGGGGCAGGCGATGATGAGAACCGCCACAGCGTTGATCAGGCCGTAGACCCACCTGGGCTCGGGCCCGAACAGGCCCCAGCCCAGCAGCGTGAGCACAGACACGCCGACCACGGCCAATACGAACCAGCCCGCAACGCGGTCGGCCATGCGCTGCATGGGCGCGCGCGACCGCTGGGCCTGCGCCACCAGTTGCACGATCTGCGACAGCATCGTGGCCGCACCCACGAGTTCGGAGCGCATGACCAGCGCCCCGCTGGTGTTGAGCGTGGCGCCGATCAGCTTGTCGCCCGTGCGCTTGCTCACTGGCAGCGGCTCGCCCGTGAGCATGGACTCGTCCACGGCGCTGCTGCCTTCGACGACCACGCCGTCCACCGGCACCTTCTCGCCGGGACGCACGCGCAGCAGGTCGCCCTCATGCACGTGGGCTAGCGGCACGTCCTCCTCGCTGCCGTCGGCGGCGATGCGGCGCGCAGTCTTGGGCGCCAGGCCCAGTAGCGACTGGATGGCGGCCGAGGTCTGTGATCGCGCCTTGAGCTCCAGCATCTGGCCCAGCAACGTCAGCGAAATGATGACCGCGGCCGCCTCGAAGTACACGCCCACGCGGCCCATGGACTGGAACGAGGCCGGGAACACGCCCGGCGCCACGGTGGCCACCACGCTGTAGAGGAAGGCCGCGCCCGTGCCCAGACTGATCAGAGTCCACATGTTGGGGCTGCGCTGCACCACGGATTGCCAACCGCGCACGAAGAACGGTGCGCCGGCCCACAGCACGATGGGCAGCGTCAGCACCAGCTCTACCCCGCTTTGCGTGGCCATGCCGACCCAACCCAGCCGGTGCCCGGCCATGGCCAGCGTGGTGACGACCATGGTGAGCGGCAGCGTCCACCAGAAGCGGCGCGAGAAGTCGCGCAGTTCGGGGTTGTCATCGGCTGCGTCCAGGCTGGGCAGTACCGGCTCCAGCGCCATGCCGCACTTGGGGCAGTGGCCGGGGCCGCTCTGTCGCACCTCCGGGTGCATGGGGCAGGTATAGACCGTGTCGGCGGTTGGTGGGGCGGGTGGAGCGGCCGATGGCCGGGGCACGTGGGGGCTGTGGTGTAGGTGCTGCCCGTGTGGGGCAGCTGCGGGCGGCGTGCTGTGGGAATGCATGAGGGCTCCTTGGTGCGGCAAGGGGCCGGGCAACTGCCGCCCGGTCCGTGGGGCGTCAGCGCAATGGTTCGATATGGGTGACGACGAATACGCCCTTCACCCGTTCGGCCCGAAAGCGCACCTTGTCGCCGGGCTTGAAGGTGGCCGCCTGTGCCGGGTCCCGCAACGTGAACACCATGGTCATGGGCGGCATGGCAAGGTTCTTGAGCTCGCCGTGGCGCAGCGTGATCTTGCCGCTGCGTGCATCCCAACGCGTGACTTCACCCTCGCTGAGATCCTGCGTGCTGTCGCCGGACGCGGCGGGCGTTTCGGTGTGATGGGCGTCGTGGTCCGAGCCCTGGGCATGTGCCCAGCTGCCGGGCAGGCCCAGCAGTGCCAGAGCGGCCACGGGTGCGAGGGCGATGCGCGGCGCGCGCGCTGGCAGGGTGTGGGATGGCATGGCGTGGCCTTTCATGGTGTGCATCAACGGTAGCTGGTGAATACGCGCGTGGAGACGTCGCTGTTCATCAGGTTCTTGGTGACCAGCAGCACGTCGTACGGGTCCTTGCGGCCGTTGTACTCGGGCCCGTCCATGCCGGGGCTGCCCACCGGCATGCCCGGGACGGTGAGGCCCAGGGCCTTGGGTTTGTCCTTGAGCAGCTTGCGCACGTCGGCAGCGGGCACATGGCCTTCGAGCAGGTAGCCGCCCACCAGCGCGGTGTGGCATGAGCCCAGGCGCGTGGGCAGGCCGAGCTTGGCGCGTACGGCGGCGTTGCCCGTTTCGTGCACGGTGACCGTGAAGCCGTTGGCTTGCATGTGGGTCACCCAATCCTTGCAGCAGCCGCAGTTGGGGTCTTTCCAGACCTCCACGGCAGTCTGCGGGGCGGCGGCACGGGCCAGGGCGGGCAGGGCAGCGCCGGCCAAGCCGGCGGCGAGGGCCGTGATGCATTGGCGGCGGGTGGGTTGCGTGATTCGCATGGTGGACTCCTGATGATGCGGGTGGTGGTGTTGTTCAGGGCGTGACGGTGAAGGTGCCGCGCATGCCTGCTTCGTAGTGGCCGGGGATCAGGCAGGCGAAGTCGAAGCGGCCGGGCCGGTTGAAGTGCCAGACCAGGTCTTCCTTGGCGCGCGGGGCCACGTGGGCCATGTGGGGTTCGGCGTGCTCCATGTCGGGGTACTGGCGCATCATGGCCGCATGCTGGTCCAACGTGCCCTGTGTGCCCAGCACCACCTCATGCATGACCTGGCCCTGGTTCTCCACGCGCAGGCGCACGGTCTCGCCCTGTTTGACGGTGAAGTGCGACGGGGTAAAGCGCATGTCGTCCGTCATGCGCAAGGTGATGGTGCGCTTTGCGCCCTTGGCCTCTCCCGCAATCCCCCATTCTTGCTGCTGCGGGGCGACGGTAGGGTGGCTGTTGTGCATGTTCTCATGGCTAAAACTGGCTGAAGCGCCCGCCAGTAAAGCGCAAGCAGCTATGAATTTGATAGATTTCATGGGTTTCTCCGAGAGTTCAATGGTGTTCGTGGCTGGCACCCGGCTTGCGCACGCTGGGGGCGCCGGGGGCCCGGCCGGGCGGGATCTGGCGCGGGGCTGTGGCGTCCAAGGGCGCACCGGCCCATTCGTGCGCCACCGTGCCCGCCGGGTGCTGGTACCAGCCCGGGTCGCGCCAGTCCTGGGCGGCCAGGCCCTGGCGGACCTTCAAGGTCGTGAACATGCCGCCCATCTCCAGCGGGCCGAAGGGGCCGGTGCCGGTCATCATGGGATAGGTGTTGTCGGGCAGCGGCATTTCCATCGCACCCATGTCGGCCATGCCGCGCTCGCCCATGACCATGTAGTCGGGAATGATCTTCTGGATCTTCCCGACCAGGCCGCGATGGTCCACGCCGATCATGGTGGGCACGCCGTGGCCCATGGCGCCCATGGTGTGGTGGCTCTTGTGGCAGTGCAGCGCCCAGTCGCCGGGCTCGTCGGCGATGAACTCCAGCTGCCGCATCTGGCCCACGGCCACGTCGGTGGTCACCTCGGGCCAGCGCGCGGCCTTCGGGGTCGGCCCGCCGTCGGTGCCCGTGATCTCGAACTCATGCCCATGGATGTGGATGGGGTGGTTGGTCATGGTCAGGTTGCCCACGCGGATGCGCACGCGGTCGCCCTGTCGTGCCACCAGCGGGTCGATGGCGGGGAACACCCGGCTGTTGAAGGTCCAGATGTTGAAGTCGGTCATGGTGTTGACCTTGGGCGTGAGGCTGCCCGGCTCCACGTCGTAGGCGCTGAGCAGAAAGGCGTAGTCACGTTGCACCTCCGCGATCAGGGGGTGGCGCGCCTTCGGGTGCGTGATCCACAGGCCCATCATGCCCATGGCCAGCTGCACCATTTCGTCCGCATGCGGGTGGTACATGAAGGTGCCGGGGCGGCGCGCCGTGAACTCGTACACGAAGGTCTTGCCCGCGGGGATGTGCGGCTGGGTAAGCCCGGCCACGCCGTCCATGCCGCTCGGCAAGCGCTGGCCGTGCCAGTGCACGCTGGTGTGCTCGGGCAGGCGGTTGGTGACGAAGATGCGCACGCGGTCGCCTTCCACCACCTCGATGGTCGGGCCCGGGCTCTGGCCGTTGTAGCCCCACATGTTGACCATGAAGCCGGGCGCCACCTCGCGCACTACCGGCTCGGCCACCAGGTGGAATTCCTTGACGCCGGCGTTCATGCGCCATGGCAGCGTCCAGCCGTTGAGCGTGACCACGGGCTGGTAGGGCCGGCCGCTGGACGGGGTTAGCGGCGCGGCCGTGTCGGCAGAGGATTGCGAGGGCGCCTCGGGCAGCGCGGCCAAGGCCACGCGGCTCACCGATGCGGCGGAGGCGGCGACCACGGCCGTGGCGGCGCCGGAGAAGAAGTGGCGGCGCTGCATGTCAGTGGCCTTCCGAAGGGGCGTTGGAGGTGGTGGGAGCGGACGGCAGGCCGGTCGGCGCGCCGGGCGATGTGCCCGTGAGAGCCAGTTGCAGGTCGGTCTGGGCGAGCCAGAAGTCGCGCTGCGCCTCGGTGGCGGCGGCCACGGCCTGGCTGGCGCGGCGCGCCTCGGCCAGCAGCTCCCACACGCTGATGAACATGCCGTTGTAGCGCAGCACGGCCTCGTCTTGCATGAAGCGCGCCAGCGGCAGCGCCTCGGCCTGCTGCTGGTGCGCCAGGTCCCAGGCGGTGCGGTAGCGCAGCCAGTGGCTGCGTGCCTCGCTGCGTGCGCGGATGGCGGCATCCTGCAGTTGCGCGGCGCTGTGCTGCAGCTCGGCCCGCGCGCGGCCCGTGGCGGCTGCGCCCCAGTCGAACAGCGGCAGAGGCAGCTCTACCTCCCAGCCGCGTGTGGTCTCGCGGTGGCCGGAGGCGCGCTCGGTGGCTGTGTTGCGGCTGTAGCTCAGGCCGATGTCGCCGAACACGGATCCAACCCCGGCCCAGCCGCTGCGGTCGGCGGTGGTGTCCAGGTCGCGGCGCAGTGCGCGCAGGTCCAGCCGCTCGCGCAGGGCCGTGGCTTCGGCGTCGTCGCCGCCGCGCAGTGCATCCGCCGCGGGCAAGGCGGGTAGCGCATCGGGCAGCGTGAAGTCGGCCTGCGCGCCCCACAGCCCCATCAGCCGCGCCAGTTGCTCGCGCTCCAGCGCGGCATTCAGCCGCGCGCGGGCCAGCTGTGCTGCCGCGTCCTGTGTGATGGCGATTTCGCGTGCCTGCTGCAGCCGGCTGAAGTTGCCCACGCGCGCCATGCGCCGCGCCAGCTCGCCGCCGGCCTCGGCCGCCTCGTGCATGCGTTCGCGCGCGGCCAGCACCTGCCGGGCGGCCACGGCGCGCAGCCAGGCGCGGCGTGTGTCCGCGGCCAGGCGCAGCACGTCCTGTGCGGCGGCCAGCGTGGCCTGCTCCATCTGCCAGCCTTGCCAACGCGTGCGCCAGGGCAGGGTGATCACGTTGACCAGGCTGAAGCCGAGCTGGCGCTCGATCTCGCGCTCATGCCCGCTGGTGAATCGCCCCAGCGTCAGCGTGGGGTTGAACAGGGTCAGCGCCTGTGCGCGCTGCGCATCCTGCGCGGCCAGATTGGCCAGGCGGGCCTGCAGCGCGGGGCTGTTTAAGAGCGCCACGCGCACGGCGGTGTCCGCATCCACGGGAAGGCGCAGCCATTCGGTGATCTGGGCCTGCGCGTCGCTGCGGCTTTGCGCATCGGGCGCGGGCAGTTGCGCGCCGTCGGGCAGGCGGGGCTGGACATGGCTTTGCACGTCGCCGCGCAGCCCATCGGGGGCGACGCTGGCGCAGCCGGCCAACACCAGTGCGGCGGCCAGCGCAGCCAGGGCGAGCGGAGGGCGCCTCATGGCTGGCCTCCGTGGTGGTGTTTCGGGGTGGGCATGCCAGGGCTGGGCGGCGCGGCGCGTGCCTGCTCGGCTTCCCAGCGCACGATGTCGGAGTGGCCACCGGGAAAGGCGCCCACGGCGGTGTTGGCGGCCTTCCAGCCGATGTCGGCCTCGGCCACGTCGCCGCTGGGGAGCAGGGGCTGGTGGTGCAAGGGCAGACTGGGGGCCTGTGCCGAGTCGGCGGTGGCGGTCTGCGATGGGGCGGCAGGAGCATTGTCAACCTGCGCCCAGGTCGGCGGTGCGATGCCGGCCAGGGCCGCCAGGGCCATCATGGCCGCAGGGCTGGTGGGGTGCGCGAAGCGCATGGGAGTCTCCCGTCAAACATGACAAAACCGCGTCCGCGACGCTCGGCTGCGGCCCCGTCGGGGGACATGCAGCCGATTGCGGACGCACTTCGGGCGTCAGTGCTCAGGAGATGGGTGGCTTGATGGCTTGCGCAGCCGTGGCGCTGGCAAAGGGGGTGCCATGGTGCGGTTGCAACGTGCTGTCGTGCCGTCCATGGAAGGCGGGCGCCCAGACCGGCGCGTAGAAGGCCGAATGGCAGGCGCCGCAGGCCGAACAGCCGGCGGGGTGTTCCGCGTGGACCGCCCCGCCGGTATCGCAGCAGTGCGGCTGTGCTGATGCGCTGGCATGGTCGCCGTCATGACCACCGTGGTCGTGCGTGTCGCTTGCCATAGCGTGGTGGGTAGCGGCTGCCGCGATGGTGGGCTGCGCGGGCGTGGCCGGTGCAACGCCCATGGCCATGGCGTCGCCCAGCAGGCCCCGCAGGACCAGCAGCAGACCCAGGATCATGGCAACGGCGTGGCGCATGCAGCGAATGATACCGGCGCGGTGCAGGAAGTTCCCGCCAGAGCGAGCGCCGGGCGATGGCCCGGCCGCGTGCCGTCAGACCGCCATGTAGCGCCCTGGCCGGTGGTTCATGGCCAGCACCAGGTTGAGCGCCACCGCGCCGATGACCGACCACAGCACGCGCAGCGGCTCCACTGTGACCAGCGCCGCCAGCACGATGCAGCAGTCCACGGCCATCTGCACCTTGCCGGCGCGCCAGCCGAAGCGGTCCTGCAGGTACAGCGCCATGATGCCCACGCCCCCCAGGCTGCAGCGGTGGCGGAACAGCACCAAAAAGCCCATACCCATGATCAGCCCGCCGGTGATGGCCGCATACAGCGGCTGCAGTTCGCTGATCTGCAGGAACTGCGACTGCAGCTCCGACAGCACCGACAGCAGCGCCACGGCCGCGAAGGTCTTGAGCGTGAAGGCCAGGCCCAGCTTGCGCAGCGCCAACCAGTAGAACGGCAGGTTGAGCACGAAGAACAGCTTGCCGAAGCCGATGCCCGTGGCGTAGTGCAGCACGAAGGCCAGCCCCGCCATGCCGCCGGTGAGCAGCCCGGCGCTGGCGAGGAAGGCCACGCCCACGGAGATCAGCGTCACGCCCACGCCAATCGCCACGGCGTCTTCGGTGCGGGTGTGCGGGACCATGGCGGGAGCGGCGTTGGCGGTGGTGGTGGACATGGGCGGGATCGGCAGTCGCCGTGGTGACCGGCGGGGGCGCGATTGCACCACGGCATCGGTCGCTGTGTCTTGCGCTGGGTCAAATTCCCGTGTCTGGGCAGTGTGATGCTCCTAAAAGATGAGCTGTGTTCGATTGTCAGTCGGGCGTTAGAGGTCGATTTGACTCATCTCTGGGGCACCCGGCGTGCCGGGGGGCTGGGTGGCCTGCATGGCTTCGGTGATGCATGCGCGCACGGCCACGCTGGGCACCATGGGCCGCAGTGCGGGCACGCTGGCACGGCCGATGTTGCCCTGCGGCAGCCGGCGCACCAGGTGGCCCACCAGCGTGAGGCCCAGCCGCGCCCATTGGCCCCGAGCCTCCGGCGCGTCGCCCAACTGGCGCGCAAAGCGCAGCATCTGCCAGTGCGCGCGCCAGTGCAGGCCCAGGCGGTTCTGGCCCACCACATGGGCGGCCTCCAGGTAGCGCCAACGCTGTTCGGTGGGCGCATCCACGCTGGTGCGCCAGCGCTGCAGCAGGTAGTCGTAGGCGGCGCGCTGGCGGCTTTGTGGTGATTGGGTCATGGTCATGCGGCCTCCTTCGCCGCGATAGAGGCACCGCGGCGCAGGCGCAGCCCGTTGGCCACCACCAGCAGGCTCACGCCCATGTCGGCTGCCACGGCCATCCACATGCTGGCCATGCCCAGCAGCGCCAGGGTGAAGAACGCGGCCTTGATGCCCAGCGCCAGGGTGATGTTCTGCCACAGCACGGCGTGTGCGCGGCGCGCCAGCCGCACGGTGTCGGGAATGCGGCGCAGGTCGTCGTTCATGAGTACCACGTCGGCCGTCTCCATGGCCATGCCGGTGCTGTGTGCGCCGCCCATGGCGAAGCCCACGTCGGCCTGGGCCAGCGCGGGGGCATCGTTGATGCCGTCGCCCGCCATGGCGGTGGGGCCGCGCGTGCGCTGCAGCGCGGCCAGGGTGTCCAGCTTGTCCTGCGGCAGCAGGCCGCCGAGCGCGTCCTGCGCGTCGGTAATGCCCGCCTCGGCCGCGATGGCCTGTGCGGTGGCCGGGTTGTCGCCGCTCAACACCACCGGGTGCACGCCCAGCGCGCGCAGTTCGGCGATGGCCTGGCGCGCGTGGCCGCGCAGCGGGTCGGCCACGGCGAACAGCGCGCGCACGGCCTGCGCGTCAGCCAGCAAGGTGACGGTGCGGCCCTGCCGCTCCTGTTGGGCCAGGGCGTCTTCGAGCGCAGCGTCGGCCAGGCCTTGTTCGCGCATCAGGCGCAGGTTGCCCAGCCACCAGCGCTGGCCGCCCACCTCGGCCTGCACGCCGCGACCGGGCAGGGCCTGCAGGTTCTGCACGCCGTTGTGGGGGGCCGCGGGCAGGCCGGCGGCGATGGCGCGCGAGACGGGGTGCTCAGACCGGCTGGCCAGCTGCCAGGCCACATCTGCCACGGCGTCGGCATCGGCGCCGTTCAGGGCACGCCACTGCACCAGGGCAGGGCTGCCGGTGGTCAGCGTGCCGGTCTTGTCCAGCGCCACCACGCGCAGGCCGCGCGCGGCCTCCAGCGCGCTGCCGCCCTTGATGAGGATGCCGCGCCGCGCGGCGGCCGTGAGCGCGCTGACCACCGTGACCGGCGTGGAGATGACCAGCGCGCAGGGGCAGGCGATGACCAGCAGCGCCAGCGCCTGGTAGGTGGACTGCGTCCAGGTCCAGCCCATCAGCGGGGGGGCCAGCAGCGCCAGCAGCACGGCCAGTGCGAACACGACGGGCGTGTAGATGGCGGCAAAGCGGTCCACGAAGCGCTGGATGGGGGCCTTGCTGGCCTGCGCCTGCTCCACCGTGCGCACGATGCGCGCAATCAGCGTGTCGCCGGGCGGGGTGTTCACCTGCATCAGCAGCTCGCCCTGCTGGTTCACGCTGCCCGCGTACAGCGGGTCGCCGGCGGCCTTGTCGGCCAGTTGGCTCTCGCCGGTGATGGGGGCCTGGTTCACGCTGCTGCTGCCGTGGGTGACGGTGCCGTCCAGCGGCACATGCGCGCCCGGGGCGATGCGCACGGTGGCACCCAGCGGCACCTGGTCCACGGGCAGGCTCAGGGTGCTGCCATTCGGCTGCAGCACGTCGGCCGTGGCGGGCGCCAGTTGCAGCAGCTGGCGTATGGCATGGCGCGCGCGGTCCATGGCGCCGTCCTCGATGCGCTCGGCCGCCACGTACAGCGCCATGACCATCGCTGCCTCGGGCCACTGGCCGATGAGGAAGGCGCCCGTCACCGCCACGGCCATGAGCGCGTGGATGCCCAGGCGCAGGCGCGCAAGGTCTTTGAGGCCCACCCGGTACACGCCCAGGCCCGACAGTGCAATCGCCACCACGGCCAGGGCCATGCCGGCGTAGTCCTGCTGCATCCAGTGCGCCGCCTCGGCGCCCGTGGCCAGGGCCAGCGCCGCGGCGATGCGCGGCCAACCGGGCAGGGTGCCGTGGTCGTGGCCGTCGCCCGCCGATGTGCTGCAGGCGCAACCGCTGCATGCGGATGCAGGCAAAGGAGGCAGGTTTGCCGCGCCCGGGCCATGGGAATGGGACGCGGAATGGGAGGAATGGCTTTGGCTCATGCCATGATTGGAAACCTTGAAGCCACTCGAAGGTCAAGCCATGCTGCGACAAAGCCCCCGCCACCGTATCGGTGATGCCGCCCGGCTCTCGGGCGTGCCACCGGCCAACATCCGCTATTACGAAAAGGAAGGCCTGCTGCCCGCGCAGACCCGCGCGGACAACCGCTACCGCCTCTACAGCGACGAGGAGGTCCACCGCATGCGCTTCGTGCGGCTGTGCCGCGCCATGGACATGTCGCTGCAGGAGGTGCGCGGCCTGCTGGCATTGGACGCCTGCAGTACCACCGACGGCCATGCCGCCTGCGTCACGCTGGACGAGCACCTGGCGCACGTGCGCACGCGCATGGCCGAGCTGGCGACGCTGGAGCAGGAACTGCTGTCGCTGCGCAGCCGTTGCGACGGCACGGGAAGGCAGTGCCACGTGATCGAGGCGTTGCACGCACGCGCCGATGCCGATCCCGTGCCGCCCGCAGGGCCGGCGGCCCGCAGGCATGTATGAGGCCCATGGCACAGGTTGCTATGGTGTTAATAGCTGCTAGCGCTTGCTGCATAAGCGCTAGCGGCTAATTTGTTACTTATCGAATGCAGCCTTCACCTATGATCCGCGCATGAACGCCAGCCTGCACCCTTTCATCGTGCCCCGGCGCCTGTGGGCCCAGGCGCGGCGTTGGGCCGTGGCGTGGTGGCGCATCATCTACCTGGGCGCCGTGGTCATGGTGCTGATGCTCTCGCCGTCCAGCTACGGCCGCGCCACGCGCTGGCGGCTGGCGCGCCACATGTACCAGGACACCGCGCCCATCCTGCTGGGCTTCACGGTGCTGGCGGCGCTCATCAGTCTGGTCATTACGCGCATCGTGGTCGTCACGGCGCTCAGCTACGGCCTGTCGCGCTATGCGCTGGAGATGGTGATCCGCGTACTGGTGCTGGAGCTGATCCCGCTGACCGCCGCGCTGTTCGTGGCGATGCGCGCCACCATCCCCAACGGCACGCAGCTGGCGCTGATGCGCCAGTCGGGCCACCTTCAGGCTCTGCGCCAACGCGGCGCCGACCCCGTGCGCATGGAGCTGCTGCCGCGCGTGGTGGCCGGCGTGTATGCCAGCATCACGCTGGCGGCGCTGTCGTGCGTAGTGGCGCTGGTCATGGCCTACCTGGGCGTGTATGGGCTCAACACGGCGGGGCTGCCGGTGTACACGCGCATGTTCGGCCATGTGTTCGCGCCGCAGATCACGCTGGTGTTCGTGCTCAAGACCGTGTTCTTCAGCCTGGCCGTGGCGCTGATTCCCATGGCTTCGGGGCTCTACGAAAGCGGCGACGCACGCCAGGCCCAGCAGCCCGACTCGGAGCTGGGCGGGCTGGCGCGCATGTTCGCCGTGCTGCTGCTCATCGAGGTGATCTCGCTGATGGGCAATTACTACTGATTTCATGGCCACGCGATGACCGATCCGCAACGTCCCCAACCCCCGCTGTCCGAACCGCCGGCGAACGTGCCGGTCGAGCTGCTGCGGCCCGTGGCCCATCTGGAGCGCAAGGCCGCGGCGCTGCTGCTGTTCACGCTGGTGCTCGTGCTGGGTGCCGGCCTGTACCTGCTGTACGCGCGCGGCGCGTTCGAGCCCACGCAGCGGCTGGTGCTCACGGCCGAAGATTCCGAGGGCGTGGTCGTGGGCATGGACATGACGTTCTCGGGCTTTCCCATCGGCCGGGTGCGGCGCATCGAACTGGCCGAGACCGGCAACGTGCGCATCCTCATCGACGTGGCCCAGCGCGACGCGCACTGGCTGCGCACCTCCAGCGTGTTCACCCTGGTCAGCGGGCTGGTGGGCGGCACCACCATCAAGGCCTACAGCGGCATGCTGGCCGACCCGCCGCTGGAGGACGGCGCCGAGCGCCCCGTGCTGCGCGGCGACGCCACGGCGGAGATTCCGCAGCTCATGTCATCGGCACGCCAGCTGCTGGACAACCTGAACGCCATGACCGGCGCAGAGTCCGCCCTGGGCGGCGCCATGGCCCAGGTGCGCACGCTCACCGAGCGGCTCAACGCGCCTGGCGGCGCCCTGGGCGTGCTCATGGGCAACGAGGCGGACGCGAAGAAGATCCTCACCACGCTGGAGCGCACCAACCAGTTGCTCGCGCGCATCGACGGCATGGCCGCCAAGGCGGACAGGCAGGTCTTCGGTGCGGGGAGCGACCCCGGGCTGGTGCCCGAGGTGCGGGCCGCCGTGGTGCAGCTCAACGGTTTGCTGGCCGACGCGCGCCAGAGCCTCACCAAGGTGGACGCCGTGCTGGCCGAGGCCCAGGCCGTGGGCGCCAATGCGCGCGAGGCCACGACCGACCTGGGCGCATTGCGCGCCGAAGTGGAAGGCAGCCTGCGCAAGGTGGATGCGCTGGTGAACGAGATCAACCGCAAGTGGCCCTTTGCCCGCGAAACGGAGCTAAAACTGCCATGACCTCCCTGCAGCTTCTCTTGTGCCGGGGCTTGGCTCCCGCGCTGGCCGTGGTGCTGTCGGCCTGCGCCGGCAAGGCGCCGGTGCCCGACTGGCAGATGAATGCCCACGGCGCGGCCGAGCGGGCGACCGAGGCCTACCTGTCCGGCAACACCCGCGTGGCCGACCAGGAATGGACCCGCGCACGCGCCGAGGTGGCACGCACCGGCCGGCCCGAGTTGCTGGCGCGCGTGGAGCTGATGCGCTGCGCCGCGCAGGTGGCCAGCCTGCAACTGCAGCCCTGCACGGCTTTCGAGCCGCTGCGCGCCGATGCGGCGCCGCCGGAGCAGGCCTATGCCGACTACCTGGCAGGCCGCGCCACGCCCGCGCAGGCGGCGCTGCTGCCCGAGGCACAACGCGCCGCAGCAGCCAGCCCCCAGTCCATTGCCGGCATTGCCGACCCCTTGGCGCGCCTGGTGGCAGCGGGTGCGGCCGTGCGCGCCGGGCGCGCTACGCCGGAAGTCATGGTGGTGGCCACCGACACCGCCTCGGCGCAGGGCTGGCGCCGCCCGTTGATGGCCTGGCTGCTGCTGCGCGCCGAGCGGGCGGGTGCGGCGGGCGATACCGCGTTGGAGGCCGCGCTGCGGCGGCGCGTCGCTGTGGTGGAAAGCGGCGGCGCACCCGCCAGCACCGTGCGCTGAAGCCCGGCCCGGGCGGCCCGCAAAAAAGCCGCCCGAAGGCGGCTGGAGGGGAGGAGTGAGAGGGAGCTCAGTCGAAGACGCCAGCGGGAACGAGTTGCTCCAGCTGGCTGTGCACCTGCGAGTCGGCCACCTGGGTCGTCTGGTGGGGCACCAGGGTCATGACGCTGGCCGCGAAGGCCAGGACCACGGTGACCACAAAGGCCGCGTAGGCGCGCGATCCGGGGCGGAAATGGCGTTTCATGGCAGTACCTCAGGTGGGTGGGACACACGGTATGCATGCATACCAAGACATGGAGCGATTAAAGCGCTTCAGTCCACATACCGTCTGTAAGACAAGATAGATATGCGCAGCTTGGAAACCACCGTTACCGTTGGATGCAATCCCTCCGGCGGCTGGGCCGCGCGGCGCGCTGCGTGGTCAGCCTGCGTTCAGGGAGTGTGCGAGCGCTCCTGCGGTGAGGGATCTCCCGGCGGGCCAGCGGTCGGCGGCAGCGCCGTGCTCCCAGCAGGCGTTGCCCGCCGCCGCAAATGCCGCACCGGCCTGTGCAGGCTCCGCGGCCAAGCGCGCCCCCACCAGACCGGCCAGCACGTCACCGGTGCCGCCCGTGGCCAGACGCGCATTGCCCGTGGGGTTGATGAGGGGCGTGTGCCCCGGTGCGGCAATCACGCTGCCCGAGCCCTTGAGCAGCACGGTGCAGCCGTACTGATCGGCCAGCGTGCGCGCCGCGGCCAGGCGGTCGGCCTGCACGGCGGCCGTGGTGCCGGCCAGCAGCCGCGCGGCCTCCAGGGGGTGCGGAGTCAGCACGGTGGGGCGGCCCTGCCGGCCACGCTCGCGCAGCAGATGCTGCAGATGGGGGTCGGCGGCCACGGCGTTCAGCGCGTCTGCGTCCAGCACCAGGCGTGCCGATTGCTGCAGGACGTCTGGCAGCACGGCCGCCACGGCCGCGCCGCCGCCACAGCCGCAGACCACGGTGGCGTGGTCCAGCGCCAGCGCGTCACAACGGCGCAGCATCAGTTCAGGCTGCTGCGGCAGGGCGGGGAGTGCGCCGGCGTCCAGCAGCGCCACCATCACGCGGCCCGCGCCGGCGTGCAACGCCGCGCTGGCGGCTAAAAGAGCCGCACCCGTCATGCCCATGCCGCGCGCCTGCAGGCCTTCGCCGCCGATGACGGCCACGTCGCCGTAGCAGCCCTTGTGGCTGGCATGGGCGCGCACTGCCGGGGCGGGGGGGCCGGCGAGCCAGGCGCAAGGGGTTTCGGTTGATGCTGACACGCCCAGGTCATCAAACCACACGCTGCCCGCTGCGTCGCGGCCCTGGCCGGTGAACAGGCCTGGCTTGAGCGTGAGCAGGCTCAGCGTGTGGCGCGCCGCCGTGGCACCTGGATGGGCCGGCGCCAGCCCCGGGATGTACTGGCCTGATTCCGCTACCAGGCCGGAGGGTAGGTCCACGCACAGCGTGGGTGCCGCGCAGGCGTGCATGCGGGCCAGCCATTGCAGCAGCCGCGCGTCGGGCCTGCGGGGGCGCGGATCGGCGCTCAGGCCGATGCCCAGCAGCGCATCCACGCACAGGTCCTGCGGACCGAGGGAGGGCGGCTCAGCCGCGAACGGCACGCCTGCCTCTTGTGCGCGCTGCCAGGACTGGCGCGCGTCGGCAGGCGCCGTCTCGGGCGTTCCCAGCCAGGTCACCACGACCGGGTGGCCGCCGCGGTGCAGCAGCAGGGCGGCCTCCAGCCCATCGCCGCCGTTGTTGCCGCCGCCGCAGGCGAACCAGAAGGTGCGCGCATGCGGAGCCAGCGCGAGCGCCAACCGGGCCGTGGCCTGGCCGGCGCGCTGCATCAGCGTGTGCGGCGCGAGGGCAGCGGCGGCGCTGGCCTCCAGGCGGCGCGTGGCCGCGGTGTCGAACAGGGGATGGGGCCGGTCAGGTGCGATGCGCTGCATGCCCGGCATTGTGGCGCCGGGCGGGGGCCGTGCGAAGCGCGCTAGAAGCGCTGCGGCGCAAAGGGCTGCAGGTCAATCGCGGGGGTGCGCTGGGCGATCAGGTCCGCCAGGGCGCGGGCACTGCCACAGGCCTGGGCCCAGCCGCAAGCGCCGTGGCCGGTGTTGATCCACAGGCCGGACACACCGCTCGCGCCAATGGCGGGGGCGCCATCGGTCAGCGTGGGGCGCGCGCCCCGCCAGACCTGCACCTGCGGGGACGAGGTGAGTGCGCCGCCCGGGAACCAGCCCGACAGCGCGAGGTAGAGCGTCTGCAGCGTGGGCGCGTGGTGGCTGCCGTTGCCGTGCCCGATCTCGGCGCCGCCGGACACACGCACGCGCTGACCCTGGCGGGTGATGGTGATGCGGTGCAGCGGATCGGTCACCGAGCCCTGGGGTGCATGGCTGTCCTCGCGCACCGGCGCGCTGACGGTGTAGCCATGTACGGCCTCCAGGGGCAGGTGGCGCCCCAGCGGGCGCAGCAGCGCGGCGCTGGCCACGCCGGCGCACAGCACCACGGCGTCGGCCTGACGCGGGGCGGCTTCGCCTACGACGTGGACGCCGGGCGGCGATGCGCTGAGAGCGCGGACATGCGCGCCGAACACGAACTGTGCGCCGCGCTCCTGCGCCGCGTGGCGCAGGATCTGCGCAAACAGCCGGCAGTTGCCGGATTCGCCATCCGGTACATGCACGGCGCCCGCCAGCGGCACGTCGGTGGACAGGCCGGGCTCGATGAGCCGCGCGGTGTCGGCATCCACATCGCGCAGGCCCACGCCCGCGTCGCGCAGCACCTTCAGCGCGGGCTGCAGGCGCTCCACATCTTCGGGGCGGCGCAGCAGCACCAGAGTGCCGCGGCTGGTTTCCAGGTCCACGTCCAATTGGTGGATGAGTTCGCGCGTGCGTGCCAGGCTGTAGCGGCCCAGCCCTTCCAGCGCGGCCAGCCGCGCCGCCGTCTCGGGCCGGCGACCCGCCT
The DNA here is from genome assembly GCF_030503915.1 of Diaphorobacter sp. C33. Taxonomy (NCBI): domain Bacteria; kingdom Pseudomonadati; phylum Pseudomonadota; class Betaproteobacteria; order Burkholderiales; family Comamonadaceae; genus Diaphorobacter; species Diaphorobacter sp. C33. Next base: position 508,661 of record NZ_CP129980.1, read on the forward strand.
GGGACCAGCGCCAGCGCCAGCGCCGGCCTGCCATGCCGGCGCCGCGTACCAGGCGCAGCGTGGCATCGCGGCTCCAAGGCCAGCGGCCGAGCGGCCCGCCCAGGCCCGGCGCCGCCCACGGCATGAGTAGCGAGGGCGCCAGCAGGCCGGAGCTGCCGAAGCTCGCCTCCTCTGCCGCGGCGCCGCGCTGCTCGACCACGGTGACCTGATGGCCGTCCGCGGCCAGTTCATAAGCAGTGGCCGCGCCGACGATGCCGGCGCCCACGATGATGATGTGCATGAGAATTGAAGCGGAATATGCCTCTAGCGCCCGTAGGACAAGCGCTAGCAGCTATTATTTTTGTAGTTCTTGTTCGATCAGCAGGCCGATGTTCAGCACCGGGTCGTCGCGCAGTGCGCCGTGCCACACCATCAGGCCCACGGGCAGTTCGCCCGCTTCGTGGCAGGGCAGGGACAGTGCGCAGCCGTCCAGCATGTTGACCACACTGGTGTTGCGCAGCAGCAATCCGTTGACGCGAAAGAACTCCGCGTCGCGCTCGCTGCCCGGCGCGACCGATGCGATGGGGGGCGCCACGATGGGGACGGTGGGCGAGAGCAGGGCGTCGAAGCCTGCCATGGCGGTCTGCATGCGCGCGATCCAGGCGCGCCGCGCGTGCAGCAGATCGATGTAGTCGGCCGCGGACATGCTGGCGCCGCGCTCGATGCGGCTCTTCACGCGCGGGTCGTAGGCGTTGCCGTGCCGTGCCAGCAGCGCGCGGTGCCAGGCGTAGCTTTCGGCGGCGGAAAACCCGCCGGTGGCGTTCACATCGGCCAACTGGGCGGTTTCTGCCAGGGCAATCTCGGTGATCTGCGCGCCGGCCGCGCGCAGGCGGGACAGCGTGCGCTCGAAGGCGCGGGCCACGGTGGCGTCCAGTCCGTCCAGGAACAGTGTGGCGGGTACGGCCAGCCGCCAGACCGACAGCGGTGCGGGGCTGCGCGTGACGCGCCGTGCCGCCAGGATCTCGTGCGCCACGACGGCATCGCGCACCGTGCGGGTGAGTGCGCAGGCCGTGTCCAGCGTGGTGGACAAGGGGACAGCGCCTTCGGTGGGCACGAGGCGCGCGGTGTTTTTGAAACCCACGATGCCGTTCAGCGCGGCCGGGATACGGATCGAGCCGCCCGTATCGGAGCCCAGGCCAATGAAGGCCGCGCCCGTGGCCACCGACACCCCGGCGCCCGACGACGAGCCCCCGCACACCCGCGCCGGGCCGGGCAGCGCGCCGTGGCGGGCGTCAAATGCGGCGGGCGTGCCGAAGTGCGGATTCACACCCACGCCGGAGAAGGCGAACTCCACCATGTGCGTGCGGCCGATGAACGCTGCGCCCGCGCGGCGCAGGCGCGCCACGGCCGGGCTGTCGGCCGGCGCGGGTGGCGCATCCCGCAACACGGTGGAGCCTGCGGCGGTGGTCATGCCCTGGATGTCGAACAGGTCCTTGACCGAGACGGCAAGGCCCGCCAGCGGCAGACGCTCCACGCCGGGCACGGCGGCTGCTGCGCGGGCCTGGTCGTAGCTGGTCTGGCGGAACACATGGGCGCAGGTGGGCCCTTCGGCGGCGGCGATGCAGCGCTCGATTTCATCGCGTGCGCTGCTGTGCCCGGCAGCTACGTGGCTGCGGGTGGAGACGAGGTCAGCCAACATGGGGATATGCTAGAATCTTTGGGTTTTGCTGAGAGCTGCGCCGCCGCCGTGCTGCCAGGCACCATGCAGAACTTAATCGCAAACCAGCCCTCTCAAGGTGTTGCCCTCTGCCCTCTCGTGGGACTGCAAGTTCCACGCAAGAGCAATTCAGTGGGCAAGTATTGAGGCTGGATTTTAGACCCAACCTTCGGAGAAACCTCATGTCCGTCACCATGCGTGAAATGCTGGAAGCCGGTGTCCACTTTGGCCACCAAACGCGCTTCTGGAACCCCAAGATGGCCCCCTTCATCTTCGGCCATCGCAACAAGATTCACATCATCAACCTGGAAAAGTCGCTGCCGATGTTCCAGGAGGCGCAGAAGTTCGCCAAGCAGTTGGCTGCCAACCGCGGCACGATCCTGATGGTCGGCACCAAGCGCCAGGCCCGCGAACTGGTGGCCGAGCAGGCCCAGCGCGCTGGCGTGCCCTATGTCGACCAGCGCTGGCTGGGCGGCATGCTGACCAACTTCAAGACCGTCAAGACCTCCATCAAGCGCCTGAAGGACATGAAGGCACAGCAGGAAGCCGGCCTGGAGTCCATGAGCAAGAAGGAGCAGCTGATGTTCTCGCGCGAGCTGGAAAAGCTCGAGAAGGACATCGGGGGCATTCAGGACATGGCTGCGCTGCCCGATGCCATCTTCGTGATCGACGTGGGCTACCACAAGATCGCCGTGTCCGAAGCCAAGAAGCTGGGCATCCCGCTGATCGGCGTGGTGGACTCCAACCACTCGCCCGAGGGCATTGACTACGTGATCCCCGGTAACGACGACTCGGCCAAGGCTGTGGCCCTGTACGCTCGCGGCATCGCCGACGCTATCCTTGACGGCCGTGCCAACGCTGTGACGGAAGTGGCCAAGGCTGTGGCTGCCGAAGGCTCCGACGAATTCGTGGAAGTGGACGAGAACGCCGCCTAAGTCAAGGGCCGCGCGATGCGTCGCAAAAAAAGCGGGGCCCCTGGTGAGCCCCCTTTTTTTTAGCTTCTGATCCTGTAACGAACTGAACTCAAGAACTGGAGAAACACGATGGCTGCAATTACCGCAAGCATGGTTGCCGAACTGCGTGGCAAGACCGATGCCCCCATGATGGAATGCAAGAAGGCCCTGACCGAGGCCGACGGCGACATGGCCAAGGCCGAAGAGCTGCTGCGCGTCAAGCTGGGTACCAAGGCCGGCAAGGCCGCTTCCCGCGTGACGGCCGAAGGCGTGGTGGCATCGTTCATCAACGGCAACGTGGGTGCGCTGATCGAAGTGAACAGCGAAACCGACTTCGTGTCCAAGAACGACAGCTTCATCGCCATGGCCAACGCCGCCGCCAAGCTGGTCGCGGAACACAACCCCGTCGACATCGAAGCCCTGGGCCAATTGGCCTATGAGCAGGACGGCTTCGGCCCCACCCTGGAAGATGTGCGCAAGGGCCTGATCGGCAAGATCGGCGAGAACATGTCTTTCCGTCGTTTCAAGCGTTTCAGCGGCTCCAACCTGGCCGCCTACCTGCACGGCTCGCGCATCGGCGTGGTGGTGGAGTTCGACGGCGATGCCGTGGCCGCCAAGGACGTGGCCATGCATGTGGCCGCCATGAAGCCCGTGGCGCTGACCAGCGCCGACGTGCCTGCCGACCTGATCGCCAAGGAGCGTGCCGTGGCCGAGGGCAAGGCCGCCGAGTCCGGCAAGCCGGCCGATATCGCCGCCAAGATGGTCGAAGGCTCGGTGCAGAAGTACCTCAAGGAAGTCTCGCTGGCCGACCAGGTCTTCGTGAAGGCCGCCGATGGCAAGCAGACCGTGGCCCAGATGCTCAAGGCCGCCAACACCACGGTGAAGGGCTTCACCCTGTACGTGGTGGGCGAGGGCATCGAGAAGAAGGTGGACGATTTCGCCGCCGAGGTGGCTGCGCAAGTCGCTGCCGCCAAGTCGGGCGCCTGATAGCGCCTGCCGCCCACGCCCTTCATCCCCCCAGTCCAGCCTTACGGAGAATTGCCCATGACCCTCGCCACGCCAGCCCACAAGCGCATCCTGCTCAAGTTGTCTGGTGAGGCGCTCATGGGCGATGACGCATTCGGCATCAACCGTGCCACGATCGTGCGCATGGTCGAGGAGATCGCCGAGGTCACTCGCCTGGGCGTGCAAGTGGCGGTGGTGATCGGCGGGGGCAACATCTTCCGCGGTGTGGCGGGTGGGTCCGTGGGCATGGACCGCGCCACGGCCGACTACATGGGCATGCTGGCCACCGTGATGAACGCGCTGGCCCTGGCGGACGCCATGGACAAGCAGGGGCTGACGGCCCGCGTGATGTCCGCCATCGGCATCGAGCAGGTGGTTGAGCCCTACGTGCGTCCCAAGGCACTGCAGTACCTCGAAGAGGGCAAAGTGGTGGTGTTCGCCGCCGGAACCGGCAACCCCTTCTTCACCACCGACACGGCCGCCGCGTTGCGCGGCGCCGAGATCGGCGCCGAGGTGGTGCTCAAGGCGACCAAGGTCGACGGCGTGTACACGGCCGATCCGATGAAGGACCCGTCGGCCACGCGCTATGCCAAGCTCACGTTCGACGAGGCCATGAGCCGCAACCTGGGCATCCTGGATGCGACGGCCTTTGCCCTGTGCCGCGACCAGAAGCTGCCGATCCGCGTGTTCTCCATCGTGAAACATGGCGCGCTGAAGCGCGTGGTGATGGGCGAAGACGAAGGCACGTTGGTGTACGCTTGATGGCTTTGCCGCGCCTGGCCTGATTGCCCGCTTGCAGAGGAACCACACATGACGATTGCCGACATCAAGAAGACGACCGAGGCGAAGATGGACCAGTCCATCGCCGCCTTCAAGAACAACCTGGCCAAGATCCGCACCGGCCGCGCCAACCCGCAGCTGCTCGACACGATCCATGTCGAGTACTACGGATCCATGGTGCCGTTGTCCCAGGTGGCCAACGTGGCCTTGCTCGACGCGCGCACCATCAGTGTGCAGCCCTGGGAAAAGAACATGGGTGCCAAGATCGAGAAGGCGATCCGTGAAAGCGATCTGGGGCTGAACCCGGCCTCCATGGGCGACCTGATCCGCGTGCCCATGCCGCCGATGAGTGAAGAGCGCCGCAAGGAGATGACCAAGCTGGCGCGCAGCGAAGGCGAGGGCGCCAAGGTGGCCATCCGCAACCTGCGCCGCGATGCCAATGAAGGCGTCAAGAAACTGGTCAAGGACAAGCTCGCCTCCGAGGACGACCAAAAGCGCGCCGAGGCCGATGTGCAGAAAACCACCGACAAGCACATTGCAGAGATCGATGCCTTGGTGGCGGCCAAGGAGCAGGAAATCATGGCGATCTGATCCGGTTTTGCGGATCGATCCTGGATTCATGCCCACCGTGCAGGGAGCCATTCCCCACCACATTGCCATCGTCATGGATGGCAACGGCCGCTGGGCGACGCGCCGCTTCCTGCCGCGCCTGGCGGGGCATCGGCAGGGCGTGGAATCGCTGCGGCGCTGCGTGCATGCTTGCGTCCAACGCGGCGTGGGCGTGCTTACCGTGTTCGCGTTTTCCTCCGAGAACTGGAACCGTCCGGCGGACGAGGTGTCCGGTCTCATGGATCTGCTTGCCAAGGCGCTGACACGTGAGGTGCCGCAACTGGCCCGGGATGGCGTGCAGGTGCACTTCGTGGGGGAAAAATCGGGCATTTCGGCGCAGGTGCGCGAAGGGCTCCAGCGTGCCGAGGCGGCCACCGCAAGCAACCAGCGCCTGGTGCTCAATGTCTGCTTCAACTACGGCGGCCGCTGGGACATCACGCAGGCCGCAGCTGCGCTTGCAGCGCGGGGCGAGCCCATCACCGAGGCCAGCCTGCATGCCGCCATGGGCATGGCCCATGTGCCCGATCCGGATCTGCTGATCCGAACCGGTGGCGAGCGGCGCATCAGCAACTTCCTGCTGTGGCAGGCCGCCTATACCGAACTGTATTTCAGTGACCGCCTGTGGCCCGATTTCGACGAGGCCGCACTGGATGAAGCCATCGCGGACTTCGCGGCGCGCGAGCGCCGCTTTGGCCAAACCTCCGACCAGGTACAAGCGCAGCAGCCCGGTTCGCTGCGTGCCTGATTCCGTCCACCGCACATCGCTGAAGGGGGCCTGGATGCTCAAGCAACGTGTCATCACCGCGCTGGTCCTGCTGGCCATTCTGCTGCCGGCATTGTTCTATCCCTCGTTCGTGCCCTTTGCCGTGGTGACGCTGGTCATGATGGCTGCGGCGGCGTGGGAATGGGGTCGGCTCAACGGCCTCGGCGGCGGCGCCAGCATCGGCCTGGGGGCGGCGTGTGTAGTGTTGTGCGGCCTCGGGTGGGCCGCGGGCTGGCTGCACCAGCCGCTGCCCTGGCTGTGGCTGGTGGGCGGCGCTGCCTGGGTGTTGGGCGGGGCCGCCTTGCTGCGCGTGGGCGTGGCCGGCTGGCCGCAGCTGCCGCGCGGGCTGCGCGTGGCCGGCGGCGTGCTGGCGCTGTGGATGGCCTGGCTGGCCGTGGCCCAGGCGCGCGTGGTGGGGGTCAATTTCCTTCTGTCGGTTCTGACCCTGGTGTGGGCGGCCGACATCTTTGCCTACTTTGCCGGCCGCGCTTTTGGCCTGCGCTTCACGCGCAACAAGCTGGCTCCCTCTATCAGCCCCGGCAAGAGCTGGGAAGGGGTGTGGGGTGGCATGCTGGGTGTGCTGGTGCTGGCCGCGGCCTGGACCGCGGCCGATGGGGCCTGGCAGGCCAGCGTGCCCAGCTTGTACTCACGCCTGGCAGCCCAGGGCGTATGGCTGCTGGTCGTTGGCGCATTGTTCATGGCCGCCATGAGCGTGGTAGGCGACCTGGTGGAGTCGCTCATCAAGCGCAGCGCCGGTGTCAAGGACAGCAGCGGCCTGCTGCCCGGCCACGGCGGCGTACTGGACCGCATCGATGCGCTGCTGCCTACGCTACCCCTGGCCATGATGCTTTCTCATTTCGCATCCGCATGAAACAACGTCTCACGGTGCTGGGTTCCACGGGATCCATCGGCACCAGCACCCTCGACGTGGTGGCACGCCACCCCGATCGCTACGAAGTCTTTGCGCTGAGCGCGGCCACCCAGGTGGACCTGATGCTGGCGCAGTGCGCGCAGTTCCGTCCGCGCTATGCGGTGATGGCCAGCAGTGCGCATGCGCGCCAGCTGGCAGACAAACTGCAGCAGAGCGGCTTGCCCACCGAGGTGCTGCAAACACCCGATGCGCTGCAAGCCATTGCCTCCCACGAAGAGGTGGACGCGGTCATGGCGGCCATCGTGGGCGCGGCGGGCCTGGCGCCGTGCCTGGCGGCCGCGCGTGCGGGCAAGCGCCTGCTGCTGGCCAACAAGGAGGCGCTGGTCGTCGGGGGCGAGGTGTTCATGGCCGCGGTGCGCGAAGGCGGCGCCACGCTGCTGCCCATCGACAGCGAGCATTCCGCCATCTTCCAGAGCCTGCCCGAAGACCCCGCCACCTGGCCGCGGCGCGTGGACCACGTGCTGCTCACCGCGTCGGGCGGGCCGTTTCGCACGCGCGACCCGGCCACGCTGCGCGACGTGACGCCGGCGCAGGCCTGCGCGCATCCCAACTTCTCGATGGGCCGCAAGATTTCCATCGACTCGGCCACGATGATGAACAAGGCGCTGGAGGTGATCGAGGCGCGCTGGCTGTTCAACCTGGCGCCCGAGCAGATCAAGGTGGTCATCCACCCGCAGCAGATCATCCACTCCATGGTGCAGTTCGTGGACGCGTCCATCATTGCCCAGTTGGGCACGCCCGATATGCGCGTGCCCATCGCCTGTGGCCTGGCCTGGCCCGAGCGGGTGGAAAGCGGCGCGGCACCCCTGGATTTCACGCAACTGGCAGCGCTGACCTTCGAAGAAGCGGATGCCACGCGCTTTCCCGGGCTGCACCTGTCCTGGCAGGCGTTGCGCGCGGCGCCCGGCACCACGGCCGTGCTCAATGCCGCCAACGAGGTGGCAGTGGCGGCTTTCCTGGAGCAGCGCATACGTTTCGACCAGATCCATGCGCTCAACCTTGCAACTTTGGAAGCCGTCGAACCGTCCAACCCGGACTCGCTGGATGCACTGCTGGCGCTGGATGCGCGCACGCGCGCGCGGTCCGCGGAACTGATGGCGCGCCTGTGAGAGATGCTCTTAAAAGGTGAGCGTTTTGCGCTTGTCACACAAGGGTTGCAGGTGCATTTTATATTCAAACCATTGCTGGATAAGCGCAAGGCGCTCTGATTTTTGTAGGAAACCCCAGGCATGCTGTTGACTGTCGTTGCCTTCATCGTCGCGTTGGGCGTACTGATCGCCGTGCACGAGTACGGCCATTACCGCGTGGCGGTGGCCTGCGGTGTCAAGGTCCTCCGCTTCTCGGTCGGCTTTGGCAAGCCTTTGCTGCGTTGGCAGCCCAAGGGTTCACCCACGGAATTCGTCATCGGCGCCTTTCCGCTGGGAGGGTACGTGCGCATGCTGGACGAGCGCGAGGCGCCCGTCGAGCCGCATGAACGCCACCTGGCCTTCAATACCCAGCCCCTGCGTTCGCGCGCCGCCATCGTTGCCGCGGGGCCGCTGGCCAATCTGCTCCTGGCGGTGTTGTTGTATGCTGCCGTCAACTGGAGCGGCGTGGACGAGCCCAAGGCCTACCTGGCCAGCCCTGTAGCGGGCTCGGTGGCCGAGCAGGCGGGCCTGCGCGGCGGCGAACTGGTGGTGTCCGCCGGGCTGGGCGAGGGCGATTTCGAGCCCGTGCGCTCGTTCGAAGACCTGCGCTGGACGCTCACGCGCGGCGCGCTGGACGGGCAGAACGTGCGGCTGCTGCTGCAGCCTGAGCGCGGCTCGACGCCGCGCGAGGTGCTGTTGCGCATAGATCAGCTGGACGTGCGCGAGGCCGATGTGCAGCTGTATCGCCGCATCGGCATCACCGCGCCCTGGACGCGTCCCGTGTTGGGCGAGGTCGTGCCAGGCGGCGCGGCTGCGCGTGCGGGGCTGCGCGCTGGCGATGTGGTTCTGCGCCTGGGCAATGCGGCGGTGGTGGATGGCGTGCAACTGCGCGAGCTGATACGCGCGTCCGTGCAGGCAGGCCGGCCGCTCACGCAGGTCTGGCGCATCGAGCGCGACGGTCAGCCGCGCGACTTGGAAGTCACGCCCGAAGTGGCGCAGGAGGCGGGCGGCGCCGTGGGACGCGTCGGCGCCTATGTGGGCGCGCCGCCCGAGATGGTGAACGTGCATTACGGCCCCTTGGAAGGGCTCTGGAAAGGCACGGTGCGCACATGGGAGGTGTCGGTCCTCACGCTGCGCATGATGGGCCGCATGGTGATCGGTGAGGCTTCGCTCAAGAACCTCAGCGGGCCGCTGACCATCGCCGATTACGCAGGCCGTTCCGCCAGCATGGGGCTGACCCAGTACCTCAGCTTCCTCGCACTCATCAGCGTGAGCCTGGGAGTGCTGAACCTGCTTCCGCTGCCCGTATTGGATGGTGGGCACCTGATGTATTATCTTTGGGAGGGGGTGACGGGACGGGGCGTGTCCGAAGCCTGGATGGAGCGGCTGCAGCGCACAGGCGTCGCGGTGCTTCTCCTCATGATGTCCATCGCCCTGTTCAACGACCTCACCCGGCTTTTTGGCTAACCTTTTCGCCGCCGTTGCGCTGCACTGTCGGCTCCAGCTTCATCCATGAGAAAACATATCAATCGCCTGGGCGTGCGTACGGCATCCGCCCTCGCAGCCATGGTTTTTGCCTCCCAAGCCGCATGGGCGCTGGCGCCGTTCAAGGTGCAGGACATCCGTGTGGAAGGCCTGCAACGTGTGGAGCCGGGCACCATCTTCGCGTCGTTGCCGCTGCGCGTGGGTGACGAGTACAACGACGACAAGGGTGCAGCAGCCATCCGCGCGCTGTTTGCCCTTGGCCTGTTCAAGGACGTGCGCCTGGAGGCTTCCGGCAACGTGCTGGTGGTGGTGGTGGAAGAGCGCCCGACCATCGCCGACGTGGATTTCGCTGGCACCAAGGAGTTCGACAAGGACACCCTCAAGAAGGCCATGCGCGACGTGGGTTTGACCGAGGGGCGCCCCTTCGACAAGGCCTTGGCCGACCGCGCCGAGCAGGAACTCAAGCGCCAGTACATCAACCGCAGCCTGTACGGCGCGGAGGTGGTGACCACCGTCACGCCGATCGAGCGCAACCGCGTCAACCTCACCTTCACCGTCACCGAGGGCGAGCCCGCCAAGATCAAGGAAATCCGCATCGTCGGCAACAAGGCCTTCAGCGAATCCACGCTCAAGGGGCTGTTCGACCAGGACACGGGCGGCTGGATGAGCTGGTACACCAAATCCAACCGCTATTCGCGCGCCAAGCTCAATGCAGACCTGGAGACGCTGCGCTCGTACTATCTGGCGCGCGGCTTCCTGGAGTTCCGCATCGAGTCCACGCAGGTGGCAATCTCGCCCGACAAGCAGGACATCTCGATCACCGTCAACGTGAACGAAGGCCAGAGCTATGTGGTTTCAGGAGTGAAGTTGGAAGGCAACTACCTGGACCGCGATGACGAGTTCAAGTCGCTCATCACCATCCGCCCTGGCGAGCCCTACAACGCCGACAAGGTGGCCGAAACCACCAAGGCTTTCACTGACCACTTCGGGAACTTCGGCTTCGCCTTCGCGCGTGTGGAGGCCGTGCCCGAGATCGACCGCGAGAACAACCGCGTGGCCCTGGTGCTGCGTGCAGAGCCCTCGCGCCGCGCCTATGTGCGCCGGATCAACGTGAGCGGCAACAACCGCACCCGCGACGAAGTCATCCGCCGCGAATTCCGCCAGTTTGAAGCCTCCTGGTACGACGGCGACAAGATCAAGCTGTCGCGCGACCGCGTGGACCGCCTGGGCTATTTCACTGAGGTGAATGTGGAAACCCAGGAGGTGCCGGGCGCGCCCGACCAGGTGGACCTGGTGGTGAACGTGGCCGAGAAGCCTACGGGATCGCTGCAACTGGGGGCGGGCTTTTCCAGCGCCGAGAAGGTCTCGGTGTCGTTTGCTATCAAGCAAGAGAACGTCTTCGGTTCAGGCAACTACCTTGGCGTGGACGTCAATACCAGCAAGTACCGTCGCACGCTGGTGTTCTCCACCACCGATCCGTACTTCACGCAGGATGGCATCTCCCGTACCTTCGACGTGTACTACCGCACGGCCAAGCCCTACGAAGACCAGGGCGGCAACTATGAGCTGGTCACCGCGGGCACCAGTGTGCGCTTGGGCGTACCCTTCAGCGAGACCGACACCGTGTTCTTCGGGGGGGGAGTGGAGCAGACGCGCATCAAGGCCGGTACCAATATCCCCGCCGCCTACCTCGCCTATGCGCAGCAGTTTGGTGAAACCAGCCTATCAGTGCCGCTCACCATTGGCTGGTCGCGCGATGACCGTGACAGTGCGTTGGCACCGAACTCCGGGCGGTACCAGCGCCTGAACTCCGAATGGTCCGTGGCCGGCGATGCGCGCTATGTGCGAGCCAACTACCAATACCAGCAGTACATTCCCTTGAACAAGCAGTTCACCATCGCCTTCAACGGTGAGTTGGGCTTAGGCAAGGGCATGAATGGCCGTCCCTTCCCGGTGTTCAAGAATTTCTACTCCGGCGGCCTGGGCTCGGTGCGCGGCTTCGACCAGGGCACACTGGGTCCGCGGGACGTGACCGGTGCGTCGCTGGGCGGCCCCAAGAAGATCACGCTGAATGCCGAGCTCATCGCGCCGTTCCCCGGCGCCGGCAACGACCGCACGCTGCGCTGGTTCACTTTCGTGGACGCGGGCAACGTGTACGGCGAGGATGAGAGCTGGGAGCTGGGCGACATGCGCGTCTCGGCTGGTCTGGGCCTGAGCTGGATTTCCCCGCTGGGCCCGCTACGTATCGCCATCGCGCAACCGGTGCGCAAGTTCGCCGGCGATAAAATCCAGAAACTGCAATTCCAGATCGGAACGTCTTTCTAATGAAATCCCTTTCCCGCCACATTCCCCTGGTCGTCCTGTTGGGCTCCCTGGCTGCCGCCGTGCCTGCACAGGCACAGGAGTTCAGGGCCGGCTTTGTGAATACCGACCGCATCTTCCGCGAAGCCAACACCGCCAAGGCGGCGCAGGCCAAGCTGGAGCAGGAGTTCTCCCGCCGGGAGAAAGAACTGGTGGACATGGGCAATTCGCTCAAGTCCGCCACCGAGAAGTTCGAGCGTGAGGCGCCCACGATGGCCGAGAGCCAGCGCACCGCACGGCAACGCCAGTTGGTGGACCAGGACCGCGAATTCCAGCGCAAGCGCCGCGAATTCCAGGAGGACCTGGGCGCGCGCAAGAACGAGGAACTGGGCCAGGTGCTCGAGCGCGCGAACCGCGTCGTCAAGCAGGTGGCCGAGCAGGAGAAGTACGACGTGATCCTGCAGGAGGCCGTCTACATCAATCCCAAGCACGACATCACCGACAAGGTGATCAAGGCGATGAACGCTGCCAACGGCGGCAAGTAAAGCACCGGCACGGGACAGTAGCGCGTGAGCTTGCGACTCGGGCAGATCGTCGATGCACTTGGGGGCAGCCTGGAAGGAGGGGAGAGGGATACCGAAATCCTCCGCATAGCCCCGCTGGAATCCTCCGGCCCGGGTGACCTGTCCTTCCTGAGCAATCCGCGCTACCAGTCACAACTGGCCGCCTCCCAGGCGGCCTGTGTCATTGTGGCCCCCGCGATGCGCAATGCAGCCTTGGAGCGCGGCGCGTGCATCGTTGTGGAGCAGCCCTACACATACTTTGCACACGTGACGCAGCTGTGGGTGCGTGCGCATGGCCAAGGTGCGCCTGCGGGCATCCACCCCAGCGCCGTAGTCGATCCGCAAGCCCAGGTGGCCTCGACAGCCTCGATCGGTCCCCTGTGCGTGGTCGAGCGCGGCGCAGTGATTGGAGCGCACACGGTGCTCAAGTCTCGGGTGACGGTCGGCGAGCGTTGCACGGTTGGCGAGCGCTGCATCCTGCACCCTGGCGTGGTCATCGGGGCCGACGGCTTCGGCTTTGCGCAGCAGCGCGGCGAATGGATCAAGATCGAGCAACTGGGCGCGGTGCGCATCGGCAACGATGTGGAGATCGGTGCGAACACCTGCATTGACCGCGGAGCGCTCGACGACACGGTCATCGAAGACGGCGTCAAGCTCGACAACCTGATCCAGATCGCTCACAACGTGCACATCGGCCGCCACACCGCCATGGCGGGCTGTTCCGCGGTGGCGGGCAGCACCCGCATCGGCGCGCACTGCACGATTGCAGGGGCCGCGTCCATCGTGGGGCACTTGCAGTTGGCGGACAATGTGCACATCTCCACCAACACGGTGGTGACGCACTCGATCACGCAACCGGGGCAGTACACCGGGGTGTTTCCCATGGACGACAATGCGAAGTGGGAAAAGAACGCGGCCACGCTGCGGCAGCTGTACCGGCTGCGTGAACGCATCAAGGCTCTCGAACAAACACGAAAAGACGGCTAGGCCGCTCACAGAAAAATGATGGATATCCACCAAATTCTCAAACTCCTGCCCCACCGCTATCCGTTCCTGCTGGTGGATCGGGTGAATGAGCTCGAACGCGGCAAGCGCATCCTGGCCATCAAGAACGTGACCATTAACGAGCCGTTTTTCACGGGGCACTTCCCCGCACGCCCGGTGATGCCCGGGGTGTTGATTCTCGAAGCACTCGCGCAGGCGGCGGGCTTGCTGTCGTTCGACATGATGGGTGAGGCGCCGGGCGACGACAAGGTCTTTTACTTCGTCGGTATCGATGGTGCGCGCTTCAAGCGCCCCGTGGAGCCAGGCGATCAGCTCATCCTTGACGTGGAACTGGATCGCATCAAGGGCGGCATCTACAAGTTCAAGGGCGTCGCGCGCGTGGGCGACAGCGTCGCGTGCGAGGCCGAGATCATGTGCACCATGCGCACGGTGGCCTGACGGGCCGAGGATTTCGCTTGGCGCCCAACATCCATTCCACGGCCCTCGTTGATGCGGCCGCGCAGTTGGACCCTACTGTTACGGTGGGGCCGTATGCGGTTATCGGCCCCCACGTGCAAATCGGCGCGCGCACGTCGATTGGCGCGCACTGCGTGATCGAGGGCCATACGCGCATTGGTGAAGACAACCGCATCTTCCAGTTCAGTTCGCTGGGAGCAGCTCCGCAGGACAAAAAATACGCGGGCGAGCCCACGCGTTTGGAGATCGGCCACCGCAACACGATCCGCGAGTTCTGCACCTTCAACGTCGGCACCGTGCAGGACCGGGGCGTCACCACCATCGGGGACGACAACTGGATCATGGCCTATGTGCACATCGCGCACGACTGCGTGGTGGGCAACCAGACTATCCTGGCCAACAACGCCACGCTGGCCGGACATGTGCAGGTGGGTGACCAGGCCATCATCGGCGGCTTGACCGGCGTGCACCAGTTTTCACGCATCGGCGCCCACGTCATGGCGGGCTTTGCCAGCCGCATCTCGCAAGATGTTCCGCCCTTCATGATGGTGGACGGCAATCCGCTGGCCGTGCGCGGGCTGAACCTGGAAGGGCTGCGCCGACGGGGTTTTTCCGCGCAGCGCATGGCGGGCATCAAGCAGGCCTACCGCCTGCTGTACCGCCAGGGCCTCACGCTGGAGGCCGCGCTGTCGGCCATGGCCGACGTGCCGCATTCGCATCCCGAGGCGGAAGGCGATATCGCCCTGCTGCGTGATTTCGTGATCGCGTCTCAGCGCGGTATCGCGCGCTGAGACGCCGCTGGCGCCATGGTGGCTGAGTCTCCCCGCGTCGCAATGGTGGCTGGCGAAACCTCTGGCGACCTGCTGGCCGGCCTGCTGCTGGACGGCCTGCGTGCGCGGTGGCCCGCCGTGGCCAGTATGGGCATCGGCGGGCCGCGCATGCAGGAGCGGGGCTTTCAGGCCTGGTGGCCCAGCGAACGGCTGGCCGTGCACGGCTACAGCGTCGAGCTGGTGCGGCGCCTGCTGGGCATTCTGCGGATCCGCCGGCAGCTGCGTGCCAGATTGCTGGCGGACAAGCCCGACGTCTTCATCGGCGTGGATGCGCCCGATTTCAACCTGGGGTTGGAGGCGGACCTGCGTGCCGCCGGCATAAAGACGGTGCACTTCGTCTGCCCTTCGATCTGGGCGTGGCGCGCCGATCGGGTCGAGAAGATTCGTGCCAGCGCGGACCATGTCCTGTGCATCTTTCCGTTTGAACCGGAACTGCTCGCGCGCCAGGGCATCGCCGCCACCTATGTCGGCCACCCATTGGCCAGTGTCATCCCCCGGGTGCCCGACAAGGCGGCTGCGCGCGCACAGCTGGGCCTGACGGTACACGATGAAGTGCTGGCCATCCTGCCGGGCAGTCGCTCGGCAGAGGTGGCCTACATTGCCAAGCCGTTCTTTCAGGCTGCAGCGCTTATCAAAAAAGCGCGACCAGCTATAAAAATAATAGTACCCGCGGTGCCGGCCCTGAGGGCTCGTATCGAGCAGATCGCGCGCGAATGCGGGGTGCTGGATGCGCTGACCATCGTCACGGGCCAATCGCACCTGGTGCTCGCGGCCTGCGACGTGACGCTGATTGCCAGTGGCACTGCCACGCTGGAGGCCGCGCTGTTCAAGCGGCCGATGGTCATCTCCTACCACATGCATCCGATCAGTTGGCGCCTCATGCGCCGCAAGCAGTTGCAGCCCTGGGTGGGCTTGCCCAACATCCTGTGCAGGGAGTTCGTGGTGCCCGAGCTGTTGCAGGACGCCGCCACGCCCGACGCACTGGCCACCGCGGTCCAGGACTGGCTGGACGCGCGGTTGCAGGATCCGGCCCGTATCCAACGGCTGGAACAGCGCTTCACGGCATTGCACGACGATCTGCAGCGCGATACCCCGCGACTGGCTGCCCATGCGATTCAGAACCTCCTTGCTTGAACAGGCCGCCCTGGACTGGCATCCGCCCGGCCTCGTCGCCGGCGTGGATGAGGCCGGGCGTGGGCCGTTGGCCGGCCCCGTGGTGGCGGCTGCGGTGATCCTGGACGACCTGCAGCCCATCGCCGGCTTGGCCGACTCCAAGGTGCTTACGGCCGCACGGCGCGAGAAGCTTTACGACGAGATCCGCGCCAAGGCGCTGTGTTGCAGCATTGCGGAAGCATCGGTGGAGGAGATCGATCAACACAACATCCTGCAAGCCACGATGCTGGCCATGCGCCGTGCGGTGCTGGGGCTGCGGCTGAAGCCGGTGCGGGTGTTGGTGGATGGCAATCGCTTGCCACCGCTGGACGTTCCGGCGGAGGCCATCGTCAAGGGCGATGCGCTGGTCGCGTCGATCTCAGCCGCCTCGATCCTTGCCAAGGTCACGCGCGACCGCTGGTGCGCGCAATTGCACCAGCAATACCCGGTGTATGGCTTTGCCGGCCATAAGGGCTACGGTACGGCAGAGCACCTGGCCGCGCTGGAAGTGCATGGGGCCTGTCCCCAGCACCGGCGCTCGTTCGCGCCGGTGGCGCGCGCCTTGCAGGCGCCCGTCGCCGCCTGAGTCAGATCGCTATCCCCCTTTGCGTTTCCTATGCACGCCACGCCTGCTTTCATCCAATCGCGCGACAACGCACTGCTCAAGGAGTTGCGCCGCCTGTCGCAGGACAGTTCCGCATACCGCAAGCAGGGCCGTGTGTGGCTGGAGGGAGATCATCTGTGCAGCGCTGCGCTGGCGCGTGGACAAAAGCCAGCGGTAGCGGTGTTTTCGGAGTCATTTTGGCCCCAAGCGCCCGCTGAATATGCGCGAGCAGCTACGAAAAATGTAGTGATCGCTGATGTACTCTGGAGTGACATCAGCGCTCTGGAATCTCCGGCGCCCATGGGTTTTGTGTTGCCGCTGCCTGAAGCGGAGGGGTTGGACGGCAGGATGCCGACGGTCGTGCTCGACCGCCTGCAGGATGCGGGTAACGTGGGCTCCATCCTGCGCAGCGCATCGGCATTCGGGTTCACGCAAGTGGCGGCGCTGAAAGGCACCGCTGCGCTCTGGAGTGGCAAGGTGCTGCGCGCGGGCATGGGCGCCCATTTCGCCCTGCGGCTGGTCGAGGGGTTGGCGCCCGCAGACATCGACCGGCTAGAGGTCCCGTTGCTGGCAACCAGCTCGCACGAGGGCGACTTCCTCCATCGCGCAGCCTTGCCCTGGCCGTGTGGCTGGATCATGGGCCACGAAGGGCAGGGCGTTTCGCCCGCCCTGCAGCAGCGTGCGCGGCGCCACATCCGCATTGCGCAGCCTGGGGGTGAGGAGTCGCTCAACGTGGGGGCCGCCGCGGCCATCTGCCTCCATGCCAGCGCTGCGGCGCGCGACTCGGCTGGCTGAGGCGTTCACGGCCCTGGCCGCGCGTCCGCCGGCGGTAGGGCGAATCGGTGGGAGAGCCTACTCAGTGCCCGCGAGACAAGGCACATTGATGTCGCGCGCGAACAGCCGGCAATTGATCGAGTGGCTTGCTTCCACGCCGGCGTTGCGGTTGCGTTGAAATGCCGCCAGCTTGTTCTCTTCGTAGCGTGGATGGGGCGGCGCGCCTTCGGGGCGGTCCAGGCTCTCGGCCCACACGGAGGCATGGCACAGGCTCTTGCCTTCGCAGGCATTGGCCGCGGCGCGCTGCACATAGGCGCGGTTGCCTGCCTTGTCGGTCGGCACCATCACATACACATGATGGCCATACCGGCCGATCACGGCATCTTGGGCCAGGGCATGTGGGGCGCTCAGTGTGAGCATCAGTCCCAGCAGGGCGAAAGTGGGTCGCTTCATGATTCTCCTCCGGTAATGTTTATTGTGTGGGCTCGCTGCGCCAGCAGTGAATCTCGGGCCGCAGGGGCTTTACAAACAAAAAAGCCGCTGAAAAATCAGCGGCTTTTGCTTGTCTTTGGTGCCCAGGAGAGGACTCGAACCTCCACGATGTTACTCGCTAGTACCTGAAACTAGTGCGTCTACCAATTCCGCCACCTGGGCATTTCAGGGAAGCTCAGATTATAGGAGCCTTTTTGTTCGCTTGAACGGCATTTCCAAAAATTTTATGTGTCCCTCGCGCTGCTCCAACACGCCACATTGTTGAGACGCGGGTAACAAAAAAGGCCACTTCAAATGAAGCGGCCTTTGCTGTCAGAACCCTGGCGGGTTCTCGTTAAACTTGGTGCCCAGGAGAGGACTCGAACCTCCACGATGTTACTCGCTAGTACCTGAAACTAGTGCGTCTACCAATTCCGCCACCTGGGCATTTCAGGAAAGTCATAGATTGTATAGCAAAAAAAATCACTCTGAATCATCCGTCGCCAAAGTTTCACTGGACGAGATCGAAGGCACCGTCCAGGGACACCGCGACGGGCATGGCTTCGTCCTGCGCGATGACGGCCAGCCTGACATCTACCTTCCTGCCAATGAGATGCGGGCGGTATTGCACAAGGACCGGGTGCGCGTGCGCATCGCGCGCCAGGACCGGCGCGGCCGGCCTGAAGGCCGCGTGGTCGAGATTCTGGAGCGCCCGCCCCAACCCATCATCGGGCGCCTTCTTCAGGAGAGCGGTGTCTGGCTGGTCGCCCCTGAGGACAAACGGTACGGCCAGGACGTGCTGATTCCCAAGGGTGCTACGGGGGCTGCTGCGACGGGACAGGTCGTGGTGGTGGAACTGACCGAGCCGCCGGCTTTGTTTGGACAACCCGTGGGGCGGGTGGTCGAAGTGCTGGGGGAGGTAGATGACCCTGGGATGGAGGTGGAAATTGCCGTGCGCAAATACGGGGTTCCGCATGAATTCTCCGAAGCGTGCCTTGACCAGGCGAAGGCGCTGCCGGACAAGGTGCGCGCTCAGGACAAGCGTCGACGCGTGGATCTGACAGATGTCCCCCTGGTCACCATCGATGGTGAAGACGCGCGCGACTTCGACGACGCGGTGTATTGCGAACCCGCCAAGATCGGGCGCGCCAAGGGGTGGCGCCTGCTCGTGGCCATCGCGGACGTGAGCCACTATGTGGAGACAGGCAACGCCATCGATATTGACGCCTATGACCGGGCGACCAGCGTTTATTTCCCGCGGCGCGTTATCCCCATGCTGCCGGAGAAACTCTCCAACGGGCTGTGCTCGCTGAACCCCCATGTCGAGCGCCTGTGCATGGTGTGCGACATGATGGTTACCGCCAAGGGTGAAATTCACGCCTATCAGTTCTATCCTGCGGTCATGCTCAGCCACGCGCGGCTTACCTATACCGAGGTGGCTGCGGTGCTGGCCAATACGCGCGGCCCGGAAGCGCTGAAGCATCAAGAGCGCGTGGGCAACCTGCTCAACCTCTACGAGGTCTACCGCGCATTGCTAGCCGCGCGGCAGGCGCGCGGCGCCGTGGACTTCGAGACGACCGAGACGCAAATCGTCTGTGATGACAATGGCCGTATCGAGAAAATCGTCCCGCGTGTACGCACCGAGGCGCACCGCCTGATTGAGGAGGCGATGCTCGCTGCCAACGTCTGCAGCGCCGATTTCATCGGTCATGCCGGCCGGGCGGGGCTGTATCGCGTTCATGAGGGGCCTACGCCGGAGAAGCAAGAGATCCTGCGTGCATATCTCAAAGCCATGGGTGTTGGCATGTCGATCGGGGACGACCCGCGGCCGGCAGAATTCCAGGCGATTGCCGAGGCCACCAAGGACCGGGTGGATGCGCAGCAGATCCACACCATGCTGCTGCGTTCGATGCAGCAGGCGATCTACACGCCTGTCAACAGCGGTCACTTCGGTTTGGCATTCGAAGCCTATACACACTTCACCAGTCCTATTCGCCGCTACCCGGATCTGCTGGTGCATCGCGTGATCAAGTCCATCTTGAGCGGCACCAAATATGTGCTGCCCGCGCTGCCGACGCCGGGGGAGGCTCAGTTCAAGCTGGCCAAGCGTCTGGCTTCCAAGGGCGGAGAATCCTCTGCACGCCCTTCCAAGACGGGTGGCGTTATCAGCGTCCGGGAGACGCAGGCGTGGGAGGCCGCGGGACTGCACTGCAGTGCGAACGAACGCCGTGCGGACGAGGCCAGTCGTGACGTGGAAGCATGGCTCAAGTGCCAGTACATGCGTGAGCATCTGGGTGAGGAGTACAGCGGTGTCGTCAGCGCGGTGACGAGCTTCGGCATCTTCGTGACGCTTGATGCCCTCTATGTGGAAGGGCTGGTACACATCACGGAACTGGGTGGGGAGTACTTCAAGTTCGATGAGGCGCGGCAAGAACTGCGGGGGGAGCGCACGGGTATCCGCTATGCGATTGGTGCACGCGTGCGTGTTCAGGTCAGCCGCGTCGACCTCGATGGCCGCAAGATCGACTTCCGGCTGGTGCATGAAGCCGGCGACGGTTTCTCCACCAAAGGCCCCAAGTCCAGGGATGGCGCGAAACGCGGTTCCTCGGCAGCGGCCTTGGATGGTAGATCCGCCTCGGTGCCCACGGCCCGGGAAAGCAGAGAGGAGGGGAGCCGGCGGCGCCCGCATAAGCAGGCCTTGGTCGGCAAAAAAGCGGCAGGTGGCAAGAACCCTTCTAAGGGCCGCAAATCCCGCGGTTGAGTAGATTGATGGGTAAGAAGGACAGGAGACAAGCGTCGCATATGGTTAAAGCATCGAAGGTGGCCATCGTTACGGGGGCTGGGTCAGGGATTGGCAAGGCGGCGGCTTTGGCGCTGCTGCGCGATGGATGGAGCGTTGTTCTCGCTGGGCGGCGTGAGTCGCTATTGCAGGAGGTCGTGGGCGAATCAGAGGGTGGGGTGCGTGCGCTCGCCGTCCCCACCGATGTGTCCGACCCCGCTGCGGTGCGCACGCTGTTTGACCGGGCTGTGCTTCATTTCGGGCGCGTGGATCTGTTGTTTAACAACGCGGGCGTGAGTGCTCCCGCCGTGCCGCTGGAGGATCTGGCGGTGGAGCAGTGGCGGCAGGTGGTCGACGTCAACCTCAATGGCATGTTCTTTTGCATGCAGAACGCTTTTCGGGTCATGAAGACGCAGTCGCCACGGGGCGGGCGCATCATCAATAACGGCTCGATTTCAGCGCACGCCCCGCGGCCCAACTCCATTGCCTACACCGCCACCAAGCATGCGGTGATGGGCCTGACAAAGACAGCGGCTCTCGATGGGCGCAAGTACGATATTGCGGTGGGACAAATCGATGTCGGGAACGCCCAGACCGAGCTGGCCCAGCGCATGACGCAGGGCGTGCAACAGGCCAATGGCCAGATTGCGGCGGAACCTCTGATGGACGTGGACATCGTGGGGCAGTCCGTGCTTTACATGGCCAATCTTCCGCTGGAGGCTAATGTGTTGTTCCATACCGTCATGGCGACCAAAATGCCTTTTGTCGGGCGTGGCTGAGAAATTCTTACGCCCCTTGCTGCACGCGGCAGGGGCGCTGTGCATGCTGCTCGCTGCCTCGGTGGCCGCCGCGCCGGCCGTGGATATGGCGCCGCGTGTGCAGGCCTGCACCGCGTGCCATGGCAAGCAGGGGCGTGCCACTCCTGACGGTTATTTCCCTCGCATCGCGGGAAAACCGGCGGGATATCTGCACAACCAACTGCTCAATTTCCGTGATGGCCGGCGCAGCTATCCGCAGATGGCGTACTTGCTGCAGCATCTGACGGACGACTATCTCCGGGAGATGGCGGACTACTTCGCAAGACTGGACCTGTCCTATGCGCCACCGGTAGCTGCAGCTGTATCAGCAGCCACACTGGCGCAGGGAGAGACGCTTGTGCGGTGGGGGGATGCGAGCCGCCAATTGCCGGCCTGCGTGCAGTGCCATGGCGATGCTCTGGCGGGCGTCGCGCCTTTCATTCCAGGGTTGCTGGGGCTGTCTCGCGATTATGTGAGCGCCCAGTTGGGGGCCTGGCAGACCGGTCTGCGGCGCGCCCATGCGCCAGATTGCATGGCGCGCATCGCCAGCAAACTGACCGCTGACGATGTAAGTTCCATCGCGGCGTGGCTGTCCTCCCGTCCTGTTCCCTTAAGGTTCACACCGGCGCCGGCATTCAAGGCGCCGCTGCCAATACCCTGTGGCGGCATTGGTTCTCCGGCGTTGCAGGCTGGCGCGGAGCAGGTGCAATGAGTACTTGGCGCAAAAGGCTTGCGACGGCGGGGCTTTCCGTGGCGCTGGTTGCGGGAGGGATCTGGGTATTGAACCGGCTGGATGAGGCTCCGCTGCCGCACGCCGAACGCGTGACCACCACGGCCTCTCTCGACATTGCCAGAGGCCGGTACTTGGCACGTGCTGGTAACTGCCTCGCCTGCCACACCCGGCAGGGAGGCGTGGCATTCGCAGGGGGCCGTGGGATAGAGACGCCTTTTGGCGTGATTTACGCCCCCAACCTGACACCCGACCGGGAAACGGGTATCGGAGCGTGGTCTGCATCAGAATTCTGGCGTGCCCTGCACAATGGCCGTTCGCGCGATGGCAGGCTGCTTTCGCCGGCCTTTCCTTATCCCAGCTATACGCGCATCACCCATGAAGACTCGGATGCCATCTTTGCCTTCTTGCAAAGCTTGCCGCCAGTGGTGCAACCCGGCGTGCCGTCGCGCGTGCGCTTCCCGTTCAATACCCAAGCGGCATTGGCAGTGTGGCGAGCGTTGTATTTTCGGCCTGGTGTATTCGAGCCCGTACCGTCCCGCTCTGCGGAATGGAATCGAGGCGCCTATCTCGTGCAGGGGCTCGGGCACTGTGCTGCATGCCATTCGCCGCGCAACGCGATGGGGGCGGTATCTACAGACGGGCGTTTGAGCGGGGGGATGGCGGCAGGCTGGTACGCCCCAGCGCTCAACACCTCGAATGAAGGAGGTGTGGCGGAATGGCCCAGGCAGGATGTGGTCATGCTCCTGGGGGCGGGGCGCTCACCCCGGGCCGCGGTATCCGGCCCCATGGCGGAGGTGGTCTACCACAGCCTTCAGTATTTGAGCGATGCCGATCTGCAAGCGATGGCGGACTATCTGCAAGCGCTGCCGCCAACGGACAAGGTCGCCGCGCCTCGGCGGCCCCCTTCACCTGCGTCGATGCAGCGTGGGCGGGCCACGTACGAGCGTCAATGCGTGCAGTGCCATGGAGGCGAGGGCCAGGGCGATCCTGAGGCCTTTCCTCCGCTGGCAGGCAACCGGGCGGTGATGCTGGAAAATCCTGTCAATCTGGTGCATATGGTGCTGCGGGGCGGGTATCTGCCAGCCACCGGCGGTAATCCGCAACCCCATGGCATGCCGCCATTCCTGCAGCGTTTGAGTGACGCAGAAGTGGCGGATGTGCTTTCATATATTCGCAACGCCTGGGGTAATGCGGCTTCCAGGGTCGATACGATCGATGTCCATCGGGCCCGTGAGGGGCGTGATTCTTAAGGAACTTCTCATGGGCTCCGAAGCCTTTTTGCCGGATGTTGCTTCACATGCCAGCGCAACGCCGCAGTGGTGGGTTGTGTGTCTGTGCGCACAATGGTGCGGTGTATGCCGTGAATACCGTCAAGCCTTCGACCAAACTGCGCGCGCTTGGCCGCAAATGCGCTTTGAATGGGTGGATGTGGAGGATGAGGAAGAAGTGGTCGGCGACCTGGATGTAGAGACTTTTCCTACTGTCTTGATTGCCGATGGCAGGGCTGCACGGTTTCTGGGACCCCTATTGCCTCAGGCCACAGTGTTGGGGCGCATGCTTCAAAGCTTGCAGCAGGCTTCCCAAGTAGCCACGATGGACAGCGCAGCGCAGGACCTTTTTGAGAGAATACGGTCAAGCCGCCAGGGTTGATTCCCGCCCGAATGCAAGATACGTGCCTTTGATCTTTGCAGGTGCCTCGCATATTGGCTACAATACTGGCTTCACGACCAAAACGGGCGGGTACTTACCGCCCTTTTTTTTTGGGCGTTTGATTTTGGTTTTTGCAGCCTTGCCGGCCCCGGCGGGGCCTTCATTTGGAATTGGATAGAGCGCACGCACGTGGCATTGCAGCAAATCGTTGAACAAACCGTGGCCGGGCTGGGCTATGACCTGGTGGAGATTGAGCGCTCCGCCGGAGGGTTGCTGCGCATTACCATTGACCTGGTTTGGGTGCCGCCCACGGATGAGGTGTCCGCTGCCGTAGGCGCCGAGCAATTCATTACCGTAGAGGATTGTGAAAAGGTCACCCGTCAGTTGCAGTTCGCGCTGGAGGTGGAGGGGGTGGACTACACGCGGTTGGAAGTCTCATCTCCTGGGATCGACCGCTTGTTGCGCAACGAGGCGGACTTCAAGCGTTTCGAGGGCGAGGTGATCGACATCACCCTCAAACAGCCCATGGGCGCTGCGGCGGGAGGGCAAGTGCATGCCAACCGCAAGAAATTCCGGGGAACGCTCGAGCATGCCGATTCGGGCGGTTGGCAGATTGTCTGGAGCGATGAGCCGCCCGTGAAGCCGGGGCAGCGCATCAGCAAGAAGCGCGTGCCAGCGCCTTTGCAGGCCCTTGGTTTCACTTTGGATGAGTTGCGCGAGGCGCGGCTTGCGCCGATCGTGGATTTCAAAGGACGAGGGACCAAGCCTGGGGAGCCGGGCTGAAGGTTGCATAACCGGACTGTCCTCTGAACGGGCAGTTCGTCAGGAATTGAGAAACAGGAGAGCCGTCGCATGAATCGCGAGTTGTTGATGTTGGTAGAAGCCATTTCGCGCGAAAAGAACGTGGAGCGCGATGTGGTCCTGGGCGCTGTGGAGTCTGCTCTGGCACAGGCCACGAAGAAGCTCTACCAGGGTGAAGTGGACATCCGCGTGTCGATTGATCGCGACAGCGGCGAATACGAGACTTTCCGTCGTTGGCTGGTGGTGCCCGACGATGCCGGATTGCAGAACCCCGACGCCGAAGAGCTGCTGATGGATGCCCGCGAACGGGTGGCCGATATCGAGGTGGGGGAGTACATCGAGGAAGCCGTCGAGTCGGTACCGATCGGCCGCATCGGGGCCATGGCGGCCAAGCAGGTAATCCTGCAAAAGATCCGCGATGCCGAACGCGAGATGCTGCTCAACGATTTCATGTCACGCGGCGAGAAAATTTTCACCGGCACGGTGAAACGCATGGACAAGGGCGACATCATCGTCGAGAGCGGCCGGGTGGAAGGGCGCCTGCGTCGCGGCGAGATGATCCCGAAGGAAAACCTGCGCAATGGGGACCGTGTGCGCGCCATGATCATGGAGGTGGACCTCACGCTGCGCGGAGCGCCCATCATCCTCTCGCGCTCCGCGCCGGAGTTCATGATCGAGTTGTTCCGCAACGAGGTGCCCGAGATCGAACAGGGCCTGCTGGAGATCAAAAGCTGTGCCCGTGACCCCGGCAGCCGCGCGAAGATCGCTGTGCTCAGCCATGACAAGCGCGTGGACCCCATCGGCACCTGCGTGGGCGTGCGCGGAACGCGTGTGAACGCCGTGACCAACGAACTGGCAGGAGAGCGCGTGGACATCGTGCTGTGGTCCGACGACCCTGCGCAGTTCGTGATCGGCGCGCTTGCTCCGGCCAACGTGACTTCCATCGTGGTCGACGAAGAGAAGCACGCCATGGACGTCGTGGTGGACGAGGAAAACCTCGCCATCGCCATCGGGCGCGGCGGCCAGAACGTGCGCCTGGCGTCCGACCTCACGGGCTGGAAGATCAACATCATGGATGCGGCCGAATCCGCGCAGAAGCAGGCCAATGAAACCGATGCCGCACGTCGCCTGTTCATGGAGAAGCTGGATGTGGATGAGGAGATCGCCAACATCCTGATCGAGGAGGGCTTTGCCAGCCTCGAGGAAGTGGCCTATGTGCCGCTGCAGGAAATGCTGGAGATCGAGAGCTTCGACGAGGACACGGTGAACGAGCTGCGCGCACGCGCCAAGGATGCGCTGCTCACCATGGAAATCGTTCGTGAAGAAAGCGTGGAAAGCGTATCGCAAGACCTGCGTGACCTCGAAGGTCTGACGCCCGAACTGATCGCCAAGTTGGCGGAAGGTGGCGTGCATACGCGTGACGACCTGGCCGATTTGGCCATTGACGAACTGACCGAGCTGACCGGCCAGTCTGCCGAAGATGCGACCGCCTTGATCATGAAGGCGCGCGAGCACTGGTTCACGGGGCAAGAGTAAGGGTCAGGGAGGTTCGAACACAATATGTCGAGTAACACTGTTGCTGAGTTCGCTGCAGAGCTCAAGAAATCGCCTGAAACCTTGCTGGACCAGCTGAAGTCCGCCGGTGTGGTCAAGGCGTCGCCGTCGGACGTTCTAAACGAAGCCGACAAGCAAAAGCTGCTGGCCCACCTGCAGGCCAGTCATGGCACTGCGGGGGGGGACCGCAAAAAGATCACCCTGGTCAAGAAGTCCACCAGCGAGATCAAGCAGGCCGACGCTTCTGGCAAGGCACGCACGATCCAGGTCGAAGTGCGTAAGAAGCGTACTTTCATCAAGCGTGACGACAGTGTCGACGCGCCTTCCGATGCGGCTGAATCTGCTCCTTCGGCGGAGGATCTCGAGCTCGTGCGCCGCGAGGAAGAGGCGCGCCGTCAGGCAGAGCTGATTCGCCGCCAGGAGGAAGAGTTGGCCTTGACACGCCGCGAGCGTGAAGAGCGCGAGCGCCGCGAGCGCGAAGCCGAAGAACGCGCTGCCGCCTATGCCGCCCAGCAGGCGGAAAAAAAGGCGCAGGAGTCTGCGGAGCGTGCCGAGGCGCAGCGCGAAGCTGCCGTGGAGGCCGAAGAACGTGCGAAGGCGCAGGCCGATGCCCGGGCAAAGGCCGATGAAGAATCCAAGGCACGCGCGGCGGAAGAAACCGCACGTGCGGCCGACCTGGACGAGCGCCGCCGCAAGGCGCTTGCCGAGGCCGAGGCCATTCGCGCAATGATGGCTGCCCCCAAGAAGGTGCTCGTGGCGAAGAAACCCGAGGAACCCAAGCCTGCCGCCAAGGCGGGAGCTTCCGGGGACGCCAAGAAGGGTACGCTGCACAAACCCGCCACCGGTTCCGGCACGGGCGCGCGCACCGCTGCGCCATCGGCGCCAGGCGGGGCGGGCAAGGAGGTCAAGTCGGCCAAGCTGTCGTCCAGCTGGGCCAACGACACGACCAAGAAGAAGGAAATCAAGACCCGCGGCGACAGCAGTGGCGGCGTGGGGCGCAACAACTGGCGTGGCGGCCCCCGCGGCCGCCGCGGCAATGACCGCGACGACCAGCGCCAGCAGCAGGCAGCCACAGAGTTCCGCGTGCTCGAGGTCTATGTGCCCGAGACCATCACGGTGGCCGAGTTGGCGCACAAGATGGCCATCAAGGCTTCCGAAGTGATCAAGTCGCTCATGAAGATGGGCCAGATGGTCACCATCAACCAGCCGCTGGACCAGGACACCGCCATGATCGTGGTGGAGGAAATGGGCCACACCGCGAAGGTGGCCGCTCTGGATGATCCGGAAGCCTTCACCGCCGAGGAAGTGTCCAGCCAAGATGCCGAACAACTGTCCCGCGCCCCCGTGGTGACGGTGATGGGCCACGTGGACCACGGCAAGACCTCGCTGCTGGACTACATCCGGCGCAGCAAGGTAGCCTCTGGCGAAGCTGGCGGCATTACCCAGCACATCGGCGCCTACCATGTGGAGACGCCACGCGGCATCGTCACGTTCCTGGACACGCCGGGCCACGAGGCCTTCACGGCCATGCGTGCGCGCGGCGCCCAGGCCACCGACATCGTGATTCTGGTGTGTGCGGCAGACGACGGCGTGATGCCCCAGACCAAGGAAGCCATCAAGCACGCGAAGGCGGCTGGTGTTCCCATCGTGGTGGCGCTTACCAAGGCAGACAAGCCCGAGGCCAACATCGAGCGCGTCAAGCAGGAACTGGTGGGCGAGCAGGTGGTGCCTGAGGAATACGGCGGCGATTCGCCGTTCGTGGCCGTGTCGTCCAAGACGGGCATGGGCATCGATGCTCTGCTGGAGCAGGTGCTGCTCCAGGCCGAGGTGCTGGAACTCAAGGCTCCCGTCGATGCGGCTGCCAAGGGTATCGTCATCGAGGCCCAGTTGGACAAGGGCCGCGGGTCCGTGGCCACCGTGCTGGTGCAGTCCGGTACGCTCAAGGTGGGCGATGTGGTGCTGGCAGGCCAGACCTTCGGCCGCGTGCGCGCCATGCTGGACGAAGACGGCAAGCAGACCAAGGAAGCCGGCCCGTCGATCCCGGTGGAGATCCAAGGCCTGAACGAAGTGCCCCAGGCGGGCGACGACTTCATGGTGCTGCAGGACGAACGCCGCGCCCGCGAGATCGCGACGTACCGCGCTGGCAAGTTCCGCAACACCAAGCTGGCCAAGCAACAGGCGGCCAAGCTGGAGAACATGTTTGCCGAGATGGGGGCGGGCGAGGTGCAGACCCTGCCGCTGATCATCAAGGCGGACGTGCAGGGCTCCCAGGAGGCGCTGGCGGCTTCGCTGCTCAAGCTCTCCACCGAAGAGATCCGCGTGCAGATCGTGTATTCCGGCGTGGGCGGCATCAGCGAGTCGGACGTCAATCTGGCGATCGCCTCCAAGGCCATCGTCATTGGCTTCAACGTGCGCGCCGATGCGCAGGCCCGCAAGACGGCCGAAGGCAACGACGTGGACATCCGCTACTACAACATCATCTACGACGCCGTGGATGAAGTGAAGGCAGCGATGTCCGGCATGCTGGCGCCCGAACAGCGCGAGGAAGCCATCGGCACGGCCGAGATCCGTACCGTGTTCGTGGCCTCCAAGATCGGTACCGTGGCGGGTTCGTACATCACGTCGGGCCAGGTCACGCGCAACTGCAAGTTCCGCCTGCTGCGCGACAACATCGTCATCTACACGGGCGATGTGGAATCGGTGCGCCGCATGAAGGACGACGTCAAGGAAGTCAAGGAAGGCTTCGAGTGCGGTATCAAGCTCAAGAACTACAACGACATCAAGGAAGGTGATCAGCTGGAGTTCTTCGAGATCAAGGAAATCGCACGCACGCTGTAAGGTCCGCACGACATGGCTGCCAAGAAATCCTCGTCCCCCAACCGCGGCTTCAAGGTCGCGGATCAGATCCAGCGCGACCTCACCGAGCTGATCCGCGATCTCAAGGATCCGCGGATCGGCATGGTGACGCTGCAAGGGGTCGAGGTGACGCCGGACTATGCGCACGCCAAGGTGTTCTTCAGTGTGCTCATCGGTGATGGTGAGGCCTCCGAGGAGGCCTTGAACCAGGCGGCGGGCTTTCTACGCAACGGCCTGTTCAAGCGCCTGCACATCCACACCGTGCCCACGCTGCACTTCGTGTACGACCGCACCACCGAGAAGGCGGCCGACATGAATGCGCTGATCGCGCGCGCGGTGGCCTCTCGTTCCAAAGACGACGACGCAGCATGACCGAACGCGCTCCCCGCATCCGGGTGCAGCGGCGCCCGGTGCACGGAGTGCTGCTGCTCGACAAACCCCTGGGCCTGTCCAGCAATGACGCCTTGCAGAAGGTGAAGTGGCTGCTGCGCGCCGAGAAGGCTGGCCACACGGGCACGCTGGACCCGCTGGCCAGTGGTGTGCTGCCGCTGTGCTTTGGTGCCGCCACCAAGTTCAGCCAGTTGCAGCTGGAAGCGCCCAAGACCTATGAAGCTGTCGCACTGTTGGGTACCACCACAAGCACCGGTGACGCCGAGGGTCAGGTGCTGGCGCAGTGCGCGGTCGATCCGGCCATGCTCACACCCGAGCGGCTGGCGGCGGTACAGGCGCAGTTCACTGGCCCCATCCGCCAGGTGCCACCCATGCACAGCGCGCTCAAGAAAGACGGCAAGGCGCTGTACGAGTACGCGCGTGCCGGCATTGCCGTGGAGCGCGAGGCGCGTGATGTCACGATCCATGCATTGAAACTGGCGCTAACGCATACGGAGCAAGCGCAACCAGCTATTAAAATAGTAGTGACCTGCAGCAAAGGTACCTACATCCGCACCTTGGGCGAAGACATCGGCCAGGCGCTGGGCTGCGGCGCGCATCTCACGTTCCTGCGCCGTATCGACACGGGCGGTATCGGCGTGGAGCGTTGCGTGACACTGGAGGCGCTGCAGGCCATGGACGAGGATGCGCGCATGGCCTGCGTGCTCCCAGTGGAGACCTTGCTGGCGCAGCACACGGCTGTCACGCTGGACGATGACAATGCCGGGCGTTTCCTCTCGGGCATGCGCCGGCGCGGCCCCTGGCCCGACGCGCCCGCCGTGGCCGTGTTCGGGGCGCGCCCGCGCGTGCTGCTGGGGGTCGGGCATGTGCGGGGAGGAGAGCTGATTCCAGACCGGCTGCTCAGCCCCCTTGAAATTCAACAGATTCTGGAGAGCTCGCCGCGGGCTGAACGCGGCACATTGGAAGCAACTACGCTATGAGCAAACAAATCCGCAACATCGCCATCATCGCCCACGTCGACCATGGCAAGACCACGATGGTGGACCAACTGCTGCGCCAGTCCGGCACCTTCGCCGAGCACGAGAAGGTCGTGGACACCGTGATGGACAGCAACGCCATCGAGCGCGAGCGCGGCATCACCATCCTGGCGAAGAACTGCGCCGTGAGCTGGAACGGCACGCACATCAACATCCTGGACACGCCCGGCCACGCGGACTTCGGCGGCGAGGTGGAGCGTGCCCTGTCGATGGTGGACGGCGTGGTGCTACTGATCGACGCGCAGGAAGGCCCCATGCCCCAGACGCGCTTCGTGACCAAGAAGGCGTTGGCGCTGGGCCTCAAGCCCATCGTGGTGGTCAACAAGGTGGACAAGCCCGGCGCGCGCCCCGACTACGTGGTGAACGCCGCTTTCGACCTGTTCGACAAGCTGGGCGCCACCGACGAGCAATTGGACTTTCCCGTGGTCTATGCCTCGGGCATCAACGGTTGGAGCGCGCTGGAGCAGGGCAACCCCGGTGAGCAGTGGGGCCCCGACATGTCGGCGCTGTTCGAGACCATCCTCAAGCATGTGCCGTCCGTGAAGGGCGACGCCACGGCGCCGCTGCAGATGCAGGTTTCGGCGCTGGACTATTCCACGTTCGTCGGACGTATCGGCGTGGGCCGTATCACCCAGGGCACGCTCAAGGCCGGGCAGGATGTGCTAGTCATGGCCGGGCCGGACGGCGCCAGCTACAAGGGCCGCGTGAACCAGATCCACCAGTTCCAGGGCCTGGACCGCGTGCAGGTGACCGAAGCCGGCCCCAGCGAGATCGTGCTCATCAACGGCATCGAGAACGTGGGTATCGGCGAGACCCTCACCGACCCCGCCAACCCCCAGCCGCTGCCCATGCTGAAGATCGACGAGCCCACGCTGACGATGAACTTCTGCGTGAACACCTCGCCGCTGGCGGGCCGTGAAGGCAAATTCGTGACCAGCCGCCAGATCTGGGACCGCCTGCAGAAGGAGCTGCGTTCCAACGTGGCCCTGCGCGTCAAGGAAACCGACGAGGACGGCATCTTCGAGGTGTCCGGCCGCGGCGAACTGCACCTGACCATCCTGCTGGAAGAAATGCGCCGTGAAGGCTACGAGCTGGCCGTCTCCAAGCCGCGCGTGGTGTACCGCGACATCGACGGCGAGCGCTGCGAGCCTATCGAACTGGTGACTGCTGATATCGAGGAAGGCCACCAAGGCGGTGTGATGCAGGCCCTCGGCGAGCGCAAGGGTGAACTGGTGAACATGGAGCCCGACGGCCGTGGCCGCGTGCGCCTGGAGTACCGCATCCCGGCCCGTGGCCTGATCGGTTTCACCAACGAATTCCTGAACCTGACGCGCGGCTCGGGCCTCATCAGCAACATCTTCGACAGCTATGAGCCGCATAAGGGCGACATTGGTGGCCGCAAGAACGGCGTGCTGATTTCCATGGACGATGGTGAAATTTTTACCTACGCCCTGGGCAAGCTCGACGACCGTGGCCGCATGTTCGTGAAGGCAGGCGACCCGGTGTACGAAGGCATGATCGTCGGCGTGCACAACCGCGACAACGACCTGGTGGTGAACGCCACGCGTACCAAGCAGCTCACCAACTTCCGCGTGAGCGGCAAGGAAGACGCGATCAAGATCACGCCCCCGATCGACCTCACGCTGGAGTACGGCGTGGAGTTCATCGAGGACGATGAACTGGTGGAGATCACGCCCAAGAGCATTCGCCTGCGCAAGCGCCACCTCAAGGAGCACGAGCGCAAGCGCGCCAGCCGCGAAGGCGCGTGATCGGCAAGGCCTGTTCTGCCTGAACCGGCTTGGCTGCGGCAGCCAAGGCGCTGCGAGCCGACGAAGGGTGAGCCCATCCGCAAGGAGGGTTCGCCCTTCGCGCATCTGAGGCAGCGCGGTATGGCGCCAGCCGCTAACATGCGGGCCTCACGGCATGCGTGGGTAGCACATGCCGACGACACAAGAAATCCACAGGGAGGAGACAGCGATGACCGCGAATGCCTTGCCCGGCCACGCGCGGGCGGTCTGGCTGATGGTGGCCGTCACCTTCATGTGGTCCATTGCGGGCGTCGTCACGCGCCATCTGGACCAGGCGCGCAGCTTTGAAGTGACCTTCTGGCGCAGCTTCTTCATGCTGCTGTCGCTGTGCGTGATCCTGCCGGTGCTGCAGGGCAGGGCGTTGCTGGCCAATCTGCGGCGCGGGGGGCGGGCGGTGTGGATCTCTGGCGTGTGCTGGAGCGTGATGTTCACGGCCTTCATGATCGCCATATTGCTCATCCCAGTGGCCAGCGTATTGGTCACCATGGCCATCGGACCGCTGCTCACGGCATTGCTGGCGCGCGCCTTCATTGGCCACCACATCGCGCCGCGCACCTGGTGCGCAATTGCATTGGCGGGCGCAGGCATCGGGTGGATGTATGGCTCGGGCATCTCCGGCCTTTCCGTGGTGGGCGTGCTTGTTGCCTTGTGCGTGCCGGTGGCGGCGGCCGTGAACTGGGTGGTGGTTCAGCACTCGCAGCGCCAGGGCCATGCGGTGGACCTGGTGCCCGCCGTGCTGCTGGGGGCGGCGCTGTCCGCCCTGGCCACGCTGCCGCTTGCGTGGCCGTTCCAGGCCACGGCGCGTGATTTGTCCCTTCTGGCCCTGCTGGGTCTGGTCCAATTGGCGATCCCCTGCGTGCTGGTGGTGTACTGCGCGCGCGTGCTCAAGGCGCCTGAGATTGCGCTGCTGGGCCTGCTGGAAGTGATCTTTGGCATTCTGCTGGCCTGGGTGGGCGCTGGAGAGCGCCCAGCCCCGGCCGTGCTGATGGGAGGCGCGCTGGTGATCGGCGCGCTCGTTTTCAATGAACTGCTTGGATGGAAGGAACAACAATGACGGAGATGACGGCGGAAGTCGTGACCGAGGTGCGCGGCCAGGTGGGCTGCATCACGCTGAACCGCCCGAAGGCGCTGAATGCCTTGTCGCTGGGCATGGTGCGCGACCTGATGGCGGCGCTGCTGGCCTGGCAGCATGACGACAAGGTACTGGCCGTGGCGATCCGCGGCAACGGCCGCGAAGGGCCCTTCGGCGCCTTCTGCGCGGGCGGCGACATCCGCTTCTTGCACGCCGCGGGCAGCACGGGCAATCCGCAACTGGAGGACTTCTTCACCGAGGAATACGCCCTCAACCATCTGATCCACACCTTCGGCAAGCCCTACATCGCCTTCATGGACGGCATCGTCATGGGGGGCGGCATGGGCATCAGCCAGGGCGGCACGCTGCGCATCGTGACCGAGCGCACCAAGATGGCCATGCCGGAGACGGCGATCGGCCTGTTCCCCGATGTGGGCGGCGGCTACTTCCTCTCGCGCTGCCCTGGCCGCGTGGGCGAGTGGCTGGCACTGACGGGCGACGCCATCGGCGCAGCCGATGCCATTGACTTCGGCCTGGCGGACGGCTTCCTGCCAGCGGACCAGCAAGCGGCGGTGTGGGACGGTCTGGCGTTGCAGACGTTTGCCGACGGCGCTGCCGTTCAGCAGTGGGTTGCATCAAAATTTGTAGCTGCTGGCGCTTGCGCTGTAAGCGCTAGAGGCCAAATTGATCACTACTTTGCGTTGGATGATGCGGCGGCCATCGTGGCTGCGCTGGAGCAGTCTGACGACGAGTGGGCACGCGCCACGGCTGCCACGTTGCGCAAGCGCTCTCCACTGATGCTGCATGTCGTGCTGGAGCAGGTCCGCCGTGCGCGCAGCATGGGCCTGGCCGACGACTTGCGCATGGAGCGCGACATGGTTCGGCACTGCTTCTACCTGCGTCCCGGCCAGAGCGAGACGGTGGAGGGCATTCGCGCCCTGGCGGTGGACAAGGACCACAGCCCGCGCTGGAGCCCCGCGCGCGTGGAGGATGTGGAGCCCGCGCTGGTGCAATCGTTCTTCAAGAGCCCTTGGCCGGCGCACGCGCACCCGCTGGCGGCGCTGCGCTGATCTGCTGGTACACCGCCGTGGCCAGCGCCTGCAGCGTGGGCCGCGGCAGTTCGCCGCTGAGGGCGTAGCCAAAACCCTGGTCCACCCAGTAGAAACTGGACACGGTCCCTTCGTCGTGGAACTGGAACGCGGTGGTCGGTGCCGCCGCAGCCTGTAGGCCGTCGAGTGCGCCCAGGTACAGCGTGATTCGCGCGCCCGCGGCGTTCTGGTACATGAATTGCGCGCGCGCCCCGCTGCCGCCGGGCAGCAGGCGCCCGCCCATCAATTCGAACCCCTCGGCCTGCAGCCGCGGCACGGTGAGCGGGCGCGCCAGCCGCTTGGACAGCCACTGCACCAGGTGGTCCTGCTGCGCGGCCGCCACTTCCACAGGATGGCGCTGTTCGGGTTGGTAGACCGCGTGCGCCACGGCCGCCTGCTGCACGAACCGTTGCGGGGGGGCCGTGGCCAGTGTGGTTTGTTTGCCGTCCGTCGCATGCAGGCTCCAGCCTAGCCCGAACGCCAGCACCCAGCCCGCGGCAAAGCCGCCCCAACGGGCCCAGTGCTGTTGCGTGTCGTGTGCGTCTTGCAGGCGCTCTGCCGCCTGTACCAGCACATTGGGCACAGGCTGCCGCAACCAGTCAGCGTGCAGGGTCTGCAGCTGCGCACGCTGTTGCGCCCACGCTTCGGCACGCTGCCTCTGCGAGGAGTCCATGCGGGAGTGCAGCGACTCTGCCTGGGCGCGCGGCAGCCGGTCGTCCGCCAAAGCATGCAGATGCGTCTCGTCCGAAGGGCTGAAAGGGTCGGTCTTCATGGCGGGCTCACTACGGGCGGAAAGGGCGCTTCATTTCATGCGGCGCAAGGCAGTCGGGGTGGATGACGGCTGGGCGTGGACTGAGGGCTCCATCAATTCGCGCATGCGTGCGCGAGCGCGGGACAACCGCGACATCACCGTGCCTTCCGGTATACCCAGCACACGCGCCACGTCGGCATAGGCCATGTCTTCCAGTGTCACCAGGAGCAGCACGGCCCGTTGATCGGCGGGCAGGCGTTGCAGGCAGCGGTCCAGGTCCATGGCTGTTTCGTGGGAGGCGTCAGGCGCGTCCGCGATGGCCGCCAGGGCATCCACATCCAGCGCCTGCACGGGCACCAGGCCGCGGCGCTGGTTGAGGTACAGGTTGTGCATCAGCGTGAAAAGCCAGGCGCGCAGATTGCTGCCGCCGCGCCACAACAGCCACTTGCGGCAGGCGCGCTCCAGCGTGTCCTGCACCAGATCGTCGGCTGCCCATGCGTCGCCGGTGAGCGCGCGCGCATAGCGGCGCAACCCCGGCAGTTGCTCCACGATCTGGACGCGGTTCATGGACGCATTGTGGGGCTCATGGCTTGGCGGTGCGCCACAGGTTGTTCACGCCGTCCCCCGTCTTGTCGCCGGGCTTGCCGTCCTTGATCCAGTAGTACAGCGGCTTGCCCTTGTAGGCCACCTGCTTGCTGCCGTCGGCGCGCTGGATCAGACTGTAGCCTTCACCCGCGGGGGCGCTGGTGGCGGTCAGGGGTGGCCAGTTGGTGGCGCAGGCGCCGTTGCAGGCCGACTGGCCATCGCCCGCTACGTCCTTGTCGAAGGTGTAGAGCGTCATGCCGTTCGGGCCGACGAGCACGCCGTCCTGGGTGCTGACTTGCGCGGGCGCGAGGGAATAACAGCCGGCGAGTGCCAGCGCGGCGAGCAGGGAACTGAGCTTGGTCATGGTGTTCTCCGGAAGGGTGCCGGCCAGAGGAATTGTGGCCGGACGCTGGCATGAACACCGGGGGCGCTGCGTTTATTCCACCCTCCGCCAAAAAAAGATCAGCGGTGGCGGCTCTTCATGACGCGTTCCACCTCGCGCTTGCCTTCGCGCTCCTTGATGGTGTCGCGCTTGTCGTGCTCGGCCTTGCCCTTGGCCAAGGCAATCTCGCACTTGGCGCGGCCGTCTTTCCAGTGGAGATTCAGCGGCACCAGGGTGTAGCCTTTTTGCTCGACCTTGCCGATCAGGCGCCGGATCTCGTCCTTGTGCATCAGCAGCTTCTTGATGCGCGCCGCGTCGGGGCTGACGTGCGTGGACGCGGTCTTGAGCGGGTTGATCTGGCAGCCGATGAGAAACAGCTCACCATCTTTGATGATCACGTAGCCGTCGGTAAGCTGCACCTTGCCCTCGCGCAGTGCCTTGACCTCCCAGCCGTGCAGCACCAGCCCAGCCTCGTAGCGCTCTTCAAAGAAATAGTTGTATGCCGCCTTCTTGTTGTCGGCGATGCGGGACGATGTGTCAGGTTTCTTGGCCATGGTGAATAGATGCGGCGCAAACCGGGAGATCAAGGGTCTCCCTACAATTGTTGTCGTCTCGCACCATCGATTCTAGGCCGGCTGTGCCACCAGGCCCATCCAGCCTTCGCCTGCATGAAAACTGTCAACAAGTCCGTCCTCATCTGGTACAGCCCCGAAGAAATGTTCGCCCTCGTGACGGACGTGGCCAAGTATCCGCAGTTCCTGCCGTGGTGCGACCACGCCACCGTCCTGGAAACCCATGCAAACGGCATGAAGGCGGAAGTGGGCATTGCGTTGGGCGGCATACGCAAGTCGTTTGTCACGCGCAATACGCATGAGCCCGGGCGCCGAGTCAAGATGGAACTGGTGGAGGGCCCCTTTTCACAGCTCGACGGCGACTGGCACTTTCATCCTGTGGGGGACGGTACGCAGCGCGCATGCAAGGTCGAACTCCAGCTGAGCTACGGCTTTGACAACCGGGCATTGGCGGCGTTGGTCGGCCCCGTGTTTGACCGCATCGCCGCCACGTTCATCGATGCCTTCATCAAACGGGCCGAGCAGGTTTATGGCTGAAACCTTGCCCCCGCCGGGGCGGCTGCGCATCGCGGTGGCCATCTCGCGGCAACCGGGCGATGTGCACGAGTGGGTGCTACTGCTTCCGGCCGGTGCTACGGTGGCCGATGCTCTGAGCGCCTGCGGACTGGATGCGCAGGCTGAGGGGCTTGCCTGGGGCATTTGGGGCAGGGAAGGCAGACTGGACGACCTGCTGCACGATGGTGACCGCGTGGAAGGCTGCCGCCCCTTGCGGGTTGACCCGAAGCTGGCGCGCCGCCAGCGCTTTGCGCGCCAGGGCGCTCGTGCGGCGGGATTGTTCGCCAAACGCCGGCCGGGGGCCAAGTCCGGTTATTGAGAGTGCTTCCCAGCATGCGCTGAAACAAAACGGCCGCCTCATCCATGCAGAAGGGCGGCCGGTGGCGCGTTTATGGGGTAGCTGCTACTTGCAGTCGGAAGCGATGGTCGCTTCCGCTCGGCGTAATTCTGCTGCGCGGGTTGCGTCGTCCATGAAACCCCGCTCCCCCTTGGCATTGACATTGCTCACCAACTGGCCGGGCGCCAACTGCTCCTTTGCGCGTTTGGCGCGCGCGCAGTTATCGGCACGGGCCTTGGCCACGCGGTCTTCCTCCGCTTTCTTCTTGGCGGCTTCGGCGGCGTCAGCCTTGGCCTTGTTCTCCTCCAGCTGCTTGTCCTTGCCGCTGGCAGGCGCTGCGGCTTCGGATGCGGGGGCCGACGCTGGCGAAGCGGGCGCTGCCATCGCGGTACGCGGCAGGGCGCGCTGCGGTTGCTTGAGGATGCTCTTGTCAGGAATGTCCTGTGGCGGCGGGCGGTCGCTGAACACCTTGCGCCCATCCTTGTCCACCCATTGCCATTGTGCCGTTGCGCCCATGGCCCAGGAGCAGCCCAGCGCCAGCAGAAGAAGCTTGTGCGGTTTCATGCGGGCGAGTGTAGCGGTGAGTGGCTGCACCCACCAAGGGGCGTTCACGCGGGACGTGTGCGATTTGTCGCGCGGCGGGTACAATCCTTTTTTTGGAGCTTTCACATGCGCCTTCTTGGAAAAGCGCTCACCTTCGACGATGTGTTGTTGGTGCCGGCGTACTCCCAGGTCCTGCCCAAGGACACCTCCCTCGTCACGCGCTTCACGCGCAACATCACCCTGAACCTCCCGCTCGTGTCCGCCGCCATGGACACCGTGACCGAAGCGCGTCTGGCCATCGCCATCGCGCAAGAAGGGGGGATTGGCGTCATCCACAAGAACATGACGGCCGAGCAGCAGGCGGCCGAGGTGTCAAAGGTCAAGCGGTATGAATCCGGCGTGGTGCACGATCCCGTGGTCATCACGCCCGAACACACGGTGCTGCAGGTGCTGGAACTGTCCGAGAACCTGGGCATCTCGGGCTTCCCGGTCTGTGATGGTGGCAAGGTGGTGGGCATCGTCACCAGCCGCGACGTGCGCTTCGAGACGCGCTACGACGTCAAGGTGCGTGAGATCATGACGCCGCGCGAGAAGCTGATCACCGTCAACGAAAAAGACGGCACCACCCCAGCGCAGGCCAAGGCACTGCTCAACCGCCATAAGCTGGAGCGCCTGCTGGTGGTGAACGACGCCTTTGAGCTCAAGGGCCTCATCACGGTCAAGGACATCAACAAGCAGACCACGTTCCCCAACGCCGCGCGCGATGCGGCAGGCCGCCTGCGCGTGGCCGCTGCCGTGGGCGTCGGTGCGGGCACCGAAGAGCGCGTGGCGTTGCTGGTCAAGGCCGGTGTGGATGCCATCGTGGTGGATACAGCCCACGGCCACAGCAAAGGTGTGATCGACCGCGTGCGCTGGGTCAAACAGAACTACCCGCAGGTGGACGTGATCGGCGGCAACATCGCCACAGGCGCTGCCGCGCTGGCCCTGGCCGAGGCAGGCGCCGATGCGGTCAAGGTCGGCATCGGTCCCGGCTCCATCTGCACCACACGCATCGTGGCTGGCGTGGGTGTACCCCAGATCATGGCCATCGACAGCGTCGCCACCGCGCTTCAGGGCACAGGTGTGCCGCTGATCGCCGACGGCGGCATCCGCTTCTCGGGGGATATTGCCAAGGCGCTGGCCGCGGGCGCGTCGACCATCATGATGGGCGGCATGTTTGCTGGCACCGAAGAAGCGCCCGGCGAAGTCATCCTGTACCAGGGCCGCTCCTACAAAAGCTACCGTGGTATGGGCTCGATCGGCGCCATGCAGCAGGGCTCGGCCGACCGCTACTTCCAGGAAGCCACCACGGGCAATCCCAACGCTGACAAGCTGGTGCCCGAGGGCATCGAAGGCCGCGTGCCCTACAAGGGCTCCATGGTGTCCATCGTGTTCCAGATGGCCGGCGGCGTGCGTGCGGCCATGGGCTACTGTGGTTGCGCAACCATCGAAGAGATGAACAACAAGGCCGAATTCGTGGAGATCACGGCGGCTGGCATCCGCGAGTCGCACGTGCACGACGTGCAGATCACCAAGGAAGCCCCCAACTACCGGGCGGACTGAGTCTTCGCCATTCCGCAGGCCCGAACCCGTCTCCAGGTGTTCGGGCCTTTTGTCTTTTACCGACCCTGTCGCTCTCCATGCAACACGACAAGATCCTCATCCTTGACTTCGGCTCCCAGGTCACCCAACTCATCGCGCGCCGCGTGCGCGAGACGCATGTCTACTGCGAGGTCCACCCCTGCGACGTGAGCAGCGACTGGGTGCGCCAGTTCGCCGCAGACGGCAAGCTCAAGGGTGTGATCCTGTCGGGCAGCCACGCCAGCGTTTACGAAGTGGACGACCGCGCCCCTGACGCCGTGTTCGAGTTGGGCGTGCCCGTGCTGGGCATCTGCTACGGCATGCAGACCATGGCCGCGCAACTGGGCGGCAAGGTCGAGGGCTCGCACAGCCGCGAGTTCGGCTATGCCGAAGTCCGCGCCCATGGCCATACCGCGCTGCTCAAGGGCATCGAGGATTTCTCCACGCCCGAGGGCCACGGCATGCTGAAGGTGTGGATGAGCCACGGCGACAAGGTCACCGAGCTGCCTCCCGGTTTCAAGCTGATGTGCTCCACCGGCAGTTGCCCCATCGCCGGCATGGCGGACGAAACGCGGCGCTTCTACGCCGTGCAATTCCACCCCGAGGTCACGCACACGGTGCAGGGCGCAGCGCTGCTCAACCGCTTCGTGCGCGAGATCTGTGGCGCTCAGGCGGACTGGATCATGCGCGACCACATCGAGGAAGCCGTGCAGAAGATCCGCGAGCAGGTGGGCGACGAGGAAGTGATCCTGGGCCTGTCTGGCGGCGTGGATTCGTCGGTGGCTGCTGCCCTGATCCACCGTGCGATTGGCGACCAGCTCACTTGCGTGTTCGTGGACCACGGCCTGCTGCGCCTCAACGAAGGCGATATGGTCATGGACATGTTCGCAGGCAAGCTGCACGCGAAGGTGGTGCGCGTGGATGCCTCGGACCTGTTCCTGGGTGAGCTGGCCGGTGTGTCGGAGCCCGAGCAAAAGCGCAAGATCATCGGCCGATTGTTCGTGGACGTGTTCAAGGCCGAAGCCGAAAAGCTCAAGGCCAGCGGCCAGGGCCACAAGGGCGCGACCTTCCTGGCGCAAGGCACCATCTACCCCGACGTGATCGAGTCCGGCGGTGCCAAGAGCAAGAAGGCTGTCACCATCAAGAGCCACCACAACGTGGGCGGGCTGCCCGAGCAACTCGGCCTTAAACTGCTGGAGCCGCTGCGCGACCTGTTCAAGGACGAGGTGCGCGAGCTCGGCGTGGCCCTGGGACTGCCGCGCGAAATGGTCTACCGCCATCCGTTCCCCGGCCCGGGCCTGGGCGTGCGCATTCTGGGCGAGGTGAAGAAGGAATACGCCGACCTGCTGCGCCGCGCCGATGCCATCTTCATCGAAGAGCTGCGCAAATTCACCGACGAAGCCACGGGCAAGACCTGGTACGACCTCACCAGCCAGGCCTTCACCGTGTTCCTGCCGGTCAAGAGCGTGGGCGTGATGGGCGATGGCCGCACCTACGACTATGTGGTGGCACTGCGCGCGGTGCAGACCAGCGACTTCATGACAGCCGACTGGGCGGAGTTGCCCTACGCGCTGTTGAAGAAGGTCTCCAGCCGCATCATCAATGAGGTGCGCGGCATCAACCGCGTGACCTACGACGTGTCGAGCAAGCCGCCTGCCACCATCGAGTGGGAGTGAAATCAGGTCCTTCAGGGACTATCGCCAGCTATCGAAGAACTGATGTAACGTGTTGATTTAGAAAGAAATACGTCACGACAGCTATCGGTGGCTATCGCCGGCCAGCAGAAAAAGTTGACGGTAGAGCTGACGGTAAAAATCGAGGCTGGATTAAGACACTCTCGTTCACTATTCAGACTTTTACCGTCTTTGACGGTAAAAGCCTTCTCGGGAAAGCTTGTTTCATGGGGCTTTCCGGGCATCAGCAGGTCTCCAGGTCCCTGACGGTAAAACCTGACGGTAAATCCGTCACATGCCGGAGGAAACCTCGATGCTGACCGACGCTGCACTACGCAATTTCAAACCTAAGTCCAAGATTTATAAGGCTTCTGACCGAGACGGGATGTATGTGACGGTATCGCCTGGCGGAACGATCACGTTCCGCTACGACTACCGGCTCCACGGCCGCCGCGAGACGCTGACCCTCGGACGCTATGGCCCTGGTGGCATCTCGCTGGCAATGGCGCGCGAACTGCTGCTGGACGCGCGCAAAGCCGTTCTCAAGGGTGTCTCGCCCGCGCTGGAAAAGCAGCGTGAGAAACGCCGGATGGTCGCCATCAAGACCTTCGGCGCGGCGATGGAGACGTGGCTGGCCAACGCAAGGCTGGCTGACAGCACCCGCGCCATGCGCAAGCACATCATCGACCGGGACATCCTGCCGGTCTTCCAGAATCGCCTGCTGACCGAAATCCAGGCCGAAGACCTGCGGGCCTTGTGCAACAAGGTCAAGGAGCGTGGGGCGCCGGCCACGGCGGTACAGATTCGGGACATCGTGAAGCAGGTCTACATCTACGCCATCGCCCACGGTGAGAAGGTGGACAACCCCGCCGACAGCGTGGGCGCGGCCTCGATCGCCACCTTTGTGCCGAAAGATCGCGCCTTGTCGCCGCTGGAGATTCGGTTGTTCATGCAGCAGATGGAATCGGTGGCGACCTATCCGACCATCAAGCTGGCGCTGCGCTTGATCCTGCTGACGTTGGTACGCAAGAGCGAACTGATCCACGCCACCTGGGATGAGGTCGATTTCGAGAGCAAGACCTGGACGATTCCTAAGCAGCGGATGAAGGGGCGCAACCCGCACGTGGTCTATCTATCGCGCCAGACGCTCGACATCTTCGTGACGTTGCACGCCTGCGCGGCGGGATCAAGGTTCGTTTTTCCGTCTCGCTATGACGCAGAGCGGTGCATGTCCAACGCCACTTTGAATCGCGTCACGGGGCTCGTGGTGGAGGCGGCAAAGACCAAGGGGCTGCCGCTGCAACCCTTCACCGTCCATGACCTGCGCCGCACCGGCTCGACGCTGTTGAACGAAATCGGCTTCAACCGCGACTGGATCGAGAAGTGCCTGGCGCACGAGGACGGGCGTTCCTCGCGCTCGGTTTACAACAAGGCCGAGTACGCCGAGCAGCGGCGCCACATGCTGCAAGAGTGGGCCAACCTAGTCGATGCCTGGGGCGGTGGGCAGACCTACGTGCCGAAGCTGTTACCGGCGAACGTAGTGGTGCCGGCGTTGAGCGCGATAGCCTGAAACAGTGGCTTGGTTGTCACTTGACAACTAAGCCATTCATCCCCATACTGAAGATTATTGATGGCTCGTTCCCCTCATCCGAAGAAAGATGTTGAGGAAGCTCTCAGGCACGCCGAAGGGCAGGGCTGGCGCGTCGAAGTCGGCGGCAGCCACGCTTGGGGGCGGATGTATTGCCCTTACAACGATGAAGAATGTCGCTGCGGCGAGTTCTGCATCACCAGCGTATGGAGCACGCCGAAAAATCCCGGCAACCACGCGCGCGCCTTGCGGCGCGTCGTGGACAACTGCACCACGCACCGGTCGCAGCGCGACGCTGATGATGGTGCCAAGGAGTAGCGCGATGGAATACACCTTCACTCTGAAATACCAGCTCACGGACGATGACCGCGACGCCGATGCACTGGTGGAGCGCCTGGGCGAAGCCGGCTGCGACGATGCCTTGGTCGGCATCGGGCAGCCGGGTCGATTGGCGCTGGAGTTCACCCGCGAGGCTGCGGATGCGGACGAGGCCGTGCGTAGCGCGCTGGCCGATGTGCGCTGCGCCGCGCCGACCGCGCGATTGATCGAAGTAGCGCCGGATCTGGTGGGTCTGACTGACGTGGCCGACATTGTGGGCGTGTCGCGGCAGAACATGCGCAAGCTGATGCTGGCGCATCCGGGCAGCTTTCCGGCGCCGGTGCATGAGGGCAGCGCGTCGATCTGGCATTTGGCAGACGTATTGGCGTGGTTGCAGGCCAAAGGCAGCTACTCGCTGGCCAAGGACGTGTTTGAGGTGGCGCGGGTGGCCTTGCAGGTCAACGTGGCGAAGGAGGGGCGGCGATTGCCGCGCTCGGCATCGAAGGCACTGGAGGCTTTGATTGGATGAGTGCCGCTGCTTGGCCTTATGCCTTGCTCGAACCCGCCCGGACAGGGCGGGTTTTTCGTAGGTGGACATCCGGTTTCGACACGCCGGCGCGCGGAGCCTGCTTTCGTTCTTCGACCCAGGCTTCCACTTCTGCCAAGTCCCATACGACGCAGCGTGGCGTCAGGTTGAAGCGACGTGGGAACTCACCGCGACGCTCCATTTCGTAGATCGTCGTTTCGGCGAGGGGAACGATCTGCCGCAGTTCCTGCCGGCGAATGGTGCGACGGAAGGGAAGGACACTGCGCTTTGGAAATTGCGGCAAAGCCTCGTAGGCATCCGTGCCTGGCAAGGGGAGGCCGACATCGGTGCCGGCGGTATTGGGGGCTTGCGATAGCTGTTCCACCTCGGACTCCATGGTTCTGCTGCATGGAGACATGGTGAAGTTCAATACCTATCGGGACAACTTGCTGTGGCGTAGTGGAGCGGGTTCGATGTGGTATTTCGATGTTGCGTCCCGGCGTGCCGCCGTCGCGCTGTCGTGCTTGCGCATCAAGTCGCCTGCGGCGTCTCGCCCCTTCGGGCTTCCATCGTTCCCTCGCTTCGCTCGGCTGACGCCTCCGGCCCGGCTTGTTGATCCGGGCCTGCGCGCTCCGCTTGCCCCAAAAGCCGACTGTGTGCAGTGGGCGGGTGTGGGCGGTCTTGCTGTTCCCTTCACCGTATCACGGCGTTCTCGCCGTCAAGGGCGGCACGCGCTTTTGCGCGCTTGCGTCCTGGCGGCCGTCTGCGCCCCCTGACTGCTTGCGCTGCGCCG
Source organism: Diaphorobacter sp. C33 (assembly GCF_030503915.1). Taxonomy (NCBI): domain Bacteria; kingdom Pseudomonadati; phylum Pseudomonadota; class Betaproteobacteria; order Burkholderiales; family Comamonadaceae; genus Diaphorobacter; species Diaphorobacter sp. C33. The sequence goes on from NZ_CP129980.1 coordinate 552,974, forward strand.
TGCTGGCCACGGTTCCGGGCAATTCCGCCCGAGCAACCGGAGCACGATCATGTCGCAACTGTCCTTTTCCTCGTTCAATGCCTCGCTGATGGTGCGCGATGCACAAGGCCGCTACCTGCTGGCGACGGCCGACCAGATTCTGGAGGCCGCGCGCCAGGCCATCGAGCACAAGATGCAGCGCGGTGCGTCGTTCAGTTCGCCGGCGGCGGTCAAGGAGTACCTGCGCGCCAAGCTGGCTGGCTTCGAGCATGAGGTGTTCGCCGTGCTTTTCCTCGATACACAGCATCGCCTGATCGAATACGCCGAGATGTTCCACGGCACCATCGACAGCGCATCGGTGTATCCGCGCGAGCTGGTCAAGCAGGCGCTGCGGCTCAATGCGGCGGCGGTCATCGTTTCGCACAACCATCCGAGCGGCAATCCAGAGCCGAGCAGAGCCGACGAGGTACTGACCCAGCGGCTCAAGGAGGCGTTGGCGCTGGTGGATGTTCGCACGTTGGATCACATCATCGTGGCGGGCAGCAGCATCACGTCATTTGCCGAACGCGGCCTGGTTTGACCGAGGGGGCTTCGGCCCCCTTTTTGCTGCGTCCGAGGATATTAGGTCGCAGCCTCGTTGCGTGCTTCCCACGTCGCCAAGAGGTAATTCGCCAGTGTGCCGGAAAGATTGACGGCCAATTCAGCATGACGGGGTGCAGGCTTGATGCCGATCCGCCCTTTGCCATGAGCATCGCTCAACCTGTTGCGAAGAGAGCCAAGACCTTCAACCACCGACGTGCAGCCACCGAGGATCTGTTTGAAGATTTGCTCTGTATGCTGAGAAGGTGCCAGCTTGAGTATTTCTGCTGTCTGCTTGTATAGCTTGGGAAGGTCGGCCGTATCGTCATAGCTGACCTTGGCCTCGTCCAAGATGTGTTTGCATACTGATTCGATCAGTGTCCGCGCCGAGGTGATTGCACCTTCTGGGTCGGATGATCGTCGATCCAATGCCTTCGACCATGCTGCTTGCACGTGGGCGGCATCGAACTTCTCCAAGGCCGTGGTTACTGAGGAATCAGAAGGTGCCAGTCCGCCACGCTCCAGGGCATCCAATATCGGACGAAATTCGCTCCACAGATAGTTTCGGCGTTCGGCGTAAGTCTTGTACTTGTACTTGATGAACTGCCAAAACTGGGCAAGGCTGCGGCAGGTTCGGAGAAACTGGGGAACCAGTGAATCCAAGGCTGTATTGGAAAGCAGAGCCTGCCTCAGGCGAACGAACTCCGCATCATCTTCGCTCCCGCCAGTGGCTTGAGAGATCAATAGATTTTGCAAGGCTTCCGCCTGTATCGAAAGCTCATTAGCCATCTTTAGATCACCCTCCATTCGGCTCCTGTCCGAGTGCTGCTCAGTTTACTGCTAGCAGCTTCTGGCCTACGCGCTCCGCTTGCCGAAAAGCCAGTGCGTGGATGGTGTGAGGGGAGGCGGTCTTGCTGTGTCCCTTCACCGTATCACGGCGTTCTCGCCTTCAAGGGCGGCGCGTGCCAGCACGCTTGCGGCCCGTGGCCGTCTCCGACCCCTGACTGCTGCGCTGCGCCGTGACTGCGACGGTTCCGGGCAATTCCGCCCGCGCAACTGGAGAACAGTCATGAACGACAAATCACACGTTTCCCTCGAACAGCATGTTTGCCTTGTTTGCGGCACGGCGTTCGATACCGGCGCCATCCTGCTGGACAAGCGCCTGCGCGCGAGCATGGAGCGCCACACGGCGACCGGCTGGGGCCTGTGCCCCGATCATCAGAAGCTGGCCGACGATGGTTTTGTCGCGCTGGTCGAATGCGATCCACAGCGCAGCGACTTGCAGGCCGGTGGGCACATGAAGCCCGAGCAGGCGTACCGGACGGGCCGATTGGCTCATCTGCGGCGCACGGTGTTTGCGCAGGTGTTCAACGTGCCGATCGCGGCCGAGCAGGCTTGCGTGTTTGTTGAGCCTGGCGTGATCGACCAGTTGCAGTTGATGACTGCGCCGGCGGCGAACTGATCGCGCCGCGCTGCCTCGGGTGCGTCGTCTCTGCGGGAGCGGCGCACTTTTTTTCTGCTGCGCCCGGTACCGATGCTTTCGCGCCTAGTGCGCTGCGCGCTTCGCTTGCCTCCAGGGGAAAGCCCTGCGGGCTATCCCCGCCGCGCAATGCTTGGCGCCCCTCAAGGACTGCCGAACCGGCTGCGCCGGCTCGGCCAGACCACGGCAGTCGCTGTCGAACCTGTTTCCCGATGACTGGCGCATGAGCTTGTGCATCGAGCCTTGAAGTCCGGGCGTCCCTGGCCTAGAAACATGGCCGGTCGCGCTGTCGTGCTGCGCATCGAGCCGCCTGCGGCGTCTCGCCCCATTCGGGCTTCCATCGTTCCCTCGCGCTGCTCGGCTGACGCCTCCGGCCCGGCTTCCAGATCCGGGCCTGCGCGCTTCGCTTGCCGTGCGGTCGGCACATAGAGGCGGCCGTTGCCTTGTCCAGCCGTCTCCCCTGACTTCATCACCTTGTCCGCGACTGTAGCCCGCGGCCGTGTGCCGTCAAGGCGCGCAGGGCCGTGTCCTCGGCTGCGCCTGCGGGCCGCACCAACCCTGCGCTTGCCTCCTTGACGGTCCTCGTCCGCGCGCTCCTGACCGTCGCGGGCGATGAACTCAGGAAAGACGGTGGCAACAGGGCCAACCGGGTTCCTCGTGCCGACCGCACCGAACAGCCGAAAGGCTGGGCTCCGAATCTAGGAATCCGGTGTGCGGTTTGAACAGCAAACCCTTTTCGTCAGGAGAAAGACCATGCAACTCGCATCCCGTTTCGCTTCCCACTCCCCGGCACTGCGCAGCGACTACCCGCTGTCCGATGACCAGATTCGCAGGGTGGCTCCGTCCATCTTCGCGGACGCACCGCACGAAAGCCGTTCCGAGCGGTACAGCTACATCCCCACCGCCGCCGTGCTGACCGAGCTTCGCAAGGAGGGGTTTCAACCCTTCATGGCGACGCAGACCCGCGTGCGCGATGAAGGCAAGCGCGAGCATACGAAACACATGCTGCGCCTGCGCCATGCCAGCCAGATCAACGGCGCGGAAGCCAATGAAATCGTGCTGCTGAACTCGCACGATGGCACGAGCAGCTATCAGATGCTGGCCGGCATGTTCCGCTTCGTGTGCAGCAATGGCCTTGTCTGCGGCGACACCGTGGCGGACGTGCGCGTACCCCACAAAGGCGATGTGGCCGGGCACGTCATCGAAGGCGCTTATCAAGTGCTGAGCGGCTTCGAGCGCGTGAAGGAAAACCGCGAAGCAATGCGGGCCGTCACGCTCGACGATGGCGAGGCCGAAGTATTCGCCCGTGCCGCATTGGCCCTCAAGTACGACGACCCGAATAAGTCCGCGCCCGTCACCGAGTCGCAAATCCTGATGCCGCGCCGGTTTGACGACCGCCGCCCCGACCTGTGGAGCGTGTTCAACCGCGCACAGGAGAACTTGACCAAGGGCGGATTGCATGGCCGCAGCGCCAACGGACGCCGCCAGCGCACCCGCCCCGTGCAGGGCATTGATTCCGATGTACGCCTGAACCGCGCCCTGTGGCTGCTGGCCGATGGCCTGCGCCAGTTGAAAGCCTGATTCCCCCACGGCAGGGGCAGGCAGCAGCCCTTGCCGTCTTTCTCGCTGCTGCATCCCTGAACCGATAGGAGTTATCACCATGAACGCCATGACCCAAACCGAAGCCCGCGCCGTCAATACCACCGCCGCTGTCCCGCTGGAAGCCGCCGACCCGACCAAGAACCTGATTCTGGTTCCGCTGTCGCGGCTGGTGCTGCGCCCCACCGGCCGCAACGTGCGCAAGACCCCGCGCATGTCCATCCCCGAACTGGCCGCGAGCATCCAGCGCGTGGGCCTGCTGCAAAACCTGATCGTGATTGCATCCGCCGATGGCGAGCATTACGAGGTGGTCGCCGGTGGCCGCCGCCTTGCAGCGCTCAAGCTGCTGGCGAAGAAGCACCGCATCAGCAAGGAATGGGAGGTGCCTTGCCTGCAGGTGGCCGATGGCACGGCCCGGACGGCCAGCCTCACCGAGAACGTACAGCGCGAAGCCATGCACCCCGCAGACCAGTTTGAAGCCTTTGCGGCACTGGTGGCCGAAGGCCGTCCCATCGAGGACATTGCAGCGGATTTCAGTGTCACGCCGCTGGTGGTGCAGCGCCGCTTGAAGCTGGCGAATGTCTCCCCGCGCCTGATGGCCGACTATCGCGCCGATGCCGTGAGCCTTGACCAGTTGATGGCCCTTGCCATCACCGACGACCACGCGGCGCAGGAAGCCGCGTTCTACGATGCACCGCAGTGGCAGCGCCATCCCTCGCACTTGCGCGAGCGCCTGACCGAGCGCGAAATCGACGCCACGCACGCGCTGGTGCGCTTCGTCGGGCTGGACACCTACCAGCAGGCAGGCGGCGGCATCCGCCGCGACCTGTTCGCGGAAGGCGATGCCGGAACCTACCTCACCGATACCGCAGTGCTGGAAACGCTGGTGCGCGACAAGCTGGCAACACTGGCTGAGGACGTGCGCGCCGAAGGCTGGGCATGGGTGGAGGCCGTGCCGCATCTGGCCTACGAGGAACGGCAGGCGTTCCAAAACGCCCCGCGCCACCGCCGCGAGCCGACCACCCGCGAGGCCCGCCGCATCGCCTCGCTGGAAACCCGCCTCGAAAAGATCGACGCCGAACTGGAAGAAGCTTGCCAAGGTGAAAGCAGCGAGGACGAGGCCGAGGCCGAGAAGCTGGAACAGCGGCGCGAGCAGGTGGCCGGGGAACTGCAAGACGCGGAGGATGCCTTGCAGGGCTACGCGCCCGAAGTGCGCGACGTGGCCGGTGCCATCGTCACCATCGACCGCAGCGGCGAGGCCGTCATTCACCGCGGCCTGCTGCGCGAAGCCGAGGCCAAGGCACTGCGCACGCTGGACAAGCTGCGGCGCGGTTTCGGCAGCGTGGAAGGCGAAGCCACCAACGACGAAGGCGAGGACGCCGACGACGCGCCCAAGGCCGCGAGTCTGTCCGACCGGCTGGCGCAGCGCTTGAGCGCCCACCGCACGGCGGCGCTGCAAATCGAAGTCGCCCGGCATCCGCATGTTGCGCTGGCCGCGCTGGTGCATGGCATGGTGCAGACCGTCTTGCAGGAAAGCCACTACGGCCACGACTTGCCGCTGGGCGTGAGCCTGAAAGTGCAAGATCGGCTGGAAGGCTTGGCCCCGGACTGGCCGGAATCGCCCGCCGCCGTGGCGCTGCGCGAACTGCAACAGGTGGCAGGTGTTGCCTTGCCGGAGGACAGCGCCGAACTGTTCGCCGCGCTGCTGGCGAAGTCGCAAGACGAGCTGGTGCGGCTGCTGGCCGTGTGCGTGGCTTCCACGGTGAACGTGGTGACGCCTCGCGCCACGCTGCACCAGCCTGGCGCGGAACTGGCGCAGGCCGTGGGCCTCGACATGGCCGCATGGTGGAAGCCGACCGCAGAAGGCTACTTCAAGCATGTTTCCAAGGCCGTGATTCTGGATGCCGTGGGCGCGTTTGCACCGGAATCCGTCACCCGGCTGGCGAAGCTGAAGAAGGCCGACATTGCCAGCGAAGCCGAGTGGCTGGCCGATGGTACGGGCTGGATGCCCGCCATCTTCAAGGCCGCAGGCCTGCAGGATGCCGCGCAGGAGGCAGACCCGGAGCAGGACGCCCCGGAAGATACCGTGGCAATGACGGATGAACCCGCCGAGGCGCTGGCCGCTTGACCCGTGCCGAAGGCAAGCGCCCCGGCCTCGATCGGGGCGCTTTGCTGGAAGGAAAAGCCCCCATGACCCGCACCACCACCAGCCGCCCCCGGCACGGTACGCGCCCGCCGCTGGCACGGCGAAGGCGACGTGCGCGGCTACCGCCCGCCCTCGGGCTGGTCGGCCCGCGCCAATCTCACCGACATTCATCCCATCACGGGCCGCGCCTTGCTGCGTGCCGTGTGGTGGTTCATCGAGACGAAGGAATAACCGTGATCAGCACCGCGCCCAGGCCGTTCCGTCCTGGGCGCGGTAAAACGCAAATCCGGGCGCGGCAGTGGCCGCGCCCGGTGTTCAAGGCCAACAGCCGAATCAGAACGCCGCCGCCTTCCCGGCGGCGGCATCAGACGATGCCGTGCTGCCTCAGCAGCGCCTGTTCATCACCTGACACCCAGCCGAATATCTTGGGTTCGTCGTCAAGCTGCAACACGAGGTAGTGGACGTCGAAGTCGATGGACACGCCCGGGGCCTCGCCCCGGTCATAGGTCGCCGTCCAGGCGACGTGCGCGACGCAGTGATGTTCGTCGATGGGGTTGATGCGAACGCCGCGCAGCGTCATGTCCTTCGTGCCGAGCTGGCGGTAACGCTCGAATCCTTGGCGCATGACCTGTTTCAGTTGCCCGTCGTTCTGGCCCGTCATGACCCCGGCCGGTGAGGCCGCGATGAAGGCAGTGGCGTAGGACGAGGCGACTTGCTCCATGTCCGCTTCGTTCTTCAATCCTTGGCGGAAGAAGTCCTGGTATCGCTTGAAGAACTCATGGATGCGCTTTTCTTTCATCGGTGCTTCCTTGGGTATGGACTTCGCTGTTCGTACTCGTCATGGTAGGGCGTGTCGGCGCACGGCGCCGCCGGGCTTTCGGGCTGCACCCCGTGCCGACTTCGCTGTCACGGCCATTCGGCTTCAATCCCTCACGCCTTCGCGCCTGCGGCGCTGCGCGCTTCGCTTGCCTCCAGGGGAAAACCCTGCGGGCTATCCCCGCCGCGCGCAGCTTGGCGCCCCTCGGCACTGCCGAACCGGCTGCGCCGGATCGGCCCGGCCAGCGCCCCGCCGCAATGGACGGGGCGATGGCGAACACGCTGGAGCCTGCTGCGGCAGGTTGTGCAGATGCGTGCCGTCCTCAACGCTGGCGGTTCTCGCCCATCACGTCACGAAGGACGGTTCACGGACAACCCGCCCGGCATCGCTATGGAGCTTCCACGCCACGCCTCAAGACCGGCACCGCAAGGTGTGGCGGAGGCGTTCTCGCCTGTCGTCGGGTGGTTGACCTGGCCCGCGTCAGCGGGCGAGCCGGAGAAACCTTCATACGGGGATGCCGAGCCGGCCACATCTCCTTTCGGAGCGGTTCGGCCCAAGGCGTCCTTGTCTCGTTGTGAATCCTGGCGGTGGCACGGCTGTGCCTCGGGCTTCATGGCTGCAACCGTGCGGCGAAAACAATTTTCCCTGCGCTGCGCGCATTCCTCGCGGGCCAAATTCTTTTCGCCTTCCGGTTCTCCACTGCGTTTCGACCGCAAGCGGTGCAGCCCGCCCGTCCCCCGCCGGCCGGATCACAACAAGGACGCGATGGGCGCGAACCTTGTTCAACCGAAAGGAGAAAACATCATGGCCAACATCGGCACCTTCACCGCAGACAAAGACGGCTTCACCGGCACGCTGCGCACCCTGACGCTCAACGTCAAGGTCAAGCTGGTTCCCAACGACAAGGGGGACAGCGAGAAAGCCCCGGACTTCCGCGTTCAGGCCGCCAGCCACGACATCGGCGCGGCGTGGAAGAAGACCAGCGAGGCCGGCCGGGAGTACCTGTCCGTGACCCTCGACGATCCTTCGTTCCCGGCAACGGTCTATGCCCGCCTGATCGAAGGCGAGGACGGCACGCACGACCTGATCTGGTCGCGCAGCAAGCCCCAGGCGGCGTGACCGCCGCAGCGCCCCACCCATTGCGGCGGGGCGCACCCTCGCGGTTCTACGACCCGGAGGCTGCGAGCTGGCCTTCCGTCGCGGTCATTAGCACCGCCGTACTGCATTCGAGCGCGCTGGCGATCTTGAAGATGATCGCCAGCGTGGGCATGTGCTCGCCGCGCTCGACCTTGCCCATGTGCGAACGCTCGACGCCCGCCAGATGCGCCAGCGATTCCTGCGCGATCCCACGCTCCGTCCGCAGTGCGTGCACCGCCGCGCCGAAGGCTTGCGCCAACTCGGCATCGAACGTGGTGGCGCCCGCCGGACGGCCGCGCTGGATGGATCGCTTCTGCATGGACAGAAGCGTCAAGTCGCAGCACAATTAAAACCACGTTATCTTTAACTCATGCCGCTGACTTGGATTCGTGCTTTTACGGAAATCCGCTTTGGCGGATTCCGCCAGAACCGGAAAGCCGCCACCGTGTCTTTGCAGATTTCTACAATGCCGTTTTTGCGTTTTCGTGCTTCCACAGTTTGGATGGAATACACATCCACGGCTTCGCGGGGAAGCGCAAAACCGACATACCGCGTTGGAACAGGAGCACCGCAATGAAGGCTCTCCTCGTCACCGATGAGCAGCGCGCCGCGCTGCTGGTGAATGGGCGGCTTGCTGCCGCCGGCGAAGCGCACGACCCGTTGCCGGTCGTGCGGCTGTTCACTCTTGACGCGCACGCCACCTGGCTGTTGACCTCGCTCGATCCCGCAGACGGCGATACGGCCTACGGTCTGATCGACTTGGGAATCAGCATGCCCGAGCTGGGGACGGTGAAACTCTCCGTCCTCGCTTCCATCGTCGGGCCGAACAAACTGCCCGTGATGCGGGATCGATATTTCCAGGCGGCGCGCCCGCTGTCGGAATATCTGCGGTTGGCGTAGGAGAACGGTTCCATCGTCGATTGAACCGATCGCGCCACGATCAAGCCGGGCGCATTGAGACTATTTCGGTCTCGCTCAAGACCTGTCAGGTCTGAATCCAAACTCTGGATCAAACCAGAATATCTGTGACTGAAACAGTCACGATCTTTCATGCGGCTTGCGGCACGGTGATCTCTGCCGCGTGGCGTTGTGAGCTTGCGTGGCCGTCGCATTCGGACGGATCTCGCAATGCACCGGAGCCTATCGGTCTTGACACCCAATGTTACAGCTCGCCTTGATTCTGATGGCAACTGACCGCCTGCGATAGCCACGTGTTGAACGCCCGTAGCGATGTTCCTGCCGTTGAACGGGAGCCCGCGTCATGGTCGATCCTCATCACGCCGCGCATTGGTATCCCACTGCCGCCTACCTCTACGTCCTGGGCCTGGATGCGCTCGCGCTAGCTTGGGAGTACCTGCGCCGCCACCCTGACTATCGGCTCGACTGGCTGCACCGTCGTCGTCGGCCAGACATGGCGCGTCGCTGGGGCTTGCGCCTGCTGGAAGACCCCGGCCTGGATGCGCGCGACGCGCATCCGGCCTGGTTGCCCGGCCACGCAGCCGTCGTGCAGCTCTACCCCGATGCTGACCCACCGCCCGATGCGGCGACATTCGCGTTCTGGCGCATTCCCGGTCACAAGCAACTGCTGCATGACGGCAAGGGGCTGGCACTGATCGCACGCAGTCCGGGCCGTTGCTTGCGCTTCGCGCTGGCACCCGGCCTTGAAGATGGCATGGCTGTCGCCCATGCCCATCGCGGCGGCGTTGCCGCGCCTGCGCATGGTCATGCACTTGACGCGGGTTTCACCAATGCCAAGCCTCGGCCAACACCTACCGCGCTGTTGGAGTTGCACACCCTGCAGGCGCTCGACGCGATCCTCGCGGGTGCGTCCTTGCGCGAGGTGGGTGAAGGTCTGTTCGGTGCCGACGCCGTGGCTGACTGGTACAGCGACGGCGGCCTGCGCTCGAAGGTGCGCCGCCTGACGCGGCGTGGCGATGCGTTGATGCGCGGCGGCTATCGCCGCCTAGCACAACTCCCGCCGCTTGAGAAGGGTCGTTTTGATGACGATGTAAAACGACCCTGAGCAAAAGGGCCGCGTTTTCTGAGACTGCCTCCATCCGGTTGCGCTGTGTGGCCGGGCGTTTTCAACCGATGGAGGTTCACATCATGCGTCCTGCTCCCTTGCGGCCTGCCGCCGCTGTCTCGACCGCTGCCGCGCAGCCGCAACGCTATCTCACCAACGACGAAGCCGCGGAGTACCTGCGGCTGTCGCCGCGCACGCTGGAAAAGCAGCGCGTGATCGGCGGCGGCCCACGCTTTCGCAAGTTCGGCCGCCGCGTCATGTACGCGGTGGCCGACCTCGATGCCTGGGCCGCCGACCGCAGTTTCGAGACGACTTCCGATCCCGAATACGCCGAGCACCATTCGGCCGATAGCCGTGCGCACTGATCGGCGGCGCGCGGCAGACCATCGCCATGTCCAGCACCGCGCTACCCATGCGGCAGCGGCCGTTGCAGGAGCGCGAACAGCTCGACCTGTTCCGCGCCTTGCCCGGCGACATGGCGCCGCGCGACAGCCAGGACTTGATGGCCTATCCGTTCTTCTCGCTCGGCAAGTCGAAGCGGGTCAAGCCCATCGACTTCCGTGCGGGCAACGTGACGATCCGCGTAGAGGGCACGCAGGAGCACGGCATCGCCACGATTTGGGATGCAGACGTGCTGATATGGGCGGCCTCGCAGATCGTGGAAGCGAAGGACGCAGGCCTGCGCCCGTCGCGGCTGATGCGCGCCACGCCCTACGAGATCCTGCGCTTCATCGGGCGCGGCAAGTCGCTGCGCGACTACCAGCGCCTGAAGGCCGCGCTGGATCGCCTGCAATCGACCACCGTGGCCACGTCCATCCGCGAGACGACCGGGCGACGCCTACACCGCTTCTCGTGGATCAACGAATGGAAGGAGCTGGCCGATCAAAGCGGCACGCCGTTGGGTATCGAGCTGATCCTGCCGGACTGGTTCTATGCCGGCGTGCTCGACGCCGCCCTGGTGCTGACGATCGACCCTCTGTACTTTCGGCTGACCGGCGGCATCGAGCGGTGGCTATACCGGCTGGTGCGCAAGCACGGCGGCAAGCAGGCATACGGCTGGCAGTTCGACTTTCGCTACCTACACCAGAAATCGGGCAGCACCGCGAAGCCTTACGACTTCGCCTGCGACCTGCGCGCGCTCGTCGCGCGGCAGTCGCTGCCCGGCTACGTGTTGGGAATCGAGCGGATGCCGGACGACGGAACGGAATTGCTGACCTTCCGGCCCGTGCCGCAGACGGCACGGGGATAACTCCGGGAGAGCCTGTGAATGGTGTCGTGCTATCAGGCGTGCCGGGTATCGTGCTATCAGGCGTGGGACTATCGTGCTATCAGGCGTGCCGATCGGCCGAAAACCCGCGCCAGCATTGGGTTTGCGCGCCCTCTAACTTCCCTAACTTAATTTCTCTAACTTTTAGTAGGGAAACGCCGCTGCGGTGGATAACCACCACGCGGCCACAAGCGCAGCAGCAAAAGCCCGGCTTTCCAACACGGAGGGCCGCGCCATGATTGTCGCTCTGCTCAACCAGAAAGGCGGCGTCGGCAAGACCACGCTCGCCACCCACATCGCTGGCGAGCTGGCGATGCGCGGCCAGCACGTCGTTCTGCTGGATGCTGACCCGCAAGGCTCATCGCTGGACTGGACGCAGCGCAGAAGCCAGCAAGGCTTGCCACGGCTGTTCAGCGCCGTGGGACTGGCACGCGAAACGCTGCATCAGGAAGCACCAGAACTCGCCAGGCGGGCCGATCACGTCGTCATCGACGGCCCGCCGCGCATCGCGGCGCTGGCGCGCTCCGCACTGCTGGCGGCAGAGCGCGTGCTGATTCCCGTGCAGCCCAGCCCCTACGACCTGTGGGCTAGCGCCGAGATGGTGGCACTGATCCGCGAGGCGCAGGTGTTTCGGCCGCTGCTCGCCGCAGCCTTCGTCATCAATCGGCGCGTCAGCACCACCGTGATCGGACGCGAGGCACGCGGCGCGCTCGCCGAGCAGCCGCTGCCTGCGCTGCGCGCCGAGGTTCGTCAGCGCATCGTATTCGCCGACAGCGTGGCCGCCGGCCGGCTCGCCCGCGAGACGGCGCCGGATAGCGCTGCCGCGCGCGAAATCACCGCGCTGGTGGACGAACTGCTGCGGTGGCCGGCATGACAGCGAAGCCAGCACCACGCACCAAGCGCGTCGGTATTGGCGCGCGTCCGCCCGCGAATCCACAGGCCGAGGCGTGGATTCGCCAAGGCGACGCCGATGCGCTGAACAAAGGCGACCTCTACACGGCCCGCCTGACCCTCGACATCACGCCCGCGATGCGGGCGCACATCAAGGTTTCGGCTTTCACGCAAGGCGTGACCGTGGCCGACCTGCTGCGCGGCCTGCTGGAGCGGGAGTTTCCAGAACACCGCAGGGAGAACACCCCATGACCGCATCCGCTTCGCCTGCCGCTGGCGCGGCCACGGCTGCGCTCGCAGCACCTTCCGGCCGGCCTGCCAGCGCGCCGCTGACGCGCGTGGCACTGGCCTACATCGAACTGCGCTTCAAGATCTACCTGCGCTTCGGTGAACCCGCGCGCACGCACCAGCTCGACCGCTGGCGGCGCTGCGCGGTGTTCCTGCCGGGCGCCATGTTGTGCCGTATCCGCTGGCAGGCCAACGACTACGGCACCGTGCGCTGGCAGCTCATGGTCATGCAGGCTTGCACGCCGCTGGATGCGGCGCAGCGCATCCCTGGCGTGCAGCCGGGCGCGCGCCTGCTGCTGCACGCCGAGGGCGAAAACCATGTGCGCGGCGTGTTGGCACGCATCGACGCCATCGAGGCGCTGGGCATCGCGCCCGTCGCCGTCTCGCCCGCGTACTGGCGCACGCTTGCCAACCGACTCGCTGCGCGCCTGCCGCTGCCCGAATACACCGCCGAGCGGCACGCCGCATGGCTGATCGGGAAAGAACTGCCATGACCGCCGTTTCCACTGACGGCACCGCATCGCGTCCTCGCTCGCCCCGCGCACGTTGGCGCGCTCGCATCGTGCTGGCGGGCTTCGCCGCCGTCGGCCTTGCTGCGCTGGCCTGGGCGGCGTTCGTGCAGCCGCTGCCGCGCCTGATCTACAACCCGTCCGACAGCGTGCCGGTCGGCTGGTATCGCGTGCAGCCGCTTGACCATCGGGCCGCCTTGCTGCCACGTTCCTTGTCCGTGGGCAGCATCGTCCTGACCAGATTGCCTGCCGACGCTGCCGCGCTCGCCGCGCAGCGCGGCTACCTGCCATCGCACATCCCGCTGCTCAAACGTGTGGGCGCGGTCGCGCCGCAACACGTCTGCATCGTCGCCGGTCAGGTACGCATCGACGGCGTGCCTGCGGCCGCCGCGCTGCCTGCCGATCGGCTGGGCCGACCGCTGCCATCCTGGCCGCATTGCCGGCCACTGGCCGAGGGCGAACTGTTCCTGTTGAGTGTCACCAATCCGGCGTCGTTCGACAGCCGCTATTTCGGGCCGGTCAGCGCATCCGCCGTGATCGGCGTCGCGCATCCGGTTTGGCTGGAGACACGCCCATGATGGCCGCCGATTTGCTGCACGTTGCCGTGCCTCTCATCGTGCCATCAGGCATGTCGTCCCGGTTGCTGCCGCCGTGTCGTCGCGCGTGCAGCGCGAGCGCATCCGCGCCGCGCTTCGCGCAACATCCGGCGCAGCCGTCCAACGTGCAGGCGTCTTGCCTTGAACACGCCCGGCCTGCGGCCATTGGCGCGTTCGCCGACGGGCTGGCTGCAAGCAGCACAGCGCCGCCGGGCCGCCGACACCCGGAACGACAGCGAAGGGCAAAGGCGGAAGGCAAGACAAAAGGGGGCGGCACCTGTCGGCCCGCAAAGCCAGTCTGCACGTGGGGGTGGCGCGGCACGGAGCGGTTTCGCCGCCGTGCCGCTTGGGGCGCGAGGCCCGCGCCGATGCAAGCATGTCCGCGTGCTTCGCACGCCCGGACACGCCATAGCTTGCAGGGAGCGCAGCCATGACCAAACGCCGCGACGATGATTTCCGCGTCCGCCCCAGTGCACCGAAGAACCGGGGCCAGGGCTTCGTCTCCGAGGTGCTCAAGCAGGCGGGCAAGGCCAGCGGCGGCAAGTCCACGGTGCGCCGTCCTGGTGGCAGTGGCAAGGGCGCCGGCACCGGCCAGCGGCCCGGCTCGCGCCTGGGGCGCGGCCACACGGCGGCGCGCTTCGCGGGCGCGAAGCTCACGCCCATGTCGCGGCGCGTGACCATCAAGACGCTGCTGGTCAACCAGCAGCGGGCCAGTCCGCAGTCGCTCGCCAAGCACCTGCGCTACATCGAGCGCGACGGCGTGGGCCGCGATGGCGAGCCGGGCCAAGCCTACGGGCCGCAGACCGATGCCGCCGACCTCGACGCCTTCAGGGAACGCTGCGCTGACGACCGGCACCATTTCCGCTTCATCCTCTCGCCCGAGGATGGCGCCGAGCTGGAAGACCTGCGTACCTATACGCGGCACCTCATGGGCCGGATGGAAGCCGACCTAGGCACGCGCCTCGATTGGGTGGCCGTCAACCACTGGAACACCGACAACCCGCATACGCACATCGTCGTGCGCGGACGCGACGACACCGGCAAAGACCTCATCATCGCTGGCGACTACATCGCCGATGGCTTCCGCCATCGCGCCGCCGAACTGGCAACCGAATGGCTGGGGCCGCGCACCGAACTGGAGATCCAGCAGACCTTGCAGCGCGAGGTGGAGCAAGAGCGGTGGACTAGCCTCGACCGCACGTTGCAGCGCGAGGCCGGCGAGGATGGTCGGGTGCAGATCGAACGGTTCAACGAACCCCGGCTGCAACGCCAGCGCCTGCTGCTGATCGGCCGCCTGCAACGCTTGCAGCGCCTGGGCCTGGCCGACGAGATGCAGCCCGGCACCTGGGCCGTCCATGCCGACGCGGAAAAGACCCTGCGCGCCCTGGGCGAGCGCGGCGACATCATCCGCACCATGCAGCGGGCCATGCGCGGCGAGACGCGCGAGTTGGAGGTGTTCGAGCCTGGGGACGATGGCCGAGCCATCCTCGGGCGCGTGGCCGCCAAGGGCCTGGCCGACGAGCTGCGCGACCGGGGCTATCTGGTCATCGACGGGGTGGACGGCAAGGCCCACTATGTCGCGCTCAACGCCCGCGACGAACTGGCGAACTATCCGGCCGGCGCCGTGGTGGAGGTGAAGGGATCGGCCGACGTGCGCGCGGCCGACCGCAACATCGCTGCGCTGGCAAGCGGTGGCCTGTACCGCACCGATCATCACCTTGCCGTGGTGCAAGGTCAGGCCGTTCCTGGCCGCGATCCGCAAGAGGTTGTAGCCGCCCACGTTCGACGGCTGGAAGCCCTGCGCCGCGCCGGCGTCGTGGAGCGCGTGGCCGAAGGGCTATGGAAGGTGCCGGACGACCTGCCCGAGCGTGGTCGCCAGTACGACGCGCAGCGCCTGGGCGGCGTGGCAGTGGAGCTGAAATCGCACCTGCCCATCGAGCGACAGGCGCGCGTGATCGGGGCCACCTGGCTCGACCAGCAGTTGATCGGTGGTGGTTCGGGCCTGGGCGATCTGGGCTTTGGCGGCGAAGCCAAGCAGGCGATGCAGCAGCGCGCCGATTTCCTGGCCGAACAGGGTTTGGCCGAGCGGCGCGGGCAGCGCGTGATCTTGGCGCGCAACCTGCTGGGCACGTTACGCAACCGGGAACTGGCGCAGGCCGCCAAGGACATTGCCGTCGAAACTGGTCTGGAGCATCGCCCGGTAGCCGATGCGCAGCGCGTGGCCGGCATCTATCGGCGCAGCGTGATGCTCGCCAGTGGGCGCTACGCCATGCTTGATGACGGCCTGGGGTTCAGCCTGGTGCCGTGGAAGCCGGTGATAGAGCAGCGACTGGGGCAGCAGATCGCGGCGACTATGCGCGGCGGCGTTGTGTCGTGGGATGTGGTGCGGGGACGTGGGATGTCGATCGGCTGAAACCACCTCAAGAGAAAGTTCATCACGACGTCTCCGTGGCATATCGTCAGGCAGTGCTGTCGGCACACTTCGTGGTCGGCACAGGGCTCGCGCGCCTGACTCACGGGCTCAGTAAATCACCTGGTTTGCCGGTGCCATCAAGAGCTGCGCGCTGCGCATGGTCGAGCAGTGCTTCACGATTCCAGCCGGCCACGGTCGCTGCGGCATCCACCGCATGCGCCCAGGTGCAGCGGTTGGCGAACAGCATGCCGGCAACATCGAAGGTACCGCCGCGGCTGATGTAGCCGAGGGCGTGCGTCCTGGCGGGGCCGCTGTCGATGCGGCGCAGGATGCCGAGCATGGGTTCGGGGCGGGTGTGAGTGAGGATCACGCGCGGCAGGCCCGGCGGGAACAGTGCGTTGACAGTGGCGTCGTCATCGACGAATTCGGCTTCCATGGCGTCGCGCGGGATGCGCAGGCGGCCGGGTTCCAGGATGACGGTGACGCAGGCGCACCTGTCTAGCTCGGCAAGGTGCTGCTGCGCCTTGATGGCCTCGTCGAGCTGGTAGGCGCCCAGCGCGATGAGCTGCACCTCAGCCTTGGCAGGGTCGCCGATCAGATGGGCGGCACCGTCACGGATCAGGCGTTGCGCCGATTCGGCGTCGAAGCGGTTTTCCACGTCGCGCTTGGAGACGATCAGGCAGGCCAGTTGGCCGCGTCCGGCATAGACGTCGCGCAGCGCAGCGGCGGCGGTGTTGCCATCCACCGGGAACAGTACGCGCGAGGTGTCCGACATCTCGCCCAGCAGGGCTTCGCCGATGGTCGGGTCTTGATGCGACTGTTCGTTCTTGGCGTTTTCCCAGGTGTGCGAGGTGACGATGAGCGGCACTGACAGCCAGCCCGCTGTCTGGCCGACCTGACGCTGGTGGCGGGAGAAGATGATTTCCTGCCGCATCAGGCCGAGCATCTTCACCGCGAAAGCTTCGTAGCTGACGATCAGGTTCAGTCCACCCTTGTTGCCGAGCGCGGCGGCGGCCACGGCTTCTTCGTTGAGCGCGGTGATGATGGCGCCGTGCAGGTCCTCGGGCACGCCGGGTTCGGGCTCGTTGACGCGATGCTTCAGCAGCGCCAGCGTGCCGCCCATCTTGTTACTGGCTAATTCGTCAGGGTTGCCGATGCGCATGCGCAGCTCGGGATTGGCTTTGGCGAATTCAACGAACCACTGGTCTAGCGCCGTCATCGCACTGCCTTCGCTGCCTGGCATCTCCCAGCGCGGTTCGGGCAGCCTGGGCGCAGCGGGGTGGCGGTGCGCCATCGGATGCGCGCTTTCCAGCGGACGTTGCTGGGCAGCGTGGGTCGCGAAGGCGGCGAGCGCGGCGGCGAGTTCGGCCGGTGCAACGAACAGCGCAGCCGCGCTTTCGTTGAACAGCTCACGCATGGCGACATCGATATGAGGATTGCCGCCCAGTGGCAGATTGTGCGCGGCGTTGCTGCCTGCGCCCGGAAAGCCGAAGCCCTTCTCGGTCTCGGCGATCACGTAGGGCAAAGGCGCCGGATAGCGGCGATCCGGATCGGCGGCGAGGACGCGCAGCGTATCCTCGGCTTCGATGATCGCCCAGGCGATCGCGGCCGGGTCGTGGCCATCGACGATCACCGGGTCAAAACCATTGTGGCGCACGTCTTCGGCCAGCCATTGCGCACCGCCTTCCTGCATGATCTGGGTGCGCTGCTCGATGCGCCGGCCGTTGAGGATCATCACCGGCACAGCGAAGCCGCTGTCCTGCGCGCGCCACCAGCGCGGCGCCCAGTCCGGGCCGCGCTGCTCCTCGAAGGCGCCATCGCTGAGGAAGGCGACCAGCGATTCGCCAGGCAGCGGCATGTGGATGTACTGCAGTTCGGCAAAGCCGAGATAGCCGCCTTCGGACACGGCGCCGACGGTGTTGGGGCCGGCATGGCTGCCCAGCGGCACAGCCGGGAGGCCCTGCGCATCGATGGCATACGAATAGAAATCGGCACACAGGCGCGACAGGCCTTCCGCGCTGTGGTCGTAGCGTCCCCGCTGCGCGGGCGAGACGTCGCCGGTCAGCGCATTGACGGCTTCTATGGCAGCGACGCAGTGGCCCTGGCCCATGATCCAGCCGCGCGTGCTGCCGGTGAGTGCGTTGGCGAGCAGGTAGCCGACGAAGGCCTGCACCATGTTCAGTGAGCCGCCAGTGTGGCCTTCGGGCGTTGGCTTGAAGTCCTCGGCTGACAGCACCGCGCCGGAAAGATCGATGCGGCGCGCATAGGTCATGTGCGCGACCACGTTCATGGCCACGCAGCCCAGGCGGTCGGCGGCGGCAAGCAGGCTGTAGGCCGTTGCTTCGTCTGCAACGCGGCCGTCAGCGATCAAGCGAGCCACCAGCGCCTCGACACGTGCGGCGGTCTCGTCGCGATGGACGATGGGGCCGTGGCCGGTCAGCCAGCGCTGGCGGAGGGTGGAAGCGGTGGTCATGTGATTTTCCTTCTTTGGTGCCGACGAACCCAATGTGGCTACAGAGCTCGTTGAGCCGAGCGAGCTTTGCCTGGCTGGGACATCACGCGGCGCTCATCAATTCCTGCGTATAGCGTGCTGCGACCCATTCCTCGTTGGTAGGCTCCACCGTGACCAGTACCCGGCTGTCGGTGGTGGAGATGACTGGGGCATCAATGGCGTTGGCATCCGTATCCAGTTTGATGTCGAGAAAGGCCAGGTCGCGGCAGACGCGCTCGCGCACGAAGGCGTTGTGCTCACCGACGCCGGCAGTGAACACGAACAGATCCAGGCCGCCAAGGACTGCGACCAGCGCGCCAATCTCGCGCACGATGCGGCGCACGTAGAGCGCTAACGCGATGCGGGCTCGTTCGCCGGCTTCGCCAGGATCAGCCTCGTGCATCACCACGACGCGCGGTTCGGCCGAAATTCCGGAAACACCGAGCAGGCCGGACTGGTTGTAAAGCGTGCGGCCCACTTCTTCCAGCGAGAGCTCTTCGATTTCCATCAGGTAGAGTAAGGCGCCCGGATCGAGCGAACCTGTGCGGGTGCCCATCATCAGGCCGTCGAGTGCGGAAAAGCCCATCGTGGTGGCGACGCTTTGCAGGTTCTGCATCGCGCACAGGCTGGCCCCGCTGCCGAGATGCGCGACGAGGGTGCGGCCGCGTGCCAGATCGCCGTGGCGCTCGGGGAGAACGTGGCTCATGTAGTCGTACGAAAGGCCGTGGAAGCCGTAACGGCGCAGACCGCGTTCCCAGGCCGAGTACGGCAGCGGCAGGATCTGCTCCACCTTTGGCACCGTGCGGTGAAAGGCTGTATCGAAGCACGCTACCTGAACAATTCCGGGCCACTGCTCGAACAGCAAACTCATGGCCTTCAGAGGAAAGGGTTGGTGCAGCGGCGCCAAAGGAATCAAGGCCCGCAGCTCCGCGATGGTGCCAGCGGTCACCAGGGTTGGCTCGAAGTACCTGCTGCCGCCATGAACGACACGATGCGCGATGGCCACAATGCGGCGGCCATCGAGTCGGGCCACGATGCGCGCTTGAATCAACGCCAGAGCGGCGGTGTGAGGGTGTTCGTGATCCAGATGGATGCGCTGCTGTGCAGTGCCACTGTCGCTGTATTCAGGCACAAGCCCAGTAATCCCTTGCACCTTGCCGTGCCAGAACGGCTTGCGCGGCAACGGGCGCGCCTGTGCATCGAACAAGGCGAACTTGATGCTTGAGGAGCCGCAATTGAGTACCAGGATGAGGCTCGGCTGTGAGTTGCTCATCGTGACGCTCCCAATCGTGATGTCCCATACAAACCGGTCTGGGACAAATGCGTGTCAGCGACTCTCATAAAATTGCTTCATGAACGATTGTCGGAAGCTTTGGTGGCAAGCGAGGCAGCTTTGTTGCGTCTTGGAGAATGCCGCGATCACGGCCGGGCCGTCACCGCGTTTGGCGGCATCCCCCATGGAGCTCGCAGCGTCATGGACCTGTCCATCGAAACCCCGAAACTTCCCGGCATCCGTGCCAAGCCAGCCAAGAATGCGCATCTTTTCGCCCAGGGGCGGTTCGGCATGCTTGGCAATTTTTGGCGCCAACTCGGCGACCAACGTCCATTCCTCCTTGGAAATCGCGCCGGTGACGGCTTGCATGTCACGGCCAAGCTTCTCCATGACGCTGCGAAGCGCCATCGGCTTTGCGGCCTCGGCGGACTGCGCACCAAGCCCCGTGGCGGCGGTAGCCAAGGCTACTGATAAGGCGATCGTCAAAAGCTGTCGATGGTTCAAGAGGTGACTCACGAGGTTCTCCATTGAGGTTGTTGGTGAATGCTTCGCAGACGAGCGCATGACTTCGGGCTTTCAAAATTCCATGCTCAGCGCAATCGATCCGAAGGCGTGATGGCCGATCTGCTGGTCGAACTCGCGGGTTCTCCAGACGCGCATCACGGCAAGCCGCACGCCATGCCCGGCAACAATCCATTGGCTGCTGATGCCAATGGCTGCCTGAGCGACCCAGGGTCGTCGACTGACGTGGTGGCTGTGCCGAAACAGATTCCCGTCGAGCGAGAAGTCCCAGGCAACGGCTTTGGCCTCCAGGTTCAGGAATGCATGCGCTCCGGGTTTGGGCGCGCGCGCCGATTGCGGCTCGGTCCTGCGCAGGTCGGAAACGCCCGAGGGCGGGCGGTTCTCAGCGCCGGGTCGAATCGGATAGCTGCCGAAATCGTTCGGAATGTTCCAGCCCGCACGCAATTCCACGCCGGTACTGGCTGCGGTTTCAATGTTTCCGATCCGCAGGGCATAGCTGCCGATCACGTCGCCGCTCCATCCCGGCCGGACGGCACCCTCCGTGTACGACTTGAACTTGCGCTCCATGGCCATCTGGAACGCGGGTTCGTTGCGCAACTGGTTGTCCCAGCCGCGAAAGCGATCGATGCCCCGCACCCGATGCACCAGATCCTGTGATTGCTCCGCCAACGACCAAGGGCCAATCACGCCCAGGGTCAGTTCGCGCACGTCAAGCATTTCGTAGCTGGCGGCCTGTGGTTGGACGCGGCGATTCCATGCCAAGCCCAGGTACAGCAGGCCGGCGTACGGGCGATCGTCGGAAATCAGATCGGTGCGCGTCTTGTCCTCGGGCGTGTACATGGACTGGCCGAAGCGCACGACGATGTTTTGCGATGCCGACCGGGCTCCAGAGTCCCGCCAGAACTCGGGATCAGCCCAGCCGATGAAGCGGGTATACCAGGCAATCGGTTGGGGCAGACATTCCGGGCGGAGCGCGCCTTGCAGATCGCGCGAAACCACGCTCAACGCCACGCCATTGGTGTAGTTGCGGTCGGTACCGGTGAACAAATCGTTCTCCAGGCGCAGGGTGCCTCCTCTCCAGTGCAGGGACTGCTCTGGCAGGCAGCGGGAAGAATCAGCTGAGGGTGTGAGTTCCGTGCCATGGGCGGCAACCGGACCGAGCACCGCGCAGGCAACCATCAGCGTGACACTGCGCACCGGCCGCCGCGCATTGGCCTTGGGCAGGCACGCGTGACGGCTGCCGATGCGCATCATGATGGCGTGCCGTCTGTTGCCCTATCGATGTAAAAGCGTTCCAGGGCGCCAATGATTTCTTCGGCTTTGTCCACGCAGGTAAACAAGTCGAGATCGGATGGTGATACGTAGCCTTCGTCGAGCAGAAGGTCGAAATCAACGGCCCGATGCCAGAAGGTGCGACCGACCAGAACCACCGGAATCCGCTGCATCTTGCCGGTTTGGATCAAAGTCAACACTTCGAATAATTCATCGAGCGTGCCGAAGCCGCCCGGAAAGGTCACCAGACCACGCGCATGCATCAGGAAATGCATCTTGCGCAGCGCGAAATAGTGGAACCGGAACGCCAGCTCCGGACACATGTAGGAGTTCGGGGTTTGTTCGTGCGGCAACGTGATGTTGAGCCCGATCGAGCGAGCCCCGGCATCGAAAGCACCGCGATTGGCTGCCTCCATGATGCCTGGCCCGCCACCGGTGATGACGACGAAATCGCACCGCTCCTGTTGCTGGAAGCGCTTGGAAATCAGGTGGGCGAAGCGCTGTGCCTCTTCGTAGTAGCGCGCCTGTTCCACGCGGCGGCGGGCTCGGGAGAGCTCTTGTGTCAGCTTGGAATTCTGCGGCGTGGTGCGCGCCTGCTGCTCCAGCGCGTCAAGGCGGGCGGTGGCCGTCTCGGCGTCGCTGACGCGTGCACTGCCGAAGACCACCACCGTCGAATGGACGCCTTGTTCGTGCAGGATGCGCTCGGGCTTGAGCAGCTCAAGCTGCAGGCGCAATGGCCGAAGCTCTTCCTGGCCAAGCAAATCGATGTCTTCGTACGCAAGACGGTACGTGGGTGAATCGAGGATGGCGCGCAGGCGCTCGTCAGGATCAGCGGATGGGGTCATCGCTCGATCGCCAGAAAATCCGGCCAGGGCACCACCTGGCCATGTTCAGGCACCGAGACCTGCCAGCCAAGCTGCTGTTGCAGGAGTTCCGCAAAATTCTGCGCAGCGGACGGCTCCCCATGCACCACGAAGGTTTGCTCCGGGGCTTGCTTGAAGCCGCGGGCCCAGGCCATCAGGGCCGGTTGGTCGGCGTGCGCCGAGAGCCCATCGACACTGTGGATCGCCGCGCGCACCGGAATGTCGTCGCCGAAGATGCGCACGCGTTGAGCGCCATCGACCAGTTGACGGCCAAGTGTTCCCTGCGCCTGGAAGCCGGAGAACAGGACACTGCATTCCTTGCGCGGCAAATTGTGGCGCAGGTGGTGCCGGATGCGCCCCGCATCGCACATGCCGCTGGCGGAAATGATGATGGCGCCCGAACGAATCTGGTTCAGCGCCATGGACTCTTCGGCACTTTCCGTGAAATGCAGATACGGCAGGTTTTCGCCGCGCGCGTGCCATCCTGCCAGGCGCTTTGCCTGCTCATCGAACAGCTCAAGGTGCTCGCGTGTGATGCGCGTGGCTTCCGTGGCCATAGGCGAATCAACGAATACCTTCGGTTGCCGCAGTCGCCCCTCGCTGGTGAGACGGTGCAGGTGGTAGAGGACTTCCTGGGTTCGACCGACCGCGAAGGCCGGCACGATGACGTTGCCACCGCGCTCGAACAGGGTTTTCTCGACGATGCCGATCATCTCCTCTTCGGTGGCCGAGAGGTCCTTGTGCTGGCGGTTGCCATAGGTGGACTCGATGACGAGGATGTCGGCGTCCTCGATGGGTGTCGGGTCGCGCAATATCGGGCGTCCCGGCTGGCCAAGGTCGCCACTGAATACCAGTTTCGTCGGGTAGCCATACTCGGTGACCCAGACTTCGATAATGGCCGATCCGAGGATGTGTCCGGCATCGCGAAAGCGTGCGCGCACCCCGACACGGGGCGCGAACTCCCGGTCGTATTCGATGCCTCGTACTTGTTGCAGGCATTCGCGCGCATCCTGCAGCGTGTACAGCGGCGGCAGCGCATCCTCTCCACGGGATCTTTTGGCACTGCGTTTTGCATCGCTCTCCTGGATGTGTGCGCTATCGGGCAGCATCACGCCCAGCAGATCAACCGTAGCGGGAGTGGCGTAGATGGCTCCTTTGAACCCAGCGCGCGTGAGTTTGGGCAACAGTCCGCTATGGTCGATATGGGCATGGGTCAGGAGCACGAAGTCGATCAACGCCGGATCGAACGTGAACGGCTCGCGATTGCGCGCCGCCGCCGTGCGCCCGCCCTGAACCATGCCGCAATCCACCAGGAAGCGCAGGTTGAGCGCCTCCACCAGGAAGCACGATCCGGTGACTTCACGCGCAGCGCCCAGAAAGTTCAGTTTCATAGGATGCTCACTCGGGTTATTTCTTTTGCATCGGGCAGGTGCTCACGCCGAGCAGGCGGTAACCTAGGCAGCGACCCGCCAGGCCGGTGATCAACGGCATGATTCCAATGAGCCCCAGCCAGCGCCACGGTGAATCCAGCCACAACGGCAAGCTGAGCAGGATCAGGCCGATGACGACGCGCGCGATGCGGTCGAGATTTCCTACGTTGATTTGCATGGTGATCTCCTTTCGTTGAATCAAGGAACTGAGGGTGCTGCGAGCACAGTTGCGATCGGCTTCAGGGCTGGATTCGTGGTTTGCGATGTCATTGCAGGTGCATCCCAGCCACCACCAAGCGCCTTGTACAGCGCCACCAACTGCACCGCGGCGCTGGTATGCGCGCGGGCGGCCGCGGTCTCGGCGTCGTGCAAGCTGCGCTGGGCGGCCAGCAGTTCCACCAGTGCAACATCGCCCGCGGCGTAGCGGGCCTTGGCGTAGCCGTAGCTGGTTCGTGCCGCGTCCAAGGCCATGGCGCGGCGCTCCAATGTGTCCAGCCCGCCGTGATAGTCGCCAAGCGCACGCTCGGCGTCGCCCAGCGCCGCCAGCACCGCCTGCTCATAGGCCAGCGCAGCCTGCTGCTCGGCTGCCTCACGTGCCCGGATTTCAGCGCGCACGCGGCCGCCGTCGAACAGGCGCCAGGAAATCAGCGGCAGGATGGAAAAACGTGAGCTGGATGCATCGAACCAATCGCCCGTGCTGAGCGCCTGAAACCCGCCTCCAACACCGATGGAGAGCTTGGGGAAGAGCTCGGCCGTGGCCACGCCGATGTCAGCGGAACTTGCTGCCAGTCGCCGTTCCGCAGCCAGCACGTCAGGGCGTCGGCGCAGCAGGTCGGCACGCTCGCCCACCGGCAAGGCACGCAGCGTGCACGGTGCCAATGGGCCGTCGAGCAATGCCAGTTCACGCTCGGGCGGGGAGCCTAGCAGCACACCCAGGCCAAGCACCGCGGCGCGCTGGCGTGCCTGGATGTCCGGCAGCAGCGCGTTGACGGCGGTCCACTGCGCGTAGGCCGCCTCTACATCGGCGGCGGATGCGTCGCCCAATGCATGCCGCAGGCGCACCAACTCCAAGGTCTGCTGCAGCGTGTCCAGCGTGGCTTGTTGCGCATGCAGCTCGTATCCAGCGCCAACGGCAGTGAACCAGGTGCGCGCAACCTCGGCCGCGACGCGCATGCGCACACCCTGTGCTTCGACTTCGGTGGCTTGCAGGCGGGCGCTGGCGCCTTCCAGGGCGCGGCGCTTGGCGCCGAATAGATCGGCCTCCCAGGCCGCATCGAAACCTGCGTCGTAAATGGTCTGGGTGGCGTCAAGGCCGGGAATCGAGCCCACGGGCAAGGGGCCGTTTTCGCTTTGACGACGCCGATTGACGCTGGCTCCTGCGCTAACGGTGGGAAGCCGATCTCCCGCCACACGGTCGCGTAGGGCGCGCGCCTCGTCGATGCGTGCCGCGGCTTGGCGCAGATCCAGGTTCTGTGCCAGCGCCGCGCCCATCAGACGGTCAAGGATGGGATCGTCGAGTGCAGACCACCAACGGGCCAGGTCTGCGGACTGCGATTCGCTCGCCAGAGGCAAGGTCCAGCCGTTGCCGATGTCCACCGGAGGCGGCTCGCGGTAGTCGGGGCCCACGGTCGCACAGGCGGTCAGCAGCGCGCAGGACAGGGCCAGCGCGAGCGGGCGCAAGCGCCTGGACGTCGGCTGTGCGGCTGGCGTGCGCGAGGAGAGGTGGCGGGTTTTGGTTTTCATTGCAGGCGTCCTCGGACGAATACGGTGGCCATCGTCAGCGTGGCGAGGGCGATGACCGCCAACGGCCAGAGGCTGGCGAGAATGTCGCCGGGCGGCATGGCCTTGAGGAAGCTGCCTTCGACGATGATGAGGAAGTGGGTCAGTGGAATGGCCTGGGCCATCCATTGCAGGACGAGGGGCATGTTTTCCACCGGCGTCGCAAAGCCTGACATCAGCACCGCCGGCACGCCGATGGCGAACGCACCCAGGATGGCCTGCTGCTGCGTCATGCTGACTGCGGAAATCATCAGGCCGATGCCGACCACCGACAGGATGAACAGCACCAGGCTGGCGAGCAGCAGTGCGAACGAGCCGGTGAACGGAATGCCGAACAGGAACACGCCTGCGCTGATCATGAACAGGCCGAGTAGCGTGCCGATCGCCAGTGCCGGCAACGACTTGGAAATAATGATTTCCGGCGTGGAGGTGGGCGACACCAGCAGCTGGTCGAAGGTTCCAAGCTCGCGCTCGCGCGCGATCGACAGCGAGGTGATGAGCAGCGCGCTGAACAGTGCCAGGATGCCGGTCAAGCCGGGCACGATGAACCAGCGGTAGACCAGGTTCGGGTTGAACCAGTGGCGCACGACCACCGGCGTCGGTGCCTGCGCGTCGGGCACAACCTCGGCGCCGACGTCGGCGGCAATGGTGGACAGGTAGGCCACGGTGATCTGGCCCGAGTTGCTGCGGCGGCCATCGACCACCACCTGTGCCTTGCCACTGCCACCGGCGGCGATGGTGCGCGAGAAGTCCACCGGAATGGCGAGTGCGGCGATGACCTCGCCCCGGTCGATCATCTCGTGCAACTGCCGCTGGCTGTCCACATGCCGGACGTGGGTGACGAAGCGGGCGCTGTCCAGGCGCTGCACCAGTTCGTGCGACCAGCGTCCGGCGTCCTGGTTGTAGACGGCGATGTCGACGTTGCGCACTTCCAGCGTCGCGGCAAAGGCGAATACCAGCAATTGCAGGATGGGCGGCACGAACACCACCATGCGGCTGCGCGGGTCGCGCAGCACGCTCAGCACTTCCTTGATGAATTGGGCGCGCAGGCGGGTGAACGAGAAGGCGGAGGTCAACATGGCTTCACTCCAGGTTCTTGCGCGTGGCGCGCTTGGCGATGATGAAGAACACAGCCCCGATCGCCGCCATGGCTGCCAGATTGGGCAGGAATACGGCCCAGATGTCGCCGGCGAGAAACACGGTTTTGAGCGAGTCGACGAAGTAGCGCGCCGGAACCGCTCGGGTGATGGCGCGGATCGGCGCCGGCATGGCATCGATCTCGTACAAAAAGCCCGACAGCATGAAAGCCGGCAGAAAGCCCGTGAACAGCGCAATCTGCGCCGCCAGGAACTGGTTACGCGCCAGGGACGAGATCAGCAGACCCTGGCCCAGCGCCGGCACCATGAACACGGCGGACAAAAGCAGCAACGCCGCCAGCGAGCCACGCATCGGGACGCCGAACACGAACACGGCCAGTGCGGCCGCGCCCAGTGTGGACAGCATGCCGAGCACGAAGTACGGCAGCAGCTTGCCGATCAATATCTCCGCCACCGAGGCCGGCGTGGAGAGCACCGCCTCCATGGTGCCGCGCTCCCATTCGCGCGCCACCACCAGCGCGGTCAACATGGTGCCGATGATGGTCATGACGATGGCAATCGCGCCCGGAATCAGCGCGCGCCGGCTTTCCAGCTCGGGGTTGAACCAGTAGCGCGGCTCCAGCACGACGGACTGCGCGGGTGCTGCGACATCCAGCCCGGCGCGCCACGTCTGCACCACGCCGCGAGCGTAGTTTTCGACATAGTTGGCGGTGTTGGGGTAGGAGCCATCGGTGACGATCTGCACCAGCGGCTCGCTGCCGCGCTGGGCCAAGCGTTGTTCGAAATCCTGCGGAATGACGACGTAGCCGCGCAGCGCACCGGAGACGAGCTGCTCGGCCACTTCGCGGCGATCATGGGCGAAGTGCACATCGAGGAAGCGCGTCCCGGAAAACGCCGCCGCCAGTTCCTGCGCTGCCGCACCGGGCGACTCCAGCACGACACCGACACGAACATCCTTCGCATCCAGCGACACTGCATAGGCAAACAGCAGCAGC
Source organism: Diaphorobacter sp. C33 (assembly GCF_030503915.1). NCBI lineage: Bacteria > Pseudomonadati > Pseudomonadota > Betaproteobacteria > Burkholderiales > Comamonadaceae > Diaphorobacter > Diaphorobacter sp. C33. The sequence continues at coordinate 580,420 of NZ_CP129980.1, forward strand.
AACACCACCGGCAGCACGAAGGCGATCAACAAAGTGGATGGGTCACGCAACGCCTGATAACTTTCCTTGGTGACCAAGGCCACCAGGCGCCGCAGGTCAAAACGGCGCAAGTCGCCCTGCATCGGGCCAGCGCCGTCCTTGTGTTTCTCAACGACGTTCATGCGGCAACCTCCATCTCACGGTCGGCAGACTCCACCAGGTGAATGAAGGCGTCCTCCATGGTCGGGTCGGGATGTTCGGCATTCGCGGCGGCACGCTTGAGCGCATCGGGCGTGTCGAGCGCGATCAGGCGCGCGCGAGAGAGCATGGCGACGCGGTCGCAGTATTCGGCCTCGTCCATGAAGTGGGTGGTGACCATGATGGTCACGCCCTTGCGCGCCAGGCCGTTGATGTGGGTCCAGAATTCGCGCCGGGTGATCGGATCCACGCCCGAAGTAGGCTCATCCAGGAACAACACGGGAGGCCGATGCATGAGCGAGCAGGCCAGCGCCAGGCGCTGTTTGTGCCCCAGCGGCAGGGAATCTGGCGTGGCGGACAACCAGTCGCCCAGATCGAAGGTTTCGATCATTTCCCCGATGCGCTCGCGCCGGGTGTTGCCCTCCAACCCGTAGACGCCGGCCGAGAACTCCAGGTTCTGCTGCACCGACAGCAGGCCGTAGAGCGAGAATTTCTGCGCCATGTAGCCGAGCCGGCTCTTGGCCGCGCCGGTGGCGCGGCGCAGATCGTGCCCCACCACGTGCGCCTCGCCCGCAGTGGGTTTCAACAGGCCGCACAGCATCTTGAAGGTGGTGGACTTGCCGGCGCCATTGGGGCCGAGCAGACCGAAGATTTCGCCTTTGCGCACCTCGAAGCTGACCTGGTCGGTGGCGGTGAACTCGCCGAAGCGCTTGGTGAGATTGCGGCAGGAGACGGCAATGTCCGAGCCCAGTTCGACCGGTGACAGGCGTTCGGCCAGTGTCGAAGTGCCGCCGGGGCCGCCACCGAGGAGATCGATGAAGGCGTCTTCGAAGCGCGCGGGCACCCGGGCCAGCTGCACTTGGGCACGATCAGCCAGCGACTGGATTTGGCTTGCCTGCGCACCCTCGCGCAGTACCACGCGCACGCCGGCGCCCTGGATCACGCCATCGCTCACGCTCTCCAGATCGAGTGCCTCGGTCAGAACCGCCCGGCGCTCGGCGCCGACGTTTTCCAGGCGGAAGCTGCGGCCTTCGAGCTGCGCGGTCAGTGCTTGCGGCGGGCCATCGAACAAGAGCTGCCCCTGGTTCAGCAACAGCACGCTCTCGCAGCGCTCGGCCTCGTCCAGATAGGCGGTAGACCAGACCACGGCCATGCCCTCATCGGTCAGTGCCTGCACCATGCGCCACAAATCCTGGCGGCTGACCGGGTCAACGCCCACGCCGGGCTCGTCCAGCAGCAGCACCTTGGGCCGCGCCATGAGCGCACAGGCCAGGCCAAGCTTCTGCTTCATGCCGCCGGAGAGCTTGCCGGCCAAGCGCTTCGTAAAAGGTCCCAGCCGCGTGAAGTCCAGCAACTCGGCAAATAGATCGGCATTGCGATCCGCATCCATGCCGCGCAGCTGCGCATACAGGCGCATGTTCTCCATCACCGACAGGTCTTCGTACAGGCCGAAGCGCTGTGGCATGTAGCCGCTGGCCACGTGAATGGCGTCGTTGTCCTTGACCACGTCATAGCCGGCCAGGGTGACGCGGCCGGCATTGGGCACCAGCAGGCCGGTCAGAATCCGCATCAGCGTCGTCTTGCCGGCTCCGTCCGGGCCGACCAGACCCGTCAGCCGCCCATAGTGGATGTGCGCGCTCAAGTTCCGCAGGGCCTGCACCTTGCCGAAATGCTTGTCCACGCCTTCGATAACGACGGCGGCGACATCGGCGCTCGCGCTCGTCGGCGTGGCAGTCATGGCTGCGTTTGCCTGCATCTCAACGTTCTCCCACGCGCGTGCTGGAGGCTGGTTTGGCATCGACCGCGATCGTCACCGGCATACCCTGACGCAAGGCGGCGTCGCTGTCGGCCTCGTCAATGACGATGCGCAGGCGATACACCAGATCCGTGCGCAAGTCCGTCGTCTCCACTGTCTTGGGCGTGAATTCGGCGCGCGGCGAGATGAAACCGATCTGGCCGCGATAGATCTTTTCCCCGGAATCGCTCTTGACGTGCACCGCCGTGCCCGGTGCGATGCGGCCCAGATCCCGCTCGCCCACGTAGGCGCGCACGTACACGGGCTTGTCCAGGCTCAGGCTGTAGACCGCACTCTGGCTGGCCACCATGCTGCCGGGTTCACGCACCCGCGCGATGATGGTTCCATCGCTGGGTGCCATGAGTTCAGTGTCCGCCAGAGATGTAGTGGCTTGCGCTGCGGCTGCCTGCGCCGCTGCAAGGCGAGCCTCTGCTGCGGCAATGTCTTCCTTGCGAAAGCCTTCGGATGCTTGCGACAGGGCGGCCTTGGCTGATTCGACGCCCGCAACCGACTGATCTCTTGCGGTGCGGGCAGCATCGACCGTGCGCTGGCTGCTTGCACCCGACGCCAACAGGCTGCTCTGGCGCTGAAAGTTGCGCTCGGCATCGAGGGCGAGCGCCTGCGCTTTCTTAAGCGCCTCGCGTGCCTGGGTGATTTCCTGAGGTCGCAGGCCGCGGCGCAGCTTGGTCAGCTCCGCCTGCGCCACCTGTACCTGGGCTTGTGCGGCTGCAAGGGCGTCTTGATATGGCTGCGCGTCGAGCGTGGCCAGGCGCGCGCCGGCAGTGACGGAATCACCCTCGTCAAAAGCCATCTGCGTGACGCGCCCGGGCTGGCGGAAAGCCAATTGAACCTCGCGGATGTCGACGTTGCCGTAGAGGCGCAATGCATCTTGATTGTCATGGCCGCGCGTGAACCAGAACGCCAGTGCACCGCCAAGAACGAGCAGGGCAACAATGATCACGACCCAACGGGTTTTTTTTGTAGAGAGGTTCGGAGTTGTCATGGATGGGTTTCCACTAAAAAAAGATGCTCACTGCTCGCGCGTGGCCGGTGCATTCGCCGTTGATCGACGCCAAGCAATGGCCGCGATGCCGACCCACACCAGCGTGCGCAGCGTCATGGCAATGACCGTGCGCCGCTCCCAGGCGCCGCCGAGCGCCACATGCACTCCGAAGGCCAGGAATACGAGTGCCGTCGCAACTGCGATGGCCATGGCCAGCCATGTGGCCCAGCGCCGACGCATCCACAACCCGACGCCAGCGATGACGTAGGCGAACCCGGCCAGAAAGTTGAACCAAAGCACGAAGGGCACATAGCTTCCGGCCGCGTCACGCCCTGCACCGTCATAAAACAGGACGGCGCCGCCTTCCCGGATGGTCATCAGGCCAAAACCGATGGCAATCAGGGCGATCACACGCATCCAGATGCCGCGCCCGTTGTGTGCTGTCATGTTCATTGCTCCCGGTTCTTCGGAGGGTTTGCTGGATCGTCGTGCCGTTTGAGGACTGGACGGGTGCTTCATGTGCCGCTTTCGATGCCACGGCGATAGATGGCGAACACGGCGGGCGCATCGCGACGAATCCGACTGACCTTGCCGGCCAGCAGGGACTGCATGACCAGCCCCTGGATCGTGCCGATGAACAGCACGGCGGCGGCATCCACGTCCAGATCCGCATCCAGCTCGCCCTGCGCCTTGCCCGCTTCCATCAGGCGGCGCAGGCGCTGCTCGTACTGGCGGATCAGGGTTTGCACCATGCGCTTGGCGAGCGTCTCGCCAGAGCGCTGCAACTCTCCGAACAGCATGCGTGGCACGCCCGGGTGCTTGGACACGAAGTCGATGTGCGTCATGAACATGGCTTCGAGCGCCGCGCCAGGAGATGCGGCGCCTTCGGCCGCCTTGTCCACGCTGACCAGAAGGCGTTCGCCGACCCAGGACATCGTGGCTTCCACGATGGCTTCCTTGTTGGGGAAGTGACGAAACAACGCGCCCTGCGTCAAGCCCATTCGGTCGGCAATCGCCGTGGTCGTGATCTCGGCCGGGTTTTGCTCGGCTGCCAGATCAACCACGGCTTGCACTGTGGCCGCGCGCCGATCTTCGGCGGACAGGTACTGGGGGCGTTGGCTCACGATTCAGACTCCATGTAGTAAGTGATCTATTACTATCGTAACACGTAAAATGACCATGACGCAAGATCGGAAACTTGTCGGATGAGACAGAACTGCGGGCCTTTCATACGGAGAGCGGATCGGTCAACTTGATGCAACTCAAGAAGCTGGATCCCATATCAGGCAGATCGGAAGATGCGTGATCGTTGGGCCTGGAGCTTCAGCTGCGGCAGTGATTGCGTTTGTGAAGGCTGAAAAAACTTTGCGCCCCTGCGGAAGGCTTGCAACTTTTCCTGCGAGCGATAAGATAGTAATATGTTACTCGCTAAATGAAAGGCTGGAAATGAGCAACGTCGCAATACATGGCAGGGCCGATCTGACGCAGCCCGAAGCCTGTCGCCCTGACGCCCTGGATACGCTTGCGAATGCTTGGCGGGCGCGCAGCACGGGGGGGTTGTCACCGGCGGCCGGCCTGCTGGCTTGGTACGACTGGGCGCTGCACCTGAGCCTTTCGCCAGGCAAGCAACGCAGCTTGATCGAAAAGGGCTTGCACAAACAGCAACGCCTTGCGCGCTATGCCTTGCGTGTTGCCAGCGCGCACGATTGCCCGACCTGCATCGAGCCCCTGGAGCAGGATCGGCGCTTTGCCGCCCCGGCTTGGCAGCAGTGGCCCTTCAACGTGATTCACCAGGGTTTTTTGCTCCAGCAGCAGTGGTGGCACAACGCCACCACGGGCGTGCGTGGCGTGTCGCGCCATCACGAGAACATGGTCACGTTCGCTGGGCGGCAGTGGCTGGACATGTGGTCGCCTTCGAATTTCATCTGGACCAACCCCGAGGTGCTGCACGCCATCACGCAAAGCGGTGGCGCAAACCTGTGGCGCGGCGCCGTGAACTTCCTTGACGATGCGCGACGCCTCGCGCTCGACGATGCGCCAGCAGGGGTCGAAGGGTTCGAGGTGGGCAAGGACGTGGCGATCACTCCAGGCAAGGTGGTGTTTCGAAACCACCTGATCGAGTTGATTCAGTACTCACCCACGACGCCGGATGTGCATGCGGAGCCGGTACTGATCGTGCCGTCCTGGATCATGAAGTACTACATCCTCGACCTGTCGCCGCACAACTCGATGGTGAAGTACCTGGTCGATCAGGGGCACACGGTGTTCATCCTTTCATGGAAGAACCCGACGGCGGCCGATCGCGACCTCGGTCTGGAGGATTACCGCTGGCTGGGGGTCATGGACGCGTTGGATGCGGTCACGGCCATCGTGCCCGAGCGCAAAGTGCAAGCAGTGGGCTATTGCCTGGGCGGCACCTTGCTCACGATCGCCGCCGCCGCGATGGCGCGCGATGGCGACGAGCGGCTGCAAAGCCTGACGCTGTTGGCGTCGGAGATCGATTTCCGCGAATCGGGCGAGATCGCGCTCTTCATCGACGACAGTCAACTGGCCTGGCTTGAAGCCGGTATGTGGGACAAGGGCTATCTCGACGGCAGGCAGATGGCCGGCGCGTTCCAGATGCTCAACTCGCGCGACCTGATCTGGTCGCGACGGGTGCGTGAATACCTGTTGGGTGAGCGCCAGACCTTCAATGACCTGATGGCCTGGAATGCCGACGTGACCCGCATGCCGTACCGCATGCACAGCGAGTACCTGCGGCGCTTGTATCTGGACAACGACCTGGCCGAGGGGCGCTACCGCGTCGGCGGGAGACCCGTGGCGCTGGCCGACATCGAGGTGCCCATGTTCATCGTCGGCACGGTGCGCGATCACGTCGCTCCCTGGCCATCCGTGTACAAGATGCATCTGCTCAGTGATGCGGAGCTGACCTTCGTGCTGACCAGCGGCGGGCACAACGCCGGCGTCGTCAGCGAGCCAGGGCACCCCCGGCGCAGCTTCCAGATTGCGACCCGTGCCGCTGGCGATCGCTATATCGATCCGCAATTGTGGCGTGCCGAGACCCCGCTGAACGAAGGCTCCTGGTGGCCGGCATGGCAGCAATGGTTGGCCGGGCGCTCGGCCGGGCGCGTCGCTCCGCCTGCCATGGGCGGGACGCAACCACCGCTTGGCGATGCGCCGGGAACCTATGTGGCCATGCGATGACATGGCAAAACGCGTCCACGAACACATCACTCAACTTTCATCGGGTCGTTGCGCAGGCATGGCCCACACCCGCCCCAGAGGGGCACATCACCACCGTGGAGAATTGAAATGAACAACGAACTGCCCATCCAACTCTACAAGGCCAATGCCGAGTTGCAGCTTCAGATCACTCGCTTGCTGCAAGAAAGCGGCCACCACTGGTTCGAAGCCATGCAACAGCTCAGTGCTGGCGGCGTGCTGGAGACCACCTCGCGCATCCAGAACCTCCAACAGGCGGCGGACTGGCAGGCGCTTGCCACCTTGCCATCCGAGGTGTTCTGGCGATTGTGTCAGGGCCGTATGGGCGATACACAGGCGGTCGGCCAGGCTGCTGCCAAGAGCCAGGCGGCATTCGCTGATGGCCTGCGCGAGGCGCTGACGACCTGGCAGGCATCCGTCTCCGAAGTATTCGGCGCCAGCGGTGGCACAGCCTCTTTCGCGCAGTTTTGTCAGCAATGGACGCAGCCCTGGAGCGCGCCAGGCGCCGCGCCTCAGGGCAAGGCCAAAAAGTAAGGAGGTGCACATGAGCAGTTCCGGACGAACCGCCCTGGTCACTGGCGGCAATCGCGGTCTTGGCGCGGCCATTGCCCGCGCCCTGGACGACGCGGGCCACCGCGTCATCATCACGCACACGCCCGGCAACGATAAGGTCGCTGCCTGGCTCGACGCGCAGGACACCAAAGGCTACCGGTTCGTGGCCTACGGCGTCGATGTCGGCGACTGGGAATCGACCCAGGCTTTGGCGCGTCAGATTCAGGCGGACGGCTACCACGTTGACATCCTGGTGAACAACGCCGGCATCACCCGTGACGCGACCTTGCGCAAGATGGACAAATCCGGCTGGGACGCCGTGCTGCGCACCAACCTGGACTCCATGTTCAACGTCACCAAGCCGTTCATCGACCCGATGGTGGAGCTTGGCTGGGGACGCATCATCAATATCTCGTCGATCAACGGCAGCAAGGGCCAGTTCGGCCAGACCAATTACTCGGCGGCCAAGGCCGGCGTGCACGGCTTCACCAAGGCGCTGGCGCAGGAGGTGGCGCGCAAGGGCGTGACGGTCAACACCGTCTCGCCGGGCTACCTGGCCACCGAGATGGTGATGGCGGTGCGTGAGGATGTGCGCCAGAAGATCATCGATGCGATTCCAGTCGGCCGCCTCGGTCATCCGGACGAGATCGCGGCGCTGGTGGCCTTCATCGCCAGTGAGGCTGCCGCCTTCATGACGGGCAGCAACGTGGCGATGAACGGTGGCCAGCACATGTCATGAGTTGGGAGAACCCGCGGCCCTCGCGGGCGGTTTCCGACGCGGCAGTCACCAACTCCTGGAGGAGTTCCATGTATTCCCGATTTCTGGTGCCGCTGGACGGTAGTTCCACATCCTTCCTGGCCCTCGATCATGCGGCAGAACTGGCACGCCTGAGCGGCGCCACCGTGATCTTGCTGCATGTCGTCGAACCAACCCGGCATAGTACGGGCTTCGAGCGTCCCGAGGTCTACATCAAGGATGTCCGCCCACGCTTCCTCGAAGCCGGCCAGGCGTTGCTGGATGAAGCTGCGAGTCGGCTTCGTCGGAACGGAATTGCCACAGAGACGGTGCTGCTTGAAAGCGGCACCGCACGCGTGTCGGAACAGATCGCACAGCAGGCCGAGGTGAGCGATTGCGACTTGGTCATCCTGGGCACCCATGGGCGTCGCGGCATGAACCGGCTGCTGCTGGGCAGCGATGCAGAGCAAGTGGCGCGCATCGCACCAGTTCCGGTAATGCTGGTGCGCCAGTCGAGCCGAGATGGTGACCAGACACGCTCAGCCGCACGGACGCCAGTCGAGGCCAGCGACAACGCCGGTACGCAACGCCGGCATCCAACTCGCGCAAACAAGCTAAAAAAACCACATGAATGAACAAGCCCCTGAGGGCGTTCGCGCCGATCCTCCAAGTGGTGTCGAGCGTCTTATCGCCCATGTCAAAACCTTGGCCCCGGTTCGCACTGCGGTGGTGCACCCTTGTGACGCGCTCAGCTTGGGCGGTGCCTTGGACGCGCGCGATGCCGGCGTCATCACGCCAGTATTGGTGGCGCCGCTCGGCAAGCTGCGTGCCGTTGCGGCCGACACGGGGTTGGAACTGGGAGACAGCGAGGTCGTCGATGTGCCGCACAGCCACGCTGCAGCGGCCATCGCCGCCCGGCTGGCTGGCAAGGGCGAGGTGCAGGCACTGATGAAAGGCAGCTTGCACAGCGACGAGTACCTGGGTGCCATCCTGGCGCCCGAAGCCTGCCTGCGCACCGAGCGCCGATTGACGCACTGCTACATCATGCAGACGGCCAGCTACCCACGGCCCTTCATCATCACCGACGCCGCCATCAACATCGCTCCAACGCTCGAAATCAAGGCCGACATCGTGCGCAACGCCATCGACTTGGCGCACGCCATCGGCATTGCCGAGCCCAAGGTAGCGATCCTGGCGGCGGTCGAGACCGTCAACCCGCGCATGCTTTCGACCCTGGACGCAGCGGCACTGTGCAAGATGGCCGATCGCGGCCAGATTGCCGGAGGTGTGCTCGACGGGCCGCTGGCCTTTGATAACGCCGTCTCTCCCGATGCCGCGCGCGTCAAGGGCATCAAGTCGAACGTGGCCGGGCAAGCTGACATCTTGGTCGTTCCCGACCTGGAAAGCGGCAACATGCTGACCAAGCAACTGGAATACATGGGCCAAGCCGACAGTGCGGGGATCGTGATGGGCGCGCGTGTGCCGATTGTGCTCACCAGTCGCGCGGACTCGCGCCGCACGCGAATAGCCTCATGCGCCATTGCGCTGATCTTGGCGCATCGTCAGCGTGCTCTTGTTCAGGGCAAAGAGAACCGCGTATGAAATGCAATTTCACGGGTAATGTCGCGCTCGCTTCAGGTGTTGATTCTGCGATGCTGGTACGCAGCTCCCGGTCATGATCCACGTAATCCACGTGATCCTTGCATTTTTCTGGCGATGGTTGATCGTGATCGCTGCCGCGTTTGCGCTCGGTGGTTGCGCGGTTGTCAGTGAATTCAAACCTTCTGTCGCTGTACGCGCGATGACGCCGGATGAATACGTCGCCCTACGACGCGGCGATCTCCTCGGCAAAGGCAAACTCAGCGCCCTGACCGTGCAGACGATTCGCGTTACCGGGCTCGATGAACGGGCCTGCGCAGCGAACGCCTCGCTCACTTGTATCGAGGCGTTGACCATGATGAAGGACTTGGATGGAGAAACCAGGTTGTCGGCACTGGCTGAACTATGGCTGCAGCATGCCATGTCGATCTCGACAACAGTCCCAAACAGTCGCACCGCTTCTACTTCCGCTTGGATCGAGACAGCTCGGCACGCTTACGCGTATCTCTTTTTCACTGGGCGCTCGCCCGGCGAGCGCGCGTTTGAGGAGCGGCAGACGCAGGTGCGCGATTGGTACAACTACGCGGTGCAAAAAACGGTCACGCAATTGTTTGGCCTACAGCACCAAGCACTTCGTGCGCATGCTGGCGGAGCCAAAGCGGTATTCCGCTTGGGTGACTGGGTTTTGCGAGTCGACTTGAACGCCCGGCTGCCCAATGATGCGACCACGCCACGCGAGTTGCTGCCTGCGAACGTTCTGGCATTCCAAGGCCTGCGCGGCATCTATCGCAGGGATGGCTTGGGTGCCGAATTGGTGGCCGTAACGGATGCAGAGCCAATATCACTGAACGACTCAGACGGGTCTCCCGCCGGCAACGAGCGCCCGAGGACATTTCCCGCCTGGAGCGAAATGCCAACGCCCAACGTGACGGTAGTGCTTCGCTTTGATGCACTCACCGTCGATGAGCTGCTTGCCTCGCATGAACTCATCGTCGGTGTGTATGACCCCCTGGTCCAGGACTATTTGCAACTCCACGGCCAACGCGTTCCGCTGGCTGGTAACTTTACGGCTGGCTACGGCTTGTGGTTGGCGCGTTCGGGGTTCAACCAGCAATCCGTGCGAGGGTTGTTTGGGCGTGAGCGTGGCATCGATCACCCGCATCTGTATCTGATGCAGCCGTTCGACCCGCGGCGGCGCATCATCGTGATGATGCATGGATTGGCGAGCAGCCCCGAAGCATGGGTCAACGTTGCCAATGAGCTTCTGGCCGATGAAGAGCTGCGATGCGAATTCCAAGTGTGGGAGGTCTATTACCCCACGAATATGCCTGTACCAGCCAGTCATGCAGCAATCCGCCAAGTTCTGGCGGCCGCTTTGCATCACTTCGACCCTGATGAGGAAACCTTGGCTTCCCACGGGCTGGTGTTGATTGGTCACAGCATGGGAGGAATGCTGGCGCGGCTGATGGTCTCCACGGCTGACCAGCAACTGTGGAAGTGGGCCGCATCGGACCCCAGGATCGATCTGGATCGTCTTGGGAGCACCCGCTCTCAACTTGACCCTCTTTTGCGCTTTCGGCCATTTCCAGGTGTTGATCGCGTGGTATTCGTTGCCACACCGCACCGTGGAACCGTGGTTGCCGGACAAGGACTTGGGCGTTGGGTTGCCGGATTGATCCGCTTGCCATTGACGCTGCTGTCAACCCTCGGCGACGCCTTCCCGGCGCGCGCGGAGACCACGGCACACGCCACGATCTTGCAGAACATCCCCAACAGCATTGACCAACTCGACGAAAACGACCCCTTCGTCAAAGCTACGAGCGAGCTTCCAATCTCGGATCAGGTGGCTTATCACTCGATCGTTGCGAGGCGGCAGGCTAACGGTCCTCTCGCTGAATCGGACGATGGTTTGGTTCCCTATCGAAGCGCGCATCTGGATGGCGCCGAGTCGGAAAAAATCATCGTGTCCGGACACAGCGTGCAGGAAACCGCCGCATCCATCGTCGAAATCCGGCGAATCCTGCGCGAAGATATTTCCAAGCATCGGTTGACAGCCGCTGATTCGTCTTCCGTCCGGGGAGGGAGCTGCCCAGTCCAACGGTGAATTTAGTCATTGATTTTCCGAAGCATAGTAAGTAATATATCACTTACTATGCAGTCTTGGCTGAATCACTTGCATCGCACCTTGGGCATTTTCGGTTTGGAAGGACAGCGTTCTTGGTGTTCTCACATGCGTGGAGCATCCGGCTGCATCCCACGGGACGTGGACGATCTGAAACGCTAGGAAGGGCAGAAGTGGAGTTACGCCACCTTCGATGCTTTACCGCAGTCGCGGAAGAGCTTCATTTTGCTCGGGCTGCTGAACGGTTACACATCGACCAATCGCCGCTATCTCGCACCATCAAGGAGCTGGAGGAAGACCTTGGTGCGCGCCTGTTCGTTCGTACTACCCGCAGCACGCAATTGACCCGTGCGGGTCGATTACTGTTGGAGCACGTACCGCGCATCTTCGCTGCGCTGGAGCAAGCACGCGATAGCGTCAGGTCTGCCTCCAATGGCTATCACGGGCAATTGCGCATTGCCTTGTCCGATGGCATCACGCCATCCCGCTTGCCGGCGCTACTTGCGCAGTGCCGCGAAGAAGACCCCGAGGTCGAGGTTCGGTTATTTGAAGTTTCGATGGCCCAGCAAATCAAGGGTCTGCACGATGAGCTATACGACGCAGGATTTTCGATGGCCGAAGACGTAGGTGATGGCATCGTGGTCACACCTGCTTGGGAGGATGAGTTGATGGTGGCGGTGCCAGCTCGCCATCCCGTTCTGGCCTTCAAGCAGATTCCGCTGGAGGAGGTTCTGCACTACCCGCTGGTGCTGGGCGACCCGTCGATTTGCGAAGGGCATGCACGTCAGGTCGATCGAATCTTGCGCAAGTACGAACGGGAGCCGCTCATAGTTCAGCACGTTGCCTCTTTTGACCTCATGATGACCTTGGTTTCCGCCGGGCTGGCCTTGGGCTTGGCCGGAGCGGCACACGTTGCGTCCAGCCGTGAGCTTGGTGTAGTGGCTCGGCCGTTGGCGGGTAAACCGCCAATGCTGACGACCTATCTACTGTGTCGGGATACGGAGGCTCCAGAGATGTTGGCCCGATTCATCGACCGGGTAGCCTCCATTGATTCAGCAGAACCTCTGAGCAGTATCGGGAATCCCCGATCCACCCGATGAAAGGATTGGAACCGTGAACAACGTGATGTTGCTGATGCTGGCCGCCACCTTGACTGCATGTGGCCCCTCTCAACCTTCGGAATCCGTGGACACGCTCGTCGCCAATCCCGACCGCATCAAGGAGATTCAGCGCCAATGCAAGGAAGATCGCTCGAAGGTCGGCGACGAACTCTGCTTGCGTGCGGCGGAAGCCGCCAACCGGCGTTTCTTCGGTGATCGGCCTGAGAAAAAATCCAAGTAACTTCCTTGCCGCCGTTTCACAGCACGAAGTTCTCGCTGATACCTCACCACGCCGTAACGCGCTCGCGTCTGTGGTGTTTCTATTGCTTTCGCTTCCGCGCGAAATCTGGCTCTTTCAGCCTCAATCCCCGCCATAACGGCCTTTGACCGGCACTGACCCGGCACCGATCCTGACGCCTGCGGCACGTTCCTGTGCCGCGATTTCCATAAGGAATCAGCGCAGGAGAAATCGGAGGCCAGGTCATGCAAGGGACGAACGTGCTGTTCGGTCAGATCGCCGTCGTATTCGGCACCGTGATCGCCGGCGTGTGGGGCGCCACACAATGGACAGCAGCGGCCCTTGGCTATCAAGTACGCCTTGGCTCGCCCTGGTTCGACTTCCTTGGCACGTCGATCTACCACCCGTGGAAGCTGTTTGAGTGGTGGTTCTTCTTCGGCGCCTATGCGCCGGAGGTCTTCGACACTGGCGGCACCATTGCGGGCGCCAGCGGTATGGCCGCCGTGGGCGTTGCCATCGCCATGTCGGTCTGGCGTTCGCGCCAAGCGCGCCTCGTCACCACCTACGGCTCTGCGCGCTGGGCTAACGCGCAGGACATTCGCAAGGCGGGCCTCACGCAGCCGGCCGGCGTGTTCCTCGGCCAGCACGACCGCCAGTACCTGCGGCATGAAGGTCCGGAACACGTCCTGACCTTCGCGCCTACGCGCTCGGGCAAGGGCGTGGGCCTGGTGGTGCCCACTTTGTTGAGCTGGCTAGCATCGGCCGTCATCCACGACATCAAGGGCGAGAACTGGAGCATCACCGCAGGCTGGCGCTCGCGCTTCTCGCATTGCCTGCTGTTCAACCCGACCGATGCGCAGTCGGCGGCCTACAACCCGCTGCTGGAGGTGCGGCGCGGCGCGCACGAAGTGCGCGACGTGCAGAACATCGCGGACATCCTGGTCGATCCCGAAGGCGCGCTGGAGAAGCGCAACCATTGGGAAAAAACCTCGCACGCGCTGCTGGTCGGCGCCATCCTGCATGTGCTCTACGCGGGCGAGGACAAGACGCTGCGCGGCGTCGCCAACTTCCTCTCCGATCCAGCCAGCCCATTCGAGCTGACCTTGCATCGGATGATGACCACGCCGCATCTCGGCGATGGGACGCATCCGGTCGTGGCCTCGGCTGCGCGCGAAGTGCTCAACAAGTCGGAGAACGAGCGTTCCGGCGTGTTGAGCACCGCCATGTCGTTCCTCGGCCTGTACCGCGATCCCACGGTGGCCGAAGTCACATCGCGCTGTGACTGGCGCATCGCCGACCTGATCGCCGCCGAGCATCCGGTGTCGTTGTATCTGGTGGTTCCGCCTTCGGACATTTCGCGGACGAAGCCGCTCATTCGCCTGATCCTCAACCAGATCGGGCGGCGGCTCACGGAATCACTCGATGGCTCCGACGGCATCGAGCGTCGCCACAAGCTGTTGCTGATGCTCGACGAGTTTCCGGCACTCGGGCGGCTCGATTTCTTCGAGACGGCGCTGGCCTTCATGGCCGGCTACGGCATCCGCAGTTTCCTCATCGCGCAGTCGCTCAACCAGATCGACAAGGCGTATGGGCAGAACCATTCGATCCTCGACAACTGCCATGTGCGCGTGACGTTCGCCACGAACGACGAACGTACCGCCAAACGGATTTCCGAGACGCTGGGCACCGCGACCGAACTGCGCGCGCAGCGCAACTACGCCGGCCACCGGCTGGCGCCGTGGCTGGGGCACCTCATGGTGTCGCGCCAGGAAACGGCCCGTCCGCTGCTGACGCCGGGCGAAGTCATGCAACTGCCACCCGATGAAGCGGTGGTGATGGTCTCCAGTGTGGCGCCGATCAAGGCCAAAAAGCTGCGCTATTACGCGGACGCCAATTTCAAGCGGCGCGTGCTGCCCCCGCCCACGCTGGCGGACGGGCTGTACGCAGACACGCCGCCGTCTCGGCCCGACGACTGGAGCGGGCTGGCGATTCCGTCGGTGCCCGCAGCGTCTGCCACGGCATCTGCCGATGGCCTGGAGAACTTGGGTTCGGCCGACGACGGCGGCCCACGCCGTCAGCCCGAGCTAACTGAGGCCGTCGCCTACGACCCCGGGCTGGCCGCGCCCGTGGCCGACCTTGGGCTGCTCGATGACGACGACGACCTTCCGCTTCCACTTCCTCGCCAGCTCGATCCGGCCATGCAGCGCACGGCCCGGCTGGCATCGCTGAACCCCAACGACGGAATCGACCTATGAGCCAATACCGCCTCAATCTGTTCATCCAGAACGAGCACGCCAAGCGCCTGGACGAGCTGGCCGCCAAGAAAGGCGTGTCCAAGTCGTCCATCGTCGCGGCGGCGCTCGCATCGTGGCTGTCGCCCGATGCGGCCGACCAGCGCGAAGCGGCGATTGCCAAGCGGCTGGATCGTCTGTCGCGCCAGGCCGAGCGCATGGAGCGCGACCAGAACATCGCCATCGAGACGCTGGCTCTGTTCATCCGCTACTACCTGACCGTGAGCACGCCGGTTCCCGAGGCGCACCAAGACGCGGCACGCGCGCAGGGCAAAGCGCGCTTCGAGCAGTTCACCGAGCAGCTTGGCCGCCACCTGCTGCGGGGCCGCAGCCTGGTGCGCGACGTGGTGGAGGAACTGCATCCCGACCCGATGCGAATGGAGGACGCGGCGGCGGCCACGCAAGCGCAGGAGCGCGCGTCATGAGCGCGGTGCCGAAAATCCCGCCCGAACCACGTTCGTCCGCTGCGACTTCGATGGATCGCCGTATCCAGATGCTGCGCACGGCGATGGGGCCGCTGATCGCCGCCGCGCTCGAAGACCCGGACGTGGTTGAAGTCATGCTGAATCCCGACCGGACGCTATGGGTGGATCGGCTTTCATCAGGCCGTGCGCCGATGGGCGTGGAGATGTCCGAAGCGGACGGTGAACGCATCATCCGGCTGGTGGCAGCCCACGTCGGCGCGGAAGTGCATCGCGGCCAGCCGCTGCTGTCGGCCGAGCTGCCCGAAACCGGCGAGCGCTTCGAGGGCATCTTGCCGCCCGCCGCGCCGGGGCCTGCCTTCGCGTTGCGCAAGCGCGCCATCGGCGTGATCCCGCTGGAGCGGTACGTCATCGACGGGATGATGACCAGCGCCCAGGCGGGCTTTCTCGTTCGCGCCGTGCGCGAGCGCCAGAACATCCTGATCGCCGGGGCCACCAGCAGCGGCAAGACCACGCTCGCCAATGCGCTGCTGGCCGAGATCGCCGCCACGGGCGACCGCGTGCTGGTGCTCGAAGACACGGTGGAGCTGCAATGCGCGGCGCGCGACCACGTTCCGCTGCGCACCCGCGCAGGCGTGGTGTCGATGACCGAGCTGGTGCGTTCCTCGATGCGCCTGCGCCCGGATCGCGTCGTCGTTGGCGAAGTGCGCGGCGCCGAGGCGTTGGATCTCATCAAGGTGTGGGGCACAGGTCATCCCGGCGGCATCGCCACGATCCATGCCGGCTCCGCGCTGGGTGCGCTGCTGCGCCTGGAGCAACTGATTCTCGAAGTGGCGGTGAATCCGCCCCGTGCGCTGATCGCCGAGGCGGTCAATGTGGTGATCCACATCGCTGGCCGTGGCCGCAATCGCCACGTCGAAAGCATTGCCCGCGTCGTCGGCTTTGACGGCGTGGGCTACCAACTGGCGGACGCGATGGATATGCCGTTTCCCGAGCTGCCATCGCAGTCCGACTTTTCTTCCCCGTCCCTCAACCACCTTGGAGAACTGCCATGACGCAGATGCACGTTCCTGCTTTCCGTATTTCCGTAAATCCGCTTTCTCATCTGACCGGCCTGGCACGGCTGCGCAGCCTGGCACGCCCTGCGGGGCAAGGGCTGCTGCTGGCCGCGCTGCTGCTGTTCCTGGCCGGAACGGCGCAGGCCGCCGGTTCCTCGATGCCGTGGGAAGGCCCGCTGCAATCCATCCTCGAATCCATCCAGGGTCCGGTGGCGCGCATCGTCGCGGTCATCATCATCATCGCCACGGGCCTGGCGCTGGCCTTCGGCGATACCTCGGGCGGCTTTCGCAAGCTGATCCAGATCGTGTTCGGCCTGTCCATCGCGTTCGCCGCGTCGAGCTTCTTCCTGTCGTTCTTCAGCTTCTCCGGCGGGGCGGTCGTATGAGTGCCCTGGACACCTTCGCGGACGGCTTCGAGGTGCCGCTGCATCGCTCGCTGACCGAGCCGATCCTGCTGGGCGGTGCGCCGCGCACCGTGGCGATTGCCAACGGCACGCTGGCCGCTGCCGTCGGCCTGGGCCTGCAACTGTGGATTCCGGGTGTTGTGCTCTGGATCGTCGGCCATTCGCTGGCGGTGTGGGGTGCGCGCGTTGATCCGCAGTTCATGCAGGTCTTTGCCCGGCACATCAAGTACCGCCCGCTGCTGGACGTGTGAGGGGAGGACGCCGCGATGCTGAACCTCGCCGAATATCGCCAGCGCCCAGCCTTGCTTGCCGACTGGCTGCCCTGGGCCGGGCTGGTCGCACTGGGCGTCGTCTTGAACAAGGATGGCAGTTTCCAGCGCACGGCCCGGTTTCGCGGGCCTGACCTCGACAGCGCGACGCAGGGTGAGTTGATCGCTACGTCGGCACGCTTGAACAACGCGCTGCGCCGCATGGGTTCGGGCTGGGCGCTGTTCATTGAAGCCGAGCGCCGTCCCGCTGCCGACTATCCACACTCGGAGTTTCCCGAGCCGCTGTCCTGGCTGGTGGACGAGGAACGCCGCGCGACCTTCGAGGAATCTGGCAATCACTTTGAGAGCGGCTATCACCTGACGCTGCTTTACCTGCCGCCGGAAGAATCCCGCGCCCGTGCAGCCAAGATGCTCTACGAGAACACGCCGACGAATGGCGTGGACTGGCGCGAGCGGCTGCAAGCGTTCGTCGCGGAAACGGATCGCGTCTTTGACCTGCTCGACGGCGTGATGCCGGAAATTGACTGGCTCGACGACGGGCAGACGCTGACCTACCTGCACGCGACCATCTCAACGCGGCGCTATCGCGTGGGCGTGCCCGAAGTGCCGTTCCACATCGACGCGCTGC
Source organism: Diaphorobacter sp. C33 (assembly GCF_030503915.1). Taxonomy (NCBI): domain Bacteria; kingdom Pseudomonadati; phylum Pseudomonadota; class Betaproteobacteria; order Burkholderiales; family Comamonadaceae; genus Diaphorobacter; species Diaphorobacter sp. C33. Next base: position 598,036 of record NZ_CP129980.1, read on the forward strand.
TGACCGACTCCGCACTGGTCGGTGGCCTGGCGCCCATGCTGGGCGAGCAACACCTGCGCGTGGTGTCGGTGCGGGGCTTTCCGACCTCAACCTGGCCGGGGATTTTGGACGACCTCAACCGCCTGGGCTTTGCCTATCGCTGGAGTACGCGCTTTCTGTGCCTGGACAAAGCCGAGGCGGAAAGAGAACTCGCCCGCCTGCGCCGCCAGTGGTTCGCCAAGCGCAAGAACGTTATCGCGCTGCTGCGCGAAACCATCTTCCAGCAGGAATCGCCGCTGGTCGATACCGACGCCAGCAACAAGGCCGCCGATGCCGATGCCGCCTTGCAGGAGCTGGGCAGCGATCAAGTCGCCTTTGGCTACCTCACCGCCACGGTAGCGGTGCTCGACGCCGATCCTGCGGTGGCCGACGAGAAGCTGCGCATGGTGGAGCGCGTCATCCAGGGTCGGGGTTTCGTCACCATCCCGGAAACGCTCAACGCCGTGGATGCGTGGCTGTCGTCCATTCCGGGCAACGCCTACGCCAACGTGCGCCAGCCCATCGTTTCAACGCTGAACCTGGCGCACATGATGCCGGTATCGGCGGTATGGGCCGGACCGGAGAAGAACGAACACCTCGACGGCCCCCCGCTGATCGTGACACGCACCGACGGCGCCACGCCGTTCCGGCTTGTGACGCACATCGGCGACGTGGGCCACACGCTGGTCGCGGGGCCGACCGGCATGGGCAAGTCGGTATTGCTCGCCACGCTGGCAATGCAGTTCCGCCGCTATCGCGGTTCGCGCATCGTCGCATTCGACATGGGCCGTTCCATGCGCGCCACCATCCTGGGCCTGGGTGGCGAGCACTACGACCTCGGGACGGATGGCGAAATCGCCTTCCAGCCCTTGGCACGCATCGACCGCGAAGGCTACCGCACCTGGGCGGCAGAATGGATCGAAGGCCGCTTGCTGCATGAGGGCGTGGCGGTCGGCCCCGACGAAAAGGCGGCCATCTGGTCGGCGCTGGGAAGCCTCGCCGGTGCGCCGTTGGAGCAGCGCACGATGACAGGGCTTTCCGTGCTGCTGCAATCGAACGCGCTGCGGCAGGCGCTGTCGCCGTATGTGCTCGGCGGTGCCCACGGCAAGCTGCTGGACGCCGATCATGACCGGCTGGGCATGGCCGACGTGCGGTGCTTCGAGATGGAGGAGCTGATGCACAGCAAGGCCGCCGTCATGGCCGTGCTGCATTACCTCTTTGCGCGTTTCGATGAACGCTTCGACGGGGCGCCCACGCTGCTGATCCTCGATGAAGCGTGGCTGTTCCTCGATGACCCGGTGTTTGCCGCGCGCATCCGCCAGTGGCTCAAGACGTTGCGCAAGAAGAACGTCTCGGTGATCTTCGCCACGCAGAGCCTCGCCGACATCAAGGATTCGAGCATCGCGCCCGCGATCATCGAGAGTTGCGCAAGCCGCATCTTCCTGCCGAACCCGCAGGCCACCGAGCCGCAGATTCGCACGATCTACGAGGGTTTCGGCCTCAGCAGGCGGCAGATCGAGATCGTCGCCACCGCGCAGCCGAAGCGCGACTACTACTACCAATCCCGCCTCGGCAACCGCCTGTTCGACCTCGACCTGGGCGCCGCGACGCTGGCCTTCGCGGGTGCCTCCACGCCGCAAGACCAGCGCGACATCGACGCGGTGCTCGCTGCCGCTTCATCCGCATCCACTCCGTTCGCAGCCGCATGGCTGCGCCACCGCAGCCTTGATTGGGCGGCCGATCTGCTGCGCGATTTCCCCGGCCCTGCGCCGTGTGCCGCCCTCATCCCCAGCCATCCACAGGAGAACCAGCCATGAAAACCTATGTCCCCAAGCTCGCCGCGCTGACCGCCGCCTGCGTGCTCGCCTTCGGCGTCGCGCAGCCTGCGCACGCGCTGTTCGGCGTCGGCGACATCGTGCTCGACCCGACCAATCTGGTGCAGAACACGCTCACGGCGGTTCGCACGCTGGAGCAGATCAACAACCAGATCCGCCAGCTCCAGAACGAAGCGCAGATGCTCATCAATCAGGCACGCAACCTGGCCAGCCTGCCGTCCAGCGTGGTGGGCCAGTTGCGCGCGAACCTGGCAACCACCCAGCGCCTCATCGCACAGGCCAAGGGCCTGGCCTATGACGTGACGAGCATCGACCGCGAGTTCGCACGTCTGTATCCCGAGAAGTACGCCGCTACAGTGAGTGGCAACCAGATGTATCTCGACGCGCAGGAGCGTTGGAAGAACACGCTCAACGGACTGCAAACCACCATGCAGATGCAGGCCCAGGCGTCGCAGAACCTGAGCGATGACGAAAGCGTGCTGGCCGATCTCGTGGGCAAGAGCCAGTCGGCCGAGGGTGCGCTGCAAGCGATGCAGGCCATGAACCAGTTGTTGGCTTTGCAGGCCAAGCAGTCGATCCAGACGCAACGGCTGCAGATCACGCAAGACCGCGCGGCCTCGCTGGAGCTGGCGCGGCAGGCGGCGGCCACGGAGCGCGGGCGCGAGGTGACGCGCCGCTTCCTGGGCGAAGGCACGCCATACACGCCGCAATCCGTGAACTTCTACAACCGCTGACGGAGGCTGCCATGCAACGCACGCCCGTCGTGTTTGCTTTCGCCGTTCATGCGCTTGTGCTGGCCGGCTGTGACCAGCCGCAGCGGCTGTCGGTGGATGCGCTGGCCGCCGATGCGTCCCGGCTGCGTGCGTTGCGCGCGCAGTGCCGCGTGGGCGAGCACGACGGCGCGTTTTGCACGCAGGTGGCGCAGGCCGACCTGCGGCGCTTTCTCTCCGGCCACGCTGGGCCGGGCGAGTACCAGACGCTGGCCGACCTGCCGCCGATCCCGCCCAGCTTCGATGAACCCGCCGATGGCAGTGGGGCAATCGCTCTGCCTGAGCAGGAGGGCTCGCCATGAACGACGTGACGGTCATCGACCGCTTCCTCGATACCTTCTCGCGCTACATCGACTCGGGCTTCGGCCTGCTGCACGGCGAGGTGGCGTTTCTGACCGCCACGCTGATCGTCATCGACATGACGCTTGCCGGGCTGTTCTGGGCGATGGGCCATGCCACCGGCCAAGGCGAGGACGTGATCGCCAAGCTGATACGCAAGGTGCTGTACGTCGGTGCCTTCGCCTACATCATCGGCAACTTCAACTGGCTGGCCGGCATCGTGTTCCGCTCATTCGCGGGCCTCGGCCTGACGGCCAGCGGCTCGACCCTGAGCATGGAGAGCTTCCTGCAACCGGGCCGACTGGCGAAGGTCGGCATCGACGCCGGGGCACCGATCCTGAAGCAGATCGGCGACATGGCGGGCTTTCCCGAGGTGTTCGTGAACATCACGCCCATCGTCGTGATGTTCCTGGCGTGGCTGATCGTCCTCCTGTGCTTCTTCGTGCTGGCGATCCAGCTTTTCATCACGCTGATCGAGTTCAAGCTGACCACGCTCGCGGGCTTCGTGCTGGTGCCGTTCGCACTCTGGAACAAGACCGCATTCCTCGCGGAGAAGGTGCTGGGTAACGTGGTGTCTTCGGGCATCAAGGTGCTGGTGCTGGCGGTGATCGTGGGCATCGGCTCGGGACTGTTCGCCGAGTTTCAGGTACAGCCGGCCGAGCCATCCATCGACCACTCCGTGGTCGTGATGCTGGCCTCGCTGACGCTGCTGGCCTTGGGCATCTTCGGGCCGGGCATTGCAACCGGGCTGGTGTCCGGTGGGCCGCAGCTCGGCGCGGGCGCGATGGCCGGTGCCGCGCTGGGTGCAGCCGGCGCGGCCGTTGCGGTGGGCGCTGCGGCCACGGGTGTCGGCGGCGCAGTCGCTGCCGGTGCGCGTATGGCGCCCGCAGCCGCCAAGCTGGCCGGCAGCGGAGCGCGTGCCGCCGCTTCGACGGCCAGTAGCGCACGGTCGGCGTTCCAGGCTGGCTCTGCATCCGCCGGCGGAGGCCTCAAGGGCGCTGCCGCCGGCGTGGGCAATGTCGCCAAGACCGGCGCGCAGGCGGCCGGGCAGAAGGTGGCCGATGGGGCGCGCTCGATGAAGGAGCGTGTCGCCGCCGCCTTCCGGCCGGGCGACGCCGGATCGGCGTCGGGAGCCAGTGCCGCACAGACTGCGAACGAGCCAACCCCATCCACCGCGCAACCCGCCTGGGCCAAGCGCCTGCATCGCAGGCAGCAGCTCACCCATGCAGCGACGACCGCCGCCCACACGCTGCGCGGTGGCGACGGCGGCAGCTCTAGCCAAGGCCCGAGCCTGCGCGATTCCGATTCCTGATCTTCAAGGAGAACCCCATGCGATTCAAACGACCACAGGTGCGCTACGCCGACACGCCGCAACCTGCCACCCCATACCAATCCGCCGCGCAGGTCTGGGACGAGCGCATCGGCTCGGCCCGCGTGCAGGCGAAGAACTGGCGTTTCATGGCCTTCGGCTGTCTCACGCTGGCGGTGCTGATGGCGGGCGGCCTGGTGTGGCGCTCGGCGCAGTCCATCGTCACGCCCTACGTCATCGAGGTGGACAACGCGGGCCAAGTGCGCGCCGTCGGCGAAGCCGCCACGCCGTACCGGCCCAGCGATGCGCAGATTGCCTATCACCTCGGCCGCTTCATCGGCCTGGTGCGCTCGCTGTCCATTGACCCCATCGTGGTGCGACAGAACTGGCTCGATGCCTACGACTACACGACCGACAAAGGCGCCGTGGTGCTCAACGAGTACGCCCGTGTGAACGATCCGTTCGCGCGCATCGGCAAGGAATCGGTGACGGTGCAGATCAGCAGCGTGACTCGCGCCAGCGACACGTCGTTCAACGTGCGCTGGACGGAGACGCGCTTCGTCAACGGCGCATTGGATCGCACCGAACGCTGGAACGCGGTGATTTCCACGGTGCTGCAAGCTCCGCGCACCGAGCAGCGCCTGCGCAAGAACCCCTTGGGTATCTACGTCAACGGCCTGTCGTGGAGCCGCGAACTGGAAGCGAACGAAGGAGCCAAGCCATGAATGCACTTTTCCGTAAATCCGCCTTGCTGGTGATGCTGTTGGCTTCGACCGTACTGTTCTCGGGCTGCGCCACGCAGGGCAAGCCGCCGCCGTCCATCTCGCTTGATGAGCCGGTGCAAGCCCAGCCGCTGCCCGAGGCGCCGAAGCCGGTGGAAGTGGTGGCCGTGCCGCAGGTGCTGCCGATGCCGACGCAGATGAAACCCATCCCGGATGCCAAGCCCGCCGCGGAACCTGCCGATGAAACCGTGCGCGTGTCCCGCGCCAATGCCGAAGCGCGCATTGCGCCCACGCGCGAAGGCTACGTCAACGCGATTCAGGTGTGGCCTTTCACCGATGGTGCGCTGTACCAGGTCTATGCGGCCGTGGGCCGCGTGACCGTGATCGCTCTCCAGCCGAGCGAGGAACTGGTGACGGTGGCCGCCGGCGACACCGTGCGCTGGATCGTCGGGGATACATCGAGCGGCAGCGGTGATGCGCTGCGCGTCAATGTGATGGTCAAGCCCATCCGTTCGGGCCTCAAGACCAATTTAGTCATCACCACGAGTCGGCGTACCTACCTGCTGGAGCTGACATCGACCGAGAAGACGTGGATGGCGTCGGCCTCCTGGGAATATCCCAAGGACAAGATGCTGGCTTTGCAGCGCCAGGCACAGGCGGCCAGCGCCGCCGCACCGGTCGATGCCGGGCTATCGCTGGAGAAGATCCGCTTCCGCTATGCGGTCAGTGGCAGCAACCCGCCGTGGAAGCCGCTGCGCGCTTTCGACGATGGCGAGAAGGTCTACATCCAGTTTCCGCCGGGCATCGCCCAGGGCGAGCTGCCGCCGCTGTTCGTGATCGGTGCCCAGGGTGACGGGCAGTTGGTGAACTACCGCTTTCGCCCGCCGTACTACATCGTGGATCGCCTGTTCGGCGCGGCCGAGCTGCGCCTGGGCGGTGACAAGGGCGACGTGGTGCGGATCGAGCGCACAGATGGTGTCTCGGGTGGCACGCGGAGGAACTGACCATGAGCCAGGACGATTCCCCTGATCTTGCACCGCAGGCGGGCAAGGTCGCGCCCGAGGCGGTGGTGCTGCGCGCACAACCGCGCCCGGTCACGCGCCTGAATCGGCGCACCTTGGCCATCCTCACGGGCGGCCTGTCGGTCGCCGTGCTCGGGGCCACGATCTGGTCGTTGCAGCCGCACCGGCGCGCAAGCGAGCAGACCGAGCTGTACAACGTGGATCGCGTCTCGAAGTCCGAAGGGCTGGATGGCCTGCCGGCCGACTACTCGAAGCTGCCGCCGAAGGTGCCCGAGTTGGGGCCGCCGCTGCCGGGCGACCTGGGGCCGGCCATCGTGCATTCGCAGCAACCGGTGACGCCCACCTATGCGCCACCGGGCCACGACCCGGCCGACGCGCTGCGCAAGGAGGCCGATGCGGCGGCGGCTTCGTCGGTGTTCTTTCGCTCCGGCAACCAGGGCAAGGCCGCTGCGCCAGCCACGGCGCAAGTCGCTGCGACCGGCCCGACATCGGGCTTGGCGGGATTCGATCCGCTGGCGGCTGGCCCGGCCTCGACGGCGGCCCAGCCCGCCGACCCCACCGCTGTGCAGAACCGGCAAGACCAGAAAGAGGCCTTCCTGAAGGACGGTTCTACGGAAACCCGCAATTCCGGCAATCTGCAAATGCCGTCCTCGCCGTACCAGGTGATGGCCGGAACGGTGATCGCCGGGGCGCTGGTGACGGGCATCAAGTCCGATCTTCCGGGCGACGTGATCGCCACGGTGACGGAGCCGGTCTATGACACGGCCACGGGCAAGTTCCTGCTGATCCCGCAGGGATCGCGCATCCTTGGGCGCTACAACAGCCAGGTCAGTTATGGGCAGAGCCGCGTGCAGGTGGTGTGGAACCGGGTCATCCTGCCGGACACGTCTTCGCTGAAGCTCGACAACCTGGCTGGCACCGATCCGGCCGGCTATTCCGGCCTGGAGGATGGCGTCGATTGGCATTGGGGGCGCATCTTTGCGGGTGCGGCGCTGACCACGCTGCTGGGCGTGGGTGCCGAGCTGGCCGCGCCGGAGAACCGGCAGGATGGCAACCGCATCGTGATCGCTGGGCGCGACAGCACGCAGGACAGCATCAATCAAGTCGGCCAGGAGATGACCCGGCGCAACATGAACATCCAGCCGACGCTGACCGAGCGGCCGGGCCTGCCGGTGCGGATCATCGTCAACCGCGATTTGGTGTTGCGGCCTTACCAGCCGATGTTCTTCCAGCGGGGGGCGATGCAATGAGCATGACCAAGAAGCTGCGGCTCGGGCCGCTGCCCAAGACCGAGAGCATCAAGCTGACCTTCGCCTGCCCGGCCAGCCTGAAGGCCGACCTTGACCGCTACGCTGCGCTGCACGCGCAGGCGTATGGTGAGACGGTCGATGCCATGACGCTGATCCCGCACATGCTGGAGGCGTTCATGGCGGCGGATCGGGGATTCAAGCGGGGCAGGGGAGACGACAAGTAACCGTCTTTCCGCGCCGCTGCGCCGAATGGATGAGATTTTGGATATGTTGCCATCATCGTATTCAAACTACGACTGGGTACGCCATATTAAATTGACTATCGCTTGGAAAAGTTGTAAAAACCGTAGCATGGCTACGACTAATTCAAGCAAGCTAAACGCGCTCTACACCCGGCTGGCACCGGGAACGCCGCTGACCTCTGAGGACTTGGCGGCGTTGGGCATCTCTGCCGACCTGGCCGTTCACTACGTCCGGGCAGGGTGGCTCACGCGCCTGGCGCGGGGAGTGTTCTGCCGTCCGAACGACGTCCCGGCGCTCCATCCCAGCCTGCTGCTGTTGCAGCGCCAATTCGAGGGGTTGCACGTCGGCGGCAAGTCGGCGCTGGACTGGTACGGTGTGCGGCAGTACGTGTCGCAGCAGCCGGTGCTGCACCTGTATGGCTGGAAGGCAGCGCGCTTGCCGCAATGGTTCACCGAACGCTTCCCGGCCGAGTACCACCGCAAGCGGCTGTTCGATGAGCAGCCGGACGCCTTGCTGCACGTCGGCCCGTTCGAGAAGCGCAGCGGGGCGCCGCAGGTGTCGGCGCCGGAGCGCGCATTGCTGGAACTGTTGAGCGAGGTTGGCGTGCGCCAGCCCTTGCAGGAAGCCCGCGAACTCGTCGAGAGCGCCTACGGCCTACGCGCCGATGTGCTGCGCGAACTGTTGCAGCACTGCACAAGCGTCAAGACCGTGCGGCTGTGCCTGCAACTCGGCCGCGAGGCGTCACTGCCTTGGGCGGCCAAGCTCGATCCGGCCACGCTTCCGACGGGTAGCGACCGGCCCTGGGTGTCCCGGTCGTCCGACGGCCTGCTGGTGCTCAAGCCATGAACCAGACCTATCTCGATACCGCGCGCCTGCTGACGCAGGTAGCGCCGCTGGTGTTCGCGGATGACACCTTTGCGCTGAAGGGCGGCACGGCGATCAATCTGTTTGTGCGCGACATGCCGCGTCTGTCGGTCGATCTCGATCTGGTCTTTCCCGATCACACGCTGCCGCGTGACGAGGCGTTGGCGCGTATCAACGAGGCCGTTCGGCAGGCCGCCGAGCGGTTAAAGAAGCGGGGATTCCAGACGCACGCACCAGCGGCAGCAGCAGGGGAGACGAAGTTGCTGGTGCGTCGCGGCTCGATTCAGGTCAAGGTCGAAGTCAACTTCGTCATGCGCGGCACGGTGCAACCGGTGCGCCGCGCTTCGCTGACGCCGATTGCCCGCGACACTTTGCTGGCTGATCTGGAGATCCCGGTGGCGTCGCTGGAGGACGTGTACGGCGGCAAGCTGGTGGCGGCACTGGATCGGCAGCACCCACGTGACCTGTTCGACGTGATGCAGCTCTTTGCGCATGAGGGCATCACGCCCGGCATCCGGCGTGCCTTCGTGGTCTACCTGGCCAGCAGCAATCGGCCGATCCATGAAGTGCTATTCACGCCCCTGCGGGACATCCGGCATGACTATGAGCACAACTTCCAAGGCATGACGGCCGAGCCCGTGCCGCTCGATGCGCTGCTTGCTGCCCGCGAGCGCATGGTGCGCGAAATCCAGCAGGGCTTGGACGACGACGAGCGGCGCTTCCTGCTGTCGCTGGCCGCTGGCACGCCGGAGTGGTCGCTGCTGGGCATCGCACACCTCGAACATCTGCCTGGCATCCGCTGGAAGCTGCGCAACCTGGCGCAGTTGCAGAAGACCGATGCGAAGAAGTTTGCCGAGCAGGCCGACTTGCTCGCTACGCGACTGGCTGCGGTATCCTAAGCGCTGATTGATGATGAGCCGATGCCGCGTAAACCCGCGCCAGCAAAGGACCTGTTTTTCTGACGGTAAAAGCGACGGTAACGGCCTATGTCGATCAAAGCAAATCCCTTTAACCACGCGGACTTGCGTGAGCTGTTGATGATCGAGTGGGAGTGAAATCGAGTCCTTCGAGGACTATCGCCAGTTATCGAAAAACTGCTGTAACGTGTTGATTTTAAAGAAAATACGTTGCGCCAGCTATCGGAAGCTATCGCCGGCCAGCAAAAACGGTTGTCGGTAGAACTGGCGGTAAGAATCGAAGGTTCGATTAAGACCCTCCCGTTTACTATCGAGACCAAATCGGTCTTTGACGGTAAAACACCCCTCTGGAAAGCTTGTTTCATGCGGTTTTCCGGGCGTCGACGGGTCTCCTGGCCCCTGACGGTAAAAGCCGTCACTCACAGGTGTAAAAACCTCGATGTTGACCGACACAGCACTGCGCAATTTGAAGCCTAAGTCCTTGACTTATAAGATTTCTAACCGGGACGGGATGTACGTGACGGTATCGCCGGCTGGCACCATCACCTTCCGCTACGATTACTGTCTCCACGGGCGCCGCGAGACCCTGACCATCGGCCGGTATTGCGCTCTGGGCATTTCGCTGGCGCTGGCCCGTGAAAAGCTGCTCGACGCCAAGAAGGCCGTCATGGCAGGCCGCTCTCCTGCGCTGGAGAAGCAGCGCGAGAAGCGCCGGCTGACTGCAGCTAAGAATTTTGGCGACGTGGCCCTCAGTTGGATGGCGGATGCCAATCCCTTTAACCACGCGGGTTTGGGCGGCTTGTTGATGATCGAGTGGGCCCGGAGGGCTACAGAGTAGCAGGGCGAGCTTTGTCGTGGTTTAGCTAAGCAATCGAGTTCGCTCGCGTATAGGCCCAACTGCTGTTCGGCAGAAGCTGAACGCACAGTGCGCGTGCGTTATGGCCCGCGCTTTCAGTTAAGGTGACTGATCGCTATTTGTTTTGGGTCAGCACCATCAGAACATCTGCGTACCAAGCGCAATTGAGTCCAAGCCACTCATCTTTGATCAGGTCGCGGGTGCGCATGTCCATGCGCGTGGAATGCACGCCGAGCAACTGCCAAGTCGGCAGAGAGGACCTGCGTTCTTGGTCTTTGCTCCTGCGTCGAACGACAGGCGCACCGCTGCTCCCACGGTGTGTGCGGGCATCGGTCAGGAAGTAGCCCTGTTGCTGGAAGCGCACGCCGTACGCCGAGGCGATCGATGCGCTGCGCGCTACGGCGAGGTGATGGATCGTGTCGTGGAACCCCAGCGGAAAACCAACGATCATCAAATTGTCTCCAATCGCCACGTCCTCATTTTTAGGGTCAAGGTGCGACTGGTCGAAGGCATGCAGCACCGCGTGCTCGGGCAGGCGGCTGGTCTGGATCTCGATGGTGGCGATGTCCACCGGGCCGCCCGTGTCGGCGGCCTGTCGCCACAGCGCGAGGCCGTTTCCATAGAGGGGTATCGAGAAGGTCGCGTACTGGGTCAGGTTGCTCGCATCGGTATGCAATTCGATCTCGACGCGGTCGGGAAAATGCTCGCTTGGCTCGTCGCAAAAGACATGCCGATTCGTCACAAGGAACAATCGATCATCGCGGCGGAAGAAGAAGCCGCTTGCACCGGTCAACAATCGCGTTCCAGCGTAAGTGTGGATATGGGTCGTGGTCAGCAGAATGGCCTCGACGGCCTGGCGTGGATTGGCGTTTCCCTGTGGCTGCACGATCCCGGCGAGCACCGCGCGCGTTCTGGCAATGTCCCGTTCAAAGGCGGCCAGCACATGGTCTGAAATGGGGGTGTTCAGAATGACCGTTCGAGCTGCTTCGGCATGTGCTTCGAACGAACGCACCAGAGTGTTATGGGTAGCGGGCGGTAATGCTTCCAGCAGAGAAGGAAGCAATGCGTCCAATGCGATCAGGCTGCCCTTGAGTTCGCAGATGCGCTCGGTGGCCTCCTGCAGATTTTTCATGGCAATGATGCCTTTCAGAAATGAGAAAGCGCGGATGAACCGCGCTTCGCAGGTAGGTGTGGAGAAGTGATTGGACCATCAGGCCCAATGCCTTCAACTCACGGCACGAATGTTGGAGGCTTGGGGGCCCTTGGCTCCCTCGGTGACTTCGAACTGCACGTGCTGGTTCTCAGTCAGGGTCTTGAAGCCGCCGGCTTGGATTTCACGGAAGTGGGCAAAGAGATCCTTGCCCCCGCTGTCGGGGGCGATGAAGCCGAAGCCCTTGCCTTCGTTGAACCATTTCACAGTTCCGGTTTGTGTCGTCATATCGATTTCCTTTCGAGGTTGCCGGGTCGCAAAAACGCATCCGGCGAAGAGACGCCAAGAAAATCATCAAAGGAGATTCGACACAGCCGCGGGAGGAACCCGGGAGAAGCGGAAAAAGACCGATGCAATGAATGCCTTGCACATATCAACGAACCCATAGTACGCGCATTGCGCCTTGCGTGCCGGTTTCTCTAACCTATATTTTCCTTGGCGTCGAGAGTCTGTGGCCGTGGCAACCACACTAACAGCGCCAGGCCAACGACCGCTGAGAACAGCGAGGCCAGGAAGATGCCGATCTTCGCGCTGTCCATCAACGGGCCGACCAGGGCAAGATTGGCAATGAACAGCGCCATCGTGAAGCCGATGCCTGCCAGAAAGCTGCCACCCGCCATGCTGCCCCAGTTCAGATCCGGAGGACGAATCGCCAGGCCGGAACGCAGAGCCAGCCAACTGAAAAGAAGAATGCCTGTTGGCTTGCCGATAGCAAAGCCCAGGAACACCGCCGCGGCGACAGGCTGGGCCGCGCTCGTCCACGAGAGTGCCAATCCTGCATTGGCGAGAGCGAAGATCGGCATGATGCAAAAGCTGACCCACGGGTGCAGTGCCATCTCCAGGCGCTCGACCGGCGAGAGCGACTCGCGCGCGGCAATCTCCGCCACCTGCAGGGTTCCCCGATCACTTGTGTGGGCGCTGCCTTGGTTGCCCGTTGGATGGGCGATGACCTGCCCCAGGATCGCGTAGAGCCGGCTGTCGCTTACCCAGCGCCTCGCAGGCGTCATCAGCCCAAGGATTACACCGGTGACCGTGGCGTGAAGTCCCGACGCATCGATGGCCAGCCAAGTGGCGCAGCCCGCGATGACATAGATCGGGATGCTTCGAATGCCGGCGGCGGCCAAACCGCGCAGGATGCCGATGCACAACCCGGCCAGGGCGAGCATGCGCCAGTCCATGTGTTGGCTGTATCCGACAGCGACCACCAGGATGGCGCCGATGTCATCGACGATCGCCAGGAACAACATGAACACCCGCAGACTGTGCGGAATGCGCTTGCCGAGCAATGCCAGACAGGCAATGACGAACGCGGTGTCGGTGGCCATCACAATGCCCCAGCCATGCTGGCCGGGTTGCGCCCACTGCAGTGCCAGATAGACGGATGCGGGCGCGACCATGCCGCCCAATGCCGCAGCGATGGACAAGGCTGCCATGCGCGGGTTGCGCATCTCGCCCAGGACGGCTTCGCGCTTGAGTTCGAGTGCCACCAGGAAGAAGAACAACGTCATCAGCCCGTCGTTGATCCAGCTTTTCAGCGAACGACCGAATTCGAACTCTCCGAGCCGCAGTTCGATGCGTGTTTCCCAGATGCCAAAGAAAGCATCTGCCCATGGAGAGTTGGACAGGAGGAGGGCGGCGATGGTGAACGTCAGCAGGACGGCACCACCGGCCGCCTCGATGTGCAGGAATCGGATAAAGGGTGGAGCGATCCGGTCGATCAATGCCCGGGGGAGCTGGACGGGTGCGGTGGAGTGGGGCCGTGGGTCATTCATGGGTTTCCCTGGTGGCATGGGGTCGTGTGCGTGATGGCCTCATGTCATCCATCCATGCGCGCACGGGCTTTTATCGGAGCTATTGACTCGCGCGGTCGGTGTCGGGAGCGCTCCATCGCGGGCCTTGGGTAGAGTGCGGTCCCGGTGCAGCAGCCTCAGTACGGCCTCGTCGCCGTGGCCGGCAGGTCGAGGAAGAACCGCACCATTTCCGCCGAGGCATCGGGGCCTGTGGCATCGGTGTAGGTGCCGCTCGCATCGCCCCCGGACCATGCGTGTCCTGCCCCATGGAGCGTCCATGACTCGATGCATGCATAGCCTTGACCGCAGGTATGGACCGTGCGGCTGTATTTCCGCCCGCCCCCCGCTTCGCCGGTTTGTGTGCTGCTGGCCGGCGTTCCGTGCGCCTGGCGCGCATGTTCGACGATCTGCACTCCGTTGCTGTGCTGGACCGTATGGTCCCGGTCGCCATGAAAAACGATGATGGCTGTGATCGCGGCGGCGTCATAGTGGGAGCACGTGCATGGAAGGGGTTCTTCATGGGTACTCTCTCAAAGTGAAAAGATTTTGTCGACAGAGATCAGCGAATGCGTTCGGCCAGGGCACGCCGCACGGCGGGACCGGCCTGGAAGGCTCACAGCACGATCACCGATGGCAGCGCATGCCAACTCCGGAGTGACGTTGTCCGCGATGCGCGCGAGCCCGACCACCTGAACCTGCAGGCGCTGACCGGTAGCCACCGCGCGTTCAAGATCCTCTCGTCCTACGTGCTACAAGCCCACGGTGAGAGTGCGCTGCGCCACCGCCTGCTTCACGACATTGGCGTGCAGGGCCAACTGATTGCGCACGGCCGTGCGGACAAGATCCGAGCGGTTTGTGTAGAAGCCTTCCTGCACCAACAGGTCGACGTGACCAATATCTACCATGCCCACTTTCCGGTCATCTTTTCGGTCTCGCCACCTTACTGTTTCAGTTCAGAGCGTGGGAACTCTCGTTCATAGCATCCATTTGAAATCCTTTTGAAGCATAAATGGCGTTCTCTGGTTGACTATCGCGACGGACGGATTCGCGCCACCGCAGGCCGATCCGCGGTCTGTCGACCTTTCGATGAGGCCGGTTGCGCAATGGATGGTCGGAGTCCGATGTTCAGCGCAAGGTGTGACCGGGCATGGCGATGGTGAACACGCAACCGCCATCAGGTGCGCGTCGCACATTGAGGGTGCCGCCGTTCAGTTCCACACTTCGGCGAGAAATAGTCAGGCCCAGGCCCATGCCGCTGCGGTCGTCTCCCGCCTGGGTGAACGGCTGGAACAGCGCCTGCATCGCCGCATCCGACAGGCCGGGGCCGTTGTCCTGCACGTCGATTAGGATGTGCTCGTCCTTGGCGCTGGCCTGCAGGCTGGCCACGCCGCCGTCAGCGCGCGAAAACTTGAACGCGTTCTGCAACAGGTTGCCCACGGCTGCGAGCATCAGGTCCCGGTCGGCGTCCAGAGCCAGCGACGGGTCCACGGCCGGGGCGCTGAACAGGCAACCCCGGCTCTGCGCCTCCATCGTGGCGGAGAGCTTGATTTCCGCGATGAACTCGGCCAGGGAAAACCGTTGCCGCTGCGCGGGCATGCCGGCGGTAATGCGCACCTCAGCCAGCGACCGATCGATCAGCTTGCTCATTCCTGCCAGCGCGCGGTCGAGCACGCCAGCTGTTGCGCCATTGGCTCCCACGTCTCCTGCCTTGATCGCCCGTTGCGCCAGCTTGGCGGCAAACAGCATGTTGCGTAATTCGTGCGCGAAAATGCCCAGACGCTCGTTGAGCGCCTGGGTGTGCCGGTCGGTCGCCTCGATCTCGCGCTGATGGGTGTATTCGGTGACGGCGCTGGCGATGGCATTGTCCAGGCAGCGGTTCAGGGTCCTGAATTCGTCCACGCCGATCGGCGTTCCGGTCTCGAACGCCATGTCGGAGATGGCTTGGCATAGGTCGCCGTAGTCGTGTACCACTTCCTCGACCGTGAAGCCGTGTCCCATAAGTTCCCGCCCGTGGCGGGTGGCGGAATCGCCGATTTCCGAGACAGCGCTGACGCCTCCTGCGACCCCGGAGACTTGGAGGCTGCGCTGCGGATCGTCGGTGCGCTCCGCCATCAGGGTCTGGATCAACTGATCCAGGAACACGGTAACCCCATGCGCGAGCTCTTCTTTGACCACCCCAGGCGATCGCAGGGCGACCTTGTCCCGGCAGCGCGCGATCAGCGTGCCACGGTTCGCAGATAGGAACTCATGCATCATCTGCACACAATACTCCTTGCAGGGGACAAATGGCCCAACGGCTGGATCGGAAAGGCGTTCTTCACAGTGTGATCACCAATAGATGGTCGCCTGGGGTGACCGGTACGTGTACGGCGCCGCCGAAGGCCAGCGCCACACCGTCCAGGACCGCCGACGAGATACCAGCGCAGTGCATCCCCGGCGATTCGACCTGGATGGTGTAGCGCGTCGCGCCGAGGACGACCTCGGCCTCGAAACCGGGCCATTCGGCTGGGATGCATGGATCAATGACGAGTACTTCACCTTCGCGGCGAATGCCCAGGATCCCTTCCATGCCAGCTCGGTGCATCCAGCCGGCGGCGCCGGTGTACCAGGTCCAGCCGCCCCGGCCTTCGTGCGGCGGCACCGAATACACGTCGGCCGCCACCACGTACGGCTCCACGCGGTAGCGCGCCGCATCTTGCGGTGTGCGTGCATGGTTGATGGGGTTGACCAGCTTGAACAGCGCGTGGGCGTGCGTGCCCGCCTGCGGGTCGGCGCGCAATTGCGTGAGCGCCAGAATGGCCCACATGGCCGCGTGGCTGTACTGGCCGCCGTTTTCGCGCAGGCCTGGTGGGTAGCCCACGATGTAGCCGGGGTCGCGGGGAGGGCGGTCGAAGGGCGGGGTGAAGAGCAGCGCCAGCCCAGGATCCGGCACCAGCAGGTGTGCGCGCAGTGATTCCATCGCGGCCTGGGCGCGGTCCGGATCGGCCGCACCAGACAGTACGGCCCAGGATTGGGCGATTGAATCGATGCGGCATTCCTCGTTGTCGCGGGTGCCCAGCCAAGTGCCGTCGTCGAAGGTGGCGCGCCGGTACCAGGCACCGTCCCAGGCCTCGCGCTCCAGCGCGGCAGTCACAGCCTGGGCATGGGCGCGCCAGCGTGCAGCACGGGCGGGGTCGCGCGCCTCCACCAGCGGGTTGAAGAGGGCCAGCGTGCGCACCAGCAGCCAACCCAGCCACACGCTCTGCCCCCGGCCATCCTGGCCTACGCGGTTCATGCCGTCGTTCCAATCGCCGGTCCCTATCAGCGGCAGACCCAATTTGCCAGTGAGCGCGATGCTCTGGTCCAATGCGCGCGCGCAGTGCTCAAACAGCGTCGCCGAGGCGCAGGCCTGCATGGGCTGGAAGAAGGCGTCATGCTCGCCGTCCTGCAGCACGGGGCCTTCCAGGAAGGCGATGGATTCGTCCAGCACTGCCGCATCGCCCGAGACGGCGACGTAGCTGGCCGCGGCGAAGGCTAGCCAGACGCGATCGTCCGAAATGCGTGTGCGCACGCCTTGGCCCGAATGCGGCAGCCACCAGTGCTGCACGTCGCCCTCCACGAACTGGCGGCCCGCGGCGCGCAGCAGGTGTCGGCGCGTCTCTTCGGGCCGCGCGAAGGCCAGCGCCATACCGTCTTGGAGCTGATCGCGAAAGCCGTAGGCGCCGCTGGCCTGGTAGAAGGCCGAGCGGGCCCAGATGCGGCAGACCAGTGTCTGGTAGAGCAGCCAGCCATTGAGCAGGATGTCCATCGCGCGGTCGGGCGTGCGCACCTGCACGGCGCCCAGCAGGGCATCCCAATGGTCTCGCACCCGCCGCAGTTCGGCGTCCAGGTTGGCCTCTCGCCAGCGCGCCGCCAGCGCCACGCTCTCCTGCGCGTTGCCGCATTGCCCGAGCAGGGCGATCACGTCCACTGATTCGCCGGGACGCAGCACCAGGCTGCACTGCAGCGCAGCGCAGGGGTCCAGGCCTGGGCCCACCGCGCCGGACAGGGTTGCCAGGCTCCGCAATGCCGCCGGTGCCGCCAGGCTGCCGTAACAGCCCAGGAATTCCGTGCGGTCGGCGGTCCAGGCGCTCTGCCGGCCCGCGAGGTCGGCAAAGGCAACGCGGCCCGGGAAGGCTGTGCTCCAGGGGTTGCGCGCCAGCAGCACGCCACTGGCCGCATCGGCCTCGGTCAGGATGAAAGGCGCGCAGGCGGCCCGCGAGGCGCCCAGCACCCATTCTGCATAGGCCGTGACTGACAGGCGCCGCGTCTGTGCGCCGCGGTTGCGCAAGGTGAGGCGCGACACCTTGACAGGGTCTTCCAGCGGTACGAATTGCAGTAGTTCCAGCGCGATACCATGCGCCTCGTGCGTGAAGCGACTGTAG
The DNA here is from genome assembly GCF_030503915.1 of Diaphorobacter sp. C33. Taxonomy (NCBI): domain Bacteria; kingdom Pseudomonadati; phylum Pseudomonadota; class Betaproteobacteria; order Burkholderiales; family Comamonadaceae; genus Diaphorobacter; species Diaphorobacter sp. C33. The sequence goes on from NZ_CP129980.1 coordinate 615,584, forward strand.
CCATGGCCGTGGCGCGCAACATAGATGCCGCCGTCGCGGATCGGCTGCGCCGTAGGGCTCCAGAGCTGGCCGCTCGCCTCGTCGCGCACGAAGAAGGCCTCGCCGGTGGGATCGGTCACCGGATCGTTGGACCATGGGGTGAGTTGGTTCTCCCGGCTGTTGCCGGCCCAGGTGCTGGCGCTGCCGTCGGCCGAGACCTGGAAGCCGAAGCCCGGGTTGGCGATGACGTTGATCCAGGGTGCGGGTGTGGTCTGGCCATCGGCGAGGACGGTCACGTATTCGCGGCCGTCGAGGTCGAAGCCGCCGAGTCCGTTGAAGAACTCCAGCCGCGCTGTGTTCGGGCCCTGCGCCTGCCTAGGCAGGGCGGAGGATGGCAGCTGCGCGGCCGATTTGAGCGCAGAGCTCGCGGTGAGCGTCGCCTCGGGCAGTCGCGCAATTTGCCGGGCGATGTCGCCCCGACGCGCCAGCAGCACCACGCGGGCTGCTGACTGTAGCAGGCCGCGGGCCGACGCGTCCATCAAGTCTGCGCGCAGCGTATGGACCACACCCCGGGCCATCGCCTCACCGTCGAGGCGGGGGCGTGACTGGCTGCGGCGCACGGCGGTCTCGATGGCTGTCTGCAGGTCCTGCACATAGGACGAGGCGCGCTCGTTGACGATCACCAGGTCGACGCTCAGTCCCTTCATACGCCAGTACTCGTGCGCGCGCAGCAGTTGGCGCACCTGGGCGATGTCCTCGATTTCGTCGATGCGCAGCAGCACGATCGGCAAGTCGCCCGAGACCGCGTGCCGCCACAGGCCAGACTGCGGGCCGGCGCCTCGTGTGATCGCTTCGGCCGGCGCGCGAAAGCGTGCGTCGGCATATAGGATGGGCGCGGCCAGCCGCTGAAAATCCGCGGCTTCGTCGGCCTCGATGCCGATGTGCCGCAACTGCACCTGGGCCTGGGTCCAGGCCAGCGTGCGTGCGCGCTCGAAGGCACTGCGGTCGTGATGCTGGTCGACCAGGTCGAGCAGCGCCTCGCGCGTGGGAGCCACCAGCGTCCAGAAGGCCAGCCGCGCCATCTGGCCCGGGGCGATGCGCACGCGGTGGCGCACCGAGAAGACTGGGTCCAGCACCGTGCCGGCCGTGCCGGACAGCGCGGCGCCGTCTCCCATGGCCTGCGCCGTGGCGGCCGTGCGGCCCCGACCCAGGAAGCACGCCCGGTCGGATTCGTACTGCGCTGGGCCTGTGGCGATGCCTTCGACGACCGCGAAATGCGCGGCCCAAACCGGTGGCTCGTCCGGCGTGCGCGGGCGGCGCGTGGCGATCAGGGCGCCGAACTCGGGCAGGTATTCGGTCTGCACGAACATCTTGGCGAAGGCCGGATGGGCATCGTCGGCCGCGGGCGGCGCCAGCACCACCTCGGCGTAGGAGGTGAGTTCGACCTCACGCGCCTTGCGGCCGGTGTTGACGACCGTGACACGGCGCACTTCGCCGTCGGCTTCGGCCGACACCACCACCTCCATCGTGGTCGTCAGGCTGCCGTCGTGCCGCGTGAAGGCGGCGTGATCCTCGGCGAAGACCACTTCATGGCTGTCGGTCGCCACGCCCAGGGGCTGTGCCGCGGCGGACCAGACCCGGCCGCTGTCCGTGTCTCGCAGGTAGACGTAGGCGCCCCAGTCGTCGCGGGTCGCGTCTTCGCGCCAGCGGGTCACGGCCAGGTCGCGCCAGCGGCTGTAGCCCGTGCCCGCCGCGGTCAGCATGACGGCGTAGCGCCCGTTGGACAGCAGGTGCGTGGCGGGTGCGGCCATGGTCGACATGCTTATGCGCCGCACCGCGTTCAGGTCGCCATGCGGCTCGGACGCGCCGGATGGCACTTCCTCGGCGCGCGCGTGCGCCACGGCGACGAGGCGCGGCATGCGCTCCTGCAGCAGCAGTTCGCAGGCCTGGATCATCGGCTCACGATGGAAGCGTTCTCGCATGCGCGCGCCCTGCAGCGTGTTGGCGATGGCGACCAGCGTCATGCCCTGGTGGTGCGCCATGAAGTTGCGCACGATGGCGACCTGTGATCCGCTGGGCAGCCGGGCGCGCGTGAAGTCCAGTGCCTCGTAGAAGCCATGGCGCCCAAGCGCGCCCAGCGCCTGCAGGCGCTCGAAGTTTCGCTGCGCGAGCGGTGCATCGACCATGCTGGCTAGACCTGTGGCGTAGGGCGCGATCACCAGGTCCTCGGCCAGGCCGCGCTTGAGGCCCAGGCCCGGCACGCCGAAGTTGGAGTACTGGTAGGTGAATTCCAGGTCGCGGGCGTTGTAGGCCGATTCGGAGATGCCCCATGGCACGCCAATCTGCCGGCCGTAGGCCACCTGGCGCTGCACGATCAGGCGGTTGGTCTGCTCCAGCAGGCTGCCGGCCGGCGCACGCATCACCAGCGAGGGCATCAGGTACTCGAACATCGACCCGGACCAGGACACCAGGGCCGATCCGTGGCCCACGGGGATGGCGCTACGGCCCAGGCGAAACCAGTGGCGCGTGGGCACCTCGCCCTTGGCGATCGCGAACAGGCTTGCCAGCCGCGCTTCGGACGCCAGCAGGTCGTAGCAGTTGGCGTCGAGTACGTTCTCCACCGCGGCATAACCGATGGACAGCAGCTTGCGCTCGGGGTCCAGCAGGAAGGCGAAGTCCATGTCGAGCGCCAGCGTGCGGGCCTGTTGCGCCAGGGCTTGCCAGCGGGCATCGAGGCTATGCGCCGCGGCGGCGAGTGACGCGGCGTCGCGCGCCTGCTGCTTGATCCGCCCGCGCAGCGTATCGATCCAGAATAGAAGGTCGTCGCCCTCCGCATGCACTGCCGAAACCAGCCCACGCGCTTCTTCTGCTGCCTTGTTGGCCAAACGCTGGAGTACCGGCAGCAACAGGCCGGCAGGACTCTGTAGCCCGGCGTCGATGTCATCGAGGATGGCCCGCAGCCGCTGGCCCTGCGGCCCCTGGGCCGCGGGTTTGGCAGACGCCGACTCGCGGGCCAGCGCGAGTGCATCGCTGGCGCCCTCCGTCCAGTCGGCCGGTAGCGGCGCACCCATCCATTCCTCGCAGGCGTTGGCCAGCGCGATCAGGTGGCCCGCCAGGTTGCCGCTGTCCACCGACGACACATAGGCCGGTGCCAGCACCCGGGTCGTGCGCGTGTCGTACCAGTTGTAGAAATGGCCTCGGAACCGCTCCAGCGTCTGCAGGGTGGCGAAAGTCGCTTCCAGGCGCTCGCAGGTCTGCAGTGCTCCAGCCCATCCGAAGTCACGGGCCGCCACCGCCGACAGCAGGTACAGGCCGACGTTGGTGGGGGAGGTGCGGTGCGCGACCACCGGCTTCGGGTCTTCCTGGAAGTTGTCCGGCGGCAGCATGTGCTCGGCCGGCGTCACGAAGGTCTCGAAGAAGCGCCAGGTGCGCCGTGCCGTGCGCCGCAGGGCCAGGGCATCGGCGAGTTGGGGCGCGCCGGATGGCACGAGCGGCGGGCGGCGGCTGGCGCGCCAAGCCAGGGCCGGCGCCGCGAGCCAGAGCACCAGCAGACCCAATGCCATGGGCCATGCAGCGGACGAGAACACGCCAACGCCCACGGCCAATGCCACGGCCAGCAGCACGCCGCCGGCCATTTGCCCATAGAAGCCCGCTACGCCGGGCCGCGGGCGACCGGCGGACTGGGCGGCGGTGGTCCATTCCAGCAGGTGTCGATGGGTCGCGTACAGCCTGATCAGCGTGCGCGTGATGGCGTCCAGAGCGCGCCAGGCCTGGTCAGGCAGCAGGGTCAGCGTCCAGGCCGCCTGCAGCGCGGCCATCCGAAGATCGCTGGCCAGCAGGCGCAGGTGGCTGCCCAGCCCGATGCCTGCGCGCGGCGGCCCCAGCCCCGCCAGGCTGGGCAGGAAGGCTGGCACGGCCAGCGCCAGCACCAGCAGCCCCATGGCCTGCAGTGATTGAGGCCAGGGCAGCCAGGCGCACAGCGCGAAGGCCAGCAGGCTCGTGGGCGCCAGCAAGGACCGCCGCAGGTTGTCGATCATCTTCCAGCGGCCCACCGGCGGCACGGCCGCGCCCGCGTGGCGCCGCCCGAGAACCCAGGGCAGGAGCTGCCAGTCGCCGCGCGTCCAGCGGTGTTGGCGTCGTGCGGCGACGTCGTAACGGGCCGGGAATTCCTCGACCACCTCGACGTCCGACGCGAGGCCCGCGCGCGCGAACACGCCCTCGAACAGGTCGTGACTGAGCATTGTGTTCTCGGGAATGCGCCCGGCTAGCGCGGCCTCGAAGGCATCGACGTCGTAGATGCCCTTGCCGGTGTAGGAGCCTTCGCCGAACAGGTCCTGGTAGACGTCGGACACTGCGGATGCGTAGGGGTCCATGCCGCCCGCGCCGGACGACAGCCGCTGGTAGAGCGAGCCATCGCGGCCCAACGGCAGCGCCGGCGTTACGCGTGGCTGCAGGATGGCGTGGCCGCCCACCACGCGCTGTTCGGCATCGTTCCAACGGACGCGGTTCAAGGGGTGGGCCATCTTGCCTATCAGGCGCAGCGCCGCGTCGCGCGGCAGCCGGGTGTCGGCATCCAGCGTGATGACATAGCGCACGCCGGCCAGGATGTCGGGCTGCGCGCCGCCATCGAGTGGCATGAAGCTGGTGTCGGTGGCGCCGCGCAGCAGCCGGTTGAGTTCGTGTAGCTTGCCGCGCTTGCGCTCCCAGCCCATCCAGCAGCTCTCGCTGGCGTTGAACTGGCGCCGTCGGTGCAACAGGTAGAAGCGTTTGCCGCCCGGGGCCGGGCCGTGCCGTTGGTTCAAGATGGCGATGGCCTTCTGCGCGATGCCGATCAGGTGGGCGTCTCCGTCCTGCACCTCCGTGTCCGCATCGAGGCCGTCCGACAGCAGGGCAAAAGACAGGTCGCCACTTGCGCCGGCCAGATGGTGGACCTCAAGGCTCTCGATGTGGCTGCGCAGCTCCGCCTCGCTGGACAGCAGCGTGGGCACGACGACCAGTGTGCGCAGGTTCGCAGGAACCCCGTCGACCAACGCCAGGGCAGGGAGTCCCACGGGGCCAGCGCGCGCGGCGATTGCTCGCTGGACGAAGGCTGTAGCCACCTCGGTGGCGGGCAGGAATGCGGCCAGCGCAAGCGCCGCCAGCAGCCCGGCGGGAGCTGCCGCCGAGGCACCTGTGGCGAAGACGGCCCAGAACGCCAGGCCCAGCAGCATCGCTGCCAACGCGAGGATGGCGGCTACGTAGCCGCCAAGCCCGAGGCGGATGTTGAAGCGGTCGATGCGCATGGCCAGCGGCGGCCTGAATCCAATGGCCTGCTCCAATTCGCCGCGCCCCTCGGCGATCAGGTAATGGCCGGGATCTGTCATGCTGGCGTCATGGACGCGAAGCTCGGACGTCATTTGCGAAGCCGCCAGTGCCAACGCCCGCTCAGCAATCGCGAGTTCGGACAGGGGTGAACCTCGTGCCAGTTGCTCGATCGCAGCGCGGTAGCGGTTGCGTGTCGGAAAATCCATCTCTGCGAAGGCGCTGACGGCCCGCAGGCGCGCATCAACGAGACTGTTGCTCTCGAACAGATCAGCCCAGTCGATGTCCGACATCAGGCGCATGCTGGTGATGACGTTGCGTACCGAGACGTTGGAGGCGCCCTGGCGCTGTTGTGCATGCAGGATGGCCTGGTCCGCATCCGTACCCTGGTTGCGCAGCCGCTCGTCCAGCCATTGCAGAGCCGGCGTGGTGCGCGGATCCTGGTCGCGCAAGCGCTTGGCGAGCTGCGCGGCGAACAGTTCGGATATCGGGCCGCTCGCCCGCGTTGCAATGTCCCGGTCCAGCGCTGCATACGCGCCGCCTGGCTCGAGCAGACGGTCGGCGAGGCGTTGCGCGTCGGCGCGCGCGGCGCGTCCAGCCGTGATCTGGTCGGCCAGCCGGCGCAGGTTCTCTATCAGTACGATGCGCAGAGTGATCGCTACGGCCCAGAGTTCGCTGATGTCCAGCGGCTGGACTTCCTGATAGGCCGCGATGAAGCGGCGTAGGATGGCGGGGTCGAAGTGGCTGTCGGTATGGGCGACGAAGGCCCAGGCGAGTCCGAAGACGCGTGGATAGCCCGCCAGCGGACCGTCTGCCAGCTTGGGCAACTGGTGGTAGTAGCCCGGTGGCAGGTCGGTGCGGATCTCGCGCACTTGCGCCTCGACCACGTGGTAGTTGTCCAGCAGCCACTCGGCGGCCGGAACCACGCGGCGGCCCGCAGCCACTTCCGCAGCACCCGCACGGTAGGCCAGCAGCAGCTCGGCGGCGTTGCAGCGCAGCCGGCTGTGCAGCGAAGGCACCCGGGGCGGGCTGGCGCTGACCCGCTGGGCCGCGGCGAGGCTGCGCGCGTGCTGTTCCAGGCGCTCGATGCCGAATAGTTCCTCACGCAGAGGTGCGGTATCGGCCCAAGGACCTGGGATAGCGCGCCGGAACGCTAAATGAATAACTGGATGCATGGGCGCCTTTCAGGGCGCCACGGGCACGGGAGGCCCCGATCACCCCGCCGAGCAGAAGATGGGCAAGATGGCCCTTGTGGAAGCGGCTGGGCGATGTGAACCAGTGCGCCTGTCAAGACTTCTTGGAAGTCTGCACAGGTGTCGCTGCGGCCCTGGCCAGTACCGGGGAGGCCGGGGCTGCCGGCGCCGGTTTCTTTTTAGGTTTTTTTAGTTCCCGGTTGCCGCGCTTTCGCTCTTTTCCTGCCATGGAGTGCTCCTGCTCTTGAATGTCAGCCCGCTATTGCGGGCGAAATGCTCAACCACTGGATGTAATGGCTGGCGTGTGCGTCAGGAAGGGAAGGGTTCTGCAGGACGCTGGCGTCAATCAGCGGGAAGCGAAGGGGCCGCCCATTCGGTAACAACTACAGATGGTGGCATGCGACTACATTTCAAGGCCCTTTCCTCGCTTGAACCAAGCTTGCCGTCCTCCTCGGCGGGAGTTGCGTAGATTGCCTCAGGGCGGGAGAGGTCGTTCAAGATCCCACTCAGCCTGATCGGTAGGCGGCACGCTGGCACGCTGCGGCAATCGGTGAACGCCGAGGCCGACATGAAAACGCTGATGGCGGCGCAAGTGCTGCTCTGGTTACTGCGAGCGCCCCACGGCCATGCCAAGAACTTCAGCATTCAGCTCCTGCCACGCGGTCGTTTCCAGTTGACCCCGCTGTATGACGTGATGTCGGTCTACCCAGTGTTGGATAAAGGTCGCAGCCAGTGGTCACCGTATGAAATCAAGCTGGCAATGGCCTTGATCGGCAAGAGCCGGCACTACGAGATGCAAGGTGTCCAGCGCAGGCACTTCAACAGCACGGCGCAGAAAGTTGACTATGCATCGACCGCTGAGCCGATCATTGAAGAACTTCTGGCTCGTACGCTATCGGCAATCGCCGAAGTGCAAGCCGAATAGCCACAGGACGTCTCACCGCGTGTCCGTGATGCCATCCCTGGACGGGCTTGAGCGGGCGGCCAGAACACTCGGTGAGATGCCGCCGTAAGGAAGCGAAGAGCCGGGTGTTTCAGGGCGAGTTCGAGCGGGCGAAGACGCAACCCGATCGACGATAAGGCCGGAAGTGTCGACGCCGCGCAAATCGCTCCGTAACCCGCGCCATTAAACGAGCTTTTTTGACGGTAAATGCCGACGGTAAAACTTACGACGATCATCGCAAATCCCTTTAACCACGCGGCCTTACGAGACCTGTTGATGACGGAGTGGGAGTGACGCTTACGGGCGTCTAGGAGGCAGTAGGTGCTGCTCCTGTAACCCCCGTCAACTTCCGCACAACGTCTGGTCTGAACGCCGGGCGTTTTTTTGCTATAAAGATAGGAGCTGCTGGCGCTTGCTAGGTATGGGTTGCAGCCTTTTTGTGTGAATATGGATTGCATTGGGGAAGAGGGGCGTGGATTGCGCCGAACGGGGCGCACACGGGGCTGCCTATGAACGTGTGGCTTAGTGCGTGCTGGTGCCTGCCAGGCTGCCTGAACAAGCAGCGCGAGCCGCTGGTCCGCGTGCGGGCAGCGCAGTTGTCGGTGCAGGGCGATGCACCGGGGGCGCGGCGAGGGGGCGGCAGCGTCCGCACATCAGGCCGACGGCAAGAAGGCTCCGCACATAGTCCGAGGCCCCAGGATGACTGGAGATTCCATCACGATAGAAGCAACCGCTGTCCTACATCTGCGCCCCTGCGCCATGGATAGCGTTTGCACATGCGATCTAAGCAACCCACCGCGAGCGACGCCCTCCCATCTGGCGCGAAGCAGGGGCAGGGCAAGGCCCCCACCTCGACACGCACCCTCTGGAAGGGGGCGATCAGCTTTGGCCTCGTCCATATTCCCGTGGGCTTGTACTCGGCGACCGTCAGCTCGGGCATCGACTTTGACTGGCTGGACCGCCGGTCGATGGAGCCAGTGGGGTACAAGCGTGTGAACAAAATCACGGGCAAGGAAATCGCCACGGCCGATATCGTCAAGGGTGTGGAGTATGAAGAAGGCCGCTACGTCATTCTGACGCCCGAGGAAATCGCGGCCGCCTTTCCCAAGGTCACGCAGACGATCGAGATCGAGGCGTTTCTTGACGCCGACGAGATCCCCTTTGTCTACCTGGAGCGTCCCTATTACACGGCACCCCTCAAGCGTGGCGAAAAGGTGTACGCACTGCTGCGCGAGGCCCTGCGCCAGAGCAACCGCGTGGGCGTGGCCAAAGTGGTGATCCAGTCCAAGCAGCACCTGGCCGTGCTCATTCCGTGCGGCCGAGCGCTGATCCTCAACCTGCTACGCTGGGGGGGGGAGATCCGCTCGTTCGAGCAACTGGCCCTGCCGCCGCTGGATGCGAAAGCCGCGGGTATCAAGGACGCGGAGTTGGCCATGGCCATGCAGCTCATTGAGGACATGACACAGGACTGGAACGCGGACCGCTTCCGCAATTCTTTCTCTGAGGAGATACACAGGCTGGTCGAGGCCAAGGCCTCAGCCGGAGAGATTGCCCATGTCGCTCAGCCGGATGAAGGACCGGCGGTGGCTGCGGGGGCGGAGGTGCTGGACCTCACCGCGTTGCTCAAGCGCAGCCTGGAGGGCGCCTCGGCCACCCCGCCGCGCAAGGACAAACCCGCCTCCGTGACCCGCCTTGCACCGTCGGGTAAGGCAGCGGCCAAATCGACCGCCGCCAAAAAGTCACCGGCCCGCAAGACTGCGGCCAAGGCGGCGCCTGCCAAGCCCGCTGCGGCCAAGAAACCTCGCCGCGCACACGGATAGCGGTGCCGGACAAGGCGACGGACCATGCCCCGCAAAGACCCGCTGGCGGCGTACAAGCAAAAGCGCAACTTTGCCGTGACGCCAGAGCCCGCGGACGGCGGAGCGCAGTCGCAGGCGCTGCAGTACGTGATCCAGAAGCACTGGGCCAGCCGCCTGCACTACGACCTGCGCCTGGAGCTGGACGGCACCATGAAGAGCTGGGCCGTACCCAAGGGCCCCAGTTACGACCCGGCGGACAAACGCATGGCCGTGCAGGTGGAAGACCACCCGATTTCCTACAACCAATTCGAAGGGCAGATCCCGCCGCGCCAATACGGCGCGGGGCGGGTCATCATCTGGGACCGCGGCTATTGGGTGCCGCAGGGCAATCCGCGCGAAGACTACCGCAAGGGGAAGCTCAAGTTCGAGATCCACGGTCACAAATTGCATGGTCACTGGACCCTGGTGCGTATGCATGGCCGGGACGACGATAAGCAGCCCCCCTGGCTGCTGATCAAGGAGCGCGACGGGCTGGAGCGTGCGGCCGAGGAGTTCAACGTGGTGGACGAAATGCCCGACAGCGTGGCAGACCAGCCGCCGGTTGCGCCACCAGCGCGCGCATTCGCTCAGAGGGCCGGGCCCGCGCAGATTCAGCCTCCCACGGCAGCGGCGGTGCCGTGGACATCCGCGCCCACGGCACCGCTGCCTGACCAGCTATCCCCGCAACTCGCCACGCTGGTGGACGGACCGCCGGCCGACCTTTCGCAGTGGCTGTGGGAGCTCAAGTTCGACGGCTATCGCATGCTGGCGCGGGTTCAGCGCGGCAAGGCACGGCTGTACACCCGTAACGGCAACGACTGGACCTCGAGGATGCCCGCCCTGGCGCAAGCGCTGGCCGCCTTGCCGCTGTCCTCTGCATGGATCGACGGCGAGGTGCTGGTGCTGGACGCCCAGGGTGTCCCCGACTTCCAGGCGCTGCAGAACGCGTTTGACGGGCGATCGACCGACGCGCTGGTCTTTTACGCCTTCGACTTGCCTTTTGCGCACGGGCGCGATCTGAGGCAACTGCCCCTCGCTGAACGGCGTGCGCTGCTGCGCAGCGTGCTGCAGCCAGCCTCCTCAGACCGTGTTCGGTTCAGCGAAGATTTCGAAGCACGGCCGGCGGACCTGGTGGCCTCGGCCTGCCGGCTGGGATTTGAAGGGGTGATCGGCAAGCGCAAGGACAGCGTGTATGCCTCGCGCCGCAGCACGGACTGGATCAAGCTCAAGTGCAGCCATCGGCAAGAGTTCGTCATCGGCGGATACACGGACCCGCAGGGCTCACGCACAGGGATCGGTTCACTGCTGCTGGGCGTGCATGACGAGGGCGGTGCCCTGCGCTATGCCGGCAACGTGGGTACGGGTTTCAGCGAGCGCGTCCTCGCGGACCTGGCCCGGCGGCTGGGCGCTTTGCGCACCCAGGACAGCCCGTTTGCCCAGCCGCGCTCCATCCCCCGCAAGGTGCATTGGGTGAGGCCCACGCTGGTGGCGGAGGTTTCCTTCGCCGAATGGACGAAAGAGGGCAAGGTGCGCCACGCCGTGTTCCGCGGGTTGCGCGACGACAAGCCCGCCGCCGCCATCGTCCACGAGGAGCCTGCGCACCTGCAGGGGGCTGCGCCCAGCCGCGCCGCGCGCGTGGGGGGGCTGCAGGTGACAAGCCCGGCGCGCGTGGTGGATCCCTCCACCGGGTTCACCAAGCTTGATCTGGTGCGGTACTACGCCACGGTAGCGCCCCTCATGTTGCCCCACCTGCAGGGGCGGCCGGTGTCCCTGCTGCGGGCGCCGCAAGGTCTGGAGGGCGAGCTCTTCTTTCAAAAGCACCTGGACACGGGGGCATTGGACGGGGTGAGTGCGCTGTCACCCGACCTGGATCCTGGCCACCCGCCGCTGCTGGAAGTGGCCACGGCGCAGGGCCTGCTGTCGGCCGCGCAAATGAACACCGTGGAGTTTCACACCTGGAATGCTCGCAAGGACCGGATCGAGCGGCCCAACCGCATCACCTTCGACTTGGATCCGGGCGAGGGTGTGCGGTGGGCGCACGTGCAAGAGGGCGCAGCGCTCGTGCGCTTGATGCTCACCGAGCTGGGCCTGCCATCGTTCCTTAAGACCAGCGGCGGCAAGGGGCTGCATGTGGTGGTGCCCATCAAGCGACTGCACGGCTGGGATGCCGTGAAAGACTTCAGCCAAGCCGTGGTGCAGCATCTGGCGCGCACCCTGCCGCAGCGTTTCGTGGCCAAGAGCGGGCCCCGCAACCGCGTGGGAAAGATCTTTGTGGACTACCTGCGCAATGGCTTTGGCGCCACCACGGCCTGTGCGTGGACGGCGCGCGCGCGGCCGGGCATGGGCGTGTCCGTGCCCGTCGCCTGGCAGGAACTGGACGCGCTCACGGGTGGCGCCCACTGGACGGTGCAGACCGTGGGCCGGCGCTTGAAGACGGGCAATGGCCCCTGGTCGGGCTATGACGAGGCTGCCGTGTCCATCGGGCCGGCGATCAAGGCGCTTGGGGAAAAACGCCACCTATAGCCCTGGTGGCCCTGCATGCAATCATGGTGGGGCGAAGGCATACAAGCGGTCTAGGCGGCCGCTGATTGAACCTGGTTGCTTCCTGTATCCTTTGAATCGCCCCGGTCATCGGCCGGGGCGATTTCTTTTCGCTGCGCGTGTGTCCGGCCACCGATGGCCGCGGGCCTGCGTGTCTGGTGGCAATCCTTCGTTCAAAGACTTCAACATGTTCCTTGATTTCCACGGCCGTGTGGCCATCGTGACGGGTGCGGGTGGCGGCCTGGGCCGTCAGCATGCTTTGGCGCTGGCAGCGCGTGGCGCCAAGGTGCTGGTCAATGATCTGGGCGGTGCCGTGGACGGCAGCGGCGGCTCGGTGTCCGCCGCGCAGGCCGTGGTGGACGAGATCCGCGCCGCAGGCGGCGAGGCGCTGGCCAACGGTGCGTCGGTGACCGATTTCGCGGCCGTGCAGGCCATGGTGCAGCAGGCCATGGACGCATGGGGTCGCGTGGACATCCTGGTGAACAACGCCGGCATCCTGCGCGACAAGTCGTTTGCCAAGATGGACATGGCGGACTTTGCCCTCGTGGTCCAGGTCCACCTCATGGGCGCGGCCCATTGCTGCAAGGCGGTGTGGCCGCACATGCAGGCGCAGAACTATGGGCGCATCGTGATGACGACGTCCTCCACGGGCCTGTACGGCAACTTCGGCCAGGCCAACTACGGCGCGGCCAAGCTGGCGCAGGTGGGGTTGATGCAGACGCTGGCGATCGAAGGGGCCAAGTACGGTATCCATGTGAACGCCTTGGCACCCACGGCCGCCACCCGCATGACCGAGGGCTTGATGCCCGAGGACGTGCTGGCTGCCCTCCAGCCCGAGGCGGTGGTACCCGCCATGCTGGTGTTGGCGCATGAGAGCGCGCCCACGCGCACCATTCTGTGTGCAGGCGCGGGCACATTCGAGGCCGCGCACATTACGCTCACCCAGGGCATCCACCTGGGACAAGGTGCCGATGTGCCGGAGCAATTGGCCGCGCGCCTGGCCGAGGTGACGGCCCGCGGAGCGGGTGAGCAGGTACCGCAAAGCGGCGCCGCACAGGGGACGAACGAGGTGGCGCAGGCCCTGGCTGCGCACCGCTGACACGGCCTGTCCGGGGCGGTGCTGCCCCGCTGCTACCGTACCAAGAGCGACCGTGCAGAGGCCGGCGGCAGTTCCCCGGTGTCAGGCCGGCGCTTGACGTGGGCGCGGGCAGGCCGCAGCGCGGCGTGCTAAGTTCCGGCCCCACCTCAAAAAAGATGGAACAACCACCACCATGAGCACACTCCCACAGCGAATCGCAGCCCTGTCCGCCGACCGGTTGGCAGGCATGCGCCGCGGCATCGAGAAGGAGGGGCTGCGCGTGCTGCCCACGGGCGCCCTGGCGCTCACACCCCATCCGGTGGCGCTGGGCTCGGCCCTCACGCACCCCTGCATCACCACGGACTACAGCGAATCGCAGATCGAGCTCATCACCGGTGCCCACCGCACGGTGCAGGAATGCCAGGATGAACTGACCGAGATCCACCAGTTCGTGCACCGCGTGCTGCAGCAGCAGCCGGGCGGCGAGATGCTCTGGGTGTCCAGCATGCCCTGCATGTTGCCTACGGACGAGACCATTCCGTTGGCGCGCTACGGCTCGTCCAACCCGGGGCGTGCCAAGAGCGTGTACCGCATGGGCCTGGGCCACCGCTACGGCCGGCGCATGCAGACCATCTCGGGCATTCATTACAACTGGTCGCTGCCCGGCGTGGGCAGCGACGAGTACTTTGCGCTGATCCGCAACTTCCGCCGGCACGCGTTCGTGCTTCTGTACCTGTTTGGCGCATCGCCTGCGCTGTGCCCGTGCTTCGTCGAAGGGCGACAACACAGCCTGCAGCCGCTGGGCGACGGCAAGCGCGCGCTGTACCTGCCGCATGCCACTTCGCTGCGCATGGGGCGCCTGGGCTACCAGAGCGACGCCCAGGCTACGCTGGCCGTCAGCTACAACGGCTTGCAGGGCTATGCCGATTCGCTGCACGAGGCGCTCACGCGGCCTTATCCGGCCTACGAGGCGATTGGCGTGCGCAACCCCGGCGGCGACTACAACCAGATGGGCACCAGCCTGCTGCAGATCGAGAACGAGTTCTACGGCACCATCCGGCCCAAGCGCACCGTCCACAGCGGCGAGCGCCCGCTGCACGCGCTGCGCGAGCGCGGCGTGGAGTATGTCGAGGTGCGCCTGATGGACCTGGACCCGTTCGTGCCCGTGGGCATCACCGCCGACACCATGCGCCTGCTGGACGTATTCCTGCTGCACTGCCTGCTGTCGGACAGCCCGCCCGACACGCCGGCCGAGATCGCCGAACTCAAGAACAACCAGCACCTGGCGGCCGAGCGCGGGCGCGAGGCCGGCCTGCAGCTCATGCGCCGCGGCCAGCGTGTGCTGCTGACCGATTGGGCCGCCGAGGTGCTGGCCGAATGCGCGCCCATCGCCGCCACGCTGGATGCCGCCCACGGCGGCGAGGCTTATGCGCACGCGCTGATGGCGGCCCAGGAGACACTGGCGGCCCCGCACTCCACACCGTCCGCGCGTGTGCTGGCCGAGCTGCAACAGCAGCATGACAACGACTTCACCGCCTTCGCACTTGCGCATTCCCAGTCGGCGCGGGACATCCTGATGGGGCAGCCCTGGAGCGAGTCGCAGCAGGCGCGCTACCAGGCGCTGGCCGAGCGGTCGCTGGAGGAGCAGCGGGCCATTGAAGTGGCAGATGACCTGCCGTTCGAGGCGTGGCGCGAGCGGTTCATGGCGGTCGAGCAGTTGGGGTAGTTTTTTGAGGGTGGCGCTTATGGTGTAAGGGCCGCCAGCAATTCTTTTTTGATGTTGCTGCGCGGGGGCGCATAACCCGGTCGGCACCCAAGCATTCGGCAGCAAAAACTCAAAAACGATAGCTGTCCGCGCTTGCCCCACAAGCGCAAAGCCCCATTTAGCCCTTCAGATCACCCCTTGCGCGCCATCGCCGCCGACCGGATGCCATCCAGCGTTCCCGTGGGTGTGATCGCCTGCGGATCGATCAGGCAGTGCAGCACGCTCGGCAGCCCGCTCGCCCGTGCGCGTGCCAGTGCCGGGGCGAAGTCTTCGGTGCGCTCCACGCGCTCGCCGTGCCCGCCGAAGGCCTGGGCATAGGCCTTGAAATCGGGGTTCTTGAGCTGTGTGGCGCTGATGCGCCCGGGGTACTCGCGCTCCTGGTGCATGCGGATGGTGCCGTACATGGCGTTGTCCAACAGCACCACTATCAGCGGCAGGCCGTACTGCACGGCGGTGGCGAACTCCTGGCCATGCATCAGAAAGTCGCCGTCGCCCGCAAACACCACCACCTCGCGCTCGCGCCACAGGCGCTTGGCGCCCACGCCGGCCGGCAGGCCGTAGCCCATCGAGCCGCTGGTGGGGGCCAGTTGGCTCGCATAGGTGGTGAACGGCCAGAAGCGGTGCACCCAGGTGGCGAAGTTGCCCGCACCGTTGCAGAAGATGGTGTCGGCGGGCAGCGCTTCGCGCAGGTGCTGCATCACCTCGCCCATCTGCAGCTTGCCGGGGATGCGGATGGGCGCCGGGTCGCTCCAGGCAAGATACTCGGCGCGCGCAGCCTCGGTGTGCGCGGTCCAGCGCGGCTCGGCCGCGGGGCGCAGGCTGGCCAGTGCGGCGGCCATGGCCTGCGGCGTGGCGTGGATGGCCTGCACCGGGCGGTAGAGTTTGCCAAGTTCGTCGGCGTCGGCATGCACATGCACCAGCGGCTGCGCCGGCACGGGAATGTCGAACAGCTCGTAGCCCTGCGAGGGGATCTCCGACAGCCGCCCGCCCAGCACCAGCACCAGGTCGCTCGCGCGGATGCGCGCCAGCAGCTGGGGGTTGACGCCCAGGCCCAGGTCGCCCGCGTAGCTGGCGTGGTTGGCCGGGAATAGCATCTGCCGGCGGAACGAGCAATACACCGGCAGCCGCCAGGCGCTGGCAAAGGCCTGCATGTCGCGCACCGCCTGGTCGGACCAGCGGCTGCCACCCACGATGACCACCGGCCGCTCGGCCGCCTGCAGCCGCGCCGCCAGTGCCTGCAGTGCGGGCGCGCCGGGGTAGGTCTCGGGCACGGTGTAGGGCAGGGCATCGGCCACCTGCACGGCATCGGTCAGCATGTCCTCGGGCAGGGCCACCACCACGGGGCCGGGGCGGCCCGAGGTGGCGACGTGGAATGCGCGCGAGACCAGCTCCGGCACGCGCCGCGCATCGTCGATCTGCACCACCCACTTGGCCATGGTGCCGAACACGGCGCCGTAGTCCAGCTCCTGGAACGCCTCGCGCCCCAGCGCACCGCGCGCCACCTGGCCTACGAAGACGATCAACGGCGTCGAATCCTGGTGCGCGATGTGGATGCCCGCCGATGCGTTGGTGACCCCCGGCCCGCGCGTCACAAAACAGATGCCCGGGCGGCCGGTCAGCTTGCCCTGCGCCTCGGCCATCATGGCCGCGCCGCCCTCCTGGCGGCACACGGTGACGGCGATGTTGGCGTCGTGCAGGGCGTCCAGTACGGCCAGGTAGCTCTCGCCCGGCACGCAAAAGAGCTGCTGCACGCCGTGCACGATGAGCTGCTGGACGAGGATCTGCCCGCCCGTGCGGGATGCGGCGGTGGAGGTAGCGGTGTGCGGCATGGAGGTCCAAGAGAAGGCGAAGCTGCAAATATCGCCCAGCCATGCGCGCTTGCATAGCAAAAAAGCGGAACGACTTGTTGCTTGAATCGCATCAAGTGGCAATATCCCGTCCCAGCCCTGCCTGCCGCCAGCGCTTATGGATCAAGCGCTGGCGCCTTATGCGTTACCACAAGCCTTGGTCGGGTTCATTCTTTGGCTGCATGAATTAACGCCATGTTTCGCAAACTTTTCCTGCCGCCCGTGGCCGACCTGCTCGCCTTCGAGGCCGCCGCGCGCCACGCCAGCATCTCACGTGCGGCGGAGGAGCTGCACCTCACGCAAAGCGCCGTCTCGCGCCAGGTGCGCCAACTGGAGGCACAGCTCGGTCAGGCCCTGTTCACCCGGGTGCGCCAGCGCGTGGTGTTGACGGATGCGGGGCGCCTGTACGCCGCCGACGTACGCGCCGTGCTGCAGCAGCTCGGTGCCGCCACGCAGAAGGCCATGGCCCTGGCCGATGGCGGCGGACTCCTGCACCTGGCGGTGCTGCCCACGTTGGGCGCGCGCTGGCTGGTGCCGCGCCTGCCTGCGTTCGCCGCGCTGCACCCGGAGCTGACAGTGAATCTTTCTGCCCGTGGCGAGCCTTTTGACTTCGCACAGGAGCCGTTCGATGCCGCTATCCACTACGGTGCGCCCCACTGGGCCGGCGCCGTGTGCGACTACCTGATGCACGAAGAAGTGGTGCCGGTGTGCAGCCCCGCGCTGCGCACCCGCCACCGCATCGAGACCCCTGCCGACGTGGCCGGCCTGACCCTGCTGCACCAGACCACGCGCCCCATGCTGTGGGCCGACTGGTTCGAGCAGGAGGGCGTGCCCGCGCCCCAGGCCCTGCGCGGCCCGCGCTTCGAGCAGTTCGCCATGATCGCCCAGGCCGCCATCTCCGGCCTGGGCGTGGCCCTGCTGCCGCGGTTTCTGATGGAGGAGGAATTGGCGAGCGGCGCGCTGGTGGAGCTGCCCGGTGGCGTGCTGACCAGCAGCGATGCGTACTACCTCGTGGTGCCGCTGGCGCGGGCAGAGTCGGCGGGGGTGAAGGCCTTCAGGGCGTGGCTGCAGGAGGTGGCGGGCCAGCGGGAGCCGGGCCGCGTTGGTGGATGAGCGCATGGTGCGCATTGCGGGCGGACACCTTCCCTGGCAATAGCGGTCAAGCGTCGCCGGACCGTTTCATGCCTGCGGCCAGGGCGGCCAGTGCCAAAAACGCCAGGACCGCCAGTGTGGCGGAGAGCCAGAGCGCCGCGCCGCCCCAGCGCTCCACGGCCAACCCGAACAGGAATGGCGCCCCGGCCTGCACGATGCGCGCGGGCACCATCAGGAACCCCTGCCGCTGCCCATAGCCTTGTGCGCCGAAGATCAGCAGCGGCAGGGTGCCGATGGCAATGGTCAGGATGCCGTTGCCGAGCCCGTGCAGTACGGCGAACGCGGGCGCCGCGTGGCTGCCCAGCAGCATCAGCAGTACGACGCCCAGCGGATGCGCCAGCGTGGCCAGCCGCGCTGACAACAGCGGATGCGACCGCTTGAGCACGGTGAATTCGACCAATCGCCCCGCGACCTGGGCTGGCCCCACCAGCGCCGCAATGCCGATCGCGCCAGCCAAGGCCACGCCCGAAGCCTGCAGGACCTGCGGCAGATGCGCCGCCATCGCGGTGCTGTTGAACCACGCAATGGCAAACACGCAGGCCATGAGCACGGCCGCACGCCGCCGGGCCGGTGCCAGGCTTGCCGCTGCCTGTGGATGAGGACTCCCTGCCGCAGCGGCCTGCGCATCGGCCGAAGCGGCCGGCGCGGCCGTGGGCAGCATCGCGTTCAGCGGCAGGCCGATGAGCAGATGCAGCGCCGCCCATGTCAGGCAGGCCTGCCGCCAGCCGAACGCCGACTCCAGGGAGGCCGTCAATGGCCAGCCGATCGTGCTTGCAAAGCCTGCCAGCAAGGTGATGCCGGTGATCGCCCGCCGGGCGTCCTGGCCATGCAGGCGGACCACGGTGGCGAACGCGGCTTCGTAGAGGCCGCTGCCCATGGCCAAGCCCATCAGGGCCCAGGCAGCAAAGACATGGGCGGGCTGTGAGGCCAGGCTGAGCGCCGCGAGCCCTGCGGCAAACACCAGGTTGCTGACGACCAGTACCGGCCGCCCACCAGCCCGGTCAATGGCGCGCCCCGCCCAGGGGCCGGTTGCTGCGGCAAACAGCAGCGCCATCGAGAACGCCCCAAACACCGCCGACGAGGACATGCCGACGTCTCGCCCCATCGGCGCGGCCACCACGGCCGGCAGGTAGTACGACGACGCCCACGCCAGTGTCTGGGCTACGCCCAGCATCAGCGTGGTGGTGGTTCTACGCTGCACGCTTTGCACCCGCGTCGTACCAGCCCTTGGATGAATTCACGACTTTGACGACCAGCAGCATCACCGGCACTTCGATGAGCACGCCCACCACCGTGGCCAGTGCCGCGCCCGACTCGAAGCCAAACAGGCTGATGGCGGTGGCCACGGCCAGCTCAAAGAAGTTGGATGCGCCAATCAGGGCGGACGGGCAGGCGACCGCGTGCTTTTCACCCGCCGCGCGGTTGAGCCAGTAGGCCAGCGCCGAGTTGAAGAACACCTGGATCAGGATGGGCACGGCCAGCAGTGCGATGACCAGGGGCTGGCGCAGGATGGCCTCGCCCTGGAAGGCGAACAGCAGCACCAGCGTGAGCAGCAGCGCCGCAATGGACCATGGCCCCATGCGCTGGAGTGCCGCATCGAACGCGGCCTGCCCCCGTGCCAGCAAGGCGCGCCGCCACCACTGGGCCAGCACCACCGGAATGACGATGTACAGCACCACCGAGGTGAGCAGGGTGTCCCATGGCACCGTGATGGCCGACAGGCCGAGCAGGAAGGCCACCAGCGGCGCGAACGCCACGATCATGATGCTGTCGTTCAACGCGACCTGGGACAGCGTGAACAGGGGATCGCCGCCGGTCAGGCGGCTCCATACGAACACCATGGCCGTGCAGGGGGCGGCGGCCAGCAGGATCAGGCCGGCGATGTAGCTGTCCAGTTGGTCCGCAGGCAGGTAGGGGGCAAACCACTGGCGGATGAACAGCCACCCCAGGAAGGCCATGGAGAATGGCTTGACCAGCCAGTTCACGAACAGCGTGACCCCGATGCCGCGCACGTGGTGCCGCACCTCGCCCATGGCGGAGAAGTCCACCTTGAGCAGCATCGGGATGATCATCACCCAGATGAGCAGCCCCACCGGCAGGTTCACGCGGGCCACTTCCCACGACCCAATGGTCCGCGCTGCACCGGGAAACGCCTGGCCCAGCCCGATGCCCACCACGATGCACAGCAGCACCCACACGGTGAGATAGCGCTCGAACACGCTCATGGGAGCGCCTGCCGCGCGTTGGGCGGTGGTTTCGCACTGGGCACTCATGTCATTTCCCTGCGAGTTCGCGGGCGCTGGTCTGCAATACCGCTTTCTCCAGCTTGTCGGCGGGCAGGTTGATCAGCAGGTCCAGGCGGCGCTTGATCAGGTGCAGCGTCTGGCGGAAGGCTTCCAGCTTTTCTGAGTCAGGCGCGTCGCCTTCGGAAGGATCGGCGAAGCCCCAGTGCGCCGTTGCGGGGTGCCCCGGCCAGATCGGGCAGACCTCTCCCGCGGCGTTGTCGCACACGGTGATGATCAGGTCCATCGTGGGCGCGCCTGGGGCGGCAAACTCATCCCAGCTCTTGCTGCGCAACCCCTCGGTGGAGACGCCTGCTTTTTGCAGGACCTGCAGACCCAGGGGATGCGGCTGCTGGTTGTCGCGCGGGCTGCTGCCGGCAGACCAGGCCTTGAAGCGCCCGCCTGCCATGGCATTGAGCAAGGCCTCGGCCAGGATGCTGCGCGCGGAGTTGTGCGTGCAGAGAAAAAGAACGTTCAAGGGCGTCGTCATGAAGGACCTTCAGCGCATCAGCAGCAGGTGGATGAGGAAGTGGCGGGCCCGCAGCAGGGCGCCTTGGATGCCGTGGCCGCAGGCGCCTTTGGCGCGCAGCACGCGCCGGCGGCAGCCGTTGGGCTGGACTCGTTGAACACGGGAATGTCGCCGAGCGTGTGAAAGTGCTCCCACGCGATGCCCTGCGGGTCGGTAATCCAGTGCTTCTCGCTGCGCGCATAGCAGCAGGTGGTGGCGCCTTCGTCGAGCAGGGCCATGTCGGCCGATGCGGCCCTGGCCTTCAGTTCTGACAGTTCGGCCGCGTCGTCCACCTGAAAGCCCAGGTGATCCAGGCCTGGGGAGGTGCCCCGCTTGGAGATCGCGAAGTTGACCCGCGGATCGTCGAGCATCCACTTCGCGTAATCGGCCTCCACGCGAGCGGGCTCAGCCGCGAAGAGCTGGGAGTAAAAACGGATGCTCTGGGCCAGGTCTTCCACATGCAGGTGGACATGGAATCGCTTCATGGGGTTCTCCTTCAAAAGTGGGTCAGCAGTCGCAGCTCTTTGCCGTCTCCGCCAGGCAGGACGCGCCCTGGCAGCAGTTTTCCGTGAGGTAGCCGAGCAGATCGTCCATCGTGTCGAAGGAGGCCCGGTAGATCAGGTTGCGCCCCTGACGCTCCTGGCTGACGAGGCCGGAGTGCACGAGCTCCTTGAGGTGAAAGGACAAGGTGTTGGGTGCTACCGCCAGTTGCTCGCACAACGAGCCTGGCGTGAGTCCCTCTGCGCCAGCCACGACCAGTGCGCGAAACACCCTCAGGCGTACTTCTTGGGCCAACGCTGCGAGGGAGCGGATGACATCGATTTCTTGCATAAAACAACTATACAACGATATTGGAATTATTGTAAATTTCTTCGGTGCAACATTGCGCATGCCTGAGGCAATCCCTTATCCCCGCCCATTCGGTGCATTGACCACGAACGCTTATGCCATCTCACTTCTCCCTTCTGGACGCGCCCACCAGGTACCTGTTCTTCACCGGCAAGGGTGGTGTCGGCAAGACCTCGGTATCCACAGCGGTTTCCATCGCCTTGGCAGACGCGGGCAAGAAGGTTCTATTGGTCAGTACCGACGCGGCGTCGAACCTTGATGAAATGCTCGGCATTGCGCTGCGCAACCATCCGGTTCCTGTGCCAGGGGTTCCGGGCCTGATGGTCCTGAACATCGATCCGGAAGCCGCGTCGCAGAACTACCGTGCCCGTGTCATTGAACAAATGGGCACGCAGGCTACGGCTGAGGAGGTGGACCTCGTGCGCGAGCAACTCTCGGGTGCCTGCACCACCGAGATCGCCACCTTCGATGAGTTCTCTCAACTTCTGTCGGAAGGAGGGCGGGATTTCGACCATGTCGTATTCGATACCGCCCCCACGGGCCATACCTTGAGGCTTCTCAGCCTGCCCAAGGCATGGAGCGGGTTCCTCAAGGGCAATGACCGCGGAGCATCCTGCCTGGGGCCGCATTCGGGGTTGAAGATGCAGGAGCAGCTTTTCAACCGGGCGCTGGCATCCCTGAACGACGCTTCGCTCACCACCATTGTTCTGGTGGCGCGGCCTGAGGCGGGAGCGCTCAACGAGGCCGCCAGGTCTTCAGACGAACTGCGTGAGTTGGGCCTTTCCCACCAGCGCCTGGTGATCAACGCGGTTTTCAAGGCGCAAGACCCTCGCGATGCCGTCGCCCTGGCCATCGAGGCTCTGGGACAGGAGGCCATGCGGGAGATGCCGCAGGCGCTGAAACGTCTGGCGGCCGACGTGATTCCCATGCGGCCCGTCGATTCCGTGGGGCTGCAGGCGCTGCGGGCGCTGCTGTCGCCATCACCGACCGAGGTGCCTGTGGCCGCCCTGGAAGCACCCGACTTCGCGCACCAGAAACTGTCTGCGCTGGTGGCGGAGCTGGCGCGGGGCGAGCGTGGATTGATCATGGTGATGGGCAAGGGTGGCGTCGGCAAGACTACCATTGCCGCGGCGATCGCCCTGGGACTGGTCAAGCTCGGCAAGTCCGTGCACCTGAGCACCACGGACCCCGCCGCCCACCTGGCGGTGACGCTCGACGGCGAGATCCCGGGCCTGACCGTCGGGCGCATTGACCCCAAAGCAGAGACCCAGAAATACGTGGACAAGGTCGTTGCCGCCAAGTCGGCCGGCATGACCCCGGCGGAGAAGGACCTGTTGATGGAAGATCTGCGTTCTCCGTGCACGGAGGAAGTGGCGGTCTTCCATGCGTTCTCGCATGTGGTGTCTCAGGCCCGCAGTGCGTTCGTGGTGCTCGACACCGCGCCCACGGGCCACTCGCTGCTGCTCATGGATGCCACGGGTGCCTACCACCGCCAGATGGTGCGGGAGTTTGAAGGCAAGGCGTCGGGGCGCATCACCACGCCCCTGATGCGACTGCAGGACCCTGACTACACCAAGATCATTCTGGTGACGTTGCCCGAGGCCACCCCGGTGTCGCAGGCCGCCGCGCTGAAGGAGGACCTGCAGCGGGCCCGGATCGGCACCTTCGCCTGGGTGGTCAACAAGTCACTGTTGGCCAGCAACACCCGCGATCCCCTTCTTCAGGCCCGGTTGAACAGCGAGAGGCGGCAGATGGAGCGGGTTCAAGCATTGGCACAAGGCCGGTTCTATCTGATTCCCTGGGCGGCGACCCCGCCCGTGGGCGCAAAGGCGCTGGGGGATCTGCTGGAGCCTTGACCTGAAGAGGCGGCCCTTCCTGGCATGCAAGAGCCTCGCGGGCCGCTGCACACATTCAGCCCCGGTGCAGCGTCAGGAGGAGCCCCCGCCGGGCTGCGCCAGCGCGCCCTGCGCATCTTCGCACCACCACTGCGCCGCCGCATAAAAGCCCTCCCACACGCACCCGTTGCACCCGCGGCCGCAGCAGGTGGTGGGCTCAGGCGGCGGTGGGCGCAGCGCTACGCCGGCGTGGGCGGCCTGCGCCTGCAGGGCGGCGAAGCGCTGGCGGGTGGCTTGCAGCATCAAGGTGACGGGGCCTTACCGGCGCCCGCGCCAACGGATCAGGCCGTAGCGCGCCAGGAAGGCGCAGCCCAGCACCAGCGCGAACCACCCCACGACGTGGCCCTGGGTCATCATCTCGCGCACGTCGGGCGAGCGGGCAATGTAGGGGGCCAGCAGGATGATCACGCCAATGAGCGCGCACACCGCGCCCTTGAGCAGCAGCTCGGAATCTTGTTTGCGCTGGGAGAAAGAGGGCATGGCGGCGATTATCCTTGGCGGCTTCGCAAGCCCCATTCGTGAAAGTACACAGTCCATGGCCATCCAGTGGTTTCCCGGTCACATGCACCTGACGCGCAAGGCGATCGGCGAGCGCATCAAGGACATCGATGTGGTGATCGAGCTGCTGGACGCGCGCTTGCCGGGCTCCAGCAGCAATCCGCTGCTGGCCGAGCTGACGGGCCATAAGCCCGCGCTGAAGGTGCTCAACAAGCAGGACGTGGCCGACCCGGCGCGCACGCCGGCGTGGCTGGCCTGGTACAACGCGCGGCCCGGCACGAGCGCGATTGCGCTGGATGCGTCCGACGCCGCGCCCGCGCGCCGGCTCATCGACGCGTGCCGGCAGCTTGCGCCCAACCGGCGCGGCCTCTCCAAGCCGATGCGGGTACTGATCTGCGGCATTCCCAACGTGGGCAAGTCCACGCTGATCAACACCCTGTCCGCCAAGCGCGAAGCCAAGACGGGCGACGAGGCCGGCGTGACCAAGCAGGAGCAGCGCATCGTGCTGGACGATGACTTTTACCTGTGGGACACGCCCGGCATGCTGTGGCCGCGCATCACCGTGCCCGAAAGCGGCTACAAGCTCGCCGCCAGCGGCGCCGTGGGCCGCAATGCGTACGACGAGGAAGAAGTGGCGCTGGAACTGTTGGCCTACCTCAAGCAGCACTACGCACCGCTGCTGGATGCGCGCTACAAGCTGGGGCTGGACGCGGCGGCCATCGCCGCCAAGCACGATGATGAGCTGCTGGAGCTGATTGCCAGGAAGCGCGGCGCGGTGATGAGCGGCGGGCGCCTCAACCTGCAAAAGGCCGCCGAGATCGTGCTCACCGACCTGCGCAGCGCAGCGCTGGGCCGTGTGACGCTGGAGACGCCGGCCGAGTTCGAGGCCTGGCTGGCCGCCGCCGAGGTGCAGGAAAAGGAACGCGCCGCGCGCAAGGCCGAGCAGCTGCGCCGCAACGAGCGCCGCACGCGCAACGCCCCGCGGGACGAGGACTGATCAGGGCCAGGTCCGCTCGCAGGATCTGCGCAGTTCACAGGCCCTAGGCCAGCAGCGGCTCGCAGCGCACCTCGGTGGTGACCGAGTTGGCGATGAAGCACTGTTCATGCGCCTCATGGTGCAGGGCGTGCAGCTGTTCGTGCGTGGGCTGCGGGTCGCCGCCAAAGCGCACCGCCGGGCGCAGCGTGACCACGGTCATGGCCATGCGGCCCTGGGCGTTGCGGGCCATCACGCCCTCGGCTGCATCGCGGTAGTCGTCCACGCAAAAACCCTGCCGCGCGGCGATGGAGAGGAACCACAGCATGTGGCAGCTCGACAGTGCGGCGACGAAGGCTTCCTCCGGGTCCACGGCGGCCGCGTCGGACCAGGGCAGCGGCACGACGTGGGGCGACGAGGAGCCGGCCAACTGCGCGCCACCGTCAAAGCGCAGCAGGTGGCGGCGGCTGTAGCGGTTCTTGAGGAAGTCCTGCGGCGTGGCGTCGCGCGTCCAGGTGATTTCGGCGTGGTAAGTGGCCATGGTGGTGTTTGAATGAAAAATGCCTCTAGCGCCCACCTGTCAAGCGCGAGCAGCTATGGATATTGAAGCAATGCACGCGCTGCCCCTACCAGGCCAGCGGGTTGGATGCATCCGCCCAGAAGATGAAGCGCCGCAGCTCCGCATAGCGCGACGTGCTGAGCAGGGCCGGGTCGGTGCCGCTGCCCTTGCGCAGCAGTACCAGGTAACCGCTGGCGCTGCCCACGGCCAGGGTGTGGCCGTCGGGCGCTGCAGCGATCGCCAGGATGGCGCCGCCGATGTGGTGGCGCCAGAGGGCCGTGCCGTCCTCGGCCAGGCCGTGCAGATCGCCCTGTGCGTCGCCCTCCACACGCAGGCCATGGGCGGTGGCGGCGGGGCACGATGCAGGCAGGTTTGGCGGAGCGACCGTGGGGCTCAGCGCCCACGCATCGGCGCTGACCCGCCACCACGCGGGTGCTTGCGTGGGATGCACGGGCTCCGTGCGGGCCAGCAGACGGCCATCTTCCAGCCACTGCAGGGCGTCCACGGCGTGGCCGGTGCGTGCGGCGTGGTGGGCATAGACATGGGGCGCGAAGGCAAAGCGCCGGTGAAAGCGTGCGGACAGGTCGCCGTCGGCCAGCGCGTGTACAGCGCGTGCCAGTTGCAGCACAGCGCCAGCCTGGGGGCCGCGCGGGTCGGTGGGCTGCACAGGCATGAAATGCACAGGGGCGGGCGGTACGGTCACCGGGGCCGTGCCGGCTGCCGCGGCGCCGAGCGCCACACCATGGGCGGGTACGGCATCGCCTACCGCAGCGGCCGTCGCCGCAGCGGCCGCCGCCGCAGCGGATGACGCCGCGGGTTCTGTGCCGTGCTCCAGGGCCGCCGCGGCCTCAGCGGCGTCGGCCTGCTTCAGCCAGTGCTCCCGCACGCGGGCGGCGTGGGCCCGGCCGTGGGCCTGCCAGTCGTGCGACAGCGCCATGAGGACGGGCCCGAACACCTCGGCGTCGGCCTCGTGCGGCGCGAAGGGCGGCAGGCGGGGCAGGGGCGGGGCATCGCCGGACAAGCCGCTGGAGTGCAGTGCCTGTTGCTCTTGTGCATGGGCGGCGTGCAGGCGCTGCTCCAGCGTGGTGAACAGCTCCAGCAGGTGCTGCATGTGCTGCACGGCGTGGTTGGGCAGCGGCGTGCGCGGATCGCTCTGGCGCTGGCTGTAGCTGATGCGCAGGCCGTTCGGGTGGGCCGTGCCCTCCGGCAGGGCATCGCTGGGCGTCAGGTCGATCTGGTAGCAGGCATGTGCGTCGTCCTCGGGGTCGCCAGCGCGCTCGCTGCCGTTGCGCCAGCTGAACTTGAGCGCCCGGCCCCATGAATGGCCCCCCTGCTGGCCGGGCTGGCGCGCGCCGATCCACACGTCGCCCTCCCACCAGCCGTTGCGCTCGGGGTCGCTCCATGTGTTGTAGCGGGTGGTGAATACGGGCAGCAGCGTCAGCGCCTCGATGCGTGCGGGGGTGAGCGTGGCATGCAGCCGCTCGCGCAGCGGCCGGCCGGCGCGGCGCTGGCCCTCGGCCAGGCGCCAGTAGGCCAGCACCTCGCGCCAGCCCTCTCCGCAGGCGGCCAGCGCGCCGGCTGCCGCGTCGCCCGCCCCTGCCTGTGCGGGGAGCGGCTGCCATGCGCCGGGCTGGCCGGCGCTGTCGTAGGCGCGGTATTGGCGCACCAGGCCGTCCGCGCCGGGGGGTGGAGGCGGGACGCCAGAGCGCAACCGCGCCCAGGCCTGCGCCAGCGCGTGGGTAGGTGCGCTCTCGGCCGGGGGCAGGGCGAGCCAGAAGTCCCAGCGCTTCCAGAGAGTGATGAACAGGGCGTCGTGGTAGGCGTCCTGGTCTTCATCCACGTGGCTGCGCGTGAGCAGAAAGTCCATCTGCCCGAACCAGCCGGCTGCCTTGTGCTGGCTCTTGTCGGGCAGGGCGGCCTGGAGCAGCCGCCGCAGTTGCGCGGCGTCCATTGCATCGCCTGCGCACAGTCCGTCGTCCACCGGCAGCCCGGGCTCTTCGGACAAAGCCGGCTTGACCGCGCTGGCAGGCGGAGGCACGAATGAAGAGGGGCTGGACATGGCAAAGGCGCACGGTTGTGTGGCGCATGGTAGCGCCGACACCGTTGCGCCATCAATGTGCGGCCCGTGGGCCCCCACGGGCCATGGCTGGGCCTGGGTTCTGCCACTGTGGCGGGCAGCGCGGGGCCTTGCCGACCGGGGCCCGCACGCGGGAGGGACTACAGCACGATCTTGCCGTCGGCGACATACAGCTCGTACTGGTCACGCGGCAGGGCGGTGAGGCCTGCGGTGTTGTTGTCGTCGCGCCAGCTCAGCGTGACGCTGTCGGTGGCAAAGGTGAGTTCCACCGGTCCTTCCGGAATGGCAATGGGCATGCCGTCTCCTTCCCGGTAGGTGACGTGGCCTTGGATGGTGGCTTGCTGGGGCATGTGCGTGCTCCTGGGTCGTTGCGGTCAAAAGGGGGACGGGTGCCCCCTACCGCATTACAGGCCATCCTGCGGGGTGTCGGTTGTCAGACCAGCGCGCGTTTTGCGCCGCAGGCGTTTGCGTCGAGCCGGAGGCTGGCCTGGGTCCGTCGGGGCGGCGCGCTGTACCAGCGGAATCACCCACAGCACCACCACTGCCAGCAGCGTGGCCAGGATGGCCGTGCTCTCACGCCCCAGGCCCGCGGCCACGCCGATGGCGGCCGTGAGCCAGATGCCGGCCGCGGTGGTCAGGCCCTTGACCTGACTTTCCGCGTCGCCCTTCAGGATGGTGCCCGCGCCCAGGAAGCCGATACCGGCGATCACCCCTTGCAGCACACGGCTGTTGTCCGCCGGGGCAATGCCCGCCTGCTGCGCGACGAGCACGAACAACGCGGCGCCCATGGCCACCAGCATGTGGGTGCGCATGCCTGCGGCCTTGCCGGCCTGCTCGCGCTCCCACCCCAGCAGGCCGCCCAGCAGCGCGGCTACACCCATGCGCAAGACCACCCGCGTGGTTTGCTGGGGGTCGCCAATGTCCGAGAACTCGTGGGCGGCCACGGCCAGGGCGTCAGCCCACCAGCCGGTCATGGCGTGCCACGCCTGAAGACCAGGCGAGAAAGGGGCAAAGCGGGGAGGAAAGCGTGGGGCGCTGCACGGTGCATGGCCGCCAGTGTGAAGCGCGCAGACAGGGGTGGGCAGCGGCGGCCGCCGCTCCTGTGGGTAGGACACGGCCGGGTGGCGGGATGCTCCGAAAAGCAGCAGGGCGTTAGATAAAAATTGGCCGGTAGCGCTTGCTAGGTAAGCGCGAAAAGCTACTCTTTTGGTAGCGCGTCTTCGATGTCCTGCTGCCAGGGCAGGGTCCAGATGTGTTGCTGCCAATCGGGCGCTGCGTCCGCGTTTGGCTGCGGGGGTGCGGTGGCGGTGGTGGATGTTCTGGCAGCGGGCCACTGCAATCCACTGTGCAGCGTGACCAGGCGGCCGTCTGCGGGGTGGGGCAGGCTGAGCTGCCACGCATGCAGCCACAGGCGGTGCAGGCCGAGGCGCTGTTCCCACCAACGGTTGAGCGGCCCCTTGCCGTGGGTGGCGTCACCCAGGATGGGGTGGGCCAGATGCTTGAGGTGGCGGCGGATCTGGTGGCGGCGCCCCGTGGTCGGCTCGGCCAGCACCAGCGATGCGCGCGTCGTGGCAAAGCGGGGGTCGCTGGACTCGGGCAGCTCCAGCCGCGCCAGGCGCATGAGGCGCGTGTGGGCAGGCTGGGTGGGGGCGTCGGGCGGCGCGTCGTCGGGGCGCAGCGGGTGGTCCACTTCGGCCTGCGCCGGTGCCCAGCCGCGTACCAGCGCCAAGTACTGCTTGCGCACGGCATGCCGGGCGAAGGCGTCGGCCAGGGCCCGCGCGGCGGCGGGGAGCAGGGCCATGACGAGCACGCCGCAGGTGCCCTTGTCCAGCCGGTGCACGGGGTAGACGTGCTGGCCGATCTGGTCGCGCAGCGCCTGCATCACGAAGCGCGTTTCGCCTGCGTCCAGACCTGTGCGGTGCACCAGCCAGCCCGCCGGCTTGAAAACGGCCACCATGTGCGCGTCCTGCCACAGCAGGCGCAGCGGAGGGTGCGCGGGCGTCAGGGGTTGCGCCCCGGGGTGAGCTGGATGGTGCTCAGGCCCGAATGGGGCGGGTCCTGCTGCGAGGTGAGCCAGTACACCCACAGGCCGCGCAGCCACGCGCCCATGTAGATGATGGACACGGCAAAGATGCCCCACTGCTCGGCCTTCCACGAGGCGTAGAACCAGAACGGCTGCCCCAGCAGCCCGAAGATGCAGGCCCAGCGGCGCAGCGCCGTTCTGCGCGCCTGCGACAGCCAGGCGGCGGTGGCACC
Source organism: Diaphorobacter sp. C33 (assembly GCF_030503915.1). Lineage (NCBI taxonomy): Bacteria > Pseudomonadati > Pseudomonadota > Betaproteobacteria > Burkholderiales > Comamonadaceae > Diaphorobacter > Diaphorobacter sp. C33. Next base: position 645,118 of record NZ_CP129980.1, read on the forward strand.
CAGCAGGGCGATGGCGATCTGGTCAAGTCCCATGGTGATGTGGCCGTTGCGTGGTGATAGGGTGTTAACTGGATGTTTGTACAGCCATGATAACAGTGGCGGGGGCTGCAGCGGCCAGGAGCTCCCGCAGGCGACGCGAGCGCGCTACGCCTTGGCGGTGGAGAGGGGCGTGCCGGGGAGTCGGTCGCGCCGGGCGATGAATTCGCGGGCCGCCTGGGCGCGCAGGGTGGCCCGGCCCAGCCCGGTGATGGTGATGACGCGTGCGGAGCGTACGGATTCGCCTTCGCCGGGCAGTTCAGCCTGCACCATGCCCGCGGCGCGCAGGACACGCAGCTTGTCCACCTCTGCCTCACCGACGACGGGGGCGGGAAACTGGTCCCGCTGCGCAAGTTGACGGAGAAGTTCCATGGGCATGTGACTGGCTCCCGGTGCTGCGCCGCGCAAACGGTGCGGCGGACGGGGTTATTGTGGCCCCTGGGGCGAGGCCGGTACAACAAAGGCCCCGTTCTCAAGTAGGCAGTTCGGTGCCGTGCGCTGACCGACAATCCCGCCATGACTGTGTCTTCGCGCTCCACCTTCCTGCCCCTGTCGCTGCTGGCCGCGCCGCAGCGGGACGACCCGCACCCGCTGGTGCTGTACCACGGCCGCTGCGCCGACGGTTTTGCCGCCGCGCTGGCCGCCTGGCGCTTTTATGGCGGTCAGGTCGAATGCCTGGGGCTGACCCACGGGCAGGTGGCCACCGTGGACGACCTGCCGCCGCTGCAGGGGCGGGCCGTGTACGTGCTGGACTTTGCGTTTGCGCCCGACCTGCTCGCCGCCATCGACGCGCGTGCCGCCCGGCTGGTACTGCTGGACCACCACAAGAGCGCGGCCGAGCAGTTGGAGGGCTTTGCCTGCCGCTGCGGGGGCCTGCACTTCGACATGGGCAAGTCTGGCGCGCGCCTGGCGTGGGAGTTTTTCCACCGTGACGCACCACTGCCCGCCTTGGTGCGCCACGTGGAAGACCGCGACCTGTGGGCCTGGCAGTACCCCGACACCGCGGGCTACGTGGCGGCGCTGGACATGGAGCCGTTCGACTTCGCCCGTTGGCAGCAGATCGCCGACTTCACGCCCGCCGAGACGGCGGCCTTCGTCGCGCGCGGGCAGGCCATGGACGAGAAGTTCCGCCATTTGGCGCAGGACGTGGCGGGCGGTGCGCAGCCGCTGGTGTTCAACGGCGAGGCCGGGCTGATGGTGAATGCGCCCGGCGCCTTCCACAGCCTGGTGGGCGAGTTGCTGTCGCGCCAGAGCGGCACCTTCGCGCTGATGTGGGTGGTGGGCAAGGACGGGCAGGTCAAGGTGGGCCTGCGCTCGCAGCGCGGCTACGACTGCTCGCCCCTGGCCGTGAGCATGGGCGGCGGCGGCCATGCCCAGGCCTGCGGCTTTCGCCTGCCTGGCGAGCGGCTGGCGCAGTTGCTGTCCGGCGTGTTTCAGGCCGACGAAACGGGTGCGAGTTCCTAGCCAAAATGGCCCGTAGCGCTTGATGGAAAAGCGCGAACAGCTATTGAAATGATAGTCGCCTACCGGTGCCGGCGCCGGTAGTCCCAGGGGGCCTGCGGGCGTGGCTGCGACCACAGCCCAGTCTGGCTGGCGCGTGCCTGGCGCTGCAGCGCCACCAGGTGGGGGTAGCGCTTGGCCTGCGATGCATAAACCCAGGCCAGGCCGGCGCGCACCTGGGCCGTGCCCACGTCCTGCCCCTGGCAGCGTACATGCGCCAGCGTGCGGCCGTAGTCGTCGCGGCCCAGCGTGCGCAGGGCGGCCTGCTGGCGAAAGCACAGGCGCGCCAGGTTCTGGCGCGCGCGCTGGCCGAAGGCCTGGCGGCTCTCGGGCGCGTCGATCGCCACCACGCGCACGCGCTGCGGGCGCCAGGCCCCCGGCGTGCCGCAACGCACGGTGAGCGTGTCGCCATCGCTGATGGCAATCACAAGGCAGAGGAGGGCGGCAGCGGACACGGGTGGGGCAGTGGTGAAGAGCGGATAAAAGCGCGGCGCGGTGGCGGTGGCGCGTCGGCATGCGGCCACTGCTGCCGCGCCGCTGTCGCACGGTGACGCCGCAAAGGCGCGCACTATAACCGTGTCGGATGCGCGCTTGCAGGTCCGCGCGGCATCGCGGCCTTGCCCATGCCGATTGCCTAAAAAATGGGCGATGCGCTGCAGCCCAATGCCGGCGCGGCCTGCGCGGGGTTGTCCCGGCGGTTGTCCACAGGGCCGCCCACAGGCGGTGGGCATAAGTGGTGCGGCGGCGGGGCGCGCGCCAATGGCCGACAATCGCGGGTCGCACGCGGGCAAAGGCCTGCCCTTTCCTCGTTCGGGCGCCTGCCTGCTGTCCTCGTCCGGATGCGTGCCTGTCGTGTCTTGCCCGCGGCGGCGACGCCGTGTTGTCGCCGGGTTTCCCGCATCGTTTCTTGTCCACCTGCTGCCGTTGTGATCCAAGGTCTTGTTGCGTCCATCGTCGCGTCCGTTCTGTTCGGCGCCATGTATTACCTGGCACCGGCGCTGGCGCCGCTGGATGGCGAGCAGATCTTCGGCTGGCGCGTGCTGTGCACGCTGCCGTTCACCACGGCGCTGCTGCTGGCGCGCGGGCAGTGGCCGGGTGTGCGCCTGCTGGCTGCGCGCGCGTGGCGGCAGCCGCTGCTGGCGCTGGGGCTGCTGGCCAGCGCCGCCATGCTGGGCGTGCAGCTGTGGCTGTTTTTATGGGCGCCGCTGCACGGGCGGGCGCTGCCGGTGTCGCTGGGCTACTTCCTGCTGCCGTTGGTGATGGTGCTGGCCGGGCGGGTGCTGTACCGCGAGCGGCTGTCGCACCTGCAGTGGCTGGCCACGGCACTGGCGGGCGCGGGAGTGCTGCACGAGGTGTTGCGCGCCGGCGGCATGTCGTGGGAGACCTGGCTGGTCGCACTGGGCTACACCGCGTATTTCGTGATGCGCCGGCGCCTGGGCACCGACCACCTGGGCGGCCATTGGCTGGACATGCTGCTGCTGGTGCCCGCGGCGCTGTGGTTCGTGGTGCGCGTGCCGTCGTCCCTGCCGCTGGTGCTGGAGCATGCGCACCTGTGGGCGATGGTGCCCGTCCTGGGCGTGCTCAGCGCCGTGGCGCTGGCGCTGTACATGGCCGCCAGCCGCCTGCTGCCGCTGGGGTTGTTTGGTCTCTTGAGCTATGTGGAGCCGGTACTGCTGGCGCTGGTGGCGCTGGCGCTGGGCGAGAGCATCGGCGCGGCGCAGTGGCCCACCTACGGCCCCATTTTCGCCGCCGTGGCTCTGCTGGTGCTGGACGGCGCACTGCGCCTGCGCCGTCCAGCCGTGCAGGTTCAAGACAAAAAACCGCTCTAGCGCCCGTCCATCAAGCGCTGGCAGCTATTAAAATCGATGCAAACGGTGCCATTCGCAGCACCGCACAGCCACCCGAGGGAGCCCCCACATGCACGCCACCGTGTCCTGTCCGCGCCAGCGTTTGCGCGTCTTTTCTGCGGCGGGCGTGTGCTTCGCCCTGGCCACCGCTGGCCTGCTGGCACTGCCCGCCACGCCCGCGGGCGCGCGCGACGCGTCCACCGCCTGGGGCAAGCGCCTGGTGGAGTCGTTCGAATTGACGCCCGAAGACCTGGCGCGACTGGCGCGCCACCAGGACAAGACGGCCGGCAGCAAGCCCGCGGGCTTTTTCTCCGAAACGGTGGCCTGGAAGGCGCCGCGCGCGCTGGACCTGCCCGCCAGCGGCAACCCCTACACGCTGGTGGTGCACGTGGCCGGCGTGGCCCAGTCCGACGGCGAGGGCCTCACGCGCTGGATGGCCGGCTGGGACACGGACAACGGCACGCGCCTGTCGATGGTGCAGGGCGCTTCGTTCGGGACGGGCACGCGCGCGGGCCAGGTGCTGCAGCTGGCGGGCACGGCCGGGCCGGTGAGCTTCAAGGAGGACCGCAAGGTGGCGCCGGCGCTGGAGTTCGCAGGCGCGAGCAACCTGCGGCTGGACGGCGTGCGCGTGGAGGTGTGGTCCGGCATGCGGCGCAGCTCGTTTGTCGAGCTACTCATGTCCGCCGTGCCGCTGCTCACGGGTGTGGTGTTCCTCGCCCTGGTCGTCTGGTGGCGCAAGCGCTAGCGCCGCGCGGCGCACTGCACACCGTGCAGGCCGCCCGTGGCGCTGGCGGGCGCGTGCCGCGCTAGAAGCCCAGCGGCTGGCCGGGCTTCCAGGCGTCGGCCAGGCGCTCGGCCTCGGCAATGTCGCTGGGGTGCAGCTTGTCCTTGAGGCGGACCAGGCCTGCACGGGCGCTGGACGGGTAGTGCTGCTCGGTCAGCAGCGCGTCGCGCACCGGTGCGCCGCGCGAGGCGCGTTCGGCCAGCGTGAGCAGCATCCACGCGGGGACGGGGCGTTGGCTTACGGGATCGGCGCCCCGCGCGTAGAGCATGCCCAGGCTGTACAGGCCCGCGCCGTCGCCCTGGCGCGCGGCACGCAGGTACCAGTTCTCGGCCAGTGAGGGCTGGCGCGGCACATGTTCACCGCGCTCATACAGACCCCCCAGGCGCACGGCGGCGGTGGCATCGCCCGCGCGGGCGGCGCGCTCCAGCCATTGCAGCGCCTCGGCCGGGTCCAGCGGCTGGCCGATGGCGTTGCGGTAGCTGCTGCCACCCAGCAGCATGGAGCCCAGCAGCACCATGGCCCGCGGCTCGCCCTCGTCGGCCAGCGCGCGCACGGCAGGCAGCGCCTGGGCGCCTTCGCCCATGCGCCACTGGTGCTCCAGTGCATCGATGCGCGCCCGCCCGTCCTGCACGGCGCGGGCCTGGCTGACATCGGCGGCGCGGCTGTCGCTGGCGGCGCGTTGCTCCTGCTGGGCGCTGCGCTGGCGCTCGCCGTTCCACTTCCAGCCCAGCAGCGCGGCCCCGGCCAGCACGGCGCTGCCCAGGGCGATCCAGGCCCAGGGCAGACCCGCGCTGGCCCGGGCGCGGCGCGGGTCCAGCGGGACGGGCTGGGTATCGTCCTCTTCATCGTGGCCCGCGCGTGCGCGTGGGCGCGGCGTGGCCTTGTCGTAGACCACCGCGCAGCGCGGGCATTGCCAGGCGGGGGCGGTGTCGCTGGCCTGGCGCGTGTAGTGGCAGCGTGGGCAGGTGCGTGCGACGTGCGATGAGGCCGCAGCAGGCGCGGGTTGCGTGGGCGCGGGGTCGAGCGGGGCGAGGGACAGGCCGTCGCCAGGGTTTGTGGTCATGGTGTTCAGTTCCTCCCGCCGCGATTGTCGCTGCTGGGTGGAGGGTGCTGAGCGTAAGTGAAAAATCCGGCGCAAAGCCAATGCAGGAAAGCGCCAGCAGCTCTACTTTTTGCGGTGGTGCGGCACTGGCGAGGGCGGGCTGGCGGGCTGCCAGCAGCCCGGCTCCAGCCCGTCCAGGGCGTAGGGGCCGATGGCCGCGCGCACCAACCGCAGCGTGGGGTGGCCCACGGCGGCGGTCATGCGGCGCACCTGGCGGTTGCGGCCTTCGCGGATGATGAGTTCGATCCAGCAGTCGGGAATGTTCTGGCGCACGCGGATGGGCGGATCGCGCTCCCAGAGGGCGGGCGGCGGCTCCAGCCGGCGCACGCGTGCGGGCAGGGTGGGGCCGTCGCCGAGCTGCACGCCCTGGCGCAGGGCCTGCAGCGCGGCCTCGTCAGGAATGCCCTCCACCTGCACCCAGTAGGTCTTCTCCATCTTGTGGCGCGGATCGCTGATGCGTGCCTGCAGCGCCCCGTCGTCGGTGAGCAGCAGCAGTCCCTCGCTGTCGGCATCGAGCCGCCCCGCCACATAGACGCCGGGCACGTCGATGAAGTCCTGGAGCCCGCGCCAGCGCCCCTCGGGCGTGAATTGGCTCAGCACGCCATAGGGCTTGTTGAAGCGCAGCAGCCGCGCCGCGCGCTGGGGGACGGGTGCTGGCGCGGCCGCGGGGCGGCGCAGCGCCAGGCGCGGGCGTGGGGCAGGGGGCGTGCTCATGCGGGCAGGAACAGGGCCGGGTCTACCATGGTGCGGTTGAGCATCACGCCCCAGTGCAGGTGCGGGCCGGTCACGCGGCCGGTGGCCCCTACCCTGCAGAACGCATCGCCCGTGCGCAGTACGTCACCCACCTGGCAGTCCATGCGGCTGAGGTGGCAGTACATGCTGAGCAGGCCGCCGCCATGGTCCAGCCACACGGTGCCGCCGTTGAAGAAATAGTCGCCCACATCGATCACCCGGCCCGCCAGCGGCGCGGCGACAGGGGTGCCCGTGGCGGCGGCAATGTCCATGCCGCTGTGCGGATTGCGCGCCTGGCCGTTGAACACGCGCCGCAGACCGAAGCTGCTGGAGCGCCGTCCCGGCACGGGCTGGCGCATCTGCAGCTCCTCTGGCAAGGGCGTTGAAAAGGTAGCCATGACGTGCTGCTGGTGCGCGCGCTCACGCTCGTGGCGGGCCAGGTCTTCGGGTGCCAGGTCCACCGTGCGCGGTGCCACGGTCAGGCGCTGCTCGCGGTACTGCTTGGCTGCCACGCGGTAAGCCACGCGCCGCGCCGGTGCGGTCGGCGTGGCCTGTACCGTCACCTCGGCCTCGCCCGTAGGCGCGGCCAGCGGGATGCCGACGATGGCCGTCCACTCGATCGCATCGCCCAGCACCAGCACCGGGACGTCGCCCGCGTGCACCACCGGCCGCTCGGCCGCGGGGCCCAGCGACAGCCGGGCCACGCCCCCGGGCACGGCCAGGGCCTGCGGCCATTGCTGGGCGGTGCCCGCCCGGACCAGCGCGGGCATGCCGGGCGCCAGGGCGAGGCCCAGCGCCTGCAGCAGCGTGCGGCGCCGTGCGCCTGAGGGGGAAAGGGGCGGAAAAGTGGGGTCGCAAGGAAATGGCACGGCCGCAGTGTAGAGCGCTCCTGGCCGCCGCCTGCCCGCCGCGTGGGCATGGTTATGCGCAAAGCTAAGGTTCTCATGCGCGCGCGTGGTAGTGGTCCATAATCCGCACCCAATGCCCTGGGCGCCATGGTGCCCGGGGCATTGCCACGTCTGGCCCGGCACTTGCGCCCACAAGGTGCGCGCCCGGCTCCAGGGCGCTCCACGGCTGCACCCACCAAGCACCGCCTGCACCTCAGGCGGTGTTTTCACTTGGGGCCTGGCTTTGTTCCCCTTTTATTTACTCCATTTCGCTAGAAAGCAGATCGACCATGCGTCAAGAACATGACTTCATCGGTATCAAGACCATTCCCCCGGACGCGTATTGGGGCGTCCACACCGCTCGTGCCGTAGAAAACTTTCCCATCACCGGCCACACCGTGGCCCACATGCCCGAGTTGATCCGGGCCTTTGCCTTCGTCAAGAAGGCCGCCGCCCACGCCAATCTGCAGCTCGGCGCGATCAACGCAACCCAAGCCCACGCCATTGCCCAAGCCTGCGACGACCTGATCGCCGGACAGTTGCACGACCAGTTCGTCGTGGACGTGATCCAGGGCGGTGCCGGCACCTCCACGAACATGAACGCCAATGAGGTGATCGCCAACCGTGCCCTGGAGCACCTGGGATTGCCCAAGGGCCGCTATGACACGATCCACCCGAACGATCACGTCAACGCATCGCAAAGCACCAACGATGCCTACCCCACGGCGCTGAAGATCGCCACCTATTTCGGTATCGAGACGCTGCTCAAGGCCCTGTCGGCCCTGCGCGGCGCGTTCGAGGCCAAGGCCGAGGAATTCAAGGGCATCCTGAAGATCGGCCGCACCCAGTTGCAAGATGCCGTGCCCATGACGCTGGGCCAGGAGTTTGCCGCCTTCGCCGCCATGATTGCCGACGATGAGCGCCGCCTGCGCGAGTCCGCCTACCTGATGACCGAGGTGAACATGGGCGGCACCGCCATCGGCACCGGCATCAACGCGCCCGTCGGCTACGTGGACGTGGTCATCCCTGAGCTGGCGCGGCTGTCGGGCGTGCCGGTCAAGGCCGCGGCCAACCTGATCGCCGCCACGTCGGACACGGGGGCCTTCGTTGACATCTCGGGCGTGCTCAAGCGCATCGCCGCCAAGCTCTCCAAGATCAGCAACGACCTGCGCCTGCTGTCCTCGGGCCCGCAAGCCGGCGTGGGCGATATCCAGCTGCCCGCGCGCCAGGCGGGCTCGTCCATCATGCCCGGCAAGGTCAACCCCGTGATCCCCGAGGTGATGAACCAGGTGTGCTTCGAAGTGATCGGCAACGACGCCGCCATCACCATGGCCGCCGAAGCGGGCCAACTGCAGCTCAACGCCTTCGAGCCGCTGATGGGCTGGGCGCTGCACAAGAGCCTGCACCACCTGGCCAGGGCCTGCCACACCCTGCAGGTGAACTGCGTGGAGGGCATCGTGGCCAACCAGGGGCTGCTGACGGAACGCATCGCCGCGTCGGTGACGCTGGTGACCGCGCTCAACCCGCTGATCGGCTACGAGAAGGCGGCCGCCATCGCCAAGTCGGCCATTGCCACGGGCAAGCCGATTGCCGTGGTGGCCGAGGACCTGGGCATCATGACCCAGGCCGAGATGCACAAGCTGCTGGTGGCCGAGCGCCTCACGCAGGCGGGCGCCATCCAGGCCGCTGATTGACGGGCGCTGCCGGGGCCTCGGCTGCCGCCGAAGGCGCCGGTAGGCCGCGGCGGCCATCCGCCCAAAAAAAAGCCCAGTCAGGGACTGGGCTTGAAGGGATCCAAGAAACCAGAGTTTCGAGAGGATCCAAGGAGACAACTGGAGGGCCCTGCGACGTTCATTCCCATCGCCGGGCCAGTGGGTGAATTATAGGGGTAAACCCTGAAATTTGCCAGCGACGTGGCAGCGATTCACTCAACGCTTGCGGGGAGCCGCGGTTGCGGCGGTCGCCGTCTTGGCAGCGGTGGCGGCAGAGCTGGCCACGGCGTTGAAGTTGGCTTCGGCCACATCGCTGGCCTGCTTCACGGCCTTTTGCACCGACTCGAAGGCGTTGTTGGCGGCAGACACAGCGCTCTTGAAGACGGCGACGGTGGTCTCGGAACCAGCGGGGGCGTTCTTGGCGGCGCTGTCCACCAGGTTGGTGAAGTTGCGCTGCACTTCTACGGCCTGGGCTTCGAAGGTCTTGCCGAACTCGGCGCCCGTGCCGGAAGCGATGTCGTACAGATGGCGGCTGTAAGCCACGGCCTTTTCCGCCAGGGGCTGGAACAGGCTGGCTTGCAGTGCGAGCAGCTCTTGTGCGTCCTTGGCGGACAGCACGGCCTGGGTGTGGCTGGCGGCTTCGGCCAGGGCAGCGCGCGAGGCGGTCACGTTCAACTCGACGAGCTTCTCCACGCCTTCAAAGGCCTTGTTCGTCAGGCCGAACAGGGTCTCCAGGTTGGCCTTGTGGGAAGCGAGGATTTGCTCAGGGGTCAGCGACATGTCATATCTCCATTGAATGCCCGGGATGGGCGGGTTGAGACATCTGCCCTGACTGACCTGTGCGTCATGTTGCAGTGCAGCATGAACCGAATTTTAGGGATCCTGTCGTTAGGCGCAAGCGTTTTTGTTGCAATGCAGCATTTTTAGGGGCAACTCCCAAAGTTCTGTTGGTTACATCTGGACCGGCGGTGGACTGCGCGCTGCCTATTACGAAGACAGGGGACAAGGGGAGGCCGCCGCTGGCCGCTGGCAGAATCAGCGCCTCATGAACACGTCCCTCTCTCCCTCAGGTGCGGCAGCCGCTGCGGGCACGGCCCCGCAGCCCCGGCCGCAGCCGCAGCCGCGCGAGGCCTACGCGGTGTTTCGCTCCATCGGTACACGCTGGATGGACAACGACGTCTATGGCCATGTGAACAACGTCGTGTACTACAGCTGGTTCGACACCGCGGTGAACGCCTACCTGATCGAGCAGGGCGCGCTGGACATCCATCACGGCGACACCATCGGGCTGGTCATCGAGACGCAGTGCAACTATTTCGCGTCGCTGGCGTTCCCGCAAACCATCGACGCCGGCATCCGTGTGGCGCGGCTGGGTGACACGAGCGTGCGCTACGAGGTCGGCCTGTTCGCCCAGGGCGAGGCCATGAGTGCGGCTTGCGGCCACTTCGTGCATGTGTACGTGGGACGGGACGACCGCCGTCCGCGTGCGCTGCCCGATCGGCTGCGCCAGGCACTGCAGCCCTTGTGCGTGGCGCGTTGATCGCGGGCGCGGCGCGCCGGCTTTCCCTGAGGGCTGCCGGGGCTGCGCGCCGGTTCGCGGCGGCCCGGGTGGGTTGATGCCAGAATCAGGGCCTCGCCGGCCCGGCCACGCGTGTGTGGCGGCGCGGCGGATCCCCATCGCCATGTCCAGTAGCGGGACAGTCTGCCCCGCGCGCATCCATGATCATCACCAGCCTGCTCGACACCGACCTGTACAAGTTCACCATGATGCAGGTGGTGCTGCACCAGTTTCCGGGCGCGCAGGTGGAGTACCGCTTCAAGTGCCGCAACCCGGGTGTGGAGCTGGCGCCCTTCGTCAGCGAGATCCGCGACGAGATCCGCGCGTTGTGCAGCCTGCAGTTCCAGGACGCGGAGCTGGCCTACCTGCGCTCGCTGCGCTTCATCAAGAGCGATTTCGTCGACTTCCTGGGGCTGTTTCGCCTCAACGAGAAGTACATCCGCGTGAGCGCGCTGCCCTCGGGCGAGATCGACATCACCATCACCGGGCCCTGGCTGCACACCATCCTGTTCGAGATCCCGGTGCTGGCGATCGTGAACGAGGTGTACTTCCGCAACACGCAGAAGGTGCCCGACTTTCCCGAGGGGCGCCGCCGGCTCGAAGCCAAGATCGGCCAGCTGCAGCAGCCGGGACTGGACAGCCTCAAGATTGCCGACTACGGCACGCGCCGGCGCTTTTCACGCGCCTGGCACGAGGAGGTGCTGCGCGTGCTGTGCGTGCGCCTGGGCTCTGACGACCGGCGCGGCGCGCCGGGGCAGTTTGCGGGCACGAGCAACGTGTTGTACGCAATGAAGCTGGGCGTGACGCCGCTGGGCACCATGGCGCACGAATACCTGCAGGCCTGCCAGTCCCTCGGCCCGCGGCTGCGCGACAGCCAGGTGTTCGGCTTCGAGATGTGGGCCAAGGAATACCGCGGCGACCTGGGGATCGCGCTGTCCGACGTGTACGGCATGAGCGCCTTCCTGCGCGACTTCGACCTGTACTTCTGCAAGCTTTTCGATGGCGCGCGCCACGACAGCGGCGATCCCTTCGCATGGGGCGAGCGGCTGCTGCAGCACTACCGCGACAACCGCGTGGACCCATTGACCAAGACGCTGATCTTCAGCGACGCGCTGACCGTGCCGCGCATCATCGAGCTGTACCAGCGCTTCAACGGCCGCTGCCAGTTGGCGTTCGGCATCGGCACCAACCTGACCAACGATCTGGGCTACGAGCCATTGCAGATCGTGATCAAGATGACGCGCTGCAACGGCCAGCCCGTGGCCAAGCTGTCGGACGCACCCGGCAAGAACATGTGCAACGACGAGAAATACCTGGCTTACCTGCGCCAGGTGTTCGAGATTCCCTCGCCGCAGTGAGCGCGCGCCTGGCGCCGCCGGCGGCATTTCAACTTTCCCAAGAACGACCCGAGGAGACCTGTCCATGAACCCCATCCGCACCCTGGCCCTTGGGCTGCTGTGCCTGGCACCCGCGCTGGCGGGGGCGGCGGAGATCGACGGCAGCCAGCTGTCGGTGCTGTGGGGTGTCCCGTTTGCCGGCGTGCTGTTGAGCATTGCGCTGCTGCCGTTGCTGGCGCCGCTGTTCTGGCACCACCACTTCGGCAAGGTCACCGCCGCGTGGGCGCTGGCGTTTCTGGTGCCGTTTGCCGTGGTCTTTGGCCCCGGCGTGGCGGCGGCGGGCTTCGCGCATGCGCTGGTCGCGGAATACCTGCCCTTCGTGATCCTTCTCACGGCGCTGTTCACCGTGGCCGGGGGGATCTATATCCGTGGCAACCTGCACGGCAGCCCGGCCCTGAATGCCGGCTTCCTCGCCGTGGGCGCGGTGCTGGCCAGCTTCATGGGCACCACGGGCGCGTCCATGCTGCTGATCCGTCCGCTGATCCGCGCCAACGACAACCGCAAGCATGTGGCGCACGTGGTGGTGTTCTTCGTCTTCATCGTCTCCAACGCCGGCGGCTCGCTCACGCCGCTGGGCGATCCGCCGCTGTTCCTGGGCTTCCTCAAGGGCGTGGATTTCTTCTGGACGGCGCGGCACGTGTTTCCGGAAACGCTGTTCCTGATTGGCGTGCTGCTGGTGCTGTTCTATGTAATGGACAGCTGGTACTACCGCCAGGCGGGTGAAGTCAGCCGCACCGATCCCACCCCCGATTCGGCACCGGCCGCGCTGGGTTTTGACGGCAAGATCAATTTCGTGCTGCTGCTGGCCGTGGTGGGGCTGGTGCTGCTCAGCGGCATTTGGAAGTCGCCCGTGGAATGGGTGATAGCCGGCACGCCGCTGGGCCTGCCCGGCCTGGTGCGCGATGCGGGGCTGATCGCGGTGACCGTGGCGTCGCTGGCGCTGACGCCGCGGCAAGTGCATGCGGACAACCAGTTCGGCTGGGGCCCGATGCAAGAGGTGGCCAAGCTGTTCGCGGGCATCTTCCTGACCATCATTCCCGTCATTGCCATGCTCAAGGCCGGCGTGAACGGGCCTTTCGGCGCCATCGTCTCCGCCGTCACGCGGCCCGACGGCTCGCCCGATCCGGCGATGTATTTCTGGGCCACCGGCCTGCTCAGCTCGTTCCTGGACAACGCGCCCACCTACCTGGTGTTCTTCAACACGGCCGGCGGCGATGCGGCCACGCTGATGACCACGCATGCCGCCACGCTGGCCGCCATCTCGGCGGGGGCCGTGTTCATGGGCGCCAACACCTACATCGGCAACGCGCCCAACCTCATGGTCAAGGCGATTGCGGAGGACCGCGGCGTGAAGATGCCCAGCTTCTTCGGCTACATGCTGTGGTCGTGCGGCATCCTGGTGCCGCTGTTCGTCGTGATGACCTTCATCTGGTTGCAATGAGCCCGGGCCTGAACCGCGGGGTGCCTCGGCACGGCCCCGCGTTCAGGCTGCCGACACCTGACCGAAAGGAGCACTTCCCATGTCCAAGCCCCACATCCTCGTCGCGCGCAAGATCTTCCCCGAGGTCATTGAGCGCCTGACGCAGCATTTCGAGGTGTATGCCAACCAGGACGACAACCTGTGGACGCAGGCCGAGCTCATCGAGCGGCTGCAGGGCAAGGACGGCGCGTTGCTCACCGGCACCCAGCCCGTGAACGCCGAGCTGCTGGCCGCCTGCCCGCAGCTGCGCATCGCGGCCAACATGACGGTGGGCTACAACAACTTCGACATCCCCGCGATGACCTCCGCCGGCGTGCAGGGCACCAACACGCCCGACGTGTTGACCGAGACCACGGCCGATTTCGGCTTTGCGCTGCTCATGGCCACGGCGCGGCGCATCACGGAGAGCGAGCATTACCTGCGCGCCGGCCAGTGGACGCGCTGGAGCTACGACATGTTCGCCGGCTGCGAGGTGCATGGCAGCACGCTGGGCATCCTGGGCATGGGCCGCATCGGGCAGGGCATTGCCAAGCGTGGGGCGCATGGCTTTGGCATGAACGTGATCTACCACAACCGCTCGCGCCTGTCGCCCGCGCTGGAGGCCGAATGCAAGGCGCGTTACGTGGGCAAGGACGAGCTGCTGGCCCAGGCCGACCACCTCGTGCTGGTGCTGCCCTACACGCCCGAGTCGCACCATGCCATCGGCGCGGCCGAGATCGCGCGCATGAAGCCCATGGCCACGCTGATCAACATCGCGCGCGGCGGCATCGTGGATGACGCGGCGCTGGCCCAGGCGCTCAAGGAGCGCCGCATCGCTGCCGCGGGGCTGGACGTGTTCGAAGGCGAGCCCGCGGTGCACCCCGCGTTGCTGGAGGTGCCCAACGTGGTGCTCACCCCGCACATCGCCAGCGCCACCGTGCCCACGCGGCTCGCCATGGCGCAACTGGCGGCGGACAACCTGGTGGCGTTCTTCGACGGGCGCGGTGCCCTCACTCCCGTGAACACGCCCGCCAAGGTGTGAATGAAATTGGCCTCTGGCGCTTGATGGACAAGCGCTAACAGCTATTGTTTTGATAGTTCAAGAATGACATTCGAAATGACCGCCGCACTGGCGTTGCTGGTGCTCACCGTGGTGTTGCTGGCGGTGCTGCTACTGCGCCGCCCGCGCGTGGACCTGCCGCCCGAATGGCTGGCGCGCCTGCAGTCGCTGGAATCTGCGGTGCAGGCCACGCAGCTGGCCGTGGCCAAGAATGACGGAGCGCTGGATGCCATGGCCCAGCAACTGCGCGGGTTCACCCAGACCACGCAGGCCCTGCTGGACGAGCGGCTGGCGCTGGCGGCGCAGGAGTCGCGCACCAGCCGCGGCGAGCTGCAGGCGTCCTTTGCCGCGCTGCAGTCGCGTCTGGAGCAGCACCTGGCGCAGGCGCGCGCCGATGCCGCCGTGGCCCGCAAGGAGCAGGCGGATGCGCTGGCCGCCTTTCGTGCCGAGCTGAGCCAGACGGCGCAGGCGCTGGCGGCCGACAGCTTGAAGTCGCGCGACGCCATGGCCGAGAGCACGCAGCTCTTCGGCCAGCGCATCCAGGAGCGCTTCGAGGCGCTGAGCGGCACCACGCGCGGCACGCTGGACTCGCTCAAGGGCGACATCCAGGGCCAGTTGGGCACCATGTCGGGCGCGCTGCGCGACCAGCTGGAAGGCACCACGCAGCAGCTGCGCAGCCAGTTCTCGGCCCTGCAGGAGTCCATGGGGCAACAACTGTCCGGCCTGGTCGCCAGCAGCCAGAACAATGCCGAGGCGCTGCGGGGCGCGCTCAACGAGCGCCTGGCCGCCATCCAGGGCGATAACGCCGCCAAGCTGGAGGAGATGCGCCGCACCGTGGACGAAAAGCTGCACGCCACGCTGGAGCAGCGCCTGGGCGAGTCCTTCAAGCTGGTGAGCGACCGGCTGGAGCAGGTGCACAAGGGCCTGGGCGAGATGCAGACGCTGGCCGGCAGCGTGGGAGACCTGAAGCGCGTGATGACCAACGTGAAGACGCGCGGCACCTGGGGCGAAATGCAGCTGGGCGCGATCATCGACAACGTGCTCACGCCCGAGCAGTTCGCCCGCAACGTCAAGACCATGCCGGGCAGCGACGACCTCGTGGAATTTGCCATCCGCCTGCCGGGCAAGAGCGACGAGCAGCCCGTGTGGCTGCCCATCGACTCCAAGTACCCCGTGGAGCACTACCAGCGCCTGCTGGACGCGCAGGACACGGCGGACAAGGGGGCCATCGCAGCGGCGGGCAACGCCTTCGAATCCTCCATCCGCCTGGAAGCCAAGAAGATCTTCAGCAAATACGTGGCGCCTCCGTACACCACCGACTTCGCGGTGCTCTACCTGCCCACCGAAGGGCTGTTTGCCGAAGTCATGCGCCGCCCCGGGCTGGTCGAGGCGGTGCAGAACGACTGCCGCGTGATGATCACCGGGCCTGCCAATCTGGCGGCCATGCTCAGCAGCTTGCAGATGGGCTTCAAGACGCTGGCCATCGAGAAGCGCTCGTCCGAGGTGTGGAGCGTGCTGGGCCAGGTGAAGACTGAGTTCGCCAAGTTCGGCGACGTGGTGGAGGCTACGCGCAAGTCCATCGACGCGGCGGCCAAGAAGTTCGAGCAGGTGGATGTGCGCACACGTGCCATCCAGCGCAAGCTGCGCGGCGTGCAGGAGCTGCCCGCGCCGGAGCCGGCGGCGGAGCAGGGCGATGCAGAGGGTGCACCCTTGCCGGACCTGCTGATCGAAGACGAAGGCGAGTGACTTGAACCTGGCGCTCGCGCGGCTGATCGCCGGCCAGATCTGCATCCACGCCAGCATGGCGGGCATGCGCATGGCCGCGCCGCTGCTGGCGCTGCGCGAGGGTTACAGCGCGGCGGCCGTGGGCGTGCTGCTGGCGCTGTTCGCGCTCACGCAGGTGTTCCTGGCGCTGCCCGCGGGGCGCTATGCCGACCGCCATGGGCTCAAGCGCCCGGTGCGCCACGCGGTCGTCGCGGCCGTCCTGGGTGCCGGCGCGGCGCTGGTGTGGCCGACGTTTGCGGTGCTGTGCGCTGCGGCACTGCTCACCGGTGGCGCCACGGGGGCTGCCACGATCGCCTTGCAACGCCACGTGGGCCGCGCCGCGCACGGCGGCACGCAACTGCGCCAGGTCTTCAGCTGGCTGGCCATCGGGCCGGCGGTGTCCAACTTCCTGGGCCCGTTCTGCGCGGGGCTGCTGATCGATCACGCGGGTGCGCAGGCGGGCGCGACCACGGGCTTTCGCGCGGCCTTCGCGCTCATGGCGGTATTGCCGTTGGCCACCTGGTTCTGGGTGCGCGGCACGCAGGAGATGCCGCCAGTGGTGGCCGCGGAGGACGGCACGCGCGCGCGGGCCTGGGACCTGCTGGCCGAGCCCGGCTTTCGGCGGCTGCTCATCGTGAACTGGCTGCTGTCGTCGTGCTGGGACGTGCACACCTTCGTGGTGCCGCTGCTGGGGCATGAGCGGGGGCTGTCGGCCTCGGTGATCGGCTCCATCCTCGGCGCGTTTGCGATTGCCGCCGCGGTGATCCGCGTGCTCATGCCGCTGGTGGCCGACCGGCTGCGCGAATCCACCGTGGTCACCGGCGCCATGGTGGCGACGGCACTGCTGTTCGCGGTCTATCCGCTGCTGCCGACGGCCGTGACGCTGGGAGCGTGCTCGGTGCTGCTGGGGTTCGCGCTGGGCTCGGTGCAGCCCATGATCATGAGCATGCTGCACCAACTCACGCCCGCGCACCGCCATGGCGAGGCGCTGGGTCTGCGGCTGATGGCGATCAACGGCTCCAGCGTGGTGATGCCGCTGCTGTTTGGCACCGCGAGCGCGCTGGTAGGGCTGAGTGGCCTGTTCTGGGCCGTGGGCGCCACTGTGGGGCTGGGTGCGCGCGTGGCCTGGCGGTTGCGCGGCGAGGCGCCGGCCCCTCCGCCGCATCCCTGACAGGCCTGGACTGTCAAGGCGGTCCGCACGGGGCGCCGCGCCGCTGGTGCGCGGTCAGAGTTCGTAGAACGTGCGGATGATGCTCCAGGCCTCGGCTGGGTCGTCGGTGTAGTGGAACAGCTGGAGGTCCTCGGGCGAGATCGTGCCTTGCTCCACGAGCGCCTCGAAGTTGATCAGCTTCTTCCAGAAGGCCACGCCGAACAGCACGATGGGCACGGGCTTGGCCTTGCCGGTCTGCACCAGCGTGAGCACCTCGAACAGTTCGTCCAGCGTGCCGAAGCCGCCAGGGAACAGCACCAGGGCCTTGGCGCGCATCATGAAATGCATTTTGCGCAGCGCGAAATAGTGGAACTTGAACGACAGCGAGGGCGAGATGAAGCGGTTGCCGCTTTGCTCGTGCGGCAACGAGATGTTGAGGCCCACGTTGAGCGCCCCTGCGTCGTGCGCGCCGCGGTTGGCCGCCTCCATGATGCCCGGGCCGCCGCCGGTGCAGATGTACAGGCGCTCGGCGGGCGGGCGGCTCTCGCTGTACTCGGCCACCAGGCGCGCGAACTGGCGGGCCTGGTCGTAGTAATAGGCGTTCTTCACCGCACGCTCGGCGCGCGCAATGCGCTCGGTATCGCCGCTGGCGCGTGCATCGGCCAGTTGCTGCTCGGCCGCTTCGGGCGAGATGAAGCGTGCGCTGCCGTACACCACGACGGTGTGCTCGATGCCCTGCGCCGTCTGGCCCAGGTCGGGCTTCAGCAGTTCCAGTTGAAAACGGATGCCGCGCGTCTCGCGGCGCAGCATGAACTCGGGGTCGGCGAAGGCGAGGCGGTAGGCGTCGGCGTGCAGTGGATTGCCGGCAACGGCGTAGTTGTGCAGCTCGGCCCAGGCATGCGCCAGGCGGCTGTCTTGAAGATCGGTATTGGCTTGCATGGATGATTTTTCAGTGGAGGCGGCTGTCTGTGGGGCAGTCGCCGGGGTGCGCAGTGTAGCGAGGGGATTTTAATGAAAATGGCCTGTAGCGCTTATGTATCAAGCGCTAACAGCTATTAAATTAATAGTGATCAAACGCCTTGCCGCGCGCCCGCCCACAGCCAGGGCAGGCTGTGCAGCCCGGCCCAGGTCATGCACAGCGAGCCGGCCACATGCAGCGCACACAGGCCCAGGGCCTGCGCCAGGCGCTGCTGCTGCAGCAGCCCGACCACTTCGGCCGAGAAGGTGGAGAAGGTGGTCAGCGCCCCCAAAAAGCCCGTGATGAGCAGCGCGCGCCAGACCGGGTCCAACTGCGGCAGTGCCTGGAACAGCGCCAGGCACAGGCCGATGAGGTAGCCGCCGATGAGGTTGGCCGCGAGCGTGCCCCAGGGCAGCAGCGCGCCCTGCGTGTTGAGCCACAGGCCCAGCCGCCAGCGCGCAAGCGCGCCGGCGCAGGCACCGGCGCAGATGGCAAGAACGTGGAACATCGGCGCATTGTAGGGAGGCGCTGCCGAGCGGCGGCGGCCTCGTCAGCGCGCCGTCATTTGCTGCGGGAGCCAGGTCACGATGCCCGGAAACACATAGATCAGCGTGACGGCCGCGCACATCAGCAGGAACATGGGAGCGGCCACGCGGGCGATCCACGGTAGCTGCTTGCCCGTCATGCCCTGCAGCACGAACAGGTTGAAGCCCACGGGTGGGGTGATCTGCGCCATCTCCACCACCAGCACGACGAAGATGCCGAACCAGATGGGGTCGATGCCCGCTGCGTTCACCGTGGGCATCAGCACGCCCATGGTGAGCACCACCATGGAGATGCCGTCCAGGAAGCAGCCCAGCACGATGTAGAACACGGCCAGCGCCACCACCAGTTGCGCCTGGCTCAGCCCCAGCGAAGAGATCCATTCCGCCAGGTGCCGTGGCAGGCCGATGTAGCCCATGGCCAGCGTGAGGAAGGCCGCGCCCGCGAGGATCAGCGCGATCATGCAGTACAGCCGCGTGGCGCCCATGAGCGCGTCGCGAAAGCTCGCCCAGTTCAGCGACCCCTGCGCCGCGGACAGCACCAGCGAGCCCACCACGCCCACGGCCGCGGCTTCGGTGGCGGTGGCGATGCCCGTGTAGATGGAGCCCAGCACCGCGGCGATGAGCAGCACCACGGGAATCAGCGCGCGCGATTCGCGCAGCTTGTCCAGCAGGCCCATCTGCCGATCGGCCGCTGGGACCTGGTCGGGGTGGCGCAATGCCCAGAACATGATGTAGCCCGAGAACAGCGCGGCCAGCAGCACCCCGGGCAGCACGCCGGCAATGAACAGCTTGGAGATCGATACCTCGGCCGTCACGCCGTAGACGATCATAATGATCGAGGGCGGGATCAGCAGGCCCAGCGTGCTGGCGCCGGCCAGCGTGCCGATGACCATCTTCTCGGGGTAGCCGCGGCGCGTGAGCTCGGGCAGCGTCATCTTGCCGATGGTGGCGCAGGTGGCGGCGCTGGACCCCGACACGGCGGCAAAGATGGTGCAGCCCACCACGTTGGTGTGCAGCAGCCGCCCGGGCAGGCCCTGCACCCACGGGGCCAGGCCCTTGAACATGTCTTGCGACAGCCGCGTGCGAAACAGGATCTCGCCCATCCAGATGAAGAGGGGCAGGGCGGTGAGCGTCCAGCTCGACGAGGAGCCCCAGATGGTCACCGCCATGGCGTCGCCCGCGGGGCGCGAGGAAAACAATTGCATGCCGATCCAGGCCACGCCCGAGAGCGTGAGCCCGATCCACACGCCGCTGCCCAGGATCAGGAACAGCGACAGGATCAACAGGCCGGTGATGGCAAGGTCACTCATGAAGGCGTCTTCCGGTCATTCGTTGCGCAGGGCTTCGCCCGGCGTGGCACCCGCGCGCCGGCCCAGGAGCTGCAGCACCAGCTCGTCCACGAAGGCTATCGCCATCACCATCGCGCCTACGCCCATGGACAGCTGCGGCAGCCACAGCGGCGTGGCGTCGCTGCTGGTGGAGATGTCGTTGAACGCATGCGACTGCCAGGCCAGCCGCACGCTGTAGTACGCGAACAGCACGGCCAGCAGCGTGCCCAGGGCCAGCGCGAACAGCTCCAGCGCCTGGTGCGTGCGCCCCTTGAGGGCGCTCAGCACCAGCGTCACGCGGATGTGCTCGCCGCGCTTGAGGGTATGCGCCAGCGCCAGAAAACCCGCAGCCGCCATGAGATAGCCCGCATAGGCGTCGATGCCCGGTACATGGAAGCTGAGCTGCCGGCTCACGATGGACAGCAGCACGGCGCACAGAAGCGCCACCATGCACAGCGCCGCCAGCGCGGCGGCGCCGTCATAGAGGAAGTTCAACAGGCGTCGCATCGTGGTCTGGCGCGTGGAGGCTCTGGGCGGGGAGGTGTTACTTGCGGTAGGCGTCGATCAGCGCCTTGCCGTCGGGTCCGGCCTTGTCCAGCCATTCCTTGAGCATGGTGTCGCCCACCTTGGCCATGTCTGCCTTCAGCTGGCTGCTGGGCGGCACTACCTGCATGCCCTCGGCCTTGAGCTTGGCCAACGTGTCCTCGTTCACGCGGCGGCTGGCGGCCCAGCCGCGGGTCTCCGCGTCGGCGGCGGCCTTGAGCACGGCTTCCTGCACGGGCTTGTCCAGCGCATCGAACGCCTTCTTGTTCATGATGAGCGCGTTCTTGGGCAGCCAGGCCTGGGTGTCGTAGTAATACTTGAGGTGCTCGTAGAGCTTGCTGTCCACGCCCGTCGCGCCCGAGGTCATGGTGGACTCCACCACGCCGGTGGCGAGCGCTTGCGAGAACTCGGCGGCCTGCACCGTCACCGGCTGCGCGCCCACCAGCTCGGCGATGCGCGCGGTGGCGGGGCTGTAGGCGCGCCACTTGATGCCCTTCAGGTCGGCGGCGTTGTTCACGGGCTTCTTGGTGTAGATGCCCTGTGGCGGCCAGGCCACGGCGTACAGTAGCACCATGCCTTGCTCGGCCAGCTTCTTCTCCAGGAAGGGCTTTTGCGCCTTGTACAGCTTCATCGACGCGTCGTAGCTGTCGGCCAGGAAGGGCAGGCCGTCCACGCCGAAGATCTGCCATTCGTTCTGGAAGTTGGCGAGCAGGATCTCGCCGAGCTGCGCCTGCGCGCCCTGCACGGCGCGCTTGATCTCGGGCGCCTTGAACAGTGCGGCGTTGGCATGCAGCGTGATCTTGAGCTTGCCTCCTGACCCCTTGTCCACGTCGCTGATGAACTGCGCCAGGTTCTCCGTGTGGAAATTGGTGGCCGGGTAGGCGGCGGCCAGGTCCCACTTGGTCTGGGCATGCAGGGCGGGGGCGCACAGGCCGGTGAGGGCAGCCAGTGCAACGGCGGCAAGGTTTCGACGCTTCATCTCGGGGGTCTCCGCAAGGGTTGAGAAGAGAGGGGGCTCAGCGCGTTCACTGTAGCGGGGGCCACAGGGAAACGGCCTAGGTGATTCACCTGAATGTCGATAAATTGCCGGCAAATCATCGGGCTGCTCCCTACAATCAATCGACATGCACATCCCATGCCAATGCCGTCTGTCGCTTTTGGCGCAGTCCTCGGAGTGAAACCATGACCGCAGCCGCCAGACCCAAGTCCCCGGCCCCCGCTGCCACTGCCAAGGTGGGCAAGGCCGCCAAGGCGCGCGGGCCCATCGTGTCGTCCGCGCATCTGGTGTCGGACCGCAGTGCGGAGATGAGCGAGTTCGAGTTCGGCCTCATCGTCGCGGGCAATGCGTTCCACCGCTGGGTGGTGCACTGCATGGCCGCGGCCGGTCTGCGCGACCTCACGCCGCTGGACGTGGTGGTGCTGCATCATGTGACGCACCGCGCACGCGACAAGCGGCTGGCCGACATCTGCTTCATCATGAACGTGGAAGACACGCACGTGGTGAACTACTCGCTCAAGAAGCTGCTGGCGCTGGGCGTGGTGGCCTCCAGCAAGAACGGCAAGGACGTGACCTACGCCGCCACCGAGGCGGGCCGCGCCCATGTGCAGCGCTACCGTGAGATCCGCGAGAGCTGCCTGATCGATGCGCTGAATGCCGACGACGGCCTGAACCGCGACATTGGCGAGCTGGCGCGCCTGCTGCGCGTGCTGTCCGGCATGTACGACCAGGCGGCCCGTGCCGCGGCGTCCATGTGAGACGTGCTATATATTTAATAGCTGTTAGCGCTTGTCGGTAAAGCGCTAGAGGCCTGTTTGGCTTGAAGTGCCGACGGGTGATGGCAGATGCGTGGCAATGTCTTGCCAGGCCTGCACGGCGGCCAGGGCGGTATGCATCTGCACCGTGTGCGCAAAGCGGAAGGCGTCGCCGTGCACCGTCTCGTCGGGGAACTCGGTGATCAGCGTCACCGGCGCATCGTGCGACGTCTGCGACTGCATGCAGGCGATGCCATCCAGCACCTCGAAGGGCAGCGGGCCTGCGTGGTGCTCGTAGAGGGCTCGCTGGCGTGCGTTGAAATCCGCCAACCCCGGCACCTGCCGCAGGCGCGCGCACACGGCCTCCAGCAGCGCACGCGCGGGCTGCTGCCAGCCGGCGTGGTAGCGCAGGATGAGGAAGAACCCCTTGGGCAGCATCCACTGCTCGAATCCACGCGGCACATAGCCCGACAGCGGTCGCGTCCACTCATGCGCGGGGTAGCCATGCAGGTTCACATGCAGTTGCGCGCCCGACAGCGCCAGCGCGGTCTGACGGGCCTCGCGCTCGTAAAGCGGCGCGTGGTCGCGGTATTCCACATCGTCGCCCAGCGCGGTGTAGCGCGCGGCATGGTGCATGTGGCCCGGGTGGCGGGCGCACAGCGCGCGGTGCAGAGCGTAGCCGTCGGGGTTCTCCAGCGCGATCAGCGCGAAGTGCGCGCCGGGTTGCGCCTGCAGCACTTCGGCGGTGCGCAACGCGCCCACGATGCCCGATGTCTCGTTGGCATGCTGGCCCGCACTGATGAACACCGGTGCCTGCGTGCCCGCGTGGTACTGCCCCCATACGGTGCGTCCCTGGCGTGACCGGGCACTGAAACGTTGCGCGGGCCAGGCGTGCAGGGTCTGGGTGATGCGAGCAGGGGCAGGGGACTCGGCCAGCGTCGCCAAACTGTCCGGGGCGTGGGCCGTTGGGTGGGCTGGCAGGTCGTCGGCGCACGCCGCGAAGGGCAGCAGGTCCACCTGTACGTGCGGAGCGCCGTCGCCCGCGCGCACGTCGGGCACGATCTGCCCGGGCTGCAACCGGCGGTCGCCCACGGGGCGGCCGCTGTGCTGTTGGAAGAACTCCAGCAGCGTGAAGTACAGGTCCTCGTGCAGCGCCTCCAGGGTGCTTATGGTCTCGCCGGTGGCGCCCACGGGCTGCTCGTAGCCCGGCAGGTCCACGCGCAGCAGTAGGCGGTCGAAGTACGGCTCATGGTCCGGCCACGCGTGACCGCGCACCGCCTGCACCGCCGTGGCGAAGGCCTGCTCGTAGTCGGTGCATACGGCGGTGTCGATCAGGTCGGCAGCGCCTTCCTGTGTGCCCACGCGCAGCCAGCCGGTGGGCGAGAGCACCGTGGCGCCCGTCATGTCGGTGTGTACGCGGTTGGGTGCGTGCACGTGCTGCACGGTGCGGGTGCCGTCGCGCAGCTCCAGTTCCACGTGGTAGCCGCCACTGGCGTCGTCGTGGGGCTCCAGGTGCAAGATGCCGCCCCCCAGCAGGGCTGCGAGCGGATAGGCCTCCAACCGAAAGCGCTGTGCAGGCCCGTGCGCCGCCAGCGGATAGCGCACGCGGGCCTGCACCACCTGGGTGCAATCCACGTGGTCCATGAAATGCTGTACCAGCGGCTTGTAGGCACTGTGAAAGCGGGCATGCACGCCTGCGGCTGCCAGCTGCTGCGCTGCAGCAAGGCGCGCGGCCTGGCTTTCGAACACCCAGCCTTCCACGTGGCAGCCGCGCCAGCGCGGCTCGCCAAAGCGCTGTACCCAGGTGTGCAGCGTGCGCTCCAGTGGCAGGTCAAGCAGCCGGGAACCTGCGGCGGCGGGCGGTTGGGTCATATGCGTGGGCGGGGTGGTGAATATCCGGTATGGATCATGCAGGCTTGCAGATAAATTATCGGTAAATTGTGGGTTCTTTCTCCGCAATGTTTCGCACGCGGCACACAAAGGAAACGGGTATGGCAAAGAAACTCTGGCAGTTCTGGGTGGATCGGGGGGGTACGTTCACCGATATCGTGGGCCGGCGCCCCGACGGCAGCCTGGTCACGCACAAGCTGCTCTCCGAAAACCCCGAGCAGTACCGCGATGCGGCGGTGGCGGGCATCCGCCACCTGCTGGGGCTGGCGCCGGGCGAGGCCGTGACGCCTGAATTGGTGGAGTGCGTGAAGATGGGCACCACCGTGGCCACCAACGCGCTGTTGGAGCGCAAGGGGGAACCCACGCTGCTGGTTACCACGCGTGGCTTCAAGGACGCGCTGCGCATCGCCTACCAGAACCGCCCGCGCATCTTCGACCGGCACATCGTGCTGCCGCAACTGCTGTACAGCCGCGTGATCGAGGCACAGGAGCGCATGGGCGCGCACGGCGAGGTGGTACAGCCGCTGGAGGAAGACCACCTGAAGGAACGCCTGTGGGCCGCTTATGACGCCGGCTTGCGCAGCGTGGCCATCGTGTTCATGCACGGCTACCGCTATCCCGCGCATGAGGAAGCAGCCGCCCGCCTGGCGCTGGCTGCCGGGTTCACGCAGGTCAGCACTTCGCACGGCACCAGCCCGCTGATGAAGTTCGTGAGCCGGGGCGACACCACCGTGGTGGACGCGTATCTGTCGCCCATCCTGCGGCGCTACGTGCAGCAGGTGGAGGCCGAGATGCCGGGCGTGCCGCTGTATTTCATGCAGTCCTCGGGCGGGCTCACGGATGCGCACCGCTTCCAGGGCAAGGACGCCATCCTCTCCGGGCCGGCCGGCGGCATCGTGGGCATGGCGCGCACGGCGCAGATTGCGGCGCAGGCCGAGGCAGCGCCAGGGGCCGGTGCGGCCGCCACGCAGCCGCCGGTGCGCGTGATCGGTTTCGACATGGGCGGCACGTCCACCGACGTGAGCCATTTTGCGGGTGAGTTCGAGCGCGAGTTCGAGACCCAGGTGGCGGGCGTGCGCATGCGTGCGCCCATGATGAGCATTCACACGGTGGCCGCGGGCGGCGGTTCCATCCTGGAGTTCGACGGCGCCCGTTTCCGCGTAGGTCCCCAAAGCGCCGGCGCCAACCCCGGTCCCGCCAGTTACCGCCGCGGCGGCCCGCTGGCCGTGACCGATGCCAACGTGATGGTGGGCAAGATCCAGCCCGCGTACTTCCCGCGTGTGTTCGGCCATGGCGCCGACGAGCCGCTGGACGCGGTCGTGGTGCGCGAGCGTTTTGCGGCGCTGGCGGGCCAGACCGCAGGAGCGGCAGATGGCGCAGCCGCGCTGACGCCCGAGGCCTGCGCACATGGCTTCATCCAGATCGCGGTGCAGCAGATGGCCAACGCCATCAAGAAGATCTCCGTGGCGCGCGGCTATGACGTCACGCGCTACACGTTGCAGTGCTTTGGCGGCGCGGGCGGCCAGCACGCCTGCCTGGTGGCCGATGCGCTGGGCATGCAGCAGGTGCTGGTGCATCCGCTGGCGGGCGTGCTGTCGGCCTACGGCATGGGGCTGGCGGACCAGAACGTGATGCGCGAGAAGGCGGTAGAGGCACGCCTCACACCAGAGGCGCTGCCCGGCATCACCGCCACGCTGGATGCACTGGCCGAGGCCGCCGAGGCCGAGATGGCGCAAGAGCGCCTCTCAGGCGGCGACATCGTGGTGCGTCGGCGAGTGCATGTGCGTTACGAGGGCACCGATTCGGCGCTGGCCGTGCCCTTTGGCGACCTGCAGGCGATCACGCGGGGCTTCGAGGCCGCGTACCGCCAGCGGTTTGCCTTCCTCATGCAGGGCAAGGCACTGATGGTGGAGGCGGTGTCGGTGGAAGCCGTGGTGGCGGGCGATGCGCCGGTCGAGCATGCGCAGGATCTGCAGCCCGAGCGCGAAGTGCCGCGGCGCGACACCGTGCGCATGTTCACCGTGGGCACGGACGGCACGCCGGCCTGGCACGACGCCGCGCTGGTGGTGCGCGAAGACATGCGCCCCGGCGACCTGCTGCAGGGCCCGGCCATCATTGCCGAGAAGAACGCTACCACGGTGGTAGAGCCGGGCTGGCAGGCACGGCTCACGTCCCTGGACCATCTGGTGCTCCACCGCCACCTGCCGCGCGCCCAGCGCCACGCCGCGGGCACGCAGGTGGACCCCGTGCTGCTGGAAGTGTTCAACAACCTGTTCATGAACATTGCCGAGCAGATGGGGCTGCAGCTGCAGAACACCGCGTACTCGGTGAATATCAAGGAGCGGCTGGACTTCAGCTGCGCGCTGTTCGACGCCGAGGGCCAACTGATTGCCAACGCGCCGCATATGCCGGTACACCTGGGATCCATGGGCGAGAGCATCCGCACCGTGATCGCACGCAACCGCGGCCACATGCGGCGCGGCGACGTGTTCGTGCTGAACGACCCCTACCATGGCGGCACGCACCTGCCGGACATCACCGTGATCACGCCCGTCTACATCGGCGACGACCACGGTGAAGCGGCCGAGCCCACCTTCTATGTCGGCAGCCGCGGACACCATGCGGACGTGGGGGGCACCACGCCCGGGTCGATGCCGCCGTTTTCCACACGCATCGAGGAAGAGGGCGTGCAGATCGACAACGTGAAGCTGGTGGATGCCGGCGTGCTGCGCGAGGCCGAGATGATTGCGCTGCTGGAGAGTGGCGAGTACCCCAGCCGCAACCCGCAGCAGAACCTGGCCGACCTGAAGGCGCAGATCGCCGCCAACGAGAAGGGCGTGCAGGAGCTGCGCCGCATGGTGGAGCACTTCGGCCTGAGCGTGGTGCAGGCCTATATGCAGCATGTGCAGGACAACGCCGAGGAGTCCGTGCGCCGCGCCATCACGCGGTTGGCCGCGCGCGTGCAGGACGGGCATTTCACCCTGCCGCTGGACAACGGCGCGCAGATCACCGTGGCCGTGCGCATCGACGCGGCCACGCGCAGTGCGGTGATCGACTTCACCGGCACCAGTGTGCAGCAGTCCAACAACTTCAATGCGCCCACGGCGGTGTGCATGGCCGCGGTGCTCTACGTCTTCCGCTCGCTGGTGGAGGACGACATTCCGCTCAACGCCGGGTGTCTCAAGCCCCTGCAGGTCATCATTCCGCCGGGCTCCATGCTCAACCCCAACCCGCCGGCATCGGTGGTGGCGGGCAACGTGGAGACCTCCAGCTGCATCACCAACGCGCTGCTGGGCGCCTTGGGCGTGTCGGCGGCCAGCCAATGCACGATGAACAACTTCACCTTCGGCAACGCGCGCTACCAGTATTACGAGACCATCTCGGGTGGCAGCGGGGCGGGCGGCCAGTTCGACGATGCGGGCGCGCTGGTGGGGGGCTTTGATGGCACGAGCGTGGTGCAGACGCACATGACCAATTCACGCCTGACCGATCCGGAGGTGCTGGAATTCCGTTTCCCCGTGCGGCTGGAGAGTTACGCCATCCGCGCCGGTTCGGGCGGCGGCGGCCGCTGGAAGGGCGGTGACGGCGGCGTGCGCCGCATCCGCTTCCTGGAGCCCATGACCGCGAGCATTCTGTCCAACGGCCGGGTGCACGGCGCCTTCGGCATGGCGTGCGGGCAGCCGGGCATGCCCGGCGTCAACCGCGTCGTGCGTGCGGACGGCCGGGCGGAGCCGCTGCAGCACATCGGGCAGGCGCAAATGGAAGCGGGGGATGTGTTCGAGATCCAAACGCCGGGCGGTGGTGGCTTTGGTGGACGCTGAGTGGGTTTGAGTGAAATAAGGCTCTAGCGCTTGCTGGTCAAGCGCTAGTAGCTATATTTTCAATAGCAAATCACGAGTCGAGCGTGCTGCTGTCCGCCACGCGGCTGAGGCTGGGCGGCACCTTCTCGCCCGCGCGGCGCGCGCGAAACAGCGCGGCGCGCATCAGGAAGATGTTGGTCACGGGCACGGTGATGGCGATGAACAGGGCAATCAGCAGCGCATGCAGCGCCAGGCCGTTGCCCGTCACGGAGAAGTACACCAGCGTGGCATGCATGATGCACCAGCAGCCCATCGTGGCGATGATGGAGGGTGCGTGCACGCGCTCGAAGTAGGTGGCCAGGCGCAGAAGCCCCAGTGACCCCATGAACGCGATGGTCGCGCCGCACAGCACCAGCGCGGACAGCACGATGTCCAGCCACAGCGGCAGTGCGTCGCTCATTCGATCACCTCGCCGCGCAAGAGGAACTTGGCCATGGCCGTGGAGCTGACGAAGCCCAGCAGTGCGATCAACATGGCGGCCTCGAAGTAGTTGGTGCTGCCGTAGTAGATGCCCAGTACCAGCATGAGCAGCATGCCGTTGAGGTACATGCAGTCCAGCGCCAGCACGCGGTCCTGCGCGGCGGGGCCCTTGAGCAGGCGCACCAGGCACAGCACCATGGCCGCGGCCAGCAGGAACATGGCGATGGGCAGCGCCCAGGACAGTACGGAACCGGTCATTCGAAAATCTCCATCAGCGGGCGCTCGTAGCTCGCCTTGACGTGGTCGATGATGGCCTGCGCATCGTCCACCTCCAGCACATGCAGCATCAGCAGACTGCGGTCCAGCGACAGCTCGGCCCAGGAGGTGCCAGGGGTGATGCACACGATCATGGCCAGTACGGCGAGGGCGTTGGGGTCGCGCAGCTCCAGCGGAATCTTGACGAAGTCCGGCGGGTGGCGGCGCTGCGACGGCAGCAGCAGAAAGCGCAGCACGGCAAGGTTGGATCGCGTGGTGTCCACCATCACCGTGAAGCACAGCCGGATGATCGTGCCGAGGTGGCGCACGCGCACCTTCTGCGGGCGCAATTCGCTGAACAGCACCGGCAGGCCCCATGCGAGTACCAGTGCCAGCAGGACGTGGCCGATGCTGGTGGTGTGGTTGAGCAGCAGCCACATCACGAACAAACCCAGGGAGACCAGCGGGGCGGGCAGCAGCTTCTTCATCATGGTGCGGCCTTCGTGGTGGCAGAGCTTTCCGCGCGCTCAGGCGTCGGCGTCGTGGTGGGGCCGGGAATGGGGGCGGCCGTCATCACGGCGCGTACATACGTGCCCGGCGCATGCAGCCCGTTGGCCGTTGCCTCGGTGAAACGCATCACGCCGTTGGCCTGCAGGGTGAGCGCCACGCAGGCCCCCAGCAGTATGGCGATGGGCAGCCCCTCCATCACGCGCAACTGGGGCGTGGGGCGGTCGTGCGCGGCCCAGAAGTGGCGTATGCCCGAGCGCGTGAGCGCCAGCAGCGCCAGCAGACCCGTGGCGATCATCAGCGCGATCAACGTCCAGCCCGGCAGGCCGGGCTGGGTGCCGGCCGAGGAGCCGAGCCCCAGCGGGTTTATCAGCGCCGTCAGCATCGCGAACTTGCCGATGAAGCCGGACAGCGGCGGTAGGCCCGCAATCACCAGCGTACAGGCCATGTAGGCCAGACCCAGAAACGCGGCCGCGGCGGGGATGACGCGGCCGACCAGCACTTCCTCGTCCTCGTCCAGGTTCAGGCCGGTGGTGGGCATTAGCTCGGGGGTGAGGAAGGGCGCCACGTCGTCCAGTTCGTAAGGCGCCAGCGACGCGCCATCGTTGCGCCAGCGGTCGATCAGGTCGGCCAGCAGGAACAGCGCGCTCACGGCCAGCGTGGAGCTGGGCAGGTAGTACAGCAGCCCGGCGGTGAGCGCGTTCTGCCCGAAGCCTGCCGCCGCCAGTAGCGTGCCCGACGACAGCACGGCCGCATGACCCGCCAGGTGGGTGAGGCGCTGCGAGGCCATCATGCCGATGGCGCCGAATGCCATGGTGACCATACCGCCGCCGATCAGCCACAGGCTGCCGAACAGGGAGGAGGGACCGGCCTCGCTGCTGAACATCAGCGTCCACAGGCGCAGCAGCGTGTAGATGCCCACCTTGGTCATCAGGGCGAACAGCGCACCCACGGGCGCCGTGGCCGCGCTGTAGGCCGGCACCAGCCAGAAGTTCAGGGGCCACACGGCCGCCTTGATGAGAAACGCCGTGGCCAGGATGGCGGCCGCCGAGTGCAACAACCCCCGGTCGGCGGCCGACACCTGCGGGATGGCCTGCGCCAGGTCGGCCATGTTGAGCGTGCCGGTGATGCCGTAGAGCATGGACGCGCCGATCAGGAACAGCGAGGACGCCGCCAGGTTGATGGCAATGTAGTGGAGGCCGGCCTGCACGCGCGTGCGGCCGGCGCCGTGCAGCAGCAGGCCGTACGAGGCTGCCAGCAGGATCTCGAAGAAGACGAACAGGTTGAACAGGTCGCCCGTGAGGAAGGCGCCCCCCAGCCCCATGAGCTGCAACTGGAACAGCGTGTGGTAGTGCACGCCGGCGCGGTGCCAGCGCGCACCGGCGAACACGATGGAGCACAGCGCCACGAAGCCCGTCAGCAGCAGCATCATGGCCGAGAGCCGGTCCAGCACCAGCACGATGCCGAACGGCGCCGGCCAGTTGCCCGGCAGGTACACACCCATGGTTGCGGGCGCTCCGGATTCGTGCGACCACAGCAGCAGCGCCACGGCCACCAGCAGCCCGAGCAGGGTGGACAGGATGTTCAGGCCCAGCTTCAGGCGCTGCTGCTCTTCCTTCATGGTGAGCAGCAAAGCGGCCGTGAGCATCGGCAGCCCGATGGGCGCCAGCATCAGGTGCGGCATGAGCAGGGAGGTCAGCTCCGCGATGCGGCTCATGGCATCTCCTGCGTTTCACGCGAGTGCGAGCCGTCCACGTGGTCGGTGCCCGACATGCCCCGCGAAGCCAGTAGCACGACGAGGAACAGTGCGGTCATGGCAAAGCCGATCACGATGGCGGTGAGCACCAGCGCCTGGGGCATGGGGTCGGCGTAATGCTGCAGATCCTGCGGCACGCCGGGCACGAGCACGGGCTCCTTGTCCACGGCCAGGCCCAGGCGACCCATGCTGAAGATGAACAGGTTCACGGCATACGACAGCAGCGACAGGCCCATGATGACCTGGAAGGTGCGGGGGCGCAGCAGCAGCCAGACGCCCGAGCCCGTGAGCACGCCGATGGACAGAGCCAGCACGATTTCCATCAGACGGCTCCTTGTGTGGCCGGGACGGCTGCTTGCTCGCTAGCCGCTTGTTGTTCTTCTTCCATGAGACGGGCGTGGTAACGGTGGCTGCGCACCGACTGGTGGGCGATGGCCGTAAGGATGAGCAGCGTGGAGCCGACGACGAGCGCGAAGACGCCCATGTCGAAGAACATGGCGCTGGCCACGTGGAGGTCCCCGATCAGCGGCAGGTGCAGGTGCGCGGTGTGGCTGGTAAGGAACGGATAACCCAGCGCCACGGCGCCCAGGCCGGTGCCCAGCGCCAGCAGCAGGCCGGAGGCGATCCAGCGCCGCGGATACAGGGGCAGGTGCGCCTCGACCCACGACGTGCCCGAAATGATGTACTGCAGCACCAGCCCCACCGAGAACACCAGCCCCGCCACGAAGCCGCCGCCCGGCTGGTTGTGCCCGCGCATGAAGAGGTAGAAGGCCACCAGGGCCGAGAACGGCAGCAGCAGCCGCACCAGCACCGCGGGCACCATCAGGTAACCGATGGCCGTGTCGGTGGCGTTGCGCGGGTTCAGCAGGTCGGTCTGTAGATCGGCCGGCAGGTAGCGCTGCTGCTCGGGCAGGTCCATGGTCTCCACCGCGGGGCGAAAGCGCCGCAGCAGCGCATACACCGTGAGCGCCACGATGCCCAGCACCACGATCTCGCCGAAGGTGTCGAACCCGCGGAAGTCCACCAGCATGACGTTGACCACGTTGGTGCCGCCGCCTTCGGTGAGGGCGCGCTCCAGGAAGAACGTGGAGGTGCTCTGCGCGAAGGGCCGGCTCATCATGGCAAATGCCAGCCACGCCATGCCGCTGCCCGCGGCGACGGCCAGCAGCAGGTCGCGCACACGCCGCGTGCGCGCCAGCGCGGCGCTGGCGGGCGAGGCGGGCAGGCTTTCGTCGCGCTTGGGCAGCCAGCGCAGGCCCAGCAGGATCAGGATGGTGGTGACCAGTTCCACGGCCAGCTGGGTGAGTGCGAGGTCCGGCGCAGAGAACCACAGGAAGGTGATGCAGACGCACAGACCTGCACCGCCCATGAGGGTCAGTGCGGCCAGGCGGTGGTACTTGGCCTGCCAGGCCGAGGCCACGGCGCAGACCATGCCCAACGCCCAGATCAGCACGAAAGCGGGCGACAGCGGCAGCGTGCCCCGGTCTCCCAGCTGCAAGCCACGTGTGTACAGCGGCATGGCGGCGCCCACGAGCGTGACGAGCACCAGCCACAGCATCTGCCACTGCAGGCGGTGCGTGGACAGCAGGCGCCGCCCGCTGTGCCCCCAGCGCGTGATCTGCACCAGCACTGCCTCGAACACGCCGCGTCCGCTGACGCGGTGCATCAGTGGGGCGGCGTTGATGCGGCCTTGCTTGCGCTCCCAGCGCAACACCATGTACAGGGCGGTGCCGCCGACCAGCGCCACCAGGCTCATCATGAAGGGCGTGTTGAAGCCGTGCCAGACCGCCAGGCTGAAGGCCGGCAGTTCGCCCCCCACCACCGGCAGCGCCGCGGCATTCAGGTACTGGCCGATCGACCACGCGGGCAGCACGCCCACCACCAGGCAGGCGCAGACCA
The DNA here is from genome assembly GCF_030503915.1 of Diaphorobacter sp. C33. Classification (NCBI taxonomy): domain Bacteria; kingdom Pseudomonadati; phylum Pseudomonadota; class Betaproteobacteria; order Burkholderiales; family Comamonadaceae; genus Diaphorobacter; species Diaphorobacter sp. C33. The sequence continues at coordinate 677,819 of NZ_CP129980.1, forward strand.
GCAGCTCCACCGGCACGCGCATCCAGTGCGGCGGCTCATGGGGCTCGTGCGGCAGGTCGGTCGCGGGGGGGCCCCAGAACACATCGACGATGAAGCGCAGCGAATACGCCACGCTGAACATGCCCGCGACGGTGGCCGCGATCGGCAGTATCTGGGCCACGGCCGGCGCAGCGTCGAAGAACACCGTCTCCGCGAAGAACATCTCCTTGGACAGGAAGCCGTTGAGCAGCGGCACGCCCGCCATGGCGGCGCTGGCGACCGTAGCCAGCGTGGCGGTGACGGGCATCATGCGTCGCAGGCCCGAGAGGCGCCGTATGTCGCGCGTGCCGCTTTCGTGATCGATGATGCCTGCGGCCATGAACAGCGACGCCTTGAACGTGGCGTGGTTCATGATGTGGAACACGGCGGCCACGGCGGCCAGAGGGCTGTTGAGGCCCAGCAGCAGCGTGATCAGGCCCAGGTGCGAGATCGTGGAATACGCCAGCAGGCCCTTGAGGTCGTTCTGAAACATGGCCGCGTAGCCGCCGATGAGCAGCGTGGCCAGGCCCGCGCCGCCCACCAGCCAGAACCACGGCTCGGTGCCGCCCATGACGGGCCACAGCCGTGCCAGCAGGAAGACGCCCGCCTTCACCATGGTGGCCGAGTGCAGGTACGACGACACGGGCGTGGGCGCAGCCATGGCGTTGGGCAGCCAGAAGTGGAACGGAAACTGCGCACTCTTGGTGAACGCCCCCAGCAGCACCAGTACCAGCGCCGTGAGGTACATGGGGTGGTCGCGCACCAGCTCGGCTGCGCCCAGCACGCGGTCCAGGTCATAGCTGCCCACGATGTGGCCCAGCACCAGCATGCCGGCCAGCATGCACAGTCCGCCCGCGCCCGTCACGGTGAGGGCCATGCGCGCGCCCCGGCGGGCGTCTTCGCGGTGGTGCCAATAGCCGATGAGCAGGAACGAGAACAGGCTGGTGAGTTCCCAGAAGAACACCAGCTGGATGATGTTGCCCGACAGCACCACGCCGGCCATGGCGCCCATGAAAGCCAGAAAGAACGAGAAAAAGCGCGGCACCGGGTCCGCCGGCGACATGTAGTAGCGCGCATATAGCACCACCAGCGTGCCGATGCCGAACACCAGCATGCTGAACATCCAGGCGAACCCGTCCATGCGGATGACCAGGTTCAGGCCCAGCGCAGGCAACCAGGTGATCTCCTCGCGCAACACGCCCGCTTCGGCGATCTGGGGGAAGTACAGCGCCGTTTGCACCGTGCAAAACAGCGCGACCAGGCCCGCGAGCGTGGACTCGGTATTGCGCGCATTCGCGGGCAGCACGGCCGCCAGCAAGCTGCCCACAAAGGGAAGAAGAATGAGGAGGGTCAGAGGCATCAGCGTCTGATTCTAGGGCGTCGCCCCTTCCTGCGTGCTATGAAAACCCGAGCAAGTGGCGGCGATTACGCTGCCGTCCAGCGCGTTATGGCGCGCGGCTACCGGTGTGTGTCAGCGTGAGGAGGGGCTGTCGCCAACCCCCGCGCCGGAGGCTGTAGGCGCGCCCGCGGGCGTTGATACGGTTGGATAGGCGGCGCCATTGACGGTGAGCCCCTGCGCCGACAGCCGGGCGGCGGCCGCGGGGCCGATGCCCTTCACGCGTGCGATCAGGTCGCTCCAGTCCTGAAAGGGCCCGCGTGCCCGCTCTGCCAGGATGCGCGACGACATTGCCGGCCCGATGCCCCTGACGTCATCCAGGTCCGCTTCGCGTGCGCGGTTCACGTCCACGCCGGCCAGCGCGACGGCGGCATGCAGCAGCACGAGCGCTACGCTCGCATGCCGCAGGGCCGCAGGCATGCGCACGGCTACAGCTCCTCGACGCGACGCGCTGGATAACTGTCCCAGGTCTGGCAGCCCGGGCATTGCCAGAAGTGCTGGCGTGCCTCGAACCCGCAGGCTGCGCAGCGGTAGCGCGTGAGCGGCTTTGCCGCTTGCTCCAGCGCGCGCTGGATTTGCGGGTGGAACTGCTCATGGGTCAGCGTCTCGCCTGCCAGCCACTTCGTCGCGGCGACCAGGGAGGGCTCGCGCTCCAGGTGGCGCACGTACCATTCGCGCCCCACGGCCGCAGTGTCCGCGTTGGCAGCCTCCAGCGCCACCACGGCTTCCAGCAGATCCAGGGATGGCATGTCCTCGTAGTGGTGCTGCAGCAGCGCCTGGGCCAGCGGCGCTTGTCCCGTGGCGGTGGCGGTTTCCACCAGCAGCGGTGCGGCCAGCGGCAGCGCGGCGGGTGCGGCCTGGGCGAGCGCTTGCAGGGTGTCGAAGGCCGCTTCGGGCTGGCCCTGGCGCTGCTGCAGCCGCGCCAGCTCGATGCGCGCGCGCGGCGCCTGGGGCGCCGTGGCCAGGGCCTGCTCCAGCAGCGCCTGGGCGGCGGGCAGTTCGCCATGGGCCGCCAGCGCCAGCGCCTGCTCGCACAGGTAGTGCGCCAGCCGGGTGCTGAAGTCGCCCTGCTGCGCATCGTGCATGCGCCGTGCAATGTCGGACGCCTGTGGCCAGTCGCGCGAACGCTCGTAAATGGCCAGCAGGGCCATGCGTGCCTGGCCCTCGAAGGCGCTGCCCTCCAGGCGGCGCAGTGCGTCTTCCGCGCGGTCGAGCAGGCCTGCCTTGAGGAAGTCCAGCGCCAGCGCATGCTGTGCGCGCTCGCGGTCGGCGCGGCTCAGGTCGCCGCGCGACAGCAGGTGCTCGTGCACCCGCACGGCGCGGTTGTACTCGCCGCGGCGGCGAAACAGGTTGCCCAGGGCGAAGTGCAGTTCGGTGGTGTCAGGGTCGCTCTGCACCGCCTCGATGAAGGCATCGATGGCCTGGTCTTGCTGCTCGTTGAGAAGGTAGTTCAGGCCCTTGAAGTAAGCCTTGGGTGCGCGGCGGTTCTCCTCGCGCATCTGCCGCAGGTCGAAACGCGAGGCGAACCACCCCAGCCCGAAGGCCAGCGGCAGCCCCAGGAAGATCCAGCTCAGGTCAAATTCCATGGACGGGTGGCTGCGGCAGGGCGGGGTCGACCGCCGCCGGAGATGCGGCGGTGGGCGCGGCGGGGCGCGGCAAGGCCTGGTGCGCGCGGCGCGCAGCGCTGCGGTGGCGCCACCAGCGCGGCACCATGCCCAGCACGCCCACGGCCACGCCAAGCGCGAAGGCCGTCAGCACGATCAGTACGGCCGGTGCCGTCCACTGCGTGCCGAAGAAAAAGTACACCGTGGCGTCCTGCTGGTTGTTCAGCGCGAACGCGAACAGGGTAAAAAAAATGGCTGCCTTGAGCAGCCACAGGAGGTATTTCATGCATCTCCCCAGTGGTGGCGAGATTCTACGGGCAGCGTAGCGGCCTGAGCGGTGGGCGGCAGGCCATCCGTTGGCCTCAAGCCAAAAACGGCTCTAGCGCCTGCCCAGCAAGCGTGAACAGCTATGGTTTTATTGCGCCTGTACGCCCTGCAGTTCAGCGGTGCGCTGGTCCACGGTTTCGCGCAGTGCCTTGCCGGGCTTGAAGTGGGGAACGCGCTTTTCGGGGATATGCACCGCCTCGCCGCTGCGCGGATTGCGGCCCATGCGCGGGGGGCGGCGGTTGACCGAGAAGCTGCCAAAGCCGCGGATCTCGATGCGGTGCCCGCGCACCAGTGCATCGCTCACGGCGTCCAGAATGGTCTTGACGGCGTATTCGGCGTCGCGCTGGGTGAGCTGCCCAAAGCGGGCAGCCAGTTCTTCGACGAGGTCAGATCGGGTCATGGGACGGCATTCGGGCAGAGGTTGATGTGACAGCGGGCGCTACCAGAGCGCCCGCTGTGTGTGGTGTGCCGCCACCCGCAGGTGGCGGAACACCGGCGCCTGCAGGGCAGGCCGCGACGGATTACTTGTCGGAGTTGTCCAGCTTGGCGCGCAGCAGGGCGCCCAGGCTGGTGGTACCGGCGTTTTCCTTCGCGGACTGGGCCGACAGGTGCGCCATGGCTTCCTGCTGGTCAACCATGTCCTTTTGCTTGATGGACAGCTGGATGTTGCGGGTCTTGCGATCCACGTTCACCACCACGGCCGTGACCTCGTCGCCTTCCTTCAGCACGTTGCGGGCATCTTCCACGCGGTCGCGGGAGATTTCCGAAGCGCGCAGGTAGCCCACGATGTCTTCGCCCAGATCGATCTCGGCGCCACGGGCGTCCACGGTCTTGACCTTGCCGGTCACCGTCTGGCCCTTGTCGTTCACCGTCACGAAGGTGGTGAACGGGTCGCCGTCGAGCTGCTTGATGCCCAGGGAGATACGCTCGCGGTCCACGTCCACGGCCAGCACGATCGCCTCGACTTCCTGGCCCTTCTTGTAGTTGCGCACGGCGGATTCGCCGGGCTCGTTCCAGGACAGGTCGGACAGGTGCACCAGGCCGTCGATGCCGGCAGCCAGGCCCACGAACACGCCGAAGTCGGTGATCGACTTGATCGGGCCCTTGACGCGGTCGCCGCGCTTGGTGTCCTGCGCGAATTCTTGCCAGGGGTTGGCTTTGCACTGCTTCATGCCCAGGCTGATGCGGCGCTTGTCTTCGTCGATCTCCAGGACCATGACTTCGACTTCGTCACCCAGCGACACGAGCTTGGAAGGAGCCACGTTCTTGTTGGTCCAGTCCATTTCGGAGACGTGCACCAGGCCTTCGATGCCGGGCTCCAGCTCGACGAACGCACCGTAGTCGGCGATGTTCGTGACCTTGCCGAACAGGCGCGTGCCCGAGGGGTAGCGGCGCGATACGCCCAGCCACGGGTCGTCGCCCATTTGCTTGAGGCCCAGCGAGACGCGGTTCTTCTCGGTGTCGAACTTGAGGATCTTGGCCGTGATTTCCTGGCCGGCGGTGACCACCTCGGAGGGGTGGCGCACGCGGCGCCATGCCATGTCGGTGATGTGCAGCAGGCCGTCGATGCCGCCCAGGTCCACGAACGCACCGTATTCGGTGATGTTCTTGACCACGCCGTTGACGATGGCGCCTTCTTTCAGCGTTTCCATCAGCTTGGCGCGCTCTTCGCCCATGGAGGCTTCCACCACGGCGCGGCGGCTCAGCACCACGTTGTTGCGCTTGCGGTCCAGCTTGATGACCTTGAACTCCAGGGTCTTGTTTTCGTACGGAGTCAGGTCCTTGACGGGACGGGTGTCGATCAGCGAACCGGGCAGGAAGGCGCGGATGCCGTTGACCAGCACCGTCAGGCCGCCCTTGACCTTGCCGGAGGTCGTGCCGGTCACGAATTCGCCGGATTCCAGCGCCTTCTCCAGCGACAGCCAGGAGGCCAGACGCTTGGCGGTGTCGCGCGACAGGATGGTGTCGCCGTAGCCGTTTTCGATGGAGCCGATGGCCACGGACACGAAGTCGCCCACTTGGACTTCGATCTCGCCCTGGTCGTTCTTGAATTCGTCGATCGGCACATAGGCTTCCGACTTCAGGCCAGCGTTCACCACGACGAAGTTGTGCTCCACGCGCACGACTTCAGCGGTGATGACTTCGCCGGGACGCATTTCGGTGCGTGTCAACGACTCTTCAAAAAGGGCGGCAAAAGATTCAGACATGTAGTTCCTTGCCCGCATGCAGGTTTCCGACGGCACCATTGCCTTCGTTTCTAAGACTGCCTGCGGAGGTTGTGCGGCATCACACCGCGGGGTTGAGGTTGTAAGAACCACACGGCCAGTGCGCAGTCAGGGCGCGGCGGGAGCCGTGTGGGCCATGTACCGGCCGTCAGCACTTACGCGCCGAACGGCTGGCGAGCCTGCCACCAGTCAATCACCTGCATCACGGCCTCGTCGATCGTGTGCTCGGAGTTGTCCAGTACCAGGGCGTCCTGCGCGGGCTTCAGGGGCGAGGCACTGCGGTTTGCGTCCCGCGCGTCCCGCGCTTCCAAGTCTGCGCGAAGGTCGGCGATATTAGCCGAAATTCCCTTGGAAATCAACTGCTTATAGCGGCGCTCGGCCCGGCAGGCGGCGCTGGCCGTGAGGAAGACCTTGAGCGGTGCTTGCGGGAAGATCACCGTGCCCATGTCGCGCCCGTCGGCCACCAGGCCCGGCAGGCGGCGAAAGCCATGCTGCAGCGCGACCAGGGCGCCGCGCACCGCCGGCAGCGCCGACACGCGCGAGGCGTTCATGCCGGCCTGCTCGGTGCGGATGGCGTCGGTAACGTCTTCCTCGCCCAGCCAGATGCGGTCGCCCGCGAAGCGCACGGGCAGTTGCCGCGCCAGTTCGGCGATGCGCGGCTCGTTGTCGGGGCTGATCTCCAGGCCCGCACGGGTCGCCGCGAGGGCGGTGACGCGGTACAGCGCCCCTGAATCCAGGAAGTGGTAGCCCAGCGCACGCGCCACGGCAGCGGCCACCGTGCCCTTGCCCGAGGCCGTCGGGCCGTCGATGCAGATCACGGGGATGCGGTCCGCGTCGGTCTGCGCCACCTGGAACAGGGCCTCGAAGTAATCCGGGAAGGTCTTGGCGACGCACTTGGGGTCTTCGATGCGCACGGGCAGCCCGGCCGGGTTGAAGGCCGCCAGCGAAAAGCACATGGCCACACGGTGGTCGTCGTAGGTGTGGATGCTGGCGGCGCGCCAGTCGCCGGACTGGGCGGGTGGCGTCACGCGCAGGTAGTCCGCGCCTTCCTCCACCGTGGCGCCCAGCTTGCGCAGCTCGCAGGTCATGGCCGCGATGCGGTCGGTTTCCTTGACGCGCCAGCTTGCGATGTTGCGCAATACGGTCGTGCCCCGCGCATACAGCGCCATGACGGCGAGGGTCATCGCTGCATCGGGGATGTGGTTGCAGTCCAGGTCGATCGCCTTGAGCGGCCAGGTGTCGCGGGCCACCTCCAGCCAATTGGGGCCGCCGGTGACGCGTGCGCCCATGGCTTGTGCGGCCTCGACGAAGCGGATGTCGCCCTGGATCGAATCCAGTCCAACGCCCAGGATCTTGATGCCATTTTGGCCGCTAGCGCCCGCAGCGATTGCGCCAGCAGCTATGAAATAGCTAGCAGATGATGCATCCGCCTCCACATGGATCAGCCCCGGCGATTGGTACCGGCTGCCCGCGGGAATGGTGAAGCGCTGCCACTGCTCGTGCCGCACGGCGATGCCAAAGCGCGCCAGCAGCTCCAGCGTGATGTGGATGTAGGGCTTGGAGATCAGCTCACCCACGACTTCGATCACCACGTCCTGCTGCCGGGCCACCAGCGGCAGCGCCATCAGCAGCGCGGTGAGGAACTGGCTGGACACGTCGCCGCGCACGCGGATCGGCGCCTGCAGCTGCAGCGGCGGCAGGCCGCCCGCGTGGGCGATGCGCAGCGGTGGAAAGCCTTCGTTGCCCAGGTAGTCGATGCGGCAGCCGAGCTGGCGCAGGGCGTCCACCAGGTCGCCAATGGGACGCTCGTGCATGCGCGGCACGCCCGACAGTTCGTACTCGCCGCCCAGCAGCGCGAGTGCCGCGGTGAGCGGGCGCATGGCCGTGCCGGCGTTGCCCATGAAGAGCTGCGTGGGCGGGGGCGGCGTGGACGATCCCAAACCCGTGATGCGCACGTTGCCGCCTCCGGCTTCGTCGACCGTGCAGCCGAGCTGGCGCAGCGCATCCAGCATCACGCGCGTGTCGTCTGAGGCCAGCAGGTCGCGCACCTCGGTCGTACCCTGGCTCAACGCGGCCAGCAGCAGCACGCGGTTGGAGATGCTCTTGGAGCCCGGCAGCTGCACGCTGCCCTGCACGCTGGCCAGGGGCGGCAGGTCGAGGAACGCGGTGGAGAACATCAGTGGTCCTTGTGCTTGCGGGGCGCGCCCATGCGCCAGTGCGCGCGGGTGTGACTGGCGAGCGTGATGAGGTCTTCCAGCGCCTGGTCGTTGTCGGCCTGCATGGCCTCCTCCAGCGTCTGCAGTGCCTGCTTGAACACGCGCGACTGGGCCAGCACCTCGTCGCGGTTGGCGCGCAGGATGTCGCGCCACATCTTGGGGTCGCTGGCGGCGATGCGCGTGAAGTCGCGAAAGCCGGGTCCGGCCAGCGCGAGCAGTTCGTCCGCGTTGGGCTGTGCGGTGATGCCCGAGATCATGGCGAACGCGAGCATGTGCGGCAGATGGCTCACGGCCGCGAAGCTGGCGTCGTGTGCTTCGGGCGACATGCTGCTCACGTGGCAGCCCAGGGCGCGCCACACTTCCTCCGCGCGGTGCAGTTGGGCGGTGAGGGTGCGCTCGGTGGGGGTCAGGATCACCTGGCGGCCGGTGTACAGGTCGACGTCGGCATGTTCCACGCCCGACACCTCGCGCCCTGTGATCGGGTGCGCCGGCACGAACGAGCCGATCTGGTCACGCAGCGCGCGGCGCGCGGCCTGCACCACGTCGGCCTTGGTGGAGCCCACGTCCATGAGCAGCATCTGCGGTGTGACCAGGTGCTTGATGGCCTTCAAGGTGGATTCGGTCGCGGCCACGGGAACGGCCAGCAGCACGATGTCGGCACCCGCGGCGGCCAGCAGCGCGGAGGGCGCCTCAACGTCGATCACGCCGAGCTGGCGCGCCCGATCGGTGGTGGAGGGCGACTTGCTGTAGCCTACGACGCGCTTGACCAGCCCCGCCTTCTTCAATGCCAGGGCGAAGGAGCCGCCCATGAGGCCGCAGCCGATCAGTCCCAGTTGTTCAAACATGCTGCCCCCTCACGCCGGAACGGGGTAGGTGCCCAGCACCTTGTAGAAGGCGCACAGCTGCTGCAGCTCGGCCAGCGCGGCGGCCACGTTGGGCTGGGCGGGGTGGCCTTCGATGTCGATGTAGAAGTAGTACTCCCACTGTCCTGTGCGCGCGGGGCGGGATTCAAAGCGCGTCATGGACACGCCGTGCTTCTTCAGGGGTACCAGCAGGTCGTGTACGGCGCCGGGACGGTTAGGCACCGAGATGATGAGGCTGGTGCAGTCCCGCCCCGTGGGCGCGGGCGTGGCCAGCGTGTGCGGCAGGCAAATCACGGCAAAGCGCGTGCGGTTGTAGGCGTCGTCCTGGATGGCGTGGGCCACCACATGCAGGCCGAACTGCTGTGCGGCGCGCTCGCTGGAGATGCCGGCCCACGCCGGGTTGGTGGCGGCCAGGCGTGCGCCTTCGGCATTGCTGGACACGGGCCGTCGCTCGGCGTGGGGCAGGTGCTTGGACAGCCAGCCCTGGCACTGTGCCAGCGCCTGGGGATGGGCCAACACGGACTCGATGTGCTCGGCGCTGTTGGTGGAGCGCAGCAGGTTGTGGCGCACCAGCAGGCTGACCTCGCCGACCACATGGCAGGGGGTGTGCAGGAACATGTCCAGCGAGCGCGTGACCACGCCCTCGTTGGAATTCTCCACGCCCACCACGCCGTACTGCGCGCTGCCCGCGGCCGTGGCGTGGAACACCTCGTCGAAGCTGTTGCAGTACATCAGGTCGGCCGCGCCGCCGAAGTACTCGATGGCTGCCTGCTCGCAGAACGTGCCCTCGGGGCCCAGCACGGCCACGCGCTGGGGCGATTCCAGCGCCAGGCAGGCAGACATGATCTCGCGCCAGATGGCGGACACGTGTGCGCCTTTGAGCGGGCCGGGGTTGGCTTTGGTGATCTTCTCGATCACCTGGGCGACGCGGTCGGGGCGGAAGTAGGGCGTGCCCTCGCGCTTCTTCAGCTCGCCCACCTGCTCGGCCACGCGGGCGCGCTGGTTGAGAAGCTGCAGCAGCTGGTGGTCCAGCGAATCGATCTGCACGCGCAGATCGGCCAGCGCGGGGCTGGCCTGGGGTGTGGGGCTTGAAGCGTTGTCTGCCATGGATTTGATAGCTGTCCGCGCTTGTCTGTTCTGTGTTTGAGTGGAGAAACTATCTCAAACCCAGATACATCAAGCGCGACAGCTCACATTTTTATGAAAGGGCCGTGCCGTGGCTTCAGGCAGCGGTGCGTTCGAAGTCCTGCAGATAGTCCACCAGCGCCTGCACGCCCGCCAGAGGCATGGCGTTGTAGATGCTGGCGCGCATGCCGCCCACGGACTTGTGGCCCTTGAGCTGCAGCAGGCCGCGCTCCTTGGCGCCGGCCAGGAAGGCGTCGTTGCGCGACTCATCGCGCAGGAAGAAGGGGATGTTCATGCGCGAGCGGCAGTTGGCCGCCACCTTGTTCACGTAGAACTGCGACTGGTCGATGAAGTCGTACAGCAGCCGCGCCTTGGCGATGTTGCGCTGCTCCATCGCGGCCACGCCGCTGGCCGCGCCCTCGCGCTGGCGCTTGAGCCACTGGAAGGTGAGGCCGGCCATGTAGATGCCCCAGGTGGGGGGCGTGTTGAACATGGAGTGGTTCTCGGCCACGATCTTGTAATCGAAGGCGCTGGGGCAGGCGGGCAAGGCGTGGCCCAGCAGATCCTCGCGCACCACCACCAGCGTCAGGCCTGCAGGGCCCAGATTCTTCTGCGCGCCGCCGAAGGCCAGGCTCACGCGGCTCCAGTCGACGGGGCGCGACGCCACGTGAGAGGAGAAATCGATCACCAGTGGGGCATCGCTGCCCAGGGCGCGCAGGTCGGGCAGCTCCTGGAATTCCACGCCGTGGATGGTCTCGTTGCTGCAGATGTGCACGTAGCTGGCGCCGCGGCTCAGCTGCCAGCCGGCCGGGTCGGGCAGGGTGGTGAAGTGGCTCTCTTCACCGGAGGCCGCGGTGCGCACCTCGGCGGCGTATTTGGCTGCCTCCTTGCGCGACTTCTGGCTCCAGCTACCGGTGACCACGAAGTCCACTGTGGCTGCGCGCGAGAGGTTCAGCGGCACGATGGCGTTCTCCGCCAGGCCACCGCCCTGCATGAACAGGATCTTGAACTCCGGCGGCACCGCCAGCAGCTCGCGCAGGTCGGCTTCGGCCTGCTCGTAGATCGCGATGAACTCCTTGCCGCGGTGACTCATCTCCATCACGCCCATGCCGCTGCCGTGCCAGTCCAGCATCTCGGCGGCGGCCTGCTGCAGCACTTCCTCAGGGATGGCGGCCGGACCGGCCGAGAAGTTGTAAGGGCGATTCATGGTCATGGGTCAAATGTGCTGCAAGCGCTTTTCAGTCAAGCGCTGGCAGCTATCGTTTTGGAAGCGGTTTCAGGCGTCAGCGGGCGGCGGGGCGTCGGCTGCATCGAGATCGGCGGCGTTCGCGTCGTTCTCCACGATGCGCTGCAGTCCGCTGAGCTTGGCGCCTTCGTCCAGCGAGATCAGCGTCACGCCCTGCGTGGCGCGGCCCAGTTCGCGGATCTCGGACACGCGGGTGCGCACCAGCACGCCGGTATCGGTGATCAGCATGATCTCGTCGTCGGCATGCACCAGCGTGGCGGCCACGACCTTGCCGTTGCGCTCGCTTTGCTGGATGGCGATCATGCCCTTGGTGCCGCGCCCATGGCGGGTGTACTCGACGATGCTCGTGCGCTTGCCGTAGCCGTTCTCGGTGGCGGTGAGCACGCTCTGGTTCTCATCCTCAGCCACCAGCATGGCGATCACGCTTTGGCCGTCCTCCAGCATCATGCCGCGCACGCCGCGCGCCTGGCGGCCCAGCGGCCGCACGTCGTTCTCGTCGAAGCGCACGGCCTTGCCGCCGTCGGAGAACAGCATCACGTCGTGCTGGCCGTCGGTCAGCGCCGCGCCGATGAGGTAGTCGCCATCATCCAGGTTCACCGCGATGATGCCGCCCTTGCGGGGGTTGCTGAACTCGTCCAGTGCGGTCTTCTTCACCGTGCCCATGCTGGTCGCCATGAACACATAGTGGTCGGCGGGGAAGGTACGCATGCCGCCCGTCAGGGGCAGAACGACGTTGATTTTTTCGCCCTCGGCCAGCGGGAACATGTTGACGATGGGGCGCCCGCGCGAGTTGCGCGAGCCGGAGGGCACTTCCCACACCTTGAGCCAATACAGCCGGCCGCGGTTGGAGAAGCACAAGATGTAGTCGTGCGTATTGGCAATGAAGAGCTGGTCGATCCAGTCGTCTTCCTTGGTCGCCGCCGCCTGCTTGCCGCGCCCGCCGCGCTTTTGCGCGCGGTATTCGGACAGTGGCTGGCTCTTGATATAGCCGGTGTGCGACAGCGTGACCACCATGTCGGTGGGCGTGATCAGGTCCTCGGTGGACAGGTCCTGGGCACTGTGCTCGATGGTGCTGCGGCGCGCACCCACTTTGGACTGGCCGAACTCCTGGCGCAGCGTGGAAAGCTCTTCGCCGATGATCGTGGACACGCGCGCGGGCTTGGCCAGGATGTCCAGCAGGTCCTCGATGACCGACATGACGTCCTTGTACTCGGCCACGATCTTGTCCTGCTCCAGGCCCGTCAGGCGCTGCAGGCGCATCTGCAGGATTTCCTGGGCCTGCGTGTCCGACAGGCGGTACAGGCCGCCTTCCTGCATGCCGAACTCGCGTTCCAGCCCTTCGGGACGGTAGTCATCCGCGTTGACCACGCCGCCATCGGCACGCGTGCGCGTGAGCATCTCGCGCACCAACTGGCTGTCCCAGGAACGCGCCATCAGTTCGGCCTTGGCCACGGGCGGCGTGGGCGACTCACGGATGATGCGGATGAACTCGTCGATGTTGGCCAGCGCCACGGCCAGGCCTTCCAGCACGTGGCCGCGCTCGCGGGCCTTGCGCAACTCGAACACCGTACGGCGCGTGACCACTTCACGGCGGTGCTGCAGAAAGACCTCGATCAGGTCCTTCAGGTTGCACAGCTTGGGCTGGCCGTCCACCAGCGCCACCATGTTCATGCCAAAGGTGTCTTGCAGCTGGGTCTGCTTGTACAGGTTGTTGAGCACCACCTCGGGTACTTCGCCGCGCTTGAGCTCGATCACCAGGCGCATGCCGGACTTGTCCGACTCGTCCTGGATGTGGCTGATGCCTTCGAGCTTCTTCTCGTGCACCAGCTCGGCCATGCGCTCCTGTAGCGTCTTCTTGTTGACCTGGTAGGGCAGCTCGTCAACGATGATGGCCTGGCGCTGGCCCTTGTCGATGTCCTCGAAGTGGCACTTGGCGCGCATCACCACCTTGCCGCGGCCCGTGCGGTAGCCTTCCTTGACCCCGTTGATGCCATAGATGATGCCGGCCGTGGGGAAGTCGGGCGCGGGGATGATCTCCATGAGTTCGTCCACCGTCGCGTCAGGCTGGCGCAGCAGGTGCAAGCAGGCATCCACCACCTCATTGAGGTTGTGCGGCGGGATGTTGGTTGCCATGCCCACGGCGATGCCGGCCGATCCGTTGACCAGCAGGTTGGGCAGCTTGCTCGGCAGCACCAGCGGTTCCTTCTCGCTGCCGTCGTAGTTCGGGCCGAAATCGACCGTTTCCTTGTCGATGTCCGCCAGCATCTCGTGCGCTATTTTTGACAGGCGGATTTCGGTATAGCGCATTGCCGCGGCGCTGTCGCCGTCCACTGAGCCGAAGTTGCCCTGGCCGTCCACCAGCATGTGGCGCAGAGAGAAGTCTTGCGCCATGCGCACGATCGTGTCGTATACCGCGCTGTCGCCGTGGGGGTGGTACTTACCGATCACGTCACCAACGATACGGGCGGACTTCTTATAAGGCCGGTTCCAATCATTGTTGAGCTCGTGCATGGCAAACAGCACGCGCCGGTGCACAGGCTTCAGGCCATCCCGCGCGTCGGGCAGGGCGCGCCCGACGATCACGCTCATCGCGTAATCCAGGTAACTGCGCCGCATCTCCTCTTCGAGACTGATGGGCAGGGTTTCTTTGGCAAACTGGGTCATGTCGACGGAGGGGTGGCGGCAGGAAGCGGCCATTTTAGGTGCAACGCCCTGTAGTAGCTGAGCAACACATCCCTGGGATTGCGCTTTTGTCCTACGGTTTGCACCTCGTCAAAGCAGCCCCGGCCTTGTTACGTATGGCACAATCATTTCAACGTTTTTGGTGATGGTCACTGACGACGTCCCTGATTCGCAGCGCGGCTGCGGCTTTTTCCCCAAGAGGAGAACCATGAAGAAACTGAACAAAGTGGCGATGTTGTTGGCCTCTGCTGTGCTTGCTACCTCGGCTGTTGCTCAAGTGAAGGCGGCAGACGGCGGTAAGGTCATCGATAACTGGCAAAACGGCTCGGGCGAGCTGGTCTGGAAGAACGGCACGAATGAACTGTGCTGGCGCGACGCCAACTGGACCCCCGCAACCGCTGCTGAAGGTTGCGACGGCGCTCTGGTGAAGGCTGCTGCTCCTGCTCCCGCAGCTGCACCCGCTCCTGCAGCCGCAGCTCCTGCCGCTCCTGCCCCCGCACCTGCTATCGCTAGCAAGGTGACCTATGCAGCCGACGCTTTCTTCGACTTCGACAAGTCCGTCCTCAAGCCCGAAGGCAAGGCCAAGTTGGACGACCTGGTTTCCAAGGTCAAGGGCATCAACCTGGAAGTGATCATTGCCGTGGGTCACACCGACTCCATCGGTACCGACGCATACAACCAGAAGCTGTCCGTGCGTCGCGCTGAAGCCGTGAAGGCTTACTTGGTGTCCAAGGGCATCGAAAAGAACCGCGTCTACACCGAAGGCAAGGGCGAAAAGCAGCCCGTGGCGGACAACAAGACCAAGGAAGGTCGCGCCAAGAACCGCCGTGTGGAAATCGAAGTGGTTGGTACCCGCGCCAACTGATCGATCCATCGGTCACAAAAAAGCCCCGGCAACGGGGCTTTTTTTATGCCTTGCTCGTTGCAGATGGGACAATGAAAACATGACTGTTTCTGTAAACGCCGATCCCGCTGAGTTGGCCAAGTTTTCGGAACTGGCCCATCGCTGGTGGGACCCCGACAGCGAATTCCGTCCGCTGCACCAAATCAACCCGTTGCGGCTGGATTGGATCAATCAACTCTCGCCTCTGGAAGGGCGCAAGGTTCTCGACGTGGGGTGCGGCGGGGGAATTCTGTCGGACTCCATGGCCCGCAAGGGGGCAGAAGTCACGGGGATCGACCTGGCGTCCAAGGCATTGCGCGTGGCGCGGCTCCATGCCCTGGAGGCGGAAACGCCGCGCGTACAGTACCGGGAGATCAGCGTCGAGGAGTTGGCAAACGAGTGTCCTGGGTCGTTCGACACGGTCACCTGCATGGAGATGCTGGAGCATGTGCCCGATCCCCAGTCGGTCGTGGCCGCATGCGCGCGCCTCGTCAAGCCAGGCGGATGGGTGTTCTTCTCTACGATCAACCGGAATGCGAAGGCCTTTGCGTTGGCGATCGTGGGGGCGGAATACCTGCTCAAGATGCTGCCCCAGGGAACGCATGAGTACGCCAAATTCATCCGCCCTAGTGAGCTGGCATCCGCATGCCGCCAGGCGGGCCTTGATGTGTTGCATACGCGCGGCATGCAGTACAACCCCGTAACCGGCCGCTATTGGCTGAGCGGGGATACCGATGTGAATTACCTGTTCGCTACCAGGCGACCCACTGCATGAGCGAGGTGTCTTTCACGGCGGTGCGCGGGGTGTTGTTCGACCTGGATGGCACCTTGATCGACAGTGCGCCTGACCTGGGCTTTGCTGCGGACCAGTTGCGGTCCGTCCGCGGGCTCCCTTCGCTGCCGCTGCAGGCCTATCGTCCCCTGGCCGGCGCGGGCGCGAGGGGTATGTTGTCGGTGGCATTCGGTATCACGCCGGACCATCCGGACTTTCCCGGCTTGAGGGAAGAGTTTTTCACTAACTACGAGCAATGCATCCACGACCAAACGGCATTGTTTCCTGGCATCCAGGAATTGGTGGCTACTCTTGAGCATAGTCCGTTGAAATGGGGTGTGGTGACCAATAAAGTGGAGCGTTTTACCTCGCTCATTGCCCAGCGCGTGGCGCTTTTCGCCAATGCGGGGGCCATCGTCAGTGGAGACACCACTGCGTATTCCAAGCCCCACCCAGAGCCTTTGTGGGAGGCTGCACGGCGCCTGGGGCTGGAGCCGCACGAGTGCATTTACGTCGGTGACGACGAAAGAGATATTCAAGCAGGGCAAGCCGCAGGCATGAAAACCGTGGTGGCCATGTACGGCTATCTTGGCTCGGGCGCCTCCCCGAAGAGTTGGGGCGCGGATGCAGAGATTTATTCCCCCCTTGACCTCTTGAAATTGATGGGCCTGGACTAAAATAGTCATCTAAGGGGCTGTCCCGGTTTCGACGTGGGTTCGGAATCGGAGCGGTGCATGTCGAGCTTGAGTGACGCTCGTAAATCTCCATTCACTAAACTAACTGCAAACGACGAACGTTTCGCACTCGCCGCTTAAATACCGGTGAGCCTTGCAACAGCACGCTGATGGGCTGGGCAAGGGGGTCGCAAGGCCTCCAGGCTGCAAGGGAATTTACATCAGCTGGTGGCATGCCGGGTACCTTGGCATGGCATGAGATTCAAGGGTGCTGGCATCTTGCGTAGCGTGTGCCTGCGCGACGTGAGATGCAAGAATGAAAACAGAGCACTAAACATGTAGATCTGCCCGAAGAAGGCTTGCGGACGCGGGTTCAATTCCCGCCAGCTCCACCACTCAAGACACCGCCACACTCTGGAGAACCCTGTGGCGTAAGGCATAAAGTGGCCATCTGGCCACGTTATGGTTTATTTGACGTTTGGCCAAATTTTGCTTTATGCGAAATTTGTGCTAGGAACCTTGGAAGAAGTCCCGCACGAGGTGACTGCGTGGCTACCTTGTGGATTGTTCTTGCGTAAATGGATAAGCCCGCGAGCGCATGCTCGCGGGCTTTTTTTGCGCAAAGTGCGGGAAGTCTTTGGGACGTACCCTTGAGACCTCAGGCTGTGCATCAGATCGCTTGTCGCGCTGCAAGCGCAAAAAAGGCTGCGAAGAGCGGCCCAGTAACGCTTCAAGCCACTGGGTTCAGCGTGCCAGCCCAGGCTTTGGTGATTCAGTGCAATCGTTGCTCGCGGCGGCGGAGGGGTGGCCCACCCGACTTTTCACATCCCGCAGGACCTCATAAAGTCCCTGCACGCCAGACAACACCTCCGCGGGAACGCGGGTTGTTACTTCTCTGAGATTGAGCGCTTTACCCTCCTTCAGTACATCCCGTCCGGCCGCCTCCAGATAGGGCATGGCCTTCGCAAGGCGGACCTGGCGGCGGTGCTTCTGATGAGTCAGCCAGCGCTGACCTATCTGGCGAGCAGTCTGGTTGCACTTCAGGTACAAAAACCGCGTCTCGATGTCCAATTGCTTGGAGACTTCCCTTACCGGCATAGGGTTGGGTTGGTGCAAATAGGTCTTCAACTGCTGTTCCACCTCGTTCCAATCGATCTCTCGCTGAGGCCCGCGCTTGCGGTCCTGGGCCTTGAACAGAGTCAATTGCGGCTCTTGCGACGGTGGCTTCCAGTGCGCCGTATCGCCAGTCAGCAGTTGGACCACGCCGATGCCCGATTGCGATGCCACTTGCATGCTGATCTCCAGTGTGGGCAATTTGTTCGACTGAAGCCAGTAGTGAACGGTCCCCTTGGAGATCCCCACGCGTTTCGCAAAGCGAGTCCCCTGTCCGCCGTCCATCTCTGCAATGATGTGCTGGATGGCGTCCACCAACGCACTGCGCCGGGGATTGTGCGCGAACTGCTGCTGCACGCGGAGCATTTCATGCATCTGGCGTGCGCGCCACAGCTCAACCGGTTCAATGGCATGGTCAGTGCTCGCTTGGCTCACGTCACGGCCCAAGAACGCCCCGCATTTTGTGCACCAACCGGGCACGACGAGGGCCGCCGCATGCCGCACGTTGTCCTTGTAGCAGCAGGGACAGTGTTGCTCCAGTCTGACGTGATGGGTGTGGCAGACAGTGACCGCCTTGGACTCCCAAGCAAGGCGGAAATAGGGCGTTCCCCCGTTGACCCGGTCCTCGGCCAAGCAATGCGGGCAAAATTGTCCTTTGCTCACGATGGGGAAGCCGCTTTGTGCGATCACGTTGCGCCAAGGCAGGAACGTGAGCCGGTCCAGCATTGGAATACTCGTGAGCGCCGACAAGGCGCTCGACCATGTGAGCGCCGAGTCCCCGATCCCAGAAATTTGCCGCTGAAACCAGTCGAACTGCTCCTCCACGTCGTGCTCGAAGCGCCGCGCCACCTCTCGAGACAGACTTACGGTGGAGGTGCTGTGGGAGGCGGCAAGCCGGCAAAAATAGCTCAGAAGACTCTCGACCTGGGCGCTGCCCAGGCCCAGCGGCTGTAGCGCGTGTAGTACCGAGCGGGGATTTACGACCTTGTCCATATCACGCGACCTTTCGTTGTTGAGCGCCCGTCTTGGGCAGTTTGGGCATGCTGCGGGTCAGCCCGGGATTGATTGCCGCCTCTCCATCCAAAATCTCTTCCAGGATCTGCTTGCGCTGCAGTTCTGATAGCAGTGCCGTGCGCAGGTGATCTGGCGACCAACTGCCGGTGGTCTCGGCAAGCTTCGCTGCCCGCGTCAGGATTGCACTGAGCGTGCCGATGCATCCCAGGGTGTTCTCATGGAGGCTGTCGGCATAGGGCATCAATCCCTGTCCCCAGACCGGCTCGGCCGTGTTCTGGAATTTCTGCACGCAGGCGTGGAAGGCACGAATATCGTGGTCGTTGTCCTGCCGATACCGCTCCATATGCAACACGTGCGTTCTCCGAGCCAACTGTCCGGAGAGCGACATCAGCTGAAATAGGTCATAGGAGCCGACCATAACGATTTGCACGCCCGTCTGGTTGGCCAGCGACTTCAATGTGTCCAGTTGGATCTCCAGCCGATTGCGCCGCGTCTGGTGGATGATGTGTGCGGCTTCATCAATGACGAGGAAGCGGGTTTTGCGATGACGCAGTGTGCGCTCGACCGAAGTGCGAAGGCCGGCTAGCGTGCGGTCCTTGAGACTGCGCGGGCTCACCATGCGTCCGGTGATGGGATCGATATCGAAGTGGTACTTTGGGATTTCCAGGTCCGTATCCAGTTGCTCCAGCACGCTTTGGTAGAACAGGCGCCAGGAAAAATCGTCTTCACCCGAGGCCCGCGCTTCCACATATACCGCCGGGATGATGCCGGCATCGGCCTGCATTTCAGGCGCACTGCGCTCGTTTTCCGCTTTGACCATCGATTTGGCCAGTGCGCTCTTGCCCACGCCCGTGGGGCCGCAGACCATCAAGATGCTGTCCTGGCTGCCCGGGTAGATCAAACAGTTCAGCTCATCCATCACCTGCTTGATGCGGGTGTGCTTGATGCGCAGCGATTGCAGAGCCTGGGTGTAGCTGGGAGGGCTCACGAGCGCCAGGTCGGAGGGGAGGATTTCAGGACGGGTCATGTTAGAAAGTGTCAAAGTCAGGGAGGTCACCAGGTGCCTGTGCCTGAGGCGGCGCCTGGAGGGATAGGGGCGAAGGTGTCCTGTGGTCGCACCTCTCCGGTGTGACTCTTTCAACAAGTGGTGTGTCCTTAATCAGGCAGGTTTTCGAGGCCGCCGGCACGGGGTGGATGCTGGACAGCTGAAGGTGGTTGTAGAGCGACTTGTTCTCGGCCTGGCGCTCCAATGCAGCAGCCAGTGCGCCCTCGGGAGTGAACACCTGCATGAACTCACGCAGTCGTTCGCGAGCACGCTCGTCGTTGATTGACGCTCCAGTTTTCTTCGCATATTCCTCGGTCAGCGTGCGGCGCTCAATCTCGGTGAGCTGTCCCAGATTCCTGAGATTGCGGCATACGGCGCGCGCCCATCGGTCTTTCAGACGCACGTAAACCGTTGAGGCGTCCCAGGGGTCATAGCGCACCGGCCACTGCTTATCGGCGTAGCGCGGATCCTTGAAGTCCGCATGCCAATACAGCATGTCGTTGACCTTGACGCCACGCTGAGGGTGCACCAAGCGCGACGCCTTGCGGTCCACGGGGGGGCAGGTTGCGATCAGGAAGTCTTCGTTGAACAGAATGTGGCGGTGCGGGCGCGCTCCCGACTGCGCCATACCCCTTTGAAATGCTTCGCGGGGGCTGATGTCCAGCGCCGGGTGACGCTCCTGGTCGTAGTATTCGGTCGCCCAGAAGCTCACACCGTGGTACATGGACTCGAGGGTCCATTGCGCGAAGTTCACCGGCAGATGCTTGCCGGTTGTCATGCGTACGTTTTTTGTGGCCTTTGTGTTGCCGGCGAGGTTATGGATGTACTCCGTGTTGACCCGGCCAAACAACCGCTCGAGCACCGCGCCATGGCGGGGCTGACCGGCTGGGCGATAGCGCAGGTGCACACCCATGACCTCGAGAAAGGTCTCAAAGGCCGAAGACATGAAGTCGCGCCCGTTGTCCACGACAATGAACTCTGGCAACCGGCCAAAGCGTCGCACCATGTCGCGCACCACCATCATCACCGAGTGGTACGACGGTGGATCAAACGTCAGATACAACGCAACAATGCGGCGTGAGTACGCATCCACCGCAAACGAGAGCCAGGGCCGTCCCATTGGCTTTCCCG
Organism: Diaphorobacter sp. C33; assembly: GCF_030503915.1. Lineage (NCBI taxonomy): Bacteria > Pseudomonadati > Pseudomonadota > Betaproteobacteria > Burkholderiales > Comamonadaceae > Diaphorobacter > Diaphorobacter sp. C33. Next base: position 698,153 of record NZ_CP129980.1, read on the forward strand.
TTCGACTGGAGATCAGTTCGATATCCAACTGTGTGTGATCGATGTGCACATACTGAAAAGGACGACTGCCATGGGCAGGCGTATCGACACACAGCACATCGATGAAAGGGCTCATCTGGTAGGCCTTGCGTTTGCCTTCGCGGGTTCGCCTGGTTTGGGCGTCTTCCATGGCTCTGATGCGGTGAATCATGGTGGGATAAGACGGGGGCTTGACACCAGACGCTTCGCAAGCCACCACAAGCTCTCGGTAGCATGAGCGGTAGTTGCGTGCTTCGTGGCTGGTCCACTTTGTCTCAATGATGCGACGGAGTTGGTACTCCTGCTCCTCGGTCAGCCTGGCTGCGCGGTTGCCTCTCGCTGCGGTTTTGGGAATCAGTGCTATGACCTCGTTGGCACCGTTAGCCAGGGCGATTCGTTGCTTGGCGAGCCAGCGGCGAGTTGTTCGGTTGCCCTGGCTCGACTGATCCCCCGCCAGCCGTGCTGCGCGCTGTGCTGCCACGCGCAGCTCTTGTTCCGTGTAGCGCGCCAGATCAGATCTCTGCGCTACAGCGTCGTGCACCGGTCGCACGTGTGCTTGCTCGATGGCGTTCAGCAGCCACGCTTTTGCCAGCGTGCTAGTTGTCCCATCCTCCAGGGTGCACACAATGTCGCGCTCGCCGACCAAGGAGATGTTGAAAGTCTGGTTTTCGTAGCGAAACACCGCGCCGGGTGCAATGCTTACGACGAAGTCCCCTTGCCCAGGCATCTCGCCGGCGTCCACCTGATCAGCCAGAAAATCTCTCAAGGTTGTGTCGCGATACAAGCGCGAGCGCAAGGGCTGCGTCAGCGCCTCGCGATCGAGGTCGACAACGACCAGGTGGTCCGCGATCGCCTTGTTCAGCTCGTCCGCGTTGAAATGGTGGGGCGCCGCCAGAAGCTCGGACAGGTAGATGGCTCCATGCTCTTGCAGCGCGGCATGCAAACGGGCGAGCGTTGCAGGTGGGCAGGGCTGCGCTGCGGGATCAAGGTAGTCTGCGAGATGCAGGTAGTTTTCGATGCGCTTGGCAGAGATTGCCGCGTCGCTGCAAACGCGGTAGCGAATGCCCATTTCAGCAAGCTGTCGCTCGATCTGAGGTGCACACCATTGACCATCGCTGCCTCTCCGATAGCGGTAGGGATAGCGCTCAGCCAAGCGCGCCAGCTTTGCATCAGATTTCCATTCTTCCAGTGTGAACCCGTCCTCGCGGATGGTCAGAAAGTCTGGGGTGTGCTGGATGTTGCGGATTTCGCCGGTGGTGTCGTCGATGAGTTCGAGCCGAAGCAAACAGGGCTGGGGGTAATACTCGATGACCTGCGGGTCGAACTCTTTCTCGACTGCGGCCGCGAACTCGATGTGACGACTCTCGGTGCGGATCTCTCGGCCCATTTTGCGGCTGGCCATCAGCGTGATGACGTTGCCACCTTGGGATTTGACTTGGCGCACGGGCGCCTCTGCCCGGGCACGAATGACAAGGTTGCGCCCAGTGGCCGGCAGGCCATGGCGGTCGAATAGTGCGTTGAGTTCTTCTTTGTTCAGCATGGGCGTTCAGGCAAAGGGTCCTGCTGAAGTAAAGGAACTCGAGCGGCAAATTCGCTGCAGATCAGTCGTTTACGACCGATTTGGGGCAGAATACATGGGTTCCGATTGCCACCCCAACCCATATGGCGACCCCCACCACACTCGCATCGACATCTGAGGCCTCGGCGTGGGAGGTATGGGAGGAAGAGGCTGCCGAGACGCTGCTGGATGAGATGCGGAAGCACCGCATGAGCTACAAGGCGCTTTCGAAGGCGCTTGAGAGGTTGGGAATCTACGAGTCGGCGGCGCAGTTGAACCGCAAGGTCAACCGAAAGAAGTTCTCCGCGGCATTCCTGTTGGCTTGCTTGGAGGCACTTGAGCCCGAAGAGGAGCCCAATGCCCGCCCGCTTGGGCTGCCAACGGACAAACAGGGGAGCAACTGACGCTGCCACTAGCCGGCAGCGGTCGGCTGGCTCTGGATCAGAAGGAGGCGGCATCGCTTCACCTATTGAGTCCTCTCACCCAATAGGCCGCCAGAGCCTTGCATGAGGCTCAAAGAGCGTGTACGTCTTCAATCCAAAGGCAGCATCGGCAGATGTGCGTTCCTAGAATATGGCAAGTCTGCAGATTTCGCAACTTACCGCGACCGTGCGATGGCCGCGCCACACACCTCTAAATGCTTAACTGCGCTCCCAACTGCGAGGGAGAATGATTCAACACACGGATAGAACGTGCTTGCCAGCATCAAATGGGTCGCGCAGCGCCGGTTCAGTATCCCGGTCTGGCGGTGGCTTCAACGTCATCTAGTTGCTCCAGCAGCGCTTGCGCCACTTCCCTGTTTCGATCGTCAAGCGCGGCGATCCGGTAGGCATAGAAAGCAGCTGCGGCGCGATGGGACGAGCTGTGTTGTCCATGGGAACCCAGAAGGCATCAAGGATCACGGTCATGCCGTGTGGATCGGGGCGCAGCCGGTAGCGCATCATTAGCTTTTCGCGACCCGTCCAACAGTAGATCGTCGCCTGCACTGGCTTCAGGTACGAGGTCAGCAGCGCCGCGTCAACCTCACCGCGCCAAGCCCCTCACCTGGTTGCAGTTGTGTGGCGAGCCACCAGTCTTCAGTGATGGCCGAATACCGCTGAGGGTTGAGCTTGTCGCGCAGTACGATCGGGGACGGTGATCCTAATCTCGGCGAGAAATAGCCGCTCCGGACCATCGCGCATGGTCAGTCGCAAAAGTCGCCTCAGGGGATCCCTTCCTCCGCAATGGCTCGGACAACTCTCGCTAGTTCAACACCGGACTGCTGGCTTGGAGGGCGCTTTGGAGAATGGCTAGTTCGTTCATTCTTTAGTGATGTTCACGTAACGTGAACAAGAACGATAAATGAACGTCGGTAGGATGCAAGAGCTCCACAGCTGGTCCAAGAAGCGTCCGGGCTTGGGATTGCCTTCACAGCACGAATCTGACCGGAGACTCGGACTCGAGGCTTTCTATGTGGGTGCATATCGTCAGTCGACTTCAGTAAGTCATCCAGGAAGATCAGTCCCAAGCCGCGCGATGGCCATATCTACAAAGGTCCGCACTTTGGCAGGGGCGTGGCGACCAGCTGCGTACACTATGTGAATGGGTAGTGGCGGTTCCTCATATTCCGCGAGTACAACTTGAAGCCCCCCTTTGAGAAGTGCCGGGTTGATTTGATAGTCAATAACTCGCGTTAATCCCCAGCCGGAAGCGGCAACAGCGATCGCGGCTTCGTTAGTGTTGCATTGCAGCGCTGCGTTCACCGTTACTCGCCGATCATCAGCAAACCGCCATTCAGAAGATGCCCACGCACTCGTGGAGCTCACAATACGGTGCTTCTTGAGATCCGCAGGAGAGGCTGGTATCCCATGCTTCTCAAAATATTCAGACGAGCCACAGACAACGCGACGCACAGTACCTACTTTAATGCCCGTAAGCCCCGAGTCTGCGAGATGTCCGATACGAACGGCGACGTCGATGCCCTCCTCAATGATATTGACCTGTCGGTCAACAAAGAGTGTCCTCCCCGACATTGCCGGATATTGGTCCAAATAGTCAGCCATTATCGGCAGAACGTACTTTTGGCCAAACATCGCTGAAGCGGTGACCGAGAGCATTCCAGTTGGCTTCGCATACGACCCTGCTGCGGCCGCCTCTGCTTCGGCTATATCGGACAAAATTCGTCTGCAATCCGCAAGATAACGTACCCCCGTATCTGTAAGTTTTACGGCACGGGTCGTTCGTACAAAAAGACGTGCGCCCACTAACTCTTCAAGAGCGGAGACCGATCGTGTGACCGCTGGGGCGCTTATACGCAGGCGACGCGCAGTTTCCGCAAAACTTCCTGTCTCTGCCACACCTACAAAAATGCGCATTGCCTGCCAACGATCCATGTTCTCCTCGCCAATTGCTGCGCCCTGGCTGACCGAGCAGTCCAGTACCCGAACGGTGATGCACAGCGTCGCCGCGAGTGACCTCGCCCGCAGAAGCCCGAACGCTCGGGCAGCCAGGAATTCTGTCTAACATACTCCCAGTCCGCATTTCTCGGCATTAGAACCCATAACTGCTCAGACCAGAATGGTCGTCAGGGCGTCTTCCGAGTGACCATCGAAATTTCCGTTCCTGCTCTTCGATGGGGTGTTCGTTGATGCTTGCATGCCGAGCTCGCATGAGCCCCTCTTTAGTGAATTCCCAGTTTTCGTTACCATAAGCACGGTACCATTGACCGCTATCGTCATGGTATTCGTAAGCGTATCTCACCGCGATGCGATTGCCGGTGAAGGCCCAGAGTTCTTTAATCAGGCGGTAGTTCAATTCCTTTGCCCATTTTCGTGCCAGGAACGCTTGGGCTTGCGTTCTGCTGCTGACAAACTCCACACGGTTGCGCCAACGTGTATTGGTCGTGTACGCAAGTGACACCTGTATCGGATCCCGGGTGTTCCAAGCATCCTCAGCAAGACGGACCTTTTTTATGGCGCTTTCTTCCGTGAAAGGCGGTGTTGGTATGCGAATCATGCGTTTCTCAACTAGGTAGATAGCTGATCAGTGCGGTGTGCTCCAACATTGGATACTGAACTCCAATCACCAGTCATCAATGAGTGCGGCGAATATCCATCGGGGCGTGATGACCAACGCAAAGCAAGCGCCTCGGTTCTGCGAACGATTTGCTCAGGGCGAAAATTCCAAAGCCTTTCCGCTCCTTGAAAAGCCGTAATCTCTGACGAGCTGAGAACGAGCTCGGCTTCTCCCGTCATCTGCAGCATGCTTCCTGTGCCAAAGTCGATAAATAGAAGCCCGGCCTTTCCATTCAGCTTTATGTTCCCTAAAGTGGCAAAAAAACGGTTTCCGTTGAAGTCGGGGATGGTAAGACTGCGGTCGGTGTTCACCCGAACAAATCCCTGCCGCCCACCTCGATGTGAAACGTCTACCTGTTTGCGGTCCCCTACGGCGGCGTAGGAAGCAACAAATAGGGTGTCGGCTTCCTGAATGGTCTCCACGGCTACAGTGTCCAAGGAAGCCATTTCTTCCATCCTGCCGCTGGATGAATCTCCAGGAGGGCGGGAGAAGAAGTAGTCGCGCATTTGTATGTAGCGAGGGCAGTTGCCGAAGCTCTGGTCGCAGTTGACTCGCAACTGACCCCCTGTTTTCGTTATCACACCGTTCATTCGGTTGCGCCTGCGGGTATGCATTTCAATACCAAGCAGCCCTACAGAACTGCCGCAAACGATCCCCCGGCTCGCCGGATCTGAAGGGGCCAGCGAGATGGCAATATCAAGGACCGACGGAGCCGGTGAGGATATGAACCCCGGCTGTCCTTCGATAGCGGTGGCCCACGGCGCGCCTGTTTTATCTACGCTTCCAAGCACGATAAAGGGGAGTTGCGCATAAAATTCCCGATGCTGATCGGGCATATACGATCTGATAACACGTTGACCGACTTCTGCCATGCGTTCCTCGGCACCGATTGCTGCCTGGAGGAATCGCTCGCCATCGTGCCAAATGGCTTGGTTATCCATAGCCGTTCTCCAATTTTGACCGTTGAATAGCCACTCGCTATGCACGACTAGGCTGCAAGGCCGACGGGTGTTCGCTGGAAAGGGACAAACCCAGGAAGAGCTTCCAGTCGTCTAAGGAATGCATTCACTGCTGGGTAACCCGATAGATCAACATTTCCTTCAGGAGCATGGGCCACATAGCTATAAATGGCCACATCTGCAATTGTTGGGCGGTCTCCCGTCAACCAAGAGGTCTGATTCAGCTGCATCTCTAGTCTCCCCAGCAATACATGGGAACGCGCAATCACTTCCTCCGCCGAATAATTGGCGCCGAAGACCGTCAGCAGACGCGCTGCGGCGGGCCCGTAGGCGACTTCGCCAGCGGCGACCGAGAGCCACCGCTGTACTACGGAAGCGGCGTGTGCTTGTTCAGGCAGCCACTCTGAGAGCCCATATTTCTTGGCCAAGTACACAAGGATTGCATTGGAATCAGAGACATAGATACCGTCGTCTTCCAAGACCGGAACCTGCCCGAAGAGATTTTTATTGAGAAAATCTGGTTTCTTGTGTGCACCACCTTTAAGGTCAACTTCGACAAGTTCAACAGGTAAACCTACCAGCGAGCAGAACAGATGGGCTCGATGGGAGTGGCCCGAGAGAGGATGGCAGTAGAGCTTCATGCTGAAGTCTTTGTGTTGTTGGAACAGAAGCAGTTTGATTCCCTGCCGGTGCGATGAGAATCCGTTACTTCTGCAGTTCAGTATTTCACGCGATGAAATAACGCGAAGAAACTGTCCACTAGAAATAATGCGCCAATAGAAGCCGATCGATAGGACTACCCCGATATACCGAGCTGGGATGACCTTACCCCCGGGGCGACGCGAACATTGGCGACAAATTCACTATGACCGGCCACTCGTGATCGGCAATTTCGGGCTGAGTCTCTTTTCGCAGATCCCCTTCACGCGTAAAAGAACTGGAGCGGTTGGCGTCATCGCAGGTGACTGGGGAATCGCTGGGCACGTTCGCAGCTCGGGAAAGCCGGATGGGAAGCGCCCCTAACGCAGTCGCAGACGTGGCCGAGAATGGTGATGTTCGGCGTGGAGGGGAGGAGTGTGCGACCAGAGTAAAAGGCAGCGATGTCCGTTTGTTGGCTGCGATCGCAGGTAAGCCCACTCGTTTGTAGTCCCGAATCTGTAGCACCATTACGTCATGCGCGACACCACACTGGTTCGCATGCTTCCCGGTCATCGCCCCTGAGCTGTTGGCCTCAGGCTGCTTCACATGGATTCGCATCTCCAATGACAAAATTTCACCACCGTGCCCACCCTGAGAGCCATCGCACTGAACATATCGGATGGCTACGCGCAGCTGTTCTGGGGGCCAATGACGGCATCATTTCCACAGCTAGCCTGGTTGCCGGCGTGGCTGCGGCCCAGGCAAGCCATGCCAGCATCATGACCACGGCCATCGCGGGGCTGGTAGCCGGCGCCATGTCCATGGCCGCCGGTGAGTTCGTATCGGTCTATTCACAAGCCGACACGGAAAAAGGGGATTTGGCGCGGGAACGAGATGAACTTAAAAACAGTCCGGAAGCAGAGCATCGAGAACTAACGGCCATCTACGTCCGGCGTGGACTAGATCACCAACTCGCGGATCAAGTCGCCACGCAATTGATGGCCCATGATGCGCTGGGCGCGCATGCGCGCGATGAGTTGGGCATCTCGGAAGCGTTAAGCGCTCGCCCTCTGCAAGCTGCACTGGCGTCTGCTGGCAGCTTCGCCGTGGGAGCGGCCATGCCGCTGGCTGTGGTTCTATTGGCACCGGAGCAGAGCTTGCTCTATTGGGTCGTAGCGACGGCGATTGTCTTCCTGGCCATGCTTGGCGCTGCCGCCGCAGCCGTAGGCGGAACGCCGCCTTTGAAAAGTGCACTGCGCGTAGCGTTCTGGGGCACATTTGCCATGGCGGTGACAGCGGGGGTGGGAGCAATGTTCGGCACCGCTGTGTAGACAGCACCAAGGGCCGAGCCGAGCGGACAATCGACCGTTGTCCAGCGAGAACGCCCGCGGCAGTCTATAGCATGCGCGAGGACCAAAGCCAGCGCAAGCCGCAGTTCGGTGCGGTGCCCCCTACCACCACCGGCACGCTCGTGCCGGAAGGCAAGACTGCATCGATCGAGACCGGACGCCTGCAATTTGAGAGCTGAGTTTGCGGAGGTAGGCCTCATGTGTACAGAGGGAGGCACAGAACAACCAACTGCTTCTCGGCAACGGGCACAGTTCCTCCAACTTCTTCTATTGACCGGCGGCGCAATTTATCTTGCTTCTCCGATAGCTGAACTGGCAGCCAGACTGTATATGTCCAACGGCGGCTGCTTCAGGCTGGGAGCGGGCCTCCAGTCTTGCAGCGCAAACAGCAGCTTACGACCCTGAGCCGCCATCCAGCTAGAAGCTCCAAAGCCGTCATTCCGCTAGGCCGCAAGTGCAAGGCCAAGGAGTCCAACGGGCTGGTGGTGCGCGTGGCTGCGACTTTCAGAACTTGGGTGTAGATCATCGTCGTACTCACGTCCGAGTGCCCCAGCAACTCCTGCACCGTGCGAATGTCAGTGCCCGACTGCAACAAGTGCGTGGCGAAGCTGTGGCGCAAGGTGTGCACTGAAACGGGTTTGCAAATGCCCGCCTGTGCAACGGCCTTCTTCAGTGCGCGCTGTAATCGCTCCTCATAGAGGTGATGTCGTTGCCACACACCTGTGCGCGGGTCCACAGACAGGGATGAAGCAGGGAACACCCAGAACCAACCCCACCGTTGTCCCACGCCGGGGTATTTGGTCTCCAGTGCATGCGGAACGTCCACGCCACCGCACTGCGCTTGCCGGTCTTGCTCCCACAGCGCACGCGCAGCGAGCACCTGTTGGCGCAGCTCGGCTGCCAGGCTGCGCGGCAGCATCACAACCCGATCCTTGTCGCCCTTGGCCTGGCGTACCACGACCACCCCACGATCAAAATCCACGTCCTTGACCCGCAAGCGCAAGCCTTCCATCAGCCGCATGCCGGTGCCGTACAGCAGGCGGGCCAGCAAGGCCATATCGGTCGGCAACGCCGCTAGCAGAGCCGCCACCTCGGCCACCGTCAAAACCGAGGGAATGCGCTTGGGCGTGCGCGGGCGCTGCACGCCATCGAGCCATGGCAGGTCCGTGCCCAACACCTCGCGGTAGAGGAATAGCAGTGCGCTCAACGCCTGGTTGTGCGTGGCAGCCGCCACCCGCCGCTCGTTGGCCAACATGGCGAGAAAACCTTCGATTTCCAGCTGCCCCATGTCTCGCGGATGCCGCAAGCCGTGCCATTTCACGAACATGCGCACCCACTGCACGTAAGCCTGCTCGGTGCGCAGGCTATAGTGTTTGTAACGAATTCGCTCACGGACCTGATCCAGCAACCGTGTGGCGCGCAACACAGGAGGGGATGCGGGTTTCATGGCTGAATTTAGTACTGTATTTTCATACAGCATACGCGCCGTCAAGCTAGGCTACAAGCCCCTTTCCGCGTTTTTTTCGTACCAATTTAGACCGCAAGCGCCAGATATGGCCTGCGGCTTGGTGCGGTCTACATTACGTTAGGTTTCACATGGTTCATCTGGACTGCTCTGGAATCTGGTTCGGCTCGCAGTTGGACGAAAAGCACCTCTTCGAATGGGCTGCCGAGATCCCTGGCTTTCTGCGCTGGGAACAAGACACGTTGGTAGTTCGCTCTCGTCTATCCGAAGCCTCACTGCGAGATCTGCTCTCCTTGTTCAGCCGCTACGAAATTCCGATGGCACAACTTTCTCAGTTTCGAACGTCCACGAACGAGCATTGGTTCGCAGCGCCGCACATGTACTGGCACAAGCGGGTCTTTGGCGGAAAGAAACCTAACCGGGCGTTGCAGCGGACCGCCTCCGGCGGCCGCTGAACTTCAACGTTAGGTCATGAAAGTAATTAACCAATTCCCAGAGTCAGGAGAGGAAGCGGGGTTAGCCAAGAAGCTCAAGAAGGCATGGATTTTCATTACCCTAACGTGCCTCGCTTCTTCCCTTATTTCTGGACTAATCACTCTTGCAATACCAGGCTGTCATTGCGATGAAGGCGCAGGTTGCAATGGGTGTGGGCTAAATTTTATTTTTGAATTTCTTATCTTTTGGGGATTCATTGGTTTCATATTTTCTCTAATTCTTTGGCCATTCGTTGCCATAATAATAGGATTAATAGCAATCTTCAAAAGCCGTTCCTAACATCTCGCTCAAGCCGACCCACCTTCGGCGGGCGGCTTATCTTTTTCGTTAGGGGGACCCGATGAGCACTTTAGAACTGATCGCCCTTCTTTTCTTTGCCCCTGTGGCAATGATTTTTTTCGCGTTTTTACTAACCCAAAACCGAAAAAAATTTCCGCGCACATTTTCAACATTCACTGGATTGTTTTTACTTGGCCTTGGTGCGTTTGCATTGTTTTATACCTACACATTATTTGCCAAAGACCAGGCCATTCTTCCTCTCAAGATGGCCGCCCCCTTCAGCAGCACGGATCATCCAATTCTTTTTGTCGCATGCACAATTCTCGACACGGGGCTTGGGCTAGCTTTTCTGGTCTTTGGGTTACGTACACTTTTAGGCTACTCACTAAAGAGCAAGTCATGCTGAACCCTAACCCCACAGTCAAGCGGGACGCTGCGCTAAAGCGCCGCGCCCCTTACTTCTGACGTTAGAGCGCTGCACCTTGCCCGTAGCGATTGATGGAAAAAGGCACATGAAAGCCAACTGCTCTGCTTGTACGTTCCTAATGAATCTATCGGGACTCATTCCAGAAGAAAAATTTCCGGATGGAAACTCATTGAGATGCGGCAAGGAAAGTAGATATGTTGCTGGATTTCCTCCTGCAATCACAGACCCATTGACCGAAAGCTGCGATCAATTCATTGAATACGATCCTCATCGCCCTCGCTGGGAATGGGATGAAAACAAAAACAAGAAGAATATCGAGAAGCACGGAGTTTCATTTGAGGACGCAGTAGCAGCATTGGATGCTGACAAGAACTCATTCAGGTATGTTGCGAAGTCTTGGGATGATCTCACCGATTTCGATTTCGACGGCAAGGGCGTCATGCGAACATTTGCAAATACTGACCCAGTTCGAGACGTTTATCTGTTTACATACAATGAGAAAGTTTGGGCACTGGTATCCACGCTTAGGGGTGAGTTTGGAAAGATCAAACAGAGAGTCATCTCTGCGCGAAGAGCACGTCTAGAAGAACAGACTATGTATGATCTGAGGAAGAAACTATGAGCGCACTTCTGAAAGTCCATGCAACGCGCTCTAACAATTCATTCAAGCCGACGCCGCTTCGCGGCGCGGCTTAACTCAAACGTTGGGCGTCTCAGTCATTGCCGGTGTATTCGGAGAACTAACTGATGGTCAACATCGCACTTGCCTTCGCCTTTGCAATTTCATCTCTGCTATCTCCGGGGAGGCGTATTCTCCAATTGGCAGTTGATGGGCCTGTCTTCCAAAGCCTTCCTCCTTATCAAAGCCATCTGCTGTTGGCTTTCACCAATTACTGGGTGCCTGCTGTTCTTGCGTACCTGATCTTACGTTTCATGCGCGCCGAGTCATGGCTTCGACCGCGACCTGCAATTCACGTTCTGCTCGGCTTGGCGAATGTTCTACTAATTCTCTACGTTGCTTCACGCACATTCGCTTCGACGATACAGGGGGGAGGTGCAAGCTTTGTTGTGATGTCGTTTGCCCCTTTCGTAATTTTTCCTGCTTGGATAATGTTGGGCACAGGGCTCGTATGGTTAGCAGTCCGCTCCATTTGCGGTCGCAAGGAGCAACCACGAAATGTCTCTCGGCCTTTTGGCATCGGTGCAGCTTTCGGGATAGTCGCCGCATTAGGCATACCGGCGGCGGCGGTCGCGTGGACGTTGTTTCTCTCAGAGAGCGCCCCCTTTCGACTCGCCAAGGAAGCGGAAGCTCTGTTTCGTGAGCGTGACCTGCAACCCGCCACCCGTACCAAGGCAATAGAGAATCCGCGCAACCGAGAGGAAGCGCGATGCGCAAGAGCAGGTACACGGACGAACAGATCATTGGGTTCATCAAGCAGGCCGACGCTGGCATGAGCGTTGCGGACCTGTGCCGCCGAGAGGGTTTCAGCTCGGCCACGTTCTACAAGTGGCGAGCCAAGTTCGGCGGCATGGAAGCCAGCGACGCCAAACGGCTGCGCGACCTCGAAGCCGAGAACAACCGGCTCAAGAAGCTACTGGCCGAAGCGGTGTTGGACAACGAGGCGCTGAAGGTGGCCTTCGGCGTAAAGCGCTGAGCCCACCGGCGAAGCGACGCGCGGTGGGCAAGATGTTGGAAGAGACCTCGATCAGTGAACGGCGCGCCTGCGCTTTGGTGGGACTGTCGCGCGACAGCTGGCGGCACCCGCCCCAGCGCGCACAGCACGACCAGGCCACGAGTCAGCGCATCGTCGAGCTCGCGCACGAGCGGCGTCGCTTCGGCTACCGGCGCATTGCGGACCTGCTGCGGGCTGAAGGCACGAAGGTCAACGACAAACGCGTCTATAGGCTCTACAGGCTGGCTGAGCTGTCGGTGCGCAAGCGCCGCGGCAAGCAGCGCCTGAAGCTCGAACGCGTGCCGCTGCACCAATGCCAGAGCGTCAACGAGGTCTGGAGCATGGATTTCGTCAGCGACAGCTTGGCCAGTGGCCGGCGCATCAAGTGCCTGACCATCACCGATGACTTCAGCCACGAGTGCGTGGATATCGCCGTCGACCACGGCATCGGCGGCGAGTACGTAGTGCGCGTGCTGGAGCAGGTGGCGCGGTTTCGCGGTTACCCGCAGGCCGTGCGCACAGACCAGGGGCCCGAATTCACCAGCCGAGCCTTCATGGCGTGGGCGCAGGCCAGGGGCGTGCGCCATATCCTCAACCAGCCCGGCAAGCCCACGCAGAATGCCTACATCGAGAGCTTCAACGGCAAGTTCCGCGACGAGTGTCTGAACGAGCACTGGTTCCAGAGCCTGAAACAGGCCCGTGCCGAGATTGCGCGCTGGCGGGCTGACTACAACGAGATCAGACCGCACAGCAGCTGCGGCCGGATTCCCCCAGCAAAGTTCGCAGCGCGACATCGACAATCAACTGGCGGCGCCGTAACGGCGCCGCTTCAAACCCAGGAGTAATCTCCTTTAACCAGCGGATTTTCTCAAAACGACTGGTACGGGTATTGGGGGCAGGTCAGTGGCATGTGTGATGTTGTCTATTGAGGCTTCTGGTCAAGATATGGTTCAGGCTGTAAATCTCTTCAGAACCAGCGACGCATTCACACCGCCAAAACCAAATCCGTTGAGCATGGCGTGCTCTATGGCATGGGCACGCGCACTCCCAGCGATTAGATCCAGGCCGTCGGTCAATGGATCTGGATGTTCTAGATTGAGCACAGGTGGCGCCATTTGGTCGCGCAATGCCAATACGGTAAAGATCGCAGCGGCCCCGCCAGCGGCTCCCAGCATGTGACCCACGGCGGATTTGGTGGCTGTAATGGATGGGCCAGAGCCGGTTCCAAACACTTGTCGAATGGCTGCCAACTCGCCTCGGTCGCCCACGAGAGTGGAGGTCGCGTGCGCATTCAGGTGTTGAATATCCCAAGGCTGCAGCTGTGCCTGGCGCAACGCGGCGCGCATTGATCGTGCGGCGCCAGAGCCATCCTCCGGCCCGGAGGTGACATGGTATGCATCGGCGGAGGTGCCGTAGCCCACGATCTCGGCCAGCGGCGTGGCACCACGCGCCAATGCATGATCCAGGACCTCCAGCACCAATAGACCCGCACCCTCGGCCATGACAAAGCCGTTCCGAGCCAGGTCAAAGGGGCGCGAAGCCTTTGCGGGATCGCCGTCACTGTAGGTCGTTACTGCTTTCGCGGCGGCAAAGCTGCCCAGCGCAACCCGGTCAATGGTGGCTTCGCTGCCGCCGCAGAGCGCCATATCCGCTTCGTCATTGCGGATCAGCCGTGCTGCATCGCCAATGGCTTGAATGCTGGCCGCACAGGCCGTCACCGGAGCACCCAACGGACCCTTCAGCCGGTGCCGGATCGACACCTGTCCGGCCGCCAGATTGGCCAGGAAAGCGGGTACGGTGAAAGGCGACAAGCGCTGCGGCCCCTTGCCATCCGTCGTGCGCACCGCTTCTGCGATGGTGCTAAAGCCGCCCACGCCGGAGCCGATGATGGTCGCCGCACGCTCTTGCTGCTCAACGCTTGGATGGGTCCACCGTGCGTGTGCCAGAGCTTGGTCTGCCGCGCCCAACGCAAAGGCGATGAAGCGGTCCATGCGACGTAGCTCCTTCGCCGAGACGACAGCTTCTGCGTTCCACCCGGCTTGCGGATCCTCTTCCTGGCTTGGCACCCGTCCAGCGATGGAGACACCCGTGCCTTCACCCACGGCTGCATCCAGGGTGCGGATCCCAGACTGGCCAGCCAGCAGTCGTTGCCAGGCCACCTCCACATTGCACCCCAAAGGAGATACCAAGCCCAAGCCAGTGATGACGACCCGACGATCCATGCTGCACCTTCCACTGTGAAATCCAGCTCCTGCGAAGCGTTGAGCGTGATTTATTGATGATCATTGTCATCATAAGTGAGTTTTGATGATGGGTATCATCTAATGCATGAAAGTGAGCAAAGCACAGGCCGCCGAGAATCGCGAAGGAATCGTGGAAGCCGCTGCGCGCCTTTATCGGGAGAAGGGCCTGGATGGCGTGGGCGTGGCCGAGATCACACGCGATGCAGGCTTGACGCACGGCGGGCTGTACCGGCACTTTGAGTCCAAGGATGCCCTCGCGCGCGAGGCGTGCCTGCGTGCATTTGAATGGACGATCACGCCGCTAGACGGATGGGAGACTCGGGAGGCGGAAGGTGCGCCTGAAACCAGACTCCGTGCGCTGGTGCATGGCTACCTTTCTGTGAACCACCGCGATCACCCTGGAGAGGGTTGCCCTGCTGCGGCATTGGCAGCGGATGCTGCAAGAGCGGGGCCTGAGATGTCAAAGGTTTTTGCGCAGGGGGTGGAGCGCAACATCCAGCGCTTTATGAGCGTGCTCCCGGGTAATGACGGGGCCAAGCGTGCCCGGACTATCGCGACCCTCAGCAGCATGGTTGGGGCATTGGTTCTCGCCCGCGCCACGGCGGCAGGCGACCCGGCGCTGTCTGAAGAAATATTGGCAACCTTGCGGGAGCAGCTAGCCCCGTAGTCGCTGGATTTGGACAGGCGCTCGCACATTTGAAGCGCCCATCACGTTAGTGCTGACGATGAGGCTGCTAGCCTTAGGGGGCCTGTCCATCCTTTGCGCAGCGGGTTTGGATAGGCGCCAAACGGGCGCCTGGCTGAAAGGCTTCCGGCAACTTTTTCCACCACGCGCTTTATGTACCTACCTGCACAATTCGCCGAGTCCCGGATTGGGGAGCTTCACCGCATCGTCCGCGAGAACGCGCTGGGCATGCTGGTGACACACACTCCCGCCGGTTTGGAGGCCAACCACCTTCCATTTTTTCTGGATGGCGACATGCTGCTGGCGCATGTGGCGCGTGGCAATCCCATCTGGCGCGAGGTACGCGACGGCGATCAAGTGCTTGTCGTCTTCCGCGGCGTCGAAGGTTATATCTCTCCCAACTGGTATCCCGGTAAACAGGAGACGCATCGGCGCGTGCCTACCTGGAACTACGAGGTTGTCCATGCCCACGGAACGATTCATGTCCGCGACGATGTGAAATTCGTTCGCAGGGTGGTCGCCTTGCTAACGCGCCAGCATGAGGCGGGGCAGGCACAGCCGTGGAAGTTGGGCGATGCGCCGCCAGACTACCTGGATGAGCAACTGCGGCATATCGTGGGCATCGAGATCCGTCTCGGGCGACTGGAAGGAAAGCGCAAGCTGAACCAGCACCACAGCGAGCAAGACCGCGAGGGCGCGATTCAAGGACTGGAGTCCCGCGGCAACCATGGGCTCGCCAAAGCCATGAGGGACGCGACGTCCCCCACATCGTGACCCGCAACTCCTTGGCCGGCCGGCTTGTGGCCATGCGCGGAGCGGGGTGGCGGGCCTCAGTGCGTTGCCTGCCAGGTGATGCGCTAGCGAGCAAACGATCCAAGCCCTGACCTAGCAAGGTGGGCACTGGTGGTAAGCCCGGCCATGGTGGCTGCCATGCAATCCGTCGGCGGACCTGCTGGGGGCGGTAATGCCCGGCAGTGTGGTGGCGGATCGCCTCCTGCGCGCCTCGGTGAAAGCCGCGCGCCGCATCGCGTGCCGTCGCGTTGGCGCAGAGCGTGCAATGGCGATGCCGGAGCCGGTCAGCATGGATGCCTTATTCCGGGAGCGGGCCCATGAAGGATCCCGAGGGTTGCCGCATCTCGCCCGCGGGCATGGCACCATGCGGTTTTCTATGTGGGAGTGAATCCATGAAATTCTGGCGGGCGGGTGCGTTCGGAGCGTTGGTGTTGGCGGGCTGTGCCAGCCAGCAAACGCTGGTGCCGCAGATTCAGCAAGGTGAATCCGAAGGGAAAAAGACCGTGACGGTGGCGCCCGCGAGTGCCGCGTGCTCCCGGCCCCAGTGCCCCGTGCTGGCGGCGGCGTGGAGCGCGGCGAAGTCGGCGCAGGCGGTGCTCACCGTGGGCCTGCCCCATCAGGAGGCGGAGGTCACGGGCGCGGACTTCCATTTGGGGGGCGGGCAGGCGGTGCGCGTGCGTTCGCGTTCGCGCGCCGAGGCCGCTGCGCTGGGCTACCCCGCCACGGCGTTCGATGTGCCCTTGCGGCTGGTGGACCAAATCGCCTATACCCCGCGCAGCTGGGTGCGGGTCTATACGGCGGATGGGCGCAGCGTGGATGAGACGCTCAACAGCGGTGAAGAGCGCAGCAAGGCCGTCGAGGCGATGAGCTACTTTGTCACTGCCGTGGAGTCCGCCAGCGGCCAGGTGGCAAACCCCGACAGCTCTCGCGGCGGCTTGATGGACCGGCTGGGCGGCGGCAAATAGGGCATCAGCGGTCCACGTCCAGCCAGCCCCACATCGACACGAACAGCGCCACCGCGACGGCGGCGCCCAGCAGGCTGTGGATGTAGAACAGCGCCAGCGGCACCGCCCAGATCATGAGGCGCAGCGACTGGCTGTAGTACAGGCCCGCGCGCATCAGACTGCGCTCGCCCAGGGACTGCCATGACCGGCGCGCAGCGGACTCCACCGGCATGCCCGCCACGAAGCCGGCGTGGTGGTAGTTGCGCGCCGCCAGCATCGAGGTCAGAAATGCGAGTGCCAGCAGCACCAGCACGGCGAACGCGTTCCAGAAGGCCAACCCCTGGTCGGTGCCCAACGGTGGAAAACCGTGGTGCCACCACTGCGACGGCCAGTGGCCCTGGGTGAGCGTGAGCCCGCCCATGAAGGCCAGGGTGGCGGTGGTCGCCGTCATGGTGCAGGACATGAGCGAGTTGCGTAGCGTCTGGACCCCCAGCACTTCGGTGCCCTTGTGCTGCGCAATGGCGGTAAACCATTCCTGCCGCAACCGTGTATGGGCGCGTGTGGCGGAAGGTGCCCACGCCCAGTGCCGCACAAGGTACAGCAACGGCAGCGCTGCGGTGAGGAGAAACAG
The DNA here is from genome assembly GCF_030503915.1 of Diaphorobacter sp. C33. Taxonomy (NCBI): domain Bacteria; kingdom Pseudomonadati; phylum Pseudomonadota; class Betaproteobacteria; order Burkholderiales; family Comamonadaceae; genus Diaphorobacter; species Diaphorobacter sp. C33. Next base: position 715,364 of record NZ_CP129980.1, read on the forward strand.
CAGGGAGTCCATGTGCATCGCTATGAATTAAGGAGCTTATAGCGCTTGCTGGTATTGGTTTTCAATGCGTTACTGCGATGAATTCAGCCAATGACAAGCGCTGCCAGCTATTTTTTCAGGAGCGCGTGCGGCGATCCCAGAAGTGTTGCAGCTGCATCCCCGCCAACATGGCGGCCACGAACAGCCAGACCTCGCCGCGCAGCGTCCCCAGGTTCATCACGGCCGGGCCGGGGCAGAACCCCGCCAGGCCCCAGCCGATGCCGAACAGCGCCGCGCCGGTCAGCAGGCGTTTGTCCACCGCGGTGGAGGAGGGCAGCTGCATGGGGTCTCCCAGCAGCGAGGTCTGGCGCTTGCGGGCCCAGGTGAACGCCACCAGCCCCACAAGAATGGCGCCCCCCATGACGAAGGCGAGCGAAGGGTCCCATGCGCCGAAGAAGTCCAGGAAGTTCTGTACTTTTGCGGGATTGCCCATGCCCGACAGGATCAGGCCCAGTCCGAAGACCAGGCCGGCGAGCAGTGATGCGATGGCAGAAGCCATGGTGTTTCTCCTTGAGATGGGGTCAGGCCAGCACGTGACGCACCACGAACACCGTGGCGGCGCCGGCACCGATGAAGGTCAGGGTGGCGGCCAGGGAGCGCAGCGACAGGCGCGAGAGTCCGCACACGCCGTGCCCACTGGTACAGCCCGACCCCAGCCGGGTGCCAAAGCCGACCAGCAGGCCGGCCAGCACGATGACCAGCGGGTTGCTGGGCATCTCCATGGGTGGCAGGGGGGCGATGAGCTGCCAGACCAATGGCGCCACCACCATGCCGATCACGAAGGCCGCACGCCAGCCCCAGTTGGCAACGCTGGCCCAGCTGCTGCGCTGCAGCAGCGCGCCCACGATGCCGCTGATGCCGGCGATGCGCCCCAGCAGCACGATCAGCAGCGCCGCGGCCAGGCCGATCAGCATGCCGCCGGCCAGCGATGACCAGGGGGTGAACGAATTCCAGAGGATGGTCATGGGATCAAGCTCCTTGCTTGCAGAAAAGGCGATGGATGGCCTGCATCAGCTGCAGTGCGCGGTCGTCCGCCAGTTGGTACCAGATGAATTTGCCTTCACGGCGGGTTTGCACCAGCCCGTCGCGGCGCAATACGCCCAACTGCTGCGACAGCGTGGGCTGGCCGATGCCGGTGAGCTGCTCCAGCTCACCCACGGTGCGCTCGCCTTCGGTCAGCTGGCACAGCAGCATGAGCCGGTCTTCGTTGCCCAGCAGCTTGAGCATGGTCACGGCTTCGCCCGCATGGGCGCGCATGGCGGGCAGGTCCAGGGTCGTGGCGTCGTCAATCATGATGGAGGTGCAAAACAATATGTTTTCATATAATATATCAAAAAATAAACTGTTGTTGGTTGGTGGTGCTACTTCGGCACTTCCGTCTTCATTGCGAAAGGACCTTCATGCCCCACGCCTCCATGCATATCGAGCCCTTCTTCGACCCCGTGACGGGCACCGTGAGCTATGTGCTCGCAGACACCGACGCCGGCCAAGCGGCAGTGATCGACCCCGTGCTGGATTTCGAGCCGAAGTCCGGCACGCTGATCAGCGCCTCATCGGATCGCATCATTGAATACGTGCGCCGCCAGGGCTGGCAGGTGCAGTGGATTCTGGAAACCCACGCACACGCCGACCATCTCTCGGGTGCGCAGCACATACGCCACCACCTCGGCGGCAAGGTCGCAATCGGCGCGCACATCCGCGCGGTGCAGCAGCTCTTTCGCAGCGTGTTCCATTTCGAGCGCAGCTTCCTGCCCGACGGCAGCCAGTTCGACCACCTGTTCGAGGACGGCGAGACCTTCCATGTCGGCGGGCTTGCGCTGACGGCGCTGCATGTGCCCGGCCACACGCCTGCCGACATGGCCTACCGCGTGGGCGACGACGTGTTCGTTGGCGACACGCTGTTCATGCCCGACGTGGGTACGGCCCGCGCGGACTTTCCGGGCGGTGACGCCGCCACGCTGTACCGCTCCATCCAGCGCCTGCTGGCGCTGCCCGCACACACCCGACTGCACATGTGCCACGACTATCCGCCCGAGAACCGCGCACCTGCCTGGGTCAGCACCGTGGCAGAGCAACGCAGCGGCAATATCCATGTGCACGAGGGCGTGACCGAGGCCGCGTTCGTGCAGATGCGCACCGCGCGGGACGCCACACTGGCCATGCCCACGCTCATCCTGCCTTCGGTGCAGGTCAATGTGCGCGCCGGCAAGCTGCCGCCCGCGCAGGACGACGGGCGTACCTATATCCAGCTGCCCATCAATGCGTTCCTGAAAGGGGCTGGCGCGCCGCAGGGCATGTCGTGATGCCGGCGGCGCACCTCTTTGCGCCAGCGGCCGCGTTGCTAAGGGGCGGAGTGGCCGCTGATGAGCGCGATGTGTTGGGCCAGCGTGGCAGCCGACAGCTCGCCCACGCGCACCGCGGCCAGACGGCCCTGGCGGTCATAGAACAGGGTGGTGGGCAGGGCTTTGTGACCCAGCGCGCTACCCAGCTGGCCCGCTGAGTCCAGCAGCACATCGGCGGCCGGCAGGCGCTGCTGCGCCGCAAACCGGGCGACTGTCTCGGGCGGCTCCCCCTGGTTCACCCACAGAAAACGCACCTGTGACTGGGGCGACTGCGCCTCGCGCGCCTGCAGCATGACGGGCATCTCGCGCCGGCAGGGCGGGCACCAACTGGCCCACAGGTTCACCACCACGGGCTGCCCCTTCAGTTCTGGCAGGGCGACCGTGCGCGCATCCAGCGCCACGCCTTGCCATGAGGGCAGGGCGGCCTGCTCGCGCGGTGCCGTAGCCTGCAGCACGCCCCAACCCAGCAGCCATACGCCGGCGAATGTGGCCAGCCCGGCCGTGGCGCTCTGCCGCCATGGGCTGCGGCGCAGCCACAGCAGCGCGACATAGAGCAGCGCGGCGCCCAGGCCCGCCCAGGGCGACCACCCGCCGTCGCGGATGTCGAGCACAGCCACCGACGCGCTGGCATACAGATCCGCATAGCGCAGCACGAAGCCCAGCCGCGCCGCGATCAGTGCGACCAGGGGCAGCCGCCAGCCATGCGGGCCGCCCGTCAGGCCACGCCGTGCGGCCAGTCGCTCATGCACCATCGTGCCCAACTGCCAGGCGCCCAGGAGCACCAGCAACATCCACGGCAGGACCAGTGGGCCCAGGTGCAGCACGCGGTCCACGGCGGCGTCAGTCCTTTGCCGCCGAAGAGGTCACCGCCAGCGCCGGAAGGCACAGCCGCGCCCGCAGGCCGGGCTGGGCCGGCTCCAGCGTCAGCGTGCCATGGGCGCTTTCGGCGATGCGGCGCACGATCGTCAGGCCCAGACCGCTGCCGGGCGAGGAGCTGGACTTGCGCCAGAAACGCCGCAGCGCTTGCTCGCACTCCGCAGGGGTCAGGCCGGGGCCTTCGTCGCGCACACAGACTTCCACCGTGCCCGGGCCGGCAGCATCGGCTTGCCAGCGCAGCGTGGCACTCACAGGGGCGGGGCCCTGGTGATGGCGCAGCGCGTTGTCGATCAGGTTGGTGATGGCGCAGGCCAGCAGCGCGGGGGGCAGCGGTAGCTGTATTGCCTGCCAGGCTGCCGGGTCGGCGGGTATTTCTGTCGCGTCCAGCGGTGGGGAGGGCAACTGAATGCCCTCGTTCTCGGCACGCTGCAGGGACTGGCTGCAGGCCAGGCGGAAGGCCTGCGCGATGCCGGTGCCCACGGTGGCGCGCGCCTCTCCCGCGCTGGCGCTTTCCACGCGTGCAAGCTGCAGCAGTTGCTCCAGCGTGGCGTGCATGTGGTCGATGCCTTCGCCCGCTTGGCGCAGTGCGTTGGCGGCCTTGTCGGGGCTGGCGTTGTTGTTGCCCGCGGCAAGTGTCAGCTGCGCCACCTGCACATGGGTCTTGATGGCGGTGAGCGGCGTGCGCAGCTCATGCGCCGCGTCGGCGGTCCAGCGGCGCTCGTGTTCCATGCTGGCGTCCATGCGCGCCAGCAACTGGTTCAGGCTGTCCACCAGCGGGGCCAGTTCCTTGACGTCGCGGCCCGACTGCACGGGCGTGGGGTCGTGGGGTGGGCGCTGCACCAGCTCCTCGCGCAGGCGCTGCAGCGGGCGCAGGCTGCGCGTGCCCATCCACCAGGTCAGCAGCAGGATGACGGCAAGCGCCAGCACGAAGGGCAGCACCAGCGTGCGCACGAAGGTCTGCACCAATTGGTCGCGCACATCCAGCCGGTCGGCGGTGGCCACGCGCACGCCCTTGTCCTCCAGCACATAGGTGCGCCACTGCTTGCCGCCCTTGGTGATCTGGCCAAAGCCCGCGCTGCCGGCAGAGGCCATGTCCGGGATGTTGTTGGTGCGCGCGATGGGCAGGATGTCCACTTCGCTGCGCACCAGGCTCACCTCGCAGGCCACGCCATCGCGGCCAATGACCGACAGCAGCGCATCGTTGCTGGCGCGCGGCGCTGCCGCCAGCTCGGCCTGCTGGAACTGCTGCACGATGCCCACCACCATCCGGGCCGATGCGATGAGGCGGTCGTCCAGCAGCGTGCGCAGCTCGCGCTGCATGTTGATGAACTGCCAGATCGCCACGCCGCTCCAGACCAGGCAAATGGTCAGGCTCAGGCCCAGCACCAGCCGAACCCGCAGGCTTTGCATAGGACGTGGCGTCATGCCGCACCGCCGCAGTACCGCGTGCCCAGCCGAAAGCCCAGGCCGCGCACGGTGTCGATCACATCGGCGCCCAGCTTCTTGCGCAGATGGTGCACGTGCACGTTCACGGTGTTGCTGCCCACGTCCTGGTCCAGGCCGTACAGGCTGTCATGTAGCTGCGCCGCGCTCAGCACGCGCCCGTGCGCCTGCAGCAGGGCCTGCAGCAGCGCCCATTCGCGGCGCGAGATGTCTATCGCCACGCCGTTGCGCGTGACTTCGCCGGTGGCCATGTTGACCTGGCAGTCGCCCAGCGCCAGCAGGTCGCTGGTGCGCCCGCCCGCGCGGCGCAGCAGGGCGCGCAGGCGCAGCACCAGCTCCTGCAGGTCGAAGGGTTTGGTCAGGTAGTCGTCGGTGCCGGTCTGAAAGCCGGCCACCTTGTCCTCGATGGTGCTGCGCGCGGTAAGGATCAGCACCGGCAGCGCCAACCCCTTGGCGCGCCACTGGCGCAGCAGGCTGATGCCGTCGCCATCGGGCAGGCCTAAGTCCAGCACGCAGGCATCGAACTGGCGGCTGGTCATGTGGGCCTGCGCCTGCGCCACGCTGCCCGCGGTGTCGCTGGTGAAGCCGTGCAGCTCCAGCCCGGCCTGGATGCCGCTGGCCACCAGCGCGTTGTCTTCGACGATCAGGATGTGCATGCGGCCCGCTTGGCAAAAGCCCGCATTCTAGGAACGGCGCGTTATCCCCACATTAACGGCGCACCCGCTGCGCCGGTATCATTGACTGTATAAACGCACAGTCTTTTGTATGCCGCAGCCCGGCCTTGCGCCCGCACCGCACCGCTTTTACTACCTGCACAACTTCCAGCGTGCGCTGGACTGGCTGCACACGCGCTATGGCGACCTGCTCGGTGTGGACGACCTGCAGTTCCTCACCGACTTTCGGCAACTGCCCCAGGCCGCACAGGCCCTGCTGGTGCGCATGGTGATGCGGCGCGGGCCGTGGTTTCGCGCGAGCAAGCTGGCCTATGACGAGATTCCCGACACGCGCGACGCCGCCGCGCCGCTGCTGTCGCGGGGCTGGCTGTGCGCCGATGCGCCCCTGGGTCTTTTGGAGCTGTTCGCCTTGCACACCAAGCGCGAGCTGCTACAGATTTTGCAGGGCACTGCGCTGCACCCCACCATGCGCAAGGCCGAAATGCTGCAGGCCCTGGCCGACCGCGCTGACCTGCGGCAGCCCTACGCCGCCTGGCACCCGCACGCCGACGAGCCCGTTTGGCACGTGACGGTGGGCGCGCGCTGCGAGCGCCTGCGGCTCATGTTCTTCGGCAACCTGCACCAGAGCTGGGCGGAGTTCGTGCTGGCCGACCTGGGCGTGTTCCGCTACGAGGCCGTGCCGCTGGACGCCGCCTCGCGCCCGTTCCAGAGCCCAGCCGATGTGGACACCTACCTTGCCCTCAGCGCCTGCCGCCAGGCGCTGGACGCGGAGGGCGCCGATGCCGCTGCGCTGCTGCAGGCCCTGGCCGCCGCGCACAGCGCCACGCCATGGCTGGAGCAGCGCCGCGCGCGGGTCCTGCTGCGCGTGGGCCAGGCCTGCGAGCGCGCGCACGACTGGCCGCTGGCCGTGCAGGCCTACGCCGCCAGCCGCGCCCCCGGTGCGCGCCACCGCCAGATCCGCGTGCTGGAGCGCATGCAATGCTCCGATCAGGCCCTAGCCCTTGCTCATCAAGCGCTGGATGCTCCTGAAAGTGAAGAAGAACACCAGCGCGTGGCGCGCATGCTGCCGCGTCTGCGCCGCAGCCTGGGGCAGGGCGGCGGGCCGCGCCGGCCGGCACTGGCCCCGGCCGTGGCCGCGCTGCGCATGGACGTGGAACTGCCCGCGCCCACGCCGCCCCAGTCGGTGGAGCACGCGCTGCGCGCGCACTGGCACTGCGCGGAGGCGCCGGTGTTTTATGTGGAGAACACGCTCGTCAACGCGCTGTTCGGCCTGCTGTGCTGGCCGGCCATCTTTGCGCCGCTGCCCGGCGCGTTCTTCCACCCCTTCCAGAGCGGGCCGGCCGACCTGGCCGCGCCCGACTTCGTGGCGCGCCGCCAGGCCCTGTTCAACGCCTGCCTGGCCGAACTGCACGACGGCCGCTACCGCGCCACCATCGTGCAGCGCTTTGAAGAGAAGCACGGCACCCAGTCGCCCTTCGTGGCCTGGGGCGCGTTGAGCGCCGAGCTGCTGGCGCTGGCGCTGGACTGCATTCCGCCCGCGCACCTGGAGCGGCTGTTTGCCCGGCTGCTGTGCGACGTGCAGGCCAACCGCACCGGCCTGCCCGACCTGGTGCGCTTCTGGCCCGGCCGCCCGCCCGGGGCCGAGCGCTATGCGCTGGTGGAGGTGAAGGCCCCCGGCGACAAGCTGCAGGACAACCAGACCCGCTGGCTGGATTATTGCGTGGCGCAGGGCATTCCGGTGCAGGTGTGCCACGTGCAGTGGTGCGGCGCGGCATGACGGCCGCCCCGCGCCCCCACGTGGTGGCCGTGCGCGCGCTGTGCGAGTTCACGGCCCGCACGGGTGACCTGGACCTGCGCTTCACCCCCGCCCCCAGCGCGCTCGAAGGCATGGAGGGCCACCGTGCGGTGCAGCAGCGCCGCGGCGCAGGCTACGAGGCCGAGGTGCCGCTGAGCGGCAGCTATGACCACCTGATGGTGCGCGGCCGTGCCGATGGCTGGAACGCGGCGCTGGGCCAGCTCGAAGAAATCAAGACCTACCGTGGCACGCTGGACAGCGTGCGCCCCCACCACTGCGCGCTGCACTGGGCCCAGGCCCAGGTGTACGGCCACCTGCTGTGCCAGGCGCGCGGGCTGGCGGGGCTCAAGCTCGCGCTGGTCTACGTGCATGCCACCACCCATGCCGAGACCGTGCTGGTGCAGGAACACACCGCCGCCGCGCTGCAGGCGTTCTTTGCCACGCAGTGCCAGCGCTACCTGGCCTGGGCGCACAGCGAGGCCGCGCACCGCCAGCAGCGCAACGCCGCCCTGGCGCGGCTGCGCTTTCCGCTGCCCGCGTTTCGCGCCGGGCAGCGCGATCTGGCCGTGGCCGTGTACCGCACCGCACACCCCAACGCAGAGGGTGCCAGCGCACCCGCCGGGCGTTGCCTGCTGGCCCAGGCGCCCACCGGCATCGGCAAGACCCTGGGCACGCTGTTCCCGCTGCTCAAGGCGATGGCGCCCCCGGCTATGGCGCCCCCGGCGATGGTGCCCCCGGCGATAGCCGCGCCAGGGCAGGGCGGGCCGGCTCCGGCCGCTGCCGCATCCGGCGCCGCCGCCGATGCGGTGGCCAGCGGGGATACGGAAGTCATCAAAAAAGAGAGCGCGCCCCGCGCACCCAGCGGGCTGGACAAGCTGTTTTTCCTCACCGCCAAGGGCACGGGCCACGGCCTGGCGCTGCACGCGCTGGCCCAGTTGCAGGGGGCACTGGCACCCCACGCGCCCGGCACGCCGCTGCGCGTGCTGGACCTGCACGCGCGCGACAAAACCTGCGAACACCCCGGCAGCGCCTGCCATGGCGATGCCTGCCCGCTGGCGCGTGGCTTCTTTGACCGGCTGCCCGCCGCCCGCGCCGCCGCCGTGCAACAGCCCGCCCCGTGGGATGCGCCCGCCGTGCGCAGCGTGGCGCTGCAGCACGGCATCTGCCCCTACTACCTGTCGCAAGAGCTGGTGCGCTGGGCCGACGTGGTGGTGGCCGACTACCACTACTACTACGACAGCGCCGCCATGCTCTACGCCCTCACGCAGCAGCAGGGCTGGCGCGTGGCCGTGCTGGTGGACGAGGCCCACAACCTGCTGGAGCGCGCACGCAGCATGTACACCGCGCCGCTCTCGCCCTTCGAGCTAGCCGCCGCACGCCAGGCCGCCACCGGCCCCGTGAAGAAGGCGCTCGACGCGCTGCACCGCCAGTGGAATGCGCTGGGCAAGACCGTGGGCCAGGCCGCAGAAGACGCTGGCACGCCAGGCGCACCCGGCGCATCGCACGCCGGCGCCACCGCACCCGCGCTCCCCATCGCCGCCACGCCCAGCTACCAGGCCCACGCCACCGTGCCGCCCGCGCTGCTGGGCGCGGTGCAGCGCGCCGTGGGCGCCATGGCAGAGGCCCAGGCTGACCAACCCCTGCCGCCGGGCGACGCGGTGCTGGCGTTCTATTGGTCGCTGCTGCACTTCCAGGCCCTGGCCGAGCAGTTCGGCCCGCATGCGCTGTTCGACCTGCAGCGCACCGCCACGCCACCGCGCAGCCGCAGCGGCCGGGCCCGCACACCCGCCACCACGCTGTGCATCCGCAACGTCATGCCCGCGCCGCACCTGGCCGCGCGCCACGCGGCGGCGCAGGCCACGGTGCTGTTCTCGGGCACGCTCAGCCCGCCGCAGTTCTACCGCGACCTGCTGGGCCTGCCGCCCGACACCGCCTGGCTGGACGTGGCCGCCCCCTTTGCCGCCCACCAGTTGCAGGTGCGCGTGGCCCCGCACATCTCCACCCGCTGGCGCGACCGCGAGGCCTCGCTCGCCCCCATCGCCGATCTGGTGGCCGCGCAGTACGCGCACCAGCCCGGCAACTACCTGTGCTTTGCCAGCAGCTTCGACTACCTGCAGCGCGTGGCCGCCACCCTGGCCCAGCGCCACCCGCAGGTGCCCCAATGGCAGCAAACGCGCGAGATGGACGACGCCAGCCGCGCCGCCTTCCTCGCCCGCTTTACCGAGGGCGGCCAGGGCGTGGGCCTGGCCGTGCTGGGCGGCGCCTTTGCCGAAGGGGTAGACCTGCCGGGCACCCGACTCATCGGCGCCTTCATCGCCACGCTGGGCCTGCCGCAGGTGAACGCGGTGAACGACGCCATGCAATGTGCACTGGACGAGGTGATGGGCCCTGGCCAGGGCTATGCCTGCACCTACCTGTACCCCGGCCTGCGCAAGGTGGTGCAGGCCGCCGGCCGCGTGATCCGCACCGAGCACGACCAGGGCGTGGTGGTGCTGATGGACGACCGCTTTCAGCGTGCCGAGGTGCGCGAGTTGTTGCCACGGTGGTGGCAAGTGGGGTGAGGGGCTGGGTTCGGAGGTGGGGCAGCACGCGTGCCCGTGATACCGAAAGCGAAAGGCGCTGGATGCTATGAATGTGGTAGCTGCTAGCGCTTATCTAAAGGGCCTTGGCGGCCAATTTGGCTGATAAATCCGGAGGGTTTGATTTCCCGAATCGGCTTGAAGGGAAGGTTGATTTTTTCAGTGAAATGCTCAGGAAGCGCTGAGCAAAGACTGCGCTTCGAAAGCTGTGGAGCAGCTTGCGGCCAGAAGCGGCTGCTGATGACCGGCGGCTTCGTGGCGGTTCAATCGGTGCAGCTCAACAAACCGGCGTCCCGCGGCCGGTTGATCTTCTGGTTTTATTGTTCTTCGACACGGTCTGGCCTGATGCCCGCTTAGCTGAGACCTTGCCTCGAACGGTATTCAACTGCTTGTCGTCGGGACACGTCTCCAACCTTCGGCCAGCGCAGCGCTGAGGACGGCATCTCGTACGTTGACCTGATGCTTGCGTCGTGACAGTTCTGAGCCTAAACGTAATAGGCGTACGGATAGCGCGTGCCCCGGGACGACCAATAGGTTGCCTGTGCAACCCTAGACGGTCACTGCTAGAAGGCGCCGCCTGACCGGTGAATTGGTCTCAAGTCGACAGTAGAACTGCGGTGGATGGAAACCCGGCATGGCTGTCCGAAGGGCTTCAAGCGTGACGGGTTTCTTCAATTTTTTGGCGCCAGACAGCCCCATAGCCGACGCCACAGCCACCCCGTCAAAGTAGCTCATGAACTCGGACTTGCTGAGGCCTGAGACGGAGCTGTATTTGCGCCAGACGGTGCTCGGCGCGGCCGAGTAGGTCGTGCCTACGGTCGCAAAGCCAACGACTGCACCTACAGGTTTTTTCACATAGAACCAAACCGTCGAGCCTGGCTCAACGTGCATGGTTCTGCGCCTTAGCTCCACTTGCTTAGTACCAGCGAGGATGTTGTTTGCATGGCGCTCGTCAAGTGATATGAGCACATGCTGGTTCGGTTGCATCAAAGGCCTTTTTCTACGATCGCCTGAACCTGCTCGGAAGACAGTCGTTGGCAAGTAATCAGTTGGTGGGCCTCGCCGCAGTTCAAAGCCCTGAGCTCATGCAGCGGGACAGGCCTGGGCAGGCGCAACACATTGTCGAATACCGTGATGGTCTTGGTCTTCGCGACCCCGATGCTGGAGAGTTGGCTGCTATCCAGCACTGAGGGGGCCAAGTCATCGGCCTGCATGGCAGACTCATCGCGAAGATAGGCACGTAGTACACGACCAACCGCTATGACGGCACCGGCACCTCCATTCTTCACGGGCTCGTAAAAGAACATCAAATCACCGCGCGAGTAGTTCTTCAGCGTCTTCTTGTCGCTCAGGTAATGGCGCAACGGTGCGAGCTGGGCCTTTCCCAGGGGGAGGAAGGAGTCCTGTGGTGAGTCCGCCAAGAGATGCTCCTCAAATTGCTTTCGCAGGGGGACCATCACACCCTCTCTACCTGGCAAGCACATGAGCATCGGCGCCAGCAGGGACTCCAGCTTGAAAAGCGGGATCAAGACTTTCTGGCCGTCCGGTCGAATCACTGAAATTTGCTGATCGACGTGTCGAAACGGTGGGGGCGTGTCTGGCAAACGTAGTTTGCTCACTGCCGCCAACGATTCGCGTCCGATATCCCAGTTCCGTTCCGTCATACGCCCTTTGGCGACGATCTTCTGAAGGTCATCCGACGTCGATGAGGACGCCACATAGCCGAAGGTTGCCGCGACTTCGCGAAGCGTGGCTTGACGCGGAGGACAGCTCAACCGCACCCGGCCGACATCCCCTGGCTTCACGATGCTCAGAACGTGTCGGAGCAAGGTCTGGGCAATCTCGTGTGCGTCTCTCTGGTTCTCGGCGACCGCCGCAAAAGCCCGAATTTCCTGTCCTCGAACGCTCGTCGGCATTACTAGATAGCCTGCGACGACGCCATTGCATCGCGCCACGTGGCGCAAGCATGCCGAACTGCCGGCCTCAGTTGCGGCCCATTCGTTGACCTGGGTCGCAGTGTCGAGGCCAAGGTTCGTCAACAGACTCCGAACTGCCGCTGCATCGCCTGCCGATGCGGGTTGCACTTCGATAATGTCCGCACTATGGGCCTCGTGCACTACAGGGCTCGCGGTGTGGTCGGGCTCGACCTGAAACAGCTCAGGCGAAATGGCGTCCACCCCAAACCGCCTTCTGAGCTCAGGTGCCCGCTCAAGAATTCGCCCGTCGCTGGTGATGAGCCCTGGCAGGCCGTGGTGAATAGCCGTTGCGAGGTGTAGCAGGTCAGACCTGTCGTTCTCCGACAGCGTGCCCGACGCATGGCGCTGGGGAAACACGATTTCGGCAAGCATTGGCGAAAGGCGCCCCCACTCGTCGTCGGGTGGAGTCGAGAACTTCGCAAGAGTGCCAGCGAACGAGAGCATCGGATCCGTCTTTCCGTCGTGAGCGGTGCGGCGCAGCTCCGTCTCAATCTCGCTGCTGATCGCCAGCGAACATGCCCGCATCCGCTCGGCCCTGAAGACGCTCATGGCTAGTTCGTGCCGAGGCCGGCGAGGCCCGAGATCGAAAAGCACGTTCAAGTCCAGAAGATAGAGCGGTTTACCCCCACCCTCCAAGGCATCCAGGCCGAGTGGGTCGACAGCGCTGATCCCGCTGGGCGCAAAGAGCTGAGGGGTGTCGAGTTCATGGGCGCGAACCACGATCATGCGATTGCGACTAGCCCCTCCTGGTTCCACGCGTTGGGCGTAGAACCCCTGCGCTTCCCAGAACACGTTGGCGTCTTTGAGGTCTTCAGCAACCCGGGCATGAATCGAAATGAACTGCGCCTCCGTCAACATGGTCTTCAAGGCATCGAGCAGCGTCCGACCGATGTTTCGACTGCGATTGGCCTTAGGAACATAGATCTGCCGCACGTGCGCTTTGGGGAAGCGGAGGTCAAACAACAGATGACCCGCATATGTCTCGTCACGACCGTCACTCTCGACGGCCACAAACAACTGCCCTTTGCGACAGAAGTCTGCATAGACGCTGCGCGAGAAAAATCCTAGCGCGTCTCGGTCGCTGTCTGCTGCCTGCACGACCTCGCTCAAGAGCGCCATAGCAGCACTTGGCTCCGTAAGGATTCGGACCGGACCTCCGCTCATTGTCATAGCTCCCCTTTTGGTGTTTGGGGGCAACTGTAACGGCGACGGAAGCAAGCCTGCGTTGAACGTAAGCTGGCGAGCTTGCCCCGATTTGAAAGGCAGACTGCTCTCCGACGATGAGATTGAAATCTGGATGACCGCAATGGGTCGAAAGCTCCTGCTGATAAAAAAAGCCCATCGCAATTGCGATGGGCTTTTTCATTCAGTGCACCCGCGCCCGCAAGCGCCCGGTGCTCAGCACCCGGCAGGCATCACACCTTCCGCACCTTCACCGGCAACCCCTGCCGCACCACGGCCCCCGACACCCAGTCGATCCACACGTTGTCCTTGGCGGGCCGGGTGGGGTCGGCAAAGCCCAGCGCGTTCAGGTTCACGCCGTTGCCGTGCTGCGGGTTGTGGGCCATGGGCTTGCCGTCCACGGTATGGACTGCGGTGCCCAACTGTTTGTGGCCGTAGCCGTATTCGATGGCCAGGGCGCCCTGGGCGATGCCGCTGCGCACCAGGGCCACGCCCTGCAGCTTGGCGCCGGGGGTGCTGACCTCGATGCGGTCGCCATTGGCGATACCCAGCTTGGCCGCATCTTCCTTGTTCAGGCTGATGGGGTTGTGTGGGTGCACCTGGCGCAGACGGCTGGCGGCAATCGACATGCTGCTCATCAGGTTGGACTTGTAGCTGCTCATGGTCAGCGGCCAGTCCTGCTCGGTGAAGCGCTCGCGCATGCTGCTGCCGTCGGCAAAGCGGGTGGGGAACCAGGTGGGGCAGCCCACGTAGCGCTCGCCGGTCATGGAGTGGCGCATCTTGGCCAGGCCTTCGTGCCACAGCTGCACGGGGAACTTGTAGGCGGCCTTGATCTGCTCGCCCTTCCAGGCGTCGTCGATCTTGTCGAAGCGCCCGCCGCGGCTCATCACCATGGCCACGCGGCGCACTTCCTCGGGCTTGAGGCGCTTTTCCACTTCGGGCATCCAGCGGCTGACGCCGGTGAGGGCGATGTCGTCGTCGCTGGCTTCGGGCACCGGCTTGCCGGCCTGGTAGGCGATGTTGCACATGCCGCGCAGGTAGAAGTCTTCAGCGCTTTCCAGGTCGAGCGGCTCGCCGTCCTTGGTGCTCATCGCACCCTTGCCAAAGCCGGGCAGCTGCAGCTGCTTGGCCACGGCGAAGACGAAGCTCTCAAAGCTCACCGGCTTGCCGTCGGCCGTCTTGGCGGTGGCCGCCTCCACGGTGGGCCAGCGCACGGTGCTGCTTTTGGCGATCACGTCGGCCCAGGGGGCGCCGATGCCCCAGCTTTCGTACGTGACGGTGTCGGGCACGATGTAGTCGGCCAGGGCCGAGGTCTCGTTGATGAACGGATCGACCGAGACGAACAGCGGCAGCTTCTTCGGGTCTTTGAGGGCGCTGACCAGCGTGTTCTCGAAGCCGCAGATGGCATACACCGGGTTGCTCATGTGGTTGATCCACGCCTTCACCGGGTAGGGGTAGCCCAGCAGGCCGGCGGCCAGCATTTCGCTACTCAGGCCCCCGGGCGCCGGGTACCACGGTGCCTTGGCGGGGTAGGGGTTCTGGCCGGCTTCCTTCTTGCGCTTGAACTCGCTGGTCTTCTCGTACGGAAAGCGCGTGCGCGACAGCGCCACGCCCGTGGCTTTGACCGCGCCCTCGAACTGCGCAAAGTTGTAGCGCGGGCCGGGGCCGAAGGGGCCGAACGGGCCGGCGTCCAGCACCCAGCCGCCCTTGACGTTCAGGTTGCCGATCAGGTTGTTCAGCATGGCGATGGCGTAGGCGGTGTAGAAGCCCGCGCCGCTCATGGTGCCGCCGTGCGAGTTGGCCACGGCCTGCTTGCCGTGGCTGGTGAATTCGCGCGCCAGGTCTTCGATGTCCTTCACCGGCACGCCGCACAGGTCGGAGTATTCCTGCAGCGTCTTGCGGCGCGCTTCCTCACGCAGCTTGACGAACGATGTGCACACGGCAATCGGCGCGGGCTCCTCGGTGGCGCCTGCGGCCTTCAGGGGCGTGAATTCGCGCTCTACCACCAGCTCGGCCGGCTGGGCCACGGTGTGGGGCACCAGCTTGAAGCCGCCGTTGCCATCGGCCACCTGCACCACGTACACGTCTTCGGCCGGGGTCTTCTCGTCCACCGGCTCGGGCATGGGCAGGCCCAGGTCGGCGCCGCGCAGGAACTGGCCGTAGCGCGGGTGCTTGGGGTCGTTGATGAGCAGGTGGGTGGCGTTGCTCCAGCTCGCCTCGCCGGCGGCGGCCATGGCGGCCGGGCCGGGCTGGGTGAGGTACTTGGCGTCGTAGCGCTCGTTGTCGATGATCCAGCGGATCAGCGCCATGGCCAGCGCCAGGTCGGTGGCGGGCTTGATGGGCAGCCAGCGGTTGTTGTCGCCGGCCGCGTGGCTGGACGACATGGGCAGCACGGGCGACACCACCACGTAGCGGTAGGTGTTGTCGTCGCGCGAGCGGGCCTCGGCCAGCTCGCGCCCCATGCGCTGGAACGGGTTGCCCGACTGCGCCGGCGCCGTGCCCAGGAACAGGCCGAAGCGCGAGTTCTTCCAGTCCGGCTTGCCGTGCGGCATGCCGGGGATGTTGCCCAGGGCCGCAGCCGTGCCCACGCGGTAGGTCTGGCCGCAGTAGGCGCCGTGGTTGGCCACGTTCACCGTGCCGAAGGACTGGCGCGCAAAGCGGTTGATGAGCGGGGTGCGGCCTTCGTTGGAGGCGTCGGTCACCAGCAACTGGTTGGCCTTGGGGCCGTACTCGGGGTTCTCCGCGTCGATCAGCGTCTGCACGTCGCGGATGGCGGCCAGGCCCTCCACAGGGCCTTCGCCGAACAGGTCGCCGCCCTCGCAGATTTCCTTGACCAGCTGTTCCAGCGAGATGGCCTTCCACTGGCCGGAGCCGCGCGGACCCACGCGCTTGAGCGGGGTGAGCACGCGGTGGGCCGCAGTCTGGTGCTCCAGCATGGCGGAGCCGCGCGCGCAGCTGGTGGCGCGGCCCTCCAGACCGTTGTCGCCGCCCAGCAGGGCGTACACCTCGCGCACGGGCGTTTCCATGGGTGCGTGGTGCGTGGTGGCCAGCGGGTGGTAGGGGTTGCCGGCGATGCGGACGATCTTGTTGTGCTCGGTATCCACGCGCACGCGCACGCCGCACTGCGTCCAGCAGCCCAGGCAGCTGCTGGGGCTGACCACCTGGCCCGGCTGGGTAGTGAGCTGGCCGGTCACGGGGTCGATGCGGAACTCGGGCGTGAGCGAATTGCCGCGCGTGGCGCTCTTGGTGGCGGTGCCGGACGTGCCGGTCACCAGCCCCTTGGCGCCCTTGGCCACGGTTTCGCCGTAGCCGGCGGCAAAGGCCGCCAGGCCACCGGCCACCGCGCCGCCGCGCAGCAGCAGGCGGCGGCGGTTGGCGTCGGGGTGGGCCTCGGTCTCGGGAGAGGAATGCGGTTTCTTGTCAGTCATGGTCTGTACCTTCAAGGGCAGCGCCAGCGGGTATCACTTCAGTATTGATAGCTGCTCGCGCTTGCTGATATTGCGTTAAAGGCCGATTTGTCTATGAATTTCAGGCGGCAGTGGCCGTGGGTGCCTTGCGGGCCGGGAACAGCTCCAGCGCCCAGCTCGCCAGCCCGACCAGTGCCACGCACAGGCCCGCCACACCCACCATGCCCAGCAGCCCGTCGCCGCCCAGGGGCATGTGGTACAGGTACAGGCCGGCGCCGAACTTCGGCACGCCCTGCACACCCATGAACAGCGCCCAGCGGAAGGCCCAGGCGGCGGCGGCCAGCCCCAGACCCAGCACCAGGGTGTAGCCCTTGGCATGCAGGCGGTGGCGGCCGCGCAGCAGCGCCCCCAGCACAGCGGCACCACCGATGGCCGAGCCGACCATCGTCAGGCGCCACACGGGGAAGTCGTTCCACAGGCGCAGCGCGGCGTTGAACGAGGGGCTGTCGCCCGCCATGCCGCTCGCGGCCCAGGCCAGCGCCACCACCAACAGCGCGCCGGCCAGCGCCAGGCCCATGCCGCGCAGCGTCTGCAGCGCTTCAGCGCCGGGGCGCAGCGTGGCGGGCAGGAAGCGCTCCAGCACGAAGGCCGCGCCCACGGTGGCCAGCCAGCCGGTCAGCGCCAGGTTGACGGGCACCCACAGCGTGTTCCACAGCGGGCGCGAGCGCACCACCATCATCTCGGCGCCGGTGTAGACCGAAATGGTGAGCGCCGAGAGCACGAGCAGCGGTGCCAGCAGGCGCATCCAGCCGGTCTTGCCCAGCCACCAGGCGGCGCACATCGCCACGCTGAGCGTGACAAACACGGGCAGCAGCAGCGCGCCGACCGACATCCACGACCAGGGCGTGAAGTGCGCATAGAAGTGCCAGAAGCGCGCGGGCTGGTGCAAGTCGGCCAGCAGCGACACGGGGGCGGCGATGGCGCTGACGGCCAGCGTCAGCACGGCCGCGGGCAGCAGGCGCTGCAGCGTGCCGCCGTCTTTGCCCCAGGCGCACAGCGCGGCCAGGATGGCGGCGCCGGTGGCCACGCCGACCAGAAAGAAGTACTGCACGGCCCAGGGCAGCCAGGCCGCCTCGTAGTGCGGGGTCAGGAGTTCGATGATTTGCATGGTGCGCTCCTTGGGGTTCAGTGGTCGGACAGCAGGCGCACGCTGGCCTGGCCGTCCACGCCGTTGACGAACGCATCGGGCAGGCCGATGTAGAACACGCGCGGCGCAGTGTTCATGCCGGGCTTGAGCACCTTGAGGTCTTCCTTGTGTTCGGCCATGCGGCGGTTGATCTCGCTGCCCTGGTCATTCAGGTCGCCGATCACGCGCGCGCCGCCCACGCAGCTTTCCACGCAGGCGGGCAGCAGGCCAGCCTCCAGGCGGTGCTCGCAGAAGGTGCACTTGTCGGCGGTCTGCGTCTCGTGGTTGATGAAGCGCGCGTCGTACGGGCAGGCCTGCACGCAGTAGCCGCAGCCCACGCAGCGCTCGTTGTCCACCAGCACGATGCCGTCGGTGCGCTGGAAGGTGGCCTGCACCGGGCACACGGGCACGCAGGGCGGCTCGTCGCAGTGGTTGCACAGGCGCGGCAGGCTGACCATGGCGGGCGCGCTGCCGTCGTCCTTGTCGATCTCGTACTGCAGCACCGTGGTGCGGAACTGGCCGATGGGCGGCTGGTTCTCCACCGAGCAGCTCACCGTGCAGGCTTGGCAGCCGATGCACTTGCGCAGATCCACCAGCATGCCGAAGCGCTTGCCCTCCATGCCGGGGCGGCGCGGCGGCTGGCCCGGCGCGAAGGGTGTGGCGGCCTGGCTGGCGCCGGCCAGGCCAAAGGCGGTGGCCAGGCCGACGAGTTCTTGCAGGAAGGTGCGCTTGCCGGGTTGCGGCGCGGCGCAGGCGGTGGGGGAGGGGGTACTTTTTGACATAAATACCTTTGAATATTTACTGCGTAGATGCATTATTCTCCCCGTATCTCGATTATCTATTTGATTAACGTCAAATGACTTTGTTGATATTATTCTTGGATTATTTTGGTTAAACTTTTTTATTTTATTAATTGAAAATTAATGAAATATTAAATAATCCCGAGCAATTGCGTATGGAATGTGGAGCAGCCGCAAAACGGCCATACGTGCGGGTTCCGGGCCCCGCGGAAAGTCAGCCTTCTGGGCTTGGCATACGAATGCCATCCTAGGTACCAAAATCCGAAAATTGCCGATGAATGGGCGGTGAGGCGATGTGCCTCAATTGCCGCCATTCCGATTAAAAATATCGGTTATTGCCCGCGCCGGCGGAGTGCCTGTTACCCACAAAGGCAAGGGGCGGCGCTACAGTGGGGCGCATGGACGCTCACCAACTGCCGCTCGCCGGCGTGGAGCCCGATGCGCCACGCCCCAACCACCATCTTTTCTTTGCCGTGCTGCCCGAGCCCCGAGCGGCGCAGGCTGCGGCCGATCTGGCGCAGACGCTGATTACGCGGCACGACCTGCAGGCGCAGGTGCGCGCGCAGCGCCTGCACGCCACGCTGCTATCGCTGGGGTGGGAGCATGCGCTGTCGCCGCGGCATCTGCAGTGGGCGCGCGACGCGGCGCAGCAGGTGCGGGCGAGGGCGTTCTCGTTGCGGTTCGATCGGGTGTTGAGCTTTCGCCGCGCGCCGCAGGCCAAGCGGCCCTGCGTGCTCTGCGGCCCCGCCGACGGGCAGCAGGGCTTCATCGCGTTGTACGAGGCGCTGCACGCGGCGCTGTGGTCGCAGGTGCGGGGGCTGGACGGCGTGCCCCATGCGCCGCACATCACCCCGCACATGACGCTGTGCTACAGCCGCCAGGCCGTGCCCGAGCAACCCGTGCCGCCGCTGGAATGGACGGTGCGCCGCTTCGTGCTGCTGCACAACCTGCGCGGCTCGCCCGGCCCTTACGAGGTGCTGGGCGAGTGGCCGCTGGCGGATTGATTGCTATTGTTTATATAGCTGTTGGCGCTTGATGGATAAGCGCTAGAGGCCAATTTTCTCTGGCATCACGCCATGGTCATCAGGCTGGCATTGCCGCCTGCCGCCGTGGTGTTGATGCTGACCGCGCGCTCCAGCAACAGGCGCAAGGGCGCCTGCAGCGCATCGGCGGGGCCGTCCACCGCCGTCACGCCCACGATGGGACCGGGACGCAGGGCCACGCGCTGGCATTCCACGCGGCGCGTTTCTGGGCTGCCGCTGTGCAGCACGGCGTCGTAGCCCAGGCCATCGCCGCGCCAGTCGGACACCAGGGCGATGCGCGCCTGCACCTCGCGCGGCAGCGTGGCGCACAGGGCCTGCGCGTCCTGCGGCCAGAGCGCAAGCGCGCCCGCGGCCAGCACCGCGCTCAACTGCAGCAGCAGCGCCTCGTCCGTGTCGGCCAGGCACAGCACGCGTTCGCGCGGCAGCAGCCGATAGGTGTTGCGCTCGCCGGTGGGGCCGGGCAGGGTGCAGGCCAGGCCCGCGCAACTGGCCTGCGCCTGGGCCGCGCAGGCCTGTGCCAGCGCTGCGTTGCCTTGCGCCTGGGCCCAGTGCTCCAGCGCCGACAGCGGGGCGAGCAGCGCGGGCTGTGCGCTGGCGTCGGGCACCTGCACGGCCGTCGCCGCCAGCGCGCCGTGCGTGGCGTTGGCCGGGTGGCGCGACAGCAGACGCAACAGATACAGCGGGCCGCCTGCCTTGGGGCCCGTGCCCGACAGGCCCTCGCCGCCGAAAGGCTGCACGCCGACCACGGCGCCCACCATGTTGCGGTTCACATAGACGTTGCCGGCCGTGCTGTGGGCCAGCACCTGGGCCACGGTTTCGTCGATGCGGGTGTGCAGGCCCTGGGTGAGGCCGTAGCCCGTGGCGCTGATCTGCGCGAGCAGCGCGTCCAGCTCGCCGCGCTCGTAGCGCACCACGTGCAGCACGGGGCCGAAGACCTCGCGCTCCAGCTCGGTGATGCTGTTCAGCTCGATCAGCGTGGGCGGCACGAAGGTGCCATGCGCCGTGCCCTGCCCACCGGCATGGCTTTGGAACACCGGCCGGCCGCTGGCGCGCAGGCGCTCGATGTGGCGCGCGATCGTGGCGCGCGCCTCCTCGTCGATCACCGGGCCTACGTCCACCGCCAGTTGCGTGGGGTTGCCCATGTGCAGTTCCTGCATGGCGCCGCGCAGCATCTCCAGCAGGCGGTCCGCGCAGTCGCGCTGCACGCACAGCACGCGCAGGGCGGAGCAGCGCTGGCCCGCGCTGTCGAAGGCCGAGGTGAGCACGTCCGCGACCACTTGCTCCAGCAGGGCGGAGGAGTCCACGACCATGGCGTTTTGCCCGCCTGTCTCCGCAATCAGCGGAATGGGCCGGCCGCCGGCGTCCAGCCGTGCGGCCAGGCTGCGCTGCAGCAGCCGCGCCACCTCGGTGGAGCCGGTGAACATCACGCCCATCACCCGCGCGTCGCCCACCAGCGTCGCGCCCACCGTCTCGCCGCGGCCGGGCAGCAACTGCACGGCGGCGGCAGGCACGCCGGCCTGGTGCAGCAGGCGCACGGCCTGGCAGGCAATGAGGGGCGTCTGCTCTGCCGGCTTGGCCAGCACCACGTTGCCCGCGGCCAGTGCGGCGGCCACCTGGCCCATGAAGATGGCCAGCGGGAAGTTCCAGGGGCTGATGCAGGTGACCGGCCCCAGCGGCGGGTGGGTGGCGTTGTCGAAGTGCCCATCCACCTGCGCGGCGTAGTAGCGCAGGAAGTCCACCGCCTCGCGCACCTCGGCCACGGCGTTGGCGCAGGTCTTGCCGGCTTCGCGCATCAGCAGGGCCAGCAGGGCGGGCATATCGCGTTCCAGCCCATCGGCCGCGGCGCGCAGCAGCCGTGCACGTTCTGCGGGTGGCGTGGCAGCCCAGGCGGGCTGCGCCGCGGCGGCAGCCTGCAGCGCGGCGTCCACATCGGCGGTGGTGGCTTCTTGCACCTGCCCGACCCCATCGGTGGCATCGGCAGGATTGCGCACCGGGACGCGCGGGCCGGCGGGAGCGCCGGCGGCGATGAGGGGTGTGGCTTCCAGCGGCGTGGCGGCGCTGGCGGCCAGCGCGTCGGCCACGCACTGCAGCGTGGGCTCGGCCGCCAGGTCCAGGCCCTGCGAATTGGCACGCGCCGGGCCGTAGAGCTGCGGGGGCAGCGCGATGCGCGGGTGCGGCAGGCCGGCGCCGCCTTCCGCGCGGGCCTCGGCATCCACCGTGTCCACGGGGTTGTCGATCAGCGCCTCCAGCGGCAGCGTGGCGTCGGCCACGCGGTTCACGAACGAGGTGTTGGCGCCGTTTTCTAGCAGGCGGCGTACCAGGTACGCCAGCAGCGTTTCATGCGTACCCACCGGGGCGTAGATGCGGCAGGGGCGCTCGGGCACCACCTGCTCGTACAGCGGCTCGCCCATGCCGTGCAGGCACTGGAACTCGTACTGGCCGGGGCGATAGTCCGCGGGGCCCGCCAGCTCATAGATGGTGGCCAGCGTCTGCGCGTTGTGCGTGGCGAACTGGGGGTACACCGCGTCGGGTGCGCCCAGCAGCTTGCGTGCGCAGGCGATGTAGGAAATATCGGTGTGCGCCTTGCGCGTGTACACGGGGTAGTCCGCCAGGCCTTCGACCTGGGCGCGCTTGATCTCGCTGTCCCAGTACGCGCCCTTGACCAGCCGGATCATCAGGCGGTGGCCGCTGCGGCGCGCCAGATCGATGCAGTAGTCGATCACGCGCGGGCAGCGCTTTTGGTAGGCCTGGATCACGAAGCCGATGCCCTTGAAGCCCGCGAGGGACGGCGCATGGCACAGGCGCTCCAGCAGGTCCAGCGACAGTTCCAGCCGGTCGGCCTCTTCGGCGTCGATGTTCAGGCCGATGTCATAGCCGCGCGCCAGTTCCGCCAGTTGCAGCACGCGCGGGTACAGCTCGTCCATCACGCGCTGCCACTGCGCGCGGGCGTAGCGCGGGTGCAGCGCGCTGAGCTTGATGGAGATGCCGGGCCCTTCGTACACGCCGCGGCCCGCGCTGGCGCGGCCGATGGCGTGGATGGCGTCCACATAGGACTGCATGTAGCGGTCGGCGTCGTGCCCCGTGAGCGCGGCCTCGCCCAGCATGTCGTAGGAATAGCGGAAGCCGCGTGCCTCCAGGGTGCGCGCCTTGCCCAGCGCCTGTTCGATGGTCTCGCCGGTGACGAACTGCTCGCCCATCATGCGCATGGCGACGTCCACGCCCTTGCGGATCAGCGGCTCTCCGCCGCGTGCGGTGATGCGGCGTAGCGCATCCTTCAAGCCCCCTTCGCTGTGCGTGGTCACCAGCCGTCCGGTGAGCAGCAGGCCCCAGGTGGCCGCATTGACGAACAGCGACGGGCTCTTGCCCAGGTGCGCGGCCCAGTCGCCCGTGCCGATCTTGTCGCGGATCAGCGCGTCGCGCGTGGCCGCGTCGGGAATGCGCAGCAGCGCTTCTGCCAGGCACATCAGCGCCACGCCTTCTTGCGAGGACAGCGCGAACTGCTGCAGCAGCCCCTGTACCAGGCCGGACCGGCCGCTGGCATGTTCGCGCTGGCGCAGCCCTTGCGCCAGGCGCAGGGCACGCGCCTGGATGTCCTGCGCCATGGCAGCGGGCAGGCGCGCCTGCGTCAGCAGCGGCGCCAGTGCCTCAGGCTCGGGCGGGCGGCAGGCCTGGGTGACCGCCAGGCGCAGCGGGTCGGTGTCGCGGGGGCGAGGGGAAAAGTGGGCGGCGTGTGTCATGGGCCGCATCATCCTTGGGTGAATGGCGAATGAATCACTAAAATCGGCAAGCACCACCGAATTTTTGCTCAATGACCGGCCAATTCCCCACTGATCTGGATCGCATCGATCGCAGGATATTGAAGATCCTGCAAGACGATGGACGCATCTCCAACCTCAAGCTGGCAGAGACCGTGGCGCTGTCGCCCACTGCCGTGCTCGCGCGCGTGCAGCGGCTCACGCGCGAAGGCTACATCCTGGGGTATGAGGCGCGGCTCAATCCCCTCAAGCTGGGCGCGGGCATGCTGGTGTTCGTGGAGGTGCTGCTGGACCGCACCACGCCCAACGTGTTCGACCAGTTCAAGGCGGCGGTGCAGGTGCATCCCGAGGTCATGGAATGCCACATGGTGGCCGGCGGTTTCGACTACCTGCTCAAGACGCGCTGCGCCGATATGAATGCCTACCGCCAGTTCGCCGGCGCCGTGTTGTGGCAGTTGCCCGGCGTGCGCGAGACGCGCACCTACGCGGTGATGGAAGAGGTCAAGCACTCCAACCACCTGTACCTGGGTTGAAGCCCCTCGGTACGGAAGACGCAACGCCCGCGTCGTGCGGGCGTTGTGTTTCCCCTCAGCCCGCCGGGTACAGCGATTGGCGTTGCCTGTGTTGTGTCGATGTTTCGTTGCGCATCTCATCGATCACCTGCTGGCGGGTCCTGGTCGAAGCCGTTGAGGGAGCAGGTTCCGGAAAGCTGCTTTCCCCGTAGGACAGGCGGTCCTGTCGCACTGCGGTCACGGTTTCTGCCCTGACTTGCTCACGGGTCCGATCACTCTTGAAGTGCTCGGGGTGAACGACCACGCCCGCTTCGTTGTTGGCAGGGTGCCAGTAGCCGGCAAATGCCATCGTTGGCAGACCGAGTGCTGCGACGGCAGCCACGCTTGCGATCACGGAGAAAAGAGGAGGTCGGCGACCCGTCATGTTCAATATCCTGTGTTGGTTTGCCGGAGCGTGCATATCCCGCCCTTGCGCAAGGGGGCGCAAAGGGGCGCTCACAGCAGATGAATGCTTGGAAGGGGGCTGGCATGCACCGGGGTGTGCAGCCGCCCCTCCTGTACTGGCGGTCTGCCCCTTAGTGGGACAGCGGGATGGCCTTCCAGCCGCTGTGGCTGAAGTACTTGCCGTAGGTATTGGAGGCCTGGGCCACTTTGACCACGCCCTCGGCGCGCTTGTCCTCGCCGTGCTTGCCTTGCGCGGCCTCGGCACCGGCCATCAGGTCGGCCACGACGATGTGCAGCTGTGCATCGGCGGCGGGCGGCAGCTTGCAGTTCTCCACCATGTAGGCGACCTGCTGGTTGACGGTGTTGGCGAAGGCGTCGTAATCGGCCGGCGTGGCCTTGCCCGAGTGAGCGGTGGGCAGGATCTGCGTGACCGATCCGCGCACGGCCGTCATGGCCTTGCGCAGCGGCGCGTCGGTTTCCCACTTCTTGCCGGCGTTGAGCTGCAGTTGGTGGGTTTCGGCACTGCCGCCATGGTTGTGTGCGTCGGCGGCGTAAACGGCCAGCGGGGATGCCAGGGCGGCGGACAGCAGCAGTGCGGTGAAGGTGTTCATGAGAATGCTCCGTTGAAAAGTTGAACCATCAAGGCAGCCGCTCAAGGGAATGTGTGGCTGCCTTGCCTACTTCAACGAAGGGGGTGCCTCAATGTTCCATCTTATTTGCACCTTTTTCCTTCTCTCATCTCGGCGTTCACTTGCGGTGCAGCATTTCCTCCTCGGTGGCTTCTTCTGCATAGCGGGTCAGCAGCAATTGCAGCAGCCGCGTGCGCTGGGCATCGTCCAGCATGGCGCGCTCGGCCAAGAGTTGGTCAATCACGCGCTGTTGCTGCGTGGCCTGCAGGCGGGCGATGGCGGCCTGCTCGGCGTCAATGGCGGTGCGCTCTGGTGCGTCAGCAAAGATGTGGCGCACCAGGGCTTCGCGGTGGCGGCGTATGTCACTCCAGTTGGACGACAGGTCATGGAGGAAGGGGGTTTCCATTCCTTCCCAGCGCGCGCGCTGTTCGGGGGTGAGCTTCAGATACTCGGGCAGGTGGACCACGGGAGGCGCGCCGCCCTCGGGCACCGTGTCCGGCGCAGGGCGTAGCACCAGTGCGGCAACCACGCCCAGGTTGAGCGCCAGCGAGATCGCCAGCAGGGTGCGAATCCAGACAGGGTTTTTCATGGCAGGGTTCTCGGCAAACGGCAGATTTCGGCGGCGGCGCACAGCCCGCCTGGCGGCACAGGGTCGAACACGCGCGCCATGGCAGGGCTGGCAGCCGGAAGGGCCGCGCCCGTGCCCAGCAGCAACCCCCCCAGCCAGACACCGGACACCAGCGCGGCCCCCGCGGCGAGGCCCGTGGGCATCCAGCCCAGCAGGCTCCAGCCGGTGCGCCGGGACCGGGTGGGGCGTTGCGCCAGGTCCTGCGCCAGGCGGTCCTGCAATTGCGCCGCCAGGTCGAAACCCAGCGCGGGCGAGGGCAGGGCCAGCAATTGCTGGCGCTGCGTCTGCAATGCGGCAAGGTGCTGGCTGCACAGGGGGCAGGCGTGCAGGTGCTGCTGCAGCGCGACCTGCGCATGCGCGGGCAGCGCATGGTCGATCAAAGCGGAAAGGTCTTCGGTGCGAGGGCAGTTCATGGCGGCTCCTTGCGTTCAGCGTGGCATGAGTTGCAGCAGCCCGGCGCGTGCGCGGGCAATGCGGGATTTGACGGTGCCCAGGCTGATGCCCAGCACCTCGGCGATGTCCTCGTAGGCCATGTCTTCGATGTCGCGCAGCAGCAGGATCTCGCGGTGCTCCACCGAGAGCCGCTGCAGCGCGCCTTCCAGCGCTTCGATGCGCTGGCGGGCCTGCAGTGCAGCCTCGGGCGTGGGCGTGTCCGCCGGCACCTGCTCGGACAGGGTCTCGTCCAGTTCCACGAACGCGACACGCTGCGCGCGGCGCAACAGGTCCAACGCCTGGTTGCGCGCGATGCGAAACAGCCAGGTGGACAGTTGTGCGTCCGGCCGCCAGCGGGGCAGTGCCTGGTAGGCGTTCAAGAAAGTCTCCTGGGCGAGTTCGCGCGCATCCTCCTGCGAGCGCGTCATGCGGAACAAAAAACGGTAGATGCGGTCCTGGTAGCGGGCCACCAGTTCGGAGAACGCCGCGACCTCGCCGCGCTGGGCGCGGGCGATGCAGTCGCTCTCTTCAAGGTGGCTCAGGGGGCGCATTGCCTCTTTCAACGCAGGGCCGCAGCAAAAGTTCCATGAAACCGACAACACGGGGCCGGGAACAGCCGCTTACCGGGGCGGGTGCAAACTCCGCAATAATGCGCCGCATTCACAGCACAAGAAGGAAGGGAACCCTCATGCGAGCCATTCGCTTTGCCACGGCCTCGGCCGCCGCCATGATTGCCGGACTGTTTGCGCCGGGTGCGTGGGCTACTTGCTACGTGATCTATGGCGCAGACCAGCAGGTCATCTACCGCTCGCAGACCCCCCCTGTGGACCTGTCGCGCAACCTGCACGAAACCTTGCCCCAGGTCGCGCCCGGCGGCACGCTGGTGTTTTCCTTGAACAACTATGGCTGCGAGGTGGAAGTCAACCGCCTGCCTTCCAATGTGGCTGCGGTCCGCAAGGATGCCGCTGCAGGCGCTCCCACCGCGCCCCGTGCGCCGCGCGCCAGCCGCAGCTGAAAGCCGCCCGCGCGGCGGCAGGGGTGGGCCGGCCTGAGACAATCGGGGCATGAGCGACCCCACAGAATTCAGCCCACCACCGCCCACCTCCACGGATCTTCCCCCCGGCTGGCTCGAAGTCACCGCCATGGACATGGACGCCCAAGGCGTCGCGCGCAAGCCCGATGGCAAGGTGGTGTTCATCGACGGCGCACTGCCCACCGAGCTGGTCAGTGCCAACACCCACCGCAAGAAGAACAACTGGGAGCAGGCCAGCCTCACGGAAGTCCACCGCCAGTCCAGCCAGCGCGTACAGCCCGGCTGCCCGCACTTCGGCCTGCACGCGGGCGCCTGCGGCGGCTGCAAGATGCAGCATCTGCACGTGGCGGCCCAGGTGGCCGTGAAACAGCGCGTGCTGGAAGACAACCTCTGGCACCTGGGGAAAGTGAAGGCCGAGACCATCCTGCGCCCCATTGAAGGCCCTGCCTGGGGCTACCGCTACCGCGCGCGCCTGTCCGTGCGCTACGTGCCCAAGAAGGACAAGGTGCTCGTGGGCTTTCACGAGCGCAAGAGCCGCTACATCGCCGACATGGAGACCTGCAAGATCCTGCCGCCGCATGTGGACGCCATGCTGATGCCGCTGCGCGCCCTGATCGGCAGCATGGCCGCACGCGACACCTGCCCGCAGATCGAGCTGGCCTGCGGCGATACGGTCACGGCGCTGGTGCTGCGCCACCTGGAGCCGCTGTCCCCGGAGGACAAAGACAAGTTGCGCGCCTTTGCCGCCGCGCATGGCGTGCAATGGTGGTTGCAGCCCAAGGGGCCGGACACGGTGCATCTGCTGGACGAGGGCGGCGAGCCGCTCGCCTATGGGCTGCCCGACTTCGGCATCACCATGCCCTTCAAACCCACCGACTTCACGCAGGTCAACCCGCACATCAACCGCGTGCTGGTCACGCGCGCGCTGCGCCTGCTGGACGCGCGCAAGGACGAGCGCGTGATCGACTGGTTCTGCGGCCTGGGCAACTTCACGCTGCCCATCGCCACCCAGGCGCGCGAGGTGCTGGGCATCGAGGGCAGTGAGGCGCTGGTGGCGCGTTCGCGCGAGAATTACCAGTCAAATCAGGCCCAAAGGCAGGATGGATCTGCGCTGGCAGCTACCAGCTTTGTAGCGCGCAACCTGTTCGAGATGACGCCTGAGATGCTCATTGCCGATGGCGCCTCCGACAAATGGCTGGTGGACCCGCCGCGCGAGGGGGCGTTCGCCCTGTCCAAGGCGCTGGCGGACATCCACCAGGCGCGCATCGGTGCCGAGGACGCGCCGCCGCTGCCCGCTGGGCACGAAGGCTGGCAGCCCCCCCGGCGCATCGTCTACGTGAGCTGCAACCCGGCCACGCTGGCGCGGGACGCGGGCCTGCTGGTGCACCAGGCGGGCTACCGCTGCGTGGCGGCGGGGGTGGTCAACATGTTTCCGCACACGGCCCATGTGGAGAGCATGGCAGTGTTCGAGCGGGGCTGACGCCCGCGGTGGCTCAAGACGTTTTTGGCCAGGGGCGCTTGCCTAGCAAGCGCCAGCAGCTATCGTTTGGATAGCATCAGCTGCGGTTGCGGGAGGTGCGACCCTCGGTCTGCAGGTCCGCCTCTTCGTCGCTTGCGCGGCGACTGGCGGGCTTTTTCTCCAACTGCGTGAGTACCGAGGCCGTGCCCTCGATTTTGTTCTCGCGCATGTACAGATCCATGTCTTTCCAGCCCGCGAACACCTGGGCCTTGGGGGCCTTGGGGTTCAGCGTGAAGCAGTCCTCCAGCCCGCGCAGCGCATGCCGGCAGGCGCCACCGATGGCCTTGGCCTCGGCCTCACGCTGGGCCACGCGCGGGTCCGGCCCCATACCGGGAATCTCACAGCCCGCCAGCGGCAGCAGCGCGGCAGCGATCAGGGCGGCGCGAGCGCCGGCGGCAAGGAGGGGGGGGTGGCGAGGCAGCATGTACAGGGGTTATCGGCAGGCGTGCCGTCAAGTTGAGGCTGTCAGCCAAGCGGATGTGAAAAAGGCCCCGGAAATCGGGGCCTTGCGACGCATGTGCGGTGGGAAGGCCGTTCAGTCGCGCTCGCCGCCCATGATGCCCAGCAGGGCCAACAGGCTCTGGAACACGTTGAAGATGTCCAGGTACAGCGCCAGTGTGGCGCTGATGTAGTTGGTCTCGCCGCCGTCCAGGATCTGCTTCAGGTCGTACAGCATGTAGGCACTGAAGATGCCGATCGCTGCCACCGAGATGGCCATCATGCCCGCCGACGAGCCGACGAACACGTTGATGATGGCGCCCACCATGAGCACCAGCGCGCCCACGAACAGCCACTTGCCCATGCCCGACAGGTCGCGCTTGATGACGCTGGCCAGGCTGGCCATGACGAAGAACACGCCCGCCGTGCCGGCGAAGGCCGTCATGATGAGGTCGGTGCCGTTCTTGAAGCCCAGCACCATGCCGATCAGGCGCGATAGCATCAGGCCCATGAAGAAGGTGAAGGCCAGTAGCACCGGCACGCCCGCGGCCGAGCGCTTGGTTTTCTCGATAGCGAACATGAAGCCGAAGGCGCCGCCGAGGAACACGATCAGCCCCAGGCCGCCGCGCAGCGACTGCGTGATGCCCGTGGCCACGCCGATCCAGGCGCCCAGCACGGTGGGCAGCAGGCTGAGCGCCAGCAGCCAGTATGTGTTGCGCAGCACGCGGTGGCGCTGCTCCTGCGAGATGCCATAGCCCGCGGAGCCGACACTGGTGATTTCTGGGTTCATCTGGTTTCTCTCCTGGTTGGCCTGCACAGCGCAGACCCGAATGATTCTAGGTGGTGGCTTTTGGCGCCGAATGCAATACCCGCGCACCATCCCGTACTTTATGGGTTGCATTCTTTTGCCCTGCGGCGGGGCACTGGGCGGGCCCGCTGGCACTATGCTTTTCGTTTTCCC
This sequence comes from Diaphorobacter sp. C33, assembly GCF_030503915.1. NCBI lineage: Bacteria > Pseudomonadati > Pseudomonadota > Betaproteobacteria > Burkholderiales > Comamonadaceae > Diaphorobacter > Diaphorobacter sp. C33. Next base: position 745,057 of record NZ_CP129980.1, read on the forward strand.
GTTGCGCGCCCTGCCGGCTGGCCGGGCGCATCCACCCACCTCCTGCAGGACTGCCTCATGAAGACCAAACCCGAACTTGAACTCTCCGACGTCAAGCTGATCGCCGCCGCCGCCGAGGCCGAGGCCCTGAAGAACCAGTGGGCCGTGACCATCGCCATCGTGGACGACGGCGGACATCTGCTGTGGCTGCAGCGCCTGGACGGGGCCGCAGCGGTGTCCGCGCACATTGCGCCGGCCAAGGCCCACACGGCCGCCTTGGGCCGCCGCGAGAGCAAGGGCTATGAAGACGTGATCAACGGCGGCCGCACGGCCTTCCTGAGCGCGCCTGCACTGCAGGGCATGCTGGAAGGCGGCGTACCCATCATGAAGAACGGCCAGTGCCTGGGCGCCGTGGGCGTGAGCGGCGTGAAGTCCCATGAGGACGCGCAGATTGCGCGCGCGGGGATTGCGGCGATCGGGCTGTAAGCACTCATCGGGACTGGATTACTATTGTTTTGATAGCTGCTAGCGCTTGTTGGAAGGGCGCTGGAGGCCAAAAACATATTGGGTTCCAACAGAAAAACCGGCGCGTGGGCCGGTTTTTTCATGGGTGTGCAGGGAAAAAAAGCCTGGCTACGCGGGCATGCCCGTTGGCTGGCCAATACGACCCTTCGGACCGAGGTCCTGGAGTCGCCCCACGATGAAACTTATTTGGTCAGGATCAGCTTGCCGAGTTTGGTGGCCTGCAGCCGGTAGACGGCGCCGTTGTGCACGATGGCCACGGCCTTCTGGCCGCGCAGCAGAGTGCTGCTGTCGACGGCGCGGCCTTCGGCGTGGGACGCCGGGCTGGAATCGGCGGGCACTGCGAACATGCGGGGTGCGGTCAGTGCGGACGGTGCGGTCAGGCTGGCATGCATGGTGAAGTCTCGGTGCGTTACGGTTATCAAATGATAACCATTCTCAATTAAAGATCAAGCATCCGGGGCTGAAAATTTCCTGTCGATTCGTATCCAGATGCAAGAGGCAGCCCCCGCAGGTGGCGCTGGCGACGGTGCTGCGCCGCCCGTGGGGCGGCAGCTGTGAAGGCCGGCGCGCCGGCGCGGCCGTGGTGCGTCAGGGCGTCGGTTCGGTCACGAAGCCGATCTTGCGCACGCCCGCGCGTTGCGCCGCCGACATCGCCTGCGCCACGCGCTCGTAGCGCACGTCCTTGTCGCCGCGGATGTGCAGGTCCGGCTGCGGGTCCTTGCGGGCCTCGGCCTGCAGGCGCGGCTCCAGCTCGTCGTCGCCGATCGTGGTCTCGTTCCAGTGGTACTTGCCGTCGGCCGTCACCGACAGGCGGATGGTTTCGGGCTTGATGATTTCGCGCTCGTTGGACGCACGCGGCAGGTCCACCGGCACCGCGTGCTTCATCACCGGCACGGTGATGATGAAGATGATGAGCAGCACCAGCATGACGTCCACCAGCGGCGTCATATTGATTTCGTTCATCACCTCGTCGGCATCGTCCTGGGTTCCGAAAGCCATGGCGCATCAGCCTTTCTTGATGGGCAGCACCTTGGCTGCTTCGCCGTGTACCGAAACGCGCGCGCCGGTCACGAAGTAGGCGTGCAGATCGTGCGCAAAGCTGTTGAGGCTGTGCAGGATGGATTTGTTGCCCCGCACCAGGGCGTTGTAGCCCAGCACGGCGGGAATGGCCACGGCCAGGCCCAGCGCGGTCATGATCAGCGCCTCGCCGATCGGGCCGGCCACCTTGTCGATGGTCGACTGGCCCGAGGCGCCGATGGCCACCAGCGCATGGTAGATACCCCACACGGTGCCGAAGAGGCCGATGAATGGCGCCGTGGAGCCCACGGACGCCAGGATGGCCAGGCCCGACTGCACGCGCGCCGTGAACTCGTCGATGCAGTTGCGCAGGCAGCGCGTGACCCAGTCGCTCACGTCCAGGCTGTCATGCAGATGGGCCTGCGTGTTGCGGTGGTGCTGCGTGGCTTCGCGGCCTTCCAATGCGAGGTGGCGGAAGGGGTTGCTCGGGTCGGAGCCCAGCTTGGTCAGGCCGGCGGCGAAGTCTTCGCTGTGCCAGAAATCGCGTGCCTGGCGGGCGTGTTTCTTGAACTTCAGGATGTCCAGCGCCTTGATGATGATGACGATCCACGATGCCAGCGACATGCCGATGAGCAGCACAGCGACGGCACGGGTGACGAAGTCGCCCTGTACCCAGACATTGGCAATGCCGAAATGCGATTCCATGAAAACTCCTGCGAGACTTATTGTTGGAGAACGAAATTGATCGGGACCAGATTCCACATGGCTTCTGGCACTCCGTTGCGTTTGCCGGGTACGAAGCGCCAGCGCATGACGGCGTCGATGGCCTGGCGGTCCAGGCGCTCGAAACCGCTGGACTGCTTGACTTCCACTTTCTGCGGCAGTCCGTCGGTGCCGATGAGCACGCGCAGCATCACTTTGCCTTGTTCTCCCAGCCGCTTGCTCACGGCGGGGTAGACGGGCTTGGGGTTGTTCAGGTAGCTCGCGTCGCTGGAGGGCAACTCGATGCTGGGTGCGGCCGGCGCCGGTGGAGCTGCGGGGGCCGCCGGTGCGGCGACGGGCGCGGCCGCAACCGGCGGGGCCGGGGGCTGAGGCTCAACGACGCCCGTGGGCGCGCCGGGGGCGGGTGTGGGGTCGGGGACCGCCACGGGCATGGGAGCGGGGCGCGGCTTGGGCGCCACGGGTTTAGGCGGCGCCGGGGCTGGTTTGGGCGGCGGCGGAGCGGGAGGGGCCGGTGGGGCCGGAGGCGCGGGCGGCGCGATGAATTCGCTCAACACCTCAGCAGGGATGATGATCTCCGCCGTCTTGCGCACCAGACCCGACTGCAGGGCCCACAGGCCGGCCACGTGCAGCACCACCACGGAGCCTGCGATCACGGCATTGCGGCTCAAGCCCCCGGGGGAGCCGTATCGGTCAGAGGACATAAAAATGATAGCTGCTGGCGCTTGTCCAGCTTGGTCGGAAGGCCAAAAAAGCCTTGAATAGGCGGTCTATTTATGCAGGATCCACCAGACCGAGCATATGACGATGATCAGACTTCCTGCGAGTGCGTAGAACAGTTGCATGCCTTGCCTTCCGGGATGAGGGTGGCAAGCTGGACGGCTGTGGGATCGGTGTCCTTGTACAGGGCGGCCACCGGTTGCGATGCGCAGCACTGCGCCACGACATCGCGGGCACAGTCTTCGCAGCGGCCGCACTGGGTGGCGACGCCCAACTCGAACTGAATCTCATCGAAGCTCATACCTGCGCGCGCATGGCGTGCAATCTCCCGGTCGGAAACGCGGTGGCAAACACAGACGATCATGGTGCAGGCAGTCGTGGCTGGCTATGGACGATGAATTGATTATAAATGCGAATTCATCGCATTTGCAGTCATTGGCCCCACTGCCGTGTAAGAAACCATTGCCGAGTGCCTTGCAGGCGAAAAAAAACCGGCATGCGCATGCCGGTTTTTGTTTGCCTGGCTCTCGAAGAGTGCCTGGCAGGGCAGATTACTTGACGTGCTTGCCAATCAGGCCGGCCATCTCGAACATCGAGACCTGGGGCTTGCCAAACACTTCCTTGAGCTTGGCATCCGCGTTGATCATGCGCTTGTTGGAGGCGTCCTGCAGGTTGTGCGCCTTGATGTACACCCACAGCTTGCTGATGATCTCCGTGCGCGGCAGCGGGGTGGCGCCGACCACGGCCGCCAGAGCGGGGCTGGGGGTCAGGGGCTTCATGAAAGCGGCGTTGGGGGTGCGCTTCTTTGCGGGTGCTGCGGACGCGGTCTTTGCAGTTGCCATGTTGGGTTGTTCCTTGTTGGAAATGAAATATGTCACCAGCGAACGCCGCAGCTCCACTGGCAGCGGTGATGCTACTGGGAAAAAAACCGGTTTCCAAGGCGAGCTGCCTCTTTTTTGCCTCGATTTGTTGCTCTGGCGGCCAACTGCCGGCACGCGCGAGAATGCGCCACCGCAGCTTGCTGCGGCGCACCATCCCCCTTTATGCACAGAAAGGCTTCCCTTCCATGCCCGCACACCCGACCCCGGCCATCAGCACCTGCGATCTCTGCGACGCCCACAAGGGTGACGACAGTGGCGCGTTCCGCGTGCTGCCGCCCGTGTTCCAGAGCTACGGAGCGCTGCCCGCTTTCAGCGGCCCCGTGAGCACGGTGAAGTGCTTCGAGGACAACACGCTCGTCAAGGCGGCCGTGGATTCCCCGGGCAACGGGCGCGTGTTGGTGGTGGACGCTGGAGCTTCGCTGCGTCGCGCGCTGGTGGGGGGCAATCTGGCAGCCAGCGCGGCGCGCAATGGCTGGGCCGGTATCGTCGTGAATGGCTGCGTGCGCGACGTGGCAGAACTGAATGCCGAACGCGTGGGTATCCGCGCACTCGCACTCATGCCGTTGCCCACCGAAAAGCGGGGCGAAGGGCTTTCTGACGTGGCGGTGCAGGTACAGGGCGTGTGGGTGCGGCCGGGCGACTGGCTGTATGCGGATGCCGACGGCATTGTGATCAGCGACCGCGCGCTGTAACGCCGCCGGTCAGGCGCGCATATCGCGGCCGGTGCGCCACGGCAGCCGTGCGGGCATCGTGGCCAGTACGACGCTGGCCAGTGCGATGCCAAAGGCCATGAACTGCATGGTCGTGAAGCGCTCGCCCAGCGCCAGCACACCCACCAGCGCTGCGCTCACCGGCAGCAGCACGGTGAATACGCCGCTCTGCGCGGCGGGGACGGTCTTCAGGCCGGTCATCCACAGCCACACGCTCCACATGCATGCTGCCATGGCGTAGAACACCAGCAGCAACCAAGTGGGCCAGCGTACGGCCGTGAAGTCGAAGTACAGGGCGAAATACAGCCCGAAAGGCATCGAGAGCATGAAGCCCCACAGGTTGATCAGCGCCGTGATGCGCCGTGGCCCCAGCGCGCCGGTGAGCTTCTTGCCGATGACGGAATAGGCGGCCTCGCACAGCGATGCGGCCAGCAGCAGGGCATAGCCCAGCCATTGCAAGTTTTTGGCATTTTCGGGCTGTAGGGCATTGCTGGCGTGTGCGGAGTGCTCTGGTTTGGATAGCGCAAACAGCACAATACCCGCCACTGCGCAGGCCACCGCCACCCAGGTGCGGGTCGCCACCTGTTCACGCAGGAACAGCCAGCTCATGACCGCCACACATGCGGGGATGGTCGCCATGATCACCCCGGCAGAGGTCGCGCTGGTGAGGCTCACGCCGTAGATCATGCAAACGGTGAACAGAAAGTTGCCCAGCAGCGACTGCAGAAAAAGCAGGCCTTGGGTCTGCCGCGTCAGAGGTGGCTCCTGGTGCGGCTTCTTCAACCATCCGAGCATGGCCATTGCGCCGATACCGAAACGCAACCACGCCAGCAAAAGCACGGGGAACGCCGCGGCCAGCGGCTTGGAGAGCGCCACGTAGGCACCCACAAGCATCATGCTGAGCGCCAGGCAAAGGTATGCGGTGGGGCGGTTTGGCATCTGATGAAGATTCCGAACGGAGGCTCCATCATGCATGAGCGCGGGGCACTCATGGAAAGGAACTCACCAGGCCTCCTATTTCGCATGGAGAAAGTCTAATTTCTCATTGCGAAAATTTTGTTTGTTGCGTTGCGGAAAAATTTCTCGATACGAGAAATGAATTTTCATATAGAGATATGGAGCGCATAAGCCATTGATTTTTATGACTTAAATTTATCTCTTATATAAGACATAAGAGATTGATGTGGTCTTATAGAAGACTTAAAGTTGTGTCCAAGGGTCCCGGGAGCGGTACCCGCCCATTCCTTCATCTCTTGGAGAGCAACATGCCAGATTCCCTGAACGCACAACTGAGCCGTGAGCAGCAAATCGCAGCCCTGGAAAAGGACTGGGCCCAGAATCCCCGCTGGAAGAGCGTGAAGCGCGGCTACACAGCCGCCGATGTGGTGCGTCTGCGCGGCAGCCTCCAGCCCGAATACACGCTGGCCAAGCGTGGCGCAGAGAAGCTGTGGGACAAGATCAATGGCGGCGCCAAGAAGGGCTATGTGAATGCCTTCGGTGCCATCAGCGCCGGCCAAGCCATGCAGCAAGCCAAGGCGGGCCTGGAAGCCGTGTACCTGTCGGGCTGGCAGGTGGCCGCTGACGGCAACACCAGCGAGACCATGTACCCCGACCAGTCGCTGTATGCCTATGACTCGGTGCCCACGATGGTGCGCCGCATCAACAACACCTTCAAGCGTGCTGACGAGATCCAGTGGGGCCGCGGTATCAATCCCGGCGACAAGGAATTCATCGACTACTTCCTGCCCATCGTGGCCGACGCCGAAGCCGGCTTCGGCGGCGTGCTGAACGCCTTCGAACTGATGAAGAACATGATTGCCGCTGGCGCGGCCGGCGTGCACTTCGAAGACCAACTGGCTGCCGTGAAGAAGTGCGGGCACATGGGCGGCAAGGTCCTCGTGCCCACACAGGAAGCCATCGAAAAGCTGATCGCTGCCCGTTTCGCTGCCGACGTGATGGGCGTGCCCACCATCGTGCTGGCCCGCACCGATGCCGAGGCCGCCAACCTGATCACCAGCGACCACGACGCCAACGACAAGCCGTTCTTGACGGGCGAGCGTACGCAGGAAGGCTTCTATCGCGTGAAGAATGGTCTGGAGCAAGCCATCAGCCGCGGTGTGGCCTACGCCCCCTACGCCGACCTGGTGTGGTGCGAGACCGGCACGCCCGACCTGGGTTTTGCCCGCGAGTTCGCCCAGGCCGTGCATGCGAAGTGCCCCGGCAAGCTGCTGTCGTACAACTGCTCGCCGTCCTTCAACTGGAAGAAGAACCTGGACGAGAAGACCATCGCCAAGTTCCAGGACGAGCTGTCCGCACTCGGCTACAAGTACCAGTTCATCACGCTGGCCGGCATCCACATCAACTGGTACAACACGTTCCAGTTCGCCCATGCTTATGCCCGCGGCGAAGGCATGAAGCACTACGTGAACATGGTGCAGGAGCCCGAGTTCGCCGCACGTGAGCAGGGCTACACCTTCGTGTCGCACCAGCAGGAGGTGGGCGCAGGCTATTTCGACGACGTGACCACCGTGATCCAGGGTGGTTCTTCGAGCGTGAAGGCGCTGACCGGCTCCACCGAAGAAGAGCAGTTCCACTGATCTTCTTGGTTGATGCGAGAAGCCCGGGGCCCCCGCCTCGGGCTTTTCTATTGCTGCAGGGTAAAATGCCACATCTGTTCACCAACAAGGGCGAGAAAGGCAATCTGGTTATGACACCGCGAACTACGACGGAGATCTGTTCCAGCCGCTGAGGCTGGCCGTTCGCGCCTGCAAGAGATTTCTCTCGCCCCCATAAAAGCGCGGACCTGTACCGCGCTTTTTGCTTTCTGAACCTCAGTCAAGCGCGGCTCACCTACCGAAAAGACTCGATAAGGATTTCCATGATTCACATTACGCTTCCCGACGGTTCCCAGCGAGAGTTTGCTGGTCCCGTGACTGTGGCGGAGGTGGCTGCCTCCATCGGTTCGGGCCTGGCCAAAGCGGCGCTCGCCGGCAAGATCGGGGACAAGGTGGTGGATACCAGCTACCGGATCACGCAAGACAGCCCGCTGTCCATCGTGACGGCCAAGGATGCCGACGGCCTGGAGGTGATCCGCCACTCCACGGCCCACCTGCTGGCCTATGCGGTCAAGGAACTGTTTCCCGATGCGCAGGTGACCATCGGGCCGGTGATCGAAAACGGCTTCTACTACGACTTCTCGTACAAGCGTCCGTTTACGCCGGAAGACTTGGCCGCCATTGAAAAGCGCATGGCGGAACTGGCTGCGAAGGATGAACCAGTGGTGCGCCGTGTATTGCCTCGGGACGAGGCGGTGGCGTACTTCAAGGGCCTGGGCGAACACTACAAGGCCGAGATCATTGCCAGCATCCCGACGAATGAGGACGTGAGCCTGTACCGCGAGGGCGGCTTTGAAGACCTGTGCCGTGGCCCCCACGTACCCAGCACCGGCAAGCTCAAGTTCTTCAAACTCATGAAGGTGGCGGGCGCCTATTGGCGCGGCGACCACCGCAACGAGATGCTCCAGCGCGTCTATGGCACGGCATGGGCCACGAAGGAAGAACTGCAGCAGTACCTGCACATGCTGGAAGAGGCCGAGAAGCGCGACCATCGCAAGCTGGGCCGTGAGCTTGACCTGTTCCACATCGACGAGCATTCGCCTGGTACCGTGTTCTGGCACCCCAAGGGCTGGACGCTGTGGCAGGAGGTGGAGCAGTACATGCGCCGCGTGTACCGCGACAACGGCTACCAGGAGGTCAAGGGCCCGCAGATCCTGGACAAGACGCTGTGGGAGAAAACGGGACACTGGGACAAGTACCGCGACAACATGTTCACCACTGAGAGTGAGAAGCGCGACTACGCTCTCAAGCCGATGAACTGCCCGGGCCATATCCTGATCTTCAAGCAGGGCATCAAGAGCTACCGCGACCTGCCGCTGCGCTACGGCGAGTTCGGCCAGTGCCACCGCAACGAGCCCACGGGTGGCCTGCACGGCATCATGCGCGTGCGCGGTTTCACGCAGGACGATGGTCACATCTTCTGCACGGAAGACCATATCCTGACCGAATGCACGGCTTACACAGCGTTGCTGCAAAAGGTCTACAAGGACTTCGGCTTCCACAACATCATCTACAAGGTGGCCACGCGCCCCGAGGCACGCATCGGTTCCGACGAGAGCTGGGACAAGGCCGAGCATGCGCTGATGGAAAGCCTGCGCGCGTCGGGTTGCGAATTCGAGATCGCTCCCGGCGATGGCGCCTTCTATGGCCCGAAGATCGAGTACACGCTCAAGGACGCGATCGGACGGCAGTGGCAGTGCGGCACCATGCAGGTGGACTTCTCGATGCCCGAGCGGCTGGATGCAGAGTACGTGGGCGAGGATGGCGGGCGCCATCGGCCGGTGATGCTGCACCGCGCCATCGTGGGCAGCCTGGAGCGCTTCATCGGCATCCTGATCGAAGAACACGCCGGGGCCTTGCCCGTATGGCTTGCGCCCGTACAGGTGGCGGTGCTCAATATCACCGATGCACAGTCCGATTACTGTCGTGAAATCGCCGCAAAGCTGCAAAAAGCGTTGCCGAATCAAGGCCTTAGGGTGGTGACTGATCTGCGTAACGAGAAGATTACGTATAAAATACGGGAGCATTCGCTGCAAAAGCTGCCCTACATCCTCGTCGCCGGCGACAAGGAAAAGGCTGCAGGGGCTGTGGCAGTGCGTGCCCGGGGTAACAAAGACCTCGGCGTGATGTCCCTCGACGCATTCGTCGATCTGATCGCGCAGGACATTGCCTCCAAAGTCTGAATCATCGCTTGAAGCGCATCCCTGGTGCGTAAGCTGCTACGCTTTTCGTAGCTTTTTAATTGAAGGTGAGAGCCATCGCTACCGAATTTCGTGACCGTCGCCAGCGCGAGGAGCGCAAGCATCGACTGAACCGTGAAATCATGGCGCCTGAAGTGCGCCTGTCCGGTCCGGACAACGAGCCCCTGGGCATCGTCAGCCTGCAAGAGGCCCTGCGCATGGCGGGCGAGCTGGATGTTGACTTGGTTGAAATTGCAGCCACGGCTAATCCCCCGGTCTGCCGCCTGATGGACTATGGCAAGTTCAAGTATCAGGAGCAGAAGAAGGCGGCCGAAGCCAAGGCCAAGCAGACGGTCATCGAGATCAAGGAAGTCAAGTTCCGCCCTGGTACGGACGATGGCGACTACAACATCAAGCTGCGCAACATCCGCCGTTTTCTGGCGGAGGGCGATAAGTGCAAGATCACGCTGCGCTTCCGTGGCCGCGAGATCACGCACCAGGAGCTGGGCCTGGCATTGCTCAACCGCTTGAGGGATGACCTGGGCGACACCATTTTGGTGGAGCAGTTTCCCAAGCTGGAAGGTCGCCAAATGATCATGATGATCGCGCCGGCCCGCAAGAAGCCGGCAGGTAAACCTGCCGCCGAAAGCGCTCCCGCCGCTGGCGACAACGCTGCGTAAGCAAGGAGATTTGGCGGGCGCCCCCTAAGAAAGGGTGCCGGCCGATAGGCGGCATGCAAGTGCCGCCGCACGGCGCGCCGCAAGGCGCGTCGTTTGAAAAAGTGGCTCGGGGCCAACAAGGTTGCACAGCGGTGTGCAAACGCCTCACGAGCACAACCAACAGGAGCATTCACATGCCCAAGATGAAGACCAAGAGCAGCGCGAAGAAGCGTTTTCGCGTTCGTCCAGGCGGTACGGTCAAGCGTGGCCAAGCTTTCAAGCGCCACATCCTGACCAAGAAGACCACGAAGAACAAGCGCCACCTGCGTGGCATTGTGAACGTGCATGAAGGCGATATGGGTTCCATCGCAAAGATGCTGCCCTCCGCTGGCCTGTAATCAACTGACGAACAAGGAGAAAACACATGCCTCGCGTCAAACGTGGTGTAACGGCCCGCGCCCGTCACAAGAAGGTCCTCGCCCTTGCCAAGGGCTTCCGTGGTCGCCGCGGTAACGTCTTCCGCATCGCCAAGCAGGCGGTGATGAAGGCGGGGCAATATGCCTACCGTGACCGCCGCACCAAGAAGCGCGTGTTCCGCCAGTTGTGGATCGCCCGTATCAACGCCGCTGCCCGTGAACTGGGCCTGACCTACAGCCAGTTCGCCAACGGCCTGAAGAAGGCATCCATCGAGATCGACCGCAAGATGCTGGCCGACCTCGCGGTGCATGACAAGGCTGCCTTTGGCAGCATCGTGGAGCAAGTCAAGGCCAAGCTGGCTGCTTGAGTTCACGATTGGTAGCTATAAATTTTATAGCTACTAGCGCGCAAACAACAAGGGCTAGGGCTTGAAAAGGCACTAGCCCTTGTTTCTTTTTCAAGAGTCGATATGAACGAGTTGGATTCCTTGGTGACGAACGCGCGCGAGTCGTTCGCGCGTTCCGCAACCCCTGCCGAACTGGAGAACGCCAAGGCGCAGTTCCTGGGCAAGTCAGGCCGCGTGACCGAGCTCATGAAGGGCATGGCGCAACTCTCGCCCGAGGAGAAGAAAACCCGCGGCGCCGCCATCAACGTGGCCAAGCAGGCCGTGGAGGCAGCCCTCGCCGCACGCCGCCAGGAGCTGGCGGACGCCGAGCTGCAGGCACAGCTCAAGGCCGAGGCGCTGGATGTGACGCTGCCGGGCCGCCAGCGCGGCCGCGGCGGTCTGCATCCCGTGTCGTTGACGCTGGAGCGCATCGAGCGGATCTTCGGTTCGATGGGCTTCGAGGTGGCGGACGGCCCTGAGATCGAGACCGACTGGTTCAACTTCACGGCGCTGAACACGCCCGAGGACCACCCCGCCCGGTCCATGCACGACACCTTCTACGTGGAAGGCGGCACACCCGAAGCCCCCAACCTGCTGCGCACGCACACCAGCCCGATGCAGGTGCGCTACGCCGTGCAGCATGTGAAGAAACACCGTGGCCTGATCGACGCCGGCCAGGCCATGCCCGAGATCCGCGTGATCGCTCCGGGCCGCACCTACCGCGTGGACTCCGACGCCACGCACTCGCCCATGTTCCATCAATGTGAAGGCCTGTGGATCGGCGAGAACGTGAGCTTCAAGGACCTGAAGGTCGTGTTCACGGACTTCTGCAAGACCTTCTTTGAAAGCGACGACCTGGTGCTGCGCTTTCGCCCCAGCTTCTTCCCTTTCACCGAGCCCAGCGCCGAGATCGATATCCAGTTCCAGTCGGGCCCGTTGGCCGGCAAGTGGCTGGAGGTGGCGGGCTCCGGCCAGGTGCACCCCAACGTGGTGCGCAACATGGGGCTGGACCCCGAACGCTTCATCGGCTTTGCCTTCGGCATGGGGCCGGACCGACTGACCATGCTGCGCTACGGCGTGAACGACCTGCGCCTGTTCTTCGACGGCGACATCCGTTTCCTGTCGCAGTTCCAGTAATGCAAAAAAGTGAGCTGCCAGCGCTTGTTAAGCCTACTCTTCAATATGTTTTCATATGGAAAACAATAGGTAGCAAGCGCTAGCAGCTCTCTTTTCAAGAGCACGCCAAAGAAGTCTGACTATGCAATTCCCCGAATCCTGGTTGCGCGAGTTCTGCAACCCTCCGCTCACCACCCAAGAACTGGCCGACACCCTGACGATGGCAGGGCTGGAGGTCGAAGAGCTGCAGCCCGTCGCGCCGCCGTTCACGAAGATCGTCGTCGGCGAGATCAAGGATGCCCAGCAGCACCCCAATGCCGACCGCCTGCGCGTGTGCCAGGTGGATGTGGGGCAGGGCGAGCCGCTGACCATCGTCTGTGGCGCGCCCAATGCCCGCGTGGGCATCAAGGTGCCGTGCGCCATGGTGGGCGCGGAGCTGCCGCCCGGCGAGGATGGCAAGCCGTTCCTCATCAAGGTGGGCAAGCTGCGCGGTGTGGAGAGCTTTGGCATGCTGTGCTCGGCGCGCGAGTTGAAACTGTCGGAGGACCATGGCGGCCTGCTGGAACTACCGGCCGACGCGCCGCTGGGCCAGAACATCCGCCAGTACCTGAACCTGGACGACACGCTGTTCACGCTCAAGCTCACACCCAACCTGGCGCATTGCCTGAGTGTCTACGGCATCGCGCGCGAGGTGTCCGCGCTGACGGGCGCGCCGCTGAAGGCGCCGCAGTTCCCCACCATGACCACCGCGATCGATGACCGCTTGCCCGTGCGCGTGAGCGCGCCTGACCTGTGCGGGCGCTTCTCCGGCCGCGTCGTGCGCAACGTCAATACCCAGGCCGCCACGCCGCAGTGGATGGTGGACCGCCTGGCGCGCTGCGGCCAGCGCAGTGTCTCGCCGCTGGTGGACATCTCCAACTACGTGATGTTCGAGTTCGGCCGCCCGTCGCACATCTTCGACCTGGACAAGATCCATGGCGGCCTGGAAGTGCGCTGGGGCAAGGCCGGCGAACAACTCAAGCTGCTCAACGGTAACACCGTCACCGTCGATGAGAAGGTGGGCGTGATCGCCGACGAGCGCGAGGTGGAGTCGCTTGCCGGCATCATGGGTGGTGACGCCACGGCTGTGTCGGATGACACGCGCAACATCTACGTCGAGGCGGCCTTCTGGTGGCCAGAGGCCGTAGCCGGCCGCTCGCGCCGCTACAACTTCTCCACCGACGCCGGCCATCGCTTCGAGCGCGGCGTGGATCCCGAGCTGACCGTGGAGCACATCGAGCGCATCACGCAGCTGATCGTCGATATTTGCGGTACGCCAGAGACGGCATGCGCTCCCATTGATGATCAGCGCGTCAACATGCCCGCGCAAACACCGGTGCGCATGCGCATCGCGCGTGCGGCCAAGGTGATCGGCATGCCGCTCACGCAGGCGCAGTGCGTGGATGCGCTGAGGCGCCTGGGCCTGCCGCTGCAGGAGGAAGAGGGTGCCGTGACGGTCACGCCACCGTCATTTCGCTTCGACCTGCGCCTGGAGGAAGACCTGATCGAGGAAGTGGCGCGCGTGGTGGGCTACAACAACCTGCCCACCACCCCGCCGCTGGCGCCGATCACGCCCAAGCTGCGCGCAGAATCGCGCCGCAGCAGCTTCGCGGTGCGCCGTGAACTGGCGGCATTGGGCTACCAGGAGACCATCAACTTCAGCTTTGTCGAAGAGCATTGGGAAAAGGAACTGGCCGGCAACGCCGCGCCGATCAAGCTGCTCAACCCCATCGCCAGCCACCTGAGCGTCATGCGCTCGTCGCTGCTGGGCTCTTTGCTGCAGGTGCTCAAGTTCAACCTGGACCGCAAGGCCGGCCGCGTGCGCGTGTTCGAGTTGGGGCGGGTGTTCCTGCGTGATGCGAGCGTGCAGAACACCGACCGCACGGTGGAAGGCTTCGCGCAGCCGATGCGGGTCGCGGGCCTGGCCTATGGTGCGGCCGATGCGCTGCAGTGGGGCCGCAAGGACAAGGCAGTGGACTTCTACGATGCCAAGGGTGATGTGGAAGCGCTGCTCGCGCCGCTGCGCCCCACGTTCGAGCCAGCAGCGCATCCGGCACTGCACCCGGGCCGCTGCGCGCGCGTGCTGCTGGAGGGTCACCCCATCGGCTTTGTGGGCGAATTGCATCCGCAATGGCGCCAGTCCTGGGACCTGCCGGCTGCGCCGATGATGTTTGAACTGGAGCTGGACGCCGTGCTGCAGCGCAAGGTGCCGGGCTTTCGCCCCGTGGCCAAGCGCCAGCTGGTGGAGCGGGACATTGCCGTGGTTGTGGCCGAGCGGGTCTCGCACGATGAGGTGATGCGTGCCATTGGCGGTGCACTGGCAGGCGATCTGCTGCGCTCCGCGGTGCTGTTCGATGTCTTCCGGCCCCAGCCGCAGCGTGCGGGCGAGGCCGTGCCAGCGGGCGCTCTGGCGCAGGGCGAGAAGAGCCTGGCCATTCGCCTGACGCTGGGCAGCGACGCCGCCGCGTTGACGGACGCTGAGATCGAAGCCGCAGTGCAATCGGTGCTGCAGGCGCTGGGTACCCACACAGGAGCGAGGTTGCGATGACTCTGGGGATGGAGCCGGGGCCGGTGGAGTTCGCCGTAGAAAGCCTGGAATCGCCTGCGCTGACCAAAGCGCAGCTGGCGGATTTGTTGTTCGAGCACATCGGCCTGAACAAGCGCGAGTCCAAGGACATGGTGGACGCCTTCTTCGACCTGATCGTGCAAAGCCTGGTCGACGGCCAGGACGTGAAGCTGTCAGGGTTTGGCAACTTCCAGATCCGCACCAAGGCGCCGCGTCCGGGGCGTAACCCGCGCACTGGCGAAGCCATCCCCATCAAGGCGCGACGCGTGGTGACCTTTCATGCCAGCACCAAACTCAAGGAGCAGATCCAGGGACAGGACAAAGCTTGAAGTAGTTGACCCGAACCGGTGTTTTTGGCCCAGAGATCCTGGCCGTCGGTAAGGGGCTGCAGTACGCTCCACAGTCTTGCCCGTTTTTTGCGCCATTCCCATGAGCACCTTGCTGCCACCCATTCCGGCCAAACGCTATTTCACGATTGGTGAAGTGGCGGAGCTCTGTGGCGTCAAACCCCATGTCCTGCGCTACTGGGAACAGGAATTCACGCAGTTGCGTCCCATGAAGCGGCGCGGCAACCGGCGCTATTACCAGCACCATGAGGTGCTGATGATCCGCCGCATTCGCGACCTGCTGTATGACCAAGGCTTCACCATCAGCGGTGCGCGCAACCGGCTGCAGGAGCTGGCCCATGCGGACAAGGCCCTGCGCGATGGTGGTGCGCCGCATGCGGACGGCCTGGAAGCGGCTGTACCTGCGCAGGGTGCGAATGAGGGGATGAGCGTCGCGCAGGCGATTCCTTTGAACGCGGCGACCCTGCGAAAAGAATTGGAAGAAATTCGCGCACTTCTTCTTACGGTCTGATTTTTCGGTATAGAATTCAAGTCTTGTCGGCGTGTAGCGCAGCCTGGTAGCGCACTTGCATGGGGTGCAAGGGGTCGCGAGTTCGAATCCCGCCACGCCGACCATTTATCCCAAAGGGACCACCGTGAAAACGGTGGTCCCTTTCTTCTTTGGCCCGCTTGGATCCTTGGCGGGACCAATGTCCTGTGCGCAGTGAGCATGCGCCTCTCGCGCTACAATGAGAGGCTTTCCCGCAAACAAGTCGCCCGGCCGCATCCAAAGCAATTTTCAACAAGCAGTAGCCTTCAGGAACATCGCCGTTCCTGCGGCTCCCGGGCGACCCGTAAACCATCGGAGAACCCAGTGCTTTTGTCTCTCAAGGGAACCTTCCCGCCCGCCATCCTGGCGCTCGCAGACGGCACGGTCTTTATCGGTAACTCGATCGGTGCCGCCGGCACCACGGTCGGCGAAGTGGTCTTCAATACCGCCATCACCGGCTACCAGGAAATTCTCACGGACCCCAGCTACTGCCAGCAGATCGTCACCCTGACGTATCCGCACATCGGCAACTACGGCGTCAACGCAGAGGATATCGAGGCTGAAAAAGTCCACGCCGCAGGCCTCATCATCAAGGACCTGCCGCTGCTGGCCAGCAACTTCCGCATGACCGAGACGCTGCCCGAGTACCTCGTGCGTGCCAAGACGGTAGCCATCGCCAACATCGACACCCGCAAACTGACCCGCCTGCTGCGCACCCGGGGCGCGCAAAATGGCGCCATCGTCGGCTTGGCGGCTGGCGAGGCCGTGACCCAGGCGCGCATCGACGAAGCCGTGGCCGCGGCGAAGGCGGCGCCCAACATGAACGGGCTGGATCTGGCCAAGGTCGTGACCACGCGTGCCGCGTACGCCTGGGACCAGACTGAGTGGAAGCTGGGCGAAGGCTACGGCACGCAGACGGCCCCGCGCTTTCACGTCGTGGCCTATGACTATGGTGTGAAGCTGAACATCCTGCGCATGCTGGCCGAACGCGGCTGCAGGCTCACCGTGGTGCCCGCGCAGACCCCGGCGGCAGAGGTGCTGGCCATGAATCCCGATGGCGTGTTCCTGTCCAACGGCCCGGGCGACCCGGCGGCCTGCGACTACGCGATCACGGCAGTCAAGCAGATCATCGACAGCGGCGTGCCTACCTTCGGCATCTGCCTGGGCCACCAGATCATGGCGCTGGCCAGTGGCGCCAGGACTTTCAAAATGGACAACAGCCACCATGGCGCAAACCACCCTGTGAAGGACTTGGACAGCGGCCGGGTAAGCATCACCAGCCAGAACCACGGTTTCGCGGTGGACATGGCATCGCTGCCGGCCACCTTGCGCGCCACGCACATCAGCCTGTTCGACGGCACGCTGCAGGGCCTGGAACACAAGGACAAGCCGGCCTTCTGTTTCCAGGGGCACCCCGAGGCGTCACCCGGTCCGCACGACATTGCCTACCTGTTCGACCGCTTCACCACTCTGATGCAGGCCGCCAAGGCCCAGTAAGCCCAAAAGGAAACCGGCGCCATGAAACTCTTCAGCTTCCCGGCTGCAGCGCTTGAGAAAGCCATTCACAAGCGCGTGCTGACATTGCCTCCAATGCACCGCGAGTGGTTCACCGAACGCTGGCAGCAAAAGCCCTACAAGAAGTCGTTCGTCGAGAACAAGGCCATGCCCCTGGTCACGCTGATCGCCAAGGGCAAGACCTGGGACGATGCGACCTTCGCAGAGGCCATGCAGGAGTGGGACGTGACGTTCTACGAGGCAGAAGCCGAAGTGTTGCGACCCCTGGTTCAGGGCGACGGCCTGCTGCAGCTGATGCAAAAGAACCTCCCCGCCGAGCGGGCCCAGGCGCTGCTGGACAGGCTGAATACGCGGCGCCCCGCAGCGGTGTCTGCCGCCCCAGCCTCCGCCCCAGCGACCGATTGACAGACATACCATGCCAAAACGCACAGACATCAAAAGCATCCTCATCATCGGCGCCGGCCCGATCATCATCGGCCAGGCCTGCGAGTTCGACTACTCGGGCGTGCAGGCCTGCAAGGCGCTGCGCGAGGAGGGCTACAAGGTCATCCTGATCAACAGCAACCCCGCGACGATCATGACCGACCCGGCCACGGCCGACGTCACCTACATCGAGCCCATCACCTGGCAGACGGTCGAGAAGATCATCGCCAAGGAGCGCCCCGACGCCATCCTGCCGACCATGGGCGGCCAGACCGCGCTGAACTGCGCGCTGGACCTGTGGCGCAACGGCGTGCTGCACAAATACAAGGTCGAACTGATCGGCGCGACGCCCGAGGCCATCGACAAGGCCGAAGACCGCCTGAAGTTCAAGGATGCGATGACCCGCATTGGCCTTGGGTCGGCGCGCTCCGGCATCGCCCACAGCATGGACGAGGCCTGGGCCGTGCAGAAGAACGTGGGCTTCCCCACCGTCATCCGACCCAGCTTCACGCTGGGCGGCACGGGCGGCGGGATCGCCTACAACCCGGAAGAATTCGAAACCATCTGCAAGCGTGGCCTGGAAGCCTCGCCCACCAACGAGCTGCTGATCGAAGAGTCGCTGCTCGGCTGGAAGGAGTACGAGATGGAGGTCGTGCGCGACAAGGCGGACAACTGCATCATCGTGTGCTCGATCGAGAACCTCGACCCCATGGGCGTGCACACGGGCGACTCGATCACCGTGGCACCCGCGCAGACGCTGACCGACAAGGAATACCAGATCATGCGCAACGCCAGCCTGGCAGTGCTGCGCGAGATCGGTGTAGACACGGGCGGCTCCAACGTGCAGTTCTCGGTGAACCCGAAGGACGGCCGCATGATCGTGATCGAGATGAACCCTCGCGTGTCGCGTTCGTCGGCGCTGGCCTCCAAGGCCACGGGCTTCCCGATCGCCAAGGTCGCTGCCAAGCTGGCCGTGGGCTATACGCTCGATGAACTGAAGAACGAGATCACCGGCGGCGCCACACCTGCGTCGTTCGAGCCCTCCATCGACTACGTCGTCACCAAGATCCCGCGTTTTGCGTTCGAGAAATTCCCAGCGGCCGACAGCCGCCTGACCACGCAGATGAAGTCCGTAGGCGAGGTGATGGCCATGGGCCGCACTTTCCAGGAGTCCTTCCAGAAGGCGTTGCGCGGCCTGGAGGTGGGCGTGGATGGCATGAATGAGAAGACCCAGGACCGCGAGCTGCTCGAGAAGGAGCTGGGCGAGCCGGGACCTGAGCGTATCTGGTACGTGGGTGACGCGTTCGCCATGGGCCTGTCGGTGGACGAGGTGCATGACCTCACCAAAATCGACAAGTGGTTCCTCGTGCAGATCGAGGAGATCGTGAAGATCGAACTCGACCTGGACCAACTCACGGCCGAGAAGGGCGATGGCGCGCTGGCCTCGCTGGATGCGGACACGTTGCGCGCCCTCAAGAAGAAGGGCTTCTCCGACCGCCGCCTGGCCAAGCTGCTCAAAACCAACGAGAAGGCTGTGCGTGAAGCGCGCCATGCGTTGAATGTGCGCCCGGTGTACAAGCGCGTGGATACCTGCGCCGCCGAATTCGCCACCAATACCGCCTACATGTATTCGACCTATGAGGACGAATGCGAAGCCGAGCCCACCAAGAAGAAGAAGATCATGGTGCTGGGTGGCGGCCCCAACCGCATCGGCCAGGGCATCGAGTTCGACTACTGTTGCGTGCATGCGGCCCTCGCCATGCGCGAGGACGGGTACGAGACCATCATGGTCAACTGCAACCCCGAGACTGTCTCGACCGACTATGACACGTCGGATCGCCTGTACTTCGAACCTCTGACGCTGGAAGACGTGCTGGAGATCGTGGACAAGGAAAAGCCCGAGGGCGTGATCGTGCAGTACGGCGGCCAGACGCCATTGAAGCTGGCACTGGGCCTGGAGGCCGCTGGCGTGCCGATCATTGGCACCACCCCCGACATGATCGACGCCGCCGAGGACCGCGAGCGTTTCCAGAAGCTGCTGGGCGACCTGGGCCTGCGCCAGCCGCCCAATGCCACCGCGCGTACCGAACCCGAGGCGCTGGAGAAGGCCGCTGCCCTGGGCTACCCGCTGGTGGTGCGCCCCAGCTACGTGCTGGGCGGCCGTGCCATGGAGATCGTGCATGAGCAGCGCGACCTGGAACGCTACATGCGCGAAGCCGTCAAGGTAAGCAACGATTCGCCCGTGCTGCTGGATCGCTTCCTCTCCAATGCCATCGAATGCGATGTGGATTGTGTGCGCGATGCCTCCGGTGCCGTGTTCATCGGCGGCGTGATGGAGCACATCGAACAGGCTGGCGTGCACTCGGGCGACTCCGCCTGTTCGCTGCCGCCGTACTACCTGAAGGCCGAGACGGTGGCCGAGATCAAGCGCCAGACCACGGCCATGGCCCATGGCCTGAACGTGGTGGGCCTGATGAACGTGCAGTTCGCAATTCAGGAAACCGACGACGGCGATGTGATCTACGTGCTGGAAGTGAACCCGCGCGCCTCGCGCACGGTGCCGTTCGTCAGCAAGGCCACGGGCATCCAGTTGGCCAAGGTGGCGGCGCGCTGCATGGCCGGCCAGACCCTGGCCAGCCAGGGCATCACCAAAGAAGTCACGCCGCCGTACTTCAGCGTGAAGGAGGCCGTGTTCCCCTTCGTCAAGTTCCCGGGCGTGGACACCATTCTGGGCCCCGAGATGAAGTCCACCGGCGAAGTCATGGGCGTGGGCAAGACCTTTGGCGAGGCCTTCGTCAAGAGCCAACTGGGTGCGGGTACGCGCCTGCCGCGCTCGGGCAAGGTGTTCCTCACCGTGAAGAACGCCGACAAGCAGCGCGCGGTGGCGATTGCCCGCGACCTGGCGGCCATGGGCTTCGAGCTGCTGGCCACCAAGGGAACGGCCGCGGCCATCGAGGCCGCCGGCGTGCCGGTGCAGGTGGTCAACAAGGTGACCGAAGGCCGCCCGCACATCGTGGACATGATCAAGAACGACGAGATCGCCATGGTCATCAACACAGTGGAGGAGCGCCGCAACGCGATTGCCGATTCGCGCGCGATCCGCACCAGCTCGCTGCTGGCGCGCGTGACCACCTTCACGACCATCTTCGGCGCCGAGGCGGCCGTGGAAGGCATGAAGCACCTCGACAATCTGGACGTGTATTCGGTGCAGGAACTGCACGCCCGCCTGGCGGCTGCAGCCTGAGCGCGGCACCGGGTTTTAGGGGATGACCGCCGCGGCAAACGCGGCATAATCGCCCTTGATTTGTGAGACCGCCGCGCGGCAACGCGCGGCGGTTTGCTTTTTGCATCTGGAATCTGGAGACTGACCCATGGCCACCATTCCCATCACCAAGCGCGGCGCAGAGAAACTCAAGGAGGAACTGCACCGCCTCAAGACCGTCGAGCGGCCTGCCGTGATCAGCGCCATTGCGGAGGCGCGCGCGCAGGGCGATCTCAGCGAGAACGCCGAGTACGAAGCCGCCAAGGACCGCCAGGGCTTCATCGAAGGCCGCATCATGGAGATCGAAGGCAAGCTGTCGGCGGCCCAGATCATCGACCCCTCGGCGCTGGACGCCGGCGGTCGCGTGGTCTTCGGTGCCACGGTGGAACTGGAGGACGAGGACACGGGCGACGCCGTGAAGTACCAGATCGTGGGCGAGGACGAGGCCGACTTGAAGCACGGCCTGATCAATGTTTCCAGCCCCATCGCGCGCGCGCTCATCGGCAAGGAAGAGGGCGACACGGCCGAGGTGCAGGCGCCTGGGGGCGTGCGGCGCTACGAAGTGGTGGCCGTCAGCTACATCTGAGGGTGCACGCCATGCGCGAACGCCTGCCCGTGCTGGCTGCGGCCCTGTGGTGGGGTAGCCTCTCGGCCATGGGCTTCGTGGCCGTGCCGATGCTGTTCGTCTACCTGCCCACGCCGAGTGTGGCGGGGCAGATGGCAGCCCGTTTGTTCGAGGCGCAGACTTATATTTCGATAGCGTGTTGCGCTTGTCTGTTGGTGCTTTCCAAAAGAAAACACGCGGAAACCGAGGAGCAGTGGGCGCGAGCAGCTATGGTTTTTGTGATCCTCGGCCTGCTGCTGGCCTTGCTGGTGCAATATGGCGTGGCGCCGCGCATCGTGGCGCGCCAGAACCTGCGGCTGTGGCACAGCGTGGGCAGTGCCATGTATCTGGTGCAATGGCTCTGCGCGGGCATCACGTTGTGGAAAACTGCCAGGCAAGGAGGGTGAGCGAGCATGGAATCCCAGGTCGTACGCATCGAATCCCGTGATTGGTCGGTACCGGGGACCGACGCCTGGCGCGCTGCGCTGGAGGGCGGCAAGGTGCTGTTCTTTCCCAACCTCGCCTTCGAGGTGCAGCCTGACGAGCGCGCCCTGCTGCGGCCCGACATCCGCGACCCTGGTGCGCGCAACATCAGCCTGAATGTCGACGGCAGCCTGAAGGGCGCGGTGGGCGACGCCGCCACCCAGGCGCAGTTGACGGCCATGATCACGCGCTTTCGGGCGCAGGCGCTGGGCTTGATCGAGGCGCTGCTGCCGCATTACACCTCTGCGCTGCGACTGGCCCCCACCAGCTACCGGCCGATGCAGGTGGAAAGCCGCCAGCAATCCTGGCGGGCCGACGACCGGCGGCTGCACGTGGATGCGTTCCCCTCGCGTCCCAACTATGGCGAACGCATCCTGCGCGTGTTTGCCAACGTCAACCCCGACGGGGCGCCCCGTGTGTGGCGCGTGGGTGAGCCCTTCGAAGCCATGGCGCGTAAGTTCCTGCCACGCGCCAAGCCGTATTCGGCGTGGCAGGCCAAGGTGCTGCAGGCGCTGCGTGTGACCAAGTCCTTTCGCAGCGAGTACGACCACCTGATGCTGCAACTGCACGACGGCATGAAGGGCGACTTGGAGTACCAGCGCACCAGTCCGCAGGAAACGGTGCCGTTTCCGGCGGGTTCGGTATGGGTGTGCTTTTCGGACCAGGCCACGCATGCGGTCATGTCCGGCCAATACATGCTGGAGCAGACATTGCACCTGCCCGCGTCGCATGCGTATGACCGGGAAGCGAGCCCTTTGGCGATCCTCACGCGATTGACGGGCCGGCCGTTGCACGGCGTTCCGACGGCCTAACCGGCGCCTCGGCGCTGACTGTTTTTGTCCGCCCCGCTTCGTGGCGGGGCGACCTCGTCATTCGTGCCAGTGGCGCGCCACCCAGCGTGCGGGCTGGATGTGGTGAAAGCGCTTGTTGCGCCGTCCCTCCAGCGCATCCGGCGGATTGCATTCGCCGTGGAAGATCATGATGCGTGCGCCTTCGGGCACGAAGGGCTCGCGCCAGTAGTTGCTCGGCCACGCGGGAATGCCGTCGTACTTGAAGCTCGGGCACCAGCCTTCAGGCCAGTACGACAGCTTGCCCTGGGCATGCAGGAAGCGTGACAGAAAGGCCTGCTCGTTGCGATAGTTGGCCTGCACCTCGTCCATGTGCGTGCGGAAGTACGCCAGCACATCGGCATGCGCGCCCAGTTCAAAGCGGTAGACCGAGGAGTTGCCCGTGATCCGCTGGCCAAAGCGCCAGAAACGGGGGTAGTCGTGGATGATGAGAAATTCACCCGGCTGCTCGAAGAAGGGATCCAGCCCGCCCACGATCACCACGTCGAGGTCGAGGAACAGCGCTGTGCCGCGCAGGCCGTGCAGGTCGGCCTCGAAGGTCGTGAGCTTTTTCCAGGCGCCGTCCCGCTGGCCGGGTGCCAGCTGCAGATTCAGCGGCGGGATGGGCAGGCACTGCACCTCGGGGCGTATGCCTGCATCGTCGTCCGTGAGGCAGACGAAGTTGAACTCGCCACTCAGGTGGCGGCGCACCATGGCGTAAAGACGGTTGACGTACTCGGGGCCATATTTCGTGCCCCACTTCATGCAAAGGATGTGGCGCTGGTGCTGCTGCGGTGCGTTCATGGGATCTAGGGTCAATCGGCCTGGCGTTTTTTCACCGACTTCTGCTTGGGCTTGGCACGCTTGATCTGCCCGCCAGGCGTCAAACGCTGGTTACCCAGCACACGCAGTTGCTTGACCTCGGGGCGCTGGCCGCCGCGCTTGCTGAACTTGAGTACCTTCACATCGCGGGGACCGGGCATGCGGTCTTCGTCGATGGCTTTCTCTTTCGCAGGAATGGGCCGCCACAGCACCAGCAGCTTGCCGATATGCTGGATGGGTGCGGCGTTCAGCGCATCGGCCAGTTGCTGATACATCTCTTCGCGTGCGGCGCGGTCGTCGTTGAAGACGCGCACCTTGATGAGGCCATGGGCCTTGAGTGCGGCATCGATCTCCTTTTGAACGGCGGCCGTAAGTCCGTCGCCACCGATCAGGACCACGGGGTCCAGATGGTGGGAATTGGCGCGGTGTTCCCGGCGCTCGGCGGGAGTCAGTTGAATTTGAGGCATACCCGTATTATCTCAACGCCCCGGCAATGGCCGGCATACTGCTGTCCCCCGATCCGGGGCGGCGCACCGATCTATCCATGAAAGCCCAGACCAAAAGCAAGAAGGTGAACAAGGCATGGCTCCACGACCATGTCAACGACACCTACGTCAAGCTCGCCCAGAAGGAGGGCTACCGTGCGCGCGCCGCCTACAAACTCAAGGAGATCGACGAACAGCTCGGGCTGATCAAGCCCGGCCATGTGGTGGTGGATCTCGGGTCGTCTCCGGGGGCCTGGAGCCAGTATGTGCGCCGGCGGCTGTCGCCCGACGGGGCTGCCGTGGGGCAACTCAACGGCGTCATCATCGCGCTGGACATCCTGCCGATGGAGCCGATTGAAGGCGTCACCTTTTTACAGGGGGATTTTCGGGAGGAGGAGGTGCTGGCACGCTTGCAGGAGGCCGTGCAAGGGCGGCCCGTGGATGTGGTGGTGTCGGATATGGCTCCCAATCTGTCGGGCGTGGAGTCGGTGGATGCCGTGCGTATCGCGCACCTGATCGAGCTGGCGGTGGACTTTGCCGTGCACCATCTGAAGCCTGAGGGGGCACTGGTTGTGAAGCTGTTCCACGGCAGCGGTTACTCCCAACTGGTGCAACTCTTCAAGGACACCTTTCGCGTGGTCAAGCCGATGAAGCCCAAGGCCTCGCGCGACAAATCATCGGAGACCTTTCTGGTGGGCATGGGGCTCAAGCGTCAAGGTTGACCGCAGCGCCTTGACCATGGCCTGTGCCGGGGTTAATGGGCGGTGCTGGCGGGTTGAAACGCCTAAAATGAACCCCAATTGCGTTAGGACGTTTCCATGACAGTGTCGTGGCCGGCCTCCCACTTCTGAATCTGGAGTTCCGCTTGAACAATCAGTGGTTTTCAAAAGTCGCCGTCTGGCTGGTCATTGCCATGGTGCTCTTTACGGTGTTCAAACAATTTGACACCCGTGCGGGCGCGGGCGCCGGAACCATCGGCTATTCGGAATTCCTGGAAGAGGTGCGCAGCAACCGCATTAAGAGCGCGACCATCCAGGAAGGGCAGGGCGGCACCGAGATCGTGGCGATCACCAATGATGACCGCCGCATCCGCACCACGGCCACCTACCTCGACCGCGGCCTCGTGGGCGACCTGATCAACAACAACGTCAAGTTCGACGTCAAACCGCGCGAGGAAGGCTCGCTGCTCATGACCCTGCTGGTCAGCTGGGGCCCCATGCTGCTGCTGATCGGCGTGTGGGTGTACTTCATGCGCCAGATGCAGGGCGGCGGCAAGGGCGGCGCGTTCAGCTTCGGCAAATCGAAGGCGCGCATGCTGGACGAGAACAACAACACCGTCACCTTCGCGGACGTGGCGGGCTGCGACGAGGCCAAGGAAGAGGTGAAGGAAGTCGTCGACTTCCTGAAAGACCCGCAGAAATTCCAGAAATTGGGCGGCCGCATTCCGCGCGGCTTGTTGCTGGTCGGCCCACCCGGCACCGGCAAGACGCTGCTGGCCAAGTCCATCGCGGGTGAAGCCAAGGTGCCGTTCTTCAGCATCTCGGGCTCCGACTTCGTGGAAATGTTCGTCGGCGTGGGTGCGGCGCGTGTGCGCGACATGTTCGAGAACGCGAAGAAGAACGCCCCCTGCATCATCTTCATCGATGAGATCGATGCCGTGGGTCGCCAGCGCGGCGCCGGCCTGGGGGGTGGCAATGACGAGCGCGAGCAGACGCTGAACCAGATGCTGGTCGAGATGGATGGCTTCGAGACCAACCTGGGCGTGATCGTCGTGGCTGCGACCAACCGTCCCGACATCCTGGACGCTGCCTTGCTGCGCCCCGGCCGTTTCGACCGCCAGGTCTATGTGACGCTGCCCGACATTCGCGGCCGCGAGCAGATCCTGGGCGTGCACATGCGCAAGATCCCGGTGGGTCAGGACGTGAACCCCGCCATCATCGCGCGCGGAACGCCTGGCATGTCCGGCGCAGATTTGGCCAACCTGTGCAACGAAGCAGCGTTGATGGCTGCACGGCGCAATGCGCGCACCGTGGAGATGCAGGACTTCGAGAAGGCCAAGGACAAGATCATCATGGGCCCCGAGCGCAAGACCATGGTCATGCCCGAGGAAGAGCGCCGCAACACGGCCTACCACGAAGCAGGCCATGCGCTGATCGGCAAGTTGCTGCCGAAGTGCGACCCGGTGCACAAGGTCACCATCATTCCGCGCGGCCGCGCGCTGGGCGTGACCATGAGCCTGCCCGAGAAGGACCGCTACTCCTACGACAAGGAGTACATGCTGAACCAGATCGCCATGCTGTTCGGCGGGCGCATTGCCGAAGAAGTGTTCATGAACCAGATGACCACGGGCGCCAGCAATGACTTCGAACGCGCCACGTCCATCGCGCGCGACATGGTGATGCGCTACGGCATGAGCGAGGCCCTGGGGCCCATGGTGTACGCGGAAAACGAAGGCGAGGTGTTCCTGGGCCGTTCGGTGACCAAGACCACCAACATCTCCGAAGAAACCATGCAGAAGGTGGATGCCGAGGTGCGTCGCATCATCGACGAGCAGTACGGATTGGCACGCCGCCTGATCGAAGAGAACCAGGACAAGATGCACGCCATGGCGAAGGCCATGCTGGAGTGGGAAACCATCGACGCCGAGCAGTTGGACGACATCATGGCCGGCCGGGCGCCTCGCCCGCCCAAGGACTGGACGCCGCGCACCCCTCCTTCGGGTGGTGATGGTTCCAGCGGCGGCACTCCGGCCGTCAAGCCGGACCCGGCGCCCTCCGCCGCCTGACAGCGGTTTGGCATGAACAACGGGGCCTCGCGCCCCGTTTTCTGTATTTCACGGCTCTCACTCACTCACGCATGCGCTGGCAAACCACACGTTTCGACGTGGACCTCACGCGTCCCCAGGTCATGGGGATCGTCAACGTCACCCCAGATTCCTTCTCAGACGGCGGCCGGCATGTCGATACGCGGGGAGCGTTGCGGCACTGCGAGCAGCTGATCAAGGATGGCGCGGATATCCTGGACATCGGCGGCGAATCCACGCGCCCGGGTAGCCCGGCGGTGCCGCTGGAGCAAGAGCTGGCCCGCGTCGTGCCGCTGGTGGCGGAGGCGGTGCGCCTGGGGGTGCCGGTCTCGGTCGACACCTACAAGCCCCAGGTCATGCAGGCGGTGCTGGACCTGGGGGCGGACATCGTCAACGACATCTGGGCGCTGCGCCAGCCAGGGGCGGCCGGGATCGTCGCCGCCCATCCGCGCTGCGGCGTGTGCCTGATGCATATGCACCGGGACCCGCAGACCATGCAGGCCACGCCCATGGAGGAAGATGTGGTGCCGTCAGTGCTCTATTTTTTGGAGCGCTCAGCGCAGGAACTGCAAGCGCTGGGCGTGGAAAAGGCCCGCATCGTACTCGACTATGGCATTGGGTTCGGCAAGACAGTCGAGCAAAATTTCACCCTGCTGGCCCGCCAGCCCGAGCTCCTGGCCTTGGGCTACCCGTTGCTGGCCGGCTGGTCGCGCAAATCGTCCATCGGTTCCGTCACTGGCCTGCCTGTGCACGAACGCATGGCACCAAGCGTTGCCGCGGCCGTGCTTGCCGTGGAGCGCGGTGCGCGGGTGGTGCGTGTGCATGACGTACGCGAGACCGTGGCGGCGCTGGCGGTGTGGAGCGCGATGCGGCAGCAGGACACCGGCGCCGCCATTTCCCAGTAATCAAGGAATTTCATGACCCGCAAGTATTTCGGCACCGATGGCATCCGCGGCACGGTGGGGCAGTCGCCCATCACCCCCGACTTCGCGCTGCGCTTGGCACATGCGGTAGGGCGTGTGCTGCGCCGCACGCAGGAGCGTCCCACGGTGCTCATCGGCAAGGACACGCGCATCTCCGGCTACATGCTGGAAAGCGCGCTGGAATCGGGCTTCAACTCGGCGGGTGTGGATGTCGTGCTGCTGGGGCCGCTGCCCACGCCGGGCGTGGCCTACCTCACGCGTGCCCAGCGTGCGAGCCTGGGCGTGGTCATCAGCGCCAGCCACAATCCCTACCCCGACAACGGCATCAAGTTCTTCAGTGCGCAAGGCACCAAGCTGCCCGACGCATGGGAAGAAGAGGTGGAAGCCGCCCTGGAGCAACCGCCCGTGTGGGCCGATTCCGCATCGCTGGGCAAGACGCGACGGCTGGATGACGCCGCCGGCCGTTACATCGAATTCTGCAAGAGCACTTTTGCCAACGACCTCACGCTGCGGGGCCTGAAGATCGTCGTGGATGCCGCACATGGCGCGGCTTATCACATCGCGCCCAAGGTGTTCCATGAACTGGGGGCCGAGGTCCTGGCGATCGGGTGCGCGCCCGATGGACTCAACATCAACCATCAAGTGGGCGCCACGCATCCGGACGCGCTGGTGCGGGCCGTGCGTGCCAACCATGCTGACTACGGCATTGCGCTGGACGGCGACGCGGACCGCGTGCAAATGGTGGATGCGGCGGGGCGGCTTTTCAACGGTGACGAACTGCTCTACGTGATGGTTGCCGCCCGGCTGGCGCGCGACGAGCATGTGCCCGGCGTAGTCGGCACCTTGATGACCAACATGGCCGTGGAAGAGGCCCTGCAGCGGCGCGGCGTGAAATTCATGCGCGCCAAGGTGGGGGACCGCTATGTGCTGGAAGAACTCCAGCGCCAGCATTGGCTGTTGGGCGGGGAGGGCTCGGGCCACCTGCTCGCGCTGGACCGGCACACCACGGGCGATGGCCTGATCAGCGCGTTGCAGGTGTTGCAGGCGTGCGTGCGCAGCGGCAAAACGCTGGCACAGCTGCTCGCGGACGTGCCGTTGTTTCCCCAGGTGTTGCTCAACGTACGCTTGAACCCGGGACAGGACTGGAAAACCAACCCTGTGCTCGCGGATGCCATCCGCGACGCAGAGGCCGAATTGGGCGCCCATGGCCGCGTGCTGGTACGCGCCAGCGGCACGGAGCCACTGTTGCGCGTGATGGTGGAGGCACGTGAGGCCGAGCAGGCGAACCGCTGCGCACAACGCATGGCAGACGCGGCGCGTGCGGGTTGATTTGCTATTGGTACTGTAGCTGCTTGCGCTTGATAGACGGGCGCTACAGGCACTTTTGACTGTTCATTCAGGCTGGGCGCTGCAGCAGATACTGCTGCAGATGCGGGGCCCCCAGGGGCCGGCTGAAATAGAAACCCTGGGCTTCATCACAGCCCTGTTCGCGCAGGAACGTCAGCTGATGGGCGGTTTCTACCCCCTCGGCCGTGGTGCGCATGCCCAGCGCCTGCGCCATGCGGATGATGGCGCTGACGATGGCGCGGTCGTTGCCGTCATGGTCCAGGTCGCGCACGAAGGACTGGTCGATCTTCAGCCGGTAGATCTGGAATCGCTTGAGATGGCTCAGCGACGAATAGCCGGTACCAAAGTCATCCATCGACAGGCGCACGCCTTTGGCGTGGAGCTGGTCCATCGTCGCGATCGCGGCGTGGGGGTCCGCGACGGCCACGTTCTCGGTCAGCTCCAGCTCCAGCAGGTGGGGCTGCACTCCGTACTCGGCGAGAAGCCGGTCCACCAGCTCCAGCAACTGCGGCTGGCGGAACTGCACGGCGGACAGATTCACTGCCATCGTCAGGGCCGGAAGTCCCTGGTTATGCCAGGTGCGCAACTGCGCCAGCGCCGTGCGCAGCACCCACTCGCCAATGGGCAGGATTTGCCCAGTGTCTTCTGCCACCGGAATAAATTCTGCCGGCGATACCGCGCCCAGTTCTGGGTGATGCCAGCGCAGCAGCGCCTCCACGCCGCAGACCCGGCCCGTCGCGATGGACACCTGGGGTTGGTAATGCAGCGACAACTGGTTGCGCTCCAGAGCCCGCCGCAGCGCGTTGGTCAATTGCAGCGCTCGGGCCGACTGCGCCTGCATCGTGGGCGTGAAGAACCGGAAGCTATTGCGTCCGTCCGCCTTGGCGCGGTACATCGCGGTATCGGCCGACTGGATCAGGGTCTCGAAATCGCTCCCATGCTCAGGAAAGAGCGCAATCCCCATGGACAGGGCCAGCGACAATTCATGGTGCTGGATGTGCACCGGCTGCAGGGCTGCTTCCTGCATCTTGGCCGCAACCCGCGCGGCGCCTTGCGCGTTGGCGCCGGGCAGCAGGAGCACGAACTCGTCACCCCCTAGACGCGCCACGGTGTCCCTTTGCCGCACCGTGGTGCGCAGGCGCTGTGCGATTTCCACCAACAGTGCATCGCCGATGCGATGGCCCAGCGAGTCGTTCACGTGCTTGAAGTTGTCCAAGTCCAGGAACATCACGGCCAGGGGCGCACCGGACTCTTGCGCCTGGCGGATCGCGTCCTGACCGCGCTCGGCCAGAAGGACGCGGTTGGGCAGTTCGGTGAGCGCGTCGTAGTGCGCCATCCAATAGATGCGTTCCTGGTCGCGTTGACGGTCCTGGATCTCGCGGTGCAGGTTGCCCACTGTCTCCTGCAACTCGCGCGTGCGGTCGCGCACTTGCTGCTCCAGTGCGCCATGCATGCCCGCGAGCTGCCTCTGAATGCGCAATCGCTCGCTCACATCCATCACGATCCAGATGGAGCCCTGCGCGACATTCGACGGATCGACGGCCTTGCTGCGTACCTCACATTCAATAGCGCGCCCATCGCGGGTGCGCAAGACCATCTGGCCTTCGAAGGCCTGTCCCTGCACCAGCGGCGCATAGCAGCGCACCCCGGCTTCGTGCCAGTCTTCGTCGCTCAAATACCACCGCCGCGACGAGGACCCTGCCAGTTCGCCCGGGCCGTACCCCAGGATCTGCTCGAAATGGCGGTTGCACCGTGTCATGCGCCGCTCTTGCAGGAAGACGATGCCCACCATGGCACTGTCGAACAGCACCTGCTTTTCCCACAAGGCCGCCTGCAACTGCGCCTGAGCACGCTTTTGCTCGTCGATGTCGTCGATGATCCAGATGGACCCTTCGCGGCTGTCCCGGGAGTTGATCAATCGCCCGGTGAGGTGCGCCCAGAACAGTTGGCCGTCGCAGCGTTTCAGCTGGCGCTCCGTGCGATACGCCTGACCGCGCGCGAGGGTCGGATAAGCGGCGCGGCCGAGTTCGCGGAACGCTCCCCGGCTTGGGTGCAGGGCTTCGCTGCTTCGGCCAATCGCGTCTTCGGGCGAGGGTAGCCCGAAGATCTCGGCGCAGCGCTGGTTGCACCGCACCAAAGCGCGGTTGCGAATGAACACGATCCCAACACCCGCGCTGTCCAGCAAGGTCTGCTGTTCGCGCAGGACGCGCTGCATCGCCCCGGGAGAAACCTGCCCTGGGTCCTGCGCCAGGGCGGTGGACGGATGCGACATGGACAGCAGTCCGAAGATGGTGACGTTGGAAATCCTGATTTGTAGCAAATTGTATTCGCGGCGGGGCGTTTTCGGCCATCTCTTTTTGGCAGGGTTAGTCCCATGACACAAAGTCGCCACGAAGGCGACACCGCGCCGTCACGGGCCGTATGCACAGTCATGTCCAAGGAATGCGGTGCTCCGGCATCTTCGGGCAGGCACGCGTGGTCCTTGCGACATCAGGAGTGCCCAATGAGCGACTTGCCGAACCCCACCATGCCCTTGAGCCCCGTGACCCTTCCCAGGGGGTCACTTCACCGCCCACGCAGCGCGGAAGGTGTGGGCCACGGTGCAGCGCCGCACGGCGGTGTGGAGGTGGCCTGGGCGCGGCATCTCGATGAAGTCCGCGAAGCGCAGCGGTTGAGATTCGATGTCTTCGCTTCGGAAATGGGTGCACGTCTGCAGACCGCGCTGCCCGGCCATGATGTGGACCTCTTTGACGACTACTGTGAGCATCTGCTGGTGCGCGACACGCAGTCGCGGCAAGTGATCGGCACCTACCGGGTCTTGACGCCTGCGCAGGCCCAGCGCGTGGGCAGCACGTATAGCGATACTGAGTTCGACCTAACGCGCCTGCGCGGCCTGCGTGAGCGCATGGTGGAACTGGGCCGCAGTTGCGTTCACCCCGACCATCGCCATGGTGGCGTCATTCTTGCGCTGTGGGGCGCACTGGCGGACTTCATGGCCCGCAACCGGCTGGACACGATGATCGGCTGCGCCAGCATCCCGATGCTGCACGGCGGCATTGTCACGGGCGACGTGGCCGCCAGCATCTGGCACCAATTGCGCCAGACGCATCTCGCGCCCATCGAATACCATGTCTTGCCCCGCTTGCCGCTGCCTGTCGAGCACCTGGACAGCAGCATGGATGTGGAGCCGCCAGCGTTGATCAAGGGCTATTTGCGCCTGGGTGCCAAGATTCTGGGAGCGCCTGCCTGGGACCCGGATTTCAACACCGCCGACCTGCCCATGCTGATGCGCCTGGTGGATCTGCCCCCTCGCTACCGGAAGCACTTCCTGGGACATTGACGAGTACGCCTTCGGAAAGGTATCCCGAGCAACGCATGACAGAAACAAGTCAATGTCATGAATTTGTCATTGGCATGGCGAATACTGGCAGTCACTTCTTCTTCTGTGTGCTCCCATGTCCTCTTCCGTGACTCCGTCCGCTGTCTCTCGCCAGATCGACGAGGAACCGGATACCGGCGTGGAAAAGAAGGGGGCCGCCGCCGCTCTGCCGGTTCCCGTGGGTGGCGTGCCGTTGCTGGACCGTGACCACAGCATTCTCGCTTTCAATGAACGGGTGCTGGACTGGGCGATGCGGGAAGACGTGCCGCTGCTGGAGCGGTTGCGCTACCTGTGCATCGTTTCTTCCAACCTTGATGAGTTCTTCGAAGTACGTGCCGCTGCCCATCTTGCCGCGGCGGACGGTGGTGAAGCCAAGCAAGGCTACAGCCTGCATTCGTTTGAGGCGCTGGCACGCAAAGCCCACGATCTGGTCGAGCGGCAATACGCCCTGTACAACCATTCGCTGATTCCCGCGTTTGCCGCGCAGGGCATACGCATGGTCTCGCATGGCGAGCGCACGGCGGCGCAGCGGCGGTGGGTGCGTGAGTATTTCCAGCGCGATGTGCGCCCGCTGCTCATTCCGGTGGGGTTGGATCCGGCGCACCCATTTCCCCAAGTGGCGAACAAATCCCTGAACTTCATCGTGCGCCTGCGCGGCAGCGATGCCTTCGGGCGTGAAAACGAGATCGCCATTGTCAAAGTGCCGCGCGTATTGCCGCGCATCATGCGCCTGCCCGCACATGTGGCGCCCACGGGCATGCAGTTCGTCAGCCTCTCCAGCATCATCCGCACGCACCTGGCGGACCTGTTTCCGGGCCGCGAGGTGTACGAATTTTCGCAGTTCCGCGTCACCCGTCACTCGGACCTCGCTGTGGATGAGGAAGACGTGCGCAACCTGCGCACCGCCCTGCGGCAGGGACTGCAGCAGCGGCACTTCGGTCAAGCGGTGCGCCTGGAGGTTTCTTCCGGTTGCTCGCGATTTCTGGCCGAATTCCTGCAATCCCAGTTCGCTCTGCCTGCCGCGGCGCTGTATCGGGTGCATGGCCCCGTCAACTTGGTGCGGTTGGTGCAGATGGTGGAACTGATTAATGTGCCAGCCTTGCTGTTCCCTGCGTGGAGCGCGGCATGGCCAGTGCAATTGCCGCGCTCCAGCTCCATCATGGCGGAGCTGCGCCGCAGAGACCTGCTCATCCACCAGCCTTTCGAGAGTTTTGACGGAGTGCTGGCATTCCTGCGCGAAGCGGTCAACGATCCGCAGGTGCTGGCCATCAAGCAAACTATCTATCGCACGGGCTCGGATTCGGAACTCATGGAGCTCCTGCGTGAGGCGGTGCGTCGCGGCAAGGAGGTGACGGCAGTCGTGGAACTGAAGGCACGCTTTGACGAGGAGGCCAACATCAACTGGGCCGAAGCGCTGGAGTCCATCGGCGCGCAGGTGGTGTATGGCGTCGTGGGCTTGA
This sequence comes from Diaphorobacter sp. C33, assembly GCF_030503915.1. NCBI lineage: Bacteria > Pseudomonadati > Pseudomonadota > Betaproteobacteria > Burkholderiales > Comamonadaceae > Diaphorobacter > Diaphorobacter sp. C33. The sequence continues at coordinate 778,795 of NZ_CP129980.1, forward strand.
AGACCCATGCCAAGATGCTCTTGGTGACGCGCCGCGAAGGAGGGCGCCTGCGGCGCTACGGGCACCTGTCCACTGGCAATTACAACCCACGCACGGCCCGGCTCTACACCGATCTAAGCTATCTGACGGCGGATGCGGACCTGACGGCGGACATGGATCTCGTCTTTGACCATCTGGCCAATCAGAACCGGCTGCCACCGTTGAAGCAGTTGGTCATGGCGCCCTTCGACCTGCACTCGTTCCTGTTGGAGCAAATTGAGCAGGCAGGGCTGGCGGCTGAGCGCGGCGAGGGCGGCCGCATCGTCGCCAAGATGAACGCGCTGACCGATGAGGCATTGGTGCAGGCGCTCATCCGTGCGGGCCAGCGTGGCGCAAGCGTGGACCTCATCGTGCGCGGCGCATGCATCCTCCCCGCACAGGTGGCGGGCGCCACGGAGAACATCCGGGTGCGTTCCGTCATCGGTCGCTTCCTGGAGCACACGCGCGTGTTTTACTTCCGCAGCGGTACGCGGGAAGACCTTTACCTGTCCAGCGCCGATTGGATGAACCGCAACATGCTGCGCCGCGTGGAACTGGCGTGGCCGGTGACGGACAAGAAGCTGCGCCAGCGCATCATTGACGAATGCCTTGTGGCCTACCTGCACGACAACCGTGATGCGTGGAGCCTGGAGAGCGATGGCAGTTATTCCCGCGCGCCGCATGTGCTGGATGGCGCGGGAGCCCAAAATGCCCTGATGGCGCGCTACGCCCCCGTAGCTGCGCCCGTGCCCCGGAAAGAAAGCGCATGACGGATCTCATACTTTGGCGCCATGCCGAGGCGGAAAATGCCGGTGAGAACGAAGACGACCTGGACCGGCCGCTGACGCAGCGTGGCGAAAAACAGGCGGCGCGCATGGCGGTGTGGCTCGATCGCCAACTGCCCGACGGATTGCGCGTGCTTGCCAGCCCCGCACGGCGTACTGAGCAGACCGCAAAAGCACTGGGCCGCAAATACAAGCTGCGTGCAGAACTGTTGCCCGGCGGACAACCCGATGAGCTACTGGAACTGGCCCAGTGGCCGCGTTCGCGGGGGGCAGTGCTGGTAGTGGGCCATCAGCCAATGCTGGGGCAAACGGTGGCGCGGCTCCTGGGATTGCGTGCCGATGAATGTTCCATCCGCAAGGGAGCTGTGTGGTGGCTGCGCCATCGGCAACGACAGGATGCCAGCGAGACCATCCTGCTTGCGGTGCAATCGCCCGAATTCCTGTAGCTGGAGCGCAGGACAGGGCAGGCGATCTTCCAACCTGCCTTGCAAAGCAGACTATTTCTTGTCCGACTTAGGGCGCCCGGTCTTGATTGCGGGTATGGACTGCATTGCCTTTTGCAGGGTGGCATCGTCCAGTTGCGACAATACCTTGAGGCCGGCCCGCAGTAACTCGCTCTTCTTGGCAGGTGTCGACAAGCGGGCCGTGCGTTCCTTCAGCGTTTCGATGACGGCGTACTCGTCCTTCGGGATGGTGAAGCTATCGCGCACCAGCTTGGGCTTCTTGGCCTTCATGTCTTTTTCTTTGTCGGCCACAGATGGTGCTGCCTTGGTGGCCGCCTTGAGGGGCGCTTTTACGTGTGCCTTGGAAGGCTTTGCCGGCGACCTCTTCGGCGAAGCCGCTGGCGCTTCTGTTGCCAGATCTTTTGCCGGAGCTGGAGCAGGGGCCTGCGCGGCCGGGGCCGCTGTGTCGGTAGCGGGAGTTCGTGCCATATACCTTGCCTGACTGAAAAACGATATAAACAGTTTATATCGTTTTATGTTGCGGCGCCATCAGATCAAGAAAGCTCGGTCACGAATTCCCATGGCGTTTTTTGCCAGGCATCGGATTCTTCCCGCAGCAGGTGTGCAGACTGCGGATAGGCCGCTGCCCAGCCGGTGCGCGACTGCACGGTACAGCGGCGGCCTTCCACCTGCAGATGGATACCTTCTACGTCTGGAGGGCGCCGCGCGTGGCAGAGGGCCACTGCTGCGCGCAGGCACATGAGCTGCAAGGCAAAGACCGGATCGGCGAGATTCGCGGCTTCCAGCTTGCGCACCTTCCCCCGGTGGCCCAGCACCAGGAGCCCCAGATGGTGCAGTTCGGGCAAGGCAAAGCCGGCTGCATCCGTATGGTCCAGGATGTAGGCGCCGTGATGGTGGTAGTCGCTGTGTGAAATGCGGCATCCGATCTCGTGCAGGCAGGCGGCCCAGCCGAGCTTGCGGGCGGCACGTTCGCTGCCTTGCGGGGAAGCCTCGCGGAACAGGCGGCAGGCCAGTTCGGCAACGCGCTCGGCATGGGCGTGGTCCACTGTAAAACGGTGCATGAGCGAGCGCACGGTAGCTGAGCGCAAATCCGTTTCGGGCTGGTCGCGGTCCAGAAGATCGTAGAGGGCACCTTGGCGCAGGGCGCCTTGGGCCACGGTCATGCGTTCGATATCCAGCAGATCAAAGATCGCACGCACGATGCTGACGCCCCCTCCAATCACCGCCTTGCGGTCGTCCTTGAGGCCGTCCAGTCGCAGGCGGTCTACATGGCGCGCACGCATCAACTGGTCCTGCAGCCAGTCGAGGCCCTCCCGGCGGATCACACCCTCCTCACCGCCGGCGGCAGCAAGGATGGAGCCAACGGCCCCGACGGTGCCTGATGAGCCATAGGCCACATCCCACGTCTGGCGCCGGTAACTGTCCATCGCCTCGTCCAGCACGGCCTTGGCGGCGATCTCAGCGGCTTCGAAAGCGTGGCGCGTGAAGGAACCGTCAGCGAAGTAGCGGGCAGACCAAGCCACGCTGCCCACGCGGTAGGACGCTACGGTACCTGGCGTGAACTGCTGCCCCAGAATCAATTCCGTCGAGCGTCCGCCGATGTCCACGACCAGGCGCTTTTCGTCGGATTGCGGCAGCAGTCTTGCCACGCCTTGGTAGATGAGCCGCGCCTCCTCAGGCCCGGATACGACGTCGATGGGAAAGCCCAGAATCCGGCTTCCTCGGGTAATGAATTCTTCCCGGTTGCGTGCCTCGCGCAAGGTTTGCGTCGCCACCGCACGGACCTGAGCAGCTGGAAAACCTGCAAGCCGCTCTGCAAACCGGGCAAGGCAATCCCAGCCACGCTGCATGGCGTCCTGCGTGAGGTTGCGGTCCTCATCGAGGCCGCCGCCCTGGCGAACGGTTTCTTTCAGGTATTCGACACGGCGGATCTGCCCGTGTTCGAGGCGGCCGATTTCCAGGCGAAAGCTATTGGAGCCCAGATCCACGGCTGCCAGCAGTATTCCATCTTGCATGGGGATGCACGTTGTGCGCAGGTTTTCCAGCGGTGCAGCATAGCATCGGCGCCGGGGAGAAAACGACTGCAGGGCGGCCACGTCTCAGCCCACGATGCGTCCGTCGGCCGTGAGCATGCTTTGTGTGACGTGGGTATTGGCCAGGCGTCTGTCTTCGTAGGCCACCAGGTAGCCGCCGACCTGGATTTCTACGCGTTTACGCAACGCGGCGAGAACGCTGGCGCGTGTGACCGGCCCGGTCACCGACTGCAGCACCTCTGCGGTATACCGTGCGGCGATGAAGCCCGCCAGCCCCTGGGGCGAGGGGGGCTCGTCGTAGAGCTTGGCCATGACCTCGCGGTAGTTGCGCACGATGGACATGCCGTGCGACACCAAGGGAACCGGTTGCGTGGCGATGACGGAAATGCCGCGCGGAATGCCACCCAACTGCGCCAGCACCTGCAGATTCGCATCGGCAAGGGCCACTACATAGCATTGCCGGCCCTGGGGCAGGGTCAGGTGTCTTACATATTCGTGAAGCTCCGGAGTGCCCCCGATGAACAGCACGATGGCGGGGGGAATTCCGCGTTGCTCCTGGGGCGAGAGGGGCTGGATGCGCAACCCCATGGCCTTGCCCACTTCGGTGACCAGACCCTGCAACTGCTGCTGGAGTGTCGCATTGGCGTAGACCGCACCCGCCTGTTGCACTCCCATGACCGCGAGAGAGCGAATGGCATGGGTCATCTGGGCCCGGTAATTGGGAAAGATGGGAAAGACGGTGTCGCTGTCGTCCTTCCATTGCCGCAGGAGCCACGGTGCCAGGTGGGCCAGTGCGGCCTCGCCCGTCTGAAGGGTGGCGATGGCGGCCGCCGTGCTGTCCCCCACGCACCCGGACAATGCCACACACGCGGCGTTGTCGTATGCCGCCTTCCACGCCGTGCGAACTGCGGCAGCCGACCCGTCGGTCTCCACCACCACATGCTGGACGGAGCGGCCGCGAATGCCGCCGCCACGAGCGTTCAGGTCCGTCCATGCAGCCCGGGACCCGATCAGGAAGTCACGGCTGACGTCCTGGTTCTGTGGCGACAGATCCACGATCTGTGTGACTGCGAGAGCGCGTTGCTCCTGCGCCCGCGCCACGGGCGCATATGCCGCTGCGCCGATGGCGCAGGCAGCGCCCGCCGCCTTCAACAGGGCGCGCCGCTGCAATCGCAGGCTGCAAGAAAGGGGAGGATGCATGGTCTGGAAGGACAGGTTGGCGTGGAGCGGCTTACTTCTTGCGGGGAGGCACCAGCACGCGATCAATCACGTGCACGACACCGTTGCCCGCCTTCAGGTCGGCCTGTTCCACCAGGGCGTCCTCCACGGTCACAAAGTCTGCGGCGCGTGCCAGAGCAATGTCCGAGCCCTGCAGGGTCTTCAGCTTGCCGGCCTTGGCGCTTGCGGTGACGTGGGCCGGCACGATGTGGTAGCTCAGCACGGCCTTCAGCTGTTCCTTGTCGTTCTTGAGGGCGTCGCGCGTCTTCGCAGGAAGCGCCTGGAAGGCTGCATCGCTGGGGGCGAAAACCGTGTAGGGGCCGGAGCCGTTCAGCGTGGCTGCCATGCCTGCGTCGGCGACCAATTGGTTGAAGGTGCTGAGGTTCTTGGTCTTGGCAACCACGCCGCCCACCGTGTTAGGGGCAGACGCGGGGGTAGAGCAGGCGCCCAGGGTCGCGACGATCGCGAGGACCAGGGTGGTTTGAAGAGTCAGGCGACGGAACATGTGGTTCTCCCGTAGAGGTGTGTTTGTTACCGACTGTTGTCGGTGGCGGGAGCGTACGTTCCCCGTGCGACAGTTCCGTGACAAGGAAGTGGGGCAGCGCTGCGGACGGTGTATGACGGTCAAGAATGAATGTCACGGTGATGTCACAAACGGCTTCTAGAGTCGCGGCATTGAGTTTTTTCAACCAAGAGGTCTCTTCCATGAAACTCTCCGCGATTCGCGTTCTGGTGTCTGGTGTTGTGGCAATGGGCGCGTTTTCTGGCGCCTGGGCACAGCAGGAAGCAACGGGCGCTGGCGCCAGCTTCCCTGCACCCCTGTATTCCAAGTGGGCGGCCGACTACAACAAGGCCACGGGCGTCAAGATCAACTACCAGTCCGTCGGCTCGGGCGCCGGTCTGCGTCAGATCGAGGCCAAGACGGTTGATTTCGGCGCTTCCGATGCGCCCCTGAAAGACGAAGAATTGGCCAAGAAGGGGCTCGTGCAGTTCCCTACCGTGATCGGCGGTATCGTTCCCGTGGTGAACATCAAGGGTATTCAGCCCGGCCAACTCAAGCTCAACGGCCAACTGCTCGGCGACATCTATCTGGGCAAGATCACCAAGTGGAACGACGAAGCCATCAAGGCCTTGAACCCGGGCCTGAACCTGCCTGATGCCGCCATCGCCCCGGTGCGCCGTGCCGATGGCTCCGGCACCACCTTCGGTTTTACCAACTACCTGAGCAAGGTGAACGCCGAGTGGAAGGCCAAGGTGGGCGAAGGCACTGCCGTGAACTGGCCCACCGGCGCGGGCGGCAAGGGCAACGAAGGCGTGGCCGCGTTCGTGGGACGCCTGCCCAACTCCATCGGCTACGTGGAGTACGCCTACGTGAAGCAAAACAAGCTGACGTTCGCGCAGATGCAGAACAGCGCTGGCAACTTCGTGTCGCCTGATGAGGCCACCTTCAAGGCCGCCGCCGCGGGTGCGGAGTGGACCAAGAGCTTCTACCAGATCCTGACGAACCAGCCCGGCAAGGATGCATGGCCGCTCACCTCGGCCACCTTCATCTTGATGCAGAAGTCGCAGGACAAGCCGGTGCAGGCTGCTACGGCACTGAAGTTCTTCGAGTGGGCATACAAGTCGGGCGACAAGACCGCCTCTGACCTGGACTATGTGGCCATGCCGGAAAATGTGAAGGCAGTGATCATGAAGTCGTGGGGCGAGATCAAGGACACTTCGGGCAAATCCATCGCCCTGAAGTAAGCTGACACGGTGGCCCGCCCTCCCGGGTGGGGCCACCGGTTCCCCTGTTTTACAAGGCAATCAGACGTGTCCAGTACCATGCCCGTCCACGAGGCCCCGCCGCTTGATGCGGCTGTTGGCGCATCCAGGGGTTCACCCCCGCCCCGTACCACCCTGTTTTCCGGCGTGATTGCCGATCGCATCTTCGGCTGGTTGGCGCGCGGCGCGGCCGTGCTGACCCTGGCGCTTTTGCTGGGCATCATGGCGTCGCTCGTGCACGGTGCCTGGCCATCGATCCAGCAGTACGGCCTGGGCTTCCTGACGAGCAGCGTCTGGGATCCCGTACAGAACGAGTACGGCGGCCTGGTGATGGTCTACGGCACCCTGACGACCTCCATCATCGCGCTGTTGATCGCCGTGCCGGTCAGTTTCGGCATTGCGCTGTTTCTGACGGAGCTTTCCCCTGCATGGCTCAAGCGTCCGCTGGGAACGGCCATCGAACTGCTGGCGGCTGTGCCTTCGATCGTCTACGGCATGTGGGGCCTGATGGTGTTTGGCCCCATTCTTGCCACCTACGTCCAGCAGCCGCTGCAGTCTCTGTTCCACGGCGTGCCTTACCTTGGCGCGCTGGTGTCGGGACCGCCCGTGGGTATCGGCATTCTGTCGGCCGGCATCATCCTGGCCATCATGATCATCCCCTTCATCGCGTCGGTCATGCGCGATGTGTTTGAAGTCACTCCCGCGCTGCTCAAGGAGTCTGCCTACGGCTTGGGCTCTACCACCTGGGAAGTGGTGTGGAAGGTGGTGCTGCCCTATACCAAGTCCGGTGTACTGGGCGGCATCATGCTGGGCCTAGGCCGTGCGCTGGGCGAGACCATGGCCGTCACCTTCGTGATCGGCAACATGAACCAGCTCAATTCACTGTCCGTGTTCGAGGCCGCCAACAGCATCACCTCCGCGCTGGCCAATGAATTTGCCGAGGCTGGTGAAGGCCTGCACCAGGCTTCGCTGATCTATCTGGGACTGGTGCTCTTCTTCATAACTTTCGTCGTGTTGGCCCTGTCCAAGCTGCTGCTGGCGCGACTCAAGAAGAACGAAGGGGCGCGCGCATGAGCACGTCGCAGAAACTCATCTCCGCGGCCGAGCTGGCCCAGGTGCGCCAGGCGCGCTACGCGTCGCGCAAGCGCGTGAACCAGATCGCATTGACGCTGTCGCTTCTGGCCATGGCGTTTGGCGTGTTCTGGCTGGTCTGGATCCTGTGGGAAACCATCCGGCTGGGCGTGGGGGGGCTGAGCGTGGCGCTGTTCACGCAGATGACGCCCCCACCCAACGAAGCCGGCGGTATCGCGAACGCGATCTTCGGTTCCTTCGTCATGGTGCTGCTGGCGACGTTCGTGGGCACGCCCATTGGCATCATGGCGGGGGTCTACCTTGCGGAATATGACGCACGCAGCTGGCTGGCTTCCACGACGCGCTTTGTGAATGACATCCTCCTGTCCGCACCCAGCATCGTGATCGGCTTGTTTGTTTATGCCGTGGTGGTCGCCCAGTTCAAGAGCTTCTCGGCCTACGCCGGGATCATGGCCTTGGCGCTCATCGTCATCCCCGTGGTGATCCGCACTACCGAAAACATGCTGATCCTCGTTCCGGCCAGTCTGCGCGAGGCGGCCTACGCGTTGGGCACGCCCAAATGGAAGGTCATCACCATGGTGACGTTGCGCGCGGCACGCGCTGGGGTGATTACCGGCATATTGCTGGCGGTGGCACGCATCGCAGGCGAGACGGCGCCCCTGCTGTTCACTGCACTGAACAACCAGTTCTGGAATGGCGACCTGTCCAAGCCCATGGCCAGCTTGCCGGTGACCATCTTCAAGTTCGCCATGAGCCCCTATGAGAACTGGCAGCAACTCGCCTGGGCTGGCGTGTTCCTCATCACCCTTGCGGTGCTGGGCCTGAACATCCTGGCCCGTGTGGTCACGCGCCAAAAGTAACTATTGCCTCCGGAAGACATTCATGCCCTCCACCAAGACCTCCGCGCCCGTGCAATCCAAGATCACGGTCCGTGACCTGAACTTCTATTACGGGAAGTTCCATGCCCTCAAGAGCATCAACCTCGACATTCCCGAGAAGAAGGTCACCGCCTTCATCGGGCCGTCGGGCTGCGGCAAATCCACGCTGCTGCGCACCTTCAACCGCATGTTCGAGTTGTATCCCGAACAGCGCGCCGAGGGGCGGATCATCCTCGACGGCGAGAACCTGCTCACCAGCAAGCAGGACGTGGCGCTGATCCGCGCCAAGGTGGGCATGGTGTTCCAGAAGCCCACGCCGTTTCCCATGTCAATCTACGACAACATCGCCTTTGGCGTGAAGCTGTTCGAGAGCCTGAGCGCGAGCGACATGGACGACCGCGTGGAATGGGCGCTGCGCAAGGCGGCCTTGTGGAATGAGGTCAAGGACAAGCTGGACCAGAGCGGCGCGGGTCTGTCCGGCGGCCAGCAGCAGCGCCTGTGCATCGCACGCGGCATCGCCATCAAGCCGGAAGTGTTGTTGCTCGACGAGCCCTGCTCGGCGCTGGACCCCATCTCGACCGCCAAGATCGAGGAATTGATCGCTGAACTGAAAGACGACTACACCGTGGTCATCGTCACGCACAACATGCAGCAGGCCGCGCGCTGCAGTGACTACACCGCCTATATGTATTTGGGCGACCTGGTGGAGTTCGGGGACACAGAGCAGATGTTCTTCAAGCCGCAGCGCAAGGAGACAGAGGACTACATCACGGGCCGCTTCGGCTGATGGAGGTACGGGACATGGCAGACAAACATCTTTCTTCACAGTTCGACAGCGAACTGAACAACATTTCCTCCCGCGTCATGGAACTGGGCGGCCTGGTGGAGTCGCAGATTCGCCAGGCCATCTATGCGCTTTCCCACTTCAACCTGGAAGCCGTGGAACAGGTGGAGCAGTTGGAGCGCCGCGTGAACGCCATGGAGGTCGAGATCGACCATGAGCTGGCTTCCGTCATCGCGCGCCGCCAGCCCACCGCACGCGACCTGCGCCTGCTGATGGCCTTCTCCAAGGCCATCGCCAATCTGGAGCGCATGGGTGACGAGGCCACGCGCATGGCGCGCATGGTCAAGTCCATCATCGAAAGCGGGGCCGCCCGTTCGCTACCGTCCAGCGACCTGCGTGTGGCGGCCGACCTGGCCTCGGGGCTCCTGCGCAAGGCGCTGGATGCGTTTGCCCGCCTGGACACCAAGGCCGCTGTTGCCATCCTGAAGGAAGACGATCTCATCGACCGGGAGTTCGACGGTTTCGTGCGCAAGCTCATCACCTACATGGTGGAAGACCCGCGCACCATCTCCGCCAGCCTGGACTTGCTGTTCCTGGCCAAGGCCATCGAGCGCATTGGCGACCATTCCAAGAACGTGGCCGAGCTGATCATCTATCTCGTCAAGGGCAAGGACGTGCGCCACACGGCGCTGGACGAGATCGAGTCGGCCGTGGCCTGAGAAAGGCGGTGAACCGATGAAGAAGCTTCCCCGGGTACTCATCGTCGAGGACGAGTCCCCCATCGCAGAATTGGTGGCCGTGAACCTGCGCCACAACGGCTTTCAGCCCATCTGGGCGGAAGACGGCGAGTCGGCGCAGCGCGAGCTGGACGCGGTGCTGCCCGATGTCATCTTGCTGGACTGGATGCTGCCGGGCCAAAGTGGCCTGCAACTGGCACGCAAGTGGCGTGCCGACAGCCGCACCAAGCAGATCCCCATCCTCATGCTGACGGCGCGCGGTGACGAGCCCGACAAGGTGGCCGGGCTGGATGCCGGCGCCGACGACTACATCACCAAGCCGTTTTCCACGCAGGAACTGCTGGCGCGCATCCGCGCCGTGCTGCGCCGGCGTGCGCCCGAGCAGGTCAGCGACAGCGTCTCTATTGGTGAACTGGTGCTGGATGCGGCCACGCATCGCGTCAGCTACCAGGGCCAGCAGCTCAAGGTCGGGCCGACAGAGTTCAAGCTGCTGCACTACCTGATGAAGCACCCGGAGCGCGTGCACAGCCGCGCGCAACTGCTCGACAAGATTTGGGGGGACCACGTCTTCATCGAGGAGCGTACGGTGGACGTGCACGTGAAACGCTTGCGTGAAGCGCTGGGGGTAGGCGGCGCCATGGTGGAGACCGTGCGTGGAGCGGGATACCGGCTCACCGCGCAGCCGCAGACACTCATGCGGGCGTGATGGCGGGTGCCCGATGCCCCCGTGTTTTTTCAGGCGCCTGGAGATGATGCGGGCGCTTTTTTGTTGTTGACCTGAGCCCTGCGGCCATGCTCCTGCGCTTCTTTTTCTTTCTGCTGTGCCAACTGATCGGCGGTGCGCTGGGCTGGTGGCAGGCGGGCCCCTGGGGTGCCGGCATCGGCGCCTGTTTCGCCGCATGGTTGTGGTTTGCCTGGGATCTGTGGCGCGGCGCGCGCGTGCTGAACTGGTTGCGACAGGGAGACCCCACGCAAACGCCACGCCTGAGCGGCCTGTGGGGGGAGGCAGCAGACCGCGCGAGGCGCTTGGTGCGCCAGGGCCAGTTGAAGGCGCAGGCTGGCGATGCGCGCCTGCAGGAAATCCTCCAGGCGCTGCAGGCATCGCCCAATGGCGTGATGCTGCTGGATGCCGAAGGCCATATCGAATGGTGCAACCAGATGGCCGAGGAGCACTTTGGCCTGGATGCGGAGCGTGATGCGCAGCAATCCATCGGCAACCTCGTGCGGGACCCGGACTTCAGTACCTACTACGCGTCCAAGGACTACACGCGCGACGTGGTGCTGCCCGGACGCGCCAGCACGCCCTCGCGGCCGGTGCGCGTATCGGTGCACCTGCACCCGTATGGCGATGGCCGCAAGCTGCTGCTGTCACGCGACGTGACGGCGCTGGAGCAGGCCGAGGCCATGCGGCGCGACTTCGTCGCCAACGTGTCGCATGAGATCCGCACCCCGCTCACGGTGCTGATGGGCTTTGTCGAAACCCTGCAGACCCTGCAGCTCAGCAACGAGGAGCGTGCGCGCTACCTGCGCATGATGTCGCAGCAGGCCGTGCGCATGCAGAACCTGGTGCAAGACCTGTTGACGCTGTCGCGCCTGGAGGGAAGCCCTCCGCCCAGCATGCACGAATGGGTCGCGGTCTCGACGCTGCTGCGCCGCTGCGAGGACGAGGGGCGCGCGCTCTCGGCCCTGCTGACGCAGAACCAGCCCGGCAAGCCTCACCAGATCACGTTCCCCACGGCCGAAGCAGCGCAGGCGGCCGGGCAGGTGGCCGGCAATGCGGCCGAGCTGCAAAGCGCCCTGGCCAACCTGGTCAACAACGCTGTGCGCTACACGCCACCCGGAGGCAGCATCACCGTGGCGTGGGACGTGGAGCCTGATGGCAGCGCCCGTTTTATGGTGCGCGACTCAGGGCCTGGCATTGAGCCGGAACACCTGCCGCGCATCACCGAGCGTTTTTACCGCGTGGACCGCAGCCGCTCGCGCGACACGGGCGGAACGGGCCTCGGACTGGCCATCGTGAAGCATGTGGTGCAGCGCCATGGCGCAGCGCTGCAGGTGGCCAGCGTGGTGGGGCAGGGCTCGACGTTCACGGTGGTGTTTCCGCCGTCGCGCCTGCGGACGCCGCCGCGCGGCCTCAGCGGTGGGGTTCCTGCGGTAGTGGCGGAGCCGCCCGGCGTGTCTGCAGCCTGAGCACGCCCAGCAGCAGGGCCGTGAAAATCAACGCCGTCGCGCCTAGAGCGGCAGCGCTGGCGGCCCAAAAAGGCGAAGGGGAATGCATTGGCCCCCAGCCCGCCAGACCGCGGTAGGCCAACACGTAGCCTCCATACAGTCCCACGCCCCACAGCAGCACGCAATAGACCGCCAATGGCGCCAGCGTGATGCGGTAGCTGCGCAGCACGAAGATGCACAGCGTCTGCAGGGCATCCGCCACATGGTAGGCGGCCACCCATACTGCCAGCGCGCCTGCCATGGCGACGACTTCCGCGCTGGTGGAGTACAAGGCCGTGATCGTACCTTTTGCTATTAATAATATAGCTGCTAGCGCACATCCCATAAGCGCTGCAAGCCAAAAACCTTTCAAGGCGACGGCAGCGGCCTGGTGCTCGTTCCCCGCGCCACGCCAGAAGCTCACGCGGGCGCTTGCGGCAATGGCCAGCGACAAAGGCACCATGTAGAGCACGGCGGCGAGGTTGGAAGCGATCTGGTGCGCAGCTGAGGCCAAAGTCCCCTGGCGTGCGATGAACAGCGCCATCAGCGTGAAAGAGGTCACCTCCACCAGGATGGACAAACCCGCTGGCAGGCCCAGCCGCAGAAAGCGCGCGATCTGCGCGGGGTCGGGCCGCTCCAACGGGCGCCACAGCCGCAGCGGGCCGTACATCGTGTGGTGACGCAGCATCCACCAGCCCAGCAGCATCAGGCCGTAGTTCACGGCCAGCGTGGCCCACGCGCAGCCTGCGGCACCCTGCGGCGCCAGCCCGGCACCGCCGAAGGTGAACCAGACCGAGAGCGGCACTTTGACCGCCAGCGAGCCGACCTGCAGCCAGGTGACGAGCTGCGGGTGCCCCAAAGCCTGGTTGAGGGTGCTGTAGATGCGAAACAGCAATGCAGGCGGCAGGCCGAACGCGAGGATGGCCAGGTAGGCCTGCACCTCGCCGCGCAGCGCCGGCGGCACCTCGGTCCATTGCAGGAGCGGGCCTGGCGACAGCAGCACGGCCATGCCCAGCACCGCGGCACCCGCCCACAGGTACAGCGACTGGCGCACGCTGGCGCCCATGCCGGCCTGTGCGTTTGCGCCGCGCTGCTCGGCCCAGATGGGCAGCAAGGCCTGCAACACACCCATGAGCGCCACGTACACGCTCACGAACACGGCTGAGCCGATGGAGAGGGCGGCCAGGGACTCCTGCGAATGGCGTCCGGCAACGATGGTGTCCGTGACCCCGAAGGCCATCACCGCAAGCTGCCCGGCCAGCACGGTGAGTGCGTGCCGTGCAATGGTGGACAGCTCGGACATCAGCGCTTGCGGGCCGTGCGGCGCAGCACCAGCATGCGGTCGCCGCGGTCCGTGGGGCGGCTGACGCTCGCCATCTCCTGCCACTGCGCCGGGGGCAGCAACGCGCTCACCAGCGGTGCGGCGGAGGCGTCTGCGATGACCCAGTCGCACTGCGCCAGCTGTTCGGTGGGCACCATGTGCAGCTGCCCATGGTGCAGCAGCGCGGCCAACTGCGCACGGTTCAGCCCGTAGCCGACCACGCAGCTGTCGCGGTCGGTGATGGCTGCGGCAACACCCGCCACCTGGGGTGCGAAGCTGCGGCCATAGTTCAGCAGCGGCAGCCACAAGGTCATCATGAGCAGCCAGCCCAGCGTGGCGCCACCCGCGGGCAACACCAGGCTGCGCCAGATGGCGGGGCGGTTGCGTGCCGCGCGCCAGACCACCAGCAGACACCACGCAGCCGTGGCGGCCAGCGCCACGCCGAAGGCCAACAGCGAGAACGACGGCACGTAGCCGGGCGCCAGCTTGGCCACGTTGGCCGCGGGCTTGGCCGGCACCCCCGTCTGCACCGCCAGCCACACCACCCAGATACCGATGGCCGAGGCGCTGAAGAACAGCAGGGTGAACCAGTCGATCAGCGCTGCGATGCTGCGCCGCAGCGTCGGCAGCGCAAAGGCGGCCAGCGCCGCCAGGGCGGGCAGGCCCAGCAGCAGTGCGCGGTCGGCCGGCTGGGTGGTCAGTGTGGCTGTCACGGCCACGAGGGCAAACCACAGCGGCAGTAACAGGTGCCGGTGCCATTCGCGGCTGAGGATCTGCTGCCGCCAGCGCCACAGCGTCCACAGCGTGAGGGGCCAGGCGGGCCAGCTGAACCAGATGAACAGGCGCACCAGGCTTTGCCACTGTTTCAGATCTTCAAAGCGCACGATGCGCCAGCGCCATAGGTCCAACTGCAGCGCCAGCGCGGCAGCGGCCACTGTGGCGGCCAGCAGCACGCCCGCTGCCACTGCGCGGTTGCGCAGTGTCGCGCCGCGCGTGCAGGCCACTAGCCAGGCACAGCCCAGGCCCAGCAGCACTGCGAGCGTGGGGGCGCCGCTGAGCACAAGCCCCAGCAGCCCGGCAATGGCGGTGAAGGTGGGCCACGCCGTGCGCCAAGGCATTGCGGAGCCAGCGTAAAACAGCAGCGCGGTGCAGCACAGCTGGGTGAGGTAGCTCGTGGTTTCATGCGACAGCTGGGCCAGTCCCAGGCAGGCGATGAAGGCCAGCAGGCCGGCATCGGCCATGGCGCGGGCATAGTCGGCGGGCTGCGCCTCGCCGCCGAAGGCAAAGGCCACGGGCTGTGCGCCGGGGCTGCGCGCCAGGTAGTACACGCTGTACCAGGTGGCCGCCAGGGTCAGCAGCAGCAGCGCGACGAACGGCAGGCGCGCGGCAAGCTCCGCCGGCAGCCAGCCGTCCAGCGCCTGGATGGCCCACGCGCCCAGCCAGTAGGGCAGCAGTCCGTCGCCATCCGGCGGCACGCCCACCAGCAGCGGGTCCATCCAGGAGGTGCGCCCAAGGGCCAGTTCGCGCATGTAGCCGAACGAGGCGATGTCCGCATTGCGCCACGGGTCGCGCCCCACGAAGCCGGGAACGGCATAGGCCAGGCACAGCAGCAGCAAGGCCCAACGCGGCAGCGGGCGCACGGCGCTCTGGGCAACGATGGCGGGGGTCGGGTGTATCACGCGGACGGGGGGAAATGGCGTTGGGCCGAGGATAGCGGAGTGCGCAATAAAAAAGGCAGCGCGGAGAAGCCGGGCTGCCTGGTGTGTGCAGGTGCGGCGAATGGGCTCGCCACCTGCCTGCACGGGCCTGCACGGGGCAGGCCTTGCTGCTTACTTCGCTGCGGTCTTGCCGAAGCGGTTGCGGAAACGCTCCACGCGGCCGCCCATGTTGTCCACCGACTTTTGCGTGCCGGTGTAGAAGGGGTGCGATTCGGAGGACGTGTCCAGCTTGTACAGGGGGTATTCCTTGCCTTCGAAGGTTTCGGTTTCCTTCGTGTTCACGCAGGAACGGGTCACGAACTTGAAGCCGTTGGACAGGTCAACGAACAGCACTTCGCGGTAATTGGGGTGGATGCCTTCTTTCATGATCTTCTTCCTCAAGTCAGCGGGAGCCGCACCAGCCTATTCCAGTGTACTTTCCGCAAAAAAGCCCGCAATTATCGCACAAGCTGATTCAGCGGTGCTAGGCCATGCTGCTGATGGTGCGGCGAAAGCGCGCCAGCGACAGGGCGAACAGGACCGAGCCGATGCCCGCCAACGCCAGGAACTGCGGCCACACCACGTCCATGCCTGCGCCGCGGTACAAGATGGCCTGGCCCAGCTCCACGAAGTGCGTGGTGGGGGCCGCCAGCATCAGGTTCTGCACCAGCGCCGGCATGCTCTCACGCGGCGTGGTGCCGCCCGACAGCATCTCCAGCGGGATGAGCGTGAGCACCATGAGCAGCCCGAACTGCGGCATGCTGCGCGCCACCGTGGCCATGAAGATGCCCATGGAGGTGGTGGCGAACAGGTGCAGCGCCGCCCCGGCCAGGAAGAGCCCCAGTGAGCCGCCAATGGGCACGCGCAGCAGCCCCTGCACCACCAGGACCAGCGACGTCGTGGCCGCCAGCAGCACCACCAGCGCCATGGACCAGACCTTGGCCAGCATGATCTCGGTGGGCGTGACGGGCATGACCAGCAGGTGCTCGATGGTGCCGTGCTCGCGCTCGCGGATCAGCGCCGCGCCCGTGAGGATGATGGACAGCATGGTCACGCTGTTGATGATCTCCATCAGGCTGCCGAACCATGCCTTGTCCAGCGCGGGGTTGAAGCGCATGCGCAGCGCCAGATCCACGGGTGGGGCTGCGGTGCCGCGGTAGCGCTGCACGAATTCGCTGACCTCGCTCAGCACGATCTGCTGCACGTAGGCATTGCCGCTGAAGGCCTGGCTCATGCGCGTGGCGTCCACGTTCAGCTGTACTTCCGCTGCGCGGCCCGCGAGCACGTCGCGCTGGAAGTCGGGCGGGATGTTGAGCACGAAGGTGTAGTGCCCCGCGTCCATGCCCGCATCCATCTCGCGTGCGGTGATGAGCGCCGGCGTGTTGAACTGCGGC
Source organism: Diaphorobacter sp. C33 (assembly GCF_030503915.1). Taxonomy (NCBI): domain Bacteria; kingdom Pseudomonadati; phylum Pseudomonadota; class Betaproteobacteria; order Burkholderiales; family Comamonadaceae; genus Diaphorobacter; species Diaphorobacter sp. C33. The sequence goes on from NZ_CP129980.1 coordinate 795,188, forward strand.
GGGTAAAAGGCCGAAACGATGCGCTGCGACAGTTGCGACTGGTCCTCGTCCACGATCGCAATCGGCGCCTTGTGCAGGATTTCGGGCATGGCCGTGGCGGCGGCGTACACCGACAGCGTGAACACATACACGATCAGCACCAGCATGGTGGGGTCGCGCAGCAGGCTCCACAACTCCTTCACGCCCAGGCGGTAGATGTTGAGCAGGTGCAGGCGCACGGATGAGGAGGAGCCGGGCATTGGTCAGCGCTCCTGCTTCTTCAGCAGCGCAATCGCGCCCAGCATGACCACGGGCACCGACGCCAGCAGCGGCAGCAGCGCTCCCTGCAGATCGGCCAGGCCCAGTCCCTTGCTGAAGACGCCGCGGCTGATCATGAACATGTATGTGGCCGGGTAGACCGAGCCGATGAGGCGGCCGCTGCCCTCCAGCGACGAGACGGGATCGATCAGGCCCGAGAACTGCACCGCCGGTATCAGCGTGCCGATGAGTGCGAAGAACATGGCTGCGATCTGGCTGCGCGTGACGCTGCTGGCCAGCAGGCCCATGCCGGTGGAGGTGACCGAGAACACCAGCGCTGCCAGCGCCAGCGTGGCAAAGCTGCCGGTGATGGGCACGCCGAACACGGTCACCGCCAGCAGGCACATGAGCAGGAAGTTCAGCATGGCCAGCAACACGTAGGGCAGTTGCTTGCCCAGCAGGAATTCGGTGCGTGTGACGGGCGTCACGTACAGGTTGAGGATGGAGCCCATCTCCTTCTCGCGCACCACGGCCAGCGCCGTGAGCATCGCCGGCAGCATGAGCATCAAGAGCGGAATCACCGCCGGCACCATGGCGGGCAGGCTGCGCACGTCGGGGTTGTAGCGGTAGCGCGATTGCACGGTCACGCTGCTGGCCAGGCGCTGCCCCGTGCGCTCGTGCAGTTGCGCGGCCAGCCAATGCTGGTGCATGCCTTGCACATAGCCGCGCACGGTCTCCGCGCGCATGGGCATGGCGCCGTCCACCCAGGCGCCGATCTCCACGTTCTTGCCGCGCAGCACGTCGCGGGCAAAGCCGCTGGGGATCTCGATGGCCAGCGACAGCTCGCCGCTGCGCATGCGCCGGTCCAGCTCGGCATGGTCCGACAGCGGCGGTTGCTCGATGAAATAGCGCGATCCCGCGAGCGCGTTGGCATAGCTCTGGCTCAGCGTGGTCTGGTCGCGGTCGAGCACGGCGTAGCGCAGGTTCTCCACATCCATGTTGATGCCGTAGCCGATCACGAACATCAGGATCAGCGAGCCCGCCAGTGCCAGCGTGGCGCGCACCGGGTCGCGGCGCAGCTCCAGCGACTCGCGCCACATGTAGCTCAGCATGCGCTGCAGGCTGAAGGCGCGGTGCCGGGGTGCTTCTATTTCAGGAGCTGCCGCCGCTTGATCTGCGGGTGTTTCGAACTCTTTTGCGTTCGATACGACCGTCGATAGAGCGCTGGAAGCTCCTGTTTTCGTAGCGTTGTCATCGGCCACGGGCTCGCCGGCGGCCTCCAGCAGGTAGCCGATGAACGCCTGCTCCAGCGTCTGGGCGCCGCGCCGGGCCATCAGCGCGGCCGGCGTGTCGCTGTCCAGCACCCGGCCCGCATGCATCATGGACATGCGGTCGCAGCGCTCGGCCTCGTTCATGAAGTGGGTGGAGATGAAGATCGTCACACGGTCGCGGCGCGACAGTTCGACCAGCAGGCGCCAGAAGGCGTCGCGCGCCACCGGGTCCACGCCGGAGGTGGGCTCGTCCAGGATCAGCAACTCGGGCCGGTGCACCATGGCCACGGCCAGCGACAGGCGCTGGCGCATGCCCAGCGGCAGGTTGGCGGGCAGGGTGGCACGCACGTCCTGCAGGGCAAAGCGCTGCAGCATCTCGTCCACGCGCGCTGTGACCTGTTCTTCCGGCACATGGAACAGGCGCGCGTGCAGCACCAGGTTCTGCTCCACCGTCAGCTCGCCATACAACGAGAACGCCTGCGACATGTAGCCCACGCGCCGGCGCGTGGCCATGTCGTGCGGGTCCACCGCCTGGCCGAACAGCCACGCACGGCCCTCGGACGCAGGCAGCAGTCCGGTGAGCATCTTCATGGTGGTGGACTTGCCGCAGCCGTTGGAGCCCAGAAAGCCGAAGATCTCGCCGCGTCGGATGCGAAAGCTCACCTGGTCCACGGCCACGAAGTCGCCAAAGCGCATGGTCAGGCCCTGCGCCTCGATGGCAATGTCGTCCTCGCCGTTGGTCGGCAGCGGTGGAATCACCACCGGGCTGTGGCCGCGCTTCCTGGCTTCGGGCAGCAGGGCGATGAAGGCTTCCTCCAGGGTGTCGACGCCAGCACGCTGCAGCAGCTCTTGCGGTGTGCCCGTGGCAAGAACGGCGCCATCGTCCATGGCCACCAGCCAGTCGAAGCGCTGCGCCTCGTCCATGTAGGCGGTGGCGACGATCACGCTCATGTGCGCGCGCTCGGTGCGGATGCGGGCGATCAGCTCCCAGAACTGCGCGCGTGCGAGCGGGTCGACGCCGGTGGTGGGTTCGTCCAGGATCAGCAGGTCAGGGTCATGGATCAGCGCGCAGCACAGCCCCAGCTTTTGCTTCATGCCGCCCGAGAGCTTGCCCGCGGGCCGCGCGAGGAAGGGATATAGGCCTGTGCTGCGCGTGAGGTCGTCAATGCGCCTGCGCCGTTCGGCCGCGCCGTGGCCGAACAGGCGCGCGAAGAACTGCAGGTTCTCCTCGACCGACAGCGTGGGGTAGAGGTTCTTGCCCAGGCCCTGCGGCATGTAGGCGATGCGCGGGCAGATCGCGTCGCGGTGCGCCTTGCGCGCCATGTCGCCGCCTAGCACCTGCACGCTGCCCTGCTGCAGTGCGCGCGCGCCGGCCATCAGCGCCAGCAGGCTGGACTTGCCCACGCCGTCCGGCCCGATCAGGCCCACCATGCGGCCGGTCGGTATGTCCAGCGTGATGCCGCGCAGGGCCTGGGCCGCGCCGTAGCGCAGTTGCACGTCCCGCAGCCGGGCCACGGGGGTGGCGGTCTCAAGATGCTGGGGCATGGAGCAGCCGGGCGTCACGGTCCGTCAGGGGGCCACGACGTTGTGCAGGTGCGCCGGCCAGTCGCGGCCCGCGTCCAGCTTGATCCAGGCCTGGCCGGGCAGGCCGGTCTTCACCTGCGTGATGTGCTTGCGCAGCAGCTCGGGTGCGATGCGCGCGCGCACGCGGAACATGAGCTTTTGCCGCTCGCTGGCCGTCTCCACGGTCTTGGGCGTGAACTGCGCCGTGCTGGCGACGAACGACACCTTGGCCGGGATCACATACTGCGGTGCGGCGTCGAGCACGATGCGCACCTCGGTTCCCAGCGCCACGCGGCCGGCCACGGTCTCGGGCAGGAAGAAGCTCATGTACACGTCGGTCAGGTCCACCAGGTTCAGCAGCTTGCCGCCGCCGCCCAGCACTTCACCGGGCTGGGCCAGGCGCAGCTGCACGCGGCCATCGCGCGGGGCGGCGAGTTCGCTGTCGGCCAGGTCGGCGTTGATGCGCTGCACGGTCGCATCGGCGGCTTTTACCGCCGATTCGGCGCCGGCCACCTGGGTGCGCGCCGCAACGATGGCCGCGCCCGCGGCCTGCGCCTGTGCCTGCGTGGCCTTCAGCGCGGCCTGTGCGCTGCGCACGCGGGCCCGGTCGTCGTCCAGTTCCTGCTCGGAGGATGCGCCCTCGCGCGCCAGTGTCTCCGACCGTGCCGCGCGGCGCTGAGCGGCGTCCAGGTCGGCTTCGCGCTGGGCGATCAGGGCCTGGGCGGCCGTGTGCTCGCTCTCGCGCAGTGCCACCTGGGCGCGCGCGGAGGCCACGGCCTGCAGGGCGCGGTCGCGGCTGGCCTCAGCCTCGCGCTGCTGGGCCAGCAGGCTGTCCACCTGCATGCGTGCCAGTGGCTGGCCGGCCTGCACGAAGTCGCCTTCCTGCACCAGGATCTCGGCCACACGGCCGGCGTACTTGGTGGCCACGTCCACCTCGGTGGCCTCGATGCGCCCGTTGCCGCCCACGAGGCCGGCGTTCTGCTGCGTTTCCTTCCACTGCAGCCAGGCGTAGCCGCCCAGTGCGGCGATGGCAGCGATTGCGGCTGCGGCGATGAGGATTTTCTTGGGAATGGTCATGCGAGGGTCCCGTTGGGTTGTCAGCGCGCGGGCGCGCCGCCGCCCAGCGCGGCATAGACGGCGATGTGTGCGGCCTGCAGCGTATAGCGTGCCTGCACGAGTTGCTGTTCGGCGGCCAGCAGGTCGCGCTGGGCATCCAGCACTTCGAAGTAGGGCGTGGCACCGTGGTCGTAGCGCAGTTGCGCCAAACGCGCGCGTTCATGCAAGGCGTCGCGCTGGGCCTGCTGCAGCGTGATCTGGCGCGCTGCCGTGGCGCGCGTGGCCAACGCGTCTGACACTTCGCGGAAGGCCGTCTGCACGGTCTTTTCGTAGTCGGCCACGGCGATGTTCTGGCGTGCGGCGCTCAGATCCAGGTTGGACTGCAGGCGCCCCCCGTCGAAGAGCGGCAGAGAGACGCTGGGAGCGAACGTCCAGGCGCGGCTGCCGCTGTCGAACAGGCCGTCCAGGTGCGCGCTGGCGGTGCCCGCACTCGTGGTCAGGGCGATGCGCGGAAAGAACGCTGCGCGCGCGGCTTGTACGCGGGCGTTGGCGGCGTGCAGGGTGTGCTCGGCGGCGGCAATGTCGGGGCGGCGCAGCAGCAGGTCGGAAGGCAATCCCGCGGGCACGGTGGGAAGGGCGACGGCAGCCTGGGGCGGCGCCAGGGCCAGCGCATCCCACGGTACGCCCACGAGCTGCGCCAGCGCATGGGCCTGCAGTGCCTGCTGCTGCGCGAGCTGGGTGCCGATGGATTCGGCCTGGTACAGCAGAGATTCCACCTGCGTCAGCGCCAGGCGCGAGATGGCGCCGGCCGCGTGGCGGCGCCCGAAGATGCGCAGGCTCTCGCGGCGCGTGGCGATGGTGTCTTCTGTCAGCGCGATGCGTTCCTGCGTTTCGCGCCATGCGAGGTAGTTGCGTGCCACCTGGTTCACCAATGCGGCCTGGGCGGCGCGGCTGCCTTCGGCGGAGGCGAAGTAGGCCTGCTGCGCTGCCGCCTCCAGGCTGCGCACGCGGCCCCACAGATCCAGCTCCCAGTTGCTGATGGCAAGGCCCACGCGGTGCTCGCCGGTGGTGACGGCGCGGCCGGCCACGTTCAGGTCCCCCGGCACGCGGGCGCGGGTGTGGCTGCTGCCCACGGCCAGGGTCGGCCAGCGATCGGCGGACTGCAGGCCCAGGGCGGCGCGCGCCTCATCCACGCGCAGCATTGCCAGGCGCAGGTCGCGGTTGTTCTCGAGCGCCTGGCGCACCAGGCCTTGCAGTGTGGGGTCGCGGTAGAACATCCCCCACTCGGCCTGGTCGTCAACGCTGACGGTGCTGTCATCGAAGGCGACGGGTGGCACGGGCCATGCGGCGGGCAGCAGCGCAGGGGAGGGTACGTCCGTTCGCACCCCTGCCATGCATCCGGCGACTGTGACGCAGATGCCGAGCAGGCCCGTGCGCAGCGCTGGGCTGTCAAGGAGCGACACGAGGGCGGGGAGGGCGAAGGGCATACGCAGGCCGGCGATGGTAATCCGCAATTTCGTTCGCAGCGCCCGGTCCGTTGGGCGCCCCATTGCGGGCCACCATGCTATCGAAATGAGATGACAGCCAGTATGGGCCGGCGCGTCGCGCCGTGTCTTGAGGCGAATCAAGTGAGCGGTGGGCGGGGAGTCACGCCTGCACGCAGCGAGGGGCAATGGGCGGCCATGAAAAAGCCCCGCACGAAGGCGGGGCTGGGTAAAGCGGTGGAGCAGACCAGGTCAGCCGCCGCGGCGCATGGCCTCGAAGAACTCCACGTTGGTCTTGGTTTCCTTCATCTTCTTGATCATGAGTTCCATGGACTCGATCTCGTCCATGTTGTACATGAACTGGCGCAGGATGCGCGTCTTCTGCAGGATCTCGGGTGCCAGCAGCAGTTCCTCTCGGCGTGTGCCGCTCTTGTTGAGCTCGATGGCCGGGAACACGCGCTTTTCGTAGAGGCGGCGGCTCAGGTGGATTTCGCAGTTGCCCGTGCCCTTGAATTCTTCAAAGATCACTTCGTCCATGCGGCTGCCGGTGTCGACCAGCGCCGTGGCAATGATGGTCAGCGAGCCGCCTTCCTCGACCTTGCGCGCCGCGCCGAAGAAGCGCTTGGGGCGTTGCAGAGCGTTGGAGTCCACGCCGCCGGAGAGCACCTTCCCGCTGGAGGGCACCACGTTGTTGTAGGCGCGGGCCAGGCGGGTGATGGAGTCCAGCAGGATCACCACGTCCTTTTTCAGTTCCACGAGGCGCTTGGCGCGCTCGATCACCATCTCGGCCACATGCACGTGGCGTGCGGCGGGCTCGTCGAAGGTCGACGCAATGATTTCGCCCTTGACCGAGCGCTGCATCTCGGTCACTTCCTCGGGGCGCTCGTCCACCAGCAGCACCATCAGGTGCACATCGGGGTTGTTGGCCGTGATGGCATGGGCGATGTGCTGCATCATCACCGTCTTGCCGCTCTTCGGAGGCGCGACGATCAGCGCGCGTTGGCCGCGGCCGATGGGGGCGATGATGTCGATGATGCGGCCGGTGATGTTCTCCTCGCCCTTGATCTCGCGCTCCAGCCGCATCTGCTCCTTGGGGAACAGCGGCGTGAGGTTCTCGAACATCACCTTGTGCTTGTTCTGCTCGGGCGGGCCGCCGTTGACGGAGTCAAGCTTGGTCAGCGCGAAGTAACGCTCGCCATCCTTGGGCGTGCGCACCTCGCCTTCGATCATGTCGCCGGTGTGCAGGTTGAAGCGGCGCACCTGGCTCGGACTGATATAGATGTCGTCGGTGCTCGCGGTGTAGCTGGTGTCGGGGCTGCGCAGGAAGCCGAAGCCGTCGGGCAGGATCTCAAGCACGCCGTCGGCAAAAATCTGCTCGCCGGCTTTTGCACGCTTCTTGATGATGGCGAACATCAGCTCCTGCTTGCGCATGCGGCCGCCGTTTTCGATTTCCAGGTCTTCGGCCTGCTTGAGGACTTCAGACACGTGCAGTGCCTTGAGTTCGTTAAGGTGCATGGAGTGACTCCTGGACGGAGTGGAAATGTCTGTGTGAGGGGAAGGGCTGCGTTTCGTGCGGGCCATGGGTGATGGCGGACTTGGCGAGCCTGTGATCCGGAGCCGGCCGCTGGGTGCACGTGCGGCGAGGCGATCAGCGCGAATTATGACAGGAAAAGTTCTGCGCTATTCGCAGGTTGCCCGGGTGCTGCGCACCTCGGAAGACTGCCGGCCGCGGAGGGCGGCCGGCAAGAAGGGAATCAGGCCAATTGCTGGTCGATGAAGGCGGTGAGCTGGGCCTTGCTCATGGCGCCTACCTTGGTGGCGGCGAGTTCACCGTTCTTGAACAGCATCAGCGTGGGAATGCCGCGGATGCCGAACTTGGCGGGAATCTCGCGGTTCTCGTCCACGTTCATCTTGGCAATGGTGAGCTTGCCCTGGTAGGCGCCAGCCACCTCGTCCAGGATGGGGGCGATCATCTTGCAGGGGCCGCACCACTCGGCCCAGTAGTCCACCAGCACCGGAGTGCCGGCTTTCAGCACGTCGGCTTCAAAGCTGGCGTCGGAGAGATGTTTGATGAGTTCGCTGGCCATGGCGCGTTCCTTGGTTCCTTGTGTGAGCAGTGGGCGATGCCGGTACGTATAAAGTCCAGTCATTGTGACAGAAACCGAATCCCCGCATCCTCATATGGCCGGTGCTTGTAACGCTATGACACCCATAGCAAAAGACGATCACGCCGCAGCGTGCAGCGCGGGGTGGTGCGCGGTTTTCGAGCAGGTGCGCTCGGCGGCTGCGCAGCGCGGCGCGCACCTGGCGGCCACCGTGGTGCTGGTGCCGTACGCCCAGCTCATGGGCGAGGCGCGCCGGCAATGGCAACGCGCCTACCCGCAGGGTTTCGCGCCGCGCTTCGAGACCACGCGCAACTGGGCTGCCCAGCTGGGCGCGCCTCTGGCGGAGGGCAGCGAGTACGCGGGCGATATGGCGCGCGATGCGGTCACCGCACGTGCATTGCTCGACCGCGCCGGTCTCGCCGCGCACCGCGAAGTCCTCAGCGGTCCGCTGCTGGAGATGGCCGCGCAGTTGGCGGTGGTGGCAGCGGCCGTGGCTCCTGAGCGGCGCCCGGACTGGGGCGAGGCGGCGCGCGCCCTGCTGCCGGCGGCGGGCGACGGTGGCGCGCTCCGGCTGGAGGCCGCCGCAGCGCGCATCGCCCTGGAATGGGTGCTGGCCTCGCGCCACGTGGGGGATGTGCTGTTCGAGTCTGGCGTGCGTGCGGCCGTGCCGCTGCTGGTGGTGGTGCAGGGCTTCCAACCCGACCCCCTGGCCCGCACGCTGGCGCAGCACTGGGCAGAGGCGGGCCTTGTCGTGGACCTGCCGCAGGTGATGGACGGCGGGAAGGCCGGCGTGCCAACCTTGCATGCCGTGCCCGATGCCGAGGACGAGGCCCAGCGTGCCGCCGCCTGTGTGCTGCAGCACCTGGCGCAGGGACAGGCGCCCGTGGCACTGGTGGCCAACGACCGCGCGCTCACCCGCCGCATCAGCGCCTTGCTCGGCGGCGCAGGCGTGGCTGTGCACGACGAAAACGGCTGGCTGCTCTCCACCACCCACGCTGCGGCGCGGCTGATGGCGGTGCTGCAGGCCTGTGCCTGGGACGCCACCGCCGATGCCGTGCTCGACTGGCTCAAGCAGTCGCCCGCGGTGGATGGGGCCGCACTGCGCGCGCTGGAGCACTGGCTGCGCCGTGCGGGCGCTCGGCATTGGAGCGGCGCGGCGACGCAACTGCAGGCGTTGGCTGAGCGGCGCCCGGCCGAGGCCGCGTTGGCGGACCAGGTACAGGCCTGGCGCGCGCAGCTGCGGGCCGCGCGGCCGTTGGCCCAGTGGTTGCAGTCGCTGCGCGTGCTGCTGCAGGACTGCGGCCTGTGGGACGGGCTGCAGCAGGACGAGGCCGGTGTGCGCGTGCTTGCCGAACTGCGCCTGCCCGAGGGCCTGCAGGACGATCTGCAGGACATGGACGGGGCCGGTGCGCGCATGGCGCTGGCGGACTTCACACGCTGGGTGGGAGAGGTGCTGGAATGCGCGCGCTATCGACCGGCCTATGTGGACGATGCACCCGTGGTGGTTCTGCCCCTGCCGCAGCTGCTGGCGCGCCCGTTCGCTGCGCTGGTGCTGCCTGGCTGCGATGAGAAACGCCTGCAGGCCGCGCCTGAACCGCCCGGCCCCTGGACGCAGGCGCAGCGCGAGGGACTGGGGCTGCCCACGCGCGACGTGTTGGCCGCCGCGCAGCACGCCGCCTGGCGGCATGCCCTGCGTATTGCGCGTGTCGACCTCCTGTGGCGCGTGGGCGACGAGGGGGGCGAACCCCTCCTGCCGAGCCCGCTGGTCCAGGCGCTTCGGCTGGACGGAACCGGCACGGACGGTGCCGATCCCCGGGTGACGCGCAGCGTGCCCGCGGCACCCACGGCGCGTCCGCTGCCGGTGGGCGCGCAGCTGCCGGTGCAACGGCTATCGTCCTCGGCATATTCCGACCTGCGCCACTGTCCCTACCGCTTCTTCGCGCTGCGCCAACTGCAGCTGCAGGAAGACGACGAACTGGACGCTGGGCTGGACAAACGTGACTTCGGCACCTGGCTGCATGCCGTGCTGCAGCACTTCCATGAGGCGTTGCAGGACGCGCCCACGGGCGACGCCGCGGCGCGCACGGCGCTCATGGACGAGGCGGCTGCGCGCGCTACGCGCGAGCTGGGGCTGCAGGAGGGCGACTTCCTGCCCTACGCCTCGGGCTGGCCCGCGCTGCGCGCCGGCTATCTGGAATGGCTGGGCAAGCACGAAGCCGCTGGCGCCTGTTTTCGCCAGGCCGAGCTGCGCGCGCGCCAGCCGCTGGGCGCGCTGGAACTGGTCGGCACACTGGACCGTGTGGACGCCGTGCGTCCGCAGGGCGGCGGCGAACCCCTGGCGCTGGTGATCGACTACAAGACCGAGAGCGACGCCCTCACGCGCGGGCGCATCAAGGCCGGGTCCGAGGACACGCAGCTCGCCTTCTATGCCGCATTGCTGCAGGACGACACCTTGCGGGCCGTGTACGTGAATGTGGGTGAGCGCGGCGAAACCCGGCTGCACGAGCAGGACGACGTGGTGCACCTGCGCGACCTGCTGCTGGACGGCATCACGCACGACATGCAGCGCATTGCCGCCGGCGCGCCGCTGCCCGCGTTGGGCGAGGGCAGCGTGTGCGAATGGTGCGCCGCGCGCGGTCTGTGCCGCAAGGATTTCTGGAATGAGTGAAGCTGCCGCGCAAGCCGCCTACGAACACAACGGCCAACCGGTCACGCGGGAGGCCTTCTACGCCATTGCCTGCGACCCGCAGCGCAGCGTGGCCGTGGAGGCCTGCGCCGGCGCCGGCAAGACCTGGATGCTGGTCTCGCGCATGCTGCGCGCGCTGCTGGACGGCTGTGCGCCGCACGAGATCCTGGCCATCACCTTCACCAAGAAGGCCGCGGGTGAAATGCGCCAGCGCCTGCAGGAATGGCTGCAGGAGTTTGCGGCCAAGCCACTGCCTGATCTGGAAAAGGAGCTGATTGCAAGAGGAATCGGGCCGCAGCGCGCTCTGGACAAGCGCGAGCAGCTACAAAAACTATATCGGCAGACGCTGGACGCGGGCCGCCCCGTGCAGATACGCACCTTTCACAGCTGGTTTGCGGCGCTGCTGGGCACGGCGCCGCTGGCGGTGCTGGAGCAGCAGGGCCTGCCCGCCCATTACGACTTGCTGGAGGATGACGCCGAGGCAGTGCGCGAGGTTTGGCGCCCCTACCTCGCCGCCGTGGCGCAGGACGCCGCGCTGCGCGCGGATTACGAAGCCTGCGTAGCACATCACGGCCGCTCGCAGACGCACAAGGCGCTCGAAGGCGCGCTGGCCAAGCGCGTGGAGTTCGCGCTGGCCGACGAGGCGGGCGTGGTGGACGCATCGATCCCGCATTTCGGCATGCAGTTCGCGGACCTTGCCGGCTTGCACCATCCGGCCGATGCCCTGGCCGGCGACGCAGCGCGCCAGCGCTGGCATGCCTGGGCCCAGGTGCTGGGGGCGCAGGCGAACAAGACGCCGCAGAAGGCCGCCAACGCGGTGATCGACGCCTGGCTGTGCGACGACCTGGGCCAGCGTCTGGACACGCTGCGCAAGGCCTTCTTCGTGGCCAGCGAGGATCGCCTGTCCAAGAATCTGGAGAAGTTCGCCGCCGCGCAGGAGGCTGAGGGTGAACTGCAGCGCCTGTGCGCCGCGCGCCGCCAGCACGAGGCCTGGCTGCACCAGCAGCGCATGGCGCGGCTGGCGCGTGCGCTCATCGCGCAGTTCGCCCAGCTCAAGCGCGAGCGCGGCTGGGTGGACATGAACGACGTGGAGCGCACGGCGCTGGTCATGCTGTCCGACCCCATCCTCTCGGGCTGGGTGCAGGAGCGGCTGGACGCGCGCGTGCGCCACCTGCTGGTGGATGAGTTCCAGGACACCAACCCGCTGCAGTGGCAGGCGCTGCATGCCTGGCTGGCAGGTTACGCGGGCGCGGGCGGCGGCCAGCAGCCGCCCAGCGTGTTCATCGTGGGTGACCCCAAGCAGAGCATCTACCGCTTTCGCCGCGCCGAGCCGCAGGTCTTCAAGGCCGCCCAGGCCTTCGTACGCGAGGGGCTGGGGGGCGACCTGCTGGCCTGCGACCACACGCGGCGCAACGCCATCGGCGTGATCGCAGCGGTGAACCAGGCCATGCAGGCGGCGCAGGCGCAGGGTGAGTACGCGGGCTTTCGCGACCACACCACCGAATCGCGCGACCCGGGGCAACTGCTGCGCCTGCCCCCGATCACGGCGCCTGACGGGGGTGATGCCGCCGCGGCCACTGCCCCCGAGTGGCGCGACACTCTGACCCAGCCGCGCCATGAAGCCGAGGAAACCCTGCGCATGCGCGAATGCGCGCAGGCTGCGCAATGGGTGGCGGCGCAGATCGCCGCGGGCGTGCAGCCGCAGGAGATCATGGTGCTCGCGCGCAAGCGCGACCGGCTGGCCTCCCTGCAGGAGGCCCTGCGCGCGCTGCACGTGCCCTGCGTGCAGCCCGAGAAGGCCGAGCTGGGCGAGGCGCCCGAGGTGCAGGACATCGTCGCGCTGCTGGATGCTCTGGTCTCACCGGGGCATGACCTTTCGCTGGCGCGTGCGCTGCGCTCGCCGCTGTTCGGCCTGACGGATGACGCGCTGGTGCAGATTGCGCTGCGGGTACGCCAGACGGCCGCAGAAGGATCCCCGTGCAGCTGGTTCGACGTACTTCAAAAAAGTGAGCTGCTACCGCCCGAGCTGCAAGCGCTGGCGCCTGTTTTGGCTCAATACAAGCGATGGGTGGAAACACGCCCTCCCCACGATGCGCTGCATGCCATCTACGAACACGGCGACGTGCCCGCGCGCTTTGCCGCCGCGGCTCCCGCCTCGCAGCGTGCGGGCGTGCTGGCCAACCTGCGCGCTTTGCTGGCCGCAGCGCTGCAGCAGGGCGGGGGACGCTACCTCACGGCCTATGCCTTCGTGCGCGCCATGAAGCGCCCGGGCATGCGCGCACCCGGCCGCGTGGAGGCGCAGGCCGTGCGCCTGCTCACCATCCACGGCGCCAAAGGGCTGGAGGCGCACAGCGTGCTGTTGCTGGACACCGATGCGCGCGCGCAGAAGGCCGAGACCATGGGCGCGCTGGTCGACTGGCCGGGCGAGCAGGCCGCTCCGCTGCGCTTTGTCTTTCTGGCCAGCGAATCCAACCCGCCGCCCAGTGCGGTGGACCTGCTGGCGGCGGAACTGGCGGAGCGCCAGCGCGAGGAGCTCAACACCCTCTATGTGGCCATGACACGCGCCAAGCATTGCCTGGCCTTGTCGGCGGTGCAGTCCAGCACGGCCGCGCCCGGCAGTTGGTGGAACCGGCTGGCCGAGTCCCTGCAGGACGCGCCAGTGCCGCCCGCCGCGCCATTGGGCGATGTGGCTGACGATGCCGCCGTCGCGTTGCCGCAGCTTCCGCCGTATGCGGGGGCTGCGCCGAGGGCACAAGCCGCTGCGGCGGGTGCTCCCGTCTCCACCCCGCAGTCGCGCCAGGGCGAGGCCATGCACCAGTTGCTGGAGCAGGCGGGCGTGGTCGGCGCCCTGCGGGCGGGCGGCGTGTGGCCCGCGCGGCGGCTGGCGCAGCTGGCGCGCGATTTCGACATCACGGCGGAGGCTGCCGCACAGGCCGCAGCGATGGCGCGGAGCATTCTGCAGGGCGAGGGTGCCTGGGCGTGGAACCCCGATCACGTGGAGCAGGCCCTCAACGAAGCGCCGCTGGTCTACCAGGGCCAGGGTCTGCGTCTGGACCGCCTGGTGCGGCTGCGCCAGCCGCGTGAGGGTGCGCGCTGGTGGGTGCTGGACTACAAGAGCGCCACCGCGCCCGAGCGCCAGCCGCAGCTGATGGCCCAGCTGCGCCTGTACCGCGAAGCGGTGGGAGCGCAGTTTCCGGGCGAGCGGGTGGGCGCGGCTTTCTTGACGGGCGATGGGAGGCTGGTGGTCGTGGACGCGCCAGGGCAGGGCGTGCTGTTCTGACCGGGTGGGCAGGCGCCGGGCCTGTGGCCAGCGTACGGGAATACCCCGCGTCGCGCGCAGGGGTAGGTACCATCGGTTGATTCTGCCGATTGATCGATGACCCATGAACCACACCCTCGTCCCTGATGAACTGGATGTCCTGGTCGAGTTGCTGCCAACCCCCGGCACGCGCGTCATCGAACTCGGATGCGGCGGAGCGCGCATGGCGCGGCAGATGCTGCAGCGTTGGCCGGACATGCGGTGTCTGGGGCTGGAAGTGGACCTCCGGCAGCACGCAATCAACCTGCAGGACACGCCGCCGCGCATGCGCTTTGCCGTGGGTGGTGCGCAGGCCATTGCATGCGATGACGCGCAGTTCGACCTGGCGCTGATGCTCAAGTCCCTGCACCACGTGCCGCTGGATGCGATGGACCAGGCCCTGACCGAAGTGGCGCGCGTGCTGCGTGCCGGCGGGCATCTGTACGTTTCTGAGCCGGTCTACGAAGGCGCGCTCAACGAGATCGTGCGCCTGTACAACGACGAAGGCATCGTGCGCGCCGCTGCGCAGGCGGCGCTGGACCGCGCGCTGGCTGTCCGCGGCACCTGGGAGCAGGTGGCGCAACGGCGATTCGACATGCCTGTGCATTTCGAGGACTTCGCCCAGTTTGAGCGGCGGATGATGAACCCCACCTTTGCCGACCACCGCATCGACGCGTCCTTGCGCAAGCGCGTGGCGGCGGCCTTCGCGCCGCATTGCACGATGCAGGGAGCGCACTTCGTGCGGCCCATGCACGTGCGCCTGCTGCGGCGTGCGGGTTGATGAAAGCAACACCATGATGGATACGGATCTGCGATCCTGCGAGATCGCTGTGATTGGCGCAGGGCCGGCTGGCCTGATGGCCGCCGAGACCGCCGCAGCGGCGGGCCTGAGCGTGCAGGTGTTCGACGCCATGCCTTCGGTGGGACGCAAGTTCCTGCTGGCGGGCAGGGGCGGGCTGAACCTCACGCATTCCGAGCCGCTGGCGGCCTTCATGGCGCGCTATGGCGATCGCCAGCAGGCGCTGACGCCCTGGCTGCGAGACTTTGGCCCCGAGGACTTGCGCGCGTGGGCTGATGCCTTGGGCGCGCAGACCTTCGTCGGTACGTCGGGCCGGGTGTTCCCCAAGGACATGAAAGCCGCGCCGCTTCTGCGTGCCTGGCTGCACCGCTTGCGCGGGCAGGGGGTGCAGCTGCACATGCGCCATCGTTGGATGGGCTGGGCCGACGCATTGAATGGCATCACGCCGCCTGTGCTGCGCTTTGCCGCGCCGGCGGGAGAGGTGCGGGTAAGGGCGCGCGCCGTCGTGCTGGCCCTGGGCGGCGGCAGCTGGGGCCGTCTGGGCTCGGACGGTACCTGGGCGCCGCTGCTGGCGCAGCGCGGCGTGCCTGTAGCGCCGCTGGCGCCGTCCAACTGCGGTTTCGACGTACCGCGCGTGGATGCGCCCGTGGGCGAGACGCGGCGAGAGTTCTTTCTGGAGCTCATCGGCCGAGGCGCGCCCGCCGTCGGCTGGACGCCGCATTTCGTCGAGCGCTTCGCGGGCCAGCCCTTCAAGTCGGTGGTGCTGTCCTTCACCGACAGCCAGGGCCGGCGCTTTGAGCGGCGCGGGGAATTCGTGGCCACGGCCACTGGCGTGGAAGGCAGCCTGGTCTATGCGGTCTCCAGCCTGCTGCGCGACGAGATCGTGGCACACGGTCACGCCACCTTCCACTTGGACTTGCTGCCCGACCACACGCCCGAGCGCGTGCTGGCCGAGGTGCGCCACCCGCGCGGCTCGCGCAGCCTTTCCACCCACCTCAAGAGCCGGCTGGGCCTGGACGGCATCAAAACCGCCGTCCTCTACGAACAACTGGGCAAGGATGGTATGTCCGACCCGATGGCGCTGGCCCATGCCATCAAGGCCTTGCCCATCACCGTGGTGGCAGCACGCCCATTGGATGAGGCCATCAGCACGGCCGGCGGCGTGGCCTTCGAAGCGCTGGATACGCGCCTCATGCTGCGCACCATGCCCGGGGTTTTCTGCGCGGGCGAGATGCTGGACTGGGAGGCGCCCACCGGGGGTTATCTGTTGACTGCGTGCTATGCCACCGGGCGTGCGGCAGGGGCGGGTGCCGCGCACTGGCTGGCAACGCAGGCGTAGTACAGCAGGGGCGCCGCTTTAGGGCATGCTCTGCGATCATTGCAAGAAGGTCGGCGTCAACCCAGAGCGTTGCATGAGCGCGCGGTCAAAACTTCGCGCGGTAATACACCATGGGCCCGCCGCGGCGGGCGCGCAGCACCAGCCGCGCATCGCCTTGCAACTGCACGCCGATGGCGCCCAGCTCGGGGACCAGACCGCGCGTGCGCGATGCGGACCATTGCACCTCCAGACGGGTGCCAAAGTTGCTGCCCTGGTCGCGACCCCAGATCATGCCCATGGCGTCGTGCAGGCCCGTGTGCGGGTGGGTGCGGGCCCAGGCCTGCAGGTCCAGCCGTACGCGCGGCTGCAACTGTGATCGCCAGCGCAGACCCAGGTCGTAAGCCTGCGGGGTGCCTGGCGGGTAGGCAGGGCTGACGGATCCTGCGCGGGCCGCGCCGTCCGACGGAACCACCACGCCCAGCGTCAGCCCCAGGCGGGAAGCTTGCAGCGGCGTGAGCCAACGGGTGATGTCCGTGTACTGAACGCTGTTGCCGAATGCTGCGCGCGGAAGATCGCTGCCGTTCAGGTCGGGGTAGGTGGCGGTGTTCTGCGTGAAGGCGGCGGAAGAAGGCTCATCCTGAGCCTCTCGCAATGCGGCCGCAGCGCCGTCTGCCAGGCTCTCATCGCTCCGGGCGGGAAATGCCGCGCACAGGCACAGCAGGCACACAATGCCCCAATCCATGGCCGGCCGTGGCAGCGGCCGGAGCAGATGACTTGCAAGCAGCGCGGACATGGCAGACAGCATGGCGGCACGGGACAGCAAGAAAGTGGATCGGTGGCGAGAACTCCTGGTGCGCAGTATGGACCGCGGGCACGTGCTTGTCGCGATCGCCGTGCTTGTTTCGCTGTAGGACGGAGCTGACGCACGGCGTTCATGTGCAGGCAACGCCGCAACCGCCCGATGACGCGCAAGGCGCTCAGGCGACGCAAAAAAAGAAGGGGAAAGGAAGAAGAAGGTGACGAGCCTTACCCCCGGCACTGGCTCCACAGTTAGGGCTGCTTGGTTCCCCACCTGACCCGGTTGGCCGCTTCACCATGCGGGGAGGCCCGTCGCCTGTGATTGTACGACGAACCACGCTCTGCCCGTGGCCCGTCAGAACTTTGCCCGGTAGTACAGCATGGGGCCGCCGCGCCGGACGCGCAGCAGCAAACGTGAGTCGCCCTGCAGCTGCACGCCGATGGCGCCAAACTCGGGCGTGCTGGGCAGCGAGTAACCGTCTGGCTCGGGGTAGTCACGCGCACGCAGATCCAGGGCCGCAGGTAGTGCCTGCTGCTGCGTCGGTGGATCGTCGGCGGAGGTGTCTTTAGAACCATCCTGGGCCTGCGTCGGCGGCTGCAGGCACAGACACAGTAGCCAGCAGGCGAGACGCACCGCAGCCGACCGGGTCAGCAACCCTTGTCGCGATAGCCGCCTGCGGGCTGCAAAGGATGAAGCAAGGCGGGCAACATGGCGGTACGGTGCGACTGGCAGTTTGCAGTCGTTCCCGGGGAGTGTGAATCCTGGCAGAGAGCAGATCACCCTCGGTCGGCGCGGTGGCCTGCGTAGGCCCGGGCCAGCTAGAAGCCTTGGCGCGCTGCGTGTCTGGCCCGCACATAGAATCACGCCCCATGTCCTATCTTGTGCTCGCCCGCAAATACCGTCCCAAGACCTTCTCTGAGATGGTGGGGCAGGAGCACGTGGTGCAGGCGCTCTCCAACGCGCTCACGCAGCAGCGGCTGCACCACGCCTACCTGTTCACCGGCACGCGCGGCGTGGGCAAAACCACGGTCTCGCGCATCCTGGCCAAGTCGCTCAATTGCCAGGGTCCGGACGGCCAAGGCGGCATCACTGCCACGCCCTGCGGCGTGTGCCCGGCCTGTACCGACATCGACAGCGGCCGGTTTCCTGACTACACCGAGCTGGATGCCGCCTCCAACCGCGGCGTGGACGAGGTACAGGGGCTGCTGGAGCAGGCCGTCTACAAGCCGGTGCAGGGGCGCTTCAAGGTCTTCATGATCGACGAAGTGCACATGCTCACGAACACGGCGTTCAACGCCATGCTCAAGACGCTGGAGGAGCCGCCGGAATACCTCAAGTTCGTGCTGGCCACCACCGATCCACAGAAGGTGCCAGTCACGGTGCTCTCGCGCTGCCTGCAGTTCAACCTGCGGCCCATGGCGCCCGAGACGGTGCTGGAGCACCTCACCCGCGTGCTCGCCGCCGAGAACGTGCCCGCCGAGCCGCAGGCCCTGCGGCTGCTGGCCCGCGCAGCGCGCGGTTCCATGCGCGACGCGCTCAGCCTGACCGACCAGGCGATTGCCTTCGGCAGCGGCCAATTGCAGGAAGCCGCTGTGCGCCAGATGCTGGGCAGCGTGGACCGCAGCCATGTGTTCCGTCTGATCGACGCGCTGGCGCAGGGCGATGGCCGCACGGTGGTCGAGACGGCGGACACCCTGCGCATCAACGGCCTGTCCGCCGCCTCCACGCTGGAGGACATGAGCGCCGTGCTGCAGCGCATGGCCGTGTTGCAGGCCGTTCCGCAGATGGCTGCGGCCGCGGACGCCAGCGACCCTGAGGCGGCAGAGGTTGCGCGCCTGTCTGCCGCCCTGCCGGCCGACGAGACGCAGCTGCTGTACAGCATCTGCCTGCACGGCCGCGCCGATCTGGGTCTGGCGCCCGATGAATATGCCGCGCTGACCATGGTGCTGCTGCGCCTGTTGGCGTTCAAGCCGGCGGCTTCGGAAGGCGGCGCGGCTGCCTCGGCTGAAAAAAAAACTCTGACGCGGCCTGAAGCCGCAGCGCCGTCGGCCCATGCGCCGGCCGATACGCCGGTAGTCCAGGCACCGCAGGCTGTGCCGGCCGCCGCGGACCGGGCTCCCGCACCGCCGCCGGTGTCGGTGCACCCGGCTCCGGTCGCGGCGCCCGCGATGGACTGCGCGACTGCCGCGCCCGCCCGGCCCGCCGCATCGGCAGCGCCCACTCGGGCGCAAGCCACGCCGGACGATGTGAACCAGGCCGTGCAGGACGCGTTGGACGCGGGCGACCGCGAATCGCCCCCGTGGGAAGCCGGCGACGCGGCCCAGGCGCCCGTACGGGCCGCAGCGCCTGTGCGTCTGCCCGTACGCTCCCCTGAGGATTTAAGGCAAAAAACACCTCCAGCACCCGCCCATACAGCGCAAGCAGCTCCTGAAACGGTAGCAATACCCGTGCGTACCGCGCCGGAACCCGGCGCGCGCCTGCAGCCCCTGCCATCGGCGGCCCCGGCACCCGCGCGGCTGGTGCGCACGGAGGAGGGCGATGTCTGGCATGCCACCGTGCAGCAGCTCATTGCCCAGGAGGCCATCACCGCCCTGGTGCGCGAACTGGCGCTGCAGTCGCAACTGGTGGCGCGTGACCCGGACCATTGGCTGCTGCGCGTGGAGCGGGAGTCGCTCAACCAGCCCACGGCGCGCGAGCGCCTGCGCGCGGCGCTGGAGGCCGCAGGCCATGCGCGCCAGATCAGCGTGGAGGTGGGTGTGGTGATCGACAGCCCCGCGCGCCGCAACGCGCACGCCGCAGCCGAACGCCAGCGCGTGGCCGAGGAGATCGTCCACAACGACCCCTACGTGCAGCAACTGATGCGTGATTTCGGGGCGAAAATCGTCCCGGGCAGCATCAAGCCTGCATAACCATTTTTGAAACGCAAAGGAAACCATCCATGTTCAACAAGGGACAGCTCGCCGGCCTCATGAAGCAGGCCCAGGCCATGCAGGACAACCTGAAGAAGGCCCAGGACGATCTGGCCAACATCGAGGTCGAAGGCGAATCCGGCGCCGGCCTGGTGAAGGTGCTGATGACCTGCAAGCACGACGTCAAGCGCGTGACCATCGACTCCAGCCTGCTGGCCGACGACAAGGACATGCTGGAAGACCTGGTGGCCGCCGCTTTCAACGCCGCGGTGCGCAAGGCCGAGGAAACCTCGGCCGAGAAGATGGCTAAGATCACGGCCGGCATGCCAGGCCTTCCCGGCGGCATGAAATTCCCCTTCTGAGGGCAGGCTACTGCGCGCTGGCCACGCGTCGTTGGGCAGTGCTCGCAATCCTCACGTACTAGGCAAGTACGTTCCGGTTGCTGTGCTCCGTCCGCCTCGCCTGGCAGGCGCTCGCTACGCCCTTGAGGGCGGCGTGTGCACTCCGAAATCCATTCTTCATGTCCGACACCGGTTCTCTTGACGCACTGATCCAGGCCCTGCGGCGCCTGCCCGGTGTGGGCGTGAAGTCGGCGCAGCGCATGGCGTTCCATCTGCTGCAGCATGACCGCGCCGGCGCGCAGATGCTGTCGCAGGCGCTGGCGCAAGCGGCAACGCAGGTGCGCCATTGCGAGCGCTGCCACACCTTCACCGAGGGCGCGGTGTGCGAGACCTGCCTGGACCCGGCGCGCGACGCCACCCGCCTGTGCGTGGTGGAGACACCCGCCGACCAGGCCGCGATGGAGCGCACCGCGGCGTTCAAGGGGCTGTACTTCGTGCTCATGGGGCGGCTGTCGCCGCTGGATGGGGTGGGGCCGCGCGACATCGGTGTGCACAACCTGCTGGAGCGCGCCAGCGACGGCGTGGTGCAGGAGGTGATCCTGGCCACCAGCTTCACGGCCGAGGGAGAGGCCACGGCCCACGCGATCGGCGAGGCGCTCAAGCGCCGCGGCGTGCACGTCACGCGCCTGGCGCGGGGCGTGCCCGTGGGTAGCGAGCTGGAATACGTGGACCTGGGCACCATCGCTCATGCGCTGGCGGATCGGCGCTGAATATCAAAAACAATAGCTGCTAGCGCTTGTTGGATAAGCGCTGGAGGCCCAAAACACTGCAAAAATGAACACAACAATGCATGTGGCCCGCTTCACCGTGGCCTACTGGTGCGTGCTGATTGCGGCGCTGCTGCCCATGGCTTGCGCGCTGCTGGCCAAGCGGGGTGGTTTTCGCGGCAGCGACAACCACGACCCGCGTGCGTGGCTGGCTCGCCAGACCGGCTGGCGCGCCCGTGCCAATGCGGCGCAGGCCAACAGCTTCGAGGCGCTGCCGTTCTTCATCGGCGCGGTCATCATCGCGCACCAGTTGGGCGCGCCGCAGATGATGCTGGACCTGCTGGCCTTCCTGTTCGTGATGCTGCGCGTGTCCTACATCACCATGTACGTGGGCGACATGCCCACGGCGCGCAGCCTGGTGTGGGGCGCGGGACTGCTGGTCAACATCGCCATCCTGCTGATCGGCTGGCGCTGACACCAGCGGTTAAAGGTGCTGCTGCGGCACGGGGATTTCCGCGGTGCGCATGCCCAGCGCGGTGACCACGGCGCTCAGCAGGGCCATGGCGCCGCAGAACACCAGCAAGCCGCGGTTCAGGCCCACATGGTCCGACAGCCAGCCCATGCCCAGGATGGGCACGATGGTGCCCAGGTATCCCACGATCAGGTAGGACGACAGCAGGCCGCCGCGCTCTTCGGGCGTGGTGAGCTTGGCCACCACGCCCATGCCCGCCACATTGGCCAGCCCATGGCCGAAGGCCGTGGCGATCACCGCCGCGCCAAACACCAGCGTGGCGCCGGTGAGCGTGGTCGCCATGAGCAGCAGGTTGCACAGCACCAGCGCGCAGCCGCTGGCCAGGGCCACGCGCTTGGTGCGCCAGTTGCGCACCATGAACTGGAACGCGGACGACAGGAACAGGATCATCGCGATCGACAGTCCGCTCACGGCCGGCCCATGCCAGGGCACGATCTCCTGCATGAAGCTGGGCGCCAGCGATGAGTACAGGCTGAACATGCCGAAGGCGCTGAAGGCGCCCATGCTCGCCAGCCAGAACTGGCGCCGGCGCAGGCGCGGCGGCGGTGTGAGCCGCGGCATCCACTGCGCGATCACGCCGCGCCAGGTGCCGGGCGGCAGGGCATCGTCCCGCGTTCCCCCTGTGGGCAGCCCGCGCAGTTGGTGCAGCGCATACACCGCCAGCAGACCCATGGCCGCCGTGGGCACGTAGGCGGTGACGAGCGGGTGGGGCACCCACTGGGCCATCAAGCCGCCCACGAGCGGCCCCAGGCCGAAGCCCAGCGTCATCGCCACGGTGGTCAGTGCGGCCGTGCGCCGTGGATCACGCCCGGGGCGGGCCTGCACCATGCCGATGGAGGCCGAGGTGGTGATCATTCCCGACGCCAGCCCGATCATGAGCCGCGCCAGCATGAAGACGGGCACATTCCACGCCAGGGCCGATAGCACCACGCCCGCGGTCATCAGTGTGAGGCCCGTGCGCAGGATGGCCAGGAAGCCGTGGCGCTGCGTGAGCCGCCCCAGAAACAGCAGGCTGGTGAGCGCGCCGAACATGTACACCACGAAAAGATGCGTGATGTCGCTGGGCTTGAGCCCCCAGGCCTGCTGGTAGAGCGGGTACAGCGGGCTGGCCAGCGCCGTGCCCATGACGCCGACGCACATGGCATAGCCAATCCAGACAACGGGAGACCAGGAGCGTTCTTGCATAGGTGGAGGGAGAAAGCCCGCGCGGTGGGGAGCGGCGGCGACGGGGAGCCGGCAGCGGGGCGTGTCGGGAACGGTGAATGGTACGGTGGGCGAGGGGCCCCATGCAGGCCGCCGGCGCTAGACCCCACGCGCCACGCAGCCGTGGATAGGTGGCGCGCCATACGCTTGTGCTGTCGGTGGTAGGCGAGTCTTGCGCATCGCTGGGCGGGCTGGCACCGGTTGCCATTCGCCCTGGCCGGACGGCTGCAGTTGCGCGTGCTCCTTCCCCAGGCGCAGGCGCACGCCGGCCGGGGATTTGCCCCGTCACCTAAAATCGCCCCTGTGCTCCGCTACTGCGTGGCACTGCCGCCCGACAGGGGCAGCGCGCGGCTCGCTGAAGCACGCCTCATAACGGGGCCGTCTTATGTGCCTACTTTTTGTTCGTTGGGTTTTTCATAACGAACAATTACATTCACCCGCTGTTCTGATCTTCACCCGCCGCGGCTGGCCATCCCTGAGGGGGCAGCCTGCGCGCGCTTTGCATTGCATTTCATGATTAACCTTCGGGGTATCACCCAGATCTACCCGGGCCCGCAGGGCCCCGTCGAAGCCCTGCGCGGCATCGACCTGCATGTCACGCCGGGCGAGGTGTTCGGCATCATCGGCCGTTCGGGCGCGGGCAAGAGTTCGCTGGTCCGCGTCATCAACCTGCTCAACCGCCCCACGTCGGGACAGGTGATGGTGGCGGGGCGCGACATGACCCAACTGTCCGACGCCGACCTGCGCGCCGCGCGCCGCGAGATCGGCATGGTGTTCCAGCACTTCAACCTGCTGTCATCGCGCACGGTGTTCGACAACGCCGCGCTGCCGCTGGAGCTGGCGGGCATGCCGCGGGCCGAGATCAAGAAGCGCATCGACCCGCTGCTGGACCTGGTGGGCCTGGCGCACCTGGCCGACCGCTACCCGGCGCAGATCTCGGGCGGGCAGAAGCAGCGCGTGGGCATTGCGCGCGCGCTGGCCAGCAACCCGAAGGTGCTGCTGTCCGACGAGGCCACCAGCGCGCTGGACCCCGAGACAACCCGTTCCATCCTGGACCTGCTGCGCCAGGTGAACCGCGAAATGGGCGTGACGGTGGTGCTGATCACGCACCAGATGCAGGTCATCAAGCAGATTGCCGACCGTGTGGCCGTGATCGACGCGGGCCGCATCGTGGAGATGGGCCCGGTGGTCGACGTGTTCACCCGCCCGCAGCAGGACATCACCAAGAGCCTGATCGACGAGATCGTGCCCCAGGAGCTGCCCGCCGGGGTGCTGGCGCGCGTGCGCAGCCTGGCCGCGCGGCTGGAGCCGGGCGCGAGCGGCCAGCTGCTGCGCCTGTCGTATGCGGGTGAGCATGCCTACGAGCCGATCCTGTCGCACCTGATCCGCGAGCTGGGACTGGACCTGTCCATCCTGCATGGCCAGATCGACGAGATCCAGGACCAGACCTTCGGTTCGCTGGCGGTGTACGCCAGCGGCAACATGGCGCGCATCGGCGCGGCCATCGACTATCTGCGTGCCAACGGCGTGGTGGTGCGCACCGTGGAAGTGACAGGCTGAGGGGCGGGCGATGTTCGAGAACTTTTCTGAAATGATGCTGGAGTTGTTCGTCACCTCGCTGTGGGAGACGATCATCATGGTCGGCGTGTCCGGCATCGTTGGCGGCCTGGTGGGCATTCCGCTGGGTGTGTTCCTGCGCCTCACGGATGCGGGCGGCGTGCTGGAGAACGGCCCCGCCAACAAGATCGTGGGCTGGATCGTGAATGCCGTGCGCTCCACGCCGTTCATCATCCTGCTGGTGGCCATCATCCCGTTCACGCGTTTCATCACCGGCTCGTCCATCGGCACCTGGGCGGCCGTGGTGCCGCTGACCATCGCCGCGGCGCCGTTCGTGGCGCGGCTGGTGGAGACGGCGCTGCGCGAGGTGGACAACGGCCTGGTGGAGGCCGCGCAGTCCATGGGCGCCACCACCGGCCAGATCGTGTGGAAGGTGTTGCTGCCCGAGGCGCTGCCGGGCATCGTGGCGGGCCTGACCATCAGCTTCGTGAGCCTCACGGGCTACTCGGCCATGGCCGGGGCCATCGGCGGCGGCGGGCTGGGCGACCTGGGCATCCGCTACGGCTACCAGCGCTTCCTGCCCGACATCATGCTGGCCGTGGTGGTCATCCTGATCTTCTTCGTGCAGGCCATCCAGAGCCTGGGTGACTGGGCCGTGCGCCGCCTGTCGCACCGCTGATGCAGGACAGGGGGGCGCACACGGGATGTGTAAGCTCCTGATTTGATAGCTTTTGGCGCTTGTACAGCGGGCGCTGCGGGCTGTTTTGTCAGAAGACCTGCGTGTGCGGGCGGCTTGGCCGATACTCGATGGCAAAGCCACTACCACGAAGGAGACCCCGCCATGTCCGCACTGCCCGCCTTTGCGCCACCGGATGACGCGCTGTTCCAGCGCGCCCAGTCCCTGCTGGACGATGAATGGCTGGCCCACGATGCCGATCTGGCTCCCGTGCTGCCCATGGTGCTGGCGCGCGGCGTGGGGCAGGACTGGCACAAGGCCGGAACCTTCCGCCATCACCTGGTGGGCGTGGCCCGGTCGCTGGCGCTGTGGGGCCAGCCCCGGGACGTGCGTCTGCTCGGGCTGCTGCACAGCGTGTACGGCAATGCCTTCGTCGACCTGGTGAAGTTCGACGCTGCCAGCGAGCGCGGCCGCCTGCAGGCGCTGGTGGGCGAGAGCGCCGAACACCTGGTGTACCTGTTCTGCACCATGAGCCGTGCGCAGTTCGTGCAAAAGGTGCTGGCCGGCGAGCTGCAGGCCGACGGCTCGCTGGTCGTGGAGAAGAACGGCCCCGCGCCGCGCCAGACCGTGCACCTCGCACCCTACGAGGTGGCGGCTTTCACCATCGTCAGCATGGCCGACACGATCGAGCAGTGGTTCAGCTGGCAGGACGACATCTACTCGCGCTTTCCCGCCGTCGATCCTTCGCGCCCACAGGCCGTGCACTGGGCCGCGTCGCTGTGGCCCGGACCCATGCGCCCCACGGCCCGCATGGTCAGCCAGATCGCGGCGCTGGGCCTGGCGTTGCAGCACCCCGGGCTGCGCGGGCAGTTGCCGCTGCCGCCCGTGTTCGACCACTGCAGCCAGGGCCTGACGGCGCAGGACGAGGCGGCCGCCACGGCCCTGTATTGGTCGGTGATCCAGTTGGCGCAGCCGCTGGTGGACCTGGACGGCGCCACGGCCACGCTGGAGCAGGCCGTGCGCCTGAACCCCTGGGTGGGCGAGCCGCAGATGGTGCTGGCACAGCTGTACCTGTCGGCCGGCCGCGCGCACGACGCGGCGTGCGCCGCACGCGGAGCGCTGCAGGCCTTCAGCGCCTGGGGCAATGCCTGGGACAAGCGCGTGCAGTGGGACGCCTGGATCGCCTGGACGCGCATCCTGCTGCAGTCGGCCGAGGAGGGCGGCTGGCCCGCGCGGCTGGACAAGCTCAACAACGTGGCGCTCAAGGGCTGACGGGGCGACGCCGCGGCCTTCCCGGGGCGGTGGAAAATGCACGGCCTTTCACCCCCTCAGGTGCTCTGCCGCTCGGTTGCTCTTCATGTGTGCGGGTTCTTTGGATATGGAAAAGTATTCGTTCGGAGGGCGCGCCGCAGGGGCTACGATGCCGGCTCTCCCTGTAACGGTATGAAAGGTTTTCCGTGATTTCCAAGCGCTCCCTGCTCCAATCGACCCTGGCCCTGGCAATGGCCGCCGGCCTCTCGGGCCACGCCCTGGCGCAGGACAAGCCGCTGAAGATCGGCGTGACGGCGGGCCCGCACGCGCAGATCTTCGAGCAGGTCAAAAAAGTGGCCGAACAGCAGGGCCTGAAGATCCAGGTGGTGGAGTTCAGCGACTATGTGCAGCCCAACGCGGCTCTGGCCGCCGGCGACCTGGACGCCAACAGCTACCAGCACAAGCCCTACCTGGATGCGCAGATCAAGGATCGTGGCTACAAGTTCGCCGTGGCGGCCAACACCGTCAACTTCCCCATCGGCCTGTATTCCAAGAAGGTCAAGAAGCTGGCCGACCTGAAGGAAGGCGCGCGCTTCGGCATTCCCAACGACCCCACCAACGGCGGCCGCGTGCTGCTGCTGCTGCAGGCGCAGGGCCTCATCAAGCTCAAGGACGGTGCAGGCCTGAAGGCCACGCCGCTGGACGTGGTGGGCAACCCGAAGAAGCTCAAGTTCGTGGAGCTGGACGCCGCGCAGCTGCCGCGCTCGCTGGACGACCTGGACGCCTCGGCCATCAACACCAACTTCGCCATCTCCGCCGGCCTGAACCCCAAGACCGATTCCATCGCGCAGGAAAGCCCGGACGGCCCCTACGTCAACCTGCTCGTGGTGCGTGAGGCCGACAAGAACAAGCCCTGGGTGGCGCAACTGGTCAAGGCCTACCAGAGCGAGGAGATCCGCCGCTTCATCGAGACGCAGTTCAAGGGCTCGGTGCTGGCAGGCTGGTGATGGCGCGCGGCGGGCGGCCTCGACCGGCCCCCGGCCCCGGTGCCGTGACCGCCGCTTGTCTGACAGCAGCGTTCCAAGACGGCACGTAAGATGGTCCGGCCGCCCGCCATCGCGATGGCGCTGCGCGGCGCCTACCTCTGCCAGAAAGGGTCCGTATGAGCCACTACCGCATTGCCGTCGTCGTCGGCAGCCTTCGCAAGGATTCGTTCAACCGCAAGCTGGCCCACGCGCTGGCGCGCATGGCGCCCGCGGACTGCGAATTCCACCAGGTGCGCATCGACGACCTGCCGCTGTACAACCAGGACGACGACGGCCAGCAGGCCGAGTCCGTGCAACGGCTCAAGAAGGAGATCGCCGGGTCGCAGGGCGTGCTGTTCGTCACGGCGGAATACAACCGCTCCATCCCCGGCGTGCTCAAGAACGCCCTCGACAACGCATCGCGCCCCTATGGCCAGAGCGCCTGGGCGGGCAAGCCCGCGGGTGTGATCGGCGTGTCCATCGGCGCCATGGGCACGGCGATGGCGCAGCAGCACCTGCGCAATGTGCTGGCCTACCTGGACATGCCCACGCTGGGCCAGCCCGAGGCCTTCATCCATGCCAAGGACGGCCTGTTCAACGAAGACGGCACCATCGGCGAGGGCAGCAAGGACTTCTTGCAGCGCTGGATGGACCGGTACATCGCCTGGGTCAAGCGCCACAACGGCTGACGATTGCTATCGATTGGATAGCTGTTTGCGCTTGACTATCAAGGGTTACATCCCATTTTGATATGAAAAAACCCGCCCCGGCATGGCCGGAGGCGGGTTTTGTTTGGCGAGGCGCCGGGGCTGGTCAGGCGGCCTGGCTGACGCGGTCCTGGTTGGCGGCATGGGCCTTTACGTGGGCCTCGATCGCCTGGGCGGCGGCGGCCAGGGCCTGGGCCTTGGCATCGCCACCCATAGCCACGCCCTCGGCGCGCACGAAGCGCACGTCGGTCACACCGAAGAAGCCCAGCACGGTCTGCAGGTAGCTTTCCTGGTGCTCCATGGCGCGGCCGCCTTCGCTGGTGGAATACACGCCGCCGCGGCTCGACGCCACGATCACCGTCTTGCCCTTGGCCAGGCCCTCGGGGCCGTTGGCGGTGTACTGGAAGGTGCGGCCGGGTTGGGCAATGCGGTCGATCCAGGCCTTGAGCTGCGTGGGGATGGCGAAGTTGTAGAACGGTGCGCCGATCACCACCACGTCGGCCGCCAGGAATTGGCTCACCAGCCGCTCGGACACGGCGTTCTCGCGCTGCTGCGCCTCGCTCAGGCCGTCGGTCTGGCCGGTGCGCGGTGCCATCGCATCCATCGTGAAGTGCGCAGGCGCGTCGGCCACCAGGTCCAGGTAGCTCACCTGGGTGGCGGGATGGCTGGCCTTCCAGGCCTCGACGATCTGCGCCGTGAGCTGGCGCGAGACGGACTGGTCACTGGTGATGGCGGAATCAATGTGCAGCAGTTGCATGGAAATCTCCTGGGGATAGGGATAAACCCGCAATGGGGCGATGGATAGATTGTCGTTTTGGACTGAATGTTTGATAAGCAGGCGGTGCTGCGATAGATTGTTCTGAATTTGGAACGAAAGGCGCGCGATGCAGGATCTGAACGACATGCTTTATTTCGCCGAGGTGGCCGAGCGCGGCGGCTTTGCCGCGGCGGGCCGGGCGCTGGGGATCCCGAAGTCGCGCCTGTCGCGCCGCGTGGCCGAGTTGGAAGCGCGCCTGGGCGTGCGCCTGCTGCAGCGCACCACGCGCACGCTGTCGCTCACCGAGGTGGGCGAGGCCTACCTGCGCCATTGCCAGGCCATGCGTGATTCGGCGCAGGCAGCGCAGGACACGGTGGACCAGGTACAGACCGAACCGCGCGGCACCGTGCGCGTGACCTGCCCGGTGACGCTGGCGCAGACGGTGGTGGCCGAGCTGATGCCGCAGTTCCTGCAGCGCCACCCCCAGGTGCGCCTGGAGATGCAGGTCACCAACCGCGTGGTGAACGTGGTGGAAGAGGGGGTGGACGTGGCGCTGCGCGTGCGCCCCACGCTGGAGGACAGCGGCAGCATGGTGGTCAAGCGCCTGGACGAGGTGCGCCTGCTGCTGGTGGCCAGCCCCGAGCAACTGCGGCGCCAGGGCACGCCCACCTCGCTGCGCGACCTGGCGCTGCTGGACACGCTGGCCATGTCCGCGGCCGACGGGCGCGCCAGCCTGCGCCTGATCGGCCCCGAGGGGCGCGAGGAAACCGTGCACTTCACGCCGCGCTACGTGGCCGACGACCTGCTGACGCTCAAATTCGCCGCGTTGGCGGGCACGGGCCTGTGCTGGATGCCGGACTACATGTGCATGTCCGAATTGCAGGAGGGCCGGCTGGTGCACCTGCTGCCCCAGTGGACGCAGCCGCGCAGCGTGGTGCATGCAGTGTTTGCGTCGCGGCGCGGCTTGTCGCCGGCGGTGCGCAGCTTCCTGGACTTTCTGGGTGAAACCGTGCCCGGCCATTCCGCCGCGGTCTGTGAGCGGGGCGACACGGCCACGGCCGGCGCGGCACTGCCCCGCTGATGCGGCGGTGCGTGGTGTACGCAAGAGCGCGGGATGCGTTGGCGGTGCGGCTTGATCCCCAGTGGGGGATCGATGTAAGGGCGCTTTGCTTTTGATAGCTGGTAACGCTTATCGCATAAGGGCTAGAGACCAATTTGACTTTCCATGGCGGTGCCGGGAGCCTGCGTGCCAGATGGCATTGCATATGCTCATCCGTGGATAAATTTACAAAAATATATTCTTTTGAGTTTTAACCTGCGCTCTCCACAATGCATGATTTCCTGCAACGTGGAGGCGCTCCCATGACCCCGGCAACCAAGCTCAAGACCCTTCTCGCCACGCTGGCCCTGGCGGCCAGCGGGCTGGCCTCGGCCCAGGCCAATGCGCTGCTGAACGTCTCCTATGACGTGGCGCGCGAGTTCTACAAGGACTACAACCAGGCCTTCATCGCCCACTACAAGAAAACCAAGGGCGTGGACATCAAGGTGGACCAGGCCCATGGCGGCTCCAGCGCCCAGGCGCGCGCCGTGAACGATGGCCTGGCCGCCGACGTGGTCACCTTCAACACCACCACCGACGTGCAGTTCCTCGCGGACAACGGCGTGGTGGCCAAGGACTGGGCCAAGAAATTCCCGCATGACGCATCGCCCACCACCTCCACCATGCTGTTCCTGGTGCGCCACGGCAATCCCAAGAACATCAAGGACTGGAACGACCTGATCCGCCCCGATGTGAAGGTGGTGGTGGTGAACCCCAAGACCGGTGGCAACGGCCGTTACGCCTACCTGGGCGCCTGGGGCTCGGTGCGCGAGAAGGGCGGCAGCGACGCGCAGGCGGCGGAGTTCGTGGGCAAGCTCTACAAGAACGTGCCCGTGCTGGCCAAGGGTGGGCGTGATGCCACGGCCACCTTCCTGCAGCGCAACATTGGGGACGTGCTGATCACGTTCGAGTCGGAGGTGGTGTCGGTGGAGCGTGAGTTCGGCAAGGGCAAGGTGGATGCGGTCTATCCCTCGGTGAGCGTGACGGCCGAGAACCCCGTGGCCATCGTGGAGCGCACGGTCGCCAAGAAGGGCACGGGCGAGCTGGCCAAGGCCTACCTCGACTACCTGTACTCGGATGAAGCGCAGGAGATCGCCGCCAAGCATGCGATCCGCCCGCGCTCCGAGGCGGTGCTCAAGAAGCATGCCGACCTGTTCAAGCCCATCCAGCAGTTCACGGTGGCCAAGTACTTTGGCTCGCTGACCGAGGCGCAGAAGGTGCACTTCAACGACGGCGGTCAGTTCGACAAGCTTTACACGCCTGGCAAGTAAGCAGTGAACACGCCCCTGAGCCGCCTGGCGCCTTCACCCCACCCTGACTGCCCGGGTAGGGTGGCGGTGCCCGCGCATGCAAGCGCGGTGCCTGCGGGCGTGGGCCGCACCGGCTTTTGACCGGCGGCGAATAACGGATAACTCCATATGAGTGGCAAGAAAAGCGCCCCCAGGCGAGCCAAGAGGGTATTGCCCGGCTTTGGCCTCACGCTGGGCTACACGCTGTTTTACCTGAGCATCATCGTGCTGATCCCGCTGCTGGCGCTGCTGCTCAAGACGTTCACCATGACCTGGCCGCAGTTCTGGGAGGCGGTGGCGTCGCCGCGCGTGCTGGCGTCGTACCGCCTCACGTTCGGTGCCTCGTTCATCGCCGCCTGCGTGAATCTGGTGTTCGGCCTGCTCATCGCCTGGGTGCTGGTGCGCTACAAGTTCCCGGGCAAGAAGATCGTGGATGCGCTGGTGGACCTGCCGTTCGCGCTGCCCACGGCGGTCGCCGGTATTTCGCTCACCGCACTGCTAGCGGGCAATGGCTGGGTGGGGCAGTACCTGGAGCCGCTGGGCATCCAGCTCGCATTCAACCCCAACGGCATTGTGATTGCGCTGATTTTCATCGGCCTGCCGTTCGTGGTGCGCACGGTGCAGCCGGTGCTGGAAGACAGCGAGAAGGAGTTGGAAGAAGCGGCCACCAGCCTGGGCGCCACGCGTTGGCAGATCTTTCGCCACGTGATCCTGCCGGCCATCATGCCCGCGCTGCTCACCGGCTTTGCCATGGCGTTCGCGCGTGCCGTGGGCGAGTACGGCTCCGTCATCTTCATCGCCGGCAACATGCCCATGGTGTCTGAAATCACGCCGCTGATCATCATCGGCAAGCTGGAGCAGTACGACTACGCAGGCGCCACTGCCGTGGCGGTGGTGATGCTGGTGATCTCTTTCGTCCTTCTGCTGGTCATCAACGCCTTGCAGGCCTGGCAGCGCCGCCACGCAGGAGCACCCGCATGAGCGCCGCGAACACCCGTACCGTGCGGCGCGCGCAGGCCGGAACGACCGAGGCGCGCTGGATCCAGTGGGCGCTGATTGGCCTTGCCATGGTGTTCCTGCTGCTGTTCCTGGTGTTGCCGCTGGCCGCCGTGTTCACCGAGGCGCTGCGCAAGGGCGTGAATGCCTACCTGGAGGGCTTGCGCGAGCCCGACGCCTGGTCCGCCATCCAGCTCACGCTGCTCACGGCCGTGATCGCCGTGCCGCTGAACCTGGTGTTCGGCATCGCCGCGGCGTGGTGCATCGCCAAGTACGAGTTCAAGGGCAAGGCCTTCTTGACCACGCTGATCGACCTGCCGTTCTCCATCTCGCCCGTGGTGGCGGGCCTGATGTATGTGCTGGTGTTCGGCGCCAACGGCTGGCTGGGGCCCTGGCTGGCGGCGCACGACGTCAAGATCATCTTCGCCGTGCCGGGCATCGTGCTGGCCACCGTGTTCGTCACGTTCCCGTTCATCGCGCGTGAACTGATCCCGCTGATGCAGGCGCAGGGCAACGACGAGGAGCAGGCGGCGGTGGTGCTGGGCGCGAGCGGCTGGCAGACCTTCTGGCACGTGACGCTGCCCAACATCAAGTGGGGCCTGCTGTACGGCGTGATCCTGTGCAATGCCCGGGCGATGGGCGAGTTCGGCGCGGTGTCGGTGGTGTCGGGCCACATCCGCGGCCAGACCAACACCATCCCGCTGCACGTGGAGATCCTCTACAACGAATACCAATCGGTGGCCGCGTTCGCAGCCGCCTCGCTGCTGGCACTGCTGGCATTGGTCACGCTGGTCATCAAGTCGGTGGCCGAGTGGAAGAGCGAACAGGAAATGAAGGCCGCGGCCGCGCTGCCGCCCGAGCGGCCTGCGCCCGCGCCCGGCGCGCCGCGCTGAAGGATGAACACATGAGCATTGAAATCCGCAACGTCAGCAAGCAGTTCGGCGACTTCCAGGCGCTGCGCGACGTCAGCCTGGACATCCAGTCGGGCGAACTCATCGCGCTCCTGGGCCCCTCGGGCTGCGGCAAGACCACGCTCTTGCGCATCATCGCGGGGCTGGAGACACCCGACGTGGGCAGCATCCACTTCAGCGGCGAGGACACGACCGACGTGCACGTGCGCGAGCGCGGCGTAGGCTTCGTGTTCCAGCACTACGCGCTGTTTCGGCACATGACGGTGTTCGACAACGTGGCCTTCGGCCTGCGCATGAAGCCGCGCAAGGAGCGGCCGTCCGAAGCGCAGATCAAGGAGAAGGTGATGAGCCTTCTCAAGCTCGTGCAGCTGGACTGGATCGCCGACCGCTATCCCTCCCAGCTTTCCGGCGGACAGCGCCAGCGTATCGCCCTGGCGCGCGCGCTGGCCGTGGAGCCCAAGGTGCTGCTGCTGGACGAGCCCTTCGGCGCGCTGGATGCCAAGGTGCGCAAGGAGCTGCGCCGGTGGCTGCGCCGGCTGCACGACGAACTGCACGTGACCAGCATCTTCGTCACGCACGACCAGGAGGAGGCGCTGGAAGTGGCCGACCGCGTGGTCGTCATCAACCAGGGACGCATCGAGCAGCAGGGCACGCCCCAGCAGGTGTGGGACAACCCTGCCAGCCCCTTCGTCTATGGCTTTTTGGGCGACGTGAACCTGTTCAAGGGCCGCGCCAACGACGGCCGGGTGTACCTGGACGACGGCATGCAGCTGGAAAGCCCCGAGGCCCAGCACGCCGACGATGCGCGCGCGTTCGCCTACGTGCGCCCGCACGACCTGGACGTGGAGCGCTATTCCCCCGGCCAGGCGCTGGACGCGCACGGGCGCCCGCGCGGCATCGTGGTGCAGTTGGCGCGCGCCATTGTGGTGGGGCCGATCGCGCGGCTGGAACTAATCCCCGAGGGCGATACCCAATCGGCGGACAATGCGCCCTCGGACGCGTTGATCGAAGCGCAGATTCCGGCGCAGCAATTCCACGAGATGGGGCTGCGTGAGGGCGAGACGCTGGTGGTGACACCGCGGCGCGCCAAGGTGTTTCTGGACGAAGCCGCCGGCATCTGAGCGCCGCTGCCTGCCAAGGGAGCGGATGCGGACGCCGCTCCCTGCAAGGAAAACAAAAAGTGTTGTTGAACTGGATTGATACCGCCCCGCGCCGCATCCTGGCGCTGATCAGTGCCGCCTGCGTGGCCATGCTGGCCTTCGGCATGTACCTGCAGCATGTGGTGGGACTGGAGCCTTGCCCGATGTGCATCGTGCAGCGCTATGCTCTCATAGGTGTAGCGGTCTTCACAGGACTGGCAAGCGCTAGAGGCACAAAAGGCTGGTGGATGGGTTGGACGGTGCTGGCGCTGGCAGCAGCGGGTTTTGGCGGCTTCACGGCCGCGCGCCAGAGCTGGCTGCAGTGGTACCCGCCAGAGATCGCCACTTGCGGGCGCGACTTCTACGGAATGATCGAGAACTACCCCATCAGCCGCGCCATCCCCATGATCTTCCGCGGCTCGGGCGACTGCACGGCGGTGGACTGGACGTTCCTCGGCGGCTCCATCGCCAACTGGTCGTTTGTCTGGTTCTTGGTGTTTGCCGTGCTGCTGCTGGTGCTGTTGGTGCGCGGCGGGCGGGGCGCGCCGGACACGCTGGCCCGGGCATAACTACGCGTCTTTTTTTGACCTCTCGCGGGGCGCCTTCGGGCGCCCCGCGGCGCTTCACCTCGTCTTCACCCCGTCTCCAACCCATCTCACGCGGTTGGGGGTGGGAAGACCACGGGCGGCGCGCCGGGCTTCCAGGCCTCGTACTTGTGCATGACGCCCAGGAACAGCGGCGACTGCTGCCAGCGCACCAGCCAAGCGCGCAGGTGCGGCCAGGGTGCGGCCTGCCACTGCGCGTCGTCTATGCCGGCGAACTGGCGCACGAAGGGCGCGATGGCCATGTCGGCCAGGGCGGCGCGTGGGCCGAACAGGTGCCCGCCCGGCTCCAAGGCCAGGCGCTGTTCCAGCACCCGCAGCCAGGCATGGGCGGCGGCCCGTTCGTCCGCCGGGCTGGCGTCAGGGTAGCGGTTGGGGTACTTGCAACGGTCCAGCGCCCGCTTGAACGGACCATCGCACTGCGCGATGAGCTCCAGCATGGCGCCCAGGTCGCCCCGGCCGGGGATGAGCCAGCCGTGCGGGTCATGGGCCGCCAAGGCCCATCGCATGATGTCCAGGCTGTGCTCCAGCACCTGCCCCGGCAGCACCAGCACGGGCACTGTGGCCTGGGGCGATACGGCCAGCAGCGCCGCCGGCTTGTCGCGCAGCACCACTTCGCGCAGTTCGCAGCGCTGGCCGCTCACCGCCAGTGCCATGCGCGCGCGGATGGCATAGGGGCAGCGGCGAAACGAATACAGAACGGGCAGGGCAGACGTGGCGGACATGCGCCCGAGTATGCAGCGCTGTCCATCACCGCATCGGGGCCTGGGGTGCGGCAGGTGTACGCCAGCCCAGCTTGCGCCGTACGCGCCGCCAGCCCAGCACGACGCCGCTCAGGCTGATCACCGTGCCGCCCACACTCAGCGCCACCAGCAGCACGTCCCACAACGGCCGGCGCTGCAGCAGCGGCAGCCAGTCCCAGCTGTGCAGCAGGCCGAACAGCCAGCGCGAGGTGCGGCGGTGCCGGTCCAGCCGACCCAGCACGGCGCCCGTGTGTGGGTCCAGGTGCACCCAGCTGGCGTGCGGGTCGCCGAACACCAACCGCAGCACGGGCAGCGGTTTGTCGGTGCCGCCGGTCATGGTGTGGGCGTCCCGCGTGTAGTAGTAGGCGTCGTACGCGCGCAGGGTCTCGACGCGCTGCAGCGGCGCATCGACCAGCCGGGCTGCGGCGGCTTCCAGCTCGCCCGGCTGCCATGCGTGGGGCAGGGCGGTATGCGCGTCCAGCACCGTGGGCGGGCCAGAGGCGGGCAACGCCTGCACCAGCGTATGGCCGGCGGTGCGTGTCCAGCGTAGTTCGCGCGTGTCGGTGGACGCAGCCTGTAGCAGGGCGGCCACGGGTGCGCCTGCGTGCGGCAGCTGCAGGGGCCCGCCGTGCATGGCGTTGGTGCGCAGAGCGGGTGCGCCGCTGTCGAAGATGCGCCAGGGGTTCATGGACATCAGGCCGCTGAAGATCCAGGCGAGCGTGACGACCATGAACAGCAGGCCCGCCACGTGGTGCCAGCGCGCCCATGCGGACGGGAACGGCGTACGCCGGCCGCTGCGGTAGGTGCCCGCGAAGCGCCAGCGAAGGATGCCGATCACGCCGCCTGTGACCACTGCGGCGATACCCAGCAGCGACAGCGCATTGACGATGTCCGCCCAGTAGCGGTCCACCAGGCCGCCGCGCAGCGGGTACAGCCAGTGCAGCCACGCGCCCGCGTAGTTCCATTGGCGCTCGGTGCGTGTGGCATCGCGCACCACCTCGCCGGTCGTGCCGGAGATGTAGAGCACCGTGTCGTGTGCATCGCCCAGGCGCACGCGGTGCAGGGGCCGGTGCATGTCCAGCGCGCGGGAGTGGGTGAAGGCGTCTTCCTGCAGCGTGCCTTCGTGAACGGCATGGGCCGGACCCTGCGCGTAGGCTGCAGCGCTCGCCAATGCCCGTGGCGCGTCGACGGCCGTGAGCACGGCGCCGGTGCGGGCGTCGATCACCACCGGGGCGCCGCGCGGGCGTGCGTCGCCGGGCGGGGCGGCCTTGGACGGCTGGGGCGTGGCCAGGTACACCGCCCGCCCGCCGCTGGCCACGGCCAGCCGCAGGTCGCGCAGCGGGCCCTGCAGCCCGGCGGCGGCCAGGGCCTGGTCGGGCTCCAGCGCCACGGCGGCGCCGCGCAGCGGCGGCAGGTGCATCAGCCGCTCGGCGGGCGTGAGCTTGGGATAGCCCACGTACATCATCACCACGCCGGAGACGAACCACAGCGCGAACAGCACGCACAGCGCCACACCCAGCCAGCGGTGGGCGAGGAACATCCAGCGTTTGAGGTGCGACATGGCTTGCGTACCCCGTGCTTCAGAAAGCCACGTGCAGCGCTACGTCCAGCGTGCGCGGCGCGCCCAGATAGGCCTGGCTGCCCACGTTGGCCGCATATACGCGGTCGGTGGCATTGCGCACGCGGCCCGTGAGGGTGGTCGTGGGGTTCAGCTTCCACGCCAGGCCCAGGTCCAGCAGCGTGTAGGAAGGACACCATTGGGTGTTGGTGGCGTCGGCATATACCTTGCCCACGTGGCGCACGCCCGCGCTGGCCTGCAGCGTGGGCGTGAGCGCGTACGCCAGCCAGAGGTTGGCCACCGTCGCCGGGGTGTTCGTGGGGGTCTTGCCCGCCAGCGACACGCCGCCCTGCACGAACTGCTCGTACTGCGCATCCACATGCGTGAGGTTGGCCTGCACCTGCCAGCGCGGCGACGGGCGCAGGCCCACGGCGATCTCGGCGCCGCGCGCCGACTGCTCGCCCACGAGCACGGTCACCCCGGGGCGATCGGGGTCCTGCGTGGCGATGTTGCTGCGTGTGATCTTGTAGAGCGCCAGCGTGGTGGTGCCCTTGCCGTCCCAGAAGTCGAGCTTGCCGCCCACCTCGGCCTGGCGGCCGCTGGTGAGGCGGCTGTTGTTGATCACGTCCGCGAACGAGGCGGTGGACAGGACGCCCGACGGCGGGTCGGCCGCCGTCGCGTACTGGGCGTAGAGGTTGGCACCGGGCACGATGTCCCACACCAGGCCCATGCGCCCCGTCGTCGGCTGGTAGCTGCGGCTGAACGCGGCGGGCAGGGCGGCCGTCACGGCGCGGCGGTTGGTCAGGTCCAGCGAGATGCGCTCGTGCCGCAGCGCCGTCACCAGGTGCAGCCTGGGCACGAGGGCTGTGCGGTTCTCCAGGTACACGGCGGCGGTGGTCGCCTTGTTGGTGCGATCGGCGTGGAAGCCCGAAGCCATGCCGGGAATG
This sequence comes from Diaphorobacter sp. C33, assembly GCF_030503915.1. Taxonomy (NCBI): domain Bacteria; kingdom Pseudomonadati; phylum Pseudomonadota; class Betaproteobacteria; order Burkholderiales; family Comamonadaceae; genus Diaphorobacter; species Diaphorobacter sp. C33. Next base: position 832,813 of record NZ_CP129980.1, read on the forward strand.
TCGAAGAAGCGCTCCACCACCGGGTCATACGGATCGGTGGTGTTCACCGTGCCGGACAGGCTGTTGGGAAAGCGCGTTTGCCGGTTCACGTTCACGTCCAGGCCGAAGGCCCAGTCGCTGCGCCGGCCCAGCAGCGTGCCCTGTTTGCGGCCCTCCAGGCGTTCGCCGACCACCTGGTGGTCGTGGCGTTGCAGGAGGACGCCGCTGCGCGCCACCTGCGTATTGGCGGCATTGAAGCGGTAGGTTTCCACGTTGCGGTAGTCGCGCAGCGCGTTGTAGGCGTACAGCGTGTTGGTGAGCTGCAGCGTGGGCGTGGCCTGCCATTGGGTGACCGAGCGCAGCCACTGCACGCGCTGGGCGTACAGGCCGTCCGTGCTGTTGTAGTTCTGAAAGCGCGTGCCAGGGTCCACACCCAGCCGGCCTACCGCAGGCGTGCGCAGCGGCGTGCCCCAGTAGGGGCGGTCCACATGCTCATGCTGCCATTCGTAGGCCAGCAGATGTGTCGCGCCGCCGCCCAGATCGGACAGCAGCGAAGCCGCCAGCTGGGTGGCGCGCGTCTCGGTGCCGCGCACCCAGCTGCCGGCGTCGCGGTGGTTGAAGTCCAGGCGCGCATGGTGGCGCGCGGGCGTGCCATCGCTGGCGCCCAGGCGCCGGTTCAGTCCCAGTGAGACCTCCTTGAGGCCGTAGGCACCCACGCGCACCTGCCCTTCGGCAAAGTCCGAGCGCTCGGGTGTCTTGGTGAGGTAGTTGATCGACCCGCCGACCGCACCGGAGCCGAACAGGAAGCTCGACGGCCCGCCGATGGCCTCCACACGGTCGTAGATCCAGCTGTCCACAGGCCGTGCGGCGATCGAGTACTGCACGTTGATGCCGTTGAACAGCTGGGCGATGGAGCCGCTGCTGAAGCCCCGGTAGCTCACGCCGATGCTGCCCGGCGCGTCATGGGCCGTCACGCCGGCGATGGCGCGCAGGGCCTCTTGCGTGTCCTGGGCGCCGCGCGCTTCGATGGTGCTGCGGTCCACCACGGTGACGCTGGCGGGCGTCTCGCGCGGGGTCAGGCCCAGGCGGCTGCCGGTCTCCACCGGCGTGTCCAGCGGCAGCAGGCCGGGGGCCTGGGTGGCGTCGCTTACCTCCACGGTGGGCAGGGTGGGCGTCAGCGGGCCGGCGGATTGGGCGGGGGCGGCACCGGCCAGCGCGGCCAAGGTGAACGCGCCGGCGCTCTGGCGTATGTCGATACGGAACATGCGTGAAAACTCTCTCGGTCTCTGCGGAAGAACGGCCGACGAGTGCAGCGCGCCGCCCCAGTGGTGCGCGGGGGGTGGTGCTGTCTCGTGCGGCAAGGCACACCCAGTGCGTGGGCGTGGCAAGGGCCGCCTGGGGAGCCAGCAGGCTCCTTGCGGCCCGGCAGGGTCAGAGAGTCGAGGGAGGGCCGCGCGCCGGCAGCGGCGCTGCGGTGGCCGCGGCAATGCGCGCCGCCTCGATGGGCTGCAGCGCATGGGCCAAAGGTGGAGGCGGCTCGACCAACGCGGTTTCGGGGGCGGGCGGTGCGCCTGCGGGCGCGCACAAGGGGCAGTCCATACCGGACGCGCCCAGGGCGCCCACACTGCCGTCGTCCGCCTGGACCATCAGCATCACCGCGCCCGAGGCCGAGCACACCAGCTGCAGGGACTGTGGATGCACCAGCGGCGAGGCCACGGCCACGCCCAGCGAAGCCATGAACCAGCCCAGCACCCAGGTGCGCAGTGTGAGCGGGAGGCGGGGCCAGTTCATGGCGGCGATTATGCCCATTGCGGGGCTGCGCCGCGCAGGCATTTTCTCAACCAGGGCGCTTCCACTTTTATAGCTGCCAGCGCTTGATTTATAAGGCTGAAAGGCTTTTTTGATGCGGTTTTTCTGGCGGGGTGGCATCACTGCGGCGGCGCGGACTCGCGCAGCAGCCAGTCGCGGAACGCCTGCAGGGCATCGGTCGGGGCGCGTGACTTGAGGCGGCACAGCCAGTAGTCGCCCAGCGCTGCCGTGCACGCGAAGGGCTGGACCAACCGCCCCTGGCGCAGTTCGCGCTCGAACATGCGCACGGGCAGCAACGCCACGCCCGCGCCTTGGGCTGCGGCCTCGGCCAGGGTCAGCGACGAGTCGAACACCGCGCCGCGCAGCACGGGGCAGGGCGCGCCCGAGGCGGTGAACCATGCGGGCCACTCATCGGCACGGTAGCTGCGCAGCAGGGCCTCCGCGCCCAGGTCAGCAGGTTCGCGCAGGCGCGCAGCCACTTCTGGCGCGCACAGAGGCGCCAGCGGCGCGGGCATGAGCCGCTCGGCGTCGGTGCCGTGCCAGGCGCCGTCGCCGAAGCGGATGGCGCAGTCCAGCCCTTCGCCCGCAAGGTCCACGCGGTTGTTGTGCGTGAGCAGGCGCAGGTCGACGAAGGGGTGGCTTTCATGGAAGGCGCGCAGGCGCGGCAGCAGCCACCCCACGGCGAACGTACCCACCACCCCCACGGTCAGCACCTCGCGCGGGCGGGTGTCGGCCAGGCGCTGCAGGGCCTGGCCGATGCGCGCAAAGCTGTCGGACAGCACGGGCACCAACTGGCGGCCCTCATCGGTCAAGGCCAGGCCGCGCGGCAGGCGGCGAAACAGCGGCTTGCCCACGCGTTCCTCCAGGTTGCGGATGTGCTGGCTCACCGCGGTTTGGGTGACGTGCAGTTCCTCCGCGGCGCGCGTCAGGTTCAGGTGGCGGGCCGCCGCCTCGAAGGCCCGCAGCGCATTCAGGGGCAGGTGCATGGGTGAAGTTTTTCTAAGGGCTGGTGGCGATTATTGTCGATGGTCAAGCCACTTGTGCCGCCTTATCGTGGCGCCTTCTTTCCACACATGACGAGGTGAAACGATGGACCGACGAAGCTGGCTGCTGGGCGCCGCGCTGCTGCCCCTGGTGGGGTGTGCCCAAACCGGGGTCGAGAAAAACAGGGCTCAGGCCACGCAGCAGTTGCAGGCCGCGCTGGGCCGGATGGAGCAGCGCGTGGGCGGGCGGCTGGGCGTGGCCGTGCTGGACACGGGCTCGGACGCCCTTGCGACCTACCGCGGCGACGAGCGCTTTGCGCTGTGCAGCACCTTCAAGCTGCTGCTGGCCGGCCAGGTGCTGCAGCGTGCGGACCAGGGGCTGGAGCGGCTGGATGCACGCGTGCGTTATGGCCGGCAGGATCTGGTGGAATATTCCCCGCGCACCGAGCCGCACGCGGGCGGCGCCGGCATGACCGTGGCCGAGCTGTGCGAGGCCACCATGGTGCTCAGCGACAACAGCGCCGCCAACCTGCTGCTGCGCCGCCAGGGCGGGCCCGCCGGCCTGACGGCCTGGCTGCGCACGCTGGGCGATGCGCACACACGGCTGGACCGCATCGAGCCCGCGCTCAACGATGTGCCTGCGGGCGAACTGCGCGACACCACCACGCCGCGCGCCATGGTGCACACCGTGCAGAAACTGGTGCTGGGCGATGCGCTGTCTGGCGAGGCGCGGGCGCGGTTGCAGGGCTGGTTGCTGGGCAACCTCACGGGCGACAAGCGGCTGCGCGCGGGCATGCCGGCGGGCTGGCGCATCGGCGAGAAGACCGGCACCGCCAACGGCACCAGCAACGACGTGGGCGTGGTGTGGCCGGAGGGCGGGGCGCCGGCCGTGGTGGCGTGCTATCTCACGCAGTGCCCCGCTGCGCCCGCGCAGCGCGACGCGGCGATTGCCGAGGTGGGGTCGCTGGCGGCCGCATGGCTGGCGGCCGCAGGGTGAAGCTCAGAGTTTCTTGACCAGCACCTGGCTCTTGCGGTCCCAGTTGTACTTGCGCTTGCGTGCGTCGGGCAGCCAGTCGGGGTCCACGGGCGAAAAGCCCCGCTTGATGAACCAGTGCATGGTGCGCGTGGTCAGCACGAAGATGCTGGACAGGCCCAGCATGCGCGCGCGCTGCTCGATGCGCTTGAGCAGCTTCTCGCCGTCGCCCGTGCCCTGGCTTTGCGGGGACACGGTGACGGCGGCCATCTCGGCCGTGCCGGCCTCCGGGTAGGGGTAGAGCGCGGCGCAGCCGAAGATCACGCCGTCGTGCTCGATCACGGTGTAGGCGGCGATGTCGCGCTCGATCTCGGTGCGGTCGCGCTTGACCAGCGTGCCGTCGCGCTCGAACGGCTCGATGAGCTGGATGATGCCGCCCACATCGTCGATGGTGGCTTCGCGCAGCTCTTCCAGCTTTTCGTCGATGACCATGGTGCCGATGCCGTCGTGCACGTAGATCTCCAGCAGCAGCGCGCCGTCCACCGCGAACGGCAGGATATGGCTGCGCTCCACGCCGTGCTCGCAGGCCCTCACGCAATGCTGCAGGTAAAAACCCACATCGGTCGGCTGCTGCGCGGGCGGCAACTGGGCCAGCAGCTGGCGCGCTGCGGCCAGGGGCAGTTCGGTGTCGATGGGGTTGTCCTCGGCGTCGGGTTCCAGCGGCTGGATGCGGATGCCCGGCACTTCGGTCAGGAACAGTAGCTTGTCTGCCTTGAGCTCGGTGGCCACGCGTGTGGCGACTTCCTCCATGGCCAGGTTGAAAGCCTCGCCCGTGGGCGAGAAGCCGAAGGGCGAGATGAGCACCATGGCGTCGGACTCCAGCGTGCGGCGGATGCCTTCCACGTCCACCTTGCGCACCAGGCCCGAGTGCTTGAAGTCCACGCCGTCCACGATGCCCACGGGCCGCGCCGTGAGGAAGTTGCCGGAGATCACGCGCACGCGCGAGCCCGCCATGGGCGTGTTGGGCAGGCCTTGGCTGAAGGCGGCCTCGATCTCATAGCGCAGCTGGCCCGCGGCCTCCTGGGCGCAGTCCAGCGCCACGGAATCGGTCACGCGCATGCCGTGCGAGTAGCGCGGGGCGTGCCCCTTGGCGTGCAGCTGTTCGTTGACCTGCGGGCGAAAGCCATGCACCAACACGATCTTCACGCCCATGGCCTGGATCATCGCCAGGTCCTGCACGATGCTCTGCAGCTTGCCCGCGGCGATGGCCTCACCCGTCAGGCCCACCACGAAGGTCTGGTGCCGGAACTTGTGGATGTACGGCGCCACGGACCGGAACCAGGGAACGAAGGTGAAGTTGAAGACCGTGGACATGGGCGGTGCGTCAAAGGGTTGGCGGTGGAGCGGTGAAAAGAGGGGCGGAGACGAAAAGCGCTCGCGGCTTCCCGTGCGCCTGTACCAGGGCAGGGGCGCCAGCAAGCGCAGGCCGCAGTGTAGCGGGCTGCGCGCCGTGCCGCGGGCAGCGCGGGGAGGGAGGAGGAGTGCTCCTCAAATAATAGCTGCCAGCGCTTGATTGTGATGATTTCCGAAGGGTTTTCTTCTGAAATCCACCGCGGGGAAAGCGTGGGCAGCTATTTAAATAATAGCTGCCAACCCGGCCATCAGCGTCCGCCGCGCGCCGACAGCGCCAGCGAACCACGTGCGGCAGCCGGCCGCGCCGTCCGCACGGGGGCCGGCTTGCGCTGGGCCGGGCGGGCATCGCGCCAGCGCATGGCCCAGCGTTCCACGGTGTAGTACGACAGCGCCGCCAGCGCCGCCGAGATCAGGAAGCCCAGCACCACCACGGCCGGCCACGGCAGGTCGGCGCGCAGGTAGCGCACCACGGGGTAGTGCCACAGGTAGATGCCGTACGACAGCTTGCCCACCAGCATCAGGGCCGGTGCGCTCAGCATCTGGTGCAGCGCGCCGCGGTGCTGCTGCACCGCCAGCAGCACCACCAGGGCGGCGCATTCCACCACCGTCATGCCCCAGAGCATGGCGTTCATGTCGTCCCAGGACTGGGCCATCAGCAGCGGCACGGCCAGCACCACCCACATGAAATGGTGCAGCCGCTGGCGCAGCGCCTGGAACCAAGCGGGTTGCTCGTGCAGCAGCGTGGCCAGCAGGCTGCCGGCCAGCAGGCCCGTGGCGCGGGTGTCGAAGCGGAAGAAAATCTCGTAGAACTGCTGGCCCTGCGCCACCCACAGCACGCGCCAGGCCCACGCCAGCACCAGCAGGCCCAGCACCGGGCGCCACAGCGCGCCGCGCGGCGTGAAGCGCGCCAACACCACCAGGAGCGGTGGCCAGACCAGATAGAAGTGCTCTTCCACCGACAGCGACCACATGTGCAGCAGCGTGTCGGGGCTGTCGAAGAAGGCGATGCCGTAGTCGGCCAGGTACAACAGGGACACCAGCGCGTCGGAATACACGTCCGTGAGGTCCGGCCACAGCAGCGGCGCAAACACGCAGTACGCCCCCAGGAACAGCGCCAGCGCCGGCATCAGGCGGAAGAAGCGGCGGCGGTAAAAACGCCAGTAGTCCAGCCGGCCGTTGCTTTGCAGTTCCTGCAGCAGCAACGAGGTGATCAGGAAACCGCTGAGCACGAAGAACAGGTCCACCCCGTAGAACGCGCCGTCGAACAGCGGCGCATGGGCGTGCGACAGGATCACCAGCAGGATCGCCACGCCGCGCAGTCCGTCCAGTGCGCTGTTGTAGGCCAGGCTCGGCGCGCGGCCGTCATGGCTGAGGGGGTTCACCCGGGGGTTGTCCATTTTGTCTGCCAAAACGCGGCACCTCCATTGCTGGGCAGGCCTGGCGCCCGCCGTGTTCATCACCAATCACATCCCGACCCGGAATGGGCTTGTCGCCAGTCCAATGCGCTGCCCAGGCCGTGCCTGGCCGCATTGCGCTGGCTGGGAGTGGTCGACACTGCCAGCCGTCCCTGAGGACGGCGCGGCACCCTTCGCTCCTGTGTCGGTAAGGCAGGCCGTGAAAGCGGTCCTGCGGTCGTGGGCACGCGCTGCGTGCCGCGCCGGATCTGCGCCCGGCCGTCGGATTCTAGGGGCCGCCTACAGGGGGTGGGTTACCAAATGTCGCTACCAATTCAGGATGATGACTTTCGGGTGAGTGCGAAGTTCCGCTGCAAGCAACCGTGGCGTCACTGCGGGCACGCGGGGCCCATGGCGGAGACGGTGAAATTGTCTTTCCGGTTACCATCAAAGGGTTAACCCTGATGATGCGTTCGCCCCAGCGGACGCTTTTTCTTTTCTGCAAGCGGCCCTTCGCGGGCCTCGTACACCGGCCCCACAAGGGCCTTCACTGAAGGAGAGCTTATGTTCCGCAGAACCGTTCTTGCCGCTGGCGCAGTCCTGGCCCTGGCCGCAGGCGCACCCACGATGGCGCTGGCCAAGGATGCCTGGCCGGTCAAGACCATCACGCTGGTGCAGCCCTACGCACCCGGCGGCACCAGCGACATGCTGGCGCGCATCATCGCCAACGAGCTGGAAAAGCGCATCACTGCCAGCGTGATCGTGGAAAGCAAGGCCGGTGCCAACGGCAACATCGCCACCGCCTACGTGAGCCGCGCCAAGCCCGACGGCGGCACCTTCCTGGTGGGCTCCAGCAGCCCGGTGGTGATCTCGCCCACGCTGTACAAGAACGTGCCCTACGACCCGGTGAAGGACCTCACGCCCATCACCCCGCTGGCCAAGGCGCCGTTCCTGCTGGTCACGGGCGCCAACTCGGGCATCAACTCGGTGGACGAGCTGCTCAAGCTCATCAAGGCCGACAAGATCAACTTCGGCTCGGCCGGCGCGGGCTCGCCCCAGCACATGATCGTGGAGATGTTCCACATGCAGGCCAAGGCCAAGACCATGCACGTGCCGTACAAGGGCTCCGCGCCGCTGGTGCTGGCCGTGATGTCCAACGAAGTGCAGTACGCCATCGACAACCCCGTGCCGCTCAAGCCGCAGATCGAGGCCGGCAAGATCAAGGCGCTGGCCATCACCAGCAAGACCGCCTCGCCCAAGTTCCCGGGCGTGAAGCCGCTGGCGGAGCAAGGCTTCCCTGGCTTCGAGGCCGAGCCCTGGTACGGCATGATCGGCTCCAAGGGCCTGCCCAAGGACTTGGCCGAGCGCATGAACAAATACGTGCGTGAGATCCTGGCCCAGGAGAACGTGAAGCAGAAGATCTCCGATCTGGGCGCCGAGGCCTATGGCCTGAGCACGGCCGACTTTGCCCAGCTGATCGCCGCCGACATTCAGAAGTGGGGTGCTGCGGTCAAGGCATCGGGCGCTACGGCGGACTAAACGCATGCAATAGGTGACAAAAAAGGCCGTGAGGATTCACGGCTTTTTTGCGTCTGACGCCCACCGGTCAAGCGCGGGCAGCTATCAATCAATAAGCGCTGCTACTGTCCCGGAGCCTCCAGGGCGAACAGCGGCACCTGCGCCTGGCGGCTGAGCCACAGGCCCCCGCCCATGTCGATGAAGTGCCGCGCAAGGCCGCGGCGGTACAGCGACGCGCGATGGCGGTACAGGCGCGGGTCGGTCAGGTCTTCGTCGATGATGTCGCGCTCGTAGTCCTCGCGCGTGACGGCCTCCAGGTACAGCGCGCCGCGGCACAGGCGCCCCAGGTTGTCCAGCGCCCGCGCCAGGTCCTGCGTGCCCAGGTAGGGCAGCACGCCCTGGCAGATGACGAAGTCGAAAGGCTCGCGCGCCGTGTAGTCCACCACCGAGCCGCGCTCCCACCCAAAACGCTCGCACAGATAGGGGCTGTATTCCACGCCCTGGTAGAGCGCGCCGGGCAGGTGGTGCTGCACCATGTCCCGCCACAGGCCGATGCCGCAGCCCACGTCCAGCACCCGTTCCACGGGCACGCGCAGGTAGTGCAGATAGCTGCAGACGAAGCTGCCCAGCCGCTGCGCATGGCCGGGGTCCACCACGCTGGTTTTCTTGTCGAAGTAGTAGCGCTGGTAGTACGCCTCGTCAAACCACTGCTCACTCGCCGATTGCACGCACGCTCCTGAAGAAGGCGGCGCCGGGCTGGGACCGCTCGCCGGGAGTATGGACCAGTCCATCGCGATGGCGGGCGGTTGCCATGGGGGCTCCCCGGTGTGCTGCGCGTACTGCGGCGTCTATATTGCGCGGCAGTGCCGTATGAGAACCCGATGAAAGGAGCGCCCATGTCCGCCGGAGACTGGAAAGACCTGTACGCCGCCGCCTCCGCGGGGGATCTGGCCCGGGTGCGCTATCACATCAGCGCGGGCGTGGATCCCAACTACCAGCACCCCGAGGTGCTGTGCACGCCGCTCGTCGCCAGCCTGGTGCAGGGCCACGATGCGGTGGCGCGCTACCTGCTGGAGCACGGGGCGGACCCGCACCTGCTGTCGGAGTTCGACGGGCTCACGCCGCTGCAGGCTGCGCTGCGCCATGGCCGCGGTGAGCTGGCCGCACTGCTGCGCAGCCGGGGTGCGCGCGACGTGCCGCCGCCCAGGCGCGTGGCAGCGTGGCGGCGCTGGCTGCCGTTGTAGCGCACGGGGCGTAGCGTCAAGGCATTTTTTGTGCTTCAGCGCTTACTGATAAAGCGCTGGAAGCTATAAAAAAAGGAGTAATCAGCCTTGGGTAGCGGCCCCGCGGCGCTGGCGCAGGCTCTGCCAGCCCAGCAGCGCCAGCACCACCGCCACCATGGGCAGCATGCCGGCGTTGATGCCGCCCCAGCCGACGCTGTGCAGCAACTGGCCCGAGCCGAAGGACGCCACGGCCACGGTGCCAAAGACCAGGAAGTCGTTCAGCGCCTGCACCTTGGCGCGCTCGGACGGGCGGTGGCAGTCGGCCAGCAGGGCCGTGGCGCCGATGAAGCCGAAGTTCCAGCCCACGCCCAGCAGCACCAGAGCGCCCCAGAAATGGGTGAGCGCCAGTCCCATCAGCGCCAGCAGGCCCGACGCGGCAATCAGCACCAGCCCCAGGCCCGTTACGGCGCGCTTGCCCCAACGGGCGATCAGACGGCCGGTGAAGAAGCTGGGTGCGAACATGGCGAGCACATGCCACTGGATGCCCAGGGCGGCTTCGCCCACGCTGTGGCCGCAGCCCACCATGGCCATGGGAGCGGCCGTCATGAGAAAGGCCATCAGCCCATAGCTCACCACGCCCGCGATCGCCGCCACGATGAACTGCGGCGTGCGCGCGATCTGCCACAGCGGCCGCGCGCCATGCGACTCGGCACGCGGCGGCGCGGGCGGCAGGCGCAGGGCCAGCAGCAGGGGCAACGCCAGCAGCGCAAGCGCGGCCTGGCTGTAGAAACTGCCGGCGAACGGCGTGGCGGGCAGGCTGTCGCGCGTCCAGATCACCACCTGCGGGCCAATGATGGCCGCGATCAGCCCGCCCACCATGACCCGCGATATGGCGCTGGCGTGCCGCGTGGTGTCGCCCACCGCGTCGATCGCGGCGAAGCGGTAGCTCTGCACGCAGGCGCCGTAGAAGCCCGCCAGCGTCGTGCCCAGGCAGAACAGCAGGAAGTCCGACTGGCTGATGCCCCAGGCCGCGATCAAGCCCGACAGCACGCCCAGCACCGCGCCCAGCAGATAGGCCGTGCGGCGGCCCGCGCGGTGCATGAGCCATGCCGCGGGCAGGGTAGAGAGGGCCAGGCCCAGCTGGTACAGGCTCACGGGCAGCGTGCTGGCGGTAGGCGTGCTCGACAGCATCTGGCCCACCAAGCCCCCGAGCGAAATGATGATGGGGGGCGAGGCACCGCCCAATGACTGGGCGGCGACCAGCAGGCCGAGATTGCGGCGTTCAAGAGCGGTGGAAGAGGTCTTCATGGGCGGGAGGCGGCGAACAGGACACCTATTGTCTTCGCTGGACGTACGGTTCCGGGGTAGACCATGCATCACTTTTCGTAGTAGATGACGCGATAAAGGATGCAGATGGTGGCATGAAGAGGGCGGGTTGTTGCAAATGAGCCCAGTTGAAGATAACTGCGTTGAAAGGGCCGGATTTTTGTGCTCTTTTGCTGAAGGTTGCGGATGTGATTTGCCTGCTTATTGGCGGAAATTGATTGGCAATAGATGCTTTTTGCTGAAAGAAAAGGATTTTTAAGGGGGAGTAGAATCCGTGGCGAATTTGCTTGGCTTTTTGGCATGCTCCCCTCCTGTTCCTCTCACCCCCCTGACGCTCCCGTGCTGCAAGTGCGGCAGGTGCGCCTGCGCCGCGGTGTCACACAGGTCTTTGACGGGCTCGATCTCACGCTGGCCGAGCCGCGCATTGGACTGATCGGCCACAACGGCGCAGGCAAGACCAGCCTGCTGCGGCTGTTGTGCGCGCTGGAGGTGCCCGACGAAGGCCAGGTGCTGTCGCACGGGCAGGATTTGCAGGCACTGCCGCAAGGGCAATTGCGGGCCCAACGCGTGGGCATGATGTTCCAGAACCCCGACGATCAAATCATCTTTCCCACGGTGGAAGAGGAACTCGCCCTGGGCCTGCAACCGCAGGGCCTGTCCCGGCGTGATGCGCTGGCGCGCGCCCGCGCCTTCCTGGCCGAACGGGGCCTTGCCGACTGGGCCGCGCGCGCGGTCGGGGCGTTGAGCCAGGGCCAGCGCCAGCACGTTTGTTGGCTTGCGTTGCTGCTCGCCGGGCCGCGGACGCTGTTGCTGGACGAACCCTTCGCCAGCCTGGACCTGCCGGGGCAGGCACGGCTGGCCGATGACATTGCCGCCTGCGGGCGGCAGGTGGTGGTGTCCACCCATGTGCTGGAGCATGTGCGCGACTACCCGCGCGTGGTCTGGCTGCATGAAGGCCGGGTGCAGGCGGACGGCCGCGGCCACGATGTGTGCGCGGCGTATGAAGCCGCCGTTGCCCAACAGGTGGCGCGGGCCCGCGCCGCGGCGGGCATGCCACGTGCCCGTATGCGCGCCGCGGCCTGAGCGAAGGATGCACCGCCATGGGTAGCCTCTACAGCGAACACCTCACCTGGCTGCACCGCTGGCCCGCGGGGTGCAAGCTGGCCGGCATGGCGGTGCTGGGCACGTTGCTGTTCGTGCTGTCGGCGCCGGGGGCGTTGGCGGCGGCGGGCGTGGCGTGCGCACTGTTGTGGTGGAGCCTGGGGCCGGCCACGCGCGTGGCGCGCCGGCTCATCGTGTCGGTGCTCATCGCCGCGGCGCTGGTGGCGGGCTTTCACCTGTGGATGGGACGGCCCGAGGTGGCGGCGGTGAGCGCGCTGCGCCTGGCCTGCGCCTCCACACTGGGGGTGGCGCTCACCGTGAGCACGCGTCCCACGGACTTGTTGCAGGTGCTGGATGCGCTGCTGCGGCCCCTGGCGCACCTTGGCCTGCGGCCGGAGCGCGTGTCGCTGCAACTGGCGCTGATGCTGCGGTTCACCGAACATTTTTTCGTGCAGTGGAAGAAGCTGGACGAAGCCCACCGCCTGCGCACCGGCCGTGCCGGCGGCCTGCGGCTGGTCGCGCCGCTCACCGTGCAGATGCTGCAGGGGGCGCAGCGTGTGGCCGATGCCCTCTACGCCCGTTTGGGCGGCTGACTATTCCTGTTTTTCTTGTCGACCCAAGGAGTTGTATGACTGCTGCCCTATCCCGCAAAGCCTCTCACTCCATGGCGCTGGTGGCGCTGTTCGCCGCGCTCATGGCCGTGATGGGGCTCATTCCCAAGATCGACCTACCGCTGGGCGTGCCGATCACGCTGCAGTCGCTGGGCGTGATGCTGGCCGGCTGCCTGCTGGGCGCGCGCCGGGGCTTTCAGTCCATGCTGCTGTTCCTGGCGGCCGTGGCGGCCGGCCTGCCGCTGCTGTCGGGCGGGCGGGGCGGCCTGGGGGTGTTCATGGCGCCGTCGGCCGGCTACCTTGTGGGCTACGCTCTGGCGGCAGGGGTGACAGGCGCGCTGATGCGCACACTGCCGCAGGGCACGCCGCTGCGCACGGCCGCGAGCGCGTTCATCGCTTCCGTGCTTGGCGGGCTGGTCTTCCTGCATGCCATGGGCATTGCCGGCCTCGTGCTGCTGGCGCAGATGCCGCTGGACAAGGCCTTTCTGGCGGACCTGGTCTTCGTGCCCGGTGACCTGGTCAAGTGCGCGCTCTGCGCGGTGGTGGTGCATACCGTGGCCAAGGCGCTGCCAGACTGGCCGTTTGGTGGGCGCGAACGTTGAACACCCACCCTTGCAAGCGGCAGGCGCTGGCGCCCCTGCCGCAACTGCTGACGGGCGATGCGCTGCCTGAGCTGTTCGAGTGGGTACATGGCCCCCTGGCGCACTGGGCCCGCACGCGGCCGCACTCCCTGGCGCTGGCCAATGAAACCACCCAGTGGGACTTCGCGACGCTGCACGACCGTGTGCAGACGCGGGCGCGCTACTGGGATGCGCAAGGCGCGCCGGCCACCGTGCTGCTGCCCGGTGATGCCGGCACGCTGGAGGGGGTGGTGGAATTCCTAGGCGTGATCGCCAGTGGGCGCTGCGCGGCGATGGGCGATCCCCAGTGGCCGGCGGGTGTGGCCCGGGCGGTTGCCCGGCGGCTGCCTCTGGGCTCCGGAGCCCCGGCAGCGGCCACGCCGCAGTCGCCGTTCTACGTGGGCTTCACCTCGGGCAGCACGGGCCTGCCCAAGGGCTTCATGCGCCACCACCGCTCCTGGGTGGAGAGCTTTCGCGTCAGCCTGCAGGACTTTGGTGTCGCGGCGGCCACGCGCGTGCTGGCGCCGGGCCGCATGTCGCATTCGCTGTTCCTGTTCGGCGCGCTGCTGGGCCTGTGGACGGGCGCTGGCGCGGTGCTGCAGGAGCGCTTTTCTGCGCCGCGCGCGCTGGACACCCTGCGCGCGGGCGGCGCGCCCTTGCTGGTGGCGGTGCCCAGCCAGCTTGTGCTGATGCTGCAGTGGGCCGAGCGGCGGCAGCTGGCACCTATCGAGGGGGTGGAGCTGGTGCTGATCAGCGGCGCGCGCTGGCTGCGCGAGCGCACACCCGCACTGCGCCGGTTGTTCCCGAGCGCACGCATCGTGGAGTTCTACGGTGCATCCGAGGCCAGCTACGTCGCCTGGATGGATGCAGAGCCGGGCGCACCGGCCCAGGCCGTGGGCCGGCCGTTCAGCAACGTGGACCTGCACATCGGCCCCGATCCCCGCAGCGGCGCGCTGCCGCAGGGCGTGCCGGGGCTGATCTGGGTGCGCAGTCCCATGCTGTTCATGGATTACGTGAACGCCGCGGACGGCACCGCCGCCCTGCGCGAGGGCGACTGGCTCTCGGTGCGCGACATGGGTTACGTGGACGACAGCGGTTTGCTGCACCTGTGCGGGCGCGAGAACCGCATGCTCGTCACCCAAGGCAAGAACCTGTTCCCCGAGGAAGTGGAAGCGCGCCTGCTGGCCCACCCACAGGTGGCGCAGGCCAGCCTGCAGGGTGTGGCCGACGGCCTGCGCGGCCTGCGTGTGCAGGCGGTGCTGCAGTGGCAGGGCGACGCGCCGCCACCCGGCGCGCTGGAGCTGGCGGCCTGGTGTCGCGCGGTGTTGGAGCCTTACAAGGCGCCGCGCCACTGGTGGGTGTGGGTGGGCGACTGGCCGCAGACGCCCAGCGGCAAGACCGACCACACAGCCATCGCCCGCGCGCTGCAGGCACCGTCGCCCTCGCTGGAGCGCTGGCGGTGAACGCTATTCCCATATTGGCCTGGGCGCGCACGCCGGTGGCGCCGGTCGGCGGGGTGCTCGCGGCCTGCCAGCCGCACGATCTGGCGGCGCCGCTGGTGGCGCGCATGCTGGCGGATGCCGAGTTGCCGGCCGAGGCCGTCGATGCCGTGGTGCTGGGCAACGCCCTGGGCGCCGGGGGCAACCCCGCCCGCATGCTGGCGCTGGCGGCCGGCCTCCCCGAGGGCATTCCCGCCGTGACGCTGGACAGCCAGTGCTGCGCGGGGCTGGATGCCGTCACCCATGCCTGCGGTCTGCTGGCGCTGGGCCAGGCCGATGTCGTGGTTGCCGGCGGGGCCGAGGCGTGGAGCCGCGCACCCCTGCGCATGCATCGGCCTCTGCAGGCGGAGGAGGCACCGGAGCCCTATGACCGGCCACCCTTCACGCCCTGGCCCGAGCGCGACCCCGACATGCTGCTGGCCGCGCTGGACGGCGCGCGGCGCCTGGGGCTCACGCGCCACGCGCAGGATGCGTACGCCATGGCCAGCCACGCGCGCAGCGTGGCGGCGCGCGCTGCCATGGCCCATGAAATCGTGCCGCTGCGGGGGTTGGCGCACGACGCCTACCCGCGCCTGTTGAGCGCCGCGCGTGTGGCGCGCATGCCTGCGGTGGCCAGCGGTCAATCGGTGGACGGCCAGGATTGCAGCCTCAGCACCGTCGCCGTGTCGCCCAAGGCGGACGGCGCGGCCCTGCTGCTGTTGGCCACGCCCTCGGCCTGCGCGCGCTGGGGCGTGCGGCCGCGTGCGCAGTGGCGCGGCAGCGTCAGCGTGGGTGGCGCGCCCGAGTCGCCCATGCTCTGCGCCGTCGACGTGGCACGCGCCGCGCAGCAACGCTGTGGCTGGGATTGGGCGGCGCTGGAGGCGCTGGAACTGCACGACGCCTTTGCGGCGCAGGGCCTGGCGTTCTGCAATGCGCTGGGCTTGCCGCTCGGTGCCATCAACCGGGGCGGGGGTGGCCTGGCGCGCGGGCACCCCATCGGTGCATCGGGCGCCATTGCGCTGGTGCGCGTGCTGGCGCAGATGGCGCAGCGGCAGGGTGCCGACCGCACCGACCGCGCGCTGCGCGGCATGGCGTGCATTGCGGGTGCGGGTGGCCTGGGTGCGGCCACCTGGGTGGAAATGCCGGAGTGAGAATGACCAAACCCCTGACGATGCCTGTGGCGCAGGACGTCTTCGAGACGCTGGCGCAGGCGCGCCATTCCGTGCGCGCCTTCCTGCCGCGGCCCGTGCCCCTCGCGCTGCTGGAGCGGTTGCTGGCTGCGGCGCGGCTGGCGCCCAGCGGGGCCAATCTGCAGCCGGGTCGCTTCTGGGCCGTGGAGGGCGCGGTGCGCGAACGCCTGAGTGCCGCGCTGTGCCAGGCGTGGCGCGACCAGGTGCCTGAGGCCGAGGACTATGGCTATTTCCCCCGCCCCATGCCGCTGGCATTGCGCAAACGCCAGGTGGCAGCCGCGCAGGCGCTGTACGGGGCGCTGGGTGTGGCGCGCGGCGATGGCGCGGGTCGGGCCGCACAGTTCGAGCGCAACTACCGCTTCTTCGATGCGCCCGTGGCGCTGATCGTCACCATTGACCGCGGGTTCGGCGCAGGTGGCTTCATGGACCTGGGCATGTGCCTGCACGGACTGATGCTGGCCGCGCAGTCCCAGGGGCTGGCCAGCTGTGCCATTGGTGCGCTGGCGAGCTACCCGCAGGTCGTGCGCGACGCGCTGGGCCTGCAGGCCAGCGAGGTGGTCGTCTGCGGCATGGCGCTGGGCTGGGAAGACGCGGGCGCACCCGTCAACCGCACGCGCACCGAGCGCGAGGCGCTGGAGCGCTACTTCACCGTGCTGCGCTGAGGCAATGCGGAACACGTTCCCTCGCGTGTCGTGAGCGCCACCTTTTCTGCGGCCTGCCGCGTTGCAAAACGGTCGCGATGGTGATGGCGGGGCTTTGCGTGCGAGGTGCGTCCCCTCGCAGCCCAGGGCGTACCCTCGTGCCGACTTATTCAGTATTCGACGGCGCCGGGCCGTCGCGCGGTCTTACGACGCTGTGCCACGGCGCAGCACCAACAGGTCGATATGGGGCTGCACGCCCAGCCGCACTGCGAAGCCGGCCCACAGGCCCGCGCCCGCGCTCACAAACAGGCGCATGCCGTCCACGTCGTATTGCCCGCGCACGAAACCGTTGTTGAACGGAGCGACCAGCCAGCGGTCCATGCCGCTGATCAGCCCGCCGTGCGTGTGGCCCGAGACCTGCAGGTCCACGCCGTGCGCGGCGTTGTCGCGCGCGAGCTTGGGCTGGTGCGCCAGCAGCAGGTGGAAGTCGGCCTGCGCCGCGCGCGCCTGCCGGGCCACCGCGGGTACATCGGGGGGCACGCCCTCGGGCACGCGCGGGTCGGCATTGTGGTGAGAGGTGCGGCCGTAGACCGGGTCGCCCACGCCGGACAGTGCCAGACGCGCGCCATTCACCTGCAGCACCTGGGTCTGGTTGGCCAAGACGCCCAGGCCCAGGCGGCGAAATTCCGCCATCCAGGCGTTGTAGCCGCCGTAGTACTCATGGTTGCCGGGCGCGGCCCATACGCCGTGCGGTGCGCGCAGTTGCGCCAGTGGAGCCACGAAGGCGGCGCTGCTGCCTACGTCGCCATCCACCAGGTCACCGGGCAGGACGATCAGGTCGGGCCGCGCCGCGTGGGTGCGCTCCACCACGCTCTGCACGTAGGCGGTATGGTTGATGGGGCTCGCGTGGATATCCGCCAGCACGGCCACACGCAGGCCATCCAGGGCCTCGGGCAATTGCGGCAGGTGCACCACCTGTTCACGCACCGTGGGCGGCTGCAGGCCCTGCGCCGTGCCAAAGCCCGCCGCGCCCAGCGCCAGTACCACGGCGGTGCCGGTCAACCGCCTGCCGCGCAGTCGCAGGTGCCATGTGTCGCCCCCGCCCATGAGCGCGGCGGCCCGCGCCGCGAGCCACGCGCCATCACGCGCCAGAAGAAAGGCAAGGATCAGCACCAGCGTGCCCAACACCCAGCCGCCGGGCACCTGCAGATAGGCCAGGGTGGCGTAATCCATCGCGCCGGCCTGCAAGAGCTTGAGCAGCAGGGCCGGAGTAACGCCCAGCAGGGCGGTCAGCGCAATGGCCACCAGGCGCGCCTGGCGCGACATGCCGCGCACGGGCCCCCAGAGCCAGACCGCCAGCAGCGGAATCACCAACGCAGCAAGAGACACCATGGAAAGCCGGAGATGCAAAGAAGAAAGCAGCACCGGCGTATGGGGCCGGCGTGGGGGTGGTCGCGGCGACAGGGGTTGCGCCCCGCCGGCCGAGAGCGTGCGCAGGATAACGGTCCTTTTCAATGCCTTGCAGGCGGTGGGGTACTGGGGCGGTGTCCCGGCCTAGGGCGTATCCCAAGAGACGTGGGGCGTACCCTGCGCTACGGTGGCCGTGGGATTCCCACCGGCCCGCGCGCCAGCAGGCGCCGGGGTTTCGCGCCGCAGCGGCGCACTTCCATCGTTTGCCATACCCATGAACCTTCACCAGAAACTGCTGCAGCGTGCCCGGCAAGGGCGTCCCATCCGCATTGGGCTGATCGGCGCGGGCAAGTTCGGCGCCATGTACCTGGCGCAGGTGCCGCGCATGCCGGGCGTGCACCTGGTGGGCATTGCCGATCTGTCGCCGGCCAACGCCCGCGCCAGCCTGGCGCGCGTGGGATGGGCGCCCGAGCAGTCGGAGGCCGCGTCTGCCCAGCAGGCGCTGGAGCAGGGCACGACCTGGATCACCGAGGACTGGCAGGCCCTGGTGCGCCACCCGCAGATCGAGCTGATCGTCGAATGCACGGGCAACCCGCTGGCTGCGGTGGACCACATTCTCGACGCCTTCGCCCACGGCAAGCATGTGGTGAACGTGACCGTGGAGGCCGACGCTTTCTGCGGCCCGCTGCTGGCGCGCAAGGCCCTGGCCGCGGGCGTGGTCTATTCGCTGGCCTATGGCGATCAGCCCGCCATGATCTGCGAGCTGGTGGACTGGGCCCGCACCTGCGGCTTTCCGGTGGTGGCGGCCGGGCGCGGGCACAAGTGGCTGCCGCATTTCTGCGAATCCACGCCCGAGACGGTGTGGGGCTACTACGGCCTGACGCCCGAGCAGGCGCAGCGTGGCGGCCTGAACCCCAAGATGTTCAACAGCTTCCTGGACGGGTCCAAGCCCAGCATCGAGAGCACGGCCGTCTCCAACGCCACGGGCCTGGCCGTGCCGAGCAATGGCCTGCAATACCCGCCCGCCAGTGTGGAGGACATTCCCTACGTCACGCGCCCGGTGGGCGAGGGCGGAGTGCTAGAGAAAAAAGGCATGGTGGAAGTGATCTCGTCGCTGGAGAAGGACGGCCGCCGGATCCCCTACGACATCCGCATGGGCGTGTGGGTCACGGTGGAAGGCGAGACTGACTACATCCGCCACTGTTTCGAGGAATACAACGCCCACACCGACCCCACGGGCCGCTACTTCACGCTGTACAAGCGCTGGCACCTCATCGGGCTGGAGGTGGGCATGTCGGTGGCCAGCGTGGCGCTGCGCGGCGAGCCCACCGGCGTGCCCCAGGGCTGGAACGCCGATGTGGTGGCCACGGCCAAGCGTGACCTGCGCCCGGGCGACCTGCTGGATGGCGAGGGCGGCTACACCGTTTGGGGCAAGCTGCTGCCGGCTGCGACCTCGCGGCAGATCAAGGGCCTGCCGCTGGGCCTGGCGCACAGCGCGCGCGTGGTGCGCCCGGTGGCAAAAGGCCAGGCATTGTCCTGGGACGATGTCGAGATGGACACCACCACCCACGCCTATCGGGTGCGCCGAGAGATGGAGGCCATGTTCCCCGCCTGACCCTGGTGCGGCACGGGTGCCTGGGGGCTGGGATAATTCCCGCCCCTATGCCCCTCACGATCACCTTTCCCGAGCAACTCCCCGTCTCCAGCCGCCGCGACGAGATCATGGCGGCCATGGCCGAGCACCAGGTCATCATCGTCTGCGGCGAGACGGGCTCGGGCAAGACCACGCAGCTGCCAAAAATAGCGCTGGCCCTGGGACGCGGCAAGTGCAACGCGCCCGAGGGCGCGCGGGGACGCCTGATCGGCCACACCCAGCCGCGGCGCATTGCCGCCAGCAGCGTGGCCAAGCGCATTGCCGAGGAGCTGAACACCCCCTTGGGCGAGGTGGTGGGTTACAAGGTGCGCTTTCAGGACACGCTGCAAAAGGGCGCCTCGGTCAAGCTGATGACCGACGGCATCCTGCTCGCAGAGACGCAGACCGATCCGCTGCTCAAGGCCTACGACACGCTCATCATCGACGAGGCGCACGAGCGCAGCCTGAATATCGACTTCCTGCTGGGCTACCTCAAGCAGATCCTGCCGCAGCGGCCCGATTTGAAGGTGGTCGTGACCTCGGCCACCATCGACGCGGAGCGCTTCGCCAAGCACTTCGAGGGCGAGGCCGGTCCGGCGCCGGTCATCATGGTGTCCGGGCGCACCTATCCCGTGGAGATGCGCTACAAGCCCTTTGAAGAAAAGAAGGACTTCGACCTCAACGATGCCATTGCCGACGGCGTGGACGAGCTGTGGGCGGGCGGCAAGGGCGGAGACATCCTCGTCTTCCTGCCCGGCGAGCGCGAGATCCGCGAGGCGGCGGACCACCTGCGCAAGCACCTGCAGCACTCGCCAGTGCTGAGGAACGCCGAGGTACTCCCCCTGTTCTCGCGCCTGTCGCAGGCCGAGCAGGACCGCATCTTCGACGGCCACACCGGACGGCGCATCGTGCTGGCCACCAACGTGGCCGAGACCTCGCTCACCGTGCCGGGCATCCGTTACGTCATTGACGCAGGTACGGCGCGCGTGAAGCGCTATTCCTTCCGTAGCAAGGTGGAGCAGTTGCTGGTGGAGCCCATCAGCCAGGCGGCGGCCAACCAGCGCGCCGGGCGCTGCGGCCGCGTGGCCAACGGCATCTGCATCCGCCTGTACGACGAGACGGACTTCCACCAGCGCGACCGCTTCACCGACCCCGAAATCCTGCGCTCGTCCCTGGCGGGCGTCATCCTGCGCATGAAGTCGCTGGGCCTGGGCGACGTGGTGAACTTCCCGTTTCTCGAGGCGCCCTCGGGCCGTGCGATCGCCGACGGCTATCAACTGCTGCAGGAGTTGGGCGCCGTGGACGAGCGCGGCAATTTGCTGCCCATGGGCCGCGAACTGTCGCGCCTGCCCTTGGACCCGCGCGTGGGCCGCATGATCCTGGAGGCCCGCACCCGCGGCGCCGTGGCCGAGGTGCTGGTCATTGCCTCGGCCCTCAGCGTGCAGGACGTGCGCGACCGGCCGCTGGAGGCGCAGCAGCAGGCCGACCAGCAGCATGCCAAGTTCGATGACGAGAAAAGCG
Source organism: Diaphorobacter sp. C33 (assembly GCF_030503915.1). NCBI lineage: Bacteria > Pseudomonadati > Pseudomonadota > Betaproteobacteria > Burkholderiales > Comamonadaceae > Diaphorobacter > Diaphorobacter sp. C33. The sequence continues at coordinate 853,636 of NZ_CP129980.1, forward strand.
AGTTCACCGGCTACCTGCGCCTGTGGAAGTGGCTGCAGGATGCGCGCGGCGGCAAGATCGTCGCCAAGACGCGCAAGGAGATGGCGGCCCAGACCGCCCCCGCGGCCCAAGCGCGCAACACGGCCTTCCTGCCCGTCGCACAGCGCAGCAGCGGCGCGCAAGCGGAGGCCGCAGGCGAGGAGCGCCTCGCACAGTTCCACCCCGCCGATGCGGAGGAGGCCACCCACAAGCTCAGCAACCGGCAGTGGGAGCAGTTGCTGCGCCAGAACTACATCAACATCCGCCGCGTGCGCGAGTGGCGCGACATCCATTCGCAGCTGCTCACCGTGGTGCGGGAGCACCAGTGGCAGGTGAACACCGAGCCCGCGGGCTACGAGGCCGTGCACCTGTCCATGCTGTCGGGCCTGCTGGGCAACATTGGTTACAAGGCCGAGGAGAGCGAGGCCTACCTGGGCGCGCACGGCATCAAGTTCCACCCGCACCCGGGCGCGCACCTGTCCAAGAAGCCTGGCCGCTGGATCGTCGCAGCCGAGCAGGTCGAGACCTCGCGCCTGTACGGACGCGGTATCGCGGCGATCGAACCGCAATGGCTGGAAGAGGTGGGCGGCCATCTGCTCAAGAAGCAGCTGCTGGACCCGCATTGGTCCAAGAAACAGGCCGACGTGGTCGCGCTCGAGCGCGCCACGCTTTACGGCCTGGTGGTCTACAACGGCCGCCGCGTGAGCTATGGCCGCGTGGATCCGTACGAGGCGCGCAACCTGTTCATTCGCCAGGCGCTGGTCGAGGGCGAGTGGGAGACGCATTGGCCGTTCTTGGGCGCTAACCTCAAGCTGGTGCGCAAGGTGCAGGAGCTGGAGCACAAGAGCCGCCGCCAGGACGTGCTGGTGGACGACGAACTCATCTTCGCCTTCTACGACCAGCAGATTCCCAAAGACGTGTACAGCGGCGCCACGTTCGACAAGTGGTTCCGCAGTGCCGGCAAGGAGAACGCCGGCCTGCTGCTTCTCAAGCGCGACGAGCTGATGCGCCATGAGGCCGCGGGCATCACCACCGACAACTTTCCCAAGACGGTGAAGCTGGGCGGCGTGGACTGCACGGCCAGCTACCTGCACAGCCCCGGTGACGCGCGCGATGGGGTCACCGTCACGGTGCCGCTGTTCGTGCTGAACCAGGTGAGCGAGGAGCGTGCGGAATGGCTGGTGCCCGGCATGCTCAAGGACAAGATCCAGGCGCTGCTCAAGAGCCTGCCGCAGCGCCCGCGCAGCCGCTTCGTGCCGCTGCCGGAAAGTGCTGCGCGGCTGGCGTCGCTGTTCACCGAGGAAGAGCGTTGGGCCCAGGGCAGCTTGATCGACACGCTGCTCAAGCAAGTGCGCGACGAGACCTCGCTCGACGTGAAGCGCGCGGACTTCAAGCTGGACATGCTCAGCCCGCACCTGTTCATGAACTTCCGCGTAACGGATGAGCACGGCCGCCAGCTCGGCCAGGGACGCAACCTGGGCGCGCTCAAGGCGGAGTGGGGGAGCAAGGCACGTGGGGCGTTCCAGGCGCTTGCTTCATTAAAGATAGCTGGTGGCGCTCACCAGAAGCCAGACTCCGGTGGAAAACCATCTGAAGCCAAGGAAAATCGAGCGCCAGCAGCTATCAAAAAAGAACCACTCGTCGGCGCGCCCGCGGCCCGCAAGGCCGATGCCCGCTACGAGGATTGGAGCTTTGGCGAACTGCCCGAGCTGATGGAAATCGCCAAGGGCAGCCAGACGCTGATCGGTTTCCCCGCGCTCATCGACCACGGCGATGCGGTGGGCATCGAGGTGTTCGACGAACCCGAAGTCGCCGCCGCGCGCCACCGCGTGGGCCTGCGACGGCTGTTTGCGCTGCAGATCAAGGACGCGCTCAAGTACCTGGAAAAGAACATCCCCGATCTGCAGAAAATGGCCGTGGCCTTCATGCCGCTGGGCACGCAGGAGGAGCTGCGCGCGCAGATCATCGACGTGGCCATCGACCGCGCCTTCCTGCAAGAGCCGCTGCCCAGCAACGAGGCTCAGTTCAAGCAGCGCGTGCAGGATGGGCGCGGGCGCCTCACGCTGATCGCCAACGAGGTGGCGCGCATGGCGGCGGCCATCCTCATCGAATACGCCGCCACGCAGCGCAAGATCAAAGACACCAAGAATGCTCCCGAGGCCACGGCCGACGCGTCACAGCAGCTGCAGCGCCTGATGCCCAAGCAGTTCATCGCCGCCGCGCCCTGGGCGCAGCTGCAGCACTACGCGCGCTACCTCAAGGCCATCGCCACGCGCCTGGACAAGTACCGCGCCGACCCGGCACGCGATGCCGCCAAGCTCAAGGAACTGCAGCCGCTGGAGCAGCGCTATTGGCGCCTGGTGGCCGAGCGCAAGGGCCAGGTGGATGCCCGTATGCAGGAGTACCGCTGGATGCTGGAGGAACTGCGCGTGAGCTTCTTCGCGCAGGAGTTGCGCACGCCGTATCCGGTCAGCGGCAAGCGGCTGGACAAGGTCTGGTCGCAACTGGTGTCTTGAGAGCGGCTCTCGCGCGGGGCAAGCCTGCAGGACAGGTGTGCCGCCACCGGCTGCCGTGGGCGGGGCCGTTCATGCTTTGGCGCGCACGGCGAGCGTCCGCCAACCCGTCACCCAGCCGGCCCTGGCCGCGACCGGTGTGGCCTTCCCGGGCACCGGGCTAGCGGCCGCCAGCGCTCGTCCGGGCGGAACGGCCCTTGCCATCCAACTGCTGGCGGCGCCGATCGCCCCAGCGTCAAGACGTGAGCAGCGCCTTCAGCTCCTCGGCAGATAAATCCCGCGCCGCGCCAAACCCTGCCACGTGGCGGCCCACCGAAGGGATGATCTGCACGAACTGGAAGTCGCCCAGCGCCGTCATGGGCGCTGCCTCAGGGAAGCGCCGCAGGTAGGCGGCGCGCGCGCTGGCGGCTGCCTCGGGCGCAAGCAGTACGGCTTGTCCTTGGATGGCAACGCGCTCCAGCGCATGCACGGGCTGGGCCGCGTCCTCGGGCGCCGTGATCAGGAGAGAAACCGCGGGCGATTGCCGCAGGTTGCGAGTATGGGCGGCGAGGGCGCTGACATGCAATACCAGCACCTGGGCCGTAGAGTCGATGGCATACGGAACGAACGACACCGCCGGCGTTGTGAATGGCACCGATTCCGCGCCGGGCAGGGTTTGCAGCGTTGCCAGCGCGGCCGTGCGCCGGCCCCACAGCAGTTGCTGCAGCAAGCGGCCCAGGCGGGACTCGTGGGTCATGGCGTGCTTGGGGGCGGGAAGTTGCAAGTGCCGTGCATTGTAGAAACGGGCCTGCGATGAACGCGCTGTGGCCGCGACGCCTTCGAAAAGTGTCAGAAGCGGTCGCGGCAGTGCCCCGCGGTCAGCGCAGGGCCAGGCGCTCCAGTTCCGCGCACACATCGGCCATGCGGCCGGAAATCACGAGCTTGCAGGCGTCGTCGGTGTCATGGCGCAGGATCACGCGCAGGGGGAGCGAACGGGTGGAGATCGCAGGCCGCAGACCTGTGTGCTGCGTGGCCGCATCCGCGGCAGGCATGGCAAAGGCGCGGTGGCGGGCCGGAATTTCTTGCGCCATGCCTGCCACGGCGGGGCTATCGGGAGGGCCGGCGTTGGGCGTCGCTCCCTGGAGTGCATCGGTGCGTCCGTGCGTGGTGCAGGCAGAGGGTGCCGCGCCGCGCGACATATGGCGTGCGGCCAGTCCCCATCGGCGCAGGCGGCGCAAGGGGCGGGAAAGGGTGGCAAAGGCAAAGAGGGCAAATCCCATGTGAAGACTCCGGCATGCCAGGGCATGAAGGTGGAACACAGGCAGGATTGCCAAGGACGTCAAGCGCGCATCCGCAGGGTTGGCATGCCGCAGCTACGGGGCATGCCCGGGCTACCGCCTGCCAGACGCCCGCCACCTGCGGTGGCGCTGCATTCAACGGACTACATGAGCATGGTGTTGCGTATCAGGCCCACGGCCAGCCCTTCGATCTCGAAAGGTTCGCCCGGCTCGACGCGGATCACCGGGTAGTCGGGGTTCTCGGGCAGCAGTTCGATGGCGCTGCCTGTGCGGCGCAGGCGCTTGACTGTGACGTCATCGCCCAGGCGCGCCACGATGATTTGCCCGTTGCGTGCCTCGCGCGTTGCCTGTACGGCGAGCAGGTCGCCGTCCATGATGCCCGCGTCGCGCATGGACATGCCGCGCACCTTGAGCAGGTAGTCGGGCTTGTGCGCAAACAGGCTGCCTTCCACCGTATAGGTCTGGTCCACATGCTCCTGGGCGAGAATGGGCGAGCCGGCCGCCACGCGGCCCACCAGCGGCAGCGTGAGCTGCGACAGGCCGGGTATCGGCAGGTTGAACTGGGCGCCGCGCGCCGCATTGATGTTGCGCACGGTTTCGCCGCGCAGGCGGATGCCGCGCGAGGTGCCGCTGACCAGTTCGATCACGCCCTTGCGGGCCAGCGCCTGCAGGTGCTCCTCGGCCGCGTTGGCGGACTTGAAACCCAGCTCTGCCGCGATCTCGGCGCGGGTGGGCGGGGCGCCGGTGCGCGCGATGGCGGTCTGGATCAGGTCCAGGATCTGCTGCTGGCGGGCGGTGAGCTTGGGACTGTCGAGCATGGTGCGATCCAATGCGGTCGGTGGTTGAGTGGGTTACTGTTTTTTAATCCAGTATCTGTATTTTTGAACAGTTTTTGGAGGGATGCAAGTGGCAGCTGCAAGAAAAATCGTCGTTATGGGCACCGGCGGCACGATTGCGGGCTCTTCCGCGGTGCAAGGTGCGAACGTGGGCTACACGGCCGGGCAGATCGGCGTGGAGCAATTGCTGGCCGCGGTGCCCGGGCTGGTGCAGGCCGCGGGCGGCGCGCTGGTGGCTGAACAGGTGGTGCAACTGGACAGCAAGGACATGGGCTTTGACGTGTGGGCGCGCCTGGCCGGTCGTTGCGCCGCACACCTGGCCGACCCGGCCGTGGCCGGCGTCGTCATCACCCACGGCACGGATACGCTGGAGGAAACCGCCTGGCTGCTGCACAACCTGCTCGATACCACCGCCAAGCCGGTGGTACTGACCTGTGCCATGCGTCCGGCCACGGCGCTCGCGCCGGACGGGCCGCAGAACCTGCTGGATGCCGTCACGCTGGCGGCCGATCCCTCAGCGCGGGGGGTTCTGATGGCGGCCGCTGGCGTGGTGCACGGGGCACGCGAGGTGAGCAAGGTGCACCCGCTGCGGCTGGACGCGTTCGACTCCGGCGATGCTGGGCCTCTGGGATGGATGGAAGCGGGGCGCGTGCGCTGGGCCCGCGGCCTTGCGCCGCAGGTGGAACAGCCCGCGCATGGCGCGCTGGTGCCGATCCTGCCAGATGCAGCCTGGCCACGCGTGGAAATCGTCCTCAGCCACGCCAGCGCGGATGGCGCGTTGGTGGACTGGCTGGTGGAGAAGGGCGTGCGCGGCATCGTGGTGGCCGCCACCGGCAATGGCACGCTGCACCATGCGCTGGAGGCCGCGCTCGCGCGTGCCGTGGCGGCCGGGGTGCAGGTGCGCGTGGCTTCGCGCTGCCCGCAGGGGCGGATGATGGACCTGACGGGTACGCCCTGGCGCGATGCGGATGGGCTGAGCCCTGTGAAGGCACGGGTCAGCCTGCTGCTGGAGTTGATGCAGTCCGCTAATTCATAAGCACCGTCATGGGCCGAGGCGCTTGCCTGGGCACACAGCACAACGCCCCGCGTTGCGGGGCGTTGGCGGGCGCCGGCGGCGGGTTCGTCAGCTTGACAGTGCCGTCAGGGCGCGCTGGGTGATTTCCTCCACGCTGCCGGTGCCTTGAATGGCACGATACTTGGGCGCGTTGGCGGGATCGGTCTTGGCCCAGCTGGAGTAATAGTCCACCAGCGGACGGGTCTGGTCGCTGTAGACCTGCAGGCGCTTCTTGACGGTTTCTTCCTTGTCGTCCTCGCGCTGCACCAGGGGCTCGCCCGTCACGTCGTCCTTGCCTTCGACCTTGGGCGGGTTGAACTTCACGTGGTAGGTGCGGCCCGAAGCCGGGTGGGAGCGGCGGCCGCTCATGCGCTCGATGATGGCGTCGAACGGCACGTCGATCTCCAGCACATAGTCGAGCTTCACGCCCGCGGCTTTCATGGCGTCTGCCTGGGGGATGGTGCGTGGGAAGCCGTCGAACAGGAAACCCTGGGCACAGTCGGGCTCGGCGATACGCTCCTTCACCAGGTTGATGATCAGGTCGTCGCTGACGAGCTGGCCCGCATCCATGACGGCCTTGGCTTGCAGGCCCAGGGGCGTGCCGGCCTTGACGGCGGCGCGCAGCATGTCGCCGGTGGAGATCTGGGGGATGCCGAATTTCTGGCAGATGAACGCGGCCTGCGTACCCTTTCCGGCGCCGGGAGCGCCGAGCAGAATCAGTCTCATGGATGTCCTCTAGTGTTTTGAAATCAGCGGGCACGCTTGCCGTCGGCGCGCCAGCGCGGGACAGGTGCTCTTGTTGCGAACAAGGATAGCACGCGGGCCATGCGCCAAGCTGACGGCCGCGCTAGCCGCCCAGGAGGGTGCGCACGCGCTCCAGGTCGGCTGGCGTGTCCACGCCCGCACCGGGTGCGCTGCCGGTCACGTGCACGGCGATGCGGTGGCCGTGCCAGAGGGCGCGCAGCTGCTCCAGCGCTTCCAGTTGCTCGGTCGGCGCCGCTGGCAGCTGTGGAAACCGGCGCAGAAAGCCTGCCCGGTAGCTGTAGATGCCGATGTGCCGTAGCGGTGCGAAACCCACGGGCACCCCCGTCTGGCCCGGCTGCCACCAGAGGCTGCCCGGCGCGTGGTCGCGTGCGTGGGGGATGGGGGCGCGGCTGAAGTAGTGCGCGAGGCCCTGCGCGTCCAGCACCACCTTCACCACGTTGGGGTTCGCAAAGTCCTCCGCGCTGTCGATGGCGTGCGCGGCGGTGCCCATGCTGGCATCGCCGCGTGCATGCAGCAGTGCGGCCACGGCGTCGATCAGCCGTGGGTCGATGAGGGGCTCGTCACCCTGTACGTTCACCACAATGTCTTCGCCCGCCAGGCCCAGCAGCTCGCAGGCCTCGGCCAGGCGATCGCTGCCGCTGGCGTGGTCGGCGCGCGTCAGCAGAGCCTGCACACCATGCGCCTGGCAGGCCTGGACGATGCGCGCGTCGTCCGCCGCGACCACGCAGCGCTGGGCGCCGCTCTGGCTGGCGCGGCGGGCCACATGCACCACCATGGGCAGCCCGGCGATATCGGCCAGGGGCTTGTTGGGCAGGCGGGTGGAGGCCAGGCGCGCCGGTATCAGCACCGTGAACGGTGCGGCGCGACTCACTGTTCCAGCTCCTCGTCGCTCAAGGGGCGGGCCTCGTTTTCCAGCAGCACGGGAATGCCGTCGCGCACGGGATAGGCCAGCCGTGCGCTGCGCGAGATGAGTTCTTGGCGTTCGCGGTCGTAGGTCAGCGGGCCCTTGGTGACGGGGCAGACCAGCAGTTCAAGCAGTTTGGGATCCATGGTGTTCCTCAATGGCCGGACGATGATAGCGACGCCAGGCGGGCGTCGAGCGCGTCGAAGAAGGCCGGCGGGATCCGCACGGCCAGCGGCACGGCCAGCGCGTCCGGGTGCGTGGGCCAGAGCTTGACGGCGTCTTTTTCGGTACAAATCAGCCGTAAGCGCTTATCCGGCGGGCGCTGCCAGCTAGAAAAATCATAGTGATCGGGCAGTGCTTCCTCGCTCTCGGGCTGGAGGCCCCTCGCGTGCAGCATCGCAAAAAAGTCGTGCGGCCGCGCGATCGCCGCGAGTGCGTGCAACGGTTCGCCCCGCAATTGCTCCAGCGGCAGGTGCTGCCCGCTGGCATTCACGGCATGGGCGGCGAGTTCACGTAACAGCGCGAATTGCGGCGCGACCCCACCGGGCGAGGAGCCGGCGTGGAGCACCAAGTCCACCGCGCGCGGCCAGGGCTCGCGCAGCGGGCCGGCAGGCAACAGCCAGCCGTTGCCGGCGCCTTCGTCGTTGAAGACGCAGACTTCCAGGTCGCGCGCCAGGGCCAGGTGCTGCAGGCCGTCGTCGCAAACCAGGATGTTGGTGGCGGGGTGGGCGGCCAGCAGCGCGCGCCCTGCCTGGGCACGCCTGCGCGCCACGAAGACCGGGGCGCCGCTGGCGCGGGCGATGAGCAGCGGCTCGTCGCCCACCTCGGCCGCGCTGCTGGCGGGCAGCACTTCGCGGCAGTCTGCGGTGGCGCGGCCGTATCCCCGCGAGATGACGCCCGGCCGCCAGCCGCGGGCCTGCAGGTGGCGCACCACGGCCAGGGTCACGGGCGTTTTGCCGGCGCCGCCGGCGATCACGTTGCCGACCACGATGACGGGCACGGGCAGCCGCTCGCTGCGCAGCAGACCCGTGCGATAGAGCGCGCGGCGCAGCGCCGTGAGCACGCCGTACAGCAGCGACAGCGGCCACAGCGCCAGGGCCAGCGCGCCACGTTGCTGCCAGGCGCCGCGCAGCCGCTCGGCCAGGGGGGACGGGCGGCCGGGCGTGGCCATCGGCGCAGGCTTACTTGCCGGCCGTGGCCGACGACTGGGTGGCAAAGGTGATCTGCGACAGGCCCACGCGGCGCGCGGCCTCCATCACCGTGACCACGGACTGGTGGGGGGCCGATGCGTCGGCGCTGATGATGACCACGCTGTTCGGCCCCGCAGTGGCGGCATCGGCCAGCGCACGCGCCACCTGGTCGACCTGCCGGCCCTCCAGCGTGGTCTTGTTGATGGCGTAGCGTCCGTCGGCGGCCACGGCCACGATGACTTCCTTGGGGTGGTCGCGCAACTGCTGAGCGTCCGCTACGGGCAGGGTGAGCTGCAGCTCGGTGAACTTGCTGTAGGTGGTGGTCAGCATCAGGAAGATGAGGATCACCAACAGCACGTCGATGAAGGGGATCAGGTTGATCTCCGGCTCTTCCTTTTGGCGGGGGCGAAAGTTCATGGCGAAACGTGCCTCTGTGCGCTGGCGCCGCTCACTTGCGCAGGCGGTTGATGTGCCGCACGAATTGCTCGGACGCCAGTTCCAGCGTCAGCAGGTAGGCGTCCACGCGGCTGCGGAAGTAGCGCCAGAAGATCAGCGCCGGGATGGCCACGATCAGGCCGAAGGCGGTGTTGTACAGCGCAATGGAGATGCCGTGCGCCAGTTGCGCGGGGTTGCCGCCGCCGGTCGCACCCACGGCGCCCGTGCCGGCCTGGGAGCCGAAGATCTCAATCATGCCGATCACCGTGCCCAGCAGGCCCAGCAGCGGTGCGGCCGAGGCGATGGTGGCCAGGGCGTTGAGGTACTTCTCCAGCCGGTGGGCGACGGCGCGGCCCGCGCCCTCCATGGCGGCGCGCACATCGGCCTCGGTGCTCTGGGGGTTGCTGTTGAGCGTGCGCAGGCCGCTGGCCAGCACTTCGCCCAGGGCCGAGTTCTGCGCCAGCTGGTTCACCACGTCGGGCGAGGGAATGGACTTGGAGGAGACCGAGATGGCCTCGTCCAGCAGCTTCGGGGGGGCCACACGGGCGGTCTTCAGTGCGACGAAGCGCTCAAAAACCAGCGCCAGCGCCAGGATGGAACAGGCAATCAGGGGCCAGATCGGCCAGCCCGCGGCTTGTATGATCGACAGCAATTCTCACTCCGCTCACGTAAAAAGCAGCGGGGATTATGGCGCACCTTCCAACCCGGCCTTTGGGCGCATCGTCTGCTTTACGCCACCGCCTTTCGGAGCACAGGGCCGGGGCACGTAGAGTCGCCCGGGAGACTCACATTTTCTGTGGATAACTTTGTGGGAAACCACGTGCATACCCGTCGCGAAGCGGCGCCGTTACGTGGTTTGCTTAGTTTGATGAAAAACTGCGCATCAAAAAAACCTTTGAAATCAACGGGTTGCACGTACTCTTGTGGTATGGGGCCGGGTTGGCGCATGGCCTTCCGCCGTGGCGCCGGATGCCCGGATCTGTGGACTAGTGCACCGGCCCGGTGCGCGTACAAGCGTGGAGCGGCCTGTGTTTGAGCGTGCAGATACAGGCGTGGCGCCGCGAATCTGGGAGGTTGGCGCGTTATGCCGCGCCATTGCTGATGCGCTGGAGGCGCGGTTCAATCCTGTCGCGGTGCGCGGGGAGATTACGGGCTTCTCGCGCGCGTCCAGCGGGCACTGCTACTTCACGCTGAAGGATGGAAATGGTCAGATCCGCTGCGCCATGTTCCGCCGTGCGGCGGGCGTGCTGGATTTCACCCCGCGCGACGGCGAACTGGTCGAAGTGCGCGGCCGGCTGGGCGTGTACGAGGCACGCGGCGACCTGCAGCTCATCGTCGACAGCCTGCAGCGCGCGGGGCAGGGGGCGCTGTTCGAGCAGTTCATGCGCCTCAAGGCGCAACTGGAGGCCGAGGGCCTGTTCGACGCGGCGCGCAAGCGCGCGCTGCCGGCCATGCCGCGCGGCATCGGCGTGGTCACGTCGCCGGGCGCTGCGGCACTGCATGACGTGGTGACGGCACTGCGCCGGCGCGTGCCGCACATTCCCGTGGTGCTGGTGCCGGCCCTCGTGCAGGGGGCGCAGGCGCCCGCATCGATTGCCGAAGCGCTATCAAAAATGTATCTGCTTGCGCAGGAGGGGCGGGCGCTGGGCGGTGATTTGGCTATGAATGCCGGGGCGCCGCCAGCCATCGATGTGATCCTGCTGGTGCGCGGCGGTGGCTCCATCGAAGACCTGTGGGCGTTCAATGACGAGCGCGTGGCCCGCGCCATCGTGCAGAGCCCGGTGCCGCTGGTCAGCGGTGTGGGGCATGAGACCGACTTCACCATCGCCGACTTCTGCGCCGACCTGCGCGCGCCCACGCCCACGGCCGCCGCCGAGTTGGTGGCACAGCCGCGTGCCGTGTGGCTGGGGGCACTCGACCTGCTGGCGCAACGGCTGGCCGACGGCGTACAGCGCCAGGTGGACCTGCGGCACCAACGGCTGGATCAGGCGGCCCAGCGGCTGGGCCGGCCCTCGGGTTTCGTGGGGCGGCAGCAACTGCGGCTGAGCGGCCTGGAACAGCGCCTGCGCCACGGTTTGCTATTGAAAACGCAGCGGCTTGCGCATGCGGGGCAAGCGCTGCAGGGTCATTTCCCTCAAATCGTGCAGCGCAGCCTGGTGCAGCGCAGAGAGCGCCTGGAGCGCGCGGCGCTGCGTCTGCAACTGCTGGATCCGCGCCTGGTGCTGCAGCGCGGCTATGCCTTGCTGACCGATGCGCAGGGGCAACCCGTGACGCGCCCCGCCCAGGTGCGCCTGGGCGACGCCGTGCATGCCCAGTTGGCCGAGGGTGAACTGGACCTGACGGTATCGCAGCGCCGCTTGCTGTGAACGCGGCGCGGGTCAATCCCGTACCAGAGGGCAGGAGTCGCCGCCCGCCTACAGCGGCGAGTGCTATTACTTTCCTACAATGCCCGTTGCTTCGCCGCGCCCTGGTGGCCGCGATCTCCCCCATCCCAACCCACGAAGGACTTGACCATGGAACATACCCTGCCTCCGCTGCCCTACGCGATTGATGCCCTGGCCCCGCACTACAGCCAGGAAACGCTGGAATACCACCACGGCAAGCACCACAACGCCTACGTGGTGAACCTGAACAACCTGCAAAAGGGCACCGAGTTCGAGAACATGACGCTGGAGGAGATCGTCAAAAAGTCGTCCGGCGGTATCTACAACAACGCCGCGCAGATCTGGAACCACACCTTCTTCTGGAACTGCATGGCCCCCAACGGCGGTGGCGAGCCCAGCGGCGCGCTGGCCCAGGCGATCCATGCCAAGTGGGGCAGCTACGCCGCGTTCAAGGAAGCGTTCGTGAAGAGCGCCGTGGGCAACTTCGGCTCCGGCTGGACCTGGCTGGTCAAGAAGGCCGACGGTACGGTGGACATCGTGAACACCGGTGCCGCCGGCACTCCGCTGACGACGGCCGACAAGGCGCTGCTGACGGTGGACGTATGGGAACACGCCTATTACATCGACTACCGTAACCTGCGTCCCAAGTTCGTCGAGACCTTCCTGGACAAGCTGGTGAACTGGAAGTTCGCCGAAGCCAACTTCGCCTGAGCCGAAAGCGCACGCCGCGCCCTGCGGCGTTGAGCGACCCAAAGACAAACGGCCCGCAGAGGAATCTGCGGGCCGTTTTTTTGTCTGGCTTGATGGGCCGGGTGGCGGCCTCACTGGGTACGGCCTCACTGGGTAATTTGGCAGCGGGACGACAGTCTTGTAGAAGACTTGCAAAAAAAAGTGCCAGTTCCCCTGTCAATTTTTTGCAATGCGATATTCGATTGCAAATTACACGATTTCCGCGCAACGACTCGCGCACAATCCGGACTGTCACATCGGATGACTGCGCGCGAGGCCGCGGACCGGCGGCGCAAAACCTCTGTTTTGTTTACCTGAGAGACGAGATGAGCACCCAGAAACCCACCATCATCTATACCCTGACCGACGAGGCTCCCCGCCTGGCCACGGCCTCCTTCCTGCCCATCGTGCGCAGCTTCGCGTCGGTGGCCGGTATCGAAGTGGCCGAGAGCGACATCTCCGTGGCGGCGCGCGTCCTGGGTGAGTTCCCAGACTTCCTGACGCCCGAGCAGCGCGTACCCAATACGCTGGCTGAACTGGGCAAGAAGACGCTCGAGCCCGACGTCAACATCATCAAGCTGCCCAATATCAGTGCGTCTGTGGCGCAGTTGATCGCCGCCATCAAGGAACTCCAAGGCAAGGGCTACAACCTTCCCGACTACCCCGAGAACCCCACCACCGACGAGGAAAAGGCCATCAAGGCCCGCTATGGCAAATGCCTGGGCTCGTCCGTGAACCCGGTGCTGCGCGAGGGCAACTCCGACCGCCGCGCGCCTGCTGCGGTGAAGAACTACGCCAAGAAGCACCCGCACTCCATGGGCGAGTGGAAGCAGTGGTCGCAGACGCATGTGTCCCACATGCACGAGGGCGACTTCTATCATGGCGAAAAGTCCCTGACCCTGGACAAGGCCCGCGACGTAAAGATGGTGCTGGAGACGAAGTCCGGCAAGACCGTCGTGCTGAAGGAAAAGGTCGCGCTCAAGGACGGCGAGATCATCGACTCCATGTTCATGAGCAAGAAGGCCCTGTGCGCCTTCTACGAGAAGGAACTGGCCGACTGCAAGGAAGCCGGCATCCTGTTCTCGCTGCACGTGAAGGCCACGATGATGAAGGTCTCGCACCCGATCGTGTTCGGTCACTGCGTGAAGATCTACTACAAGGAAGCCTTCGAGAAGCACGGCGCGCTGTTTGACGAGCTGGGCATCAACGTCAACAACGGCATGGCCACGTTGTACGAGAAGATCGAGACGCTGCCGGCCTCCAAGCGCGAAGAGATCATCCGCGACCTGCACGCCTGCCAGGAGCACCGTCCGGCGCTGGCCATGGTGGACTCCGCCAAGGGCATCACCAACTTCCACTCGCCCAACGACATCATCGTGGACGCCTCCATGCCCGCCATGATCCGCCAGGGCGGCAAGATGTGGGGCGCCGACGGCAAGCCTTACGACTGCAAGGCCGTGATGCCCGAGTCGACCTTCGCCCGTATCTACCAGGAGATGATCAACTTCTGCAAGTGGCACGGCAACTTCGACCCGCGCACCATGGGCACCGTGCCCAACGTGGGCCTGATGGCGCAGAAGGCCGAGGAATACGGCTCGCACGACAAGACCTTCGAGATCGCCGAAGACGGCGTGGCCAACATCGTGGACATCGCCACGGGTGAAGTGCTGCTGTCGCAGAACGTGGAAACCGGCGACATCTGGCGTATGTGCCAGGTCAAGGACGCTCCGATCCGCGACTGGGTGAAGCTGGCCGTGACCCGCGCGCGCAACTCCGGCATGCCCGCCGTGTTCTGGCTGGACCCCTATCGCCCGCACGAGAACGAGCTGATCAAGAAGGTCGAGAAGTACCTGAAGGACCACGACACTACCGGCCTGAACATCCAGATCATGAGCCAGGTGCGTGCAATGCGCTTCACGCTGGAGCGCGTGGCGCGTGGCCTGGACACCATCTCGGTGACCGGCAACATCCTGCGTGACTACCTGACCGACCTGTTCCCGATCATGGAACTGGGCACCTCCGCCAAGATGCTGTCCATCGTGCCACTGATGGCCGGCGGCGGCATGTACGAGACGGGCGCGGGCGGCTCCGCTCCCAAGCACGTGCAGCAGCTGGTCGAAGAGAACTACCTGCGCTGGGACTCGCTGGGGGAATTCCTGGCGCTGGCCGTGTCGCTGGAAGACCTGGGCCTGAAGGAAAACAACGCCCGCGCCAAGCTGCTGGCCAAGACGCTGGACCAGGCTACCGGCAAGCTGCTGGACGAGAACAAGTCGCCCTCGCGCAAGGTGGGCGAGATCGACAACCGCGGCAGCCAGTTCTATCTGTCGCTGTACTGGGCCCAGGCCCTGGCCGCGCAGTCCGAGGACGCCGCGCTGGCCGCCAAGTTCGCTCCGTTGGCCAAGACCCTGGCCGATAACGAGGCCAAGATCGTCGAGGAACTGCGCGTGGTGCAGGGCAAGCCCGCCGACATCGGTGGCTACTACCTGCCCGATCTGTCCAAGCTGGACGCCGTGATGCGCCCCAGCGCCACGTTCAACGCGGCCATCGCAGCGCTCGCCTGACGGAGCACCGGCCGGGCGTCATCCCGGCCGTTGGCACCTGGCCGTCACCGGCCTTTCCGCAAGGGGAGGCCGGTTTTTTTTGCACGCCCTTTGGGTGGGGTGGAACCTCGCAATCGCGGACGGGATGCTATAAAAAATGAAGCTGTTCGCGCTTGATACGCAATGGTTTCAAGGTAAATATTTCATGAAATCCTTGCGGCGAAAGCGCTGCCAGCTCCTGAATAAATAGCGCTCTACCGCTGCGCAAACGGCCTTCCGCTGAGCTTGCTGCCCGCCTTCAGCCCGCGCTTGGCGAACCAGCCCTGGTTCATCTCCAGCACGAAGCGCACCGGCCGCTTGGAGCAGTGCGATTCTTCGGACAGCGGCTGCATGTCCACCAGGTTCACGATGGTGCCGTCGTCGGCCACGAAGGCCGCGGTGAGCGGCAGCAGCGTATTGCGCATCCAGAAGCATTGCGTGGCCGGCTGCTCGAAGACGAACAGCATGCCCTCGTGCATGGGCATGTCGCGGCGGTGCATCAGGCCGACTTGGCGCTCCTGCGGCGCGGTGGCGACCTGGGCGTCGATGCGGTGCATGCCGGCCTGCAACTCCACGCGCGGCAGGTTCATTTGCGGAACACCCTGCGCCGCTGCGGCTGCGCACAGGCCTAAGGCCACGCCGTATGCCAGCAGGGGAGACAGAAAGCTGCGCAGCAAGCGCGCGATGGGCATGGCAGGTGCGGTGAGCGAAAACATGGGCATGGAAGACATGGGTTGGCAGGGGCAATGCGGAACCCCGAGCGTAGCAGGCAACAAAAAGCCCGCCGAAGCGGGCTGTTCAGCAGTGGCCGCGGCGATCAGGCGGCCGTCTTGCTTCGCTTGGCGGTCTTCTTGGCGACCTTGGCGCTCTTGTGCTTGGCGGGCGCCTTGGCGTGGTGATTGCGCAGCTTGGCGGGTTTGGGCGCGGCGGCCGGAGCCGGTGCGGCGGCCGCAGGGGCGGCCGTGTCGGGGGCGGCCACAACGGCCGGGGTGGCGGGAACTGCGGGCGTGGCAGGGGTCGCTTGCGCGAAGGCCCCCGTTGCGAGCAGACCGCCGGCCAGGATAGCGAGGAGTTTTTTCATATGTGCCAATTCCTTGGAAGGGTCGGTATACCGGTATACGCCAGGCGGCCAGGCCGCATGGCACGGATGCGTGCGTCGGCCGCGGAGCCTGTTGCACGCCCTGTCTCAACGGCTTCCCGGAGCGCGCGTTGACAGCGCCCCTTCGCGGGTCATCATGCCGGGCCGACATGCGCTGCGGGGCGGGCCACCCCTGCAGCCTTGCCCTAGAATCTTTGGGCCCCGTTCCTGCGCGAGCAGCCCGCCGCCTTGCGCACGCACCTACAGGAGACCTTCTTCATGACCAGCTACCAGCACATCCAGATTCCGCCCCAGGGCCAGAAGATCACCGTCAACGCCGACATGTCGCTGAACGTGCCCCACCAGCCCATCATCCCGTTCATCGAGGGCGATGGCACGGGCATGGACATCACGCCCGTGATGCTCAAGGTGGTGGATGCGGCGGTGGCAAAGTCTTATGGCGGGCAGCGCAAGATCCACTGGATGGAGGTGTATGCCGGCGAGAAGTCCACCAAGGTCTATGGCCCCGACGTGTGGCTGCCCGAGGAGACGCTGCACGCTGTGCGCGACTATGTGGTTTCCATCAAGGGGCCGCTCACCACGCCCGTGGGCGGCGGCATCCGTTCGCTGAACGTGGCGCTGCGCCAGGAGCTGGACCTGTACGTCTGCCTGCGCCCAGTGCGCTACTTCAAGGGCGTGCCTTCGCCGGTGCGTGAGCCCGAGAAGACCAACATGGTCATCTTTCGCGAGAACTCCGAGGACATCTATGCCGGCATCGAGTTTGAGGCCGAGTCGGACAAGGCCAAGAAGCTCATCAAGTTCTTGCAGGAGGAGTTCGGCGTCAAGAAGATCCGCTTTCCTGAGACGTCGGGCATCGGGGTCAAGCCGGTGTCTCGCGAGGGCACGCAGCGCCTGGTGCGCAAAGCCATCCAGTACGCCATCGACAATGACCGGCCCAGCGTGACCCTGGTGCACAAGGGCAACATCATGAAGTTCACCGAAGGGGGCTTTCGTGACTGGGGCTATGAACTGGCAGCCCAGGAATTTGGGGCGCAGCTGATCGACGGCGGCCCGTGGATGCGCATCAAGAATCCCCGCACCGGCAAGGACATCACCATCAAAGACAGCATCGCCGACGCCTTCCTGCAGCAGATCCTGCTGCGCCCGGCCGAGTACAGCGTGATCGCCACGCTGAACCTGAATGGCGACTACATCTCCGACGCATTGGCGGCGCAGGTGGGCGGCATCGGCATCGCCCCGGGTGCCAACCTGTCTGACAGCGTGGCGATGTTCGAGGCCACCCATGGCACGGCCCCCAAGTACGCGGGAAAGGACTATGTCAACCCGGGCTCCGAGATCCTCTCGGCCGAGATGATGCTGCGCCACATGGGCTGGACCGAGGCGGCCGACCTGATCATCAGTTCCATGGAGAAGGCCATCCAGAGCAAGAAGGTGACCTATGACTTTGCGCGCCTCATGGACGGGGCCACGCAGGTGAGCTGCTCGGGTTTCGGGCAGGTGATGATCGACCACATGTAAGCGCCCCGCCAACCACGGGTGCGTGACTGGGCCCGCCGCTGGTCGGCGGGTTTTTTTGCCCTAGCGCAAGGTCAGCGCCCAGCAAAAAGGCCATCCCAACAGATGCTGGAATGGCCTTGAATGGCTCCTCAACCTGGGCTCGAACCAGGGACCTACGGATTAACAGTCCGGCGCTCTACCGACTGAGCTATTGAGGAATGATCGGTGTTTGTTTTTGGCAGGCCTTGTGCAATTGCAAGGCTTGGAATTTGGCTCCTCGACCTGGGCTCGAACCAGGGACCTGCGGATTAACAGTCCGTCGCTCTACCGACTGAGCTATCGAGGAACAAGACTTAGATTATATACATAAAAAAGTGCCGTCTTGGCACTGTGCTGTGCAAGGGATGCGAAGGGCGATGTCAGCGCTGCGGCTCAGGGCGAAGCCACAGCCACACCAGTACGCAGGCCATGCTGACCACCGCGCTGATGGACGCCCAGCGCGGGATATGCACCACCAACAGCACCAGCGCGCACAGGGCCATCAGGAAGGTGGCGCTCCACTTTGCATGGCGGCTCACGCGTCCGCCGTTGGCCCAGTTGCGCAGCATGGAGCCGAACAGCGGGTGAAACCACAGCCAGCGGTACAGGCGCGGCGAACTGCGCGCGGCCGCCCAGCCTGCCATGAGGATGAACACCGTGCTGGGCAGGCCCGGCACGACGATGCCGATCACCCCCATCGCCAGGCAGAGTGCGGCAAACACCAGCAAGAGCCAGCGCGCCAGCGCGGGCAGGGGCGCTTGCTCAGGGACGGGCGGCAGTGGCTCGGGCGGCGGAGACATGCCTGCCATTGTGCAGGTGTTGCCGGGCGTTATGCTCCAAGGCAGGGACGCCGCCATGCCTTTCGCCATGCCCTGCGCTTGGCGGCTGCAGCCCGCAGACCCACCATGACCATCCGCACCATCCTGAAGATGGGCGACCCGCGACTGTTGCGGGTGGCCCAACCCGTTACCGCATTCGATACGCCCGCGCTGCACCAACTGGTGAACGACATGCGCGAGACGATGCAGGCCGTGAACGGCGCGGGCCTGGCAGCACCGCAGATCGGGGAGGATTGGCAGGTGGTGATCTTCGGCTCCGGCGAGCGCAACCCGCGCTATCCCGACCGCCCCATCGTGCCGCCCACGGTGCTCATCAATCCCGTGATCACGCCGCTGGGCGCCGACGAGGAGGACGACTGGGAGGGCTGCCTGTCCGTGCCGGGCCTGCGCGGCAAGGTGCCGCGCTTTGCGCGCATCCACTACCGCGGCGTCGATCTGCTGGGCGCGCCCATCGATCGTGTGGCGGAAGGTTTCCACGCGCGGGTAGTGCAGCACGAGTGCGACCACCTGATCGGCAAGCTCTACCCAATGCGCGTGCGCGATTTCACGCAGTTCGGTTACACGGAGGTGTTGTTTCCGGAGATTGGTGCGGTAGAAGACGATTGAGCGCTCAATCAGGCTGTAGCGCCCTTGTGGCAAGCGCAAGCAGCTATCGAAATCATAGTCATTGATCGGCCAGCGCCTGCAGTAGCTCGGTCTCGATCTGGATCTGTCGCGCGTTGTTTTGCATCTCCGGGCCCTGCACCAGGAACACGTCCTCCACCCGTTCGCCCAGCGTGCTCACCTTGGCCAACTGCACGCTGAGGCCGTGGCGCGAGAGTACACGCGCCACCAGGTACAGCAGGCCGGCACGGTCGCTGGCGGAAATGCTGATGAGCCAGCGCTGGGCCTTTTCGTCAGGGCGCAGCGTGACGCGCGGCGCGATGGGGAAGCTCTTGACGCGACGCGACACGCGCTTGCGCGTAGGCTCGGGCAGCGGCCGCGGGTCTTCGATGGCGCGCAGCAGGTCGTTCTCGACCATGTGAATGAGCTCGCGGTAGGCGCCTGGCTGGCTGGAGGCAACGACCTGGAAGGTGTCCAGCGCATGGCCGTTGTTGGCGGTGTGCACACGCGCATCCAGGATGGAAAAGCCCGCACGGTCGAAGTAGCCGCAGATGCGCATGAACAGGTCGCTCTGGTCGGGCGCATACACCAGCACCTGCAGGCCTTCGCCCGCCAGCGACTGGCGTGCGCGCACCACCGGCTTGCCGGCACCCACGTGGCGCGAGAGGTGGCGGGTGTGCCAGGCGATGTCCGCCGCCTCGTGGCGCATGAAATAGCTCACGTCCAGCGTATCCCACAGCTTCTTGTGCGCCTCGTGGGGCTGGGAGGCCAATGCCAGCAGCACCAGCGCTTCGCGTTTGCGCGCCTCGATCTCGGCGGCGGCGTCGGGTGCGCGCCCGCCCAGGGTACGCAGCGTCGCGTGGTACAGGTCTTCCAGCAGCTTGCCCTTCCAGGCGTTCCACACCTTGGGGCTGGTGCCACGGATGTCGGCCACGGTGAGCAGGTACAGGGCGGTGAGGTAGCGCTCGTTGCCCACGCGGCGCGCGAAGGCGGCGATCACGTCGGGGTCGGACAGATCCTGCTTTTGCGCCACCTGGCTCATGGTGAGGTGCTCGGCCACGAGGAATTCAATGAGCCGCGCGTCCTCGCGCGTGATGCCGTGCGCCGCGTGCTGGCGGCAAAAGCGCCGCACTTCCTGCGCGCCGATCTGTGAATGGTCGCCGCCGCGCCCCTTGCCGATGTCGTGGAACAGCGCAGCGATGTAGAGAATCCACGGTTTGTCCCAGCCTGCGGCGAGCTGTGAACATGACGGGTATTCATGTGCGTGCTCTGCCATGAAAAAACGCCGCACGTTGCGCAGCACCATCAGGATGTGCTGGTCCACCGTGTAGACATGGAACAGGTCGTGCTGCATCTGCCCCACGATGCGCCGGAAGGGCCACAGGTAGCGGCCCAGCACGGAGGTCTGATTCATGAGCCGCATGGCATGCGTGATGCCTGCGGGCTGCTGCAGGATCTGCATGAACAGCGCGCGGTTCGCGGGGTCGCGCCGGAATTCGCTGTCCATCACGCCACGCGCGTTGTAGAGCGCTCGCAGCGTGCGTGCCGACAGATCCTTGAGCCCTACGGTGGTCTCGTAGAGCAGGAAGGTTTCCAGGACGGCGTGGGGTTCTCTTTCGTACAGGTCGTCGCTGGCCACTTCGATCATGCCGGCCTTCTCGAAGAAGCGCGGGTTGATCGGACGCAGTTCATGCGTGGAGGGGTTTAGTCGCTCCTCGATGCCTAGCAGCAGGATCTGGCACAGCTGCGACACGGCCTTGGCGGCCCAGTAGTAGCGGCGCATCAGCGTCTCGCTGGCACGCATCGCCAGGCGCTGGCCGTCCGGTGCGGTGGAGCGGTAGCCGAAGGTCTCGGCCACGGCGGTCTGCAGATCGAACACCAGGCGGTCTTCGCGCCGGCCGGCCAGCGCATGCAGGCGTGCGCGGATCAGGAACAGCAACGCCTCGTTGCGCTCGATCTGCTGCACCTCGAACGGTGTGGCCAGGCCACTGGCCGCCAGCTCGCGCCAATTGCGCCCCAGGCCCGCGGCGCGCGCCACCCACTGGATGAGCTGCAGGTCGCGCAGGCCGCCAGGCGACTCCTTGCAGTTGGGCTCCAGCGCGTAGGGGGTGTTTTCGTATTTCGTATGGCGCTGGCGCATCTCCAGCGTCTTGGCGACCAGAAAGGCGCGCGGGTCCATCTGCGCGTCGTAGCGCTGGCGGAACGCATCGAACAGCGCGGCGTTGCCGCACAGCAGGCGCGCTTCCAGCAGCGATGTCTGCACTGTCACATCGGCGGCGGCCTCGCTCAGGCATTCGGCCACGCTGCGCACGCTGGATCCAACCTCCAGCCCCGCGTCCCAGCAGCTGCCGATGAAGGTCTCGATCGGCGTGCAGGGCGCCGCACCTGCATGGCCCGCGGCCACGCTCATGCCGTCCGGCAGCAGCAGCAGCACGTCCACGTCGGAATAAGGGAACAGCTGTGCGCGTCCGTAGCCCCCCACGGCGACCAGCGCCATGCCTTCAGGCAACTGCGCGCGGTCCCACAGCCGGCACAGCAGGCCGTCGGTCAGCGAGGAGAGGCGATGCAGCAGGCTGCGCACGCCGCGCGTGGACGCTCCGGGCGCGCGCAGGGTCGCCAGCAGGGCGGCCTTGTCCTGGCGGTAGGCGTCGCGCAGCGCATGCAGCTGCGCGAGATCCGGTGCAGTGGCGGGGGGGCAGGGGGGGATGGAAGGCATGGAGGACGTTTAGCAAGAACCGTGCATGCCTTGCGGCGCTCTGGGCGCGGCGGCCTGGCTCAGGTCGTGGTGGCGGTGACGAAGGCCGGCAGCGCGGGGGAGCCGGCGGAGAGGGTCAGCACGTCGTAGCCGGTCTCGGTCACGAGCACGGTGTGTTCCCACTGCGCCGACAGACTGTGGTCTTTGGTGATGATGGTCCAGCCGTCCTTGCCCAGCTCCTTGATGTCGCGCTTGCCCAGGTTGAGCATGGGCTCGATGGTGAAGGTCATGCCGGGCACCAGCTCCTCGCCCGTGCCGGGGCGGCCATAGTGCAGCACCTGCGGGTCCTCATGGAATTTCTGGCCGATGCCGTGGCCGCAAAACTCGCGCACCACCGACAGGCCGTGGCCCTCGGCGAACTTCTGGATGGCGTGGCCGATGTCGCCCAGGCGCGCGCCCGGCTTGACCTGCTGGATGCCCAGCCACATGGATTCGAACGTGAGCTGCGACAGCCGCTTGGCGGCAATGGAGCATTCGCCGATAAGGTACATGCGGCTGTTGTCGCCATACCAACCGTCCTTGGTGATCACGGTGACGTCCACATTGACGATGTCGCCCTTCTTGAGCGGCTTGTCGTTGGGAATGCCGTGGCAGACCACATGGTTGACCGAGGTGCACAGGTGGCCGGGGTAGGGCGGGTAGCCCGGAGGCTGGTAGCCGATGGTGGCGGACACGGTGCCCTGGGCGGCCATGCATTCCGCGCCCAGGCGGTCGATCTCTGCGGTGGTGATGCCGGGCTTGATGTGTGGGGCAATGTAGTCCAGCACTTCGGACGCCAAGCGGCAGGCCTCGCGCATGCCGGCGATGCCCTGCGCGTCTTTGATGGTGATGCTCATGGCGCAAATTATCCCATCGGCCTTTGCCCCCTGTGGGCGCGGGGCGGGCAAGGGCGGGTGCCGCGGGCTAAAATAGCGGGCTCCCACCAACACGCGCTGCCGGCGCGGCGGCCCCATTCAGCGGCTGCCTCAACCAGCGGGCGAAACGCCTCTTTCTGCCACCACACAGGCCGCTACCGTGACCTTGCACATCACCCCGCTGGAGGGCGGCAATGCCCTCAGCACCTTCCGCGCCCAGCAACTGCAACCCGCCCTGGCGGCCATTCATCCCAAGATCGACGGCATTGCGGCGCGCTTCGTGCACCTGGTGGCCGGCGACGCCGCACCCGATGCCGCCGCGCGCGAGCGCCTGGCCGCGCTGCTGACCTACGGCGACCCATACGCCGGCCCGCGGGACGGCATGGTGCTGTATGTCACTCCGCGCCTGGGCACGGTGTCGCCCTGGGCGTCCAAGGCCACGGACATCGCCCACAACTGCGGCCTGGCGGTGCGCCGCATCGAGCGCATCACCGAATACCGCATCAGCCTCAAGGGCGGCCTGCTGGGTGGCAAGCCCGAGTTGAGCACCGAGCAGCTGCAGCAGGTTGCGGCGCTCTTGCACGACCGCATGACGGAATCGGTGGTCACCACGCTGGACGAGGCGCAGCGCCTGTTCACCGAGCTGCAGGCCGAGCCCATGGCCTTCGTGGATGTGCTGCAGGGCGGGCGTGCGGCGCTGGAGGCTGCGAACAAGGCCTGGGGCCTGGCCCTGGCCGACGATGAGATCGACTACCTGGTCAACGCCTTCACAGGCCTGGCGCGCAACCCCACCGACGTGGAGCTGATGATGTTCGCCCAGGCCAACAGCGAGCACTGCCGCCACAAGATCTTCAACGCGCAGTTCACCATCGACGGCGTGGCGCAGGACAAGAGCCTGTTCGGCATGATCCGCAACACCGAAGCCGTGTCGCCCCAGCATACCGTGGTGGCCTATGCCGACAACGCCTCCATCATGGAAGGCAGCGAGGTCGAGCAATTCATCGCCAAATTCGAGTCTTTCGCCCAACAGGTAAGCGCTCCAAGCTATCAAAAGCGTAGTGCAACCTACCATGTTCTGATGAAGGTGGAAACGCACAACCACCCGACGGCCATCTCGCCGTTCCCCGGTGCCGCCACCGGTGCGGGGGGCGAGATCCGCGACGAGGGCGCTACCGGCCGCGGCTCCAAGCCCAAGGCGGGCCTCACGGGCTTCACCGTGTCCAAGCTCTGGGGCAGCGAGGTGGGCAAGCCCGAGCACATCGCCAGCCCCCTGCAGATCATGACCGAGGGGCCGCTGGGCGGCGCCGCGTTCAACAACGAGTTCGGCCGGCCCAACCTGACGGGCTACTTCCGCGAATACGAGCAGGTGGTCGGAACGGGCGAGGGCGCCATCATCCGCGGCTACCACAAGCCCATCATGATCGCGGGCGGCCTGGGCACGATCGACGCGCGGCTCACCCAAAAAATCCTGTTCCCCGCCGGCACGCTGCTGATCCAGCTCGGCGGCCCCGGCATGCGCATCGGCATGGGCGGCGGCGCCGCCAGCTCCATGGCCACGGGCACCAACGCGGCGGAGCTGGACTTCGACTCCGTGCAGCGTGGCAACCCCGAGATCGAGCGCCGTGCGCAGGAGGTCATCAACCACTGCTGGGCGCAGGGGGCGGATAACCCCATCCTGGCCATCCATGACGTGGGCGCGGGCGGCCTGTCGAACGCCTTCCCCGAGCTGACGAATGACGCGGGCCGCGGCGCGCGCTTCGACCTACGCGCCGTGCAGCTGGAGGAGTCCGGCCTGGCGCCCAAGGAAATCTGGTCCAACGAGAGCCAGGAGCGCTATGTGCTGGCCATCGCGCCCGAGTCGCTGGCGCAGTTCACGGCCTTCTGCGAGCGCGAGCGCTGCCCGTTTGCCGTCATCGGCACGGCCACCGAGGAGCGCCAACTGGTGCTG
This sequence comes from Diaphorobacter sp. C33, assembly GCF_030503915.1. Taxonomy (NCBI): domain Bacteria; kingdom Pseudomonadati; phylum Pseudomonadota; class Betaproteobacteria; order Burkholderiales; family Comamonadaceae; genus Diaphorobacter; species Diaphorobacter sp. C33. Next base: position 877,954 of record NZ_CP129980.1, read on the forward strand.
GAAGACACGGCGGTCACGTCGGGCGACCAGAAATTTCCTGTGGACATGCCCATGGACGTGCTGCTGGGCAAGCCGCCCAAGATGCACCGCGATGTGACCAGCGTGCAGCGCAGCTTCGCGCCGCTGAACGTGGACGGCCTGCCGCTGGAGAAGGCCGTGATCGAGGTGCTGGCCCACCCCACGGTGGCCTCCAAGCGCTTTCTCATCACCATCGGCGACCGCGCCGTGGGCGGCCTGACCCACCGCGACCAGATGGTGGGCCCCTGGCAGGTGCCCGTGGCCGACGCGGCCGTGACGCTGGCCGACTTCCGTGGCTTTGCCGGCGAGGCCATGGCCATGGGCGAACGCACGCCGCTGGCGGCGCTCAATGCGCCCGCGTCGGGCCGCATGGCGGTGGCGGAAAGCATCACCAACCTGTTGGCGGCACCCATCGAACTGCCGCGCGTAAAGCTGTCGGCCAACTGGATGGCGGCCTGCGGCGAGCCCGGAGAAGACGCCGCGCTGTACGAGACCGTGAAGGCCGTGGGCATGGAGCTGTGCCCGCAGCTGGGCATCTCCATCCCCGTGGGCAAGGACAGCCTGTCCATGCGCACCCAGTGGAGCGAGGACGGCGAGACCAAGAAGGTCACCTCGCCCGTCAGCCTCATCATCACCGCGTTCGCCACGCTGGCCGACGTGCGCGGCACGCTCACGCCGCAGCTCGACGCCAAGGAAGAGGACACGACCCTCGTGCTGATCGACCTGGGCCGCGGCAAGATGCGCATGGGCGGCTCCATCCTCGGGCAGGTGCTGAACCAGACCGGCGACGAGACGCCCGACCTGGACGACGCCAAGGATCTGATCGCCCTGGTGGATGCCGTGAACGCGCTGCGCGCAAAAGGAGCGATCCTGGCCTACCACGACCGGGGCGACGGCGGCCTGCTGGCTACCGTGGCCGAGATGGCCTTTGCCGGTCAGGTGGGCGTGGCGCTGAACGTGGACATGCTCATCACCGAGGGCGACGGCGTCACCGACAGCCGCATGGACAGCGGCGAGGGCAAGAACTGGGGCGCCCAGATCAGCGGCCGGCGCGAGGAGCGCACGCTGCGTGCGCTGTTCAACGAGGAACTGGGCGTGGTGCTGCAGGTGAGGACCAGCGAGCGCAACGAGGTCATGCAGACGCTGCGCGCGCACGGACTGTCCACTTGCAGCCACTTCGTGGGCAAGACGCGCCCGCTGTCCTCGCCCATCGACGCGGGCAAGGGCGAGTTGCAGGTGTGGCGCGATGCCAAGGCCGTGTTCAGCGCCAGCCTGCCGGACCTGCACCAGGTGTGGGACGCGGTGAGCTGGAAGATCTGCCAGCAGCGCGACAACCCCGCCTGCGCTGACAGCGAGCACGCCGCGGCCGGCGATCCCGCAGACCCCGGCATGCACGTGCAGCTCACGTTCGACCCATTGGACAACGTGGCCGCGCCGTACATCGCCACTGGCGCGCGCCCGCGTGTGGCGGTGCTGCGCGAGCAGGGCGTGAATTCGCACGTGGAAATGGCCTACACCTTCACCGAGGCGGGCTTCGAGGCGTTCGACGTGCACATGACCGACCTGCAGACCGGCCGTGCCGACCTGGCGCAGTTTGCTGGCGTGGTGGCCTGCGGCGGCTTCAGCTACGGCGACACGCTGGGCGCGGGCATCGGCTGGGCGCGCTCCATCACGTTCAACGAGCGCCTGTCGGCCCAGTTCCAGCAGTTCTTCGCGCGTGGCGATACCTTCGCCTTGGGCGTGTGCAACGGCTGCCAGATGTTTGCCGAACTGGCCGACATCATCCCTGGCGCGCAGGACTGGCCGCGCTTCACCACCAACCAGAGCCACCGCTTCGAGGCGCGCCTGTCGATGGTCGAAGTGCTGGAATCGCCCAGCATCTTCCTTCAGGGCATGGCCGGCAGCCGCCTGCCGATCGCTGTGGCGCACGGCGAGGGGTATGCCAACTTCCAGTACCGTGGCAATGCCGCCAAGGTGGTGCGTGCCATGCGCTTCGTGGACAACCATGGCCAGCCGACCGAGCGCTACCCGTTCAACCCCAATGGCAGCGCCGGCGGGCTCACGGCCGTGACGACGGCGGACGGACGCTTCACGGCCATGATGCCGCACCCCGAGCGTGTGTTCCGCAACATCCAGATGAGCTGGACCGATCTGGCCGCCACGGGGGGCAAGGACGCGTTCAGCCCCTGGATGCGTGTGTGGCGCAACGCACGCAAGTGGGTGGGGTGATCGACGCCGCGGCGCGCGGCTAGCAGCCGCCGCGCGCCTGGCACTCGGGCACGATGCGCCCGTGCGAATCGCGCCACTGCATCGGCGGACTGTCGGAAGACGGCGCCGCCGGCGCGGGTGGCTGCGGCGGCCGGTACGGATCGTGCAGCACGGTGGATGAGCCCACGCCGGCTCCGACGTGTGCGCCGCCCATGGGAACCGAGGCACCCACGCCCACGCCCCCAGTCACCTGGCCGCTTGGGTGCATTCCCACTCCGACGCCCACCGGCCCCACGCCGGTGCCCACCCCGGCTGATACGCCGCCCGAACCCACGCCGACGCCCACGCTGAACGGCCCCACCGGCACGCCCACGCCCAGGCGCGCCGACGGGCCGGTGCAGGCGGACAGCACCAGCGCGGCCAGCGCGGCTGCGGTGCGCACGGGGCGCGAGGACGCAGTGCGAGAGGGCATGCCGCCATGGTACGCCTGCCCACCGTATTGCAAAAACAATAGCTGTCAGCGCTTGTCCCACATGCGTTAGGGGTGTTTTCATTCAGAATGGCGGCTTCTTGAAAGGAACTCACCCATGGCCGGCGCCAGCCTTCTGACCCTGCTTGACGACATCGCCACCATCCTGGACGACGTGGCCCTCATGACCAAGGTGGCCGCCAAGAAAAGCGCCGCCATGGCCGACGACGTGTCCGTCATGACCAAGGTGGCGGCGCAAAAGACCGCAGGGGTGCTGGGCGACGACCTGGCGCTCAATGCCCAGCAGGTCACTGGCGTGCGGGCAGAGCGCGAGATCCCCGTCGTGTGGGGCGTCGCCCGCGGGTCCCTGGTGAACAAGGCCATCCTCGTGCCGGCGGCGCTGCTCATCAGCGCGTTCGCGCCGTGGGCCGTGACGCCGCTGCTCATGGTGGGCGGGGCCTTCCTGTGCTTCGAAGGCTGCGAAAAGCTCGCGCACAAGCTTTTGCACACGCCCGAGGAAGATGCCGTGCAACACGCGATCCATGCGCAGGCCAACGCCAATCCCAATGTGGACCTGGCGCGGGTGGAGAAGGACAAGATTAAGGCGGCCGTGCGTACCGACTTCATCCTCTCTGCTGAAATCATCGCCATCACCCTGGGCGCCGTCGCGGGCGCGCCTTTTGCGCAGCAAGTGGCGGTACTGGCGGGCATCGCCGTCCTGATGACGGTGGGGGTCTATGGCCTCGTGGCGGGCATCGTGAAGCTGGACGACCTGGGCCTGTGGCTCAGCCGCCAGGCCAGCAACGCGGCACAGGCCCTGGGCCGCGGCATCGTCGCGGCCGCTCCCTGGCTCATGAAGACGCTGTCGGTGGTCGGCACCGCAGCCATGTTCCTCGTCGGCGGGGGCATCCTGGTGCATGGCGTGCCGGCGCTGCACCATGCCGTCGAGGGCGTGGGCGCGGCGGTGCAGGGTTGGCCGCTGGGCGGACTGTGGTCGGTGCTGGTGACCAACCTGCTCAATGCCGTGGTGGGCTTGGTGGCGGGCGCCGTGGTGCTGGCGGGGTGGACGCTGGTGGGACGGCTGCGCGGCAAGGTGGCTGCCAATGGCACGCATTGAATGAGGCCATATGCCGCCGTTTGTGACGGAATAGACACATACGAATAGACACACAGATTCTGGGTTTGATCTGCAGCAATATTGACCATATTACTCGTGGGCTTAATACGTGCACGGGGGTCGTCCCCGGTCAACCCAACGTATCGAGTCAACATGAAAAAGAATCTTCTGGCCCTGGCCGTTCTGTGTGCGATGACCTCCGGCGCTGCCTTCGCGCAGCAGGTTGCGGAAGGTTCCTGGCTGGTGCGTGCACGCGCGGTGCATCTGGACAGCGCCAACAACGGTGCCGCCGGCGACGCGGGCGTGAGCATCAACGACAAGTGGATTCCTGAAGTCGACGTCTCGTACTTCTTCACGCCTAACCTCGCTGCCGAACTGGTCCTGACCTACCCGCAAAAGCACGACGTGCGCCTGAACGGCGACAAGATCGGCTCGCTCAAGCACCTGCCGCCCTCGCTGCTGCTGCAGTACCACTTCACGAACTTCGGCGCGTTCAAGCCGTACGTGGGCGCTGGTGTCAACTACACGCGCTTTTCCAGCGTGAAGCTGCCCGCGGGCCTGGACGTGAAGCGCAACAGCTGGGGCGGTGCCCTGCAAGTGGGCTTCGACTATGCGCTGGACAAGAACTGGTCCCTGAACGTAGACGTGAAGAAGGTGTACATCGACACCGACGTGCGCGGCGTGGGCACTTTCAAGGTCGACCCGGTGCTGTTCGGCGTGGGCGTGGGCTACCGCTTCTAAGCACGCAAGTTCCGTTCTTCATGGTGGGGTGGGCCGGCGCATGCGCCGGCCCTTTTTTTTATCCTCGGCGGACGGTAAATCGATGCTCTCATTGAAGGAGCTATTTGCGCTTGGTGGGCAAGCGCTTCCGCTTGATTTGATCCTTTATTGGCAGGGCGGCGAAAAAGCCAACCACAGCGGGCAATCCGGCACAAGAGGTGCACTGTGGATTGCCCTGCAGATCGCGCGTACGTCCTACCTGAAGAGGTGTCGTTGGACTGCACGGGCGATTTGGCCGCTGGCCTACGCTGCAGCGCTATGTCTGCAGTTTCTCCCCTTGCTCGGCTTGACGGCGTCCTTCACCACCTCGGCCTGGCACCGCCGCAGCCGCCCGCGGGTGTGGCCTCGGCCGACGAACGCGGCGAGATCCTGGCCGGCCTGTTGCAGCCGCAGGCGGCGCTCTCACCCAAGTATTTCTATGACCAGCGGGGCTCGGAACTCTTCGAGGCCATCACCCGCCTGCCCGAGTACTACCCCACGCGTACCGAGCGTGCCTTGCTGCGGCGCCACGGGCACGCCATTGCCCAGGCCGTAGGCCCGGCGCGTGTGGTGATCGAGCCCGGGGCGGGCAATTGCGACAAGGCGCGCGAGCTCTGCGCGCTGGTGCGGGCCACGCACTTCGTGGGCGTGGACATCTCCGCCGACTACCTGCGGGATGCCATCGCGCGCCTGCGCGTGGCACTGCCGGGCCTGCATGCCCGTGCCGTGGGCGCGGACATCACCCGGGGTGTGCACCTGCCGCCGGACGTTCCCGGCGCGCGCCGCCTCGTCTTCTACCCCGGCTCGTCCATCGGCAACTTCGACCCGCCCCAGGCACTGGCCCTGCTGGGGCACATGCGCGAACTGGCGCTGGACGATGGCGGCCTGCTGATCGGGTTCGACCTGCCCAAGGACGTGGCCGTGCTGGAGGCCGCATACGACGACGCCGCCGGCGTGACCGCGGCCTTCAACCGCAACGCGCTGGCCCACGTGAACCGCCTGGTCGGCAGCGACTTCGTGCCTGCGCAGTGGCGCCACCGCGCCTTCTTCAACCCCCATGCCTCGCGCATCGAGATGCACCTGGAGGCCGCGGGGCCGCAGCGCGTGCGCTGGCCGGGCGGCGGGCGCGACTTTGCGGCGGGCGAGCGCATCCATACCGAGAACAGCTACAAGTACCCGCTGCCGGATTTCACCGCGTTGCTGCACGAAGCGGGTTTCACGCGCACGCAGGCCTGGACGGACGATCGCGGCTGGTTCGCCATGGTGCATGCCCAGGCGTGATGCCGCCAGGGGATACCACATGCGCTTGCCACCCTCGACTCTCACGCTGCCGTCGTCGCCGCAGCAGTCGCAACCCTCGATGGCGCGGCGCTACGCCGCGGTGCGCGCGGCCACCGAGGCGCTGGCGCGGCCCCTCTCGGCCGAGGACTGCTGCGCCCAGTCCATGCCCGACGCCAGCCCCGTCAAATGGCACCTGGCGCACACGAGCTGGTTCTTCGAGACCTTCGTCCTGGAGGCGCACGAGAGCGGCTTCCGAGCATTCGATCCGGCGTTCCGCGTGCTGTTCAACTCGTACTACCACGGCGTGGGGCGGCAGCACCCGCGCCCGCAGCGTGGGTTGATCACGCGGCCCGACCTGGCCACCGTGCGGGCCTACCGCGCCGACGTGGATGCGCGCATGCAGCAGCTCCTGTCGCAGCCCGAGGTACCGGGTGACGTGCTGGCGCTGGTGGAACTGGGCCTGCAGCATGAGCAGCAGCACCAGGAGCTGATCCTCACCGACGTCAAGCACCTGCTCTGGTGCAACCCGCTGTGGCCGGCCTACCAGGGCACAGCCGCGGCCGTGGTGACGGACGCCATTGCGGCACAAGACACCGCGTGGCGGCGCCTGGAAGGCGGCCTGGCGCAGATCGGCCACGATGGCGAGGGCTTCGCCTTCGACAACGAGACGCCGCGCCACACCGTCTTCCTGCAACCCTTCGAGATCGCCACCCGACCAGTGACCAATGCGCAGTACCTGGCTTTCGTGCAGGCCGGCGGCTACCGTGAGCCGGCCCACTGGTTGGCCGAGGGCTGGGACTGGCGGCGTGCGCAAGGGCTGGAGCACCCGATCTACTGGCGCGGTGATGGGGAGTGCGGCCAAGGCGGCGGGCCGGGCGGCTGGAGCGAATTCACGCTAACAGGCGAGCGCCCGCTGCATCCTGCGCAACCGGTGGTGCACCTGTCCTACTACGAGGCCGATGCCTTTGCCCGCTGGGCCGGCGCGCGCCTGCCCACGGAAGCCGAGTGGGAGGTGGCCGCGGCGGCCTGTGCCGGGCCCGCGGGCTGCGTGGACCATCCCGCTGATGCCGATGTCTTGGACGACGGCGGCCGGCTGCATCCCCGCCCAGCGGCGCCGGCGGTCGGCGCCGATCCCTTCCAGCCGATGGGCGGCGAGGTCTGGGAATGGACGCAGTCGAGCTACGCCCCGTACCCCGGCTTCGCGCCCGCGCCCGGCGCCGTGGGCGAGTACAACGGCAAGTTCATGGTGAACCAGTACGTGCTGCGCGGCGGCTCCTGCGCCACGCCGCCTGGCCATGTGCGTGCCAGCTACCGCAACTTCTTTCCCGCCACGGCGCGCTGGCAGTTCACGGGCCTGCGGCTGGCACGCGATGCCCGCTGAGCAGTGGGTATGCTCCTGAATCAGGAGCTACTAGCGCTTGCCAGGAAAGCGCTAGAGCCGAAAATCGCTTAAACCGCGTCCAGCGCCTGGTGCAGGTCGGCCAGCAGGTCGTCGATATGCTCGATGCCGATGGACAGGCGCACCATGCCCTCGGTCACGCCCGCCTGGGCCAGTTCTTCGGGATTGAGCTGGCGGTGCGTGGTGGAGGCCGGGTGCGTGGCCAGCGACTTGGCGTCGCCGATGTTCACCAGGCGCGTGAACAGTTGCAGCGCGTCCAGGAAGCGCGCACCGGCGGCGCGCGGGTCGCCGCTGGCCTTCAGGCTGAACGACAGGATGCCCGAGGCGCGGCCCTTCATCTGGCGCTGCACCAGGGCATGGTCCGGGTGGTCCGGCAGACCGGCGTAGCGCACCCACTCCACCTTGGGGTGGCCCTGCAGCGCCTCGGCGATCTTCTGCGTGTTTTCGCAAATGCGGTCCATGCGCAGCGCCAGCGTCTCGATGCCCTGCAGGATCAGGAAGGCGTTGTGCGGCGAGATGGCAGCGCCCGTGTTGCGCAGCGGCACCACGCGCACGCGGCCGATGTAGGCGGCCGGGCCCAGGGCCTCGGTGTAGACCACGCCGTGGTAGCTCACGTCGGGCTCGTTCAGGCGCTTGAAGCGTGTCTTGTGCTCGGCCCAGGGGAACTTGCCGCTGTCCACGATGGCGCCACCCATGCTGTTGCCGTGGCCGGCCAGGTATTTGGTCAGGGCGTGCACCACGATGTCGGCGCCGTGCTCGATGGGGCGCAGCAGGTAGGGGCTGGGCACGGTGTTGTCCACGATCAGCGGCACACCATGCGCATGGGCCACGTCGGCGAGGGCGCGGATGTCGGTCACGTTGCCCAGCGGGTTGCCGATGGATTCGACAAAGATGGCCTTGGTGCGCGCGTCGATCAGCTGGCCGAAGCTGGCGGGATCGCGTGCGTCGGCAAAACGCACCTCGATGCCCTGCTGGGGAAAGGTGTGGGCAAACAGGTTGTAGGTGCCGCCATAGAGCGTGCTGGCGCTGACGATGTTGTCGCCCGCCTCGGCGATGGCCTGGATGGCGTAGGTGATGGCCGCCATGCCCGAGGCCACGGCCACGGCGGCAATGCCGCCCTCCAGCGCCGCGACGCGCTTTTCCAGCACGTCGGTGGTGGGGTTCATGATGCGCGTGTAGATGTTGCCGGGCACCTTCAGGTCGAACAGGTCCGCGCCGTGCTGGGCGCTGTCGAAGGCGTAGGCCACCGTCTGGTAGATGGGCACGGCCACGGACTTGGTGGTGGGGTCGGGCGAATAGCCGGCGTGGACGGCCAATGTCTCGATGCGCATGTGCTTCCTTTACGGGTGAAGGGGAGGGCGGGGCCCGGCGTCCTGGGGCGCTTCCTAGTGCGAGCCCCTGGGCGCCCTGGGGCGGAGATAGCCGCGCGATTATGGCGGCCCACCCTCCACAGGCCAACGATGCATTGGCAATGTCGATATGCGCCCGCGCGGCGCCGGGCGGGGCGAGGCGCCGCGTTATCCCCGCAGCCTGTGGGCTGTGCTGTGGAAAACCCCGTGGGCAACTGCGCGAAGCCGCGCCAGTCATGGCCTGGCACGCGATGCCCATGTTTTGGGCAGCAGGCCAGGATCAGGCGGAGGTGGGCGCCGGTCGCGTGCGGTAGAACTGCAGGGGCTGGGCCTGCATGTCCTTGAGGTGCTGGTTCATCACCGACTTCTTCATCTTGCCCACCACGTGCATCTCGCAGGGCTTGCATTCAAAGCGCAGGGTGAGCTTTTCCTTGCCGTTGATGAGCTGCAGCGGCTCGGCCTTGATGGTGCCCTTCACGCCGATCACACCCTTGGCCTGCTTGGGGCACAGGCTCATGGAGAAGCGCACGCAGTGCTTGGTGATCATCAGGCTGACTTCACCTTCTTCCTCTTTCGATTCGTACGCGGCGTCGATCACCTTCACGCCATGCTTCACGTAGAAGTCGTGCGCCTTGTGGTTGAACACGTTGGCCAGGTAGGTCAGCGTGTCTTCGGGGAAGGGCACGGGTGGCTGCACCGGCACGGCGCGCGGCAGGCGCACGAAGCCGGCGGTGCGCGCGTCCTCCAGCGCGACCACGGCGTCACGGCGCAACTGGTTCAGTGCCGATGCGGGCACGAACCACGGCTGCGAGAGCTGCAGCGCCATGGCGTGCACGGCGAAGCGGGTGGCGCCAAAGCGTCCGAGCTGTTCGCGCAGCGTGGCCTCGGCCTTGACCGCATCGGTGGCTGGCTGGTGGGGCTGGATGACCGACGCGCTGCCGACGAAGCCGTCTTCGTCGGTGAGCGTGAGCGCAAAGCCGTCGGCGGTCTCGGCCAGATGGGCCCACAGGCCGATGCGACGGTCGCTGGATTTCTTCTCCAGCGTGCGCACCCAGTCCATGTCGCGGTTGCGGTTGATCTCCAGGCCCTTGCGCAGGTCCTTGAACTCGGTGATCTCGTTCTTGGGGAACACGCGCCAGATGCCCTTCTTGGGCGCCACGCATTCGGCGCGGTTGATGTGCACGCCCACCAGTTCCTTTTGCAGGTCGTAGTAGCACAGGCCGTCGCCGTTGTGCAGTTCGGTGGTTTTGTCGCTCACCTCCAGCTCGAACCAGTTGTCGCCGATCTGCGTCACCCAGCCGATGGCGCGGCCCGGTGTCTTTGGGGTGTCGAAGGCGCCGATGTCCTCCTTGCGGCCGTTGACGAAGTAGTCGGTGAACTCGCGGTTGAAGTTCTGGTCGGGATCGGGCTCGAACGTGAAGGTGGTGCGGCCGCTGGACGAGCGCGTCAGCGGCTCGCCCGTGAACTCGCGCTCCTCGATGATTTCGTCCAGCAGCTTGCGGTAGTGGGCGGTGATGTTCTTCACGTAACCCATGTCCTTGTAGCGGCCCTCGATCTTGAAGCTGCGCACGCCGGCGTCGATCAGCGCGCGCAGGTTGTCGCTTTGGTTGTTGTCCTTCATCGACAGCACGTGCTTCTCGTGCGCGATGATGCGGCCGGCGCCGTCCAGCACCTCGTAGGGCAGGCGGCAGGCCTGGTTGCAGTCGCCCCGGTTGGCGCTGCGCCCGGTGTGGGCATGGCTGATGAAACACTGCCCCGAATAGGCCACGCACAGCGCGCCGTGCACGAAGAATTCAATGGTGGTGCGGCTGGGGTCGGTGGCTTCGCGAATGGCCTGGATCTGCTGCAGATCCAGCTCGCGCGCAATCACGATCTGCGACAGGCCTGCGTCCTGCAGAAAGCGCGCCTTCTCGGGCGTGCGGATATCGGTCTGCGTGCTGGCGTGCAGCTGGATGGGCGGCAGGTCCAGCTCCAGCAGGCCCATGTCCTGGATGATGAGCGCGTCGGCGCCGGCCTCGTACACCTGCCAGGCCATCTGGCGAGCACCCTCCAGCTCGTCGTCGCGCAGAATGGTGTTCAGCGTGATGAAGATGCGGCTGTTGAAACGGTGCGCGTGCTGGATGAGTCGCTCCAGGTCGCGGATGTCGTTGCCCGCCGTGGCCCGCGCGCCAAAGGCGGGGCCGCCGATGTAGACGGCGTCGGCGCCGTGGTTCACGGCCTCAATGCCGATGTCGGCGTCGCGCGCGGGGGAGAGCAGTTCGAGCTGGTGGGGCAGGTGGGACATAGGGCGTGAATTATCCCGGTCTGCGCCCGGCCGTGCCGGGGCGGGGGTACCCGGCGGCAGGTACGCGTCTGGCAAAATTGCGGGTTTTCCCGGATGGTTCATGGACAGGGCGCTTAGCGCGCGTGTGGTTTGTGCGCCTGCCGCTTCCACCGCCAGCGGCACGGCCGGGTTGCGTCCGCCGGCGTGGTTCTTACTCTGAGATCACATGGATATACAGTTCAGCACCTACTACACCCTGATCTTCGCGGCCATCGTGCTGCTGGTGGGCAAGTTCCTCGTGCAGCGCATCCGCTGGCTGCGCGAATTCAACATTCCGGAACCCGTGGCGGGCGGCCTGGTGGCGGCGCTCATCTCCTGGGGGCTGAACGCCGCGTTCGATGTGCGTGCGTCGTTCGACACCGGCCTGCAGACCGCCTTCATGCTGGTGTTCTTCTCCTCCATCGGGCTGAGCGCCAACTTCCTCAAGCTGCGCGAGGGCGGCATGGGGCTGATCGTCTTCCTGCTGGTCGTGGTGGTGTTCATCGGCGTGCAGAACAGCGTGGGCGTGGCGCTGGCCACCGCGCTGGGGCTGGACCCGCTGATCGGCCTGATCGCGGGCTCCATCACTCTGGTGGGCGGGCACGGCACGGCCGGGGCCTGGGGCTCGGTGCTGGAAAACGACCATGGCATCCCTGGCGCCATCACCTTGGGCATTGCCTGTGCCACCTTCGGCCTGGTCATCGGCGGGCTTATCGGCGGGCCGCTGGCCAAATGGCTGATCCAGCGCCACGGGCTGAAGCACCCGCAGGGCACGGGCGATGCCGGCGCGCTGGAGGCGGGCACGCCCAACTTCGAGTTCCCGCACAAGACACGCCTGATCACGGCGGACGCGGCCATCGAGACCATGGCCCTGTTTGCCGGCTGCCTGGCCTTTGCCGAGTTCATGAGCCAGTTGACGAAGGGCACGGCGCTGCAACTGCCCACCTTCGTGTGGGCGCTGGGCGGGGGCGTGCTGATCCGCAACGTGCTGGACTACGTCTTCAACTTCGAGGTGTTCGACCGCGCCATCGACGTGTTCGGCAACACCGGGCTGTCCGTCTACCTGGCGATCGCGCTGCTGTCACTCAAGCTGTGGGAGCTGGCCGGGCTGGCGGGTCCGCTGGTCGTCATCCTGGGCGTGCAGACGCTGGTCATGGCGGCCTACGCGGGCTTCGTCACCTTCCGCCTGATGGGAAGCAACTACGATGCGGCCGTTCTCTGTGCGGGGCATTGCGGCTTCGGCATGGGCGCCACGCCCACGGCGGTGGCGAACATGCAGGCCATTACCAACCAGTACGGCGCGTCGCACAAGGCTTTCCTGATCGTGCCCATGGTGGGCGCGTTCTTCATCGACCTGGTCAATGCCGTGGCCATCCAGGTCTTCATCAACGTGTTCGGCTAAGCGCCCACCACGGCGCGGAGGGCAGGCGGTGCGTACAGGATTCGGACTGATCGGGCTGCTGCTGGCCCTGGCCCTCGTGGCCGTACTGGTCAAGAAGCAGATGGGCGCCACGCGCGTCGCCGTGCCGCCCGCCGTGCAGGGGCTGCCGGCGCCGGCGGAGGGCGCCGCCTCCACGGTGCGCGCGCAAAGCCAGCAGGTGCAGCAGCAGGTGAAGCAGCAGATGGACGCACTGATGCAGCAGCCACGCACCCTGCCCGAAGATTGATGGACAAAATGGCCTCTAGCGCTTACCCATCAAGCGCGAGCAGCTATTGAAAGATGAGCAAATTCGACGACGCCCACTGGATGCGCGAGGCCATCGCCCAGGCGCGCGCCGCGCAGCAGGCGGGCGAGGTGCCCGTGGGCGCCGTGCTGGTGCGCGATGGGCAGGTGATCGCCACCGGGCGCAATGCCCCCATCGCCGGGCACGACCCCACGGCGCATGCCGAGATGGCCGCGCTGCGCGCCGGCGCGGCGCAGCTCTCCAACTACCGGCTCGACGGCTGCACGCTCTACGTCACGCTGGAGCCGTGCGCCATGTGCAGCGGCGCCATGCTGCACGCGCGCCTGCCGCGCGTGGTCTACGGCGCGGCGGATGCCAAGACCGGCGCGGCGGGCTCGGTAGTCAACCTGTTCGCCGAGCCGCGTCTCAACCACCAGACCGCGGTGCAAGGCGGCGTGCTGGCCGATGAATGCGGTGCACTGCTGAGCGACTTCTTCCGCGACCGCCGCCGCGCCCAGCGGGCGCAGCAACTGGCCGCCCACCCGCTGCGCCAGGACGCGCTGCGCACGCCCGACGCCGCGTTCGCCCATCTGGACGGCCCCGCGCCGCATTACGTGAGCGATCTGCCCGCGCTGGCCGGCCTGCGCCTGCACTACCTGGACGAAGGCCCACGCGACGCCGCCCGCACCTGGCTGCTGCTGCATGCCAGCCCTGGCTGGAGCCATGGCTGGCAGCCCATGTTGGCGGCCTTCGCGCAGGCCGGCCACCGCGTGGTAGCGCCGGACCTGATCGGCTTCGGCCGCAGCGACAAACCCAAGAAAGAAGCCGCCCACCGCCTCGACTGGCATCGACAGGTGCTGGCCGAGCTGGTGCAGCGCCTGGCCTTGCGCGGCGTGGTGCAGGTGGCGCAGCCCGGTGCGCCGCTGCTGCCCGATGCGGCGTCGGCGCCCCTGGTGCGCGTGCTGCATGTGCGGCGTGGCGCGCCCTGCGACGCCGCGCCGTTCCCTGATGCCGGCCATCGCGCCGGGCCGCGCGCCTTTGTCCGTTTTGCCGATGCCGGTGCCGCGCCGCTCCTCACCGTGCCGGACGCCAGCGCCGCCTCGGCGCTGCGCGCTATGGAATACTTCACCCGCTATGCCTAACCACCCCCACGACTGCGGCCACGATCACTGCGATCACCCTCACGGCCCCCGGCGCATCTACATCTACTCCCCTTCTGGCGCGGTGCGCGACAAGGCCGCGTTCAAGCGCGGCATTGCCCGCCTGCAGGCCATGGGCCACGAGGTGGAGGTGGACCCCGACGCGCTCGCCTCCCACACGCGCTTTGCCGGCGACGATGCCACGCGCCTGGCCGCCATCCACCGCGCGGCCGCCAGCGGCGCCGACGTGGCGCTGATCAGCCGCGGCGGCTACGGCCTCACGCGCATCCTGCCGGGCATCCAGTACAAGGCCGTGGCCAAGGCGGTGGAGCGCGGAACCCAGTTCGTGGGCGTGAGCGACTTCACGGCCTTCCAGTCCGCGCTGCTGGCCAAGACCGGTGCGACCACCTGGGCCGGCCCGGCGCTGGTGGGAGACCTGGGCGTGCCGGGCGAGCCCGACGACATCATGCTGGCCTGCCTGGACGATCTGCTTACCGGCCACGGCGAGGGCAGCGGCTGGCGCATGAACGCCGAGAAACCCCGCGCCGACGGCCAGCCCGCCGTGCGCGACATCTACGTGAAGAAGGCCACCCTGTGGGGCGGCAACCTGGCCGTGCTGTGCTCGTTGGTGGGCACGCCGTACTTCCCGCAGGTCAAGGGCGGCGTGTTGTTCCTGGAGGACGTGGGCGAGCACCCTTACCGCGTCGAACGCCTGCTCACCCAGCTGCTGCACGCCGGCGTGCTGGCCCGGCAAAAGGCCGTGGTGCTGGGCCAGTTCAATGAATACAAGCTCACGCCGCACGACAAGGGCTTCAAGCTGCAGAGCGTGGTGGACTGGCTGCGCACGCAGATCAAGGCACCGGTGCTGACCAACCTGCCGTTCGGCCACGTGCCCACCAAGGTGCTGCTGCCCGTGGGCGCGGAGGTGTCGCTGTCGGTCGAAGGGCGCGACGCGCTCATCTACTGGGGCCATGCCCACTGAGATGCTATTGATTTAAGAGCTGCCGGCGCTTGAAGGGTGGGCGCGATGGCAGGTTTTGGCTTGAAACTCCGCGACGGCGGGGGAGGCGGCATGGGCAGATTGCAACGCATCGGCGCGGGCGCCGTGGTGGCGCTGGTGGCAGCGCTGCTGCTGGCCGGCAGCGTGGCCGCGGTGTATGCGCTGCGCAGCTTCCCGCAACTGGACGGGACACTGCGCGCCGCCGGGCTGCAGCACGCCGTGGCGGTGCGCCGCGACGAAGCCGACGTGACGCACATCGAGGCGCAGACCCCCTGGGACGCGTGGTTCGCCATGGGCTACGTGCATGCGCAGGAGCGCACCTGGCAACTGGAGTTCAACCGCCGGCTGATGCACGGCGAGCTGTCCGAGATCCTCGGCCCCGCCACGCTGGACACCGACAAGCTCATGCGCACGCTGGACATCATGGGTGCGGCGCGCCGCCAGTACGCCGCGCTGCCCGCGTTCGCGCGCGAGGCGCTGCAGGGCTACAGCCGGGGCATCCAGTCCTTCCACGCGGCGCGGACCCAGGCGCTGCCGCCGGAGTTTTTGCTGCTGGGTGCGCGGTCCGGCGGTGCGCAGGGTGTGGCCTGGGCGCCTGAGGACAGTGTGGCCTGGGCGCTGATGATGGCGCTGGACCTGGGCGGCAACTGGGGCAACGAGTTCGCGCGCCTGTCGCTGGCGGCCACGCTGCCCACCGAGCGGCTGTGGCAGCTCATGCCGCCCTATCCTGGCGAGGCGCCCGCGACGGCGGTGGACCTGCAGGCGCTGTACCGGTCGCTGGGCGTGTACCGCGCGCCGCAGGCGGCTGCACCGGCCCCGCAGGCCGATGCCGAGTCCGCAGGCGCAGGCGCGGCGCACGCGCTGCAGGCCTGGTCGCAGGACTTCGTGGCGGGACTGGGCACGCCCGGCGGGCGCGGCAGCAACAACTGGGTGCTGGACGGCACGCGCACGGCCAGCGGCCGGCCGCTGCTAGCCAACGACCCGCACCTGGGCCTGGGCGCGCCGGCGCTGTGGTACTTCGCGCACCTGAAGGCGCCGCAGGGTAGGGCGTCCGACGGCACGCCCGTCGCGGCCATTGACGTGATCGGCGCCACTTTGCCGGGCCTGCCCTTCGTGGTGCTGGGCCGCACGGCCGAGGTGGCCTGGGGCTTCACCAACACCGCGCCCGATGTGCAGGACCTGTACATCGAGGCCATCCACCCCGACGACCCCACGCGCTACCGCACGCCCGAGGGCTGGCAGGGCTTCGAGCAGCGCGAGCACGTGATCCGCGTGAAGGGCCGCCCCGACGTGCGCCACACTGTGCGCAGCACGCGCCATGGGCCGGTGATCAGCGATGCGCAGCCCGCGCTGCACGGCAGCGTGCTGGACCTGCGCCGGCATGTGATCGCGCTGCGCTGGAGCGCACTGGATGCCGACAACCACACCGTGCTGGCGGGCCTGCTGAGCAACCAGGCGCGCTCGGTGGAGGAACTCTTCGCAGGCATGGCGCACTACCACTCGCCCATGCAGAGCGTGGTGGCGGCGGACGTGCATGGCGCGATCCGCTTCCAGGCCTTTGGGCGCGTGCCCCTGCGTGCGGCCGACAACGACCTGCGCGGCGTGGCCCCCGCGCCGGGCTGGGAGGCGCGCTACGACTGGCAGGGCTGGCTGCCCCTGGCGCAGACGCCGCAGGACGACGGCGGCGCGCGCGGCTGGATCGCCACGGCCAACCAGCGCATCACGGCGCCGGGCTATCCGCACTTCCTGACGCAAGACTGGGCCTTGCCCTACCGCTACCAGCGCATAGAGCAGCAGCTGGAGGCACAGCGCCTGCACGACCTGCCGTCCCTGCGCGCGCTGCAGGGCGACACGGTGTCCCCCGCCGCGCTGCGCCTGCTGCCCTATCTGCTGGCGGCTCCGGTCTCGCAGCCGCTGGCGCGGCAGGCCCAGGCGCTACTGCGCGGCTTTGACGGCGACATGCGTGCCGACCGCGCGGCGCCGCTCATCCTGTCGGTGTGGGCCGACGAGCTCACGCGCGCACTGGTCGTGCCCCGCGTGGGTGAGGAGCGCTTTGCCGCTACCTACGGCCGGCGGGACTTCCGTGCGGGCCTGGAAGGCATGCTGGAGCGCGGCGACACCTGGTGGTGCCCGCCCCACGGCTGCGCCGCCCATGCCGGCGCGGCGCTGGAGCGTACCGTGCAGCGCCTGGCCGCGCGCTATGGCAACCAGCCCGAGCGCTGGGCGTGGGGCGCGGCGCATCCGGCGCTTTCCGTGCACAAGCCGCTGGGCAGCGTGCCCGTGCTGTCGCGCTGGTTCAACGTGGGCGTGCCCTCGGGGGGGGATGCGTACAGCGTCAACGTGGGCCAGTACAACGCTGCGCAGCCCGTGGAGCCCTTCGCCAGCCGGCACGCGCCCTCGCTGCGCGCGCTGTACGACCTGCAAGACCCGGAGCGTTCGCTGTTCATTTACCAGACGGGTCAGAGCGGGCTGGTGTTCTCGCCGCGCTACGCCGACATGGCCCAGGCCTGGGCCGGCGGCGGCTACCGCCCCCTGCAGCGCCAGCCGCGCCGCTACGTGCACCAGTTGCAGCTGCGCCCCTAGACACCGGGCGGGCGCACGCCGCGGTGCTTGTCACGCCTGTCGCATTACAGTGGCACGGACAACCCTGAAGGAGAGCCGTCCATGACCATCCAGTTGCAGCGCATCGAGGGCACCCCCATGGCCCAGCGCCTCGCCATCCGCAGCCACGAATGGGTGGTGGACGGCACGGCCGCCGAAGGCGGCGACGACACCGGCCCCAACCCGCACGACCTGTACGACGCCGCGCTGGGCGGCTGCAAGGCGCTCACGCTGCTGTGGTACGCGCGGCGCAAGGGCTGGGACGTGCAGGACGTGCGCACCGTGGTGGAGCGTGATGCCTCGCAGGAGCGCAGCGGTACCTATCGCCTGGCCACACGGCTGCAAGTGCAGGGCGACTTGAGCGATGCGCAGATCGCCGAGCTGCAGGCCGCGATCGGCAAATGCCCCGTGCACAAGCTCATGACCCAGGTGACCACCGAGATCACCACCGTGGTGGAGCGCGCATGAGCGCCGACGCCATTCCTGCGCAGGGCCCTCTGCGCCTGAGCGGGCACTTCAAGGACCTGGGCGGCGGCTTCACCGTGCGCCGCCTGCTGCCGGCGCTGCAGCGCCGGTCGGTGGGGCCCTTCGTGTTCTTCGACCACTTCGGCCCCGCGACGGTGGCGCCTGCATCCGCCTATGACGTACGGCCCCACCCGCACATCGGGCTGGCCACGGTCACCTACCTGTTCGAGGGCGCGATCCTGCACCGCGACAGTTTGGGTTCGCTGCAGCAGATCGAGCCCGGCGCCATCAACTGGATGACGGCGGGGCGCGGCATCGTGCATTCCGAGCGGCGCCCGCCCGCGCTGGCGCACAGCACTTATGTGAACCACGGCATCCAGCTCTGGGCGGCGCTGCCGCAGGCGCATGAGGAAGCGGCGCCGCATTTCGCCCATACCCCTGCGGACCAGATCCCGGCCTACCAGCATGGCGGCGCAGCGGTGCGGGTGCTGATTGGCGCGGCCTTCGGCTGCCAGTCGCCCGTGGCCACGTTTGCGCCCACGCTGCTGCTGGATGTGCAGCTGGAGCCGGGTTCTGCGCTGGACCTGCCCGCGCAGGCCGACGAGATGGCGCTCTACACCGTGAGCGAGGGGCTGTGGCTGGACGCCGAGGCGTTGCCCGCGCAGACGCTGGCGCTGCTGGAGCCCGGCCGCTCCACCAGCGTGCGCGCGGGTAAGGCGGGGGCGCGGTGTGTGGTGATCGGCGGCGCCGCCCTGGACGGCCCGCGCCACATCTGGTGGAACTTCGTTTCCAGCCGCAAGGAGCGCATCGTGCAAGCCGCCGATGACTGGGATCGCGACGCCATGGGCCACATCCCGGGCGAGAGCGAACGCATTCCCCTGCCGCCGCGGAGGTTTCTGGGGTAAGTTATTGAAGGCAAAAGTGGCTGTAACGCTTGTTGGGCAAGCGCTAGCAGCTATTTTTTCAGGAGCGATTTGCGCCCGGTCCTTCGGGGGATGGCGTGAGCATCGTGGACTCCACCTTGTTCGCCAACTGGGCCACGGCCAGCGCGGCCGGGCAGCCGGGCATCTGCAGCATCAGTAACTGGCGGCGCATCACGGCGTCGCGCACCGAGGTGTCGGCGGGAATGTCCCCCACGTGGATCAGCCGCATGGGGCGGCCGGTGTCGGTGGTCACGAAGCGGTCCAGCACCTGCTGCAACTGCCCGGTGATGGCGCGTCCGTCCCCCGGACGTGCGGCCTGGTTCACCACCATGCGCACGTGCTGGCGCTTTTGCTGGGTGGCCAGCACCTTGATGGCGGCGTAGGCGTCGGTGAGCGACGTGGGCTCGGGCGTCGCGACGATGAGCACCTCGTGCGCCAGCGAGACGGAAAACAGCACCACGTCCGAGATGCCCGCGCCGGTGTCCAGCAGCACCACGTCAAAGCGGGGTGCCAGCGTGTGGATGACGTTGAGGAATTCGTTGCGCACCTCGGGCGTGAGGCGCGAGTACTCGACCATGCCGGAGCCGGCCAGCAGGACCGAAAAGCCGCCGGGTGCCTTGATCACGGCGTCTTCCAATTGGGCCTTGCCGGTAAAGACGTCGTGCAGCGTGACCTTGGGGTGCAGGTTCAGCACCACGTCCAGGTTGGCCAGGCCCAGGTCGGCATCCAGCACCAGCACGCGGTGCCCGCGGCGGGTGAGGGCGGCCGCCAGGTTGGCGGACACGAAGGTCTTGCCCACGCCGCCCTTGCCGCTGGTGATGGCGATGATGCGTGCGTTGGCGGGTGTGGCGGAGGGCACGGAAGCAGAAGCCGGCGCAGCGGCGCCGGCCGGTGGAGTCGTCGGGTTTGGGGACAGCGCGTCGTTCATCACTGGGCTTTCAATAGGCGCTGCCTGTGGATGGATCCAAAGGCGGGGGCAGGTCGCCCCATCCCGACGGAGTGTATAGCGGGCCGAACAGCAAACTCTTTTCTTCCGCAGTGACCGTGCTGTCGGGTTGTTCTTCGATGCTGATGCAGTTGCGGCCGCCGAGCTTGGCCTTGTACAGCTCGGCATCGGCCCGGTCGGCCCACAGGGCGGTGGTGCTGCGGATCCATTGCAGCGCGAAGGCGCCGCCGATGCTCACGGTGACGTTCAACGTGAGCGATGGCGAGATGCGCACGGGCGTGGCTTCGACCGCGCGGCGCACGCGTTCGGCGATCACCCGGCCAAAGCCGAACTGGCAGGCGGGCAGCACGATGGCGAATTCCTCGCCGCCGTACCGGGCCACGGTGTCCATGGGGCGTACGCAGCTCTCCAGCGTACGCGCGACGGACTGCAGCACGATGTCGCCGGCCAGGTGGCCATGGCGGTCGTTGACCTGCTTGAAATGGTCGATGTCCAGCATCAGCAGCAGCGCGGCTTCGCCCGAGCGCGCGACCCGGTCGATCTCGCGCTCCAGCACCGCACGCACGTGGCGGCGGTTGGCCAGCCCGGTGAGCGGGTCCTTCAGCGAGAGTTCGCACAGGCCGTCAATGAGGTTCTGCAGGTACAGCAGCGGCGTCTGGCCCTGCAGGGACACTTCGGAACCCAACGACTGCGCCACCAGGGCATGGGCCGTGGCCAGACGCAGGTCGCGCAGAGAGACGGAAGCGGGGGACGCGGTGTTTGTCACAACCAGAAACAAATATCTATCGGCAGTGTAGCAGCTATAGCTTCGGTAGCGACTGAGCTGGGCCACTTGTGTCGGACTGCGGCGCCGAGACAGGGTTCCCGGCGTCGGGGGGAGCCAGCCTCTGCAGTGCCGCGATGGCCTCGGCGTCGGTGCGGTACAGCGCGAAGTTGGGTCCCGGCGCCAGCGCGCCTGCATTGTCCAGCGTGTGCTGTACCGGCAGCTTGATGCCGGTCACATGCAGCGTGCCGCCGTGGCTTTGCAGCAGCGCGCGCAGGCGGATGAAGGCCTCCACCCCCGTCACGTCGATGCGGTTGATGGGCAGCGCGAACAGGCACAGGTGGCGGATGGACGGGCGCTGGGCCAGCTCGTCGGTCACGCGGCGCTCCAGCGCATTGGCGGAGGCGAAGTCCAGCTCGGCATCCATGCGCAGGGCCAGCAGCTCTGGCGCCAGCGGGGGCAGCTGCCACAGGTGGCGGTCGCGCAGGCTGCCGTCGGGGTGCAGGCCCACCTCGATGATGCGCGGGTGCAGCCGTTGGTAGAGAAAGTGGCTCAGGTTCATCAGCAGGCCCACCAGCACGCCCCAGTACATGCGCGGTGCCGTGGCCAGCGTGAGGCCGAAGGTAACGAGGCCGATGGCCGTCTCCACGCGCGAGACGCGCCACAGGCGCAACATGCCGGCGGGCTTGATGAGGCTGGTGACCGCTGTCACCACCACGGCGGCCAGCACCGGCTGTGGTACGTGGTACAGGGCCGGCGTGAGCCACAGCAGCGTTGCCAGCACCAGCACCAGCGCGAACAGCGTCGCCCAGCCGCTCTTGGCGCCCGCATACAGATTGATGGCGGAGCGCGAGAACGACGCGCTGGTGGCAAAGCTGCCACACAGGCCCGAACTGATCTTGGCCATGCCATGGGCGATCAGGTCCTGGTTCTCGTTCCAGCGGGTGCCGCCCTGGTGGTGCTCCACCTTGGCGCTGGAGGCGGTCTCCAGGAAGCTGACCAGCGTGACGACCATCACCGGCATCACCAGCGCGCCCATTTCTTCCCACGAGAGCCATCCCGGCCAGTACAGCGTCGGCAGGCCGGAGGGCAAGTGGCCGATCACGGCGCCGTCGGCATCGGCATAGCCCATGGCCCAGCTGATGAGTGCCGCCAGCGCGATCACCACGATGGCGGCCGGGAAGCTGGAGCGCCAGCGCCGCGCCAGCACCAGGCAGCCCAGGCTGCCCAGGCCGAACGCCAGCGCGCGCAGGTCGAAGTGGTGCAGCGACGGGCTGACCGCCAGTGCGCTCCAGCTGGTGCGAAGGCCCAACAGGTCGGGCAGTTGCGAGGCCAGGATCAGCAACGCCGCAGCCTGCGTGAAGCCGCCCAGCACCGGCGAGGTCACCAGGTTGAGCAGCCAGCCGAAACGCACCACGCCCAGCAGCAGCTGCAGCAGGCCCGACAGCAGGGCCATCCACACCGCCAGCGTGACCCAATGGGCGCTGCCGGGCTCGGCCAGCCCGGTGATCGACGCGCCGATGAGCAGGCTGGTGAGCGCCGTGGGCCCGACGCCCAGGCGGGTGGATGAGCTCCACAGCACGGCTACCAGTGCCGGCACCAGCGATGCGTAGATCCCCGTCACTAGCGGCATGCCGGCCAGCGCGGCATACGCCACGCCCTGCGGCACCAGCATCAGCCCGACGGTCATGCCGGCCCAGAACTCGCCCTGCAGCAGCGCGGATGTCGGGCGGGGCCAGGAGAGAAAGGGAAACCAGCGATGCAGCAAGGATGAGGACATGGGCCGATTGTCCAAGCTTGCGTCGGCACGTGCCTGAAAGCCGCTGTTGTCCTACTGCGGTTTCGGTCCTCTCCGACCGGCTCGGCAGCCAGTGCTTTCTACAGTGGACTCCGTACCCACTGGAAGGAGATATGCCCATGACAACCCCTCTTTTTCGAACGTCGCGCTGGACCGTTTTCGCCGCTGCCGCTGCCCTGGCCGCCGGGTTGAGTGCTTGCAACAAGGCCGAGGAACCCACGGCCGGGCAACGCCTGGATTCCGCCATCAACAAGACCGAACAGGCGGCCCAGGATGCCAAGCAAAAAATGGAATCCGCGGCGCAGGAAGCCGGGCAGGCTTCACGCAACGCCACGGCCGACGCAGCCGCCCTTATGGACGATGCCGGCATCACCACCAAGGTGAACGCGGGCCTGGCGCAAGACCCGGACCTCAGCGCCATCAAGATCGACGTGGACACCCGTGCGGGCGTCGTCACGCTCAATGGCCCCGTGAAAAGCGAGCAGGCCCGTGACCGCGCCAGCCAGATCGCACAGGCCGTACCGGGCGTGACCTCGGTGGTCAACAACCTCACCATCTCCAGCGGCGGCTGAGCATGGGCGGGGGACAGGCTCTACCATCGGCGCATGAAGCAGCCCTCCCCACCCGACCTGTCCACCCGCCTCATTCACCACGAGTACACACCGCCGCAGGGTTTCCATGCCCCGCAGCCAGCGGTGCACAAGGCGTCCACCGTCATCTTCCCCAACGTCGCCGCTATGCGCGCGCGCGAGTGGAAGGACAAGAGCAGCTACACCTACGGGCTGCACGGCACGCCCACGACCTACCAGCTGGAAGAGCGCCTGGCCACGCTGGAAGGCGGGCTGCAGTGCCTGCTGGTGCCCAGCGGATTGGCCGCCATTTCCACCGTATCGCTGGCGCTGCTGCGCCAGGGCGACGAGGTGCTGATCCCGGACAACGCTTATGGTCCCAACAAGGCACTGGCCGAGGTGGAGCTGCGCCACTACGGCATCCGCCACCGTATCTATGACCCCTTGGACCCGGCGGACCTCGCATCCAAGATCACCGACGCCACGCGGCTGGTGTGGCTGGAGGCGCCGGGCTCCGTGACGTTGGAGTTCCCCGACCTGGTGGAGCAAGTGCGCATCTGCCGCGCACGCGCCGTGGCCACGGTGCTGGACAACACCTGGGGCGCGGGCCTGGCTTTCGCACCCTTCGACCTGCTGGGCCGTGGCGCGGGTGCCGAGGGCGCGCTGGGCGTGGACGTATCCGTGCATGCGCTCACCAAGTACCCCAGCGGCGGCGGCGACGTGCTGATGGGCAGCATCACCACGCGCGACGAGGGCTTGCACCTGCGCATCAAGCTCACGCACATGCGGCTCGGGCTGGGGGTGGGGGCGAACGACGTGGAAGCGGTCTTGCGGGCGCTGCCCAGCATGGCGCTGCGCTACCAAGCGCACGATGCGGCCGCGCGCGACCTGGCGCAGTGGATGGGCTTGCAGCCCGCGGTGGCCCAGGTGCTGCACCCGGCGCTGCCCGGATCGCCCGGCCATGCGCAGTGGAAGGCGCTGTGCGGCGCAGCCAATGGCGGGCAGGGCGCTGCCGCCGGCCTGTTCAGCGTGGTCATTGACGCATGCCACAGCCAGGCGCAGGTGGATGCCTTTTGCGACGGCCTGCGCCTGTTCAAGCTGGGATACAGCTGGGGCGGGCCGATGAGCCTGGTGGTGCCCTACGACCTGCCCAGCATGCGCACGCGCGCCACCGCGCATCTGCGGCCCGGCACCGTGGTGCGCTTCTCCGTGGGGCTGGAGGCCGTGGACGACCTGCGTGCCGACCTGGCGCAGGCGATGCACCAGGCCTTTGGAGCTGCCTGATGCGTTGGCGGCTGGTGCGGCGAGGGTGGTAGTTTCCTTGATGGTGGTCAGGCAGTCAGGTGGTTAAGGTGGCAGCAACGCCACTGCCGCAGCGATGCCGACCGCCATGTCTGATTCTTCCGCGCCAGTCACCTCCACGCCGGTGTCCGCACCGGTGACTCTCAACCCCTTGCGCTGGCCGGACCCGCTGCGTTGGCTCGTGCTGGGGGCGCGCGACATGATGGCCGCACCCGGCGTGGCGCTGTTCTACGGTACGTGGTTCTGGGGCATGGCACTCCTGCTGGGCTGGGTGTTCCAGGCGCGGCCGGAATACACCATGTCGTTTGCCAGCGGCTGCCTGCTGGTGGGCCCCTTCCTGGCCATGGGTTTGTACGACACCAGCCGCCGGCGCGAACAGGGATTGGCACCCGATCTGGGCGAATCGCTGACCTGTTGGGACCGCCACCTGGGCAGCATGGGCATGCTGGTACTCGTACTTGTGGTGCTGGAGCTGCTGTGGGGCCGCGCGTCGCTCGTGGTGTTTGCCGTGTTCTTCAACACCGGCATGCCGTCCACCACGGGGGTGGTGCAGGCGGTGTTCAACCCAGGCAACTGGCAGTTCGTCGCCGTGTACCTGCTGGTGGGCAGTGTGTTCGCGGCCCTGGTGTTCTCCAGCATGGTGGTGTCCATTCCGATGATTCTGGACCGCGACACCGATGCGCTCACGGCCGGCATTGCGAGCATGCGGGTGGTGGTGGAAAACCCCGGCGTGATGCTGCTGTGGGGCCTGCTCATCACGGCGCTGGTGGCGTTGTCGCTGTTCGCCTGGGGCGCGGGCTTGCTGGTGGTGGGGCCGGTGCTGGGGCATGCCAGTTGGCATGCCTACCGCGCGGCGGTGGCGGCGCCCACTGCGCCCCCTGCGTCCGCGCAGGCGCCGCAGAGCGCCGGCTGATTCTCTGACGATGGTTTACAGCAAGGCGCGCAGCGCGGGCCACACGTTGTCCAGCATGCGCGGGTGCGCCTGAGCCGTGGGGTGGATGCGGTCGGGCTGGAACAGCGCCGTGGGATCGGGCCCATCGGCCACGCCCTTGAGCAGGAAGGGCACGAGCGCCGCCTTGCGCTCCTGGGCCACGTTCTCGAAGACCTCGGCGAACTGCCGGGTGTAGTTGGCGCCGTAGTTAGGCGGCACCTGCACACCCACCAGCAGCACGCGCGCGCCCGCGGCCTGGGCCTGTTCGGTCATCCACGCCAGGTTGCCCTGGGTGCTGGCCAGCGGCAGGCCGCGCAAGGCGTCGTTGCCGCCGAGTTCGATCACCACATGCGTGGGTCGGTGCTGCTGGAGCAGTGCGGCCAGCCGCGCACGGCCGCCGGCGGTGGTGTCGCCGCTCACGCTGGCGTTGACCACCGTGGCGGGGATCTTCTCCTGCGCTAGCCGCTTGTCCAGCAGCGCCACCCAGCCGGTGCCGCGCGGAAGGCCGTATTCGGCGCTGAGCGAGTCGCCCACCACCAGGATCACGGGGGCGCGGGTGGGCTTCTTGCCACCGGACTGCGCAAGGGCGGGCGCCGCGCCCGACAGGGCCAGGGCGCCCGCCACGATAAAGTCACGCCGAATCATATGCTTCACTGCCGAGAACCTTTCATGTCCGAAACCTCCGCCGCCGCGGCCCCTGCCGCCTCCAACGAACGCATGCCGCCCGAATCCATCATCGCGGTGGAGCATGTGTCCAAGTCCGTCACGGACTCCACGGGTACGCTGGAGATTTTGCGGGATATCGATTTCCGCCTGGCGCCGCGGGAGACTGCGGCCATCGTGGGCGCCTCGGGATCGGGCAAGAGCACGCTGCTGTCCATCATCGCCGGGCTGGACACGCCCACGCGCGGCACGGTGCGGCTGGGTGGGCAGGACCTGTTCGCACTGGACGAGGACGACCGCGCCGCACTGCGCGCCCGGCAGGTGGGCTTCGTGTTCCAGAGCTTTCAGCTCATGGGTAACCTCACGGCGCTGGAGAACGTGATGCTGCCGCTCGAGTTGGCGGGCATTCGCGATGCACGCCGCCGCGCGACCGACATGCTGGAGCGCGTCGGCCTGGGCCAGCGCCTGACGCACTATCCCAAGGTGCTGTCGGGCGGCGAGCAGCAGCGCGTGGCGCTGGCACGCGCCTTCGTGGTGGAGCCCGCCGTGCTACTGGCCGACGAGCCCACGGGCAGCCTGGACTTCGCCACGGGAGAGACCATCATGGAACTGATGCTGGCCCTCAACCGCGAGCAGGGCACCACGCTGGTGCTGGTCACGCACGACCGCGGCATTGCCGCGCGCTGCGACCGGCGCATCACCATTGAGGCCGGACGGCTGGTCGATAACTCCTGAAAGAATAGCTGCCAGCGCTTGCTACTAGGTGGTTTTCAATGAATTCCATCTTGAAATCCATGCGCAGCAAGCGCTGGCAGCTCTCGTATCGATAGCGAGCTGGTGGTGAATCAGACCTGCGCCTTGCGCTCCTGTGCCAGGCAGGCGGCGGCGGTGAAGATCACGTCGGTGGAGGAATTCAGCGCCGTCTCGGCCGAATCCTGCAGGATGCCAATGATGAAGCCGATGGCCACTACCTGCATCGCCACGTCGTTGCCGATGCCGAACAGGCTGCACGCCAGCGGAATCAGGAGCAGCGAGCCGCCGGCCACGCCCGATGCGCCGCAGGCGCACAGCGACGCAACCACGCACAGCAGCAGCGCGGTCGGCAGGTCTACCTGGACGCCCAGGGTGTTGGCCGCGGCCAGCGACAGCACGCTGATGGTGATGGCCGCGCCGGCCATGTTGATGGTGGCGCCCAGCGGAATGGCGATGCTGTAGGTGTCCTCGTTCAGGCGCAGGCGCTTGGCCAGGGCCAGGTTGATCGGGATGTTGGCGGCAGAGCTGCGCGTGAAGAACGCCGTTACGCCGCTCTCGCGCAGGCACATCAGCACCAGCGGATAGGGGTTGCGGCGGATCGCCACGTACACGATCAGCGGGTTGACCACCAGCGCCACGAACAGCATGCAGCCCAGCAGCACGGCCAGCAGTTGGGCATAACCCCACAGCGCCTGCGCGCCGGCTTCCGCAAAGGTGCTGGCAACCAGGCCCAGGATACCCAGGGGCGCCAGGCGGATCACCAACTGGATCACCTGCGTCACGGCCGCGGCGCCGTCCTGCAGCATGGCGCGCGTGCCCGCGCTGGCGTGGCGCAGCGCCAGGCCCAGCGCAATGGCCCAGGCCAGGATGCCGATGTAGTTGGCCTCCAGCAGCGCCCTGACTGGGTTTTCGACCACGCTCTTGAGCACGTTCATCAGCACCTCGGACACCGACCCCGGCCCCGCGGCGGCCTGTGCTGGCGCCTGCAGCGTGAGCGTGCTGGGAAACCACATGCTGGCCACCACACCCACGGTAGCCGCGGCCAGCGTGCCCACCGCGTACAGCACCAGCACCGGGCGGATGTGCGTCGTCTCGCCCGGTGTGTGGTTGCTGATGGCGGCCATCACCAGCACGAACACCAGCACCGGCGCCACCGCCTTCAGGGCCGAGATGAACAACGAGCCAAGTATGGCCAAGTGGGGCGTTGCGGCGGGCCATACAGCCGCCAGCACAATGCCGATGACCACGGCGATGGCGATCTGGGTGACCAGGCTCGTGCGCTGCACCCAGCGCAACAGGGGAGAGAGGATCATGATCTGAACAGAAGGAGGGCCTGAGCCGCTGCGCAGGCCGCGCAGCGCGGCGCCTTGTGGCAGGCGCGGCCGCCACAGGGACGGCCATGAAGGCGGTCAGGCAAGCGGCGCCGCTTGTGGCAGCGGCCCGTTTGTCAAGGGAAGAAACGCGGATTTTAGCGGCTGCCCGGCGGTGGCCTGCGCCGCGCCACGGTGCCAGTGGGGTCGCTGGCGGGATAATCGCCACCCATGTCCTCCCCCAAAGTCCTCTTCGGCTTTCACGCCGTGGGCGTGCGCCTGAAGACCGCGCCGCAAAGCATCATCGAGATCTATTACGAGCCCACGCGCCGCGACGCGCGCATGCGCCAGTTCCTGGAGCGCGCACGCGAGGCGGGGGCGCGCCTGATCGAAGCCGACGGCCTGCGCCTGGCCAAGCTGGCCGGCAGCCATGGACACCAGGGCGTGGCGGCGCGGGTCGAGGCCGTGGCGCAGGTGCGCACGCTGGACGAGCTGCTGGACGAGCTGGAGGCCCGTGGCGTGAAAAATCCGCTGCTGCTGGTGCTGGACGGCGTGACCGACCCGCACAACCTGGGCGCCTGCTTGCGCGTGGCCGATGGCGCGGGCGCGCATGCGGTGATCGCCCCCAAGGACCATGCGGTAGGCATCAACGCCACCGTGGCCAAGGTGGCCAGCGGCGCGGCCGAGACGGTGCCGTACTTCATGGTCACGAACCTGGCGCGCACGCTGAACGAGCTCAAGGAGCGCAACATCTGGGTCATCGGCACCAGTGGCGATGCCGACAAGACGCTGTATCAAGTGGACCTGAAAGGCCCGGTCGCCCTGGTGCTGGGCGCCGAGGGCCCGGGCATGCGCCAACTGACGCGCAAGACCTGCGACGAACTGGTGGGCATCCCCATGCAGGGCGCTGTCGAGAGCCTGAACGTGTCGGTGGCCAGCGCGGTGTGCCTGTACGAGGCGCTGCGCCAGCGCGCCTGAACGCGGAAGGCGCCCGGCCCCTAGCCGCGGCGCGCCGCCTCGATGGCGGCAATGTCGATCTTGCGCATCTGCATCATCGCGTCGAAAGCGCGCTTGGCTGCGGCGCGGTCGGGGTCGGTCACCGCGCGGGTCAGGGCCACGGGCGTGATCTGCCAGGACAGGCCCCATCGGTCCTTGCACCAGCCGCAGTCGCTTTCCTGGCCGCCGTTGTTCACGATGGCATTCCAGTAGCGGTCGGTTTCTGCCTGGTCGGCGGTCGCCACCTGGAACGAGAAAGCCTCGCTGTGCTTGAAGGCCGGGCCGCCATTGAGCCCCAGGCAGGGGATGCCCAGCACCGTGAACTCGACCATCAGCACATCGCCCTCGTGGCCTGACGGAAAGTCCCCCGGCGCGCGGTGCAGCGCGCTCACGGATGAGTCGGGAAAGGTTTTCGCGTAGAACCGCGCGGCTTCTTCGGCAGTGCCGTCGAACCACAGGCAGACGGTGTTTTTGGCGGGTTGCGTCATGGGGTGCTCCTGCTGAGTCGGGACTGCTGGGCCTTTAACCCGGGATGTCGGGCTCCACCAGCGCGGCCAGCTGGGTGAGAGATTCCTGCCAGCCCAGGTAGCACATTTCCAGCGGAATGGCCTGCGGAATGCCGGCCTGGGTGATGCTCAGCTCGGTGCCGCAGCTCACGGGCGTGAGCCGGACGGTGACCTCCAGCGTGCCGGGCAGGTGCGGGTCGTCGAACCGGTCGGTGTAGCGGATGAGCTCCCCCGGCACCAGCTCCAGGTATTCGCCGCCGAAGGCGTGCGATTGGCCCGAGCCGAAGTTGTGGAACGACATGCGGAAGGTGCCCCCCACGCGGGCGTCGAGTTCTTGCACCCTGCAGGTAAAGCCGTGGGGTGGCAGCCATTTGGCCATGGCGTCGCCCTCCAGGAAGGCGCGATACAGCTTGTGCGGCGTGGTGCGCAGCACCCGGTGCAAACGAACGGTGCGGTCAGACATATGGCCTCCTTGGGTGTGGGGCATCAGGCCTGTGCCGTCACGTTGACCATCCACGGCGTGCCGAAGCGGTCGCGCGCCATGCCGAAGCCGGGTGACCAGAAGGTCGCGGCAAATGGCATGACGGTCTCGCCGCCGGCGCTGAGCGCATCGAACAGGCGGCGCCCCTCGGCCGCGTCGGCGGCCTGGATCGACACCCACAGACCCTGCGGCAGTTGGTAGCCGCCACCACAGGCATTGGGGTCCTGCCCGGGAATGGTCGGCATGGCGTCCGATCCCATCAACGACTGGTCCTTGATCTGCAGTTGCATATGCATGATGCGGCTCTTGGCTGCCTCGGGCAGCGGGGGCATGTTTTCGGAGGGAGGTATCTCCCCAAAGGTGCTTTGGTGGACGATGGTGCCGCCGAACAGCTTGGCGTAGAAGGCAAATGCCTCGGCACAGTTGCCGTCGAAGTTGAGGTAGGGCGTGAACTGCATGGTGTCTCCTTGGGGTGGTTTGAGTGGAGTAGAAGGGGGAAGAGGTGCGCGCCGTTTACGCGTGTACCAGCACGCGAAACCCGCCATAAATCACACGCTGGCCATCGAAAGGCATGTCCTTGGGGCAGAGCGGGTCGGCCGGCATCGCGTACCGCGCGCGAGGGCCACACGACCCAGGAAAAGACCACGGTCTCGTCGTCCTTGCGCTGCACGGCCAGGGGCATGGAGGTGAGCTTGCCCTCGGGCACGTCGTCGCCCCAGCATTCCACGATCTCCAGGGCGCCGTGCTTCTTGAAGATCTGCGCGGCCTCGCTGGCGTGCTGGCGAAAGGTCTCCTTGTTGGCAGTGGGGACGGCAAGCACGAAGCCGTCGATGTAGCTGTCGGGTTCCATGGCGCACTCCTTTGTGGACAATGTACACTTGCAGTGTATGCGGGCTGCGTCGATAAATGTGGACGGTGTATCTGTAAAAACTCGTAAATGCCGAATGAAGACCTGAGCCCTGCGCGTGCCACGTACCGCCATGGGGATTTGAGGCGCGCGCTGCTGGACGCCGGTGTGGCGCTGGCGCGCGAAGGCGGCCCTGCCGCGGTAGTGCTGCGCGAAGCCACGCGCCGTGCCGGTGTCGTGCCCAATGCGGCGTACCGGCACTTTCAGAACCACCAGGCGCTGCTGGAAGCCGTGCGCGCGGTGGCGCTGTCGGAACTGGCGCGCGCGATCGAGGCCGAGATCCATGCCACGCGCCGGCTGCGCGATCCGCGCCAGCGTGCACGCGCCGCGTTCCGCGGCGTGGGCTTGGGCTATCTGCGCTTTGCGCGGCACGAGCCGGGCCTGTTCCGCACCGCTTTCGTGGCGCGGCCCTTTGATGTGGAAGAGCGCGCGCCGGACGATGGTGCGGCGCGCGGGGCCAGCGGCATGGATCCGTTCGAACTGCTGGGGCACACACTCGACGGCATGGTGCAGGCCGGTCTGCTGCCACCCGCACGCCGCCCGGGCGCCGAGTTCATGGCCTGGTCCGCCGTGCATGGCATGGCGATGCTGATGCTGGACGGCCCCTTGCGCGGCCTGGACGAGGCCGGCTGCCAGGCGCTGGCCGAGCGACTGGTCGCCATGGTCGAGCAGGGCCTGCTGGCCGAGGCCGCGGCATGACGGACGATGCCGGAACGTCCGGCCCCTGCACCCCGCTGGACGAGGTGCGGGCGTGGGTGCGCGATGCGCGCCGCATCGCGGTGCTCACAGGCGCAGGCATCAGCGCCGAGTCGGGCGTCCCCACGTTCCGGGATGCGCAGACGGGCTATTGGGCGCAGTTCAACCCCATGGAGATGGCCAGCGAGACCGGCTTCAGGGCCCAGCCCGCGCGGGTGTGGGACTGGTACGCCCACCGCCGCGGCTTGCTCGCGGGCGTGCAGCCCAACGCGGGCCACCGGGCGCTGGCGGCGTTTGCGCAGCACGGGCGCGGGCGGCTGACGCTCATCACCCAGAACGTGGACGGCCTGCACCAGCGCTCCGGCAGCCCGGATGTGCTGTGCCTGCATGGTGACCTGACGGCCGACCGCTGGCTCGACCGTCCGCGTGCCTGCTGCGATCTGGCCCACGCCGCGCCCGGCCACCCGCCGCGCTGTCCCACC
This sequence comes from Diaphorobacter sp. C33, assembly GCF_030503915.1. Classification (NCBI taxonomy): domain Bacteria; kingdom Pseudomonadati; phylum Pseudomonadota; class Betaproteobacteria; order Burkholderiales; family Comamonadaceae; genus Diaphorobacter; species Diaphorobacter sp. C33. The sequence continues at coordinate 909,751 of NZ_CP129980.1, forward strand.
TGCGGCAACCTGGTACGCCCTGGCGTGGTCTGGTTCGGCGAGGCCTTGCCGCTGCCGGTGCTGGCCGCGGCGCAGCAGGCGGCGCAGTCCTGCGAGCTGATGCTGGTGGTGGGCACCGCGGGCGCCGTGTACCCGGCCGCAGGGCTGGCGCACCAGGCGCGCCATGCCGGTGCGCGCGTGGTGGTGGTCAACACCGCGGCCAGCGAGCTGGACGGTATCGCCCACGCCGTGCTGCGTGGTTCGGCGGCGCGTTTGCTGCCATTGCTGCTGGACGGGCCGCCGATGGTTGAGGCGCCATAATCGGCAGGTCTTCAGGGCGGGGTGGAATTCCCCACCGGCGGTAGGCGGCGCATGGAGGTTTTCTTGCACCGCGAGCCCGCGAGCGCCCCGGTTGCCATCAGTGCAACCGGGGGTCAGCAGACCCGGTGCGGGGCGGCGCAGGCCACTCCCAGTCCGGGGCCGACGGTCATAGTCCGGATGAAAGAAGACGTGCCGCGACCGGGGCCCAGCGCCCTGGGCGCGGCCGTGTGCTTCGCGCGTGCCGGGCCCCGGGCCCATGCGCGCGTGGGTGCTTCTTGCATGCCTTGAGGCGTTTCTTCATTTCAACCGAGGAGCGTTTCATGTCTTTTCCCGCCACTTTCTTGTCCGCCCCTGGCGATCTCCCACAGGAGGTCACGCTCGCGCCCCTGCCCGCGGTGATCGCCGCGATCGCGGCCGGCCGCCCGGTGCTGGTGCTCGATGACGCCGACCGCGAAAACGAAGCCGACCTGGTCTGCGCCGCCGCCAACATGACCGAGGCCACCATGGCGCTCATGATCCGTGAGGGCAGCGGCATCGTTTGCCTGTGCCTGACGTCCGCGCATGCCAAGGCGCTGGGGCTGCGGCCCATGGTGGAGGTGAACCGCTCGGCGTTCTCCACCGCGTTCACCCAGTCCATCGAGGCCGCGCATGGCGTGAGTACCGGCGTGTCGGCGGCCGACCGCCTGCAGACCGTGCGATGCGCCCTGCGCATTCCGGCGCCGGGGTGCGCGCCCGAGGTCGTAAGCCCGGGCCACGTGTTCCCACTGGTGGCACGCGCGGGCGGGGTGCTGGAGCGTGACGGCCATACCGAGTCGGCCGTGGACCTGGCCGTGCTGGCCGGCCTGCCGCCTGCGGGCGTGCTGTGCGAGCTCATGAACCCCGACGGCAGCATGGCGCGCGGCGCACAGGTGGCCCGCTTTGCCCGTGCGCATGGCTTGCTGTGCACCACGGTGCGGGCGCTGGCGGACTACCGTCGCGCGCGCCAGCCCTGACACCGCGCTAGACCCAGCCGAACGCGCCCAGCAACGCCCCCGCGCCCAGCAGCCATAGCAGGTGGATGCGCGTGCGCCACACCAGCAGGGTGGTGGCCGCGCTCAGCAGCCACAGTGGCCAGTCTTGCGCGGGCTCGCCATGGGCGCTGCCCAGCACCCAGGCCGTGGCCAGCAGCAGGCCGATCACCAGTGGTGCCATGCCTTGCTTGAAGGCGCGCACCGAGCGGCGCTCGCGGTTGCGGTGTGCCCAGCGCGTGGCGGCCCAGGTCAGCAGGCTGCTGGGCAGCAGCACCCCCAGCATGCAGACCGCCACGCCCACTGCGCCGAAGGCCCAGGCCGCATGCGTGCCGGTGCCGGCCGCGTTCAGGCCCACGTTCCAGCCCAGCAGGGCGATGAACAGTACGTTGGGCCCGGGAGCCGACTGTGCGATGACGATGGAGGTGTTGAACTGCACCTCGGTCAGCCAACCCTGGCGCTCCACCAGGAAGCGGTGCATGTCCGGTGCGGTGGCGATGGCGCCGCCCACGGCCAGCAGCGACAGCGACAGGTAGTACAGGAACAGGTTCAGCCAGTCCAGCGGCTGCAGGTGCAAGGTCAGCGGTGCGGCCATGGCTGCGTCAGTGCCCCGCGGGAGCGAGCTTGCGCCAGGTGAGGGCGCAGGCCGCGCCGCCCACCACGGGCAGCACCCAGGCCAGCGGCAGGCGCAGCACGCTCATGGCGACGAAGGTGGCGGCCGCGATGGCGCCGCAGGCCCAGGGCCCCAGCGGGTGCTTGCGCAGCGATGCGGCCAGGCGGCAGCCCACGCCCGCCACCAGGCCTGCGGCCACGGCGCCCATGCCGCGCAGAGCGCCGGCCACCATGGGCTGGTCGGCAAAGCCGGCATAGACCACGGCCAGCACCACCACCAGCAGCATCGGCAGCAACAGCATGCCCGCCACGGCCACCAGCGCGCCGCGCAGGCCGAAGTAGCGGTCGCCCACCATGATGGACAGGTTCACCACATTCGGGCCCGGCAGGATCTGCGCGGCGGCCCAGTCCTCGACGAACTGCTCGTTGCTCATCCAGCGGCGGCGTTCCACCAGCTCGCGCTGCACCACGGCCAGCACGCCGCCAAAGCCCTGCAGCGCCAGCCAGGTGAAGGCCCAGAACAGCTCCCGCAGGCTGTGCGGGCGTGGGTGGTCGTCCTCGGCGGTTCTGGCGGGTGATTCGGGGATGTGGGGGTGCATGGCGGGGCGGCGAAGCTGCGCATCGTACGCGTGCCGCGCGGCGGCCGTGCCGGCCTCGCCATCGCCAAACGCGATGCGGCCATCAGTCGATGCGATGGATGAACGGGATGGCGTGCATAAGATCGTCCCGATCAAACCCACGGAGACACCCATGAAACTCGTCCGCCACGGACAACCCGGCGCGGAGCGCGCCGGCCTGATCGACGCCCAGGGCGTGCTGCGCGACCTGTCCATGCTGCTGCCGGACATCGGCCCCACGCAGTTGGCGCCACGCACGTTGGCCGCGCTGGCCGCCATCGACGCCGCGCGCCTGCCCGCGGTGGTACCCGGCACACGCCTGGGCTGCCCCGTGGGCGGTGTCGGCAAGATCGTCTGCGTGGGCCTGAACTACGCCGACCATGCGGCCGAGGCCGGCTTGCCCGCGCCGGCAGAGCCCGTGCTGTTCATGAAGGCGACCAGCGCGCTCAGCGGCCCCACGGACGCCGTGCGCATCCCGCCCGGCGCGCTCAAGACCGACTGGGAGGTGGAGCTGGGCATCGTCATCGGCACGCGCATGCAGCAGGTGGCCGAGGCCGATGCGCTGGCCCATGTGGCGGGCTACGTGCTGGCCAACGACGTGTCCGAGCGCAGCTACCAGATGGAGCGTGGCGGGCAGTGGGACAAGGGCAAGGGCTGCGACACCTTCGCACCCGTGGGCCCCTGGCTGGTGACCACCGACGAGATTCCCGACCCGCACGCCATCGGGCTGTGGCTGGAGGTGAACGGCCAGCGCATGCAGGACGGCCACACGCGCAATTTCATCTTCGGCGTGCCCCGGGTGCTGGCCTACATCAGCCAGTTCATGACGCTGGAGCCGGGCGATCTGGTGCTCACTGGCACGCCCGCCGGCGTGGGCCTGGGACAGAAGCCCGCGCCGCGCTTCTTGCGCGCGGGCGACGTGATGCGGCTGGGCGCGACGGGGCTGGGCGAGCAGCGGCTGGTCTGCACGGGCGGGTAGGGTGTAGCCTGGGAATTTCAAGCCAAATATGCCTGGAGCGCTTTCCCATCAAGCGCGAGCAGCTATCATTTTGATAAATCTCGCACGCACCGCACTTTCTTACCCATGCATCCGTACCTTCTGCTCGGCATCTCCATCGTGGCGGAGGTGGTGGCCACCTCGGCGCTCAAGTCCTCGCAGGGGCTCACGCGGCTGGGGCCCAGCGCGCTGGCGGTGCTGGGCTACTGCGTGGCGTTCTACCTCGTCTCCAAGGTGATGAACCACATGGCTACGGGCGTGGTGTACGCCGTGTGGTCGGGGCTGGGCATCGTGCTGATCTCGCTGGTCGGCTGGCTGCTCTATGGGCAGAAGCTGGACCTGCCGGCCGTCGTCGGCATGGCCATGATCGTGGGCGGCGTGCTGGTGATCCAGCTGCTCTCCAAGGCCACGGGGCATTGACCCGTGCGGCCTGTCAAGCTATCGAAGCCATAGCGCAATTGCGCGGCGGGGCAGGGGGCCCGTTCCTACAATGGCTCACACCTTGACGCTGGAGAACCCCATGACCGCCACGCCCGAACGCCCCGCCCTGGATGAAGCCACCCTGGCCTTTGCCGAGAAGGTGTTCGACGCCGCGCGCCAGGGCGACGCCGCGCGTCTGGCGCTGTGGCTGGACAACGGTCTGCCGCCCGACCTGCGCAATGCCCAGGGCGACAGCCTGCTGATGCTGGCCAGCTACCACGGCCATGCCGAGGCCGCGCGGCTGTTGCTGGCGCGCGGAGCCGACGCGGGGCTGGTGAACGGCCGCGGGCAGACACCGTTGGCCGGCGCCGCCTTCAAGGGCGACGTGGACATGGTGCGCCTGCTGCTGGACGGTGGTGCGGCCGTGGACGGGCCTTCGCCCGATGGCCGTACGCCGCTGATGTTCGCCGCCCTGTTCAACCATCCGGCCGTGGTGGAACTGCTGCTGTCACGCGGCGCCAACCCGCGCGCAGCCGACCAGCAAGGCAACACCGCCTTGGGCTGCGCCCTCGCGATGAAAGCCGACGCGGCAGCCGCCCTGCTGCGCTCGGCAGGTGCCGAAATTTTTTGAGTAAAAAGACGAGTTGGCGCGGGTTGGATAAGCGGTTGAAGCTATTTTATTGATAGCAAGATGGGTGGCGTATGCCCGGCAGCGGATGCCACCGCCGGGGCAATGCGCTTTGGTGCCCAAGCCGTTAACCACCCCACAACTGCAACACCACCTGCGTATACAGCGGGATGCCCAGCAGGATGTTGAGCGGAAACGTCACACCCAGCGACAGGCTGACGTACAGCGAAGGATCTGCCTCGGGTATCGCATAGCGCACCACGGCGGGCACGGCGATATACGACGCACTGGCGGCCAGCACCATCAGCAGCACGGCGTCGCCCGCGGGCACCTGGGCGAGCCACGCCAGGCTGACCGCCACGCTGGCATGCACCAGCGGACCCCACACTGCGTAGGCCAACAGCCAGGGCGACTGTTTGCGCACGGCGGGCAGATTGCGCGCGGCAGACAGGCCCATGTCCAGCAGGAACAGGCAGAGCATGCCCTTGAACAGGTCACCCGAAAACGGCTGCATGGCAGCCTTGCCTGCCTCGCCCGTGACAAGGCCGATGAGCATGGCGCCCAGCAACAGCAGTTGGGTGCCATCGGTGAACGATTCGCGCAGGATCTTCCCCACCGACAAGGCCGGACCGCCCTTGCCCGCTGGGGTGGGGCCCGCGGCACCCAGCCCGCCGGGGCCGGCCAGGGCCGCGGTGCCTGAAGGAGAAACGGCCATCACGGGCGCAGCATGGGCTGCGGGCACCGCCTGGCGCTGGCGCAGCGCATTGGCCAGCATCACGGCCAGGAGGATGGCGGGCGACTCCATCAGCGCCATGGCCGCTGCCATGTAGCCGCCGTAGGAGATGGATTGCGATTCCAGGTACTGCGTGGCGGTCACGAATGTCACCGCGCTGACCGATCCATACGTGGCCGCCACGGCCGCCGCGTTGAAGCCCGACAGCACCCGCCGCAGCAGCGCGTAACCCACCAGGGGCACCACCACGGCCAGCAGCACCGCCAGCCCCAGGCTGCTGGCCACGCTGGTCGTGAAGCCCGAGGCCGCCAGCGCAAAGCCGCCCTTCAGGCCCAGCGCCGTGAGCAGATAAATCGACAAGAACTTCGAGATGGCTGCAGGCATCTCCAGGTTGGACCGCACTAGGCCCGCAAAAGCGCCCAGCGCAAAAAAAAGGACCGCAGGGTCCAGCAAACTTTGCATTCTTCAACTCCACATGGGTGATGGGAGGCGATGCTAGAGAGGGCAGGGGGCAAAGTAAAATCGATTCGAATGCGGTTATCTATAGATAAAAATCTATGAATATCACTTTTCGCCAACTGCGCCTGTTTCTTGCGCTGGCCGAGACCGGCAGCGTGAGCGCCGCCGCCAAGCTCATGCACGTGACCCAGCCCACGGCTTCGATGCAGTTGCGCGAGGTGGCGCAAGCGGTGGGCGTGCCGCTGTACGAGGTGGTGTCGCGCCGCGTGTACCTGACCGAGGCGGGCCAGGCCCTGGCCCGCACCGCCCGCGCCATCGCCAGCGAGTGGGATGCGTTTGAGCAGGGCATTTTGGGCGCCAAGGGCCTGACCAGCGGCCGGCTCAAGGTGGCGGTGGTGAGCACCGCCAAGTACTTCGTTCCCCGCCTGCTGGGCAGCTTTTGCAAGCTGCACCCGCAGATCGATATTTCGCTGGAAGTTCTCAACCGCGACCATGTCATCACCCGTCTGCGTGCCAACCAGGACGACCTTTACGTGATGTCCATGCCGCCGGGCGATCTGCCGCTGGAGGACCACGTGCTCATGCCCAACCCGCTGGTGGTCATCGCTCCCGCGGGGCACCGGCTGGCCGCCAAGAAACGGGTGGCCTTGCCGCAGTTGCAGAGCGAGCGGTTCATCCTGCGCGAGAAAGGCTCAGGCACACGAATGGCGACGGACGCCCATCTGCGCCAGTTGGGCTTTGCGCCCGCTGCGGTACTGGAGCTGGGCAGCAACGAGGCCATCAAGGAGTCGGTGCAAGGGCAACTGGGCGTTTCCATCGTTTCGCGGCACGCGCTGGGTCCGCACCTCGATGGCCTGGCCATTCTGAACGTGCAGGGTTTTCCCATCCAGTCGCAGTGGCACCTGGTCTGGCCCAAGGGCAAGCGGCTGTCGCCCATTGCCGAAGTGTTTCGCGGGCATTTGATGGATGAGGCTGCTGGATGGATGCAGAGCCGCTGAGGGACCGCGGCGGGGCTTGGCTTATCCCTTGACCAATGAAGGCGCGGTCGTCGCCGCCTCATGGCTGTGACTGACGATGGTGGCCAGACTCGGGGCAGGCACCGGTTTGCACGTACATCAAGTCAGCACCCTGTGGCAAAGGCTGTCGGGCAACGGGCTGCTGCGCCGGCTCATGCGCGTGCGGGGCGTGGCCCCACAGGCTTTTCACCGACGGGGGTGGGTGCCGCACCCGGCTGTACCGGGCCCGACTGTTATGGGTGCGTGAGTGCGACGCCACCCGCCAGTCGCGCCTGTACGGCGCGCTGCAGGGTGGAGGGGGCGTCAGCCAGCAGTGCGGGCCAGTCGGCCTGCGCGCGGCGTACCAGGTCCCGCAGCAGTGCCAGGTGGCGCGGTATGCGCAACAGGCCGGCGGTCTTGATGAGAGCCTGCAGTGCGTCCCAGTCCAGCGCGCGCATGCTGCGGTCGATGGCGCGATTCACCGCGTACTGGTGTTCGGTCGCTCCCTCGAAGAACGCAGCCACGCACACCGGGTCGTACAGCGGCGCCAGGCGCGGCGTTTGCCCGTCGGGGTAGACCAGTGCCCAGTTCTTCAGGTGCGCGTCGGTGTTGCCCATGAGGATGAACGCCACCATGCGCGCCAGGAACTCGCGGGTGTCCTGCACGGGCTGGTCGCTCAGGCGATCGACCACGCGCAGCATGGTGGCCCAGTCCTGCAACAGGCCCTTGCCGTACTTCTGGCGCGGCGCGTAGCCCAGGGCCTGGTTGAACTCCTCCATGTGCACGCGGGTGCCGTCGGCCAGATGGTCGAAGCGTTGCACAGCCAGGATGTCGTCGAACGGCACGGCCTCGGGCAGTTCCGCCTCGGCGCGGGTGATGATGCGCGCCTGGGCGCAATGCAGGCCCAGGCTACCGGCCAGCTGGTAGCAGGTGAACTCGTTGGCCACCAGGTCCGGGTGGGCCGTGGTGGGCAACTTGAGGATCACGCTGCCGGCGGCGCCGCGGCGCTTGACGAGGTAGCGGCGCCCGTCCTGCACGGCACTGAACTTGGTGACCACACCGGGCAGTGAGGCGGCGTCTTCCACCGGGTATTCGACAAACCCGGGCTCCAGCACGTCCAGGCCCTGCGTGGTGTGCCAGTAGCGCACCACGTCGGGCACGCCCTCCTGGGCGGGCACGGGTTCGACCTCCAGCGCGCCCATCAGGTCGTGGCCGGCGGCGGCCAGCAGCTCGAACTCGTCGTCGGGCGCGCAGCCGCGTTCGCGCGCCAGGCGGTCGCGGTTGTGGCCCTCGGGCAGCAGATTCTGGAAGTACGCCGGCCAACGCCCGTCGGTGCGCACCAAGCGGGCGTCACGCGCCGAGCGCAGGATCTGCTGCGTGTCCGCCTCGTTCGCGCCGCGGTAGCTCAGCGACAGGGTGGGGCGCTGCGGGTCGGCGATGTAGTCCTCATCGAAAGACACGCGCAGGATGTCGCCGTACTGGGTCAGGTAGCCGATACCGCGCCGCCCGCCCCCCTGCGCTGCAGGGCGGTGCAGGTACAGGCGCAGGTAGCGGATAGCGGTGCTCATCGTGCGTCTCGCTCAGCGACCTAGGCTCTCCACCACCGAGGGGGGGGCGTCCGCTCCCGAGGGCTGGCCCAGGAACTTGCCCCCCGACTGGATGAAGGCCTGCAGCGCGGGGCCCAGTTCGGCCGGCACGGCAATCAGTTCCATGCCGAGCACGCGGGCCATCTCGGCCAGGGTGGAAAAGCGCGGGTCCACGTCCCCCGTCTCGGTGCGCTGCACGGCCATGCGCGACAGGCCGGCTTGTGCGGCCAGGTCGGCCTGCGTGATGCGCCGGGCTTTGCGCACTTCTGCCAATGTGGTGATCAACGAATGCGTCATGCCACCCTTTATACGCTTTTTTATTAAAAAGCGCTTTATAAGTTTCTTTTTTTAAGCGGGACACGGCAGCAGAGCCCCGCGCAACTCAGCAAAGCGCTGCGCCTGCAGCGCCAGCCATTCCTTTACCAGCAGCATCGGCGGGCTGGGTTGCGCCGTGGTGACGAAAGAGTACGACGCCCGCGAGCGCACGCTGCACCCGAACAGCGGCACCAGCCGCCCGTGCCGTACGTCTTCCAGCACGAGGGCCGCGCGCCCGATGGCAATGCCTTGGCCCGCCAGGGCGGCGCTCAGCGCCAATTGCGACAGGTTGAACTGCTGCCCGGCGCCCCAGGCGGGCGGCGCTGTGTCCGTGCAGGCGCACCAGTGTTGCCATTCCTCAAACGGCTCGGCTCCCTCCCAGGCACTGCTGTCGTGCAGCAGCCATTCACCGCGCAATTGCGAGGGTGACTGCAGGTCAGGATGGGCGGCCAGGAAGGCGGGGCTGGCCACGGGAATTAGCCACTCATCTAGGAACACACTGGCGCGCAGGTCGGTGTAGCCGCCCAGGTCGAAGCGAACTGCCGCCTCGACCCCGTCGCGCACCATGCGGGTGCGGTCCAGCCGGTGGAACTCGCCAAACACGCGCAGGCCCACGTCTGGGTGTTCACGAAAGAATTCCCCCAGCCGCGGCGTGAGCCACTGCATGGCAAACGAGGGGGAGCAGCTCAGCGTGGCCACGGGCGTATCGCCGGTCACACGCATCTGCGACAGGGCGTCCTCGACGGCGCCGAAGCTCTCACGCAGCACCACGGCCAGCCATTTGCCCTCGGGCGTGGGCATGAGGGTGCGGGGCGTGCGCACGAAGAGGGGGCGCCCCAGCCAGGTTTCCAGTTGCTTGACCTGCTGGCTCACTGCGCCCTGGGTGATGCACAACTCCGCCGCCGCGCGCGTGAAGCTGCCGTGGCGTGCGGCCGCTTCAAAGCAGCGCAGCCACGCGAGCAGGGAAGGAAAAAGCCGTGAATTCATTATTCAAACTAATGCACTCGTCAATATAAATGAGTTGTATCGGTGCCGGGGCATGCCAAGAATGCCGTCTGTACCCACCTTCCACCGACGCAGCCCATGCCCTCCGTTGTTTCCCCACAGGATTGCTTGCAGGACGACGCCCCGGCCGCACAGCTGCGCCGCGCCGAGCCCTGCCTATGGCTCAACCCCCACAGGCAGTCCATACCCGCCGCACGGCAGGCCGTGGCCGGTGATCACATTAGTCTGGATGATACGGAGAAGGCAGCGGCGCGCTTCGTGCGCTTTGCGCCGCTGCTGGAGAGCGTGTTCCCCGAATTGCAGGCGACGGGTGGCGTGATCGAGTCGCCCCTGTTACCAGCGTCCAGCCTGCATGCCGCGGCGGGGCTGGCCGCGGGCCAGGGCGCGCTGTGGATCAAGGCGGACCACCGGTTGCCTGTGGCCGGGTCCATCAAGGCACGCGGAGGCATCCATGAGGTGCTGGAGTTGGCCGAGCGCCTGGCACTGCAGCACGGCCTGCTGACGCCGCGGTCCGGTGCCGACGACTACCGCGCCCTGGCAAACCCCGCTGCGCGCGCCGTGTTTGCGCGCTACACCGTGGCCGTGGGCTCCACGGGCAACCTGGGCCTGAGCATCGGTGTGGCGGCATCGGCGCTGGGTTTTCACGCCGTGGTGCACATGTCGGCCGATGCCAAGGAATGGAAGAAACAACGCCTGCGCCAGCGCGGCGTGCAGGTGGTGGAGCACGCGGGTGACTACGAGGGCGCTGTGGCCGCGGGGCGTGCGCAGGCGGCGCAGGACCCGTTCAGCCATTTCGTGGACGACGAACGCTCGCTGTCGCTGCTGCTGGGTTACAGCGCCGCGGCGCTGCACCTGCGCCAGCAGTTGCAGGACGCGGGCATCGCCGTGGACGCGCAGCACCCCCTGTTCGTCTACCTGCCCTGCGGGGTGGGGGGGGCGCCGGCGGGCATCACCTTCGGCCTGCGGCAGGTGCTGGGGGCGCATGTGCACTGCTTCTTCGCGGAGCCCGTGCAGTCGCCGTGTTTCATGGTGCAAATGATGGCCGGACAGGGCGCACACCCCTCGGTGTACGACTGGGGCCTCACCAACCGGACGGAAGCCGACGGCCTGGCCGTGCCACGCGCGTCCCTGCCCGCGGCCGAGCTGATGGAGCCGTTGCTGGCGGGCTGCTTCACCGTGTGCGACGACACCCTGTTTCGCCAATTGGTACAGGTGCTGGATGCCACGGGCGAGCGCATCGAGCCGTCCGCAGCGGCGGGCCTGAGCGGCCCGGGTTTCCTGACGGGCACCGAGACGGGCCGCACCTGGCTGCACGCGCAAGGGCTGTGGCCCCACCTGGCGCAGGCCACGCACCTGGTGTGGACCACCGGCGGGCTGTACGTGCCGCCCGAGGCCTACGCGCGCTTCGAGGAACGTGGCCGGGCCCTGGGTTGACGCGCCTTCGCCGAGTCCTGGCCCCGCGGAAGGATCTGTTTTTTGACTGGCTTGACTGGAGAGAACGCCATGAACCGCAAGACGATGTTGTCCATGCTGGCCTGCGCACTGGGCGCCGCCGCTTTCGCCCCCGCGCATGCGCAGGAAGCGTTTCCCTCCCGGCCCATCACGCTGGTGATTCCGTTTCCCGCGGGCGGCGCCACCGACGTGCTGGGCCGCTTGATCGGCAAGAAGCTGGGCGACAAGCTGGGGCAAAGCGTGGTCATCGACAACCGCGCTGGCGCGGGCACGGTGATCGGCGCGAGCTACGTGGCCAAGGCCGCGCCGGACGGCTACACGCTGCTGCTGAGCTCAGGCACCACCTTCACGGTGAACCCGGCGGTGCGGCCCCGGCTGCCGTATGACCCCGTCAAGAGCTTCGATCCCATCGGCATCACCGGGCGCACGGGGCTGATCCTGCTGGCCAGCAAGAGCGTGCCGGTCAACGATGTGAAGCAGTTCGTCAGCGCCGTGAAGGCCGCGCCCGACAAGTATTCCTACGGCTCCTTCGGCGCGGGCACGACCTCGCAGTTCGCGGGCGAGATGTTCTTTCATGCCGCGGGCCTGAAGATCCAGCACGTGCCCTACAAAGGCAGCGCGCCGGCCATGGTGGACCTGATCGGCGGGCAGATTCCGTTCACCGTGGACACGGTGTCGGCCGCGCTGCCCCAGCTCAAGGAGGGCAAGGTCAAGGCGATTGCCGTCACCACCGAGAAGCGCTCGACCCTGCTGCCCCAGGTACCCTCGCTGGCCGAGAGCGGTTACCCCGGCCTGAACATGGACACCTGGCTGGCCATGGTGGCGCCCGCGGGCCTGCCCGCCGCGGTAAAGACGCGGCTGGAGAAGACGCTGGCCGAGGTGGTGGCCGACCCCGACACGCGCGAGCGCCTGCTCGCGCTGGGGTTTGAGCCCGCATTCGCCTCGTCGGCCGAGCTGGCTGCCCTGATCGAGCGGGAGCTGCCGCTGATGCGTGCCATTGCACAGCGCGCGGGCATCACCGCCGACTGAGGCGCTGCTCATCCACAATGGCCCCTGGACCTTCTTCACGACCATGACTGCTGATCCCACGCTGGTGGAACTGTCCGCCAATGAACTGCGCCACCGCATCGGCACGGGCGAAATCTCGCCCGTCGAGCTGCTGCAAGCCTGCATCGACCGCATCGAGGCGGTGAATCCGTATGTGAACGCCGTCACCGCCACCTGCTACGACCGCGCCCGCGCCGAGGCGCAGGCCGCCGAGCGGGCGGTGCGCGCCGGCGAGCCCCTCGGCCTGCTGCACGGGCTGCCCATGGGCGTGAAGGATCTGGAGGCCACCGCCGGCCTGCTGACCACCTACGGGTCGCCCATCTACCGCGAGAACATCCCCGCGCAGGACAACGTGCTGGTGGCGCGCCTGCGCGCGGCCGGCGCCATCGTCACGGGCAAGACCAATATTCCCGAGATGGGCGCGGGCGCCAATTCGCGCAACGTGGTCTGGGGCGCCACGGGCAACCCGTTCGATCCGCGCCTGAACGCGGGCGGCTCGTCCGGCGGGTCGGCCGCGGCGCTGGCCTGCGACATGTTGCCGGTGTGCACGGGCTCGGACACGGGTGGCTCGCTGCGCATCCCCGCGGCCAAGTGCGGCGTGGTGGGCTTTCGGCCGTCGCCCGGCGTGGTGCCCAGCTCGCGCAAGCTGCTCGGCTGGACGCCGATCTCCGTGGTCGGCCCCATGGGCCGCACGATGGCCGAGGCCTGCCTGCAGCTGGCCGCATCGGCCGGCCTGTCGGCGGGCGACCCGCTCACTTACCCGCTGGACCCCCACAGCTTCCTGCACCTGGAGCCGGCCGACCTGGGCGGCCTGCGCGTGGGCTACACCGAAGACTTCGGCGCCTGCGCGGTGGACGACGGCATCCGCGCGGTGTTCCGCGCCAAGATCGGCGCCATGCGCCACCTGTTCCGCTCCTGCGAGGAAGTCCGGCTGGATCTGGGCGACGTGCACCGCTGCTTCGACGTGCTGCGGGCCGAGAGCTTCGTGGCCGGCATGCGCGAGGCCTACGAGCGCGACCCCGCCAGCCTGGGGCCCAACACGCGCGCCAACTACGAGATGGGTGCGGCCATGTCGCTGCTGGACAGCGCCTGGGCACAGGCCGAGCAGACGCGCATCCTGGCGCGCTTCCAGGAGGCGTTTGCCAACTTCGACGTGATCCTGGCACCCACCACGCCGGTCTCGCCCTTCCCGTGGACCGCGCTGTACGCGAGTCACATCAACGGGGAACCCCAGGCCAACTATTACCGCTGGCTGGCGCTGACCTATGTGACCACGCTGACCACGCACCCCGCGCTCAGCGTGCCCTGCGGGCGCGACACTGCCGGCATGCCGTTCGGCCTGCAGGTGGTGGGGCGCTTTCGCGACGACCATCGCCTGCTGTCCATCGGCCTGGGGCTGGAGCAGGCCTTCGCCGGCATCGATGGCCTGCAGCGCCCGCGGCCCGACCAGGCCCGGCTGGGGCCGGTGCAACCCGCGCTCACCTCCATCGTCACCCACGCGCCGGACCCCGATGACGCACGCGGTGTGCCGCGGCAGGGCGCGCGCGGTGCCGCGGCGCAGGCGTCGGCGGTCTGACAGTGATTGGCGAGGGAACCCATGCAACCCTATGACTTTGTGATCATCGGCGCGGGCATTGCCGGCGCCTCCGCCGGTTGGGAACTGGCCGCGCACCGCCGCGTGCTGCTGCTGGAGCGGGAGGCCCAGCCCGGCTACCACACCACCGGCCGGTCGGCTGCGCTGTACTCGGCCACCTATGGCACGCCCAACATCTGCGCACTCACACGGGCCAGCCGCGCGTTCTACGATGCGCCGCCGCCCGAATTCGGCAGCGCCCCCATCCTCACGCCGCGCGGCGTGGTGTACCTGGCGGGGCCCGACCAGCTCGACCTGCTGGAAGCCGCCTACGCCGAGGCGCTGCCGCGCAACCCGCAGGTGCGCCGCCTGACGCGCGAGGAGCTGCTGGAGCAGGCCCCGTGCCTGCGCCCCGAGGCCGTGGCCGCGGGCATGAGCGAGCCCGGCGCCGCCGACATCGACGTGCATGCGCTGCACCAGGGCTACCTGCGCGGCCTGCGCCAGCGTGGCGGCGAGATCCGCACCCATGCCGAGGTGACGGCCCTGCAGCGGGGCGAGGAGGGCTGGCACATCACCTTGGCCGATGGCGAGGTGCTGCACGCGCGCGCCGTGGTCAATGCCGCAGGCGCCTGGGCCGACGTGGTGGCAGCCCAGGCGGGCGTGCCGCCCATCGGGCTGGAGCCGCGCCGGCGCACGGCCTTCACCTTCCCCGTGCCGGCCGGCATGCAAGCGGCCCACTGGCCGGCTGTCATCGGCATTGCCGAGGACTATTACTTCAAGCCCGACGCGGGGCAGATGCTGGGCTCCCCCGCCAATGCCGACGCCGTGGCGCCGCACGACGTGGTGCCTGAGGAACTGGACGTGGCCCTGGGCATCCACCGCATCGAGCAGGTGACGTGCTTTCAGATCCGCCGCCCCTCGCACACCTGGGCGGGGCTGCGCTCGTTCGTGGCCGATGGCGACCTGGTCATTGGCTGGGACAACCATGTGCCCGGCTTCTTCTGGCTGGCCGCGCAAGGCGGCTATGGCATCCAGAGCGCGGCGGGCGCGGCGCTGCTGACGCGGCAGTTGGCACTGGGCGAGCCGCTGGCCCCCGAGTTGGCGCGCGAGGGTGTGGACGTGGCGGGCCTGTCGCCTGCGCGGCTGCGCTGAGCAAGGCCAGGGCTGAAGCCGGCCTGAGCCGGCGAAAAAAAGCCAGCGCGCCGTGCGCGTCAGGCGTAGGTGTTGAGCTGCGTGCCCAGCGGGCCCTCGGTCGCCAGCGGTGGCTGGGGCAGGGCGGCGAGCAGGGTGGCGGCGGCCGTTTTCTGCGTGTCCAGGGCCTTCTTCAGCACGGTGACCTGGACGGCATCGGCCGTCTCGCGGCTGGCGAGGGCGCTGGCGGTGCTGACGATGGATTGGGTGAGGGCAACGTCCATGGTGATCTCCGGTGTACCTCTTGTTATCGGCCAGTTCACCGCGGACTCAAGGGTGCTTCTATAAACATAGCTGTTGGCGCTTGATGGGTAAGCATTTCAAGCTGTTTTGGTGTTAAAAATCCCTCTTGGCAAGCGCGAACAGCTATTGTTTTTGTATCAGTCCAGCGCGCTGGCGCCGTAGGCCTCGCAGGCGGCGAGGTCGGAATCGCTGGCCTTGGGCAGGCGCGAGGCCGCGTCGCGCAGCGCCGTGCGCAGGCCTTCCTCCAGCACCGGATGGTAGAAGGGCATGCGCAGCAGGTCGTGCACCGTCAGCCGCTGCTCGACGGCCAGCGCCAGCAGGTGGGCCATGTGTTCGCCCGCAGGCGTGCACAGCTCGGCGCCTAGCAGACGGCCGCTGCCGTGCTCGGCGTACACGTTCAGGCGCCCGTGGTTGCACTGCGCCACGCGCGCGCGGCCCTGGCGTGCAAAGTCTACCGTGCCCCCCACCCATTGCCCCTCGGGCAGATCGGCATGGCGCTGCCCCACCACGGCGGCATGGGGCTGGCTGAAGGTGATGGCCAGCGGCGTGCGCCGGGCGAAGCCGCGCGGCGTGGGCGCCAGGGCGTTCAACCCCGCAATGTGGCCCTCGTCCGCGGCCTCATGCAGCAGAGGGCGGTCGCCATCGGCATCGCCCGCGATGAAGACGGGCAGATCGCCCACCTGCAGGGTGCACGGATCGATGGGCGGGCGGCCCTTGTCGTCCAGCGCCACGCCCAGCGTGTCCAGCCCCAGGTGCTCCAGATTCGGGCGCCGGCCCATGGCGGCCACCACCTGGTCCACCACCACGGTCGCGCTGCCGTTGGTGACCTGTATGCCGCCGGCCACCTCGCGCAGCTCGGCCTTGTCGCCCACGTTGACGATGAATTCGTCCTTCAGCCGCGCCAGCAGCGCGTCGTTGATGGCGGGGTCGCTCAGGCCGGCCACGCTCTTGCCCGTCGCGAAGGCCATCACCTCCACCCCCAGCCGCGCGAGCGCCTGCGCGATTTCCACCCCCAGCGGCCCCAGCCCGATGACGGCCACGCGCGGGCCGAGCGTGGGCTGCTCGAACAGCGTGTCGGTGGTCAGGATGCGGTCACCAAAAGCCAGCCAGTCCTCCGGCACGATGGGGCGCGAGCCCGTGGCGATGATGATGCGCTGCGCGGTGTGCACCTGGCCGTTCACTTCCACGCGCTGCGCGTCCAGCAGCCGGGCGTGGCCGCTGATGGCGCGCTCGCCCGCGTCGGTGGCGGCCAGCGTGCCGGCCACGAAGTCATCGCGCAGCGCGCGCACGCGGCGCAGCACGGCGGGCAGGTCCACCCGCAGCGCATCCGCGCCCTCGATGCCGAAGGTGTGCAGCGCGCGCCGCGCATGGTAGGCGTTGGCGGCCTCGATGAGCATCTTGGACGGCATGCACCCCACGCGCGCGCAGGTGGTGCCCCAGGGGCCGTCGTTCACGATGCGCCAGTGGTCGGTGCGCTTGCGCACCTCGCGCAGCGCCGCCAGTCCGGCGGACCCGGCGCCCAGGATGATCACGTCCAGCGGCTGGCTCATGGAGGGGGTTCCTTGTCAATGCGGCCCGCCAGTGTCGCCGCGCGCGCCAGCGCGGCATGTAGGCGCGCAGGCATTGTTGGGCTTGCTCGGGCGCGGCCCCGGTCCCGGCCTTCAATCCGTGGATTCGCCCCAGGCCACGCGGCCCTGACCTGCTTCGTTCACCTGGTGGACGAAGGCCTCGGCCTCGGCCTCGGGCAGGCGCAGTTGCAGCGTGACCAGCGTGGCATGCTGCACCTGCAGCAACTGCGCGCCAGCACCCTCGATCATGCGGCGCAGCAGTCCTTCCAGGGCGTAGGGCACGCTGCATTCCAGGGTGCGCATGCGCTGAAGCGGCACCTTGTCGGCCTGCAGCAGCGCCTGGGCCACGGTATCGGTATAGGCGCGCACCAGGCCACCCGCGCCCAGCTTCACCCCGCCGAAATAGCGCACCACGGTGGCCAGCACGCCCTCCAGGTCCTGGTGGCGCAGCACATCCAGCATGGGCCGCCCGGCGGTGCCGCTGGGCTCGCCGTCGTCCACTGCGGCGGACTGGCCGCCCGCCAGCAGCGCCCAGCACACATGGGCCGCGCCCGGGTGTTCGCGCCACAGCGCATCCACCACGGCCTGCGCGCTCGCGCGGTCGGCCATGGGCTGCACGCAGCCGATGAAGCGGCTTTTCTTGATGATGAGTTCGCTGTGAACGGGGGCGCTGAGGGTGTAGGGCATGGGGGCGGCCGAGCTTACCCCATGGGCCGACGGCGGCAAGGGCCATGCGGGGGCGGTTAGGCGCAAAGGGGGCATGGCTTCTAAAATGCCCGGCCCCCACCTGTAGGCCCGCCCATGAACGCCCCGATCGATGTCTCCTTCTTCCCGCGCAACGCCAAGCCGTTGACCAGCTACCGCCCGTATTGGGCCAAGCGCTTTGGCGTGGCGCCGTACCTGCCCATGAGCCGTGCCGAGATGGAGCAGTTGGGCTGGGACAGCTGCGACGTGGTGCTGGTGACGGGCGACGCCTATGTGGACCACCCGAGCTTCGGCATGGCGGTGATCGGGCGGGTGCTGGAGGCGCAGGGCTTTCGCGTGGGGATCATCGCGCAGCCGGACTGGCAGAGCGCCGACGCGTTCAAGGTGCTGGGCAAGCCCAACCTGTTTTGGGGCGTGACCGCGGGCAACATGGATTCGATGATCAACCGCTACACGGCGGACCGCAAGATCCGCAGCGACGACGCCTACACGCCGGGCGACGTGGGTGGCAAGCGGCCCGACCGCGCCGCAGTGGTCTACAGCCAGCGCTGCCGCGAGGCGTACAAGGACGTGCCCATCGTGCTGGGCGGCATCGAAGGCAGCCTGCGCCGCATCGCCCACTATGACTACTGGAGCGACAAGGTGCGCCGCTCCATCGTGGTGGACAGCAAGTGCGACATCCTGCTGTTCGGCAACGCCGAGCGTGCCCTGGTCGAGGTGGCCCACCGCATTGCGCGGCGCGACCCGGTGGAGACCATCACCGACGTGCGCGGCACGGCCTTCGTGCGGCGCGCGTCCGAGCCCGGATGGTTCGAGATCGACTCCACCGAGGTGGACGAGCCCGGCCGCGTGGATGAGCTGATCAATCCCTACATGACCACCAGCGAGCAGGCCGCAGCCCAGGGCCAGGCGTGTTCGCAGGAAGATGCTGCAAATTCAATAGCTGCCAGCGCTGATCCACAAAGCGCTGCAGGCCAAAAACCCTTGCAGACCGTGCAGATCGTGCCCAACCCGGCGCTGCCCTCCAAGGGGCGCAGCGGTCGGGCGCTGCCGCCGCGCGAGCGCACCGTGATCCGCCTGCCCAGCTACGAGCAGGTGAAGGCCGACCCGGTGCTCTACGCCCACGCCAACCGCGTGCTGCACCTGGAGACCAACCCCGGCAACGCCCGCGCGCTGGTGCAGGCGCACGGCGAGGGCGCAACGGCGCGCGACGTGTGGCTGAACCCGCCGCCCGTCCCGCTCACCACGGCCGAGATGGACTGGGTGTTCGGCCTGCCGTATGCGCGCAACCCGCACCCGCAGTACCTGGACGCGCAGGGCAGCTACGAGGGGCCCACCAAGATCCCGGCATGGGAGATGATCCGCGCGTCGATCAACATCATGCGCGGCTGCTTTGGCGGCTGCACCTTCTGCTCCATCACCGAGCACGAGGGACGCATCATCCAGAGCCGCTCGGAGGATTCCATCATTGCCGAGGTGGAGGACATCCGGGACAAGGTCAAGGGCTTCACCGGCACCATCTCCGACCTGGGCGGCCCCACGGCCAACATGTACCGCCTGGGCTGCAAGAGCCCAGAGATCGAGGCCGCCTGCCGCAAGCCGAGCTGCGTGTTTCCCGGCATCTGCCAGAACCTGCACACGGACCATGCGCCGCTGGTCAATATCTACCGCCGCGCGCGCAAGCTGCCGGGCATCAAGAAGATCCTCATCGGCTCCGGCCTGCGCTACGACCTGGCGGTGAAGTCCCCCGAATACGTGAAGGAGCTGGTACAGCACCACGTGGGCGGGTACCTCAAGATCGCGCCCGAGCACACCGAGGCGGGGCCGCTGTCCAAGATGATGAAGCCAGGCATCGGCAACTATGACCGCTTCAAGCAGATGTTCGAGCAGTACACCGAAGAGGCGGGCAAGAAACAGTTCCTGATCCCGTACTTCATCGCCGCCCACCCCGGCACCACCGACGAGGACATGCTGAACCTGGCCATCTGGCTCAAGAAGAACGGCTTTCGCGCCGACCAGGTGCAGGCCTTCTACCCCAGCCCCATGGCCAGCGCCACGGCCATGTACCACTCGGGCCGCAACCCGCTCACGCGCGTGCGCCGGCAGATGCGCGACGTGGCCGAGGAACAGGTGGACGTGGTGCGTGGCGAAAAGCGCCGCCGCCTGCACAAGGCCTTCCTGCGCTACCACGACCCCAACAACTGGCCACTGCTGCGCGAGGCGCTGAAAAGCATGGGCCGGGCCGACCTGATCGGTAACGGCAAGCACCACCTGATCCCCACCTTCCAGCCGCTGGTTGACGGCAGCTACCAGAGCGCCCGCAAGAAGAACAGCACCGGGCCCAAGGGTGGCGGGGCGGGCGTGGGCTACACCATCAACAAGGACGGCAAGGCCGTGGCGCTGCGCCGCCGCCCGCAAGAGCTGGAGGAGCCGCAGGGCGACGTGCGTTTTCGTAGCAGCGCGCCGCAGCCGGGCCGCATGCTCACGCAGAACACTGGCCTGCCGCCGCGTGCGGGCACCGGTGCCCGCACTGGCAGCCGTGGCAATGCCGGCGGCAACGCTGCGAGCGCGGCGGGGAGTCGCCAGGGCGGGGCCGGCACCCCGGCGTCGGGCAAGGGTACGGGCCGGCGGCGCTGACGGGGCGGCACCCGGCCGTCAGCGCGCGGGACCGGCGGGAGCGGGCACCAGCTCCTCAATGACCAGGCGGCGGTAGTAGAACGCCGCCAGCGGGCCCAGCGGCTGCAGCAGGTCGCGCAGCGTCTCCGGAGCGTCGGAATCCGTGGCACGCAGCAACAGGCCGTGGGCGCCGTCGCTGGCCAGTTGCGCGATGCGGCGCACGATCACGCCCTCCGCACCGACCGAGGGCAGAGGTGCATCGGCATTGCCCAGCGTGCGCACCACATGTTCCAGGATCATCGGCGGCGTGGCGTGCGCCACGTCATCGCGACCCTGGGCCTGCAGCGCCTGGCCTGCGGAGCGCGCCGCCTCCTCGTTCGCAAACAGCGCGAACACATGGCCCGTGGGGTAGAAAGTCCCGGTCGCCGTGGTCATGCTCGGGTCGAGGGCGAAAGGCTTCATGGCGTCGTTCTCCAATGCGGAAAAAACTGGACCCATTGGAGGCGCAGCAGCATCGCCTGGCTGTCGGGCGATGGAAGGCCGCGCTGTCGGACGTGGCCGCAAGGCATGCCGCAGATCCCGATAAAAACCGGCCCCGCCGCAATGCTGGAAAACGCTAGCAGCTATAAAAAAGAAAGCACTTCGCGAAGCGTCTGCGGCCGCAGCGTCCACACCGCCAGTGCGGTGCAGTTCAACGCCACAGTGCCCCAATACACCGTGCGGAAGTCCTGTTTGCGCGATTTATGGCGCAGCCACTGCTGGGCCCACCATGCGGCAGGCCAGCCGCCCAGCAGGGCGAGCAGGTGCAGGTGGCTCTCCCGGGTGCGCCACGTGCCACGTTGGGCGGCGCTCTTGTCCAGCGCGTAGGTGAAGAAGGTCAGGAGGTTCAGGGCCGCCGCCGCGCCCAGCCACCACAGCGGGAACCGCTGCGCCCAGGCGCCCCAGCCCCACAGGCCCAGCCAGAACAGCATCAGCGCCAGGGCGATGCCCGCGCCTGCGGGTGCCTGCGGCGCGGAGCGCGGGCGCGTGTGCCTGGCGGTGGCCGGCGTGGGCCGCGCGGTGGGTCGCGTGGATGGCGGGGCGGATGCTGCGCGGGCCGGAGACCGGTGGGCGGAAGGGGAGCCGCTCGGTTGGCTGCGTGGACGCACATCCATCGCGCGCGGTCCCTTGCCGCCCACGTGGATCTCTTCATACTCCACCGGCATCCCGTGGGCGGGCGGCGCCGTGCCCCGGAAGTCCCGTACATGAAAGAACACCTGGGTGCTGGCAGCGCCCTGGATGAAGCCAAAGCCTTTGTCCGCGTTCCATTGCCGGACGACGCCGTGTGTGCGCATGTTCAAACATCCTCCGCACTGGACGGCGGAAGTGTGGCCATGGGCTGGCCATCAGGGGGCAGGGGGGTGGCCTGTGGTCCAGGACATGCGCGGGCACTGAGCCGGCGGCATGCCAGCGGGGCAGGGGGATCGAGCGCGAGAGGCATGGGCGGAAAGCGGAGGCGGTGAACGGAGGGCCGCGGCTGGAACTTCGGCGCCCGTGCGCGCTCCGATCCCGGCTGTCCGGCAGAAAATCATATCGTGCCCTCTCACGCCTTCCTCTTGCCGCAGCGCCGTCGCACCATGGCCGCGCTGGCGGGCCTCGCCACCCTTCCCGGAGTCTTCATGAGCCCCCTGTCCGAAGCCGCCCCGTTGCTGGAGGCGCTGCGCCCCTCGCCGCGCATGCCGGTGCTGTTCGTGGGCCATGGCAGCCCCATGAACGCCATCGAAGACAACGCCTGGCGCCGCACCTGGCAGGACATGGGGGCGGAACTGCTGGCGCGCGGGCAGCGGCCGCAGCTCATCCTGTGCGTGTCGGCCCATTGGCTCACGCGCGGCGGCTGGCAGCTGACGGGCATGGCCGCGCCCCGCACCATCCACGACTTTGGCGGTTTCCCGCGCGAGCTGTTCGAGCAGCAGTACCCGGCGCCGGGCGCACCGCAGGTGGCGCGCAGCCTAGCGCAGGAGCTGCGCTCACCCGCGACGGCGCGCGCCCTGGAGGTGGACGCGGGGGAGTGGGGCCTGGACCACGGCACATGGTCGGTGCTCAAGCCCATGTTCCCGGCAGCGGACATTCCGGTGCTGCAGCTCAGCATGGACTACGCGCGCCCGGCGGCCGAGCATTACGCGCTGGGCCAGCAGCTGCGCGCGCTGCGCGAGCGTGGGGTGCTCATCGTGGGCAGCGGTAATGTGGTGCACAACCTGCGCGCCGCGCGGCGCGGCACAGGTATCAATGCAGCCTACGAGTGGGCGAACGAATTCGACGTCAAGGTGCAGGAACTGGTGAAGGCGGGCGGCCTGGACGCGCTGGTGGCCTTCCAGCAGTGGGGCCCGATGGCGCCGCTGGCGCATCCCACGCATGAGCATTACCTGCCACTGCTGTATGCCGCAGGCGCCGCGCTGCCCACGGAGATGCCGCGCTTTTTCAACACGGGTTTTCAGTCGGCCTCGATCTCCATGCGCTCCATGCTTTGGGGCTGAACTACCTAAATTGATAGCTGCTAGCGCTTGCTGGATGGGTGTTTGAGCCCGAAAACACATGAAAAAACCGCCCGAAGGCGGTTGCTTTTTTGGGGCATCGCTGCGGCTCAGATCACCTTGGCGATGGCCTGGCAGACGTAGTCGATGTTCTTGCTGTTGAGCGCGGCCACGCACATGCGGCCGGTGTCGGTGCCGTACACGCCGAACTCATTGCGCAGGCGCACCATCTGGTCTTTGGACAGGCCCGAGTAGCTGAACATGCCGATCTGCGTGGTGATGAAGCCCATGTCCTGCTTCACACCGGCGGCCTTCAGGCCGTCCACCAGCTTCTGGCGCATTTCCTTGATGCGCACGCGCATCTCGCCCAGTTCCTTTTCCCACAGGGCACGCAGCTCGGGGTTGTTCAGTACCGCCGCCACCACGGCGCCGCCGTGCGTGGGCGGGTTGCTGTAGTTGGTGCGGATCACGATCTTGAGCTGCGAGAGCACGCGCGCGGCCTCGTCCTTGTCGTTGGCCACTACGGACAGCGCGCCCACGCGCTCGCCGTACAGGCTGAAGCTCTTGGAGAACGAGGTGGACACAAAAATGTTCAGGCCGGCCGCGACGAACTTGCCGATCACGGCGCCGTCCTCGGCAATACCGTGGCCGAAGCCCTGGTAGGCCATGTCGAGGAAGGCCACCAGGCCCTTGGCCTTCACGGCGGCGATCACCTGCTCCCACTGCGCGGCGGTGATGTCGTAGCCCGTGGGGTTGTGGCAGCAGGCATGCAGCACCACGATGGTGCCGGGCGCGGCGGCGTTCAGGTCGGCCAGCATGCCGTCGAAGTCCACCTTGCGGTTGGCGGCGTCGTAGTAGCGGTAGCTGCCCACCTCGAAGCCGGCATTGGTGAAGATGGCGCGGTGGTTTTCCCAGCTCGGGTCGGAGATCAGCACCTTCGCGTTCGGGCTGATCTTCTTGAGGAAGTCTGCGCCGATCTTCAGGCCGCCCGTGCCGCCAATGGCCTGCACCGTGGCCACGCGGCCGGCCTTGACGACGTCGGACTCCGCGCCGAACACCAGGGCCTTGACCGCGTTGTCATAGGCGGCGATGCCGTCGATGGGCAGATAGCCGCGCGCAGCGGGCTTGTCCATCATGGCCTTTTCGGCCGCCTGCACGCACTGCAGCAGGGGTAGCTTGCCGTTGTCGTCGAAGTACACGCCCACGCCCAGGTTGACCTTGGCTGGATTGGGGTCGGCGGCGTATTGTTCGTTGAGACCCAGGATCGGGTCGCGGGGAGCCATTTCGACGGCGGTGAACAGAGACATGAAAAGTCCTTGAGGGGATGGAAATCTGACGACGGGACCTCACCTACGGTAGGCTTTCGGTCCACTCTTGATTTTAACGGCCGCCCCCGCGCGCCGTTTACCTCCGCCATGCATGAAGTCACCTCTGAGCCGGCCGCTGGCGCGGCGGACGGGCAGTTCGTCCAGTTTCCAGGTTCGCCCTTTTCGTTGTACCAGCCATACCCGCCCGCCGGTGATCAGCCCGAGGCCATCGCCAAGCTGGTGGAGGGCGTGCAGGACGGCGAGGTGTTCCAGACCCTGCTGGGGGTGACGGGCTCGGGCAAGACCTTCACCATGGCGAACGTGATCGCCCGCCTGGGACGGCCGGCCATCATCTTCGCGCCCAACAAGACGCTGGCCGCACAGTTGTACAGCGAGTTCCGCGAGTTCTTCCCCAAGAACGCCGTGGAGTACTTCGTGAGCTACTACGACTACTACCAGCCCGAGGCCTACGTGCCTCAGCGCGACCTGTTCATCGAGAAGGACAGCGCCATCAACGAGCACATCGAGCAGATGCGCCTGTCGTGCACCAAAAGCTTGCTGGAGCGGCGCGATGTGGTCATCGTGGCCACCGTGTCGGCCATCTACGGCATTGGTGAGCCCGAGAGCTACCACCGCATGATCATGACGCTGCGCGTGGGCGACCAGCTGAGCCAGCGTGACGCGATCGCGCAGCTGATCCGCATGCAGTACCAGCGCAACGAGCAGGACTTCAGCCGGGGCAAGTTCCGCGTGCGTGGCGACACCATCGATGTGTTCCCTGCCGAGCATTCCGAGCTGGCGGTGCGCATCGAACTGTTCGACGACGAGGTGGAAAGCCTGCAGCTGTTCGACCCGCTCACGGGGCGTATCCAGCAAAAAATTCCGCGCTTCACGGTGTACCCCAGCAGTCATTACGTGACGCCGCGCGA
Source organism: Diaphorobacter sp. C33 (assembly GCF_030503915.1). Lineage (NCBI taxonomy): Bacteria > Pseudomonadati > Pseudomonadota > Betaproteobacteria > Burkholderiales > Comamonadaceae > Diaphorobacter > Diaphorobacter sp. C33. Next base: position 934,566 of record NZ_CP129980.1, read on the forward strand.
CAAGGTGCTGGCGGCCGTGGAGACCATCAAGCAGGAACTGGACGAGCGGCTCAAGTTCTTCGTGGCCGAGGGCAAGTTGGTGGAGGCGCAACGGCTGGAGCAGCGCACGCGCTTCGACCTGGAAATGCTCAGCGAAGTGGGGCACTGCAAGGGCATCGAGAACTACACGCGTCACCTGTCGGGTTCTGCGCCTGGCGAGCCGCCGAGCACGCTGACCGACTACCTCCCGCCCGATGCGCTGATGTTCCTGGATGAGAGCCACCAGATGATCGGGCAACTCAACGCCATGTACAACGGCGACCGCGCGCGCAAGACCACGCTGGTCGAGTACGGCTTTCGCCTGCCGTCGGCATTGGACAACCGGCCGCTCAAGTTCGAGGAATTCGAGCAGCGCATGCGGCAGGTGGTGTTTGTTTCTGCCACTCCGGCTGATTATGAGAAGGAGCACTCGGGCCAGGTGGTGGACCAGGTGGTACGGCCCACCGGCTTGGTGGACCCGGAGGTGGAGGTGCGTCCCGCTACCCATCAGGTGGATGACGTGCTGCAGGAAATACGCAATTGCACGCAAAAGAATCAACGCGTACTCATTACGACGCTGACGAAGCGCATGGCGGAGCAACTGACCGATTACCTGAACGACAACGGGGTCAAGGTGCGCTATCTGCACTCCGATATCGACACCGTGGAGCGCGTGGAAATCATTCGCGACCTGCGCCTGGGAGCCTTCGATGTCCTGGTGGGAATCAACCTGCTGCGTGAGGGGCTGGACATTCCTGAGGTCTCCCTGGTGGCCATCCTGGATGCCGACAAGGAGGGTTTCCTGCGCGCCGAACGCAGCCTGATCCAGACCATCGGCCGGGCGGCGCGCAACCTGCACGGCAAGGCCATTCTGTATGCCGACCGGATCACCGACTCAATGCGCAAGGCGATCAGCGAAACGGAACGCCGCCGCGCCAAACAGATCGCATACAACGAGGCCCGGGGTATTACGCCGCGCAGCATCGTCAAGCAGGTGCGAGACCTGATTGACGGCGTTTATAGCGAGAAGGCAGGCCAGGAAGCCCAGCGACTCCGCGAAGATGCGGCGCGGCAGGCCGAATTGGAGGAGATGTCCGAAAAGGACATTGCCCGCGAAATCAAGCGGCTGGAAAAGCTCATGCTGGAACACGCCCGCAACCTGGAGTTTGAGCAGGCTGCTCGGGTGCGCGATCAATTGACCCGTCTCAAGGACCGGGTGTTTGGAGCGCATGGCGGCGATCAAATCCCTGCCGCATGACCAGGCTTTGCGACCCTGCAGGAGAAAACGCGACTGTTTAGTCTAGTTACCCGACAAAATTAATAGGGATTTGTGCTATACTTGTCTCAAATACTCAAGAAAGAGCCCCACAACAAACAAGGGCCTTGGAGGCTGCAGCCGTAGCGCTTCAGGGAAAGGGTGGAGACGGTGCCCGGTTGGCTATACGCATGCCGCGGCGTTTCTATAACGATCAAGCCTAGACAAGGAGCTTGCGATGCGTCTCACAACCAAAGGCCGTTTTGCGGTCACCGCCATGATCGATCTGGCCCTACGCCAGAACAACGGGCCCGTCACCTTGGCGGCCATCAGCCAGCGCCAACAGATTTCGCTGTCCTATCTGGAACAATTGTTCGGAAAGCTGCGCCGCCACGAACTGGTGGAATCCACGCGCGGCCCTGGCGGCGGTTATACGCTCGCCCGCAAGGCGGGCGATATTACCGTGGCAGACATCATCGTTTCCGTGGACGAGCCCATTGATGCCACGCAGTGCGGTGGCAAGGAAAACTGCCTGGGCGAGGCGGGCCGTTGCATGACGCACGAGCTGTGGGCCTCTCTGAACCAGCGCATGGTGGAATTCCTGGATTCCGTCACGTTGCAGAAACTGGTGGACGACCAGCTCGCCAAGGGCGTGCAAATCGAAGACAAGCCGGTCACGCGCCGCGCGATCTCCACCACGCCGGTGGTCAAGCCGATCCGTGTGAATGCACCCAATTCGGTGTTTGCCCTCGGCAACGCGTTCGCCAAATCTTGAGCTGCAGGCTGACCTGCGCCGGCCACGGGCTGCGCGCGGGGCGGGCTCGCCACGTCGATCCTATTGCTTTCTGATGCCAGCCAGAACTTTTCACTGAGCCAGCCATGGACATGACTCCGCATTTCCCTATCTATCTTGACTACGGCGCCACGACCCCCGTGGACGGCCGGGTCGTCGACGCGATGATTCCCTGGTTGCGCGAACACTTCGGCAACCCGGCGTCGCGCAGCCACGCCTGGGGCTGGGAGGCCGAAGAGGCCGTGGAGCAAGCCCGCGGCCATGTGGCCGATCTGATCGGCGCCGACCCGCGCGAGATCGTGTGGACCTCGGGCGCCACTGAATCCAACAACCTCGCCATCAAGGGCGCTGCCCATTTCTACCAAGGCAAGGGCAAGCATCTCATCACCGTGAAGACGGAGCACAAGGCCGTCCTTGACGTGATGCGTGAACTGGAGCGCCAAGGCTTCGAAGTGACCTACCTCGATGTGCAGGAGAACGGCCTGCTCGACATCGAGAAGTTCAAGGCCGCCATCCGCCCTGACACGATCCTGGCCAGTGTCATGTTCGTGAACAACGAAATCGGCGTGATCCAGGACATTCCCCAGCTGGGTGCGCTTTGCCGCGAGAAGGGCATCATTTTTCATGTGGATGCCGCGCAGGCCACCGGCAAGGTCGAAATCGACCTGAACCAATTGCCCGTGGATTTGATGAGCCTGGCTTCGCACAAGACTTACGGACCCAAGGGCATCGGAGCCCTCTACGTGCGCCGCAAGCCGCGCGTGCGCCTGGAAGCGCAGATGCATGGTGGCGGGCACGAGCGTGGCATGCGTTCGGGCACGTTGCCCACCCACCAGATTGTGGGCATGGGCGAGGCTTTCCGCCTGGCCAAGCTGGAAATGGCCCAGGATTTGGGCAAGGTCCAAGCGCTGCAAAAGCGTCTGCTGGACGGTCTGAAGGATGTGGAGCAGGTCTTTATCAACGGCGACCTGGAGCGGCGCGTACCCCACAACCTGAACATGAGCTTCAACTTCGTGGAAGGCGAATCCCTGATCATGGGCATCAAGGGACTGGCAGTGTCTTCCGGGTCGGCTTGCACTTCGGCGAGCCTGGAACCCAGCTATGTGCTGCGCGCCCTGGGTCGCAGCGATGAGCTGGCCCACAGCAGCCTGCGCATGACCATTGGCCGTTTCACGACGGAAGAGGAAATTGACTACGCGATCAGCACCATCCGGCACAACGTCGCCAAGTTGCGTGAGTTGAGCCCCCTCTGGGAGATGTACCAGGATGGGGTGGACCTGAGCACCATCCAATGGGCGGCTCACTGACCACACGCGGAACGACGGAATACAGGAGAAACACACCATGGCTTACTCGGACAAAGTGATTGACCATTACGAGAACCCCCGCAATGTGGGTTCCTTCGACAAGGGTGACGACTCGGTGGGCACCGGCATGGTCGGTGCGCCGGCTTGCGGCGACGTGATGAAGCTGCAGATCAAGGTGAACCCCGATACGGGCGTGATTGAGGATGCGCGCTTCAAGACCTACGGCTGCGGCTCCGCCATTGCGTCCTCGTCGCTGGTGACGGAATGGGTCAAGGGCAAGACGCTGGATGAGGCTGCCTCGCTCAAGAACAGCCAGATCGCCGAAGAGCTGGCGCTGCCGCCGGTGAAGATCCACTGCTCCATCCTGGCGGAAGACGCCATCAAGGCCGCCGTCAACGATTACAAGGCCAAGCACGGAGCGGCTGTCGAGGCCGCCTGAAGACCATGGCGATCACGCTGACCGAAGCTGCCGCGCGCCATGTGACGCGCTACCTCGCCCGGCGGGGAAAGGGCGTGGGCGTGCGCCTGGGTGTTAAGACCACCGGATGCTCAGGCCTGGCTTACAAGCTTGAATATGTCGATGAGCAGGCACCCGAAGACGTTGTGTTTGAAAATCACGGCGTCAAGGTGCTGATCGATCCCAAGAGCCTTGCTTATATCGACGGGACCGAGTTGGATTTTGTGCGCGAAGGCCTCAATGAAGGCTTTCGCTTCAATAACCCGAACGAGCGCGACCGCTGTGGTTGTGGAGAGAGCTTCCGCGTGTGAGCACGCCGTAGGCCGCTTATTGCACAGGACCGCCATCGCCCGCTGCGCTGGCGGTTTTTTTATTGCCATGAACCTCCAATCCGACGATTTCGAACTTTTTGGCGTGCCACGCCGCTTTGCGCAGGACCGCGACGCCCTGGACGCGCGGTGGAAGGACCTGCAGCGCGAAGCCCATCCCGACCGGTTTGCGGCGCAGGGCGCCGCCGCCCAGCGTGTGGCGATGCAATGGTCGGTGCGCATCAACGAGGCATACCAACGCCTGAAGGATCCTTTGAAGCGGGCCGCTTACCTTTGCGAGCTGGGCGGCTCGCCCATCCGCGCCGAGGACAACACCGCCATGCCTGCGGCCTTCCTGATGCAGCAGATGGAGTGGCGCGAAGCCCTGGATGAGGCCCGCAGCGGTGCGGAGCTTGACGCGCTGGACGACACCACCCATATGGCGCGGCAAGTGGCGTTGGCCCGTTGTGCGGAATTGCTGGACCAGCAGCAGGACTATGCCGGCGCAGCCCGCGAGGTCAGAGCCCTCATGTTCATTGCGCGATTTGCGCACGACATCGATTTGCGCCGAGAGCAACTGGGACAATAGGCGCTTTATTCGGTCACTCCTGCCTGGGCGTGCGCTTGCGGGCCCCGGCTTTTCCACACTCATTTCATGGCGCTTCTGCAGATTTCCGAACCAGGGCAATCGCCCGATCCTCACCAGCGGCGCGTTGCCATCGGCATTGATCTGGGCACCACGCATTCGCTGGTGGCGGCGGTGCGCAACGGGGTCGCCGAGTGCTTGCCCGATGCGCAGGGCAGGGTGCTTTTGCCTTCCGTCGTTCGCTACCTGGGCGGGGGCGGGCGGCAGATCGGCTACGAGGCCGCTGCAGCACAGATGCAGGACCCGGCCAACACGGTGTCGTCCGTCAAGCGATTCATGGGCCGGGGCCTGGGCGACATCACGGGGCGCGAGAAGCTGCCCTATGACTTCATTGCAGCGGCTGACAGTGGCGGAATGCTCTCGCTGTCCACCGCAGCAGGCGTGAAATCGCCGGTGGAAGTCAGTGCCGAGATCCTCGCCACGCTGCGCTACCGCGCCGAAGACAGCTTTGACAGTGACCTTTACGGCGCCGTGATCACGGTGCCTGCATATTTCGACGACGCGCAGCGCCAGGCGACCAAGGATGCCGCCCACCTCGCGGGCCTGAATCTGCTGCGCCTGATCAACGAGCCGACGGCCGCCGCGATTGCCTACGGGCTGGACAACGGAGCCGAAGGCGTCTATGCCGTGTACGACCTGGGCGGTGGCACGTTCGATATCTCCGTGTTGCGCCTGGCGCAAGGGGTGTTCGAAGTCATTGCCACCGGCGGGGACTCGGCCCTGGGTGGTGACGATTACGACGCGGCCCTGGCCGAGTGGGTGATGCAGCAGACAGGTGTTCGGGCGAGTACGCCCGAGGACAAGACGGCGGTGCGCTTGGCCGCGCGCGCCTGCAAGGAAGCGCTGACTGCTATTGATAATGTAGCTTTTACCGCAGATGTGGCGGGCGCTACAGTGCAATTTGATGTCAAGCGTGAAGATTTTGCGGCAGTGACGGCGGAGCTCACCCAGCGCTCCCTGGCGGCGGTGCGCCGCACCCTGCGCGATGCGCAGATCGAGCGCGACGAGGTCAAGGGCGTGGTGCTGGTCGGCGGCTCCACGCGCATGCCGGTCGTGCGCGCCGCGGTGGCCGAATTCTTCGGCCGTGAACCGTTGACCAACCTCAACCCGGACGAAGTGGTGGCCATCGGCGCGGCCATCCAGGCCAATCAACTGGCCGGCAACGATGCGGCCGGCGATCTGCTGCTGCTGGACGTGATTCCGCTGTCTTTGGGCATCGAAACCATGGGTGGGCTGGTCGAACGCATCATCGGCCGCAACGAGACCATTCCCACGGCCAAGGCGCAGGACTTCACCACCTACAAGGATGGCCAAACCGCTCTCGCCATCCACGTGGTGCAGGGCGAGCGCGACCTGGTGCAGGACTGCCGCAGCCTTGCGCGCTTTGAGCTGCGGGGCATTCCCCCCATGGCGGCGGGCGCGGCGCGCATCCGCGTCACGTTCACGGTCGATGCGGATGGCCTGCTCAGCGTGGCTGCGCGCGAGCAGGCCAGCGGCGTGGAGGCGCGTATTGACGTCAAGCCATCCTACGGGCTCACCGACGAGCAGATCGCGCGCATGCTGCAAGAGGGCTTTGCGACCGCGCAGCAGGACATGCAGACGCGCGCATTGGTTGAAGCCCGTGTGGATGCCGACCGCCTGCTGATCGCCACGCAGAGCGCACTGGACGTGGACGGCGATGTACTAGCGGCCGCGGAGCGCACGGCGATCGACGACCTGATGCATGCACTGCGCGCCACGCTGGAGACCAGCACCGACGCGGCGGCTGTCGAGGCCGCAGCGCAGGCCCTGGCCAAGGGCACCGAGGCATTTGCCGCGCAGCGCATGAACCGCGGTATCCGCCAAGCCCTGGCAGGCAAGAACGTCAGCGCCCTCTGAGCGCACAAACCTCATCCATTGATTCAAACACCCATGCCCGTCATCAAGATCCTGCCTCATCACGAATACTGTCCCGAGGGCGCGGAAATCACCGCGCCGGCCGGCACCTCGATCTGCGAGGCCCTGCTGGACAACGGCATCAAGATCGAGCACGCCTGCGATATGAGCTGCGCCTGCACGACCTGCCATGTGGTCGTGCGCAAAGGATTCGAATCGCTCAATGATGCGGAAGAGGAGGAGGAAGACCTGCTGGACCGCGCGTGGGGCCTGGAGCCGCAATCGCGCCTGTCGTGCCAGGCCATCCTGGCGCAGAGCGATGTGACAGTGGAGATTCCCAAGTACTCCATCAACCACGCCAAGGAGAACCACTGATGTCCCGGCAGATTGTTCTGGACACGGAGACCACCGGCCTGTCGGCGGAAGGGGGCGACCGCATCATCGAGCTGGGCTGCGTGGAACTCGTCAACCGCAAGCTCACCGGCAACAATCTGCATCTGTACCTGAACCCCGAGCGCGACAGCCATGAGGACGCGCTGAAGGTGCACGGCATCAGCAATGAATTCCTGCGCGACAAGCCCAAGTTTGCCGAGCGGGTGCAAGACATCCTGCAATACCTGCAGGGCGCGGAACTCATCATCCACAACGCGAGCTTCGACGTGGGCTTCCTGGACAAGGAGTTGGAACTGGTCGGCCTGGCGCCGCTGTCCGCGCATGTCGGGGGCGTGATCGACACCCTGGCCATGGCCAAGGAGATGTTCCCGGGCAAGCGCAACTCGCTGGACTCGCTGTGCGACCGGCTGGGCGTGGACAATTCCAGCCGTACGCTGCACGGCGCTTTGCTGGACGCGGAGTTGCTGGCGGATGTCTACATCAACATGACCCGTGGGCAGGATGCCCTGCTGATCATGGATGAGGCCACCGCCGGGGCAGGAGGCACCACCGTGGCCGCGGTAGATCTGAGCCGCATTGCACTGACGGTGCTGACCGCCAGTGCGCAGGAGCTTGCCGAGCATGAGGAAGTACTCGTGCAGATCGACAAGTCCAGCAGCGGTAAAACAATTTGGCGGACTTTGTCTGAGGCGTGAGAAAGCTATGCCATAATCGCGGGCTGTCGCAGCAACGACACGGGTGATTAGCTCAGCGGTAGAGCACTGCCTTCACACGGCAGGGGTCACATGTTCGATCCATGTATCACCCACCATGTTTTGTCAGGGCCCGTACTCGCAAAAATACAGTCCTTTGGGTGATTAGCTCAGCGGTAGAGCACTGCCTTCACACGGCAGGGGTCACATGTTCGATCCATGTATCACCCACCAATCCGAACCCCTTGCAGCCGGTATGGCCGCAAGGGGTTTTTTTCTTGGCGCTGAGGTCGTGAGGGACTGCCGGTGTCGATGACAATCCGGCAGTCGCGATTGACTTGGCCGCCGTCGATGATCACCTTCCATAACCCGCTGCAGCACACCCACGCTCCCGAGCACGAATTTTTCCGCGGCGAGCGTGTACCCTGTTTCGAGAACCCGACGCGCGCGGCCTATGTGGAAGCCGCTTTGACTGCGCGGGGTCATGTACTGCACCCCCCGGATGTGGATTGCACGGAGGTACTGGCAAAGATCCATGCGCCGCGCTACCTGGCTTTTCTGGCTTCGGCGTGGCAGCAGTGGCTGTCGCTGGGTGAAGGGCAGGACCGTGTGCAGCCGTTTCCGTCGGTATGGCCGGTACGCACATTGCGCTCGGATATAGAGCCCGACAATTTCATTGCCAAGCTGGGGCTGTACTCCATGGACAACGGCTCGCCGCTTGCAGCGGGCACCTGGACGGCAGCCAAAGCAGGCGCCGACGCGGCGGCCAGTGCCGCGGCGCGCCTGGCGGCTGGCGAGCGCGCCGCGTTCTGCAGCACACGCCCGCCGGGGCACCATGCAGGTCCCGATTTCATGGGCGGGTACTGCTTCTTGAATAACGCGGCCGTGGCGGCCCAATGGCTGCGCGACCACGGCGCGGCCCGTGTGGCCGTGTTGGACGTGGATTACCACCACGGCAATGGCACGCAGAGCATCTTCTATGACCGTGCGGACGTGCTCTTCGTCAGCATCCATGGCGATCCCCGCACCGAATACCCCTTCTATCTGGGACATGCCGGTGAAACCGGCGCAGGCCTCGGTGCGGGCTGCAACCTGAACCTGCCTCTGCCGGCCGGCACCGATGCTGCCACTTGGTTTGCGGCCCTGGAGCAGGCCTGCGCGCGCATCGCCGCTTTTGGAGCGGATGCCCTGGTGGTCTCGCTGGGACTGGATACCTATGAGGGCGATCCGATCTCGCGCTTTCGGCTGGCGACGACGGATTTTCTGCGGCTGGGTGCGCGGCTGCGTGGTGTGGGACTGCCCACCGTGCTGGTGCTGGAAGGCGGCTACGCAGCGGCGGCGCTGGGAACGAATGCGGTGAATGTGCTCGAGGGTTTCGAGCAGGCATGACAACGGAGGCATGAGCGATGAGTGAGACGGTCGATTGCGTCGTGGTGGGCGCGGGGGTGGTGGGGCTGGCGGTGGCGCGCGCATTGGCGCTGCAAGGGCGCGAGGTCTGGCTGCTGGAGGCGGCCAATGCCATTGGCACCGAGACGAGTTCGCGCAACAGCGAGGTGATCCACGCCGGCATCTATTACCCGCAGGGTTCGCTCAAAGCGCGCTTGTGCGTACAAGGCAAGGCCATGCTGTACGACTACTGCAGCGAGCGCGGCGTGCCCCATAGTCGCTGCGGCAAGCTCATCGTCGCCACGTCGACCGAACAGCAGAACGCGCTGACGGGCATCAGGGCGCGCGCGCAGGCCAATGGCGTGGATGACCTGCAATGGCTCTCGCGGGAGGAAGCACGTGCGCTGGAGCCCGAACTGGAATGTGTGGCTGCGCTGCTCTCGCCCAGTACCGGCATCGTGGACAGCCATGCCCTCATGCTGGCGTTGCTGGGCGACCTGGAGAACGCGGGTGGTGTTCTGGCATTGAATTCGCCTCTGGCCAAGGCCCATTGCACGCCACAAGCTATACATTTGGAAGCAATGGATGGCACGTGCATCAGTGCGCGCACCGTGGTCAACGCGGCCGGTTTGCATGCGCCAGTCCTCGCGCGCCAGTTCGAGGGGTTGTCCGCGGTGCATGTACCGCAGGCGGCCTATGCCAAAGGCAACTATTTCACGTTGTCCGGCCGGGCACCCTTCAGCCATCTCATCTATCCCGTACCGGAGGCGGCGGGGCTGGGCGTGCACCTGACGCTCGACCTGGGGGGGCAGGCCAAGTTCGGCCCCGACGTGCAATGGGTGGAAGGCCCCGAGGACCTGGTGGTGGATGCGAGCCGCTCCGAGGCCTTTTATGCCGAGGTGCGCAAGTACTGGCCCGGCTTGCGCGACGGCGCACTGGCGGCGGGCTACGCCGGCATACGCCCGAAGATTCACGGCCCCCATGAGCCCGCGGCGGACTTCCTGATCCAGGGGCCGCGCGACCACGGAGTCTCGGGGCTGGTCAATCTGTTTGGCATCGAATCACCTGGGCTGACCAGCGCGTTGGCAATCGGTGCGCACGTGGCCGGTCTGCTGCACCAAGACGCCGTGTCTTGATGCAACGCGGTCATTTTGTGATAGCGGCCATGCCCTGCGGCGCGAGCACTGGGCTAAGATGAGATACCCGCCTACATGGTTTGCCATGCACGGCGTATTACCGTTGTTTCCTGCTATGAAAGGCTCGCGTATGACCACCGTATCCGAAACCATTTCCTCCACCCAGGCAGAACTCGAAAAGCTGGTGGGCGACCTGCGCGGTCTGCTGGCCAGCAAGGATCTGGACGGTATTCCCGAGATCAAGCAACTGCGCCAGCGCCTGGATGACGGCATCCATTCGGTGCGCGATTCCGCCGTGCGTGCCGCTCAGGAGGCAGCCCTGCAGGCCAAAGATGCCGCGCGCGCCGCCGACCGTTATGCCCACGATGAGCCCTGGCGCGTTGCCGGCGCTGCGCTGGCCGTAGGGGCGCTGGTGGGCTTCATGCTGGCCCGCCGCTGACCGGTAGCGCAATGGCAGGGCGAATCGTCAACGCTGCGGCGCGCTCCAGCGCCTGGGAGGGGCTTGCATGAACTGGTTGTCCCTGCTCGGCCTGGAAGGCTGGGTTGCACGCTGGCGGGCCGCCATCATCGAAGGCGCGATCGCGGCGGAAGACCGTATCGAACTCGCACGGCTCGAATGGGCCGACCAGAAGCGCCGTATGGCCCAGCTGGTGGTGCTGCTGGTTCTCTTCGGAGGCGTGGCCGTGATCGCCCTGCTGCTGTTGTCACTGGCTGTGCTGGTCCAGTTCTGGGATTCACCGCAGCGCGTGCTGGTGGCATGGTTGCTGGCTGGCGGCTGGTTGCTGGCCTGGGTGGCAGTGGCGGTGGCCCTGGTGTCCATCGGACGACAGGCGGGTAATGCCTTTGCCCTTACGCGGCGGGAGCTGCAGCAGGACTGGCGCACCATCAAGGAGCAGTTATGAGCCCCTCTTCCCTGGACTCTGGGCAGCCGACGCGCGTGCCCACCCCGCAGCAGCAGAAGGTGCTGGACCGCATTCTGGTGCAGCGTGAGCGGCTGCGTGCTCGGCGCGCGGCCCTGCGCCAGGCGCGCGCCGTGGCCGCAGGCGCGGAAGTTCGGGTGGAACCCGATGCGCCGCTGGCGGCACGGCTGGTGGCGTTTGCGCGCCTGCATCCCGTTGCGGTGGCAGCGGTGGCGGGCGCTGCGGTGCTGGCGGGGCCTCAACGGCTGGTGCGCTGGGCCACCCTGGTGATGCCGCTGGTCATGCGCATGCGGCGTGGCTAAGGCCCTGTTCCGCCGTCTCTATCAGGCCGCATCGCGGCCTTTTTTCTTGGTTCGTTTTCAATGCAGATCGCGGATCGCCTTGGCCGCACGGCCCACGAGGGCAGGGCCTTCATAGATCAGGCCGGTGTAGATCTGCACGACATCGGCGCCTGCGCGGATTTTGCTCACAGCATCTTCGGCGCTCAGGATGCCGCCGACACCGATGATCGGGAAAGCCGGGCCCAGCGCGGCACGCAACTGGCGGATCACGGCGTTGCTGGCTTCCAGCACGGGTGTACCGCTCAGGCCTCCAGTCTCGCCGGCATGGCGCAGGCCCTGCACGGCGTCCCGGCGGATGGTGGTGTTGGTGGCAACCACGCCATCCATGCCGTGGCGCTGAAGTGTGGTGGCAATCACGGCCACTTGGGCCTCGTCCAAATCCGGCGCAATTTTCACGAAGATGGGCACGCGGCGGCCCTGGGCGGCGGCGAGCTGTTCGCGGTGCTCGGCAATGGCGCCCAGCAGGCCGTCAAGCGCCGCATCGCTCTGCAGAGCGCGCAGGTTCTGCGTGTTGGGCGAACTGATATTCACCGTAACGTAGTCGGCATGCGGGTACACGCCCTCCAGGCAGGTGAGGTAGTCGCGCGTGGCGTCTTCGATGGGCGTGGTGGCGTTCTTGCCGATGTTCAGACCCAGCAGCAGTTTGCTCTGGCCGCGGCCCTGTGTGCGGACCTGCGAGCGCTGCACGTTGGCCACGAAGGCATCCAGCCCTTCATTGTTGAAGCCCAGGCGATTGATGAGCGCACGCGCCTCGGGCAGGCGGAACATGCGTGGCTTGGGGTTGCCGGGCTGCGCACGGGGCGTGACGGTGCCCACCTCCACGAAGCCGAAGCCCATGGCGGCCAGCGCGTCGATACAGCGGGCGTTCTTGTCGAGCCCCGCCGCGAGGCCTACGCGGTTGGGAAAGCGCAGGCCTGCCAGTTCGATGGGGTCGCTCACGGTTTCATTGCACCAGGCCCATTGCAGCGGCGTGCGCTGGCCGCGCGCCAGCATGTCCATGGTGAGTTCGTGGGCGGCTTCGGCGTCCATGCCGAAGAGAAAGGAGCGGGCGAGGGCGTAGGGCAGCAGAGACATGGGGATAATTCAATGATCTTTCCGGATTTTCCCCCATGACTGCACCCACATCCCTTTCCCAAGACGAACTCAAGACCCTGGTCGGCCAAGCTGCACTGCAATATGTGGTGCCGGGCGAACTGGTAGGCGTGGGGACCGGCTCTACCGTCAACAAGTTCATTGACGCGCTGGCATCTATCAAGGACACCATCCGCGGCGCGGTTTCCAGCTCCGAAGCCAGCACGGCGCGGCTGAAGGCGCTGGGCATCCCCGTGCTGGACGCCAACGACGTGCGCTCGCTGTCGGTGTACATCGATGGCGCCGACGAGATCGACGGCAACGGCTACATGGTCAAGGGCGGAGGGGCGGCCCTCACGCGCGAGAAGATCGTCGCCGCGCTGGCACGGCGCTTTGTGTGCATTGCGGATGAGTCCAAGCTGGTGAACGTGCTGGGCGCGTTCCCGCTGCCAGTGGAGGTCATTCCGATGGCTGCGGCGCATATCGCGCGGCGCTTCGAGTCGCTGGGGGGGCAGGCGACGCTGCGTCTCAAGGATGGCCAACCGCTCGTGACCGACAACGGCCAACACATACTGGATGTGCGCGGCCTCACCATCAGCGATCCGCTGGCGTTCGAGACCGAAGTGAATCAGTGGCCCGGGGTGGTGACGGTGGGCGTGTTTGCGCTCCAGAAGGCCAACGTCTGCTTGCTGGGCACGGCACAGGGCGTGCGTACGCTGTCCCTGTAAGACGGTGGGATGGCAGTGGCGCGGCAATGCCGCGCCAAGCATCCCTCGCTTTTAGAAAATGATGCCGGCCGGATTGGAGGGAGACGGCCCCGTGGGTGCTGCCGGTGGCGCCGAGGGGCGTCGTGCGGGAGCAGCGGACGCCTTGTCTGCAGCCGGTGCTGCAGGCTGCGCAGGCACCGCAACGAGCGGGGCTGCCGCAGGGCGGCGGTAGTTCGGCGGCAATTGCGACTGCTTGGGGTAGCCGGCGGCGTCCAGGTACTGCGTCCACTCGGTGTCGGAAAAGCCCCGCAGCTGCTGTGCGCCAATGGTGCCGAAGGGCAGGCTGGATTCACCGCTCATGCGCTTGAGCGCGTCGATGTCCTCGTTGGTGCTGACGGTGCGCTCGGTGAAAGGAATGCCACGGTTGATCAGCAGATTGCGCGCGCTGTTGCAGGGCACGCAGTCGCTGCTGGTGTACAGCGTCACGGGAAAGCGCGTGGCCACCTGGCGTAGAGCGTAGGGCAGGGCCTCGGCGCCGCCGCTGCGTGGTCCGGCGCCGACCGCTGTGCCCTCGGCGTTTGCGGCGGGAGCGCGGTCGGAGAAGGTCACCTTGCCATCCGGCCCGACGATGCGGTACACCTGCTGGGCCAGGGCGGCCGTGGACAGCAGGGCGGCCGTGGCGCATGTGGTGGCCAACACGGCAGCGTTGCGAATGATGGACATGGGTTCCTCTCCTCTTGGTTTCTTAAAAATAATAGCTGATCGCGCTTGCTGCAAGCCATTCTGAAGTAGAAAGCAGGCGCAAACGCCCGGCAGACAAGCGCGAACCGCTCACTTTTATGCTGCCATGCCCTGGTGGCGCAGCAGCGCGTCCAGTGTGGGTTCGCGGCCGCGGAAGGCCTTGAAGGAGTCCATGGCGGGGCGGCTGCCGCCCGCTTCCAGGATGGCCTGGCGGTAGCGCCGGCCGGTCTCCGCGCTGGGTTCCCCGCCCGCGCCGGCAGTTTCCTCGAACGCTGCATACGCGTCTGCGCTGAGTACCTCCGCCCACTTGTAGCTGTAATACCCCGCCGCGTAGCCGCCCGCGAAGATATGGCTGAACGTGTGGGCCGAGCGGCTGAAGGTGGGAGGTTTGAGCACGGCCACCTCGTCGCGCACGCGGTCCAGCAGCGCCAGCACGTCGCCTTGGGGGTCGTGCTCGGTGTGCAGCAGCATGTCGAACAACGCGAACTCGATCTGGCGCAGCGTGGCCATGCCGGCCTGGAAGTTCTTGGCCGCGATCATCTTGTCGTACAGCGGGCGCGGCAGCGGCTCGCCCGTGTCCACATGGGCGGTCATGTGGCGCAGCACTTCCCATTCCCAGCAGAAGTTCTCCATGAACTGGCTGGGCAGTTCCACGGCGTCCCATTCCACGCCGCTGATGCCTGACACGTCGCGCTCGTTCACCTGGGTGAGCATGTGGTGCAGGCCATGGCCGAATTCATGGAACAGGGTGATCACGTCGTCGTGCGTGAGCAGGGGTGGGCGGCCGTCCACCCCGTCGGCGAAGTTGCACACCAGATGCGCCACCGGTGTCTGCAGCAGGCCCGTGTCCGGGCGCAGCCAGCGGGCGCGCGCATCGTCCATCCAGGCCCCGCCGCGCTTGCCCTGGCGGGCAGGCTGGTCCAGGTAGAACTGACCCACCAGCTCGCCGCCGCGCTCGATGCGGTAGAACTCCACGGCGCTGTTCCATACGGGCGCAACGTCGCGGCGGATGGCCACCTCGAACAGCGTCTCGACGATCTTGAACAGCCCGGCCAGCACCTTGGGCGCCGTGAAGTACTGCTTGACCTCCTGCTCGCTGAAGGCGTAGCGCGCTTCCTTGAGTTTCTCGGAGATGTAGGGCCAGTCCCAAGACTGGGGGTTGGCCAGGCCCAAATGCTCAGCGGCAAAGGCGCGCAGGTCGGCTACGTCCTTCTCCGCAAAGGGCCGGGCGCGGTGCGCCAGGTCCCGCAGGAAGTGGATGACTTGTTCGGGCGATTGCGCCATCTTGGGCACCAGCGACACCTGGCCGAAGTTGCCATACCCCAGTAGCTGCGCCTCTTCCTTGCGCAGCGCGAGAATCTCGGCCATCACGGAGGTGTTGTCGAAACGCGCGGCGTCGCCGCTGGCCTGGTCCGATGCGCGTGTGACGTAGGCGTGGTAGAGCTTCTCGCGCAGGGCACTGCTGGTGGCGAACTGCATCACCGGCAGGTAGCACGGCATCTTCAGCGTGAGCTTGTAACCGTCCTTGCCCTCGGCCTGGGCCGCGGCGCGGGCGGCGTTCTGCACGTCGGCCGGCACGCCGTCCAGTTCCTCGGCCGTGGCGTAGTAGGCGTAGGCGTCGGTGGCGTCCAGCGCGTTCTCGCTGAACTTTTGTTGCAACTCGGCCTGGCGTTCCTGGATGGCAGCAAAGCGCTCCTTGGCTGCGCCCTGCAGCTCGGCGCCCGACAGCACGAAGTTGCGGATCGCATTGCTGTGCGCCTGCCGCTGCTCGGGGTTGAGCGTGGCGGAGTCGATCGCCTTGTATTTGGCGTACAGGCGCTCGTCGGCGCCCAGGCGGGTCCAGAACTCGGTGACCTTGGGCAGCGCCTCGTTGTAGGCGGCGCGCAGCTCGGGCGTGTCCGCCACGCTGTTGAGATGGCTGACGGCGCCCCATGCGCGGCCCAGCTCCTCGGTGGCGACATCCAGTACCTGCGCAATCGCATCCCAGCGGGCCGGGTAGTCCGGCTGGGTGACGGTTTCCAGTGCGGCGTCTGCGCGTTGCAGCAGCACATCCACCGCAGGGGCTACGTCGGCGGGGGTGATGCGATCGAAGGGAATGTGGCCCGAGAAGTCGAGGAGGGGATTGCTCATGCTGGCTTAGATGGCGTTGCCGTGAGTGGGTTCAAGCCGTTGGCGCAAACGCGCGCGCATCGGCACTCGGGTCAGGGGTGCCTCGCGTCAGAGGCGCTCAGCCGCTTCCAGGGTGTTCACCAAGAGCATGGTAATTGTCATCGGGCCCACGCCGCCGGGCACTGGCGTGATGTAGCCCGCCACCTGCTTGACGCCCTCGAAGTCCACGTCGCCGCAGAGCTTGCCTTCGTCATTGCGGTTCATGCCCACGTCGATCACCACGGCGCCGGGTTTGACCATATCGGCCGTGAGCACGTTGCGCTTGCCCACGGCAGCCACCACCACATCGGCCTGGCGCGTCATGGCGGCAAGATCCGCCGTGCCGCTATGGCAGACCGTGACGGTGGCGTTGGCTGCCAGCAGCATCATGGCCATGGGTTTGCCCACGATGTTGGAGCGACCGATGACCACGGCGTGCTTGCCGCGCAGGTCCTTCATACCGATGGATTCGAGCATCTTCATGCAGCCGTAAGGCGTGCAGGCCTTGAAGCCCACCTCGCCCACCATCAGTGCCCCGGCGCTGGCGACGTGAAAGCCGTCCACATCCTTGAGGGGCGAGATCGCTTCGATGACCTTGTGGTCGTCGATGTGCTTGGGCAGCGGCAGTTGCACCAGGATGCCGTGAATGCTGGGGTCGTTGTTCAGCGCCTGCACGCGCGCCAGCAGCTGTTCTTCGGTCATGCTGGCGTCGTACTTTTCCAGCACCGAGTGAAAGCCCACGTCCTCGCAAGCCTTGACCTTGTTGCGCACGTAGACCTGGCTGGCAGGGTTGTCGCCCACCAGCACCACTGCGAGGCCAGGGGTGATGCCGCGGTCTTTCAGCGCGGCCGTGCGCGCGGCGACTTCAGTGCGCAGTTGGCGGGAGAGGGCGTTGCCGTCGATCAGTTGGGCTGTCATTGATGAATCCACGATACAAATGAAAAAGCTGCCTGGCGCTTGTCTGGTATGCGCAGGCAGCTATTGAAAACGGAGCGATTAGGCCTTGGCGCTACCTGGCCCCAGGGCAATCTTGAGCAGGTCGGCCACGGTGTTGGCGTTGAGCTTTTCCATGATGTTGGCGCGGTGCGCCTCCACCGTCTTGATGCTGATGCCCAGGTCGTCGGCGATCTGCTTGTTCAGGCGGCCGGCAACGATGCGTTCCAGCACCTGCGCCTCGCGGCTGGTGAGCTTGGACAGCAGCGCGTCGCGGCTGGCGGCCTGTTGGTAGTCGGCAAAGGCTTCGCGTGCATGGTCCAGCATGCGCTCAACCAGGCCCAGCAACTCTTCTTCGTTGAAAGGTTTCTGGATGAAGTCCAGCGCGCCTTTCTTCATGGTGTTCACGGCCATGGGGACGTCGCCGTGACCGGTGATGAAGACGATGGGCAGGGGCGACTTGCGTTCGACCAGGCGGTCCTGCAGCTCCAGGCCCGTCATGCCGCCCATGCGGATGTCCACGATCAGGCAGGCGACTTCGCGCGGGTCATAGCGTGCGAGGAACGATTCCGCCGAATCAAAGCAGCGCACACGGTAGTCCTTGCCCTCCAGCAGCCACTGGAGCGAGTCGCGGACGGCTTCGTCGTCGTCGACGACATAGACGGTGCCTTTTTTCGGAATCAAACTCATGCAATAGTCCTTGGGGTTGACGTTGCTGCGGAATTGATAGTGGCATCCGCAGCAGTGGCGAGCGGAAGCCAGAAGGAGAACCGGCAGCCGGTGACCTCCGATCCATTGTAGAGGTTCTCCGCGTGCATCCGGCCCTGGTGCGACTCGACGATGCTGCGGCACAGGTTCAGGCCCATGCCCATGCCTTCGCTCTTGGTGGAGAAGAACGCCTCGAACAGGTGCGCCAGCACTTCCGGGGCCAGGCCCTTGCCCGTGTCCTGCACCGAAAACTCGATCACCCCGCGGCCATCCACATGGCGCGGCACCACGCGCAGCTCCACGCTGCGCCCGGATGGGGGGCGGTGGGCCTGGGCGATGGACTCGGCGCCGTTCTTCATCAGGTTGATAAGCACCTGCTCGATCAGGATCGTGTCGGCCATCACCTGGGGCAGGCGGGCGGCGACGTAGTGCGTCAGGTGCACGTTGTGGCGCCGCAGCTCGATGTCGGCCAGTTCCACCGCTTCGCTCACCATCTCGTGCACGTCGGCCAGCGTGCGGTTGGGTTCGCTTTTTTTCACGAAGGCGCGGATGCGCTGGATGATCTGGCCGGCGCGCTGCGCTTGGTGGGCGGTCTTTTGCAGCGCCGTGAGCAGTGCCTCCTCGCTGATCTGGCCGCCCTGGATGCGCGAGACCATGCCGCTGCAATAGTTGCTGATGGCGGTGAGCGGCTGGTTGAGTTCGTGAGCCACGCTGGAGGCCATCTCGCCCATGGTGATGAGGCGGCTGACCGACTGGGCGCGTTCGGCCTGGCGCGCGGCCTGCTCCTCGGCCTGGCGGCGCGGCGTGATGTCGGTGGCAATGACCATTTGCGCCAACCGGCCGTCCACCCAGTTCAGGTAGCGCGAGCGCACCTCCAGCCACTTGCCCAGATCGGGCAGATAGATCTCGGCGTTCTCCGAACGGGCACTGGTCAGCGAGTCGGTGGGCAGGCCCATCAGGCCATCTTCGTCGTCCATGCCGCCGGAACTGTAGGAGGTGGGCAGCACGCCCGCCTGCGCCACCAGCTGCAGGTGGCCGCTGGTCTGCGAGCCGAACCATTGGCGGTACAGGCGGTTGGCAAACAGCAGCTCCTCGCTCCCCAGCGGCGCCACGGAGACGGAGGCGTCCAGCGCCTCCAGCACGATAGTGAAGCGCTCGTGCGAGGCGGTGAGTTGCTCGCGCACGCGGTTGGGCTCGGTGATATCGGTCATCGAGGTCATCCAGCCTGTCTGGTGACCGCGTGCGTCGATCAGCGGCGAGACGTACAGGCGCGCATCGAACAGCGTGCCGCTCTTGCGCCGCACGCGTACCTGGAATCCACCGGGCACGGTCTTGCCCGAGAGTTCGTCGCGCAGATTGGCGTGCAGCGACTCATATTCGCCCTCGGGCCAGTAGCTGTAGGGCGGGGTCTGCCCGACCAGCTCGGCCTCGGTCCAGCCTGTCATCTGGCAGAACGCGGCGTTCACATAGGTGATGCGGCCTTCCAGGTCCAGCGCGCGCATGCCGGTGAGGATGGAGTTCTCCATCGCCCGGCGGAAGTTGGTTTCTGCCACCAGTGCTTCCTGGGCCTGCAGCCGCCTGCGCGTGTGCCGCCAGGTGGCGATGAGCATCCACGCCGTCATCACGCTGAGCGTGCCCACGAGCCAGAACAACCCGCTGCCCACCACGCCCAGCGACGTACGGTACGCCTGCGCCCGCATCACGAGGCCGTTGCCCACCGGGGAGACCGGGATCTCATACTGGTTGGCCTTGGTGGCCCAGGGCAGCAGCGCATTGGTGCGCGGGGGCAGGGGCGTGCCCGCCAAGGTGCGGCCATTGCCGTCCAGCAACGTGACGGCGTAGCGCGCCAGCACCTCGGTGGGAGTGCCGTAGCGCAGCAGGCTGTCGATGGAATATTCCGCTAGCACCACGCCGCCGAACTTGCCCTGGGGCGACAGGGGCACCTGCAGTTGCAGCAGGGGAGCGCTCTCGCCCTCGGTGGCCGTGGGTTGCGAATACAGCGGCTGCTGCAGGTCGCGGACGGCGTTAAAGAGGTTGGTGGTCTCGCCGGGCTTGAGCACCTCGCCGCCCACGCGCAGCTGGCTGCTGGTCACGGCGGGCGCGGCGTGGCTGGCGCGGATGCGCCGGCGCTCGTCAATCCAGGTGATGGCCTGCAGCTCGGGGTATTGGCTGATGAGCGGCTCGGCGCGGCTGCCGAAGTCCGCGCGCTCCACATCCTGGTTGGATAGATCGCGCGCGATGCGCATGATCTGCTCTTGCCGCTCCAGCAAGCGCAAACGCACGCGCTGCTGGGCGTATTCCACGTCGCGCCTGAGGGCTTCCTTCTCGCGTTCCACCTCTTCCGTGCGCAAATACCAGAACGAGGCCACGATGGCAGCGAGGAACATCAGCACCGATGCCACGGGCGCCAGCGCCGCGAACCGGTCCTGGCGCGTGGGCGAGAGGCTGCGCCACCAGGCACGCCACCAGCGCGCCGGGGTTTTAACGGCAGACACGGTGGAAGAGGGCGCGACAGGAGACTCCATGGGCGCGGAGTTTAAAGGCTTCGCGGGGACGATTTCATCTGAAGAAATAATGTGCAATCGCAGCAATTTTTCATATTAAGAGATGAAAAAGCATCATTTGAAATGATGAAAATTTGTGCGAAACTCGCGCCCGTATTACCGTTATTGCCACTGAATCAAGGAGACAGGTATGTCTGATCCGACCAAAGTCCTGACCGCTACCGACATCGACCAACAGGAAACCCGCGAATGGCTGGACGCGCTGTCGGCAGTGATCGACAAGGAGGGGCCGGAGCGTGCCCACTTCCTGCTGGAGCAATTGCTGGAGCAGGCCCGCCAGAGCAGTATTGACCTGCCGTTCTCCGCCAATACGGGATACGTGAACACCATCGAGCCGGACCAGGAGGCCCGCTGCCCCGGCAATATCGCCATCGAGAAGCGCCTGCGCGCCTACATGCGCTGGAATGCCATGGCCATGGTGGTGCGCGCCAACCGCCTGCATCCGCATGACGGCGGCGACCTGGGCGGCCACATCGGCTCCTTCGCTTCGCTGGCCTCCATGTGGGGCGCGGGCTTCAACCACTTCTGGCATGCCGAGAGCGAGAGCCACGGCGGCGACTGCATCTATTTCCAGGGACACAGCGCGCCCGGCATCTACGCCCGCGCCTACCTGGAAGGCCGTATCACCGAGGACCAGCTCGAAAACTTCCGCCAGGAAGTAGGCGGCAAGGGCCTGTCCAGCTACCCGCACCCCAAGCTGATGCCGGGCTTCTGGCAGTTCCCCACGGTGTCCATGGGCCTGGGGCCGATGATGGCCATCTACCAGGCGCGCTTTCTCAAGTACCTGCATGCCCGCGGTATCGCCAATACCGAGAACCGCAAGGTCTGGATCTTCCTGGGCGACGGCGAGATGGATGAGCCCGAGAGCAAGGGCGCGATCAGCCTGGCCGCACGTGAAAACCTGGACAACCTGATCTTCGTTATCAACTGCAACCTGCAGCGCCTGGACGGCCCGGTGCGCGGCAACGGCAAGATCATCCAGGAGCTGGAGGGTGACTTCCGCGGTGCGGGCTGGCATGTCATCAAGCTGCTGTGGGGCAAGGGCTGGGACGAGCTGCTGGCGCGCGACAAGAGCGGCAAGCTCAAGCAGCTGATGATGGAGACGCTGGACGGCGACTACCAGACCTACCGCGCCATGGACGGCGCGTATATCCGCAAGCATTTCTTCGGCAGGTACCCCGAGACGGCCAAGCTCGTGGAGCACCTGAGCGACGACGAAATCTGGGAACTGCGCCGCGGTGGTCACGAGCCCGAGAAGGTGTATGCCGCCTTCCATGCGGCCAATGAACACCAGGGCCAGCCCACGGTGTTGCTGGTCAAGACCGTCAAGGGCTATGGCATGGGCAAGGCCGGTGAGGGCAAGAACACCGTGCACCAGACCAAGAAGCTGTCGGACGAGGACATCAAGTACATCCGCGACCGCTTCAACATCCCGATCCCCGACAGCGAGCTGGACAAGCTGCCCTACTACAAGCCGGCCGACGACACGCCGGAAATGAAGTACCTGCACGAGCGCCGCAAGGCCCTGGGCGGCTACCTGCCGCAGCGTCGCACGCACGCCGACGAGAGTTTCACCGTGCCGGCGCTGGAGACGTTCAAGGCCGTGCTGGAGCCCACCGCGGAGGGCCGCGAGATCTCCACCACCCAGGCCTACGTGCGCTTTCTCACGCAGCTGCTGCGCGACAAGGCCCTGGGTCCGCGCGTGGTGCCCATCCTGGTGGATGAGGCGCGTACCTTCGGCATGGAGGGGTTGTTCCGCCAGATTGGCATCTACAACCCCAAGGGGCAGCTCTACACCCCGGTCGACCGCGACCAGGTGATGTACTACAAGGAAGACAAGGCCGGTCAGATTCTTCAGGAAGGCATCAACGAGGCGGGCGGCATGTGCTCGTGGATCGCTGCGGCGACGTCGTATTCGACGAACAACCGCATCATGATCCCGTTCTATGTTTACTACTCGATGTTCGGCTTCCAGCGCTTTGGCGACTTCGCCTGGGCCGCGGGCGACATGCAGGCGCGCGGCTTCATCCTGGGGGGCACGTCGGGCCGCACCACGCTCAACGGCGAAGGCCTGCAGCACGAGGACGGCCACAGCCACATCCTGGCCAACACCATTCCCAACTGCGTGAGCTACGACCCGACCTTCGCGCACGAGGTGGCGGTCATCATGCAGGACGGCCTGAAGCGCATGGTGGAGAAGCAGGAAAACGTCTACTACTACATCACGCTGCTCAATGAGAACTACGCCATGCCGGGCCTGCAGCCGGGCACGGAAGAGCAGATCATCAAGGGCATGTACCTGTGCAAGGCCGGCGCGGACGGCGACAAGCGCGTGCAGCTGCTGGGCTCGGGCTCGATCCTGCGCGAATCGATCGAGGCGCAGAAGCTGCTCGCCGCCGACTGGGGCGTGCAGGCCGACGTGTGGAGCTGCACCAGCTTCAACGAGCTGACCCGCGAGGGCCAGGACGTGGCGCGCTGGAACCTGCTGCACCCGCTGGAGACACCGCGCGTGTCCTTCGTGGCGCAGCAGCTGGGCGGCCGCCCGGGCCCTGTGGTGGCGTCCACCGACTACATGAAGAACTACGCCGAGCAGATCCGCGCCTTCATCCCCGCAGGGCGCTCCTACACCGTGCTGGGTACCGACGGCTTTGGCCGCAGCGACTTCCGCTACCGCCTGCGTGAGCACTTCGAGGTCAACTGCCACTACATCACCGTGGCCGCGCTCAGCGCCTTGGCCGACGAGGGCAAGCTGCCCAAGGAGAAGGTGGCCGAGGCGATTGCCAAGTACGGCCTCCAGACCGAGAAGATCAACCCCCTGCACGCCTGAAGATCGGGAGACACGACATGGCATTGGTAAACATCCAGGTTCCCGACATCGGCGACTTCGACGAAGTCGGCGTGATCGAGCTGCTGGTCAAGGTGGGCGACACGGTGAAGGCGGAGCAGTCGCTGATCACCGTGGAGTCCGACAAGGCCTCGATGGAAATCCCGTCGAGCCACGCGGGTGTGGTCAAGGAACTCAAGGTCCAGCTGGGCGACAAGGTCAAGCAAGGCAGCGTGATCGCCGTGCTGGAGGCTGCGGGCGAAGCCGCTGCTTCTGATGAAAAACCGGCTCCAGCGCCCGCCGCGCAAGCGCCGGCAGCTATCGAAACGCAAGCGCCTGCCGCGCCTGCTGCACCCGCCGCCCCTGCTGCGGGTGGTGGCGCGGTTGAGGTGCGTGTGCCCGACATCGGTGACTTCAAGGACGTCGCCGTGATCGAGTTGCTGGTCCAGCCCGGCGATGCGGTCAAGGTGGAGCAGTCGCTGTTCACCGTGGAGTCCGACAAGGCCTCGATGGAGATCCCTTCGCCCGCCGCCGGCGTGCTCAAGGAGCTCAAGGTCAAGATCGGCGACAAGATCAACGTGGGCGACCTCGTGGCGGTGCTTGAAGGTGCCGCCGCGGCACCGGCCGCCGCCCCGGCGCAGGCTTCTACACCAGCGGCCGCTTCCGCTCCGGCCGCTGCCGCGCCCCTGGCGGCTCAGGCCTCCGCGCCCGCACCAGCTGCGGCAACGGCAACGGCGCCCGTGCCGGTCCACCAGCCCTCGACGCCCACGCCGGGCCTGCCGCACGCCAGCCCCTCGGTGCGCAAGTTCGCCCGTGAACTGGGTGTGCCGCTCGCGGAGGTCAAGGGCACGGGCATCAAGGGCCGCATCACGCAGGATGACGTGGCGGCCTTCACGCGCCAGGTGATGAGCGGTGCGCTGCAGACCCAGGCACAGGGCAGCAAGGCGCCCGCTGCGGGTGGCTCTGGGGTGGGCCTGGACCTGCTGCCGTGGCCCAAGGTGGACTTTGCCAAGTTCGGCCCCGTCGAGCGCAAGGAGCTGTCGCGCATCAAGAAGATCAGCGGCGCCAACCTGTCGCGCAACTGGGTGATGATTCCCCACGTCACCAACAACGACGAGGCCGACATCACCGAACTGGAAGCCTTCCGCGTCTCCACCAACAAGGAGAACGAGAAGAGCGGCGTCAAGGTCACCATGCTGGCCTTCGTCATCAAGGCCGTGGTCGCGGCGCTGAAGAAGTTCCCCGAGTTCAACGCCAGCCTGGACGGCGACGCCCTGGTCTACAAGCAGTACTTCCACATCGGCTTTGCGGCCGACACGCCCAACGGCCTGGTGGTGCCTGTGCTGAAAGATGCCGACAAGAAGGGCATCCTGCAGATCAGCGCCGAGATGGCCGAGCTGGCCAAGAAGGCCCGCGACGGCAAGCTGGGTGCGGCCGACATGCAGGGCGGCAGCATGTCGATCAGCTCCCTGGGCGGCATTGGCGGCACGCATTTCACCCCCATCATCAATGCGCCCGAGGTGGCCATCCTCGGCCTGTCCAAGAGCCAGATGAAGCCCGTGTGGGACGGCCAGCAGTTCGTGCCGCGCCTCACGCTGCCGCTGAGCCTGTCGTACGACCACCGCGTGATCGACGGCGCCTCTGCCGCGCGCTTCAACGCCTACCTGGGCCAGGTGTTGGCGGACTACCGCCGCATCCTGCTGTAAGGACGGAGCACAACATATGGCAATCATCGACATCAAGGTGCCCGACATCGGCGACTTCGCCGAGGTGGGCGTGATCGAAGTGCTGGTGCAGCCGGGCGACACCATCCGGGCCGAGCAGAGCCTGGTCACCGTGGAGTCCGACAAGGCCTCCATGGAGATTCCCAGCAGCCACGCCGGGGTGGTCAAGGAGCTCAAGGTCAAGCTGGGCGACAAGGTGGCCGAGGGCTCCGTGCTGCTGACGCTGGAAGTGGCGCAGGGTGCGGCGGCGCCGGCTGCGGCCCCTGCCGCGGCGAGCACACCCAGCGCACCGCCATCTGAGTCAAAACCGGCTCCAGCGCCCGCTGTTCAAGCGCCAGCAGCTCCTAAAACAGAAGCATCCAGCTTCGGCGGCAGTGCCGACGTGGAGTGCGATGTGCTGGTGCTGGGCGGCGGCCCCGGCGGTTACAGCGCCGCCTTCCGCGCCGCCGACCTGGGCCTGAACGTGGTGCTGGTCGAGCGCTACGCCACCCTGGGCGGCGTGTGCCTGAACGTGGGCTGCATTCCTTCCAAGGCGCTGCTGCACGTGGCCGCGGTGATGGACGAGGTGAGCCACCTGAAGAGCGCCGGCATCGACTTCGGCGCGCCGCAGGTCCACATCGACACCCTGCGCGGCCACAAGGAAAAGGTCATCGGCAAGCTGACCGGCGGGCTGGCGCAGATGGCCAAGATGCGCAAGGTGACCGTGCTGCGCGGCTACGGCCACTTCGTCGGCGCCAACCACCTGGAGGTGGAGGAAACCACCGGCACCAGCCAGGACAAGACCGGCGCCAAGAAGGTGGTGGCGTTCAAGCGCGCCATCATCGCCGCCGGCAGCCAGGCCGTGCGCCTGCCGTTCATGCCCGACGATCCGCGCGTGGTGGATTCCACCGGTGCGCTGGCGCTCAAGGACGTGCCCAAACGCATGCTGATCCTGGGTGGCGGCATCATCGGCCTGGAAATGGGCACGGTGTACAGCACGCTGGGCGCGCGCCTGGACGTGGTGGAGATGCTGGACGGCCTGATGCAGGGCGCTGATCGCGACCTGGTCAAGGTATGGCAGAAGATGAACCAGCACCGTTTCGACAACGTGATGCTGAATACCAAGACCGTGGCCGCCGAGGCCACGCCCGAAGGTATCAAGGTGAGCTTCGCGCCCGCCAAGGACGGCGTCACGGTGCCCGAGCCCCAGGTGTACGACCTGGTGCTGCAGGCCGTGGGCCGCACCCCCAACGGCAAGAAGATCGCCGCTGACAAGGCCGGTGTTGCCGTGACGGACCGCGGCTTCATCAACGTCGACATCCAGATGCGCACCAACGTGCCGCACATCTTCGCCATCGGCGACATCGTGGGCCAGCCCATGCTGGCGCACAAGGCGGTGCATGAAGCGCACGTGGCGGCCGAGGTCATCGCCGGTGAACTGCAGGGCAACAAGGAACTGGCAAGCGCTGCCTTCAACGCCCGCGTGATCCCGAGCGTGGCCTATACCGACCCCGAAGTGGCCTGGGTGGGCCTGACCGAGGACCAGGCCAAGGCGCAGGGCATCAAGGTCAAGAAAGGTCTGTTCCCCTGGGCGGCCAGCGGCCGCGCCATCGCCAACGGCCGCGACGAGGGCTTTACCAAGCTGCTGTTCGACGACAGCCCCGAGGCGCACGGCCACGGCCGCATCCTGGGCGGCGGCATCGTCGGCACGCACGCCGGCGACATGATCGGCGAGATCGCCCTGGCCATCGAGATGGGCGCGGACGCGGTGGACATCGGCAAGACCATCCACCCGCATCCCACGCTGGGCGAGAGCATCGGCATGGCGGCGGAGATTGCCCACGGCAGTTGCACGGACGTGCCGCCGCAGCGCAGGTAAAGGCCGCGGCCGTAGCAAAAAAGCAGCCTCTGGCTGCTTTTTTTATGCTTTTGATAGCGCCTAGCGCTTGCTGTGCAAGGGCTGGAGGCGTTTTTGAGTATGAGGTGCTGGGTTGGCGAGTGTGCGTGGCAGCTCAGGCCTGCACCAGTGCCACGCGGTAGCCCTGGCCCGTCTCGACCACCTGCAGCAGCCGGTCGATGTTGGGATGGCTGCCGGGATGCTGGCGGGCATCGGCGGTGTGTTCGGCGAACAGTTCCAGGCCTTCCTGCGCCGCGGCGACGGTGATGCCGCCGTGCTTGGCGGCCAGCGCGGCGTACACGGTCAGCGAGCCCGTCTTGCCCGGCTGGTTGGGAATGGTGGCCACCACCTGGCCGGCGTCGTCCAGCAGTTGCAGGGCGGCCAGGTGGGCAATGGAGGGCAATTGGCGCAGGTTGTCAGCGAAGGTCATGCAAAAGCCTTGAACGGAGCGGATGAAACCGTGACGATAACGTAAAAACCATAGCTGTTAGCGCTGGCACAATCTGCGTTAGAGGGCATTTTGATGCCTGTTTTTCTTTGCGCCCGCCCCCTCATGCAAGCCCTGCTCGACGCCATCGCCACCCTCACTCCGCCCGTTGAGGCCTGCCGCATCTTCCATGGGCGTGGCGGGCGGTTTCCCGGCAGCGAGCAGTGGACGCTGGATGCCTATCCACCCGTGCTGGTGCTCACCAGCTTCGCCCCGGTGACGGACGACGCACTCGCCACCATCGACGGCGCCCTGCGCGCACGCTGGCAGCAGGTGGCGCCAGGGCAGCCGCTGAACTGGGTGTTCCAGCACCGCGGCGAGGCGCTGCGCATCGAGGGCCGCAGCGATACGCGGCTGATGGCGGGCGAGGTGCCCGAGCCGCATGTGGTCACCGAGGATGGCGCACGCCTGCGCGTCCAGGTGCTGCGCGGGCAGAACCACGGGTTGTTCCTGGACATGGCCGAAGGGCGTCGCTGGGTGCGCGCACATGTGGCGAACCACCGCGCACGCACCGGGCGCGGCGCTCGGGTGCTCAACCTGTTCGCCTATACCTGTGCGTTTTCGGTCGCTGCGCTGCAGGCGGGCGCGGCAGAGGTGGTGAATGTGGACATGAGCCGGGGTGCCATAGCCACCGGGCAGCAGAACCACCAGCTCAACGGGCTGGGCGCCGGTGCCCGCTTTCTGGCGCATGACATCTTCAGCTCGTGGGGCAAGATCACGCGCAGCGGGCCGTACGACCTGGTGATCGTGGATCCGCCGTCCTACCAGAAGGGCAGCTTCGTCGCGACCAAGGACTATGCGCGGCTCATGCGGCGCCTGCCGGAACTGCTGATACCGGGCGGCCACGCCCTGCTGTGCCTGAACGCGCCGGAGCTGGGGATGGAGTTTCTGCGCGAGCAGATGCGATCCCAGGCGCCTTCGCTGGCGTTCGTGGAACGCGTTCCCAACCCGGCGGTGTTCGCCGATGTGGACGAGGAGCGGTCGCTGAAGGTACTGGTTTTCCGGGATACGGAGGCGGTGGGTTGAAGGGGCTCCGCGCGCCACAATGCGGTGGACACCGCTTCCCACCCACCGGTTGAAACGCAGCACATGAACACCCCTCGCATCGGACTGATCGGCGTAGGCCTGATGGGCCACGGCATTGCCATGAATATCGCCCGCAAGGGCTATGCGCTGACGGTGCTGGAGCACCCTGGCAACCAGCCCCTGGATGCATTGCGCGCCCAGGGCGTGGCCAGCGCCGCATCGGTGCATGAACTGATGCGACAGGTGCAGGTGCTCATCCTGTGCGTGACGGGATCTCCCCAGGTAGAGGCGGTGCTGCTGGGCGAGGAGGGCGCCCTGGCCGCCCTGCAGCCCGGCACCGTGGTGATCGACTGCTCCACGGCCATTCCTTCGTCCACAGAATCCGTCGCCCGCGCCGTGGCGGCGGCCGGAGGGCGGTTCCTGGATGCGCCGATGACCCGCACCCCCAAGGAGGCCGCCGAGGGCCTGCTGAACCTGCTGGTGGGCGGCGAGGCCGCACTGCTCGACGAAGTGCGCCCGGTGCTGCAGTGCTTTGCCGAGAACATCACGCATACCGGTGCCGTTGGCAGCGGCCACCGCATGAAGCTGCTGCACAACTATGTGTCGCTGGGCAGCGTGGCGCTGATCGCGGAGGCTGCCGCCTGCGCGCTGGCGGCCGACGTGGCGCCGCAGGTGTTCCTGGATGTTCTCGCCAAGGGCGGCGGCGGCGGCGTGGCGCTTGAGCGCCTGCGGCCCTACCTGCTGCAGCAGGACCCCTCCGGGCTGCGCTTCTTCATGTCCAACGCGCTCAAGGACATGGGCTACTACACCGCCATGGCGCACGACGGCGGCGCGGCCGATGGCATTGCCCAGGCCGTGCACGACACCTTTGCCGCCGCCGTTGCCGAGGGTGGGCCGCAGGCGCTGGTGCCGGAGCTGGTAGCGCTGCTGCGTGCCAAGGGGACGGGTGGATGAAGGTTGGATTTCTGGCGGGATTCCCTTTTCCCGCCGCCAGTCCTCGCGCCTCCAGCCTCCAGCCTGTTGATGCGTGGCGGGGACACCCGCGCGGCCCGCTAGTCTGCCGCGAGCACCTGCGTGATGAAGGTCCACTCCTGGGGCTGCAGCGGCGTGATCGACAACCGGTTGCCCCGCTGCAGTACGCGCATCGACGCCGACTCGGGATGGGCGCGCAGTTCCGCCAGGCCAATGAGCCGTGTCTTGCGCACGGCTTGCACGTCCCGCAGCAGCCACCGGGGTTTCTCAAGGGGTGACTTGGGGTCGTAGTAAGGGGATTCAGGGTCGAACTGTGTGGGGTCGGGGCGTACGCCCGAGGCTATGCGTGCAATGCCGGCGATACCGGGTGCAGGGCAGCTTGAGTGGTAGAAGAGCACGCCATCCCCCACCTGCATCTCGTCGCGCATGAAGTTGCGCGCCTGGTAATTGCGCACGCCGGTCCAGGGCACGGTGGCGCCCGGGGCGCCCAATGCATCGTCAATGGAACACTCGTCGGGCTCCGATTTCATGAGCCAAAAGCGCGTAGTGGGTGTGGTCATGGCTGGAAGGACTCAGGACACCTGTGTGGCTTGCACACCGTCACCCCATGTGCAGGCACTGAAAACGCTGGCCCGGTGCGTAGCTACTTACCGCAATTACTACAGCAGTGCCGGACAGGGTGCCGGCCTCGGTCTCAGTTGGCGGCCGGAGAGCGCGCCGAAATGGCCATGGCGGCGGCGTCTTCGTCCGTGGTCACGCGCCGTGCACCGTTGAAGCGCCGCTGCCAGTAGGAAGCGCCCATGTCTTCCACGCGCACCTGCGCACCGGAGCGCGGAGCATGGATGAACTTGCCGTCGCCCACGTAGATGCCTACGTGGCTGAACGCGCGGCGCATGGTGTTGAAGAACACCAGGTCGCCGGGCTGCAGGTCTTTTTTGTCGATGACTTCGGTGGCGGCGGCCTGCTCGTTGGCGCGGCGTGGAAGCACCATGCCCTTGGCCTGCTCGTAGATGGCGCGCACGAAGCCGCTGCAATCAAAACCCGTCTCGGCACTGCTGCCACCCCGGCGGTATGGCACGCCGATGAAGCCCATGGCGGTGGAAATCAGGGAGGAGGTGCGGTCTGCCACGTTGTGCTGAACGTCCTGCAACTGGACGAGCAGGCTGCGGTCAATGCTGGCGGCAGGGGTGGCGGCTGCCCGCTCTACCTCGGGGGAGGGAGCGGCGTAGGCATTCGAGCAAAGCAGCAGCAGCAGGCACAACCGACGAAACATGGGGCGCGAGGGTACCACGGCATGACGGGAAATCTGCCGACAAGTGATAGTAAATAGTTGATTTACATGGATTTTCATGAACGTGCCCGCGGCGATAGGCAACGCCTTGCTGGGTTTTGCCCGGTGATGGGGTGAAGTGCCTTTCGCATGCCGGCCTTTCACCATCTCGGGAAAATGCTTCTACTTTGATAGCGGTTCATGTTTGGTGGACAGGGCCCAACATCGTTTTGACGGATATGACCAGCGCATCAGTCCGCAAACGGGCCCCAATGGCACACTTTGGCCTTCTTTTCTGAGCCCGACATGGGCGATTTCATGACGCGTGGACCTGTTTCCCCCACTTCGCGCCAGCCGCTGCTGTGGCTGGTCGCCCTGGGCTTTTTCATGCAGACGCTGGACGCCACCATCGTCAACACGGCCTTGCCGGCCATGGCGCGCGACCTGGGCGAGAGCCCGCTGCAGATGCACTCGGTGATCGTGGCGTATTCGCTGGCCATGGCGGTGCTGATTCCGGCGTCGGGCTGGCTGGCGGACCGTTTCGGCACGCGGCGGGTGTTCATGTCGGCGATCGCGTTGTTCGTGCTCGGCTCGGTGTTGTGCGCGCTGTCGTCCACGCTGCCGCTGCTGGTGGGTGCACGCGTGGTCCAGGGGCTGGGCGGTGCGCTGCTGCTGCCCGTGGGGCGGCTGGCGGTGCTGCGGGCATTTCCGCGCGACGAGTTCATCCGCGCCATGAGCTTCGTCGCGATTCCCGGGCTGGTGGGGCCGCTGATCGGGCCGACCCTGGGCGGTTGGATGGTGGAGTACGCCTCGTGGCATTGGATCTTCTGGGTCAATGTGCCTGTGGGGCTGGTGGGCTTGATGGCCGCGCGGCGCTTCATGGCGGCGGGAGAGGTGCTGGCCGTGCGTGGATTCGACGCCGTGGGCTATGGCCTGCTGGCCTTTGGCATGGCGGCCGTGTCGCTGGCGGTGGAGGGCATGGCCGGCGGTGGTGCGCGCAGCGCGTCGTCGCTGGTGATGATGATCTTTGGCCTGGCCAGTCTGGCGGCCTACTGGCTGCATGCGCTGCGCAGCGATGCGCCGCTGTTTGTGCCGGGGTTGTTTACGGTGCGCACGCTGCGTGTGGGGCTGCTGGGCAACCTGTTTTCGCGGCTGGGCAGCTCGTGCATGCCCTTCATGATCCCGCTGGTGCTGCAGGTCAGCCTGGGCTACGCACCCATGCAGGCAGGCATGATGATGCTGCCCACGGTGCTGGGCAGCATGGCCGTGAAACCTGCGGTCACCTTCATGGTGCGGCGCTGGGGCTATCGCGAGGTGCTGGTGGTCAATACCTGCGCGCTGGCGTTGCTCATCGCCAGCTTCTGCCTGATCACGCCCGGCCAGCCCCCTTGGCTGCTGATGGTGCAGTTGGCGGCGTTTGGCGGCGTGAACTCCATGCAGTTCTCGGCCATGAACACGGTCACGCTCAAGGACCTGGACACGGGTCATGCTAGCAGCGGCAACAGCCTGCTGTCCATGGTGCAGATGCTGGCCATGGGCATGGGGGTGGCGGCTGCCGGGGCGGTGCTGGCGAGCTTCCAGGGCTACTTTGGGGCCGCAGATGCGCAGGACACACTCCACGCGTTTCGCGCCACGTTTGCCTGCATGGGTGTGCTGACGCTGGCGGCCACGGCGCTGTTCCTGCAGTTGCCGCCGCACGAGCCGCCGCGCCCCCATCCCCTGGGCCCAGAGGAGCAGAGCTGAACCGGGACTCGTCGGTCTCTTGTGCTATCGTTAAAAGAGCTGTTGGCGCTTGCCAGTATTGCCTCGGAGGCCTATTTCTGTCTTGATTATCATGATCGTGCGCGGCCGATCCTGTATCGCTCAGGCCTCGTCCGGGTCCTGTCCCATGAAGCCGCCGCTCTGGTGCGTCCACAGCCGCGCATAGACACCCCCTTGCGCCAGCAGCTGTGCGTGCGTGCCTTCCTCGACGATGCGGCCGGCGTCCAGCACGATGAGCCGGTCCATGGCGGCGATGGTGGACAGGCGGTGCGCGATGGCGATCACCGTCTTGCCCCGCATCAGTCCGTCCAGGCTCTGCTGGATGGCGGCCTCCACCTCGGAGTCCAGCGCGCTGGTGGCCTCGTCCAGCAGCAGGATCGGGGCGTCCTTGAGCATCACGCGCGCGATCGCCACGCGTTGGCGCTGCCCGCCCGAGAGCTTGACGCCGCGCTCGCCCACCTGGGCGTCGTAGCCGCGGCGGCCCTGCAGGTCGGTCAGCTCGTCGATGAATTGCGCGGCCTCGGCGCGTTCGGCAGCCAGGCGCATGTCTTCCTCGGAGGCATCGGGGCGGCCGTACAGGATGTTGTCGCGCATCGATCGGTGCAGCAGCGAAGTGTCCTGCGTGACCATGCCGATCGCCTGGCGCAGGCTGTCCTGCGTGACGTGGGCGATGTCCTGCCCGTCCACCAGAATGCGTCCGCCCTGTACGTCATGAAAGCGCAGCAGCAAGTTGACCAGCGTGGACTTGCCCGCGCCGGAGCGGCCGATCAGCCCGATGCGCTCGCCTGGGCGGATGGTGAGGTTCAGCCCGTCGATCACTGCCGCGCCGTCGCGGTAGCCGAAGCGCACGTTCTCAAACTGCACCTCGCCACGCGTGACCTGCAGCGGGCGGGCATCGGGCGCATCCACCACCGTGCGCGGGCGGGTGAGGGTGTTGATGCCGTCCTGGATGGTGCCCACGCTCTCGAACAGCGTGGTCATCTCCCACATCACCCAGTGGGCGTGGCCCGAAACGCGCAGTGCCATGGCGGTCACCGCGGCCACCGCGCCGGCGCCTACCTCGCCCCGTGACCACAGCCATAGCGCCGTGCCGCAGGCACCGAGGATCATGCCCACCACCAGGGCGTGGTTCACGATCTCGAAGCGGCTGACCAGCCGCATCTGTGCGTAGCCCGTGGTCTTGAACGCGTCCATCGCCGCGCGGGCAAACTCGGCCTCGCGCCGCGTGTGCGAGAACAGCTTCACCGTGGCGATGTTGGTGTATGCGTCCGTCACGCGGCCGGTCATGACGGAGCGCGCGTCGGCCTGGGCCTTGCTCACCTGGCCCAGGCGTGGCACGAAGTACCAGCACGCGGCCGCGTAGCACAGCGCCCACGCAAGAAAGGGCAGCAGCAGCCGCCATTCAAAGCCGCCCGCCAGTGCCAGGATGGTGACCAGGTAGACACCCATGCCGATCACCACGTCGCAGGTGGTAAAGATCATGTCGCGCACGGCCAGCGCGGTCTGCATGATCTTGGTGGTGATGCGGCCCGCGAACTCGTCCGCATAGAACGCCATGCTTTGGCCCAGCATCAGCCGGTGGAAGTTCCAGCGCAGGCGCAGCGGGAAGTTGATGGCCAGCACCTGGTGGCGCACGGTGGTCTGCAGCGCCACTATGCCAATGCTGGCGACCAGCACCGCAGCCACCCCGGCGAGCAGCGTGCCGCGCTCGGCCCAGAAGCGCTCGGGCGCAGTGGCGGCGATCCAGTCCACCACCCGTCCCAGCACGGCAAACAGCAGCGCCTCGTAGATGGCCACCACGGCAGACAGGGCGGCCATGGCCCCGACATAGCCGCGCAGGCCGCGCGTGCTGGCCCACACGAAGGCGAGGAACCCGGCGGGCGGCACGGTCGGCTCGGCCGCAGGGTACGGGGGGACACGATTTTCGAACAACCGAAACAACACGATGGCGGACACTCCTGATGCGGCCATGGTACGAGCCGGCGGCTGGCGACGCCGGCGTGGGGAATTGCGCAGGCGCCGCGGTGCCGCGGCTGCGCGGTCGCAGCAGACGTTGGCGGTGTCTGTTGCCCCCGCACGGGTAAATACCGCTATGCTCTGCGGCGAGGCGGCGTCCTATCACCCGTTGTCCTCCCTGTCCATCTGCCCGCATGCCGACATCCCACGCACAGCGCTCGTTCCCCTGGCACTGGCTCCCCGGAGCGGCCGTGGCGTTGGCCGGTTGCGCGGCAAGCTACGCGCTGTACCACCAGCAGCAGTCCTCCATGCAGGCCATCGCGCGGGTGCGTTTCGAGCAGGAGGCCCGGCTGTTCGCCGAGACGCTGCAGCGGCGCATGGAATCCCACGCGGATTTGCTGCAGGGCATGCGCGGCCTGCTGACGGTGAATCCGCAGCTGCGGCGCGCCGACTTCGAGCGCGTGGCGCGTGAGCTGGATCTGCGGCATTACCACCCCGGCGTGAAGAACATCAACTTTACGCGGTACGTGCCCGGCCCCCGGCGGGCGGCCTTCGAAGAGCAGGCGCGCTCCGACCCGCATCTGGACGGCGACCTGCCGCGGGATTTCGCCATCCATCCACAGGCCGTATTGCCGGACTATTTCGTGGTGGACTACCTCTGGCCGCAGGGGGGCAACAGCAGCGTGCAAGGGTTGGAGATCCATTCCCAGCCAGCCAACCTCGAAGCCATGCGCCGTGCGCGCGACACCGGCGGGCTGGTCGCCTCCGCGCCGTTCGAGCTGCACCAGGAAACCGAGCACCGCACGGGCGTCATCATCCGCATGCCGGTGTTTGCCGAGCCGGCGGCCGGACAGGCGGGGCCGGCGCGCTTTCTGGGGGCGGTGGGCGTGAGCCTGCGCATCTACGACATCGTGCATGCCGTGCGCACCGCGGGCAACATGCAGGGCCTGGCGCTGCGCATGGCGGACGTGGGCCCCTTCAGCAGCGAGGAGCCTGCTCCGCCGCAATCCCTCTTTGAATCGGAGACGCGCGTCGGCACCTCTGCCATGGAATATGAGCAAAGCGTGCGCGTGGGCGGAAGGCGCTGGAGCCTGCAGTTCCAGCCCGTCGTGCCGTTCCTCTCGCCGCAGGAGTCGCGCCTGCCCTGGCTGCTGGGCTCGGGCGGCCTGTTGGTGACCGCACTGCTCACCGCGCTGGTATCGATGCTGGTGCTGCGGCGGTCGCAGGCATTGGACCATGCCAAGGAGACCGATACGGCCTTGCGCGAAAGCGAGGCGCGCCTGCGCGCCGTGTTCAACCAGGCCGCGGTGGGCATCGCCCAGACCGACTCGCGCACCGGCCGCCTGGTGCGCATGAACCAGAAGTTATGCGACCTGCTGGGCTACAGCGCGCAGGAACTGCAGCAGATGCGCTTTCAGGACTTCAGCGAGCCCAGCGACCTGGCCGCGGACCTGGAGCAATTGCAGCGGATGTTGGCCGGTGAGCTGAGCGAATACCGCATGGAAAAGCGCTACCGCCGCAAGGACGGCAGCGAGGTGTGGGTGGACCTCATGGTCTCGCCGCTGCGCCTGGAAGGCCAGCCCGAACACCACCTTGCGGTGGTGCAGGACATCAGCAAGCGCAAGCACATGGAGCAGGTGCTGCGTCAGAGCGAGGAGCACCTGCGCAACATCCTGAACCACATGCCCGTGGGCGTGAACCAGGTGCAGGACGGCAAGATCGTGTTCCGCAACGACCGGCATGTCCAGATCTGCGGCTACGACATACGCGAGGCGCCCGACGTGGACACCTGGTGGCGCCTGGTAATGCCCGACGCACACCAACGCGAGCATGCGCGCGAGGCATGGCACGCCGCATGCACGGCGGCGCTGAAGAACCCCGACGGTGCCATCCGTACCGTGGAATGCGTGATCACCGCCAAGTCGGGCGTGCGCCGCGCGGTCGAGCTGTCCGGCATGATCCTGGGTGACTCGCACATCGTCACCATGGTGGACCAGAGCCAGCGCAAGGCGGCCGAGGAAGAGGTGCGCTACCTGGCCTACAACGATCCGCTCACCGGCCTGCCCAACCGCCGCCTGCTGCTGGACCGCCTGGAGCAGGCGCTGGCCATGAGCGCCCGCCATCAGCTGTGCGGCGCGGTGATGATGCTGGACCTGGACAACTTCAAGACCATCAACGAGACACAAGGCCCCGACATGGGTGACCGCCTGCTGCGCGAGGTGGCCCGGCGGCTGCGCGACTGCGTGCCCGAGGACGAAACCCTGGCGCGCCACGGCGGCGACGAGTTCGTCGTGGTGCTCAAGGACCTGGGCGCCGACCCGCAGGAGGCCGCCAACCGCGCCGAGGAAATGGGCCAGACGATCCTGGCGGCCATTCGCGCGCCCTTCGACATCGACGGTCAGCAGCACCACACGGCGCTCAGCGTGGGCATCGCCATCTTCCGCGGGGTGCGCGAATCGGCGGACGAGCTGCTCAAGCGCAGCGACCTTGCCATGTACGAGGCCAAGGCCGCCGGGCGCGATACGCTGCGCTTTTTTGATCCACAGATGCAGGCTGCGGTGTCCGAACGCGCGGCGCTGGAGGCGGACCTGCGCGCCGGACTGGATGCGGGGCAGTTAGAACTGTTCTACCAGCCCAAGGTGGACCAGGGCCGCATCACGGGCGCCGAGGCGCTGGTACGCTGGCGCCATCCGGACAGGGGCTTCATCTCGCCAGCGGAATTCATTCCCTTGGCGGAAGAAAGCGGACTGATCCTGCGCGTGGGCGAGTGGGTGATGCGCAGCGCCTGCGCACAGCTGGCGCAGTGGAGCGCGCACCCCGTGCTGGGTGAGCTCACCGTCGCGGTGAACGTGAGCCCGCGCCAGTTCCACGAGGGTAGCTTCGTGCCCCAGGTGCTGGAGGCGCTGGCCGCCTCGGGCGCCGACGCGCGCCGCCTGCGGCTGGAACTGACCGAGGGCATGCTGCTGCAGGACGTGGAGGACACCATCGCCAAGATGGTGCAGTTGCGTGGCTACGGCGTGGGCTTCTCGCTGGACGACTTCGGCACGGGCTACTCGTCGCTGGCCTACCTCAAGCGCCTGCCCCTGCACGAGCTGAAGATCGACAAGAGCTTCGTGCGCGACGTGCTCACCGACCCCAACGATGCCGTGATCGCACGCACGATCGTCGCCCTGGGCACCAGCCTGGGTCTGCGGGTGGTGGCCGAGGGCGTTGAGACCGAGGCGCAGCGCGCCTTTCTGGAGCGCAACGGCTGCCATGCCTGGCAGGGCTATCTGCTCAGCCCACCGCTGCAGGCCGCGGCGTTCGAGGCCTTGGTGCTGAAGCGGGCCGGCGTCTGAACGCTGCGGCCTTCTTTTTCATCACGCATTCACGCATGCTGCCCGTCAAGACCCTGGCCCTGTTCCTGCTCACTGCCGTGGCGGAAATTGTCGGTTGCTATCTGCCCTGGTTGTGGTTGCGCCAGGGGCGCAGCGCCTGGCTGCTGGTGCCGGCGGCCGCCAGCCTGGCGCTGTTTGCCTGGCTGCTCACGCTGCATCCGGCGGCCACAGGGCGTGTGTACGCGGCCTACGGCGGCGTGTATGTGGCCGTGGCGCTGGTCTGGCTGTGGACGGTGGACGGCGTGCGCCCCGGCCCATGGGACTGGCTGGGCGTGGCCGTCACGCTGTGCGGCATGGCCATCATTGCCTTTGCCCCGCGTGGGGGCTGAGCTGCCGTAGGATGCTCTCGTAAGAATAGCTGCTGACGCTTGCTGGGTAAGCGCTGGAGGCCATTTTTGCTTGCAATCGAAGGATGCCCGGCTGGGCATGGGGCCGACACGAGCGCCACGGTATGATTCCGGTCTTTCCTGCACCTGCGAACCGCCCTGTCCAACGCCTGACCCGTGCGTCTTAACTCGATCAAACTCGCCGGCTTCAAGTCGTTTGCCGAGCCCACCAACTTCATGCTGCCGGGGCAACTCGTGGGCGTGGTGGGCCCCAACGGTTGCGGCAAGTCCAACATCATGGATGCCGTGCGCTGGGTGCTGGGCGAGAGCAAGGCCAGCGAGCTGCGCGGCGAGAGCATGCAGGACGTGATCTTCAACGGCACCACCAGCCGCAAGCCGGCCAGCCGTTCCAGCGTGGAGCTGACGTTCGACAACAGCGACCACCGCGCGGGCGGGCAGTGGAACCAGTTCACCGAGATTGCCGTCAAGCGCGTACTCACGCGCGACGGCACCAGCAGCTACTTCATCAACAACCAGCCGGTGCGTCGCCGCGACGTGCAGGACGTGTTCCTGGGCACGGGCCTGGGCCCGCGCGCCTACGCCATCATCGGCCAGGGCACGATCAGCCGCATTATCGAAAGTCGCCCCGAGGAACTGCGCCTGTTCCTTGAAGAAGCCGCGGGCGTGTCCAAGTACAAGGAGCGCCGGCGCGAGACCGAGAACCGCCTGTCCGACACGCGAGAGAACCTCACGCGGGTAGAGGACATCCTGCGCGAACTCAATGCCAACCTCGACAAGCTGGAAAAGCAGGCCGAGGTGGCCGCGCGCTACAACGCGCTGCAGCAGGACGTGACCCTCAAGCAGCACCAGCTGTGGTTCCTGAAGCGCGCCGAGGCGGAAAGCGAACAGGCCCGCGTGCGCACCGAGGGCCTGGCCGCCGTGAACGACCTGGAGTCGCGCATGGCCGACCTGCGCCATGTGGAGGCCGACCTGGAGACCATCCGCCAGGCGCACTACGAGGCGGGCGACAAGGTCAACCAGGCACAGGGGCGCCTCTATGAGGCCACGGCCGAGGTCGGCAAGCTGGAAGCCGAGATCCGCTACGTGGTCGAGGGCCGCCAGCGCGTGGAGCAGCGCCTGGTGCAACTGGCCGAGCAGATCGCCCAGTGGTCCGCGCGCAAGGAAGAGGCTGAAGCCGAAGTCGAAAGCATCGAAGGCGCCGGCATGAATGCCGAGGAGCAGGCCGAGGTCCTGGCCGCACAGGTCGAGGAGCAGGCGACACGCCTGCCCGAGCTGGAAGACGCCCTGCGCCAGAGCCAGCAGCGCAGCGACGAGCAGCGCGCCGCCGTGGCGCAGGTGCAGCAGCAGATCCAGGTGCTGGCGGCCGAGCAGCGCAGCCTGGACGAGCAAAGCCGCCAACTGGAGGCGCGCCTGGAGCGCCTGCGCACCGACCGCAATGCCCTGGCTGCGCCCGACGAGGCGCGCCTGGCCAACCTGCGCCAGCAGTTGCAGCAGGCCGAGGAAGGCGCCGAGATGGCCGAGGCGCGCCTGGCCGAGCTGCAGGACAGCGTGCCCCAGCTCGACGAGGACCGCCGTGCGCGCCAGCAGGTCGTGAACCAGGAAACGGCCCGGCAGGCCGACCTGTCCGCGCGGCTGGAAGCGCTCAAGGCCTTGCAGGAAAAGGTCAAGGTGGACGGCAAGCTCCAGCCCTGGCTGGCCAAGCACGGGTTGGAAGGGCTGCAGGGACTGTGGAGCCGCATCCACATCGAACCCGGCTGGGAGAACGCGCTGGAGGCCGCGCTGCGCGAGCGCCTGGCCGCGCTGCCCGTGGGCCGGCTGGACATGGTGCGCGGCTTCCTGGGCGCGGGCGGGCAGGATGCGCCTCCGGCGCGGCTGGCTTTCTACAGCGCGCCATCCGCGCCCGCGCCCGAAGCCCCCGCTGGTTCATCGCGCTTGTCGGATCTGCTGCGCGTGCACGACGCCGGGCTGCACGCCGTGCTCGTGGACTGGCTGCAGGGCTGCTACACCGCGCAGACGCTGGACGATGCGCTGAACCGCCGCGCGCAGTTGCAGCCGGGCGAGGCCATCTATGTGTCAGCCGGCCATGCCGTGGGCGCGCACAGCGTGAGTTTTTATGCGCAGGACTCCGAGCAGTCCGGCCTGCTGGCCCGGGCGCAGGAGATCGAACACCTGGAGAAAGAGCTGCGTGCCCAGGCATTGATCGCCGAGGAGGCGCGCGCGGCGCTGGTACGTGCCGAGAGCCTGTACGCCGACGCGGCGCAGCGCCTGGTGGCCGCGCGCCGCGAGGCCAGCGAGGCCCAAGGCCGCGCGCACGAGCTGCAGGTTGAGACCCTGCGCCTGTCGCAACTGGCCGAGCAGACCCGGGCGCGCAGCGAGCAGATTGGCGCCGATCTGTCCGAGGTCGAGGCGCAGTTGGGCGACCTGCAGGAGCGCCGCGTCACCGCGGAGGCGCGTTTTGAAGAACTGGACATGCAACTGGCCGACAGCCAGGAGCGCCATGCGCAGCTGGGCGACCGTGTGATCGAGGCCGAGCGCCGCCTGGCCGAATGCCGTGAGCAGCAGCGCGCGCTGGAGCGCCAGGCACAGGAGGCCCAGTTCTCCCAGCGCAGCCTGCAGGCCCGGCGTGCCGAGCTGGCGCGCACCATCGACACCGCGGCCACGCAGGCACGCGCGTTGCACGATGAGCGCCAGCGCGCGCAGGACGAGCTTTCGCGCCTGTCCGATGCCGCCGCCCAGGGCGGCCTGCAGCAGGCGCTGGACCTGAAGATCGAGCGCGAAAAAGACCTGGCCGCCCAGCGCAGCCAGTACGATGACCTGACGGCGCGGCTGCGCGCCAGCGACGAACTGCGCATGCAGAACGAGCGCACGCTGGAGCCCCTGCGCGCACGCATCACGGAGTTCCAGCTCAAGGAGCAGGCGGCGCGCCTGGGCCTGGAGCAGTACAGCACGCTGCTGGCGGACGCGCAGGCCGACCTGGCGGCGGTGGAGCGTTCCATCCAGGACGGTGGCGTGCGCATGGCGGGGTTGCAGGGCGAGATCGACCGCCTGCACCGCGAGATCACGGCGCTGGGCGCGGTGAACCTGGCCGCGCTGGAGGAGTTGCAGCTCGCGCGCGAGCGCAAGGGCTTCCTGGACGCGCAGACCGAAGACCTGACGCTGGCCATGACCACGCTGGAGGACGCCATCCGCAAGATCGACGGCGAGACGCGCACCCTGCTGTCGGGCACCTTCGAGACCGTCAACGGGCACTTCGGCCGCATGTTCCCCGAACTGTTCGGCGGCGGCCAGGCCAAGCTCATCATGACGGGCGACGAGATCCTCGACTCCGGCGTGCAGGTCATGGCCCAGCCGCCGGGCAAGAAGAACCAGACCATCCACCTGTTGTCGGGCGGCGAGAAAGCACTCACCGCGATCGCGCTGGTGTTCGCCATCTTCCAGCTCAACCCCGCTCCGTTCTGCCTGCTGGACGAAGTGGACGCACCGCTGGATGATGCCAACACCGAGCGGTATGCCAAGCTGGTGTCCAGCATGTCCAAGGGAACGCAGTTCCTCTTCATCAGCCACAACAAGATCGCCATGGAGATGGCCGAGCAACTGATCGGCGTCACCATGCAGGAGCAGGGCGTGTCGCGCATCGTGGCCGTGGACATGGAGTCCGCGCTGTCCATGGCCGAGGCCTGACCCCGTATTCACCATGAGCAACTTCCAACTTGGTCTCATCATCGCCGGCGCGCTCGTGCTGATCGTCGTCGTCGCCTACAACGCCTGGACAACCCACCGCAACGCGCCCAAGCGCCCGCGGCCGGCCGAGGCCGATCCCGCGCAGGAGCCGGTGGCGCGCCATGAGCCCGCCTTTGATGGCGCGGTGCTTACCGGCGCGGGGCTCACCGGCGCGGGGCTTGTCGGGAGCGGCGCCGAAGGCGAGGCCGAGCCCGGCTTCGACGGCCACGCCGTGGATCTGCGTGATGCGCTGGACCTGCCCGTGCCCACGGCCGAGCGCCGCGGCGGGCTGGATCCGCTGATCGACGCCATCGCCCCCATCGTGGCCGAGCAGCAGGTTTCGGGCGATGCGGCCCTGGCCGCGCTGCCGCCCACGCGCCGCGCGGGCAGCAAGCCGTTCGCGGTGGAGGGCTTCAACGACGCCGCGCAGCAGTGGGAAACCCCCCAGCCCGGCCAGCGCTACCTGCAGTTCCAGGCGGGCGTGCAACTGGCCAACCGCCTGGGTGCGCTCAACGAGATCGAGTTCTCCGAATTCGTCATGAAGGCTCAGGGCTTCGCCGACGCGATCAATGCCGCGCCCGACTTTCCCGACATGCTGCACGAGGTGGCCCGCGCGCGCGAGCTGGACCAGTTCGCCAGCGAGCACGATGCGCAGCTCACCTTCGTGCTGCGGGCGCGCCACGCGGCCTGGAGCCCCGGCTACGTGCAGCAGAACGCCGCACGCCTGGGTCTCGTCGCTGGCGCCATTCCGGGCCGGCTGGTGCTGCCTGCGCAGGGGCCGGGCCTGCCGCCCGTGCTCACGCTGACCTATGACGCGCAGGCCGCCATGTCCGACGACCCCGAGCAGTCCGCCGTGCGCGACATCGTGCTGAGCCTGGACGTGGCCCAGGTCCACCGCTCGCAGCAGCCCTTTGCGCGCCTGCGCGAGGTGGCGGCCGCGCTCGGCGAGGCCATGGACGGCGTGCTGTGCGACCAGAACGGTACGCCGCTGCCTGCCATGACCATGGAGCCCATCGCCGCCGATCTTGAGCAGCTGTACGACAAGCTGGACAGCCGCGAACTCTCGGCCGGCTCCGCGCTGGCGCGGCGCCTGTTCAGCTAGGAAACGGCATGATCGACCTGCGCGCCCATGATGTGCGCTCTTTCCTCCCGGCCCAGGACTTCGCGCTGTCCAAGGCGTTCTACGCGGCCCTGGGCTGCACCCTGGAATGGTCGGACGAAGACTTGGCCCTGTTCCATCTGGGCGGGGTGGGGTTCTACCTGCAGCGCTACTACGAGAAGGAATGGGCGGACAACTGCATGCTGCACATTTCCGTGCAGGACGCGGCCCAGTGTTTTGCAGACGTTTCGCAGCTCATCGGCACG
This sequence comes from Diaphorobacter sp. C33, assembly GCF_030503915.1. Classification (NCBI taxonomy): domain Bacteria; kingdom Pseudomonadati; phylum Pseudomonadota; class Betaproteobacteria; order Burkholderiales; family Comamonadaceae; genus Diaphorobacter; species Diaphorobacter sp. C33. Next base: position 977,670 of record NZ_CP129980.1, read on the forward strand.
GGCCGCTTTCCTGGGGCCCGCGTGTCCGCGCCGAAGCAGGAACCGTACGGCGCGTGCGTGACCTACGTCTGGGACCCGTCGGGCGTGCTGCTGCACCTCGCCCAATGGGACCGGGCCTGATCCTTTCCGGCATGACTGAACAATCCGACCTTTTTCCGGCTTCTGGGCCCAAGGGGTCTGCGCTGGTAGCTACAAAAATCAAAGCGCTGCGCGAGCAGCTGAACCGCTGGGCGCACGAGTACTACGTCCAGGACACGCCGAGCGTGCCCGATGCCGAGTATGACCGCGCGTTCCAGCAGTTGCAGGCGCTGGAGGGCGCTTACCCCGACCTGGTGACGCCCGACTCGCCCACGCAGCGCGTGCTGGGCGCGGTGCTGGACGGGCTGACACCGGTGCGCCACCGCGTGCCCATGCTCAGCATCCGCACCGAAACCGACACCGAGGCCAGCGGCGCCCAAGCCTTCGACGCGCGCGTGCGCCGTGAGTTGAAGCTGCCGCCCGATGCACCGCCGGTGGAATACGTGGCCGAGCCCAAGTTCGACGGCCTGGCGATGAGCCTGCGCTACGAGGGCGGGCGCCTGGTGCAGGCCGCCACGCGCGGTGACGGCGAGGTGGGCGAGGATGTGACGCACAACGTGCGCACCATCCGCCAGATCCCTCTGAGCCTGCCCGCCGGCGTGCCGCCGGTGCTGGAGGTGCGCGGGGAGGTCTACATGCGCCGCGCGGACTTCGACGCACTCAACGATCGCCAGCGCGAGAAGGGCGACAAGACCTTCGTCAACCCGCGCAACGCCGCCGCCGGCGCGGTGCGCCAGTTGGACTCAGGCATCACCGCGCAGCGGCCGCTGTCCTTCTTCGCCTACGGCCTGGGCGAGGTCACGCCAGCCGCCGAGGGCGGGCCCGACTTCGGCACGCACTTCGGCATGCTGCAGCAGCTCAAGGAATGGGGATTTCCGGTCGCAGCCCAGGTGCAGATTGCGCAAGGCGCTTCTGAACTCATAGCGTTCCATCAGCGTGTGGGGGCCGAACGGGATGCGCTGCCGTACGACATCGACGGCGTGGTCTACAAGGTCAACAGCCTGGCACTGCAGCGCCAGCTGGGCTTTGTGACGCGCGAGCCGCGCTGGGCCGTGGCCCACAAATACCCGGCCCAGGAGATGGTCACGCGCGTGGAAGGCATCGACGTGCAGGTGGGCCGCACGGGCAAGCTGACCCCTGTGGCGCGACTCGCGCCGGTGTTCGTGGGCGGCGTCACGGTGACCAATGCCACGCTGCACAACCTGTTCGAGCTGCGCCGCAAGAAAGTGCGCGTGGGCGACCAGGTGATCGTGCGCCGCGCGGGCGACGTGATTCCCGAGGTGGTGGGCGTGGTGCCGGCGGGCGCAGGCCTGGCAGTGCTGGCGGGCTCCGACGCGCTGGTGGACGCCGCCAGCAGCGCGGACGGCACCGCACCCGCGCAGCCGCTGGCGGGGCCGCGCCAGCCCTACGTGCCCAACTTCCGCATGCCGCGCCAGTGCCCCATCTGCGGCAGCGCCGTGGTGCGCGAGCCGGGCGAGGTCAACCACCGCTGCTCCGGCGGGCTGTTCTGCCCCGCGCAGCGCAAACAGGCGGTGCTGCACTTCGCCCAGCGCCGCGCCATGGACATCGAGGGCCTGGGCGAGAAGCTGGTGGACCAGCTCGTCGAAGGCCACGTGATCCGCACGCTGCCCGACCTGTACCGGCTCGGGCTGTCCAGCCTTGCGCAGCTCGACCGCATGGCCGAGAAGTCCGCGCAAAATGTGCTGGATGCGCTCGACAAATCCAAGCGCACCACGCTGGCGCGCTTTCTCTTCGGCCTGGGCATCCGCCATGTGGGCGAGGCCACGGCCAAGGACCTGGCGCGCCACTTCGGCCAGTTGGACGCCATCATGGATGCGGGCGTGGAGCAGTTGCTGCAGGTGAACGACGTGGGGCCCGTGGTGGCCGAGGCCATCCACACCTTCTTCGCGCAACCCCACAACCGCGAGGTGGTCGAGCAGCTGCGCGCCTGCGGCGTCACCTGGGACGAGAGCGAGCCCGCTGCCGCCGCCACGCTGCCACTGGCGGGCATGACCGTGGTGCTGACCGGCACGCTGCCCACCCTGGGCCGCGACGCGGCCAAGGACCTGCTGGAGTCCGCCGGTGCCAAGGTGGCGGGCTCGGTCAGCAAGAAGACGCACTACGTGGTGGCCGGCGCCGATGCGGGCAGCAAGCTCGCCAAGGCGCAGGAGCTGGGCATCCCCGTGCTGGACGAGGACGGGTTGCATGCGTTGCTGCGGGGCACACCGCCCAACGCGGGTGGGGCCTAGATGGCACTGACCCGCCGCGCCCCACGGCTGGGCCTTGCGCTGGGCAGCGGCTCGGCGCGCGGCTGGGCGCACATCGGCGTGCTGCAGGCGCTGCGGGAGGAGGGCGTGCGGCTGGACGTGATCTGCGGCTCCTCCATCGGCGCGCTGGTGGGCGCGGCCTACGCGGGGGGCGAACTGGAGCGCTTTGCCGACTGGGTGCAGGGCCTGGGCCTGCGCGATGTGTTCGGCTTCATGGACTTCAATCTGTCGGGCGGCATGCTCAAGGGCGAAAAGCTCATCGCCTTCTGGCGCCGCAACTTCGCCGATTTCGACATCGACGCCTCGCCGCTGCCCTTCGGCGCGGTGGCGACCGACCTGCACTCGGGTGCCGAAGTCTGGCTGCGCCACGGCTCCATCGCCGACGCGGTGCGCGCTTCCATCGCGCTGCCGGGCCTGTTCACCCCCGTGAACCACACCGACGGGCGGCTGCTGGTGGATGGCGGACTCGTCAACCCCGTGCCCGCATCGCTGGCCCGCGCCATGGGTGCGGACATCGTCATCGCCGTGGACCTGAATTCCGACATCCTGCACCGCCACATGCATCCGCTGGCGGTGGTGCGCGAGCCGCAGGCCTCCGTGCCCACGGATGCGGCGCCGGACCCCGGGCCGGAGCCGGTGCCCGAACCGCTGGTCAGCGCCGACTGGATGCGCCGCCTGAAGTTCTGGGCGCCCGCCAGCGGCGAGGCGCCGCCCCCCAAGCCATCGGCGCTGGACGTGATCATGACCAGCGTGAACATCATGCAGATGCGCATCACCCGCAGCCGCATGGCGGGTGACCCGCCCGAGGTGGTGATCGCCCCGCGCCTGGCGCATTTGGGCCTGCTGGACTTTCACCGTGCCAGCGAAGCCATTGCCGAGGGCCGGCGCGCCGCCCATGCCAGCCTGCCGCAATTGCGCCAGTTCATGGGCTGAGGTGGTGGCGCGGGCCACCGGGCGGTCAGTGGCATCTGTACAGCGGCCCAGCCTTGCGCGGGATTGGCGGTATAAAGCAGGCCCGGCCCGTCGCCAGGCGCCGCGGCTGGTGCGGCGACCGGCGCGGCGGCGCGTGTTCTGCCTGCCGCGCATGGCCGGGCACCCCTGTCTACGCATTGCTTCTGAATTCATAGCTGCTAGCGCTTGCTGATAAAGCGCTACAGGCCATTTTTGCCCATAAATTACATGGATCTTTCCACGACCCTGCGAGCCCGCTGGGCCCGCCTGCGGCCCGCGCTGGCGCAACTGTTGCATCGGCCCGAGCGCTGGCTGTCCGCGCATGGCCTGGTGTGGCTGCTGGCGGCGCTGGCGCTGGCCGGCGTGCTGTATGTGCTGGCGCTGATCCCGTTCACGCCGGGGATCAGCGACATCCGCAAGGCCAAGAGCGACCAGCCTGCGCAACTGGTGTCTGCCGACGGGCGGCTGCTCGCCGAGTACCGGTGGGTGAACCGCGAATGGGTGCCGCTGGAAACCATCGCCAAGCCCGTGGTCGATGCGCTCATCGCCACCGAGGACCACCGTTTCTACGACCACTTCGGCCTGGACTGGCGGCGCACGCTGTCGGCCGTCGTGCGCACCGTGGGCGGCGACAAGCAGGGCGGCTCCACCATCACCCAGCAGCTTGCGCGCAATCTCTACCCCGAGGACATCGGCCGCGCGCCCACGCTCACGCGCAAGATCAAGGAGGCGATCACCGCGTTGAAGATCGAGTGGCTGTACTCCAAGGACGAGATCCTGGAGACCTACCTGAACACGGTGCCCTTCCTCTACAACGCCTACGGCATCGAGATGGCGGCGCGCACGTACTTCGACAAGTCGGCCGACAAGCTCAACGTGCTGGAAAGCGCCACTCTCATCGGCATGCTCAAGGGCACGGCCTACTACAACCCGGTGCTCAACCCCGAGCGCGCGCAGGCCCGGCGCAACACCGTGCTGGCGCAAATGGCCAAGCGGGGCAAGCTCTCGCAGACGGAATACGAGCGGCTGATCAAGCGCCCGCTGCGCATCCGCTTCGAGCGGCAGGCCGAGGTGGCGGGTTTAGCGCCGCACCTGGCGCAGCAGCTGCGCCGCCAGCTCATCGACTGGGCCGACCGCAACGGCTACAGCCTGTATTCCGATGGGCTGGTGATCCGCACCACCATCGACGGGCGGCTGCAGGAGATGGCCAACCGGGCCGTGCAGCAGCAGGGCCGGGCGCTGCAGGGTGTGGCCGACAGTGCGTGGGCGCCGCGCAGCGCCTGGGGCCCCAAGAGCGCGCTGGTGCAACAGCTGGTGCGCGAGTCGCCCCAGTACGAAAAGGCAGTGGCCGCGGGGGCCGCACCCGAGGAGGCACTGCGCGAGCTGCTGGACGACGGTAGCTTCCTGCGCACGCTGCGCCAGTCCAAGACCCGCGTGCAGGCCGGCTTCATGGCCATGGACCCGCGCAGCGGTGCGGTGCTGGCCTGGGTGGGCAGCCGCGACTACGCGACCGATCCGTTCGACCACGTGCAGGCTGCGCGCCGCCAGCCGGGCTCCACCTTCAAGCCCTTCGTGTACGGCGCGGCCTTTGCGATGGGACTGCAGCCGACCGACACGCTGCTGGACACCGCGGTGGAGATCCCCCTGGGTGGCAAGCGGGTCTGGCGCCCCACGGACGGCCGCACGCCACCCAGCGAGGAGCCCATGACGCTGCGCGACGGGCTGGCGTACTCCAAGAACACCATCACCGCACAGCTCATGCAGAAGGTGGGGCCGGCGCGCGTGGTGCAACTGGCCCGCGCCATGGGTGTGCGCGAGTCCGAACTGGAGGCCGTGCCCGCGCTGGCGCTGGGCACGAGCTCGGTCACGCTCAAGGAGATGGTCGCCGCCTACGGCACTATCGCCAACGGCGGGCGTTACCTGGCGCCCCGGGTCATCACGCGCATCGAGGACAAGCACGGCAAGCTGCTGGAGGAATTCAAACCTGCATCGCCCGAGCGCGCGCTGGACGTCACCGCCGCGCAGCAGCTGCGCGACGCGCTGCGGGGCGTGGTGGACAAAGGCACGGGCGCGGCCATCCGCAGCCGCTACGGCATTACGGCGGACGTGGCGGGCAAGACCGGCACCACGCAGGACAACACCGACGGCTGGTTCATCCTGATGCATCCGCAGCTCGTCGCGGGGGCCTGGGCGGGCTTCAACGACGGGCGCATCACCCTGCGCAGCGACTACTGGGGGCAGGGCGCGCACAGCGCGCTGCCCATGGTGGGCGACGTGTTCCGCCAGGCCCTGCGCGCCAAGGTCATCGATGCCCGCGAGCGCTTCGTGGATGAGGAGGAAAGCTCCTGGATCGGCTCGGCCGCAGGCACGCTGCGCAACTGGGTCTATGACCTGTTCGGCCGACCCACGGGTGAGCAGGCCGGCCCGGCGGGCGCTCCGGCGCCGCAGTCCGAACTGCCGCAGACGCCGGCGCCGGCCGCCAGCGCCCCGCCGCCGGAAGAGCGCCCCGAGATCACGGATGCGCCCCTTGTGCCGCTGCAGGAGGTCACGCCCCGCCCCGCGCCGGCCGAGCCGCCGGTGTGGGTGACCGAGCCGGATGCACCGTTGCCGGGTCCGCCAGCCGCTGCTCCGGCGGCGCCCCCGGCGTCACCCGGTGCCGGCCCCGCCGCGCCGCAGGTGGTTCCCGGCGTGGTGGTCGATCCCGTGCAGCGTGGCGTGGTCGTACCCCGGCCGCATGACAACGCGCCTTTCTTCGTCGAAACCCGCTGACCACGGCCCCTTGGCATGCAGACGCCGCGCCAACCCTCGCCAGCGCGCATCCCCGCCGCTGTATGGGCGCTGGGCCTGGTGAGCATGCTGATGGACATCTCGTCCGAGATGATCCACAGCCTGTTGCCGATGTTCATGGTGGGCGCGCTGGGTATGTCGGCCTTCGCGGTGGGCCTCATCGAAGGTCTGGCAGAAGCCACGGCGCTGATCGTCAAGGTGTTCTCGGGCACGCTCAGCGACTATCTTGGCAGGCGCAAGGGGCTGGCGTTGCTGGGCTATGGGCTGGGGGCCGTCACCAAGCCGCTCTTCGCGCTGGCTTCGGGCGCCGGCTTGATCGTGACGGCGCGCCTGATCGATCGGGTGGGCAAAGGCATCCGCGGCGCACCGCGCGATGCGCTGGTGGCCGACGTGACCCCGCCGGAGATTCGCGGTGCCGCGTTCGGCCTGCGCCAGTCACTGGACACGGTGGGCGCCTTCCTCGGGCCGCTGCTGGCCGTGGGCCTGATGCTGCTGTGGGCCAATGACTTTCGCGCCGTGTTCTGGGTGGCGGTGGTGCCGGGCGTGCTGTCGGTGGCCGTGCTGGCCTGGGGCGTGCGCGAGCCTGCGTCCCAAGGGGGCGTGCGCCGCACCAACCCCATCCGGCGCGAGAACATCCGCCGCCTGGGGCCCGCCTATTGGTGGGTGGTGGCCGTGGGTGCGGTGTTCACGCTGGCACGTTTCAGCGAAGCCTTCCTGGTACTGCGCGCCCAGAACATCGGCATACCCATGGCACTCGTGCCCCTGGTGATGGTGGCCATGAACCTGGTGTATGCGGCGGCGGCCTATCCATTTGGCAAGCTGTCGGACCGCGTGAGCCACACGCGGCTGCTGGCCTGGGGCCTGGTGGTGCTGATCCTGTCGGACGTGCTGCTCGCAACCGCCCAGCACTGGACCCTGGTGATTGCCGGCGTGGCCGTATGGGGCATTCACATGGGCATGACGCAGGGCCTGCTGTCGGCCATGGTGGCGGATGCGACTCCGGCCGACCTGCGCGGCACGGCCTATGGCGTGTTCCACCTGGCCAGCGGTTTGGCCATGCTGGTGGCCAGCGCGGTCGCCGGGTTGATGTGGGATGCCGTGGGGCCGGCGGCCACGTTCTGGGCCGGCGGTGTGTTTGCGGCGCTGTGCCTTGCGGGTCTCGGTTGGCGCAGCGCAGGGGCTGGCCGGTTGCTCAGGTGATGTCGATGCAGTGCATGCCGAAGCGCCCCGCGCGACGGTCGGCAAAGAACTGCTCCAGCGTGTGCTTGACGGTGCGAAACGCGATCTCGTCCCAGGGGATTTCGTCCTCGGTGAACAGGCGTGCCTCGATGGTCTCGTGGCCAGGGTCGAAGCGGTCGCTGAGCAGCGTGGCCAGGTAAAAAAGGTGCACCTGACCCGCCTGCGGCACGTTCAGCAGCGAAAACAGCGGGCCCATCTGGATTTGCGCGCCCGCTTCCTCGTCGGTCTCGCGCGCGGCGCCCTCGACGGTGGTCTCGTCCAGTTCCATGAAGCCGGCCGGCAGGGTCCACTTGCCTCGGCGCGGCTCGATGTTGCGCTTGCACAGCAGCACGTGGTCCCCCAGTACCGGCACCGTTCCCACCACCATCAGCGGGTTTTCGTAGTGGATTACGTTGCAACTGGGGCAGACGGCGCGCTCGCGCGTGTCACCGTCGTCGGGCACGCGGTAGGCCACGGCCGTTCCGCAGGCGCGGCAATGCTTGATGGGGCGGCGGAAGTTCATTCGTTGTATGAATAAAAAACGGCTGCAGCGCTTATGGGGAAAGCGCTAGCAGCTATTTTTATGATAGTGAATCAGGCCACGGCCACGCGCAGCGTGCCCAGGCCGTCGATGCCGCCTTCCAGCACGTCGCCGCGCACCACCGCGCCCACCCCCTCGGGGGTGCCGGTGAAGATCAGGTCGCCGGGCTGCAGCTCCCATGCGGCGGACAGGTGTTCGATGGTCTCGGCGATGTTCCAGATCAGCTGGCCCACGCTGCTGCGCTGGCGGTCCGTGCCGTTGACCTGCAGCCAGATGGCTGCCTGCTGCACGTCGCCCGCCTGCGCCGCGGGCGTGATCGGGCCGATGGGCGCGCTGGCCTCGAAGCCCTTGCCGATGCACCAGGGGCGGCCCTGCTTCTTCATCTCGCCCTGCAGGTCGCGACGCGTCATGTCCAGGCCCACGGCGTAACCCCAGATGTGCGACAGCGCGTCGGCCGCGGCGATGTGCTTGCCGCCCTTGCCGATGGCCACCACCAGCTCGATCTCGTGGTGCAGGTCCTTGGTCAGCGTGGGGTAGGGCATCTGGCCGGTCTCGCCCGGGTTCACGGGCAGCACGGCGTCGGCGGGCTTCATGAAGAAGAATGGCGGCTCGCGGCCGGTGAAGCCCATTTCCTTGGCGTGCTCGGCATAGTTGCGGCCCACGCAGTAGATGCGGTGCACGGGAAAGCGCTGGGTTGTGCCCACGACGGGCACGCTGGCCTGCGGTGCGGGAGGGATCACATAGCTCATGGTTCTCTCGGTGGTAGCGGCGGTGTGAAGGGATGAAGCAGTGTGCCACGGCGCGGCGCCGCGCATGGGCGGGGGCCCGCATTACGCCCGGCGCCGGCTTGGCTTATGCTGCGGCCGCATGAAGCTCTACAACTACTTCCGCTCCTCGGCATCGTTTCGCGTGCGCATCGCGCTGGAAGTCAAGGGCCTGCCCTATGACTACCTGCCGGTCCACCTGGTCAAGGCAGAGCATTTGGCGCCCGGCTATGCCGACCGCGTGGGTGACACGCTGGTGCCGGCGTTGCAGACCGATGACGGCCACCTGCTCACGCAGTCGATGGCGATCATCGAATATCTGGACGAGACCCACCGCGAGCCTGCGCTGCTGCCGGGCGACGCGCTGGCGCGCGCGCGCGTGCGGGCGCTGGCGCAGATGGTGGCCTGCGAGATCCACCCCCTGAACAACCTGCGCGTGCTCAAGTACCTCAAGCACCAGCTGCAGGTGGAAGACGCCGCCAAGGACGCCTGGTACCGCCACTGGGTGCGCAAGGGCCTGGAGGCGTTCGAGCGGCAGCTGGTGCTGCTGGACGGCGAACGCCAGGCCGCCGGGCTGGCGGCCTCGCGCCTGTGCTGGGGCGATGCGCCCACGCTGGCCGACTGCTGCCTGGTGCCGCAGATCTTCAACGGCCGGCGCTTCCATGTGGACATGGACGGTCTGCCGCGCACGATGTCCGCGTTCGACGCATGCATGGCGCTGCCGGCCTTTCAGCGCGCGCAGCCGTCTGCCTGCCCGGACCACGAGGCCTGAAGCCCGTGGCACAGACCGCTCCCTCCGCAGTTCCGCACGACTGGCTGGTTCCGGACTGGCCCGTGCCCGCCCGGGTACGTGCGCTGTGCACCACGCGCAACGGCGGCGTGAGCGCGCCGCCCTGGGACAGCTTCAACCTGGGCCGCTTCGTGGGCGACGACCCCGCCGCCGTGCAGGCCAACTGGGCGGCGCTGCAAGATGCGCTGGGCGCCGGCGGCTCCGCGGTACGGGCGGTGTACCTGCGCCAGGTGCATGGCACGGCAGTGCAGCCGCTGGACGCGCACACGCCCGACGGGCTGGACGCCGATGGCTGCACCACGCGGGCCGCAGGCGTGGCCTGCATCGTGATGGCGGCGGATTGCCTGCCGGTACTGTTCACCAACCGCGCGGGTACGCGCGTGGCCGCGGCGCATGCGGGCTGGCGCGGTCTGGCCGCAGGGGTGTTGGAATCGACCTTGGAGTGTTTTAGGCCCCTAGCGCAGGCAGAGCAAGCGCGAGCAGCTATTGAAAACGGAGCGACGGCGGATGCGGATGACGTAATGGCCTGGCTGGGACCCTGCATCGGCCCCGAGGCCTTCGAGGTGGGCGCGGAGGTGCGCGAGGCCTTCTGTGCGCAGGATCCGCGGGCGGCCGTGTACTTTCGCCCGCATGCCAGCGATGGCAAGTGGCTGGCGGACCTGGCCGGGCTGGCACGCCACCGCCTGCGCGCCTGCGGCGTTACGGCGCTGTACGGCAACGACAGCACCAGCGCCTGGTGCACTGTGGCCAATCCGTCACGGTTCTTTTCGCACCGGCGGGACAGCGCCCGGCTCGGCAGCAGCGGGCGCATGGCCGCCTGCATCTGGCTGGCCGCCTGAGGCGGCTTCCACCTCGGCCTGCTGCCGGGCGCGCAGCGCGCGTTTGCGCCCGGGCGTGCCCAGGATGTAGAGCACGATGGACATGGGCAGCAGCCCGTACAGCACGAAGGTGACGATGGCGCCCAGCACCGTGCCGTTGGCGGACGTGGCCTCGGCCAAGGCCATCAACACGGTGACATACAGCCATGCGATAACCACCAGGTACATGATCGATTCCGAAAGGGCAAAGCGGCGATTGTGGCCGGCTTGCCACGGCTGCGGAAACCCAAAGCCCTGCGAATGCGCTGCAGTTTTCTGCGGCACCGCCTGCTGGGCAACAATGGCATACGGGGCCCGCGCCTGGGCCGCGATGGAGGCTGCATGAGCACGAATTTCGACGCCAGCTGGGCCGACAGCGCCCGGCAGTTCCAGCAGATGGTGGGCGAGGGCTGGAGCCAGATGCTGCAGGTCCTGCAGCCCAAAGAAATGGGCGCCGCGCTGTCCATGCCAGCTGCCGGCCCGGTGAGCTTCGCACCCGACAAGCTGGCTGCGGTGCAGCAGCGGTACCTGCAAGAGGTGCAGGCGCTGTGGAGCCATGCGCTGCATCACGACGAGGCACCCCTCAGCAACGACCGCCGGTTCGCGGGCGAGAATTGGGCGCACAACCCGTTGTCGGCGTTCTCGGTCGCGGCCTACCAGTTGCAGGCGCACGCGCTCATGGGCCTGGTCGACGCGGTGCAGGCCGACGACAAGACCCGCGCACGCATCCGCTTCAGCGTGGAGCAGTGGCTGGCCGCCGTGGCGCCCAGCAACTTCCTGGTGTTCAACGCGGATGCGCAGCAGAAGGCCCTGGAAACGCACGGCGAGAGCATCGCCAAGGGCGTGGCCAACCTGCTGCACGACCTGGGCCAGGGGCATATCTCGATGACCGACGAGAGCCGCTTCGAAGTGGGCCGCAACGTGGCGACCACCGAGGGTGCCGTGGTGTTCGAGAACGAGCTGTTCCAGCTGCTGGAATACAAGCCGCTCACCCCCAAGGTGTACGAGCGGCCCCTGCTCATGGTGCCTCCGTGCATCAACAAGTACTACATCCTGGACCTGCAGCCCGACAACTCGCTGATCCGCCATGCCGTGGCCCAGGGCCACCGCACCTTCGTGGTGAGTTGGCGCAACCCCGATGCGTCGCTGGCGCACAAGACCTGGGACGACTACATCGACGAGGCCGTGCTTACGGCCATCGCCACCGTGCAGCAGATCGCTGGCGCCAAGCAGATCAACGCCCTGGGCTTTTGCGTGGGCGGCACCATGCTGGCCACGGCGCTCGCGGTGCTGGCGGCGCGTGGCGAGGAGCCTGTGGCCAGTTGCACTTTCCTGACCACGCTGATCGATTTTGCCGACACCGGGATCCTCGACGTCTTCATCGACGAAGGCTTCGTGCGCATGCGCGAACTGCAGATGGGGCAGGGCGGGCTCATGAAGGGCCAGGACCTGGCATCCACCTTCAGCTTTCTGCGCCCGAACGACCTGGTGTGGAATTACGTGGTGGGCAACTATCTCAAGGGCGAGACGCCGCCGCCCTTCGACCTGCTGTACTGGAACAGCGACAGCACCAACCTGCCTGGGCCGTACTACGCCTGGTACCTGCGCAACTTCTACCTGGAGAACAACCTCATCCGGCCGGGGCGGCTCACCGTGTGCGGCGAGCCACTCGACCTGACCCAGGTCCAACTGCCTGTGTACATCTACGGCTCGCGCGAGGATCACATCGTGCCGATCGGCGCGGCCTACGCCTCCACGCAAGTATTGCCGGGGGACAAGCGTTTCGTGATGGGCGCGTCGGGCCATATCGCGGGGGTCATCAACCCGCCCGCCAAGAAAAAGCGCAGCCACTGGCTGCGCGAGGATGGGCAACTGCCCGCCACGCTGGATGCATGGCTGGCTGGGGCCACCGAACTGCCCGGCAGTTGGTGGGACGACTGGTGCGCATGGCTGCACGGCCACGCCGGTCGGCAGATCGCCGCACCCAAGGCCTATGGAAAGGCGCCGAAGTTCAAGGCCATCGAACCCGCGCCAGGGCGCTACGTGCAGCAAAAGGCCTGAGGCTGGCGCCGCACGCTCCCGGGGGCGGCGTTGCGGCGCGCTGCGGAGTGACTACGCAATAGTCCTGACACCGGGCCGACAGACAATGGCTACTGGCCTGCGGCCGTGCAGCCGGCAGGTGCCACTCCCGAAAGGACACACCATGGAAGACATCGTCATCGTTTCCGCCGTGCGCACGCCCGTGGGCAAGTTTGGCGGCGCACTGGCCAAGACCCCCGCGACCGATCTGGGCGCCATCGTCATCCGCGAGGCGCTGGCACGCGCCCGCGTCGCTCCCGATCAGGTGGGCGAGGTCATCATGGGCCAGGTGCTTGCGGCCGGCTGCGGCCAGAACCCGGCCCGCCAGGCCATGATGAAGGCGGGGCTGGCCCAGGAGACGCCCGCGCTCACCATCAACGCCGTGTGCGGCTCGGGTCTCAAGGCCGTGATGCTGGCCGCCCAGGCCGTGGCGACGGGCGACAGCGAGATCGTCGTGGCCGGCGGCCAGGAGAACATGAGCCTGGCACCGCACGTGCTCAATGGCTCGCGCGAAGGCCAGCGCATGGGCGACTGGAAGCTGGTCGACACCATGATCGTCGACGGCCTGTGGGACGTGTACAACCAGTACCACATGGGCATCACGGCCGAGAACGTGGCCAGGCAGCACGGCATCACGCGCGAGATGCAGGATGCGCTGGCCCTGGCCAGCCAGCAAAAGGCCGCCGCCGCCCAGGACGCAGGGCGCTTCACGGACGAGATCGTGCCGGTGACACTTGCGCAGAAGAAGGGCGACCCCGTCATATTCGCGGCAGACGAATATCTCAACCGCAAAACCAGTGCCGAAGCTCTGGCTGGCCTGCGCCCCGCCTTCGACAAGGCCGGCTCGGTCACGGCGGGCAATGCCTCGGGCATCAATGACGGTGCGGCCGCCGTGGTGGTGATGAGTGCCAGCAAGGCTGCGGCCCTGGGCCTGCAGCCGCTGGCCCGCATTGCGGCCTACGGTACCAGCGGACTGGACCCCGCCACCATGGGCATGGGCCCGGTGCCGGCATCCCGCAAGGCATTGCAGCGCGCGGGCTGGAGCGTGGGCGATGTGGACCTGTTCGAACTCAACGAGGCCTTCGCTGCCCAGGCGTGCGCGGTGAACAAAGAACTCGGCATCGATCCCGCCAAGGTCAACGTGAATGGCGGCGCCATCGCCATCGGTCACCCCATCGGTGCCTCGGGCTGCCGCGTGTTGGTGACCCTGCTGCACGAAATGCAGCGCCGCGATGCCAGGAAGGGCCTGGCCGCGCTGTGCATTGGTGGAGGCATGGGCGTGTCCATGGCGCTGGAGCGTTGAAGGCGCGGCACCCTTTGGGACGGGTGCCCTGCATGCAAAAAGGCCGCACGGGCTTCCCCGTGCGGCCTTTTTTGTCGGCGCAGGCGGCAACGGCTGGCTACGGAGTGCAAAAACGCGATGATGCCCGGTTTTTTGCGCCGCAACAATAATGCCGGGGCGCAGTGTTTTCCTCCTCGGTATTGTCGTAATTCTTGGGTAGAGTGGTCACTGATCTGATTCACTTTTGACACATCCAAGGAGCACACATGAGCCAGAAAGTTGCGTACGTCACCGGGGGTATGGGGGGCATCGGCACGGCCATCTGTCAGCGTCTGCACCGGGACGGGTTCAAGGTCATCGCCGGGTGCGGCCCCACGCGCGACTACAACAAGTGGCTGGGCGAGCAAAAGGCGCTGGGCTATACGTTTTACGCGTCGGTCGGGAACGTGGGCAACTGGGAGTCCACGGTGGAGGCCTTCACCCAGGCCAAGGCCGAGCATGGCAGCGTGGATGTGTTGGTGAACAACGCCGGCATCACACGCGACCGCATGTTCCTCAAGATGTCGCGCGAGGACTGGGACGCTGTCATCGAAACCAACCTCAACAGCATGTTCAACGTGACCAAGCAGGTCGTTGCAGACATGGTGGACAAGGGCTGGGGCCGCATCATCAACATCAGCAGCGTGAACGGCGAGAAAGGCCAGGCCGGCCAGACCAACTACTCGGCGGCGAAGGCGGGCATGCACGGTTTTTCGATGGCGCTGGCGCAGGAACTGGCCACCAAGGGCGTGACGGTGAATACCGTGAGCCCCGGCTACATCGGCACCGACATGGTCAAGGCGATCCGCCCGGATGTGCTGGAAAAGATCGTCGCCACTGTGCCCGTGAAGCGCTTGGGCGAACCCAGCGAGATCGCGTCCATCATTTCGTGGCTGGCTTCCGAAGAGGGCGGCTATGCCACCGGGGCGGATTTCTCGGTCAACGGCGGCCTGCACATGGGCTGACCTAGCGGCAGCTGAAAAAGGCTGCCTTGAAATGCAAAAGGAACGTGGTGGCACGTTCCTTTTCTGTCTCCACCCTGAAGTGGGCGGTGTGAATCGGGGCCGGTAGCTCCCGGCGGGCCCTGGCAGTGGCTTGGAATTGCGCAGTGCGGCGATTCCTCCAACGAACGGCCTTCAGAACAGGCCGAGTGGACGCTTACAGGCGGGCCGGGGCGCGCTTGCGGTCACGTTCGTCTTCGGGCCAGGCAGAGAGGATTGCAGTCATGGTCATAGGGAAAACTCCTTAGATGTACCCACAACGCGGCCCCCTGGGGGGGCGTTGACAGTGCGCTGCAAAAAAATGCAACCCCGGGATATCCCCAGAATTTACTCCTGAAAAAGGAGCTGCGTGCGATTTATGCGTAAGGCTTAGAGGCTGTTTTTATACAGATATCAAAAATACCTGTAGCCCCTCAGCGTGCCAGTTCTTCCAGCGCTGAGGAAACATCCAGCCACTTTTCCTCAAGGGCTGTCACCTCTTCGGTGCAGTCCTTGAGCCTCCGCCCGCATTCCGCGATCTCCGCGGGGGGCAACGGCTGCATGAGCCGTTCTTCCAACTGCGCTTTTTCCCGGTTTAGGGCTTCCAGGCGCTGGTCGATTTTTTCAAGCTCTCGCTTGAGGGGGCGGGTTTTCTCGGCCAGTTGCTGGCGGGCCTGGGCTTCCTGGCGGCGCTGTTCGCGGGCGTCGCGCAGGGGAGGGGCGGCAGTGGCGGTTGGGGACGCGGCCTCGGCAACGACCACCTGCTCGGCTGCGCGGGCCAGTTCGCGCAGGCGTTTGGACTCCTCAAGCAGGTAGCGCTGGTAATCGTCCAGATCGCCGTCGAAGGGCGCCACGGCACCCCGGCCCACCAGCCAGAACTCATCGCACACGGCGCGCAGCAGCGCCCGGTCGTGGCTGACCAGCATCACCGTGCCCTCGAACTCGTTGAGCGCCATGGACAGCGCCTCGCGCGTGGCCAGATCCAGGTGGTTGGTGGGCTCGTCCAGCAGCAACAGGTTGGGGCGCTGCCAGACGATCATGGCCAGCACCAGGCGGGCCTTCTCCCCGCCGCTCATGGTGCCCACGGCCTGGTGCACCATGTCGCCGCTGAAGTTGAAGCTGCCCAGGAAGTTGCGCAGGTCCTGCTCGCGGCTGGGTTCCTGGGCCTGGGCACCCAGTTCGCGCGCCAGGCGTACCATGTGCTCCAGCGGGTTATCGCCGGGACGCAGCACGTCCAGCTCCTGCTGCGCGAAGTAGCCGATCGACAGGCCCTTGCCCTCGGTCAGGGTGCCGGAGAGCGGCGCCATGGTGCGGGCGATGGTCTTGACCAGCGTGGACTTGCCCTGGCCGTTGGCGCCCAAAATGCCGATGCGCTGGCCGGCTAGCACCGAGCGGTTCACGTGGCGCAGGATGGTGGTCTCGCTGCCATCCTCGGAGCGATAACCGAAGGACGCGTCGGTGATGGCCAGCATCGGGTTGGGCAGGTTGGCCGGCTCTTTGAACTCGAAGGTGAAGTCGGCCGACGCCAGCACGGGGGCGATCTTCTCCATGCGCTCCAGCGCCTTCACGCGGCTTTGTGCCTGCTTGGCCTTGGTGGCCTTGGCCTTGAACCGATCGATGAATTTCTGCAGGTGCGCGATTTTGTCCTGCTGGCGCTCGTAGGCCGACTGCTGCAGTTCCAGCTGCTGGGCGCGCAGCTCCTCGAACTTGCTGTAGTTGCCGCCGTAGCGGGTCAGGCGCGCGTTATCGATGTGCAGCGTGACCTGGGTCACGGCGTCGAGGAATTCGCGGTCGTGGCTGATGACGACCAAGGTACCGTTGTAGCGCTGCAGCCAGGCTTCCAGCCATACCAGCGCGTCCAGGTCCAAGTGGTTGGTGGGCTCGTCCAGCAGCAGCAGGTCGCTGGGGCACATCAGCGCGCGCGCCAGTTGCAGGCGCATGCGCCAGCCGCCGGAGAAGCTGTTGACCGGGCGCTCCAGCTCCGCCACCTGAAAGCCCAGACCCAGGATGAGCGCCTGCGCGCGCGCGGTGGCGTCGTGCGCACCGGCGTCTGCCAGGTCGGAGTGCGCCTGGGCCATGGCCATGCCATCACCCGCCTGCTCGGCCGTGTGCAGCGCCTGGCGCAGCTCCGACAAACGGGTGTCGCCCTCAAGTACGAAGGCGGTGGCAGACTCGTCCGTCTCTGGCATGTTCTGCGCCACCTGGGCCATGCGCCAGGCCGCGGGCAGGAAGAAGTCACCGCCGTCTTCGTGCAGCGAACCATTGAGCAGCGCAAACAGCGTGGACTTGCCAGCGCCGTTACGCCCGACCAGGCCGACATGTTCCCCGGGGTTGATGGTGACGGAGACGCCGTCGAGCAATACCTTGGCGCTGCGGCGCAGCGTGACGTTCTTCAGGGTGATCATGGGTCAAAACCAATGGACGGGGCGGGGGCCGGACGGGCCGGCGCCGTCACTTTGCGGGAGCGAGTGGGAGCAGGGCCTGGCGCGTGAGCAGCAGCACCTGGTCGCTGCCGGCGCTGGTCTCCAGCCAGAACACGGGCAGGTCGGGAAAGGCGGCCTCGAAGTGTTCGCGTTCGTTGCCGATCTCCAGCACCAGCACGGCGTCTTCGCTCATGCGCGCCGGGGCGTCGGCCAACAGCTGGCGAATGAAGTCCATGCCGTCGCTGCCGCCCCGCATATTGCCGGACAGGGCCAGCTCGGGCTCGGCCCGGTATTCGGGCGGCAGCTGGGCCATGCTGGCGGCGTTGACGTAGGGCGGGTTGCACAGGATCAGGTCCCAGGGGCCGGGCAGGGCGGCCAGGCCGTCGGACTCGACCAGCGTGATGCGCTCCTGCAGCCCGTGCCGGTCCACGTTGATGCGGGCTACGGCCAACGCGTCGGGCGAGAGGTCGGCGCCCGTCACCTGCACGTCGGGATACGCCATGGCGGCCAGCACGGCCAGGCTGCCGTTGCCGGTGCACAGGTCGAGCACGTGGCGCGTCTGGTCGCTGAGCCAGTCGTCGATGCTGCCGTCGGCCAGCAGTTCGGCAATGAAGCTGCGCGGCACGATGGCGCGCTCGTCCACGTAGAACGGCACGCCCTGCAACCAGGCCTCGCGCGTGAGGTAGGCAGCCGGCTTGCGCGTGGCGATGCGTTCTTCAAAAAGTGTAGCTACCAGCGCTTGATGGGCGGGCGTTACGGGCCGATTTGCCACTGAACCTTCAGCACCCTCGTCGAGCACGCTGTCCAGCGGCAGCCCCAGGCGCCACAGCACCAGCCAGGCGGCCTCGTCCTGCGCGTTGGCAGTGCCGTGGCCGAAGGCCACGCCGGCCTGTGTGAGGCGCGCGGCGCCGCTGGCGACCAGCGCACCGACGGTGTCACCGTGCACTTTCGCGGTCATGCGCCCGCCAGTGCGTTGAGGTGCTCGAGCGTGCGGCGGTAGATGTTCTTGAGCGGCTCGATGTCGACCAAGCGCACGTTCTCGTCGATCTTGTGGATGCTGGCGTTGGGCGGGCCCAGCTCGATCACCTGGGGGCAAATCTGGGCAATGAAGCGCCCGTCGCTGGTGCCGCCGGTGGTGGACAGCTCGGTTTCCAGACCGGTTTCGGCGTGGATGGCTTGCTGCACCGCCTGCACCAGTTCGCCCGGCGTGGTCAGGAAGGGCTGGCCGCCCAGCGTCCAGGTCAGGTCGTATTCCAGTCCGTGGCGGTCCAGTACCGCATGCACGCGCTGCTGCAGCCCTTCAGCGGTCGATTCGGTGCTGAAGCGGAAGTTGAAGTCGATCACCACCTGGCCGGGGATCACGTTGGTCGCGCCGGTGCCGCCGTGGATGTTGCTCATCTGCCAACTGGTGGGCGGAAAGAAGGCGTTGCCCTCATCCCACACGGTGGCGGCGAGCTCGGTGAGCGCGGGCACGGCCTGATGGATGGGGTTGCGCGCCAGCTGCGGGTAGGCGATGTGGCCCTGCACCCCCCGCACGGTGAGCCGCCCGGACAGCGTGCCGCGGCGGCCGTTCTTGATCATGTCGCCGGTCTGCTCGACCGAGGTAGGCTCGCCCACGATGCACCAGTCCAGCCGCTCCCCGCGCGCGCGCAGCTGCTCAATGACCACCTTGGTACCGTCCACCGAGGGGCCTTCCTCGTCGCTGGTCAGCAGCAGCGCGATGTCCAGGCGCGGGTCGGGCGTGGCGGCGAGGAATTCCTCGACCGCGACGACGAATGCGGCGATCGAGGCCTTCATGTCACTCGCGCCGCGGCCGTACAGGCGGCCGTCCCGGTGTGTGGGGGTGAACGGCGGGCTGCTCCACTGCTCCACGGGGCCCGTGGGTACCACGTCGGTGTGGCCGGCGAATACTACTGTTTTGGTAGCTGTTTGCGCTTGTCCAGAGCGCGTTGCAGTGCGTTTTGACCACAAATTGCTGACGCGGAAGTTCTCGGGCCCGCTGTCCAGTCGCTCGCAGGCAAAGCCCAAGGGAGCGAGGCGCCAGGCCAGCAGGTCCAGGCAGCCCGCGTCGTCGGGCGTGACGGAGGGGCGGGCGATGAGCTGTTCGGTCAGTAGCAGGGTGGGGGACATGGGTACAGGCGGCGCACTGCCGTGCAGCGGCCGCGAAACGGGCTCAGGCGGGCTTGACGTCCAGCACGATCTCGGTGAACGAGGGGGCATCGTCCTCGGACTGTTGGCCGGCGTCGTTGACGGCGCGCGCCGACTTCGCGGCAGCCGAGAAGTCGTTTTGCAGGCGCCACATGAGGTTGGTGGGGGAGTCGGCGTAGGCCAGGCCTTCCTTGCGGTCGATCTTGCCCTCCAGGATCAGGTGGGCCAGCGCTTCCTCGAAGGTCTGCGAGCCTTCGGCCATGGATTTTTCCATGGCCTCGCGGATCCCCGAGAAGTCGCCCTTTTCCACCAGCTCGGCCACCAGCTTGGTGTTGAGCATGACCTCCGCCGCGGGCACGCGATCGCCGGTCGTAGTGCGCACCAGGCGCTGCGAGATGATGGCCTTGAGGGCGGACGCCAGGTCGCCCAGCATTGTGGGGCGCACCTCCACGGGGTAGAACGACAGGATGCGGTTGAGGGCGTGGTAACTGTTGTTGCCGTGCAGCGTGGCCAGGCACAGGTGGCCCGACTGGGCGTAGGCGATGGCGGCGGACATGGTCTCGCGGTCGCGGATTTCGCCGATCAGGATCACGTCGGGCGCCTGTCGTAGCGCGTTCTTGAGCGCGGTCTGCAGCGACTGGGTGTCGCTGCCGATCTCCCGCTGGTTGACGATGGACTTCTTGTTCTTGAACTGGTATTCGACCGGGTCCTCCACCGTGAGGATGTGGCCGGTCATAGACTCGTTGCGCGCGTCCAGCATCGCCGCCAGCGTCGTGCTCTTGCCCGAGCCCGTGGCGCCCACGAGCAGGATCAGGCCGCGCTTTTCCATGATCAGCTCGCTGAGCACCGGCGGCAGGTGCAGCGTGGACAACTGCGGGATGTTCTGCGTGATGAAGCGGATCACCACCGCATAGGTGCCGCGCTGGCGCATCGCGCTGACGCGAAAGCGCCCCACGCCGGTGAGCGGCACACCCATGTTGAGCTCACCGGTCTCTTCCAGCTCTTCGATGCGGTCGGGGGGGACGATCTCGGACAGCAGGTTCTTGGGCGCGTCGGGCGGCAGGATCTGGCTGTTGATCGGCACGCATTCGCCGTTGATCTTGATCAGCGCCGGTGCGTTGGCCGACAGGTAGACATCGGATGCCTTCTTGTCGGCCATCAGGCGCAGAATCCGCTCCATCGTGCTCATGCTGGTTCCCTCTCAGTGCTGGTTATGTATGCGTGCAGTGCCGGTGCGGCGTAGCTTCAGTCGCGCAGCAGGTCGTTCAGGCTGGTGGTGGAGCGGGTCTTGGCGTCCACCTTCTTGACGATGATGGCCGCGTACATGCTGTAGCGGCCACCGTCCTTGGGCAGGTTGCCGCTGACCACCACCGAGCCAGCGGGCACGCGACCGTAGGTGATCTCGCCCGTGGTGCGGTCGTAGATCGGCGTGCTCTGACCGATGTACACGCCCATGCTGATGACCGAGTTCTCTTCGACGATCACGCCCTCGACGACTTCGGAGCGCGCGCCGATGAAGCAGTTGTCCTCGATGATGGTCGGGTTGGCCTGCAGGGGCTCGAGCACGCCGCCCAGCCCCACGCCGCCGGACAGGTGCACGTTCTTTCCGACCTGCGCGCACGAGCCCACGGTGGCCCAGGTGTCCACCATGGTGCCTTCGTCCACATAGGCGCCGATGTTCACGTAGCTGGGCATCAGGATCGCGCCCTTGGCGATGAAACTGCCGCGGCGCGCCACGGCCGGCGGCACCACGCGCACGCCGGTGGCGGCCATCTCGTCGGCGGACAGGTGGGCGAACTTGGTGGGCACCTTGTCGAAGAAGCCCAGGTCACCGGCCTTCATGAGCTCGTTGTCCTTCAGGCGGAACGACAGCAGCACGGCCTTCTTGATCCACTGGTGCACGGTCCACTGGCCCACGCCCTCGCGCGTGGCCACGCGCAGCCTGCCGTTGTTGAGCTCGGCGATCACATGCTCGACGGCGTCCACCACTTCCTGGGGCGCGGCGGAGGGCGAGAGGCTGGCGCGGTTGTCCCAGGCGTTGTCGATCAGGGTCTGCAATTGTTGGGTCATGGATGGAATCACGTACGGGATTGGATGAATTGCACGATGCGCGAGGCCGCTTCGGCGCATTCCGCGGTCTCGGCCACAAGGGCCATGCGCACGCGCTGGGCGCCGGGGTTGGCGCCGCCGGAATCGCGGGCGAGATAGCTGCCCGGCAATACCGTGACATTGTATTGAGCCAGCAGGGCCTGGGCGAACTCCGCATCGCTCATGCCCAGGGCGTCGGGCACCTTGGCCCAGAGGTAGAAACCCGCGTCGGGCAGGCGCACGTCCATCACCTCGGCGAGCATGGGCGTGACCTGGGCGAACTTCTGGCGGTAAAGGGCGCGGTTTTCTTCCACGTGCACCTCATCGTTCCAGGCAGCCACGCTGGCGGCCTGCACGGCGGGACCCATGGCACTGCCGTGGTAGGTGCGGTACAGCAAAAACGCCTTGATGAGTGCCGCGTCGCCCGCCACGAAGCCGCTGCGCAGGCCCGGCACGTTGCTGCGCTTGGACAGGCTGGTGAAGGCGATCAGGTTGCGGTAGTCGGCTCGGCCCAGTTGGGTCGCCGCCTCCAGGCCGCCCAGCGGGGGCTCGTCACGGAAGTAGATCTCGCTGTAGCACTCGTCCGAGGCGATCACAAAACCGTAGCGGTCACTCAGCGCGAAGAGCTTCTCCCACTCGGGCAGGGGCATCACGGCGCCCGTGGGGTTGCCGGGCGAGCACACGAAGAGCAGTTGCGTGCGCTGCCATACCTCATCGGGCACGCTGTCCCAGTCCACAGCAAAGTTGCGGGCTGGATCGCTCGGGGCGTAGTACGGCGTGGCGCCGGCCAGCAGCGTGGCGCCTTCATAGATTTGGTAGAACGGGTTGGGGCACACCACGGTGGCGCCCGCGCGGGTGGGGTCCACCACGGTTTGCGCGAATGCGAACAACGCCTCGCGCGAACCGTTCACCGGCAGCACCTGCGTGGCGGGGTTGACGGGAATACGGTAGCGCCGCTGCATCCAGCCGGCACAGGCTTCGCGCAGGCTGGGGTCACCGGCGGTGGAGGGGTAGCTGGCCAGGCCTGCCAGGTTGGCGGCCAGGGCCTCCTGGATGAACGGCGGCGTTGCATGGCGTGGCTCGCCGATGCCCAGGCTGATGGCGCGGTGAGCGGCCGAGGGCGTCACCCCCGCAAAAAGCTGTCGCAGCCGCTCGAACGGGTAGGGCTGCAGTAGGGAGAGCAGGGGATTCATAGGGGGGCGATTATCAGGGATGCGGCCGGGCGCCATAGGGCGCGGCCCCGCCACCCGTTCCCAAAAACAACTACAGGGTTTGATCGCTCTACACAGCCGTCGAATTTGGTTACAAATGGCATCAATTCATCAGTGCGACGCGCCAGGGCGCGCATTTCAGCCAGCGAGGGGGACAAAAGCGATGACGGTTTCATTCATTCTGCGGCCGGGCGTGGGACTCATGCGGCGCCTGCGTTTCTCGGCCAAGCTGGCCCTGTTGGGAGGCGTGGCCGTGTTGGCACTGCTGGCCGTCGCGGGGGTGCAGGGATGGGGGCCGCGCGCCACGTGGGGCGTGTGTAGCGTGGCGGTGCTGGCCACCGCCTATCTGGCCACGGCTTTCCAGGCCAGTGTGGCGGGCGACCTGCGGCGGCTGAGCGGCGTAATGGAGCGCACGGCGCAGGGCGACCTGTGCAGCCGGGCCGAAGTGCGCGGCCGCGATGAACTGGCGCACATGGACGAGCAACTCAACCGCATGGTGTACACGCTCTCGTCGATGGTGGCCGACATCCGCAGCAACGCGGCGCTGGTGGCGCACGCGGGTCAAAGCCTGGCGGCGGACAACCGCGAACTGGCCGACCGCACCGAGCAACAGGCCGCCAGCCTGGAGCAGACTGCGGCCAGCGTGGAGGAGCTGTCTTCCGCCGTGAACAACAACGCGCAGGCGGCCGGCGTGGCCGATCAGCGCGCCGGAGAGGTGCGCCAAGCCGCTGAGGCGGGCACCCAGGCGATGGCGCGGGCGGTGGAGGCGGTGCAGGGCATCCAGAACGATGCCCGCCGCATGGGCGAGATCATCCAGGTGATCGACGGCATCGCCTTTCAAACCAACATCCTGGCGCTGAATGCCGCCGTGGAAGCGGCACGCGCGGGCGAGCAGGGCCGGGGTTTTGCCGTGGTGGCGGCCGAGGTGCGCACGCTGGCGGGCCGCTCGGCCGAGGCGGCGCGCGAGATCCGCGACCTCATTGGCACGTCCGTGCGGCAGGTGGAGGGCAGCGCGGGGCTGATCCGCACCGCCGGTGAGGGCATTGCGGCCATGGCGCAAGGCATCCGTGGCGTGGCCGGGCATGTGAGCGAAATCTCCCACTCGGTCAATGAACAGGGCACGGGTCTGCGCGAGATCAGCACCGCGGTGCAGCAACTGGACCAGATCACGCAGCGCAATGCCCAGATGGTGAGCGATGCCCTGCGCGAGGCGCAGGCGCTGGAGAGCCGGGCGTCTACCCTGTCCCGGGCGGTGCTGGCGTTTCGTCTGCAGCAGGGTACGGCCGAGGAGGCCGTGGCCCTGGTGCAGCGCGCCGCCGCCGTGCAGCGCGGCCTGCCGCGCGACGCCTTTCTGCGCACGTTGACCGACCCCGCACAGCCCTACCACGACCGCGACATGTACGTGTTCGCGCTCGATGCGGGCGGCACCTACCTGGCCTTTGGCGGCAATCCCGCCAAAGTGGGAACGCGGGTGCAGGACATTCCCGGTATTGCCGGGGATGCGCTGGTCAGCGCCATCGTGGCCCAGGCCGAACGCGCGCCGGGCTGGGTGGAATACGACATCACCAATCCGGCCACGGGCGCGGTGCAAACCAAGATGTCCTACGTGCAGCGCGCGGGAGATGTCTATCTGGGCTGCGGCGTCTACAAGTCGCTCGCAGCCTGATGCGGCAGGCCTGTCGCCGGTTCGCTCCGTATTGCCATAGCCCGCTACGGTCGTGAGCGGTAGGGCTGCCGGCGCAGCGGCGTCAGCCCCGGTCGGCGCGCTGCGCGCGGGCGCGCGCCAGTGCCGCGGCAATGGCTGCGCGCTTGGGATCGGGCGCGTTGTCCGGCGCCGGAGGGGCAGGTTCGGGGGCGGTGGCCTGCGCCTCCTCGCGCTGCAGCCGCTCTTGCCGCGCCTGGTAGCGCACGCGCGCCTGCTCGGCCTGCGGGGCGGACCATGCGGCCCAGCCAGTGGCCTGGCCGCTGGCATTTTCCATGCGGATGCAATCCACCGGGCACGCGGGCAGGCACAGTTCGCAGCCCGTGCAGTGCGGTGCAATCACGGTGTGCATGCGCTTGTTGATGCCCAGGATGGCGTCCGTGGGGCAGGCCTTGAGGCACAGCGTGCAGCCGATGCACCAGTTCTCGTCGATCACCGCCACGGCGCGCGGGACCTCCGTTCCATGGGCCGCGCTCAGCGGCAGCTCGGGCCGGCCAGTGATGGCGGCCAGGCGTGCAACGCCCTGGGCCCCGCCGGGCGGGCACTGGTTGATCTCGGCCTCGCCCCGTGCGATGGCACGGGCATAGGACTGGCAGTCAGGGTAGCCGCAGCGCGTGCACTGGGTCTGGGGCAGGGCCGCGTCAATGCGCTCAACGAGCGCCTGCTGCGCTGCGGGGGAGGTCATGGCCGGCGTCAGGCGGCGCTGCGTGCGCGGCGGGGGCGTGACGTGGGCTGGGCGGACTGGTTGGCACGGATGAAGTCGCGCACCTGCGGGTAGACCAGCTCGCGCCAGCGGCGGCCGCTGAAAATGCCGTAGTGGCCGGCGCCCTTCACCTCGAGGTGGTTGCGCCGGTCCGCGGCGATGCCGGTGCACAGATCCTGCGCCGCCTCGGTCTGGCCGGAGCCGGAGATGTCGTCGAGCTCGCCTTCGATGGTCAGCAGCGCGGTCTGGGTGATGTCCTGGGGGCGCACGCGCTCCACCGCGCCGTCCGGCGAGCGCACGTCCCAGGTGCCGTTGACCAGGCTGTAGTCCTGGAAGACGGTCTTGATGGTCTCCAGGTAATAGTCGGCATCCATGTCGAGCACGGCGTTGTATTCGTCGTAGAACTTGCGGTGGGCCTCGGCGCTGGCGTCATCGCCCTTGATGAGGTTCTTGAAGTAATCGTAGTGGCTGCTGGCGTGCCGGTCCGGGTTCATGGCCACGAAGCCCGTGTGCTGCAGAAAGCCCGGGTACACGCGGCGGCCGGCGCCGGGGAAGTTGCTGGGTACGCGGTAGATGACGTTGTTCTCGAACCACTCGAAGCTGCGTTGGGTGGCCAGGTTGTTCACCGCCGTGGGTGAGCGGCGCGCATCGATGGGACCGCCCATCATGGTCATGGACAGTGGCGTGGTCTCGCCGCGGCTGGCCATCAGCGAGACAGCGGCCAGTACCGGCACGGTGGGCTGGCAGACGCTCATCACATGGCAGTTGCCGTATTGGCCCTGCAGGTAGCGGATGAACTCCTGCACGTAGTTCACATAGTCGTCCAGGTGGAACTCGCCCTCCTGCAGCGGCACCATGCGCGCGTTCTTCCAGTCGGTGATGTAGACCTTGTGGCTCTCCAGCATGGAGCGTACGGTGTCGCGCAGCAGCGTGGCGTAGTGGCCCGACAACGGCGCCACGATCAGCACCACGGGCTGGCCCTTGAGCTTGAGCAAGGTGGCCGGGTCGTCCGAAAACCGCTTGAAGCGGCGCAGTTCGCAGAACGGCTTGTCGACGTCCACGCGCTCATGGATGGCCACGCTCACGCCATCCACGTCCACGGTGCTGATGCCGAACTCGGGTTTCTCGTAGTCCTTGCCCAGGCGGTACAGCAGTTCATAGCCCGCCGAAATGCGATGGGCCAGTTGCGTCTCGCTGAACGGCGACAGCGGGTTGCTGTAGAACTTGGCGGCGGCCTGCGCCAGGTCGGCGAAGGGCTCCATGAGGGAGCGCTGGGTCTCGTAGAGGGTGTACAGCATGGGGCAGGACCAAGTTATGTTGCAGTGCAATATATCAGCAGTTGCATTTGCTTGCGTGTCGTGCAACTACGCATTCAGTGTCCCGCGCGCGACATTGGCGGGCGGGCTTGATGCTATACTTTTGATAGCTGTTAGCACTTGATGGACAAGCGCTGGAGGTCGATTTGACTTATATCAGGGTGGGATTTTCCTGCAACCACGCTTCGAAGGCTTCGCGCGAGCTGTTGCGCAGCGCGCGGCGAAACGCCTGCCGGTCGCCCAGGTACAGGCAGTGGCGGATCACGGTGAAGGGGTTGAAGCTGCCCTCGGGGTTCTGCGCCTCGTAGAACTGCTTGTAGCGCTTGACGGTGGCAATCGTTTCACGCATCAGCGTGTTGAAGCGGGCACGCGTGATGCCCGGTGACCATGCGCGCATGTCGTCCACGAACAGGTCCACCTTCTGCGCGTCGAACTCCACGTCCTTGAAGAAATGGCGGGCAATCTTCAGGAACGTGAAGGCGTTGAGCTCGCTGCCGGGCACCGGCGTTCGGCTGGCTTCGGTCTCGGCCTCGGTGGTCTCGTCGGGTGCGTAGAGCAGTTCGGCATCGGTGGCATCGCGGATCTGGCGGAACTCGCGGTCCGCCAGTTCGAACAGGGCGGACAGCACGTTGATGCGGCGCTTGAGTTCGGCCGGAATCGACTTCTTGTACTTGATCTTGTGGTCCAGCACGCTCCACGCGTCCTGGATGATGGTGCGCACCTGCAGCTCGAACGGCTGCGCGGCGTAGGCAGCGTTCTCGGGCAGGGCGGCTTGCAAGGCGTTGAGTCGCAGGTCCAGGTGCAGGCCCTTGTAGCCGAAAGAGGCCTCGGTGCCCTCCAAGGCGCTGACCTTGTCGGTCACGTCGATCACGTCGAAGTGCGACTGGACGATCTGCGCCACCTTCTCCAGCTCGTCCTCGTACAGGCAGACCACGCGCACGCCGATCAGGTCGGTGATGTAGGGGCGGATTTCATAGGGCGCCCCGCTTTCCTCCAGCGCCGCGCGGTACTTGCGCGAAAACTTGCGCAGGCATTCATCGCGGTCCTTCACGCGCCCTTCGATCTTGGCAATGTCGATGTGGCGCGCCTGCGACAGCAGCGACTGCAGCAGCGCCATGTAAAACGCGCAGGCGTGGTCCAGCGCCGGGCGCTCCTGCGCATAGAACGCGTGGAACGCGGACTCCTCAGGGGTGAGATGGGTCGCGGGTGAGGGGAGGGGCACGGCAGGCGCAGGGGTCAAGGGACAGCCACGGATGGTAGGGCAGGGAAGGGCCTGTGGTGACCCTCGGCGGGGTAGGACAAGGCCGCGTCCCACAGACGGGCCGCGCGGCGCACGGCAATCTGGCGCTTCCCTATTGTGTTGCGGCGGTCGCTATGCGACGCTTGGAAACGCATGAATAAAGAGGTGGCTGCCCCGAGGGGGTTCGCACAGCACTGGGCCCCATGGCATCCGGGCATGATCGCAGCAGTGGTGCTCTCACTGCTGCTGCTCGCCGTCACCTATCTGGTCTGGCAGGGTGTGGAGCGCGCACGGGACGAGCGCCGGCTGCAGGCTTTCGCCTTGTCCGTGGACCGCGTGGTTTCCAACCTGTCGGACCGCATCGCCGCGTACGAAATGGTGTTGCGTGGTGCCAAGGGCTACTACGAAGGCTCCGACAGCATCGACCAGCAGGAATTCCAGGCCTATGTGGAGGCCTTGCACCTGCCACAGACGCGCCCGGGCCTGCAGGGGGTGGCGTTGCTGTCGCGCGTGGCGGAATCCACCGAGGCGCGCACGGGGCAGGCGTTGATCACGCACATCGCACCCCAAACGCCGGAAAACCAGCAGGAATTGGGACAGGATGCCATGCTGCAGCCGGCGCGGCGCGAGGCGCTGCTGCGCGCGCGCGACTCCGGGACGCTGGCGCTGTCGGGCCCGCTGGGCAGCCGCGAAGGGGATGCCGGCAGCTCCCTGGTCATGTACCTGCCGCTGTATGCCAGACACGCTGCCGTGGACACTCTGGCCCAGCGCCGCCAGAACATTGCAGGCTGGGTGGCCGCGCCATTTCGCATGGACGACGTGATCCAGGGCCTGGCGAGCGAACTGGACAGCGACCTTGCACTGGCCATCCATGACGGCCCCTCGGTGGCAGGGGGGGTGCTGGTGTTTGCGTCGCGCACGGACTATGCACCCCACGCGGTCAATGGCGGGCTGGAGGCCGTGCGCAGCTACGACGTAGGCGGCAGGCGGTGGACGCTGGTGCTGTACCCGCTGCCTTCATTCGAGCAGCGCTTCGAAGGATCCACACACCATCTGGTTGCCCTGCTGGGCGCCGCCTTCAGCCTGCTGGCGGGATGGTTCGTGGGGCAGCAGGTGAACGCCCGGCAGCGGGCCATGGCGCTGGCCCGCGAGATGACGCGCGAGTTGCGCCGCACGCGCGATGAGCTGGAAGGCACGCTCAATGCCGTGCCCGATCTGCTGTTCGAGGTGGACGCACAGGGAGGCATCCACCACTACCGGTCCGCCCGCGCGGACCTGATCGGTACGCGCGCCCAGGCGCTGGTGGGGCGCACGCTGGGGGATGTGTTGCCGCCCGCTGCCGCCGCCGAATGCATGGCTGCGCTGGACGAGGCGGCCGAGTACGGCTATTCCGAAGGGCGGCAGTACAGTCTGGATATCGGGGGCAGCCAGCATTGGTTCGAGCTGTCCGTGGCCTGCAAGCAGGGCGGTACGCCGCAGACCGGGACCGGCCCGGGCCAGCGCCACTTCATCGCGCTGTCGCGCGACGTCACGCGGCGCCACGAGGCCGAGGCCGCCATGTACCGGCTCGCGTATTTCGACGCGCTCACCGGCCTGCCCAACCGCCGCCTGCTGCTGCAGCGCCTGCAGGATGCACTGCTCACGGCCCAGCAGCGGGGGGGCATGGGTGCGCTGTTCTACATCGACCTGGACAACTTCAAGGAGATCAACGACGCGCGCGGCCACGGTGTGGGCGACGGGCTGCTGGTGCAGGTCGCCGCGCGCCTGCAGGACGCGGCCGGGCCGCAGGAGACCGTGGCACGGCTGGGGAGCGACGAATTCGTCATGCTGGTGCCGCGGCTGGGCGACACCCCCTCCGTTGCGCGTGAGCAGGCCTGCCGGCGCGCCCAGCAGCTGCGCGAATGCCTGGATGCGCCCTATGACCTGGGCGGGGTGCACTACGGCAGTACCGGCAGCATCGGCGTGACGCTGTTTCCCAAGAACGGTGAGGCCGTGGAAGACCTGCTGCGCGAGGCCGACACGGCCATGTTCTGTGCCAAGGACCGGGGGCGCAACCAGGTGTGCTTCTTTGAGCAGGACATGCACGCCGCAGCGCAGGAGCGCCTGGCGCTGCTGCAGGACCTCAAGAGCGCGGTCGACAACGACGCGCTGCTGACCTATGCGCAGCCGCAGGTGGATGCCGCCGGCCAGCTCATCGGCGCGGAGCTGCTGCTGCGCTGGCCGCATCCGCAGCGCGGCTTCGTGCCGCCGGCGCAGTTCATCCCGGTGGCGGAACAGGCGGGTTTGATCGTGCGCATGGGTGCGCGTGTCATCCAGCAGGCCTGCGCCACGCTGGCCGAACTGCACCAGCAGGGCCGGGCGCTGTCAATCTCGGTCAATGTCAGTCCCCGCCAGTTCCGTCAGGCGGACTTCGTGGAGCAGGTGCGCGCGGCGCTGCACAGCACGGGCGCGCCCGCGGCGCTGCTCACGCTGGAGGTTACGGAAAGTCTGCTGGTGGAGAACTGGCAGGACACCGCCCGGCGCATGCACGAGCTGGTGGCGCTGGGCGTGCGCTTTTCCATCGATGACTTCGGCACCGGCTACTCCAGCCTGGCGTATCTGAAGCGCCTGCCGCTGTACGAACTCAAGATCGACCGCAGCTTCGTGCAGGACGCGCCCTCCGACGCGAACGACGCGGCGATCGTGCAGGCCATTCTTTCCGTCGCACGCCACTTGCGCCTGCGCGTGGTGGCCGAGGGGGTGGAGACGCGGCAGCAGGCGGATTTCCTCATCGCTCACCACTGCCATGGCCTGCAGGGCTATCTGTTCGGGCTGCCGCAGCCGCTGCGGGACTGGCTGGCGGGCCTCAAAGGCTGAGCGGCTCCGTTGGCAGGGCGACTGCTTGCACGGCGCTTGCGCGCAGTGCATCGGGCGCGGTGGCGCCCGGCTTGGTGCGCGCCAGGGCCATTACTTCGCGCGCGGGCAGGTGTTTCAAGCGGTGGTCGCTCCACACCTGGCGCCAGCGTCGCGCGCCGGGCAGTCCGTTGCGCAGGCCCAGCATGTGGCGCGCCACCGCATACCAGTGCGTGCCGTGCGCGGTGGCTTCGCGCTCCATGTAGGCCACCATGTCTTCCTCGACCTGCTCGCGCGTGAGCGCGGCGGGCGCGGCGCCAAAGAACTGCTCATCCCAGCGCGCCAGCCACCAGGGGTTGTGGTAGGCCTCGCGGCCCACCATCACGCCATCCACCCGGGCCAGCTCCTCCAGCACTGCGGCGTCGGTCTGAAAGCCCCCGTTGATGGCGATGGTCAGTTGCGGGAAGTCGGCTTTCAGCCGGGCCGCGACGTCGTAGCGCAGCGGGGGAATCTCGCGGTTCTCCTTGGGCGACAGACCCTTCAGCCACGCATTGCGCGCATGCACGATGAACACGCGGCAGCCCGCGTCGGCCACCACGCCCACGAAGTCGCGCACGAAACCGTAGTCTTCGTTCTGGTCGATCCCGATGCGGTGCTTGACGGTGACCGGGACCTGAACCACGTCCACCATGGCTTTCACGCAGTCGGCGACCAGTTGCGGCTCGTTCATCAGGCAGGCGCCGAAAGCGCCGCGCTGCACACGCTCGCTGGGGCAGCCGCAGTTGAGGTTGATCTCGTCATAGCCCCACTGCTCGCCCAGACGGGCGCAGTGCGCGAGGTCGGCCGGCTCGCTGCCGCCCAACTGCAGCGCCACGGGGTGCTCGGCCGCGTCAAAGCGCAGATGGCGCTGCACGTCGCCGTGCACCAGCGCACCGGTGGTCACCATCTCGGTGTAGAGCAGCGTGTGGCGCGACAGCAGGCGGTGCAGGTAGCGGCAGTGCCTGTCGGTCCAGTCCATCATCGGCGCGACGGACATGCGCCAGGGACTGTGGGCGATGGAGGAGGGCGTAGCGTGCACGGTGAAGGACGGGGCGGTCTGACGAGATAAAGGAGCGGGGCGGGGGCCGATATTGTCCCAGGTCCGGTTTTGCGCCGCGGTGGCAAGGGGTTTTGGGTATTTTTGGCCTCCAGCGCTTGTCCATCAAGCGCTGGCAGCTATTAATTCATGAGTGTAAGCGCGCCGCATCCCCAGGCCCTACACTTGCCGCCCGGCGCCGCGCCGGCACTTCGACCCTCTGCCCACCTTGCTGTCCTCGATCCTCGTTCCCCTGGTTCCCGTCATTCTGTGCATCGGCATCGGCTACCTCACCGCCCGCGTGGGCTGGGTGCGCGCCACGGCGGTGCCAGATCTGTCCAACATCGTGTTCCTGGTGCTCACGCCCGCGCTTCTGTTTCGCACCATGGGCCATGTGCGGCTCCAAGAGCTGGACTTTCAGCCTGTGCTGCTGTACTTCAGCGCGGCGGCGCTGCTGTTCGGGCTGACGCTGGCGTTCAGCCGGTTCTCCACGGCCGCGGCGGCGCGGGCGCTGGCGCACACCTTCAGCAACCTGGTAATGATCGGCGCGCCGCTCATGGGCCTGGTGTATGGGCCGCAGGGCCTGGTGACGCTGTTCACGCTGGTGTCCCTGCATTCGCTGGTGCTGCTGACGGCGGCCACCATGGTGTTCGAGCTGGCCGAGGCGCGCGAACAGCAGCGCACCGGCAGTGCAGCGCCGCGCCCCATGGCGCACACCGTGTGGCAGGCCGTGCGCAACAGCATCGTGCACCCGGTGCCGCTACCGATCCTGGCGGGCCTGCTGTTCGCGCAGACAGGCTGGCAGCTGCCCGAGATGCTGGACCGCCCGCTGCAGGTGCTGGCGGCGGCGCTGGGGCCCATGGCGCTGCTGCTGGTGGGTATTGCGCTGGCGCACACACGCATTGGCAACCACTGGCGCGGCGCGTTGCGGGTGGCGGTGATCAAGAACCTGGCGCTGCCCGCCACGCTGGGGACGCTGGCGTGGGCGCTGGGGCTGTCAGGCCCGGCGATCGCGGTGATGTTCACCGCTGCGGCCATGCCGGTGGGCGCGAATGTGCTGTTGTTCACGCAGCGCTATGGGGTGATGCAGGAGGAGGTGTCCTCGGCCATCGCGCTGTCCACCGCGCTGGCGCTGATCACGCTGCCGGTGGTGCTGGTGTTGGCGCAGTTCTTCATGCATTGAACATGCGTCGAAGACGCGCGTGGAGCAGGGCGTCTTCCGGGCGCTTACGGCGCCAGCCGCTCGCGCTCCCACGCGCCGTCCTCCAGGCGGTAGCGCAACCGGTCGTGCAGGCGGCTCTTGCGGCCCTGCCAGAACTCCCACTGATCCGGCCGCAGGCGAAAGCCCCCCCAGTGCGGCGGGCGGGGCGGCTTGAGCAGGAACTGCGCGCCGTACTTGGCGGCGTTGGCCACCAGCACGCCGCGGCTGGCGATGACCTGGCTTTGCGGGCTGGCCCAGGCGCCGATGCGCGAGTCCAGCGGGCGGCTGTGGAAATAGGTGTCGCTTTCCTCGTCGCTCACCTTTTCCACGACGCCCTCGATGCGCACCACGCGCTCCAGCTCCACCCAGTGGAATTGCAGCGCGGCATAGGGGTTGCCGGCCAGCTGGCGGCCCTTGCGGCTGTCGTAGTTGGTGTACCAGACGATGCCGCGTGCGTCATAGCCCTTGATGAGCACCACCCGGGTGCTGGGACGCAGGTCGCTGCCCACGGTGGCCACGGTCATGGCGTTGGGCTCGGGTACCTGGGCAGCCATGGCTTCGCGCAGCCATTGGTCGAACTGCAGCAAGGGATCGGCGTGGGAGGCGTCCTCGCTGAGCTCGGCGCGCTCGTAGCTCTTGCGCAGGTCGGCGATGGAGGAGGAAAGAGGGCTGTGGCTCATGCGGGGATTGTGCCCGCAGGGCGCCCAGCCCTGCACGATCAGCGACCGGCGATCACCGCGCACGCCAGGCGCGCGCCCGCGTTGCCGGTGGGTTGGGTGACGTAATCGTCGGGGTTGGCATGCACGATCAGGCCGCGACCCACGATGTCGGTGGCGCCGGAGCCCACGCGAATGCTGCGCGACTCGAAGTTGAAGGTGGCCACGCCGTTGCCGTCCGCGCGCAGGCTGGGCAGGTCGCCGGTGTGGTGCGGTCCCTTGCCGTGTTGGCCATGCGGTGTGCCCATGGGATTGAAATGGCCGCCCGCGCTGTTGCCGTCCCCGCTGGAGCAGTCGCCTTTCTCATGGATGTGAAAGCCGTGCTCCGCCCCCGGCTTGAGCCCGCTGACCGTGCCGCTGACGCGCACCGCATCACCGTTCTGCACGAAGCGCACCGTGCCCTGGGTGCTGTTGCCGCGCGTAGGCTCCAGCCGTGCGGTGGCCGAGGGCGCGCTGGACATGGATGCGCAGCCGGCGAGTGCGACGGCAGCCGCCAGGGCCGCGGCCGTGGGGAGGTAGCGAAGGGACATGCGATTTCTCCAGGAGGGTTGAAAACCGCCAAACTAACGCGGTTCGCGCGCCAACGCAATCAGACGCGAGAGCGCTCGGTCGTGGATGCCCATGCGCTGCAGCTCGGCGTGCGTGGCCTCGGCGTAGTCGCGCGTGGTGCCGTAGATGCCGCTGGCCTGCGCGAAGATGCGGCGGTATTCCTCGTCCGCCAGCACGCCTGTGTGGCTGGGGCTCTTGCGCGACAGCGTGAACGCCAGCGCGCGCACCGCACCCTGGGGCGTGCGGCAGTTGAGCCAGCGCGGGTCGTATACGCCCAGGACCATCTCGCGCTGCCACAGGTTGACCATGACCTGGCGCGCGTGGCTGTGGTCCACGCGGAACACCATGCCGCGGCAACTGCCGCCCGACAGCATGCCGAACACCAGGCCCGGGCATTCGGGCGTGCCGCGGTTCACGCGGCTCCACATCTTCAAAGCCCGGTGCCAGCCGTGCACCGTGGCCGCGCGCCGCTCGGCGTAGGCAAAGTCGGGCCGCCAGATCAGCGAGCCATAGCCAAAGATCCACAGGTCGTCCCGCCCGCCCCATTCATGCAGCGCGCGGTCGAGCATGGGGGCGGGGTCACGCAGGGGAGCGGCAAGCGGCGGCATGGCGAGACTCTACAATCGATGGGTTTTGTCCAACGCACCGATTATTCACGGGAGTTCTCAACATGTCCTTCAACAGCTCCGACGACGACAGCCAGCAACGCTTCGCACTCGGGTTCCTCTTCGCGCTGATCGCGCTGGTGGTCTCCACCGTCGTGGGCGTGGTGGTCTACAAGCGTGGCATTGCCCACGCCCCCAAGGCGCCGGCCGCCGCTGTGGCCCCTGCGGCTGAGGCAGCCGCGCCCGGCGTGGTGATCACCGAGGACGCCGCCAGCGTGGTGGTGGAGGGCGGTGTGGTGAAGTTCTTCTTCGCCACCGGCAAGGCCGAGCTGGCCCCGGGCGCCAACGAAGCGCTGGGCGACGTGGTCAAGGGCGTGGTGGACGGCGGTAAGACCGCCGTGGTGTCGGGCTTCCATGACGCCACGGGCGACGCGGCCGTGAACGCCGAGCTGGCCAAGCAGCGCGCGCTGGCCGTGCGCGACGCCCTGAAGGCCCTGGGTGTGGCCGAAGAGAAGGTGGAGCTGAAGAAGCCCGAAGCCACGCAGGGCAGCGGCAGCAATGCCGAGGCGCGCCGCGTGGAGGTGATTCTGGCTCCCTGAGCCTGGATGCGCCAAGCCTGCGAAAGCCCGGTAATGCCGGGCTTTTTTGTGTCTGGGGGTGTTATGACTCTGATGGCCAAAATCCTTGAAAATCAATGACTTAGGTCACTTTCGAACTGTACTCGAGAGAAAATTAGAGAGGCAGGGACCGCACCGCCACGGCATGGAACGCGAGCGAAGAGGTAGGCCGTCGACGTCGGCCTTTACCAGTTTCTTCCAACGCAGAATTGTTAGGAGGGGAAGCACAACTTCCCGCGAACCTTCCTAGCTCAAGTCGAAATCCCTTTGACGAGTCATCGAGCTACCCAATTTGCAGGGGTGCCTGAGCGTCGAAGATGAGCGCTGATAGGCTCGCCGGGACTGGGTCCTTAGTCAGTACTCCACGGCCGACGGTGGATATCCTCGCGCCGAATGCGAAGGGCATCGGCGCCAACGCCTATCACGCGAGAGCCTTCATGCCCTTTTCCTCCCTCGGCTCATGTAGTCCATCTAGGACTAGACGCCGTAGCAAGGCTCTCCCGACCACACGCCGCGTACGCTGCTGGGACAAATTGGGAACATCCGGAAAGAAGCACACGGGTCCTTGTACGCGAGTTGGTCGGACGTCTAAAGGGGCAATTCGCCCGAATACGGGATGAGACCTGTATGTTGATGTAACGCGCCAGTCAGATGCGGGTATAAGACTGTAGCTAAACATCTGATGAACCTAAAGAAACGCAAGCCATGGTGATACCCGCAGAGGCTCGGGTCATTTTCGCAAGAAGGATTGCAGCGCTGCAGCGTTGGGTCGATTCGCGGCATGCAACCGCGGAACAGGTCGCATCGGCGCTACTTTTTGCGTGGTCTAAACGCACGCAGCCAGACATGGCCCCGAAGCGGGCCCCAAATAACACTGCAAGACTTGTGGAGACCGAACAGGTCTCTTCGTTTGTGGATTGGTTATGTGACCTGCCCCCAATACCCGTACCAGTCGTTTTGAGAAAATCCGCTGGTTAAAGGAGATTACTCCTGGGTTTGAAGCGGCGCCGTTACGGCGCCGCCAGTTGATTGTCGATGTCGCGCTGCGAACTTTGCTGGGGGAATCCGGCCGCAGCTGCTGTGCGGTCTGATCTCGTTGTAGTCAGCCCGCCAGCGCGCAATCTCGGCACGGGCCTGTTTCAGGCTCTGGAACCAGTGCTCGTTCAGACACTCGTCGCGGAACTTGCCGTTGAAGCTCTCGATGTAGGCATTCTGCGTGGGCTTGCCGGGCTGGTTGAGGATATGGCGCACGCCCCTGGCCTGCGCCCACGCCATGAAGGCTCGGCTGGTGAATTCGGGCCCCTGGTCTGTGCGCACGGCCTGCGGGTAACCGCGAAACCGCGCCACCTGCTCCAGCACGCGCACTACGTACTCGCCGCCGATGCCGTGGTCGACGGCGATATCCACGCACTCGTGGCTGAAGTCATCGGTGATGGTCAGGCACTTGATGCGCCGGCCACTGGCCAAGCTGTCGCTGACGAAATCCATGCTCCAGACCTCGTTGACGCTCTGGCATTGGTGCAGCGGCACGCGTTCGAGCTTCAGGCGCTGCTTGCCGCGGCGCTTGCGCACCGACAGCTCAGCCAGCCTGTAGAGCCTATAGACGCGTTTGTCGTTGACCTTCGTGCCTTCAGCCCGCAGCAGGTCCGCAATGCGCCGGTAGCCGAAGCGACGCCGCTCGTGCGCGAGCTCGACGATGCGCTGACTCGTGGCCTGGTCGTGCTGTGCGCGCTGGGGCGGGTGCCGCCAGCTGTCGCGCGACAGTCCCACCAAAGCGCAGGCGCGCCGTTCACTGATCGAGGTCTCTTCCAACATCTTGCCCACCGCGCGTCGCTTCGCCGGTGGGCTCAGCGCTTTACGCCGAAGGCCACCTTCAGCGCCTCGTTGTCCAACACCGCTTCGGCCAGTAGCTTCTTGAGCCGGTTGTTCTCGGCTTCGAGGTCGCGCAGCCGTTTGGCGTCGCTGGCTTCCATGCCGCCGAACTTGGCTCGCCACTTGTAGAACGTGGCCGAGCTGAAACCCTCTCGGCGGCACAGGTCCGCAACGCTCATGCCAGCGTCGGCCTGCTTGATGAACCCAATGATCTGTTCGTCCGTGTACCTGCTCTTGCGCATCGCGCTTCCTCTCGGTTGCGCGGATTCTCTATTGCCTTGGTACGGGTGGCGGGTTGCAGGTCACTAGCTCGGGGAAATCGCCTTCAGATACCTCCCCACCGCGGACTTCCCTCCGCCGCGCCCAAATTTCTTGAGCCACCCGTCGTCGGAGCCGATGTCGGCGGGGTCCAGCCCTGGGTCGAATTGGAGCAGAGAGGCGTAGAGCGCGGTCCGCAGCTCTTGTAGCTCGGCACGTTTCGCCGCAAGGCCTCGCAGCTGTGCGTCTGGACGTTCCTCAGGGCCCGCCAGGAGCCCTTCCACCAGCGCCAACTCACCATGCACGTTGGCGATGAGCAAAGCCAGGCGCGTTAAAGCGGTTTGCGTGCGAGTGCGCGTCTTGGTCAGCGCCATGAATTTTCCTCCCGCCGGTGCCCAGCTGCTGCATCCTGTTTCCGCAGTTCTTCAAGGCTCGGCGTAGGCGCTTTCCAGCGCCACACTCCTGACATGGTCGGCAGCCCTGCATAGTCGTGCAGGCGCTCGACCTCGCCGCGTGCGCACATCCGTCGCAAGGCGTTTCCCAGGTTGTTGTCCGCGAAGCGGGCCCTCTCTTGGCATGACGAAAAGCGCAGCCCGAACACCTGCACCGCCCCTTCTGCCAAAACATTGGTGGGCACGGCACCTGGGTGCGCAGCCTTGAGCGTCTCGCGGAGGTATTTGCGCAAATTGCCACGGCCCCCATAGCGGGTGTGGGCATGGACGGGCTCAACCGCCGCTGGATGCACTTCGGCCGCTATCAACTGGGTCACGGCAGAGAGTGCCTTGGCCATTCGCATGAGTCGTTCCCGTCGCTGCTTCAGCCTGGCCACCTCCTGGTCGATGTGTTCGATTTCCCCTTTGACGGCTGCCAGCTCGTTGACCGTCCACTTGAGGTCAGAGGGGGTGCGGGTTCGGCGAAGCGGGGCGTGGTCCTGGTCGGGAGTGCCGCTCTCACTGCCCTTGCCGATGTCCTTGATGTTGGCCACCGGGCTCACGTCAACCCCCTTTGTTGGCAAGCTCCAGCGCTTCCCTCAGGTCCTGCAGCTCCGCCAGGCTGGGCGCTGCATTGGGCCCGCGCCAGCGCCAGACCTGGGGCGTATGCCCACCTCTGGCAGCAACGAGCACCTCGGTCAGCCCGTCGGCCTTGGCCCGTTTGAGCACAGCGTGGACGGTGTCGCGTCGGAACAGGCTGAAGTCTTTCTTTGTGGGCAGCGCCACGCCCAGGGCGGCTGCCACCTGCAGGGCAAGGGTGCTGACGTCGATTCCAGAGATGCCCGCTGACCGCAGATGCGACAGGACGCAGGCCTTGACCGCGCCGCGTTCGCCGTACTTCCCGGCCCAGGCGTTGACGGTGCCCGCTGCATCGGGTGCGACCGCAGGGTCGATTGCCGCCATCGTGGCGTCCAGTGCGCCGAGCTTGGCCAGGACGGAGGGCAGTTCCAGTTGGATACGCTCCAGCTCTGCCTGCAGGCGCAGGGGCTTCCCCCGCGAGGACGGCCCGTTCGTTCAGGAGCCACTTGAATACGGGAGGCGTGCGGGTTCGCGGGGTAGGCACTGAGGCCGACAGGTGTGATGGTGAGGGCACGTTGGTAGGTCATAAGTGGGACGCTACCAACGTAGAGCGAGCCAGTCAGTCCACTATTGCTCAACAATTGAGCACAAAACTTGTTTTCAGGTTCAAGAGCCCTTGTGTTGGGCCATCAGAGTCATAACACCCGTGTCTGGCGTGCTGCATATTCAATAGCTGGTCACGCTTGTTTGAATGGGGATTCAGGTGCTTTTTTGCCTTGAGTGCTTGATTTGCAAGCGCGAACAGCTACCAAAGCTGTAGCGCACTGCGCTGCATCCTTGTTCACGTACTCTCGCGCACGATCAGCTCGTAGTCCAGCTGCACGCACTGCGGCTGCGCCAGCGTGCCGCGCATCAGGCCCAGCAGCATGTCGGCGCCGGCGCGGCCGACTTCGCTGCGCGGTGTGCGGATGGTGGTCAGCGGCGGCACCATCTGCGCGCTGCCGGCCAAGTCGTTGAATCCCGCGACGGCGATGCGCCCCGGCACGTCGACGCGCATGCGGTTGGCCGCCAGCAGCCCGCCCTGGGCAATGTCGTCGTTGCAAAAGAAGATGGCGTCCACGTCGGGCATGCGTTGCACCAGGTCCTCGAACAGCCGAGCGCCCAGGGCGATGGAAGAGCGCTCGGGGCTTAGCAACTCCAGGCGCGGATCGTACAGGCCCGCTTCGCGCAGGGTGCGCCGGTACCCTTCGGCGCGCTGCAGCACGCGCGGGTCCAGTTGCGCGGCGCAAAAGGCGATGCGCTTACGCCCGCGTTCCAGCAGGTGGCGCGTGATGGTGGCGCCCGCGTCCTGCTGCGAAAAGCCCACGCAGGCCACACCAGGCGCGGCGCTGGTCTCCATGAGGTGCACGCAGGGCACGCCGCTGTGCACGATGAGCTGGCGTGCGGCCTCGCTGCGATCGAACCCCGTCACCAGCAGGCCGGCGGGGCGGTGGGGTAGGTAGGTGCGCAGCAGCAACTCTTCCTCGGCGCTGTCGTAGTGGGTCACGCCGATGAGCGGCTGAAAGCCCTCGGGGAACAGCGTGCGGTGCACCGCCTCCAGCAAATCCACGAACAGCGCGTTGGACAGCAGCGGCACCAGCACCAGCACTTGCGTGCTGCGCTGCGACGCCAGCGCGCGCGCGGCCGGGTCGGGCACGTAGCCCAGCCGATCGGCCGCCTCGCGTACGCGTTCGGCCAATGCAGGATCCACGGTGCGTTCGCCGCGCAGGGCACGCGACGCGGTGATGGGACTCACGCCGGCGGCGCCTGCCACGTCATTCAGGGTGATGCGGCCGCTGGAGCGGCGCGGTCGTCGGTTGGCGGTCAAGGGTTATTCCTAGGAATTCTGGCCAAAATTGTCCCTTAAGATAGCGCTATCTTTCATGGGGTTTTCGCGGGTTTGTGGGGAGGGAGTAGCTTCTCCCGGTGCGATGCAGCGAAATTTCTCCATGAGAAGCCGCGGCGTGAAGCCGTGAACTTCGGGTGAACGGCTTGCGTCCTGGGATGCAGCCGTTTTTTTGAATCTTTAGAGATAGCGCTATCTTGACCTGTGACATCGATGCCATCGTGGTGATGGGCGTTTCCGGCTGCGGCAAGTCCAGCGTGGGCGAGGCCTGCGCGCAGGCGCTGGGCTGGGTGCTGCATGAAGGCGATGCCCACCATGCTCCCGAGAGCATTGCCAAAATGCGCGCCGGCGTGCCCTTGACCGATGCCGACCGCGCGGGCTGGCTGGACCGGTTGGCCGCATTGCTGGCGGCGCCCTCCGGCTCGGCGGGCGTAGTGCTGACCTGCTCGGCGCTGCGCCGCAAATACCGCGATCGCCTGCGTGCGGGCAACCCGCGCGTGGGATTCGTGTTTCTGGCGCTGGACTATGAGCAGGCATTGCAGCGCGTGCAGACGCGCGCGGGGCATTTCTTTTCGCCCGCTCTGGTGGCCGATCAGTTCGCCACGCTGGAGTCGCCCGAGGGCGAGCCGCGCGTGTTGACGCTGGATGCCACACGCCCCGTGGACGAGCTGGCCCGGTCCGTCGTCCAATGGCTGCGAGGCAACGCAGCTGCCTCCCTTTCGTCGTCTTCCGGAGACAGTGCATGAGCGCTTCTTCCCCTTCCCCGCAGGAACGGCCGCGCAAGCCCCTGGTGCAGCGCCTGGCCGAGCATTTCATGGTGCTCGCACTGGCCGGCATGGTCGTGGCCGTGTTCGTCAACGTGGTATTGCGCTACGTGTTCTCCACGAGCATCGTCTCGTACGAGGAGATCTCGCGCCTGCTGTTCGTGTGGCTGGTGGCGGTGGGCACCATCGTCGCGGCCTTTGAGGGCAAGCATCTGGGCTTCGACATGCTCACTTCGCGCCTGAAGGGCCGCTCGCGCAAGCTGCTGTTCTGGGCCAGCCAGGCTCTGGTGGCGGGCGGCATGCTGCTGCTGCTCAAGGGTTCGTGGGAGCAGGTGATCGCCGGCATGGACAGCTACAGCACCGTGCTGGGTTATCCGCTGGCGCTGGGCGCCGCGGCGACGCTGGTACTGGCCGTGGGCCTGCTGGTGGGTGTGGTGGTGGATCTGCGCCGCGGCGAGCCGCTGCCGCATGGCAGCGACGCGGAAACGTCGGTGGAGTAGGGCGCACCATGATCGTTACCGCCATCTTTCTTCTGGTGCTCATCGGCGGCATGGTGATCGGCATGCCCATCGCCCACGCCCTGGTGCTGACGGGTGTCGCCCTGATGTGGCACCTGGATTTCTTCGATTCGCAGCTGCTGGCGCAAAACCTGCAGGCCGGCTTTGACAACTTTCCGCTGCTGGCCGTGCCGTTCTTCATCCTGGCGGGCGAGCTGATGAACGCGGGTGGCCTGTCGCGGCGCATCATCGACCTGGCACGCGCCTTCGTGGGGCATATCCGCGGCGGGCTGGGCTTCGTGGTGATTGGCGCGGCCGTGCTGCTAGCGTCCATGAGCGGCTCGGCCATTGCCGACACGGCGGCGCTGGCCACCATCCTGCTGCCGATGATGCGTGCGCAGAAATACCCGATGAGCTACAGCGCGGGCCTGCTGGCGTCTGGCGGCATCATCGCGCCGATCATCCCGCCGTCCATGCCGTTCGTGATCTACGGGGTGACGACGAATACCTCGATCAGCAAGCTGTTCCTCTCGGGCGTGGCACCGGGCCTGATGATGGGCATCTTCCTGATTGGCGCCTGGGCCTGGATTGCGCGCCGCCACGACCTGCCCTCGATGGAGCGCGTGGCGTGGGGCCCGCGCATGAAGGCGCTGGCCAAGAGCTTCTGGGCCATGATGATGCCGGTCATCATCCTGGGCGGCCTGCGCGGCGGCATTTTCACGCCCACCGAGGCTGCCGTGGTGGCCGCCGTCTATGCGCTGCTGGTGTCCATGTTCGTGTACCGCGAGCTGAGCTGGACGCAGCTGTACGACGTGTTCCTGGCCGCGGGCAAGACCACGGCGGTGGTCATGTTCCTGTGCGGCGCCGCCACCGTCACGGCCTACATGATCACCCTGGCCGACCTGCCCAACATGCTGGCCGACAGCTTCGCCGGCGTGATGGGCAACCCCGTGCTGTTCATGGCGCTGATGATGACCTTCCTGTTGGTGGTGGGCACGGCCATGGACCTTACGCCCACCATCCTGATCTTCGGCCCCGTCTGCGCGCCGCTGGCCGCCAAGGCGGGCATCGACCCCGTGTACTTCGGCTTCATGTTCATCTATGTGGGTTGCATCGGCCTGATCACGCCGCCCGTGGGCACGGTGCAGAACGTGGTGGCGGGTGTGGGCCGGCTGCGCATGGAAACCGTGATCAAGGGCACGACGCCTTTCCTGGCCGTGTATGTGCTGCTGGCGGTCCTGTTCACGCTGTTCCCGGCCCTCATCACCGCGCCGCTGCGCTGGATGCACTGAGCTTTTCATCCCTTTTCACCCTGACTGTCCAAAGGAGACTTCCCATGCGTATCCGCTTTGCTCTTGCCGGCCTCGTGGCCGCACTCGTTGCCACCGGCGCTGTACAGGCGCAGGACTTCAAGCCGCGCATCGTGCGTTTCGGCTATGGCCTGGTGGACAACTCCAACCAGGGCCGCGCGGCCCGCATGTTTGCGCAAGAAGTGGAAAAGGCCTCCGGCGGCAAGATGAAGGTGCGTGCCATTGGCAACGCCTCGCTGGGCTCCGACACGCAGATGCAGCAGGCGCTGATCGGCGGCGCGCAGGAGATGATGGTGGGCTCCACCGCCACGCTGGTGGGCCTGGTGCCGGAGATGGCCGTGTGGGATACGCCGTTCCTCTTCAGCAACGCCAAGGAAGCCGATGTGGTGCTGGACGGCCCCGTGGGCGACAAGATCAAGGCCAAGCTGGAAGCCAAGGGCATGGTGGGCCTGGTGTACTGGGAGAACGGTTTCCGTAACCTCACCAACAGCAAGCGTCCCGTCGCCAAGCTGGAAGACCTGAACGACATCAAGCTGCGCGTGATGCAGAACAACGTGTTCCTCGACAGCTTCAAGGCCCTAGGCGCCAACGCCGTGCCGCTGCCGTTCTCCGAGCTGTTCACCGCGTTGGAAACGCGCGCCGTGGACGGCCAGGAGAACCCCTACAACACCATCGTCTCCAGCAAGTTCTACGAGGTGCAGAAGTACCTCACGGTGACCAACCACGTGTACAGCCCCTGGATCGTCACGGTGAGCAAGAAATGGTGGGACGGCCTGTCCGCCGCCGAGAAGAAGGTGCTGCAGGACGCCGCTATCAAGAGCCGTGATTTCGAGCGCAAGGACACGCGTGAAGAGGCCGCCAAGGCCCTGGCCGACCTGAAGGGCAAGGGCATGCAGGTCAACGAGCTGTCGGCCGCCGAGGCCAACCGCATGCGCGAAAAGCTGGTCAGCGTGAACGCGGGCATCGCCAAGTCGGTGGGCCAGCAGACCTGGGACGAGGTGAACGCCGCCGTCCAGCAGGCGCGCAACGCCAAGTAAGCGCAGGGTGGGGCAGGCGGCGGCGCCTGCCCTCGGTTCCCTGCCATGTGCCCTCGGCCTACACCTGTGTCGCCCACTGGCGCGTAGGATTCCGGGGGCAATGTTTGCCCGCAGTCGTTTTCTGCAACCTTCCCACAGCCGCCCTCGCGCCACCCAGCATGCCCCTGCACGACAC
Organism: Diaphorobacter sp. C33; assembly: GCF_030503915.1. Lineage (NCBI taxonomy): Bacteria > Pseudomonadati > Pseudomonadota > Betaproteobacteria > Burkholderiales > Comamonadaceae > Diaphorobacter > Diaphorobacter sp. C33. The sequence continues at coordinate 1,021,537 of NZ_CP129980.1, forward strand.
CGTCCACACCGTCACCGAGCGCATCCGCCAGCGCAGCGCCCCTACGCGCGGCGCCTATCTGCAGCAGCTTGAGTTCCAGGCGCGCCGCGACCGCGGTGCAGACCGCCTGGGTTGCGCCAATGTGGCCCACGCCTTCGCCGGCATGCCTGGCAACGACAAACTGCGTGTGGTGGTCCAGAAGGCACCCAACATCGGCATCGTCACGGCGTACAACGACATGCTGTCGGCCCATGCGCCGCTGCAGCATTACCCGGACCTGATCAAGGACGAGGTGCGCAAGCGCGGGGCTACGGCCCAGGTGGCCGGCGGCGTACCCGCCATGTGCGATGGCGTGACGCAGGGCACACCCGGCATGGAGTTGAGCCTGTTCAGCCGCGACGTGATCGCCATGGCCACGGCCGTGGCGCTGAGCCACGACGTGTTCGATGGCGCGCTCATGCTCGGCGTGTGCGACAAGATCGTGCCTGGTCTGCTGGTGGGTGCGCTGCAGTTCGGCCATCTGCCCACGGTGTTCGTGCCGGCGGGGCCGATGACTTCGGGCCTGTCCAACAGCGCCAAGGCCAAGGTGCGCGAGCAGGCCGCGCAAGGTCTGGTGGGCCGCGGTGAACTGCTGGAGGCCGAGATGGCCGCTTACCACTCGCCGGGCACCTGCACCTTCTACGGCACGGCCAACAGCAATCAGATGATGCTGGAGGCCATGGGCCTGCATGTGCCGGGCACGGCCTTCGTGAACCCGGGCCAGGCGCTGCGCCAGGAACTTACGCGCGAGGCCGCACGCACGGTGCTGGGCGACAAGGGGGCGTCATGCCCACCTATCGGGCGCGTGGTAGACGAGCGCGCTATCGTCAACGCCATGGTGACGCTGCTGGCCACGGGAGGATCCACCAACCACCTGATCCACTGGGTGGCCGTGGCGCGCGCGGCGGGCCTCGTGATCGACTGGGACGACTTTTCCGCCCTGTCCGCCGTCGTGCCGTTGCTGGCGCGCGTGTACCCCAACGGCAGCGCGGACGTGAACCAGTTCCAGGCCGCCGGCGGCCCCGGCTATGTGATCCGCGAGCTGCTCGATGCCGGGCTGATGCATGAGGATGTACTTACCGTTCGCCCTGGAGGTATCCGCGAATACACGCGCGAGCCGCAGGGAACCGCCGATCAGCAGCTGCACTGGGCCGACATCGGCGCCTCGCGTGACGACAGCGTGCTGCGCCCTGCGGCCGAACCTTTCAGCGCCACGGGCGGCCTCAAGCTGCTGTCGGGCAACCTGGGGCGCAGCGTGATCAAGGTCTCCGCCGTGCCGCCCGACCGGCATGTGGTGCAGGCGCCTGCACGCGTGTTTGCCTCGCAGGGCGAACTGCAGCAGGCCTTCCAGGCCGGCGAACTGGACCGCGACGTGGTCTGCGTGGTGCGCTGGCAGGGTCCCCAGGCCAATGGCATGCCAGAACTGCACAAGCTCACCCCGCCGCTGGCCGTGCTGCAGGGCAAGGGCTACAAGGTGGCGCTGGTCACCGACGGCCGCATGAGCGGCGCCTCGGGCAAGGTGCCTGCGGCCATCCACGCATCGCCCGAGGCGCATGCCGGCGGCCCGCTGGCGCTGGTGCGCGATGGTGACGTCATCCGACTGGATGCCGTGGCGGGCACGCTCGATGTGCTGGTCGATGCGGTCGAATGGCAGGCGCGCACGCCTGCCACCGTGCCGCCTGGCTTGCTGCAGGACAACACACGCGGTTGGGGGCGCGAACTGTTCGCCGGCATGCGGCGCAATGCGCTCAGCGCGGAAGAGGGAGCCTGCACATGGCTGTGACGCAACACACCCTCACGGCGCTCGATGTGATGCGCGATGCGCCCGTGATCCCGGTCATCGTTCTGCACGACGTGCGGCATGCCGTGCCGATGGCGCGCGCGCTGGTCGCCGGTGGTATCCGCATGCTGGAGGTGACGTTGCGCACGCCGCAAGCCCTCGAATGCATGCGGGCCATCGCCGCGGAAGTGCCCGATGCCGTGGTCGGCGCAGGCACCGTACGCACCAGTGCTGATGCGGCTGCTGCCGCGCGCGCCGGGGCGCGGTTTGCCGTCAGTCCGGGTTTTACGCCCGCCGTAGGCCGCGCCTGCCGCGATGCGGGCTTGCCGCTGCTGCCGGGCGTGGCCACGGGCAGCGAGATCATGACGGCGCAGGAAGAGGGCTTCTCTGCGCTCAAGTTCTTCCCTGCGGTGCAGGCGGGCGGTACGGCCATGCTGAAAGCGTGGCAGGGGCCGTTTGGCGACGTGGCGTTCTGTCCGACGGGTGGAATCCAGTCCGGCAATGCGGCGGAGTTTCTGGCGCTCAAGAACGTGGCCTGCGTGGGCGGGTCGTGGCTGGTGCCCGCGGATGCGCTGGAGCAGGGCGACTGGTCCCGCATCACCCGTCTAGCGCGCGAAGCCAGCGCGTTGCAGCGGGTTTGATGAATACAAGTAAAAATGGGCTGTAGCGCTTTGTGGATAAGCGCTAACAGCTATTAAAGAAAGAGCAAACTAGCGCAGACCGGTGCCTGCGCCGGCATCGCTCTTGCGCTCGATCAATTCAATCTTGTAACCGTCAGGGTCGGTCACAAAGGCGATCACCGTGGTGCCGCCCTTGACCGGCCCGGCCTCGCGCGTCACGGTGCCGCCGGCTGCCTTGATCTTCTCGCAGGCGGCGTAGGCGTCGGGCACGCCCAGGGCAATGTGGCCGTAGGCTGTGCCCATCTCATAGCTTTCCACCCCCCAGTTGTACGTCAGCTCGATCTCGGCCTGGCCGGGGTTGCCGCCCTCGAAGCCCAGGAAGGCCAGAGAGTATTTGTACTCAGGGTTTTCGGAGGTGCGCAGCAACTGCATGCCCAGCACCTGGGTGTAGAAATCGATGGAGCGCTGGAGATTGCCAACGCGCAGCATGGTGTGCAGAAGTCTCATGGCATGGATTGTGCCGTCAACCCAAAGACCCAGCGGCCTGTTGCGCTGAGTGATGGGCTGGGCTAGACCGGCACGGTGTAGTTGAGCGTCATGCGGCCGCCGTCCACGGTGACGATCTCACCGGTCACATAACTGGCGGCGTCGCTGGCGAGCCATGCCACCACATCAGCGACCTCCGAAGGCTCACCCAGGCGCTTCATCGGCGTGCGGCTCATGATCTTGAGCCGGGCCTCGTCGCTCGTCAGCACGGCCTTCGCGGCGAGTTCCGTGGCAATGGTGCCGGGCGCCACCGCGTTCACGCGGATGCCACGGTCCGCCAGCGCCAGCGCCATCACGCGGGTGAGCTGATTGATGCCGCCCTTGCTCACGTTGTAGCTGGCGATGTTCGGAATGGCCAAAACGCCATTGACGGAACTCATGTTCACGATGCTGCCGCCGCCCGAGCGCACCATTTCGCGTGCCACGGCCTGGCCCATGAGAAAGGCACCCTTGAGGTTCACGCGCAGTACCGCGTCAAAGTCTTCCTCGGTCACCTCCAGAAAGTCCGCAGCGCGGAAGATGCCCGCGTTGTTGACCAATACGTCGATGCGCCCGTGCAGCGCCATGGTTTGACCTACCAGGGCATCCACTTCGGACTTGTTGCCCACATCGCAATGAATGTAGGCGGCTTGCGGCACCGCATCGGCAAGAGCACGTCCGCGGGCATCATCCATGTCTGCGATCACCACCTTGGCACCGTCGCGCGCCAGCCTGCGCACGCAGGCCTCGCCAATGCCCTGGGCACCGCCCGTGACAATACACACGCGACCGTGATGGCCGAAGGAGATAGGTGACGTGGTGAGTGTTTGGGACATGCCAGTCATCGTAGTCAATTGAAAAGGGCTGGTCACTGAACGTTTACGCGGAGGGTGGGATCGTTCCCTAAACTGGGTGCGGATGTCGAGGTCGTAGTGCCTCAGCCCCAGCCGTTGGCTTACTAGATACGATGTATATTCTCAATAATAAATATTGAGAATAACGCTTGTGATTGTAAGTCATTTTGCCCTTCTGAATTGTGGTTTATCCACAGTTCAGCGAGGTCGATATGTTTACATTTGGAGTGGTAGCCACCAAGGGTGGGGTCGGCAAAACCACAGTAGCAGCCAATCTCGGCGGCCTCTTGGCCGACATTGGTTACCGCGTCTTGCTCATTGACGCCGATGTACAGCCATCGCTATCACGCTACTTCGTCGTCTCGAAGGAGGCCGAGCATGGCCTGACCAAGATGGTCATGGATGGCTCTCTGACGCCCGAATGCATCAGCCAGATTGAGCTCCCTCCTGAATCCTTCTCAGGCGACCATGACCTGCTCAACAAACAGGGCGGGTTCCTGCATCTCGTGCGCTCGGACACCCGCGATGGACGCCTCCAGGACTGGCTGAGTAATCGTCTTGATCGCCTCGTGCGTATCCGCATGGCTATCAAAAATACCTCGCTCGCAGATAGCTACGACGTAGCGATTATCGACACGCAAGGTGCTGTGGGGCACCTTCAGGATGCAGCAGTTAATGCATCCGATCTGCTGATCACTCCGGCCTCGCCGGATATTATCAGCGCCCGTGAATTCGTAGATGGGACGCTTACCCTATTAGATCGCCACGAATCGTCGGCGAATATGGGATTTACCGTTCCGGCGATGCGTGCGATTATCAATCGGGCAGAAAAAACCGTCGATAGCCGATCCATGGCTGGTCTCATCCGCGACCAATTCATGACGTTGCGCGGCCGAGTGACAGTGCTCAATACTGTGGTGACGGCTGCTGTGGCCTACAAGAAGGCTGCAACCTCCCAGGTGCCCGTGCATTGGATCGATCCGGTCAAGGCTGGCGACACTATGCACGCGTTGCTGTGGGAGCTGTTGCCACACCTTGAGGGCACGTTTGCCCCAAATCACCGAAAAGAGATCGACCCCTCTCTGGTGGTGCCTAAAGCCGATCCGGCACCGGAGACGGGTGCCGATGGTGAGCACACCAGTGCTGGCACAGACGATGAGTGAGGGGAGCATGAGCCATGACCCCCTCCAGAACCCCTGAAACGCTGACCGCCGTACAGCGGGCACAGCGCTTGAACCTCCACCCGCCGCCCGCGTTGGCTGAATCCGATGCAGGCCACGCGCACGCGTACCAAGACAAGAACCCCATGGTAGTGAAACCAAGCAAGCAAGAGCGAAAGATCATGGAGCAGGCGCGCAAGTCCTTGCCGCCCCTGAGTGGCCCGCGCGCCAGTGCGACCGCCAACCTAGACCCTCGCAGCGATGCCGAGTTGTCGTTTTCTATCCTTCCTGTCTCGGAAATCGTGGCCTATGGCCACAACCCGCGCCAGGGACAGAACCCGCGATATGACGAGCTCAAGGCCAGCATCAAGGCCGACGGCATCACCAACATCCTCACCGTCACACGGCGCAGTGTGGATGACAAGTACACGCCCTATGGCGGAGGAAACACGCGCCTGCAGATTGCCAAAGAACTGTTTGCCGAAGGCGATCAGCGCTTCGCGCAGCTGCGCGTCATCGTCAAGGAGTGGCCCGGCGACGCCCAGGTGATCACCGCGCACCTTGTAGAAAACGAGCTGCGCGCAGACATCACCTTCTGGGAAAAAGCCCGAGGCGTACATCAGTTCCGTGTCGAACTCGAACACGAGCAGCACAAGCCGCTCACCGCCGGTGAGCTCAACCGTGAACTGCGGGGGCGGGGCCTCAATTACGGCGTCAAGACGATCCAGAACTTTGCGTTCGCCACCGAGCAGATGGCCCCGGTCGGGCCCTGGCTGCAGGCCCGGGCGGTCAACGAAGTCACGCGGCCCAAGGTGGCGGCCCTGCTCGAACTCGGTGCCAAGCTGGGCCAGGGATCGGCCTTGCGCGAACAGCTCCAGGCAGTCATGCAGACCTATGGTGATGCCCTACGCCTGCGCGCCAAGAGCAACGAAGACCTGGAAGCAGCCGAGCGTCTGCCGGTGGAACTCGACGATGCGGCGCTGCTGGCCGACCTGCAGTTGGCTGCAGTACAGGAGTTGGGCCTTGCCGGACGCCCGCAGCTGGAGGCCGCTCTCTCCGCCATGGAGGCCGATCCCAAGTTGTCGCGCGACGATCTTCGTGCCGTTGGGCAACGTCCTGTTGCTGTGGCCCCGCCTCCACAACGGCTGACCTTTGCACCAGAGAATACCGACCCGTCGGAGCCATTCACGCCCCGGGCAGACCCAGAGTCAGCGGCGCAACCATCGGCACCCGATGGGATCCAGCAAGCTCCGCTACCCGGAATGCTGGCAGGCATATCCGCCCAGGCACAGCCGGGCAGGGTCAAGGCTGGAACGCATGCAGCCCAGCATGCAGTGGCCACTGACCCCTTGAGCGAGGCGTTCAAGGGTATCCGCGACCTGCTTGGTGAGATCAACGCAGACGTTCCCCTGAGCGACGTGCTGTGCAACCTGCCTCTTGCGCCGTTCGGCTTCATGGTCGATTTCCCGCCGCAAGATATGGCGCACATCAACGGTGAGCCTGTCCGCACCGATCTGGTACCGCTGCGCGCCGCGGTCTGGAAGCTACTGGCCGCACTGTCCTACCAGTACGACCGACGCATTCCGGGCGCGATTCCACCCCAGCATGTCACCGAAACGATCTGGACAACGACCTACACCAATGGTCGTCAGGCCTTTGAACACGCCTGTGCGCAGAAGGCCGGTATGCCTGTCTCGGGGAACTATTACCAGATGGGCATGGACGAGCTGGGTCTTGTGCTGGCCGCGCCCAAGCTGGGCTACAGCGTGATCAAGCTGTTGGCCGCCATGGAGCAGATGCGCCTGAAGTTTCCTGAGCGCATCCCTGCGGGATTCCAGCCGCTCTTCGATACCTGAAGAACAAACCAGAACCGGGAGAAACCATGCTGCGCATTACCGACCCCACCCTCAAACGCATGCTGCTCGATCAGATCGTGGCGCGCATCGACGCAGGCGGCATCGACGACTTGTTGCAGGCTGGGTTCAGCCCGGAATTTCTGGATTGCATGCGCCATCGGCCTGCGCGCGATCTGATCAAGGCGTCCGAGGTGCCGGCGATTGATTTCCGGGTCTCCATCAAGGAACGCGCCATCACCGAATACCTCAACCGCCTGGACATGATGCGACGCGATGCTCACATGTGCGAATACTTCATCCGCCATGGTGCAGCCGTGCAGGTGGTCTGTATGCTTTGGAAGATCTCTGCCGAAGAGGTGCGCGGCCTGCGCGCACAGCTGCTGCCACCAGATCAACCGCTGGGTCGCAATCGCATGCCGGCGCCCGCCGTGCGCGACCAGATCCACGCCCGCTGGGCTGAACTTGAGGCGGACGATCCCCGGGGATCGCTGCGCGACAGGCTGTATCGCCTGCATCAGTCCTTTCCTGACTGTCGCATCGACTCGCTGTGCCGAACCATCGACGAGTTTTCTGCCGAGCCGTCATGGCCTGTGACCGATTTTGGAACCCTCTCTTGAACGCCATCGGAGCCGCACCATGACCAAGCTCGCTCTGCTCAGCCGCAACCGCGTTTCCCGTCGCCAGAAGCGCATCAACGACCCCGAGCAAACACCGCGATCCGGCCTGCAGGTCGGCGAATTGCGGCGACTGCCCAACGTCCTCGGACAGGCTGCGCTCCTGGAATGGCTGGGACAGGCGCCCATCAGCTTCAACCGGGCCTATGTGGGCCTGGCGGGCGGCGTGCTGCAAGCCCTGTGGCTGTCGGCCGCAATGGAGCGCGTCTCCAACGCCAAGGCTCATGAGTTCGAGGTCAATGGCGATTTTGTCTTTTCCATGTCTGAGGCGGAATGCGAAGCTGCCATCGGATTGATCCGCTCGCAGCAGCACAAATGTCGGCGTGACCTGGTTGCATCAGGTCTGATCAGCGTGAACAGTCTGCCGCCTGCACCCCCCGTTTACCGTCTGCACCTCGACTGCCTGGCGCGCAAACTGCTGGCGCAGTCCGCGCCTTTGGCCGAGCACCTGGCTGCATATGAGCCACTGCCAGAGTTGCCTGCGGCATGGGAACGCCAAGCCTGAGACGGAGCCATATCGTGGCCTATCCCGTGCTCGCACCATCAACCACGGCAAGTCCAATGGCTTGCCCACGGCCCTCTATGGAGCCATTTGTAGATGAAGGCGCCGCCCTGCAGCACCTGGGTCAAGGCGGTTTCATTCAGTTCCATCTAGCCCTGGCTGAACAACTAGGTTTCAAGGCGGCATTGTTCCTCGGGCATGCCCTGTACTGGAGCCGCCATCTCGGCAAGAAGGAACCGCAACGTGGTGGCTGGTTCTTCATGACCGCGCGTCAATGGGAGGATGCCACGGGCCTGACAGCGAGGGAGCAGGCCAGCGTGCGTGAGCTGCTGCTGCAAAACCATCTGCTGTTGGAGCGTGTCGCCGGCAGGCCTGCCCGCCTGCACTACCGGGTCGATCTCGCCAGGCTGGCCCAGTGGAGCGGCTTGCAAGCCCACGCTGATGGGGCGCCAGCAATCACCTGGGAAGCGTTCGCACCCTGGCTGAAAACCTCGATCAGCTTCTACCGGCCCCTGGCCCGCATCAGCGGGTCAGTCGCCAGCGGCCTGCTGCTGTCCTATCTCTTGCGCCAGCAACGCGCAGCAGTGCGCTCCGGTGAAGCCACCTTCGAAGGATATTTCCGACTGTCGCACGAGGATGCACGCATCGCCCTGTGTCTTGGCACCAAGACCCAGCGCAATGCGCGTGAACGCCTCAAGGCGCTGGGCTTCCTGCAAGAACGAGCTGGCGGCCTGTGTCATGTGAATCTGCATGCGCTCCAGGATGCCATTGGGCATGTCGAGAAGCTCCCGCAGCCTGCCCGACTGCATGCGGTCGCCAGGCCGCCGGCCGCAGTGGCACCTTCCGCCGAAGGCCTGGCCGACGCGGTGCGCTGGCTGGCAGAAGCCGATCGACGCCCAACGACTGATCCCGTGTTGTATGAGCATCGTGTTCAGGATCAGCTACAGCTGGATCTTTTTGGGCGCTGGCTGACCGACACACCGCAGGGGCAGCAGACCACGCACGTCGTGACACGCATGTTCGGCAATACAAGCGCGAGCCCGGTGCCCGTCGGTAGCTTACATCCCGCGAATCAAAACCATGGAAACTTGTCGGAAATAAGGTGTCAACCTTCTGCCCTTTTGTCGAACCATGAATCCAATGACCATACGACAAAAGGGCAAGCACCTGCCGTTTTGTCGAATCATGGTTGCCGTTTTGTCGAATCTACCTCGCCCTTTTGTCAAACCCATATACAACAACATAACAATCAACCTACAACGACTACCGCGTGCGCCCGCGAGGACGCCTCGGGGTTCGACAAAACGGCAAGTCGTCGTCGGATTTCTGAAACCTCCCCATCCGAAGCCCGGTTGGCGCAACAGGCAAATCGCGCAGCACCCCTGCCAGCAGCGCTTGTCGAACTCGACAACCTGGTCATGCCCAAGGCGCTTGGCATGGAGTGGCACGACGGCGTGCGCCGCACCCTGGCCACTGCACCTGCGGCCATTCACCAGGCCTTGCTGGATGAGCTGGAGGGCCAGCTCGGCCTGCAGGGCAAGACCATCCACAACCCTCCGGGGTACCTGCACGCCCTGATCCGTCGCCATGCCTGCGGCACGCTGGATCTGGCGATGGCGGACAAGGTAGCTGCCGAAAGGACACAGCGAGCACGCCACGAGCAGGCTTTGCTCAAGGCCAGGCAGGAAGCGGAACAGCCTCGACCTGCTGGTGCCCAGGATGCGCAAAAGGCTGAACCTTCGCCGGCCGTGATTGAAGAGCGCCGCAAGCTGCTGACCCTACGTCTCGAGATTGCGGGGAAGGGGAGGGCGGCATGAGCGCGATACGCAATTCGGTGAACCGGGACAGTTTGTCCCACGTGGTAACGGTTACCACGTGGGACGTTTTGTCCCGGCTAGTCAATCTTTAGCAAAGGAGACAGCGATGGATAGCAAGCAACTTTTCACGGAGCTGGTTCACCGCCTTCAACGCTACGACGATTCCATGGTTCTGCATGCGGTGATTCAGCAGCAGGCAGACGTTACCGAACTTCGAACCTCTGCAACTCGGATCGCCTTGGACTTTCTTGGGAATCGCGTTCAGAAGAAGCAGGTACAGCGTGCGTTGGATCGACTGACTGACATGGGCCTTCTGCAAGTCCAAGCGCACCCCAACTACCGCACCCACATCACGGTGGATCGTGAAGCGGTGCAGGCATTGCTTCGCACCCCGGTGAGCGACTACCTGCCAGGCCTGAATAGCGACAGCTTTCCGTTTTTGGATGACCTGAATGCCAGGAGGAAGGCCGAGAGCGGCGTGCTGCCGGCCGGCTGGGGCTGGCCTTCACCGACGTTATCTGAACCCAGGAAGGACGATTCCGTTGAGGCCAAGCCCGAGCCACCTGCACCAATCAAGCATCACTGATTCGCCTGGATCAGCGTTCGTCCCATTGCCCATGCCCCGCTGTCACAACCGAAATCTACCCTCATCACCATGGCCACCACTCGCAACAAGTCACCCAAGAATGCCGCAGCGTCAGCTCCCACCAGCCAGGAAGCTGCCGCAATGCCGAGCATTCCTGCGCCCGTAGGATTCGCCTTCGCCACCGAGCCCAATTCACCGTTTTCTGATGGCTACAGCATCGCCAAGGAGGAAGCGGCTCTGGCCGAGTACATGGCCGGGCCAATGAGTGAGACCGATCCCTTGTATGACAGGTACATCGAGCTGGAAGATCGCAAGGATCGGCTGGAACGGCGCAAGGTGGAGTTCGACGGCCGCAAGGGTGCTGAGTCGGTGGTGACGCGTCAGGAAGCCAGGGCCATTGACGCCCTGGGGGCACTGGTCGATGAGGAGGTCGATCAGATGACGATCCACACCAAGGAGGCCTATCGGATGTTCATGGGCCGCACGCGCGAGCCTGGCAAGGAAGCGGCCCCCATCATCGGCGGGCGGCGCGTGGCTGCGGCCTTGCGTGGGCTGTGGGTTCTGACGGGCTACGACAACCCGTATGCCGATTGGGCCTTGCTGCGCCATGAGCAGACCATCGACGAGATTTGCAAGCGCCTGCGGCGCGAAACCAAGGAAGCTGAATCACTTCTTGCCGATCTCAAGAAGAAGGGCTTGAGCTTCTCGATTCTGCAGTCCGCCGAACCCAAGGTGCTCAACCTAGGTTACCGCTCTCCGTATGGCTATGCGATTTCCACGCTGATCGTGGAGTTCGACTATTTCGTGCGCCTGCAAAAGACCCTGGCCCGCAAGACGCTGCGCTCGGATGACCAGGCACGCCAGGCGATTTCTGAACTGACGCGGTTCATTCGTCGGGTGTTCAATGAGACGGCGCGGTTTGATCGATGGCTCACCCGTGAGGAAGTCAAGGCCCTGTCTCGCAGTGACTTCATCCCGGAATCTGGGGCAGAAGCGCAGAAGCGGGTGGAGTTTGCATCAGAAGTATTCGGTATCGTTCCCAGCGAGGTCTTCACCGGCAAGCTGCATCCGCGCCACTCGCGTCGCCGCACGGGGGATCTAACGGCAGCAGAGCGTCACTTGCTACAGACCCTGGGAGCGCACCTGGACGATATAGCCCAGGGTGGGTCAGGCGCAGGGGCGGATCAATCTGATGCAGGGCTGGTGTGAGGCAAATGTGAGGAAGCTGCGGCAGGGCCGGCATGGTGTGTGTGAAAGGGCTTTTGTGTTGAAAGGGTTGGTGATGGAAAGGGTTGGTGATGGAAAGGGATGAATTCAACGGGCGGGCACCTGGCCGTGATGTCAACTTCCATGGTCGCCCTGCCGCAATGCAGGAAAGTGAGACGTGTCAAGAACGGGTTGACGCAAAGGCCCTTACGGGTAGGGGCACCCGCCCCGAGCTGCGCCAACTGGAGGCAGAGCTTGACAGGCTGGAGCAGCACATGGATGAGCTGATCGAGGCGAGCAAGCGGGTGCATGGCGGACACATCTACCTGGCACGCCATCTGCGGGCTTCAACTGGCTACACGTTTCTGCGCTGGCGCGAGGCCGGTGGCTCCAAGCGGCACCTGTCCTGGGAGCTGGCGCAGCAGATGTATTCGGCGTACCAGCAGCGCACCCGTAGCTGGTACGCGCAGCTCTCCGAGCAGGCGATGAAGGCCAACGATGAACATGTGCGCCTGCGCAAGGAGATCAGGATGATCAGGCGCCGATTGATCAGGAGTGAGCGTGCCGTGTATGCGAAGGCCATTCCGGGATCGAAATGAACTGAGGCATGGATACCCTGGTCTTGTGGCACTGGTGCAGCTGCTGGGCCTTCCTTGAACCGCACCACGAGGAATAAGTGATGCAGAACCTTTTCATTGGCAAGGGCAACCTCGGCGATTCGCCAAAGTTGAAGCATGTTGCCGGCAGGAGCGGCGATTTCACGGTGGCGTCGATGCGTGTCATGTTCGGACGCTATGGCCAGACCGAGGATGGTGGGGTAGAGCAGGTGGGTGGTTTCTGGCGTGAGGTCGAGATTTACGGCGCAAAGGCCGAGGCCTGTGCCAAGCATCTGCGCAAGGGTGCTCGAGTGCTGGTCATCGGTGAGGAACGAGAGTTCACTGCCACGGATGACGATGGCAATGAGGTGCAGGTGATCAAGGTGGTGGCCGAGGATGTGGCGCTTCAACTGTCGCGGATTGAATCCATCACGTTCACGCCATCACGCGCACGGGAAACAGAAGCGGCCGAGGTTTGATATTCCATTGAGCAAATAACCCCATGCGTGAAGCGTCGCCAGTTTTACCCAATGGAGGTTGTCGTGAATATAGCGCATCAATCCGAAAAGACGGAGTGTTTATTCAAGCTCATTGCACTGGAGCCCGAAACACTCGAAAATCTTACTCGCGCCACGGGCTGGAGGCACAAAGAAACCCAAGATATATTACTTAGGCTCATTGCCGATAGTCGAATTACCTGCAGAAATACTAATGGAGGGCGATTTTACACGGTCAAGCAGCGCTCCCCTTTAACAAGTAGCAACCGGATGCAGGGGGCGGAAAGCGTTCTGGCTACGCCCGCAAAGTGTGCCAACGCTCAAGAATATCGCGTGCCAAGGTCATGAGCAGCTCACCATGTTCCAATGCAAGTTGTTCGGCTGCCCTCGCGAAGCAGTCTTAGAGCCGCTCACCTAGTGACGCCGTAGTGCTTGACAGCGTATTCCTTGAAGGTACCGAACGTCTTATCGTCGAGCGCGAACTTGACGCCCGCGTTTGCGGCTGCAAAGGCCTCTGCGTCCCTATACGGTATCGGATTACCACGAATATCGAGGTACGAGAGCCGTTCGCTCTGGTGCAGTGCTTGTAGGCTTTTAACCAAATTACCACTGAGGTCGAGCGTCGTCAAGCGTGGCAACGTAGATAGTCGGCCCTGCAAAATTCACCGCAACATCCAACCCAGCGATCCACAGCGGGTTCTGCGCGCCTGCGTGGCCATAGCCAGCGCCGCAGCCCAGATCCACAGTCGTGCGAGCAGGGGCGCAAAAAGCCCCTTGAGGCCCAAACGCACGATCGCCCGCAGCAGCCAGCGGATGTTGTAGCCGGCTGCGCACAGCACCGCGTGCAACGCATCGCCCATGGATCCCTTGAGCCAGCACCGATCCATGCCGTTGTCGTGTTTCAAGTGCCCTATCGCAGGCTCTACCGCTTGCCTTCTCTTGAGCCAGCGCCGATGCGCTGAGGTGAGGCTTTTGAACTTGCCCCGGTGGATGATTTCAACGCCCGGGTTGTGTGCATCCACCCCTCTGAAGCCCAGATCGACGACCACCTGCTTGGGGCTGCGGCCCGTGTCTTCGGTCAGGATCGTTACCTGCTCGAGTTGCTCAGCCAAGGTGTGGCCGTCATAGGGGTTGCCGGTAAAGCTGCGTGCGCCCACCATCAGCCCCTGCCTGTGCGTTACCGCCACGCTGACCTTCACGCCGAACTCGTAAGGTTTCCTGGCCTTGCCCTTGCCAATGCACTCGACCTCCGGTGCGTGCATGGCATACAGCTTGTTCTTGTCTTTGGGTTGCTGGGTGCGGATGCGCTCGGCGCGCTGCATCAGATCGTGCAGGGCGGTCAGCGCCTCGGCCGGCACTTGAGGCATCTGCTTGATCTTGCGCCCCACCTCGCGCAACACGATGCCGAGGATGGTGCGCTGGCGCTTGACGGTCTTCTTGAGTCGCTTGAACTGCTTGGCATGGGCGTAGCCGCCGGCCTTGCGCCGCAAGGCCTTGCCTTCGCGCACAAAGGTCTGCTTCAGGGGGTCTCCTCGTTTTCAGTGCAATAAGTGACGGTACGCAAAGCTAGCACTGGCGCGGGGGTGGTCTGGGTAGACCGTTGATTTCATTGACTTTCCTGTTCGCTTTGTAAACGGGTATGGTGGCCTCCCACTTTTGAGGTTCACGATGCAGGGTTGGCACACAACGTTTTTGGGGATGCGTGGGCTCCCCCGCGATATCAGCGACTTCGAGATGAAGGCATTTTTCACCTTCGATGGTGCCGAGCGCGACGCAATCAATGCACGCCGAGGTGATTCCCACAAGCTTGGTCTGGCGCTCCATATTGGTTTCCTGCGCATGAGTGGGCGTTTGCTCGGTGCCTTTCGGGTAATTCCAGTAGCCTTGTGGCGCCACCTTGGCAACGAGCTTGGCATTGCAGCACCAGAAGTCGCCTCGCTGAGAGCCATGTATGAACGCGGGCGCACGCTATTCGATCACCAACAAGTAGCCTGCACGGTCCTTGGATTCCAGTGGATGAGCGAGCACCAGCGCCGCTCACTGGTACGTGAACTGCGCGACGAAGTGGCGCGCTGCGCCGACCGCGATCAGCTACTCGTGCGGGCGCGTCAATGGCTGTACAAGAACAAGCTGGTGATCGTGCACGAGCGGGCAATTCGGACACTGATTGCGGCGGCACTTGCCCAGCTTGAAGTTGAAACAGGCACCGCCATCGCCGCCAGCGTTGATCCAGCAACACTTGATCGCTGGCGAGCCTCAGTTTCAGAGCTGCGCCCAGATGGACAAACCCAGCAGAGTTGGCTATGGGCTGCACCGGCGAAACACTCAACCCGCCAAATCAGCGAGGTACTGGAGCGCATCGACCTGCTTTACACGCTGGACGTTCATAAGCACCTGGCAGACATCCCCGATCTCATCTTGCGCCGCTACGCGCGCCGACTTGTCTCCAGGCCGCCCTCAGCCGGAGCCAAGATCAAAGAGCCAGCGCGCACCGTGGAGGTCGCATGCTTTCTTCGGTATTGCCTGTTCACCACCACAGACCAGTTGATCCTTATGGTGCAGCGCCGGATCGCCGATCTGTGGCGTCAGGCTGCCGCCGATGTCCCCGCTACCGTCAATTGGGCCGCAATGTACAAAACGCTGCTCGGCGAACTTGTTGCCTTGAGCGCGCAAGGTGCGGTGCCAGATGCTGAGTTGCGTGCCCGTCTTGAAGCCTTGATCACCGAAACCCAGAAACGCAAACCACCGAGCAGGGCCTCCCTGGTCCGCGAGGGATTGATTGATGGAATTCGCCCCGTGCGGTCGTTGCTCGTCGCCATTGCAAAGCTGCCCTGGCAGGCCACCGGCGAGCATCCTGCCATCGAGTACCTTGCCAAGCTGCAAGCTTTATATCTCAAAGGATCCAGAAAGCTGCCAGTTGAAGTGGTGGCACCAAGTCTGGGAATGATCTGGCAGGTTTCGATCTCCAGCCCAGACCGGGAACGGGCGTTTCAGGCGTTGGAGGTGGCCACCCTGTTTGCCCTGCGCCGCGCGGTGCGCAATGGCTCGGTCTGGATTGAGCACAGCCTGAGCTTTCGGGGTCGTGCGCGCTTGTTCTTCACGGACGAGCGTTGGCAGGCAGAGTCCAAGAAACACTATGCCCGTCTATCGTTACCCAGCAAGGCTGCCACTTTCTTGAAGCCTTTGCTGGCCAGAGTAACTGCCGGTGTCGATGCGGTGGCCGCTGCAGCCCGCAGTGGCGTACTGCGCGTGGATGATGAACTCCATTTGTCGCCATTGCCCGCAGAGGACGAAGACCCAGAAGTGACCAAGCTGCGCGCGGCTTTGGATCACCGCATCGGTGAGGTTCAATTGCCGGAAGTGATTCTGGCCGTTGACGCCCAGGTGCGCTTTAGCTGGATCATGCTCGGACGTGAGCCGCGCTCTACCGACGAGCTGCTGATGGTCTATGCCGGCATCATGGCCCACGGCACCAGTCTGACTGCGGTCGAATGCGCGCGCATGATTCCGCAATTGTCTGCCACCAGCATTCGCCAGGCCATGCGCTGGGCGCGGGACGAACGGCGTCTGAGCCAGGCCTGCCAGGCTGTGCTGGAATTCATGCAGCGACACCCGATTGCCGCCACCTGGGGGCGGTCCGATTTGGCATCTTCTGACATGATGACCATGGAGACCACCAAACGGGTGTGGCAAGCCCGGCTTGATCCTCGGCGCAACACACCTTCCATTGGAATCTACTCCCATGTAAAAGACCGGTGGGGCATCTTCCATGCGCAGCCCTTTGTGCTCAATGAGCGCCAGGCGGGCGTGGCCATTGAAGGTGTCATCCGCCAAGAAAAGCTGGAGACCAGCCAGCTTGCTGTGGATACCCATGGCTACACCGACTTTGCCATGTCACATGCCCGTTTGCTTGGTTTTGATCTTTGCCCGCGGTTGAAGGAACTCAAACAGCGCCACCTCTTTGTGCCACGCGGCACCAAAGTGCCCGCAGAAATCGCTGCGGTGTGCGAAGCCAATGTCGACGTCGCTTTGATCGAAAAGCATTGGGATAGTCTGGTGCACCTGGCAGCCTCGGTCATGAGCGGACATGCCAGTGCGGTGGCAGCTCTTGCGCGGTTCGGTTCTGCCGCCCAGGGCGATCCAATCTATGAGGCTGGCGTGCAATTGGGGCGGTTGCTGCGTACGGCGTTTTTGGCTGACTACTTTGTCAAGGACGCTTTCAGGAACGAGTTGCGCCGGGTGCTCAATCGGGGCGAGGCTGTTAACGCCCTCAAGCGCGCCATTTATACCGGCCGGATCAGCCCGGCGCAGGCCAAACGTGTCGATGAAATGCAGGCTGTGGCCGATGCGTTGAGCCTGATGGCCAACATCGTGATGGCGTGGAATACCTCACAGATGCAGGCGGTCCTGGATCGCTGGTCGAACCGCCGCCAGGTCATTCCACCGGAACTGATCGGGAAGATTGCGCCCACCAGGCTGGAGAGCATCAACTTGCGGGGTGTGTTTCGCTTCCCGGTTGACCGCTATGCTGACCAAATCCTGCCTTCGCGGCCAAATGCATCGATAACTGGCACCAATGGATGAAACCGACCACGGTTTGACGCCACGAATCGCAGATTTGAAAGTGAACAGGAAAGTCAATGAAATCAACGATCTACCAACACCACCTCCGCGCCAGTGCTAGCTTTTCGTACCGTCACTTATTGCACTGAAAACGAGGAGACCCCGCCACCGGCTCTGGCAGCACGTGCCAGCCTTCGTCACGCTGGCGGCCTTGAACGACTGGCTGGAGGCGCGTTGCATGACCCTGTGGCACGAGATTGACCACGGCAAACTGCCGGGCACCGTCGCGGACGTCTGGATGCAGGAGCGGGCACTTCTGATGCCGCTGCCACGCCCCTTCGATGGCTTTGTGGAGTACACCAAGCGCGTCTCGCCCACATGCCTGGTGACCTTCGAGCGTGTTCGCTACAGCGTGCCGGCCTCTTTCGCCAACCGCCCGGTGAGCCTGCGCGTCTATGCCCAGCGGATTGTGGTGGCGGCCGAGGGTCAACTGCTCTGCGAGCACCCGCGCGTCATCGACCGCCGCCACGACAGCGCAGGCCACACCGTCTACGACTGGCGCCATTACCTAGCGGTGCTGCAACGCAAGCCCGGAGCGCTGCGCAACGGCGCCCCGTTCGCCGAACTGCCAGCGGCCTTCCGGCAACTGCAGGCCGCTCTGCTCAAGCAGCCCGGTGGTGACCGCGAGATGGTCGAGGTGTTGGCACTGGTGCTGCACCACGAAGAACAGGCGGTGCTGACCGCCGTCGAGCTGGCACTGGAGGCCGGCGTGCCGACCAAGATGCATGTACTCAATGTGTTGCACCGGCTGCTCGACAGCAAGGCCGCGCCACCACCAGTGACCGCACCGCAGGCGCTGCGCCTGGTTCACGAACCGCTGGCCAACGTGAGCCGCTATGACGACCTGCGTGCGTCGGAAGGGAAGGTGCGCCATGCGTCATGACCCCGCCGTTGCAGCCATCGTCATCATGCTGCGCGAACTCAAGATGTTCGGCATGGCGCAGGCCGTCTCAGAGTTGGCCGAGCAAGGCGCGCCAGCCTTCGAGGCCGCGCAGTCGATGCTCTCGCAGTTGCTCAAAGCCGAGACAGCCGAGCGAGAAGTGCGTGCCGTGGCCTACCAGCTCAAACAGGCCAAGCTACCGGCGTACCGGGACTTGGCAGGCTTTGACTTCAGCAGCAGCGAGGTGAACGAGACCCTGGTGCGACAGCTGCACCGCTGCGAGTTCATGGAGAGGGCTGAGAACGTGGTGCTGGTCGGTGGCCCTGGCACTGGCAAGACGCACTTGGCCAGTGCCATCGGGGTGCAGGCCGTCGAGCACCATCGGCGCCGGGTGCGCTTCTTCTCCACGGTCGAGCTGGTCAACTTGCTCGATCAAGAGAAGGTCTGCAACAAAAGCGGACAGATGGCTCACCGCCTGGCCCATATGGACATGGTGGTACTCGACGAGTTGGGCTATCTGCCCTTCAGTGCTTCAGGTGGTGCCTTGCTGTTCCACCTGCTCAGCAAGCTCTACGAGCGCACCAGCGTGGTCATCACGACGAACCTGAGCTTCAGCGAATGGGCCAGCGTGTTCGGCGATGCCAAGATGACCACCGCGCTCCTGGACCGCCTCACGCACCACTGCCATATCCTTGAAACCGGCAACGACAGCTACCGGTTCAAAAACAGCTCCGCTCAACCCCTCAAGAAGGAGTCCAAACCGAAGAAGTTATCCACACCGTGAGCCCTGCAGGGCACTATCCAGGGTGGGTCAATATTGGATGGAAACGGTGGGTCAGGATTCGGTGGAAATCAACACTCGGGCACCAACTCGCGTCGCAGGGAGAGCCACAGAGCTTTTTCGACCACCGCCTGCAGTATGGCCTTGTCCAGGCTCAGATCGGCCACGATCTGCTTGAGCTTGCGGTTTTCTTCCTCCAGCTAGCGCAAGCGGCGCAACTCGGAAGGACCAACTCCGCCGTAACGCTTATTCCAGACGTAGAAGGTCTCCTAGCTGATGCCTAACTTGCGACAGACCTCCTCCACTCGGGTACCCTGCTCAGCTTGTTTGAGGGCAAAAGCGATTTGCTCCTCGGCGAATTTGCTCTTCTTCACGACATGCTCCTGCCCATTCGGCGTTCATCATGCCGGCTCTCTCTGTAACCGAACGGTTCGGTATCCTCGGACGGCGTCATCAACACAAGCGATTTGTACGGAGCATCAAGCAAGCATAGTGTGGGATTAGTGATCAACTCCGGCCGTCCTTCAACCCCGTCACTCGGTTGAACACTACCTTCCCGCCCACCCCATGGTCCGCACGGTCGGCCACAAAGTAGCCGTGGCGCTCAAACTGGAACTTCTGGTCCGGCTTCGCTGCGGCCAGTGAGGGTTCCACGACCGCCGTCACCACCTTCAGGCTGTCGGGGTTCAGCGCGTCCAGGAAGTTCTTGCCGCCCGCGTCGGGTTGCGGGTCGGTGAACAGGCGGTCGTAAAGGCGCACTTCGGCGCTCACGCCGTCGGCTGCGCCCACCCAGGTGATGGCGGCTTTGGCCTTGACGCTGTCGGCGC
The DNA here is from genome assembly GCF_030503915.1 of Diaphorobacter sp. C33. Classification (NCBI taxonomy): domain Bacteria; kingdom Pseudomonadati; phylum Pseudomonadota; class Betaproteobacteria; order Burkholderiales; family Comamonadaceae; genus Diaphorobacter; species Diaphorobacter sp. C33. Next base: position 1,041,339 of record NZ_CP129980.1, read on the forward strand.
CGGGGGTGCCGCTCTTGGTGCCGGCGATCACTTTGGCGTGCACTTCGGTCACCTTGCCGTCCGCGTCTTTGGCGCAACCCGAGCATTCGATGACGTAGCCGCCTTTGAGGCGCACCACGTTGCCGGGAAACAGGCGCTTGTAGCCCTTGGGCGGCACTTCTTCAAAGTCTTCGCGTTCGATCCACACGTCCTTGCCGATCTTGAACACGCGGTCGGGCGGGGGCGTTTGCCCTTCGGCTATTGCCGAGTGGGGCAGGGCGGGCTGGGTGCAGTCTTCGGTGTAGCCGTCCGAGCCGAACACTTCGGCCCAGTTGGTGAGCACCAGCTTGACGGGGTCGAGCACGGCCATGCCGCGGTGGGCCTTGTTTTCCAGGTCCTCGCGCAGGCAGCCGTCGAGCGTGCTGTAGTCGATCCAGGAATCGCTCTTGGTGACGCCGATGCGTTCGGCAAATAGCTGGATGGCCTCGGGCGTGTAGCCGCGGCGGCGCAGGCCGACGATGGTGGGCATGCGCGGGTCGTCCCAGCCGCTGACTTTCTTCTCGTTCACCAGCTGCGCCAGCTTGCGCTTGCTGGTGATGACGTAGGTCAGGTTCAGGCGCGCAAATTCGTACTGCCGCGGCGGCGGGGCCTTGAGCAGGCCGCCTTCGATGAGGCGCTCCATCAGCCAGTCGTAGAAGGGGCGCTGGTCTTCGAATTCCAGCGTGGCTATGGAGTGGGTGATCTGCTCCAGCGCGTCCTCGATGGGGTGCGCGAAGGTGTACATCGGGTAGATGCACCAGGCGTCGCCCGTGTTGTGGTGCGTGGCGCGGCGGATGCGGTAGATCGCCGGGTCGCGCATGTTGATGTTGGGCGAGGCCATGTCGATCCTGGCGCGCAGCACGGCGGCGCCGTCGGCGAGCTTGCCGTCGCGCATTTCGCGGAAGCGGGCCAGGTTCTCGTCGGGCGTGCGGGTGCGGAAGGGGCTGTCCACGCCGGGCTTGCCGAAGTCGCCGCGGTTGACGCGCATTTCTTCGGCGGTCTGTTCGTCCACATAGGCGTGGCCGGCGGTGATCAGGTATTCGGCCGCGCGGTACATGAAGTCGAAGTAGTTCGACGCGTAGTACAGGTGGCTCTCTTGTTTGCCGTTGAAGCTGGATTCCCAGTTGAAGCCCAGCCACTGCACCGCGTCGAGGATGGAGTCCACGTACTCCTTCTCTTCCTTCTCGGGGTTGGTGTCGTCAAAGCGCATGTGGCAGACGCCGCCGTAGTCGCGCGCCAGGCCGAAGTTCAGGCAGATGCTCTTGGCGTGGCCCACGTGCAGGTAGCCGTTGGGCTCGGGCGGGAAGCGGGTACGGATCTTGGCCGGGTCGGGCTGGCCGGCGGAGTGGAAGGAAGCATCACCCGGGCCACCTCCCCACTGACGCTGGGCGTAGGTGCCCGTCTCGAGGTCTTTCTCGATGATCTGGCGCAGGAAGTTTGACGTCCTGAGCGCCTGGCCCTCTATTTCTGCAGGAGCTTGGTAGCGTGGAGAGATGCTGGACGAAAGTGACGGGGGGGGCATGGAGTCATTCTAAGGAGAGGCGGAAGCTCCAAGATAATCAAGGTCTAACCCACAACAGGTGTCACGCACTTGAACCAAAGCACTCCCTTGCCGAACGCCTCAATGCTGAACCAGCTTCTGAGGTTCGCACCCACGGCGCGCATGTTTTTCTCGGGAAATCTCTGTACTCTGAAGCAGGGATCCGAGGCTGATGGACTCAAGCAGGGGACGATGCACCTGCTCAGTCGCGGCGAGCTGCAATTGACGCGTAAAGGTTTTGTGCCGTTGATCGTGCGGGCACCCAGCGTGCTGTTGCTTCCCCGCGCGTTGGAGCACTGGGTCCAGGGCTCAGGACCGCAGGGGGTGGACCTGATGTGCGCCACTCTCAGCGAGTTGGCGCCGCCGCTGGACTTGATCTTGCCCGACATCACGGTGATCGACCTGGACGCCACGCCTTCGCTGCAGCGGCTGGTGGAACTGCTGTTCGAGGAAGCCGAGGCGCGTGCATTCGGCTATCGGGCGGCGATCGATCGCCTGCTGCAATACACCTTCGTGGTGCTGGTGCGCCACCTGATCGACCGGCAACTGCTGTCCGGTGGTGTGCTGGAGGCCATGGTCGACAACCGTCTGAGCGTGGTGCTGTCCATGCTGCACGAGTCGCCGGAACACGACTGGACGCTCGACAGCATGGCGGAGCTGGCGCACCTGTCCCGCTCTGCCTTTGCCCTGCGCTTTGTCCAGATGGTGGGCATGCCGCCGCTGACTTACCTGACCCACTGGCGCATGGCGGTGGCCCGCAACCTGCTCGCGCAGGGGCAGGCGGTGAAGGCGGTGGCTGCCCAGGTGGGCTACGGCAATGCCACCGCGTTCGCGCGGGCGTTTCAGCGCGCGACCCGGCAATCGCCCAGCGCCTGGCAGATGGACCATCTGGGCCAGTCGTAGACCCACTTCGCCCCGGTTCTGGACGATTGGTGGCGTGAAGCGGACGCCGGATGCCGTTGTGCTCTGTCGAAAGACCCCGATTTCAGGTTCAATGCCTTGAGGCAGAACCTTGAAGGAGATCACGATGAACCCGAGCGAAAAAGCAGTGCTGGCCGGCGGTTGCTTCTGGGGCATGCAGGACCTGGTCCGCAAGCTGCCTGGCGTGTTGCGCACCCGTGTGGGCTACAGCGGCGGCGATGTGCCCAACGCCACCTACCGCAACCACGGCACCCACGCCGAGGCGTTGGAGGTGGAGTTCGACCCCACGCAGACGAGCTTCCGCGACCTGCTGGAGTTCTTCTTCCAGATCCACGATCCGAGCACCCCGGGGCGCCAGGGCAATGACCGCGGCAGTTCCTACCGTTCGGCCATTTTCTACACCTCGGACGAGCAGCTGGCCACGGCGCAGCAGACCATTGCCGATGTGAATGCCTCGGGTTTGTGGCCGGGCAAGGTGGTCACCGAGCTCGCGCCCGCGGGGCCGTTCTGGGAGGCCGAGCCCGAGCATCAGGACTACCTGGTCAAGCACCCCAACGGCTACACCTGCCACTACCCCCGCGCGGGCTGGAAACTGCCGCGCCGCGAGATCGGCTGACGGCCAGCGCTCAATAACGGTGGGGGTCGGCGCGCCAGCGGGCGGGCCGACCCGGTGTGTCTGTTTTCTTCCTGAGGAGATGGTGATGCAATCCCATTGCATTCAACAGGCGCCCGAGCTGCGGGTGCCGTGGTGGATCGACGGCGAAGGGCGCAGCATGGCGCCGCTGAAGCTGGCCGACCTGGGCGACGGGTTCAAAGTGATCTTCTGCTTCCAGCACTGGTGTCCGGGCTGCCACAGCCATGGCTTTCCGACCCTGCAGAAGCTGATCAAGGCGTTGGGTGATCGCGGCTTCGCGTTTGCCGCGGTGCAGACCGTGTTCGAGGGCGCCGAGTCCAACACCTTCGAGCGCCTGCGCGAGACGCAGCTGCGCTACGGCTTGAACATTCCGTTCGGACACGACCCTGCGATCGGACGGGCGTCGTCGCTCATGGCGGACTACGGGACGCGGGGGACACCGTGGTTTTTGGTGATCGATCCGCTGGACGAGGTGCTCTACAGCGACTTCGAGATCGACGAGCGGCAGCTGATCGGGGCGTTCGGCGCTTCGAACGATGGTCTCAAGGCGGCCTGAAGCCATGCGTGCGTCCACACCAAAGTCCGTGTCGGAGCCGAAGACGCCGGGGACGGGCCCGGCGTTTCGGCTGCCGTTTGACAACAGCTTCTTCCGGGACATGCAGGGGTTCTATGTCCCGTGGAAGCCCGAGCCGTCCCCGGCCCCGGCCTGGGTGCAGTTCAACGGCGCCCTGGCGCTGGAGCTGGGGCTGGAGCCGGCGGCACTGAAGTCTGCGACCGGTCTGGCGTGGCTGTCCGGCGTGGAAGTGCCGGCCGAGGCGGCGCCGCTGGCACAGGCCTACGCGGGGCACCAGTTCGGCCAGTTTTCGCCACACCTGGGGGATGGCCGCGCCTTGCTGCTCGGGGAACTCATCGACACGGCAGGTCAGCGCCGGGACCTGGCCCTCAAGGGGTCGGGCCGTACGCCGTTTTCGCGCCGTGGCGATGGCAAGGCGGCGCTGGGTCCGGCGCTGCGCGAGTACCTCATGGGCGAGGCCATGCACGCGTTGGGCATTCCCACGACGCGTGCGCTGGCGGTGATCCGGACCGGTGAGCGGGTGAACCGCGAGGGCTCGCCCCCCGGGGCGATATTGGTGCGCGTGGCGGCCAGCCACTTGCGGGTCGGCACTTTCGAATTCTTCGCCGCGCGGGATGATTGGGTGATGCTCTGGCGGCTGCTCGACCATGCCGTGGCGCGGCATGACCCCGCCCTCGCCAAGCTTTCCGACAAGGCCATTCCGATGCTGGAGGCCGTCTGTGAGCGGCAGGCGCAGCTGATTGCACGCTGGATGGGCGTGGGCTTCATCCACGGGGTGATGAACACCGACAACATGAGCATCTCGGGCGAAACCATCGACTACGGCCCGTGTGCGTTCATGGAGGGTTTCGATCCGGCCACGGTGTTCAGCTCGATCGACCGCCAGGGGCGTTACGCCTACGGCCAGCAGCCCGCCATCGCGCAATGGAACCTGGCCCGGCTGGCCGAAGCATTGCTGCCGGTTCTGGACGCCCGCGATATCGACGTCGTGGAGCGGGTGGAACAGGTGGTGGCCGGGTTTGCCGCGCGCTTTGACCGGCATTGGACCGAGCAGTTGCGCGCCAAGATGGGATTGGTAGCCACCGAGGCGGAGGACCGCGACCTGGCGGACGACTTCCTGCAGCTGCTGCAGCGGGAAAAGGTGGACTTCACGCTGGCGTTCCGCCTCCTGTCCGACGCCATCACGGGGCCGGATGCCGCACTGCACGACCTGTTCGGGCGGGAGCGCCCGGCGCTCTCGGACTGGCTGGCGCGCTGGCGCCAGCGCATGGCCCGGGAGGGAAGGAGCTTGCAGGACTGCGCCGCAACGGCGTGGTCGGTCAATCCCTTCGTGATCCCGCGCAATCACCAGCTGGAGGCGGCGCTGGCGAGTGCCGTGGACGAGGCCGACCTCGGTCCGTTCGAGCGCCTGCTGGCGGTGCTGGAGCGGCCGTACGAGACGGTGGAGTCCGCGCGGCCCTTCACGCTGCCGGCCCCGCCCGAGGTGGCCGCAGCCCACCGCACCTTCTGTGGCACCTGATTGGGTTGCCCAACGATTTCTGAAAGGAGACTTCGCATGACCACAACGCAACAGGAACCCGGTGTCCTTGGCGAGGCGGCCGCTCCCCTGGGTGTGACCCGGTGGGTGGACGCGTCGGGCCAGGCGCTGGAACACTTCGACCTGGACCGCATGCCCGGCCGGTTCAAGCTCATCTTCTGTTTTCAGGACGCCTGCCCGGGGTGCCATGCGACCGGCTTTCCGGCGCTTGCTCGGGTGGTTGACGCATTTCGGGGAAGCAACTTCGTCGGGTTCGCCGCGGTCCAGACCGTGTTCGAGGACTTCGGCTCGAACACCTGGGAGCGCATGCTGGCCAATCACGCACGATACGCGCTGGGCATCCCATTTGGACACGACGCCGGTGACGGACAGGAAGGGGTGGGCTCGGAGCTGATGCGCCGCTACCGCAACGGCGGCACACCCTGGTTCATCCTGATCGATCCGGATGGCAGGGTGGTCTACAACCATTTCCGGATCGACGCAGACAAGCTCGTCACCTTTCTCAAGCGAATGGAAATCGAACCTGCGGCACCGGAGCCTGGGCCCGATATGTTGACTTGGAAAGGAGTGATTCGACTGGTGGAAACAGGCAACCCGGCACCGCCGCGCCGGGTGGAACTCAGCGAGGCCGAGTGGGCCCAACGGCTGACACCTGAGCAGTTCCGAATCACGCGGCTCAAGGGTACCGAACGAGCGCACAGCTCTTCGATGTGTACGTTGTTTTCGCCTGGAATCTACCGGTGCGTGTGTTGCCGTACTGAGTTGTTCGACGCTTCCACGAAATATGACAGTCGCAGCGGCTGGCCCAGTTTCACGCAAGCGATTGCCCCAGGCCTGGTGGGTTATCACGGTGATAACAGCCACGGCATGGTGCGGGTGGAGACGACGTGCAACGTCTGCGACGCCCACTTGGGCCATGTGTTTCCCGACGGACCCAAGCCCAGCGGCCTGCGCTACTGCATCAACGCCCTGGCACTGGAGAGAGCATGAGCAGCGAAAAGGTGAGCTTCGCCGGCAGCAGCCAGGGCCTGCTAGCGGGTGTATTGGAACGTCCAGACCATGCACCCTTACAAGCCCTCGCGGTGTTCGCCCACTGTTTCACCTGCGGCAAGAACTCTCTCGCGGCAACTCGCATCAGCCGAGCGCTGGCTGAGCAGGGCATCGGTACGCTGCGATTTGATTTCACCGGTCTGGGCGAGAGCGACGGCGACTTCGGGCGCGGTGGCTTTTCATCAAGCGTGGCGGATATCGTAGCGGCGGTGCACTGGATGCAGGGCACGATCGGCACGCCTGCCCTGCTGGTCGGCCACAGCCTGGGGGGGACTGCGGCCATAGCGGCGGCGGCCCGCCTCGACGGTATCCGGGCGGTTTGCACGCTAGGCGCACCTGCGACTGCCGACCACGTGCTTCGCCACTTTGGTCCGGCCGAGTCTGAGGAGGACGGACAGATTCAGGTCGACTTGGGGGGCAGGGCCTTCAGGATTGCGCCAGCCTTCATTGAAGAGCTCCAGGCCCTAGCCGACGAGAACCCGGCCAAGGGGCTTCGCGCGGCCTTGCTGGTCATGCACGCGCCAGGCGACACAGTGGTGGACATCGGCGAGGCACAGGACCTGTTCAAGGCGGCCAGACATCCTAAGAGCTTCATCAGCCTGGACGATGCGGACCATCTGCTCACGCGCCCGGCCGATGCGCAGTATGCAGCTGACCTGATTGGCGCCTGGGCCTCGCGGTTTCTGCCGATGCGAGCCGAGCGAGACGATGCGCCGGCGGACCTTCGTGCGGGCGAGGTGTGGGTGGGTGAGCACGATCACGCCTTCTGGCGATCAATGCGAGCAGGTCCGCACCACCTCGACGCCGATGAGCCCAAGGAAGTGGGCGGTAGCGAACGCGGGCCCGATCCTTATGAACTTCTGCTGATGTCGCTGGGTGCCTGCACATCCATGACATTGCGCCAATACGCCAAGCGAAAAGGCTATGCGCTAAAGGATGTCCAGGTCAGGTTGCGTCATGAGCGCGTATACGCGACCGATTGCCAGGAGTGCGGTGATCGCTCGGGGCAGGTTGACCACCTCACGCGCCAGCTCCTGCTGAGCGGACCGTTGAGCGAAAGCCAGCGACAGGACCTGCTGCGCATTGCCGATCGATGCCCTGTACATCGGACGCTGGAGAACCATCCAGTAATCACAACCACGCTAATTCGCGACTGATCCCAGTCGCTCGTACCCGAAGGAGTCGAAACATGAGAGCCATCTGGAAAGGCACAACAATCGCAGAGAGCGACGACATCGTGGAAGTTGAAGGCAATGCCTATTTCCCGCTCGACTCGTTACGCCCGGAACATATCAAGCCAAGCGATACGCACACCACCTGTCCATGGAAGGGGCGGGCCAGCTACTACAACCTTGTTGTCGGCGAAGATGTGAACGCCGACGCGGCGTGGTACTACCCGTCACCCAAGGATGGTGCAGAGGCCGTGACCGGCAGGGTGGCGTTCTGGCGCGGTGTCGAGGTGCGGCCATGAGTGGAGAACAGCGGTTCGACGCGGTCGTGGTCGGTGCCGGTCAGGCCGGTCCTTTTCTGGGCGCGACATTCGTTGCCCGGGGCATGAAGGTGGCGCTCATCGAGGAGCGGGACCTAGGTGGTACCTGCGTCAATCGGGGCTGTACCCCGACCAAGACCCTGCGCAAGTCGGCTCGCGTGGCTTACATGGCGCGCCGGGCCAGAGAATTCGGTGTGGAAACTGGGCCGGTCCAGGTCAACTTCAAGGCGGCGATGGAGCGCATGCAACGCCGGGTTGACGAGGCTCGCTCAGGCCTGCAGGCCTGGCTGGGCCAGTTGGAAGGACTCACCATCATCAAGGCGCGCGGTCGCCTGGCGGGCCGTGAAGGCGAACAGTTCGTGGTGATGGCCGGCGAGCATCGTTTGGTCGCGCCCAAGGTGGTGCTGAACACAGGCACACGTCCCTTTGTCCCGCCTGTGCCTGGGCTGGCCGAGCTGCCTTTCCTGGATAACGAACAGTTGTTGGCGCTGCGCGAACTGCCGTCTAGGCTGGTGATCATCGGAGGTGGATACATCAGCCTGGAGATGGCACAAATCTTTCGGCGACTGGGGAGTGAGGTTGTCATTCTGGAAACAGGGCCCCGCCTCACAGCCCGCGAGGACGAGGACATTGCTGCTGCTGTGACCGGAATGCTGGCAGCGGAAGGCATTGAAGTGAACACCGGGGTTCGCATCGAACGGGTCGGCAAGGCAGACGATGAGGCAGGGGTAAGGGTGCAGTTGGCTAATGGACGCACTGTGGATGGCAGCCATCTTCTGGTTGCCACCGGGCGCGTACCGAACACCGATGGACTGGGCCTGGATACAGTGGGCTTGGAGGTCAGTGCCCGAGGCTATCTGGCCACGAACGACCGACTCGAAACCTCGGTACCTGGGATCTGGGCGTTGGGCGACGTCAATCAGCGCGGCGCCTTCACCCACACCAGTTATCACGATCAAGACATCGTGGCGGAGAACTTGGCTGGCGGGCAACGCAGCGCCGCCATGCGCGTTGGTATCTACGCCATGTTCACCGATCCTCCGCTGGCCCACGTCGGCCTGTATGAGGCCGACGCGCGGAAACTGGTGGCCGAAGGTCGACGCATTTCCCAGGCCGTTCATGCCATGAAGGACGTCAGCCGCGCGAAGGAAGAAAGTGAAACCGTGGGCAAGATCAAGCTTCTCCTCGATGAGGACAGCGGTCATTTCCTTGGCGCGACCATGCTCGGGATCCAGTCGGACGAGATCATCCAAGCGATCGGTCTGGTGATGGCCAGTGGCGGCACCTGGAAGATGGTCCGGGATGCATTGCCCGTTCACCCGACGGTCACCGAGTTCCTGCCCACCATCATTGATCGACGCAAGCCCTTGACCGCAAGTCCAGGGTGAGCTGGAGGACCCCTACCATGCCCATCAACCGCTCATTCAGCGGCCGCAACCGCGATGTCCACAACCACGGCGGTCGACTTCCGCCAGGACAGTCCCTGACGGAAGGCTTTCCCGTGCTGACTGCGGGCCCCACTCCAAAAGCATTGGCGCTTGGCGATTGGCGCTTGACCTTGAAGGTCGGTGTGCGGCCGGTTCGCGTTTGGACCTGGAGCGAATTCCAGGCCCTGCCCCAGACCGAGCAGGTGGTCGACATCCACTGCGTTACCACCTGGTCGAAATTCGACACCCGCTGGCGCGGTGTGACGTTGGACGCTTTGTTGCAAGCAGCCGGACTGGAAGCGCCCACGCCTTGGGTGCTGGCGCATTCCCAGGACGGCTACTCCACCAACGTGCCGTTGGCCGATCTGACACAAGGGCGCGCAATGATCGCAACGCACTACGATGACCGACCGCTCGCGCCCGAGCACGGGGGACCGGCACGCCTGTTGGTGCCGCATCTCTATTTCTGGAAGTCGGCCAAGTGGGTCAATGCGCTGCAGTTCAACGAGCGCGACGAGGCCGGGTTCTGGGAACTGCGGGGCTATCACATGCGAGGTGACCCCTTCAAGGAAGAGCGCTATGGATGAGGCCGTTGGTCAGCAACGGCTGAGCTGGCAGTCCGCACGCATCGAAGCGTTGCAGGCACTGACTCCACGCGTCATGCGGGTGGTGCTGCGTCCCGACAGATGGGTTCGCCCGAGGCCGGGCCAGCATTTGGATGTCCGACTGACAGCAGAAGACGGCTATCAGGCACAACGGAGCTACTCACTCCTCTCTCCTCCTCAACGTATTGGGCTCTATGAACTGGGCATTGAGCGTTTGGACGATGGCGAAGTATCCACCTGGTTTCACGATGAGGCCCAGCACGGCGAAACGATTGAAATCCTCGGACCAGTTGGAGGACATTTTGTGCTTGACGAGTCGAACACACGACCAGCCTTGCTGATTGGGGGAGGATCTGGCGTCGTTCCCCTTTTGTCCATGGCAGCGCAACGCGTGGGTGCATACAGCCTAGCGCATACAACGTTGTTGATTGCCGCACGCCATCTGGAAGAAGTGTTGCTCTGGCCAACCCTGCAGCGATGGGAAGCGTTTACTCCACGGTTTCGCACCCGACTAGCTCTCTCGCGGGACACCTGTGCCCCGCGTGTGCAGGACCACGTTGGCCGCATTGTTGAAGCCGATGTTGCCTGGGCTTTGCAGCAGTTGGGCAATGTGGCGACCGAATCCGCACAAGTTTTTATCTGCGGGCGCAATGACTTTGTCGAGTCCATCGTTCATATGGTCACCGGGCTGAATGTGCCAGAGGTCTCCATCCGCACTGAGCGTTTCGGAAGTTGAAGCACTTTTTGTTCTTACTTGCCATGACACCTGAAGAAATTCTCCTGACCCGATACGTCTCTGTCCGTTCACGCAGCGAACGGCTGTGTGCTCCTCTGAGTGCCGAGGACCATGTCCCTCAACCGGTTTCCGACGTCAGTCCACCGAAGTGGCACTTGGCTCACACCACGTGGTTCTTCGAGACTTTTGTTCTCGCGCTACAACAGCCGGGCTATCGACTGTTCCATCCTCTGTATGGCTACCTGTTCAACAGCTACTACGAATCTGAGGGCGCTCACTTGGCACGCCCTCGGCGAGGGAGCATGAGTCGCCCGACGGTGGCTGAGGTGATGGCATACCGCGCGCATGTGGACGAGTCCATGCATCGTCTGCTGAAGGAACCACTGGAGCCCGCAGTCGCGGCTTTGGTAGAGCTGGGCATGCAGCATGAACAACAGCATCAGGAGTTGCTGATCACAGACATCAAGTACATCCTTGGCCACAACCCATTGCATCCGGCGTATGACCCTCAGGGCATCGGTCCGCAAGATGTGACGGCCGAACACGATGGCACCTGCCCACCCCTGAACGATTGGCTGAGCGTCGACGGGCAGACGATTCGCATCGGCCACCAGGGGCCAGGGTTCGCCTTCGATAACGAGTCGCCATCGCATTTGGCGCTCATTCAAGGGGTAGACATCCGTGTGGCGCTTGTCACCAATGATGAATACCTTCAGTTTATGCGCGACGGAGGGTATCAGCGCCATTCGCTCTGGCATGCAGAAGGTTGGGACTGGGTGCAAACGCTCGAACACCGTGCGCCAATGTACTGGCTGCCCGACCCAGCCCAGCCTCACGGATGGAGTCACTACACGCTCCAGGGTGTGGCGCCTCTCAGTAGCCAGGCGCCAGTCTCCCACGTCAGTTACTACGAGGCACATGCCTTCTGCGAGTGGGCGGGGTGGCGATTGCCCACCGAGTTCGAGTGGGAGGCAGCGGCAAGCCGGCTCGACTGGGGACGTCGATGGGAATGGACGCGCAGTGCCTATCAGCCCTATCCTGGCTTTGCCCGCAGCGAGGGCGCGGTGGGGGAATACAACGGGAAGTTCATGGTAAACCAGCAGGTCTTGCGCGGAGCATCCTGGGCCACATCACCGGGCCACGCCCGTCTGACATACCGGAACTTCTTTCACGCTCCGTTGCGTTGGCAGTTCACGGGGATTCGTCCTGTTCGCTCGCGGGAGTCGGCATGACTGATCGGGACAGACTGACAGAGCATGTTCTGCAAGGGTTGACGCGACCACAAAAGGCGCTCTCATCCGCTTGGTTCTACGACGACGAAGGCTCGCGCCTGTTTCAGCAGATCATGGCGCTGCCAGAGTACTACCTCACACGCCTTGAGCACGAGCTCCTGCGTTCACGAGCGGACGAACTTTCCCGGTGGATAGACCCTCGGTGCAGCCCGATCGATTTGATTGAACTGGGCAGCGGCGACGGGGCCAAAACGCTGTCGTTGTGCCAGGCACTGGCACAACGTGACGTGGACTGCATTTACAGGCCTATGGATGTGTCCGCACGCGCACTAGCGGATCTGAGCCGCCGCTTTGACACGTACCTCCCCCGCATGGCCATCGAGCCGGTGCTGGGAGACTACTTCGAGCACTGGCCTCAGGTCGCCGAAGGGCGACGCCAGGTTGCAATGTTACTGGGCAGCAATCTGGGCAACCTGGACGAACACGGTGCCGTCAAGCTGCTGCAGCGAGTGCATTCGAATTTGCGCCCGGGTGACCTTGTGCTGCTTGGTCTGGATCTGGTCAAGGACCCGGCCATGCTGCGCGCAGCTTACGACGACTCTCAAGGCGTGACAGCTGCGTTCAATCTGAACCTGCTGACACGGTTGAATCGCGAGTTGGGCATGGACTTCGATCTTGCGAAATTTCGTCATTACGCCAGCTACTGTCCGCTGGAACACGTGGCCAGGAGCTTTCTGGTTAGCCAGGTGGACCAGGTGGTCAACAGCAAGACCCTCGACCGAGGTTTCGTTTTCCTTGCCGGCGAGACCATCTACACGGAGCAATCTCAGAAGTACACGATGGCTTCTATTGAACACCTCGCAGCCCAAAGCGGGTTTGACAACACCTGCACCCTGACCGACCCCCGAGGCTGGTACGCCCTCACAGTCTGGCACCGCCTACCGTTCACCCCAACGCAACAAACGTCGACCTGACATAGGAGCCTGAATGAGCAACAAGATCCATTTGCGCCAGACCATGCTGGACCTTGCCGAAGGGCGCCTGCGGTTTGCTGAACAGGCCTATGCACAATACCTGGTTGGTGCGGCGGGCCGCGGAGATGAACCCGGTGAAAGCGATGCGGCGTCGCGGGCCGTCAACAATGCCGCTCTGGCGCAGGCATTCGAATGCCCCATTCACGACCATCAGGAGGCCCTGGATGTCTTGCGTCAGATTGATTTCGGTCCCCGGGATTCGGTGGAGAAAGGCGCGGTAGTCCGCATCGACGGGCGCTGGTTCGTGGTTGCTGTGGCAAGCGATGCCTTCGAGTGCGACGGGAACACTTACATGGGGATTTCCACCAAGGCACCAATTTACGCGGCTATCGCCGATGCCCGGGCCGGAGATGTTGTCAACTTCAGACAACGCGACCTGCACATCGATGAAGTCTTGTGATGCACCTCGTTCGAGTCTGAACCATGAGCAGCACGCTCCGCGACCTGGTTCGGCGCTTTCAAGGCTCAGGGCGGCTTGATGCCATCGTCCTGCGTCCGGATCGCCTGAAGGACGCGGTGTCGGTGCAGGAGGTCAGTGCCGAGCCGGGTCTCGGTCTGATTGGCGATCACCGCTCTCTGCGACTTCGCCGGACGGATGCACAACGCCATCGCGAGCTGAGCCTGATCCAGGCTGAGCACCTGAGCCTGATCGGTGCCTGGACGGGGCAAGCGCCGATCGCGCCGGAGCGCTTGCGGCGCAATCTCGTGATCTCGGGCATCAATGTTGCCGCGATGCACTCACTTTTTCGGCAAGAACGCTTTGTCTGGCGCATTGGCGAATCGGTTCGCATTGAAGTTACGGGGCCATGTCCTCCTTGTTCACGCATGGAGGATGAACTTGGTGAAGGCGGTTACGCGGCACTGCGCGGTCACGGAGGCGCCACGGCCCTGATTGTTGCCGGTGGCGTGTTGCGGGTCGGCGATACCGTCAGCCTCGAGCTTGAAACTGCCGTGGGTTGAGAGCCATGATCAAAGCAGAGCGCACCCCTGGTTTCCTCCATCTTCTTCGGATGAGCGGCGGCGCGCCGTGGTTGCACATGTGCATCCGCCATCGCGAGACGGAGAGCTATCTCTCGAGTGCCGCAGGCCTGGACAATCTGATTTCCGCGGCCATGGTTTCGGAAGACACCCGGTCGCGGTTGCGCGTTCACGGGCAGGGAGTGATGGTTCTGCTCAAAGCCATGCGCCTGAGGGCTGATGGCGTGGGGCATCCGGAGGACATGGTATCCATGCGAATCTGGATTGACGAGGGTCGGGTCATCACGACCCGTGAGGAGGATGTGGACCCAATCCTCGAACTCGCGGAAGACATCTCTCAGGGGCGTGGCCCGGCGACGCCAGGCGACTTCCTTTGCGACCTCATCGAGGTGCACCTTGCGGAAGCATCCGAGCAGGTCGAGAAGCTGGAGGACGGGGTGGATCTGATCAGCAATATGTTGGTTCATCACCAGACAGAAGCCGCTTGCCCGAGCATGGCCAATACCCAGACCGCGATCTCTGGCTTTCTGCGTCATCTTGGCCCCCAGCGAGCCGTTTTTCAAAAGTTGACAACCCTAGTCGTCCCACCGCTGAATACCAATCACCGAGGCCGACTGGAGGATCACCTGAACCAGCTGTTGCGGCTGCTCGAAACGCTGGTGAATCTGCGTGACCGTATCGATGTCCTCAGTGACCAGGCAAGCCGCATTCAGGAACGACAGCTGAACCAAAGCTCTTATGTCTTTGCCGTGGTATCCACAATCTTCTTGCCCTTGAACTTTGTCACTGGACTGTTTGGCGCCAATCTACAGGGACTGCCGTTCACGGATGCCACCAACGGTTTTTGGGTGTTGGTAGGTCTATGCTTACTAATGAGTGTTGGGTTGGTCGCGGTTTTTCGCTGGTTCAAATGGCTTTAGTAGACGGCTCTTGGACTCTTTGAGGTTCATCTTCGGAGCCGTCCATCAAGGACGGATGCACCGTTAGGAAACACGATACGTGTCCCTAAGAGTGACTTAGGGGAAGTTCACAAGCGACTTGTTAGGCATCGCTGAGTGAGAGGGCGACACGTTTCCTAAGTACAGGCAATAGCTCAGCTTCGAACCAGGGGTTTCGTGCAAGCCATCGATTGTTCCTCGGGCTTGGATGAGGAAGTGGAATGACGCTTGGAAGGTGCATGCGCCAAGACTGAACCACCTCCGTCACCGTTGAGCCTGCATTGGGGAGATGGTAGTCATGAGCAAACTGCCCAATGACCAAGGTGAGTTGGACGGACTTCAGGTGCTTGAGAAGTTTATTTCGCCATGCTGGAGCGCACTCAGGTCGTGGGGGTAGATCGCCCGAAACACCAGTTCCGGGAAAGCAAAACCCCATGGGCAAGATGGCGACTCGACGTTCGTCATAGAAGATTTCAGATGTAACCCCAAGCCAAGAACGGAGCCGCTCGCCGCTGGCGTCTTGAAACGGAATGCCTGATTCATGTACTTTCCGGCCGGGTGCTTGTCCGACGATGAGGATACGTGCAGATCCATGACATTGAAGTACTGGCCGTGGGTCCATCGGGAGACTTGCGGAACATATCTTGCAGGCTCTGACCTCTCGCAGTAAAGCCTCAAGAGAATCCTTGGTGCTGGAGTTCAGCCTTATTGTTGGTATGGATGCCCCCGTTTGTTTGCGCAAACTTGGCGTTCTGATTTTCATGGGCATGGTGAACCACCCCGGGAATCGTGGAGGCCGGTTGGTTTAAGTCAGGCCACCACCATGGAGACCTGACTGGCGAGTTGCCGGTAGTAGTTTGCCTCAGCCTCGGCGGACGGGATGTAGCCGATGGGTTCGAGCAGCCGGTGGTGGTTGAACCATGACACCCATTCGAGGGTGGCCAACTCCACCGATTCCTTGTCTTCCACGTTGCTCGTCGGTGGATCAATTCGGCCTTGTACAGCCCGTTGATCGTCTCGGCCAGCGCGTTGTCATAGCTGTTGCCCTTGCTGCCCACAGAGGGTTCGATACCGGCCTCGGCCAGTCACTCTGTGTAGCGGATACTGACATATTGCGCCCCCTGTCGGAGTGACAGACCAAGCCGCCGTCGCGCTCAGGCTTGCGTGCGTACAGCGCCTGCTCCAGCGTATTGAGCACGAAGTCCGTACGCATCGAACTGCTCACCCGCCAGCCCACATGCGCCGGGCGCACGCGTCGATCACAAAGGCCACGTACAGCCAGCCTTGCCAGGTTGAAACGTAGGTGAAGTCCGAGACCCTCAGCTGGTTGGGCCGCTCGGCTTTGAATTGCCGGTTGACCCGGTCCAGCGGGCACGGTGCCCGAGCGTCGCTGATGGTGGTGCGCTCCACCTTGCCACGGCGCACGCCCTGCAAGCCAAGGCGCCGCATCAGCCGCTCGACTGTGCAGCGGGCAATGGTGATGCCTTCGCGGTTGAGCTGTCTCCAGACCTTGTCGGCGCCGTAGACCTGCATGTTGGCGTGCCACACGCGTTCCATGTGCGGCACCAGATTGTCGTCACGTTGTACCTGCGTGCCTGCGACGACGTGAGTGCGGCCAAGGCGGACATTGCGCATTTCATAGACAGGTACAACACCGAGCAACAACACAGCAGCCAGGGAGACGAGACGCAGGATCGGACCTACTGGGCACTACTGCCGACAATGCGGGAGGCCGCCTAGAATGAAAATCCCTGGTGCGCCCCGAGTTGCCCACAGCGTCGGCCGGTTCGTCGCAAGCGCCGACCGCCGCCGTGGACAACTCTGCACCGCTTCAACCCGCCCGCAGTATCTATATCACTTGGGGTAAAGCTGTTCATGAAAGCGGAGCTACTTAGCTCGGGGGACTCATTGACAAGATTCCCACAAAAAAAGTCAAGAAAGCTAAAATCTGGGTGACAAGACACGCCAGTTGCGTTGGGTTTCACCACCGGAAGGGTTGGGTGGTTACAAGGAAATCCATGGTGATATGAGCCTGCAAACCATGCCCAAGATCACTCGCCTGCGGCAAAAGCTGGAAGCGCTCAAGACGCCATTTCTCATCGAAACAGTGGAAAGCCTTTCCGAGGGCGACAAGATCATTATTTTCTGCGAGTACATGGCGACGGTGGAGGCCATGCGGGATGCGTTTGCACAGGCCGGCATTGCCTGTGTCTCCCTGGTGGGTGCAGACTCTGGCACCCGGCGGCAAAAGGCGATTGACGCCTTTCAGAATGATCCGACCGTCACGGTATTTATCGGCACCACGTCAGCAGCTGGCGTGGGAATCACGTTAAGGATGCCCTGAACAACTCATTCCCAGGCGTGCTACGCCTGGGCTATTTTTCAGATGGTGCAAACTTGAGTTGATTTCGGCAGTTTCCCCTGCCTTTTGCCCTTGAAACAGGGCTTTTTGCCGCTTTTGGCGGCCCGCGCCCTGTTTTCGGGCGCACTCATCCCCGTGCTCCTTGCTGCTGCATCAACTGATGGCGCGCCATCCACAGGTTCGAGAGCGCAAACAACGTCACGATCTGCAGGGTGTTTTTCTTCAGGCCTCGATAACGCACCTTGGTGTAGCCAAACTGGCGCTTGATGACGCGAAACGGGTGTTCCACCTTGGCGCGGATTTGCGCCTTCACGCGCTCGAGCTGATCGACCAGAGCATCTACAGCACTGTGTTCTTTGTCCAATGCCTTGCGTTTGGCCGGCCCCATGGCAACGTGCCACGGCACGTCGTTAGGCGCATCGGCGCGTTTGTCCGCTCCCTGGTAGCCAGCGTCGCCAAAGACCTGCACCTCCTGTCCGTGCAGCAGGCTGTTGCCTTCGACCACGTCGCCGACGTTGCCCGAGGTGCAGCGCACGGTGTGCACCAGGCCGCTGTCGGCATCCACGCCGATATGGGCCTTCATGCCGAAGTACCACTGGTTGCCCTTCTTGCTCGAATGCATCTCGGGGTCTCGCGCGTTGTCTTTGTTCTTGGTTGAGCTCGGCGCGGCAATCAAGGTGGCATCCACGATGGTGCCTTCCTTGAGCTGCAGGCCTTTGGCGCACAGCAGGTCGTTGACGGTGGCCAGCATCTGCTCGGCCAGCTTGTGGCGCTCCAGTCGGTGGCGAAAGCGCAAGATGGTGCTCTCGTCAGGCAGCCGCCCGTGGGCATCGAGCTGGGCAAAGTCCCGGTACAGGGGCGTGTCAAACAAGGCTTCCTCCATCCCCAGATCCGACAGCTTGAACCACTGCTGCAAGAAGTGCAGGCGCAGCATGGTCTGCAGCTCAAAGGGCGGGCGCCCGTTCCTGCCCTGGGGGTAGTACGGGGCGATCAGTTGCACCAGCTCTTGCCAGGGCACGACCTGCTCCATCTGTTCGAGGAAGACTTGCTTGCGGGTCTGGCGCGTGCTCAGGTTCAAGGCGAGGCTAATTTGCTTCATAGATGCTGAGGATGCCAGCGGTGGCTGACAGCTACCAGACAAATGGGGAGGTTTTGCAGGATTTCCTTAACAGCTGCAAACCATGTGGCATTTTCCTCCTTGCCGTGGACGCCGGCATTGATGCGCCAGGCAGAAGATCGCGCCTACCGGTTAGGGCAAAAACGCAATGTACTGGTCATCGTGCCGCTGGTGGCTGGCACGATTGATGAAGGGGTATGGGGTCTGTTGCAGTCCAAGCAGGCCACGGAGCAGGATGTCGTGGAGGCTGTGAAATCCCAGCTGCCCGGCAACAACCCATGATGGCCGTCAATTTTTGGAGATAGACCATGACCGAAAATTCTGAGCGCACCAGTCAAGAATCCGACAATTACGTTGCGAGTTTCGAGACTGGCATCATGGCACGCAACGGCGAATGGGTCGGCATCTGCATCATGTTCGCGATGTATGACCGCCGCACCAAGCTCACGCATTGGCCACCCAAGGCCTTTGCCTTGCTCATGAAATCTCTGGCTGGCTATTGCAACCACCTTGGCAGCAATGCCTTCATGCTGCGTGCCAAAGCCGATCCCTCGCTGGTGGAGAACCTTCCTGCGAGGCACCCCTACCACACACTGTTGACGGAAGTGCCAAAGCTGACCGAGGACGAGGTAGGAAGAGCCGGCCGGGCCACGGTCATTGAACGCGCTACATACACAGTCACGGGCACGGCATTGGAGTTGCGCGCCGTTTTCGGCGACGGGCGTACCGAAAGTATTATCTTGCATGAGTACACCGCCCTCAGTCTGTTTGGCTACCTGCAGGAATACCTGGAGGCGGCTGACATATTGACCGGCCCTGCTGCAGGCTCTGCTTGATGCTGCAGCGCCAGCCAAAACTCTTGCTCATGGAAACTTCAGGGATTTCTCCCGACATGGCCTTTCGTCTGGCGAGCGCTTTTGGCACGAGCCCTGAACTTTGGGCGGGCATGCAGATGCAGTACGACCTGTATCAGGCCAGCAAGGCAAAGCGACCGTGCATTCATCGTTTCGTCTCCGCTTTCCCTGCATGAGAGCACCGCAATACCCCAAGGGCGATCTTCGCCGCATGCTGGCCGTGCTGGGCGCCATAGATGCCGGCCACTGTACCCTGGTGCAGATCGTGGCTGCGACTGGGCTGGATAAGAAAACGGTCACCTCACTGGTTGCCCAAGCTGGCGAACAAGCCTGTGTTTTCATCAGCAAATCGGGCGCGTCATACAGCATCGAGGCCTGGGGGCCAGTGCTGAAAAAAGAAGGTGCCAAAAAGGCTTGGACAGGTGCATTAAACGCACCTATGATTGATTCCGCCAACTAAGGAATAGCCATGAGCACCACAACCGTCAGCAACATACGGACGCACTGCCCAGGCCTCATCGCGGCAAACACAAACTGATTGGAAAGCACATTATGCAAGCAACCATTATTAGAGAACTTGGGCAAGCCACCAAGGCCAAATATGCCGTAGTAGCGGCCCTTGTAGCCCTTCTGATTGGTGGCGGCGTTTGGATTTCAACTGCGCACCGGCACAGTGAGCTTGTGGACTTGACGGAGGAATCTTGTGCATATGACATCACCGACACTGGGGATGACTTGACTCCCTCTATCGACGGTAAGCGAATTGGGACGTTCGAGAGGCATGGGAACGGCGACGTGCAACTCACCCTGGGGAACGGCTTTTCACCAAAAGCAAATGCCTGCATTGAAAAAGCCGGGCTTGGCGATCGCATTTCGTCAATTAGAAAATACCGTTGAACTCGAAGGAAACCGAAATGATGAACTTTTGGATTCTGTTCGTGGCGCTTGCACTTCCTGCCATTGGATATGCAGCGGCATGGTTGCATGTCGGTGGGTTCTATTACCTCCGCCATCCTGGTGCCGAATTGGTGGATCACGCTATGCACCTCGGGATGCAAAGTGATTTCACCGTCAGCGACATGATGAGCAGCCTAGCTGGTGTTAAGGATGGCGAGGTGCGTTCTGAATGCGAAAGGCTGCGCAGCCAGTTAGCAATCCGAAAAACATCGGTGTGGGAGAAGCTGGTTCTTTCGATAAATCGCCCCTCTTTTAGCGAAACGTATGGATATGCCAGTCCCGCCAGCCTGGCACAGCCAGGCAACTCTTGCTGGCGATGAGCAGCAGCATGGCCTCTTTCAGCCGGTTCAAGTCGTACCGGCCGGAGTGAGTTTGTTGCGATTGTGCTCTGCAGATGGGTTAAAAAACACTTGTGTATCGTATCAATATAATATATCGTATCTGTAGTGATACTAACGGATATGCTATGATATGACTCATCGAGGAATTACAGCCGCTCACGTCGCAGCCGCCGCCGAGGCGCTGCAGGCCGAAGGCCAGCAGCCCACCATTCGCGGGGTGCGCGAGCGGCTCGGCGACACCGGAAGCCCGAACACCATCCAGAGGCACCTGGCCGCGTGGCGCAAAGCACGCCCAGCAGCAGCACCTGGGCAGGAGCTACCGCCGGCACTGGCTGCGGCAATTGCTGCCGAGCTGACGCGCGCTGCAGCCTCAGCGCGTGAAGCCGCCCAGGCCGAAATCGACCAGGCGCAGGCCGAGGCTGCGGAGCTGGCCGCAGCGGGCGAGGCGCTGGAGGGCGAGCGTGACGAGCTGGCTGCGCAGGCGCAAGGGCTGCGCGGGGAGCGCGACAAGCTCACGGGGCGGGTTGATACCCTGCAGGCTGAGGGCGAGCGCCTGCGTTCCGCCCTGCATGCAGCGCGGGAACAGTCCACGGTTGCGCAGCAGGCCGCAGCCGTGGCCCAGGCGCAGACCCAGGCCGCGCTGGAGCGCGCCACGCGTGCCGAAACACTGGCCTCGCAGCAGGCCCAGGAGCTGGCCAAGGCCCAGCAGGAGGCCGCGCATCTGCGCGGGCGACTGGAAACAAAATGACTGCTTACGGCGTCGTATGCAATTCCCCGGGTGACCGACCTGGTTGAGCGAAAGGCTCCAGGAGAGGACAAGCACCGCAAGTGGTCAGCGAGTAAACCATCGGGGGCGCTTGTCCGCGCTGCTGGGCGAGTTCCGGAGGGGGCTTTCAGACATCGGACATCGGTTGAACACCAGTCCCATTAAGAGGACACACCTCGCACGGCACAGATCGACCAAGGCGCTATTAACACAAAGCATAGCGTTAGCACCGCAAAATTTTACTAGTTGTATTAATCAGTCACTTCCCTTGACGTTTTCCGGGGGGGGGTAACATTTTTTCAACTAATTACAAATTCTTCTGCGATGCGCAAGAATCTTCCCGTCACACAGGCCAACTTTGACTTTCCAGCGGATCGAACCCTGATTTCGATCACTGACACCAAGGGTCGCATCACCTACTGCAATGCGGACTTCATTGCTGTCAGCGGGTACAAAGAGGATGAGCTCTTGGGCCAGCCGCACAACCTGCTGCGCCATCCGGACATGCCTGCCGAAGCGTTTCGGGATTTCTGGGACACCATCCAAAAAGGCCTGCTGTGGAGCGCAGTGATCAAGAACCGGCGCAAGAATGGCGACCATTACTGGGTACGTGCCAACGCGACGCCGATGCGCGATGGCGAGCGTATTGTCGGTTTTCTGTCGGTACGCTCGCGTCCGAGCAACGAAGAAATCCGCGAAGCCGAACAGTTGTACGCGAGCATGAGCGCGCATGCCGAGGCCGGCAAAAAGGTGTATTCCTTCCGCCACGGCGAGCTGATGCGTGTCGATGCCTTGGGGCGGTTGGCAGGGGCGTTGCGCCTGCGGCCCAGGGGGCAATACGCAGCCTGGATGGCATTGGCTGCGGCGGGGCCGGTAGTCGTCGCAAACACGGGCGGTCCACTGTGGGGCGTCTGGCTGGCCGGCGTCGTCAGCGCGTGTGTGGCGGGGTATGGCTTGGCAGGCGTCACGTTGCGCCCGCTGAAAAACGTGATTCGCGTCTCCCGGCAGCTGGCGAGTGGCGACTTGTCGCAATTTTTTGCGGTTCAGGGCAATGGTGTTGCTCGCAGTCTGCTGCTGCCCATGATTCAGGTGGGCCTGTCCACCAGAACCGTGATGGGCGACGTGCGCGACGACCTGCGACGCCTGCAAACGGCAGCGCAGGAAATTGCACACAGCAGCAACGATCTGTCCGCGCGCACCGAGGCTCAGGCGGCCAGCCTGGAGCAAAGCGCTGCGGCGATGGATGAGATCAACAGCACGGTGCAGAACACCTCGCAACTGGCCAGCTGCGGCGTACATATGGCACATGAAACCACCGCTAACGCCCAACGCAGCCAGGAAGCCATACGCAGTGTGGCCGACACCATGCAGGAAATCACTCAGTCGTCCAAGCGGATCGGGGACATCATCCAGGTGATCGAAAGCGTGGCGTTCCAGACCAATATTCTGGCGCTGAATGCGGCGGTGGAAGCTGCGCGAGCCGGTGAACAAGGGCGTGGTTTCGCCGTGGTGGCCAGCGAGGTTCGCTCGCTGGCGCACCGCACGAGCGGCCTGGCCAAGGAGATCAACGACATCATTCGCGAGTCCCAACAGAGAGTAGCGACGGGCGGCCAACGCACCGCACAAGCAGGTCAGCGCATGGAGGAGGCGATGCAGTCGGTGCAAAAAGTCGCTCAGATGCTGCAGCAAATCGACCAGGCTGCGCGCGAACAAGCCCAGGGTGTGGTTCAGATCAGTGAAGCGGTGCAGCATATAGACGGCATCACCCAGCAAAACGCCGCCCTGGTGGAACAGCTGGCAGGCGCGGCCCAGCTCATGGATGCCGAAGCCAGGCAGGCCCGCCACAATATCCAGGTGTTTCGCCTTGGTCGTGGAGACCGCACACATGCTGAAACCGACGCCGTCGAGTTGCGCAGGCGCTCGCGCGAGCGCTCGGACGCCGAGCCACTGGCGCTGGAATACGAAGCATAGCCCTGAACTACTGCACCGCGATGCACTGCGGCTGCGCAGGATCGAGGTGGGGCATAGTAAAGAGCGGTAGGGCGGACTGAGCGGGGGTGGGTCAGGCCCGAACTGGCTCTGGGCTTCCCACCAGTGACTGGGCCTGCAAGCCCAGCGTCAAAATCCGTCGGATCATGAGCACTGTGAGTGGACGTTTGCCATTGAGCACTTCATACCCCCGCTGACGTGATCCACTGTAGGGCGCGATGTCGGCCACCGTCAGGCCCGATTGGTTCATGCGGAATTTGATGGCCTCGAAGGGCTCGAGTGGCTCCAGGGGGCAGTGCTTGCGCTCCCAGGCTTCGATGAGCGCTTCGATCTATGCGCCTTCCTCGCTGGCGGGGTCGAGTATCCACGGACGCTCACGCCAGGGTTGGATTACAGCTGTTGATCCTTGATCTGTTGGAGGTGTGGCAGTACGATAAATACCAATTATTGGTATAAAATGGTACCGAGCCAAGGAGAAAATCCATGAGAAATACCTCCGTATCCCTCGGACAACACTTCACCAGCTTCATTGATTCCCAAGTGCAGGGCGGGCGTTATGGTTCCGCAAGCGATGTAATCCGGGCAGGGTTGCGACTGCTTGAAGAGCATGAAACCAGGGTGAAGGCGCTACAAGATGCGCTGAGTGCCGGCCTTGAATCTGGCGAACCGCACCCGTTCGACTTTGAGGCTTTTAAGGCCCGTAAGCGTGCAGGATTTCAAGCGCAATGAAGGTCATCGCGTTTTCGCCAGCGGCGGAGGCGGACATTGGCGAGATGTGGGACTACAGCGCGGACAGGTGGGGGCCAGACCAGGCTGACAGCTACACCGACACAATTCGGGATGCCTGCTATGCGCTAGCCCGAGGAACAAAGCAAGGCCGCCCCTCCGTGTTGCCGAACCTGCAGAAATACCTATGCGGCTCGCACGTGGTCTATTTTCTGGACTACCCCGATCACTTGGACGTTATCCGCGTGCTGCACCAACGGCAAGATGCCGAGCGGCACCTATAGATTCAGGAAACGCTCTTCTGTCTTGAGCGCGGGATGATAGTCCGCTGCGGTGCTGATCCAGATTGAGGGCAGGGTGCGGTTCATGGCGTTGGCTCCACGGTGTGGGCGTCGAAGACGACTCTTGACATCGCTCCCCGAACCATATAGCTTTCGTCCCGTGACATGCCGCAAGGCACCACGCAGCGTCTCAACTCTTGAAAGGCGCACGCACTGACTCCCAAGGTCGGTGCCAGAGTATTTTCGTTGCAACCCGGACAGGGATTTTGCGTATTCCTGTCCTCGGCCTCACGGTCGGTGTCGGGCTGCGTGATCTCCTAAGTCCATTCTTTTGGAGATCATGATGACTGCTTCCGCACAAACCAACCATTTCAACCTGCATGTCAATGGCGTCGGATACGTGAACCGTGTCCGCTGGGTTGAACCTCGTCGCAACGCCGGCCGCCGTGCCGAACCCTTCCTTGCCTGTTCCGTGTCTGCCATTCGTGGCAATGCGGAGAGCCCCGACTACACCTACTTCGACCTGCGGGTCAGTGGCAGCGAGGCCATCGAGATGGTCGAGCGCCTGAAGGTGGATGTCGAGGAAAAGCGCAAGGTGTTCATCGCATTCCGCATTGGGGACATCTATCCCCACATGTACGAACGCGATGTACGTGAGCGCGATGGTCGCAAGACTGGCGAGAAGGAGATGGCAGCACTCATCAAGGGTCGCCTGCTCCTGATCAACAGTATCACCATCGATGGTGAAAACGTGTACCGGCGCGATCCCGAAGCCGACCAGCCCGTTGACGACCTGCAATCCGCTCCCCCGGAGCTGGAGCAGGGTTCGCCAGCGGCGCAACCGGTCGAACAGGGTGAAGGGCTGCAACGCGACACTGCGCCGCAGGTGGCCGAGGGTGAACCTCAACGCCAGCGTCCCGAGCGCATCCAGGAACGTGTCCAGCCGGCTGCTCGTCCGCCGCAAGCACGTCCTGCCAGCCAGCGTCCCGCCTACAACGGTGGATACGCTGCCGGTCGTACCGTCCGCCAGGGCGCCGACTATGTTGCTCGTGCCGTAGCCTGAAACTCAGCGCCACGACCAGACCCCTCGCATTCGCCTTCGTGGCGAATCGAGGGGTTTGGTTTTTTGAAGCGAACGGAGTACCAGATGACAGAGCCACAACACCCACAGACCCCTGCGCATGGCCTGTTGGCCTGGCAGTATTGCAACAAGTGCCTGCCACTGCAGGTGTTGCAGTCGCGGGCGGGCTACTACCTTGGCACTTGCGATCAGGATGGGCCAGTGTCCCGCGAGTCGGTGGAGTATTTCCTGACCGCTGACCAGGCGTATGCAGCGCATCGCAGCCGCGCATGGACGCAACGCATGGAACCCTAGTGTTGCCTGCATGCAGCCTTGATGTTGCGTCGCCAGGACTGCCAGGTCGCAAGCCTGTCAGTAACTTCAAGCCTCGGAGAGCCCAGGCCGCTCAAGCGGTCTGGGTATCTTCTATTTTTTCCAACCTCACGGGACAGCCCTCATGTCCCGCGAGGGGCGTGCGTGGAGTGCTTCCGTGTTTTTTTCACCAGGAGTACATCTTGACCAAAATCAACGCCACCCCTGCCAACCGCAAGACTTTGCGCCGCCACGCCCGCGAGGCAATGGCCGCTTACAGCTGCGTTATGACGTGGTTGCTGCTGGCCGACGACGGGGATCTGTGGATCGCGGAGGAGCCCCAGGGGCAATCTGTATATGTCGGCAGCGATAAGATCATCGCGATGACCGGCGGCTATCACAAAGCCCAAGGTGACGGCGCGGTTTTTGATCCCGCTACCGGCCGCCCGTACCGCACCCAGCGCGACTACCTGGCCGATCTGCTGGGAGAGGATGTGTACGTGCGGATCTTTACGTCATCTTGTAGCGCGAGACATGACGTAGTGAACGCAAACGGCAATCTCATCTGCAGCTTTGGCAAGGACTACGCAGGAGCCAGGGCTTATACAAAGGCAAACGAGGGCTGCGGTTTAAAGTATGGGCTGCACGTGCGCCGATACTACGTATGACAGGCACCGTCATTCACCTGCGCGTCCCGGCCGCCCTCAAGGCGCGCTGGGTGCGCGAAATACCGCAGCGCGTGGAGGCGCACATGAAGAAAATCGTCCCCATCAGTATTCCTGAAGGCGTGTCATTTGCCGATTTGCACCTAGCCCGCGACCCCGGCACCGGAGACGTGTCTTTTGACACCGCCGTGATCGAGCTCATCGAGCGTGAGAGCGGTCTGCCTCACGGCTTTTTCATGGGCCAGGACGAAGACGCCTTGGGTGAGTTGATCTCCACCTGGTACAACCGGCACATTGCCGCCGGTGGTGCGCGCGACCCGGTCGCAGACGACCTGATCGCCGAGGTGGGCGCAGAGGATGCGGCCGGACAACCGTACAGCCACACACCAGGTCGAGCATGAGCAATCCGTGGAAACCTTGGTCTTGCAACGCATCCAGTCAGTCAGTCTTGATTTTCTGATGCCCAGCGCATATCCTTAGATCGCTTTGCGAGTGTTTACTGGTGTCACTTGAATAACCAGGGCCAGCACTGCTGGCGTATGAGGCCCATCAACCCCTGAAGTGGGCACGCGCGCAAGCGTCGGGGTACCCTCGGCACGCCTCCTCGAACTGCACACACACTCGCTGTTGCGTCGCCAGAACTGCCAGGTCGCAAGCCTGTCAGTAACTCCAAGCCTCGGAGAGCCCAGGCCGCGCAAGCGGTCTGGGTATCTTCTATTTTTTCCAGCCTCACGGGACAGCCCTCATGCCCCGCGAGGGGCGTGCGTGGAGTGCTTCCGTGTTTTTTCACCAGGAGCACACCACCATGATCACAGTCAAAAATGCCACCCTGCGCGTCAAGCGCATCAACGGCCGCAATGGCCCGTTTTGTATTGCCGACCTGTCCACCGACTTCGGTGAGTTCAAGGTCAAGGAATCACTGCTCGACCAGTTCGACGAGGGCACCTACGAGGCGACCGTGTGGATCGACGAAATCTACATGGGCCAGTATGTCGCCTACGGCAAGGCCGTCACGGAGATTCGGGCACGCCTGCGCGATGTGCAGGTGCTGACCGAAGATCAACGACCGGTGTCCGAGGAAATCGTTGAACCCGATCCCCTGGAAGAGCAGCCGCAGCCGGCACCCGCCATCCAGAAGCCACCCGTCCAGGAAGAGCCCCGCGACAAGCGCTGGGACAAGTTCAAGAAGTCCAAGGAGGAAGCCGCACCCGTACAGGACGCGGATGAATCTGAACCTGCAAACGATCTGTTCGATGAAGAAACCTGGTCGGCCATGGAGCGGGCCATGCCCGTCAAGCTCGATGCCTCCGTGGATCGGGCCTTGTTGAGACAGCAGGCAGGAATGCTCAGGCAGCGTGGCTATCGCTTCGATGCCAAGCAGCAGACCTGGCTCTTTACCAGTTGACAGGAAGGGGAGCCCGCAAGGGTTCCGCCTCCAGCCCGCCTAGCGGTGGGCTGACCTCTACATCGTCCGTTGGGTGTAGAGGCCAGCCTCCCGGCATGCCGCGGGAAGATGTCCTAGCAGGGTGGCGGCGACCTCATGCGTCCGCAGCTTTGCGAATGGGCGGTGTGCGGTGAAAGCCAAACCGCACCGTTGACCCTCGCGCCTTTTATTGGTCACCTCGACCCCCGCCTTCGGTGATCCACCTGCCGCCCCAGCTCCTCGGAGCAATGACGGGCCGCAGTGAGGGGGTGCAGTTCAAGCAATCGTTTCTAGCCCGGAACCCGATGGGTTCCCCGAGTGCCCGCAGCGTGGCGGACACTGGGGGAAACCATCTGACCCGAACCGAAGATGGTCTCAAGGCGTGTTCAACCCTGAAAACACGCGGGCCGGCGCAAGCCTACCGGGTACAACTGTGATTTCCATCAACCCTTGCGGGCGCCTGTTCGCAAGGGCCAGGCCCTGCATTTTTCGATGCAAGGAGTAGACTGATGAGCGTGTCTCATTTGACTGTTTACGGTTCGTTGTCGCGAGCGGGCATCCCCTCCGATAACGCCAACGAGGTGGAACAAGCCATGAAACAGATGGTCGATAACGGCGTCGAAGGCGTGCGCGGCGATGTTCGGGATTTGCGAGAGCAAGTTCTGAGCAAAGCGGACGGGCAAGTGCTTCGGGCTGAAATCGTGGCCGAGCTTCACAAGGTCATCAACGATCTCACGATCAAGATGTTCGGTGCGATGCTGGCTTCCACCGGCATCATCATCGCCGTGGTGATCAAGCTGGCGGCATGACATGGCTGTCGATTTCTACAAAACCCTGGTGGCGGCCGGCAAGCCCCACGATACGGCCTACAAGGTGGACAGGGCGCTTCATGAAGTGCTCGACTATCTGAGGCCCGTCATGCTCAGGCGCGAGATGCCCTGGCCTGAGCTGCACATCTTCGAGGCGTTTACCGAGTTGGGCACACCACCCGACATGGCCAACAGGCTCGAAGGCGAGTTCCAGAAACTGCTCTGGGACTTGCGTGAAGAAGGCTGGGAACACCGACTGCGTTCCCGCTGAGTTCGTCCGGCACTGCAGCCGGACTGCATTTTCATCAACCCCCTGGGGACAGCCAATCCCCGTGCGGGGTAGGTCGTCCCCGTTTTTTCTCATGGAGACGACGATGACCTTCAACATCTTTGCCCTGACTGCCGACGCGCAAGAGCGAATGCTGTTTCACAGCATCTTCAACGAGTGGCTGAGCCGAGCATCCGACGAGGACTGGCAGCAATTGGAGCAGGCGCGCGAGCGCTTTGCACCCAACGAAGTGTGCTCGGCCGTCAGGCTGGTGCGCCGCTGTCTGGCTCGCCGGGATCTGGCGCGGGAGCTTCCGCAGTCCCTGCGCCAACTACTGCAAGAACGGAATTGGCCGCCGGCTTGCGACGGCGCGATAGCGCTCTGAGCCGGGGCAGGGCCTGCCTCAAGTCCATGTCCTCCAGCAGTTCGGTCAAATCGACCTGCTGGGCGGCATTGCCACCCTGGATGGGTATCAGTTTCGTGCGATCGGCCATGGCCGACAGTGTGCCATCGCATGGGCCGATTCCCGTATCACTCATTTCAACAACCCGGATGGGGCGACGCTCCTGCCGGGGGTGTCCTCCGTCCATTTTTGACTGGAGAGCACCATGTTCATCAATTCGATCGTCTCTTGCGCTGAAGAGAACTCGCCGCTGCTGGTGGCCGAGGCCGGTGGCTGCTACAGGCCGGCGTCGGATGTCGAAATCCTGAATGCCGCCGAGCTGCGGCTGCTGGCCAGGGTGCATCACGGACCGGCTCTGCAGACCCCGACGGCGGTCAAGGAATACCTGCGGATTCGCATGGGCACCTTGCCACATGAGGAATTCGTGGTGTTGTACCTGGATAGCCATCACCGACTGCTGCATGCTGAAACGCTGTTTCGCGGCACCTTGGGACAGACCTCCGTGTATCCGCGCGAGCTTGCCATCGGGGCGCTGCGTCATGAAGCCGCGGCCGTCATGGTGGCCCATAACCACCCCAGTGGCGATCCAACCCCATCCCGCGCAGATGAGGCGCTGACGCAGACCCTCAAAACAGCCCTGGCGATGCTGGACATCCGGCTGCTCGATCACTTCATCGTCACGCCGATGCAGGTATTGAGCCTGGCCGAGCAAGGCTTGGTCTAACCCTCAACCCGGAACCCACCCACGGATGGGTTCCCACAGCGCCGGGCCCGCACATAGGCAGGGCAGGGCGCTGTGGGAAACCATCCCTCCAACCGAATGATGGTTTTGCGCTGTGTTCAGCCTTGTAAACACAGCCGGTCGCCCTGGCGATCGAGGCAATTCTCCAACTTCATCAACCCGGACGGGCTGGCCCCTCCGGGTCACCTGTCCATCCACTGCACCAAGGAGGTGTTTCATGAGTACTGATCTAACGCAGAAATCTTGCCTCACCGATGGCATGGAGGACGGCGCTGGTGCATCGGTGGCTGGTTCCGACACTGTTCCGGGCCTTGCCAGCGAAAGCGCTGTGCCCGAACTCCAGGCCGAGATGCCACAGGCCGAGCAGCTGCCCAACTTTAGGCAGCCGTTCGGCTTTGAGATGTGGTCGCGCTGCTGGCAACCGCTCTAGCGTTACTGGCTTCGCTTTCATCAACCCGGATGGGCTGCCCCTCCGGGGCACCTGTCCACCACCTGTTCAAGGAGGTGTTTTATGGCACTTGCACTGTGCATGCCGGCCTATACTGGCCCCATGCAAAAGCCCTATCTCATTCACGCCGAGTGGGACGACGAGGCGGGCGTTTGGGTGGCAACCTCGGACGATGTTCCGGGTCTTGCCACCGAAAGTGCCTCACTCGAAGCCCTGGCAGAGAAGCTCCACCACCTGGTGCCTGAGCTGCTCGAAGCCAATGGCGTAGCGATGGATGATGCGGTTACCTATGAGCTGATGGCGCGTCGCTGGGGCATCACTTCACGCGCGCTCCATTGAGTCCATGGGCGCCAGCTTTACGCCGGAGCTGATCCGGCTGCTGCGCGCTGCCAGCTGTCGTTTCGAGCGTCCTGGCAAGGGCGATCACGACATCTGGTACTCGCCACATACCGGGACTCGCTTCCCGGTTGACCACAAGATCAAGTCTCGCCACACCGCCAACGCGGTGCTCAAACAGGCAGGCTTGCCCAAGTCGTTCTGACCTGCCCGTTCGCGGCGCTTCGGCGCTGCACGGGCCTTCCTTTCTTTCAACCCCCGGGGTGTTCCTGCCCCGAACGGGTGCGGGCATCCCACTTTCCTTTTGGAGACAACCATGTCCGCTTCTATGAACGCGTCTTTTGCATTCGGGCGTCCGCTGTTTGAGCTCGGCAGCATCTGCATGACCGAAGGCGTCTGCGACCTCGTCGGAAACGGGCTGCTCAGGCCCGCCCCCTTAGTGCTCCGGCATGTCTCGGGCGACTGGGGCGAGATGGACGCCGAGGATTGCGCGACCAACAACCGTGCCGTCAAGCATGGCGGTCGCATCATGTCGTCCTACCAGATCAACGCCACTACCAAGATCTGGATCATCACCGAATGGGATCGCTCGGTGACCACCTTGCTGCTCCCATCTGAGTATTGAGTCTTTCTACCACCAACCCATGCGGGGCCAGGCATCCCGCATGGGGTGCTGTCTCCGCTTGTTCAAACCAGGAGATCAACATGAAGAAATTTGAGGTTAGCTACACCTTGCCCTACCGTCATGACGTGACCGTAGGGATCTCTGCCAACAGCGCCGAGGAAGCGATTTGCATCGCCGACGCGGCTGCCACAGACGGCTCACTTTGGGACGACAGTGAGGAGATGCCATTGCTCTGTGACGATTTCGAAGAAGACGATGGCGGCGTGCTGCAGTTCGAGGCGATCGAAATCGAAGGTGACTTCGTTCCTCGTTTTTCAGTCGTGGAACTACGGCGCAAGCGCAAGGCAATCAAAGCCTGTGAGGCGCTGATCGCCGCCTATGAAGAAGGCGAGGCCAGAGGCGGAAGCGTTGCGTGGGAAGGGCTTGATGAAGCCTTTCGCCTAGCCCTCGAAGTCGTCGGCTTCAATACTGAGCCTGATCCCGTCTTTGATTGACGGATAGCTGAAGTTACAGTTTTTTCAACCCGGACGGGGCAACTCCCCGTCAGGGGTGTCTCCTGTCCACAACCAAGGAGAACCCCATGGCTTTGATCTTCCAGCGCCTGGCGCGCAATTTCATCAAGAACGGCTACTTCCCGACCGACGGGGAGACCCTGAGCCGCATCCTCCCCATGCTCATTCCCGACCTGTCGGGTGGTGTGCCATGTGAGGGGCGGACGATCCGCATGCTCGATCCGTGTTGCGGCGAGGGCGCTGCCCTGGCTGACCTGTGTCAGGGCCTGTGCAACAGCTGGCCCCACGGGCCATTCATCGAAACCTACGGTGTCGAGTTTGACCAGGAACGTGCCTGGCACGCGAAAACCATCGTGCAGAGCGTGATCCATTCGGACATCCATGACGTGGTGATCAAGCCGAGAACGGTGGGCCTGCTGTTCCTGAATCCGCCCTATGGGTTTGGATTGAAGGACAACGCCACTGGAGCCGTGGCTTCGGACACCAACGAGCGGGCCGAACGGCTGGAGCGCACTTTTCTGAAGAAAACCGCACCGCTGTTGATGATCGGCGGGGTGTTGGTGTACATCATTCCGCACTACGCCCTTGACGATGAAATCCGCACCTACCTGGCGCGCAATTTCACCGACCTGCGGTTTTTCATGGCGCCCGAGCAGCAGTTCAAGCAATGCGTCATCGTGGGAGCCAAGTGCAAGCCTGGCCACCCCCGAAAGGACGTGCTGGACATGCTGACACGCGCCCAGGCCGGCGAGCTGAACAACCAGGAGCTGCCCAGGCAGTGG
Source organism: Diaphorobacter sp. C33 (assembly GCF_030503915.1). Classification (NCBI taxonomy): domain Bacteria; kingdom Pseudomonadati; phylum Pseudomonadota; class Betaproteobacteria; order Burkholderiales; family Comamonadaceae; genus Diaphorobacter; species Diaphorobacter sp. C33. The sequence goes on from NZ_CP129980.1 coordinate 1,073,830, forward strand.
ACGCAGGAGCGCTATGTGGTTCCATCGGTGGCCTATGGCTCGGAGTTCGACTTCCGTGCCGTGCGTCTCGATGGGCCGCAGCTCGCGCAAGAGCTCGATCGGTGGCAAAACAGCCTGTTGTGGACGGGGTTCGACACCACGTTCAGCCAGGCCAAATCGGAGCATCGCAGGCCATTGCGCGATATGACCAAGTGGCACCTGGCCCTGGCGCTTGCCGCCGGACAGGTCACCGGTCGCATCGAGAGCAAGGACGGTCGTGTGTTTCTGATCAAGGGCGACACTTTTAAAAAGAAGGAGCGCACGGTGGCCACCCAGGTCGATGACAACGGCAACGTGACGGAGACCGTCACCATGCTCGACAGGTTTGTGCCTGTGATCAACGCGATCGACTTCACGCCGGGCGACCGGCTGGGGCAGATCGTGAAGATCAGTTGACCGGCACCAAAGAGGGCTTGCACAATGCAGGCTCAAAGAACTCATCGCAGATGAGTTCCCTGAGTGGCCCTTGACCAGGCCCTTCAGGGAAACCTTCTGCATCAAACCATGGAACGGTTTCAAGGCGCGCTCAACTCTGAAAGCGCGTCAGGCCAGTGCAAGCTGGCCGGGTATCCATCTTCATCAACCCCGTGGGGCCATCCCCCACCAGGGCGTGGCTTCTCTTGAAAGGAGCCATCATGCTTTTCATGCAAGTCCGCCACTGGCGTACAATATGAACGCGCTGGAGTTCATCGAAACGCCGGTTTTTACCCGCCAGATTTTGCAACTCATGTCCGACGATGAGTACGCGGCCATGCAACGTGAGCTGCTCGACGACCCTCAGCGGGGAGCACTCATCAAAGCTGGTGGCGGAATTCGGAAGATGCGATTTGGACTGGAAGGTCAGGGAAAAAGTGGCGGCGTTCGTGTCATCTACTACTGGCTTAAAGAAGACGGGCAGATCTTCATGTTGCTGGTCTATCCGAAATCCGAGAAAGACAATCTAACCGACCGCGAAACGGCGATTTTGCGGGAACTTGTAAAGGAGCTGTGCCATGGATAGCACGCTATTTGGCGATCTCGTGCAGAGCTTGAAAGAAGCTGGCCAGATCAAGCGAGGCGAAGCCGAGCCTTCGCGCCGCTTCACGATGAGTTCTCTGGATGTCAAGAAGGTGCGCGAGCGCACTGGCTTGTCTCAGGGTGACTTTGCCAGCCTCATGCATGTCAGCATCAAGACACTTCAAAACTGGGAGCAACAGAGGCGAACCCCCACGGGGCCGGCCTCGGCACTGCTGAAAATCGTGTCTCAGGAGCCGATGCTGGCGATGAGCGCTTTGCAACGCTGATTCATCCCCACCCCTTTTGGAGGGGTTCCCAAAATGGCTTTCACCAGGCCATTTCGGGAAACCTTCTGCATCAAACCATGGAACGGTTTCAAGGCGCGCTCAACTCTGAAAGCGCGTCAGGCCAGTGCAAGCTGGCCGGGTATTTTTCATCAACCACCCGCCGGGGCAGTCTGTCCCGGTCAGGGGCGGCTCTCCGGCATTTTTTTGTAAAGGAGAACCGCCATGGGATGGCTATTTACAGGGCTCAGCCGCACGGAATTGATCGCTGGCCTGTTGCAGCTGCGCGGAAATGAAGCTGCCCGAATGGAGACGCTGCGCCACGCCGATTGCGACAACGTGCTGTGGTCGGTGGTACGCATAACCGCGCTGCAGGATGGTGTCGCCCACCTGAAGGCCGGGCAATACCTGGACTTCATCAGGTGTGACCTGCTGGACTGTGATCGTTATGGCTGGGGTTACAAGACCCTGGAGGAGGCCATGGGCCCCTGCTACTACAGCTGTCCATTGGAATTCCTGGACATGACTCCCGTGCAATGCCAGTCCTGGCGCGACCAGGTGCGCAGGCACCACGCGCTGGTGCTGCATGGCGAACGTGAGGCTGCGAAGGCGAGGGCGCTGGCAGCATTTGCGGACAAGCTGGTGGATCGCGCCGACTGACCGGCAGGCACAACGCACTTCTCTTTCAACCCCGTGGGGCCTGTTTCCCCGCAGGGCAGCAGGCTTCACACGCATTTTTGGAGCTTGCAAATGAACAACGGTACTTCTCTGACCAACGTCGAATTCATCGTGGATTTGATGAACTTCAACAACAGCGGGGCGCTGGCGCAGGTCTTCATCATCGACGCCATCATGAAGCGCGCCGAGGCAGTGGCGGAGGTCGATCCCGAAACGATCGACCGCCCTTTGATTTCCGGCCATGCCTGGGTGCGCTGCGCCCAGGAAATCCGTGATCGCATGGGCGCGAAATACGGCAAGCGTTCCGGTTCTTCATCCGAACCCCAGGCCGACAGCGACAGCCCGGCCGACTCGCCGCAGCACCGGGCAGACAGGTTGCTGCGCCAGGTGCAGGCCTTCAACGACGAACTCAATCGCTCGGAGAAGGTGCCCGATGGCCATGACTATGAAACCCTGTTCTGGATGGTAAGGGATGGCTTGCAGGCATTGCAGTCGTCCCTGAGCGTCAGCCGCTGAACCTTCCTTTCAACTTCCTTTCAACCCACTGGGAACCCGATGGGTTCCCCGAGCGCCCGCCGCATGGCGGACGCTCGGGGAAACCATCTGACCAAAAGGATGATGGTCTCAACGCGCGTTCAACCCTGAAAACGCGCAGGCCGGCGCAAGCTGGCCGGGTACTTCTGCAACCACCACCCGCCGGGGAATTCCTTCCCCGATGGGGCAGGGCTATCCGGCATTTTTTTGAAGGAGAGCCCTCATGCAAACCACCTACTTCCGCGACAGCCAAGGCTGGAACGGCAAGACCACGGTCGAGATGCCTGGCAACCAGGAACTCATCATCGAAACCAGCCGGCGTGCATTCGGCAACGGCCTGTCCACTCGGGCCGCCGTCTGGCGGCACGACGGGCGTGGCTTCAAATCGCACGCCGCCGGCCTGGCCGGTACGGGCGATTTCTACGAGCGCCTGGAGCTGACAAGCCCCAAGCGCATCACGGAAAAAGCCGTGCGTGAGCAGCACGCGGCCGTCATTGCACGCATTGACGCCATTCGTTCAAAGGTCGAGGCCTACTACAGCAAGGCCTGAATTTTTCCATCAACCCTGGCGGGGATCACTTCCCCGTGGGGAGGTGACTCCGCCTGCAATCCAAGGAGAGTCACCATGCAAGTTCAACCGGTTCAACAAGTTCAAACGTCCTACTACCGCACCGCCTATGGCTGGACGGGCCTGTCCCTGATCGAGATGGGCAACAACCAGGTGCTGCGCATCATCACAGAGAAGCGCCAGAACGAGCACGGCCTGGCGAGTTGCGCGACCTGTCACACGCGCGAGAACGGCATCCTAGCCTTCCGCTTTGGAACCCGCGGCAATGGGGACTACAGCGAAACCCTCGCCGTGTCCCAACCACCGCGCATCACGGAGGCCCGGGTCAACTCGCAGCACGGGCGGGTACTGGAAAACCTGCAGACCATCCTGGCCAGGGTCGAGCAGTTCTATGCATGTCAGGCAACGCAAGGAGCCTGAAATGCTGAACCACACGCTCTATCAAATCGAGGAGTTCTCCGACATTTGGGCCGATGCCTGCCTGCGCGACAGCGAGGGGCGGCTGATGTTCCTGTCGGTCTATGGCCGCGATGGTGTGCTGATGCAGATGCTCGCCGCGTTCGAGCTGGGGGCCTCCCAGCGTGGCGTCAATCAGATTCACCTGGTCGGCAAGGATGGCGAGCGCCACCGTGTCGATGTGGGGGATGTGAAGCGCCTGGACAAGCACGCCGGCAAGCTGCCTCGGCAGAACCTGTTTGGCCCGCTGAACCAGATGTGGTTGTTTGACAGAGGCATGCGCTCACCCGACCGCGCCAATCGCATCGGTTGGGCCTTGCACTCATCCTCGGCGGCCAGGCGCAGTGCTGAGCAGGCCGAGGACTATCGCCATCGACTGTGGCAGCTGGTCAACCTGCTCTCGCCCGTGGCGCTGCAAGAGCACTGGCGCGAGCCGGTGTTCCAGTGGTGCCGGGAAAAGCAGGCCATCCAGGCCTTGGATAGCAGGCTGTATCCAGCCCTTGGAAACATGACCGCGATGCGCGTCAGTCTCAGCGACCACTTCACCGCCTTCATCAGCAGCAGCGTCCGCATGGGCGTTCTGCGGCTGGAGGAGGGCGGTGCAGCACTGCAGGCAAGCCTCGGCCACCAGTCGGTCGAGGCCTCTCGAATTCAGGAGGCCATCGCCGCCTGAGCATCGGCGCCCACGCAGGTGGGTGCATTTTTCATCAACCCGTGCGGGGAGTCCGGCCCCGTGCTGGCTCTCCGTTTTTTTAACTGAAGGAGAGTCGAAATGGAAAACATGGAATGTGAAACTGTCGGCGGCCAACTCGAACAGGCCCTGTCCGATCCACAGCAGCAGCTCCAGGACACCGGAAACGGTGAATCCGGGCCGCAGTTGGCACTGGCACAGTTCATCGAAGAATTTGGCGACGGCCTGCTGGAGCAGGTCAAGTCGCAGAACCCTCCGGTGTTCGATCCGGCCATCGATGAGAGAACCACACTTTGGAACGCGCGCCAGGCCATTCTTGACGGACTCAAGCGCCAGCCGTTCAAGGCCCAGGCCGATGCCGTGCATGCCACGGTGAAGCTGCTGGTCGATGAGAACCGGCCTGCAGCCGTCATCAACGCGGAAATGGGCACGGGCAAGACCATGATGGCCATCTGCGCGGCGGCCGTGATGCAACGCACGCACCCGCGTACCCTGGTCATCTCGCCGCCGCACCTGGTTTACAAGTGGCGGCGCGAGATCCTCGATACCGTGCCGGACGCCAAGGTCTGGATCTTGAACGGTGCGGATACGCTGAGGAAGCTGCTGATGCTGCGCGACGCTCTGGGGGTGAAAACCGGCAAGCCCGAGTTCTTCATCCTGGGACGGGTGCGCATGCGCATGGGTTTTCACTGGAAGCCGTCGTTCATCACGCGCAAGCAGCGCGTCGATGGACAGACGTTCACCGTGGCAGCCTGTTCTGATTGCATGGCACCGATCACCCGTGAGGATGATGAAGGGCATCCCATGCCCGTGTCGTCCGAGTTCGCCCAGGCCACCCTGGGCGACCGGCGTCTCAAGTGCCTCCATTGTGGCAGCGCCTTGTGGACGCTGATGCGCGCCGGCAAGCCGATCGAGTCCATGTACGACCTGGTGCTGTCTGCCCTCAAGCAGATGCCCACCATTGGCGACAAGACCGCCCGACGCCTGCTCTCCATCTTCGGGGAGAAGGCGCTTGGCGACATGCTGGGTGACAACGTCTATGAGTTCGTAAACCTGATGGACGACAACGGTGAGCTGGTGTTCAGTGACCGGCAGGCCGCGCGCATGGAGCGCAGCCTCGCCAACTTTGAGTTCAGCATCGGAGAAGGTGGCTACCAGGCCACCGAGTTCATCAAGCGCTACCTGCCGCGCGGCTACTTTGGCCTGCTGGTGGTCGATGAGGGGCACGAGTACAAGAACGAGGGTTCGGCCCAGGGCCAGGCCATGGGGGTGCTTGCCAGCCAGTGTCAAAAAACGCTGCTGCTGACTGGCACGCTGATGGGCGGCTATGCCGACGATCTGTTTCATCTGCTGTGGCGCCTCGATCCGGGCAGCATGATCGAAGACGGGTTCAAACCCGCCAAGACCGGCTCCATGGGTAATGCGGCCATGGCCTTCATGCGTGAGCATGGCGTGCTCAAGGACGTGTACAAGGAGTCCAGCGGCCCCTCGCACCGCACGGCCAAGGGAAAGCAGATGACGGTTCGCACCAGCAAGGCCCCAGGGTTCGGCCCGGTCGGCATCATGCGCTACGTGCTTCCGACCACCGTGTTCCTGAAACTGCGCGACATTGGCCAGAAGGTCTTGCCGCCCTACGAAGAGCAGTTCCTGGAGGTGCCCATGACGGAAGTGCAGGGCGAGGCCTATCGCCGCATGCAGAGCATTCTGGTGCAGGAGTTGAAGCATGCCCTCGTACTGCACGACAACAGCCTGCTGGGTGTCGTGATGAACGTGTTGCTGGCCTGGCCAGATTGCGCGTTCCGCTTTGAAACCGTGCAACATCCGCGTACCCGCAAGGTGCTGTACTCGCAGCCGGCCGTGTTTTCTGAAGGTGAATCTTCGCCCAAGGAGCTGGAGCTGCTGCGCATCTGCAAGGAAGAAAAGGCCCACGGCCGCAGAGTCCTGGCCTATTCGATCTATTCCGGCACCCGTGACACCACGGCCCGGTTGAAGTCGCAACTGGAGCAGGAAGGTCTGAAGGTCGGAGTGCTGCGCGCCAGCGTCGATGCTGCCCGCCGCGAGGATTGGGTGGCCGACCAGGTGGAGCGCGGTATCGACGTGATGATCTGCAACCCCGAGCTCGTGAAAACCGGCCTGGACTTGCTGGAATTCCCAACGATCGTGTTCATGCAATCGGGCTACAACGTCTATACCGTCCAGCAGGCATCCAGGCGCTCATGGCGCATTGGTCAAAAGCTGCCGGTGAAGGTCTTGTACCTGGGCTATGCGGGCACCACGCAAATGGACTGCTTGAGGCTCATGGGCAAGAAGATCGCAGTGTCGCAGTCCACGTCGGGCGACATGCCAGACAGCGGTCTGGACGTGCTCAACGACTCGGGCGACAGCCTGGAAGTGGCACTGGCCAAGAAGCTGCTGCACGGTTGAAATGCCAGCCTCGACCCACCTCTCGCGCAAGCGGGGGTGGGTTTTTTTTGGTGCACCCTGCATGGGAGCACACCTGCTTTTTCCCTTATCTCACCCTCATGCGAGAAATCCGCGCTGCACGCTGCTGATTTTCATGTTTTCTCGGGGAGAAATTCCCATGGGTTGACCAGTCGAACCCCGGTGGCCTCGAAATGCTTGATGTTGCGCGTGACCACGGCCGCACTATGAACGAGGCCGGTTGCGGCAATCAAGGGGTCGCGGTAGTCCCTGGAATCTACCCATTGCAGCTTAGCCGACCGCCTGGCGACGACGTGATCAATGGGCAGGATGCGGCCGGCGAAAGCCGGCAGCACCATTTCTTCAAGCCAGCGATTGAAAACCGCCGCCTGCGCTTCGTCCCCGCGCTGCGCGGCCAGGCTGATGCCGCGCTGGATCTCCAATACGGTGATGGCGGAGATGTACAGATACTCCGTGGTCTGGGCGGCTAACCAAGCCCGTACATTCGGATGGCAGGTGCTTTTGCGCGCTTCCGAAATGACGTTGGTGTCCAGGATCAGCATCTCGTTTCCCAGTTGCGTGGTGCGGGCCTCACGCGTCCAGATCCTTCGCGTCGATGCGCACGGGCTCCACGTCAAAGTCGTAGCTGTCGGCTTCGGGCATGCGCAGCAGCTCGACGAGGCTCTTGTCGGTCTTGGTGAGACGGCGGTATTCGGCAATGGGGATGAGCGCGAGCGATGGCTCGCCCCGATCCGTGATGATCACGGTGTCCCCTTCGGATGCGGCGCGCTTGGCTGCGCTCACGTTGTGCACGAACTCCCGGCTTGTGACGGTTCTGACTTGAGTGTGGCCCATGGGGGCTCCTTTCGATCCGAGTACCTCGGCGCGGAAGGGCTCGTCCAGCCAGGCCGCACACTCCGCGCTCGGGGCAATGTTAGTCACGTTACCTACATCTGGCAAGCGCCGCAGTTTGGCAGCGTTTTTTTAGATTTTCCCGGCTGCCTGCGTCTTGGCGATGCGCACCGCATGCTACGACACTCTTGCAAGCCACTGAACCCCCGAAAAGCATTCTGAAAATCTTGTTCAATCCCCAGTTCCTTGGCTCTTCGCAAATTGCGTTCAAATAGAAGGCGATTGATGAGGTCGTTGAGCGTGCGAGAAATTAGTTCGCCACTACGATGGTTTTACCAAATACCAGTCATGCGAAGACTGGCGCCAGGGCCAGGAGAAGAAATTGGTTTTGCATGGTTTGCTGGTCTATATTGCTTCTGCTGCCGCCCAGCAAATTCCAAGATTTATTCATCCACAATCACGAATTCAGGATATATTTAGACTCTTTTAGCGAAACGTATGGATATGCCAGTCCCACCGCCACGTTTTCACAATTTTGCAAGTCAAATCAATGACTTATGTGAACGATGGCGCTGCGGCGGTTGGGATCGTGTAAGTCCATGATCAACAACGCAATTTTTTGCTCCGAGCACCTTATCAATACGTTTCGCTAAAAGAGCCTATATTTAAAGAAGGTAGCGCAGAAACAATCTTCTGCGTCTCAAGGCACACCGTCACCACGCGCTGGAACAGCTCCAACGGGTATTTGGGGTTGCGCATGGTCTCAATCGCCCAGTCGTTAGCATCATTGACGATGCCGCTGGCCTTGTCGGTTTTGACGCTCTGGCGCTCCATCATCCAGTCCAGCGCGGCCTTGCCGTTGACCACGTAGTCCCAGGCGGCTTCGGGGATGCCGCGCAGGGTGATCTTGCCGTTGTAGATGACGGGGGTCTTGTCGCTTTTCTTTGCGAACTTCATCTTCTCCACGCGGTAATCGGCATCGGACAGCGGCCCCTTGGCCTCGATCGTCAGGGAATAGGGCTGCACCGTCTCGTAATTCAAATGCAGGTCGGCCAAGTCGCGGCCTGCCTGGCTGAAGGCCCAGAAGTCGGCTGCGGTTTTGACGCGGGGGATGCGCGGCAATTCTTTGCTCAGGTTGTCGGCGTAGCGCTCACGGTAGTCTGGCGAGTGCAGCAGGCCGTACACGTAATAGAGCAGGTCTTCCTTGCTAATGCGTTCGCCCGGATAGACCTCTTGGAAGTGCGACAGTCCGGCATCGGTGATGGCATCGCGGCGTGGACGTTGGGCAGCGGAAGCGGGGGCCGCAAACACATCGGGCGTGTCACTGGCCCGCTCCTGGGCTTCCTCGTCGTAAAGGTAAAGGGGGAAGCATTGCGAGTCGCCATTGCAGTGCAGGTCAGGCAATGCGTTGGAAATGACTACAGGGCACCCATTGCCGTTGTACTTGGCATTGAATTGAATGACCAAATTTTCCGCCCCTGCCTCAGGGAAAGTGCGCGGCTTGGTGTTCATCGCGGGGCTCCTTGATTGGTGGATGACGCCACCATTCACGCGCTGAACGATCAAGAGGCCAAGCTGATTCACTGTCTATAGTTGTGCCACATTGATATACTTCTGAGCCTATGACCTAACCATCAGGTGACTTTCGATGAAACGCTGCGTTGTGGGAGTCCGGCGCGCCGATGCACCGGTCGCAGAAGGCCATGGGCGCTTTGCCCCGACGGTGTGGTTTCCGTCCATGGCCACCATGGCCGCTGTGCTGTCAGAAGACAACCGCGCCATGCTGCGGTTGATCCATGAGCGCAAGCCAAAGTCACTGACGGAGCTGGCTGAGCTGACCGGGCGGCAGGTGCCCAATCTGTCACGCACGCTGCGCATGATGGAAGGCTATGGCCTAGTGACGATTGAAAAGAACGCCCGCGAAACGCAGCCCATTGCGCTGGCCACGGAATTTTTGGTTGTGCTGGATTGATCGCAATCACAAGACATGGCCACAGTCCAAATAGATACGGAACGAGCGAATGAATACAGAAACCCACCGCCAGCTTGCCAATGACATCTGGAGCATCTGCAACCTGCTGCGCGGGCCGTACAAACGCAATGAATACCGCAAGGTCATTTTGCCGCTCACCGTGTTGCGTCGTTTCGACTGCCTGCTGGCCCCCACCAAGACCCAGGCGCTGGAAACCTTCAATCAGTACAAAGGCAAACCAGAAAGCATCATCCGCAGCGTGATGCAGTCGGCCACGGGGTATCCGTTCTATAGCTTGTCCAAGCTGGAACTGGCTCCTTCACAGAAGGGGCGCAACTCCTTGCTGGACGACCCCGGCAACCTCGCGCCCAATCTCAACAGCTACATCAACGGCTACTCGCCCAACATCCGCGCAATCTTTGATCACTTCAAGTTCGGTGAGCAGATCAACAAGATGGCCGAGAAGAACCTGCTGTTCCAGGTCATCCAGAAATTCGCCACCTTCGACCTGAGCTTTTCCGGCTTGTCTGCCGACCAGGCGGCCATGCAAATGGGCTATGTGTTCGAAGAGTTGATCCGGATCGGCGCGGAACAATCCAACGAAGAAGCCGGGGAGCACTTCACCCCACGCGAAGTCATCAAACTGATGGTCAACCTGCTGCTTACGCCGGAGCAAGACCTGCGCCGCAGCCACGTGGTCAAAACCATCTACGACCCCGCCTGCGGTACGGGCGGCATGTTGTCGGTGGCCGAGAAATACATCCGCGACCTCAACAGCGAAGCCAAGCCGCATCTCTACGGGCAGGACTGGAACGACGAAGCCTGGGCCGTTTGCCGCTCCGACATGCTCATCAAGGGCGAGGATGCCGACAACATCGCATTGGGCGACACCTTCACCAAGGATGCCCATGCCCGCGACGAGCAGGGCCAGAAGCGCAGCTTCGATTACATGCTGGCCAATCCGCCTTTCGGTGTGGAGTGGAAGCAGCAACAACGCTACATCGAGCACGAGCGCGACACTCTGGGGTATCAGGGCCGCTTCGGCGCAGGCACGCCCCGCATCAACGACGGCGCGCTGCTGTTCCTCCAACACATGATCGACAAGATGCGCCCGGCTTCCGAAGGCGGCAGCCGCATCGGCATCGTGTTCAATGGCTCACCCTTGTTCACCGGCGATGCCGGTGGTGGAGAATCGGAGATCCGCCGCTGGATCATCGAAAACGATTGGCTTGAAGCCGTGGTCGCGCTGCCCGACCAGCTCTTCTACAACACCGGCATCAGCACCTATATCTGGGTGCTGACCAACCACAAAGAAGCGCACCGTAAGGGCAAGGTGCAACTCATCGATGCCCGCAACCACTGGGTGCCGATGGAAAAAAGCCTGGGCAACAAGCGCCGCCGCATTGGCGATCCCAGCGACAAGCCTAAAGACCCCGACTACATCGGCGACATCACCGGCCTGCACGGCCAGTTTCAGAAAGGCGCCTGTCGCTGGGTGCTGTTCGATAAGGATGGTAAGGTCGTCACCGTCACCAGCACGGCCCCCACGGGCGATACTCCCGAAGGCCAGCAATGGAAGCAACTCGTGGTCAGCAAGGTGTTCGACAACGACGACTTTGGCTACCACAAGATCACCGTCGAACGTCCCCTGCGCCTGAACTTCCACGCCACGCCAGAACGGCTGGCCCGACTGGAAGACGAAACCGCGTTCAAGAACTTGGCCACCAGCGCCAAGAAAGACGAAGCCGCGCGCCTGATCGACATTGCCGCTGGTGAACAGCGCCAGCAGCAAATCCGCGACTTGCTGGCTGAATTTGCCAAGCGCCACCCCGAGCAGATCAACGACCGCAAGATGTTTCTGGATCGCCTCAAGCCGGTGGACCGGGAGCTCAACGTGCGTCTGTCAGCCCCGGAGCTCAAGGCCGTGGTCAGCGCCCTGAGTGAGCGCGACGAAACCGCCGCCATCTGCCGCAACCGCGAGGGTGTTACTGAGCCGGATGCCGAGCTACGCGACAACGAGAACGTGCCATTGAAGGAGAGCATCCAAGCCTATTTTGAGCGTGAGGTGCTGCCCCATGTGCCGGATGCGTGGATCGACCACAGCAAGACCAAGATCGGCTATGAGATCCCGCTCAACCGGCACTTCTACCGCTACGAGCCACCCCGCGAACTGGCCGTGATCGAGAGCGAAATCAAGGCGTTGGAGGCCGACATCGTCCGCCTGCTGGGCGAGGTTACAGCATGATGGCGCGCACGCTTGGCCACACCAGCGTTCGGGCGGCCCGTTTCTTTCTGGCGCAAAGCGATGCGTTTGCGTATAATTGCGCTCAACAACACCCCCCACGCCTCTCCACGATGCGCACCATGGGGGGTTACTTTTTTCCGGGGGCGGAAAAATGAAGTTCAACAAGCCCCCGCTCACCCACGAGCAGCAGCTCGACCAGTTGATCCAGCGTGGATTGACCTGCGCAGATCGCGCCGAAGCCCTTCACTACCTCGGGCACCTCAACTACTACCGGCTGGGTGCCTACTGGCTGCCTTTCGAAGCCGACCATACCAGTCACACCTTCAAGCCCGGCACCTGTTTCGCCGATGTCCTGAACCTGTATGTGTTCGACCGCGAATTGCGCCTGCTGGTACTGGATGCCATCGAGCGCGTTGAAGTCTCCGTGCGCACAGGCTGGGCTTACACCCTCGCGCACCGCTACGGCCCACACGCACACCTGAACGCCAATCTGTTCAAGAAGCCCGCCCGCAATTGGGACTACAGCCAGCAAAGCCAGAAGCTGGAAACAGAGGCGCGCAAGAGCCACGAAACCTTTCTGCAGCACCACTACCAGAAGTACGACGAGCCCTTGCCGCCACTGTGGGCCGTGGTCGAAATCATGACGCTGGGCCAGTTGTCCAAGTGGTACGGCAACCTGCGCCACGGCGCTGATCGCAATGCGGTGGCGCATCGCTATGACATGGACGAAACCAACCTCACGTCCTTTCTGCATCACCTCAGTGTCATCCGCAATTTCTGCGCACACCACAGCCGCCTGTGGAATCGTGAATTTACCTTCACCTTCCGTTTGCCCAGCCATCGCCCGCCCGCGCTGGTGGCCAGTCTGAATCAGCAGGACTCCCGGCGGCTCTACAACACGCTGACCGTGCTGGCTTGGCTGCTCGATGGCATCAGCCCGCAGCACCACTGGAAGCAGCGCCTGAAATCATTGCTGGTACAGCACACCATTGATTTGAAGCGCATGGGCTTCCCGGCAGATTGGGAACAGAGGACGATCTGGCAGGAGAGCACACCATGAACCAAGAATTCCTGCGCCCACGCCTCGTGGGCAGGCGCTTCGATGCGCACACGCTGCCGCTGGACATCCTCAAGGATTTTTCCGCACTGGAAGAAATGCTGATCGAAGTGGCCAAGCGCCAGTACCTTACCGTGCACCCCGACCGCCAGCGCACGCCGAAGGGCTTCACCAAGGGGCTGGAACTGCACCTGACAGCGGTGGAAGAAGGCAGCGCCATTCCGGTGATTGCCATGGCCTTCGCCACCCTGTTTCCCTCGGCAGATGCCGACTACTTTGACCAAGCCAAGGATCAGATCGTCGAAGCCATCGCCGCTGCCGAACACGGGCAGCAACCCGCCTTGCCGCCCGAGCTGCTGCGCTACTTCGACCGCTTCGGTCGCGGCCTGCACGAAGGCGAGGCCATGGAGTTTGCCCGCAGCAACGGGCAGACCGCTTCGCTGACACCGGCCATACGCGAACACTTGCTGCGCGCCTCGCAGGCAGAAAGCTGGACCGAGGAAGTCACCCTCAAAGGTCGAATCCCAGAGGTCGATCAGGCCGATCACGGCTTTGAACTGGAGCTTCGCAACGGCACCAAACTCAAAGCGCCATTGCTTGAAGCGCATCGAAAAACCGTTCTTGAAGCCGCGGTCGGCTACCGAACCGGCGTCACCGTCGCTATCAAGGGCGTCATCCAGCGTGACCGCGCCGACCGCCCCAAGTGTTTCGAGTCGGTCGAACACGTTACGCCGCTGGACCCGCTGGACATCGAAACTCGCCTTGAAGAACTGGCGCAACTGCAAGACGGCTGGCTGGACGGCAAAGGCCGTGCACCGGATCGAGCTTCCCTCATTCGTCTGGCGCTTGCCTTCGACGAACGTTTCAGCACAGACCTGCCTTTGCCACACCTGTATCCCACGCCGGAAGGCGGGGTGCAGGCCGAATGGACGCTAGGCAGTTGGGAGATTTCGCTGGAAATCACCCTGCCGAATTTGGCCGCTGACTATCAGGCCGTCCACACAGCCACGGGTGAAACCCGTGAGCAAGCGCTGTTGCTTGCTGCGGAAGACGGTTCGGGTTGGACAGCCCTGAATGAGGCGTTGGCCCAGTTGCAGGAGGCTTTAGGATGACGCCCGATACCCTGCTGCTGCGCCAGATTCATCCCAGTTTTGTTCAGGATGGCCGCGTCACCTCGCAGGCCTTCCGCCCCACGCCCAAGGATGAGCTTCTGCTGTCGGTGGATGATGGTGATCGCGTGACTGCCGAAGCATCCTGGCAGCGCTTCATCGCCAACCCGGCCTGCAAGTCCGTCGGCGTGCAAGCGGTGTCGCATACGGAGTGCACCGCGCAGGCGCTCACGGTGATCGAGGACGGCAATCCCCACCCGGAGCATTGCTCGGTCAATTTCACGGCATTCGATAAAAAAGCAATTGAGAAGAAATCCAAGCTTCTGCGAGCACAAGCAGAAACGCGCGGCTGGCTGTTCAGGGAGGCTGTGGCGTGAAAGCAATGCCATATGAAAAGTACAAACCTGCAAACGAAAGTTGGCTACATGCTTTACCCGAAGCATGGGATCAAATCCGTGGCCGCTTTGTCATGGCTGTCAATCCGCCAGCGCGCCGTGCGCGTGCACTGGATGACACAGACGAAGTTTCATTCGTGCCGATGGAAGCTGTGGGGGAATATGGCGGTCTTAATCTTGAGCGCACAAAACCGCTCGACGAAATAGGATCAGGCTATACGGCGTTTGAGGATGGCGATGTTGTCATTGCCAAAATTACGCCTTGCTTTGAGAACGGCAAAGGCGCCATCGCAAGTGGACTGAAGAATGGGGTGGGTTTCGGCACAACGGAGCTGCACGTGCTCCGCGCAGGCAAGCACCTCGATAAACAGTTTTTGTTTTACCTAACGATCTCGCATACGTTCAGGATGCTGGGCGAATCGGAAATGTACGGCGCCGGTGGCCAGAAACGCGTGCCACCCGAATTTGCAAAGGACTTTCGCATTCCTTTGCCACCGCTCGACGAACAACAAACCATCGCCCGCTTCCTCAATGCCAAGACCGCGCAGATTGATGCGCTGGTGGCGCAAAAGCGTCAGCTCATCTGCAAGCTCAAGGAAAAGAGGCAGGCACTCATCGCCAGCACCGTCACCCGTGGCCTGCCCCCCGAAGCCGCCAAGGCGGCGGGGCTGGAACCGAATCCGGAGATGAAAGATTCGGGGGTGGATTGGTTGGGGCAAATTCCGAAGCATTGGACGGCGAAAGCTGTGCGCTACATTTTCAGAAATTGCGACTCTCGCCGCATCCCGCTTTCCAGCGAGGAACGCGCTGACCTTGAAAAGCTATATCCGTACTACGGTGCATCAGGTGTCATTGATATGGTCGATGACTATCTTTTCGACGAACCCCTGGTTCTGGTGGCAGAAGATGGCGCAAATCTTCTCTCCCGCAGTACGCCGCTTGCCTTTCTGGCGACCGGAAAATACTGGGTGAACAACCACGCGCACATCCTCAAACCGCTTGCTGGCGACATTCGGTACTGGGTCGCCACTTTAGAAACTTTTGACTTTTCACCGCTGATTACTGGCGCCGCACAGCCCAAGCTTACGGCTGATCGGCTTGGTGGCATTCAGCTTCCGGTTCCTCCTCCAAATGAGCAAGCGACCATTGCTGACTACCTTGCCGCCAAAACGGGCGAGCTTGACGCTCTTGTCGGTCAGGCAGTTGAAGTCGTTGATCGCCTCACCGAATACCGCCAAGCCCTTATCACCTCCGCCGTCACCGGCAAGATCGACGTGCGGGAGTTGGCATGAGCACGCCGTTCGAGATTGAGAGTTTCGACGAATACCTCAACACCATCCACAGCGAATTGGGGCAAAACGGCGAAGGCAAGCGCCGTCTTTATTTTCGTGGGCAAAGCAAGCGTGCGACGGAAGGCTATCCACTGACTCCATCCGTGGCGCGTTACCCGTATCTCGAAAAGCTGCCGCTGGCTGAGCGCGAATGCAAAGAGGCGGAGGTGCTGGAAACTTTCAGCAATCACCTGCTTACCTACGTGCAGCACCGGCCACAAACCGCGTGGGAAGAACTGGCCATCGCGCAGCACCACGGCCTGCCCACACGCTTTATGGACTGGACAACCAACCCACTGGTGGCGCTGTATTTCGCCGTTCGCAATACCAGTGGCCGCAGTGCAGACAGCGCGGTCTATGCACTGATTTCCAATCCGAAACGCTATGCCGATTTGAAGCGCGGGCAGGCGGCGCAGGTAAAACCGGTAGGCGATGCGGCCACAGAATCTGCCAGCGAACCCGAAGACGACGCCTACGCTGACTTCAGCACGGACGACAGCACACCGGTCGCCGCCACAACCGACACCACAACGCCTACCGACAGCGCGGACCTGAGCGCCGATGTCGGCCCGCTGGAATTGCCAACGCCGTTCAAGATCAGCGAAAACATAATCTACGACCCACCGCATGTGTCGCCGCGCATCCGCGCGCAGGACGGTGTGCTGCTGGCCTGCTGGCAACCCATGCGGCCGCTGGACGAGAAGGACTATCTGGAAATCGTCATCAAACAGGCTGCGCATGAAGACATCCGCCGACGCCTGGACAAGTACGGCGTATTCGACAAACAACTTTTTCCCGATCTCGATGGCATTGCCAAGTGGCTGAAATACCGCGCCTACGAGATCAACGGAACGATCTGAGGAAGACCCTGATGCCCGGCCAAACCACCGAACGCGCCTTTGAGTTTCACGTTGAAGACCTGCTGCTCAAGCAGGGCGGCTGGTTGCCCGGCACCAACGCCGAATGGGACAAGGCGCGGGCATTGTTCCCGGCGCGGGCGTTCGCTTTCATTGAAGCCACTCAGCCCAAGCTGTGGGCCGAGATGGCCGCGCTGCACGGAGCCAATCTACAGCCGATGTTGCTGGATGCGCTGGGCAAGGAACTAGATATCAAGGGCAGCCTGCATGTGCTGCGCCACGGCTTCAAGTTCTACGGCAAGTTGTTCCGGCTGGCTTACTTCAAACCAGCCCATGCACTGTCACCCGATGTGCTGGAACTGTATGTGCAGAACAAGCTCACCGTGACGCGGCAGGTGCCTTGCCACCCCGGCGACCACTCCACCACCGACATCGTACTGGCGGTCAACGGCCTGCCGGTGGCCACCATCGAGCTGAAAAACCCCGGCACGCACCAAAACTGGCGGCACGCTGTTCGGCAGTACCAGACCGACCGCGATCCGCGTGCGCCGCTGTTTGACTTCAAAAAACGGGCACTGGTGCACTTTGCCGCCGACCCGGATGAAGTGTGGATGACCACACGGCTGGCCAAGGAAAAAACCTTCTTCCTGCCCTTTAATCGGGGTAGCCATCCGGGGCAGATTCAGTGCGGCGCGGGCAACCCGCAGCACGCCAGCGGCTACCGCACGGGTTATTTCTGGCAGGAAACCCTGCAACGCGACAGCTTTCTGGACATCCTTGGCCACTTCATCTTTATCGAAAAAGACGAACAAAAGGTGGACGATGGCCGGGGCGGCAAAAAGCTGGTGACCACCGAAAAAATGGTGTTCCCGCGTTACCACCAGCTGGATGCAGTGCGGGCGCTGGTGGCAGCGGCGCGCGTGGAGAATGCCGGTCACAATTACCTGATTCAACATTCGGCAGGCAGCGGCAAGACCAACAGCATTTCGTGGTTGTCGCACCGGCTGGCCAGCCTGCACAACGCACAGGATCAGAAGGTATTCGACTGCGTGATCGTCATCACCGACCGCAAGGTACTGGACAAGCAGTTGCAGGATGCCATCTATCAGATCGAGCACGCGCAGGGCGTGGTGAAAGCCATCGACCAAGACGCCAAGCAACTGGCCGATGCGCTGATTGACGGCACCAAGATCGTCATCACCACGCTACAGAAATTCCCCTTTGTACTGCGCGGGTTGCTGCGTGCCGCAGGCGCTGAGAATCAAGACAAGGCCAGCATTGAGGAAAAAGCGCAGGCGAAGGATTGGCAAGAGGCCATCGCAGCGCGGCGCTACGCGGTGATCGTGGATGAAGCACATTCCAGCCAGACGGGCGAAACCGCGCGCGAGCTGAAGACCATCCTCGGTGCCAATGCTCAGAACGGGGCTCAAAACGGTAATGGCGATGACGAAGCCGATTGGGAAGACCGCCTGAACCAGATCATGGCCTCACGCGGCCAGCAGCAGAACCTGAGTTTCTTTGCTTTCACTGCCACCCCCAAGGGCAAGACGCTGGAATTGTTCGGCAGGCCGAGAGGCAGCGGCCAGCCGGAAGCCTTCCACACCTATTCAATGCGGCAGGCGATTGAAGAGGGCTTCATCCTCGACGTGCTGCGCAACTACACGACCTATAGCACCTGGTTCAAGTTCGTGAAGACGGTGGAGGACGACCCCGCCATCCCGAAGAAGAAAGGCGCCAAAGCGCTGGCAAAGTTCAAGGAGCTGCACCCGCACAACATCGAGCAGAAGACCGAGGTGATGGTCGAGCATTTCCGCGAGCATGTGCGGCACCAGCTTGGCGGGCGTGGCAAGGCGATGGTCGTGACGGCCAGCCGCATTCAGGCGGTGCGTTACAAGCTGGCGTTTGAGCGCTACATCCTGGAACAGGGTTATGCAGACATTCGTTCGCTGGTGGCATTTAGCGGCACGGTGAAAGACCCGGACACGGGCGTTGAATACACCGAGCCGGGCATGAACCCGGATGCCGTGACCGGCAAACCCATCCCAGAAAGCCAGTTGCCCGAGCGCTTCGGCTCCAGCGATTACCAGGTGCTGCTGGTGGCGAGCAAATACCAGACCGGTTTTGACCAACCGCTGCTGTGCGCCATGTACGTGGACAAGCGGCTGGATGGCGTGCAGGCGGTGCAGACGCTGTCCCGCCTGAACCGCAAGATCGCAGGCAAGGACGAACCCTTTGTGCTGGATTTCGTCAATAAGCCGGAAGAAATTTACGCGGCCTTTAAGCCGTATTTCGACTCGACCAGTCTGCAAGAATCGGCTAACCCGGAAATGCTGCCCAGCATCAAGCATGAACTGGATCAGCTGCAGATTTACCACTGGAGCGAGGTCGAAGCGTTTGCGCGCATCTTCTATCGCCAGCCGGATCGACAGAACCCGGCTGACCACGCCCATATGCAGCGTCACCTGCAACCGGCAGTGGATCGTTTCAAGGCGCTTGAGGACGACGAAGTGCGGTCCACCTTCCGCGACAAGCTGGGCGGCTATTTGCGGATGTATTCCTTTCTGAGCCAGATCCTGCCGTATGCCGATCCGGATCTGGAAATGCTCTACAGCTACGGACGTTTCCTGCTGCCGCACCTGCCACTGGACCGTGACAACACCGTGGTAAAGATCGGCAACGAAGTGGAGTTGCAGTACTACCGACTGCAGCGCGTTTCCAGCGGGCCGATTGAATTGAAGGTGGGCGAACCGGAAGGCGTGTGCAGCCCCACCGATGTCGGCACCGGCAAAGCCAAGGAAGAAAAGGCCCCCCTGTCGGAAATCATCCAGGTGCTCAACGAACGCTTTGGCACCACCTTCACCGACGAAGACCGCCTGTTCTTCGATCAGATCAAGGCGCGAGCCACAAGCAACAGCCAAGTGATCCAAACGGCCATGGCCAACCCGCTGGATAAGTTCCAGTTGGGGGTGCGTAAGCTGATCGAGGACTTGATGATCCAGCGCATGGCCGAGAACGACAAGATCGTCACCCGGTATATGGACGACGGCGAGTTTCAGCGCACGGCGTTCCCGATTTTGGCTAAAGAAATCTTCGAGGCGGTGCACGTGCAACAAAAGCCCCCGGGCAATGGCACGGCTTGAACCAGCCCGCAGCAACCTGCGCCAGTGCTCATAAGCTCAGGAGGCCAGTCGGCACTTGGCCAACCACCCGCCACCAACGTCAGAAAAACCAACCACTCTCGCTTGGTTTTTTCGTCCCCCAGAGGTGGCGCGGGTTTGGCTATTGGCTAGTAGGCGGCTGGGCGCCCCACCTTGACGGTCGCAACAGTGCCTGTCAGGCCGCTGGCGTCCAGCGATGAGGCAGCAGTTCGTCGATGCGCCGATACGGATGTGCCAGCAATCGCTCAAGGACATCGCGCAGATAGACCCACGGATCATGACCGTGCAGCCTGGCCGACTGCACCAGGCTCATCACCATGGCCGCGCGCTGGCCTGCCAACTCGCTGCCCGCGAACAACCACGCCTTGCGCCCCATCGCCCACGGGCGCATGAGGTTCTCCAGGTGGTTGTTGTCGATGCTCACGGCCCCGTCGCGCAGGAAGCGACCGAGCGCCGCCCAGCGCCGCAGGCTGTAGTCCAGGGCCGCGGCAATCGCGCTGCCGTCCGCAACGCGGACCCGCTCGGTGCGCATCCATGCATGCAACTCGTCCCACAGCGGCGCGGCGTGCTGCTGCCGGTGCACCAGGCGCTGCGCGGCGTCCATCTCTTTCGCCTGGGCCTCGACGCGGTACAGTCTGGCGATGCGCTCGATGGCCAACTGCCCAACAGCGCTCGCCTTGGCCTTGGCCAACTCGTCGAACTTGCGCCGCGCGTGCGCCAGGCAGCCCGCCTCGATGCGGCCTTCGTACTGGAAGACGACGTTGTAGCCGCCGTAGTCGTCGCAGGTCAGCGTGCCTCGCCACTCGGCCAGGAAGTCGGCGGGGTACTTCGAACCCCGGCCCCTGCAGAACTCGTAGACCACGCCCGCCGTGTCGTCGTGCTCGCCTCGCGCATAGGCCCAGACGTAGGCACGGGCTGTCTTGCCCGCGCCAGGATTGAGCAGCCTCACCGGCGTCTCGTCGGCGTGCAGCACCCTCGCGCTACGCACGAAGGCACGCTGCGCCTCGTACAGCGGAGCCAGCGCGCCGGCCGCCGCGCCCGCCCAGGCCGCCAGCGTCGAGCGCGGCGTGTGCACGCCTGAGCGCGTATTGATCAGCTCCTGCCGGTAGTACGGCAGGTGATCGACGTAGCGCGCCACCAGGGTGTGGGCCAGCAGCCCGGCCGCGGGCAGCCCCTTGTCGATGATCTGCGGCTCGGCCGGCTGCTGCGTGAGGGTCTGGCAGCACTTGCACGCCCACTTGCCGTAGATGTGCCGATGCACGAAGAACTCGGCGGGCACCACATCCAGACGCTCGCTTGTTGTGTCGCGCCTCCATTCCCCTCATTTTCCCATCCTCCGAGCCCTTTCTGTCTCTGTTTTTCTCCACCTGTCCGTAGACTGCTCCAAGGGCGATTACTTGCGTGACAAGGGTTTGAAGACGTCGGATTGTGGTTGCAGACTGCTACAGCAGCGAGGATTGCGACGTCACCGAACCGGGGTTCGTATAGAACCGTTCCACCGGTGCGAGCCGGAGCAGGTCTTTGGCCTCGTCGAGCGACCCGTGCAACCACTGCTCGATATCGCCTGACTCGATAGAGATCACTGACCGCTTGTCCTGCTGATCTGCGGGCAAGCACGGATCGGATTTGTGCATGCGTCGCATCAGCGGGTGATGATCGGCGTTGACGGTGAGCATGGTGTAGCTCTCATGAACTTCGCCGGAGGATTTGTCGATCCAGGTGTTCCATAGTCCAGCCAGGCCCCATGGCTGACCGTCGGCCCTCCTGAAGCGCCACCAGACGTTCTTGCCAGTCTCCCAGCAGGGTTCATCAAACGACCTGGCCGGAATTATGCAGCGCTGACCACGGGCCCAGGGCTGCTTGAATGCTGCCTTCGCGGCCAACTCCTCGCTGCGTGCATTGTTGGTGCTGTACTGCAGCTTAGCCGTCTTGGAGAACCATGGGATCAGGCCCCACTGGCCAGCCACCAGCTCACGCCGATACCCCGCATCGTGTGCAGCTCTGCGGATGAAAACCCCCTTGCCGCGTGGAAACACGACCTCATTCCACCAGCGCCCGGGCTGGTCTCGCCCGACATGCCAAGTGCGCTCGATTTCGCGCTCCTCGGGGGTTTCATAGCGATTGCACATGTCGCAAGGGTATAGCCGATGCCCGTTCGTCGCGGCCGAGTTTTGCCTCGATTGGTACGCAACGTCGTTGGCGAGCAAGACGGAGGCAGGCCTGATGGGGATTTTACGATACGACCTCCTAACGATACGACCTCCTAACGAAAGCAAAAAAGACTTCTATATCGCATCTGTATCGCATACCATATATGTAGCAATATTAAAGGATATGATATGATACGTCCAGGAATCACCGCCGCTCACGTCGCAGCAGCCGCCGAGGCGCTGCATGCCGAGGGTCAGCAGCCCACCATTCGCGGGGTGCGCGAGCGGCTTGGCGACACAGGGAGTCCGAACACCATCCAGAGGCACCTGGCCGCGTGGCGCAAGGCACGCCCAGTAGGATCACCAGCGCAGGAGCTACCGAAGGCGCTGGCCGCTGCCATCGCCGCCGAGCTGGCAGGCGCGACAACCGCAGCGCGTGAAGCCGCCCAGGCCGAAATCGACCAGGCACAGGCCGAGGCTGCGGAGTTGGCCGCAGCGGGCGAGGCGCTGGAGAACGAGCGTGACGAGCTGGCTGCGCAGGCGCAAGGGCTGCGCGGGGAGCGCGACACGCTCACGGGGCGAGTTGATGCCCTGCAGGCCGAGAACGAGCGCCTACGCGCTGCACTGGAGGCAGGTCGGGAGCAAGCACAGGCGGCGCAGCAGGCGGCAGCCGTCGCGCAGGCCCAAGTTCAGGCCGCGCTGGAGCGCGCCACGCGCGCCGAGACACTCGCCGCGCAGCAGGGGCAGGAGCTGGCCAAGGCCCAGCAGGAGGCCGCGCATCTGCGGGGCCGTCTGGAAGCTGTATGACGGTTGAAAAATCACTCAGGCGCTCACGCTGCCTCGCGTACAAGAAAGCAGGGGTGTGGCTCATGGACTTGGCCCGCCCGGCGGATCTGCAGCCAGAACTGTTCGACCCGGCCACCGCCGGCAACGAACGATTGATGGAAGTCGTCGATGCCACCAACCGCCGACATGGGCGTGGTGCGATCGGCCTTGGAGCCACGGGCTGGCAATCAACGTCCCATTGGGGGATGCGGCAGAAACACCTTTCGCCGTGTTTCACCACCGCCTTCAGTGACCTGCCAGTCGCATATTGCTGATGCTCCGGTCAACAGCCATAGCGCTTTGATCCATCTGGCAGCAATTGATACCGACCGCCCTTGGGCCCGGTGATGCAATCCGTGGCATCTGCCGACTTGGGGCGGTTGCTTTGCCGAAACTCCCATGGAGCCATAGGGGCCGCTGCGGTTCCCTGCGTGCTCCACAGCCCGACACGCGCCACGCGTGCTGCCTGCTCGGCAGCGCGAAATGCCGCATCTGTCTGGTACCTGGTGTAGGCCCAGGCCAAGCCTGCCTTGACTTGTTCCAGATTGGCGTCCTTGCCGCGGCATTCGACCCTGGCCACCGTGCGGCCATAGTGATCCGTGGCTGTCGGCCTGATCGTCGCATCCGCCTTGAAGCATAGATCGGACAGGTGGCGCTTGCTGCGCTGGCCGAAGGCCTGGCGGCTCTCTGGCGCATCGATCTCGGCGAGGCGCACGCATACTTGCTGATAGGGATGGGCTGGATTAGCTGCGGGGCAGCGGGCCGTCAGGGTATCGCCGTCGGATACTCCGACGATCAGGCAAAGCAGGGCGGCAAGCATGCGCGATTGACTTCAATAAGGGACGCTGAGGATACTGGCATGCCGGAAACCTCCATGGGTTCTTGGGCCTTCCAACAACGTTGAACAACGAGGTGGGGCCAATGATCCAGCAACGCTGCTCAGCATCGGCATGGATGGACGCGTTCCTTGATGAGCGCATGCATCTGCATGGCCTGACGTTTTCGTCAATCCACACCATACGGATCGAACTCAATGGTTGGCTGCGCTGGCTCAATGCCAGGGGTGTTGCGTGGGATGGGGTCACACCCTCGGACATCCGGCTATGGCTGGGGCATTATCGAGAGTATGCCGACGCGACGATGCAAAAAAAGACCGCGATTCTGCGCAGCCTGTACAGGTGGGCGCGGGAGCACGAGCTGGTCGAGTCCGACCCCTGGCAGACGATTGTTCGCCCGCGCACCAACAGACCTTGGAGCCCACGTTTCACACCCTCCATCCGTGCCGTGGATCATCTGCTTGCGCAACCCGACCTTGCCACCATGATCGGGGTGCGCGATCGCGCGATCCTGGAACTGTTGTATGCGACCGGTCTGCGTGCGGCCGAGTTACTGAGCCTAGCCTGCCATCAGGTCGCCCTCGGAGACTCCGACCGGATCATTGCGGTGATGGGCAAAGGCCAGAAGGAACGCATCGTGATTTACGGCCAGACAACACAGACATGGCTGCGCTACTACCTGCGGGTGGCAAGGCCCCAACTGCTCACCAGGGTTGGAATCTCGCCTGACCGGACACCGCAGTTCTTCGTTCATCCCAGGCCAACAGGGGGCCTGTCCTATCCGATCCTTCGCCTCATGATCCGAGGCTATGCAGACGCTGCCGGGTTACCCCTGTTGACCGCTCATTCGCTGCGCCATGCATTTGCCACCCATCTCTACCAGGGCGGCGCCAACCTGAGGGTCATCCAGGAACTGCTCGGCCATAGCCATCTGGCAACGACCTGCATCTATGCCCGGCCAGCGCCAGATTTGATGCGGGCATTCATTGAGCGCTTTCATCCGCGCGGTATCCACTACGATCGATCTCAACGTGGCCAACCCCGGGACGCGCTTATCCGCCCCGTCACATCGTTGCGACCCGTCCAGAAAGATCACCCCGCTTTGTTTGATCGCTGGCTTGTCAAAACAGCGACATGATCACGAACACCATGCAGACCACGATCAACCCCCGCTTCATGTACAGCAGCAGATCGGCCGTGGCGATCACACCCCTGGCGTAGCGTTGCCAGACACCCAGCATCGCGCTGCCGACCACAAGCAGGGTGACCACCACCAGCAGCATCTGGTTGATGGAGCGCAGCTTTGCCATGCTGATGCCAGAGCCCGACTGGAAGCCCGCCGCGATGGCCGCGTTCATGCTCATGCACCCGCCGCTGCCGTCGCGCACGCAACTCGACGGCGTCCAGGACGGGTTGTAGTTTGTCCCGGTTCCCGCTATGGGGGGCGAACCCGGACTGGGCGCTGGGCCGGAGCTGCCGCCCGTCATCTTGTCAGCCATGGTGCAGATCGTCGTGCCGTTGATGTCGGCAAATCCCGTGCATTTGCCCGAGTTGATCATCGTCTGGCAATTGCCGACGCCGAGCTGCACACAGGACAGAACCAGGTTGCCATCGACCGTGCGGCCGTCGAACTTACCCAGCGCGACCAGCGACGCGGGCGGCTTGGTGGCCAGCATCTGCGTGGTCAGCTTCGACCAGGCGTCCACCTGCTGCTGCAGGCTCCAGGCCTGGAAAACCGCTGGCTTAACATCTGCAAAGTCCTTGATGTTTTGCGTGTTCAGCTGCAGCACGCCGTAGCAGCAGGAGCCGTTGTAGATGCCAAGCTGGCCGCCGCTCTCGAACATGGCCAGGTTGCCCACGGCGTCCGCATTGGCCTTCAGCCACGCACTGGCATGCGGCGAGTTGCGCACAGCGGTCGCCACATCTGCCGCCGTGACGCGCTCGTCGGCATGGGCCTGACTGGCCACAATGAGTGCCGACAGAGCCAGCATGGCGGCGATCAGCCAGCGAAAGGGGGAGGGCAGGGCCGTCATGGGATCGCCTCGGCTGTCATTCAGGGCAACTTGATCGCCCGGTTGCATTCCGGCGCCGGCTTGCCGTACTGCACCACGCGCACATAGGCCATCCTGTTCTTCGCATCAAACGCGACCTGCTCGTAGTTGCGCGACTTGGGCTGGTCTTCTTCGTTGGATGTGATGTTGCAGTAGCGTGGGAAGTCCTGCTGCGTGGCCTGTCCCCCCGACAGGCTTTGGATCACAACGCGCATCGGGCATATGGCATAGATGGGGGTGTGGATGGCACTGCTGTTTGGCGGGTCTTCGCACTGCGGATAGGCCAGCGATGCGGCGCTCAGGATGGTGAAGATGTACCGATTGCCGCCCGCCTCGAAAGTGGTGATGTTCACAAAGGCCGGGTACTTCTTGTCGCCATCGCGCGCCGGGAAGCTCTTGAGCGTCGGCCCCCAGATCGCGGCGGCGAGCTTTCTGGATTCGGGCGTGCCCTCATAGCCTGAATAGCTGTAATCGAAGGCCAGCATATCCATGGTTTGCCACTGCAGGCCCTTCGGGAACTCCACCTTCTTGCCCTGGGCCTGGACGCCCACGGCCAGTGACAGGCCCAGGGCAAGGACGGAAACTGTCTTGCGAAACTGCATGTTCATCACTCCTGCTGCGTCTTTACTGCGCCGCTATTGGGCCTTGCCACTGGCATCGAGCTCGGCCACGAACTGCTCGGGCGGGGTGGCTCCCACCAGGCGCTTGCCATTGCCAAGGAATACCGTGGGCGTGTTCTGGATGCGGTGTTTTTCACCGAACTTGAGGATTTCCACCAGGCCCGACACGTCGCAGTCCTGGGTGCCGGTCGGGCGCCGGCCGGCCATGATGGCCTTCCAGGTGCCGGCCCGGTCGGGTGAGCACCAGGCCGTGCGCGCCAGCGCCTGCGAGCTCGGGTCAATGACCGGGAACATGAAGCGGTACACGGTCACGTCATCGAGCTGATCAACGAACTTGGTGAACACCCTGCAGATGGGGCAGTTGGGATCTTCAAAGAGGGCGACCTTGCGGCTACCGTTGCCATGCACCTCCTTGATCGCATGCCTGAGCGGCAGGCTGGAGAACGGCACCGAGGTCAGCCGGTTCACGGTGTCCGCCGTCAGATCCTGCCGGGTCTGCATGTCCAGCATCGTGCCGCCGATGATGCCGAAGCGCCCGCTGGCGTCGGTGTAGAACACCTCACCGTCCGAAATCACCTGGTAGATGCCAGGGGCAGGCGTCGCCTGAATCTGATCGACCTTGACCTTGCCGCCTGTCAGGCGTTCGATGTTTGCCTTGATGGTGGCGGGCGACTGGGCCAGGGCGCTGCCGCTGGCAAACAGCGCCGCCAGCGCGATGGCAAGGATGGGACTGGGTTTCATGCAACGGGACTCCCTGTCAGTAGTCGAAGGCCCGCACGCCCTTGGCAGCGCGGCAGGTTTCGATGGTGTTGCGAATGAGCTGTGACACGTCCATCGCGTTGGGGATGGCGTTGATCAGCAGCGTGGGGCACGAGGCATCTGTCGTGTGCAGAGTGATCCGGCCTCGGCCAAAGATGGTTTGCATCAGCGTGCTGCCGATGGACATGTCCTTGACTCGGTACAGCTCCAGGGACTCCACCCGTTTGACGATGATCCCGGACTCCACAAGCAGCCGCTGGTCGGTCAGTGTGTAGCGGTGATTCGCCGTGGCCAGGTAGCGGTACAAGGCCCAGGCCACTGGAAACAGCAGCCAGAAGCAGAACAGGGCAAACACAAACACCCCGGCGTTCACCACCTGTCCCTCCGAGGCCGACCACAGCACATGCACCTCGGGCATCGCGTTGATACCGGAGTGAACCGGCATCGCCGCTGACTCCAGGGCCGACCTGCCCGCTGGTGCTGCTGAAGTAGGGTCTGTGTGCATGGAGTCAGAATAGAAGGGCGGTTGAAGGCTGTCAGCACGCAAGCCTGGGTTACGTGACGGAGGGTAAGCGCTTGACGCTACCTGGAAAACATGCTATTCAAGGCGCGCGTCATCTTTGTAGTTTTCGGCCTCTCGCTGGAGCGCTATGCGTAGCGCTTCGTCCTCGCTCGTAGCCTCGACCCGCATGTAGTCGTCGCTCATCCAGGTGTGGGCCGCACCTTCTTCGACGGATTGCACCGTGCCATCGGGCCACACCCGGTAGCTGCCCGTGGCCTCGGGATCGCCCATGCACGGGGCAGGCCGTGAACCGATCGGTGTTGTTGCTGAGTGGCTCATGGCAATTGACGGACAGGAGTTGTCCCATTCATCATGGGATGCAGGGGAACGAACCACAGGAGAGAGAAATGAACCATGTTGACTACCTCAAGCGGCTGGGCCTGCAAGGCGGCAGGCTGGTGTGGCGCGTGCTCATGATCCTGGGGCCGGTGATGGGCGCTGCGTTGTGGCAGGTGGTACGTGCGGGAGCGAGCGCGTATGCCGAGCAAGAAGAACGAAATCCAATAATTAGTTCTCGTCTTGAAGCTGTTGATGCACTGAACGAAGGAAAGATCGGAGCTGCTGAGATGGCTTACTATGAAGAGGTTTATGGAGACTGAAGTCATCTGACCTTGCCCTTCGTTGCAATCGAAGTGGACGCACTTGCGCTGTTTTTAGCGTGGCCCTCGGTCTGCCGTGCTATGTCGGTCAACTGTCCACCAACGTGCAAACCGATCCACCCCATCATTGCCGTCCATATCAACGGCAACCCAATGAACAAGGTCAACAACAGGATATTCAGAATCATCCGTTTGTAGCCCTGGGGAGTTGAGCCACTGGCCAGGTGCGTCAACTCCTGAAGCAGGATGTTCCCTTGGCCGCCTGGGTACATGGAGTCGATCAAGCGTGCATCTACCCACTGCGCGATGAACCACATTGCGGCCCAGAGCTTGACGGTAAAGATCGCCACGGCCCCGTAAAACATCGCTTTCAGGTCGAAGCCGCTCAGGAACACCACCAGCGGCAGGAACATATAGATGCCCATGAGCACCAGCGCCTGCATCATCGGCAACGCCGTGATGAGGGGCGTGAAGGCCACACCCGCAACCGCTGCGGCCGAGCCAACACCAATGGTGCTCAGGGCGCCCCCGGCGATGCGCCCAATGCTGGTCGCCACGTCATAGTCCGACCCGGAAATCCGATCCTGATCGACAAAGCTGGGATTGGCCTTGGCCTGTGCCAGCCTGGCAAAGGAGTCCTTACGCTGGTCATTGCTGCCCCAGGTCATGGCGCTGGCACCGACGTTCAGCAGCTGCTGCCACGTTGATGAGTGAGAAATCATCTGCTCGCGCACGCCCTGCGTGGAATCCTCCCACCACTCCTTGCAGGTGGGGCGCCCCCAGGCGGGATTGATCACGCCGGGATTGGGCGGCGGCAGGCCGCTGCTGGGGTTGTAGTAGTCCGTGTCCCGCGTGAAATCCACCGCGAACCCAGGCACCGGGTTGTAGCTGCGCATATGGGCATAGAACCCCGGCTCGGTGCGAAACAGCTGGCTTCCCATCCAGTCCACGTCGGTCGGGCCATAGGGCTTGTTGGTGGGGTCAAGGATGGTCTGGCCCGTGGGGGAAATATCCCCCGCGGTCAGTGTCAGGTAGCGGCTGCGCGCCGGAATGAAGCACTCGCTGTAGAAGCGCTGAACGGAGTTGAGCACCTTCGGGTCTTCAATGGTGGCGGTGCGCGCCAGGTCTTCGACCATGCGGATCGAATTGCCGGAATTGTTCAGGCCGTTGCGCACGGCGTTGTTCACGCCCGAGCTGATGGCCATCACCGAATACCACCAGGCGGGCACATAGGACAGATTGCCGGTTCCGCTCATCGAACCATCGACACTGTCATGCATGGCGCTGTCGAAGCCCGAGCCCGTGCCACCGTCGCGCGAGCCCTGCACCGGGCTGGGCGCCAGCGGCGTGGCCGGCGGCATATAGGCCAGGTTGGTGTGGTGCAGCGAGGTGATGGGCGTGGTCGCAAAACATACCGACATCACGAACAGCGCCAGGATCAGGCGCGTCATTGCGCGCTCCAGCAGGGCCAGCACGCCCGAACTCTCCAGACCCTGCTCCTTGGCCTCGCGCCAGCTCTGGAAGATGATGATGGCAAACGGGATGATCACCAGGCCAGTGCCGGTGATGACTTCGCCAATGATGTTGGCGAAGGCCCAGCCGTACATGGTGGTGAAGATTTCCAGGTAGCTGTCGAGCTGCATGATGGTTGCCTTTCTTCATTCACGGGCGATGCCTGCCGGCCTCACCCTCCCAAGCCCAGGTAGCGCCACAGGGTCGTCGGCCCTATGGGCACCAGCAGCAGGTAGGCCACGCCCAGCGCCAGCACGGCCGGGCGCAGCCGCAGCACGCGGGCCAGCTCGTGGCTCTTGACGATGTTGCGGGCATGGCCCCAGGCCACGATGCGCTGCCACCAGATGCCGATGGCCGCCAGCGCCAGGCATTGCACGAACAGGCCCCAGCGCTTTATGCTGGCCGCCAGCTGCAGCCAGTCCTGCAGGGTCTGCTGGCTGACCTGGGAGCGTGCGGCCAGCGAGGCCAGCAAGGCCGCGACCAGCACACAGATCAGAACGAGCAGCGCCAGGCGCAGCACCAGCCGTCCGATGCCGCGCGCCTGCTGTGCGCGAGACTTCGTGCTGTCGGCCCGGAGCGGTGTCCGCTCGCTCTTGGGCGACTCGGGAGGTGGTGTGTGCTGCGTCATGTTCCGCTCCAGGCTCATGGCTTGACGCGGCCGTTGTCCAGCGGTGCCGGATCGGGCCTGCGGCCGTCCGGTACACGCATGGCCTGGGTGTCGGCCTGCAGCTGGCCGCCCATGATGGCCAGCGCCGTCTCGGCGGTCAGCTCCTTGCGGACTCGGGACTCGTACATCAGATCGTCGATGTAGCGCGTCAGGCGGTTGATGGTGTCCTGGGTGTCGCGCATGGCATCGCCCGCGGCCGTGACCTCGGGCAGGCTGATGCCGGTCAGCAGCGCCGCACGGGCCACGAGGGCCTTGTCGATCACGCGGTGCATGGCCAGCTCCTGGGACAGGCGATTCACGGCGATGCTGCGCGTCTCCAACGGCAGGCGGCGCAGCGCATCGAGCAGTTGCGGGCTCACGGCCATGCCGGGCGCGGCGATGTTCTGCAACTCGGCATAGGTGGCGGGCGTGCCCGCGCCCGTGCCCGAACTGGCGAGGACGTTCAGCTTCGGCGCCACCAGGTTGAACTCGTCCTCGTACTTGGGGCCCAGGCCAGCGGCCGTGGTCACGGTGGTCGGAGTGGGACAGCCGGGTGTCCCTTCCGTGCAGGTGTAGATGCGCTTGTCGCCCAGCACCTCGGTGGTGAACTTGGCCAGGTCGTTGGGCGTTGGGAAGGCCCGTACCAGGCGCGCATCCTTTTCCAGGGCACTTGCGGAATAGTTGGTGGTAGGCGATGCCGTGGCCGGCTTGTTCAGCGTGACGTTGTAGCCCGCAATCGAGATGTCATGGATGGGAGAGATGGGCTTGGAAGAGGCGCCGCCGGCAAGCCCGCCGAACCAGGGTATGCCGCGGATATGGGCCTCGTTGTTCTTGGTCAGGTCGAGCTTGGCCTGCACCACGTCACCTCCGGCCGTGGCCTTGATCTTCCACAGGTCGCCCTGGGCTATCTTCACCCAGTCCTCATAGGGATTCTGCCCCTGGCGGATGACGGCCTCCATCTCTTCGCAGGTCTTGAGCGCGGCACCGATCATGGTGTCGGCCTTGAGCGAGTAGTTCTGGAACAGCTGGTACAGGCCCGGTTGGGCACGTTGCAGCACATACAGCGGCAGCGAGGCAATGCCGGCCTTCACCGCGTTGCTGACCTGCGTGCCCAGGCTGCTGAAGCCGTTCATCAGGTTCGACCAGGACAGGCCGATGTCGAACTTCCCGCAGGAGTAGTTCAGGCGCAGATTGCCCTGTATGCCCAGGGTGTTCGCCAGCTGCCCGCGGTAGGCCGCAGCGCCACCCG
Source organism: Diaphorobacter sp. C33 (assembly GCF_030503915.1). Lineage (NCBI taxonomy): Bacteria > Pseudomonadati > Pseudomonadota > Betaproteobacteria > Burkholderiales > Comamonadaceae > Diaphorobacter > Diaphorobacter sp. C33. The sequence continues at coordinate 1,105,282 of NZ_CP129980.1, forward strand.
GCGAGCCGCCACCCATGCGGTAGTAGAGCGATGAATTGTTCACCGGCTGGGCCTGGGCCGGAGCATGGCACAGCAGGGCGCCCATGACGGCCGCCGACAGCAGGCGCAGGGCTGAGAGATGGGTGTGTGACAAAGCAGGCATTGCCTTACTCCGTGGTCAGGGAACCGTAAAAAGATAGATGCCACGGCGCTGGCAGCAGTCGTAGTTGTGCCAGAGGTTCCAGACATAGCCGTCCGTGGAACTGGTCTTGAAGTCGCCGAATGAGGCCAGTGACAACGAGTCGTTGTCACCGAACTCGATGCAGGAGGTGCTGGAGGGCGACAGCATCTGCCAGCGCCTGCCACTGAACTGCGAGAAATACTTGAAACCACCGCCAGGCGACAGCGGCGTGTAGATATGCGGCTGCGCGCTTCGGGTGATGATGGATGCCACCCGTTCGGCATACACCGCCGAGGCCTTGACCGGGTGCGACTGCACCAGCTTGCCGGTGCGCGGATAGCGCCCGCCCCAGGTGCTGAGCGCGGGCGACTTGCTGACCTCCTGCATCGTGGGAATCCAGCTCGCCGGGTACAGCATTTCCACGGGAATCAGCTCGCGCCAGAACAGCGAATCCAGATCCGACTGGAAATGCAGCGTGAAGGCCGATGCCGAGCCGGGGCAGAACAGCGAGCCGAGCGGGTAGCCGCCACCGCTGGCGCCCTGGGCTATCTGCATGACGGTCTGCAGCGGCCCCAGATCCACCCCCGTCAACTTGGAAACCGTGATGCCCAGATCGCCCAGCTTCATGCCCGCGTTCATGAGGCTGCCGACATTGCCGATGGCCGACTGCAGCTTGCCGAGATAGCCGGGAACGGCGGCAATCTTGCCCAGAATGTCGGAAGGCGCCTTGGCCAGGCTGGCGGCGCCGGCCAGGACGTTGTTGGTGAGCGTCCCCGGCACGGACAGCCATTGCTGCTGGATGTTGGGCAGCTCCTGATAGGGGAATTTCATCAGCTCGCTGACTCCCGGCACGCCAAAGGCACCTGGCAGGCTGGGCAGGGTGCCGCTGGCGAGCGTGGCCAGGATCATGCCTGCAGGGTTGCCGATGGCGTCCACGCTCTTGAACGTGGCCATTTCCCGGTGCTCGCGCGCCGAGCTGGAGGAAGAATCGACCGGCATGCCCATCATCGCCGAGCCCACGGCACTCATGGTCGCCGCCAGTGGCTTGCCGATGTCCAGCCAGGGGTGGGTCAGCGGCTCGTGGTAGCTGCTGACAATCGCATCGGGCACATAGTGGCTGATGCGTATCGACGTGCGAATCGTGCAGCCCTTGAGGGTGCAGTACAGGAAGAAGCAAATGCCCTTGACCTGGTAACTGAGGCAGCTGGGCATGGCGGCGATGGTCTTGGTGAGGATCATCGGCGTGGTGATGGTGTCTGCCCGTGCAGGCAAGGCCATGGAACAGGCCAGGGCCAACACCAATGGGGCCAGCAGGCAGCGACGGGCCAGCTGCTGCAATGCCGTGCAGATCATCATGGCTTGCCTCCCGGCTGGCGGCGCGCCAGCTCCAGGGCCTGCTGCACGTCCGTGATGCCATAGACCACGGTCTTGCGGTTGATGACGATGGCCGGAATGCGGCTGAGCCGGTAGTTGGCGGCCAGGGTGAGGCCCTGGGCGGCCGATTCCACCTGCGGCTGCACCTGGCGGCGGATGCGCGCCTCGTTGGCGGCTATCCACTGCTGCGCCTCGGCCTCGGTCTGGGGCAGGTTCTGGTTGATGGCGGCCTCGATGTTGCGCATGGCATCGAGCCGGTACACCTTGAGCTGGTAGGGCAGGGCGGGCGAGGGCTCGGGCGTCACCAGCATCGCCGAGTTGGCGAACACCTCCACCGTCATGACCGCAGCCGCGCCGCCCTGGGCGTGGGCGGCGCCGGCCAGCAGCAGGGCGGCGAGCGTGCATGCGAGCCGGTGGTGGCGGGTCATGAGCGTGTCCTCGCCAGTTCACGCGCCACCATCATGGCGGCCTGCATCTCGGTGCAGCCATGCTGCTCCATGAGACGCTTGCGCTGGGCTTTTTCGTGGCCCTCGGTCATAGCCAGGGCAATCGGCAGGGCCGGGGGCACGTTCCTGAACAGGAACTGGCCGGTCGCGGAAATCATCACCCCTTCGGTGTACTTGGGCGGCTCCTTGCGCGCCGATTCCATCAGCTTGCGCTGCTCGGGCGTCAGAGTTCGGAAGCGCGTGACCTCCTCGATCTCCGACTTGTCCATGGTCAGTAGCATCCAGTATTCGCACATGGACAGCACGCGATCCATGCTGCCGGGGAAGTCCTTCAGGTTCTGCGTCGCCAGCCAGAACCAGATGTTCAGCTTGCGCCACATCTTCGTGCCCTTGGCAATCTTCGGGCCGAGCAGGTCGTTGGTCGTGATCAGGTGGCCCTCGTCGGTGAGGAAGATGATGGGCCTGTCCTCGGCCACGAAGCGCTCACCACGCGACTGCACCGAATCGAGCAGGCTGGTGTAGGCCACGGCCAGGGCGTCGCCATAGCCGTCCTGGGTCAGCGTGCCCATTTCCACCAAGGTCACGTCGGCGTCCGGCCAGTCCTGGCCCTCGCGGTTGAACAGCTTGCCGCGCAGGCCCTGGGTGAAGCTCATCATGGACTGGCCCATTTCCTCGGCACGGATCTGGCGCGGCCCGGACAGCGTGGCGTCCTTGTGCATGCCCATGAGCTCGATGGCCACGTCATGCGCGAGCGGGTGCGGCCGGCCTTCCTCGCGGGCGCGCGAGGCCGCACGGATGATGGCGCGCGAGATCAGATAGCGGTCGGCGCGGCCCATGCGCGCCGTCTCGCTGCTCTCGCCACCCGTGATCATCATGATGGCGGCTATCAGCATCTCACCGAGCAGGTCGCGCTTGTCCGTGGCGGCCTGGTCGTCCTCGCCCTCGGATTGCTCCGTGTCTGGATTCATTGCCGCTCCGGGCTGCGCCGCGTCGCTGTCGCCCAGCAGCGCGTCCATGACCGGTGCGTCGGGCAGGCCGGCGTTGATGCGCGCCTGGCGCTCGGCCGCATCGAAGGAGGTCATGATGTCCGCGTCATCGAGCAGCCGGTTGGCATGCACGAAGGGCGGCAGCGACACGTCGGCCTCGCTGCTCAGCGTCACCGAATGGGTGGACAGGCCCATGGTGCGGAAATAGTCCAGCAGCAGGCCGAAAGAGCGCCCGGCATCGACGATCACCAGACGCGGCCGGTGGATGGCCATCATCATCATCGCCAGGTAATTCAGCGTGGCCGATTTGCCGGCCCCGGTAGGCCCGAGCACCAGCATATGGGCGTTCTTCTTGCGGTCATGCTTGTTCAGCGGGTCGATCCAGATCGGCTCGCCGCCCCGATTCCAGAACCAGAAGCCCGGATGGTTGGTGCCGCGCGCCCGCCCATAGACCGGCAGCAGCGCCGCGATCTGCGAGGCGAAGGTCAGGCGCGAGCGGCGCAGGGCGCGGTTGTCGAAGGCGGGATCAAAGTTGAACGGCAGGCCGCGCATGAAGCCGTCCAGCGGCACCAGATCCTGGCGCGGATGGATGAAGCGCAGGCCGGTGGGCACCAGCAGGGCATTCGTCTGGGATACCGCCGTCTCCAGGGCTTCGCGGTTCGGCCCGGTCACGTACAGCGTGACCATCATCGGAAACAGCTTGTCGCCCTCGACCATGCGGTGCAACACCAGCTCGCATTCGCGGTGTGTCTCCATGGCCAGGGCATTGCGCGCACGCGAGGAATCCCGGATGCGCTCGATATGGCGCTCCAGCTTGTATTGCGGCTCCACCGTGATCGAGATCGACAGCATGGAGCCGGCCGGCAGGCGGTCAAAGCGTGCGAAGGCCTCGTTGCCGCTTTGCAGCTCCGCGGAGAAATGCCCGATCTGCGGCGATGAGCGCATGGACTGCAGTACCAGCGCCTTCACCGGCACGCCATCGAACTCGAACAGGCCATCCTCCACGTCCGAACAGGGCTCCGACAGGGTGAGCAGCTCGGCCATGTCCCAGCCAAAGATGGGGGCCGCAGCGGCGCCGGCCATGCTGCCGGTCTGCCCGGCCTGCTGGGGATCGTCGCCGGGGTAGGGCGCCAGGCGCATCAGGCCCGCATCGCTCTGCGCCCAGGGCACATCGCGGTTGAAGAAGGGCAGCAGCCATTCATAGAGGTCGCGCCCGTTGCAACGGCGTGCTTTCACCCCGGCCTCGCTGAGCGTGGCGGTCAAGGTCACGGCGACGGCCTCGATCTGCGTAGTGGCAGGCGAGGGGTCTTCGGCCAGCGAGGCAAAGCGCTTGTAGAGACAGCAGCGCACGCGCCGCTGCTGGCCGCGCCAGACCTGGCCGGTCACCTGGGTGTCGGTGAACAGGCCCTGCGGGCGCGATGCCAGGTCGATATGTTCGGCCACCTCGGACAGCACCGAGCGCGTGAACGGGGACTGCAGGACGTTGCTGGCCCGCTCCGGGTAGCGGCCGTGCTGCTCCGCGATGTAGTCGCGCAGCGCGCCATTGAGGCCATCGATGTTGCGGTCATCGTTGAGGAAGAACTGCACGATCCAGGGCGAGGCATCGGACTCGGGCAGAGCCTGCAGCGCTTCCTGCACCTTGTTGGCATGATCGACCAGGAAGTCCAGTGCCTGCGCCTCCGTGGGCACGGCGGTCAGCTCGAAGAATACGCCCAGGGTGGAACCATCCTTGAGCACAAAAACCTGCTCGTCGCCGTCATAGGACACATAGGGCAGCATGTCCGTGAACGATGGCGGGCGCATCGCCATGCGGCGGCGTTGCCCCACGGTTTCGCCACGCCCCGGCTTGCCGCTGCGCTGCTGGCTGTCGCCGCTGTCGCGCTCCTGCCGGGTCTGACGGCCGCGCGTCCTGGCATCGCCCTGCGCACCGCTGCCGGTGGATGCGCGCCGCGCACCCAGGCCGAACAGTCCAAGGCCGAGTTTCTGTATCAGTTCCATGCAAGTCTCCCTGTCTGTGGGCCCGGTTCAGGGCTGGCGCGGCGGCTTGGCGCTGGTGTTCTTGGCCGCAGTCTCGGAACCCTGGTACAGGGCACGGGCGGCGATCAAGTCCTCGGCCACCTCGCCGGGAAGCGCATACTGGGTCTGCTCGTACATCGGGAACACCGTCACATATCCGGGCACCGGGTACTTGCCCTTGGCCAGGTGGGGATAGACCACCATCACCAGGTCGGGGTTGGGCACGCGCGCAAAGCGCTGTTGCAGCGGCTCCAGAGCCGACCAGTAGCGCTGGGTATTGCCGTCGCCGGCCGCGATCGGGCGCGCCTGGGACTGCGAGCGCAGCCGCTCCTGTGGTGCGGCCTCGCGCCTGGCGCCGTCTCCCTGTGTGCCGCCTTCGGTCTGGCCGCGATAGATGTCCACGACCGTGGGCGAGCCGCGCGTGACCTCGTTGATCGGCGATTCGCGCGAGCCGGTGACCGAGCAGCCGGCCAGCAGCAGCGCCATCAGCGCGCAGGGCAGGGTGGCGCCCAGGCGCCTCACATCATTCAAGACCATGGTGTTCTCCTCTGGCGAGCTGCAGGCCGCCCTGCTTGCGATGGATGAGCTTGCGTGCGTTGGGCGCCTTGTCGATCTGGATCTCCCTGTCCAGATGCACCACGAGCTGGTGGCCCGAGGGCGTGATCACGGCGTCGAAACTGTTCTTCAGGCGCTGCAGCAGCCATTTGGAGACTTCATTCGTGCCGCCGGCCACGGCCTGGCCCAGGGCGTAGCTGCCGGCACTGCCGGTAATCGTGCTGCTGCTGCCCTGCATGCCGCTGTAGGTGGTGCGCTGCGCCTCGGAATAGGCCTGGCCGGCAACGCCCAGCGCGCCCAGACCGATCAGGTCGGTCAGATAGGCGGGCGCGTTGGTGACGAACTTGCCCGTGATGCAGGGATTGCCGTGCAAGTCGCTGATGAAGCCCAGATCACTATTGCTGCTGGCGCCGGCTCCGGTGTTGATGCTACGCGAGCCCGCACCACGCGCGGAAACAGTCTGGATGGAGCCGTCGTTGAAAACGAAAGTCACCGAGCGCACCCGGCCTTCGCTGCATGAGAGCGCCATGTCGCCAATGGCGACCCCTGTCACGATCATCCCGGACACATCCCCCGGCAGCTCGAAACCATTGGCGGCCAGGTTGTCGCGGCCGATCACGGCCTTGAACTGCATCGGGTCGGTCACCCGTCCATCGATGGGCACGCGGCCGATCAGCGCCGTCATGGCCGTGGCACCGGCCAGCGTGGCGTTTTCCGGCAGCGTGAAATACGGCACCGGCTCGCGCCTGTCCTGGGCGGCACGCGCGGCCTGGGACGCCGGGCCATCGGCCGGCGCCGTTGTGGTGCCAGGGCCTTCGGTGTGCATGGTGCGCACATAGCGCGTCATGGGCGGCGCGTTCTGGCCGCGTGCCGGCTCGGTCTGCACCGCATAGCCCATGGGCGGCAACACGCTGTAGCGCACGGCACCCGCGGCCTCGGCCGTAGCCTCATCGGCCATGCCAGCGGTGCCTGCAGCGCCAGCACCCGTTTGCGGGTTCTGGGCCTTGCCCTTGGCTGCATCCAGGCTGGGCAGGCCGAGCGTGAAGCTGTCGGCGGCCTGTGCCGCCGTGTCCAGCGCGTTATCCAGCGGCGAGCGTTCAGGCGCTGGCGCCGGGGCCGGCGCGGGCGGCGCCGGGACGGCGGCCTGGGCCGCGGCCCCGGCGGCACCGCCGCGCTCGCGTTCGCGCAGCTTCCTGTTTTCTTCGATCAGGTCGTTGTTGATCTTGATGACCTTGGCCACTTCCGAGCGCAGCTCGGCGTTGCTGGTGGTCACCGTGCGCAGGGTTTCGGTGGGCGTATCGTTGTCCGCGCCATCGGTCTTGGGCAGTTGCGGCGTGGGCACGGCGGTCATTTCGGCGCCGGCCTTGACGCTGCCGTCCCCTGCAAACTGCTTGTAGAGCACCACGCCGACGATGGTCATGCCGACGGCGGCGACGATGGGGATGAGCTTGTTGCTGGTGGTTGCCATGACGGGCCTCCTTGTCAGCGCAGGCAGGCCGCAAAGCTGCGGTCGCACACCAGGTACAGCGCAGTGGTGTCGGTGTCGCTGCCGCCCGGGCCGATGCGGCCATGCTGGGCCGACGCCGCAAGCCAGCGCCCGCGAATGCCCTCCAGGGGAATCTCCAGCGGGCGGGCCGAACGGTTGGTAACGCGCACGGCGGTCACATACAGCTGCCCGCTGCGCCACTGGCCAAGCGGCACGGTTTCGACGCGGGCGCCCGGTATCAGACCATCCACGGGATCGGTGTTCAGTTCCACCTGCTGCACGCCGTTCTGCGTCCAGGCCAGGCGCCGCGGTGCATACAGCTGGCGTGCCGCATGGCGGGTCAGCTCCACCATGTCGGCGGCCTGCTCGGGCGTCGCATCGCTGCTGTCGTCGGCCGCGGCGCCGGCCTTCGCTGCGCGCGGGCTCGCGGGATCAACGACGAACACCTCCAGCTCGGCCTGCGCATCTGACGTGCTCTTGTCGGCCACCATGTCCATCGGCAGCTGCTGGCCGGTGTCGATCAGCTCGGCGACGATGCGAATAGGCGTGAACGGCACCAGGGCCGTGGCATAGATGGTGCGGTCGATGATCTCGATACGCGCCACCCTGGCCATGTCGCTGGGCACATGCAGCGCCGCCGGCGCCGGCAGCGTGATGAGGCGCTCGCGTCCCACGGGCAGCGGCACCGCGATGGGCTGGCGCTCGAACACCGCGCGCTCGATGCCGGCGCGGGCGCTGGCCGCAGTCGCCGGGGGGCGGCGGGTACGCATGGCCTTGGTGTCGCTGCTGCGCGCCGCACTGGCCGCACGGCTGGCGGCGCCCGTAGCGGCGCCAGCGCCAGTGCCTGGCGAGCCAGGGGACGTGAGGCTCTGTCCCAGGTCGATGGCACCAGGCTGCGCGGAGGGCGCCGGCTCGATCATGTCGGCAGGCACGTTCTGCAACGTGGCAACAGATACTTCCTGCGCCCAGGCGCCAGTGGCGCAGGACAGCAGCACGGCACATGCCAGGGCCGGGACTTGCCTGGGCTTTGAAGCAGTACGGGTCATGGTGGTGTTTCCTCGCGGGATCGGGATCACTGCGCCGATGCAGCGCTGTGCTGCAGGGGCGTGGCCGTGGGCGTGGCGTGGGGATCGACGGCATCGCCCGTGGTGCGTGGCAGCGCGGGCGGTGTCACGATGGAGGGGAGGCTGGCCTCGGTCTTGCCGCTGCTGGCGTCCTGCACATCGCGTACATCAAGCCGTTCGGGCCTGTGGCTGCCATAGCAGTCGATCGCCAGGCGCCAGGGATTGCGCTCCCTGTCCACGTCATAGCGCACCACACGGATCGGGTAGCGGATGAAGGCATCCTTGACGGGCTGACCCCGGAAGGCCTCCATCAGCTGCATGTCCAGCAGCACTGTCCAGGCGGCCTGGCCATCGGGCAGTACCCGGTTGGCGGCGTAGCCCAGGCCAGGGATTTCCGTCATCTGGCGTGTGCGGGCGCGCAGCTCGCCGGCCTGGTAGCGGCTGTCCATGTCGGCTTCGAGCTGCGCCCGGCAGCTCGGCGTCACATAGGCCTGGAACCGGAAGATCTGCGCACCGTAGTCCGTCGCGCCATCGGCCTGCCAGCGGTTGATCTGCTGCCAGATGTAGTAGGCGAAGCCATACACGTTCACGTCCGGCACCACGGCCTGGCCGTCCTGGAAATGCACGGTATCGCCGGCCTTCATGTCGGTCGCCACATGCAGGTCTATGGACTTCGGCAGAGAGTGCGCGAAGTACATGCCGACACCACCGAGCAGGGCCACCAGCAGGATCATCTTGCGCAACGTGGCGTTGTGGGAGCGCTCGGCGGCGAGCGCATCGAGTTGTTGCTTGCTGCTCATGGCTTGGTCGATTCCTGGGGTGGTTCGAGAGGGCTGGCGAGCGACAGGTCGAGCGAGCGACCCAGCGACCACCAGCCGTGGTAGGTAATGAACCTGGGCTTGGCGAGACTGCGCTGGGCAAGCCACAGGTGGATGGCCTGGGTGTAGTAGGCGTCGGGCCGGCCGCGCTTGATGCGCGCCAGGTACAGCGAGCCGAACCACAGCGCCAGGGTCGGCCCGATCAGCGACAGCAGCAGCCAGACCTGCCACAGTCGGGTGGCCGAGAAGACCAGGCCACCGACGATCAGGAACACCACGAGCGACACCGCGCCTATGACCTGGGCCTCGGGCATGTTCATGCCGTTGAGGATGGAGGGCTCGACGTTCACGCGATCGGTGACCGGCGCCTTGTGGCGCACGGCCTCGACATCGGCTGCGGCCTGGGAGCGGGTGCGGGTGCTCATGGCTTGATCCCTGGGGGCGGGCCGGTCAGGTCAGGATCTGCAGCGAGTAGGTGACCATGATCACCAGGAACACGCCGAGCACGGCGGCCATGATGAAATACTCCTTGAGGTCGGCGATTTCCGCACGGCCCATGGAGTAGGCGCGCCACTTGCCCAGCGCGCCCATGACCACGTAGATGAAGCCCAGCGCGGCCAGCACCAGGCCGAGAATGGTCACGCCGGCCTTGAACCAGGCGCCCATGGCGCCCAGCCAGTCGCCGCTGGCGACGGAGCCGCCGCCGATGGCCTGCCCGGGGGTGGGCATGGTCGGCAGGGCGGCGAAGGCCGGGCTGCACAGCAGGGCCACGGCGGGCGCCAGCATCAGGCGGGCGGACTTGTTCCGGGCGCGGGCAGCGAGATTTTTGAGAGAGAGCTGTTTCACGAGAGGTTCTCCTTGGAAGTGGGAGGGTTGCGAAAGCACTTGAAGTCGGGTTCTGTGGTGTTGGGATGTGGTGTTGGGTTGGCTGCGGCTGTCCTCCCTCAAACGATGACGAACACAACCAGCGCGACCAGGATCAGCAGCCGCACCGAACCAAGAACCATGTCGCCCGTGGTCAGCCTGTCGTCGCGGTAGGCGTCGATGAGCTGCACCACGAACCAGCTGGCGACCACGAGGATGAGCGCCACCGCGATCAGGCCCAGCGTGGACTTGAGCACCAGGGGATCGATGCCCGATCCCGACTGGAATGCACTGCGCATGGCGGCGTTCATGTGTTGTCTCCGCGTGCCATCACTGGCGGTAGTCGCCGCGCAGCGGCGGCACGGGACGCGGCTGGCGCGCGGCATCGGCGTGGTGCTCCACGCCCTCGCGCAGCATCTGCAGGTCGCGCTGCAGCCAGTCGTAGCGGAACTTCACGCGCTGGCCTGTCGGCGCGTCCTGGGCGGCGGCGGACACCTGTGCCTGCAGGCGAGCAATCTCGTGCGCGATGCGCGCCAGGTTCTCGCGCTCGCTGTCATCGTCGCCGGCCTGCGCGCCCTGCGCGGCCAGGCCCGCGGCCACGAACAGGGCCAGCAGCCAGGCGCGGCGCACTCGGGCAGCGGCACTGGCGCCGGGCTGGCCTGCGTTGGTAGGAATCGCTTGGGACATGGTGGGTTCTCCTTGCTGGAAATCTGCTTGCGTCAGACGTATTTCTTGAAACTCCCCACCGTGGTGGAGAGGGTGGCGGCCACGAGCACGGTGAACACCAGCACCATGTAGGCCGGGTTGAAGCCGCCGAAGGGCCAGGTCAGGTACAGGCCAAAGCCGCCCGTCAGCGCCCAGGCCGTGTAGCGCTTGGCGTGGTGATAGACAAAGGAGCTTTCGCGCCCGCCCTGCCAGCGGCGCAGGTCGCGGCGCACCAGGCCATCGACGATGCCGACGATGCAGGCCAGGGCGAAGGCGGGCAGGGCAAACAGGGCCACCGACAGGCGCAGCAGCACGTCCTGCGCCACATGCATGGAAACGACAGCCCAGTAGCTGGCGGTCTTGCCGATGGAGCGCGTGGCGCTTTGCAGGCCCAGGCCGAGCTGCTGTGGCGCCGATGCCTTGCGCTGGCTGGCCGATGGTGCCGGCTCCTGGCCCGGCGCATGCGTGCGCCTGTACCAGGCCAGCACCCCCAGGCGTTCATAGGGCCAGGCGGCCCAGCCGTTGAGCCGGTGCGCGAAGCCTTCGGTGTCGTCAATCAGCAGGCTGCGCGGCGCCGCCGCGATGTAGCCCATGTCCTGCGCCACGATGCGCTGCGAATGCGCCAGTGCACCTTCTTCCTTCCACAGCACGTAATGCCCGGCGAGTTCGATCATGACGCCGATGAACCAGGCAAACAACGACACGAAGATCAGGCCGAACGCCACTTCCAGCGTCAGCTCGACCGGGCCACGGGTGCGGGCACGCACCGGAGCACCGCCTTGGGTGGGGCGCGGCGTCATGCGGAACGCTCCATGATCTGGCCGAGCACGCCAGAATCGCCCAGCGCCCCGGACGGGCCATCGTCGCCGGCCCTGGGCCGGGCGCCGGCCTCATCGGCATCGGCCAGGGTGGTGTCGATCACGCCGATACCGGCATCGCCCAGGGGTTGGCCGGCCAGCCAGCCGCCGGTCTGCCCGAGCCAGTCGGTTTCCCTGGCCCATTGCTCGCTCGTGCGATAGCGCTGCTTCATGTCCGAAGCCACCTTCTTGAGCGATTCGGGCACGAAGGGGTCGCCGCGCGAGTCCGCCAGCGGGATGCGGATCTTGTAGCGCCGGTTGCCCTCCAGCAGCGCAAAGGCCTGGCCCTGGGGCAGCTCCAGAATGTCGGCGGCCTCGATCATGGGCACCTTGGTCTTGGTGACGATGTCGTCGTTGCGGCTGGTGAAGTCCACGCCGGTGCCCTGCGCCGCGGTGTCGGTGACACCGGACATGGGCGTCAGATGCACTACGTCCACCTGTGGCACCTGCTCGGCCAGCAGATTCGCCGTGGTCACGCTGCGCACGCGCAGCATCACCAGGTGGTTGAAGTTGTCCAGAATCTGGCCGGCCTTGGCCCTGTCTCCAACTCTGGCCTCGATGTCGAACATGGACTGGGTGTAGGCCGTGATCCTGAACCCCGAGCCGCCCAGCTTGTTCACCATGGGCACGAACTCCGGGCCGGCAATCTCGTTGACCTCATCGAAATGGCAGCAGACCTCGGGCAGCTTGAGCTTGCCCTCGGGATCATGGGGATCAAGCCCGCTCTTGTAGAGCTTGCCGCCCACGCTCACCAGGTCGGCCAGCATGGAGTTGCCCACGGCCGAGGACACCACGGCGTCCGAGAGCGCATCCAGGCCCACATAGACGATGCCGCCCTGGCGCATCACGGTCATCCAGTCGAAGATCGGGCGCTTGTCCTCGGGATCGAAATAGTCCGGGCTGATGAGCTTGCCCACGGCGCCCGTGGTGAGTTTTTCCAGGAAGGGGCCGAGGCTGGCGATGATCTTTTCGTAGAAACTGCGCTCGTAGCTGAAGGCCGCGGCCAGGCCGGTGAGCACCTTGTCATCGAGCCGGGTTTCCTTGATCCACAGGAACATGGCCACCAGCTCGGCCGGCCTGTCCTGCAGGCTGCGCGGCACCGGAATGCCGCCCTTGACGCCAATCTGGGCCTGCAGCATGGTCACGCGCTCCTGCCAGTCGGGAAAGCGCCCCTGGGCCGCAAGACCCTCGAACACCATGGTGGCGTAGTCCAGGAACAGGCCATCGATGCCGGTCACGTCCTTGAGCAGCGACTCATAGGTCGGCACCCGGCCCAGGGCCACCTGGGCCTGGGCGACGATGTTGGAAAAGCGCCAGGAAAACTCCTTGAACGCGGCCGAGTTGCCCGACGAGGGCAGGGCATTGGTGGCCCGCGTGGCCACCTCGGTGATGCGCGCGAAATTGCCGATGCCGTTGTAGCGCGCAGAAATATCCGGGTAGCCCAGGTGGAACAGGTAGAAGCGATCCAGGCGCCCGGCACGCTTGGCCTCGGCATACATGCGCAGCATCAGGTCGGCATCGCCCTTGGGGTCGATGACGATGGTCACCTTGCCCGCGTGTATGTCCTGCGTCGCCAGCATCTCCAGCAGCCGCGTCTTGCCCACGCGCGTCGTGCCCATGACGATCATGTGCCCGGTGCGCGCCGACTGGCGCAGGGCCACCGGCACCTCCTGCGGTGCGCCCACCCCGTGCAGGATGGGAGAGCCGCCCAGGTCGGGATAGGCGCGAAACGGGTTCAGCCAGCTGTCCACACCGGCCAGCGCCCCCAGGGCGCGCACCATCGGCCGGGCCTCTGGCTGGCCTGCCGCCTCCTGCCATGCGGCGCCGCGACGGCGCAGAGACTGTTCCAGCCGTCCTGGCCGCACGAAGGGCTTGGCGTCCACCTGTATCGCATCGCGCTTGCGCTGCGTGTGCTGCTGCGTCCACTCAAAGCCCTGGCCCAGGTACAGCAGCTCCTGACTCACCGGCAGCTTGGAGGGCGCCACGCGCGTGACCTTGTAGAACTTCATGCCATGCTGGTAGTGCATGACTTCCAGGGCCTGGCGCGTGCGCACCCAGGCAAAGCCACCGGCAATGGCGGCGGCGCCCCAGCCCAGGACAGGCGGCATCATCAAGGCCCAGGGCGCCGCCGCGGCGACCACGGCCACGCCCGTGGACACGCCGGCGCTGTAGAGCTCGATGGGCGGGCGCAGCAGGCCCTCCAGGACGGCGTGGTTCTTCATGGGGTGGGCTCCTGGGTTGCATGCCCGTCGAGCAGGATCAACACGGGCAGGACGCCGGCGTTGCGGGCCAGCAGGCGCTCTTCCAGCCAGCGATCCGGGCCATGCGCAATGGGCAGGCTGTGCTCGTTGGCAAGCTGCTGCACGCGCTTGAAAGCCGTGGCGTCCTGCGCCGCCAACACCACACCGCTGGCGCCGAGGCGGCGCAGGGCCTCGCCCTGGCGTGTCAGCCAGGCGATGGAAGCCTCGTCAGCGCCGATCACAAACACCGGCTCGGTGAGCCAGCGGCTGTCGAGCACCGGGCCGAGACCGGCCTTGAGGCGGCCAGGCTTGAGCCGCGACACCAGGGGGAACGCCACGCCCGTGAGCGGCTGGTCTTGCCCTGCCAGCAGATGGCTCAGATAGGGCGCCACGGGAACGGCAGGGCCGGCGTTGATTTCCTGCAGCGGCTGGCCTGAATTGCCGGGGCCGGCCAGCACCGGCCAGGGCAGGCACAGCATGCCGGCCAGGCCTGCGACCAGGATGCCGAGGATGTGCGTGGACTTAGCCATGGCGCCCTCCCGCGATCGCAGCAGCATGGCGCACGCCCAGGCGCTCCAGCCTGGCCAGGGTCTGCGCGGCATAGCGTTCGCCGCGCTGGCGAGCTTCTGCCGTGGCGTCGGAACCCGTGTGATACAGCGCAATGGCACCGCGCCAGTCGCCACGCGCGTCATAGTGTCCGCGCAGGATCTGGGCGCCCACGCTGAGATTCGGGTACGGGTCGAGGGCGCGCTCGAAGCTGCCCAGCCTGTCGGCATGCCAGCGCCAGTTGACCTGCATGGCGCCGCAATCGACGTTCGTCACGCCCCGGCCCACATAGCCCTTGAGGGCGGCCAGAGTTTCGCCATAGCCGGCATAGCGCAGGCCCTTGCCGCGCACGCACAGCGTCCAGGGGTAGGGCAGGGTGCGCGCGCCGAACTTGAGTTGCGACTCCTGCAGCGCCACGCCATAGAGCAGCCAGGGATCAACACCGTACTGACGTGCGATGCGCACGTAGGCGCCGGGCGGCTGCAGGCCGGATGCAGTCGCCGATGTGGCACTGGCCTTGCCTGGGCGATGCACGGCCGGGCGGGCCCCGGCAGGCTCGAAGTCGGTAATGACCGGATCGATGCGCAGCGTCCTACTGGACACGGCGGCGTGATCCATCCCACCAGACAGCCTGGGCTCCAGGCGCCGCACCTGATCCGGCCGGTAAGGCAACCAGTCGCTGACGCGGGCCTGAGCCGGCCAGGCCACGGCGCCCGCGAGCAGGGCCGCAGCGCGCACCAGCAGGCCGCGGCGCTGTGTCAGCGCTGCGCCGCATGGCTGGGAGGGGCAGGGGTGGGCGATCATGGCGGTGCCTGTGCTGTGGTGCTCAGCGCTTGCTCGCGGGACGCGGGCGTGGCTGGGCCGATGGCGACTGATCAATCACCAGGCTGCGCGGCACGCCCAGGGCATCGGCGGCGCCCACGGGCGCGGCCACCGGCGTGCCTCCCGAGTAGTCGATGATGGGCTCGTTGGGGTAGAGGCGCCCCATGGCCTCGGTGAATGCCTGGTTCCAGGCCAGCGAGCGCTCCACGTCCGCGTGGAAGGCACGGGCGAACATCTCGGCGTACTTGCGCCGCTCGGCGTCGGTGCGAGCGTGGATGCCAAGCGCTTCCACGGGCGAGAGGTTTTCCACGGAAAAGCTCTTGCGCGGCCCCTCCAGTAGCACCTTGGCACGCGTCATCTCCTCGTTGGACAGGCCCCAGATCTGTCCCAGCAGTCGATCACGGTCACTCAGGGTCGTGTAGCTGTTCTGTGAGCCGGCTTCCTGGGTACGTTGCTGCTCGGTACGGGCCACGCTCTGTGCGTGCGCCAGGCCCGATCCCATCAGCGCTGCCACCAGCACCAGGGCGACGGCCCAGACCAGGTCAACCATGGCCGTTGGGGTGCGTGCGGGATGCTTCATTGAGCGGCCTCGTGCAGTTGCAGCGTGAACGGCTTGCCGCCAGCAGCCATGAAGGTGGCACGGCCCGCCTGCACATCGACAGACTGCAGGCTGATGCCGTTGAAGGACTCGCCGGGCTGCAGCACGCGCACGCGCTGGTCGCCGGGCATGCCGGTGCCCACGACGACCGATGGGCGGCCATCCCAGGTATCGATCGCCAGCAACTGCCCCTGAGCCGCAGGTGTTGCCGCTGGCGTGGCTCTTGGTGCTGCGGCCACGGGCCTGGTCGGCGCCTGCGCCGTTGCTGCGCGCGGGTACTGCCCGGCGGGCCGGACGTTGGCAGGGGCCGGCCGTGGGTTTGCTTGCTGGCCTTGCAGCTGCTGCTCCAGGTGGGCCACGCGCTGCTCCAGGGCCTGTATCTGCTCCCTTTGTGTGTCGGGCGTCACAGCCGCTGCACCAACACTTGTGTCGGAACTTGCCGGCTTTGCATCAGCCGTGACAACAGCTGCAGGAGACTGTGCAGGCCCGGCCGGCGTGGCGGCTGCTGTCGCGGCTGGCGCCAGATCATCGGGCGCATCGGCGGGTTCCGGCAGGGCAACGGGCGGCTTCGCCGCCACGGGCTCGGCATGGCCTGGCGCCTGCACGACGGCGGCGGGACGGGAATCTCGGGGTTCTGCCAGCGGCAATGCGGGCGCAGTCCTGGCCTCGCTGGCGACCGCTGCAGGTTGGTCGTCGGCCTGGCCGTTCAAGAAGCGGTAGCCAACAAAACTTGCGCCGGCGGCCAGGAGCAGCGCAACGACCACGAAACCGACGCCAAGACCCGTGCCACCGGTCGAGCTGGTGGATTCCTGAGCTACGGGCCGATCTTGATCGTCGTCAGCCTCGCCGTCCTCGCCGTCCTCGCCGTCCAGGTCGCCGTCAACGTCCTTTTTCTGGATGCGGCGCTTGAACCAGCCGGATGTGGCGGAGCGAGGTTCTTGCTGCTCCTCATCCTGTGCCTGCTGTTCAGGTACGCTAACGCCATCGGCCGCCTGGGCAGCAGCCTTGCGCCCGCGATCTACGCGCGGCTCTTCGGCGCGTTGGCGCTGCTCCAGCAGGCGCTGTTCCTCGCGCTCCTGATCTTCCAGCAGCTGCTGGTGCTCTTGCCTGCGCTGTTGCTCGATGCGTTGCAGGCGGCGTACTTGCTCGGCCTGTTGCTCCTGTATCAGGAGCGGGTCGTTCGGTTCGGTATGCATGAGTTCCACCCTGCCTCAGTACGCGGCGTGCGCATCGGTGGTCGCCGCCAGGGGCGCCACGGCCTGCTCGAACCACACCAGGCGTTGAATCGGGTCTTCATGCCAGCGCCAGCTCGGGCCGGTAAGCACCTCGAGAATCGCGCGGGCCTTGTAGGGGCCGAGCTGACGCTGTGATTCCGGCAGTGGCAGGCCGAGCAGATGCGCGGCCTGCGGCGTGAGCGCGCTGCTCTCCACCAGGCGCCAGCCAGTGCGCAGCAGCGTGTGGCGCAGCGCGTCCCCCACGGTGCTCACGGTCTGGCGCGGGTAGCTCAGGCGCACGAATACATCCAGAGGGTCGGCCGCCTGGCCCGCAGGCGTCGCCACGGTGGTGGTGTAGCGGCCAACCTGCATCTGACCGCCGGCGAGGACAACTCCCAGGGGAAGTTCCGCACCACCAGCCGGATCGGTGACTCCCATGGGCTGCGCCATGGCGCCAGTGCAGGCGGTGCAGGCCAGGGCGGTCAGAAAGCGTGCAAGTGTCATGGGGTCACCCGAATAGAAAGACCCGGCCAGCACCGTTTCCAGTGCTGTGACAGCGCGAACCAAAGCCAAGGGAGGGAACAGTCAAGAGGGTTCAAGCCGTTGTCACCGGGCAAAAGACACTTCGGACAAGCCGGAAGCGTCGCCAGTGAGAAAAGTGTTGCCGCGATGGCCCGGCGAAACCAGCGCTTGCCCTCGGTTACGTGACGGAGGCTAAGCGCTTGACAGACACATCAAAACATGCTTGCAAATCAGCATGCCGCATCCTGGGCTGGCATCGTTGCTTGGCCGGCGTGCCAAATGACCCATGCGAAATGGCAAATGGCAGGGCCAGCCGGGGCGGCTGGCCGACGGGTAAACGGCCTTCTACTGGTTAAGGGCCCAATCCAAAGGGCCGCGCGTGCTCCTAAAGTCGTCGCACGCGCGGGAAATGGCCTACGGGGACGGGAAAGGGTGTTTTACGGGCTATCGGTCAGCGCCCGCGCGGGGCGCTCGGGCGCTGACGGCCCTGCCGCAGGGCGACGAATCGCGTGACGAGGCGCCGAGCGTGCGCGACCCGACGCTCGGCCAATCGGCTGACGGCGCGATTAGCACAAGATCGATCTGCCTGCAAGCGCTAACCCTCGGTCACGTTTCCGAGGCTAGTCGGCTGACAGCCGGCCAGGCCATCGGCAGTATCGAAAGGGCCATGTTGACCAAGCCCTTGAGAGAGACTGATCCATGCTGAGTCCGCAACTCATACTGCCGCTGCACGCCAAGCTGGTGATTGACCTGTTCGCGGGCGGCGGCCAGAGCCTCGCCACGGCATTCATGGTGCAGGCCAACGGCGGTTTCAATGCAACGCCGGCCCGTGAACTGCGCGATCCCCTATCGACGGTGACCACCAGCGGCAGCCAGCAGCAGCTGGTGACGGCCAGCCTGGTGACGCTGCGCCACCACAGCACGGGACGCGACCTGCGCGAGCCGCTGGCGACGGTGGCGGCCGGCGGCGAGCACCACGCCCTGGTGCAGTACCAGCTGAGCCGTGCCGACGAGGCCGGCGCACTGCGCTGCGCCGCCTTCCTGATGCGCTATCACGCCAGCGGCGGCCAGTGGGCCGATCTGCGCGAACCCATGACCACCGTCACGACGCGCGATCGCCTGGCGCTGGTGACCGTATGGCTGCAGGGTGAGCCGTGGGTGATCGTGGACATCACCCTGCGCATGCTGATGCCGCGCGAGCTGTACAACGCGCAGGACTTCCCGCCGGACTATGTGATCGACCGCACCGCGGCGGGCCAGCCGCTGTCCAAGACGGCGCAGATCAGGATGTGTGGCAATTCCGTCAGCCCCGTGCCGATGCGCGCCATCGTCGCGGCCAACTATCGTGAGCTGGTGCAGCAACCCATGGCCGAACCACGTTACCAGCGGGCGTGGGCATGACGTTGGGGACGTTGTACCGTCCTGGTGGTTTGGACTTGTTCCATCAAACCGATGGTGCGATGGCAACGTGGTCAAGGCTGACCCGGCGATTCCTACATGCGACGGCCCGAGCAGGGCAGGGAGGTGCTGCCATGGGAGACGAACCGGATACACCCAAGGCGCATAGCCAGCATGAACCGCACCGCAGCAACCCGGAATTTCCGCATTGGGGGCGCGATGAACTCGATCACAGCCATGCCATCTTTGCGATTGCGGCACATCTGCACAGTCTGGCGCTGGAGCGCTGGACGCCGCGTCTCGTGCGCTGGCTGTCCTTCTATGACGGCATGGAGCGCTGGGTCGATCCGGGACAGGAGCCCTGCCTGTGCGTGCGCGATCTGCTGGCGTCCTATGTGCTGTGCCTGCGCAGCGCGGACAGGCCGCACAAGGCAGATACGGCGACTTCAATGGATGCAAGCCAGTTGAAGCAACGCATCATCGACGATCTGTTGTCCCTCGATTTCCTGCGCTACCGCGCCTACTGGAGCCGCAGAATGGCCCAGGATGGCAATGCCCTGGTCTGGGTGCCGCTGCAACAGTCTTGGCTGTCCTTCGTGGAACTGGCACGCCCAGGCGATGAGCTGATGGTCTATCTGACGGACTGCCGGATCACGCCTCCGCTTGAGACACATCGCGTGTTTCTGAACCAGGAGTAGGGCAATGATGCGGCGCTGGATCAGTGGTTATCGAGCCCTGCTGCTCCGCGGCAGCAGCCAGCGCGCCGCAGGCACCGAGCAGGCCCGGCCAGCCGCCGACGCCACGGCACCTCCCAGTCGCTCTGCAACAGGCGTAGAGGGTACGGCCCAGGGTTGGATCAGGGTGCTCGATGCCAAGGCACTGCTGGCGCAATTGCATGCGCAATCGGCGCTCGACGCCACCTGGCGGCAGTCACGCTTGGCGGCATCCGTCTGGGAGCACGACCTGCTGGGCTCCATCCATCGCTTTGCCGACTATGTGCAGCTTATGCCGGCCTCGGAATCGCACCATCATGCACATGCCGGCGGGCTGCTGGCGCATACGCTGGAGATGGTGCTGGCGGCTGTGACCTGGCGCAACGGGCATTTCCTGCCCTCGGGTGCGCAGATCGAGCAGATCGACGCCGAGCGCGATGTGTGGACTTATGTGGTGTTCTACGCCGCCCTGCTGCATGACATTGCCAAGCCACTCACGGATCTGCGCATCCAGTGGCGCGCAGCCGGCATGAGCGAAAACCTGCGCTGGACGCCCGTGGCTGGCAACCTGGTGCAGTTGACCCAGGGCAGGGCGCAGGCGGAATACCGCGTGGAGTTCACGCCCAAGTCTCTGCGCGACTATGGCGCGCACAGCAAGCTCGCCCTGACGCTGCTGGGCCAGATTGCCCCACCCTCGGCCTTGGCCTTTCTGGCTGGCACGCCGCAGGCCATGGATGCACTGACGCAATACCTGTCCGGCCAGGATAAGACCAGCCTGGTTGCGCGCATTGTGAGCCGCGCCGATCAGGCCTCGACAGCCAAGGCGCTCATGACGGGTAGCCGTGCGCGTTTCGACACGGCCTGCAGCGTGCCCCTGATCGAACTGTTGATGGGCGCCATCCGCGCCATGCTGGCCAACGGTACCGCGTTGCCGCTGAACCGTTCCGGCGCTGCCGGGTGGGTGCATGACGGCTCGGTATGGTTCGTTGCCAAGCGCCTGGCCGACGCGGTGCGCACCTGGCTGCGCAAACATGCACCCGAGGAGAGCATTCCAGGCGACAGCAAGAACGATCGCCTGTTCGACACCTGGCAGGAATATGGCTGCATCCAGCCCAACCCACACACCGGCCAGGCGGTCTGGTATGTGGTGGTGCAGGGCAACGCCGGTGCGCCGCAGGGCGAGGGTGGCGCAGCCGCTGACGAAGGGGCAGGCTACTCGCACCAACTGACCATGCTCCGGTTTCCGCTGGCGCGTCTCTATGAGGATGAGGCCAGATACCCGCCGGTGATGACTGGGCGCATCGAAGTCAAGGACAAGCGGCCGAAGGAAGACCCGTCCGCTCAGGCTGGCGCCGATGAGGCTGTGGCAACCACATCCCTGGAGCCTGTGCCACGCTTTTTGGAGCCGGAAACTGAAGCAGAACCAACCACACCGCAGGAAGCTGCAACAGCTGCGCCCATCCAAGGCAAAAAGCCTGCTGCAGCTGCTGGAACCCAGCTGCGTGCGCCGGCATTCAACAAACCCAAGGCTGGCGCAGCGCCTGCAGGCAAGAATTCCAAGCATGCTGCAGAGCCGGTTCAGCGCCAGGCAGCACCTGCTGCGTCGAAACCTTCCCGGACTGTGCCAGTTGGTGAGATCACCGTTGGCGGGGGTGTCGATGGTTTCGATGCAGATGATGGTCTGCTGGGCGATGATGATGATGTGCGGCAACTGCCCGACAAGCACAAGACAGCGCATGCGGCAGAAGCTGCGGCCAAGGCACAAGAGCCTGCACCAGGCACACCGCGCGAACGGCAAGCAGCTGCGCCAGAAGCCTCGCAGCACCAAACTGCAGCAATGGCCTCGACGCCAGTGCGCGCCAAGACGCATCTCGTCCAGCCCATGTTTGGCCCGGCGGAACCCGGCCCGGTGCTACTGGCGCCCCAGCTGCCCGAGTTGCCGCAGGAGACCGCAGCGCGCAAGACCGAGCCCAGCGCAACCGCGTTGGCTTTCATGCAGTGGCTGCAGCAAGGCCTGGCCAACCGGCAGATCAAGTACAACGAGGCCGGTGCGCCGGTGCATTTCACGTCCGAGGGCATGGCGTTGGTGTCACCGCTGATTTTCAAGCTGTATGCCAGCGAAACCGGCCCCCAGGCGGATGCCGATACCGATGGCCTGCAGGTGCAGCGCGAGGTCATCAAGGCCGGCTGGCATCGCATGACCAGCGCCCAGGGCAGCGGCCGGCTCAACATCCTTCGCTATGCGGTGCTGGGACGTGGCGCTGTCGCCGTGGGTAAGATTTCTGCGGTCGTGCTTACCGAGCCCGATCGCTGGGTCATGCCAGTGCCGCCCGCCAACCCGGTGCTGCAACTGGCATGAGGAGGTACACATCAAGGTGCCCGTCGATCCAGATCGGCGTGCGGATTCGTCCACATCGGTTGACACTGGCTCTGAGGGTGGCTAGAGTCCGAGGCGTGTGCAGTTCAGAAGGGCTGAAACGGACGGCAACATAAGCGACTTGCTAGTGACCAGGAAAGGCTTGACGGCCTTTTTTCTTAGCCTAGCTACTAGATACGATGTATATTATGTTAAATAATTGAACTGACTAGTCTTGCCGCTTACTCGATGGCGTACCGAAAACCGTACCCAGCTCTGGTGGCACCCCGATTCTTCAGGGCGCGCATCCTCTGTACAAAACAGCGCATGCAGATTAAGCACCGCAAGCAGTTTCTGTGGTGGTTTGGTTGGGCGTACCCTTCAACCCCAGTTTGGCCAGCAGTTGGGTGTCGGCCTCTACATCCGGGTTGCCCGTCACGAGCAGCTTGTCGCCATAGAAGATGGAATTGGCACCTGCCAAGAAGCACAAAGCCTGCACCGCGTCGCCAAGCTGCTGGCGGCCGGCGGACAGGCGTACGCGAGCCTTGGGCATGGTGATGCGGGCCACCGCGATCACGCGCACGAAGTCCAGCGGGTCCACCGGCTCGCTGTCGGCCAACGGTGTTCCGGGAACGCGCACCAGGCTGTTGATGGGCACCGACTCCGGATACGGGCTTAGGTTGGCCAACTGCGCGATGAGACCCGCGCGGTGCACCGGCGCTTCGCCCATGCCAACGATGCCGCCGCAGCACACGTTGATGCCTGCGTCGCGCACATGGCGCAGCGTATCCAGCCGGTCCTGGTACTGGCGCGAGCTGACCACGTCGCTGTAGTACTCGGGGGCCGTGTCCAGGTTGTGGTTGTAGTAGTCCAGTCCGGCATCCTTCAGCGCCAGGGCCTGGTGCGACTGCAACATGCCCAGCGTGGCGCAGGTCTGCAGGCCTAGGTCCTTCACGGCGGTGATCAGCTCGCTCATCTTTTCGATGTCGCGGTCCTTCGGAGCTCGCCAGGCGGCGCCCATGCAAAAGCGCGTCGCGCCGGCGTCCTTGGCGGCTTGCGCTGCCTGGGTTACCTCCTGGACGTTCATGAGTTTTTCGGCCTTCACGCCGGTATCGAACTCCGCCGACTGGGGGCAGTAGCCGCAGTTTTCCGGACAGCCGCCTGTTTTCACGGACAGCAGCGTGGCCAATTCGATGTCGCCCTGGGGCCAATGTGCGCGGTGCGTGGCCTGCGCGCGCCAGAGCAGTTCCATGAATGGAAGATCGAGGAGCTCCTGTACCGCTTGAATGCTCCAGCCCTCCCCTCGCTGCGTCGCAACACTCTCGGCAACGCGAGGATGAAACTGCAGGGTCTGGGTTGTATGCGGGGCTGTTGTGGCTGAGGTCATCAAATTTCTCCGGTTCTGCGGTCGCCACTGCTGGGCGCTGCTCCTGATTGTGTAAAGGCTTGAGTGGTCTGTGAAGGTTTAGCGTTCAAAAAGCAGGATGAAAAAAGATGTGCCTAAAAGAAGCGTATTTGCGTTATTTTTAATGTGTCTTGAAAGCATATAAGTGAAAAAGCGGGAATGAAGATGGAGGAAGCAAGTCATGTTGTTCATCTGCCATCAACTCCCATTTAACTCCCCTTAATTACCAGAAACACCCTGCTGTTTTTGCTGAAGATGCGGCATGACCATAAAAAAAGCCCTGGTCGCATGGACCAGGGCGCTCTTGTTTTTCAGCAGTCAGGCGGTTGCGTCGAAGTTTGTCTTTTTCAACCCAACGCCGCGATCACCTCGGGCGGCGCCTGCACCAGTTCGATCAGGACACCCTCCCCGGCGATCGGGAACTCGTCATTGCTCTTGGGATGCAGGAAGGTGATGTCGTAGCCCGCCGCGCCTTTGCGGATGCCCCCGGGCGCAAAGCGCACACCCTGTGCGGTCAGCCATTCCACCGCCTTGGGCAGGTCATCGATCCACAGACCGATGTGGTTCAGCGGCGTGGCGTGCACGGCAGGCTTTTTCTCAATGTCCAGGGGCTGCATGATGTCCACCTCCACCTTGAAGGCGCCCTGCCCCATGGCAAGGATGTCCTCGTCCACGTTTTCTCGCTCGCTCTGGAAGGTACCCGTCTGCGTGAGGCCGAGCATGTCCACCCACAAGGTCTTCATGCGCTGCTTGTCGGTGCCGCCGATGGCCACCTGCTGGATGCCCAGCACTTTGAAGGGGCGTGTCATCCATTTACTCCTTTATTGATAGCTGCTAGCGCTTGCAGGGCAAGCGTTAGATGCTGTTTTCATTGAAATTCCAGGATGACCTGATCCACCGCCAGCGATTCGCCCTTGCCCGCGACGATCTTGCCCACCACGCCGTCCTGCGCCGCGAAGAGGATGTTCTCCATCTTCATGGCCTCAATCACGGCCAGCTTCTCGCCGGCCTGCACCTTCTGGCCCGGCTGCACCGCGACGTCCACCAACAGGCCCGGCATGGGCGACAGCAGGAACTTGGACAGGTCCGGTGGTGCCTTGAAGGGCATGAGCTGGTGCAACCTTGCGCCCAGCGGCGACAGCACCAGCGCGTCGATCTGCGTACCGTTGTGGCTGATGCGCAGCGCCAGCGGGTTCTTGGCCGTACCGCGCTCCACCTGCGCCGTGAAGCCCTTGCCGTTGCACTGGCCCTGCACGCGGATGTCGCCCAGGCCGGCCGTACTGCTGATGCGGTAGGTGGTGCTGCCGATGGTCACGGCGCTGGAGCGGCTCTCTTGCTCATAGTCGGTGACCGTCACTTCATGGTGGATGTTGTTGCCCTGTGCGCCCAGCACCACCACGGTGAACTGCGCGCCCACCTGCACCTCATGACCCGTGAGCTGGCCGCTGATGCCCGATGCACGCGCGCGGTAGCGGCGGTTCATGTACGCCGCCAGTGCCACCAGGAACAGCGGATCGTCGTGCGGCACGTCTTCGGCGGCGAAGCCCTTGCTGTAGTGCTCGGCAATGAAGCCGGTGTTGAACTGGCCGGCCACGAATTTCGGGTGCGCCAGCAGCGCCGCCTGGAAAGGGATGTTGCTGCTGATGCCGCGGATCACGAAGCCGTTGAGCGCGGCGCGCATCTTCTCGATGGCGTCGTTGCGGTCCTGGCCGTGCACGATGAGCTTGGCGATCATCGAGTCGTAGTACATCGGGATCTCACCGCCTTCGAACACACCCGTGTCCACGCGCACGCCATACTTCTTGGTCGTGTCGCCCTGGAACATGGACTCTTCCGGCGCCTGGAAACGCACGAGCCGTCCGGTGGAGGGCAGGAAGTTGCGGAACGGGTCCTCGGCGTTGATGCGGCACTCGATGGCCCAGCCGTCGCGCTTCACGTCCTCCTGGCGGATGGTGAGCTTTTCGCCGGCGGCCACGCGGATCATGAGTTCCACCAGATCCAGGCCGGTGATGCACTCGGTCACCGGGTGCTCCACCTGCAGGCGGGTGTTCATCTCCAGGAAGTAGAAGTCCTGGTCCTTGCCGACCACGAACTCCACCGTGCCGGCGCTCTGGTAGCCCACGGCCTTGGCCAGGGCCACGGCTTGCTCGCCCATGGCCTTGCGGGTGGCGTCGCTGATGAAGGGGGATGGCGCCTCCTCGATCACCTTTTGGTGGCGACGCTGGATGGAGCATTCGCGCTCGTTCAGGTAGATCACGTTGCCGTGGGCGTCGCCCAGCACCTGGATCTCGATGTGGCGCGGCTCCTGCACGAACTTCTCGATGAAGATGCGGTCGTCGCCAAAACTGTTGCGCGCTTCGTTCTGGCAACTGGCAAAGCCTTCAAAGGCTTCCTTGTCATTGAACGCCACGCGCAGGCCTTTGCCGCCGCCACCGGCCGAGGCCTTGATCATCACCGGGTAGCCGATGCCCTTGGCGATCTCCACCGCGGCCTCGGGCCCGGCGATGGGGTCGTTGTATCCGGGGATGGTGTTCACGCCCGCCTGGTTGGCCAGCTTCTTGGAAGCGATCTTGTCGCCCATGGCGGCGATCGCCGCATGCTTGGGGCCAATGAAGACGATGCCCTCCTCCTCCACCCGCTTGGCGAAGGCTTCGTTCTCGGACAGGAAGCCGTAGCCCGGATGCACCGCCTGCGCGCCGGTCTGCTTGCAGGCGGCAATGATCTTGTCGGCCAGCAGATACGACTCGCGGCTGGGCGCAGCGCCGATGTGCACGGCCTCGTCGGCCAGCTTGACATGGCGCGCGTCCTTGTCGGCGTCGGAGTAGACGGCCACGGTGGCAATGCCCATCTTGCGGGCGGTTGCGATGACGCGGCAGGCGATTTCGCCACGGTTGGCAATCAGAATTTTGGTGAACATGACGAGTTCCTCAGGAGGGAATTCAAAAACCGGTAACTAAAACGTGGGGGCACTGCTGACGCAACTGCTCCACAAACCGCTGCTTCTCGCGCGGCGATAGCAAAATGCTGCGCCCTCTTCCATAGCGGATGCGCAGGCGGTCCAGCGAAAGCGCGGGCGAAGACACCCAGCTGCGCGAGGGCGACACCTCGGTCACCTCGGCCAGCGCGATGCGCCAGCAAAATGGGCCGCACTGCACGCGCAGCGTGTCTGCCGTGAACGTGTAGTGGGTATCGAGCAGCAGCCAGATCGGCAGAATCAGCGTGGACGCGATTACGATCCCGAGCACAGCCACCTCGGCCGTAGCACCCGAGCGCAGGGCCGGCGGCAGCGCCATGCCGACCGCGGCAAGGCCGGTCACGGGGCCGATGGCCAGGATCCAGCCATCGACCCGGGAGAAAAATACGGGGCGGGTGTGCGTCATTGCCGGCCTGGCCTGCTTACAGCGGAATGTTCCCGTGCTTGCGCCACGGGTTATCAAGCTGCTTGTTCTTGAGCATGGCCAGGCTGCGGCAGATGCGCTTGCGTGTCTCATGCGGCAGGATCACGTCGTCGATGAAGCCGCGTGCGCCGGCGACGAACGGGTTGGCAAAGCGCGCCTTGTACTCAGCCTCGCGGGCGGCCAGCTTGGCGGGGTCGTTCTTGTCCTCGCGGAAGATGATCTCCACCGCGCCCTTGGCGCCCATCACGGCGATCTCGGCGTTCGGCCAGGCCAGGTTCACATCGCCGCGCAGGTGTTTGGAGCTCATCACGTCGTACGCGCCGCCGTAGGCCTTGCGCGTGATGACGGTGATCTTCGGCACCGTGCATTCGGCGTACGCGTAGAGCAGCTTGGCGCCGTGCTTGATGATGCCGCCGTATTCCTGGCTGGTGCCTGGCATGAAACCGGGCACGTCCACGAAGGTGATGACGGGGATGTTGAACGCATCGCAGAAGCGCACGAAGCGTGCGGCCTTGATAGAGCTCTTGATGTCCAGGCAACCCGCCAGTACCAGCGGCTGGTTGGCCACGATGCCCACGGTCTGCCCTTCCATGCGCGCGAAGCCAATGAGAATGTTCTTGGCGTAGTCGGGCTGCAGCTCAAAGAAGTCACCGTCGTCCACCGTCTTGACGATCAGCTCCTTCATGTCATACGGCTTGTTGGGGTTGTCGGGCACCAGCGTGTCCAGCGACAGGTCAGCGCGGTCGGCCGGGTCGTTGCTCGGGCGCACGGGCGCCTTTTCCTTGTTGTTGAGCGGCAGGTAGTTGTACAGGCGGCGCAGCATCATCAGCGCCTCCACGTCGTTCTCGAAGGCCATGTCGGCCACGCCGCTCTTGGTGGTGTGGGTGATGGCGCCGCCCAGTTCTTCGGCCGTGACCTCTTCGTGCGTGACGGTCTTCACGACCTCGGGGCCGGTCACGAACATGTACGAGCTGTCCTTGACCATGAAGATGAAGTCGGTCATGGCCGGGCTGTATACCGCTCCGCCCGCGCAGGGGCCCATGATCATGCTGATCTGCGGGATCACGCCGGACGCCAGCACATTCTTCTGGAACACGTCGGCATAGCCACCCAGGGAAGCCACACCCTCCTGGATGCGCGCGCCGCCCGAGTCGTTCAGGCCGATCACCGGCGCACCGACCTTCATGGCCTGGTCCATGACCTTGCAGATCTTCTCGGCGTGGGTCTCGGACAGCGCGCCGCCGAACACCGTGAAGTCCTGGCTGAACACGAACACCAGGCGGCCGTTGATCATGCCGTAGCCGGTGACCACGCCGTCACCGGGGATCTTGGTGTTCTCCATGCCGAAGTCCGTGCAGCGGTGCTCCACGAACATGTCCCATTCCTCGAAGGTGCCGTCGTCCAGCAGCAGCTCGATGCGCTCGCGCGCGGTGAGCTTGCCCTTCTTGTGCTGGGCGTCGATGCGCTTCTGGCCACCGCCCAGGCGGGCGAGTTCGCGCTTTTTCTCCAGTTGATCCAGGATGTCTTGCATGGTCGCTCTTTCAGTGAAGTGCTATTTAAATAGTAGCTTGCAGCGCTTGTCCAGATTGCGCTGCAAGCAGATTTCGTGCTGCAGTGGAAGCCGCTATGCGCCCCGCGGTCACGTCCTGCTGCAGGCGGGGCAGCAGCTCGCGCACCTGAGGGTGCTGGCGGAAGGCCTGCTTCAGGCCCGCGTCGATGCGCTCCCACATCCACGCCAGGGATTGGCGCTCGCGCCGCGCGGCCAGGCGGCCGTTGGCCGTCTGCAGGCGGCGGAACTCCTGCACCGCGGCCCAGAAGCCATCCACCCCCTCGCCTTTCAGCGCGCTGAGCGTGATGACCTTCGGCGTCCACAGGGATTCGTCGTGGTGCGCATGCTCGGGGTTGCCGTGCATGGACAGCAGGCGCAGGCTGGAAGTGATCTGCGCCTGCGCGCGTGTGGCGGCGTGCGGGTCGATGTCGGCCTTGTTGATGACCACCAGGTCGGCCAGCTCCATCACGCCCTTCTTGATGGCCTGCAGGTCGTCGCCCGCGTTGGGCAACTGCAGCACGCAGAACATGTCGGTCATGCCCTGCACGGCGATCTCGCTCTGGCCCACGCCCACGGTCTCGATGATGACCACGTCATAGCCCGCAGCCTCGCACACCAGCATGGCCTCGCGCGTCTTCTCAGCCACGCCGCCCAGCGTACCGCTGGACGGGCTGGGGCGGATGTAGGCATCGGGGTGGACCGACAGGTGCTCCATGCGCGTCTTGTCACCGAGGATGGAGCCGCCCGAGACGGTGGATGACGGGTCGATGGCCAGCACCGCCACCTTGAGGCCTTGTGCGATCAGGTGCAGGCCCAAGGCTTCGATAAAGGTGCTCTTGCCCACGCCAGGCACGCCGCTGATGCCGAGGCGAAACGCCCGGCCCGTGTGCGGCAGCAGCGCGGTGAGCAGTTCGTCGCCCTGCGTGCGATGGTCGGCCCGCGTGGATTCCAGCAGCGTGATGGCCTTGGCCATGGCGCGGCGCCGCACGGCGGGCGCGCCGTGCAGGATGCCTTCTTGCAGCTGCTGGGGGGTCACTGCGCCTGCGCCTTCTTGATTTGCTCCAGCACGTCCTTGGCGCTGGCCGGGATCGGCGTGCCGGGGCCATAGACGCCCTTGACGCCTGCACCGTAGAGGAAGTCGTAGTCCTGCGCGGGCACCACGCCGCCCACGAAGACGATGATGTCGTCGGCGCCCTGCTTTTTCAGTTCTTCGATGATGGCGGGCACCAGCGTCTTGTGGCCCGCGGCCAGGGTGGAGACGCCCACGGCGTGCACGTCGTTCTCGATGGCCTGGCGCGCGCACTCCTCGGGGGTCTGGAACAGCGGGCCCATGTCGACATCGAACCCCAGGTCGGCAAAGGCCGTGGCCACCACCTTGGCACCGCGGTCGTGGCCGTCTTGGCCGAGCTTGGCGATCATCACGCGCGGGCGGCGACCGAGCTGTTCGGCGGCCTGATCGATTTCACCCTTGAGCTTTTCCCAGCCTTCGGCCGAGTCGTAGGCAGCAGCGTACACACCGGTCACCTTTTGCGTATCGGCGCGGTGGCGCCCGAAGATTTTTTCCAGCGCGTCGGACACCTCGCCCACCGTGGCGCGTGCGCGAATCGCCTGGATCGACAGATCCAGCAGGTTGCCCTGGCCGCTTTCTGCTGCAGAAGTAAGAGCATCCAGCGCTTGTTGGACCTGGGTTTGATCGCGTTTTGCCTTGATGGCGTTGAGGCGCGCGATCTGGTTCTCGCGCACCTTGACGTTGTCCACCTCAAGGATGTCCACCGGGTCTTCCTTGGCAAGCTTGTACTTGTTCACGCCCACGATGACTTCCTTGCCCGAATCGATGCGCGCCTGCTTTTCCGCAGCCGCGGCCTCGATCTTGAGCTTGGCCCAGCCGGAGTCCACGGCGGCGGTCATGCCGCCCATCGCCTCGACCTCTTCGATGATCTTCCAAGCGGCGTCGGCCATGTCCTGGGTGAGCTTTTCCATCATGTAGGAGCCGGCCCAGGGGTCGATCACGTTGGTGATGTGGGTCTCTTCCTGGATGATGAGCTGCGTGTTGCGCGCGATGCGTGCGCTGAATTCGGTGGGCAGCGCTATGGCTTCGTCCAGCGCGTTGGTGTGCAGGCTTTGCGTGCCGCCGAACACGGCCGCCATGGCCTCGATGGTGGTGCGCACCACGTTGTTGTAGGGGTCCTGCTCAGTGAGCGACCACCCCGAAGTCTGGCAGTGGGTGCGCAGCATCAGGCTCTTGGGGTTTTTGGCGTTGAACCCCTTCATGATGCGGCACCACAGCAGGCGCGCGGCGCGCATCTTGGCGATTTCCAGGTAGAAGTTCATGCCGATCGCCCAGAAGAACGACAGGCGCCCGGCGAAATCGTCCACGTCCATGCCCTTGGCGATGGCCGTCTTCACGTATTCCTTGCCGTCGGCCAGGGTGAAGGCCAGTTCCAGCGCCTGGTTGGCGCCGGCTTCCTGCATGTGGTAGCCCGAGATCGAGATCGAGTTGAACTTGGGCATGTTCTTGCTCGTGTACTCGATGATGTCGCCGATGATGCGCATCGACGGCTTGGGCGGATAGATGTAGGTGTTGCGGACCATGAACTCCTTGAGGATGTCGTTCTGGATGGTCCCGGCCAGCTTGTCCTGGCTCACGCCCTGCTCCTCGGCTGCCACCACATAGCCGGCCAGCACGGGCAGCACGGCGCCGTTCATGGTCATGGAAACAGACACCTTGTCCAGCGGAATGCCGTCGAACAGGATCTTCATATCCTCCACGCTGTCGATGGCGACGCCCGCCTTGCCCACGTCGCCCGTCACGCGCGGGTGGTCGCTGTCGTAGCCGCGGTGCGTGGCCAGGTCAAAGGCCACCGACACACCCTGCCCGCCCGCGGCCAGCGCTTTGCGGTAGAAGGCGTTGGATTCTTCGGCCGTGGAAAACCCCGCGTACTGGCGGATGGTCCAGGGGCGCACTGAGTACATGGTGGCCTGCGGGCCGCGCAGGTAGGGCTCGAAGCCCGGCAGCGTATTGGCGTAGGGCAGGTCCTGTGTATCTTGCGCCGTGTACAGGGGCTTCACGCTGATGCCGTCGGGCGTCACCCAGTTCAGGGCATTCACGTCGCCGCCGGGCGCGGACTTGGCCGCGGCCTTGGCCCAGGCGGCAAGGTCGGCGGACTGGAAGATGGGATCAGGATGGCTGCTCATGGCGGGGGCGCTTTCGCAAAGATGGCAAAGAGATGTGGTTATGCGTGCTGCGTTTTCGCAATTTTGCGGAGTTTACCTGATCTGTAATTATTAATTCTTAGTTTTTTTCAGGTACAGTCCGCCCATGTCAGCCGTCACCCTCACTCCCCGCGCACTCTATGAACAAGTGGCGGAGCAACTGCGCCAGCGCATCTTCCGGCGCGAGCTGGAGCCTGGCAGCTGGATCGACGAGCTGAAGATCGCCGAGGAGTTCGGCATCAGCCGCACGCCTTTGCGCGAAGCACTCAAAGTACTGGCGGCGGAAGGTCTGGTCACCATGAAGGTGCGCCGCGGCGCCTACGTGACCGAGATGTCCGACAAGGACCTGCACGATGTCTACCACCTGCTCAGCCTGCTGGAGAGCGACGCCGCAGGCGTGGTGGCCGCCCGTGCCACGCCGGAGCAACTGCGCGAACTGGAGCAGCTGCATGCCGACCTGGCCGCCGCCGTGCAGGACCGCGACCGCTTCTTCACCATCAATGAGCGCATCCACATGCGCCTGCTGGAGATGGCCGACAACCGCTGGCGCAGCCAGATGGTGGCCGACCTGCGCAAGGTCATGAAGCTCAACCGTCACAACTCGCTGCTCAAGCAGGGACGCATCGAGGATTCGCTGGCCGAGCACGAAACCATCCTGGCCGCGCTGCGCGCGCGCGACCCGCAGGCCACGGTGGCCGCCATGTCCGCGCATTTCGCGCATGGGCTGGAGGCAGCGGGCTGACCGGGCCCGCCCCCCATCCGCCGTTCTTTTTCCGTCGCGCGAGCGACAAGTTTGCGAACGATCGTGCGGAAACGCGCGTGCCCGGCCTATGATTCCGCTTTTTGCCCGGCGGCTTGGCTCCGCAATGGCGCCCCGCCCTGCCGGCACGCACTGCACGTATTGCACGCATGAATTCCCCCACCCCCGACCTGCGCGGCGTGCAGACGCTGCCCGAACTGCTGGCGTTCCGCGCCGCCCTCACTCCCCACAGCGAGGCCTACCGTGCCTGCGACCCCGGCACCGGCCAGTGGATCAGCCTGACCTGGGCACAGACCCAGGAGCGCGTGCAGCAGTGCAGCCGCGCCATTGCCGCATCGGGCCTGCCACAGGGGGCGCGCATCGCCATCCTGCTGCCCAACGGGCTGGATGCCATGAGCATCGACCAGGCGGTGATGGCCACGGGCTGTGTGCCCGTGCCTCTGCATGCCATCGACAATCCGGGCAGCATTGCCTACATCCTGGCGGATGCCGAGGTGTCGCTGCTCGTCGTGGAAGAGCCAGAGCAATGGCGGCGCATCCGCGACGTGGGCATGCCGCTGCCGCACCTGATGGGCGTGGTGACGACCAACGCCAGCACCGGCCTGCCCACCGCCGCCGAGCAGGACGTACCGGTCGCACCGCTGGCTGCCTGGCTGCAGCATGCCGCTGCAGATACGCCGCTGCCCCCGCCGCCCGGCCCTGAGGATCTGGCGGCGATCGTCTACACCAGCGGCACCACCGGCAAGCCCAAGGGGGTGATGCTCACCCATGCCAACGTGGTGGCCGACGTGAAGGCGGTGCTGGAGCGCATTGCCCCCACGCCACAGGATGTGTTCCTGTCCTTCCTGCCGCTGTCGCACACCTTCGAGCGTACGGGCGGCTACTACCTGCCCATGGCCTCGGGCAGTTGCGTGGTCTACGCGCGCTCGGTGGCGCAACTGGCGGAGGACTTGAAGAATGTGCGCCCCACGGTGCTGGTGTCGGTGCCGCGCATTTATGAACGCGTGCATGCCAAGCTCATCGAGACGCTGTCGCCCTCGCCCTTGAAGATGCAGCTGTTCCAGGCCGCGCAGGCCGTGGGCTGGAAGCGGTTTTGCGCCGCGCAGCGCCTACCAGCACCCAAGGACGACGGCGCGGGCGGCTGGATGCGCGCCCTGCCCTGGCCGCTGTTGCGTGCCCTGGTGGCCAAGCCGCTGTTGGCGCAGTTCGGTGGCCGCGTGCGCGTGGCCGTGAGCGGGGGCGCGCCGCTGTCGCCTACCATCGCGCACTGCTTCCTGGGCCTGGGCCTGCAACTGGTACAGGGCTACGGCATGACCGAAACCACGCCCGTGGTCAGCGTGAACACGCTGGAGGACAACGACCCGTCCACCGTCGGCCGCGCCTTGCCGGGCGTGGAGGTGCGCATCGGCGAGAACCGCGAACTGCAGGTGCGCGGCCCCATCGTCATGAAGGGCTACTGGAAGCGCCCCGAGGACACGGCCCGCACCGTCTCCGCCGACGGCTGGCTGGGCACGGGCGACCAGGCCGAGATCGTCGACGGCCGCATCCGCATCCTGGGGCGCATCAAGGAAATCATCGTCACCTCCACGGGCGAGAAGGTGCCGCCGGCCGACCTGGAGCTGGCCATCACCGCCGATGCGCTGTTCGAGCAGGCCTTTGTGGTGGGCGAGCAGCGCCCCTTCATCGCCTGCGTGGCCGTGGTGCATGCCGAAGAGTGGCGCCAACTGGCTGGGCAACTGGGCCTGGACGCCAACGACCCTGCCAGCCTTGCGCACCCCAGCGCCCAACGGGCGGCACTGGCGCGCATCGAGAAGCTGGCGGCCGGCTTCCCGCGCTATGCGGTGCCGCGCGCCGTGCATCTGGTGCGCGAGCCATGGACGATCGAGAACGCGTTCATGACACCCACGCTCAAGCTCAAACGCACCAACCTCATGGCGCACTACGCGGCTGCCATCGAGGCGATGTACCAAAAGCGCTGATCAGGCCCCCACCGCTTGCAATGACCGCGCAAGCGGGGCCTGGGGGGACCCGGCGTCCCCCACGCTTCCCGGCGCGCGGTAGATGCGCCCGAACCGGTTGGCCAGGAAGTCCTCCAGCGCGATCTGCTCTTGCCCGATGAAACCGGCCTGCGGAAGCTGGCCCGCCATGACCAGGTCCAGCGCCGCGCAGATGCCCGCGGCCGTGGTGCGTTGGATGGCGCTGAGCATCTGCCCGCGCACCGATGCACCCAAGATGTGGGCGGCATAGCTTTCCTGCACCAACCGGCCGTCCCGCTGGCCGCGCGCACTGGCCAGGATCACGATCACGTCTTGCTGCGTGGTCGGGACGGCGCCGTCCAGCAACTCCTTGAGCAGGTCGCGCCGGTCGCGCAGGCGCAGCTCGTGCAGCAGCAGCTGCAGGATGGCATGGTGGCCGGGGTAGCGCACCGACTTGTAGTCGAGCTGCTGCACGCGCCCCTCCCAGGTCTGGGGCAACGTGCCCAGGCCGCCCGAGGTATTGAAGGCCTCGTATTCCACGCCGTCGATCAGCAGCGTTTCCAACCCGTCGAGCGCAGGCACGCTGGTGCGCCGGCCCTGCACGATGGCGTCGCACGGGTTGCAGTATTCGTTGATCAGGCCCTCGGTGCTCCAGGTCATGGCATAACGCAGGGCGCCCTGGGGGTAGCGCGGCAGCGCCCCCACGCGCAGTTGCAGCGCTTCCGCGCGGTCCAGGCGCTGCGCCAGGGCGTTGCCCACCACGCCGATGAAGCCGGGCGCCAGCCCGCACTGCGGCATGAGCGCGCTGCGCGCGCCTTCGGCCAGCGCCTGGATGGCACGGGTGCTGGCCACGTCCTCCGTCAGGTCGAAGTAGTGCACGCCATGGCGTGCACACAGCGTGGCCACCGGCACGGCCTGGTGGAACGGCAGTGCGTTCAGCACCGCATGGTGCCCGGCAATGGCAGCCTCCAGCATGGCGTCATCCGTCACCTGCAAGGTGGCGGCGCTGTGGACCTGTAGGCGCTTCAGTGCGGCGTCGTCGCGGTCGGCCACGGTGAGCGTGTAGCTGCCCGCGTCCTCCAATAGCAGCGCAATGGCACGGCCGATATGGCCCGCGCCCAGGATCAGTACGCGGTGCGGGTGGGAAGCATTGACGGGATGCAGGCGGGTCATGGCGGTCTCCTTGCGTTGTCGTTCGGTAGAGCCATGCTAGGCCGGATCGTTGTCAGTGTGTAGCATCACATCTGTCGATAAAGGCATCAACGTTCGTCATATTGACGGCATTGCACGACGTATCGGCAGCATTGGAGACACCCGTGGAACTGGACGCACTGGACCAACAACTGCTCAGCCTGCTGCAGGCCAACGCGCGCGAGTGCACGGCCGAGCTGGCGCGCCGCCTGGGCCTGGCACGCACCACGGTGGTGGCGCGCATTGCGCGGCTGGAGCGTGAAGGGGTGGTTGCTGGCTACGGCGTGCGCCTGGGCCAGCGGCTGGCAGGCAGCGCCGTGCGGGCCTGGTGCGCACTGCGCGTGTTGCCCAAGGCCGGGCCGGCGGTGCTGCAAACGTTGCAGGCCCTGCCCCAGGTGGAAGAGGTTTCGGCGGTGAGCGGGCCGTTCGACTACCT
Organism: Diaphorobacter sp. C33; assembly: GCF_030503915.1. NCBI lineage: Bacteria > Pseudomonadati > Pseudomonadota > Betaproteobacteria > Burkholderiales > Comamonadaceae > Diaphorobacter > Diaphorobacter sp. C33. The sequence continues at coordinate 1,140,950 of NZ_CP129980.1, forward strand.
GGTGTTCCTGCGCTGCACCAGCCACGAGCAGCTCGACGGCCTGCTGGACCGCATCGGCCAGCTGGACGGCGTGCAGAACACGCAGACCAGCATCGTGCTCAGCCGCAAGATCGACCGTCGCAGCGTGGGCGGTTGATGCTCTATTAATGAGAGCTGCTAGCGCTTGATGGATAAGCGCTGAGGCCGTTTTCCTTCTGTCATCAGCCCAGCAGCCAACCTGCTGCGCCGCACAACGGCACCACCAGCCACGGCGGCACGCGCGCCCATACCAGCGCGGCAAAGGCCGCCAGTGCCAACGCCAGGTCGGCTGGCGCATGGATGGCGCTGGTCCACACCGGGTGGTAGAGCGCCGCCAGCAGCAGGCCCACCACGGCGGCATTCACGCCCGCCAAGGCCGCCCGGGCACGTGCGTTGTGCCGCAGCCGATCCCAGAACGGTAGCGCGCCCGCCACCAGCAGGAATGCTGGCACGAAGATCGCCACCAGGCATACGGCCGCGCCCAGCCAGCCGCCCGCGCCGTGGCCTGCCGCCGCGCCCAGAAAGGCCGCAAAGGTGAACAGCGGCCCCGGCACCGCCTGCGCCAATCCATAGCCTGCCAGGAAATCGTCGGCCGCCACCCAGCCGGTGGCCACCACCTCGGCCTGCAACAGCGGCAGCACGACGTGGCCGCCGCCGAACACCAGGGCGCCGGCGCGGTAGAACGCATCGGCCAGCACCAGCCATCCTTGAGGCCGGGCGCGCGCAGCCAGCGGCAGCAACACCAGCAGCGCCGCAAATGCGGCCAGCAGCAGCGCTCCGGTACGCGGTCGCAGCCCGGCCGCCAGCCCGCTCTGCGATGGTGGAGCCGGCATGGCGCTCGCGCGCCCCCACAGGGCCAAGCCGGCCAGCGCCGCCACCAGCATGGCGCCCACCTGCCCCACCACGCCCGGCCACAGCAGCGCAAGCGCACAGGCCAGCGCCATCAGCAGCAGCCGTGCGGGCCCGCGGCACAGGCTGCGCGCCATGCCCCAGACGGCTTGCGCCACCACGGCCACGGCCGCCACCTTCAGGCCGTGCAGCACGCCCGCGGGCATGAGGCCCTGCCCCGCCACCAAGCCCAGGCCCAGCAGCGCCATCACCAGCGCGGATGGCAGCGTGAAACCCAGCCAGGCCGCCAGTGCGCCGCCCCACCCCGCTTGGCGCAGGCCCAGCGCCAGGCCCACCTGGCTGCTGGCGGGGCCGGGCAGGAACTGGCACAGCGCCACCAGGTCGGCATAGGCGTCTTCCGTCAGCCAACCGCGGCGCGCGACGAATTCCTCGCGGAAGTAGCCCAGATGGGCCACCGGCCCGCCGAACGACGTCAGGCCCAGGCGCAAGAAGATGAGGAACACCCGCGAGGCGCTGGCGTGGTGGCGGGTGGCGGCGAAAGGAGAAATGGGTGGCATGCAGCGGGCGAGAAACCCCGAGTATCGCTATTGCGCGTGGCGCGCGGATGACTGGCGCCGCGTGCCAGCAGCGGAGCGCGACGCGTGCGCGCGCAAGCAGACCTCCTGATTTTTGCAGCCGCAGCCGCTGTGGGGCATCAGATAGCGCAGGGCCCCATCCACACCCCGCTGCGCAGGCCGGCCGGCGGCTGCTGCGCCCAGACCTGGGCACACACCTCCCAGGCGGGCTCCTGCACGTTCAGGCCCGCGAAAATGCCGTAGCCTTCGCCCGCACGGATGTCCTCACCCGCGCTCAGGCTCTCGCCGGCCTTGATGGCGCCCTGCGTGTGGATGCACTCGCCCGCCTTGATGCCCCAGCCGGCCTCCAGGTGCGTCAGGCCGCTGATGGCTCCGCCGACCACGATGCCCTGCCCTGCGCGCAGGCTGCCTTCGCCGCTCACATGCCCGCCCACGCGCAGGCTTTTGCCGCAGTCGATGCCGCCGTGCACCAGCAGGTCCTGCCCCACGAAGGCGCTGGCGCCCACGCTGAGCGCGCCGTGGCAGACCACGTCCCACGCAGCGCGCAGGTCGCCGCCGCAGTGCAGCGATTCCTGCACCTGCACGCCCCAGTCGGTGCGCAGGTGGCCGCCGCAGTGCAGCCGTCCATCGCTGTGGATGTGCGCGCCGGCGCGGATGTCCTCGCCCGCCACGATGGCGCCGCCGGCGCGGATGCCGCCCCCCGCATGGAGGGAGCGGCCGACGTGGATCACGCCGTCCACCTCGATGCCGCCGCGCACTTGCACGGTGCCCGCGAACACGAAGGCCTCGGCCTCCAGGCTGTCCAGGTGCAGCACTGCGTTCGAGGGGCCGAACTGGCCGAGCAGCCACAGCGCGTCGTCCACGCGGCCGGCGGCCACCAGCTGGTCCAGCGCCTGCTGGTAGCCCACACCGTCCTCGACATGGCGCACGAACCAGCGAAAGCCGTTGGCGCAGGGGCTCTTGGCCCGGAGAAACTGCTTGGTGAATTCCATGCGACGCTCCAATCCTTGCAAGGCGCCCGTGCGGTGCTGCTGCGGGGGCCCGGGGTGACCCGGCGGACGAAGGGCCCGCGTGAGCGGGCGTGGGAAGGCGTCGTCCGCCGTTGCGCAGGGCGGGTGCCCGGCGATGGTGGTTCTGCGCGTTGGAAAGAGGAAGGGTGCTTTATCGCCGGGCGGAGGAATGTGCGACCGGCTGGTATGGCCAGAGCACACGCGCCACGACGCCCACGCGGTTGCGCGCAAGGGTGCGGCGGACGGGTGTGGTCGGGAACATGGGCGCGCATGCTAGCAGTGCGCAGCCCGCGGGACAACCTTGTCGCACGGCGGCGCGCGGTCTTTGGTGCGCCGCCGTGCGTGCTGCGCGGCGGATGTGCATGCGCGTCCGCCGCGGGCCGGGGATGGCGGTGTCAGAACGACACGCGCACGCCCACCGTCACGTTGCGCCCTGCCAGCGGGGCCGCGTCCTTGATGAACGAGGTGTGGGCGTAGGCCAGGCGGTCCGTGAGGTTGCGCGCCTTCAGGTACACCTGCCACGGCGTGCCACTGCCCGTGCGGCCGTTGTAGGCCAGGCCCAGGTTCAGCATGCCGTAGCCAGGCGTGGCGGTCTCGAACGCGGCCACGCGGTTTTGCCGCGCCACCTGCACCCATTCCACTGCGCCGTCCCAGTCGCGCCAGTTGGCATCCAGGCGCAGGCCCACGCGTGCGGGGGCGATGCGCGGCAGCCGTTCGCCACCGTCCAGGCGGGCACGCACGCTGTCGCCGAACAGGGTGACCCCCAGGCGCTGCGTGATGCGCTGGCGCACCCGGCCCTCCATGCCGGTAAAGGTGGCGCCCGCCTGGCTGTACTGCAGCAGCTGCAGGCCGTCCAGTTCGTCGAGCGTGCGGCCGTAGATGTAGTTGCGGATGCGGTTATGGAACACGCTCACGTCAAACGTGGTGTCCCCGCTGGTCTTGCGCAGGCTCAGGTCAATGTTGCGCGAGGTTTCCGCACGCAGACTGGCGTCGCCACGCTCGTAGGTGGACGTGGCCATGTGCAGGCCGCGTGCGTACAGCTCCTCGGCGGTGGGCGCACGGTGGGCGCGGGTGATGCTCGCACCCGCTGCGTAGCCAGGCGCAAAGCGCCACACCGCGCCCAGCGATGCGGAGGTGCCGTGGTGGCGCCGCTCTACACCGCTGTCCTGCGCTTCGGCGCTTTGGCGGTCGTGGCGCAGCGCGGTCTCGATGCGCCAGTCGCCATGCCAGTCGCCCAGGCGGTATTCCTCCAGCAGAAACACGCCCCATTGGCGCGTGAGGGTGGGTTGCACGTAGGCCTCTTCTCCCGCGGCGCTGAACTTGCGCTGCCCGGTCTGCAGGCCCAGCACGCCGCGCCAGCCAGCCACGGGCGCGTGCTGCAGCTCCACGCGCAGGTCGTGGGCCTTGTTCTTGAAGGTGGTGGCGACGGTGCCCTCCTCCACCTCGTCGTGTACGTAGTCGGTCACGCCCGCGCGCAGGCGCAGCGCGGAGAAGCCGGTGAACGGGTCGCGCAGCTCACCGCGGATGTCCACGCGCTCGCTGCGCAGGTCCACCACAGGAACGGCTTCGTGACCGTGGTCGTGGTCATGCCCGTCGTCCTCGTGGTCGTGCTCGTCATGGCTGCCGCAGTGCAGGTGGTTGCCATGGGTGTGGCAGCCTTCGAAACTGTGGCTGTGGCCCGGCAGGCCGTATTTGGCGTTCTGGCGTGTGAAGGCCAGGCCCAGGTAGCCGCGGCTGCCAACCCAGGACAGGCCCACGCTGCCGGTACCCGTGCGGTTGAAGCTGCCGGGCACGCGGCGCCCCTCGGTCCAGCCGCTGCCCACGCGGTAGTCGTCGGCGTCCCGACCGGCGGCCTCCACGTGCACGGCCAGGTTGCCCGCGCCACCGGTCAGCGCGACAGCGCCGGCCTTTTCGCGCGCTGCGCTGCCGGCGCGCAGCTCGGCGCTGCCTTCGTAGCCCTTGTCAGGCACGGCCGTGGGCACCTTGCCGTCCAGCACGTTGACCACGCCGCCCACGGCACCGCCGCCGTAGACCAGTGCCGACGGCCCGCGCAACACTTCGACCTGCGTGGCCAGCAGCGGCTCGGCCGCCACGGCGTGGTCCGGGCTGACGGTGGAGGCGTCGTGCAGTTCGGACCCGTCAGAGAGCACGCGCACGCGCGGACCGTCCATGCCGCGGATCACGGGGCGGCTGGCGCCCGCGCCGAAATGGCTGCCGGTGATGCCCGGCTCACCGTCCAGGGTCTCGCCCAGCGTGGCCTCGCGCTGGCGCACGAGGGCGTCGCCCTCCAGCACAGACACGGGTTGTGTCATTTCGGACACGCCCAGCTGCAAACCGCTGGAGGACACGGTGACCTCGGGCAGGCGGGCATCCGCCTGCGCCCACGCGGGTGCTGCGCTGGTCAGGCACAGCAGCGAGGCCCAGGCCAGCGGGTGCATTGCGCCCGGCATGCGAGCGAAAGGGGTGAAGGAGTTCATACAACGATTTCCGTCAAAAGGCGGCAGGCGCGCGCGAGCGCTTGGGCCGCACGCGGCCGCGCTTGAAAATTGATTCAAAACTGCCTCTAACGCTTATGTATCAAGCGCGAGCAGCTATAAAAAGAGGAGTTTTTGCGACGCCGACACGCAAAGGCGGCGGCGCGAGGCGGGGAGCCTCAGGCGCTCAGGGGCGGAGCGCGGGCATGGAAAGGCGCCGCCCGGCCCGCGCGCGGCACGGGTGCCGGGGTTCTGGCAGGGGGCAGCTGCGGCTGTGCCTGTGCCAGTGCCGGGGCCTGGCCCAGCGCGGCGCCCACCAGCGTCTGCTCGTCCAGCACCTGGCAGTCCGCGGCGCCGTGCCCGGCAAACAGCGCATGCAGGGTGTCCAGGGCCTGTTGCCCGGCGCTTGCCGCATCCCGTGCATGCCCGTCGCCGTGCAAGGCATGCGCCAGCCCCTGCCCCGCGGGCAGGTGCAACACCTGGTGCATGCGCCCGAGTGCGGGCGCGAGCACCAGCGCCAGCAGCAGCCAGGCCAGGGCCAGGCGGCGGCGCAGTTGCAGCATGAGCGCGGGTGTCAGGGACATGCGGGCTGGGCGAAAGGTGCAGTCGTCAGTGGGCGTGCTTCATGCCGCAGTACTTGCCGATCGCCAGGTTCTTGCAGGCGGCCTGCAATTCCTTGCGGCAGGTTTCTTCGCCCTTGCCGGATTCCAGGCACTTGGCAGCGGCCTCGTGCGCCGCGGCCATGGCGCGGTGGCGCTCGATGTCGACCTTGGTCTGCTGCGCGGTGTGCTCCTGCGCGTGCGCGACGGCGGCGCAGCCCAGCAGCAGGGTGGCGAGCCAGGGTTTCATGGGTTGCTTCCTCCAAAGTAACACCGCGCCGCTGTTGCGGCGCGGGCCCGGGAGGATAGCGCAGGAACCCGCGGGGATTCACAAAAAGGCTGCGCGGATGCGCCGCTTTGGGAAGGCGGTGGACCCGCTGGCGGCGACCTGGGCCGCGCAGCGGTCAGGCGCCGGGTTTGAGGTGCCGTGCGAAGGTCTTGCGGAACTTCTCCACCTTCGGCCCCACGACGAAGGCGCAATAGCCCTGGTTGGGGTGGTTGCGGTAGTAGTCTTGGTGGTAGTCCTCCGCGGGCCAGTAGTTCACCAGGGGTGCCACCTCGGTCACCACGGGCGCGCCGAAGAGCTTGTCCTGCCCCATCTGGCGCAGCAGCTCTTCGGCCACGTCCTGGTGTGCGGGGTCGGTGAAGTAGATGGCGCTGCGGTACTGCGTGCCCACATCGTTGCCCTGGCGGTTGAGGGTGGTGGGGTCGTGCGTGGCGAAGAATATCTCCAAGATCTCGCGCACGCCGATCTGCGCAGGGTCGAAGGTCACGCGCACCACCTCGGCGTGGCCGGTCGTGCCGCTGCACACCTGCTCGTAGGTGGGCTCGGCTACGTCGCCATTGGCATAGCCGCTTTGCACGTCGGTCACGCCGCGCACGCGGTCGAACACGGCTTCGGTGCACCAGAAGCACCCGCCGCCGAGGGTGATGGACTGCAGATCGGACATGGGTTGCGCCTCATGAAGGGAATGAAAGCCTCATCATAGAAATGAAGCGAAGGCGCCGTCCCGCGTCTGCCCTTGCGTTGACGGGGGCAAGGCGGGTTGCTATATTACTAACCAGTCAGTCAGTAATTTATGGCCGCCCTCCCCCCAGTCCCCGAATCGCCCGAACCGCCGCGCCGTGGCCGCCGCAAGGAAGCCCGGCCCGGTGAATTGCTGGACGCTGCCCTGGACCTGTTCGTGGAAAAAGGGTTTGCCGCCACCCGGGTGGACGAGGTCGCCGCGCGCGCGGGCGTGTCCAAGGGCACGCTGTTCCTCTACTTCCCCAGCAAGGAAGACCTTTTCAAGGCCGTGGTGCGCAAGAACATTGCGGGCCGCTTCCCTGAATGGGACCTGGAGATGGAAACCTTCGAGGGCACGAGCAGCGAACTGGTGCAGTACTGCTTTCAGACGTGGTGGGAGCGCGTGGGCTCCACCAAGGCCTCGGGCCTGGGCAAGCTCATGCTGAGCGAGGCCAACAACTTCCCGGAGATCGCTGAGTTCTACCGCCGGGAGGTCGTGGAACCCGGCCACCGCCTGATCCGCCGCATCCTGCAGCGCGGCATGGACCGTGGCGAGTTCCGCCCGCTGGATCTGGACCATGCCGTCTACCTGGTGCTGGCGCCCTTGATGTTCCTGATGTTCTCGCAGCCATCGCTGTCGCTGTGCATCCCGAACCCTGACACGTTCTCCGCGCAGGAGTACATCCGCCTGCAGGCCGAGAACGTCTTGCAGGGGCTGTGCGTGCGGCCGACCTAGAATCAGGGGTTTGTCTGAACCACAGTGACCCGCCTCCGGAGTACCCCATGAACATGCCCCTGAACACGTCCGCTGACATTTGCGATCCTACCGAGCAGGCCCGCTACAACATGGTCGAGCAGCAGATCCGCCCGTGGAACGTGCTGGACGAGGCGGTGCTGGAGTTGCTGGCCACCGTGCGCCGCGAAGAGTTCGTGCCTCCGGCCTACCAGGGTGCCGCCTTCATCGACACGCAGATCCCGCTGAACCCCTCGGTGGAAGAAGCCGAGCGCCTGGGGCAGGTGATGCTGGCGCCGCGCGTGGATGCGCGCATGCTGCAGGATCTGCAGGTGCAATCCACCGACCGCGTGCTGGAGATCGGCGCGGGCTCGGGCTACATGGCCGCGCTGCTGGCCGCGCGCGCCGAGCGCGTGGTGTCGCTGGAGATCGTCCCTGAGCTGGCCGAGTTCGCCCGCGAGAACCTGCGCAGTGCCGGCGTGGACAACGCCGAGGTGCGCCAGTCCGACGGCGCGCTGGACCCCATCCCCGATGGTCCGTTCGATGTGATCGTGCTCAGCGGCTCGGTGGCCGAGATTCCCCAGCGCCTGCTGGGCCTGCTGCGCGACGGCGGCCGCCTGGGCGCCTTCGTGGGCCACACGCCGATGATGCGCGCCACGTTCGTGCGCCGCCAAGGTGACCGGTACGAGACCACTCAACCCTGGGATGTGGTGGTGCCGCGCCTGCGCCACTTCCCGGAGCCGACCCGCTTCAAGTTCTGACACCCCTTCAGCGTCCTTCAGGAACCTTTGCATGATCGACCACGTGCGCCCTGCCCAACTGGCCGACTGGCTGACCGCTAACGCCGGCAGCCGCCCGCTGGTACTGGACGTGCGTGAGCCGTGGGAGCTGCAGACCGCCAGCGTGACGCCCCGGGGGTTTGAGCTCGTCGCCATCCCCATGGGGGAGCTGGCCGCACGGCTGGATGAACTGGACCCCGCCCGCCCTGTGGCCTGCTTGTGCCACCACGGCATGCGCAGCCTGCGGGTGGCGGGCTTCCTGGCGCACCGGGGCTTCGACCAGGTGGCCAATATCACGGGCGGCATCGAGGCCTGGTCGCATGAGCGCGACCCGGCGGTGCCCCGGTATTGAGCCACCACGGACGTCGCCCGGCGTGCTGCAGCCTTCCCATTGATCACCGCAGACCTTCCTGAAGAACGCCATGACATCACTGCAACGGTTGCTCTCCGTTTCCCTGGCCGTGGGCGCCTGTGCGCTGGGCGCCCTGCCCGCGCAGGCGCAGAGCCTGTCCACGCTGGTGGAGTGGGCGCGCAGCTATGACGCCCCGTGGCAGGCCGCGCAGGCACAGTTGCAGGCCGCCGACAGCCGCGCCGAGCAGGCGCGCGCAGGACTGCTGCCCAGCGCCGCGCTGAACGGGGGCGTGACCTACGCCCGCACCGACCTGACCCGTGGCCCCCTGCCCCCGCTGGACCTGCACGCCCCTACCCAGACCGTGGGCGTGGTGGCCTCGCAGCCGCTGTACCGGCCGGCCAACCGCATCGGCTTCGAGCAGGGGCAGCGCGGGATCGACATTGCCCGCGCGCAGCGTGACGGGGCCGAGCAGGACCTGCTGGTGCGCGTGAGCCAGGCGTATTTCGATGTGCTGGCCGCCCAGGACACCCTGACCTTCGTGCAGGCCCAAAAGGCCGCCGTGGCTGAGCAACTGGCCGCGGCCAAGCGCAATTTCGAGGTCGGCACCGCCACGGTGACCGACGAGCGCGAGGCCCAGGCGCGGCACGACCTGGTGTCGGCCCAGGAGATCGCGGCCGAGAACGACCTGCACGTCAAGCGCCTGGCACTGGAGCAGACCGTGGGCCGCCCGGGCCTGACCCCGCTGCCCCTGGCCCAGCCGGTGCAGCTGCCCGCGGTGCAGCCGGCCGATGTGAACAGCTGGGTGCACGTCGCGGAAGATCAGCAGCCCCAGGTGCGCCAGGCGGCCATCGCGCTGGACGTGGCGCGTCTGGAAACCGCCAAGGCCGAGACCGGCCACCTGCCCACGGTGGACCTGCAGGCGGGCTACAGCGTGCAGCGCACGCCCAACGGCACCGTCACCATGCCGGGCGTGCACTCCCGCGCCAACGTCGCCAGCGTGGGTGTGGCGCTCAACCTGCCGCTGTTCGCGGGCTTCGCGGTGCAAAACCGGGTGAAGGAAACCCTGTCGCTGGAAGACAAGGCGCGCGCCGACTTGGACCATGCGCGCCGCAACGTGGCCCAGGCCACGCGCGCCGCGTTCTTCGGCGTGCAGTCGGGCCAGAGCCAGGTGCGGGCGCTGCAGGCGGCCGAGGCGTCCACCCAGAGCGCGCTGGAAGCCAACCAGCTGGGCTACGAGGTGGGCGTGCGCATCAACATCGACGTGCTCAACGCCCAGAGCCAGCTCTACCAGACCAAGCGCGACCTGGCCGTGGCGCGCTACAACGTGCTCATGGGCACGCTGCGACTCAAGCAGGCCGCCGGCACCTTGTCCATGGACGACGTGGTGGCGGTGGACAGCCTGCTGAGTCGCTGACACCCTGCGATACCCACCGCTAGTGCTATATAAAAAATAGCTGCTTGCGCTTGGTGGATAAGCGCTAGAGGCCTAAAAGACCATCATTCGCGGTCAAGGTCCGCCGCGTCACCCGTCCGGTTCACGGCATAACGCAGCTCCACCATGCCCGTCCCCAGGGGCTGTGCGTCAAGCAGGCGCAACGCGGTGCCGGGCAGCCGGCGCGGAAACAGCGGCTTGCCCCGTCCCAGCGTGATCGAGCCCACCTGCAGGATCAGCTCGTCCAGCAAGCCAGCGTCGTAGAACTGGCCGGCAAGGTCCCCGCCGCCAACCACCCAGAGGTTCTTCGTCCCCGCGGCCAAGCGCATGGCCGCGTGCACCGGCCGCACGTCGCCCTGCACGAAGCGGATGTCCGCCCCGTCGATGCCCGGCAGGCGGCGCGAGGAGAACACCCAGGCAGGCTGCGTGTAGGGCCAGGCGGAGCCCGTTTCGGCGCGCACGGCGTCCGCGTTGCGCAGCATCCATTCGTAGGTGGATGACCCCATGGCCAGGGCACCCACCTGCGCGATGAAGGCGGGATAGCTGGATTCCTCCAGGCTGCCCAGGGTGAAAAGCCAATCCAGCGAGTCGTCTTCCGTGGCGAGGAAGCCGTCCAGGCTGGTGGCGGTGAAATACTGGGTCTTCATGGACGGTTTATAGCGCGTGGGCCGTCCCGCAAAGCTCTGCAGGGTCAGGGCAGCAACTCGACGCCCAGCGGCCGCACGGCGAGCGCGAACAGGCCGAAGCAGACCACGGTGATGGCTGCGCTGGCCAGTAGGGTCAGGCCGAACCCGATGCGCGGCAGCAGCCAGGGGAAGGCCAAAAACATGGGCAGCGTGGGGACCACGTACCAGAACGTGTACCAGGCGTGGTTGGCGATTTTTTCCTGCGGCTGCTTTTCCACGTACAGCCAGACCAGCGCGAGGAACGTCACCAGCGGCAGCGCCGCCAGCAATGCGCCCAGCTTGTCGCTGCGCTTGGCTGCTTCGGACACGGCGACCACCACCGCCGCGGTGATCAGGTATTTGGTGACGAGCCAGCCCATCGTTTTTATAGTTGGTGCACCACCAGGCGGAATTCTGGGTCGTCCTCGAAGGTGCGCACCTCAAAGCCCAGGCGCCGCATCAGCTTGAGCATGGTCGGGTTGTTGGCCAGCACCAGGCCCTGGATCTCGGCCAGGCCGCGATCGCGCGCCACGTCCATGATGCTGAGCATCAGGCGCGAGCCCAACCCTTTGCCGGCGAAGTCGTCGGCCACCAGCAACGCGAACTCGCAGCTCGTCTGGTCGGGGTTGGTCACGTAGCGCGACACGCCCACGATGCGCTCCTTGTGGCTCACCTCGCCCTCCTCGTCCACCACGCGCTCGCGGTGCACGGCCACCAGGGCCATTTCGCGGTCGTAGTCGATGAGGGTGAAGCGCGCCAGCATCGAAGGCGGCAGTTCGGCCAACTGCGACACGAAGCGGAAGTAGCGGCTCTCGGGCGATAGTTCCTTGACCAGGCGCTGCACCATCTGCGCATCGTCCGGGCGGATCGGTCGCACCAGATACTCACCCCCGCCGCGCAGCGGCCACACCGCCTCATAGCGCGCCGGGTACGGCAGGATGGAGAGGTGGCCGTAGTGCCCGTAGCCGGCTACCTCGCCGCGCGAGCCGCCCTGGGCGGTTTCATGGATGACGATGCGCGCGTCCACGGCCACGGCGCCCTGCTCGTCCACGATCAGGGGGTTGATGTCCATCTCGCGCAGCTGGGGCAGCGCGCAGACCATCTCGGACACGCGCAGCAACACCTGCTCCAGCCCTTCCAGGTCCACGGCGGTGGCGCCGCGCCATTCGCCCAGCGTCTCGGCCACGCGCGAGCGGTCGATGAGCCGCCGCGCCAGGAATTGGTTGAGCGGCGGCAACTCCATCGCGCGATCGTTGATGAGCTCGATCATCGTGCCGCCGGCGCCAAAGGTGATCACCGGGCCGAAGGGCTCGTCGCTGACCAGGCCGATGCAGGTCTCGCGCCCGCGGCGCCCGCGTGCCATCTTCTGCACCGTTACGCCGTTGATGCGCGCACCGGGCTGTACCCGCGCCACACGCTGCACCATGTCGGTGTAGGCATCGCGCGCGGCCGATCCGTTGTGCACATTCAGCGCCACGCCGCCCACGTCGGACTTGTGCGCGATATCGGGCGAATCGATCTTGAGCGCCACGGGGAAGCCGAGCTGCGTGGCGATCATCATCGCCTCGTGGCTGCTGCGCGCCAGCAGCGTCTTGGTCACCGGGATGTGGAAGGCCGCCAGCAGCGTCTTGGACTCCATCTCGGTCAGCACGTTGCGCCGCTCGGCCAGCACGCTCTCGATCACCAGGCGCGCGCCCTCGATGTCGGGCTTGGACAGCGTCGTGAGCGGCGGCGGTGTCTGCTGCAAAAGCTGCTGGTTCTGGTAGAACGAGGCGATGTTGCCGAAGGCGCCCACCGCGGCTTCGGGCGTTCGGAAGGTGGGAATCTGCGCGGCCCGCAGGATGCGGCGCGCCGGCACCACCGAGGCGTCGCCCATCCAGCACGACAGCAAGGGCTTGGAGGCCAGGCGCTTGGCATCGGCCAGCACGGTGGCCACGGCTTCGGCGTCGGCGCCCGCCTTGGGCGAGAAGATGGCCAGCAGGCCATCGATCTGCTTGTCACGGAACGCCGCCTCCAGCGCCAGGCGATAGTGCTCCGGCCCCGCTTCTTCCGACAGATCGATCAGGTCGGCCAGCGAGGCCAGCGGCGGCAGCTTGGGTGCCAACGCAGCGCAGGTCTCGGGCGAAAAGCGGCCCAGGTCCAGGCCGATCTCGTTCTCCCAGTCGGCCGCCAGCACGCCGGGGCCGCCGCCGTTGGTGATGATGGCCAGGCGCTTGCCTACGGGCCGGTAGCGCGAGGCCAGGCACTTGGCCGCCGAGAACAGCTCCACGAACGAGCGCACGCGCACGGCGCCCGCGCGGCGCAGCGCGGCGTCGAACACATCGTCGCTGCCCACGATGGCGGCGCTGTGCGTCTGCGCCGCCTCGTTGCCTGCAGGCTTGCGCCCCGCCTTGAGCACCACCACGGGCTTGGCATAGGCCGCCGATCGCAGGGCGCTCATGAATCGGCGCGCATTCTGGATGCCTTCCATGTAGACCACGATGCTCTGCGTGCGCGCATCGTTGGCCAGGAAGTCCAGCGCCTCGCTCAGCCCCACGTCGGTGTGCGGGCCCAGCGAAATCACGCTGGAAAAGCCCACCGCGTTGTTGCTGGCCCAGTCCAGGATGGACGAGGTGAGCGCGCCCGACTGACACACCAGCGCCAGCGACCCCTCGCGCGCCAGCGGCCCCGCGGCGCTGGCATTCAATTGCAGCGACGGCCGCTGCATGCCCAGCGAATTGGGCCCCAGCAGGTGGATGCCCTCGCGACGCGCGATCTTGCGCAGCTGCTCGGCCAGTTGCGCATCCACGCCGTTGGACAGCACCAGTGCCGAGCGGCAGTTGATGCGCCCCGCTACCTCCAGCGCGGCGGGCAGGTCCTGCGGCGGCTGGGCGATGATGGCCAGGTCCGCACGCGTCTGCGCCAGGTCGGCCAGCGTGCCGCTGGTATGGATGTCCAGGTAGGTGAGCGTGCCCGTGAAGCGCTGGGCGGCCAGCGCCTCGCGCAGCACCTTGGCCTGGGGCGTGTGCGTATCGGGCGCATCGGCGTTGCCGGCCAGCACGACGATGGAGCTGGGCGTGAACAGGGGCGTGAGGTAGTGCTTGTCCATCATGATGGAGCGATTCTCTGCCATCCCGGCATTGCTTGGCGAGACAGGCAACGCCGGCGGCTTGCGCTGTGTCAGCGCCCTCGCAGTCGTGGTCGCAGTCGTGATCGCAGGAAACGCGGGCGGACCGCTCAGTCGGGACGGTCGTCCACGGCCTCGCGCAGGCGCTGCAGGACGGCCAGGGCCGTGTCCAGGGCCGCGCCGCGGTGCTCCTCGGTGAATGCCACGCAGCGCTCGGACAGCGCCATCCGCCGCTGCGGGTCCTGCGCCAGGGCGGTCGCGGCGGCCACGCCCTCGGCCATGTCGGCCACGCGCAGCGCGGCGCCGGCGTCGATGGCCAGGCGCGCGGCCTCGGCAAAGTTGAACGTGTGCGGGCCCATGACCACAGGGCAGCCGCCTGCCGCGGCCTCGATGAGATTCTGCCCGCCCAGCGGCGCAAAGCTGCCTCCCAGCAGCGCCACGTGGGCCAGGCCGTAATACAGCGCCATCTCGCCCAGCGAGTCGCCCAGCCACACATCGGCGCTGTCCGGCTGCGCGGTCCACTGGCTGCGCCGCGACACGCGCAGGCCGGCGGCCTCGCACAGGCGCTGCACCTCGTCAAAACGCTGGGGGTGGCGCGGGACCACCAACCACTGCACGGATTGATTTACTCCTGAATCAATAGCTGCTGGCGCTTGAATGGCGGGCGCTAGAGGCGTTTTTTGCTTCAAAACCTCCAGCCACATGGCCTCTTCGCCCTCGCGGCTGCTGGCAAGCAGCACCACCGGTCGGGCGCTGGCGGCGCGCCACGCGCGGCCCTGCGCCTGCAGGGCGGGTGACGGCACCACGTCGAACTTCAGGTTGCCGAAGACTCCTGCCACATGCGCGCCCACGTCGCGCAGCCGGGCGGCGTCGTCCTCGGTCTGCGCCCACACGGCCGACAGGCCGGCGTAGGCCGGGCGCGACAGCCAGCCCAGCCGGCGCGCGCCGGCGCGCGACTTTTCGTTGAGCCGCGCGTTGGCCAGCACCAGCGGGATGCGCCGCCTGCGGCAGGCCGCGACGAGGTTGGGCCAGATCTCCGTCTCCATGAGGATGCCGATGGACGGGCGGAACTGCCGCAGAAAGCGCCGCACGGCCCCGGGCGTGTCCCAGGGCTGCCACACCTGCACGTCGCCGGGCAGCAGCAGCTTTTCGCCCTCGGCCCGGCCCGTGGCCGTGCCGTGGGTGAGCAGCAGGCGCATGCCGGGCAGCAGCGGGCGCAGTTCCTTCAGCAGGATGGCCGCCGCGCGTGTCTCCCCCAGGGAGACGGCGTGGATCCAGATGAACTGCTCGTCGGCCTCGGTCTCCGATGACGGCGACAGGCTGTCCATGGGCGGCGGGTAGTGGCCGAAGCGCTCGGGCACGGCCACGGCGTAGCCGGGCTCGGTGAGCGCACGGCGGCGCAGCTTGCGCATCAGCAGCGGCGTGGCCAGCCACACGGCCAGGCTGTAGAGCCACAGTATGAGCTGGTGCATGCCGCCCGCGCTGCCCGCGATCAGTGCGCGGCGCCGCCCACCTGGGCGCCGGGCTTCACGCGTTCCAGCAGCGCCAGCATGGCGGCTTCGATGCGCTGCAGCGCGGCGTCGGTGTGGCCCTCGAAGCGCAGCACCAGCACCGGCGTGGTGTTGCTGGCGCGGATCAGGCCAAAGCCATCGGGCCAGTCCACGCGCAGGCCGTCGATGGTGCTGATGCGGGCCGGCGCCGCAAACGCGTCGGCCGCCAGCGCCTGCAACTCGGCCGTCAGGCGATGGGGCTCGCCCTCCTCGCAATGCACGTTGAGTTCGGGCGTGGAATGGCTTGTGGGCAGGGCGTTCAGCACGGCGCTGGGGTCGGCATGGCGGCTCAGGATTTCCAGCAGGCGGCAGCCTGCATACGTGCCGTCGTCAAAACCGAACCAGCGTTCCTTGAAGAAGATGTGGCCGCTCATCTCGCCGCCCAGGGGCGCGTCCAGCTCTTTCATGCGTGCCTTGATGAGCGAATGGCCGGTCTTGTACATCTGCGGCTGGCCGCCCGCGGCCTCGATGGCGGGCGCCAGCCGCTGCGTGCACTTCACGTCGAACAGGATGGGTGCGCCCGGCACGCGCGAGAGCACATCCTGGGCGAACAGCATCATCTGCCGGTCGGGGAAGATGTTCTGGCCGTCCTTGGTCACGATGCCCAGGCGGTCGCCGTCGCCGTCGAAGGCCAGGCCCAGTTCGGCGTCGCTGCTCTTCAAGGCCTCGATCACGTCGCGCAGGTTGTCGGGCTTGCTGGGGTCGGGGTGGTGGTTGGGGAAGTTGCCGTCCACCTCCGAAAACAGCTCGATCACCTCACAGCCCAATGCACGGAAGATGCCGGGCGCCGACGCGCCGGCGATGCCGTTGCCGCTGTCCACCACGATCTTCATGGGCCGCGCGAGCTTCACGTCGCCCACGATGCGTTGCACGTAGGCGGGCAGCACGTCCTCATGGCGCACGTGGCCCCCTTCGCGCAACTGCCAGCTCTGCTGCTCCATGGTGCGGCGTAACTGCTGGATTTCCTCGCCGTAGATCGCGCGACCGGCCAGCACCATCTTGAAGCCGTTGTAGTCCTTGGGGTTGTGGCTGCCCGTGACCTGGATGCCGCTGGCGCACAGCGTGCTGGCCGCGAAGTACAGCAGGGGCGTGGTGCTCATGCCGATGTCGATGACCTCAATGCCCGCGTCCACCAGGCCCTGGATCAGCGCGGCCGAGAGTGCCGGGCCCGACAGGCGCCCGTCGCGTCCCACGGCCACCGTACGCTCGCCCTGCGCGAGTGCGGCGGTGCCAAAGGCCCGGCCGAGGGCACGGGCCACGTCGTCGTTGAGCGTGCTGGGCACGATGCCGCGGATGTCGTAGGCCTTGAAGATCGCGGGAGAAAGCTGCACAGGGGATTCCTTGGAGATAAGGGGCGGGACCGGGAGGTCCGCCGTCCAGGCAAGGCCGGCAGGAAGGCCGGCAGGAAGGCGGGAATTGTAGGCCCGGACCGGGCGCGCCCCTGTCAGCCGGGGACCCCCCTGAGGCAGGCCAGGCGCATGTCCGAAAACGGCCAGTAGAACGGCTGCGCGTGCCTATCATGGCCCCATGCCCGACGTTCTTCATTCCCCTGCTCCACCCGCCAGCACCGCCTCTGCGGCGGACGACGACGAGGCCCGCTACCTGGCCCTGCGGGCCCGGGATGCGCGTTTTGACGGACGGTTCTTCACCGGCGTGACCTCCACCGGAGTCTACTGCCGTCCCGTCTGTGCCGTACGCACGCCCCGGCGCGAAAACTGCCGTTTTTTTACGCTGGCGGCGCAGGCCGAGAGTGCCGGCTTTCGCCCCTGCCTGCGCTGCCGGCCCGAGCTGGCGCCGCAGGCGCTGGCCTGGTCGGTGCAGGACGCATCGGGCATCCTCGTGCGCCAGGCGCTGCGGATGCTGGATGCGCCGCAGTCCTGGGGCGCGTGCGAAAGTGGCGCCGTGGTCGCGCAGCTGGCTGCGCGCCTGGGCGTGAGCGACCGGCACCTGCGCCGCATCTTCGAGGCCGCGCTGGGCATCTCGCCGTTGCAGTACCTGCAGACGCGCCGTCTGCTGGCGGCCAAGCAGTTGCTGACCGATACCGATCTGCCCGTCACCCAGGTGGCGCTGGCCAGCGGGTTTGCCAGCGTGCGCCGCTTCAACGCGGCTTTCAATACCCACTACGGACTCAATCCCACCCAGTTGCGCCGGCAAGGCGCCGCACCCGATGGGGTGCAGGCAGGCGCCCGTGCAGTGCGTCTGGGCCTGCGCCCGCCCTACGACACGGCCGCGCTGATGGGCTTTCTGGCGGCGCGGCAGATCCATGGCATGGAGAGCATCCGCACCGGGCCGGGGGCGCAGGTTCTGCGCAGAACGGTGCGGCTGGCAAGCGCGGGCACCGTTTTCACCGGCTGGCTGGAAGCCGGCTTCGATGACGGGCGCCCCCAGCTGTGGCTGCGCGTCAGCGACGGCCTGCAGCCCGTGCTGCCGCAGCTTATCGCGCGGGTGCGCGCATTGTTCGACCTGGACGCGGACCCGCAGGCCATCAACGCGGTGCTGCACCCCTCCTTCCCGGAGGGCGACGGTCTGCGTGTGCCGGGCGCGTTCGACGGCTTCGAGCTGGCGGTGCGCGCCGTGCTGGGCCAGCAGATCACGGTGGCCGCCGCGCGCACGCTGGCGCAGCGGCTGGTGGAACGCTTTGGCGAGCCCATCGCCACGCCATGGCCGGACCTGCATCGGCTGTTTCCCACACCGGCCGCTCTGGCCGGGGCAGAAGGGGACGCACTGGGCAGCCTGGGCATCGTGCGCCAGCGGCAGGCCGCCATCGTGGCGCTTGCGCAGGCCGTGGACGCGGGAACGCTGCTGCTGGATGCCAGCGCCGACGTACCCGCCACGCTGGACGCGCTGCGTGCGCTGCCCGGTATTGGCGACTGGACGGCGCAGTACATCGCCATGCGCGCCCTGCGCTGGCCCGACGCCTTTCCGGCCGGGGACGTGGCGCTGCACAAGGCGCTGGGCGTGCAGGGCCAGCCGCAACCCGCGCGCGCCGCCACCGAAGCAGCGCGCGCCTGGCGCCCCTGGCGCAGCTATGGCGTGCTGCGCGCGTGGAGTGGTTTGGCTCTGGCGCTATCAGACCAATAGCTGCCGGCGCTGGGTGCGCCTGCGCAAAAGGCAAATTTCGCGTTTAATGAAGGATTCACCATGCAATACCCCCGCGACACCGTGCAAAGCCGCATCGCAACGGCCCTGGGCGACGTGCGCCTGGCCGCCAGCGCGAAAGGCCTGGTCGGGCTCTGGTTCGACGGCCAGCGCCACCAGCCCGCGCAACTGGATGCCGCGCCCGCGTGGCCCACAGACGATGCGCATCCCGTGCTGCGCGGGGCGGCCCAGCAACTGCAGCAGTTTCTGCGGGGCGAACGCACGCGGTTCGATCTGCCGCTGGACCTGTCGGGCGGCACACCCTTCCAGCAGGCCGTGTGGCAGGCGTTGCTGGCCATTCCGCACGGCGCCACCACCAGCTATGGCGCGCTGGCACGCCAGATCGGCCGGCCTACCGCGGTGCGTGCCGTGGGCGCTGCCGTGGGGCGCAACCCCCTCAGCGTCGTCGTGCCCTGCCACCGCGCCGTCGGCAGTGCGGGCGCCCTCACCGGCTACGCGGGTGGGCTGCCGCGCAAGAAGGCACTGCTGGCGCTGGAGTCGGGCCCGCAAGCCCGCGCCATTCCCTTCACCCCTCTATTGAATTTCGCATGACAGCACCACACACCAGCGCTGAAGCCCTCTCCCCCCCCGCGCCCGCCTGGGTGGGCGAGTTCGTGCTGCTGTCCAGCCTGTGGGGGGCGTCGTTCCTCTTCATGCGCCTGGGCGCGGCCGAGTTCGGCCCGCTGCCCATGGCCGGGCTGCGCGTGCTGATGGCGGCCCTGTTCCTCTGGCCCTTCCTGCTGCACCGGGGCGAATGGCCCGCGCTGCGGCGCCACTGGCGGCCCGTGCTGTTCGCCGGGCTCATCAACTCGGCGATTCCGTTCGCGCTGTTCGCCTGGGCTGTGATGCACATAGCCACCGGGCTGACATCGATTCTCAATGCCACGGTGCCGCTGTTCGGCGCGCTGGTGGCCTGGCTGTGGCTGGGCGACCGCATCAGCCGGCTGCGCTGGGCGGGGCTGGCGCTGGGCTTCGTCGGCGTGGCGCTGCTGGCCTGGCGCGCACCGGCTGGCGTGGGCGCCAGCGGCAGTCAGGCGGGCTGGGCCATCGCGGCGTGCCTGCTGGCGTCCACCTGCTATGCGGTGGCCGCCAGTTACGCACGGCGCTACCTGGTGGGCATTCCGCCACTGGCCACGGCCACGGGCAGCCAGGTGGGCGCGGCGCTCGGGCTGGCCCTGCCCATGTGGTGGGCCTGGCCCGCGCAGACGCCGAGCCTGCGCGCCTGGGCGGCCATCGCCGCCATTGCCGTGCTGTGCACGGGCATTGCGTACATCCTCTACTTTCGCCTGATTGCCAATGCCGGCCCCAGCCGGGCGCTGGCCGTGACTTTCCTGGCGCCCGTGTTCGCAGTGTTCTACGGCGCGGTGTTTCTGGGCGAAGCGGTGACGCCGTGGATGCTGGGCTGCGGCGTGGTCATTGCGTGCGGCACGGCGCTCTCCACGGGGTTGGTGGGCGGCGCGGTGCGGCCGGGTACAAAGGCGCCCTGACGCGCCGCGGCAGGGTTTCACCCGACGCCTGCGGGTCCGCTGCGCGACGCGCGGCACGCACATGGACCGCCGGGCGCAATACACTCTGAAACATGTCGCCTTGCGCCCTCGCCGTATTCCCTGCCGTTGCACGCATCCCCGGGCCGCGGCCCGCGGGCGCTGCGCCATTGCGCCAGGACGGCGGGGACCGCAGGGGCGACCAGCGCGCGGATGCACAGGAGGGATATGCCCACTGAGGTGTTCCTCTCTGGCATCGTGCACCTGCTGCTGATCGCCGGGGCGACCGCGCTGCCGCAATCCGTCCTGCTGCAACCCTCGCGCGGCGTGCGCATCGCGCTGGGCCTGGTGGCCGGGGCTGCGTCGACGCTGGTGGCCCTGCAGGGCATGCCGCTAGACGCGCCCGGGGTGGCGTACATCCACCCGCCCATCATCGTTTCCGCCGCGTTCCTGTTCGGGCCGTTGTGCGGTGGCGTGGCCGCAGTGGCTGCGCTGGCCAGCGGCTGGCTGGACGCGCCGGCCCACTGGGGCGCCATGATCAGCCTGTCCGCGGCCTGTTGGCTGATGGGCTGCCTGGCGTGGCTGCTGGGGCGCTCGACACGCTTGACGGCGATATCGCTGGTGGTCGCGCTCACCGTGCTGGTGCCGCCCGCGCTGCTGCCCTGGACCGAGACGGCCAGCGCCCTCGCCGCGCAGGGGGGATCGGCCCCGTGGCAGGGCATCCCCTGGCGCTACGCCTTCGGCGTGGTGGCGCTGTGCGGCGCCGTCGAGCTGCTGCGCGCGCGGGCCCGGTCGCTGCAGACGCTGGGACAGCACGAGGACGAGCTGCTGCGCGTGCTCAAGGCCTCGGGCGGCGGGCGCTGGGAATGGGATCTGCGCAACAGCCGCTTTACCTACCACGGGCGCTTTTACCGGGCTTTCGGCCTGGCCAACAGCCCCGACGACGAGGACTTCACACCGCTGCGCGCCTTCGATGTGCGCGAGTCATGGCAACGCTGGAACGCCCGGCGCCACCCCGACGACCGCGAGCGCCTGGGCGCGTACCTGCAGCGCGTGCAGGACGGACTGGAAGAGAGCTTCCATGCAGAGTCGCGCATGCGCGATGACGAGGGCCACTGGCGCTGGGTGGTCTCGCGCGGGCACGCGGTGGAGCGCGACTCCGCCGGCCGGGTCCTGCGCATGGCCGGCATTGACCTGGACATCACCGAGCACCACGAGATGCGCGACGCGCTGCGCGTGTCCGAAGCCAAATACACCACCGTCTACCAGACACTGCCCGACGCCGCGGGCATCACCCGCCTGTCCGACGGGTGCTACCTGGACGTGAACCCTGCGTTCGAGCGGTTGCTGGGCAAGCCGCGCGACCAGATTTTGGGGCGTTCGTCCATGGAACTGGGCGTGTGGGGCGACACGCAGGAGCGCGCCCGCCTCACCGAAGCGCTGCGCAATCAGGGCGAGGTCCGCGGCCTGCCGATGACGGCGCTGCGCGACGGCGCCGAAGTGCCGGGCCTCATGTCGGGACGGGTGTCGCGCATTGAGGGCGAGGACTGCCTGGTCTTCGTGTTCCACGACATGACGCAGGAGCGCCGTGTGCGCGATGAATTGCTCGCCGCCAACCGCCTGCTGCGCCAGGCGGGCTGGATGGCGCGGCTGGGCGTGTGGGAGGAAGAGCCGGGCAAGGGCATCACCTATTGGTCCGACGTGTGCTTCGACATCCACGGGCTGGACCCAGGCACGCCGCTGCCGCGCGACTACGTGCAGCAGTTCGTCGCACCCGCCTGGCGGGAAGCCATGCACGCAGCCCTGCGCGACTGCCTGCGCAAGCGCACTGTGTGGAGCCAGGAAATCGAGATCGTGCGCGCCGATGGGCGCCTGGTCTGGGTGCGCGTGCGCGGGGAGCCCATCATCGAGGGCGACCGCGTGGTGCGCGTGCGCGGCATCCTGCAGGACATCGACGAGCCGCGCCGCGCGGCGCAGCGGCTGCGTTCTTCCGAAGAACGGCTGGCGCGCATCTTCCAGCTGCTGCCCTACCCGCTGGGGTTCTCGCGCCGCGAGGACGGCACCTACCTCGACGTGAATCCGGCGTGGGAGCAGGCCCTGGGCTACACCCGCCAGGAAGCCGTGGGGCGCACGGTGGTGGAACTGGGCATCTACTCCGCCCCCACCCGCGCGGCGCTGCTGGAGGCGGCGACGGCCGAAGGGCAGCTTGTGGGCTACGAGCTGGAACTGACCACGCGCGGCGGCGACAAGCGCACCGTGCTGCAGTCCATGAGCCCCATCGAAGTGAACGGCGAGGCCTGCTGGCTGTTCGGCCTGCACGACATCACCGAGCGCAAGCAGACCGAACAGCGCGTACGCGAACGCGAGGAACTGCTGTCGCTCACCATCGCGGCGGCGGCGCTTGGCCTGTGGGACTGGAACCTGCACAGCGGCGAAGTCACGGGCGACGCGCGCTGGCGCGCCATGTACGGGCTGGCGCCCGTGGAGCTCGGGGCCAGCGCCGCCGTGCACTGGGCGTCGGGTATCACGCCGGAAGACATCGACGTGGTCACCCAGGAACTGCAGCGCCACCTGCAGGAGCCGCACAAGCCGTTCGACGTGACCTGCGAGGTGCTTGCCCCCCAGGGCGACGGCCGCTGGATCCGCAGCGTGGGCAAGGTGGTGGCGTACGACGCCGCCGGGCAGCCCGCGCGCATGGTGGGCATGTCCATCGACGTGAGCAGCCAGCGCGCGCAGGAGCGGCAACTGGAGCGCATGGCCCATTACGACGCACTCACCGGCCTGCCCAACCGGGTGATGCTGGAGCGGCGGCTGCGCGCAGGCATGGAGCACAGCCGTGCGCGCGGCCAGCAATTGGGCGTGGCCTACCTGGACCTGGACGGCTTCAAGCCCGTCAACGACCGCCTGGGCCACGCGGCGGGCGACCGGCTGCTGGTGGTGGTGGCCGAGCGGCTCAAGCGCGCCCTGCGCCTGACCGACTCGGTGGCGCGGCTGGGCGGAGACGAGTTCGTGATCCTGCTGTCGGGCTTGGCCCATGCCGAGGAATGCGAGCGGCGCCTGCACACGGTGATGGAAAGCGTCGCGGCCCCGTACACGCTGGACGGCGAGCGCGTGCTGGTCACCGCCAGCATCGGCTACACCCTCTACCCCGACGATGAGGCCGACGCCGACACCCTGTTGCGCCATGCCGACCAGGCCATGTATGCGGCCAAGCAGGCGGGGCGCAACCGCTTCCATGGCTTTGACGCTGCCGAGGAGCGCGCCCGGCAACTGCGGCGCGAGCAGTGCGGCGAACTGCTGCGCGCGCTGCAGCGTGGCGAACTGACACTGTTCCTGCAGCCCAAAGTGGACATGCGGCTGGGCACCGTGGTGGGGGCCGAGGCCCTGGCCCGCTGGCAGCACCCCGAGCGCGGCCTGCTGTCGCCCGTGCATTTCCTGCACCTCATCGAAGGGCACACCGAGCTGCAGATGCGTTTTGGCGAATGGGTGGTGGACACCGCGCTGCAGCAGATCGCCCGCCTGATGGCACAGGGTCTGGAACTGCCCGTCAGCATCAACATCACGCCCGAGCACCTGCACCGCCGGGGCTTTGCGGACTGGATGGCGTTGCGCCTGGCGCAGCACCCCGCGGTGACGGCGCGGCTGCTGGCCATCGAGCTCACCGAAAGCGCCGCGCTCTACGACATCGACCACGTGGCGCGGGAGCTGACCAGACTGCGCGCGCTGGGCATGCAGATCTCGTTCGACGACTTCGGCACGGGCTACTCGTCGCTGGCGTACCTGCGCCGCCTGCCCATGGACCACCTCAAGCTGGACCGCAGCTTTGTCGCCGGCATGCTGGGCGATGCGGGCGACCGGGCCATCGTGCAGGGCGTGATCGGCCTGGCGCATTCCTTTGGCTGCGGCATCGTGGCCGAAGGGGTGGAAACGGTGGAGCAAGGCCTGGCGCTGCTGCAGATGGGCTGCCACCATGCGCAGGGCTACTGCATCGCCATGCCCATGCCCGTGGAGCAGTTCATGGACTGGGCGAAGGCCTGGCAGGCCCCCGCACCATGGCGCGCCACAAGCCAGGCCGCCGCGCCCGTACCACCGGCGGCGGCGATAGCCGCTTGATGGCGTATCGAATCAAGCAATAAAAAAGCTTCCAGCGCCCGTCCATCAAGCGCTAGAAGCTATCAAATCGAGAGCAAATTCCCGCGCGTCAGCCCAGCAGTTCCTTGATCTGCTGCAGTGCCACGGGGTCTTCCATGGTGGTCAGGTCGCCCGTGTCGCGGCGCTCGGCCACGGCCTGCAGGGCGCGGCGCAGCAGCTTGCCGCTGCGGGTCTTGGGCAGCATCGTCACGAACAGCACGCGCGCCGGGCGGGCCACGGCGCCCAGTTGGGTATCGACCTGCTTCATCACCTCGCCTTCCAGCTTCAGGCGCGCGGCCTCGTCGGTGAGGCCAGAGGCATCGCGCGGCACCGCGAAGGCCATCGCGACTTGGCCTTTCAGCGCGTCGGCCACGCCCACCACGGCCACCTCGGCCACATTGGGGTGGCCGGCGATGCATTCCTCGATCTCGCGCGTGCCCAGGCGGTGGCCGGCCACGTTGATCACGTCGTCGGTGCGGCCCAGGATGAAGTAGTAGCCGTCGGCATCGCGGATGCCCCAGTCAAACGTGCTGTAGACCAGCCGGCCGGGAATGCTCTTCCAGTAGGTGTTGACGAAGCGATCATCGTTGCGCCACACGGTCTGCAGGCAGCCAGGGGGCAGCGGCCCCTCGATGGCCACCACGCCCTTCTGGTTGGGCTGGGTCAGTTCCTCGCCCGTGGCCTCGTCGATCAGCTGGACGTTGTAGCCGTACACGGCCTTGCCCGGGCTGCCGAAGCGCGAGGTTTGCTTCTGCACGCCGTTGCACAGCGTGAGGATGGGCCAGCCGGTCTCGGTCTGCCAGTAGTTGTCGATGATGGGCACCTGCAGCGCGTCGCTGATCCACTGCGCCGTGGGCTCGTCCAGGGGCTCGCCTGCCAGCCACAGCGCCTTCAGGCTGCGGATGTCGTATTTCTTCAGGTAGGCCGGGTCTTGCTTCTTGAGCACGCGCACCGCCGTGGGGGCCGAGAACATGTGCGTGACCCGGTATTTCTCGACGATGCTCCACCAGATGCCCGCGTCGGGCCGCACCGGCAGGCCTTCGTACAGGATGGTGGTCATGCCGGCAATCAGCGGGCCGTAGATGATGTAGCTGTGGCCCACCACCCAGCCGATGTCGCTGGTACAGAAATAGGTGTCGCCCGGCTGTGCCTCGAAGATGTGGCGCATGCTGGACGCCAGCGCCACGGTGTAGCCGCCCGTGTCGCGCTGCACGCCCTTGGGCTTGCCGGTGGTGCCGCTGGTGTACAGGGTGTAGCTGGGCTGCGTGGCGTCCACCCAGATGCAGGGCACCTGTGCATCCATGTGCCGCGCGCGCAGTGCCGCCCAGTCGTGGTCGCGGCCCGCGCGCATGGCGGCGGGCGCGAGGCCCCGGTCCACCAGCAGCACGGCCGCGGGCTTGTGGGCCGACAGTTCGATGGCCTCGTCCAGCAGCGGCTTGTAGGGCACCACCTTGCCGCCGCGCGAGCCCGCATCGGCGCTCACGATCACCGTGGGCTCGGCGTCCTCGATGCGCGAAGCCAGCGACGACGACGCGAACCCGCCGAACACCACCGAATGGATGGCCCCGATGCGCGCGCACGCCAGCATGGCGAACGCCGCCTCGGCAATCATGGGCATGTAGATCAGCACGCGGTCGCCCTGGCGCACGCCCAGCGTCTGCAGGCTGGCGGCCATGCGCTGCACTTCCTGGTGCAGTTCGGCGTAGGTATAGGCGCGCTCGGTATCGGTTTCGGTGGAGATGGCCACCAGCGCGTTTTGCAGCGGGCGCTCTGTCAGGTGGCGGTCCACCGCGTTGTGGCACAGGTTGGTGGTGCCGCCCACGAACCACTTGGCGAACGGCGGGTTGCTCCAGTCGCAGATCTGCTGCGGCGGCTGCTGCCAGTCGATCAGGCGAGCCTGCTCGGCCCAGAAGGCGTCGCGCTCGTCGATGGAGCGGCGGTAGAACTCGGCATAGTCGGCGGCCATGGTGCTGTCTCCTTGGAATCCTCCGCGCCGACGTGGCGCGGGTCGGTGGTTATCCAAAATTCATAATTATTCATGCCGCGCTTGCGGGAAGCTGACGCGGTCGCAGACGCGGTCCTTGACGCAGTCGCTGACGCGGCGCTTGCCGCCCCTTCTATGCTCGGCCCACCTTCGTGCTTCACTATTCATAGCTGCTAGCGCTTGGTGGGTGTGCCTCAGAGACCTATTTTATCAAGGCCAGCATCTCCTTGAATGCCGGGTGCTCGCAGCTGCGCAGCCACTCGAAGGCCACCATCTCGGTGGTTACCAGCTCGGCGCCGGCGCCGGCCAGTCGGTCGAAGGCGGCGTCGCGGTTGCGCTCCGTGCGCGAGCTGCAGGCGTCCGTCACCACCCACACCTCGAATTCATCCTCCAGCAGATCGAGCGCCGTCTGCAGCAGGCAGACATGGGCCTCGCAGCCGGCCACCACGATGCTGGCGCGCTCCGGCGCCTGGGGCTCGCGGCCCTTTTGCAGGTGCTTGGGCAGGCTGCGCGCATTGCCGCCCTGGGGCTTGGCGGGCGGGCGCAGCCACTCGCCCAGGCCCTCCTCGGTGGCGCTGAAGTGCATCTTGGACAAGGTGCGCTGGCACAGCGCGCGCAACGCGGCGTCGTTGGGTCCCAGGCGCGAAGGGTTTTGCTCCGTGCCCCACACCGGCACGTCCATCAGCCTGGCAATCTGCGCCAGCCTGCGCGCGTTGGCCAGCACGGCTTCTGCCTCGAAGATGGCGGGCATCAGGCGTTCCTGGTAATCCACGAGAACGAGTTGGGATTCGGAGGCGTCAAGCAGCATGGCGGTCATCGTTGTTCAGTCGGGCGGTCATTGTCGCAGGCGCTACGGGTAGCAGCGGGGCAACAGCGCGCAAGTTCCCCGTGCGCCGCATGTCCCGATTCGGGCACAGGGGATGCCCCCTCGCAGCCGGTCCCGCACCGCGGCTCGCCCTCGCGCTGGCGTGTTCAACGTTGCCTCAGGCGCAGCAACTGCCCGTCCGGGCTGTCGGTGAGCAAGTACAACCAACCGTCCGGCCCCTGGCGCACGTCGCGGATGCGCGCGCCCAGGCCGTCCAGCAGGTACTCGTCGCGCACCACCTGCGCGCCCTGCAACTCCAGCCGGTGCAGCCGTGCGAACTTGAGAGAACCCACGAACAGGCTCCCCTTCCAGGCCGTGCCGTACCGGTCGCTGGTGAGAAAGGCCATCCCCGACGGCGCGATCGACGGCACCCAGTAATGCAGCGGCTGCTCCATGCCGGCCTTGGCCGTGCCCTCGCCGATCTTGCCGCCGCCATAGTTTTCGCCATAGGTGATCACCGGCCAGCCGTAGTTGCGGCCTGCTTCGGGGCGGTTGATCTCGTCGCCCCCTTGCGCGCCGTGCTCATGGATCCACAGCCGGCCGTCTGGCCCCCAGGCCGCTCCCTGGGGGTTGCGGTGGCCCCAACTCCAGATCTCCGGCAGCGCGCCCGCGCGGCCCGCCAGCGGGTTGCCAGGCGCCGCGCCGCCCGTGGGCGCTATGCGCACGACCTTGCCCAGGTGGTTGTCCAGGCGCTGGGCGTCCTCCTTGCGGCCGTAGCGCTCGCCCAGGGTGAGAAACAGATGGCCGTCCGGCGCCTGCACGATGCGGCAGCCAAAGTGCAACTGGCTCGCCACCTTGGGACGCTGGCTGAAGAGCACTTTCACGTCCTGCAGCGCCGCCGCGTCCGGCGCCAGCGTGGCGCTGGCCAGGGCCGTGCTGTTGCCGCCGCCCTTTGGTGCGGGTTCGGAGTAGCAAAAGAAGATGCGCCGGTTGCGCGCGAAGTCCGCATCGGTGATCACATCCAGCAGGCCGCCCTGCCCGCCCGCCGCCACTTGTGGCAACCCGGCCAGCGGCGGCCCCAGGCGCCCGTCAGCCTCTACCACGCGCAGGCGGCCGGGCCGCTCGGTGACGAGGAAGCGCCCGCCCGGCAAGAAGGCCAGGCCCCACGGATGGCTCAGGCCCGAAGCCACTACCTCCGCCGACGCCTCACCGCGCGCGGGCACGGGGGGGACGGGTGCGACCTCCTGGGAAAGCGCCTCGCCGCCCGCCAGCATGGCGGCAGCGGTCAATGCTATGTTAATAATAGCTGCTAGCGCTCTTCCAGTGTGGCTTGCAGGCACTTTTGGCACAGAGTTCATGGGAAAGATTCCTGGGATCAACCGTGGGTGCTGTCATGGTGCTGCGCCAGCGGGCTCTGCATGCGGCACGCGGGGCTACGCGGAGGGCCATGGCGCCGCGTTGACACCATGGCATGTGCATTGTGCGCGGCCGGGCCGCACAGGCAAACCCATCCTTCAGCGAACCCGCACGCGGCGGCCCGCGCAGCCGGCAGCGAAGCGCCGGCTACTGTCCAGGCAAGAGCGGGGCCTTGGCCTACAGCCCGCTCGGCATGCTGCCTGACCACACCATGCGCCGCCTGCTTAGCTGCGCGCGCCCCCAGCGCCCGCACGATGAGGCCACGCGATGCCCGCGTTGCCAACGAAAGGAAAAACCATGTCGATTTCCCTCCTGCTGCTCATCATCCTGGTGCTGATCCTGATCGGCGTGCTGCCGACCTGGGGGTACAGCCGTTCCTGGGGCTACGGTCCGGGCGGTGGTGTCGGGCTGGTGGTGGTGATCGTGCTCATCCTGCTGCTGATGGGGCGCATATAAAAAAGCGGGGCCTGCGCCCCGCTGTGGCGAGGGCCGCCGTGGGCGCGGCCGTGTGTCGTCACGAGGTCTGGCCGCCGCCCGCGGCGCCACTGGCGGCCGATTGGCTGCGCCGGTCAGGCTCCGAAGGACTGGAGATGTCGCGGATCGCCGTGCCGGACTGGCGCTCGTCCACGTTGGTGGCCACGTCGCCCAGCGACACGATACCCACCAGCCGCTGATCACGGTCCACCACGGGCAGCCGGCGCACCTGCATGTCGCGCATTGACGCGATGGCTTCGTCCACGGGCTGGTCTTCGTAGCAGTAGTACACCTCGCGGGACATGACCTCGTTCAGGCGCGAGTGGGTGCGCTCTTCGGCCAGGCCGCGCAGCACCATGTCGCGGTCCGTCACCATGCCCACCAGGCGCTCGCCATCGCACACCGGCAAGGCTCCCACATTCAATTCGCGCATGGCCTGCGCGGCGGTGGTGAGGGTGTCGTCGGGTGCCATGGTGCGGATCCCGCGGGTCATCACATCAGAAACTTTCTGCATAGCTCACTCCATTCATGAAAGACAAGGGTCAGGCGCGATCGCGCAAGACTTGGACACCCGTGGCCTCGGCGCAATGGTTGCAGCAGAAGATGCGCTCTCCCGCCTGCACGCCGTGGCCGATGATCGGCACCTCGCAGTGCCCGCACCGCGGCGCCAGGCGCGAAATAGCGCACTCAAAGCTGTCGAAGGTGTGCGGCTTGCCGTCCAGAATCACATCGAACGTGCGGTCGTAGGTATTGCCGCAGGTTTCGCACTGCTTGGCCATGGGAAGTCCTTTCTTGCAACGGATTGGCCTTCAGTGTGGAAAACGCGCAGGCGCCGGGCTGTAGGACCAGCCGCCGTACCGGGGAAGGCGCGCCTGCGCAATGCGTGGCTGGGCGGTACTGCCGACTTGGGCAGGATGCGACGCCCAAGCGATGAGGGGCCTGCCCTATTTCTGCCCTTGTCCTACAGCCGGGCATTTTTCCCAGGCGCAGAGTGGATCGATGCGGACCCTTCAAGGACGGCGCTCTACCGGACAGCCCTTGCTCCTGCTGAATACACCGCGGCGGCGCCGTCCACCGCGGATTCCGCGTGCCGGGGCGGGCCGTCCGCGCCCGCCGTCACATACCATGATCCCTGGATGAGGAGCCCCGTATGAGCAGTCCTCCCATCTTCGAACAACTGCAAGCCAAAGCCTCGCAATGGTGCTCGGAATATGGGCGCTACAAGGAGGAATGCCGCGTGTTCGCGGAGCACATGCGCGTGGAGTACATCGAATACCTGGGCGCGCGGTCGGCGGACATTGAGTTCCACGTGTTGAATGAAAATCTGGAGCGCATGAAGGACGAGGGAACCACCCTCTCGCCCCGATTGCAGCCGGGGGACGATGGCTTCATCTACTTCGGTCTCACGATCGTCTTCAAGATGAACCACGGATGTCTGGATGAGCATGTGCGCATCGGCGTGCAGCGCGTGCGCAACCAATGGCGTGTGCGCTGGAACCAGACGGAGATGGCGTATGGAGACCCGCCGCACCTCGCCTTCTTTCAGAAGGTAACCGCGCTCATCGAAGCCAAGTTCTCCACACCCTTTCACAAGCAGCGGGGTGCGCTGGGGTTCATTCCCGTGGTCAGCAACGACCACCTCGCCCTGCTGCCGCCCGCAGAGCTGCGCATTGCAGCGGAGGCCGACGCGCCCACCGCAGAAAGTGGCGGCCAGCCCGCCAAGGGGTAAGCGCCACCACGGCCCCAGCGCAACCGATTCCGACCTCTCCGTCAGAATCTTCTTACCTTTGCATGCAAATCCTGCGGCCTAGAGTGAATTGGCAGCGAGTCACTTTCGCCGCTTGTTCATTTCCCCCTTCACGCAGGAGCTTACGCATGCCCAGCCATACCTCCCAACGTCCCGCCAGCCGAGATCAGCGCGCCGGCACCCCGCCCCAGGCCAGCAGCCAGGGCGGGCGGGGATTTGCCTGCATGGACCCCGAGCGCCGGCGCGAGACGGCCTCGCAAGGCGGGCGCGCGGCCCATGCCTCGGGCAATGCACACGAATTCACCTCCGCCGAGGCACGCGCAGCAGGCGCCAAGAGCCATGGGGGCACCCACGCTTCCCGCGGCGCCGGCCAGAGCAGCCCTCGCCGCAGCAGCGACCGCTGACGCGCACTGGCCAGCAGGGCCGGGCCCGCCATGGCGCGTGCCCGGCCCTGTGGTTTTCAGCCGGTCATGTCAGCCACTTTTTATGCAGGAGCCAACGCCATGGAAACCGCCGCCCGTCATTGCCACATCGCGCCGCTTTGCCCCGATCCCGAACTTCCCCACTGGAAATCCCTGGGCTGAGCAGCAGTCCTCTCTCTTTCTGAACCTTCCACGGAGCCTTCTCATGAATACACCGGCCAGCCAGACGCCCTCCTCGCCCACCGCCGACGAGACCCAGCAACAACAGCGGGACATACAACAGCAGCAAGACCAAAAAGACGCCACCAAGTCCTCAGGCGACACCCAGCAATCGCAGAAGGCGGCACCCGGCCCGGGCCGCGAGGAGCCCGTTCCGCCCATGCCGGAGCAGCATCTGCAAAAGCCCGGGCACGAACATGCCATGGAGCTCCAGCCCCGTTTCGACGCGCCCCACTACAAGGGCAGCGGCAAACTGCAGGGCATGGCGGCCCTGATCACGGGGGGCGACTCCGGCATTGGCCGCGCGGTCGCGCTGCTGTTTGCCCGCGAGGGTGCCGACGTCGCCATCGTTTACCTGAGCGCCGACCAGGACGCGCAGGAGACCGCCCGCCTGGTGCAGGCGGAGGGCCGTCAATGCTTGGTCATTCGGGGTGACGTGAAAGACGCGGCTTTTTGCCGCGACGCGGTGAAGCAGGCCGTGGCCCAGCTCGGCAAGCTGAACATCCTGGTGAACAACGCCGCGTTCCAGGAACACGCCGAATCGCTGACGGACATCACCGAGGAACGGCTGGACGAAACCTTCCGCACGAACATCTACGGCTACTTCCACATGGCCACGGCCGCGCTGCCGCACTTGTCGCGCGGCGACGCGATCATCAATACCGGCTCCGTCACCGGCCTGCGGGGCAGCAAGAAGCTGCTGGACTATTCGGCCACCAAGGGGGCCATCCATGCCTTCACCAAAGCCCTCGCACACAACCTGGCGGAAAAGGGCATCCGCGTGAATGCGGTGGCCCCGGGGCCGGTATGGACGCCGCTGAACCCGGCGGACCAATCGTCCGAGGACATCGTTCACTTCGGCGAGAAGACGCACCTGGGCCGGCCGGCACAGCCCGAGGAGATTTCTCCGGCCTACGTGTTCCTGGCAGCGCCGTGCTGCTCCAGCTACATCACCGGGATCGTGCTGCCCATTACCGGCAATGCGGGAGACGGCGCCTGATGCGTCTGATGCCCATGCGCTGTGTTTCCAGTCAGCGCAGGGCACCTACCCGCCGATAGGACCGGTCCTACCGACCCGCGTACACCGCAACCGAAGAATGAATCACGCACATCAGGTTTTGTGCGCCCTTCACACCACCACTTCAGGAGAAATCGATGCCCAACAACAACCCGCAAGGCCACAACCAGTACACGGAGAACTCGAACCAGCGCAAGAGCCAGAGCCGCCAGGGTGGCGCCACCGCCAGCGGCCAGAACTCCACGCGATCGCAAGGCGATTCGAATGTGAAAAGCGGTTCATCCAACCGCAGTTCGAAGCAGCGCTGAGCGTTTTCAGCCCCCCTCTTCCACCCCTTTTTTTCAGGAGTACGCAATGGCATACCGAGACAACGACGAACGCAATTACCGCCAAGACCGCAGCCGTGACGATCATGACAATCGCATGGGCCGCGGCGGGCGCGAATCCCAGCAAGGCGGCGGCTACCGCGGCGGGGACGACCGGGAGCGCTATGCATCCTATGGCCAGGAAGGCAGCGGCTCCCAGCGCTCCCAGCGCGAGTGGGCCGGCGACTACCAGGGCATGCAACAGCAGCGCCCTTATGAGGAAAACTACCGCGACCGCTACGAGGCGGGTTATGACAGCGACTTCCGCGCAGGGTCGCGATCAGGCCAGGGCTACCAGGGCGGTGCCGGCTATGGCGGCGACTTTGGCGCAGGCGGGCAGCAGCAGGGTATGTATGGCGGCAACAACCCGATGCAGGGCTCGTACGGCCGCGGCTACCGCGGCGCTCAAGGCTATGGCGCCCAGGGGGGCGTGGGTCAGAGCGGCTACGGGGGGTACGGTTCGCAGGGGTACGGCTCCCAAGGCCAAGGTTATGAAGGCCATCGCGACGCGGACTTTGGTTCGCAGTACTCCGGCACGGGCGGAGAGCAGCGCGGACGCTTTCAGAACGACCCCGACTACCACCAGTGGCGCCAGGACCAATTGCGCCAATTGGATGACGACTACGACTCCTGGCGCAAGGAGCGCTATGAGAAGTTTGCCGATGACTTCAACACCTGGCGCACCTCGCGCGGCGGCGCCGGGCAAAAGAGCAGCGGAAGCAACAGCGCTACCTCATCCAGCCAGGGCACGTCGGGCAAGAACAAAGAACAGGGTTGATCCTCGCTGATCCCCTGGTCCGCAAGGCCCCCGCATGCGGGGGCCTTTTTCTGTATGCCTCAGCGTGCCCTAGCCTGCCGCTGGTTTACCTGGGACCAGCGATGCCGCCTCGCGCTGGCCCACGTCTTTCAGGAAGGCCCACACCGCCTGCATGCGCGCCAGGTGCTTGGCCTCGGCCGGCATGCTCATCCAGAAGGTGCGTGTGAACTCGGCCTCGTGGGGCAGCACGCGCGCAAGTACAGGGTCACGGTCGGCCAGGAACGCGGGCAGCACGGCCAGGCCCGCGCCGGCGCGCACGGCCTCGTACTGCGCGGTGATGCTGGTGCTGCGCAGCGCAAAACGCTCGGGCGGGTAGAGCTGGTCGATGAACTGCAGCTCTTTTGTGAACAGCAGATCGTCCACGTAGCTGATGAAGGCGTGGTGGCGCAGGTCTTCACGCTTGGCCACCAGCGGTCTGCGCGCCAGGTACTCGCGCTGGCCGTAGAGACGCAGGGTGTAGTCGGCGAGTTTGGTGACGATCACCGAGCCGCGCTTGGGCCGCTCCAGGGAGATCACGATGTCCGCCTCGCGCCGGCTCAGGTGCAGCATGCGCGGCAGAGCCAGCAGGTCGATGGACAAGTGCGGGTGCTTCTGTGTGAGCCGCGCCAGGTGCGGCGCCAGCACCACGGTGCCAAAACCCTCGGTGGCACCCACGCGCACCAGTCCGGAGGGGCCCGCGCCCGGCGAGTTGGCGGGCGATGCGCGCTCCACCCCCAGCACGGCGGCCTCCATGGCCTCGACGGCGGGCAGCAGGTGGCGGCCGGTTTCCGTCAACCGGTGTCCCGCTGCCTCGCGGGCGAACAGCGGCGCACCCATCTGTTTTTCCAGCGCCTGGATGCGCCGCGCCACTGTCGTGTGTTCCACACCGGTGCGGCGCGCGGCCCCTGCCAGCGTGCCGGTGCGCGCCAGCTCCAGAAAGTAGCGCAAATTGTCCCAATCCATGTGGCTCCTCTGCGGTGATGTGCAAATTTGCAAAGCCAAGGTGCGTGATTGTCTATTGCCTACGCAATTTCGCACAACTACGATGCAGCCCATGCCAAGTCGGCACTTGCCGTGCCGGCTTCATTGCAGACCACCCCAGGACCCCAGGAGACAACCATGGACGCATCCACCTCCCAGGCCGTGAAGGCCCCCACCGTCAAGCTGCTGATCGGCGGCCAGTTCGTCGAGTCCAAGACCACCCAGTGGCGCGACGTGGTGAACCCCGCCACGCAGCAGGTGCTGGCGCGCGTGCCCTTCGCCACGCCCGACGAGATCAACGCCGCCGTGGCCTCCGCCAAGGAAGCCTTCAAGACCTGGAAGAAGACCCCCATCGGCACGCGCGCACGCATCTTCCTGAAGCTGCAGCAGCTCATTCGCGAGAACATGAAGGAACTGGCCGCCCTGCTGACGGCCGAACAGGGCAAGACCCTGCCCGACGCCGAAGGCGACGTGTTCCGCGGCCTGGAAGTGGTGGAGCACGCTGCCAACATCGGCACGCTGCAGCTGGGCGAGCTGGCCAACAACGTGGCCAACGGCGTGGACACCTATTCCATCATGCAGCCGCTGGGCGTGTGCGCCGGCATCACGCCGTTCAACTTCCCCGCCATGATCCCGCTGTGGATGTTCCCCATGGCCATCGCCACGGGCAACACCTTCGTGCTCAAGCCGTCCGAGCAGGACCCCATGGTCACCATGCGCCTGTGCGAACTGGCGCTGGAGGCCGGCATCCCCGCCGGCGTGCTGAACGTGGTGCATGGCGGCGAAGACGCCGTGAACGCCATCTGCGACCACCCGGACATCAAGGCCATCAGCTTCGTGGGCTCCACCAAGGTGGGCACCCATGTGTACAACCGCGCCAGCCTCAACGGCAAGCGCGTGCAATGCATGATGGGTGCGAAGAACCACGCCATCGTCATGCCTGACGCCAACAAGGAGCAGACGCTGAACGCCCTGGCCGGCGCCGCCTTCGGTGCGGCCGGCCAGCGCTGCATGGCCCTGTCGGTCGCCGTGCTGGTGGGCGAGGCGCGCAACTGGATCCCCGAGCTGGTCGAGAAGGCCAAGACGCTGAAGGTGTCCGCCGGCACCGAACCCGGCACCGACGTGGGCCCGCTGGTGAGCTGCGCCGCGCTGTCGCGCGTCGAGGGCCTGATCGAGCGCGGCATTGCCGACGGTGCCACGCTGGAACTGGACGGCCGCAAGCCCCAGGTGCCGGGCTACGACAAGGGCAACTTCGTCGGCCCCACGATCTTCAGCGGTGTGAAGCCCGGCATGAGCGTGTACGACCAGGAAATCTTCGGCCCCGTGCTGTGCCTGGCCGGCGCCGAGGACATCGACGAGGCCATCGAGTTCATCAACGCCAACCCCAACGGCAACGGCACGGCCATCTTCACGCAGTCCGGCGCTGCCGCGCGCAAGTTCCAGGAAGACATCGACGTGGGCCAGGTGGGCATCAACGTGCCGATCCCCGTGCCCGTGCCGCTGTTCTCGTTCACCGGCAGCCGCGCCTCCAAGCTCGGCGACCTGGGCCCCTACGGCAAGCAGGTGGTGCTGTTCTACACGCAGACCAAGACCGTCACGGCGCGCTGGTTTGACGACAGCACCACCAGCCACGGCGTGAACACCACCATCAGCCTGAAGTAAGCGGCGCCGCGCGGTGCGCGCATGGTGAAATCACAGGCATGACACGATGCGTGAGACCCCATGCCGCCCGCCTGCGCACCCTGGCCGCTGCGTGCGCCCTGTTGGCTGCCACGCAGGCACAGGCGCAGGCCGGCGCTGCCTGCCGCCCCGGTGGCACGGTGGATGAGACCAACGCCTGCGCCGTGCAGCGCTACCAGGAGGCGGACACCGCCACTCAGATTCTGTATGGCGATGTGATGCGTGCCCTGTCGGCCCATGAACGCCCTGCCCTGCGCCAGGACCACGCCGCCTGGCAGCGCACGCGCGCCGCGCAGTGCAAGCAGGCGCAGCGCGCGGCGGAGTCCCGCCCCGAATGGCCGCGGCTGTACCACGACTGCCTGACGGTCCATACCCAGGCGCGGCGCGATGCCCTGATGCACTGGCTGCACCATGGCGAGGCGCCGCAGCCCACGACGAACAAGCCATAAGACACATAAGAGAAGGAGACACCGCCATGGACTTTGAACTCAGCGAAGACCAGCGCGCTTTTGCCGACACCGCGCGCCAGTTCGCCCAGGCGGAGCTGGCGCCCCACGCCGCCGAGTGGGATGCGCAGGGCATCTTCCCCCGCGAGGCTATTTGCCGTGCGGGCGAACTGGGCTTTTGCGGCCTGTACGCGCCCGAGAGCGCCGGTGGCCTGGCCCTGCCGCGCCTGGACGCCACGCTGGTGTTCGAGGAACTGGCGGCCGTGGACCCCAGCACCACCGCCTTCATCACCATCCACAACATGGCCACCTGGATGCTGGGCACCTGGGCCACGGATGCCGTGCGCGCCGAATGGGGCGAGGCACTCACCAGCGGGCAAAAGCTCGCCAGCTACTGCCTGACCGAACCCGGCGCGGGGTCCGACGCCGCCTCCATCAAGACGCGCGCGGAGCTGGTCGGCAACGAGTACGTCATCAACGGCAGCAAGGCCTTCATCAGCGGTGCGGGCAGCACCGACGTGCTGGTGCTCATGGCACGCACCGGCGACGCGCAATCCGGCGCCGGCGGCATCAGCGCCTTTGCCGTACCCGCGAACCTGCCCGGCATCCACTACGGCAAGAAGGAAGAAAAGATGGGCTGGAACAGCCAGCCCACGCGCCAGATCAGCTTTGACAACGTGCGCATCCCCGCCAACCACCTGCTGGGCCAGGAAGGCGAAGGCTTCAAGATCGCCATGAAGGGGCTGGACGGCGGGCGCATCAACATCGCCACCTGCTCGGTCGGCGCCGCGCAAGGCGCACTGCAACACGCCCAGCGCTACATGCAGGACCGCAAGCAGTTCGGCAAGCCCATCGCCAGCTTCCAGGCGCTGCAATTCAAGCTGGCCGACATGGCCACCGAGCTGGTGGCTGCGCGCCAGATGGTGCGGCTGGCCGCCAGCAAACTCGACGCCGGCGCGCGCGATGCCTCCACCTACTGCGCCATGGCCAAGCGCTTTGCCACCGACGTGGGCTTTACCGTGGTGAACGAGGCGCTGCAACTGCACGGCGGCTACGGCTACATCCGCGAATACCCGCTGGAGCGCCTGCTGCGCGACGCGCGCGTGCACCAGATCCTGGAAGGCACCAACGAGATCATGCGCGTCATCATCGGCCGGCGCATGCTGGACGGCGACGCGCCGGAGGTGATCCGTTGACATTCAAAAACCATAGCTGCCTGCGCTGGACAGATAAGCGCTAAAGGCCTATTTGACTCGATACCCACCATGCCTGCTCGCCCCCTGTCCGACGAAGCGCTGCACCTGATCGCCGCCGTGCGCGACGCACTGGGCGAGCGGCTGAACGCACAGGTGGAGGTAGAGGAGCGCACGCTCTTTGGCTGCCACGCCTTCATGGTGGACGGCAAACTCTGCCTGGGCGTGAAGGGCGAAGAGCTGTTGGTGCGCCTGCCGCCGCAGCAGCACGATGCAACCGCCGAAACCCCCGGCGTGCGCGAACTGGACCCGCGTGGCGGCATGGCCGGCTACTTCTGGCTGGAGCCCGCTGCCTACGCCACGCGCGCCCAGTGGGAGCACTGGATTGACACCGCCCTCGCCTTCAACCCGCTTGCCAAGGCCTCGCCCCGGCGGGCGAAGGCAGCCACAAGCAGCAGCAAGGGCACGCGATCATGATTTCAGGCATTTTTGCCCTGTAACGCTTACCCATAAAGCGCTAGCAGCTATCAAAACCATAGTTCCCATCACACACCACAGGAGACAACCACCATGCAAATCGCATTCATCGGGCTGGGCAACATGGGCGCGCCCATGGCCATCAACCTGCACAAGGCCGGCCACAGCGTGAAGGCCTTCGATCTGAGCCAGGACGCCCTGGCCAAGATCAAGGCCGAGGGCCTGCAGGTCGCCGCGAGCGCGCAAGACGCCGTGCAGGGCGCTGAGGCCGTCGTTACCATGCTGCCCGCCAGCCAACACGTGGAAGGCCTGTTCCTGGGCAACGGCAACCTGCTGGCCAGCATTGCCAAGGGCACGCTGGTGATCGACAGCTCCACCATCGCCGCCGCCACCAGCCAGAAGGTCGCCAAGGCCGCTGAAGCCCTGGGCATCGACTTCATCGACGCACCCGTATCGGGTGGCACGGGCGGCGCCATCGCCGGCTCCCTCACCTTCATGGTGGGCGGCACCGACGCGCAACTGCAGCGCGCACGCCCCCTGCTGGAAAAAATGGGCGCCAACATCTTCCACGCCGGCGCCGTGGGCGCGGGCCAGACAGCCAAGATCTGCAACAACATGCTGCTGGGCATCCTGATGGTGGGCACCAGCGAAGCCATCGCCTTGGGGGTAGCCAACGGCCTGGACCCCAAGGTGCTGTCTGAGATCATGCGCCGCAGCTCCGGCGGCAACTGGGCGCTGGAAAAGTACAACCCCTTCCCCGGCGTGCACGAGAACGCCCCCGCCAGCAAGGGCTACGCGGGCGGCTTTGGCACCGACCTGATGCTGAAAGATTTGGGTCTGGCCCAGGAAAACGCCATCGCCACCAAGGCCAGCACCCCGCTCGGCGGCATGGCGCGCGCAATCTACGCGGCGCACAGCATTGCGGGGCACGGGGGGGAGGATTTCTCCAGCGTGATCAAGATGGTGCAAAAGAAGGGCTGAAGCAGGCTTTCCGGCATGCCTTCTGCAAAAAGGCGCTGTGACTTGCGTTGCAGCGCCTTTTTTATTTTGAGCAGAGTGCCTTGCTGCGATCTCAAACTAGGCAAGTAGTAGGCAGGTGCTCATCCATCTATGGCCTCTTTCGACCCAACGCGGGCGAGTTGGACCGCTGACATCATCGACGGATCCTGAAAAATAACCCGCTTCACCCGGAGCGGACATCTTTCGATGCAGTTGTCTTGGGTACGGTCTCGCGGGACCGGGGCGCGCGGCTTGGCGCGAGATCGTCGCAGCGTACCCCCGAAAACAGAGGTAGTGAGGAATTTCAGACACGACACAGCACCTCCTCCCGAAAAGCCCTGCCCGCTGGTCCAAGTACGCGATCGCGCCGATGCGCAACATAGGCCTGTTCACGGGCTTCCCCTGCGGGGCCGAGGTTGCTGGCAACGAGTCGCAGAAGTCGAGCGTCGCGCAGCGCGGTTTCGACTGTCCATAGGGGCAGGCGGCCCCAGCCCACGCCCGCCTCAATTAACGCCTGCTTCGCTTCCTGCGTACCGACGCGCCACGTCCGGGGAGACAGCACATTGAAGTCACGCCTCGCTGACAGCGGGGTGGGATCGATCAGGACGATCTGCAGGTGCTCGCCAATATCGTCCGCGCTCAGGCGCTTGCGCGCGCGCAGCGACGCACCCAGCCGGTGGCTGGATGACACGACGGGCACGATCGGGACCGTCGTCAGCGGCTCCTTCTTGACCCGCGGATCGTGCAGGTCGTTGCCGACCGTGATGGCCACGGAACAGCGGCCCTCGAGCAATGCGTCGAGTGGACCGCCAAGCGGGGCGACTTGCAGTTGGACACGGACGCTCGGATACCGCGCGTGCACGGCCTGCAATGCGGCACAGGCCAGGGGCAGCGGAAACAGCGTGTCGACGATGACGGATAACTCCAGCTCCAGCCCTTGGCTCACGCCCTGGGCGCGAGCGCGCATGGTGTCCACCTTTAGCAGCACCGCGCGTGCGTCCTCTAGCAGCGCGGTCCCGGCAGGCGTCAAAACCGGCCTGCGCCCGTCGCGGTCGAAGAGCGCAATACCCAACTCCTGCTCCAGGCTCGCCACCGCGTGGCTGACGGCCGACTGCGCTCGTCGCAAGCGGGCAGCGCCGGCGCGAAAGCCGCCCGCTTCGGCGATGGCCACAAAAGTTCGTAATTG
Source organism: Diaphorobacter sp. C33 (assembly GCF_030503915.1). Taxonomy (NCBI): domain Bacteria; kingdom Pseudomonadati; phylum Pseudomonadota; class Betaproteobacteria; order Burkholderiales; family Comamonadaceae; genus Diaphorobacter; species Diaphorobacter sp. C33. Next base: position 1,181,059 of record NZ_CP129980.1, read on the forward strand.
ACCCAGTGTGAGGGCGTCGATCATTGATCCACTCTTTAGATCATTTTGAGCGAAATTATGTGACTTTCATTGATCGGACGTTGGACCCATAGTCGCACAACCAACTCAAAAGAAAGGAATTCAGGATGCCTATCCGTCCACGTGTGCTGGTTCTGTACTACTCCTCGTACGGGCACGTCGAAACCCTGGCGCAGGCCGTGCGCGACGGTGCGCGCGAGGCGGGCGCGCAGGCCGACCTCAAACGCGTGCCGGAACTCGTGCCTCCATCGGTTGCGGAGCGGGCTGGCTATCGGCTCGAACAGGCCGCACCGGTCGCCCGGGTCGAAGAGCTGGCCGACTACGACGCGATCCTGTTCGGCACGCCGACGCGCTTTGGCACGATGGCCGCCCAGATGAAGAACTTCTTGGACCAGGCCGGTGGCCTCTGGGCACGCGACGCGCTCGTCGGCAAGGTAGGCAGCGTCTTCACATCCACGGGCTCGCAGCACGGCGGTCAGGAAGCCACGCTGCTCACGACGCACGTGGTGCTGCTGCACCTGGGCATGCTGCTGGTCGGCCTCCCCTATACCTTCAAGGGGCAGAACCGCATGGACGAAGTGACCGGAGGCAGCCCCTATGGCGCTTCGACGATCGCCGATGATGGCGAAGGTGGCAACCGCCTGCCGAGCCCGAACGAGCTGGAAGGCGCGCGCTTCCAGGGCGCGCACGTCGCTCGCGTCACCCATGATTTGTTGCTCGGCCGGCTCCACCGGGAAGCGGCATGACGGGCGCGCTCCCGACGTCGCCCTGGCCCGCTACCTTGTTGCTGGTCGGGGCTGGCATTGTCTCGGCCGTACAGGTGGGCAAGGCGCCCGCCGCGTTGCAGGCTGTGCAGACGGCGCTGGCCATGCCGCTATCGCAAGCCGCGTGGCTGCTGTCCGCCTTCGGCGTCGTCGGGGCGATGTTCGGTATCGCCATCGGACTGGTGGCAGATCGGCTCGGCGCGCGCCGCGCACTGATCGCCGGCCTGCTCCTGCAGGGCGTCGCATCGGCCGCTGGCGCCATGGCCCAAGGCCCCGTGCTGCTGATCACAAGCCGCGTCGTGGAGGGCGTTGGCTTCCTTGGTGCGATCGTGGCGGCCCCCGCCCTCATTGCACACATCGCGCGGGGACGCGGCGCCTCTGGCCCGTTGGGTGCCTGGAGCACCTTCATGCCGGTTGGCATGGCACTCATCCTCTTTGCGTCCCCCTGCTTGCTCTTGTACGGCTGGCGCGCGCTGTGGTGGGTGGGCAGCGCCGCCGCCCTGGTCTTCGCCTGCGCCGTGGCGTTGCACGCGCCCCACGTAGCGGCTGCGCGGGACAACGCAAGCACCGCGGCTTTGCTGCGCCAAACGCTGCTGGCGCGGGGGCCAATCTGCCTGCTGCTGCTGTTCATGCTCTATGCCGGGGCATGGTTTGCTCTGTTCGGGCTGCTGCCGGTCGTCCTGCAGGACGGGCTGGCGCCCTCGCCGGCTCGGGCGAACGCGCTCACTGCGCTTGCCATCGGCGCGGGTGCAGTGGGCAACCTGCTGGGCGGGGCGTTGGTTGCGCACGGGGCACGACCGTCTTCTGCCTTGGCCTGGGCATTCGGTGCCAGCGCAGTGCTTGCGTTGGTCGTGGCGACAGCACCGCTCGGCCCCGCATGGCGTTTCGGCCTGGTCGTAGTCTTTGCAGTGATTTCTGGAATCGTGCCTCCCGCGCTTTTCGCGGAGGCTCCGTCACAGGCACCGCATCCCAATGCAGTGGGTGCGACCCTGGGAATGATGATGCAGGGCAACAACCTGGGCCTGGTCGCGGGTCCACCCGCCGCAGCCGCCCTCACCGCAGCAGGCGGATGGCCCGCGTTGGGAGCTGGGGTCGCCGCCGCCGCCCTCGCGGCCGTCGCGGTGGCGTGGTGGTTGCTGCCGCGAACCGAACGCAGCCTGGAAGCACCTTGGAGTCGAATCTCGCATGACCACCGATAGACAAACCAGCCCCATCCTTCTTCGCAATACCCTGGCTTTTGACCGGCAACATGTGGCCGAATTCAAGCGCGCCATCGTCAACGCGGTCGAGTTTGCAAATCAGCACGCCCCCCAGTTGATGGTTCAGACTTACGTCGACGATGAGAACGGCCTCTGCTACAGCTTCCAGCTGTTTCAAGACTCCGAAGCGGTTCTCCGCCATTGGCAAGTGTCTGACCCCAGCATTGCCGGGGTGATGAAGTACTGCGTCATCCGCAGCTTGGAGGTTTATGGCGACGCCAGCAAAGCCGTGCGTGACGGGATTCTGAACGCAGTCGGTGACGCCAGCGTTTCCTTCACGCCGGCATTTGTCGGGTTCTCTCGCCTTGGTTGAAGCGGGCTAACAATGCCCTGGCTTTGCTCCTCTACCGAAACTCTTTATAAAACAATCGGTTAGATAGAAATTCAAGCCATCGCCATCCACTCTTGTACGCAATGGCGGGCCAGCGCCGTCACCCAGCAGGGCTCCCCCGGTACGAAGGCAATCCCGTACCGCGGGCTGACCAGAAACCCGGCGCGGTCGAATGCCCGGTCATCGCTCGATTGCACAAACACGGCCAGGTCACGGAACGGCACGGCCACGGTGCCCAGGTGCAGCGCTTCCGCGCGGGCGGTCACCTCTTCCAGGCGGCCACTGTCCTGAAAGCGGTAGACCACGTCGCCATAGTCCAGCGCGGTCAGGTCGACGTTGTTGCGCGACTCGCTGCGTGGCTGGCCGTGGGCGCGGATGATGTCGCCGCGCGTGGCGGTGAGGGGCACGCCATTCACGCTTTCGTAGGGTTGCAGGTGCATGGTCGATTCTGTGGCGGCGCGGCGGCGCGCGGCAACCGGGGGCGTGTATCGAACCGTGAGGCGCAACACGCGCGTATATTGCCCCGTGTTGCCGTTGGCGGGCCGTAAGCACCCCGCAATGGTTCAGCATGAAAATGCCGCCCAGCACCCGTCTGAAAAGCGCGGGCAGCTATCAAAATCGAAGTTCTTTCAACCACCCTCCTCCTTTGACTGCGATGACAGCCTCCACCGACTTCGCCCCCATGCCCGATGCCGCCGGCTTCTTTGGCCCCTACGGCGGGCAGCTTGTGCCGCCGCACCTGAAAGCCGCCATGGACGACATCGCCGCGGCCTATGCCGAGATCACGCAGCGCAAGGACTTCCAGGACGAGCTGGCACAGCTGTTTGCCGATTACGTGGGCCGGCCCAGCCCGATCTTTCATGCCAAGCGCCTGTCGGGCCTGCTGGGCGGCGCGCAGATCCACCTCAAGCGCGAGGACCTGAACCACACCGGCGCGCACAAGATCAACCACTGCCTGGGCGAGGCGCTGCTGGCCAAGTTCATGGGCAAGAAGAAGGTGATCGCCGAGACGGGCGCCGGCCAGCACGGCGTGGCGCTGGCCACGGCCTGTGCGCTGGTGGGCATTCCGTGCGAGATCCACATGGGCCAGGTGGACATCGAGAAGGAGCACCCCAACGTCACCAAGATGCGCATTCTGGGCTGCAAGCTGGTGGCAGTGACGCGCGACGCGGCCACGCTGAAGGAGGCGGTGGACAGCGCCTTCGAGGAGTACCTGACCAACCCCACCGACTACCTGTACGCCATCGGCTCGGTGGTGGGGCCGCACCCGTTTCCGATGATGGTGCGCGACTTCCAGAGCATCATCGGCCGCGAGGCGCGCGAACAGTTCCAGGCCAGGCACGGCCGCCTGCCCGACTACGTGACCGCCTGCGTGGGCGGCGGCAGCAATGCCATGGGCATGTTCACCGCCTTCCTGGGCGATACCGATGTGAAGCTGGTGGGCGTGGAGCCCTCGGGCGAAGGCACCGACAAGCCCGGCCGGCACGCGGCCACGCTGAGCATGGGCCAGCCCGGTGAGATCCACGGCATGAAGTGCTATGTGCTGGAGGATGCGCCGGGCGTGCCCGCCGCCGTGCACAGCATTGCCTCGGGCCTGGACTACCCCGGCGTGGGCCCGCAGCACAGCTATCTGAAGGACATTGGCCGCGTGCAGTACGAAGCCGTGACCGACAAGGAATGTCTGGACGCGTTCATGCAGCTGTCGCGCGTGGAAGGGATCATCCCCGCGCTGGAGAGCGCCCATGCCGTGGCCTGGGCCATCCGCGTGGCGCCCACGCTGCCTCAGGACCAGCACATCCTGGTCAACCTGTCGGGCCGCGGCGACAAGGATGCGGATTACGTCGCCAAGGTACTGGGGCTTTGACGGGCGGGCGCGGCGCGTGTTCTGCCATCATGCCGCCCTTGATTCACTGAACTGAGAGAACCTGACCATGGCACTGCCACCCAACAAGCAACGCAGCCGCCGCCTTCGCAAGAAGATGCGCGTGGCCGAGTTTCAGGAATTCGGCTTCGAGTACGAGCTGAAGGTCAAGCAGGAGCTGACGCCCGAGCAAGAGGAGGCGCTGATGGACCGCTTCGTGCGGGACCTGCTGGTGCCCCGCAATCTGGCGGCCGCCGGCTGGGTGCGCGAAGGCTTCGTGACGGCCTTCGTGCGCGGCTCCGCCACCGAGGACGACCGCCAAGCCACGCAGGCCTGGCTGGCTGCACAGCCCGAGGTGGCCGAGGCCACGGTGAGCGAGCTGAAGGACGCCTGGTACGTGCAAGACTGATCTGCGCACCACAGGGTAGCCGCGCAGTGCTGGGCTGGCGTCAGCCAGAAGGTTTCAAGCCTTTTTGGCCTCTAGCCTTTGACCAGCAAGCGCCAGCAGCTATCAAAACAGAAGCGAAACAGCCGCCAACCCCCACGGGGGTGGCGGCTGTTGCCGTTGATGCGGTGCGTTCGTGCGAACGGGGCGGTTGGCTCAGTACACCGTGATCCTTGCGGCCCTGATGACCTGGGTCGCACGGGGCGGCCCCTGCCCTCTGGCGGGCGCCCGCCACGGGGACGTTCGCACTCAGACAGCGCCGCGCGCCTCCACGTAAAGCGCGTAGATCGAATGGCTGCTGGCCATGAACAGGCGGTTGTTCTTGGCACCCCCAAAACACAGGTTGGCACAACGCTCAGGCAGCCGGATGTGGCCAATGGCTTTGCCTTCGGGGTTGAAGACCATCACGCCATCCAGGTCCGCCGGGTTGGCGCCCACGGCGCCGTTGCTGCCCCACCCGCACCAGAGGTTGCCGAACTCGTCGCACTTGATGCCGTCCAGGGCACCCGGGCCGCCCGCGTCGATGTGCAGACGCTTGCCGGACAGCCGCCCGCCCGGGCCCACATCGTAGGCCCACACCACGCGATGCGGCTGGTGGCGGCCCTCGACGATGTAGAGCACCTTCTCATCGGGCGAAAAGCACAGGCCATTGGCACCTGCCAGGTCGCCCAGCACCTGGCTGACCTTTGCGCCGGCCGGGTCGATGCGGTAGACGCCGTGCGGCAGCTCTGGCGCGGCCTTTTCGCCCTCCCAATGACCGGCGATGCCGAACGGCGGGTCGGTAAACCAGACCGCGCCGTCCTTGCTGCAAATGATGTCGTTGGGTGAGTTGAAGCGCTTGCCGTTGTAGCCATCGGCCAGCACGGTGATGCTTCCGTCGTACTCGGTGCGCGTGATACGGCGCGTCAGGTGCTCGCAGGTCAGCAGCCGGCCCTGGCGGTCGCGCGCGAGGCCGTTGGAAAAGTTGGAGGGCTGGCGGAATACGCCCCACGCACCGGTGGCCTCATCCCAGCGCATGATGCGGTTGTTCGGAATGTCGGATACCAGCAGGTAGCGCCCGTCCCCGAACCACACGGGCCCTTCGGCCCAACGCATGCCGGTGGCGATCTGCTCCACGCTGCTGCTGTAGATGCGGTACTTGGCGAACTGCGGGTCCAGCACCTGCACCGATGGGTCGGGGTAACGCTGCTGGGGCTTGAATTCAAAACTCTGCGCCGTGGCAGCACCTGCGGCCGTGGCGACCACCGCGCCGGCCAGGAAATGGCGCCGCGTGGCAGCGCGGGGCGCCGCATTCTTCTCGTGAGGCATTTCGGGATCTCCGTTGTGGGTTTTGCCGGGGGTGGGTCGAACAAGCAGGTCAGGTCACCGGCGCTGGGTTGAACAGCACGAGCTGGTTGGCCAGCTTCCAGTGCTCGGCCCAGGTCTTTTTGCGGCCGCTGGCCACGTCGAGCATGAGGTGGAACAACTCCCAGCCCACTTCTTCGATGGTGGCCTGCCCGTCTGCGATGCGGCCGGCGTTCACATCCATCAGGTCGTGCCAACGCCGGGCCAAATCGCTGCGCGTGGCCACCTTGATCACCGGCACCTGCGCAAGCCCATAAGGCGTGCCGCGCCCCGTGGTGAACACGTGCAGGTTCATGCCCGCCGCCAGTTGCAGCGTGCCGCAGATGAAGTCGCTGGCGGGGGTGGCCGCGTAGATCAATCCTTTTTGCACCGCCTTTTCGCCCGGTGCCACCACGCCGGCGATGGGCGCGCTACCGCTCTTGACGATGGAGCCCATGGCCTTCTCGACGATGTTCGACAGCCCCCCCTTCTTGTTGCCCGGCGTGGTGTTGGCACTGCGGTCCACGCGGCCGCGTGCCAGGTAGGCGTCGTACCAGACCATCTGGTCGATCAGGGCCTGCGCCACCTCGGGCGTGGCCGCACGTGCGGTGAGCTGGTCGATGCCGTCACGCACCTCGGTCACCTCGCTGAACATCACCGTGGCGCCGGCGCGCACCAGCAAATCGGTGCAAAAGCCCACGGCCGGGTTGGCGGTCACACCGCTGAAGGCATCGCTGCCGCCGCACTGTACGCCCACCACCAGTTCGCTGGCAGGCACCGTCTCGCGCCGACGTGCGTTCAGGCGCTTCAGGTGCTCGTCGGCCTGGCGCAAGATGGAGTCGACCATGGACATAAAGCCCACATGGGCTTCATCCTGCAGGCACACCACGTCCAGCGGTGCCTCCTGCAGGGTACGCTGGTCCACCAGAGCAATGGCGCCAGGCGGCATGAGGCGCTCGGGCTGCAGCTTCTCGCAGCCCAGGCTGACCACCATCACCTCGCCGCCGAAGTTCGGGTTGAGGCTGATGTTGCGCAGCGTGCGGATGGGTACCGCCGCGTCCGGCGCGTCGATGGCGACACCGCAGCCGTAGCCATGCTCCAGCGCCACCACGTCGTCCACGTTCGGGTACTTGGGCAGCAACTCGGCCTTGATGCGCTGCACGGCAAAGTCCGTCACCCCGGCCACGCACTGCACCGTCTGGGTGATTGCAAGGATGTTGCGCGTGCCCACGGAGCCATCGGCGTTGCGGTAGCCCTCGAAGGTGTAGCCCGCCAGCGGCTCCATCGGCGTCGGCTTGGCGGTGGCGATGGGCAGGCCGTCCAGCGCACGCGCATCGGGCATCTGCAACAGGCGCTCGTGCACCCAGCTACCAGCCGCTATGAACTTGAGGGCATAGCCGATGACCACGTTGTAGCGGCGCACGGCACCGCCCTCGGGGATGTCTTCCAGCGCCACCTTGTGCGCCTGCGGCACCTTGTCCACCAGCACCTGGCCGCCGGGCAGCCGGGTGCCAGCAGGCAGGCCGCCATCGTTGGCCACGATGGCGACGTTGTCGGCCGGGTGCATGGCGATGCAAAGCGGGGCTTGTGTACTCATACCAATGTCTTTTCCAGTTTCCATGGCGCTACGGCCGCCCGCGGGCTATGAAGCTGACGCCTGCAACCAGGTTGCCGTGCAAGGGCTACCCGGCAACGGGGCGGCATCTCCGTTAGCGAAAGGCGTGCGGCCGCTCAGGGGTCATTCCGCCTTTATGCCTGCGGCCTTGATCACCTGCGCCCACTTGGCCACCTCGGCTTTCTGGAATGTGGCCAGTTCGGCGGGCGTCATGGTGGATGGCACCATGCCGAAGGCTTTGAGGCGCGCCTGGACTTCCGGGGTGGCGACGATCTTCATGATCTCGGCGTGCAGTCGGTCCACGATGGGCTTGGGTGTGCCGGCGGGCGCGAACACGGCCTGCCAGGAGCCCATGTCGAAGCCTTTTTCTCCGGCTTCGGCAATGGTGGGCACGTCGGGCAGCGACTCCACGCGTTTGGAGCTGGTCACGGCGATGGGGCGCAGCTTGCCCGACTGGATGTGCGGGCCTACGACCAGGGCGGTGTCGAACATCATGTCCACCTGGCCACCGATCACGTCCTGCACGGCCGGGCCGCTGCCCTTGTACGGCACATGCGTGAACTTCACGCCCGTCTGATAGGCCAGCAGCTCCAGCGCCATGTGGTTGGAGGTGCCGCTGCCGGGCGACGCCGAGGACAGGCCGCCCGCCGCGGCCTTGGCCTTGCTGGCGGCGAGCACTTCCGCAAGCGTCTTGTACGGGCTGGCGGCGGGCACCACCAGCACCAGCGGACCCGATCCCAGCATGGCAATCGGTGTGAAGGACTTGACGGGGTCGTAGTCCAGCTTTGGGTACAGGCTCACGTTGATGGCGTGCGAGCTGATGGTGCCGCCAAGGATGGTGTAGCCGTCGGCGGGCGCGCGCGCGGCGATGGCCGATCCCACGCTGCCGCCCGCGCCGCCCTTGTTGTCAATGACCACGGGCGTGCCCAGGGCCTGGCCCAGAGGCTGGGCTACCACGCGAGCCAGCGTGTCGGTATTACCGCCGGGTGGAAAGGGCACCAGGTAGGTGATGGCCTTGCCCGCCGGCCAATTGCCCTGCGCTGCTACAGGCAGGGGGGTCAATGCGCTGCCCAGCAGCAAGGCGCTGGCGGCGGCGAGGGAGCTTTTGATCAAGGTGCGGCGTTGCATGGGGGATGTCTCCTGGTTGGATGGAAAGGACTCAGAAACGTGGCTGGCGGCCAGTGAAGCCGGGGTCGTACTTGCGCATCTGCCCGAGGTCGTCGCGGTTGCGGATGCCGCAGTGCAGGTAGTTGTCGTGCAGGCGGGCCAGCGCCTCGCGATCCAGCGTGACGCCCAGGCCCGCCGTCGTAGGCACGCGCAGGCTGCCCTGTTCGAATTGCAGGCGGCCGCCTTCGACGACCTCCTCGTCCTGCCACGGGTAGTGCGTGTCGCAGGCATAGGTGAGCTGCGGCACGCTGGCACACAGGTGCGTCATGGCGACGAGGCTGATGCCCAGGTGGGAGTTGCTGTGCATGGACAGACCCAGGTCGAAGGTCTTGCACAGCGTGGCCAGCCGTTGCGTGGCACGCAGACCGCCCCAGTAGTGGTGGTCGCTGAGCACGATCTTCACGGGGCAGCCCAGGTCAACGTTGCGGCGGAATTCGGCAAAGTCGGTGACCACCATGTTGGTGGCCAGCGGCACGTCGCCTTCGCGTTCCATCGCGCGCGCCACGGCAGCCATGCCCTCCAGGCCAGGGGCCGGGTCTTCGTAATACTCCAGCACGCCACGCAGTTGCCGCACCACCTTCAGGCTGGTCTGTACCGTCCAGTTGGCGTTGGGGTCGATGCGCAACGGCATACCCGGAAAGGCCTGGGCCAGCGCGAGGATGCCGGCCGCCTCCTGGTCGGGCGGCAAGGCGCCGCCCTTGAGCTTGATGCTCTGGAAGCCGTACTGGGCGATCATGCGCCGCGCCTGGGCGACGAGTTGCGCGGGCGTGAGTGCCTCGCCCCAGGCATCCGGCGCATAGGGCTGGTCGATGTGTTCGGCGTATTTGTAGAACAGGTAGGCCGAGAAGGGAACGCTGTCGCGCGCCGCGCCGCCCAGCAGATCCACGACCGGGGCCTGGGCCAACTGGCCTTGCAGGTCCAGCATCGCCACTTCAAACGCGCTGATGACCTTGGCCACGGTCTTGGATACATGCGTGCCCGGTGCCAGCGACACCTGCTGCCCCAGGAATTCCGAGGCCGTCTGTGCGGGCGGTGCGACCAGGGCCGCCACGCGCTGCTCCATGGCGTTGAGCGCCCAGGGGGACAGACCCACCAGGGCGGGCGCCGCCTTGGCCAAAGCGTCCAGCATGGGCTGGTCGCCATAGCTCTCGTTGATGCCCACCAGACCCGAGGCGGTCTCGATCTCGATGATGGAGCGCAGGGCCCAGGGCTCGTGGATGCCGGCCGCATTGAGCAGCGGCGGATCGCGGAAGGCGATGGGCGTGATGCGGATGTGGCGGATCGCGTGGGAGGTGCTCATCTTCGTGCGTTGAGAGAGGCATCCGTGCCGGCATTTCAGGGTGCGGCTCGAATAAGAGATATGTTGTCTGATAACGTGCAACGAATTATGATCACATCCATGAACACGCCCTCCACGGGATTACCCGAATCCATCGCGTCCGTAGCCCAGCACGCCTCTTCACTGCGCGGCAGAGCGGGCCGCAGCGCAGGGCGCAGCCTGGCAAAGGTGCTGTTCGATGAGTTTGAAAGCAAGATTCGCCAAGGCCTGCTGCGCGAAGGCGACAAGCTGCCCACGGAATCGGAGCTGGTGCAGGGCTACGATGTGAGTCGCACAGTTGTGCGCGAGGCACTGTCCAAGCTGCAGGCCGCCGGCATGGTGGAGACCCGACACGGCATCGGCACCTTCGTACTGCCACCCCGCAGCGGCGGCATGTTCTTCCTGGACCCCTCCGAGTTGGCCGAGTCCGTGGACGTGCTGGCCGTGCTGGAGCTGCGCATCAGCCTGGAGACCGAGTCGGCCGGGCTGGCCGCGCAACGCCGTACGGAGGGGCAATTGCAGGCCATGCGTGCCGCACTGGATGACTTTGCGCAGAGCACGCAACTGGGCGAAGACACGGTAGCCCACGACTTTCGCTTTCACCTGCAGATTGCCCAGGCCACCGGTAACCGCTATTTTGCGGACATCATGAACCACCTGGGCACCACGCTGATTCCACGCACCCGCGTGGGCACCACCCGCAGCTCCCCGCCGAATGACGGCTACCTGCAGCGCGTGAACCGAGAGCACGAAGAGATCTACATGGCGATTGCGCGCAAGGATGCGGAATCCGCCCGCGCGGCTATGCGCGTACACCTGACCAACAGCCGCGAACGGCTGCGCCAGGCTCAGGAAGCGGCCGCCGCGGCGGCCGCCCTGCCCGCCTGAGCCCCTCACAAGCCATCCACTGAAAAATTTGCGCTGAAACGTTTGTTGTTCTTTGATTGATGTTGTACGATGACGTATAACTTAACCCGCACAACATCAGGAGACATCGCATGACTTTTACCCGCCGCCTTGCCCTCGCCTGCGCTGCGCTGGCCTGCAGCACGACCATGGTTCACGCCGCAGACAACTGGCCCAGCCGTCCGCTCAAGATCGTCGTGCCCTACCCGCCGGGCGGCAGTTCGGACATCATTGCCCGCTCGATCAGCCAGCAGTTGTCCGAGTCGCTCAAGCAGCCGGTGATCGTCGAGAACAAGCCCGGTGCAAACGGCAATCTGGGCGCCGATATCGTGGCCAAGTCGTCGCCTGACGGCTACACGCTGCTGTTGTGCGATCTGGGTGCGCTGGCCATCAGCCCGTCGATCTATACCAAGCTGCCCTTCGATCCGTCCAAGGATCTGCGCGGCGCTGCCATGCTGGCGTATTCGCCCCACCTGTTGGTGGTGCACCCCTCCGTCAAGGCCAACAACCTGAAGGAACTGGTGGAGCTGTCCAAAACCAGCGACCTGAACTTCGCCGTCACGGCCACCGGCAGCGCACCGCACCTGGCGGGCGTGGAGTTGGCCCGCGCCACGGGCGCCAAGTGGGTCTACGTGCCCTACAAGGGCGGCGTGCAGTCGGTGCAGGACACGGTAGCCGGCCAGACGCAAGTGCTGATGAACGGCATGCTGGCCACCTATCCCCATGTGCAAAGCGGCAAGCTCAAGCTGCTGGGTGTGTCCAAGCGCGAGCGCATGCCGCTCATCGGCAGCTCCCCCACCATCGCCGAGCAGGGCGTGACGGGCTTCGAAACCGGCTCGTGGCAAGGCGTGATGCTGCCCGCCGGAACACCGCCGGCCATCACCAAGCGCATTGGCGAGGCCCTGGTGGCCGCCATCCGTACGCCCGATGTGCGCTCACGCCTCACGGGCCAGGGCGCCGAAGTGGTGACCATGTCCCCGTCGGAAGTGGACAGCTTCTTTGCCAGCGAGCGCGCCCGTTGGGCCAAGGTCGTGCAGCAAGAGAAGCTGCAGCTGGACTGACCGCGCCCCGATTTCCCTTCTTTAACTTAACCCCACGTCGCCAACCTGCCGCGCAGCGGCTTTGAAAGAAAGACTGAGATGACTCCCCAAGACCTGAAGAACGTGATGAGTTCCGGCCTGCTGTCGTTCCCCATCACCGACTTCCATGACAACGGCGACTTCAATGCCAAGGGCTATGCCGAGCGCCTGGAGTGGCTCGCACCGTTCGGCGCCAGCGCGTTGTTTGCTGCGGGTGGCACGGGCGAGTACTTCTCGCTCACGGCCAGCGAATATCCGCAGATCATCCAGACGGCGGTAAACACCTGCCGCGGCAAGGTGCCCATCATTGCCGGTGCGGGCGGCCCCACGCGCTTTGCCATCGAATGCGCGCAGGCCGCCGAGAAGGCCGGCGCGCACGGCATCCTGCTCATGCCCCACTACATGACAGAAGCCAGCCAGGAAGGCCTGGCAGCCCACGTGGAAGCCGTGTGCAAGAGCGTGAACTTCGGCGTGATCATCTACAACCGCGGCATCACCCGCTACACGCCGGAAACCGTTGCCCGCCTGTGCGAGCGCAACCCGAACCTGGTCGGCTTCAAGGATGGCGTGGGCGACATCGAAGGCATGGCCTCCATGTTCCTGGCCATGGGCGACCGGCTTGCCTACCTGGGCGGCCTGCCCACGGCCGAGGTCTATGCCGCCGCCTACAAGGCACTGGGCACGCCGGTGTATTCGTCCGCCGTGTTCAACTTCATCCCGAAAACAGCCATGCGTTTCTACGAAGCGGTGAAGAACGACGATCAGGCCACGCAGCACCAGTTGCTCAAGGACTTCTTCATGCCTTACCTGAAGATCCGCAACCGCAGCGCCGGCTACGCGGTGAGCATCATCAAAGCCGGCGCCAAGATCGTCGGCCACCCCGCCGGCCCCGTGCGTGCGCCGCTGGCCGACTTGCAGGCCGAAGAGATCGAGATGCTGGCCGAACTGATCCGCAAGGTCGAGCCTGTCTGATGCATTTTGGCCCCGCCCAGCGTTGGCGGGGCCGCTCATCCCGGCACATAAAGATCCAAGGAGCACCCCATGAAAAAAGTCCTCGTGGCCCTCGCGGCCAGCGTGGCCCTGTCTGCCGTGGCCGCCTGGCCGGAAAAGAGCGTGAACATCGTCGTACCGTTCCCGCCCGGCGGCTCCACCGACACCATTGCCCGCGCCATGGCCCAGCACATGGGCGAGAAACTGGGCCAGGCATTCGTGGTGGACAACCGCCCGGGCGCCACCGGCACCATTGGCGCCACGGCAGTCAAGCGCGCCGCGCCCGACGGCTACACGCTGCTCGTGGCCTCGCTCGGCCCCTACGTGATCGCGCCGCATCTGGTGAAGAACGTGCCCTATGACGCAGTCAAGGACTTCGACTACCTGTCCCTGCCCGTGCAAGCGCCCAATGTGCTCGTCGCCTCGCCCGCGCAGAAGGCACGTACGCTGGCCGAGGTGGTGGCTGCGCTCAAGGCGCAACCTGGCAAGATCAGCTTTGCCAGCTCTGGCAATGGCTCGTCGGACCACCTCTCGGCCGAGCTGTTCTGGCAGCAAAGCGGCACCACGGGCGTGCACGTGCCCTACAAGGGTGGCGCACCGGCCATCAACGATCTGCTGGGTGGACAGGTGGATTTCTCGTTCCAGAACGTGAACGCGGTGCTGCCGCACATCCGTGCCGGTAAGTTGACGGCCATCGCCGTCACGGGCGACAAGCGCTCCCCCGTTCTGCCCGACGTGCCCACGCTGGCCGAGGCCGGTGTGAAAGGGGCCGAGATCTATTCCTGGCAAGGAATGGCCGCGCCCAAGGGCTTGCCCGCGGATGTGAAGAAGAAGCTGGCGGACGCCGCCATCCAGGCCATCAATGAGCCGACGCTGAAGAAGCGCCTAACGGACCAGGGCATGGAGATCGTTGCCAACACCCCCGAGGAGTTCACGGCCTTCCAGGCGCGCGAATATGCGCGCTGGAAGACGCTCATCGAAGCCCGCAAAATCAGCATCGACTGATTGCCACGCCCTCTCGACGTCCGCGCCGCACTTGCCGGTGCGGGCGCCCTCTTGCCTCTGCCGCCCCCATGACACACCGCTCTCCCCGCATCCTCCAGTACGGCCGCATGCCATTGCCCGCGCTGGACCACGAACTGGCCGCCCAGTTCGACGTGACCGTGCTCAGCGAGCAGCCAGACCGGGCCGGCTTCCTGGCCGCACACGGCGCAGATTTCGAATGCGTGGTGACTTCCGCCGCCATGGGGCTGCCGGGCGACGTGGTGCGCGCCCTGCCCCGCCTGCGGTTCGTCAGCAGCTTTGGCGTGGGCTTTGACGCACTGGACCAGGCTGCGCTGCTGGAGTGCGGCGCACGCGTGGGCTATACGCCCGGTGTGCTGGACGACTGCGTGGCCGACATGGCCTTCGCCCTGCTGCTGGACGCGGCGCGCAGCCTGTCCGCGGCCGACCGCTTCGTGCGCCGCGGTGACTGGAGCCGCCAGCGCTTTGGCGTGCACACGCGCGCCAGCGGCAAGCGCCTGGGCATCTTCGGCATGGGGCGCATCGGCGCTGCCGTGGCGCGCCGCGCCGCGGGCTTTGACATGCAGGTGGCCTACCACAACCGCCGGCCGGTGGAGGGCTCGCCCCATCAGTACCTGCCGTCACTGATGGAGCTGGCGCGTTGGGCGGACTTCCTCGTCATCACCGCTGCGGGCGGAGACAGCACGCGCCACCTGGTGAATGCCGAGGTGCTGGACGCGCTGGGCCCGCAGGGGTTCCTGGTCAACGTAGCGCGCGGCAGCGTGGTGGACGAGGCCGCGCTGGCCGCCGCCCTGCAGCAGCAGCGGATTGCCGGCGCCGGTCTGGACGTGTTCGAGGACGAGCCCCACCCGCTGCCAGCACTGCTCGCATTGGACAACGTCGTCCTGGCCCCCCAACATCGCCAGCGGCACCCAGGAGACCCGCCGTGCCATGGCCGACCTGGTGCTGCAAAACCTGCACAGCTGCCTTGCCACGGGCGCGCCGGTGCAGGAAGTGCCCTGGTCGGCGGCTGCGGCCCGGCAGGCGCACTCCGCCTGACGTCCGGGCCGTTTTCATTTCCGTTTTTTCTGCTTCCCCGAACCATGTCACAGACTCCCACCATCACCGAGATCGAAGTCATCCCCGTCGCCGGGCGCGACGGCATGTTGATGAACCTCAGCGGCGCGCACGCGCCCTTCTTCACACGCAACGTGGTGCTGATTCATGACAGCGCGGGTCGCACCGGCGTGGGGGAAGTCCCCGGTGGCGAAGGCATCCGCCGGGCGCTGGAGGACAGTCGCGGCGTGCTCATCGGCCGCTCCATTGGTGAGCGCCTGCAGTTGCTGCAGCAGGTGCAAAAGACCCTGGAAGGGCGTGACCCTGGTGGGCGCGGCCTGCAAACCTTCGACCTGCGCGTTGGCGTGCACGCCGTGACGGCCATCGAATCCGCACTGCTGGACCTGCAGGGCCAGTACCTGGGCGTGCCCGTGGCGGCGCTCCTGGGCGAAGGCCAGCAGCGCGAGCGCGTGGAGATGTTGGGCTATCTGTTCTTCGTGGGCCCGTCGCACAAGACCGGTAAACCCTACGTGCAGGCGGGAGAGGACCGTTCAGGCACCGACGACTGGCATCAGGTACGCCACATGGAGGCCATGACGCCGGACGCCATCGTGCGCCAGGCCGAAGCCGCGCACGCGCGCTACGGCTTCAACGACTTCAAGCTCAAGGGCGGCGTGCTGGCCGGCGAGCAGGAGGTCGAAGCCGTCACTGCACTGGCTCAACGTTTTCCGCAGGCGCGCGTCACGCTGGACCCCAACGGCGGCTGGCTGCTCAAGGACGCGATCCGCCTGATGCGCGACATGCGCGGTGTGCTGGCCTATGCCGAAGACCCCTGCGGCGCCGAAGGGGGTTTCTCGGGCCGCGAGGTCATGGCCGAATTCCGCCGTGCCACCGGCCTGCCCACGGCCACCAACATGGTCGCCACCGACTGGCGCCAGATGGTGCACGCCCTGTCGCTGCAGTCCGTGGACATCCCGCTGGCCGACCCCCATTTCTGGACCATGGCCGGCTCCGTGCGCGTGGGCCAGACCTGCCGCGACTGGGGCCTGACCTGGGGGTCGCACTCCAACAACCACTTCGACATCTCGCTGGCCATGTTCACCCACGTGGCGGCCGCCGTTCCGGGCAAGGTCACGGCCATCGACACGCACTGGATCTGGCAGGACGGGCAGTTCCTCACCCAGAACCCACTGCAGATCCGCGGCGGCTTCGTCGACGTGCCCAAGACCCCGGGCCTGGGCGTGACGGTGGACCGCGCCGCACTGCAGCGCGCGCATGCGCTGTACCAGGAACACGGCCTGGGCGCGCGCGACGACGCCATCGGCATGCAAAGCCTGATTCCGGGCTGGCAGTTCGACCCCAAGCGGCCCTGCATGGTGCGCTGAGAGGCCGGCACGCGCCCCTGCCTAGAATGACCGGACGCACCGCGCGCTGGGTCGCGCGGTATTCCGCCACGACAGGAAAGGAGTGCCAAGATGGAAGTCCAGCAACTGCACCGCGGCCGCCTCATCGACCATATCCAACTGGTGGTGCGCGACCTGCCCGCCAGCCTGCGGTTCTATGAGGCGGTGCTGGGCGCGCTGCAAATCCCCGTCGGGGGTCAGACCGACAGCTACTTCTGGGCTGACGAGCTGTTCGTCTCCACGGCCAGCAGCCCCGCCGCTAATGGCCACCTCACGGGGCGGCACCACCTCGCCTTCCAGGCGAAGGACCGCGAGATGGTGGATGCCTTCCACCGCGCGGCGCTGGCGCATGGCGGGCGCGACAACGGCGCCCCGGGCGAGCGGTCCTACCACCCGGGCTACTACGCCGCCTTTGCGCTGGACCCGGACGGCAACAACATCGAGGCGGTATTCCATGGCGCACACCAGCGCAGCGCGTCCTCCGTCCTGATCACGTTCTGAGCACGCGGGCGGGCGACAATCGCGCTCCACGCGCGCCCTTGATTGCCTGCATGACCACATCGCTTCCCTGGCTGGAACCCGACGATCCTTTTCCACCCACCGACGGTGCCTGGGGCACAGACTCTCCCGCGCCCGGCCTGCTGGCCGCGGGCGGCACGCTGGGGGTGCCTCGCCTGGTGCAGGCCTATGCCCAGGGCGTCTTTCCGTGGTTCAGCACCGGCCAGCCCATCCTGTGGTGGAGCCCGGACCCGCGCATGGTGCTGCATGTGCAGGAATTCCGTCTGCACCGCTCGCTGCGCCGCGTGCTGCAGCGCTTTCGCGCCACACCCGGTTGCGAGGTGCGCCTCGACAGCGACTTTTCCGCCGTGATCCACGCCTGCGCCAACAAGCCGCGGGCCGGGCAGTCCGGCACCTGGATCGTGCCCTCCATGGTTGCCGCGTATGAGGCGCTACATGCCGCTGGGCATGCCCATAGCGTGGAAACCTGGGTGAACGGGCAACTGGTGGGGGGGCTTTATTGCGTGGCGCTAGGACGGGCCGTGTTTGGCGAATCGATGTTCGCGCACGCGACCGATGCTTCCAAGATCGCCCTGGCGGCGCTGGTATGCCTGTGCCGGCGCGAGGGGGTCCGGTTGATCGACTGTCAGCAGAACACGGGCCATCTGGCCTCGCTGGGCGCCCGGGAGATGGAACGTTCGCAGTTCCTGAATCACGTGGCGCGAGCGCGGCAAGACCCTGCCTGCACCTGGAAATTCGAGCCCGTATACTGGACCGAGCTTTTGCCCAACCCCTCAGCGGCGTGACCCAACTCAACGATCTTCCGCTGCAAAGCCTGCAGTTCTACGCCACGGCACCCTACCCGTGCAGCTACCTGCCCGAGCGGCAGGCGCGCTCGCAGGTGGCGACGCCCAGTCACCTGATTCAGAACGATGTGTATTCGGGCCTCGTGGCGCGGGGCTTTCGGCGCAGCGGCATGTTCACCTACCGCCCCTACTGCGACGGCTGCCAGGCCTGCACGCCGCTGCGCGTGGTGGTTGATCCATTCAAGCTCGACCGCAGCCAGCGCCGTGCCTGGAAGCGCCACGCCGGCCTGCAGGCGCGGGTGCTGCGCTTGTGCTACCTGCCCGAGCATTACCAGCTATACCTGCGCTACCAGAACGCACGCCACGCTGGGGGCGGCATGGACCAGGACAGCATCGACCAGTACACCCAGTTCCTGCTGCAAAGCCGGGTCAATTCGCGGCTGGTGGAGTTCCGTGAGACCGGGGCCGACGGCCAGCCGGGGACACTGAAGATGGTGTCCATCCTGGACGTGCTGGAGGACGGCCTCTCCGCCGTCTACACTTTTTACGAGCCCGAGCCGGGCGCAAGCTACGGCACCTACAACGTGCTGTGGCAGGTACAGCAGGCGCGCACGCTGGGCCTGCCGTATGTCTACCTGGGTTACTGGATCGAGCAGAGCCCGAAGATGAACTACAAGGCGCGCTTCATGCCGCATGAGCTGCGCATCGACGGCCGTTGGCAGCGTTCCAACAGTTGATGGGCCTTGCAGGTCATATCGACCTCCAAGGCCCATCCATCAAACGCAAGCAGCTTCTTTTTTAATAGCGATCAGCGCCCGGACCGTGCGCCGTCCACGCTCCATGCCCCGGCACCGAAGGCGGCGAATGCCAGCAGGCCGCCCGTCACGGCAACGTTCTTGAAGAACAACAGCTGCTGCATCATCTGCTGGTCCGCCGGCAGAGCCCAGTAGGCGTGGAAGAAGAAACTGGCCGCCAGCGTGAACACGGCCAACGCCAGCGCAGCGATGCGTGTTCCGAATCCGAAGAGCAGTGCCAGGCCGCCCAGTAGTTCAATCAACAGACCGACGGCAACGGCCACGGTGGGCATGGGCATGCCCACAGACGTGGCGTAGCCCACGGTGCCGGCAAAGCCGCTGATCTTGCCGAACCCCGCAGGGATGAACAACAGGGCGATGAGGATGCGGCCCACCAGGGCCAGAGGGTTTTGCAGGGTAGCAAACATGGCGGAACTCCTAGGGTTGAAGTGGATGGGCAGACTTCACGCGGCGAGATCAAAAACCAGAACTTCGGCATCGCTTCCCCCGGACAGGGTCACGCTGCTTTCGTTATCCAGCAGGGCCGCGTCGCCCCCGCTCAGATGCTGTCCGTTGACCTGCAGCGTACCGCGGATCAGGTGAACGTAGGCTTTGCGCCCTGCGGCAATGGGCAGTTGCGCCGCCTCAGCACCGTCGAACAGGCCCGCGTACAGCGTGGCGTCGGCATGGATCGTGACCGAGCCTTGCGCGCCGTCGGGCGAGGCCACGCGACGCAACTGGCCGCGCTTGTCGGCATCGGAAAAGCGCTTTTGCTCATAGCTCGGCGCGATGCCGCGCACATTGGGCTCGATCCAGATCTGCAGAAAGTGCGTCTGCTGGCCCTCGGCGTGGTTGAACTCGCTGTGCATCACGCCCGTGCCGGCGCTCATGCGCTGCACGTCGCCGGGCGGAATGCCTTTGACGTTGCCCATGCTGTCCTGGTGCGCCAGTTCGCCAGGCAGCACGTAGCTGATGATCTCCATGTCGCGGTGGCCATGGGTGCCGAAGCCCGTGCCCGGCGCGATGCGGTCCTCGTTGATGACGCGCAGGTTGCCCCAGCCCATGTGGCGCGGGTCGTAGTAGCCCGCGAACGAGAAGCTGTGGTACGAATGGAGCCAGCCGTGGTCTGCGTGGCCGCGATCTTGCGATTTGCGAAGGGTCAGCATGGGGTTGCTCCTGGAAATGCGTTGCGTTGGAGAGAACTGTAGGTGGCGCAGCGCCCTTGCAGGGACAGCGGGCTTGAAGGCATCATTCAAACTCATTGAATGAAGAGGCCATCGATCATGCAAAACACCCGCGATGCCCTGACCCCTGAAAACTTGGCCATGCTGCAGAGCATTGCGGAGACGGGCAGCTTTGCCGCGGCGGCACGCCAGCTCGGCGTGGTGCCCAGCGCACTGACCTACCGTGTGCGCCAGATCGAGGATGCGCTGGACGTGCTGCTGTTCGACCGCAGCGCCCGCCACGCACGGCCCACCGATGCCGGCATGGAGCTGCTGCGCGAAGGCAAGCGCTTGCTGGAGGACGTGGACGCCATCGCCAACCGCGTGCGCCGCGTGGCCACGGGCTGGGAGCCACAGCTCACGCTGTCGGTGGACGGCGTCATCTCGCCCACCACCATGCTGGAGCTGGTGGAGGCGTTCTACGCCCTCGGTCCACCCACGCGCGTGAAGTGGCGCGACGGCATCCTCGGCGGCACGGCCGAAGCGCTGACGTCGGGCCAAGCAGACCTGGCCATCGGCGTGGCCGTGGGTGCCTCCAACGTCGCCGGGCTGCAATCCGCCCCGCTGGGCGAGGTGCGCTTCATCTTCGTCGTGGCGCCCCACCACCCACTGGCCAAGGTGCCCGAGCCCATCAGCGACACCACGCTGCGCGAACACCGCGCGATCGCCGTGGCCGACTCGGCACGGCGCAGCAACGTGACCATGGGCATCCTCGCGGGGCAGGACGTCCTCACCGTGGACAACATGCGCGCCAAGATCCACGCACAGTTGCGCGGCCTGGGCGGGGGCTTTCTGCCCGAGCCCATGGTGCGTCCGTACCTCGAAGCCGGCCATCTGGTCGAGCGGCAGGTGGCGCGCCCCGCGCGCAACGTGCGTCTGAGCTACCAATGGGGTGGCCCCGGGCACGCTGCGCCAGGCCGCGCGCTGCAGTGGTGGCTGTCGCAACTGCAAAGTGACGCCACACGCCGTGCGCTGCTGGAAAACCACCACCAGTTCTGAATGCGTGGGCCGCGCGGCGCGTGTAGAGTCAACACTAGCGCTGCGCTAATTACCAGCTCTGCACCAGCCCATTTCCGACGTCATCGAAGGCCTGCCATGACCCGCTTTTCCTCCCGCTCCAGCGATCGACTGAAACAAGGCCAGCAGGTCGCGCCCCTGGGCGCCGCGCGGCGCTTTGCCGTGGTGGGTGCCGGCATGGCCGGCGTGGCCTGCGCCCGCACACTGGCCCAGGCGGGCCACATGGTCACCGTCTTCGAGAAGGCGCCGCAGCCCGGCGGGCGCACGGCGGCGCTGGCGTCGCCCTTTGGCAGTTTTGATTCGGGCGCGCAGTACTTCACGGTACGCGACGCACGCTTTCAGCGGGCGCTGGACACCGTTTCCGGCCTGTGCCGCGCATGGAGTGCCACCACCATCCGCGTGCTGGACGCTGCCGGGCGCGTCGCCACCGCCGCGCCACCGCCCGGTGAAGCGCACTGGGTGGCCGCCCCCGCGATGGATGCGCTGGTCCAGGCCTGGGCCGCACCACTGGCGCGTGAAGGGCACCTGCACACGCGCACGGCCGTCACGCACATCGAGCGCGACGCCATGCGACCCACGGCCTGGCAGCTGCGCACCGAGACGCTGGATGGGGGATCGCAGGTGTATGCGGGTTTCGATGGCGTGGTACTGGCCCAGCCCGCACCGCTGTCGCGGGCGCTGCTGCAGCAGTCCGGCGTTTCCACGCCGTGGGACGACGCCCTGGCCGGCGTGGACATCGCGCCCTGCTGGACCTTGATGCTCGCCTTTGCGCAGGCCGTGCGCCCCGGGCTGACCACGCTCGGTCCGCAGTGGAACGCTGCACGCAGTACGCACCACCGCATTGCCTGGCTGGCCCGTGAGTCCAGCAAGCCCGGCCGGACACAGATCGAGCGTTGGACGGTGCAGGCCAGTCCCGCCTGGTCGCTGGAGCACCTGAACGACGAGGCCCCCCGCGTGCAGGCCAAGCTCATCAAGGCGTTTGCCGAAGTCACCGGCATACGCGCCACGCCCACGCATGCCGAGATGCGGCGCTGGCGCCACGCGCAGACGCAAAAGCCCTTGGGCCAGAGCTTTCTGTGGGACGCCTCCCTGGGCCTGGGCGTTTGCGGCGATTGGTGCCTGGGGCACCGGCTGGAAGACGCTTTCGTCTCGGGCCTGGAGCTCGCGCTCACCGCTGCATGACAGCGGCCGCGGGCTACGTCGGCCGCTTTGCCCCCTCCCCGACCGGCCCGCTGCACGCGGGCTCGCTCGTCGCCGCCCTGGCCAGCTGGCTGGACGCGCGCGCGGCCCTTGGAGGACGCGGCGGGCGCTGGCTGGTGCGCATCGAAGACGTGGACCCGCCGCGCTGCGTGCCCGGCGCCGACGAGCGCATTCTGGCGCAGCTGGCCCGCTGCGGCCTGCTGCCCGACGAGCAGCCGCTGTACCAATCCACCCGCGGCCCCCGCTACCAGCAGGCGCTGGATGGGCTGCTCCACGCCGGCCTGGCCTACCCATGCGCATGCACGCGCCGCGACATCGAAGCCGCCTTGCAGGCGCAGGGCCTGGTGCATGAACGCCATGTGGAACGCCCCTACCCTGGCACCTGCCGCCACGGCCTGGGTGGACGCACGCCGCGCGCCTGGCGCTTCCATACCCAGAGGTATCAATCAAAAATGCCTCCAGCGCCCATCCAGCAAGCGCAACCAGCTATTTATTCAATAGCAAGTTCCGGCGTCTCCTGGACCGATCGGCGCCTGGGCCCGCAGTTTCAAGATGTGGCGCGGCAGGTGGGCGACTTCGTGCTGCGGCGTGCAGATGGCCTGTGGGCCTACCAGCTTGCGGTCGTGGTCGACGACGCCGACCAGGGCGTCACCCATGTGGTACGCGGCGAAGACCTGGCCGACAACACGCCGCGCCAGATCCTGCTGCAGTCCGCATTGGGCGTGCCCACGCCGCAATACCTGCATACACCCCTGGTACGTGCGGCGGATGGCGAGAAGCTCTCCAAACAACATGGCGCTCCCCCCATCGACGACAGCCAGCCGCTGCAGGCTTTGACAAATGCAGCCCAGGTACTGGGATTGCCGTCACCTACAGGCATAACAGGCATCGCCGATGCGCTCGCATTCTGGGTCAAGGCATGGCCTGGAACCTACAATTCGCCGCTGTGACTCAAACGCTTTCTTCGCAAGACCCGCAGGCCCCCGCGGCCTCCCCCATGCCCGGTGCCGCAGGCAGCGCCCCGGCAGACGTCGCCCATCCCAAGGGCATCAAAAGCTATGTGCGCCGCGCCGGCCGCACCACCACCGGCCAGGCCAAGGCGCTGGAAGAGCTGGGCCCGCGCTACGTGCTGGACTATGCGCCCGCCCTGCTGGACGCCACTGCGGCCTTCGGCCGCAGCGCGCCGCTGGTGCTGGAGATCGGCTTCGGCATGGGCGAGGCCACGGCTCACATCGCGCGCGTGCGCCCGCAAGACAACTTTCTGTGCTGCGAGGTGCATGAACCCGGTGTGGGCGCGCTGCTCAAGCGCATCGGCGAGCAGGACATCCACAACATCCGCATCCTGCAGCACGACGCCGTCGAGGTGCTGGAGCACATGCTGGCGCCCGGATCGCTCGACGGCGTGCATATCTTCTTTCCCGACCCCTGGCACAAGAAGCGCCACAACAAGCGCCGCCTGATCCAGCCGCCGCTGGTGGCGCAGCTGGCGGCACGCCTGAAGCCGGGGGGCTACATCCACTGTGCGACCGACTGGCAACCGTATGCGGAGCAGATGCTGGAGGTGTTGTCGGCCGAACCCTTGCTGTCCAACACCGCCGAGGGCTATGCTCCGCAGCCGGACTATCGCCCCCTGACCAAGTTCGAGAACCGCGGCATGCGGCTCGGCCATGGCGTGTGGGACCTGGTGTTCACGCGCCGCTGAGCGTCTATTCCCGTTTCCCGATGAAGCCCATCCTCCAGAACCTGGCCGAAATGACCGCCCACCGGGACCACTTGCGCCTGGAGGTCTCGGTGCTGTCCACGCTGCTCAAGCTGGGCCATATCGTGCACGTGCGGGCGCTGGAGCTGTTCACGCAGGACGAAGTCCTGATGCTGCGCCCGCGCAGCTGGAGCCACGAAGGGCAGTTAGTCTCCAGTGAGTACGACGCTGCTTCGGATCCCCAGCGCATTCCGCTGGCGCAAGAGCCTGAACTGGCCCACTGCATCGCCACCCAGGGCGAGAGCGCCGCGCGTGCCTCCGAGCAGCGCCACACGCTCTGGCTGCCCATGTGGCTGGGCGGGCGCCCCACGGCGTGCCTGGAAATCACCCAGTCCCGCCGCTTCACGCGGCACCAGCGCGACGTGATCATGGGCGTGTTCCTGGTCTACCAAAACTACCAGAGCCTGCTGGATTACAGCGAGCGGGACGCGCTCACCGGGCTGCTGAACCGCAAGACCTTCGAGGAGCAGTTCTCACGACAGACCGGCGCACCCGCCAGCCCAGGCGAGGGCGAAGACGCCGTGCGCCAATGGCTGGCGGTGATCGACATCGACCATTTCAAGTCGGTCAATGACCGCTTTGGACACCTCTATGGCGATGAGGTGCTGATCCTGGTGGCCAACCGCCTGCGCACCCAGTTCCAGAGCCAGGACAGCATCTTCCGCTTCGGCGGAGAGGAGTTCGTGGTGCTGCTGCGTTCCCTCACGCTGGCGCAGGCGCGCCAGGCGCTGGAGCGGTTGCGCGCGGCCGTGCAGACGCATGTGTTCCCGCAGATCGGACACATCACCGTGAGCATCGGCTTCGCGGCCACGCAACAGGGCTCGCCGGTGGAGATCCTGGGGCGCGCGGACCAGGCGCTCTACTATGCCAAGGAACATGGACGCAACCAGGTCTGCTTCTATGAAGATCTGGTCAACAGTGGCGCCTTGCAGATCAAGGTGGCGCACGACGAAGTGGAGCTGTTCTAGCTCATTTGCCGGCAGACGGCGCTGCGCCTGCCGTCTTTTGCCTAGCCCCCTGGGTCCGGTGCGACCGCGGCGCAGGCCACCACCGCCCACGCGGGTGCACCATGTCCGCATGTGCGCCGGGCCCCCGTCTGGGGGCCCAGGCCGTCGTCAAATGCGCTCGCCCACCCAGCCCTGCACGGCTGCCAGCGCCTGCGGCAGCGCCGCCGCGTTGGTGCCGCCGGCCATGGCCATGTCGGGTTTGCCGCCGCCTTTGCCACCCACCTGGGCCGCCACGAAGTTCACCAGATCCCCGGCCTTGACACGGCCGATGCTATCGGCCGTCACGCCGGCCGCCAGCTGCACCTTGTCGCCATCGACGGCCGCCAGCACGATGGCCGCCGTCTTGAGCTTGTCCTTGAGCTTGTCCATGGTCTCGCGCAGGGTCTTGGCGTCCGCGCCTTCCAGCCGGGCCGCCAGCACCTTGAGGCCCTTGACGTCCACGGCCTGGCCGGCCAGCTCGTCGCCCTGGCTGGAAGCCAGCTTGCCCTTGAGTGCAGCCAGTTCCTTCTCGAGCGTCTTGATCTGATCGAGCGCACCGCCAATGCGGGCGGTCAGCTCCGCAGGGGGCGCCTTCAGGGCGGCTGCAGCCTGGTCCACCGTGGACTCCAGCGACTGCAGGTAGGCCAGCGCGTTCTCGCCGGTCACCGCCTCGATGCGGCGCACGCCCGCGGCCACGCCGCCCTCAGCCACCACCTTGAACAGGCCGATGTCGCCCGTGCGGCGCACGTGCGTGCCGCCGCACAGCTCGCGGCTGGTGCCGATGTCCAGCACACGCACGCTCTCGCCGTACTTCTCGCCGAACAACATCATGGCGCCCGTTTTTTGCGCGCTTTCGATGTCCATCAGGCGCGCGTTGGTGTCGGTATTGGCCAGCACTTCGGCATTCACCAGGCGTTCGATCTCGCGAATCTGCGCGGCCGTCAGCGGCGCGTTGTGCGCGAAGTCAAAGCGCGTGCGCTCGGCGTTCACCAGGCTGCCCTTTTGCTGCACATGGTCGCCTAGCACCTCGCGCAACGCCTTGTGCATGAGGTGGGTGACCGAGTGGTTGCGCATGGTGGCCGCGCGCAGTTGCAGGTCCACCTGCGCCTGCACCGTGTCGCCCACATTCAGCGTGCCGGCTTCCAAGGTGCCGTGGTGGCCGTAGACGTCGGCTTTGATTTTCTGCGTGTCGGCCACGGTGAAGCACGCCGAGCCAGCGCCGATGGTGCCTTGGTCGCCCACCTGGCCGCCGCTTTCGGCATAGAACGGCGTGCGGTCCAGCACCACCACGCCGCTCTGGCCCGCGTGCAGGGCCGCGGTGCTGGTGCCGTCCACGTACAGCGCGACGATCTTGGCACTTTCGGCCAGTTGCTCGTAGCCCGTGAACTGGTTGGCCGCGCCGGTGTATTCCAGCGCGCGGTCCATCTTGAACTTGCCTGCGGCGCGGGCAGTGCTCTTCTGGTGTTCCATGGCGGTGGCAAAGCCCGCTTCGTCCACGTTGACGCCCCGTTCGCGGCACACGTCATTCGTCAGGTCCAGCGGGAAGCCATAGGTGTCGTGCAGCTTGAACGCCACGTCGCCCGGCAGCGTCTTGGCACCGCCAGCCAAAGCGCTGTCCAGAATCTCCATGCCGTGCGCCAGGGTCTCGAAGAAGCGTTCCTCTTCCACCCGCAGCACGTCCGTGATGCGCGCCTGTTGCTCGCGGATTTTGGGGTAGGCATCGCCCATCTGTTGCACCAGGTCTTGCACCAGCTTGTGGAAGAACGGCGTCTTACGACCCAGCTTGTAGCCGTGACGAATGGCGCGGCGCACGATGCGGCGCTGCACGTAGCCGCGGCCCTCGTTGCTGGGGATGACACCGTCGGCGACCAGGAAGGCGGTGGCGCGAATATGGTCGGCGATGACCTTGAGCGACGGGTTGGTCAGGTCGCTTGTGCCTGTTTCGCGCGCCGCGGCCTTGATCAGCGCGTCGAACAGGTCGATCTCGTAGTTGCTGTGCACGTGCTGCAGGATGGCGGCCAGGCGCTCCAGGCCCATGCCGGTGTCCACGCAGGGCGCGGGCAGCGGCTTGACGTTGCCTTGCTCGTCCATGTCGAACTGCATGAACACGTTGTTCCAGATTTCGATGAAGCGGTCGCCGTCCTCATCCGGGCTGCCCGGGGGGCCGCCGGCAATGTGCTCGCCGTGGTCGTAGAAGATTTCCGAGCACGGGCCGCAGGGGCCGGTGTCGGCCATCATCCAGAAGTTGTCGCTCTTGTAGCGGCCGCCCTTGTTGTCGCCGATGCGGATCACACGCTCGGGCGGCAGGCCGATTTCTTTGGTCCAGATGTCGTAGGCCTCGTCGTCCTCGGCGTAGACCGTGGCCAGCAAGCGCTCGGGAGGCAGCTTGTAGACCTCGGTCAGCAGCTCCCAGGCCCACTTGAGCGACTCGCGCTTGAAGTAGTCGCCAAAGCTCCAGTTGCCCAGCATCTCGAAGAACGTGTGGTGGCGCGCGGTGTAGCCCACGTTCTCCAGATCGTTGTGCTTGCCGCCGGCGCGCAGGCAGGTCTGCACCGATGTGGCGCGCACATAGGGGCGCTTGTCCGTACCCAGGAACACATCCTTGAACTGCACCATGCCCGAGTTGGTGAACATCAGCGTGGGGTCGTTGCCCGGCACCAGCGGACTGGACGCCACCACGGTATGCCCCTTGGCGGCGAAGAAGTCCAGGAAGGTCTTGCGAATGTCTGCAACGGAGAAAGTGGGTGTGCTCATGGTGTGTATGGGGTTCGTGGGCGGGTATGGCAGCGCAAGGCATCCCGTCGTGACCAACCCGCCATTATAGATTTCACCCTTGCGTGCACACGGCGCTATCCTGCCCCTTTGCCCTGCCCGCCGCGGCCTTCCAGGAGCCACCCCATGGACATGAAGACATCACCCCTTTCCCTGCTCAAGGATCCGAGTCTGCTCAAGACTGACGCCCTACTGGGAGGCCAGTGGTTCGCAGGCGGCGCACGCTTTGCCGTGCACGACCCGGCCACCGGCCTGAAGTTGGCCGATGTGGCCAACCTGGGGGCCAAGGAAGCCGAGCTGGCTATCGCCGCCGCCAACGAAGCGTGGCCCGCATGGAAGGCCAAGACCGCCAAGGAGCGCAGCACCATCCTGCGCCAGTGGTTTGACCTGCTCATGCAGCACCAGGACGACCTGGGCCGGCTCATGACGGCGGAACAAGGCAAGCCCTTGCCCGAGGCCAAGGGCGAGGTGGCCTATGGCGCCAGCTTCGTCGAGTGGTTTGCCGAGGAGGCCAAGCGCGTGAACGGCGAGACCCTGCCGCAGTTCGACAACAACCGCCGCTTGTTGGTGCTCAAGCAGCCCATCGGCGTGTGTGCGGCGATCACGCCGTGGAACTTCCCCTTGGCGATGATCACGCGCAAGGTAGCGCCGGCGCTCGCGGCGGGCTGTCCGGTGGTCATCAAGCCGGCCGAGCTCACGCCCCTCACCGCCCTCGCCGCTGCCGAGCTGGCGTTGCGCGCGGGCATTCCCCCCGGCGTGCTGAGCGTGCTGACGGCCGATGCGGAGAACTCCATCGCCATCGGCAAGGTGCTGTGCGCAAGCGACGTCGTGCGCCACCTGTCGTTCACCGGCTCGACGGAGGTCGGGCGCATCCTCATGGCCCAGTGCGCGCCCACGGTGAAGAAGCTGAGCCTGGAGCTGGGCGGCAATGCGCCGTTCATCGTGTTCGACGATGCCGACCTCGATTCCGCCGTGGAAGGCGCCTTTGCCAGCAAATACCGCAATGCCGGGCAGACCTGCGTGTGCACCAACCGCTTCTATGTGCAGGCGGGGGTGTACGACGCCTTCGTCGCCAAGTTTGCCGCCCGCGTAAAAACCGCGAAGGTCGGCAATGGCTTCGAGGACGGCGTGAACCAGGGCCCGTTGATCGAACCCGCCGCGGTGGACAAGGTGCAGCGCCACCTGGATGACGCCGTCGCCAAGGGCGCCAGCGTCGTGACGGGCGGAAAGCACCTGGCGGAACTGGGCGCGGGCCAGTTCTTTGAGCCCACGGTGCTGGCCAACGCCACCGCTGGAATGCTGTGCGCGCGCGAGGAAACCTTTGGCCCGCTGGCGCCGGTCTTCAGGTTCGAGACCGAGCAGGAAGCCATCGCTGCCGCCAACGCCACCGAGTTTGGCCTGGCCAGCTACTTCTACAGCCGCGACGTGGGCCGCATCTTCCGAGTGGGCGAGGCGCTTGAATATGGCATGGTGGGTGTGAACGTCGGCATTCTCGCGACCGAGCATGTGCCCTTCGGCGGCGTCAAGCAGTCGGGCCTGGGGCGCGAGGGCTCCCACTACGGCATGGACGACTATGTGGAGATCAAATACCTCTGCGTGGGCGATATCCAGAAGTAGAGAGCACTTTGCTTCTTTTTTTATAGCTGCCAGCGCTTGCTCCTATTGTCCGATGGCCAGAAATGCCCACGAACCTATGTACCGGCAGGACAGGCTGGTCGTCGGCCGGCGCAGATCGCACGGTTGCCCGGAAAGCACGCGGCAGTGCGCTAGAATCCACCGACTTTGCGGGCGTCGTTCAATGGTAGGACCTGAGCTTCCCAAGCTCAAGACGTGGGTTCGATTCCCATCGCCCGCTCCATGAACTTTTGGAAACCTCTAGTGTTTCCAAGCACTTAGGCCAACCACACCGGTTGGCCTTTTTGCTGTCTGGTCGATTTCTGGTCGCAGCTGGATCAGCGTAAATCAACGTTAGTCATAGTCGCCTGCGAAGGGCTGCATTGACGGTCTTGCCGGGTCCAGTGGGCTTAACCCCGTCAAACCCCGTCTCCTGCGTTTCTGACTGCCACTTTTTTGGGCAAATTCTGAGGTGCATTTCAGGAGAGGTGGCGCGAAGATGTCGCAAATAGCATCGAAAAAGCCACGGATCGCCAGCCTTTAGCGACGGTAGATTGCCCTTAAGTCAAATAGATGGCTTCTGCTGCTTGGTCCCAGCGAATGCCTTGCGGCCGACCCACGCCAGACGTTGCCCCTGATGTCCGCAACATCCCGTTAGGGACTACTCCCTGCCATCAGGAGGACAACATGACGCAATTCCGATTTCTTCGCCCAACAAGCTGGCTTGCCAAGCGGCTCGGGCTGTCAGTATCAACAATCGAACGGCTGCGTGCCCAAGGCTCCAATGACCTTCCACCCTGCGTCCGGATTGGGGGTGCCATCAGGTATGACGACGTGACCGTGGAAGAGTGGCTGCAGAACAAGATGAGTTCGGCCAGTCATCAGTCTGTCGGTTGAAACGGTATTTCCGATACAACACATCATGAAGAAGCCCTATTCCCCCTTTGGGGGAATAGGGCTTCTATAGGGTAGCTCAATAACTTTCTTGGCCCTGCCCACTGTGCAAAGTGTGCGGACTGGCTATCAAAGGGATCAACTGCTCTGCTGCGGCAGGTTGTGGGCTTTTGTGGCGGACAGGTGACCTGCCCCCAATACCCGTACCAGTCGTTTTGAGAAAATCCGCTGGTTAAAGGAGATTACTCCTGGGTTTGAAGCGGCGCCGTTACGGCGCCGCCAGTTGATTGTCGATGTCGCGCTGCGAACTTTGCTGGGGGAATCCGGCCGCAGCTGCTGTGCGGTCTGATCTCGTTGTAGTCAGCCCGCCAGCGCGCAATCTCGGCACGGGCCTGTTTCAGGCTCTGGAACCAGTGCTCGTTCAGACACTCGTCGCGGAACTTGCCGTTGAAGCTCTCGATGTAGGCATTCTGCGTGGGCTTGCCGGGCTGGTTGAGGATATGGCGCACGCCCCTGGCCTGCGCCCACGCCATGAAGGCTCGGCTGGTGAATTCGGGCCCCTGGTCTGTGCGCACGGCCTGCGGGTAACCGCGAAACCGCGCCACCTGCTCCAGCACGCGCACTACGTACTCGCCGCCGATGCCGTGGTCGACGGCGATATCCACGCACTCGTGGCTGAAGTCATCGGTGATGGTCAGGCACTTGATGCGCCGGCCACTGGCCAAGCTGTCGCTGACGAAATCCATGCTCCAGACCTCGTTGACGCTCTGGCATTGGTGCAGCGGCACGCGTTCGAGCTTCAGGCGCTGCTTGCCGCGGCGCTTGCGCACCGACAGCTCAGCCAGCCTGTAGAGCCTATAGACGCGTTTGTCGTTGACCTTCGTGCCTTCAGCCCGCAGCAGGTCCGCAATGCGCCGGTAGCCGAAGCGACGCCGCTCGTGCGCGAGCTCGACGATGCGCTGACTCGTGGCCTGGTCGTGCTGTGCGCGCTGGGGCGGGTGCCGCCAGCTGTCGCGCGACAGTCCCACCAAAGCGCAGGCGCGCCGTTCACTGATCGAGGTCTCTTCCAACATCTTGCCCACCGCGCGTCGCTTCGCCGGTGGGCTCAGCGCTTTACGCCGAAGGCCACCTTCAGCGCCTCGTTGTCCAACACCGCTTCGGCCAGTAGCTTCTTGAGCCGGTTGTTCTCGGCTTCGAGGTCGCGCAGCCGTTTGGCGTCGCTGGCTTCCATGCCGCCGAACTTGGCTCGCCACTTGTAGAACGTGGCCGAGCTGAAACCCTCTCGGCGGCACAGGTCCGCAACGCTCATGCCAGCGTCGGCCTGCTTGATGAACCCAATGATCTGTTCGTCCGTGTACCTGCTCTTGCGCATCGCGCTTCCTCTCGGTTGCGCGGATTCTCTATTGCCTTGGTACGGGTGGCGGGTTGCAGGTCAATTGCGCACGCAAAATGGATGGGGTAATCCCATCTCGGACGGATTCGATTCCCATCGCCCGCTCCAGCATTCCGGCAAGGCGTGCTGCAACGCGGCCTTCCGGCTGCTCTCCCCTCCCCCACTTTCCCACACGCTAATCCGTCAGCGGGCGCAGTTTCAGCCGGCTGTCAAACTGCCGCGTCTCTCCGCTGAGGGGATCGGTAAAGGCAAGCGTGCGCGCCAGCAGTTGCAGCGGGTTGGAATAGTCCCCTTCCGGCGGGTCGTTCACCTCCGGGTAGAACGCATCGCCGCGCAGCGGCAGGCCCAGCGCGGCCATGTGTACGCGCAATTGGTGGCGCTTTCCGGTGATGGGCTGCAGCCGGTAGCGCGCCCAGGGTGCCGCAACCTCCAACACGTCGATGTGCGTGCGCGCGTTGGGCGTGCCGGGCACTTCGTGCATGCGAAAAAAATGGCCGCTTTCCTCCAGCCGGCTTTCATGGATGCACGGCAGCGGCAGGTCGGCACGCCACGGTGCAACGGCCTCATAGACCTTGTGCACCCGTCTGTCGCGAAAAAGGGCCTGATAGGTGCCGCGCGTTGCCCGCTGCACGGAAAACAGCACCAGGCCTGCCGTGTCGCGGTCGATGCGGTGCACGGGGGACAACTCGCTCAGGCCCAGCCGGCGCTTCAAGCGCACCAGCAGGGTTTGCTGCAGGTAGCGGCCCGCGGGCACCACGGGCAGAAAGTGGGGTTTGTCGGCCACAAGGATGTGCGCATCCTGGTAGAGCACGGTTTCGTGGAACGGCAGCTCGGGCTCGGGCGGCAGTTCGCGATAGTAGTAGTAGCGTACGCCCGGCGTGAACGCGCTGCGCTCCGTGGCGGCCGCGCCGAACTCGTCCACCACTTCGTTCGCGCGCAGGCGGCGCAGCCAGTCCTCGCGCGACACGGCGGGCAAGCGCTGCGCGAGGAAGTCCACCAGAAGCCCCTGCCCCGCCGAGGGCAGAACCACGCAACTGGGGTTGACGCCGTCGCGCATGGGCAGGACCCGGGGATCGTGGCTGTTGTGCATGGGGCCGCGATTGTAGGGGCCCCAGGCTCCCGCTCCATGCAACAATACTATTTTTTTGATAGCTATCAGCGCTTGATGGTAAAGCGCTAGAGGCTATTTTGTCTTGGGTTGCAAACCGACGCTCACGACGCGCGATCCACGCCGTCCAACGCCTCGTCGATGGCTTGCTTGATCCGTGCGAGTGTGTGCAGGTCTCCCTCCGATCCTTCCACGGGCGCCCAGCGTATGGCGTCCATATGGGCTATCGCGTGTTGCGAGATGGCCGCCACGCTGACCTGGACCGGCGTGCCGGCAGCGACGTGCGTGGCCTCAGGAATAGGAATGCGGATCAGGAAGCCGCGATAACCCTCTTCCAGGACCTGGGGCAGCGTAGGCGTTGCATCCATCGCGGGGGGCTCCGGTGTCATGCGACCGCGGGCTTGCTCTCGCCCGATGCGATGGCCGCCAGGCCGCGCACCGCGGCATCGCGCGAGGTCCAGTGGTCATGCGGCAGGGGCAGCGTGCGTCCATCCACCTGGGCATGGGCGTAAAAGTAGCGGCGGCCATCCGGCGCCAGGCACAGCATGCCGGAATAGGTCACGCTGTCGGCCACGCCGAAGATCGTTTCCTGGGTGAGTGCGTCGGTCGTTTGCATGAGGAGCGCCTCGGTGTAAGTGAATGCAATGGCGCCATTCTTGAAGCAACAGCTGTGGTTCAACGTAGGCCAAAGGCGCATGCACGCCCCGGCGCCGTCCTATGGGTGGGCTGTAGGACAAGCCCGGCAATCGCCGTACGCACGGCCCAGCGCGAGGATGTTCGCACTAGCATGGCTTCAAACACCACTCCGCGCCCTGAGGCAAGGCACACCCGTTTGGCCAGCTTGCGGCGCCTTTGCCATGCCCCCTGAGAACACGCCCACCGCCGCCTCCCTCCCCCGCCGTTCCACGCGCCAGCGGGTGCTGCGATGGACGCTGGGCACGTTAGGCGCAGTGGTGGCGGCCCTGGCGCTGTTCATCGTGGTGCTGGTGAATTGGGACTGGAACCGCGCCAAACCCTGGGTGAACGACAAGGTGAGCGAGGCCACGGGGCGCACCTTCTCCATTGATGGCGATTTGTCGGCGGAGTGGCACTGGCCCCAACCGCTGGAAGAAGGCTGGCGCCGTTGGGTACCCGGTGTGACCGTGCGTGCCCAGCAGCTCTCCCTGAGCAACCCGGAGGGCTTTGAGGTGCCGGAAGCGCCGGTCAAGGGCACGGACCAACTGCCCGCCCTTCCCCCGCGCCCCGAGCCAGCCGCACCCGCAGGTGATGCCGACGCGCGCACGGCGGCAGCAGCGCCTGCGTCTGCGGGTTCGGCGGCGTCCGACGCCGCGCGCGCCGTCGCGCTGGAGGCGGGGGATACCCAAGCGAATGCTCCGGCACGCCCGCCCACGGGCATGGGCACCATCGCCAGCGCCAGCGCCACATTGCGCCTGTTGCCGCTGCTGTCCCGCACGCTGCTGCTGGACACGGTCGTACTGACGGCGCCCGACATCGTGCTGGCGCGCCGGCAGGACGGGCGCAACAACTGGACCTTCACGCGCTCCCATGCCCGAGAAAGCACTGCTGAGGACAACCCTTGGGATCTGCGCTTGAACCAGCTCGTCGTGCGCGGCGGCTGGTTGGGCTATGCCGATGGCCTGAAGGATTTGGCGCTGCGTGCCCGCATCGACACCCTGCCCACTGGTGCACCGCAGGCCGAAGGCAAGTACGGCATGAAGATCGCGCTGCAGGGCACCTACCGCAAGGCGCGCATCGCCGGAGAAGGATTGGCAGGACCGGTGCTGTCGCTGCGCCAGCAGGCCGCGCGGTATCCGCTGCGCTTTTCCGCACGCTCGGGCAGCGTGCAGACGCGGGTGGAAGGCGTGCTCAACAATCCCGCCAAGCTTTCGGGCATGGATCTGCAGGTGTTCGTGAAGGCGCCCAGCATGGCGGACCTGTATGAACTGACCGGCCTGGTGCTGCCCAACACGCCGCCGTTCCAGGTCGAGGGGCGCCTGCTCGGCAACCTGGCACCGGCCAAAGCGGTGTGGGAATACCGCGACTTCAACGGCACCGTGGGCAGCAGCGACCTGCACGGCAGCCTGACCTACACAGGCGGCGAGCCCCGTCCCAAGCTGCAGGGCCATATGACGTCCAAGCAACTGCGCCTGGCGGATCTGGGCCCGGTCCTGGGCGCGCCCAGCGGCGTGCGCGCACAGGAGAAAGGCACCTCGCGCCGCCCCGGCAAGGTGCTGCCCGATGCCCGCTTCGCCACCGACCGCTGGGGCGCCATGGATCTGGACCTGGCATTTGCCGGGCAGAAGGTGGTGCGCCCCGACAGCCTGCCGCTGGACAACCTGAGCGTGCGCGCGGTGCTGGAAGACCGCCAGCTGCGCCTGACACCGCTGCGCTTTGGCGTGGCCCACGGTCGCATCGACTCCAACGTGCTGCTGGACAGCCGCACCGATCCGCTGCAGGTGCAGTTGCAGGGCTCAGTCCAGGGCCTGCAGCTGTCGGCTCTCTTTCCCAAGGTGGAGCGCATGCAAAAGAGCCTGGGGCGGCTGGACGGCGCTCTGGCGCTGACCGGCCAGGGGCAATCGGTGGCGCGCATGCTGAGCACCAGTGGGGGCGAAATGCGGCTGTACATCCGCGACGGCACGCTGAGCAAGGAATTGCTGGATCTGGCGGCGCTCAACCTGGGCAGCGTCATCGTCTCCAAACTGTTCGGCGACGACAAGGAGGTCAAGCTGCGCTGCGCCGTGGCCAACCTGGACGTACAAGGTGGGGTGGCCAGCACGCGCACCGTCAAGCTCAACACCGAGGAGGCCATCGTCGAAGCCAAGGGCACGGTGGACCTCGGCGACGAACTGCTCAACCTGCGCATCACGCCCGATTCGCTGAAGTGGAAATTCTTTTCGCTGCGCACGCCGTTGTATGTGCGCGGCACCTTCGCAGATCCGCAGGTGGGGGTAGAACCCGGGCCGCTGCTGCTGCGCGCGGGGGCGGCGGTGGCTGCCGCCCTCACGGCGCCCGCGGCGCTGGCGCTGCTGCCGATTACCGTGCCCGCCGCCGAGGACGACGCGCACTGCGCTGCACTTTTGGCCAAGGCCGGCGCGGCACCGGCATCTGCGCCGGCCAAGCCCGCCTCGCGCGCTCAACGTTAAAGCAGCCCACAAGGCTCGCCAATACAGCGCTAACAGCTATTGTTTTAATAGTTTTCTGGGTGTGCGGCCTGGGGGCACGCACTGGTCGTGCTCACTGCACGGCCGGAACCGTGAGTTGCACACACAGACCACGGCCTTCTTGCGGCAGCAGCTCCAGCCAGCCCGCCACCGCCGCCGCACGCGAGCGCATGCTGTCAATGCCGCGTCCCAGACTGTGGCACGCGGGCTCGCCGCTCGGCAGCCCTGCGCCGTTGTCTGCCACCTGCAACTGCCATGCCCTGCCCTGCAGCGTTTGCACGGAGTGCAGGCGGATCACGAGCGCCGTGGCGTCCGCATGCTGCAGCACATTGCTCACGGCTTCCTGGACGATGGCGGCTATCTCCCGCGCCACCTTTCCTCCTGGCAGGGCCAGTTCATCGTGTGGCGCAATCTCCCAGTGCAGCGCGATGCCGCGCCGGTCCAGCGCAGGCTGGATGCGGTGGCGCAGCCGCGCGAGCCGGTCCGCCAGGGAATCGTCCTCGCCGTCCATCGAATCCACCAACAGGCGCAGGTCCAGCAGGCACAACTCCAGCGACTGCATCAGCGTCCCGTGTTCGGGGTCTCGCTCGTCCACCAGGGCGATCGCGTTGACAAGTTGGGACCCCACCTGGTCGTGGAGGTTGCGCGCGATGCGTTCGCGCTCGCGCTTCACGTCAGGGCTGGGCCGGATGCTGCGCCGTGGGCGCCACTGCAGTGCGCGCGGCAACTGCACGATCAGCAAGATGCCCAGCACTACCAGAGCCCCCAGGCCCAGCAGCTTCCAGCGCAACTGCGCCTGCAGACTCAGTTGCTCCGCAGAGGCCAGCAGCAGGGTATCAACGGACATGGCA
The DNA here is from genome assembly GCF_030503915.1 of Diaphorobacter sp. C33. Classification (NCBI taxonomy): domain Bacteria; kingdom Pseudomonadati; phylum Pseudomonadota; class Betaproteobacteria; order Burkholderiales; family Comamonadaceae; genus Diaphorobacter; species Diaphorobacter sp. C33. The sequence continues at coordinate 1,217,672 of NZ_CP129980.1, forward strand.
AGCAACCAGACAGCAACGCAGGCGATTGCAAAGGCCGGCGGACGGGTGCGAAACATGGAAATCTCCCTCATCCCTGCAGCAGGTGCGACGGACGTTTTTGCGCCCAGGCGGCTCTTCTTTCAGAACAGCCCGCGCAGTGACGCGAAGCGCACGGCCTGCGCCCGCGTGCGCACCTGCAGCTTGCGGTAGATGTTCTTGATGTGCGTGTTCACGGTCAGGCTGCTGATGAACAGCCGGTTGCCGATCTCGGCGCTGGTGTAACCGCTGGCCACCATGCGCAGCACTTCTTTCTCGCGCTGGGACAGGCGCTCGGTTTCCTGCTCCACGCGCCGCTGGGCGTGCGGGGCGGCGGCGCCGCTCGGGTCAAACCGCTGCAGCAGGCGACGCGCAAGGTTGGGGGTGATGGAAGCACCGCCGTTGGCCACCTGCAGTACCGCCTGGGGATAGCTGCCGAACCATGAGTTCTTGACGAGATAGCCCGTGGCACCCAGCTCGAAGGCATGCAGCACCTGCTCATCGTTCTGCATGATGGAGATGACGATGGCCTCGGCCGTGGGGCGCACCGACTTCATGTAGTCGATCAACATGAAGCCCTCGCCATCACCGAGGTTCAGGTCCACGAGCATCACATCGAACTCATGCTGCTTGATGGCCTTGCGGCCCTCGCGCACGCTGGTGGCCTGCGCTACCAGCAGCGTACGCTGGTCGCTCATCAGCTCTTGCGCGATGACGCGCCGCATGTGCGCATCGTCATCCACCAGCAAAACGCGCACGGGCTTTTCCAGTTGCCCCGCCAGAAAGTCCGGCCAGATGGAGGGCGGATTCTGGTGCATGGCGAATTGGCCTGGGGTGACAGACGTCCCCCGCGGAGCGGCCATTGCACCAGGAGGATCGTTGACGGGCAGCATAAAGAAGTCTCCAGACGGGGGCGCCTGTTGGCGGCCCCTCAGCGTTTGCACACCGTAACCACGGAAAGATCATCCCAACGCTTTGGGTGCTTTCCTCACAGGAAAACAAATTACACCGAAACATCCGGAGATATTCGTAATTTCTTCGTGAGTTACCTGACTCACATTTTGAAACTAACGCAGATAAGGGATAAACCTCGCTCAAGCACATTAATGGGAAATTTTCCCTGCGAAAGAATATGCAGGGCGTGCTAGCCTTTTTTGCAGTCCCGCCCGGTCCGGCCCTCACTGGCAATAAACACATCCCATCCGCAGCGATTCGGTTGTTACCGAATGACACTACCTGAGAAACACCCCTGCGCCGGTCCTTTTCAGCGCCTCTCTTGGTCCTCTTTCCTCTCTGACGCACGCATTTCCACTGCTTTCAGAGCGCCCCCTTCTTCGGCTACCCGCGATGGGAGATGGATGCCGGAGGCCCCCCTGCGGAAACTGGAGCCAGACAAAAAGACGGGCGGCCTCCGGCATTCCTCCTCGGGTCGGGCGCGGTCTTTCTTCTTGTCGATGTAGCCGTGACACCGGTCATAACCCAAGCCACCGGAGGGCGCGGTCTTTTTGACACGTTATAGGAGAGACAGTCATGAAAGTTCTTGCATTTTTTGCGTTGAGTGCCGTCGCGACTGCTGCCATGGCAGTGCAACCGCCCAGCACCATCACCCTGAATGGGCCGTCCGTGCAAATGACCAACTCGGTCGGCACCGCCATCTCCAATACGTCCGGCGCACACAACGAGGCATTGCAAAACATTGCCTCCAACGCCGGCCCCGTGCAGGTCTTTGCTGGGGGCTCGTCTACACAGACCGCCAATTTGGGCCTGGGTGCCGTGACCAACGAAGCCAAGGGTGACGACGCCCTTGCCCGCCAGAACCTCGCCAGCAACAACGGCAAGGTGGAAATTCGCGCTGCTTCCAACCAGACGGTGAACAGCCTGGGTGCCGTGCTGAGCAACCTGGCTGACGGCAGCGATGCACACGCCACCCAGAACGTCGCCTCCAACTACGGGCATGTGGTGGTAGCGGCAGCTTCCACCCAGACGGCCAATTTCATCGGTGGCAGCGCAGTCAACCAGGCCAAGGGCTCGCACTCGTTCGCGGTGCAGAACATCTCCTCCAATGACGCTTGCGCCGAGGATCCCTGCCCCGGCGGCAACTGCTATCGCCCCAACTGGTGAGTCCGCGAGCGCCGGGCCTACTGAAGGCCTGGCGCTTTTTGTGCAGGTTGCTTGAGGAGATTCGCCATGCTCAGTCGCGCAACACGCTTCCTGGCGCCCGCCACGGCAGCCCTGGCCTTCTGCGCCACGGTGCCCGCCTGGGCCGCGCCAGGTGAAGACCCGGTGGTGCTGGACAAGAAGGTCAATGTGCAGATGCAGCCGTTGCCTTCTGCGCCGCGCTCCGGCTACATCAACCACGACACCGGCCTGCCCGCCTGGCAGCAGGCGCGCCTGACCCGTTACGTGGCCAAGGCGTTCTCTGGCGACACCACGGGCATCGTGACCGAAAAGGACGTCGTCAACGCGGTGAACACGCAAGGCTCCAAGGTCGTGTGCTCGCAATCCGTGGGCAGCAACTTCGGCACCGCGGCCTCGGGTGGCACCGGCAAGCCCGGCGCCGACCAGGTGGTGGTGCTGCGAGGGGATCTGGTCAATATCTGCTGGTGATGGCCACCAGCGTGCGGGCGCGGCCGGGCATGCGCCGCGCGCCTGCTCGGCCGCGCCAGAGGGTTGGATAACGCGAAGACGAGAGGGCTTTGCCATGAACACCGCAACCACACTTCCCCGCGGTCCCGGCCGCAACGGCGCCCCACGCCGTGGCGCTGCCTGGCTGATGCTGGCGGGTGCTCTACTGCTCAGCGCCTGCACAACGCCGCTAGACCCTCGCAAGGACGCATCGCTGCAGCAGGCGGCTTATACGACGGACCGCCCCGTCGTGCGCCCGACGCGCTCGGTCTCCAGCTTCTCGGATTCGCTGATGTGCATGGACCACATGTTGCGCGCCGCGCAGGTGCCCACCACGCTCATCACCAGCAAGCAGGTCATCGACTATTCCAGCCGCGTGCCCGTTGCTGCCAAAGACATGATCATCACCTCCCTGTCGCAGATGTCGCGGCTGTCCAACGCCTTCCGCTACGTGGACTACGAAGTCGACATCGTCCGCCAGGATACGGTGCAGAACCTCACCACCATCTTGCTCAACAACAACCTCATGCAACTGCAGCGCCCCGCGCTGTACGTGTCGGGTGCCATTGCGTTCGTGGACCAGAACGTGGCCACCAACCGCTTCGACGCCGGCACCTCCGCCAGCCGGCTGGACACAGGCTACAGCCGCAACCGCTCGGCCACCGTGATCGGGCTGGAGATGCACCTGGGGGACTTTCGCACGCGCACGCTGATTCCCGGACTGGACTCAGCCAATGAGGTGGTGATCGGCAGCGGCAGCCAGGGCCTGGACGTGGCCGGGCGCATCGGCAGCTACGGCGTCAACTTCAACGTGGGGCGCGACTACGCGCTGGGCGCCGGCGGCGCCATGCGCACGCTGATTGACCTGGCCACCATCGAGCTCGTGGGCAAGTGGGCACGCGTGCCCTACTGGCAGTGCCTGACGCTGGAACAAACGCATCCCGATTTTCAGCGCCAGATGCGCGACTGGTTCGACGAAAGCGGCGGCGTAGGCCAGGCCACGCTGGTGCAGAACTCGCTGATCGCCCAGGGCTACCTGCAGGCGGGCACCGACCTGCTGGCGCTGGACTCGCCTGCGCTGCGCACCGCGCTCACGCAGTTCCAGATCGACAGCCTGCTGGTGCCCACTGGCGTGCTGGACTTCTCCACCTACGAGCGCGCGATGCGCCACTTCGTGACGTTGGCACCCGACGGCTCCCTGCAACGGGTGGGCTGGGGCCCGTCGGGCCCCACCGGCAGCATGGCCGAGAACAAAGGGGATTCCACGCCCGTGCGCACCTCGGGCCTCGTGCTCACCTCCACCACGCCCCCGCCACGGCGCATCGACATGCAGATCGAGAATGCGCTGCCCCCGGGCATGGAGCCCACTTTCGAAGTCGGCGAGCAGGTGTTCGTGTCGGCCACCGTGTCGCGCACCTCACACATGTACTGCTACTTTGCCGACCCCTCGGGCAACGTCATGCGACTCACGCCCAACCAGGTCACGCCGCATTCGCTGGTGGCGGCGAACCAGGCGCTGCGACTGCCCGACTGGCTGGTGCCCAACCCGGCCTTCATCATGGACGCGAGCCGCCCTGGCACCGAGCGCGTGGCCTGCTTTGCCGCCGAAACCGACGTGCTGCCCCGGCTGCCCGCGCCACTGCAAGGCGCAGGGCTGGTCAACATTCCCGGCTACCGCACCATCGAGGACATCGACAAGGCCTTCCAGCAGGGCGTGGGCACCAGTGGCTACGTGAAGTCCGAGGTGTACTGGAAGACCCAGCCCAAGAAAACCCAGCCCGCGGCGGCCGCACCTGCCGCCCCGCAGCCCGCCAAGCGCTGAGGGCGCGGCCCGCCCCACCTCGCCAGGACGCCGCCATGACGCCCCTGCTCCGCCCTTTCGCGCCCCGGGCCGGTGCCACCCTGCCGCCCGGCGGCAGACGACTGGCCCTGCCGGCCGTGCTGCTCCTGGCGTGCACGCTGCTGGCTCCGGCCCAAGCGCGCATCGAAGCGCTGCCGCAGCCCGCCATCCAGCCCAGCCAGGGCGGCGGCGACTTCACGCCGCCGGCGGTGCAGCCCGCGGCCCCGCTGATCGAGCCATCTGGTTCCTCCAGCGTGCCGCGCATCCAGCCCTCCGGCCAACCCCAGGCCGAACCGTTGCGCCTGCCCCAGCCCGAGGACGAGGCCACCATGGCGCAGTTGCGCCGGTTGCGCGCCACGGCCCTGGCGCCAGCGCGCAAGGGCAGCGCAGCGGAAAAGGCCGCCGCGCGCAGCGCCTGGGTCCTGGGCCTGCTGTACCTGCACGGCGAGCGCGTGCCCCTGGACCGCACGCAGGCGCGGTACTGGTTCGAGCGCGCCCGCGCGCTGGGTGAGCCCCACGCCAGCGCCGGCCTGGCCTGGTGCGAAATCGATGGCTGCGTGGGCCCGCCGCAACCTGCGGCCGCGCGCCCGTGGATCGCCCAGTTGCGTGCGGTGGACGCGCCGCTGGCGCTGCTGCTGGAATGGTGGGCGCAGGAGCGCCTGGCCCCGCTGCCGCTTTCCGCCGCAGCACCGCGCGCGCCAGATGCCCCCCCGCAGGAGAACGGACACGCAGCCCTGCTGCAGCGCGCCGCCCAGGCCGGCAGTGCCCAGGCGCTCAACGAACTGGGCCTGCGTCAGATCGCCGCAGCGCGCCTGCCCGATGCGCTGGCACAGTTCCGCGCGGCGGCGCCGCGCTCGCCCGCGGCAGCCTCCAATGCCCGGCTGCTGGCCAGCCGCATGGAGCAGACCATCAGCGCACAGCCCGCCCCGCACACGGCCGACGAATGGCTGGCGCAGGCGCGCCGCTACCACCGCGGCGACGGCGTGCCGTCCAATTACACCGAAGCCATCCGCCTGTACCAGATCGCCGCCGCCAGCGGCAGCCGACCCGCCAAGCGCATGCTGGAGCTGATCTACTCGCGCCCCGCGCCCGACGGCACGATCGATGTGGCCTGGATGCGCCAGCTCTCGACCATGGAGCTGTCGCCCGAGGGTTCGGTGCTCACCCTGCAGCCGCCGCCCACGCCGCAGCTGTTCGTGCGCGACCCCACGCCGCTGTACGCGCTGATTCCACAGGAATGGCGCTCGGGCCGGCCCGTGGGGCCACGCTGACTATCGTTTTGATAGCTGTCAGCGCTTGTCACATAAGCGCCAGAGCCTTATTTCTCTTGAAACTCAATGGAAGTCGCGGCTGCCGTCCAGCGCCTGCGCCAGGCGGCCCAGTAGCGGCGTGAGGTCTTTGAACCGCTCGCCCACCAGGTGGCGCACGGCCGTGTCCGCGCCCGGTGCGCGGGCGCACTGCCACACGCCCTCCACCGCTAGCAGGCGCGAGCGCAGCAGCGCGCTGCGCCAGCGCTCCAGCCGCGCGGGCCACACGATCACATTGACCGAGCCGGTCTCGTCCTCCAGCGTGACGAACATCGTGCCGTTGGCCGAGCCCGGCCGCTGGCGCACGGTGACGATGCCGCAGGCACGCACGCGCCGCCCATGGGGCGCCGATTGCAACTGCTGCGCCGTGGCCAGCCGCCAGCGCTGCAGCTTCTCGCGCAGCAGCGCCAGGGGGTGGCGCCGCAGCGTCAGGCCCGTGGCGGCGTAGTCCCACAAGATGTCTTCGCCCTCTGGTGCGGCGGGCAACTGCAGGGCGGCCTCATGCACGGGCGCGTCCTGTAGCAGCGGCGGAGCGCGCAGCTGGGCCGCGGCGTCCCACATCTGCTGGCGCCGGTGGCCCGCCAGCGCGCGCAGCGCATCAGCCGCGGCCAGGGCCTGCAGATCCTGCCGGTCCAGCCGCGCGCGCAGGGCCAGGTCTTCGGTGCTGGCGAAGGGGCCGCTGCCGCGCGCCTGCACCAGCCGCTCGGCCGCCGCGCCCAGCCCCGCCACCAGCCGCAGGCCCAGGCGCACGGCCGGCTGCGCCAAGGACACGCCGGCAACGGGCGCCAGGGGCTCCTCCAGCGTGCAGTCCACGTCGCTCGTCGCCACGTCGATGGGCAGCACGCGCACGCCATGGCGGCGCGCGTCCTGCACCAGTTGCGCCGGTGTGTAAAAGCCCAGCGGCTGCGCATTGAGCAGCGCGGCCAGGAAGCACGCGGGCTCGTGCCGCTTGAGCCAGCTGCTGGCGTAGGCCAACAGCGCAAAGCTGTAGGCATGGCTTTCGGGAAAGCCGTATTCGCCAAAGCCCAGGATCTGCTGGAACAGCCGGTCGGCAAATTCCGGCGGGTAGCCGTTCGCCAACAGACCGTCCTTGAAGGGCTTCTCGAAGCGGTGCACCTCGCCCTTGCGCCGCCAGGCGGCCATGGAGCGGCGCAGCTCGTCGGCCTGGCCCGCGCTGAAGCCCGCGCCGTCGATGGCGATCTGCATCACCTGTTCCTGGAAGATGGGCACGCCCAGCGTGCGCCGCAGGGCGTTGCCGAGCCTCGGGTATTCAATGGGGAACGGCTCCTCGCGCTTCGTGCGCTGCCACTGGCGCCGGCGCTCGCGCGCCTGCAGGTAGGGGTGCACCATGCCGCCCTGGATGGGCCCGGGCCGCACGATCGCCACCTGCACCACCAGGTCGTAGAACTCGCGCGGCTGCAGGCGCGGCAGCATGCTCATCTGCGCGCGGCTCTCGATCTGGAACACGCCCACGGTGTCAGCGCGGCAGACCATGTCGTAAGTGGCCGGGTCCTCGGGCGGGATGTCGGCCAGGTCCCATGATTCGCCCCGCAGCGCGGCACGCATTTCCAGGCAGCGGCGCAGCGCGCTGAGCATGCCCAGCGCCAGCACGTCCACTTTCAAGAGGCCCATGGCGTCCAGATCGTCCTTGTCCCACTGGATGATGGAGCGCCCGTCCATGGCGGCCGGCTCCACGGGCACCAGGCGTGTGAGCTTGCCCTCGGTGAGCACGAAGCCGCCCACGTGCTGGCTCAGGTGGCGCGGAAAGCCGCGCAACTGGCGCGCCAGTTGCAGCCACAGCGCGGCCGTGTGCGCGCCCAGCGGCTCGCCCAGGCGCTCGGCCAGCGCCAGCAGGTGCTCCGTGGCCAGCACGTCGTCGAACCAGTGGTGCTCCTTGGCGAACGCATCTACCAGCGCCGGCGCCACACCCAGGGCCTTGCCCACGTCGCGCAGGGCGCTGCGCGTGCGGTAGCTGATGACCACCGCGGTGATCGCGGAGCGCTCGCGCCCGTACTTGTCGTAGATGTACTGGATGACGGTCTCGCGCCGGTCGTGCTCGAAGTCCACGTCGATGTCGGGCGGCTCGCTGCGTTCGCGGCTGATGAAACGCTCGAACAGCAGGCGCGTCTTCTGCGGGTCCACCGCCGTGATGCCCAGGCAATAACACACCGCCGAGTTGGCCGCCGAGCCCCGCCCCTGGCACAGAATGCCCTGGCTGCGCGCATAGCGCACGATGTCGTGCACCGTGAGGAAGTACATCTCGTACCCGCACTCGGCGATCAGCGCCAGCTCCTTCTCGACCTGCGTCACCACCGCTTCTGGCACGCCATCGGGGTAACGGACACGCGCGCCCTCCCAGGTGAGGCAGGCCAGCGTCTGGCTTGCCGTCATGCCGGGCTGCACGGTCTCCAGCGGGTAGCGGTACTTGATCTCGTTCAGGCTGAAGGTGCAGCGCGCCGCCACCTGCAGCGTGGCCGCCAGCAGCGCGGGCGGGTACAGGCCCGCCAGCCGGCTGCGCGGGCGCAGGCGCTTCTCGGCATGCGGCTGCAGAGCGAAGCCGCACGCGGCCACGCTGCGGCCCAGGCGCACGGCGGTCAGTACGTCCTGCAGCGGCTTGGCCGCGCGCGAGTGCATGTGCACGTCACCCGCGGCCACCAACGGCAGGCCCAACTGCGCGCCGGCCTGCGTGAGCGTGCGCAGCCACAGGCCGTCGTCCGGTGCGGTGTGCAGCTCTACCGCCAGCCAGCAGTTAGAGCCAAATAGGCCTCTAACGCTTTCTAGACAAGCGCTGACAGCTATTAAATCAGAAGCATCGACAAACGCCTCGCGCCGCGGCGCCAGCAGCACCTCGCAGCCCTGCAGCAGCGCCCAGGGCGACTGGGCATCCACGCGGTAGCCGCCCTTGCCGGCACGCTGGCGCGCGGCGGTGATGAATTCGCACAGGTCGCCCCAGCCCTGCACGTCGCGCGCCAGTGCCACGATGCGCACGTCGCCCCAGCAGAACTCGCTGCCCACGATGAGCGGCAGGCCCAGCGCCTGCGCCGCGCCATGGGCGCGCACCACGCCGGCGACGGAGCATTCGTCGGTCAGCGCCAGGGCGCTGTAGCCCAGTTTGTGCGCGCGCTGCACCAGTTCCTGCGGGTGCGAGGCGCCGCGCTGAAAGCTGAAGTTGCTCAACGCGTGCAGCTCTGCGTAGGCGGGCAGCGTCATCCGTACACCCCCTGCAAGAACCAGCCGCCCGTCGCCCGGTCGCGGAAGATCCAGACGGTGCCCGCCACCACGTTGTGGGCGATGAAATAGTCGCGCCGCACCAGGGCCGAGCCACCATCCTGCGCGCCATTGTGTGCACTGACCTGCACATCGCTCTCGTCGTCGTTCAGATCCGCTGCGGCCTCCCACCAGCCGGTTTCCACGCGCTGCGGCCCGTCCAGCAAGCGCAGCGGCTGGCCGTGCAGGCAAGGCCGGCTGCCGCGCAGGGCCAGCGGCCGCGCAGGCCGCACGAGCCAGGGCGGAAGCAAGGGCGCGAGGGTGCAGTCCTGTGCGGGCGCCGGCGGCGCGGCGCGGGCCGCCAGGGCCGGGTGCCACTGTTGCATGCATTCGGGACGGTGGTCTGCCTGGGACCGCGGCACCCGCAGACTGTCCGCGCCCAGGCGGGCCGAGAGGCGCTCGACGAACTGGTGCCAGGGCTCGCCCTGCCCCGCCTCCGCGTCGCCTGGCTGGGGCGGCAGCAGGTCCGCGCTGGCCTGTGGCATGGGCGCGGTTTGCAGGCTGCGCAGCGCCAGCCGGCTCACGGGCGCGGCCAGGCGCTGGTGCGCCAGGCGCTCGGCCAGCAGGCGGCGCAGGTGTGCCATGCCCTGCAGCGGCTCGGCCGTGCGCAGCGTGAGGCTCTGCCAGGGGGGCAGGTCCACGCCGTCGATGCGGCGCAGGTCATGGCGCCAGGCCAGCTCCAGCGCCTGCACGCCCTGGTGGCGCGCGCGCAGCCAGCCCTGCAGTGCATCCAGCAGGCGCTGGCCGGCCCACAGCAGCGCGGGGGCCGATTCGGCCAGCGCGGGCAGTTCGAGCTCCAGCGCGAACTGCTCGGGCAGCGTGATCCAGTCCAGGCCATGCGGTGCGTCGCCCCATGCGCGGTCCAGCGCCGCCAGGGGTTCGGCGCCGAAGCGCCGCGCCACCCCGGCGCGCGGCAGCGCACGCACGGCGCCCCAGGTGCGGCAGCCCAGCTGCTGCAGCGCCTGGGCATGCGGGCGCAGCGCCGAGAGGGTGGCAACCGGCAGATCGTGCGGCAGCCGCCGCGGCACGGGCCGGCCCTGGCGCTGCAGGCGCAGCAGGGCCAGGGCTTGCAGCGCCGTGGGCGCACTGGCCCAGAGAGACCCGCCCTCCAGGGTTTCGGGCCCGGGGGGCGCGTGGTCACGCAGCAGGCTTTGCAGAGCGGCGCGCCCGCCCCACAGGCGTTCGGTACCGCTCACCTCCAGCAGCAGCGCTTCGTCCACAAGGGCCACGCGCGGCGTGAAGCGCAGCGCCCACCAGCCCTGCGCGGCAGGCGGCAGACCGATCACGGACCCGGTGGCGGGCCCGGTCGTGGCCTCAATGGGTGGCAAGTGCCAGGCAAGCCAATGCATCCTCCACCTCCTGCGGTGTGTGGCCCCCCATGCCCCAGGCGGCCGCCTGCACCTGGCGGCGCCATTGGGCCTGTGCCTGCAGCGCCGCGGCCAGTACCGGCGTGCGTGCGGGCAGTGCCACGGGCTGCGCCAGCGGCGGGCCGCGCCGCTTGACGACATGGACGTGCAGCTCCTCGCCCTGCGGTTGCAGCCACAGGCGCAGCGGCGCGGGCGATGCCTGCGCGCGCGAGCGCTCGGGACGCATCACCCACAGCAGCTGGCGGTGCTGCGCGGCCGCCAGCTGCAGCCGCCGCAGCACGGCGGCAGGCACCTGTGGCAGCCAGGCCAGCACGGCGCGCACGTCGCGGCAACGCAGCGCCTGCTCGCAAGCCCATGCCGCGGCCATGTCCGCACGCGGGCTGGGCGGGTGAATGCAGCACAGCCGGTCGGCGGCAACCCCCAGGGGTTGCAGCGCCGGCAGGAAGGGCTCCAGCGGCGGCGTGACCAGTACCGCGCGTCCCGGGCCTTGCGCCAGGTGCGCGGCCAGGGCCGGCATCACCAGGGTCCACTCGGGATGGGCCTGGGGAGGCAGCAGCAACTCGCTCATGCACCCCAACGGCCACCCCCCACCGGGCAGTTGCGCATCCAGCGGCGCATGGCCCGTGGCCAGCGCCGGCTGCGGCGCGTGCGCCCAGGCATCGCCCTGCCAGACGCCGGGCAGCGCGTTCAGGGAAGAGGAAAGAAAAGCCGCCATGCGAACCGCCGATGAATACTGTTCAAATATACAGTAATCATCGGCGGTTGGTGGCTCCAACCCGGCCGGCGTCAGGGCCTAGCGTCTGATCCGGCGGTGCGTCAGGGAGCGAATTTCAGCGCTGCGCCAAGCGCACTGCACAGGCATCGCGCCACTGCACGACCGCACGGTCGCCCGCCTGCGGGCTGTGCTCCAGCGTGAGCCAGCGGCTGTGGGTGGCGTCCACGATGCCCTGCAGCTGCCACAGGGCTTCCCGCCCCAACAGAGCCAGTTCGGCCAAGCCTTGTTCATCGCCCTGCAGGTATTGCAGGGCCTCTGCCTGCTGCTGGGGATGGGAGCCGGCCTCGAACAGGGTTTTTTGCAGCGCGGAAAGCCGCTGCTCCACGAAGGCGCAGGCCTCGGATTCCGCCGCCTCTGGCGGCAGCCCGGCGCGGCGGGTGTCCCAGTCGCCGAAGGCCGTGGACAGCTGTTCAATGAGCCGCTCCACATCTGCCGGCGTGACCTGTACATCGGTCTGCACGGCGCGTATCTGCAGCACGGGCAGCAGACAGGCGATGAGCGCTGCGGGGAACTTGCGGTGGTTCAGGCGCAGCGTGAGCGACAGGCGCTGGGCCGCGGCCTCGTTGGCGTATTTCTCGAAGAAGGCGGCCACCACCTCGGCCACCATCAGGATCTGCCCCATGAGCGAGATCTGGTCTCCCTGCAGGCCGCGCGGATAACCGCTGCCATCCATGCATTCATGGTGTTCCAGCACGGCCTGCTCCACCACGCGCGGGAACATGTTCTGCCCCCGGATGATCAACATGGCCGTGATGGGGTGCGCCATGAGCTGCTGGCGCCCGACGGCCGTCATCTTGTTGGCCGGGTCGTGCCAGACGGGGTCCATGTGCAGCACGCCGATGTCGTGCAGCAGCGCCGCCGTCGCCAGAGGCACGCATTCGCGGTCGCTCCAGCCGCTCTTGATGCCCAGGTACACGGCCGCCAGCATCATGCGCACGCTGTGCTCGAACAGCACCGGATGCTGCTCGCGCATGACGGTGAGCTTGAAGGCCAGGGACGGCGGCAGCAGCAAGGCGCGCACGGGCGCGAGCAGCTTCTCGGCGGTCATGCCCTCCAGCGTGTGCACCAGCAGATAGGCCAGCGTGTCGTGCTCGCACTGCGACGCGGCCAGTTGCACGATGGACTGCACGCTGACCATGTCGTCCATGGCCAGATGCTCGTCGATGCTGCCGCGCAGCTTGTGCTTGACCAAGCGGTCGTAGAGCCGGCTGTCCACGCGCGCGCCCTTGTCTACCAGCTTGATGCCCCGGTCGGTGTAAAGCGCTTCCTGCGTGACCACGGTGCGGCGATCGGCCATGTCGGTGATGGCACGCAGGTAATGGCTGTCTCCGTCGGCAAAAGCCGCCGGGCTGAGGTCGGGTGCGTTCATGCGCAGACGAAATGTTAAAAAATGTCACGCGCACTATACGGCGCTTTGCCTTGCGCAAAAAGACAAAAAAGCCGGGTGATCCCACCCGGCCCGTAGTTTTGGCCCCGCGCCCCCGCCGTGCATGCGCATGGCGGCCTGGCGGATGCCTGTCCTCAGCGCAGCAGCGGCACGCCGGTCTTGGACTGGATGTCCTCGAAGCTCACACCCGGCGCCAACTCCACCAGTTTCAGGCCTTCGGGGGTGACGTCCATCACGCCCAGGTCGGTGATGATGCGGTCCACCACGCCCACGCCCGTCAGCGGCAGCGTGCAGGCCGGCAGGATCTTCAGGTCGGTGGTGCCGTCCTTCTTGCGCGCCACATGCTCCATGAGCACGATCACGCGCTTGACACCGGCCACCAGGTCCATGGCGCCGCCCATGCCCTTGACCATCTTGCCGGGGATCATCCAGTTGGCCAGGTCGCCCTTCTCGCTGACCTGCATGGCGCCCAGGATGGACAGGTTGATCTTGCCGCCGCGGATCATCGCGAACGACTGGTCCGAACTGAAGATGGACGAACCGGGGATGGTGGTGACGGTCTGCTTGCCGGCGTTGATGAGGTCGGCATCCACCTTGTCCTCGGTGGGAAAGGCACCGATGCCCAGCATGCCGTTCTCCGACTGCAGCCACACCTCTTTGTCGCCGGTGAAGTTGGCCACCAGCGTGGGAATGCCTATCCCTAAGTTGACGTAAAAGCCGTCTTCGAGTTCTTGCGCGGCGCGGGCCGCCATCTGGTCTTGGGTCCACGGCATGGTTCAGGCTCCTGCTTTCTCGGTGATGGTGCGCTTCTCGATGCGCTTCTCGGGGTTCGGGTTGTGCACGATGCGGTGCACGTAGATGCCGGGAAGGTGGATCTGGTCGGGGTCCAGCGCGCCGGTCTCCACCACCTCCTCCACCTCGACGATGCACAGCTTGCCCGCCATGGCGGCGGCCGGGTTGAAGTTGCGTGCCGTCAGGCGGAACTGCAGATTGCCCGACTTGTCGGCCCGCTGGGCCTTGACCAGCGAAACCTGCGGCACCAGCGAGCGTTCCATCACGTAGGTCTCGCCGTCGAACTCGCGCAGCTCCTTGCCCTCGGCCACGATGGTGCCCACGCCGGTTTTGGTGAAGAAGGCCGGGATGCCCGCGCCGCCGGCGCGCAGCTTCTCGGCCAGCGTGCCCTGCGGGGTGAACTCCAGCTCCAGCTCGCCCGCGAGGTACTGGCGCTCGAACTCCTTGTTCTCGCCCACGTAGGAGCTGATCATCTTCTTGATCTGGCGCGTCTCCAGCAGCTTGCCCAAGCCGAAGCCGTCAACGCCCGCGTTGTTGGAAATCACCGTGAGGTCCTTCACGCCGCTGGCCTGCAGCGCATCGATCAAGGCCTCTGGAATGCCGCACAGGCCGAAACCGCCAACGGCCATCAGCTGGCCATCGGCCACGACGCCCTTGAGCGCTTCGGCCGCCGAGGGGTAAAGCTTGTTCACTACAGTCTCCTGGTTTGCTGGGTGGATGCGCTACGATACTACGTAGTTTTCTAAGTAGTTTTCCCTAAAGACTTGCACCACTATGAATGTTGCCGACTACCGCCTGGCCTTCGAGATGGCACCCGTGGGCCTGGTGATTTCGCGCAACCGCACCATGGTGGATTGCAACCGCCATGTGTGCGAGATGTTCGGCGCCTCGCGCGAACTGCTCATCGGCCAGTCGTTCCAGATCCTCTACCCCAGCCCGGACGAATATGAGCGGCTGGGCGCACGCATGGCGCCCATCCTGAACGCACGCGGCCACTATGCCGACAACCGCATCATGAAGCGCGCCAACGGCGAAACCTTCTGGTGCCACGTGTCCGGTCGCGCGCTGGATCGCAACGATCCGCACGCCTCGGGCATCTGGAGCTTCGAGGACCTGAGCGCGCAGCGCCCTGTGCGCGCCGAGTTGACGGCGCGCGAACGCGAGGTGGCCGCGCGGCTGCTGGACGGCATGACCTCCAAGGAGATCGGCCGCGCGCTGGACATCAGCCACCGCACGGTGGAAATCTACCGCGCGCGGCTCATGCGCAAGTACGGCGCGTCCACGGCCGCGGACCTGGTGCAGAAGCTGCTGGCGGGATAAGTCATCAAAAAAGTGAGCTGCTGGCGCTTGCTAATCAAGCAGTTCAAGGCGTTTATTGCCTGAGATCCAATCGCAGCAAGCGCTGCCAGCTATGGTTTTTGAAGCCGCCGTCGCGCCGGTCAGTGCAGTTTGAGCCGCCCCGACACGCGTTGCTGCAGCAGCCGCGCCAGCGCCAGCACCGCCGTCTTGCCCAGGCCCAGGATGGCGCGGTGGTGCATCAGGTGCAGCGACATGTACATCCACTTGGCGATCAGCCCTTCCACGAAGAAGTTGCGCCCCGCCAGGCCGCCCATCAGGTTGCCCACGCCCTTGTTCTCACCCAGCGACACGAGTGAGCCGAAGTCGCGATAGACGAAGGGCTCCGCCACCTCGCGCTCGCGCAGCAGCGCCAGCAGCACGCGCGCCAGGTAGTCGGCCTGCTGGTGCGCGGCCTGCGCGCGTGCCGGGACCATGCGGCCACCGTCCCACACGCAGGCCGCGCAGTCGCCCAGGGCCAGCACGTCAGGGGCCGAGGTGCGCAGCCGCTCGTCCACCACGAACTGGTTGAGCCGGTTCACTTCCAGGCCCAGCGCGGCGTTGGCGTCCGCGGCCTTGATGCCCGCGGCCCAGACCATCATCTCGGCCGCGATCTCTCCGGCCGAGGTGACCAGCACGCCCGGGCGCAGCTCCAGCACACGTGTGCCCGTCATCACCCGCACCTGCTTGCGGCGCAGGGCCACGGCGGCCTGGGCAGAGATGCGCTCGGGCAGGCCGCCCAGAATGCGGTCGCCCGCCTCCACCAGCGTCACGTCCAGCCGAAAACGCTGGCTGCTGCCCAGGCTCTCCAGCAGCTCTGCATGGGCTTCCAGCAGCTCGGCAGACAGCTCCACCCCCGTGGCGCCCGCGCCTACGATGGCGATGGACAGCGCGCGCTTGTCCGTGAACGATGCCCGCGCGCAGGCGCTCAGCCAGTCGGCATGAAAGCGCTGTGCATCGCGCACGTTTTCCAGCAGATAGGCGTGTTCGATGCCCGGCGTGCCAAAGGCGTTGGAGCCGCTGCCCAGCGCCAGCACCAGGCGCGTGAAGCTCAGCGTGCGCGCGGGCACCACCTCCTCGCCATGTGCATTGCGCTGAGGGGCCAGGGCGATGGTCTTGCGCGCGGCGTCCAGCCCGGCCAGTTCGCCCATGGTGAAGCTGAAATGGTTGCGCCGCGCGAGCACGGGGTACGACAGACCCTCCTGATGGGCGTCCAGCGTCCCGGCCGCGACTTCGTGCAGCGTGGGCTTCCAGATGTGGAACGCAAAGCGGTCCACCAGCAGCACCCGCTCACGCCCCTGTCGCGGCCCCAGCGCGCGGCCCAGGCGTGCAGCCAGTTCCAGGCCGCCGGCCCCACCCCCCACGATCACGATGTCGTAATGCATGTCAAACCTTCTTCCAGGTTACCGCTCTACAGTGTAGGCAAGCCTGCGTCTATTGCCGCGTTGCGGAAATTCAATGGGTTTGGGCTTGCCGTTTAAATAGATGAAAACAATAATTCTTCAAAACAAATAGTTCACATCTATTTAACCCGCAGCAATCCAGAAAGGAGCTCTTCCATGACCCATCGCCTCACTACCGCCGCCGGCGCACCCGTGGCCAATAACCAGGATTCGCTGACCGCGGGCCCGCGCGGCCCCATGCTCCTGCAAGACCTATGGCACCTGGAAAAGCTCGCCCACTTCCACCGCGAGGTGATCCCTGAGCGGCGCATGCACGCCAAGGGCTCGGGCGCCTTCGGCACTTTCACGGTGACCGGCGACATCACCCGCTACACCCGCGCCAAGGTGTTCTCGGCGATCGGCAAGCAGACCGAGCTGTTCGCGCGCTTTTCCACGGTGGCTGGCGAGCGCGGCGCGGCCGACGCCGAGCGTGACATCCGCGGCTTCGCCGTGAAGATGTACACCGAGGAAGGCAACTGGGACTTGGTGGGCAACAACACGCCGGTGTTCTTCTTCCGCGACCCGCTCAAGTTCCCCGACCTGAACAAGGCCGTCAAGCGCGACCCCTACACCAACATGCGCAGCGCCGAGAGCAACTGGGACTTCTGGACCGGCCTGCCCGAGGCGCTGCACCAGATCACCATCGTGATGAGCGACCGCGGCATTCCGCGCGGCTACCGCCACATGCACGGCTTTGGCTCGCACACCTACAGCCTCATCAACCAGGCCGGCGAGCGCCACTACGTGAAGTTCCACTGGGTCTGCCAGCAGGGCATCGAGAACCTGTCCGACCAGGAGGCCGCCGCCGTGGTCGCCCATGACCGCGAAAGCAGCCAGCGCGACCTGCTGCAAGCCATCGACCGCGGCGACTTTCCGAAGTGGAAGCTGTGCGTGCAGATCATGACCGAGGACGAGGCGCAGACCTACCGCTTCCACCCCTTCGACCTGACCAAGGTGTGGAGCAAGAAGGACTTCCCGCTGATCGAGGTCGGCGTGATGGAGCTCAACCGTAACCCCGACAACTACTACGCCGACGTGGAGCAGGCCTCGTTCGCGCCCAGCAACCTGGTGCCTGGCATCGGCCCGTCGCCCGACCGCATGCTGCAGTCGCGCCTGTTCTCGTACGCCGACGCCGCGCGCTACCGCCTGGGTGTGAACCACCACCAGATCCCGGTGAACGCCGCGCGCTGCCCGGTCAATATCTACCACCGCGACGGCGCCATGCGTGTGGACGGCAATGCCGGACGCACCATTGCGTACGAACCCAACACCCAGGGTGCGTGGCAGGAGCAGCCCGCGTACGCCGAACCGGTGGAAAAGCTCTACGGTGACGCCAGCCGCTGGAACTACCGCGAGGACGACGATGACTACTTCACCCAGCCCGGCGACCTGTTCCGCCTGATGACGCCGGAGAAGCAGCGCCTGCTGTGCGAGAACACCGCGCGCAACATCAACGGGGTGTCGCAGCACATCATTGACCGCCACATCGCGCACTGCACCCAGGCCGACCCGGCCTACGGCGCCGGCGTGAAGGCTGCCCTCGAAGCCGTGCGCGCCGGCACGCTGTAATAAGCACCGCCGCCGCCCTGCTCAGGCCCGCACCCGGGCCAAGCATCAAAATACCGCCCAGCCCTTACCTGACAAGCGCTGGGCGCTTCTGTTTTTGACAACCCCGATGCCCTCCTGCACCCATCTGGCCCGCCGGCTCGTATGCCACCGCTGCCAGCGCCCCGCCGCAGCCTGCATCTGCGCCGCCGTGCGGCCCGTGGCGCACCAAGTGCAGGTACTGATCCTCATGCACCCGCTGGAGCAGCACCAGGCCAAGGGCACGGCACGGCTGCTGCACCTGTGCCTGCCGGGCAGCCGCATCGTGGTGGGCGAGGCGTTCGACCACGCTGCCTTGGTGCAGGAAATAAACGCCCCCTGGGTTGATGGCGACCGGCAGGCACCGCGCCGCGCAGTGCTGTTGTACCCGCCCACGCCGCTCGACCCGCAGCACCCCATGCTGCCCCCGCCGCCGCTGTCGACCGACTGGCTGGCAGTGCCCGAACGGCTGCGCCTGGTGGTGCTGGACGGTACCTGGCGCAAGAGCCGCAGGATGCTGTGGGCCAACCCTGCGTTGCAGGCCCTGCCGCGCCTGGCCCTGCAGCAGGTACCGCCCACGCGTTACGCCGTGCGCAAGGCGCACGCGCCGCACCAGCTCAGCACGCTGGAGGCCGCGCAGTGCGCACTGCGGCAACTGGAACCCGCCAACCCGCACATCGCCGCACTGGGCCAGGCCATGGATGCATTGATGGCACTGCTGCGCTCGCGCGATGGCGCGGCACGCTCGGCTATGCTCGGACCAGACCTTTCATAAAAAATCAGGAGACACCCATGGCCGAACGCTATCCCTTCCCCGACCTGAACACATTGCCCGAGGACATCCGCGCCCGCATCCTGGAGGTGCAGGAAAAGGCCGGGTTCATCCCCAACGTGTTCCTGGCGTTCGCCCGCCGCCCGGCCGAATGGCGCGCGTTCTTCGCCTACCACGATGCGCTGATGCTGAAGGAAGAAGGCAGCCTCACCAAGGGCGAGCGCGAGATGATCGTCACCACCACCAGCGCCGCCAACCAGTGCCTGTACTGCGTGGTGGCACACGGGGCCATCCTGCGCATCTACGAGAAGAAGCCGCTGGTGGCCGACCAGGTAGCGGTGAACCACCGCAAGGCCGACATTCCGCCGCGCCAGAAGGCCATGCTCGACTTTGCCATGAAGGTCTGCCAGCGCGCGCACGAGATCGAGGACGCCGACTTCGAGGCGCTGTACCCCCACGGCTTTGACGATGAAGACATCTGGGACATCGCGGCCATCACCGCGTTCTTCGGCCTGTCCAACCGCATGGCCAGCTTTGCCGGCATGCAGCCCAATCCCGAGTTCTACCTGATGGGCCGTCTGCCGCGCGAGAAGAAGGCCTGAGCGTCAAAATGCTCTTAAAACAATAGCTGCTAGCGCTTTATAGATAAGCGCTGGTGGCTGTTTTTATTTGGATGCCAACACGGCGCTCCGGCAGCCGCTGAAGGCATCCAGCGGGCGCTGGTAGGAAGGCGACTGCACGTCCAGCAGGCCCAGCACGGTGTGGTAGAGGTTGTCGTGCGTCAACGGCGCATCGCCGCTGGCGCGCAGGCAGTCGGCCGCCAACCCGTCACGGCGCAGGAAGGAGGTGTCCATCCACGCCACCATGGGCACGTGCTTTTGCATGTCGGGCGCCACGCCGTAGGGCATGCCGTGCAGGAACAACCCGTACTCGCCCAGCGACTCGCCATGGTCGCTCAGGTACAGCAGAGCCGTGTCGTACTTGGCGCTCTGGCCACGCAGCCAGTCGATGGTCTTGCCCAGGAAGGCGTCCGTTGCGGCGATGGAGTTGTCGTAGGCGTTCACCAGTTCACCGTGGGCGCAGTCGGCCAGCACTTCCGTGCGGCATTCGGGCATGAAGCGCTTGCCTGCATCGGCCGAGCGCTTGTAGTAGGCCGGCCCATGGCTGCCCATCTGGTGCAGCACCAGCAGCACGCCGCGCTCGCGCTGCGCCGCGGGCAAGGCGGCCAGGCGCGCATCCAGGTTGTGCAGCATGGCCTCGTCGCGGCATTCGCCGCCATCGCACAACTGCTTGCGCGCCTCTGCATCCAGGCCTTCGGCGGCAGATGCGTGCGGCACGCGGTCGCACACGCCCTTGCAGCCGGACTGGTTGTCCAGCCACAGCACGCCCATACCCGCGGCTTGCGCCACGTCCAGCAGGTTCTCGTAGTCGTTGTCACGCGATTCAAATGCACTCTTGCCCAGTGGCGAAAACATGCAAGGCAGCGACGCCAGCGTGCTGGTGCCGCACGAGCGCACTTCGCGCCAGCTCATCACGTTGCGTTTGGTCAGTTCCGGCGTGGTGTCGCGGCCATAGCCGTTGATGCCGAAATGGTCCGCGCGCGCCGTCTCGCCCACCACCAGCACGAACAGCGTGGGCCGCGCCCCGGCCGCATAGCTGGCGCCCAGCGCGGCGCCCTGGGTCATCGGCACCAGCGTGCGGTTGCGTGCGAACACCGGTCGCAGGGCCGACACGGAGGTGGAGTACAGGCTGGCCAAGGGGTTCATCAGGTAGCGCAGGTGCGGGTGGTTGCGCATCAGCGGCGCCAAGTCCCGCGACATGGCCGCCACCGTGCCGGCGGCCAGGCCCAGCGCCAGCACCAGCAGTGCCAGGTTGCGGCCCACCTGGCGCAGCGGCCGCATGGCGGGAATACGCATACGCAGCAACCACCAGGAGGGAAGCGCCGCGACGGCCAGCACCGCAGCCAGCATGCGCACGCTCAGCAGATCGGCCACCTCGCGCGCATCCGTCTGCAGCACGTTGGCGGCCATGCTGGGGTCCATGACCACGCTGTAGGTCAGCATGTAGTACTGCGACAGCGCGGCCACCATGACCACCAGCCACCACAGCAGCTTCATGCCGCGCGTCCAGGCGGTGAATGCCAGAATGGCCACCGTGCCGCACGCCGTCAGCACGGCCAAGGCAGCCGCTGAACGCAGGTACAGGCTGGGCGCGCCGCCAATGCGCGTGATTTGCAGCCACAGCGGCCAGTTGGCCGCCAGTACCAGGTACAGCGACAGGCGCACCACCACCTGCTGCGCCGACAGCGGGGTGGTCATCCAGCCATCCAGCCGGCGTAATGCACCACGCAAGAAGCCTTCGTCGGCAGGGCTGGAAAATGACACAAGCGGCACGGAGGCCGAGGAGGGAGAGGCAATGGAGGCGCGCGAAGACATGCCGCCATCGTGGAACCTGCCACTGAAGCCAAGCTGAAGACGCCGCTCAGGCTTCGTTCAGCTTTGTATCTGCCGCTACTCCCAGGCGCACGTGCAGCTGCGCCAGACTTTCCCACGCAAGGCCCACGGTCCAGCAGGACCAGGCGGACCACAGTGTGTGGCTCATGAAATGTGCACCGCGCATCTGCTGCGCCCAGCCCAGTGCCAGCCCGGCCATCAGAGCGCCGGGCAGCCAGAGGCGCGCTACGTTCGGCGCCGCGCGGCGCAGTACGAACCAGCCCGCTACAAAGCCAAACGCGGCCGAGGCATGCCCTGCAGGGAAGCAGTGCCCCGGCCCCAGGTCGCGCACGCCCCACACCCAGTGCGAGACGTACTGCGCCACCCCGCCGAACTCGGCCAGATCCCAGGGACAGCTGGTGGTGTTCAGGCGCTTGAACACCGAAACCGCCAGCATCGCACCGATGACGGACAGCACCAGTTGCGCGCGCTGCGCCGGCGCCATGACGCGCAGGAATCCCCAGGGCCGCCACACCCCCACCGCCAGTGCGGCCAGCAGCGCACCGCTGGCATAGCGCGGACCCTCATGCGTCAGCAGGGCAAAGGTATGGTGGTCACGCCAGGCAAAGCCCTGCGCCCCCCCAAACAGGCGGGCCAATGGCAGATCCAGGCCCGAAGCGTCCCACAAGACGAGCAACAGGAAAAGCAACAACGTCACCGCATACAGGCGGCGCAAATTCCAGAAGGGCATGGCAAGGCTGGCGGCACAACAACCGCCGTGGGCAGAAAACGGCACCCCGTCAGGCTACGCCCGCGGCCTGAATGCACCATGAACACCAGACCGCCCGCACAGCGCCCTACACTTTCGGCCTCACCCACCTTAGAGAAATTTGCATGCGCGTGCTGCTGGTAGAAGACGACGAAGCCCTGTCCGAGGCCGTGTGCGGCTATCTGCGCGCCAAGGCCTTCGTGGTCGATGCCGTTCCCAGCTTGGCGCAGGCCGGCGCCGCCCTGCGCGCGGCCCAGTACGCCGCGGTACTGCTGGACCTGCACCTGGCCGACGGGGATGGCCTGAGCCTGCTGCCGCAGATCCGTGCCCTCAAGGACCGGCCCATCGTCATCGTGCTGACGGCGCGCGACCAGGTCAGCGACCGCATCGCCGGCCTGGACGCGGGAGCGGACGACTACCTCGTCAAGCCCTACGACCCCGGTGAACTGCTGGCCCGCCTGCGTGCGGTGGAGCGCCGCCGCAACGCCGCCTATGTACCGGTATTGGCGCTGGGCGACCTGCAGATCGACCTGTCGCGCGAGCAGGTGCGCCGCGCCGGGGTGCCGATCGCGCTCACGCAGAAGGAATGGGCGCTGCTGCGCGTGATGGCAACCCGCCCCGAGCGCATCCACACGCGCGAAAGCCTGCAGGACGCGCTGTATGGCTTTGACGACGAGGCCGATAGCAACACGCTGGAGGTGTTCATCAGCCGGCTGCGGCGCAAGCTGGGGCGCGAACACATCGAGACCCTGCGCGGGTTGGGCTACCGCCTCGTGCACCGTCCTGACGAAGGCTTAACGGCATGAGGACACACCTGCGCGGGCCATTGCGCACGCAGACCCTTGCGGGGCGACTGACGCGCAGCCTGATCCTCTGGGTGGGCGGCGTGTGGCTGCTGTGCGTGCTGGGCGTGGTGTGGTACACGGACCGCGAGATCAGTTACAACTTCGACAACGAATTGGTCGAGGTCTCACACCGTTTCTTCGATATTGCCCTGGACCACCTGGACGCGGCCGGCCCGCGCGACGCGACCGAGGGGCCGCTGGTCCTGCCCTCTCCGGGATCGTTTGCCGATGCCGACCTGCTCTACCAGATCGTCGCGCCCGACACGCGCGTGCTGGCGCGGTCGGCCGAGGCCCAGCCCGAGCAGTTCGACGTACCGCTGGCGCCGGGCTTCGAGAACACGCACGGATGGCGTGTCTACACCCTGTCGCACCCCACTCGCCCTCTCTTCATGCAGGTGGCCGACCCGCTGCACGAGCGGCGCGAGGCGGTGAACCGCACCCTGGTCGGCCTGGGCATCGTCATGGTGGCCATGCTGCCCCTGCTGGCGCTGCTGCTGCGGCGCATCGCGCGGCGCGAATTGCAGGTGCTGGACGCTCTCACGCACGAGATCAGCCTGCGCGACGGGCAGCAGCTCACCCCGATCGCCCTGCCCGGCCTGCCGCGCGAACTGCGCAGCGTGGAAGACCATGTAAACCGGTTGCTGGACCGCCTGTCCCGCGCGTTGGACGTGGAACGCGCCCTGGCCGCCAACGCTGCGCACGAACTGCGCACGCCGCTCACCGCGGCCCGCCTGCGGTTACAGACGGCACTGGAACATGGCCTGCACCGTGACGACGTGCAGGCCGCCATCGCCGCACTGCAAACGCTGAGCCGCCGCACCGAAAAGCTGCTGCAGCTGTCGCGCGCCGAGTCCAGTGCTCCCTATACCCGGGAGCCCGTGGACCTGGCCCAACTGGCCACCACGGTGGCGCAGGAGTTTTGGCAGGATGATCGCGCCGCCGACCGGCTGGATCTGGTAACCGCTTACGAAGGGCCCGCTCCCGTAGCGCGGGGCGACTTCGACGCGCTGGCCATTGCCCTGCGCAACCTGCTGGAGAACGCACTGAGCTATGCCGGCGACAGCGCGGTGGAACTCATCGTGGGCCCTGGCTGCGCTATCGCCGTGCGCGACCACGGCCCGGGTGTGAGCAGCGACCGCCTGCAGACCCTGCAGCAGCGCCATGTGCGCCAGAGCGCGGACCGCACGGGGTATGGACTGGGTCTGTCCATCGTCGCGACCATTGCGGCCAAGCACGATGCCCAGCTACAACTCACGTCACCCCTGGCTGGCGAGGCTGGCGGGTTCGAGGCGCGGCTGTTGCTGACGCCCAGGTAAGCCAGCCGTTGCCCTTACGCCAGCGCCAGGCCCCGGGGGCCCGGCGGGGTGTGCGGTGGTATCCAGGATCAGGCCTGCGGTGCC
This sequence comes from Diaphorobacter sp. C33, assembly GCF_030503915.1. Taxonomy (NCBI): domain Bacteria; kingdom Pseudomonadati; phylum Pseudomonadota; class Betaproteobacteria; order Burkholderiales; family Comamonadaceae; genus Diaphorobacter; species Diaphorobacter sp. C33. The sequence goes on from NZ_CP129980.1 coordinate 1,241,626, forward strand.
GGCAACGCGACTGCCGAGGAATCAACGCGAAAGACCCCTACGGCCTGGGCCACTTGCGCCGCCTGGCCCTGCAGCGATTGCGTCGCAGCGGTGGCCTCTTCGACGAGCGCGGCATTCTGCTGCGTCGCCTGGTCCATGTGCGCCACCGCGATATTCACCTGCTCGATGCCCGAGCTCTGTTCACGGCTTGCCGCACTGATTTCGCCCACCAGAGCGCTCACCTGGTCAACGCTGCGAATGATGTCCTGGATGGATGTGCCGGCCTTCGCCACGAGTTGGTTACCCGCCTCGACGGTATCGACCGAACGTCCGATCAAGTCCTTGATCTCCTTCGCCGCTTCGGACGAACGGCCGGCCAATGAGCGCACCTCGGAGGCCACCACGGCAAACCCCCGCCCCTGCTCGCCGGCCCGTGCCGCTTCGACCGCCGCGTTGAGCGCAAGGATGTTGGTCTGGAAGGCAATGGAGTCGATCACGCCAATGATGTCCACGATCTTGCGCGACGACGCGTCGATGGCGCGCATGGTCTGCATCACATCGTCCATCACCTGGCCGCCTTGCTGGGCCTGCTCTGCCGCCGTGCGCGCCAGCTGGTTGGCTTGATGGGCGTTGTCGGCGTTCTGACGCACCGTCGACGTCAGCTCTTCCAGGGAAGCTGCCGTTTCCTCCAGCGAACTGGCTTGCTGTTCCGTGCGCCGGGACAGGTCCAGGTTGCCTGCGGCAATCTCTGCCGACGCGCCCGCAATGCTGTCGGCGCCCTGGCGCACCTCGCCTACGATGGTACGCAAACGGTCGGTCATGGCTTGCAGCGCTTGCAACAGCTGGGCACCTTCGTCCCGGCCGCTGGAGTGCACGGCATGCGTGAGGTCTCCTGCGGCGACCACCTGCGTTGCTTGGACAGCGCGGGCCAACGGCGCAGTGATGCTGTGGGTAAGGATCCAGGCCACACCGATGCCCGCCACCAGGACCACCAGCCCGATGCCGCCCATCAGCCAGGAGCTTGCGGTAGCGCTGCTGTCGATGTCTTGCCCGGTGCGATCGATACTGGCCCGCTGGAAGTCGCGCAGCGCCGCCAGGCTTTCCAGATAGCCACGGGAGGCAGGAACGAACTGGCGCTCGAACAAGGTGGTCACCTGCTCTGCCTGCCCGCCCTTCTTGGCGGCGATGATGGCGTCGCGGGCCTGGATGTATGCCTGACGGTGTCCACTGAGAGTGTCAAAGAGGGCTTGCTCTTCGCTGCCGGAAATGAGCTTGACGAACTGGGCCTGCCGTTCGTTGGTTTCCTTGCTCGACGCGGCGTTCTCTGCGGCGAACAACTCCGTCAGCGAGTCGTCGCTGCTGCGCGCGACAGCAGTGGCACGCTGGATGCTGGCGCGAATCACTCCGTACCAGTCGGTCACCAGCCGTTCCTTCTGGAGCGGCACAGAAAGGATTTGCCGCGTGCTCCCGGCCACCTCCTGCAACTGCCACACCCCCACTGTGAGCATGAGCACCGCAAACAGGATGAGCAGGCCAAACCCAGCCGTCAGGCGGGTGCCGATACGAAAGTTTTCCATGTGTACCTCGGAACGTGAACGGCTGACTTACCGTCCGTGAAGCAAACACGAGAAGGAAAAACCGCCAAATGTAAATAAGTGTGACTTTATTCGGAAGTGGCTGGTAACAAGCATCTCCCGCGGAATGCCCCTGCTCTAGCTAAGTGTTTACCCTAGTGTCCCGTCCAATTTTCGCCAGGTTGCCACACCACAGCGCTGGCCGTCGCGGTGCCAGACTCGGGTTTTGCCGTGGCCTTCACTTTCACATAACGAAAGTGCTGCCAAATTACGGAATGCGGGATTCGAAAAAGCGGGCATCGCTTGCCGTTTTTCAGTTCGTTCCCCCATAAAGCGAAGGTACGCGAACGCCCCGTTTGCGCTTGTGCACTGCACAAAATGAAGTGTCTGGACGGCACAGCGAGAAGTGAACGACCGTGCGATTCCTGTGCGACGGCCTGAATACAATCGGTCACCACACAGGGCCATCGCTCCCACAGGCCGGCACCCTGCCTTTTTCCACTATCGAAGCAGAAGAGACACCCATGACGAACGACGAAATTCTGAGCACCTACGGTCCCCGGGAAGCCATGGAATATGACGTGGTGATCGTCGGCGGCGGCCCCGGCGGGCTTGCCACCGCCATCCGCCTGAAGCAACTGGCGGCCGAGAAGGGCCAGGACGTTTCCGTCGTCGTGCTCGAAAAAGGCTCCGAGCCGGGCGCGCACATCCTGTCCGGCGCCATCATGGACCCGAAGGCATTGACCGAACTGATCCCCGACTGGAAGGCCAAGGGCGCGCCGCTGAACCAGCCCGTGACCGACGACGCCATGGTGTTCCTGGGCGAGAAGTCCTCCCTGCGCACGCCCAATTTCCTGCTGCCGCAGTGCTTTCAGAACCACGGCAATTACATCGTCAGCCTGGGCAACGTGGTGCGCTGGCTGGCCGAACAGGCGGAAGGCCTGGGCGTGGAGATTTTCCCCGGCTTTGCCGCCGCTGAAGTGCTCTACAACGAAGACGGCTCCGTCAAGGGCGTGGCCACCGGCAACATGGGGGTGGGCAAGGACGGCGAGCCCACGAGCGAATTTCAGCTGGGCATGGAATTGCATGCCAAGTACACCATCTTTGCCGAGGGTGCGCGTGGTCATCTGGGCAAGCAGGTCATCGCCCGCTACAAGCTGGATGCGGAGAGCGACCCCCAGACCTACGGCATCGGCATCAAGGAGTTGTGGGAGATCGACCCCCAGCGCCACCAGCCCGGCTTCGTGCTGCACACCGCCGGTTGGCCCATGGACAACAGCACCTACGGTGGCGCCTTCCTCTACCACCTGGAGGACAACAAGGTCACGCTGGGCTTCATCACCGGCCTGGACTACAGCAACCCCTACCTGAGCCCGTTCGAGGAATTCCAGCGCTGGAAGACCCACCCCAACATCCGCTGGTACCTGGAGGGCGACGAGGCCAAGGGCATCAAGCCCGCCAAGCGCCTGGGCTACGGCGCACGCGCCATCACGGCCGGCGGCCTGATGAGCCTGCCCAAGTTCGTGTTCCCGGGCGGCGCGCTGGTGGGCTGCGAGGCGGGCTTCCTGAACGTGAGCCGCATCAAGGGCAGCCATGCCGCCATCAAGACCGGCATGCTGGCCGCCGAGGCGGCATATGACGCCATTCAAAATGGCCGCCAGCATGATGAGCTCTCGGCCTATCCCAAGGCCTTCGAGGGCAGCTGGCTCTACACCGAACTGAACAAGGCACGCAACTTCAAGGCCTGGTTCAAGAAGGGCCTGGTCACGGCCACGGTGATGAACGGCATCGAGCAGTTCGTGCTCAAGGGCCACATTCCATGGACGCTGCACCGCGACAAGCCCGACCACGCCTACCTGAAGCCCGCGGCCGAGTGCAAGCCCATCGTGTATCCCAAGCCGGACGGCAAGCTGACCTTCGACCGCCTGTCCAGCGTGTTCATCAGCAACACCAACCACGCCGAGGACCAGCCCGCGCATCTGACGCTCAAGGACGCCAGCGTGCCGGTGAATGTGAACCTGGCCAAGTACGCCGGCCCCGAGGCGCGCTACTGCCCGGCCGGCGTATATGAGTTCGTGCCGGACGAAGCCAAGGGCGGCAGCGCACAACGCCTGCAAATCAACGCCCAGAACTGCGTGCACTGCAAGACCTGCGACATCAAGGACCCGACGCAGAACATCGTCTGGGTCACGCCGGAAGGCGGCGGCGGTCCGAACTATTCGGGCATGTAACCAAGGGGCTGCTGCGCAATGCTATATTTTTAATAGCTGTTAGCGCTTGACTGAAAAGCCGTGGAGGCACTTTTGACACCAAAGTGCTGCAGCGCCCGTTCCGTCCACGGACGGCAGGCAAACGGTAGACTCCCCACAAGGCCGCGCGTGGTTCCTGCGCCGGCCTGGTACTACAAACACAGGAAAACACCGCACGTTCAATTGGAGAGTGAACCGTTATGAAGAGTTTGTCTTGGGCGCCCCTGGGCGCTATCGCCCTGGCCGCAGCCGCCCTCGCGCCCGTGGCGCATGCGCAGCAAAAGTCCGTTGCCGTGACCGCCATCGTGGAGCACCCCGCCCTGGACTCGATCCGCGACGGCGTGAAGGCCCAGTTGCAGGCCGCCGGCTTTGAAGAGGGCAAGAACCTCAAGTGGCAATACCAGAGCGCCCAGGGCAACACGGGCACTGCCGCGCAGATCGCGCGCAAGTTCGTGGGTGACAAGCCTGACGCCATCGTCGCCATCGCCACGCCCTCTGCCCAGGCCGTAGTGGCTGCCACCAAGACCGTGCCTGTGGTGTTCTCTGCCGTGACGGATCCCGTGGCCGCCAAGCTGGTGAAGAACTGGGAACCCTCCAAGACCAACGTGACCGGCGTGTCCGACATGCTGGCGCTGGACAAGCAGATGGACCTGGTCAAGCAGGTCGTGCCCGGCGCCAAGCGCGTGGGCATGGTCTACAACCCGGGCGAGGCCAACTCCGTCGTCGTGGTCAAGGAACTCAAGCAACTGTTGCCCAAGATGGGCATGACGCTGGTGGAGGCTTCTGCCCCGCGCTCGGTGGACGTGAGCAGCGCCGCGCGCAGCCTGGTGGGCAAGGTGGACGTGATCTACACCAACACGGACAACAACGTCGTCTCGGCCTACGAGTCGCTGGTGAAGGTCGGCCAGGAGGCCAAGGTGCCGCTGGTGGCATCCGACACCGACAGCGTCAAGCGCGGCGCCATCGCCGCCCTGGGCATCAACTACCGCGACCTGGGCGAACAGACCGGCCGCATGGTGGTGCGCCTGCTCAAGGGCGAAAAGCCCGGCGACATCAAGCCTGAAGTCAGCACGAAGATGGAACTGTTCGTGAACCCCGGCGCCGCCGAGAAGCAGGGCGTGAAGCTCTCCGACGCGCTGGTGAAATCCGCCACGCAAGTGGTCCAATAAACCTTCGCGCCAAGGCCGGGCCGCCGCGGCAGCCCGGGCCACTGGCACCCCACGCAGGAGCCATGGCGCCATGGCTCCTGCTTTGTTTTCTATCCGCCACTGTCCATGTCACTCTTTTCCCTGCTGGGTGCCGTCGAGATCGGCCTGATCTTCAGCCTGGTCGCGCTGGGCGTCTTCATCTCGTTCCGGCTGCTGCGCTTTCCCGACCTGACGGTGGACGGCAGCTTCCCGCTGGGCGGCGCGGTCTGCGCCATCCTCATTTCCACCGGCCATAACCCCTACGTGGCCACGGTGGCCGCCACCGCGGCGGGGGCTGTTGCCGGCCTGGTCACGGGCTGGCTGAACGTGCGCCTGAAGATCATGGACCTGCTGGCGTCCATTCTGATGATGATCGCGCTGTACTCCATCAACCTGCGCATCATGGGCGGCCCCAACGTACCGCTGATCAACGACGAGACGCTGTTCACCTTGCTGCAGCCGCCGGGCCTGGACGACTACTGGTCGCGCCCAATGATCCTGCTGGTGATCGTGATCGCGGCCAAGCTGTTCATGGACTGGTTCTTCGCCACCGAACGCGGCTTGGCCATCCGAGCCACCGGCTCTAACGCGCGCATGGCCCGCGCGCAGGGCATCAACACCGGCGCCATGGTGCTGCTGGGCATGGCCGTATCCAACGCGCTGGTGGCACTGGCGGGCGCGCTGTTCGCGCAGACGCAGGGCGGCTCGGACATTTCCATGGGCATCGGCACCATCGTCATCGGCCTGGCCGCCGTGATCGTGGGCGAGAGCATCCTGCCCTCGCGCCGCCTGGTGCTGGCCACGCTGGCCGTGATCATTGGCGCCATCGTGTACCGCTTCTTCATCGCGCTGGCGCTCAACAGCGACTTCATCGGCCTGAAGGCGCAGGACCTCAACCTGGTGACTGCCGTGCTGGTCACCATCGCCCTCGTGATTCCGCAGCTCAAGCGCAAGCTGGCCGCACGCGGCCGCTGAAAGGAAGGCTCTCCCCATGCTGAGCGCACAAGACCTCTTCATCACCTTCAACCCCGGCACGCCCATCGAGACGCGCGCGCTGCGCGGCATGTCGCTGGACATCCCGGCGGGTCAGTTCGTCACCGTCATCGGCTCCAACGGGGCAGGCAAATCCACCTTCCTGAATGCCATCTCGGGCGACCTGTCGGTGGACACCGGCCGCATCGCCATCGACAACCAGGACGTGACGCGCCAGCCCGTGTGGGAGCGCGCCCGCCGCGTGGCGCGCGTGTTCCAGGACCCCATGGCCGGCACCTGCGAAGACCTCACCATCGAGGAGAACATGGCCCTGGCCCAGCAGCGCGGCACGCGTCGCGGCCTGCGCGGCGCCGTCAAGCAGTCTGAACGCGCCATGTTTCGCGAACGCCTGGCCACGCTGGGCCTGGGCCTGGAGAATCGCCTCACCGACCGCATCGGTTTGCTGTCGGGCGGCCAGCGCCAGGCCGTGAGCCTGCTCATGGCGGCATTGCAGCCCTCGCGCATCCTGCTGCTGGACGAGCACACCGCCGCGCTGGACCCACGCACGGCCGATTTCGTGCTGCAGCTCACGGCCCGCATCGTGGCCGAGAACCAGCTCACCACCATGATGGTCACGCACAGCATGCGCCAGGCGCTGGACGTAGGCCAGCGCACCGTCATGCTGCACCAGGGGCAGGTGGTGCTGGACGTCTCGGGCGACGAACGCGCGCGTATGGACGTGCCCGACCTGCTGCAGATGTTCGAGAAGGTGCGCGGCGAGAAGCTGGCCGACGACGCGCTGCTGCTCGGCTGATGCTTCTCTATTAATAGCTACTAGCGCGTTTCAGGAAAGCGCTAGAGGGCAATTTCGCTTCAAATACGGGAAGCGTGCGCCGCGCGGTAGTCACCGCTTCGCGCGGAGATTTTTGGGCGAAAAGCCGTAGAGCCGGCGAAAGGCGGTGGAGAAATTCGCAGGGCTGCGGTAGCCCGCCAAGTCCGCCGCCTGCGCCACGGTGATGCCCTGTGCCGTGATGGCATCGGCCGCCCTGCGCAAGCGGCCTTCGCGCAAGTGTTCGAAGATGGGCTTGCCGAATGCCTGGCGGAACTGCGTTTGCAGGGTGCTGGCGTTGCAGCCCATGTGCCGCGCGATTGCGCCCATGGTGAGGGAGTCAGCGGCGCCGCTGTCGAGCCAGTCGCGCAGATGGCATGCCCGCTGGTACGCGGTTGGCCGCAATCCGGCTGCCTCGCATGCGGCGGCGGAATTGGCGGGCGCGACCCACTGCGCCAGCGCCTCGATGACCAGTTCGAGCGTCAGGCACTCCTGCTGCAGCCCGCTGAGCGGCCCGTCCTGCAACTGGCCCTCTGCCAACAACTGCTCGGCAACGTACACCGCCCTGGACGAAGGCGCCCACGCCGTCATGGACAGGTGGGGCAGCGCGTTCAGGTGGCCCAGCCCCGCCTTGTCCAGCCAGTGCGGCGTCAGCGTGAGAACCAGCATGCGCTCGCGCGACGGCGCGCGGCAGCGGTGCTCGTACGGCGCCGGCCCGCGCAGTGCCACCACGGCCGCCCGGGCACCCCCGCCTGGGGGCACCGCCACCGGCAGGGCCAGGGGGCCGATGCGCAGCCTGCCGCCGCCCTGCAGCTTGAACACGATCTTGATCCCGCTCTTGGTCAGCGGGAAGCGGCTGGTCAAGCCACGCAGGTACGCGATGTCCGTGCGGTGCAGGAAGAACCCGGCGCGCAGTTCGGCCAGGGACAGCGTGCCGTTGAACACGGAACCGCCGACGGCCTGCTCGGGCCCGCTCAGAGCCCCACCGTGCGCCAGCCGGTCCAGCAGCAGGGCCGTCATTTCCCCCGCCTGGGGCTCGGCCTGCCGGCGATTCACGATCGAGGCAAAGGTTTTTGTCGCGGCAAACATATTCCCTGTCAGCGCAAAAGAAGAAGAACGGAGCTGTCCCGATACTACACGCTAGTTGATAACCATTCTCAATCTCAGCGGTCTCGCCACACCTACCAGGCGCTCCCTCTTCCATGTTCGTGAAACACCCTTGCCCCTACCCCTTGCTTCTGGCCCTGCCCGGCCTGTTCTCGGCCTCTCTCGCGCTGGCGCAGGAGCCCACACTCGCCACTGTCAGCGTGCAGGAAAAACTCGTGTCCGACGTGACCACCACCGTCACCAGCGAAGCTGTGCAGACCCACGCGGCGCGCAGCCTGGGTGAGATGCTGCGCGACGAGCCCGCCGTGTCGGTGGGTGGCGGTGCGGCCATCGCACAAAAACTCTACATCCGGGGCGTGGAGGATTCCATGCTCAACACCACGCTGGACGGCGCGGCGCAGAGCGGCCGGGCGTTCCACCACCAGTCCCGCCTGCTGATCGACCCGGAACTCATCCACAGCGTGGAGATTGACCGCGGAGCCACACCCGCGAGTGCCGGGCCGGGGGCCCTGGCAGGCTCCATCCGCATGACCACCAAGGATGGCCGGCAGCTTCTGCGCGACGGCCAGACCTTTGGCGCCAGCGTGCGCGGCGGCGTGGCATCCAACGACGGGCACCGCTGGGGCGCGGCGCTGTACGGCCTGGCGGGCGAGAGCGTGGACTTTCTGGTGTCCGCCAACCGTGACGACAACGATGATTACCAGGCGGGCGACGGCATCCGGCAGACGCACAGCGGCTCCAAGCAAAGCAGCGGGCTGGGCAAGCTCAACTGGCGCATCGCCGCCGGCCACCGCCTCACGCTGGGCTATCAGGCCGTGCAGGACGAGGGTTCGCGCTACCTGCGCCCCAACTTCTGGCAGGGCCAGGGAAATTCGCTCATGCCCCAGAAGACCACGCGTGACACGCTCACCGTCACCTACCGCTATGACGGCACGCGCACCCTTCCGGCCATGGAGTTAGGACTGTTCTCCGACACGATGAAGGTCACGCGCATCACGACGGCCGCGCAGCCGCAGTTCAACAAGCCGCTGGGTCATCAGTTCGGCGAAGAGATCGCCTCCAGCGGGCTGAACCTGAAAGCCGCCACCCGCGTGGCGGACGCCACCGTGCGCTACGGACTGAACATCCATCGCTTCGAGATGAACGCCGTCCATGCCCGCCCGCCCGCCGCATCCACCAGCAACGGGCGCGAAGAAAGCAGCGTGAAGGGACTGTTCGCCGAAGGCAGCATCCCACTGGGCGACCAGTTCCTCCTGGGGGCGGGCGCGCGCTACGACTGGTACGGCTACACCGACAACCACGCGCAGCGTATCTCCAGCCGCGGCTTGAGCCCCAACATGTCTCTGACCTGGATGGCGACCGACGCGCTGAGCGTGCGCGCGTCCGCAGGCACCGCCCTGCGCGGCGCGGGACTCAAGGAGGCGTTCTATGTGGACAACACCCGCTGGCGGAACGACCCCGGACTGCAGCCAGAAAAGGCCCGCAACGTCGAGCTGGGCGTGAACTACAACGAGGGCCCGTGGAGCGCTAAAGCCACCGTGTTCCGCCAGCAGATCCGCAACTTCATCTCCACCACCACCGGCGCAACCTGGGCCGTGGCCAACGTAGGTACGATGAAGTCCTCAGGCTACGAGGTCGGTGTGGCATGGAATCGCAGCGTGTGGCGCAGCGGTCTTGCTGTGGCCAGCGCCAAGCCCCAGCTCAACGGCTACGACCTGGGCGACGAGGCCTACGGGCTGGGCGTGTCCACCGGCCGCAGTTGGAACCTGAACCTGGGCTACCGCATCCCCACGTGGAACCTGGACCTGGAATGGTTTGGGCGCTTCGTGGAATCCAAGACCTCGACCGAATATCTGATTTCCGAAAGCCGCACCGCCACCAAGCACAAGCCCGGCTTTGGCGTGCACGACGTCTACGTCAACTGGCTGCCCTACGGCAACGACCGCTTGCGCGTGACCTTCGGCGCGCGCAACCTGCTCAACAAGTTCTACTACGACCAGGGTAGCTACGCCTACTACGTGAGTACCGCTGGCGCCATCAGTGGCCGGGGCTTCGCCGAGCCGGGCCGCAACGTACGCCTGGACGTGACGTGGAAGTTCTGACGGCCAATCGCCGCGAGAAGTGTTAACCCGGGAACAGGGGCAGGTCCGCCTTCTTGAGCGTGCGCAACACGAAGCTCGAGCGGCTGTGGCGTATACCCTTGATCCTGTAAAGCTTCTCGCGCAGCAGGCGCTCGTAGTCGCGCGTGTCTTTGACCACCACGCGCAGCAGGTAATCGTAGTCGCCAGAGACCAGGTGCGCCTCCACCACTTCCGGGATGCTGGCAAGCATCTCGCCGAACTTTTCCAGCGTGTTGTCCGAATGGCTGTCCAGCGTCACCTGCACCAGCACCGTGTCGCCCAGGTCCAGCGCCAGCGGGTTCAGGCGCACGGTATAGCCTTCGATCACGCCGGCCTCCTCCATCTTCTTGATGCGGCCCCAGCACGGCGAGGGGCTCAGGCCGACGGCGGCGCCGATCTCTTGCAGGCTGGCGCGTGCATTGCCTTGCAGGACGGAGAGAATTTTTCTGTCTAGGCGATCCATGTGCTGCATTATTCGTGAAACCTAGATACTGCAGAAAATTTTTCTTCAATGTAGGTTTTTATAGAGAAATTCAGCAAATTCATCCACAACCCGCGGCGCATACTTCTTCTCCATCAAGGCGCTCTTACCGGGGCGCACGACATTGACGAGACCCCGCCCGGTTACCGCTGGGCGGGGACTTGGCAAGACGGGTCAAGGCGGCCTTCTCAAGTCCCCGCGCAAACCCCTATGACCTGCGTCATGTTGCATTGCCATAATTTTTCGGCAGCACCCGCAGATTCACAGGAGACAACATGCAGCTGACCAAACTTGCGCTGGGCCTGGGCTTGGCACTGGGCATGGCCGCAACGGCCTTGGCACAAACCACAATGCGCATCAGCATCTCGACGGCGCAGAACTCCCACCAGGGCGTCGCCATCGACACGTTTGCCAAGGAGGTCGAAAAGCGCACCGGCGGGCGCTACAAGGTGCAGACCTTCTACAACGGCGCGCTGGGCGGCGAGCGCGAATCCATCGAAGCGGTGCAGTTGGGCACGCAGGAGTTGGCCTTCAGCTCCACCGGTCCCGTGCCCAACTTCGTGCCCGAGACCAAGATCCTGGACGTGCCCTTCCTGTTCCGTGACAAGGCCCACGCCCGCGCCGTGCTTGACGGCCCGATCGGCCAGGACCTGCTGACCAAATTCGATGCCAAGGGCTTCAAGGCGCTGGCCTGGGCGGAGAATGGCTTTCGCCACATGACCAACAGCAAGCGCGACGTGAAGACGCCCGAGGACTTGAAGGGCCTGAAGATGCGCACCATGGAGAACCCGGTGCACATCGCCGCGTACAAGGGTTTCGGCATCATCACCACGCCCATGGCCTTCCCCGAAGTGTTCACTGCCCTGCAACAAGGCACGGTGGACGGCCAGGAAAACCCCCTGCCCGTCATCATCTCGGCCAAGTTCGACCAAGTACAAAAGCACCTCTCGCTGACGGGTCACGTGTACTCGCCCTGCCTCTTCGTGATGAACAAGGCGGTGTTCGACAAGCTCTCCCCTGCGGACAAGCAGGCCTTCATCGACGCCGCCAAGGAGGGCACCAAGGCCAACCGCGCTCGCGTGGACGAGGACGACGCCAAGGGCGTGGCCGACCTGCGCGCCAAGGGCATGACGGTGATCGACGATCTGGACAAGTCCAAGTTTGTCGCCGCGCTCGCGCCCGTGAACGCGCAGTTCGAGAAAGAGTTCGGCAAGGCCAACCTCGACAAGATCCGCAACTACAAGTGACGCTCACTTTTCAGTAGCTGCTACCGCCCGTGGATCATGCGCCACGGGCGTTTTTATTCATATTTTCGTGAGTGCGCATGAAAACCTTCTTCCTCTCCTGCGAGCGCTGGAGCACCGCCGTCGCCATGTGGGGCGCCTGCGCCATGCTGGCGCTGGCCTCGGCGCTCGGCATGTTCCAGATCCTGATGCGTTTCGTTTTCGAAGAGCCGGCCGAGTGGACCGAGGTGCTGATCCGCTTCAGCCTGATCTGGATGGTGTTCCTGGCGATTCCCATGGCATTCCGGCAGGGCGCCATGGTCAGCGTCGACGTGCTCTACCGCTGGAGCCCGCGCCCGCTGCGCCGCGTGCTGGACTGGGTGGTGTGCCTGGCAGCGCTGGCGCTCATCGCCGTGATCATCTGGTGGGGGTGGGACTACGCGCGCCGCGGCGGCGTGCAGTCGATGGCAGGGCTGGAGTCGGTTTCCATGTTCTGGGCCTATCTGGCCATGCCCGTGGGTGGGCTGTTCAGCATCCTCGGCATCGTGGGCAATCTGATCGACCCGCAGCGCCATGAACTGGAGACTGCCCAATGAGCGCCGCGCAGAGCCACCTCAAGCAAGCGAGCGACCCCCACGGGGGGCGACGAGTACATGAAATGACGCGCGTGGGGGCCCTATGACCACGGTCATGATCTCCACCATGGTGCTGTGCTTCGCGCTCACCATCTCCGTGGCCGTCTCCATCGGGCTGGCCTCCATCCTGGGCATCCAAGTGGCGAACGCCAACATGCTGATCTCCGTGAAGGAGATGTTCGCCTCCATCAACAAGTTTCCGCTCGCAGCCATTCCGTTCTTCATCCTGGCGGGCAACCTCATGGAGACCGGCGGTATTTCGCGCCGGCTCGTGGAGTTTGCCAAGAGCATCGTGGGCGGCGTGCAGGGCGGCCTGCCCATGACCTGCGTGCTCACCTGCATGATCTTCGCGGCCGTCTCAGGGTCATCGGTGGCGACCACGTTCGCCATCGGCGCCATCCTGATTCCTGCGCTCATCAAGCATGGCTACCCCACCAGCTACGCGGCCGCGCTGCAAGCCACCAGTGCCGAGCTGGGTGTGATCATCCCGCCGTCCATCCCCATGATCCTGTACGGTGTGGCGGCCGAGGTGTCGATTGGCGAGCTGTTCATCGCCGGCTTCGGCCCCGGCATCCTCATCAGCGGTGCGCTGATGTTGTTCGTCTGGGCGTATTGCAAGTACAAGGGCTGGGGCAAGCATGACGGCGACGGGCGCATGCCCTTCGGCCGCGCGCTGCTGCAGGCGGGCTGGGCACTGCTGATGCCGGTCATCATCCTGGGCGGCATCTACGGCGGCGTGTTCACGCCTACCGAGGCCTCTGCCGTGGCCGTGTTCTACGCGCTGGTGGTGGGCATGCTGATCTACCGCGAGATCCGCGTCGCGGACCTGTTCGCCATCCTGCGCAAGTCGGCCATCTCGTCGGCAGTGATCATGTTCATCATTGCCAATGCGGGCCTGTTTGCCTTCCTCATCACGCGCGCTGGCGTGCCGGACGCCATCGGCCGCTGGCTGCAGGAGGTGCTGCAGTCGCCCGCGCTGTTCCTGCTGGGCGTGAATGCCGCGCTGTTCGTGATCGGCATGTTCATCGAGACCAGCGCCGCCATCATCGTGCTGGCGCCGATCCTGGCGCCGGTGGCCCAGCACTTCGGCGTGGACCCGGTGCACTTCGGGCTGATCATGGTGGTGAACCTGGCGCTGGGCATGATCACGCCGCCCTTTGGCGTGAACCTGTTCGCGGCATGCACGGTGGCGCGCATCTCTCTGGATCGCATCGTCGCCCACCTGCTGCCGTTCGTGGGCGTGGTCCTGCTGTGCCTCCTGGTCATCACCTACGTGCCATCGCTTTCGCTGGCCCTGCGTGATCTCGTGTACGCAAAATAGATAGAATTCGTCCCGTCAGGAGAGAGTCTGCGCCCATCAGGGCCAGGCCGCCGAAGGCGCAGGCAGCAGCCGAACGCTCAGGCAAAAGGACTGGCGACACGCCCGCAGGGATGCGGGTGTTTCCCTTGCTGGAGAGAGGCCGCAGCAGCATGCGGCCCACCGAAGGAGCAAGCCCCGTGACATGCCATGCAGGCGGGGTGAATCTCTCAGGTAAAGCGGACAGCGGGGCAAATCGGCGATCGAGAGATCGCTCCACCATTTGCCTTCGCCCATTGCCATGTCCGCCATGTCCGACCTGCTCACCACTCCCCTCAACGCCCTGCACATCGAACTGGGCGCCCGCATGGTGCCCTTCGCCGGCTACTCCATGCCCGTGCAATACCCCATGGGCCTAATGGCCGAGCACCACCACACGCGCACGGCGGCCGGCCTGTTTGACGTGTCGCACATGGGGCAGCTCAAGCTGGTCGGCCCTGACGCCGCAGCCGCGTTCGAGACGCTGATGCCCGTGGACGTGGTCGACCTGCCCGTAGGCAAGCAGCGCTACGGCCTGCTGCTCAATGACGAGGGCGGCATCATCGACGACCTCATGTTCTTCCGCATGGCGCAGGACGAGCTCTTCGTAATCGTCAACGGCGCCTGCAAGGTGGGCGACATTGCCCACATCCAGGCGCGCATCGGCCAACGCTGCCAGGTGATTCCCATGCCCGACCAGGCCCTGCTCGCGCTGCAGGGCCCACAGGCGGCTGCGGTGCTCGCGCGTCTGGCACCAGGCGTGGACAAACTGGTGTTCATGACCGGCGGGCATTGCGACATCGCCGGGGCGCAGTGCTTCGTGACGCGCAGCGGCTACACCGGAGAGGACGGCTTCGAGATCTCGGTGCCCGCCGCGCAGGCCGAGGCCCTGGCGCGCACGCTGCTGGCCCAGCCCGAGGTCAAGCCCATCGGCCTGGGTGCACGCAATTCGCTGCGCCTGGAAGCCGGCTTGTGTCTGTATGGCAACGACATCGACACCACCACCACCCCGCCCGAAGCCGGCCTGAACTGGGCCATCCAGAAGGTGCGCCGTACAGGCGGCGCGCGCGCTGGCGGTTTTCCTGGTGCCGACAAGGTGCTGGCCCAGATCGACAGCCCGGCCACTCTCACGCGCAAGCGCGTGGGCCTGGTGGCGCTGGAGCGCGTGCCCGTGCGTGAGCACACCGAGTTGCAAAACGAGTCGGGCGAGCGCATCGGCGAAGTCACCAGCGGCCTGCTGGCCCCCACTGCCGACAAGCCCATCGCCCTGGCCTACGTAATGCCCGCCCATGCCGCCCCCGGCACCCGTGTGAACGCCATGGTGCGCGGCAAGGCCGTGCCCATGGAAGTGGCTGCCACGCCCTTTGTTCCCACACGCTACTACCGCGGCTGAATTCACCACGGCGAACTGCCACCGCGCCCAGGTCAGCCCGGCTACAGTGCGGGCTGACCACTCTCAAACCTTTTCCTTCCACCTCTTCTTCCCGGAGCCCCTCATGAGCATCCAGTTTTCCAAAGACCATGAATGGATCAACGCAGCCGACCCGGCCGCGGCCGTCGTCGGCATCACCGTCCACGCGCAGGATGCGTTGGGCGATGTGGTGTTCGTGGACCTGCCCGCGGTGGGCACCACCTTTGCCCAGGGCGACGTGGCCGGTGTGGTCGAGTCCGTCAAGGCCGCTGCCGATGTCTACATGCCCGTGTCCGGCGAAATCGTCGAGGTCAACGAGGCCCTGCGCGCCGACCCGTCCCTGGCCAACTCGGACCCGCTGGGCGCGGGCTGGTTCTTCAAGGTCAAGCTCAGCGACGCCGGCCAGCTCGCCGGCCTGATGGACGAAACGGCCTATACCGCCTTCGCCCAGAACGCCTGATGCACCCGCGGCGCCGTGCACACGGCGCCGCCGCACCGCCCCATCGCTCTTGAGACTGGTCCCTCGCCATGCAGATGCCCTCCCCCCTGCCCCTGGCGGCGCTCGAAAACGCCGCTGAATTCCTGCCCCGCCACATTGGCATCGACGCCGCCGACGAAGCACACATGCTGTCGGTGATCGGCGAGGCTTCGC
The DNA here is from genome assembly GCF_030503915.1 of Diaphorobacter sp. C33. Classification (NCBI taxonomy): domain Bacteria; kingdom Pseudomonadati; phylum Pseudomonadota; class Betaproteobacteria; order Burkholderiales; family Comamonadaceae; genus Diaphorobacter; species Diaphorobacter sp. C33. Next base: position 1,257,381 of record NZ_CP129980.1, read on the forward strand.
GCCGCGCGCTCATTGATTCCATCGTGCCGCGCTCCATCGCGCGCCAGCGCCCCATGGACCTGCCCGCGCCGGCCACCGAGGCCGCAGCGCTGGCTGAACTCCAGGCCATTGCGTCGAAGAACCGCATCCTCAAGAGCTTCATCGGCCAGGGCTACTACGGCACGCACACGCCGGGCGTCATCCTGCGCAACGTGCTGGAAAACCCTGCCTGGTACACGGCCTACACGCCCTACCAGGCCGAGATCTCCCAGGGCCGCATGGAGGCGCTGCTCAACTTCCAGACCATGGTGTGCGACCTCACGGCCATGCCCATCGCCAACGCCTCCATGCTCGACGAGGCGACCGCTGCCGCCGAGGCCATGACGCTGGCTAAGCGCTCGGTCAAGTCCAAGAGCGACGTCTTCATCGTGGCCGGCGATGCGCACCCGCAGACCATCGAAGTCATCCAGACCCGCGCCGCCCCCATCGGCATCACCGTGGTGGTGGCCAATTCCCAGGAGGAATGGCAGGCGGCCCTGGCCGGCGACTTCTTCGCCGCCCTCATCCAGTACCCTGCCAGCAGCGGCTGGGTGCAGGACTGGCAGGCCGACGTGGACGCCATCCACGCCAAACAGGCCGCCGCCATCTTCGCTACCGACCTGCTGGCGCTCACGCTGCTCAAGGCCCCCGGCGAGTGGGACGCCGACATCGTGGTGGGCTCCACCCAGCGCTTTGGCATGCCCATGGGCGCCGGCGGACCGCACGCCGCCTTCATGGCCTGCCGCGACGAATTCAAGCGCAGCCTGCCCGGCCGCCTGGTGGGCGTGAGCGTGGACGTGCACGGCAAGCCCGCCTACCGCCTGGCGCTGCAAACGCGCGAGCAGCACATCCGCCGCGAGAAGGCCACGAGCAACATCTGCACGGCCCAGGTGCTGCCGGCCGTGATCGCCAGCATGTACGCCGTGTACCACGGCCCCGAGGGCCTCACGCGCATCGCCCGCCGCGTGGCGCGCTTCACCGCCATCCTGAGCCGCGGCCTGGCGCAGCTGGGGTTCACCAGCCGCCACCATGGCTCGGCCTTCGACACACTCAGCCTGCACACCAAGGATGCTACGGATTCAATAGCTGCTCGCGCAGTCCAGATGGGCGCAAACCTGCGAAAAGCCTGGAATAAATACCTGTGCATCTCGCTGGACGAGACCACCACCCGCGCCGATATCGAGCTGCTGTGGAAGATCTTTGCGCGGGACGGCCAGCAACTGCCCACCATCGAGGCGATGGACGCGGCCGGCGCACCGGCGCTGTTCCCCGACGCTCTGGCGCGCACCAGCCGCTTCATGACGCACCCGGTGTTCAATACCCACCATTCCGAAACCGGCATGCTGCGCTACATCCGCCAGCTGTCCGACAAGGACCTGGCGCTGGACCGCACCATGATCCCGCTGGGCTCGTGCACCATGAAGCTCAACGCCACCAGCGAGATGATCCCCATCACCTGGCCCGAGTTCGCCAACGTGCACCCGTTCGCCCCGGCCGACCAGCTCGAAGGCTACCGCCTGCTCGACGAGCAACTGCGCGCCTGGCTGTGCCAGGCCACGGGCTACGCCGGCATCAGCCTGCAGCCCAACGCAGGCAGCCAGGGCGAATACGCCGGCCTGCTGGCCATCAAGGCCTACCACGCGGCGCAGGGGCACGCCCACCGCAACATCTGCCTGATCCCCAGTAGCGCGCACGGCACCAACCCCGCCAGCGCCCAGATGGTGGGCATGCAGGTCGTGGTGACCAAGTGCGATGAAAACGGCAACGTCGACATGGCGGACCTGCAAGCCCAATGCGAGAAGCACAGCGCCAACCTCGCCTGCGTGATGATCACCTACCCCAGCACGCATGGCGTGTTCGAGACCCAGGTGAAGGCCTTGTGCGAGCTGGTGCATCGCCACGGCGGGCGCGTGTATGTGGACGGCGCCAACATGAACGCCCTGGTCGGCGTGGCCGCGCCGGGCGAGTTCGGCGGTGACGTGAGCCACCTGAACCTGCACAAGACCTTCTGCATCCCCCACGGCGGCGGCGGCCCCGGCGTGGGCCCGGTGTGCGTGGTGGAGGACCTCGTGCCCTACCTGCCCGGCCATGCCACGGGCGGCATTGCTTCCAAAACAGGAGCTGTCAGCGCAGCTCCCTTGGGCAATGCAGCCGTTTTACCCATCAGCTGGATGTACATCCGCATGATGGGTGCCGACGGTCTGCAGGCCGCGACCGAGACAGCGATCTTGAGCGCCAACTACATCAGCGCGCGCCTGAAGGACCACTATCCCACGCTGTACGCTTCCGCCAACGGCCATGTGGCGCACGAGTGCATCCTGGACCTGCGCCAGTTGAAGGACACCAGCGGCGTGATGGCCGAGGACGTGGCCAAGCGCCTGATCGACTACGGCTTTCACGCACCCACGCTGTCGTTCCCCGTGCCCAACACGCTGATGGTGGAGCCCACCGAGAGCGAGACGCTGTTTGAGCTGGACCGCTTCATCGACGCGATGATCGCCATCCGGCGCGAGATCCGCCAGATCGAGGCCGGCACCTGGCCGCAGGACGACAACCCTCTCAAGAACGCGCCCCACACGGCCGAGTGCCTGCTGGCAGCCGACTGGCAGCACCCCTACCCGCGCGATGCGGCAGCCTATCCCGTTGCCGCCCTGCGCCAGAACAAGTACTGGAGCCCCGTGGGCCGTGTGGACAACGTCTACGGCGACCGCAACCTGTTCTGCAGCTGTGTTCCGGTGAGCGAACTGGGCTGACGGCCTTCTCCGCACAGGCATTCACAAAGGCCCTACCATCGGGCCTTTGTTGCTTCTGAACATTTGACCCATGCGCCCCCTTCTCGCACTGCTCGCATCGCTTGCCCTCGCCTCCGCAGCCCAGGCGCAGGCCCCTGCCGTCACCACCGGCAGCGGCCTGGTCTATGAATCGCTCAAGGACGGCAGCGGTGAATCACCCAAGGCCACCGACACCGTCAAGGTGCACTACCGCGGCACCGTCCCCGACGGCAAGGAGTTCGACAGCTCCTACAAGCGCGGCGAGCCGACCGAGTTCCCGCTGAACCGCGTCATCCCCTGCTGGACCGAAGGCGTGCAGCGCATGAAGCCGGGCGGTAAGGCCAAGCTGACCTGCCCGCCGGCGATTGCGTATGGCGCGCGCGGCGCGGGCGGCGTGATTCCGCCCAACGCCACGCTGAATTTCGAGATCGAGCTGCTGTCGGTGCGCCGCTGAACGAGGCAGCGGCACCGGCCTGTAGGGCACCAGGCAGACGCGTACACTGGCAGGCCTGCGGATTGCCCGATTCCCATGAGCCGCCCCGACCTGTCCCTGCTGTTTCCCGCCGCGGAGCCTGCCTCGTCCCCCCCTGAGCAGCCGGAGCGCCGCGGCCCTCAACGGGCCAGCGGCGACGTGGCCGAGCTGATTGCGCAGCTGCGCGCCTCACAGGCCGAGCTGGAGGCGCAAAACCAGGTGCTGCGCTACAGCCAGGCCGCGGCCGAAAGCGCTTCCGAGCGATTCGAGGCCCTGTTTTCCAGCGTGCCGCTGTCGCTTATGGTGGTGGACGAGCATGACATGGTGGTCCAGGCCAACTCCATGGCACAGCGCTCGTTCCAACCGCGCGAGACGGACCGTCCCCTGACGGCACTGATGCCCTTCGTGAGCGACAGCCACGCGCCGCGTGTGCGCGAGGCCTTCGACCAGGCGCGGGCCATGGGCACGGCCGAGGCCACGGAGGTTGTGTTCCACATCAGCGAGGGCCGCCATATCACTGGCGACCTGCACATCGCGCGCATCGAGTCGCGCTCCGAGCAGGACGCGCCGCTCACGCAGTTTCTGTGCGCCGTGATCGACCAGGGGCCGCTGCTGGCCGAACGCCAGGCCCTGCAGCGCAGCGCACAGGAGCTGCAGGAGCGCAACGTGCAACTGCACACCAGCGAGCGCCGGCTGGAAGCGGTGATCAACTCCGCGCTCGACGCGATCATCTGCGTGGACCAGCACGAGCGCATCACCGTGTTCAACCCCACGGCGGCGATGCTGTTCCAGTGCGCCACCAGCGACGCGCTGGGCAGCCCGTTGAGCCGCTTTCTGCCCGAGGCCCAGCAGGTGCTGGCGTTCGCGCAACTGACCACGCAGGCGGCTCTGGGGGAGATGACGGCGCTCACGGCATCAGGCCGCGAGCTGGCGGTGGAGATCAGCGTGTCGTTCGAGCGCCATGCGGAAGGCGAGACCACCACCGTGTTTGCCCGCGACCTTACGGCCCGTAAGCGCGAAGAAGCCCGCCGCAACGCGCTGGAGGGACAGCTGCGCGAGTCGCACAAGATGCAGGCCGTCGGCACCATGGCCGGCGGTATCGCGCACGACTTCAACAACATCCTGCATGCGATCCTGGGCAACGTGGAGCTGGCCAAAGCCGATTGCCCGCCCGGCACGCCGATGTACGAAAGCCTGCTGGAAATCGACAAGGCCGGCCGGCGCGCCCGCGACCTGGTGCGGCAGATCCTCACCTTCAGCCGCAACGAGCCGCCCAAGCGTGCCGCCGTCACCCTGGCAGAGGTGGTGCACGACACCGAACGGCTGCTGAGGGTCACGCTGCCGCCCGAGATCGAGCTGACCGTGCATGTCCCCCCCGACCTGCCCCCCGTATTGGCGGATGCCACGCAGGTGGAGCAAGCGGTGCTGAACCTGTGCACCAACGCCGTGCACGCCATCGGCAGCCGCCGTGGCCGCATTCGCGTGGATGCTGCGCTGATCCAGCCCGACCAGCGCATGCGCGAGAGCCTGGGCCTGAGTGCGGGCGACTACGTGGCCGTGCGCGTGCATGACAACGGCCCGGGCATGGACGCCGGCACCCAGTCGCGCATCTTCGAACCCTTCTTCACCACCAAGCCCGTGGGCCAGGGCACCGGCCTGGGACTGGCGGTGGTGCACGGCGTGATGCGCACCCACGGTGGTGGCGTGGATGTGCACAGCGCACCCGGCGAGGGCAGCCGCTTCACGCTGTACTTTCCCGTGGCATCGGACGCCATGATGGCCGCCCTGTCGGACGTTCCCGCGCCGGCCGCGCCCGCCAGTCCGCCCGCGGTGGCGCCGGCAACAGACCGCCTGCTGCACGTGATGTACGTGGACGACGACGAGGCGCTGGTCTTTCTGGTGCAGCGCCTGCTGCGCCTCCGCGGCTACGAGGTCAGCGGTTTCACCGACCCGCACCAAGCCACAGACGCCCTGCAGGCCCACCCCGAGCGCTACGACCTGCTGGTGACGGACTACAACATGCCGGGCTACTCGGGCCTGGATCTTGTGCGCGCAGCCCGCACCATCCGCAGCGACCTGCCAGTGGCCCTGGCCTCCGGCTATGTGACGGCGGAAATCGAACAGGCCGCGCTGGCCGAAGGCGCACGCGCGCTGATCCACAAGCCCAATGACGTGGAAGAGCTGTGCGCGACCGTGGACCGGCTGGCCCATGGCGGTTGAGTTGACAGCACCGCAGGCCGTACAGACGGCGGGGGCGCATGCACCTTTGCAGGGTATGCCGGCCAGCCCATCAGAGGGCGTCCGCAGCGTGCACGTGGACGACACGCTGCTGGTGCTGGACAAGCCCTCGGGATTGCTGTGCGTGCCCGGACGGGGCCCCGACAAACAGGATGCCTTGAGTACGCGCGCCCAGGCGCTGTGGCCCGACGCGCTCATCGTGCACCGGCTGGACCAGCCCACGTCGGGACTGGTGCTCATGGCGCGGGGCGCCGCGATGCAGCGGGCCCTCAGCCACAGCTTCGCCCAGCGGCTGGTGCACAAGCGCTACCGCGCCGTGGTGGCGGGCCGCATGCCGCCGCCCGACCCTGCGCACGCGGACGGCTGGGGCGAGATCGCGCTGCCCATCGCGGCGGACTGGGAACGCCGTCCGCTGCGCGTGGTGGATGCCACGCACGGCCAGCCCAGCCTCACGCGTTGGCGCGTGCTGGCGCACGACGCCGCCCGCGACACTACCTCCGTGGAGCTGGAACCCGTCACCGGTCGCACGCACCAGCTGCGCGTGCACCTGGCGGCACTGGGCCACCCCATCCTGGGCGACCAGCTCTATGCCGATGCGTCGGTACAAGCCCGCGCACCGCGCCTGTTGCTGCACGCATGCGTGCTGGAGTTCGCGCACCCGCTGCAGGGTGGCTGGTGCGCGTTTGCCTCGGCACCGCCGTTTTGATCGCCGCGTGCGTGGCCGTTACCATGCCCGCATGACGCAACACCTCTACATCCTCACCGGCGGCTCGCGCGGCATGGGCCTGGCCATGGCACACCAGTTGCTGAAACCCGGCAACACGCTGATCAGCCTGGCGCGCAGCACCTCTGCGCCGTTGTCCACGGCCGTGCCGCAGGGCGCGACGCTGGAGCAATGGAGCGTGGACCTGGCCCAGCCTGCGCAGGCCGCTCAACGCCTGCGCGAATGGCTGGCCACGCAGCCTGCCAGCCGGTACGCGAGCGCCACGCTGATCAACAACGCCGGCGTGATCCCGCGCATCGCGCCGCTGTCGGCATGCACCGGCCCGCAGGACATGGCCGAGCTGTCCAACGCGCTGCGCGTGGGTCTGGAGGCGCCGATGCTGCTGACGGCCGCCTTCCTGGGCGCGACCGAAGGCTGGGCTGCACCGCCCCACTCCGTGGCGCGCAGGGTGCTGAACATCTCTTCGGGGCTGGGGCGTCGCGCCATGGCGTCCCAGTCCGGCTACTGCGCGGCCAAGGCCGGCATGGACCATTTCACGCGGTGCCTGGCGCTGGACGAAGCCGCCAAGCCCCACGGCGCCAAGGTATGCTCGCTGGCTCCCGGTGTGATCGACACCGACATGCAGGTCCAGCTGCGCGGCGCCAACCCGGCCGACTTTCCGGATGTGCAGAACTTCTGCCGCCCTCAAGACGGGCGGCATGCTCACCTCGCCAGACGCCGCGGCTGCCCGCGTGCTCGCCTGGCTGCAGCGTACAGACTTCGGCGCCAACCCCGTGGCCGACGTGCGCGAGGCCTGATGCCGTGCCCCGGCGCAGTGCAACCATTACTATGCATTTTGTAGCTGCTAGCGCTTATCCAATAAGCGCTAGAGCCTGACTTGATTCAAAACCATTACAGGAGAAAACCATGTCCCGTGACGTCGTCGTAGTCAGTGCCGTGCGCACCGCCATTGGCACCTTTGGCGGTAGCCTGAAGGACGTTCCGCCCACCGAGCTGGGCGCGCTCGTGGTGCGCGCGTCGCTGGCTCGCGCGCAAGTGGACGGCAAGGACGTCGGCCATGTGGTGTTTGGCCACGTGGTGAACACCGAGCCCAAGGACATGTACCTCTCGCGCGTGGCGGCCATCCAGGGCGGCTGCGCCGAGGGCACGCCCGCGTTCAACGTGAACCGCCTGTGCGGCTCGGGCTTGCAGGCCATCGTGTCGGCCGCACAGACCATCCAGCTGGGCGATGCCGACGTGGCCATCGGCGGCGGCGCGGAGGTGATGAGCCGCGCACCCTACGCGAGCCTCGCCAGCCGCTGGGGCGCGCGCATGGGCGACTTCAAGATGATCGACATGATGATCGGCGCCCTGCACGACCCCTTCCACAACATCCACATGGGCGTGACGGCCGAGAACATCGCCGCCAAGTGGGGCATCACGCGCGAAGACCAGGACCGCCTGGCCGTGGAGAGCCACAACCGTGCCGAGCGTGCCACGGCAGCGGGCTACTTCAAGGACCAGATCGTCCCGGTCACCCTCAAGAGCAAGAAGGGCGAGGTGCAATACGCCACCGACGAGCACTTCCGCGCCGGCGCGACACTGGACGACATGGCCAAGCTCAAGCCCGTGTTTGCGAAGGACAACGGCACGGTGACGGCGGGCAATGCCTCGGGCATCAACGATGCGGCTGCCGCCGTGGTGCTGATGGATGCCAAGGCAGCGCAGGCCCGCGGCGCAAAGCCTTTGGCGCGCTTGGTGGCCTACGCCCATGCGGGCGTGGACCCGAAGTACATGGGCATCGGCCCTGTGCCCGCGACGCAGTTGGCGCTCAAGAAGGCAGGCCTCACGGTCAACGACCTGGACGTGATCGAGGCCAACGAGGCCTTTGCCGCGCAGGCCTGCGCCGTCACGCGCGACCTGGGCCTGGACCCGGCCAAGGTCAACCCCAACGGGTCGGGCATTTCGCTGGGCCATCCCATCGGCGCCACCGGTGCGCTGATCACCGTGAAGGCACTGCACGAACTGCAGCGCATCCAGGGCCGGTACGCGCTGGTGACCATGTGCATCGGCGGTGGACAAGGCATCGCGGCCATTTTCGAGCGCCTCTGACACGCCCCGCCATCGCCGATGGCGATGGCATGCGCGCGCTTCGGCACAGTGCGGCCCACGATGGCTGGGCCATCATCCAGGCGGGCGCGCGCCAGATGCGCCATGTTCTATACCAGGTTCTCCAGGAGACTTTTTCCCATGCTTCGTCGACACATCCTTTCTCTTGCCACCCTCGCCTGTGCATTGGGCGCTGTGCCCGCCCATGCCCAGACCAGTGCACCCGCTGCCGGCGCCTATCCCGCCAAGCCCATCCGTTTGATCGTGCCCTTCCCGCCCGGCGGCGGCACCGACATCCTGGCCCGCCTGGTCGCCGCCAAGCTGACGGAAGCCAACAAATGGACCGTGGTGGCCGACAACAAGCCGGGTGCTGGCGGCACCATCGGCATTACCGAGGCGGTGAAGGCCGCTCCCACAGGCTATGACATCGTCATGGGCCAAAAGGACAATCTGGTCATCGGCCCCTGGCTGTACAAGAACCTGCCGTGGGACCCCACCAAGGACCTGACGGCCGTGGCCCACGTGGCGTACACGCCCGTGGTCATCGCCACGAGTGTCAACTCCAAGTACAAATCTTTGGCCGACGTGGTGGCGGCCGCCAAGGCCGCGCCGGGCACCGTCACCTATGGCTCGCCCGGCAACGGCACCTCCATTCACTTGGCGGGCGACCTGTTCGAGAAAGCTGCCGGCATCAAGCTGAGCCACGTGCCCTACAAAGGCTCCAACCCGGCACTCATGGATGCGTTGGCGGGCAATGTGGAACTGCTGGTTTCGTCGCTGCCCTCGGCCATGGGTCAGATCAAGGCGGGCAAGCTGCGCCCGTTGGCGGTCACCTCGGCCAAGCGCAGTTCGTCGCTGCCCGACGTGCCCACGGTGGCCGAGTCCGGCTTCAAGGGCTTTGACGTGAGCACCTGGTACGGCGTGCTGGCGCCGGCAGGCACGCCGCCAGCCGTGGTGAACACGCTCAACGCGGAAGTCAACAAGCTGCTCGCCACCGCGGACATGAAGGCTGCCATCCAAGCGCAAGGCGCAGAGCCGCAGGCCATGTCGCCGGAACAGTTCTCGACCCTGCTCAAGAACGAATACGTGCAGTGGAAGGGTATCGTGGAAGCCTCGGGTGCACGGATTGAATAACCCGTGCTCGCAGCGCCCCGTTCCGTGACCGAGGCGCGAAAAGACAACGGCTCGCGTTGCGAGCCGTTTTCATGTGTGGCGACGTACGCCCCGGGTCAATCCCGCACGACCAGCACCGGCACGTGGGCCACGCCCAGCACGCGCTGTGTGACGCTGCCCAACACCAATTTTTCCAGCCCGCGGCGACCGTGCGATCCCATCACGATGAGGTCCGCGCCCGTGCTCTCGACGGCGCGCTGGATGCCGTCGTGGATCGCATGCCCCTCGCCTACCATGGTGTTGACGCTGGCGACGCCTGCCTGGGTGACAGCGGCCTTGGCGGCGTCCAGGGCCGTGTTCGCCTCGGCCGTCGCGGCACTGAGGTATTGCGCCTGGCCGTAGGCGAAATCGGCGCCCACCCCCGTGAAGGGATAAGGGTCGATCACGTACAGCGCCGTCACGGCGCTGCCGAAGGTCTTGGCCAGCGCTGCCGCCTTGGCCACGGCCTTCATGGACGTCTCCGAGCCATCGACGGGAATCAGAATGTGCTTGAACATGGAACCTCCTTTTGGTTAGGGTGGCAGGCCTGGAAGGCCCGCAACAACAACGAGTGTGATGCGTACGCGGCCTCCAAGGCTTGATTCGCATCAATTATTGGGACGCATCCCCTTGAAAGCCACCGCCCCGGCAGGTAACCACCAGGGTATCGCGCCAGCCGCCATCTTCGGTGGGCTGGATGGGTGTGGTTTCATGGATCATGCGCGCATCGTCCAGCAGCATGACGGACCAGGGCTCGCTCAAGGTAAACCGCTGTCCATTCGGGCCCGTGGCTTCGAAGATGCGGGTCTCTCCACCCTTGATGCCCTGCCGGCTTACCAGGAACACCGCCACCAGGTCCACGCCGTCGCGGTGCGCGCCTTCGGGTGTCGGACGGCCGATGCCGCCCTCGGTGTCAATGCGGAACTGATGTGCTTCGATGTAGCAGGGTTGAGACGGCTGCCCGCACATCGCTTGCGAGAGGCCCGCAGCCGCCTGCATGAGTTGCCGCCACACCGGTCGAGCCACCGTTTCGTCACGCATGGGCGCAAACCAGCGCTGCAGCCCTCCGTGCAGCGCGTTGTACTCCACCGGCTGCCAGTGCGCGCGGTGCGGTGCTTGTTTCACGGCGGGGCCCTCGACAATGAAGCAGGAGTGGCGCCGCCTGCGGTACCGTCCTCCGTCCTTGAGGTAGTCATCCGGGGGCAGATCCGACCAGTCGGCCGCCAGGGCCTGCAAATCGTTCAAGGCACATCCCACCCATGTCGCTGTGTCCCGGGGTTGCAGCACCGCATAACCCCGGTCACGCAACTGCGCGACGACCTGTGAGGGCGGTGTATAGGGAGGGGAGAACGTCACATGTGCCATAGGCACACAAGCTTAAGGCAACACCGCCGAGCACACGCAGTGTTGGCTCGAAAACTTCGGGAGGGAAATGCCTCCCTCGAAAAGCCTGGACCCTCATCGTGCTGCGGCCATCAGATGCCAGGCTTCACGCCTGCCTCAGCGATCACCGCGCCCGTGGCCTCGGCCGTTGCCGTTGCCTTTTCCATTCCCACGGCCGCGATGGTCATCATCCCGGTCGCGGCCGTTCCAGTGGCCGCGGCCATCGTCAAACGAACGGCCATCGAACCGGTCGCGGTCATCGCGGAATTTGCCGGGCCGGCGCGGGGGCTCCTTCACGAAATACACGGGTTGACCGCAAGCAGAGTAGCGCGCGCAGTGCTTGGACCAGTTCTTGGCATGGCCCGGCGGCACATACATATAGATGGGCGAACGGGGAACATACACCGCGGGAGGTGCGATCACCACCGGCTGCGGGTACAGCAGCGCAGGCGCGCTGTTGCCGATATCCACGCGGCCGTAGACGCCGGGAGCGATTTGCCCGCCCACCGTGGCGTTGATGTAGGTCTGGGCTGCCACGCCACCGGCGGAGGCTGCCACGGCCAAGGCCATAGCCAAACCGCGGGCCAGTTGGAGGGTTGAGGAGAGGGCGTGAGGCTCGCGGTTTTTCATGGTGATTGCTGATGCCGAAAACAAACTGGTGGAATGCACGGCCATTTGTAACTGCACAAATGGGAAAAAGGCGCAGATACTCTCTGAAAAATGTAAGCAATAGCGTATTCGCCACGGTAATGCGCCTGGTGCCCATCGGTGGAACTACGCTGCACAGGTTTTCTTATCAGCGACAATGATCCATTGAGACCGGCAATGCGCTCCTTTGGAACCATTGCAGAGAAACAAAGCTGCGCCACTGTGTGCGCAGTAAGTGGACAAGATGAACATCGTAATACTCGACGATTACCAGGACGCCGTGCGCAAGCTGCATTGCGCGGCACGGTTGGACCCCTACTCCGCAAAGGTCTACACGAACACCGTCAAGGGGCTGGGGCAGCTATCGGTGCGCTTGCGGGACGCAGATGTCATCGTGCTGATCCGCGACCGCACGCAGATCACGCGCCAACTGGTGGACAAGCTGCCGCGCCTGAAGTTGATTGCCCAGACCGGCCGCGTGGGCGCGCACATTGACCTTGCCGCCTGCACCGAGCGGGGAATCGCCGTCGCTGAAGGCGTGAGTTCCCCCGTTGCGCCAGCGGAACTCACATGGGCTCTCATCATGGCCGCCATGCGCCGCCTTCCCCAGTACATCGCCAATCTCAAGCATGGCGCATGGCAACAGTCGGGCCTGCGCGCCGCATCCATGCCGCCTAACTTCGGGGTGGGCAATGTCCTGCGTGGCAAGACGCTGGGCATCTGGGGCTACGGCAGGATCGGGCAGATCGTGGCAGGTTATGGGCGCGCTTTTGGGATGAACGTGCGCGTGTGGGGGCGGGAAGCCTCACGGGTCCAGGCACTGAGCGACGGCCTGCAGGTAGCGGCCACACGGGCAGAGTTTTTCTCCCAATGCGATGTGGTTTCACTGCATGTGCGTTTGACCGAGGAAACGCAGGGCATGATCACGCTAGAGGACCTGTCGTGCATGCGGCCGACGTCCCTTCTCGTCAATACGTCACGTGCCGAGCTCATTGAGCCTGACGCCCTGATCGCCGCATTGAACAGAGGCCGCCCGGGCATGGCTGCTGTGGATGTATTTGAAAGCGAGCCCATTTTGCAAGGCCACGCGCTGTTGCGGCTTGAGAACTGTATTTGTACACCGCACATCGGCTACGTCGAACAAGACAGTTACGAGCTCTATTTCGGAGCCGCCTTTGACAATGTGGTGAACTACATCAAAGGCACGCCCTCGAATATCGTCAACCCCGGCGCGCTACAGGTCCGACGCTGAACGGTTGCTGATATCAAGAGAAAGGGCTCCCCAAGGAGCCCTTTTTTACGAGATCCGCACTCAAGGCGAGGCGGAACAGGTCGATCAGTTCAACGGCGTCTTCTTGCCTTCCTTGTAGGTGTACAGCGTAATGGCCGGGTTCTTCATTTCGCCATTGGGTTCAAACGCAATGTTCGCGGTCACGCCCTTGTAGTTGGACTTGAGCAGCTCGGGGATATACACCTTCGGGTCCCAGGAGCCGGCGCGCTTCATAGCGTCCACCAGCAGCATGGTCGCGTCATACGTGTACGGGCTGTAGACCTGGAACTGGTTGGGGTACTTGGCGTCGTATTTGGCCTTCCAGGCCGTGCCGCCAGGCATCTTGGCCAGGGATGCGCCACCCTCTGCGCAAATCACGTTAGCCAGCGTCTTGGCGCCTGCCGCCAGCTTGGCAATTTCCGTGGTGCATACGCCATCCCCACCGAAATACTTCGTGTTGGCCAGGCCCAATTGCTCCATCTGGCGCAACATGGGACCCGCCTGAGGATCCATGCCGCCGAAGAAGATCGCATCGGGGTTCTTGGCCTTGATGGCCGTCAAAATAGCCATGAAGTCCGTCGCCTTGTCCGTGGTGAACTGTTCGTCCACAACCTTCATGCCTTTCTCGGCTGCCACGCGCTTAAACACGTTGGCAACGCCCTGGCCATAAGCGGTGCGGTCATCCACGATGGCCACGGTCTTCAGCTTCAGGGTTTCCGCCGCGTAAGCTGCCAGTCCAGCACCCAGAGCGTTGTCGTTCGCAATGATGCGGAAGGTGGTTTTGTAGCCGGGGCGCGTCAGGTTGGGGTTGGTTGCGGCGCCAGTGACGTGGGGGATCCCGCAGTCGTTGTAGACCTTGGAGGCAGGGATCGTGGTGCCCGAGTTCAGGTGCCCGACCACCCCCGCGACCTTCGCATCGCACAACTTCTGTGCGGCCGCCGTGCCTTGCTTGGGATCAGCGGCATCGTCCTCCGCCACCAATTCCAGCTTCACCTTCTTGCCACCGATCGTGACGCCCTGGGCGTTCAGCTCTTCAATGGCCATGCGAGCGCCGTTTTCGTTGTCCTTGCCGTAGTGCGCCTGGGCGCCGGAGACCGGTGCCACGTGGCCAATCTTCACCACCTCTTGAGCAGCGGCCACACCGGCAACCGCTGCGATCGCAGCAGCCACGGTCATTTTCAACTTCAGTTGCATATGGATCTCCAATTAAGAAAAGCGCTGGAAATATTGTTGTGAACCAACGCGGAGAAACATATCGCAATTTATGTTCCACATCACTAGGGAACACAAGGAGGTTCTGCGAAACGACACAGGGAAATACCCTGACGCAGCATCAATGGCCGCTGCGCTCGCCTGCCAGTTCCTCGGCCACGGCTTCGTAGACGGCCTGCCGCACTACCGATTCCACTTCCTCTCGCAGACGAGGCACCATGGACCGTGTCTGCTCCTGTACCACCACTGCGATCGCCTCGCGCAAACGTTGGTCGAGCACGACATCCACGCGCTGCATCACGCGATGCACCACGTACTCCTCAAACCCGTAGGGCAGCCCTGCAGGCAGCGGCGCAACCGGCGCGGGAACTGCGAGGGGCGGTGGTGAATGCGGAGCCGCTGGCAAAGGCACAGAGAGCGACGCAGCGGTGGTCGCAGGCCGTGTCACCGGAGGCGACGGACGCGCCGAGCTCCCTTCGGCTTCGGGCATCTGCACCACGTCGGTGAGCGTGGGCACGAATCTGGGAGGTTTCTTGGTGGGTGTTGTCATCCCGCGCTTTCCTTGAGTACCAGATCGTGGCGAACGATGTCATACCCCAGCGCGGCATAGCCGCGCCAGCGCTCCCGCGCGCGCTTCCGATCATCCTCATCCGCCTGGCTGACCACCTCCACGACCCGAGCGTACTGCGCAAATCCCTCGGGCAAGACATTTCCCAGGTTGACCAGCACGTCCCGATTCGGACTGGTACGAGGGTCTTGCACCAACACGGTGGAAGAGGCACGCAGAATTTCCTCGTCGGCGTCTCCCAGGCAATGGCCGACGAAATCCGAAGGCGCCAACGCCCAGAGCTGGCGATCCAGCCGCAGCAAGGTGTCTGCATCACCCGTGACCGTCACCCGCGCATCCTGCCGGGTGGCTTTTCGCACCAGGCGACAGACATACGCCAGTTTGTCGGGTGCATTGAAGTGGAATGCCACCTGTGTCATGCGGGCACCTTCAACGACATGGCCCTCAAGCCACCGACTTGCGACTGCGCGTCTTTTGCTTGGGTTTCACGGTACTCACCGTCGCCCGCTCCAGCAGATAGTGCACCAGCAGTCCCACAGGCCGGCCGGTGGCGCCCTTGGCGGCACCGCCCTTCCAAGCCGTCCCGGCAATGTCCAGGTGTGCCCACGGCGTGTCCCCGACGAAGCGCTGCAGGAACTTCGCGGCGGTGATCGAACCACCTGCCCGGCCTGCCACATTGGCCATGTCGGCAAAATTGCTCTTGAGCCCTTCTGCGTACTCATCATCCAAGGGCATACGCCAGCAGGGGTCAAGCGCGGCATCGCCTGCCGATAGGAGTTGTGCCGCCAACAGGTCATCGGAGGCAAACAGTCCGCTGCGCAAGCCACCAAGCGCCACCACACAAGCGCCTGTCAATGTGGCAATGTCCACCACGGCGGCTGGCTTGAAGCGTGCCGCGTAGGTCAGCGCGTCGCACAGGACCAAACGCCCTTCTGCGTCTGTGTTGAGGATTTCGATGGTCTGGCCGCTCATGCTCGTCACGACATCACCCGGCTTGACCGCTTTGCCATCGGGCATGTTTTCGCACGCGGGAATGAGCCCCACCACGTTGATCGCCGGCCGGAGTTCCGCCAGCGCCCGGAACACGCCCAGGACGCTCGCCGCCCCGCCCATGTCGAACTTCATCTCGTCCATCTCCGCCGCGGGCTTCAGCGAGATCCCCCCGGTGTCGAACGTGATGCCCTTGCCCACCAGCACCACGGGAGCCTGCGTGCGGGCCGCGCCGTTGTAGCGCAATTCCACCAGGCGAAGCGGCTGGTCGGACCCTTGAGCCACCGCCAGAAACGCCCCCATGCCCAGCTTGGCCACCTCGGTAGGGCCCAGCACCTGGCACTGGACGCCGGGGTATTTCGCAAGCGTCTTGGCGGCATTGGCCACCAGCGTGGGGGTCGCATGGTTGGCAGGGCGATTGGCCCACTCGCGCGCAAACTCTACACCGGCCGCCACGGCCGTGGCCGTGGCGAACTCCGGCTGCGCCGCACCCGCATCGGGCACGCCCAGGGTGACACGCAGCAAGGCACGCGGCTCAGCCTTGGTCTTGGTGGCCGTGTAGACATAGCTCCCATCGGCCACCGCACGCACCGCAGCGCCGATGGCGCCCCGCTGGGCCGAGGTTCCAAACACCAGTGCCACGCGCTTGACCGACGGCAACTTGAACGAGGGGGCTAAGGCTTGCATGGCCTGGCGCACCGCATGTGCATCGGCCGCACCGCACCCCAGCAGCACAACCCGACGCGCCGCAACACCGGCGGGGGCGTAGCACTGCAGGAGCTTGCCCGGTTTCACCTCCAGATCGCCTTGCTTGAGCGCATGCGCAACCATGGTCGACAGAACGTCGCTGCCCGGCAGGAAGCCTTCAGGCACCAACACCACCAGCAGGTCGCATTTGTGCGCAGCAGCGGCAGCCAGCGAAAGCGTCTTCAGTTCGAAGTTCATAATCAGCGTTTTCCTTCGAGCCAATGTTATTCGATTCATCCATTCGCAAGGAGCTGGCCCGCACCTTCGGCGCGACCCTGGTGGTTCTGGTCACCGTCGTGATGACCATGATGCTGATCCGTACGCTAGGCCAGGCATCCCGGGGCAGCGTGAACCCTTCCGACGTGATGCTGGTCATGGGTTTCACGGTGCTGGGACAACTGCCCACCATCCTCAGCCTGAGCCTGTTCGTCACCGTGGTGGGGGCGCTGTCGCGCATGTACCGCGACAGCGAGATGGTCATCTGGTTTTCGGCAGGGCGCGGACTGATGAGCCTGCTGGCACCGCTGTTCCGGTTTTCCTGGCCCGTCATGCTGACCATCGCCGCGCTGTCGCTCGTGGTCTGGCCCTGGGCCAACCGGCAGATCCAGGAGCTCAAGACGCAATACGAGCAGCGCAGCGACGTGGACCGTATCGCGCCCGGGGAATTCCAGGAATCCTCCAATGGGTCACGCGTGTTCTTCATTGACAAGGACGCACCGGATGCCAACTCGGCCAGCAACGTTTTCATTGCCACCAACGAACCCAACCGCGAGACGGTCACCTCCGCGCAAAGCGCGCGCCTGGAGATCCGCAATGGCGAACGCATGGCGCTGTTGAGCAACGGGCAGCGGCTGGAGACGCTGCGGGACAAGCCGGGCCTGCGCGTCAGTGAATTTGCCGAGTACGGCACGCTTGTGGGTGGCGGATCGCAGAACGACCCCGAGGCGGCCTCCATCAAGACCCGCGACACCTGGGAGCTGGTCAGCGACCCGCAGCCGCGCCACCAGGCGGAGCTGGGCTGGCGCATCGGCATGGCGCTGGCCGCACTGAATTTCGTCGTCCTGGGCCTGGCGGTGGCCGTCGTCAACCCGCGCGCGGGGCGCAGCACCAGCCTGGTGTTCGCACTGTTCGCCTTTGTCGTGTACTACAACCTCATGACCGTTGGACAGACATGGATCGGCGTGGGCCGGCTGGGCTTGCTACCGTTCATGCTGATGCTGCACGGCGGTACCCTGGCCCTGGGCCTGCTGCTGCTGGCCGCGCGCCACAACCACTGGTCGCTGCGCAGCCTGCTGGGCAGGAGGACGGCATGAAAACCATCCGCCGCTTCATCTACCGCGAAGTCGTCGTGGGTGTGGCCTTCGTCACCCTCGCCTTCCTCGCGCTGTTCTTCTTCTTCGACATGGTGGACGAACTGCGCTGGGTGGGCCGCGCGGGCGCCAATGGCTACCAGCTCTCGCACGCGCTGCTGTTCGTGGCGCTGAGCCTGCCGCAGCACCTCTACGAACTACTGCCCATCACCGTGCTGATCGGCACCATCTTCGTGATGGCACGGCTGGCGCAGAGTTCGGAGTTCACCATCATGCGCACCAGTGGGCTGGGACCCTGGCGGGCGCTGAGCACGCTGCTGATGCTCGGCTGCGCGTTCGTCATGGTCACAGTCATCGTCGGGGACTACATTGCCCCGGCGAGCGAAAAAGCGGCCTCCCTCGTGAAAGCCCGCCGGCTGGGCCAGATCAGCACTGGCGCCACGGGCGCATGGCTGAAGGAGCGCCAGGGCGACCATTCGATCGCAGTGAATGTGCGTGCCGTGGACCCCAATGGCGCCATGCGCGGCGTGCGGGTGTTCGAGTTCGATGCGCGCGGACGCGTCGCCGCCACCATCCAGGCGGAACAGGCCACCTTCGACGACGCCCGCGATGCGTGGAATCTGCAGCAGGTCCAGCGCACCCTTTTCGAGGCCGAGGCCGATGGCGGCATGCGCGTGTCGCGCCTGCAAGAGCCCACGTTGCGTTGGCCCACGCGCATCAGCCCCGACATGGTGGCCGCGTCGCTGCTCAAGCCGGACAAGATGGCGACGATCGAACTGTTCCGCTTCGTACGCCACCTAGAGGCGAACGGCCAGTCGGCACAGCGCTACGAGATCGAGTTCTGGCGCAAGGTCTTCTACCCCTTGAGCTGCCTGGTGATGGTAGTGCTCTCCCTGCCCTTCGCCTACCTGCATTTCCGCTCGGGGGGCATTGCGGGCTATGTGTTCGGCGGGGTGATGGCGGGCATCAGCTTCTTCCTGCTGAACAATGTGTTCGGCTTCGCGGGCAATCTGCAGAACTGGTCGCCCTGGCTGACCGCGGCCGCGCCGGGCCTGATCTATTCCGTGCTTTCTCTGGCAGCGTTTGGATGGCTGGTATTGAGGCGCTAGACCCACTGCAGTAGACCCATGACGAACCCTAGTACCAACGGCATCGTGCTGTTCGCACACGGCTCCCGCGACCCCCTGTGGCGCCTGCCCATGGAGGCGGTGCTCGCGCGCATGCGCGCCGAGCAACCCGCGCTGGAAGTGCGCTGCGCCTACCTGGAGCTGTGCGCGCCCGACCTGCCTTCAACGGTTGCCGCAATGGCGGCGCAGGGCATCACCCAGGTGGGCATCGTGCCCATGTTTCTCGGCACCGGGCGGCATGCGCGCGAAGATCTCCCCCGCATGGTCGAGGAGTTGTCCCAGGCGTTTCCACAGATGCGCCTGCACCTCAGCCCTCCCATCGGCGAGGACGAACGCATGACGGCCCTGATGGCGCGCATTGCCGCCGAAGCATTGGTGCCGTAACGATATCTGCGCCTTTCGCGCCCGCCGTTTAGATTGATGCAGCATAATGATGCGACTTCTTAGCCGCATTTCAATATGAATCTGCACCAGTTTCGCTTCGTTCAAGAGGCGGCGCGCCGCAACCTCAACCTCACCGAGGCCGCCAAGGCACTGCACACCTCGCAGCCGGGGGTATCCAAGGCGATCATCGAGCTGGAGGACGAGTTGGGCGTGGACATCTTCGCGCGCCACGGCAAGCGGCTCAAGCGCGTGACCGAGCCCGGTCAGCACGTGCTCAAGAGCATCGAACTCATCATGCGCGAGGTGGGCAACCTCAAACGCATCGGCGAGCAGTACAGCGCCCAGGACAGCGGCACCCTCGCCATTGCCACCACCCACACCCAGGCGCGTTATGTGCTGCCCGTACCGGTGGCCAAGCTGCGCGAGGCGTATCCCAAGGTCAACATCAGCCTGCACCAGGCCACGCCGCACGAGGTGGCGCGCATGGTGATCGACGAAGTGGCCGAGATCGGCATGGCCACGGAGTCGCTGGCGGAGTATCCCGACCTCGTCACCTTGCCCTGCTACGAGTGGCAGCACGTCCTGGTGCTGCCACCCAGCCATCCGCTGGCGCAAAAGGAGCGCGTGGGGCTGGAGGACATCGCGCACGAGTCGCTCATCACCTACCACCCCTCATTCACCGGGCGCGGCAAGATCGACCAGGCCTTCGCCACCCGCAAGCTGCAGCCGCGCATCGTGCTGGAGGCCATCGACTCCGACGTGATCAAGACCTATGTGCGCCTGGGGCTGGGCATCGGCATCGTGGCGGAGATGGCCATGCGCGACGACCCGTTGGGCGACCTCGTCGTGCGCCCCGTCGGCCATCTGTTCGGTCAGAGCGTGGCGCGCGTGGCTTTCAAGCGCGGCGCCTACCTGCGCAACTTCGTCTACAAGTTCGCCGAGCTGCTGAGCGACCGCCTGAGCCGCGACCTGATCGCCCGCGCCATGACCGGGCACGTCAACGACTATGAGCTGTGATGCGCCCTGAGCCGCTTTAAGGCTTCCCGCATGGGGACGACGCCAGCGGCCTGGGCAAGCCCGCCCCAAGACCCGTGTTCGCAAAGCATGCGGCCGTCGGAACGCCACGCGTTGCGCCAGTTTTGAATGAGTGACACCCAATGACCACGCCCCACTTTCCCAGCCGCCTGCCCAACGTGGGCACCACCATCTTCACCGTGATGTCCGCGCTGGCGGCCGAACACCAGGCCGTGAACCTCGGCCAGGGCTTTCCTGACTTCCACTGCGACCCGCAGCTGATCGACGCCGTCACGCGCGCCATGCAGGCCGGCCACAACCAGTACCCTCCCATGGCCGGCGTGCCCGCGCTGCGGCAGGCCGTTGCTTCAAAAATTGAAGCACTTCACGCTCGCCAGTATTGCCCCAACGCCGAAATCACCATCACGGCCGGGGCGACCCAAGCCATTCTCACCGCCATCCTCGCCTGCGTGCAGCCAGGCGACGAGGTGATCGTGCTGGAGCCCTGCTACGACAGTTACGTGCCCAACATCGCACTGGCCGGCGGCGTCGTGGTCCGGGTGCCGCTCACGCCGGGCAGCTTCCGCCCTGACTTTGCCAAGATCGCGGCGGCCATCACGCCGCGCACGCGTCTGTTGATCATCAACACGCCGCACAACCCCAGCGCCACCGTGTGGACGGCCGACGACATGCGCACGCTGGAGGAACTGCTGGCCCCCACGGACGTGCTCCTGATCAGCGACGAGGTGTACGAGCACATGGTCTTCGACGGCGCCGAGCACCAGAGCGCCGCGCGCTTCGCGGGCCTCGCGGAACGCGCCTTCATCGTCTCCAGCTTCGGCAAAACCTTCCACGTCACG
Organism: Diaphorobacter sp. C33; assembly: GCF_030503915.1. Lineage (NCBI taxonomy): Bacteria > Pseudomonadati > Pseudomonadota > Betaproteobacteria > Burkholderiales > Comamonadaceae > Diaphorobacter > Diaphorobacter sp. C33. Next base: position 1,278,357 of record NZ_CP129980.1, read on the forward strand.
GGTTGGAAGGTGGGCACGGTGGCTGCCCCCGCCGCCATGACGGCGGAGTTCCGCAAGGTGCACCAGTTCAATGTGTTCACCGTGAACACACCCATGCAGTACGGCCTCGCGGACTATTTGCAGAACCCCGCGCCTTACCTGCAGCTGCCGGCCTTCTACCAGGCCAAGCGCGACCTGTTCCGCCAGGGGCTGGAGGGCTCGCGACTCAAGCTGCTGCCCAGCACCGGCAGCTACTTCCAGTGCGTGGACATCTCGGCCGTGAGCGACCTGAACGAAGCGGACTTCTGCCAGTGGCTCACGCGCGAGATCGGCGTGGCCGCCATTCCCCTGTCGGCCTTCTATGGCGACGGCTTCGACCAGCGCGTGGTGCGCTTTTGCTTCGCCAAGAAGGACGAAACGCTGCGTGCGGCCATCGAACGCCTGCGCACGCTTTAAGCCAAAACAGGCTCCCGCGCTTATCCAGCAAGCGCTAGCAGCTCATCATTTAGTAGCACCCAGGAGCATTGCCTCCTGGCGCACGCAATCGACGGCGAGCGACGTGGCGCATGGCGCGGGCCTGCACCTGTGACACCCCGTGTGGCACACAGGTGCCGCGGAAAGTCGCGCCACTGCGCCGCGCAGCCGAGCAAGCCAGGGAGCAGTACGGCGGATGCCACCATTGCCCGCCCACCACCGCCGGAAGACCACCGGCGCACGAGTAGGGTCCGCGTTCACCTCGACTTTTCTGTCTCCGACCGTCACGTGCGACAGACGTGGCGCACCCTGGCTCGCGACGTTGGTATGTTTTTGATAGCTGCTAGCGCCCGTCCCACAAGCGCCAGAGGCCAATTTGACCTCAACTCACAACAGCACGATGTCGTACTGCGCCTGGCCCATGGCGCTTTCGGCCTGCAGGGAGATCGGCTTGCCAATGAAGTCCGACAGGCCCGCCAGGTGCTGGCTCTCCTCGTCCAGGAACAGCTCCACCACGCGCGGGGACGCCACCACGCGGAACTCGCGCGGATTGAACTGGCGCGCCTCGCGCAGCACCTCGCGCAGGATGTCGTAACACACACTGCGCGCGGTCTTCACCTGGCCCGCGCCCTGGCACGTGGGGCACGGCTCGCACAGCATGTGCGCTAGCGATTCGCGCGTGCGCTTGCGCGTCATCTCCACCAGGCCCAGCTGTGAAAAACCGCCCACCATGGTCTTGACCCGGTCGCGCGCGAGCTGCTTGCGGAACTCCGCCAACACCGCGGCCTGGTGGTCCTCGCGCAGCATGTCGATGAAGTCGGCAATGACGATGCCGCCCAGGTTGCGCAGGCGCAGTTGCCGCGCGATGGCGCCCGCGGCCTCCAGGTTGGTCTTGAAGATGGTGTCGTCGAAGTTGCGCGCGCCCACGTAGCCGCCGGTGTTCACGTCGATGGTGGTCAGCGCCTCGGTCTGGTCCACGATGAGGTAGCCGCCCGACTTGAGCTGCACGCGCCGGCCCAGCGCCAGGGCGATCTCCTCGTCGATGGAATACAGATCGAAGATGGGGCGCTCGCCCTTGTACAGCTGCAGCTTGGCGGCGGCCGCAGGCATGAATTCATTGCCGAACGCCTTCAGTGCCACGAACTGCTCGCGCGAATCGATGCGGATGCTCTGCGTTTGCTCGCCCGCCAGGTCGCGCAGCACACGCTGCAGCAGGCTCAGGTCCTGGTACAGCAGTGAGGTGGGCGGATGCGTCAGCGCTGCCTGCCGGATGCCTGCCCAGGTCTTGCGCAGGTAGGCGATGTCTTCGGCCAGCTCTTCGTCGCTGGCGTCCTCACCATTGGTGCGCAAAATGAAGCCGCCACCGTTGCCCGATACCTGGTCATCCACCAGCTTTTGCAACCGCGTGCGCAAGGCGTCGCGCTCGGCCTGGGGAATCTTCTGCGACACGCCCACATGGTCGTCCTGCGGCAGGAAGACCAGCAGCCGCCCGGCGATGCTGATCTGCGTGGACAGGCGTGCGCCCTTGCTGCCGATGGGGTCCTTGATGACCTGCACCATGAGCGCCTGGCCCTCGAAGACCTGCTTCTCGATGGGCACGGGCGGTTCGTTCTTGCGCGCGAACATCGGCGCCTCGCCGCCTTCCTGGCGGTGCCACACGTCCGCCACATGCAGAAAGGCCGCACGTTCCAGCCCGATGTCGATGAAGGCCGATTGCATGCCCGGCAGCACGCGCGAGACCTTGCCCAGGTACACGTTGCCGACCAGGCCCCGCTCCAGCGTGCGCTCCACGTGCAGTTCCTGCACGGCGCCGTTTTCGACCACGGCCACGCGCGTTTCCTGCGGCGACCAGTTGATGAGGATGTCTTGTTGCATGGGCTTTTGCCAGATGAGGCGCCCATGATGCCTCAGAACCAGCGCTGCCCGCCGCCCTACCGGCGGCCGGCGCCCGTCACACCATCGTCGCCAGCATGCCCTGCATGAGTTGCGGCTGCAGCGCCACCACGTCGCCCACGATGATGAGCGCAGGGGGACGCACGCGGTGCTGCTGCGCCAGCGCGGGCAGGTCCTGCAGCGTGCCGGTGATGCAGCGCTGCCCGGGCAGAGAGGCTTGCTCCACCAGCGCTGCGGGCGTGCTGTCCGGCAGGCCGTGGCGCACCAGTTCGCGGCAGATGATCGGCAGCGTGCCCATTCCCATGTAGATCACCACGGTCTGGCGCGGGCGCGCCAGCGCCTCCCAGTCCAGCGCCACTTCGTTGTCGCCGCGCAGGTGGCCGGTGGCAAACACCAGGGTCGCGGAGTGGTCACGGTGCGTGAGCGGGATGCCGGCGCAGGCGCCCGCACCCTGCGCGGCCGTGATGCCCGGCACCACGTCGAACGCGATACCGGCCTCGGCCAGCGCCTGCACCTCTTCGCCGCCACGGCCGAAGATGAAGCCATCGCCGCCCTTCAGGCGCACCAGGCTACGCCCGCTGCGCGCCAGGCGCACCATGAGGTCAATGATCGATTCCTGCGGCAGCGTGTGGTGCGAGGACTGCTTGCCCACGTAGATCAGGTCGGCATCCTCGGCCACGTAGCGCAGCACCTCCTTGCCGACCAGGTGGTCGTAGAGCACCAGGCGCGCGCCGCGCAGGGCCTTGACGGCGCGCAGCGTGAGCAACTCAGGGTCGCCCGGGCCTGCGCCCACCAGCGTCACGTGTCCAGGCTTCGGGGGCTGTCCGGACTCTCCTGCTGCGGGTGCCACGGTGAACCAGCGCGCATCTTCAATGAAGCTCATATGGGCCTCTCCTTTGCGGATCATGGGGTGGCTCCATTGTTCAAAGGCTGCACCGTTTGCGTCCTTGAACCAGTTCAAGGACAGCGGCAACACCCGCTGCGACGATGCTCCCACTCGCATGAAGAGGGGATGGACAGCGACCTCGCGAGAGTGGCCGTGGCAGCCGCCAGGGCCCACCCAAGCGCTGATCCGTGACGCAGAGGACCCACAATGACAGCAAAGAGGATCGCCAGGCTGGTCGCATTAGCGGCCGCCACCCTGGTGTCTGCCACCGCTATGGCGCAGGACGCCAAGCCAGTCTCGGAGGCCGAGAAAAACTACCAGGCAGGCGGATCGCCGCTGGCGGAAGTGCCCATGTACCAGAGCACGAACCCCAAGGCACCCAAGATGACGCAGGCCGAGTTCGACCGCGCACGCCAGATTTACTTCGAGCGTTGCGCGGGCTGCCACGGCGTGCTGCGCAAGGGCGCCACGGGCAAGCCGCTCACACCGGACGTGACCCTGCCCAAGGGCACGGACTACCTCAAGGTCTTCATCGCCTACGGCTCGCCTGCCGGCATGCCCAACTGGCAGACGTCCGGCGAATTCGACGAGGCGACCGTGGACCTGATGGCCCGCTACATTCAGCAGGACCCTCCCACACCGCCCGAGTGGAGTCTGGCCGACGCCAAGAACACCTGGAAGGTCATCGTGCCCCCAGACCAGCGTCCCAAGAAGAAGATGAACAAGTACAACTTGGACAACATCTTCTCCACCACGCTGCGCGACACGGGCGAAGTGGCGCTGATCGACGGCGACACCAAGCAGATCATCAACATCGTCAAGACCGGCTACGCGGTGCACATCTCGCGCATGTCGGCTTCGGGGCGTTATCTGTTCGTGATCGGCCGCGATGCCAAGATCAACATGATCGACCTGTGGATGGAAAAGCCCGACAACGTGGCTGAAATCCGCGTGGGCCTGGAAGCACGCTCGGTGGACACCTCCAAGTTCAAGGGCTATGAGGACAAGCTGGCGATCGCCGGTGCATACTGGCCTCCCCAGTACACCATCATGGACGGCAACACCCTGGAGCCCCTGAAGATCGTGTCCACCCGCGGCATGGTCGTCGGCACGCAGGAATACCACCCCGAGCCGCGCGTGGCTTCCATCGTGGCATCGCACTACAAGCCCGAGTTCCTGGTGAACGTGAAGGAAACCGGCAAGACGATGATGGTGGACTACTCCAACCTGAATGCGCTGAAGACCACCGAGATCGGCTCGGCCCCCTTCCTGCATGACGGTGGCTGGGATGCATCCAAGCGCTACTTCATGGTGGCTGCCAACAACAGCAACAAGATTGCTGCGATCGACGCCAAGGACGGCAAGCTGGCCGGCCTGACCGAAGTGGGCAAGATCCCCCACCCCGGCCGCGGCGCCAACTTCACGCACCCCAAGTACGGTCCGGTGTGGGCCACGGGTCACCTGGGCGACGAGACCATCTCGCTGATCGGCACCGACCCGCAGAAGAACAAGCAATACGCCTTCAAGGAAGTGGCCAAGCTCAAGGGCCCGGGCGGCGGAGCGCTGTTCATCAAGACCCATCCCAAGTCCAAGCACCTGTGGTCCGACGCACCGCTGAATCCTGATCCCAAGGTTTCGCAAGCCGTGGTGGTGTTCGACATCAACAACCTGGACAAGGGCTACGTCACGCTGCCGATCGCCGAATGGGCAGGCTTGCCCGATGACGGTGGCGCCAAGCGCGTGACCCAGCCTGAGTACAACAAGGCAGGTGACGAAGTGTGGTTCGCCGTGTGGTCGGCCAAGGACAAGCAAAGTGCGCTGGTCGTCGTGGACGACAAGACGCTCAAGCTGAAGTCCGTGATCAAGGACCCGCGCCTGATCACGCCGACCGGCCACTTCAACGTGTACAACACCCAGCACGACGTCTATTGACGCACTTCGAAGGCCAGCCATGTCACGCACCGCGTTCCTGTCCCTGGCCCTGGCATTGGCCGCTTCTGCGGCCGGCGCACAGGGCACGCCCGACCCTGACCGAGCCGCCCAGCTCGTGCGCATGGTGCGGCAGGACTGCGGTTCGTGCCATGGCATGCGCCTGACGGGCGGCCTGGGTCCCGCGCTCACCCGCGAGGCCCTGGCCGGCAAGCCGCCCGAGTATTTGGCTGCCGTCATCACCCACGGCATCCCCGGTACACCCATGCCGCCCTGGAGCGCCATGCTGCAGGGAAGCGAGGCCCTGTGGATCGCCGAACAGCTGGCCAATGGGTTCCCCGAAGAAAACAGGAGGTCCGCCCCATGAAACGGCGTGCCCTGCTCTCCCTTACCGCCAGTGCACCCCTGATTGCCACGGGCTGTGCGGCTCCCTCTTCCACCACCTCCACATCCACCGCTTCTGCAGCCACGCTGCAGGGCACGGGCGATCTGGGCGTGGTCATCGAGCGCGCCAAGGGCGCACTCACCCTGATCAACACCAGCCGGCGCGAAGCCGTGGGCCGCGTTACCGGCCTGGGCGACCTGTCGCACGCCTCGGTGGTGTTCTCGCGTGACGAGCGCTTTGCCTACGTCTTCGGCCGCGACGGCGGCCTGACCCAGGTAGACCTGCTCACCCAGCACATCACGGGCCGCGTGATGCAGGCCGGCAACTCCATCGGTGGCGCCATCAGCGCCGACGGCAGCCTGGTCGTGGCGCAGAACTACACGCCCGGCGGCGTCAAGGTCTTCGACGCCGCCACCCTTGAGTTGCTGGCCGACCTTCCCGCCCACACGGCCAGTGGCGAACGCTCGCGCGTCGTCGGCCTGGCCGACCTGCCGCAGCGCCGGTTCATCTACAGCCTGTTCGACGCGAACGCCATCTGCATCGCCGACTGCTCCAACCCCCGAAAGCCGCAGGTCACCACTATCCCCAACATCGGCCGCCAGCCCTACGACGCACTGGTCTCGCCCAACGGACGCCACTACATCGCCGGCCTGTTCGGTGAAGACGGCCTGGCCATGGTGGACCTCTGGGACAACCCGCCGCGCGTGCGCCGCATCCTCGCAGGCTACGGCCGCGGCCAGCAACCGCTGCCGGTGTACAAAATGCCCCATCTGCGCGGCTGGGCCATCGCGGGAGGCCATGCCTATCTGCCGGCCATTGGCCGCCATGAGGTGCTGGTTGTCGACACCGCCACCTGGGCCGAGGTCGGCCGCATTCCGGTCGCGGGCCAGCCGGTGTTCGTGATGGCGCGGCCCGACGGACGTCAGGTGTGGGTCAACTTCTCTGTGCCAGACTACAACCGCGTGCAGGTCATCGACACACCGAGCCAGCGCGTGGTGCAGACGCTGGAGCCCGGCAAGGCCGTGCTGCACATGGAATTCACGCCGCGCGGCGAATCGGTCTGGATCAGCTGCCGTGACGACAACCGCGTTCAGGTCTACGACACGCACACCTTGCAGTCCCAAGCCAGGCTGGACGTGGACGCCCCCAGCGGCATCTTCTTCACTGCCCGCGCACAGCGCATGGGGTTCTAAGCCATGCCGAGCAGCCAGAACGCAACCCACCTCGCGCTGCTCAACCACTGGCAGCGTGGCTTTCCCCTGTGCGCCGAACCCTTCGCGGCCATCGGCCATAGCCTGGGGATGGATGCCGAGGCCGTGCTCAGCGGCTACGCACGGTTGTGGCAGGCGGGCGCGCTCAGCCGCATCGGCGCAGTGTTTGCGCCGGGCGCGGGGGGCGCCTCCCTGCTGGCCGCCATGGCCGTGCCCCCCGAGCGGCTCGACGACGTGGCCGCCACGGTGTCGGGCCACCCGGGCGTCAACCACAACTACGAGCGCGAGCACACCACCAACCTCTGGTTCGTGGCCACCGGCCATGACGCGGACCAGGTGGAGCGCCTGCTCCAGTCCATCGAGCACACCACCGGCCTGCCCGTGCAGCGCCTGCCCATGCTGCGCCCCTACCGCATCGACACCGCCTTCGACCTGGAGAGGACTTCCGCAGGTGTGGGGGACGGTGTCGGCACCACGGGCCCCACGGGCCGCGCACGCACCCCCCTGGCACCCGAAGACTGGCCCCTGGCCGCGCTGGCCGAGCAGGGCCTGCCGCTGACCGAGCGGCCCTATGACGTATGGGCCGACCAGCTCCACAGCAGCACGCCCGCCGTGCTGGCCACCATTGCCCGCTGGCAGGACGAAGGGCTGCTCAGCCGCTTCGGCGTGGTGGTGCGTCACCATGAACTGGGCTACACAGCGAATGCCATGGCCGTGTTCGACGTGCCGGACGACCACGTGGACACCCACGGCATGGCCCTGGCCCATGCGCACGGCGTAACGCTGGCGTACCGCCGTGCGCGCACGCCAGACTGGCGCTACAACCTGTACTGCATGGTGCATGGGCGCGACCGCGCAGCGGTGCATACCCAGCTGGCGCAGGCCGTGGCCCAGGCGGGCCTGGCCACTTGCCCCAGCGCCGTGCTGTTTTCGTTACGGCGCTTCAAACAGACGGGTGCGCGGCGGTTTGCCCACCATGCGCCCCATGCCATTCCCGAACCCATGCAGGAGGCCGTCGATGCTCTCCCCTGAAGACGCTCGGCTGATCGACCACCTGCACGGCGGCTTTCCGCTGGTGGACCACCCTTTCGCCGCCGTCGCCGCCGACATCGGCTGGACCGAGGAGCAGGTCATCGAACGCCTGCACCGCCTGCTCGCCCAGGGGGTGCTCACGCGCTTCGGCCCGCTGTTCCAGATCGAACGCGCAGGCGGCCAATTCGTCCTCGCGGCCATGGCTGTGCCCGAGGATCGTTTTGACGCCGTGTGCGCTGCCGTCAATGCCTTCACCGAGGTGGCGCACAACTACCGCCGCGAGCATGCGCTGAACATGTGGTTCGTGGTGGCGGCCGAGTCCCCCGCGCTGGCGCGCGAGACCCTGGCACGCATCGAAGCCGCGACTGGCCTGCCGGTCTACGCCTTTCCCAAGGAAGAAGAGTATTTCGTGGAGTTGCGCCTGCCGCCCCTGCCGGCGCAGTCCACCGGAGAAAACCATGGCGCTTGATGCCTTCGACCGTGCGCTGATCGCCGCCACGCAGGGCGGGCTGCCGCTGGTGGCGCGCCCCTACGAAGCCGTGGGCGCCATGCTGGGCGTGCCCGGCGAGCAGGTGCGCGAGCGCCTGGCCCGGATGATCGACGAGGGCCTGGTGCGCCGCATCGGCGCGGTGCCCAACCATTACCGCCTGGGCTACACGGCCAACGGCATGAGCGTGTGGGACGTGGACGATACCCAGGTCGCCGCGCTGGGCCGCCAAGTCGCCGCGCTGCCGGGCGTGAGCCACTGCTACCGCCGCCCGCGCCACCTGCCCCACTGGCCCTACAACCTGTTTGCCATGCTGCATGGCCCCAGCCGCGCGCATGTCGAGCAACAGGCCGAGCAGATTGCCGGCCTGCTGGGCGATGCCTGCCGCGCCCACGACATCCTGTATTCCACGGCCATCCTCAAGAAGACCGGCCTGCGCCTCAAGGAAGACTGACCATGTTTCGCATCAGCCAGTACCTGCGTGAACTCGCCCAGGCCCAAGCCACCGGAACCTACCCCACTTCGCGCGAACGGCACGCGCGCGGCCCCGTGGTCATCTGGAACCTGATCCGGCGCTGCAACCTCACCTGCAAGCACTGCTACGCGCTCTCGGCCGACCACGACTACGCTGGAGAGCTGTCGTTGCAAGAGGTATACACCGTCATGGACGACCTCAAGGCCTTCGGCGTGCCTGCGCTCATCCTCTCGGGCGGCGAGCCACTGCTGCGCCCCGACCTCTTCGAGATCGCGGCGCGCGCGCGTGACCTGGGCTTCTACACCGGCCTTTCGACCAACGGCACGCTGATCGACGCGCCCATGGCCGCGCGCATCGCGGGCGCAGGCTTCGACTACGTGGGCATCAGCCTGGATGGCCTGAAGCCCACGCACGACAAGTTCCGCCGTCTGGACGGTGCGTTCGACCGCAGCCTGGCCGCCATCCGCCACCTGGCCACGCACAATGTCAAGGTGGGCCTGCGCTTCACCATGACAGCGCTGAATGCACACGATCTGCCCGCATTGCTGCAGCTCATGAAGGACGAGGGCGCCAACAAGTTCTACTTCTCGCACCTGAACTACGCGGGGCGTGGCAACATCCACCGCGACAAGGACGCGCACCATCAGGCCACACGCCAGGCCATGGACCTGCTGTTCAACCACGCCTGGGCCGACGCCCAGGCCGGCAGCCTGGACGACTACGTGAGCGGCAACAACGATGCCGACGGCCCCTATTTACTGCAATGGGCGCGCGAGCACCTGCCGCAATGGGAAGACGCCTTGCGCCAGCGCCTGGTGGCCTGGGGCGGCAATGCCAGCGGCCAGATGGTGGCCAATATCGACAACCTGGGCCATGTGCACCCCGACACCATGTGGTGGCACCACGACCTGGGCAGCGTGCGCGAACGCCCCTTCTCGCAGATCTGGAACGACACCAGCGACCCGCTCATGGCGGGGCTCAAGCAGCACCCGCGCCCTGTCCAGGGCCGCTGCGCCGGTTGCCAATACCTCTCGATCTGCAATGGCAACACCCGCGTGCGCGCACAGCAGCTCACGGGCAACCCCTGGTTCGAAGACCCCGGCTGCTACCTCACCGATGCCGAAGTGGGCGCCTCCAGCACGCCCTTCGAGTTCCCCGCCAAGCATGAGCGCCGTCGCACGATCGAGATTGCCCATGCGTAAACTAGAAACACATTTCCCTGAGCGGCTACGCCGCTTCCCCCTTCTCTGCGCTATCGCGAAAAAGGTGGACACCGCCGCGGCGAAGCGGCCCTTGCGCGGCGCCCGCTGGTCTGGGCCGAGCCGGTATCTGGCGGCCTTGGGTCTGTTCTGGCTCACGGGCCTGCACGCCCAAACCACCGAAGCCCTCCAGCCCAACGCCCCCGCCCTGTACCAGCAGCACTGCGCTGTATGCCACGGCGCGCAGCGCACCGGCATCATGGGCCCCGCGCTGCTGCCCGAGAGCCTGGAGCGCGTACGCCCCGCCGAGGTGTTGCGCGTCATCCAGCAAGGGCGCCCCGCCACCCAGATGCCCGGGTTCTCCGAGCAGTTGGGCGACGCGGAGATTCGCGCCCTGGCCGCGTGGGTACGTACCCCCGTGGTGCCCGCGCCGCGCTGGGGCGAGGACGATATCCGGGCGTCACGCACGTTCACGCCCGTGCCCGACGATGAGCCCGCCAAGCCGAAGTGGAACGCAGACCCGATGAACCTCTTCCTCGTCGTGGAAGGAGGCGACCACCATGTCTCGCTGCTCGACGGCGACCGCTTCGAGGTCATCACGCGCTTTGCCAGCCGCTATGCGCTGCATGGCGGTCCCAAGTTCACGCCGGACGGGCGCTACGTGTTCTTCGGTTCGCGCGACGGCTGGATCACCAAATACGACCTGTGGCGCCTGCGCGTGGTGGCCGAGGTGCGCGCGGGCCTGAACATGCGCAACGTGGCCGTGAGCGGCGACGGGCGCTGGGTGATGGCCGCCAACTACCTGCCCCACACGCTGGCGCTGTTCGATGCCGATCTGAACCTCGTGCAGACATACGCCGCAGCCACGCTCGACGGCAAGGCGAGTTCACGCGTTTCGGCCGTGTACGACGCCACGCCGCGCAAGAGCTTTGTGGTGGCGCTCAAGGACATCCCCGAGCTCTGGGAAATCTCGTACGACCGGAACGCGGCCCCCATCTACGATGGTCTGGTGCACGACTACAAGATGGGAGAGGCCATCGCCAAACCTGGCTACCTGGGCGTGCGGCGCACCCCCCTGAGCGAGCCGCTGGACGACTTCTTCTTCGACCAGTCCTACCGCCACGTACTCGGCGCCACGCGCCCGCGCAGTGGCGCCGACGAACGCGCAAGCGCGCAGGTCGTAAACCTGGACATCCGGCGCAAGGTGGCCGATCTGCCCATCGCCGGCATGCCGCACCTGGGCTCGGGCATCACCTTCGCCTGGGGCGACACCACTGTGCTGGCCAGCCCCAACCTGGGCGGCGGGGCCGTGGACGTCATCGACATGCAGACCTGGAAGACGGTACGCACCATCGCCACGCCCGGCCCGGGTTTCTTCATGCGCAGCCATGAGGACACGCCCTACGCCTGGACCGACTCCATGATGAGCCCCACGGCCAAGGACACTCTGACCATCATCGACAAGCGCACGCTGCAGCCGGTGGCCCAGGTGCGCGAGCCCGGCAAGACGCTGGCGCACATCGAGTTCACCCGCGATGGCCGCTACGCCCTCGCCAGTGTCTGGGAAATGGACGGCGCCCTGGTGGTCTACGACGCCGCCACCTTCAAGGAAGTCAAGCGCCTGCCCATGAAAAAGCCCGTGGGGAAATACAACGTCTGGAACAAGATCACCCGCAGTGAGGGCACATCGCACTGAACGATTTGAGATAGATCAAGTCAAAACCTAGGGGTCTCCCCTGTAATGCGCGCATGGACATCGCGCACTTCGACATACCGCGCTACCTTGCGGCGCTGCCCCTGTTCCAGGAAATGGCACCCCAGGAGCTGGAACGCCTGGGCACGGGTTGCCGGCTACGCCGCTATGCGCGCGGCGAGATGGTGTTCAGCGTTGGCATGCCCTGCGAGGAATTCCACGTCACCGTAATGGGGCAGGTGAAGCTGTTTGCACTGTCGCCAGCGGGGCAGGAGAAGGTGATCGAGCTTGCCGGCCCCGGCATCAGCTTCGCCGAGGCGCTGATGTTTACTGATCGTCCCTATATCGTGAACGCCCAGGCCCTGACCGATACCCTGCTGCTCTCTGTAGGCAAGGCGGCCGTGGTGCGCGAGATCGAGAACGAGCCGCGCTTTGCCATGCGCATGCTCGCCGGCATCTCGCGCCGCCTGCACGGCCTGGTGCATGACGTGCAGACCTATACGCTGCACAACGGCGCGCAGCGCGTGATCGGCTACCTGCTGCACGCCCTGCCCGAGGACGCGCCTCATCCCCCTGCCGCACCTGTGCCTCCGCAATGCCCGGCCCGCGCGGCACTGCAGTCCGTTGCTCCCGCGCCGCCAGCCAGCGCGCGCAGCATCTCGCTGCCGGTGAGCAAGGCCACCATCGCTTCGCGGCTGTCGATCACGCCCGAGTATTTCTCTCGCGTACTGCACGACCTGGAGGCCGCCGGCCTGATCCACATCGATAAGCGCGACATCCACATCCCAGATACGGCGCGCCTGGCGAAATACCCGATGTAACCAGGCTCCGGGCCTGACAGGCTGCGCCTAGACGGCCAGCACGCCCGCCGCGCGCAACAGGCGCGCCGTCTCATACATGGGCAGGCCCATGATGCCGGAGTAACTGCCCGACAGGTGCTCCACATAGGCGGCGGCGCGCCCCTGGATCGCATAGGCGCCCGCCTTGCCCAGCGGCTCGCCCGTAGCCACGTAGTCCTCGATCTGCGCCCGCGACATGGGCGCAAAGCGCACGCGCGAGACTGACAGCGCCGTGAGGCGTCGGGGACCCACCTGCAGCGCGACGGCCGTCAATACGCGGTGTTCATGCCCCGCCAACTCCCTCAGCATACGCACCGCGTCGTGCGCATCCTCGGGCTTGCCGTAGATGGTGCGGCCCAGGGCCACGGTGGTGTCGGAGCACAGAATGGGCGCTGGCGACAGCCCGCGCCGCGCATGGCGCGCCACGGCAGCGTCCAGCTTGAGCCCCGTCACCCGCTCGACATAGGTCGTGGGCGCCTCACCAGGCAGCACGGCTTCGATGGCCTCGGCATCCTCGGCCTCGTCCCCCGCCGCGTTGGGCAGCAGCAGCTCATGGCGCACCCCCAACTGCTCCAGCAACTGGCGGCGCCGCGGGCTCTGGGAGGCCAGGTAGATGAAGCGGTGTTCTTGAGTCAAATGGGCCTCCAGCGCCCGACCAGCAAGCGCGAGCAGCTATCAAATCTGAAGTTATTCGCGATGGTACGGGTGCCCGGCATTCACCGACCAGGCACGGTAGAGCTGCTCGATAAGCAACACGCGCACCATGGCATGCGGCAGCGTCAGGTCAGACAGGCGGATGCGCTCATGCGCGGCCTGCCGAAACGCAGGCTCCAGCCCATCGGGACCGCCGATCACCAGGGCCACATCATCCCCCCCGAGCTGCCAGTCCTTCAGCCGCTGGGCCAGGGCCTTGGTGGTGAGACTCGTGCCCCGCTCGTCCAGCACCACCACACGCGTGCCACGCGGGATGGCCGCTTCGATACGCTCGCGCTCGGCAGCATAGAGCGTCTCCAGCGTCTTGGAGCCGCGCGGCTCGGTCTTGACGGCCTTGAGCTCGACCTTCAGCTCGGGCGGGAATCGCTTGGCATAGTCGTCATAGGCCGTCTGCGCCCAGTCGGGAACCCGCTGGCCCACGGCCACGATCAGCAGCTTCATGGGTCAGCGAAAGGCTCAGGCCTTCTTGCGTGCGGGGGCCTTCTTCGCAACAGCCTTGCCGGTGGATTTGGCGACCGGCTTGCGTGCCGTGGTGGTAGCGGCGGCCTTGGCGGGTGCCTTCTTGGCCACAGGCTTGTTCACCACGACGGTCTTCACCGCGTTCTTGACAGCTGGCTTCTTCGCCGCCACGGGCTTTGCCGTGGTCTTCTTCGCTCCGGGTTTGGATGCGGCCTTGACCGGTGCCTTCTGTGCCTTGCTCGCGAGCTTGGCAGCGGGCTTGGATGCGGGCTTCACTGCGGATTTCGCTGCCGGCTTGGCCGCTGCGGGAGCTGCCGCCTTGGCCGGCTTCTTGCCAGTTGCGGACTTCGTGGCGGGCTTGGCTGCTGCCTTCTTGGCGGCCGGCTTGCGCGCGGGCGCCTCGTCGTCGCCTTCCGAGGCCATGATCTTGCGCGGCTTGGCAGCGCCCAGCTTCAGGCGCACGGGCTTCTCGCCCCAGATCTCCTCCAGCCGGTAGTACTGGCGGATGGCGGGCTGCATGACGTGCACCACGGCCTGGCCGCAGTCCACGATGATCCATTCGCCGTTGTCCTCGCCCTCGCTGCGCGGCTTGGGGAACCCGGCCTTGCGCACGGCGTCGCGCACGCTGGCGGCCAGCGCCTTGGTCTGGCGGTTGGAGCTGCCGGTGGCGACGACCACGCGCTCGAACAGCGGCGAGAGATGCTCGGTGTTGAAGACCTGGATGTCTTGCGCCTTGACGTCTTCCAGGCCATCGACGATGGCGCGCTGGAGCTTGGTGACGTCTTTCTTGGCGGCGGTTTCCGATTTGCTGGAAGTGGTCATCAGGTGGTCTTCAGTGAAGGAATGGAATCAATATAGCCTGCAAGCACCGCCACGGCCAAGGGGGGCGCGGAGCGGTTGTCAGGGCATGTTTCAGATATCAAAAACGGGTCTGGCGCTTGATGATCAAGCGCAGGCAGCTATTGAAATTATAGTTACCCGCGCTCACACACTCAGATCCAGTCGCGGCGCTGCAGAAAGCGCTCGGTCAACAGCGCCTCGTGCGAACCCGGCTGCGGCTCGCGCTGGTAGGACCAGGCCGCGAGCGGCGGCATGGACAGCAGGATGGATTCCGTGCGCCCGCCCGACTGCAGGCCGAAGTGCGTGCCGCGGTCCCACACCAGGTTGAACTCCACATAGCGGCCACGCCGGTAGAGCTGGAACTCGCGTTCTCGCTCGCCATGGCCCATGTGCATGCGCCGCTGCACGATGGGCAGGTAGGCGCCCAGGAAGGCATCGCCCACGCTCTGCGTCATGGCCAGGCTCTGCTCGAAGCCCAGCTCCGCGAAGTCGTCAAAGAAGATGCCGCCCACGCCGCGCTGCTCATTGCGGTGCTTAAGGTAGAAGTACTCGTCGCACCAGGTCTTGAAGCGCGGGTACAGGCCTTCGCCGAAGGGCGCGAGCGCATCGCGGCAGGCACGGTGAAAGTGCACCGCATCCTCGTCGAAACCGTAGTACGGCGTGAGGTCCATGCCGCCGCCGAACCAGCAGATGGGGCCCTGGCCTGCCTGACCTGCCGCATCTGTGCCGGCCGCACCTGTGCCGGCTGCGATCATGCGCACGTTCATGTGCACCGTGGGCACATAGGGGTTGCGCGGGTGAAACACCAGCGACACGCCCATGGCCTCGAACGGCGCACCCGCCAGCTCCGGCCGGTGCTGCGTGGCCGAGGGCGGCAGGCGCGGCCCGCTCACATGCGAGAAGCCGCAGCCCGCGCGCTCGAACACGCGCCCACCTTCCAGGATGCGCGTGATGCCGTCGCCCTGCAGTGCAGAGCCGCTTTCGCGCCGCCAGGCATCGGACCGAAAGCGCGCCCCGCCGTGGCTTTGCGGCCCCTCGATGTCCTCCAGCGCGCTGGTGATGCGCGCTTGCAGGCCCTCCAGATAGCCGCGCACGCGAGCCACGGTGTCCGCCGTGTTGAAGGTGGGTTTTTGTGTGGTCATCCGTTGGCCTTCACCGCGCGGTGGCCAATGTCGTGGCGGTACTGCGCGCCGTCGAAGTGAATGCCGCGCGCCACGTCATACACACGCTGCTGTGCCTGCTTGACGCTGTCGGCCAGCGCCGTCACGCACAGCACGCGCCCGCCACTGGTACGCACCACGCCGTCCACGAGCTGTGTGCCGGCGTGGAAGACCATGGCGTCGTCCGCGTCCTGCGGCAGGCCGGTGATGGCGTCGCCCTTGCGCGGGTTCTCGGGATAGCCCTGGGCAGCCATCACCACGCCCAGCGCCGTGCGGCGATCCCATTGCAGTTCCACCTGGTCGAGCTTGCCGTCCACGGCCGCCCCCAGCACCTCCACCAGGTCGCTTTTGAGGCGCATGAGGATGGGCTGTGTCTCGGGGTCGCCCATGCGGCAGTTGAACTCCAACGTTTTGGGATGGCCCGTCGCGTCGATCATCAGGCCGGCATACAGAAAGCCCGTGTAGGGGATGCCGTCTTTTTCCATGCCACGGATGGTGGGCAGGATCACCTCGCGCATGGCGCGCGCATGCACGTCGGCCGTGACCACCGGCGCAGGCGAATACGCGCCCATGCCACCGGTGTTGGGGCCTTGGTCGCCATCCTTCAGGCGCTTGTGGTCCTGGCTGGTGGCCAGCGCCAGGACGTTCTTGCCGTCGCACAGCACGATGAACGAGGCTTCCTCACCTTCGAGGAATTGCTCGATCACCACGCGGGCGCCGCCTTCGTTGTGGGCGACGCCGTACTTGTTGTCCACCAGCATGAAGTCCACGGCGTCGTGGGCCTCCTGCAGCGTCATGGCTACCACTACGCCCTTGCCCGCCGCCAGGCCGTCGGCCTTGATGACGATGGGTGCGCCCAGACGGTTCACGTAGGCATGCGCGGCCTGCGGGTCGGTGAAGGTCTCGTACTCGGCCGTGGGGATGCCGTGGCGCTTCATGAAAGCCTTGGAGAAGGCCTTGGAGCTTTCCAGTTGCGCGGCAGCCTGCGTGGGGCCGAAGATGCGCAGGCCGTGGGTACGGAACTCGTCCACCACGCCAGCGGCCAGCGGTGCCTCGGGGCCGACCACGGTGAGCGCGATCTTCTGCGCCTGCGCCCACTCGCGCAGGGCCGTCACGTCGCTGATGGGCACGTTCTCATACTTTGGCGACAGCGCCGTGCCGCCGTTGCCGGGCGCCACGTACACCTTGGAGGTCTTGGGGGACTGGCTCAGCTTCCAGGCCAGTGCGTGTTCCCGGCCGCCGCCGCCAATGACTAGGATTTTCATAGGGTGTCGGTGCTCAAGTTCCTAGAGCTCTGCGTTGTGGTAGACCTCTTGCACATCGTCGAGGTCTTCGATCATGTCCAGGAGCTTTTGCATGCGCGCGACATCGTCGCCCTCCAGGGCGATGGTGTTCTCGGGGCGCATGGTGACCTCGGCCACCTCCGGCTGAAGGCCCGCAGCCCCCAGCGCATCGCGCACCGCCTCGAAATCGCCGGGCGCGGTCAGCACCTCGATGGCGCCCTCATCATCGGTGATCACGTCCTCGGCGCCCGCCTCCAGGGCCACTTCCATGACCTTGTCCTCGCTGGTGCCGGGGGCGAAGATGATCTGGCCCACGTTCTTGAACTGAAAGGCCACGGAGCCTTCCGTGCCCATGTTGCCGCCGTACTTGCTGAAGGCGTGGCGCACTTCAGCCACGGTGCGCACGCGGTTGTCGGTCATGGTGTCCACGATGATCGCGGCGCCGCCGATGCCGTAGCCCTCGTAGCGGATTTCCTCGTAGCTCACGCCTTCCAGCGTGCCCGAGGCCTTGTCGATGTTGTACTTGATGCGGTCGGCCGGCATGTTGGCGGCCTTGGCCTTGTCGATGGCCAGGCGCAGACGCGGGTTGGCCGAGGGGTCGCCGCCGCCCGTGCGCGCCGCGACGGTGATTTCACGAATGATGCGGGTCCAGATCTTTCCGCGCTTTTCATCCTGGCGCCCCTTGCGGTGCTGGATGTTGGCCCATTTACTGTGTCCTGCCACTGCAGCGTCCTTTGATTGATTTAATCTTGCGGCCGCGATTTTACTTTTGACTCACCCCATCACTACCGCCATGTCCGAACCTCTCCTGATTGCACAGCGTGATTCCACGCAATGCCACCTGCTGCCGGGCCTGGCCAACCGGCACGGCCTGATCACCGGCGCCACCGGCACCGGCAAGACCGTGACGCTGCAAACGCTGGCCGAGCAGTTCTCGCGCATCGGCGTGCCGGTGTTCATGGCCGACGTGAAGGGCGATCTCACCGGCATCAGCCAGAAGGGCAGCATTGGCGAGAAGCTGGGCAAGACGCTGGCCGACCGCGGCTTGGCCGCGCCCGAGCCCACGGCCTGCCCCACCACGCTGTGGGATGTGTTCGGCACGCAGGGCCACCCCGTGCGCGCGACCATCTCGGACATGGGGCCGCTCTTGCTGGGGCGCATGCTGAACCTGAACGAAACCCAGCTGGGCGTGCTCAACCTGGTGTTCAAGATCGCGGACGACAACGGCCTGCTGCTGCTGGACCTGAAGGACCTGCGCGCCATGCTCACCTACGTGGGCGACAACGCCAAGGACTTCACCACCGAGTACGGCAACATCTCCACGGCCAGCGTGGGCGCCATCCAGCGCGGGCTGCTGCAGATCGAGACGCAGGGCGGCGACCAATTCTTTGGCGAGCCCATGCTCAACATCCAGGACTTCATGCAGACCGTGGACGGGCGCGGCGTGGTCAACATCCTGGCGGCCGACAAGCTCATGAATTCGCCGCGCCTGTACGCCACGTTCCTCCTGTGGATGCTGTCGGAGCTGTTCGAACAACTGCCCGAGATCGGCGACCCCGAAAAGCCCAAGCTGGTGTTCTTCTTCGACGAAGCCCACCTGCTGTTCAACGAGGCGCCCAAGGTGCTTGTGGAACGCATCGAACTGGTGGTGCGCTTGGTGCGTTCCAAAGGGGTCGGCGTGTATTTCGTCACCCAGAACCCGCTGGACATCCCCGACAGCGTGCTGGCCCAGCTGGGCAACCGCGTGCAGCACGCGCTGCGCGCCTTCACCCCGCGCGACCAGAAGGCCGTGAAGGCCACGGCCACCACCATGCGCCCCAAGGCGGGCCTGGACATCGAGGCCGCCATCACCGAGCTGGCCGTGGGCGAGGCGCTGGTGAGCTTTCTCGACGCCAAGGGCCGCCCCAGCGAGACCGAGCGCGTGTACGTGCTGCCGCCCGGCAGCCAGATCGGCCCCATCACCGACGTGCAACGCCGCGCACTCATCGGCGGATCGCTCGTCGCGGGCACCTACGAGCAAGCCGTGGACCGCGAATCTGCCTACGAGAAGCTGCGCGGCCGCGCCGAGCAGGCTGCCAGCAACGCCCCCAGCGCCCCCGGCAACGGCACGGCACAGGGCGACAGCGGCCTCATGGGCGGCCTGAACGACGTGCTGTTCGGCAGCACCGGGCCGCGCGGCGGCAAGCGCGACGGCCTGGTGCAGACCATGGCCAAGTCGGCCGTACGCACCATGGGCACCAGCCTGGGCAAGGAAATACTGCGCGGCGTGCTGGGCGGCATCTTCGGCGGTAGGAAGCGTTGAGGCATTCCAAGCCAAATTCAGCTCCAGCGCCCATCTATCAAGCGCTAACAGCTATTATTTAAGGAGCATCCGATGATCGACCTGTACTACTGGACCACGCCCAACGGCCACAAGATCACCCTCTTCCTGGAAGAAAGCGGCCTGCCCTACCGCGTGCACCCGGTGAACATCGGCCGGGGCGAGCAGTTCGCGCCGGACTTCCTGCGCATCGCGCCCAACAACCGCATCCCCGCCATCGTGGACCAGGCGCCCGCGGATGGCGGCGCGCCGCTGTCGGTGTTCGAGTCCGGCGCCATCCTGCTGTACCTGGCCGACAAGACCGGCCGGTTCATCCCGCAGGACCTGCGCGGGCGCAACGAGGCGCTGCAGTGGCTGTTCTGGCAGATGGGCGGCCTGGGGCCCATGGCCGGGCAGAACCACCACTTCACGCAGTACGCGCCTGAGCCGGTGCCCTACGCCATCGACCGCTACGTGAAGGAAACCGCGCGCCTGTACGGTGTGCTAGACAAGCACCTGGCCGACGGGCGCGACTACATCGCAGGGGACTATTCCATTGCCGACATGACCTGCTATCCCTGGATCGTGCCGCACGAGAGGCAGCGCCAGGACCTGGCGGATTTCCCGCACCTGCGGGCCTGGTTCGAGCGCATCCAGGCACGGCCCGCCACCGGCCGCGCCTACGCGCTGGCACAGACCATCAATACCGCGCCCACGGTGGACGAGGCGGCCAAGAAGATCCTCTTCGGCCAGGACGCCGGCACGGTGCGCCGCTAACCAAGCACCGAGGCGCCATGAAAAAAAGCCGCTGTTCAGCGGCTTTTTCGTGGGTGGACGGGGGCCTTGGCGGCACGGTGCATCGCGTGCATCAGTCCACGAGCCCCACGAACACGTTCTGCACGTCGTCGTTGTTCTCGATGCCCGCCAGGAAGGCCTGCACTTCCTCCTGCGCCTCGGGCGAAAGGCTGGCCATGCTCACCGGGTTCTTGGCCTTGTAGCCCAGCTTGACCGACAGCACCTTGAAGCCGAAGCCCGGCAATGCCTTGGCCACCGCGTCCAGGTCCGAGGGGTCGGTCAGGAACAGGGTCTGGCCCTCTTCCTCGCCGGGCTCGAAGTCCTGGGCACCGGCCTCGATGGCGGCCAACTCCGCGTCGGCGCCGGCTTGCTCGGGCTCGCCCTCGATCATGCCCACGTGGTCGAAGTCCCAGGCCACGGCGCTCATCTGCCCCTTGCGAAAGCACACGCGCATCTCGGGCGCCGTGCGGTTCACGTTGTCGGTCAGGCACTCCACCATCACCGGCACCTGGTGCGGGGCAAAGCCCTCGTAGATCACGCGCTCATAGTTCACCGCGTCACCCCCCACGCCCGAACCCTTCTTGATGGCACGCTCCAGCGTGTCCTTGGGCATGGACGCCTTGCGCGCCGCCTCGATGGCCAGGCGCAGGCGCGAATTGCCGGCCGGGTCGGCCCCCGCGCGCGCGGCGACGATGATTTCCTTGACCAGCTTCCCAAAAAGCCTGCCCTTGGCATCGGCGACCAGCGCCTTGCCCTTTGCCTTCCATTGCGCGCCCATGGCTGCGATTCCTTTGCTTGGAGCCAACAAAAAATGCGGCCTGCGCCGCAGCGGCAAAGTGTATACCTCGCCGCCAGACCGGCTGGACCGCGACAGAGGGGCGCCTGCCGGTGGCGCCGCGCGAGATGGCGCTTCTTTGCTATGCATCAAATAGCTGCCTGCGCTTGCCCTACAAGCGCTGCAGGCCGATTTCGCTCTGTGCCCGATGACCGCCGCACCGTCGCGCAAGCGACGCCCCGGCCCGCCGGCCACTCCTACAGTCGTGCCATGAACACCCTCACCTGCTTCACCCTCACCGTCACCGACCACGTGGCCCACCTGGTGCTGAACCGCCCCGAGGCCATGAACACCATGCACCCGCAGTTCTGGCGCGAGCTGGACGCCGTGCTAGCCGACCTGCACCGCGGCGGCGATGCGCGCGCGCTGGTCATCAGCAGCACGGGCAAGCACTTCAGCGCGGGCATGGCGCTGGAGACCTTCGGCGGCGCGATCACGCTGGACGACCGCAGCCCCGAGGGGCGCGCCGCCGTGTTCGACCTGCTGACGGACATGCAGGCCACCTTCACGCGCATCGAAGAGCTGCGCATCCCCGTGATCGCGGCCATCCACGGCGGCTGCATCGGTGGCGCACTGGACATGGTGGCGGCCGCCTGCATCCGCTATGCCACGCGCGATGCCTTCTTCTGCATCCAGGAGATCAACATCGGCATGGTGGCCGACGTGGGCAGCCTGCAGCGCCTGCCCAAGCTCATGCCGCTGGGCCTGCTGAACGAGCTGGCCTACACCGGCCGCCGCCTGCCGGCCGAGCGCGCGCTGGAATGCGGACTGGTCACGCAGCTGTTCGACTCGCACGAAGCGCTGGTGGCCGGCGCCCTGGCCTGCGCGAACGAGATTGCCACCAAGCCGCCGGTGGCCGTCTGGGGCACCAAGCAGGCCGTGCGCTATGCGCGCGACCACGGCGTGCACGACAGCCTGCGCCAGATGGGCTGGCTGCAGGGCGCCATCTGGAGCAACCGCCACGTGGGCGAGGCCGTCTCCGCCATGCAGGCCAAGCGCGCTGGCGACTTCCCGGCGCTGGCGCCGCTCAAGCGCTTCAGCGAACTCGGCTGACGCACGCGCCGCGCGGCCCCGGTTTCAAAGTTGATAGCTGGGTGCGCTTGCTGCAAGGGCGTTGCAGGCCAATCGAGGCATATACCGCCGGGTGTCGGGCTATGATGCGGCAACCCGCCTGCGGCGCGGCACCGCGCCGCGTTTCCATTCACCAGCGTTCGCCCACAGCCATGCACCTGCCGCGCCCTCCGCTGCCCACCTACGACGACGTTGCCGAAGCGGCCCATCGCCTCAAGGGCATGGCACACCGCACGCCGGTGCTGAGTTCCAGCACGTTGGATGCGCTGCTCGGCGCGCAGGTGTTCTTCAAGTGCGAGAACCTGCAGCGCATGGGCGCGTTCAAGTTCCGCGGCGCGTTCAACGCACTGGTGCAGTTCAGCGACGCGCAGCGCCAGCGCGGCGTGATCGCGTTCTCGTCGGGCAACCATGCGCAGGCCATCGCGCTGTCGGCGCGGCTGCTGGAGATTCCCGCAGTCATCGTCATGCCGGAGGATGCGCCGCTTGCAAAGATAGCCGCCACGCGCGGCTACGGCGCCGAGGTGGTCACCTACAACCGCTTCACCGAAGACCGCGAGGCCATCAGCCGCCGCCTGGCCACCGAGCGCGGCATGACGCTGATTCCGCCCTTCGACCACGCCCACGTGATCGCCGGCCAGGGCACGGTGGCCAAGGAGCTGTTCGAGGACGTGCCGCACCTGGACTACCTGTTCGTGCCGCTGGGCGGCGGCGGCCTGCTGTCGGGCTGCCTGCTGGCAGCGCGCGAACTGGCGCCGCAGTGCAAGGTGGTCGGCGTGGAGCCCGAGACCGGCAACGACGGACAGCAGTCCCTCAACGCAGGCCACGTGGTGCGCATCGACACACCGCAGACGATTGCCGACGGTGCACAGACGCAGGCACTGGGCGCGCTCACCTTCCCCCTCATCCACGCCGGCGTTTCTGACATCGTGACCGCAACCGATGCGCAGCTCATGAGCGCGATGCACTTCTTTGCCGAACGCATGAAGATCGTGGTCGAGCCCACGGGCGCGCTGGGACTGGCGGGCGCGTGCCATGGCGGCGTGCGGCTGCGGGGCAAGCGCGTGGGCGTCGTCATCAGCGGCGGCAACGTGGACATGACCCGCTACGCACAGCTGCTGACCGCGGCGTCGGCAGATTGACCTGAGGCGGATGGGCCGCTGGCCGGCGGTGCGTCGGCGCTGCCCGCGCGCAGGGGCTTGGCGCCAGAGTGCAAAATTCCGGCTCCGATCTTTTTTCTATCCCAATAAGAGGCACCAGCCCATGAGCAACGTCCACGTCATCGACCACCCCCTGGTACAGCACAAGCTGACCCTGATGCGCAAGAAGGACGCCAGCACCAACAGCTTCCGCCGCCTGCTGGGCGAGCTGTCCACCCTGATGGCTTACGAAGTCACGCGCGACATGCCGCTGCAGGACATCCAGATCGAAACCCCGCTGGAGACCATGACCGGCAAGGTCATCGACGGCAAGAAGCTCGTGCTCGTGTCCATCCTGCGCGCGGGCAACGGCTTCCTGGACGGCATGCTCAACGTGGTGCCGGGCGCGCGCATCGGCCACATCGGCCTGTACCGCGACCCGGACACGCTGCAGCCGGTCGAGTATTACTTCAAGATGCCCTCCGAGATGGCCGAGCGCGACATCATCGTCGTGGATCCGATGCTGGCCACCGGCAACTCCGCCGCCGCGGCCGTCGCGCGCCTCAAGCAACTGCAGCCGCGCTCGATCAAGTTCGTGTGCCTGCTGGCTGCACCCGAGGGCGTGGCCACGCTGCAAAAGGCCCACCCCGACGTGCCCATCTACACCGCCGCCATCGACCGCGAACTCAACGACCACGGCTACATCCTGCCCGGCCTGGGCGATGCGGGCGACCGCATCTTCGGGACCAAGTAACGCACTGGCGACAAGGCCTGCCCCGGCCCTGGCCGCGCCGGTCGCTGCTACTTCAGACCATTGCGGACGATTTCGGACGTCGGGCTACTGCGGCACCACCTGACCCACCGTGGCCGATGGCGCGGCCTGGCCCGCGGGTAGCGCCGGGCCGCCCGCGGCCTGGGCGTCGCGCCAGCCGGCCATGAGGTCATTGGCCATGGCCTGCAGCAACCGCTTTTCCCGCTCATCGAATGCGCGCGGCGCGGTGTCCATCAGGCACAGCGTGCCCAGCGCATGGCCCGCCGCGTCGCGCAGCGGAACGCCCGCGTAAAAGCGCAGACCCTGCTCGCGCAGCGCCGGATTGCCGGCAAAGCGCGCATCCCGCGCAATGTCGAGCACCACCAGCGACCGCTGCCGCGCCACCACATGCCCGCACAGCGACAGGCCGCGCGGCAGGCCCTGGCCCGCCGAGCAGGCCTGCCCCCCGCCGGCCGACAACGGGCCGTGCGCACACAGCGTGACCTGCCGCTCGCGATCCACCAGCGACACCATCGCCAGCGGTACGTCGAAGATGTCGGCCGCGCGCTGGGCCGTGTGCTGGCACAGCTGCTGCAGCGCGGGGCTGTCGAGCACGCCGCTGGCCTGCAGGGCGCGCAGACGCGCCTCGTCGTCCGCGGGAATGGGCGCGGGGGTGTAGGCGCCTTCCACGCTGGCGCCCTGCAGCTGCGCCACCTGGGCCAGGGTTTCCTCCAGCGACAGCGCCAGCGCGTCGGCGCCCAGTTGGGCACTCAGCTCGTCTTGCGGCTGGGACTGCACCCCACCCCACAGCGCCAGCACGATGTGCACATGCGGCCAGCGGCGCTTGAGCCTGCGGCACAGGTGCCGCGCGGCGGCGGTGGGCTCGGGCGCGAGCCACACCACGCAAACCACGCGCACGGCGTCCAGGTCCAGGCCATCCAGATGTTCGGCGCTCATGGCGCCCTCCACGCGCGCCAGCGCCGGGCAATGCTGCAGCGACAGCGCATGCGCCAGCATGCGCGCCGCGAACAGGTCGACCTCCCACTTGCCGCCCAGGCACACCACCGGCTCTTGCGCAGCGGCGTCGGGCACCGGGTACTGCTCCTCCAGCTCGTCCAGCAGCGCGTCCATGCCTTCGACCAGGCGCAGGCGGTGCTCGGGCGTGGCCACCTGCGCATGGTCGCCCACGGCCATGCGCAGCACGGGCACGCCCACCTGGCCGTAGAAAGCGGGCACGGCGCCCTTCAGGGCCTCGATGCGGGTGGTGCTCAGCTCGATGGCCTCCGCCGCGTCGCCCGCCAGCAGTCGCTGGTAGATGCGCGTGGGCTCATCCAGCACCGGCCGGCTGCCCAGCAGCACCTCCAGGAAGGCCAGCTGCGGCAGGTAGCGGCCGATCACCAGCAGGCACACGGTGAGCGGCGTGGACATGATGAGCCCCACCGGCCCCCACAGCGCCGCCCAGAAGGTGGCCGCCACGATGAGCGACAGCGCCGACAGCCCGGTGCTGGACCCATACAGCCAGGGCTCGATGACGTTGTTGCTCACCAGTTCCAGCAGCACGATGAGGCCGAGCGTCCACAGCACCAGGTCCCAGCCCGGGTCCACCGCGAAAGCGAGGGTGAGCGGAAACGCCGCAGCGATGAACGGCCCCAGGTAGGGCACGAAGCGCATCACCGCGGCCAGCGACCCCCACAGCACGGCACCGGGCACGCCGATGAGCCACAGGCCCGCCGCCATGGGAATGCCGTAGGTCACGTTCACCAGCAGTTGCATGGTCAGGTAGCGCGTGATGCGGTCGCCCGCCTCGTCCATGGCATCAGTGGCGCGGTGCAGATTGCCCCCCCACAGGCGCAGCAGGCGGTCGCGCAGGTCTACACGGTCCAGCAGGATGAAGATCACGAACACCAGCACCAGGCCCGCCTGGGTGAGCGGCCCACTGACCGCCGAGAGCGCGGCCATGAGCTGGTTGGCGGGCGACAGCACGGGCGGCTGCACCTGCACCTTTTGCACGGCCGGCGCGCGCGCGACACCCGACAAGGCGGGAGCGGCCGCCTCCACCTCGCGCTGCACGATGTCGAAGGTGCGCTTGGCGCCATCGAACATGCCGGGCGCGCGCAACTCCTGGCGCAGGCTGCGCAGCTTCTTGCGGATGGTGCTTTGGTAGGAGGGCAGCTGCGCGCTCAGCTCGCGCGCCTCGTTACCCACGAACAGCGCCCCCACGCCCAGCACCATCAGCATGGCCATCACCACCGCGATGACCGAGGGCAGGCGCGGCAGGCCCATGCGCTTGAGCTGCGCCACCAGCGGCTCCAGCACGAAGCTCAGCAGGAACGCCAATGCCAGCGGCACCAGCAGCGTACGGCCGAAGTACAGGCCCGCGACCACCAGCGCCGCGATCACCAGGCCGATCATGAACCGCAGGCTGGGCACCGTGGCGTCCAAGGCCGTGGCGGTGTGCACGGTGCGCTGCGGCGGATAGCCCGAAGCGGTGGCGCCGCGCGCCGCCCCCGTATCCCTGGCCGGCCTGGAATCGGTCGGCTCCTGCGGCCCGCTGTTGCCCATGGCGTTGTCCCCTTGCATCGCTTCTCGAAGTCGTGTCCGGCGCGTATTGTCTGCTGCGCGGCCCCGCGCCCCTGTAGGCGGCAGCCGCCACAGACTGCACGCGGGCGGACGACTGACAGCGCACGCCGTGCACCGCGCCGCCCGCAAGGCGCTCCGCCCTACCGATCAATGACCTAAAATAGCCCCAGAGCGCTTGCAGCAAGCGCGAGCAGCTATCAAAATAAAAGCGCCTCTGCCGCACCGCCCCGTCGGCACGCACCTACGGGTCCATCCCCAACAAAGCCACCGCCGCCGCCTTGACCGCCACCGCCACTCCCCTGATTGCCGCCGGCACCCTGCTGGGCGGCATCGGCCTGTTCCTGCTGGGCATGACCATGCTGACCGACGGGCTCAAGCTGGCGGCCGGGCGCGCGCTGGAGCGCATCCTGGCCGCCTGGACGCGCACGCCGCTGCACGGGCTGGTGACCGGGGTGGCGCTCACGGCGCTGGTGCAATCGTCCACCGCCATGACGGTGGCGGCCATCGGTTTCGTCAACGCGGGGTTGCTGGGCTTCAGCTCCGCGCTGTGGGTGGTGTTCGGCTCCAATCTGGGTTCATCGGTCACCGGCTGGCTCGTGGCGTGGCTAGGCTTTGCGGTGAAGGCCGATGCCTTCGCCCTTCCGTTCATCGGCATCGGCATGGCGCTGCAAATCACCGGCAGCGGCACGCGGCGCGGGGCGCTGGGCCAGGCGGTGGCGGGGTTCGGCGTGCTGTTTCTGGGTATCGAACTGCTGCGCAACGGCTTCACCGGGCTGGGTCCGCAAGCGCTGCCACCGCTGTCCAGCGACCTGCCGGGCCTGGCGCTGGCAGTGCTCATCGGCCTGGGCATGACGGTGGTGCTGCAGGCCTCGTCGGCCACGCTGGCGGTGGTGCTCACGGCCGTGGCGGGCGGGTCACTGGCGGTGGAAGTGGGCGCGGGCGTGGTCATCGGCGCCAACGTGGGCACCACGCTCACGGGCATCCTGGCCGCCATCCACGCCACGTCCAACGCGCGGCGCCTGGCGGCGGCACACGTGCTGTTCAACGTGGTGACGGCCGCGGCGGCCCTGGCGCTGCTGTCGCCCCTGCTCGCGGCCATCCACCATCTGGGCGTATGGCTCACGGGTGAGGGAGACGCAGTGACGCAGCTCGTGATCTTCCACACCGCGTTCAACCTGCTGGGCGTGCTGCTCATGTGGCCGCTGTCGGGGCCGCTCGCGCGCTTTCTGCTGGCACGCTTTCGCTCGGCGGACGAAGACGTGGCCCGTGCGCAGTTCCTGGACCACAACGTGGCCGCCGTGCCCGCGCTGGCCCTGCAGGCGCTGCGCCGCGAGATGGCGCGCGTAGGCCACCTGGCACTGCAGCTGGCGTCGGATGCCACCCGCATGGCGCCCGTCGCCCTGCCCTGGCAACCGGCCGGCGCACAGGCCGCGAGCCAGCTCACGCGCCAGTTGCAGGCGCTGGAGCAGCTGCAGCAGCAGGTGGGCGCGTTTGTGAGCGACGTGAGCCGCCAGCCGCTGTCGCGCGACGTGGCCGACCAGATGCCCGAGCTGCTGCGCATTGCGGGCTACTACGACACGCTGGCGCGTGTCATGCACCAGGTGGGCCAGCAGGCGCTGCGCGTCACGCACCCCGCAACGGTAGCGCCCACCACGCCCGAAGGCCACCCCCTGGCCGCGCTGCCCCTGGCCTTCACCGCGGCGCTGGATTTCTTTGCCGCCGCTGATCCCAAGGCCCACGACCTGGACCAGGTGAACACCGCACAAGCCGTGTTCAACGCGGCGTATGAAGCCGCCAAGGCCGCCGTGCTGCGCGCGGGTGCCCAGGGCTTGCTGGAAGTGACGGCCGTGCACGAGTGGACGGGCCTGCTGGGCGACCTGCGCCGCGCCGTGGAACAGGCCCACAAGGCCGCGCAGCATCTGGCAGCCCTGCCGCGTCTCAAACCCACCCCGCCCGCCAACGGCCCGGCAAGCGTTACGCCCGGTGCCGAATGATCTGCGGAAGCAGATCAGGCAAAAAAGCGCCTGAAACACCCTTGCATACTGCGCTGGAAGCTATATAAAGCATAGCAATCTGAGCACATCCGTACGGCTGCACCCCCAACGGGTGTTCCGTCATGGGCCGACGCACTGTTGCGTTATGGCACACGGCTGCGCCGCTGCGGCACAGCCGCGGCACGCCCCACCGCCCCCTTCCCTCTGTCGCCGTGCTGGCACGGCGCTTGCACTGAGGCACTGCCGCCGCCGCATCGGTGGCATTCCTTCACAAGCATTCAGGAGACACCACATGAACATGGCCGAAATCGCCAGCCTTGGCATCGCCAACCCCTACAAGCAGCAGTACGGCAACTACATTGGCGGGCAGTGGGTGGCGCCCGTGGACGGGCAGTACTTCGAGAACATCTCGCCCATCAACGGCCAGAAGTTCACGGCCGTGCCGCGCTCCAACAGCAAGGACATCGACGCCGCACTGGACGCCGCGCACAAAGCCAAGGCCGCGTGGGGCCGCACCTCGACCACCGAGCGCGCCAACATCCTGAACCGGATCGCCGACCGCATGGAGGCCAACCTGCTGCAGATCGCCGTGGCCGAGACCATCGACAACGGCAAGCCGCTGCGCGAGACCATGGCGGCCGACATTCCGCTGGCCATCGACCACTTCCGCTACTTCGCCGGCGCGGTGCGCGCGCAGGAGGGCGGCATCAGCGAGATCGACGCCGACACCATCGCCTACCACTTCCATGAGCCGCTGGGCGTGGTCGGGCAGATCATTCCGTGGAACTTCCCCATCCTGATGGCGGTGTGGAAGCTCGCCCCCGCGCTGGCTGCGGGCAACTGCGTGGTGCTGAAACCCGCGGAGCAGACGCCCGCCTCCATCCTGGTGCTGATGGAGATCATTGGCGACCTGCTGCCGCCGGGCGTGGTCAATGTGGTCAACGGCTTTGGCCTGGAGGCCGGCAAGCCGCTGGCCTCCAGCAACCGCATCGCAAAAATAGCCTTCACCGGCGAGACCACCACGGGCCGGCTCATCATGCAGTACGCCAGCCAGAACATCATTCCCGTGACGCTGGAGCTGGGCGGCAAGAGCCCCAACATCTTCTTCGAGGACGTGATGTCCGCCGACGACGGCTTCTTCGACAAGGCGTTGGAAGGCTTTGCGATGTTCGCGCTGAACCAGGGCGAGGTCTGCACCTGCCCCAGCCGCGCGTTGATCCAGGAATCGATCTACGAGCGCTTCATGGAGCGCGCGCTCAAGCGCGTGGCCGCTATCCAGCAAGGCCACCCGCTGGACAAGAACACCATGATCGGCGCCCAGGCCTCGCAGGAGCAACTGGAAAAGATCCTTTCTTACCTGGACCTGGGCAAGCAGGAAGGCGCCCAGTGCCTCATCGGCGGCGCGCGCAACACCGCCCTGGGCGGCGACCTGGCCGGCGGCTACTACGTGCAGCCCACGGTGTTCAAGGGCCACAACAAGATGCGCATCTTCCAGGAAGAAATCTTCGGGCCCGTGGTCTCGGTGACCACCTTCAAGACCGAGGAAGAGGCGCTGGAGATCGCCAACGACACGCTCTACGGCCTGGGCGCGGGCGTGTGGAGCCGTGATGGCGCACGCGCCTTCCGCATGGGCAAGGGCATCCAGGCCGGGCGCGTGTGGACCAACTGCTACCACCACTACCCCGCGCACGCCGCGTTTGGCGGCTACAAGCAGTCGGGCATCGGCCGTGAGAACCACAAGATGATGCTGGACCACTACCAGCAGACCAAGAACCTGCTGGTGAGCTACACCCAGCAGCCGCTGGGCTTCTTCTAAGCCCATACAGCGCCCCCACTGGCCGTCCCAGCGGGGGCGGCTGGTGCACGGGGGCTCCCCTTGCGTTCATTTGCACAGAGAAGGAGGTTTATCCCATGCCAGCCAAGACAATGAAAGCCGCCGTGGTCCGCGAGTTCGGCAAGCCGCTGACGATCGAAGAGGTGCCCGTGCCCACCCCCGCCGCCGACCAGATCCTGGTGAAGATCGAGGCCTCGGGCGTGTGCCACACCGACCTACACGCCGCCGAGGGCGACTGGCCCGTCAAGCCCAATCCGCCCTTCATCCCGGGGCATGAGGGCGTGGGCTTCGTCGCCGCCGTGGGCGCCAACGTCAAGCATGTGAAGGAAGGCGACCGCGTGGGCGTGCCCTGGCTGCACTCGGCCTGCGGCTGTTGCACGCACTGCCTGGGCGGTTGGGAGACGCTGTGCGAGTCGCAGAGCAACACGGGGTATTCGGTCAACGGCGGTTTTGCCGACTACGCGCTGGCCGACCCCAACTACGTGGGCCACCTGCCGAAAGACGTGGGCTTCGTGGACATCGCCCCCGTGCTGTGCGCCGGCGTGACCGTGTACAAAGGCCTGAAGGTGACCGACACCAAGCCCGGCGACTGGGTGGCGATTTCCGGCATTGGCGGCCTGGGCCACATGGCCGTGCAGTACGCCCGCGCCATGGGGCTGAACGTGGCTGCGGTGGACGTGGACGACGACAAGCTCGCGCTGGCCCGCCAGCTGGGCGCCAGCGTGACGGTGAACGCCCGCGACACCGACCCGGCCGCCTTCCTGCAAAAGGAGATCGGCGGCGCGCACGGCGCGCTGGTCACGGCCGTGTCGCCCAAGGCCTTCGAGCAGGCGCTGGGCATGGTGCGGCGTGGCGGCACGGTGTCGCTCAACGGGTTGCCGCCGGGCAACTTCCCTCTGCCCATCTTCGACATGGTGCTGCGCGGCGTGACCGTGCGCGGCTCCATCGTCGGCACGCGTCTGGACCTGCAGGAGTCGCTGGACTTCGCCGCGCGCGGCCAGGTGAAGGCCACGGTGCGCACCGAGAAGCTGGAGAACATCAACGACGTGTTCGCGCGCATGCACAAGGGCCAGATCCAGGGCCGCGTGGTGCTGGACATGGCGGCCTGACGCCGCGGCACAGGTAACGCCATGACCACGCCAGCGCCGCCCGCCACCCGCGTGTCGGCCACGCCCGAGGCCACGGCGCTCATCAAGCGCCTGGTGGCCCAGCACGGGCCGCTGATGTTCCACCAGTCGGGTGGCTGCTGCGACGGCAGCGCGCCCATGTGCTTTGCCCGCGGGGAGTTCCTGCTGGGCGATGCCGACGTGCTGCTGGGCGAGATCGCCGGGCAGCCGTTCTACATGAGCCGCGCGCAGTTCGCGTACTGGGAGCACACGCACCTCCTCATCGATGCGGTACCGGGCGGCGGGGGCATGTTCTCGCTCGAAGGGCCCACGGGCATGCGCTTTCTCACGCGCTCGCGGCTGTACAGCGACGAGGAATGGGCCGCCATCGAAGCGCTGGGGCCGCCGCCAACGGGCGGCCAGTGACGCTGCTCTAGTGTTGCTCTTTATTTAATAGCTGCTCGCGCTGTATCGGCGGCGTTTTTCAGATAAATTTCGACTGAATCGCCCGCCCAACCAGCGCAAATCGCTCCTTTTTCAGGAGCGACGCGACTGCGCGCGCAGGTAGCGGTACACCGTGTTGCGCGACACGCCCAGCGCGCGCGCGGCGGCGGAGACATTGCCCGCGTGCGCATCCAGTGCCTGCTGCAGCGCATGGGCCGCCACATCGCCCAGCGGCCGCACGCTGGCCGGGGCCGGGGCCGGGACCGCGGCACGCGCGCCGTCCGCTGGCGGCACCGCCGGCTGAGAGAACGCCTGCGCCACCACGCGGCCCTGCTGCGCCAGCGCCTCGCATTCCTCCAGGAAGTCCTCCGGCAGGTGCGCGCACGTGATCGCGTCAGCCCCTTCAGCCAACAGCGCCGCCGTGCGCAGCACGTTGGACAGCTGGCGCAGGTTGCCCGGCCAGGCGTGGGCGGCGAACAACGCCATCACCTCGGGCGCCACCGGCATGGGGCTGTCTGCGGCGGGAGAGTCATGCTGGGCGCGCAGCAACCGCTGCACGATCACCGCCAGGTCCGTGCGCTCGCGCAGCGCAGGCAGTCGCACTACCAGGCCGTTCAGCCGGTAGTACAGGTCGTCACGAAACTGGCCGTCGGCCATCATGGCGCGCAGGTTGCGGTGCGTGGCGCAGACCACGTTCACGTCCACCTCGATCTGCCGCGTGCTGCCCAGAGGCGCCACGCTGCGCTCCTGCAGCACGCGCAGCAGCCGCGCCTGCATGGCGAGCGGCATGTCGCCAATCTCGTCCAGGAACAGCGTGCCGCCGTGCGCCTGCACGATCTTGCCCACGCTGCCCTTGCGGCGCGCGCCGGTGAAGGCGCCCTCTTCGTAGCCGAACAGCTCGGCCTCGATCAGCGACTCGGGAATGGACGCGCAGTTCACCGCCACGAAGGGCCCCCGCGCGCGCGGGCCGTCGTTATGGATGGCACGCGCCAGCAGCTCCTTGCCGGTGCCCGTCTCACCCAGGATCATCGTGGGCACGCCACGCCCCAGCAGCCGCGTGACGCGCTCGATCACCTGCGCCAGCTGGGCATCGCCCGTGTCCAGGTAGCGCAGGCTGGACAGGCCCGGGGCCGCAGCAGGCCGCGCGCGCGGCGGCGGAGCCTCGGCCGGGACGTCCGGGCACACCGGCAGCGTGACGCCGCCGCGTGGCGCAAACTCCACCTGTGCGTGCACCGACACGCCTGCCGGCAGTTGCAGCGCCAGCAGCGTGGGCACCGAGCGGCGCGCATGCTCCAGCAGCGCGCCCATCGACAGGCCGAACAGCGAGGTGAAGGTGTGTGCCGCCAGCGCCGGTCCCGACAACCCCAGCTGGAACTGCGCGCTGCGGTTGGCCGCCAGAAAGCGCCCCTGCGGGGTAAACGCCGCCAGCCCTTCCATGAGCGTGCCCAGGAACTCGGCGCGCGCATGAAAGCGCAGGCGCACGGCATCCTCGTACACCTTGCCGAAGAGGTGGTTCTCCACCATCGCGGCGGACATGCGCACCAGCGCCAGCGTGTGGGCGCTGTGGCCACGGCGGTCGCCGCTCACGTCCAGCGCACCGAGGATCTGCCCCTGCGGGTCCAGGATGGGAGCGCATGAACAGGTGAGGAACTGGTTGGCTTCCAGGTAATGCTGGCGCCCGTTGATCTGCACCGCATCGCCCAGGGCCAGCGCCGTACCAATGGCGTTGGTGCCCTTGCTGCGCTCCGACCAGCCCGCACCGGGCTGCAGGGCCACGCGGCCGGCGCGGTCCAGGAAGGCATCATCGCCCTCGGCATGCAGGATCACCCCCTGCGCGTCGGTCAGCATCACCATGCTCTGCGTGCCGCGCAGCTGCTGCGCCAGGGTTTCCATGACGGGGCGCGCATGGGCGCACAGGGCCTCGTTGCGTGCCACGGTCCAGGCCAGGGTCTGGCGGTCCAGCAGGTGCAGGTCGGCCTGCTCATGGGGCTGCAGCCCGAACGACTGCGAGCGGGCGTGGGCCTGGGCGACGACGCCTGCCGTGGTCAGCGCCAGCGCGGCACCCGCGGAAGGATGCGCGCCGGGCGTTGCGGTGCGGTGCATGGTGTCTCCTATGCAAGCTATGCGCTGCACGGCACGCGGCCAGGCGGCGCTTTGGGACCGCACGATAGCATCAACGGCCGCTGACGAGCCCAGCAACCGCGGCGGGCACGCTGGCATGGGGCTGCGCCCACGCGTGGGCCAACGCCTGCAGGGCAGTGCCTGCGTCCTGCTCGAGCTTGAGCGCCAGCAGCCCGTCGGCCCGTGTACGCCCCTGGTTGACCGCTGCCACCGGCAGGCCCGCATCGACCGCCGCCTGCACGAACCGGAAGCCCGAATACACCATGAGCGACGAGCCCACGACGAGCACCGCGTGCGAGCGTGCCAGCGCCGCGCGCGCGGCCTCCACACGCTCGCGCGGCACGCTCTCGCCAAAGAACACCACGTCGGGCTTGAGCAGGCCGTTGCCGCAGTGCGCGCAGGAAGGCACATCGAAGCCGCCGAAGTCCCGTCCGTCCAGATCGGCGTCCCCATCGGGCGCGGCGCCGGCCTGCAGCGCCACCCATCCAGGGTTGCGCCGCTCCAGTTCGTGTTGCAACGCGGCACGCGGCGCACGCATGCCGCAGTCCATGCACAGCACGGTGTCGATGCGCCCGTGCAGGTCCAGCGTGCGCTGGCTGCCCGCTGCGCTGTGCAGGCCGTCCACGTTCTGGGTCAACAGCAGTTCGATACGGCCCGCCGCTTCCAGCGCAGCCAGCGCACGGTGCGCAGAACCGGGCTGGGCGCTGCCCATCACCCGCCAGCCCAGCAGGCTGCGCGCCCAATAGCGCCGGCGCGTGGCTTCATCACCCATGAAGGCCTGGAAGGTGACGGGCTGGGGGCGCTTCCATTCACCGTTGTGGTCGCGGTAGTCGGGAATGCCCACCTCCGTACTGCAGCCCGCGCCCGTGATGACGAACAACCGCGGGTGGCGGCGCACGAAGTCAAGCAGCGCATCAACGTCGGCGGCAGCTTGCATCACAGCCCCTCAGTCCATGCCGGGCGCGATGCTCTCGGCGTAGTCGTACACCGCGCCGAGGATGGCCTCGGTGCGTTCGTCATCGGCCTCGGCACCCAGCGTGTCCAGGCGCTCGAACAGCGCGTCGAACGTCAGCCCGCCGCCCTCGCCCTCCACCAGCATGGCGACGCGGTGCGCCTCCCAGCGCTCCTGCTCCTCGGGCGAGAGCGTGTGCGGGAAGTTGCGCGCACGGTAGCGCCAGACCAGCTCGGCCAGGCGCGCGTCGTCAAAACCCAGGCGCTCGTGCGCCAGCTCTTCGCCGGGCAATGCGCGCAGACGGTTCAGGCGGCGGCGGTCCTCATTGCCCACGAAGCCCCCGTACAGGTCCTGGTCCACATCCAGCGGCCCCTCCGCAGGGCGCTGGAACACCTGGGCCCAGACGGCCGTCAGGTCGGGCAACGCGCGCGCCGCGGCGGCATGTTGCGCGGCCTGTGGCAGGTCGATGCCCCAGCGCTGCGCCATGGCCGGCGTGAGCGTATTGAGGTTACCCACCACCATCGGCGACTTGTTCAGGTGCACGCTCTTGAGCGGCAGGCGTGTCACGCCCTCGGGCAGGTCGGCTGCGCGCGTGAACAGGCGCGTGCGGATCTCGTCAGCGGACAGCCGGGCCAGCTCGGAAGGGTCTTGCGCCAGGTCCCAGGCCAGCAGCTCATTCTTGTTGGTTGGGTGGCTGGCCAGCGGCCACATCACGGCCAGGCAGCCGCGTTCGGCGGGGAACATGCCCGAGACGTGCAGGAACGGCCGTGCCTCCTGCGCCGTGGTGGGCAGGCGCAGCTCGGCAGCCACGCGGTCCTTCTTGTGCAGGGACAGCGCGAAGTCAAACAGCCGGGGGTTGTGTGAACGGATGAGCCGCGCCAGCGCGATGGTCGCGCGCACGTCCGACAGCGCGTCGTGCGCGGCCTCGTGCGCCAGGCCGTTGGCCTTGGACAGATGCTCCAGGCGGAAGCTGGGCTTGCCGTCCACCTCGGGCCACGCGATGCCCTCGGGGCGCAGCGCGTAGGTCAGGCGCACCACATCCAGCAGGTCCCAGCGGCCGCACTGGTTCTGCCACTCGCGCGCATAGGGGTCCATGAGATTGCGCCAGAACATGAAGCGCGTGATCTCGTCGTCGAAACGGATGGTGTTGTAGCCCACGCCGATGGTGCCGGGCAGCGCCAGCTCGGCCTCGATGCGGGCGGCGAATTCGCGCTCGGGCAAACCCTTTTCCAGGCACAGCTGGGGCGTGATACCGGTGATCAGGCACGACTGCGGATCCGGCAGATAGTCGTTGGCCGGGCGGCAGTAGATCATCAGCGGCTCGCCGATCTCGTTGAGCTCGGCATCGGTGCGGACGGCGGCGAACTGTGCGGGGCGGTCGCGGCGCGTGTTGGCGCCAAAGGTTTCGTAGTCGTGCCAGAGAAAAGTGTGCATGAGGAAGAAGTTGCAGCCGGAAACAGTGCCAGGGCGAAGTATGCATGGCAGGCCGGCACAATGGCCGCATGCGTTTTCTCTTCATGCCCGACACCCTCGCCCGGCGCCGCGCCGCCGCCTCCGCACTCGGCCTGGCAGCACTGGCGGGGTGCGCCTCCGCTCCGCCAGCGACCCCCGCCGTAGCGGCTCCATCCGCTGCACCCAGCGCCCTTGCTCCCGCGCCGGTCATCCCCCAACTGCCGTCGCCCGCAGCGCCCACCACCCCGGCGCCTGCCCCGGCAGCATCCACCGTGGAACCTGCGAGCACGCCGGTAGCCCCGGCGCAGGCGGGCACCACTGCGGCCACACTGGCCGGCTTTCACGCCTGGGTGAGCGCCTTTGAACGCGAGGCGCTGGCCGCCGGCATCCGACCGCAGACCGTGGCCGCCACCCTGGGCCAGGTGCAGTGGCAACCGCGCGTGGTGGAACTGGACCGCGCCCAGCCCGAATTCACCCGCCCGCCCTGGGCCTACCTGGACAGCGCCGTGTCACCCCAGCGTATTGCGCAGGGACGCGAGCAGCGGCGCCAGTACGCCGACGCGCTGGACGCGGCCGCGCAGCGCTACGGCGTGCCCGCCAGCGTGGTCACGGCCATCTGGGGCATGGAGAGCAACTATGGCCGCAACTTCGGCAGCTTCCGCACCGTGGATGCGCTGGCCACCCTCGCCTACGACGGGCGCCGCAGCGCATGGGCCCAGCGCGAGCTGCTGGCCGCGTTGCGCATCGTGGACCAGGGCGACATCGCGGCCGACGCGCTCATCGGCTCCTGGGCCGGGGCCATGGGGCACACGCAGTTTCTGCCTTCGGTGTTCCTTGCCCACGCGGTGGATGCCGACGGGGACGGGCGGCGCGACATCTGGGGCAGCGTGCCCGACGTGGTGGCGTCCACGGCCAACTTCCTGTCCCATTCGGGCTGGAAGAGCGGTGAGCCGTGGGGCGCCGAAGTGCTGCTGCCGCCCGGCTTCGACTACGCACGCGCCGAACTGAGCGTGCGCCAGGCCAGCAGCGACTGGGCCGCTGAAGGGGTGCGCGGGGTGGATGGCGCAGAACTGCCGCCGCTGCAGGACGCCTCCGTCCTTACCCCGGCAGGCGCGCGTGGTCCCGCCATCCTGGTCGGGCCCAACTTCCGCGCGCTGCTGCGCTACAACAACTCGGTGAACTACGCCCTGGCCGTCGGCCTGCTGGCACGGCAGATCGACGGCGGCGCGGGCCTGGCATCCGCCTGGCCGCGCGAACTGCAGCCTCTGTCGCGCAGCGAAGTACGCGCGCTGCAGGAGGCGCTGAACGCGCGCGGCCTGGACACCGGCACGCCCGACGGCGTGGCAGGACCCGCCACGCGCGCTGGGGTGCGCCGCTACCAGCAAAGTGTGGGCTTGCCCGCCGATGGCTATGCCACGCGCGAACTATTGCAGCGACTGCTGACGCATTGAGCGGGCGTTACTCCACTTTTAATAGCTTCTCGCGCTTGCTGGACGGGCGCTAGAGCCTGATTTCATCAAGATCGCCGCTTCACTCGAAGCCGCGCCCCTCGCCCGCCTCTTCGTGGGTCACGCCGTCGCGTATGTGGTAGATGCGCTTGAAGGTGGGAATGATCTTCTCGTCGTGCGTGACGACGATGATGGCCGTTTCCAGGCGCCGAGCCATGTCGTTCAGGATGCGGATCACCGCCATGGCACGTTGCGAATCCAGCGGCGCCGTGGGCTCGTCGGCCAGGATCACCGGCGGGCGGTTGACCAAGCCGCGGGCGATGGCCACACGCTGCTGCTCCCCGCCCGACAGTTGCGATGGCATGGCCGTGGCGCGGTGCTGCACGTCCAGGGCCGTGAGCAACTCCAGTGCGCGGCGGCGCGCCTCGTCGTTGGGCACGCCGGCCAGCATGGGCAGCAGCGCCACGTTGTCGGTGGCATCCAGAAACTGGATCAGGTACGGCGCCTGGAACACGAAGCCGATCTGGTCGCGGCGCAGCGCGCGCAGGTCGGGTACTTGCCAGCCGTCGTCATAGATCACGGTGTCGCCCAGCGTCATGCGGCCCGACGTGGGGTCGATCACCGCGCCCAGGCACTTGAGCAGCGTGCTCTTGCCCGAGCCGGAAGGGCCGATCAGGCCCACCACCTCACCCGGTGCCACGTGCATGTTCACGTCCTTGAGGGCGAGGAACGCCGTGTCGCCGGAGCCGTAGCGCTTGGTCAGGCGCTCAATGTGGATCCCTTTCCTGCTCATTGCTGCGTCCTCACCCTATCGCTTCGGCCGGATCGACCCGCAGCGCCATGCGGATGGCCACCACGCTGGAGAGCACGCAGATCGCCAGCACCGCGATGAACCCCGCCACCGTATCGAACGGCACCAGCAGCACGTATTTGGGAAACAGCGGCGCGGCAAAGGTGGCCGTTATCTTGCCAACGACGAAGCCGATCACGCCCAGCACCAGCGCCTGCTGCAGGATCATCCAGGCGATGGTGCGGTTGCGCGTGCCGATGAGCTTGAGCACGGCAATCTCGCGGATCTTGTCCATCGTCAGCGTGTAGATGAGAAAAGCCACGATGGCCGCACTGACCAGCGCCAGGATCACCAGGAACATGCCGATCTGCTTGGCCGATGTGGCGATGAGCTTGCCCACGAGGATGCCTTCCATCTGCGCCCGGTCGTACACCGTGAGCCGCTTCCAGCGGCGGATGGGCTCGGCCACCTCCTCAGATGTGAAGCCCGGCTGCATGCGCACCAGCACGGCATTCACATAGCTGTTGCTGGTTTGCGAGGCCACCACCGCATCCAACAGGTCGGGAACGCCGGGGCGGTTGAAGGCCGGGTTGGCCTCGGTGCGGCGGCGCTGCATGAGGATGGCGTCGTTGTCCTTGAGGAACTGCGCCTCCTGCGCATCTTTCAACGGTATGAACACCATCGGGTCGCCGCTGGACGAGACCATGCGCCGCGTGAGGCCCACCACCGTGTAGTGGTTGCGCCGAATCTTCAGCACATCGCCCAGACGCACGCCGGCCGCCACGTCGGCGACGGCCTCGTAATGGCCGCGCGTGATCTGGCGCCCCGCCACCAACTGCGGTGGCCAGCCGGGCGCGCCTGGGCCGCTCGCGGTGATGCCCACCACCATGGAGCGCACATCCTTGTCGCCGTGGCCCACCTGCATGGTCAGGTAGGTGATGTTGGCGGCCTGCGCCACGCCCGGCATGGCGCGGATGCCGCGCCACAGGTCGTCGGGCACGCTGGAGGATTCCGCGTAGGGGCCCAGCGTGTCTTTCTGCACCACCCACAGGTCGGCGCCGCTGTTGTCCAGCAGCACCTTGCCGTCGTCCACCATGCCGCGGTAGACGCCCGCCATGGTCAGCGTCACGCCGATCAGCAGGCCCAGGCCGATGCCGGTGAAGACGAACTTCCCCCAGGCATGCAGAATGTCGCGCCCTGCCAGGCTGATCAAGGCGCCACCCCGGCAATGCGCTCGACCACGTGCACGCGGCTGCGCGCCGTGAGCGCCCTCTCGCTGTACACCACGATGGAGTCGCCCACGGCCAGCCCGTCCAGCACCTGCACATGGCCGTCGAGGTCCGCACGGCCCAGGCGTACCTGCGCAAACTGCGGCTTGCCGCCGACCAGCTTCCACACGCCGCGCTGCCCGTCCACGAAGCGGATGGCCGCATTGGGGATGGTGGGCGCTTCGGGCAGTGCCGGCAGGCGCACGGTGACCTCGGCCAGTTCACCGACGGGGGGCAGCGGTGTAACCGGTGCATCGAAGACGATCTTGGCCAGCGTCTCCTCTGTCACCGCGTCCGCCAGGGGCTCGACGCGCAGCACGCTGCCGACCAGGTTGTCCCCGCGGCGCGAGCGCAGCACCACCTCGGCCGGTAGCTGTGCCGCCAACCCTTGGGCGGTGATCTGGTCAAAGCGCGTGTCGATCCACAGGCTGGCCGGGTCGATGAGCTTTACCACCGCCTGCCCCGCCACCACGGTCGTGCCAGGGTCGGCATCGCGCGCAGCCACCATGCCGGCCACGGGCGACACCAGCCGCAGGTTGCCACGCTGCGCGCGCAATGCCTGCAAGTCAGCGCGCAGACGGCTCGCATCCTCGCGGGCAGCGGCCAGCGCGGCGTCTGCCACGGCCAGTTCCTGCTGCTTGGTGGCGTAGCTTTCCTCGCTGGTGCCGCGCACCGCCACCAGTTTCCCGTAGCGCTGGTGCTGGGTCTGCGCATAGCTCTGCCTGGCCTCTGCCTGGCGCAGCGCGGCCTCGGCGCTCTTGATGGCCGCCTGCTGTGCGCGCACGCGGTCGTCCAGGTCCACCGGGTCCATTTCGCCCAGCACCTGCCCAGCCTCAACCCTGTCGCCCACCTGCACGTCCAGGCGCTGCACGCGCCCCGCGAAGGTGGGGCCGATCTTGTACAGATACCGCGCCTGCACCGTGCCGATGCCCGAGAGTGCCGGAGCAATGGCGCGCGATTGCACGCTGCCCAGCGTGACCGCCACGGGCGCCAGCGGCCCCGAACGCAGAGCGACATAAACGAACAGCGCCACCAGCGGCGCAATGACGGCGATCAGCGCCAGCGTGCGGCGCTGCAGACGGGGAAACTTCATAGCGCTCTTCCGATGCCGCGGCGGTAAATGGCAAACACGCCCTGCGCATCGCGGCGCATGCGCTGCACGTCGCCCGCGAGCAGCGACTGCATCACCAGCCCCTGCACGGTGCCGATGAACAGCACGGCAGCGGCCTGCGCATCCAGTTGCGGGTCCAGCTCTCCCGCGGCTTTGCCGGTCTCCAGCAGCCCGCGCAGGCGCTCGCCGTAGGCCGTGATCAGGGTCTGCACCATCTGCTTGGGCAGGGTTTGGCCGGGGCGTTGGAGCTCCCCAAAGATGAGGCGTGGCACACCGGGCCGCTCGCACACGAAATGGATGTGCGCCATGAACACAGCCTCCAGCGCCGCCAGGGGAGAGGCTGCCCCATCCGCGGCCGCGTCCACGCGCGCCATGAGACGCTGTGCCACCCACGACATCACCGCCTGCAGGATGGCGTCTTTGGACGCGAAATGCCGAAACAGTGCCCCCTGCGTCACGCCCATATGCTGGGCAATGGCGGTGGTGGTGATGTCGCTGGGGTTCTGCTGGGCCGCCAGATCGACCACGGCCTCCACCGTGGCGGTGCGCCGTTCGTCAGCGGGCAGGTACTTGGGCAGCTCACTCATGCAGTCACCAAAAGAAAGTAATTTATTACTATCTTATCGATAAACACGTTCGGCACAAGGCACGGAGGCCCCCTGGAGCATCTAGTTGTGCCCCATTCGCCGACCACACCCTGCAATTCACTCTCTTATCGATAGCTACGCTCGCTTACTGGATAAAAGCCAGAACCGCTTTTGCTCATAAGCAGGGCGCGCGCCCATAAAAAAACCCGCAGCGCGGGCTGCGGGTTTGTTAAAACGCGGCGGTGCCGGAATCAGTCGGCGGTGGCTTCTTCGGGTTCGGCCGGTTCGGACTTGGCTCCGCGCTCCTTCTTGGGCACCGGCTGGATGTCCAGCAGCACCTCGGAAGTCTCCACGCCCTTGTCGTCCGTCTTGACTTCGATGTCCACCGTCAGACGCCCGCCTTCGGTCAGGCGACCGAAAAGCAACTCGTCGGCCAACGCCTTGCGGATGGTGTCTTGGATCAAGCGCTGCATGGGGCGCGCGCCCATGAGCGGATCAAAGCCCTTCTTGGCCAGATGCTTGCGCAGCGCGTCGGTAAAGGTAACTTCCACCTTTTTCTCGGCGAGCTGCTGCTCGAGCTGCAGCAGGAACTTGTCCACCACGCGCAGGATGATCTGCTCATCCAGCGGCTTGAAGCTCACGATGGCATCCAGGCGGTTGCGGAACTCGGGCGTGAACAGGCGCTTGATGTCGCCCATCTCGTCGCCCGCCTGGCGCGGATTCGTGAAGCCGATAGCGGCCTTGTTCATGGTCTCGGCGCCCGCGTTCGTCGTCATGATGATGATGACGTTGCGGAAGTCGGCCTTGCGCCCGTTGTTGTCCGTTAACGTGCCGTGGTCCATGACCTGCAGCAGCACGTTGAAGATGTCCGGGTGTGCCTTCTCGATTTCGTCGAGCAGCAGCACGGCGTGCGGCTTCTTGGTGATGGCCTCGGTCAGCAAACCACCCTGGTCGAAGCCCACGTAGCCCGGAGGCGCACCAATCAGACGGCTCACGGCGTGGCGCTCCATGTACTCCGACATGTCGAAGCGGATCAGGTCCACGCCCATGATGTAGGCGAGCTGCTTGGCGGCCTCGGTCTTGCCCACGCCTGTGGGGCCCGAGAACAGGAAGGAGCCGATCGGCTTGTCCGCCTTACCCAGTCCCGAGCGTGCCATCTTGACGGCGGCGGCGAGCACCTCCAGCGCCTTGTCCTGGCCGAAAACCACGCTCTTGAGGTCGCGCTCAAGCGTCTGCAGCTTGCCGCGGTCGTCATTGGACACGTTGGCAGGCGGGATGCGGGCGATCTTTGCAACGATCTCCTCGATCTCGGCCTTGCCGATGGTCTTCTTGCGCTTGGACGGCGTCAGGATGCGCTGCGCTGCGCCAGCCTCGTCGATCACGTCGATGGCCTTGTCGGGCAGGTGGCGGTCATTGATGTACTTGGCACTCAGCTCGGCCGCGGCCTGCAAGGCGGCGGCGGCGTACTTCACGCTGTGGTGCTCCTCGAAGCGGCTCTTGAGTCCCTTGAGGATGTCGATGGTCTCCTGTACCGTTGGCTCGACCACGTCCACCTTCTGGAAGCGCCGCGACAGCGCCGCGTCCTTTTCGAAGATGCCGCGGTATTCGGTGAAGGTAGTCGCGCCGATGCACTTGAGCTGCCCGCTGGACAGCGCAGGCTTCAGCAGGTTGGACGCATCCAGTGTCCCGCCCGACGCCGCGCCCGCACCGATCAGCGTGTGGATCTCGTCGATGAACAGGATGGCGTTGGGCTTGTCTTTCAGGCTCTTCAAGACGCCCTTGAGACGCTGCTCGAAGTCGCCGCGGTATTTGGTGCCCGCCAGCAGCGCGCCCATGTCCAGCGAATACACCGTGGCCTCGGCCAAAATCTCGGGCACGTCGTTCTGCGTGATGCGCCAAGCCAGGCCCTCGGCAATCGCGGTCTTGCCCACGCCGGCCTCACCCACCAGCAGCGGGTTGTTCTTGCGGCGGCGGCACAGGATCTGGATCGTGCGCTCGACCTCGTAGTTGCGGCCGATCAGGGGGTCGATCTTGCCGTCTTTGGCCGCCTGGTTCAGGTTCTGGGTGTATTGCTCCAGGGGCGACGCTTTTTCACTGCGCTCGCCTTGCGCGCCCTCTTCCCCGTCGGCCTGGCCCTCGGCCTTGGCAGGCTCCGGCGGCTCGCCCTTCTTGATGCCGTGGGCGATGTAGTTCACCACATCCAGGCGCGTCACGCCCTGCTGGTGCAGGTAGTACACGGCATGGGAGTCCTTTTCGCCGAAGATGGCCACAAGCACGTTGGCGCCCGTGACTTCCTTCTTGCCGTTGCCCGTGGACTGCACGTGCATGATGGCGCGTTGAATCACCCGCTGGAAGCCCAGCGTGGGTTGTGTGTCCACCTCGTCGGTACCGGCGACCTGAGGGGTGTTGTCCTTGATGAAGTTGGTCAGCGATGCGCGCAGATCGTCGATGTTGGCAGCGCATGAACGCAGCACCTCGGCCGCGCTGGGGTTATCGAGCAGTGCCAGCAGCAGATGTTCCACGGTGATGAACTCGTGGCGTTGCTGGCGGGCCTCGACAAAGGCCATGTGCAAGCTGACTTCCAGTTCCTGGGCAATCATGTGAGAACTCCTTTGTGCTTGCGTGTTAGGGATGACTGTAGATCGGGAGCAATGCCCCCTTATTCAACGGGCTCACTCAAACATTGCAGGGGGTGGCCCGCCTTGTGCGCCGCTTCCAGCACCTGGTCCACCTTGGTAGCGGCGACATCGCGCGTATACACGCCACACACGCCTTTGCCGTCCAGATGGATCTTCA
This sequence comes from Diaphorobacter sp. C33, assembly GCF_030503915.1. NCBI lineage: Bacteria > Pseudomonadati > Pseudomonadota > Betaproteobacteria > Burkholderiales > Comamonadaceae > Diaphorobacter > Diaphorobacter sp. C33. Next base: position 1,322,665 of record NZ_CP129980.1, read on the forward strand.
GCATGATCTGCGTGGCGGCCTCGCGGTCCTTGTTGAAGAACTCCTGCAACACGACGACGACGAACTCCATGGGGGTGTAGTCGTCGTTGAGCATGACCACCTGGTACATCTGGGGCGGCTGGGTCTTCTGTGTACGCCGCTCCAGCACGACCGAACCACCCTCGTCCCAGGACGGAGGGGTGGGAGCCGGCACCGGCGCGGGGGTTGGGGGGGTGGTTGCCATGAATTTCATTCTAGCGAGGCCGATGTGGCACCTGAGCAGACCGCACATGGTGCCGCGCGGGCTTTTTTCAAGCGCTGATCACAGCCCTACTCATAGACCACATTCACAGCACCGCTGCCCGCCTGAGCGCTCCACGCGGCCAGCGCGGCATCGCTGGGAAAGAACCGGCTGGCCTCTCCCAACTGCACCTCGGCCGTGGCCGCCCCAGCCGCCGCTGTGCAGCGCAACTGCATGCGCACGCGCAGGCCATGGGCAAGCACCTCGCCGTGTTCGGTCTCCTCCCGTTGCGGAGGATATTCACGCACCAGCGCCCCGATGTCTGGCAATTGCTGCCCCAGGCACACCTGCAGATAGCGCCCATAGCGTGCCCGCGCACCCGCCAAATCCCAGACCTGCTGCACCTTCATACGCAGGCCTCCGCTGAAGTGGTCCAACTGCAGCCGACCACTCACCACTACGAATTCATCGTCCTTGAGCAGGCCGGCGTTCGCGTTGATCAGCCCTTCGTCGGCGGAAGCCTCGATGACGCCCGACTTGTCGTCCAGCTTGAACAACGCCAGCCTGCCGCGCTGCCCGTTAATGACGCGGTAGTCGCTCACGATGCCGGCGACCACCTGCGTCTCGCGGCTGTCCACCAGTTCGTCGATTGCGGTGCGCACGAAGCGGCGCACCTCCTGGTGCACTTCATCGAACAAGTGGCCCGAGAGGTAGAAGCCCACCGCGGTCTTCTCCTGCATCAGCCGTTCCTTGATGCCCCAGGGCATCACATCCACCAGATCAGGCTCCTGCGTGCTGGAGCCGATGGCGTCATCGCCCATCATGTCGAACAGCCCGCCTTGGTTGGCGTTGGCGATCTGCGCATTGGCAAACTCGAACGCCCGGTCGAGGGATGCCACGAGCGCGGCACGGTTGAGCTGCAGGGCATCGAAGGCGCCCGCCTTGATGAGCGCCTCCACCGTGCGCTTGTTGACGCGCGTGCGGTCCACCCGTACGCAAAAGTCAAACAAGCTCTTGAAAGGCCCCCGGGTTGCGCCCTGTGGGCCCACGCCCTGCCCTTCGCGTGCGGCGATGATGGCCTCGATCGCCTGCTGTCCCGTGCCCTTGACGGCGCCCAGGCCATAGCGGATGACCTTGTCCGTCACCGGCTCGAAGCGGTAATTGCCGCGGTTGATGTCCGGCGGCTCGAAGGTCATGCCGAAATGTTTGACCGCGTCTTCATAGAGCACCTTGAGCTTGTCGGTGTCGTCCATTTCCACGGTCATATTGGCGCAGTAAAACTCCGCCGTGTAGTGCACCTTGAGCCACCCGGTGTGGTAGGCCAGTAGCGAATAGGCGGCGGCGTGCGACTTGTTGAAGCCGTAACCCGCAAACTTTTCCATCAGGTCGAAGACCTCGTCGGCCTTGTCCTGACTGATACCTTTTTCGGCTGCACCCTTGCGGAAGATGGCACGGTGCTCGGCCATTTCCTCGGCCTTTTTCTTGCCCATGGCGCGGCGCAGCATGTCGGCGCCACCGAGCGAGTAACCCCCCAGTACCTGCGCCGTCTGCATCACCTGCTCCTGGTAGACCATGATGCCGTAGGTCTCGGCCAGCACGGGCTCCACCAGCGGATGCGGGTACTCCACCACCTCCTTGCCGTGCTTGCGGTTCACGAAGCTGGGAATCAGGTCCATGGGGCCCGGCCGGTACAGGGCATTCAAGGCGATCAGGTCTTCCAGCCTGCTTGGGCGCGCTTCCTTGAGCATGCCTTGCATGCCCCGGCTTTCAAACTGGAACACGGCTTCTGTCTTGCCGTCCGAGAACAGTTTGTAGGTCGCAGCATCGTCCAGGGGAATGTTCTCGAACGCGAAGTTTTCCTGCCCTTTGTGACGCTGCATGATGAACTCACGCGCGATTTCCAGGATGGTCAGCGTTGCCAAGCCCAGGAAGTCGAATTTCACCAGGCCGATGGCCTCCACGTCGTCCTTGTCGTACTGGCTCACCGCCGATTCGCTGCCTGGCTGCTGGTACAGCGGGCAGAAATCGGTCAGTTTGCCCGGCGCGATCAGCACGCCGCCGGCGTGCATGCCAATATTGCGCGTCATCCCTTCGAGTTTTTGCGCCATCTCGATGATGGTGCGCACGTCCTCCTCCTTGCGCACGCGCTCGTACAGGATGGGTTCCAACTCCAGGGCGTAGTTGTTCTTGTCCCCTTCCTTCTTGGGCTCTGGCGGGTAGGCCAGCGTATAGGTTTGGCCGGGTTTACCGGGCACCAGCTTCGAGATACCGTCGCAGAACGTGTAGCTCATATCCATCACCCGCCCCACGTCGCGGATGGCAGCCTTGGCCGCCATCGTGCCGAAGGTGGCGATCTGGCTCACGGCCTCCTTGCCGTACTTGTCCTTCACATAGTCGATCACCCGGTCGCGGTTGGCCTGGCAAAAATCGATGTCGAAGTCGGGCATGGACACCCGCTCGGGGTTCAGGAAGCGCTCGAACAGCAGGTTGTATTGCAGCGGATCCAGATCCGTGATCTTGAGCGCGTAGGCCACGAGCGAGCCCGCACCCGAGCCGCGCCCGGGGCCCACCGGGCAGCCGTTCTTCTTGGCCCACTGGATGAAGTCACCCACGATGAGGAAGTAGCCGGGAAAGCCCATCTTCAGGATCGTGCCCAGTTCAAACTCCAGCCGCTCCTGGTAGCGGGGGCGCTGGCGGTCGCGCTCGGCGGTGTCCGGGTACAGGTGCAGCAGCCGCTCCTCCAGGCCCTCGTGGGACGCGTGGCGGAAGTACTGCTCCATCGTCATTCCACCCGGAATGGGGAAGTTCGGCAGTTGTGGCTTGCCCAGCACCAGCGACACATTGCAGCGCTTGGCCACCTCAACGGTGTTGGCGAGCGCGCTGGGTACATCGGCGAACAGCGCTTCCATCTCGGCACTGCTCTTGAAATACTGCTCGCGCGTGAAACGGCGCACGCGCCGCGGATTCGCCAAGATCTCGCCCTCGGCAATGCACACGCGCGCCTCGTGCGCCTCGTAATCGTCCGGCGTTGCGAACTGCACCGGGTGGGTGGCTACCACCGGCAGGGCCAGGCGCGCGGCAAGCTGCACCGCGGCGGTGACATGGGCTTCGTCGTCAGGGCGTCCGGCGCGCTGGACCTCCAGGTAGAAGCGGTGCGGGAAAATACCCGCCAGACGCAGCGCCAGCCGCGCAGCTCCGGCGTCATCGCCCTTCATGAGCGCCTGCCCCACGGGCCCAGCTTGCGCTCCAGCGAGGGCAATCAGGCCGTCGCCCAATTCCTGCAGCCACTCCCAGGTGCACAGCGCCTGGTTCCTGACGATGTTGCGCGTCCACGCGCGGGCCAGCAGTTCGGAGAGGTTCAGATACCCGGTGCGGTTCTGCACCAGCAGCACCATGCGCGAGGGTGCGCCTGCCGCTTCGCCCTCCAGGTAGATTTCGGCGCCCAGGATGGGCTTGACGCCCTTGCCCCGGCCTTCCTTGTAGAACTTGATCGCGCCGAACAGGTTGTTCAGGTCCGTGATCGCCAGGGCGGGCTGGCCGTCTTTCGCCGCCGCCTTGACGACCTCGTCGATACGGGTGGTTCCGTCCACGACGGAAAATTCAGTGTGCAAGCGCAAGTGGACAAACATGCGGCATTGTAGGAACGCGGGCGTGTCCCATGCTTGCTCAGGGCCCGCGCGCAGCATCCTTACAATGGTGCCATGCGGCAGTTCCATGGAGGTGCCGCCGTCGTCGCATACCCTTAGTACAAGAGCTGCCGCCATGCCGCGTTTTCCCCTGCCTTTGATTTCTGCCCTGCTCGCCTCCGGCCTGCTGGCTGCCTGCTCCAGCACGCCTGAAGACAAGACCGCTGGCTGGAGCACCGACAAGATTTATTCGGAAGCACGCGACGAGCTCAATGGCGGCTCTTACGACAAAGCCGTGCCGCTGCTGGAAAAGCTGGAAGGACGCGCCGCCGGCACGCCGTTGGCACAACAGGCCCAGTTGGAAAAGGCCTACGCGCAATACAAGGGCGGCGAGAAGGCGCAGGCTATTGCCACGCTGGACCGCTTCATGAAACTGCACCCCGCCAGTCCCGCGTACGACTATGCGCTGTACCTCAAAGGCTTGGTGAATTTCAACGACAACCTGGGCCTGTTCTCGTGGCTCTCGCGCCAGGATCTGTCGGAGCGCGACCAGAAGGCCGCCAAGGACTCGTTCGAGTCCTTCCGCGAACTGGTGACCCGCTTCCCCGAGTCGCGCTACACGCCCGACGCGCGCCAGCGCATGACCTACATCGTCAACTCGCTGGCGCAGTATGAAGTACACGTGGCGCGCTACTACTATGAGCGCGGTGCGTATGTGGCCGCCGTGAGCCGCGCGCAGAGTGCGGTTGCCGACTACAAGGACGTCCCGGCGACGGAAGAGGCTCTGTACATCCTGGTTCGGTCGTACGACGCGCTGGGGCTCACGCAACTGCGTGACGACACGCGCCGCGTGATGGATGCGTCCTATCCCCAGAGCAGCCTGCCGCAGACGGGATTCAAGGCGAAGGCGAACCCCTGGTGGAAGTTCTGGTAAGGGCATCCAGCGCCGCGCCGAACTCTTCCTGCGTATGCAGCCTCCGCATGGGGGGCAATGCCCGCAGCAGAGGCTTGCCATAGCCCTTGTGCAACAGGCGTGTGTCGGCGATGACCAGTATGCCGTGGTCGCTCTCGTTGCGGATCAGCCGGCCGGCCCCCTGCTTGAGCGCCACTGCCGCCGATGGCAGGGCGTGTCTGCGGAACACGTTGCCACCCTGGTCCGCCAGCCGCCGTGCCTGCGCCTGCTCCCACGGGTCACCCGGAGCGGGGAATGGCAGCTTGTCGATCACCACCATCTGCAGGGCCTCGCCTGGCACGTCGATCCCCTCCCAGAACGACGCCGCCCCCACGAGCACATGGCCCGCCGGCCGGCCGCTCGCGTCAAGCTGGGCACGAAAGCGCTCCACCATGCGCGACCGTGAGGCATGTCCCTGCACCAGCACCTCGATGCCGCCGCCGGGCGCGAACCGGCGGCATAGCTCATCCGCGATCACCGCAAGCGCCCGCAGACTGGTGGTCAACACCAGCGTATGCCCGCCAAGCCGTGCTACGGCATCACCCACCCAGCGCGCAAGCTGAACGCTGTGCCCCGCGTCGGAAGGCAGCGGGAGTGCGGGTGGCACATACAGCGCCGCCTGCCGCGCGTAGTCGAAGGGGCTAGGCACCTGCAGGGTACGAGCGCCCTCCAATCCACAGGCATCGGTGAACCAGCGCAGGTCCTTGCCATCGCCCAGCGTGGCGGAGGTATAGATCCACGAACGCGGTGCGGACGCGGCAGGCGGTTCGTCGCTCTCGTCCCAGGCGCCCTCCGTGGGGGGCTTTCCCTTCCACAGCGTGCGCAGGGCCCCGGCCACATCCAGGGGTGTTTCCACCATGCGCAACGCACCTGCAGATTCAACCCAGCGCACCGTGCCAGCTTCCGCGTCGGAACAGAAATGCAGTACACGCTCCAGCAACGCGACCGTCCGGCTGTGCAGGTGGGCCAGATCGGGAGCGTGCTGCGCCACGCCGTCCAGTGCGGCCAGCACCGCGCGGAGTGCCGCCACCGCCCCCTCCAGCGCACCGTCCCAGGCTGACGGATCCAAGGCCTCGGGTGTGACGCCCGTCCAGGCGATGCGGGAGCCGGCTGCATCGGCATCTTCGCCCGGAGCGACCGCCAGGCGCAGCGCGTGCGCGCACTGGCGCAGGTGCTGGAGCAACCCCTGCCAATCCGCAGCGCCGCGCGCATGCCGCGCCCCAGCCGCCACCACATCCTGCCCAAGTTGCAGCAGCTGGCTGGTGCTGACATGCGTGCCCAGGAACTGGGCCGCGGTCTCGGCCAACCGATGGGCTTCATCGAACACCACGACCCCGGTGTCCGGTAGCAGTTGCGCGGCCCCCGCCCCCTGCGCACCGAGGTCCGCAAAGAAAAGGTGGTGGTTGATGATGAGCACATCCGCCGCCTGCGCGTCGTGCCGTGCCCGGTAGACATGGCATTGGCGCAACCGCGGGCACCCGGAACCCAGGCAGTTGTCCACCGTCGAAGTGACCTGCCTCCAGGCGGCTGAGTATTCATCCAGACCGGGGACCTCCGCCAGGTCTCCGCTGCGCGTGGACTGGGCCCATCGCTCAACACACGCCAGATCGTGGGCGACTGCTTCGTCATGCCCCTCCCCGTCGCGACGCGCCTGCTCCAGTCGGTAAAGGCAAAGGTAATTGGCCCGGCCTTTGAGGGCCGCTACGCGTAGCGGGAGCGCCAGCGCCTGCTGCAGCAGCGGCAGGTCGCGCGTCAACAGTTGGTCCTGCAGTGTCTTGGTGGCCGTGGAAATGAGCACACGCTCGCCGCTCAGCAGTGCGGGAACCAAATAGGCAAAGGTCTTGCCAATCCCCGTTCCCGCTTCCACCACCAGTGACTCCCGGGCGTTGATGGCCTGCGCCACTGCGAGGGCCATGGCCGCCTGCCCCGGGCGGGAACGCAGATCAGGCCGCACACGCGCCAGGGGTCCGTCGGGCGCAAACACCGGGAGGACGAGATCGCTCAAGGACATGCGCCGTGGGCCAAAAGAAGTGTCAGAAAGGAATGGCCCTGCACCGGCCGTGATGCTCTAAAAACACAAGCAGACGCACCAGCGATGACAAGGCCCGGGAGTTGATCATAATAGGCGGCTCCCCCGCTTTCGCGACTGCGAGGCGGCCTTTCGTCCTCCGCTCCAATCCCATGACCAAAGCGTTCCGCCTCATTGCGTCGACCGGCATCCACAAGGGTGACCGCGAGTACCAGCAAGACCAGGTCGCCCTGCTGTCGCACCCGCGTTTCAATGGATGCGTACTGGGCGTGGTGGCCGATGGCATGGGTGGCCGCAGCGGAGGGCGCAAGGCGTCCGACCAGGTGATGCTCACCGCGCGCCAGTTGTTTGAACGCTATTCGCCAGAAACGGACGACGCCGCCGCCCTGCTCAAGCACATCGTGGAGGAGGCGCACATCGTGATCCGCCTCACCGCGATTTCCGCGGAACAGGAGCCACACAGCACCATCGCGGCATTCGTGATCAACCCACGCGGCGATTGCCACTGGGCCCACGCAGGGGACTCGCGCATCTACCACTTCCAGGGGGGGCGGCTGGTGTTCCGCACCAGCGACCACTCCTATGTGCAGGCGCTCGTGGACCGTGGCGAGATCACGGAAGCCGAGGCCAACACCCATCCCCACTCCAACATCCTCGTCGGCTGCCTGGGCACCGAGAGCGACCCTCCCATTACCACCCACCTGATTCCGCAGATGCAGCCGGGCGACGTGCTGTTGGCCTGCAGCGACGGCGTGTGGCACTACTTCTCACCTGCGGAACTGGCGTCGGTCCTGGATTCGCTGACGCCGCGCGAGGCCACCGAGTTCCTCATCGACAAGGCGCGCTCGCGCGCACGCGGGGGCGGCGACAACCTGTCGCTCGCCATCGTGAAGATCGAAACGCTGGTAGAGGAAAAGAAGCCTCCACGCTTGGCGCAACTCACACCCGCCAACTAAAACGCGCGTGGAAGACGGCCCCGCATGGGCCGTGGCGTCCACCGGGCCCTAAAGGGCTCTCAACGGTCGCTGCTCGCGGCCGGGGCCGGCGGCGGCAATGCCGGCGACGGCTTGCGGCCGGCCGCCTCGGCTTGCTGGCGCTCAAGGCGTTCGCGGCGCTCACGCGCTTTCTGCTGCTTGGCCTCGTAGCGGGCGCGGGAATCCTGGATGCGCTGGGGCTGCGTTTGCTCACGGCGTTGCACATCGGCCGAATGCTCGGCTGCGCGGCGGCTCTGCTGCTGCGCACGGTCGCGCGCCTCCTGCTCGCGGGGCTTCTGCGGCGCGTTGCGGGGCGCCACCCGCATCGGGGCGGGACGCTCCCCTGCTTCCAGTTTCTGGCGTTGCTCCTGCTTGCGCTCCTCGATTGCTTGCAGGCGTTGCCCCGCCTTCTCCCGGCGCTCCGCATCGTTGATCTGCACTTCCTGGCGGTGCAGCACGTTGTCGGCCTCACGTGCCTGAACACGCACCCTGCGCAGGCAATCCTCCACGGCAAATTGCTGGTAGCAAGCCGCCTCGCCACGCTCACGCTGCGCCTCGATCTCCCGGCGCTGCGCCTGGATGTGCTCACGCTGGGTCTGGCGCTGCCGCTGCGCCTGCGCTGCATCGGTCGCTGGAGCGTCGGCAGCCCACGCCGCCAGGGGAGGCAGCGCTGCCCCACCCACGCACAGGAGGGCTGCGGCAAGAAAGCGGGAAGGCAGTGCAGGCATCAGGTCAGTCCGGTATCGACGACGCGCCGCTCAAGCGCCAGGAATTCCTTGGATTGCATCTCGTTGAGGCGCGAAATGGTGCGTGGAAACTCATGCGCCAGGGGGCCTTCCGTATAGAGCTGCTCGGGCGGCACGGCGGCGGAGACGACGAGTTTCACGCGCCTATCGTAGAGCACGTCCACCAGCCAGGTAAACCGGCGCGCGGGCGACGCCATGCTGACAGGCATGTAGGGCACGTTGGACAGCAGCACCGTGTGGAACTGCGAGGCGATTTCCAGATAGTCGTTCTGCGACCGCGGGCCCATGCACAGCTCGCGGAAGTCGAACCACACCACGCCGCCCGCACGGCGGATGGCCTTGATCTCGCGCGCCTCGATGTGCAGCACCGCGTCTTCGTCACGCACCTCGGCCAGCTGCTCGAAGGCGTGATGCATGGCCGCGTCCGCCGCGGGGCCTAGGGGCGTGTGGTAGAGCTCGACCAGCTCCAGCGCACGGCGCCGATAGTCCGTGCCGTTGTCCACGTTCACCACCTCCATGCGGTCGTTGAGCAGGTCGATGGCGGGCAGGATGCGGTCGCGGTGCAGGCCGCCGGGGTACAGTTCGTCGGGCTTGAAGTTGGAAGTGGTGACGAAGCCCACGTCGTTGTCGAACAGCGCCGCCAGCAGGCGGTGCAGGATCATCGCGTCGGTGATGTCCGCGACGTGGAACTCGTCAAAGCAGATCAGCTTATAGCGCTTGGCGATGCGCGCACCCAGCACATCCAGGGGGTTCTGCGTCCCCTGCAGGCCAGCCAGCTCACGGTGCACTTCGCGCATGAATTCGTGAAAGTGCAGACGCACCTTGCGCTTGATGGGTACGGCGTTGAAGAAGCAGTCCATGAGGAAGCTCTTACCCCGCCCCACACCGCCGTACATGTACACGCCCCGCGGCACCTGGGGCCGGTTGATAAGCTTCTTCAGCGTGTTGGAGCGGCGCTGCTTGTACGCTCCCCATTCCTGGGCACAACGCTCCAGCGCATCCACGGCCCGCAACTGGGCCGGATCGCTCTTGAAGCCCTTGGCGGCCAGCTCGGCCTCGTACGCCTGCCTGACGTTCACCCGCATGTTATCCCTATGCTTCAAAAACAATAGCTGCCAGCGCTTGCCACACAAGCGCTGGCAGCCATTTTTGCCTCAAATTATCAGAAGTTGAGGGTGCGCTTGTCCACGGCCAGCGCCGCTTCCTTGGTGGCTTCGGACAGCGAGGGGTGGGCATGGCAGATGCGCGCAATGTCTTCGCTCGATGCCTTGAACTCCATGGCGACCACGGCTTCGGCGATCAGTTCGGAAGCCATCGGACCGACGATGTGCACGCCCAGGATTTCGTCCGTGGCGGCGTCGGCCAGGAACTTCACCATGCCGGTGGTGTCGCCCAGTGCGCGCGCTCGGCCATTGGCCAGGAACGGGAAGGTGCCCGCCTTGTACTTCACGCCGTCGGCCTTGAGCTGCTGCTCGGTGCGTCCGACCCAGGCGATCTCGGGGCTGGTGTAGATGACCCAGGGGATGGTGTTGAAGTTGACATGGCCGTGCTGGCCAGCCATGCGCTCGGCCACGGCCACGCCCTCTTCCTCGGCCTTGTGCGCCAGCATGGGGCCGCGCACCACGTCGCCCACCGCCCACACGCCGGGCAGGTTGGTCTTGCAGTCGCCATCAACCACCACGGCGCCGCGCTCATCCAGCTTCAGGCCCACCCCTTCGGCGTTCAGGCCGGTGGTGTTGGGCACGCGACCGATGGAGACGATCAGCTTGTCCACTTCCAACGCCTGGGCCTCGCCCTTGGCGTTGGTGTAGGCGATACTCACGCCCTTTTTGCCAGCCTTGACTTCGCCAATCTTCACGCCCAGCTCGATCTTCAGGCCTTGCTTGTCGAAGGCCTTCTTGGCCTCCTTGGCGATCTGCTCGTCCACCGCGCCCAGGAACGTGGGCAAGCCTTCCAGAATGGTCACGTCGGCACCCAGGCGGCGCCACACGCTGCCCATTTCCAGGCCGATCACGCCGGAGCCGATCACGCCCAGCTTCTTCGGCACGCTGCCGATGGCGAGCGCGCCGTCGTTGGACAGGATCTGCTCTTCGTCGAAGGCCGCACCGGGCAGCGCACGTGCGTTGGATCCGGTGGCCACGATGACCTGCTTGGCGGTCAGCGTTTCTTCGGCCTTGCCGGTGACCTTGATTTCATAGCCCCCGTCCACCGCCTTCACGAAGGAGCCGCGGCCGTGGAAGAAGGTCACCTTGTTCTTCTTGAACAGGTACAGGATGCCGTCGTTGTTCTGCTTCACGACGTTGTCCTTGCGGGCAATCATCTTGGCCACGTCCATCTTCACGCCCGTGGCGGTGATGCCGTGGTCGGCAAAGTGCAGGTTGGCATGTTCGAAATGCTCGGACGACTGCAGCAGCGCCTTGGAGGGAATGCAGCCCACGTTGGTGCAGGTACCGCCGGGTGCGGCGCCGCCAGCGGCGTTCTTCCACTCGTCGATACAGGCCACATTCATGCCCAACTGGGCGGCGCGGATGGCGGCGATGTAGCCGCCAGGGCCTGCGCCGATCACGATGACGTCAAATTGCTTGCTCATGGTTCAAAAACAGTATCTGGTGATGAGAAAAAACCCACCGCTGGACCGGGCCGGGGGTGGGTTTTCGTATGCGTCGAACCCTGTGGGAATTACAGGTCGAACAACAGGCGCGACGGGTCTTCCAGCGCGTCCTTCATGGCTACGAGGCCCAGCACGGCTTCGCGGCCGTCGATGATGCGGTGGTCATAAGACATGGCCAGGTAGTTCATCGGACGCACCACGACCTGGCCGTTTTCGACCACGGCGCGGTCCTTGGTGGCGTGCACGCCCAGGATGGCCGACTGCGGCGGGTTGATGATGGGGGTGGACATCATCGAGCCGAAGGTGCCGCCGTTGGAGATGGAGAACGTGCCACCGGTCATCTCTTCGATGCCCAGCTTGCCGTCGGCCGCCTTCTTGCCGAATTCGGCGATCTTCTTTTCGATGTCGGCAAAGCTCATCTGGTCTGCGTTGCGCAGGATGGGCACCACCAGGCCGCGCGGCGAGCCCACGGCGATACCGATGTCGAAGTAGCCGTGGTAGACGATGTCGTTGCCGTCCACCGAGGCGTTGAGCACCGGGTACTTCTTGAGGGCATGCACCGCGGCCTTTACGAAGAAGGACATGAAGCCCAGCTTCACGCCGTGCTCCTTGGTGAATGCGTCCTGGAACTTCTTGCGCAGGTCCATCACCGGCGCCATATTCACTTCGTTGAATGTAGTGAGGATGGCGTTGGTGGACTGCGATTGCAGTAGACGCTCGGCCACGCGGGCACGCAAGCGGCTCATGGGCACGCGCTGCTCGGGGCGCTCGCCCAGATCAGCAGCGGACGACGGGGCCGCCACCTGGGGCAGCGCCTTGGTGGGCACGCCGGTGGGGATCACGGCGGCCGTCGACTTCACGCCGCCCGCCACTGCGGCCAGCACATCGCCCTTGGTCACGCGGCCGTCCTTGCCGGAGCCCGTCACATCGCCGACCGACAGGTTGTTGTCGGCCAGCAGCTTGGCGGCGGCAGGCATGGCCACGTCGCCCTTGCTGCCGCCAGCAGCGGCGGGCGCAGCGGCCGCCGGGGCAGATGCCGCTGCGGGCGCTGGTGCAGCGGCAGCAGCTGCAGGCGCGGCCGCGCCGGCCTTGCCCTCGGTGTCGATCTTGGCGATGACCTGGTCCGAGGCCACGGTGCCGCCATCGGCGACCACGATCTCGGCCATCACGCCGGCGGCCGGTGCGGGCACTTCCAGCACCACCTTGTCGGTCTCGATCTCGATCAGGATTTCATCGATTGCCACGGCCTCGCCGGGCTTCTTCTTCCACTGCAGCAGGGTGGCCTCGGCCACGGACTCGGACAGCTGGGGGACTTTGACTTCTACGATAGCCATTTGATTCTTTCCAAAGAGGGTTCTGTACTGAAGGTGTGGGTTGCGGCCTTACTTGGTCAGGACAAAACCCTTGAGCTTGGCGAAAGCGGCTTCCACCAGGGCCTTTTGCTGCTCCTGGTGCAGATGGGCGTAACCCACTGCGGGGGAGGCAGATGCGGCGCGGCCGGCATAGCCCAGCTTCTGGCCATCGAGCATGTTCTCGTGGATGTTGTGCTGGATGAAGAACCAGGCGCCCTGGTTCTGTGGTTCGTCCTGGCACCACACGATGTCGGTGGCATTCGGGTACTTCTTGAGCTCGGCGGCAAAGGCCTTGTGCGGGAACGGGTAAAGCTGCTCGACGCGGATGATGGCCACGTCGGTAGCTTCCTTCTCCACGCGCTTCTTCACGAGGTCGTAGTAGACCTTGCCCGAGCACGCGATCACGCGCTTGACCTTGTCGGCCTTCTTGGCGATCGCTTCGTCCTGCTCCGAGATGACGGTCTGGAAACCGCCCTTGGTGAACTCGGACAGCGGCGACGTGGCGTCCTTGTTACGCAGCAGCGACTTCGGCGTCATGATGACCAGGGGCTTGCGCAGGTTGCGCACCATCTGGCGGCGCAGCACATGGAAGATCTGGCTGGCCGTGGTGGGCTGCACGATCTGCATGTTGGTGTCAGCGGCCAGCTGCATGAAGCGCTCCAGGCGGGCCGAGCTGTGCTCGGGGCCCTGGCCTTCGTAGCCGTGCGGCAGCATCAGCGTGATGCCGTTCACGCGGCCCCACTTCACTTCGCCCGAGGCGATGAACTGGTCGATCACCACCTGTGCGCCGTTGGCGAAGTCGCCGAACTGCGCTTCCCAGACCACCAGCGTGTTGGGGTCGTTGGAGGCGTAGCCGTATTCGAAGGCCAGAACGGCCTCCTCGGACAGGATGGAGTCGATCACCGTGAACGGCGCCTGGTTCTCGGCCACGTTCTGCAGCGGGATGTAGGTGCCTTCGTCCCACTTCTCACGCTTTTGGTCATGAATCACGGCGTGGCGGTGCGTGAACGTGCCGCGGCCGCAATCCTCGCCAGACAGGCGCACCGGATAGCCCGAGGCCACCAGCGATGCGAAGGCCATGTGTTCGCCCATGCCCCAGTCCACGTTGACCTCGCCACGGCCCATGGCGGCGCGGTCGTCGTAGACCTTCTTCACCAGTTGGTGCGGTGCGACGGTCTCAGGAATGGTCGTGATTTTCTCGGCGATGCGCTTCCACTCAGCCAGCGGGATGGCGGTGTCGCCGGCATCGGTCCACTTCTGGTCCAGGAAGGGGCTCCAGTCCACGGCGTACTTGCTCTTGAAGTTGGTCAGCACCGGATCGACCGTGTGCTTGCCCTCGTCCATGGCGGCGCGATAGGCCTTGGCCATGTCATCGCCCAGCGTCTCGCCCAGACCCTGGGCTGCCAGCTTGTCGGCGTAGAGCTTGCGCGTGCCGGGGTGTTGACCGATCTTCTTGTACATCAGCGGCTGGGTCAGCGCCGGCGTGTCCTGCTCGTTGTGGCCCAGCTTGCGGTAGCAGATGATGTCCACCACTACGTCCTTGGCGAATTCCATGCGGAAATCCAGCGCCAGCTGCATGGCCAGACACACGGCCTCGGGATCGTCACCGTTCACGTGCAGCACGGGCGACTCGATCATCTTCACGATGTCGGTGCAGTACAGCGTAGAGCGCAGGTCGCGCGGATCGGACGTGGTGAAGCCGATCTGGTTGTTGATGATCAGGTGCACCGTACCGCCCGTGGTGTAGCCACGCGTTTCGGACAGGGCCAGGGTTTCCTGGTTCACGCCCTGGCCGGCAAAGGCCGCGTCACCGTGCACCAGCACGGGCAGCACCTGCTTGCCATGGGGGTCGGCGCGGCGGTCCATGCGCGAGCGCACGGAGCCCTCGACCACGGGGTTGACGATTTCCAGGTGCGACGGGTTGAACGCGAGCGACAGGTGCACTGGGCCGCCAGCCGTGGAGACGTCGGAACTGAAGCCCTGGTGGTATTTCACGTCACCGGCGGGCAGGTCCTCGGGGGCGGTGTGGTCGAACTCGGCGAACAGGTCCTTGGGCATCTTGCCCAGGGTGTTGACCAGCACGTTCAGGCGGCCGCGGTGGGCCATGCCGATCACCACTTCCTGCACACCCTTCGCGCCTGCGGAGTTGATCAACTCGTCCATGGCGGCAATGAAGGACTCGCCCCCCTCGAGCGAGAAGCGCTTCTGACCCACGTACTTGGTGTGCAGGTAGCGTTCCAGGCCTTCGGCGGCCGTCAGGCGCTCCAGGATGCGCTTTTTCTTGTCGGCAGAGAAGTTGGGCTTGCTGCGGATGCTTTCCAGCTTTTGCTGCCACCAGCGCTTTTGCACCTGGTCGGTGGCGTACATGTACTCCACGCCGATGGTGCCGCAGTAGGTCTCGCGCAGCGCGTTCAGCAGCTCGCGCAGGGGCATCTTGTCCTTGCCGAAGAAGGTGTTGCTCGCGTCGAACACCGTTTCCTGGTCGGCATCGCTGAAGCCGTAGAACGACGGCTCCAGTTCGGGAATTTGGGGGCGCTCGGTGCGCTTGAGGGGGTCCAGGTCGGCCCAGCGCTGGCCCACGTTGCGGTACGCGGCGATCAGTTGCTGGACGGCGGTGCGCTTGCGGCCCATCTCGGCGTCGGCGCTGGCCACCACGACCTTGGTGCCGCCGGCCTTGGCGCGCTCGGCAAAGGCGTTGATGACGGGCAGGTGGGGAACGTCCTTGGCATTGCTGCCGTCTACCGCGGGCACATGTTGCAGTGCGTCAAAGTATTCGCGCCAGGAGTCTGGCACGCTGCCAGGGTTGGCAAGGTAGTTCTCATACATCTCTTCGACGTAGGGCGCGTTGCCGCCGAAAAGATAGGTGTTGCCTTGGTAGGCTTGGTAGACGGATGTCGGATCGCTCATATTCCGCTGACCTCCACTTCCCTGAAGGAAGCGTTAGCTGGTTAACAAACCTTCCGCGTCACGGCTGAACCGGTTGGCGGATGCGACTGTGGCAGGGGAAGGGCCTCGTTTGCGGCCGCTATTGTGCCATTGAACGCCTGCGCGCGCGGCGAGCGGTGTATCAAGACAGGCGTGTGTGTGGCTTACATTTTGGGCTTCGCTCCTTCCACCGCCCCCATGAACCCGCCCACGCTCCAGTCCCGCACCCTGCTGCTCCTGCTCACCGTCGTGACGCTGGCCTTTGGCGCCATCCTCTGGCCGCTCAACGGTGCCATCTTCTGGGGTGTGGTGCTCGCCATCCTGTTCACGCCGCTGCACCGGCGGCTGCAGCGGCGCATGCCGCGCAGGCGCAACCTGGCCGCGCTTGCCACCCTGGGCGTGTGCCTGGTGATCGTGATCCTGCCGGTAACGCTGATCGGCGCTTCGCTGGTGCAGGAGGCCAGTGTGGCCTACGAGCGCGCCCGCTCGGGGCAGCTGAACTTCGGCGCCTACCTGCAGCAGGTGCTGGCCGCGCTGCCCCCCTGGATGCTGGAGCTGCTGGACCGCTTTCATCTCACCACCCGCGCGGAGCTGCAAGCCCGCCTGACCACGATCGGCGCCCAGGCCAGCCAGTTCCTGGCCACCAAGGCGCTGGACGTGGGCCAGAACACGCTGCAGTTCGTGGTGAGCTTCGGCGTCATGCTCTACCTGTTGTTTTTCCTGCTGCGCGACGGCGCGCGGCTGGCGGCGCGCATCCGCGAGGCCATCCCCCTGGATGCGCGGCACAAGGAGCAGTTGGCCATCAAGTTCACCACCGTGATCCGCGCCACCGTGAAGGGCAACATCGTGGTGGCTGCGGCCCAGGGCGCCCTGGGTGGCCTGATCTTCTGGCTGTTGAACATCCAGGGGCCGGTGATGTGGGGCGTGCTGATGGCGTTCCTGTCGCTGCTGCCCGCCGTGGGCGCCAGCCTGATCTGGGGGCCCGTGGCCATCTACTTCCTGGCGACCGGCGCGCCGGGGCAGGCCGTGATCCTCACCGCCTATGGCGTATTCGTCATCGGGCTGGTGGACAACGTACTGCGTCCCGTGCTGGTCGGCAAGGACACCAAGCTGCCCGACTACGTGGTGCTGATCTCCACCTTGGGCGGCATGGCGTTGTTCGGGCTCACGGGCTTTGTGATCGGCCCGATGATCGCCGCACTGTTCATCGCCACCTGGGACCTGTTCGCGCCGCACGACGGCTCAGAACGCTCCTGAAATAGGAGCTACTAGCGCTTGATGGGCGGGCGCTGAAGGCCAAAACGCCTTCAACCCCGCCGACGCACTCATTCCGCCTCAATACCGGCGGCCTTGATCACCCTGCCCCACTTCTGGGTCTCGGCGGCCTGAAAGCGCGCCAGCTCTTCGGGCGTGGTGGTCCAGGCCTCGGAGCCTGCGGTCTCGAAGAACGACTGGGCGGCCTGGCTCCTCGTCGCCTGCGCCAGCAGCGCGTTCAGCCGCACCACCACGGGCTCGGGCGTGCCGGCGGGCACGTAGGCCGCAAACCAGTAGCCCATGTCATAGCCCTTCACGCCGGCCTCATCCAGCGTGGGCACCTCGGGCAGCTGCGTGCTGCGCTTTTGCGTGGAGTACCCCAGCGCGCGCAGCTTTCCCGCCTTGACCTGAGGAACGCCGGTGGACGTGTCGGTGATCATCAGGTCGATCTGCCCGCCGAGCAGATCGGTGATGGCCAACGGGTTGCTCTTGTACGGCACATGCAGGATGTCCACCCCCGCCAGTTGCTTGAGCATCTCGCCGGCCATGCGGCTGGAGGAACTGCCGCTGCCAAAGCTCAGCTTGCCGGGGTTCTTGCGGGCGGCGGCCAGCAGGTCGCCCACGTTCTTGTAGGGAGCGCCCGCGTTCACCACCAGCACCTGGCCGCCCTTGCCCAGGCCGGTGACGGGGGCGAAATCCTTCACCGGGTCGTAGGGCAGTTTCTTGTACAGGTGTTCGTTCGCGGCATGCGTGGTGTTGGTGGTGATGAGCACCGTGTACCCATCCGCCGGTGCCTTGGCGACGGACTGCGCGGCGATCATGCCGCTGGCGCCGGCCTTGTTCTCCACGACCACGGGTTGCCGCGCATCGGTGCTCACGGCCTGGCCCAATGCCCGCGCCAGTTGGTCGGTGGCACTGCCGGCCGCAAACGGCACGACGAAAGTGACGGGCTTGGCAGGATAGGCGGGAGCCTGTGCGTTGGCGGCGCCGGCCGCGGCACACAGGACGGCCGCAGCGGTGGCAGCCAGTACACGGCGGCGATGCGGGAACGGGTTCATGGTGTCTCCTTGGTTGTGGTGATGAAAAATGCCGCCGGCGCGCGTCAATGCGCTCCGGCCAGGTGATGTACAAGCGCCGCCGGCATCCGCACCGGCAGGTCCAGCAACAGAAAGGACAGCGCCTTGCCATGGCTGTCGAGGTTGAGCGCGTCGTTCACGCCGCCGTCCAGCACGCCATCCAGCACGAAATTCATCGCCTGCAGTTGGGGCAGCAGATAGCGCGTGACACGCGTGGGCCCGCGCGCCGCGAACTGGCGCGCCACGGCCTCCTCGGTGACCTGCTGCACCAGCACGTCCCACAGGGCCGGGTGCCAGGCGATCACGCTGATGTTGGAGCGGTCGCCCTTGTCACCCGTGCGGCCGTGCGCCAGGCGGTACAGGGGAACCGTGAGATCAGTAGGGTTCATCGTGGTCCTTCAGTCCAGCAGCGTGTAGCCAGGATTGACCGCCTCGCGCGGCACGAGACAGGAAACGGTGCCCAGGCGCGGGCGCATGGCCGTGCGCACACCGCCGCCCCCCGCCGGGCCGCAGCAGTACAGCGCCGTCACCTCGCGTACCAGGCGCTGCGCGCTGGCATGGTCGCGGTGCTGCAGTGCCACGCGCAGGCGTACGTCCTGCGCGCCCTGGCCTGCCTGCGCCGCCAGCCACCGCCCTGCGTCGTCACCCCAAACGCTGGCCACGCCGATCAGGTCCACGCGCAGCGGTGCCACGCTCGCAAGCCGCTCGCGCAGCACGTCGCCCGCCAGGCGGGCGCGCTCCTCGGCGCGCGCGCCGGCATACGAAATTTCGCCCTCGGCAAACCAGCCGGACTCGAAGCACACATTCACCTTCAGCGACGGCGGCCGCGCATGGCCGCGCACGCCCTGCAGGTGCACGCGGTCGCTGCCGGCCTGCGCCACGCTCGCCTGGGTGATGTCGGCCACCACGTCGGGCGTCAGGTAGGCGGCGGGGTCGTGCAGTTCATACAGCAGCTGCTCCTTGACCGTGCGCTCGTCCACGCGCCCCCCCGTGCCCGGCGGCTTGGTGAGGGTGCAATGGCCGTCGGCGTCGATCTCGGCGATCGGGTAGCCCAGCCGGGCCAGGCCCGGCACATCCTTGTAGCCCGGGTCGGCAAAGTAGCCGCCCGTGACCTGCGCGCCGCATTCCAGCAAGTGGCCGGCCATGGTGGCGCGCGCCAGGCGGTCCCAGTCGTCCATGCACCAGCCGTAGTGCGCCAGCGCCGGGCCCAGCACCAGCGCAGGGTCGGCCACGCGGCCGCAGACCACGATGTCGGCCCCCGCGCGCAGCGCCTGGGCGATGGGCTCCGCGCCAATGTAGGCATTGGCGCTCACGATGGGCTGCGCGGGCATGGACGGGCCCAGCGCCCGTTCCAGCACAGCGCGGTGCTGTGCGCCACTCAGGTCGTCGCCGTGCACCACCGCCACGCGCGGGCGGCGCGCGCCCAGCTCGGCTGCCAGTTGCTGGATACGCTGCGCAGCGCCCCGCGGATTGGCCGCGCCAAAGTTGCTCACGATGCGCACGCCGTGTTGAAGGCATTGCGCGAGCACCGGCCGCAGCAGCTCATCCAGCAGCGGCTCGTAGCCCGCATCGGGATCGGCGCGGCGCGCCAGTTGGGCCAGCGCCAGCGTGCGCTCGGCCAGGGTCTCGAAGATCAGCACGCCGGGCCGGCCGCTGTCCACCAGCGCCTGCACCACGGGTGCGGCAGCATCCAGGCGGTCGCCCGAGAAGCCGGCCGCACAGCCGATGAGCAGGGGTGAGGGGTTCGCCATTGCAGGGGTCCTTGGGGAATGTCTCCAGGGCGCACTGTAGGCACGGCAGGTTATTCTGGGAAATAGATTGTCAAGATCAATTCATCTGGATATCAAATGAATATCTCCACACGGCAGGTCGACGCCTTCCTTGCCCTGGCGGCGCAGCGCAGCTTCACGCGCGCCGCGGCGCAGTGCCACTTGTCGCAACCGGCCTTCAGCGCGCTCATCCGCGCGTTGGAGGACGACCTGGGTCTGCGCCTGTTCGACCGCAGCACGCGCCATGTGAGCCTGACGGCCGAGGGCGAGAACTTCCATGCGTCGGCGTTGCGCATTCGCGCCGAGGTGGATGCCGCGCTGGCCACGCTGCGCGACGCCGCACTGCTGCGGCGCGGGCGCGTGTCCGTCGCGCTGCTGCCCTCGCTGGCCGCGGGGTGGCTGCCGGGTGTGCTGGCCGGCTTTCGCGCACAGCACCCGGGCGTGGAACTGGACATTGCCGACGTGCTGTCCGAGCCTTGCATCGAGCGCGTGGCCACGGGCAAGGCCGACTTCGCGCTGGCCGCCATCCGCGCGGACACGCCCGAGCTGCAGGCCGAGCCCTTCTGCGAGGACGGCTTTCACCTGGTCTGCCGCGCGGACCATCCGCTCGCCCGGCAACCCTTGCCCGCCGGCCGGCGCAGCGCCGCCGCGCAATGGCGTGCCCTGGCCGAGTGGCCATTCATCCATCTCGCGCGGCACAGCAGCGTGCGCCAGTACCTGGAGGCGGCCTTCCATCCCCATGCGATGCGCACGCTGATGGAGGTGGAGCAGTTGGCCACCGTCATGGGCATGGTGCGGGCCGGGCTGGGCATCAGCGTGGTGCCTACGCTCACGCTGTTCCACTTCCAGCAGGAGGGCCTGGCCACCCGGCCGCTGGCCCTGCCCGGGCTCACGCGGCAGATCTACCTGGTGCGCCGGCGCGACCGGGGCCTGTCGGTGGCCGCGCAGGCGCTGTACGCACGGGTGATGCAGCAGCGGCCGATGCATGCCGAAATGCCATCAAAACAATAGCTGGCAGCGCTTGATGGACAAGCGCTAGAGCGCGATTTTCTTGTGAATTGCATTCACCTGCGACCACAGCCTGCGGGGCACCCCCGGTGGCACTGCACGCTCTGCGATGCCACACTCGGGCCATCACATGCGTGCGCAGGAGGAAGCAATGAACACCCACGACACCGTGTATGCCTGCATCGACGGGCTGGCCACCACCCACGCCGTGGTGGACGGGGCCCTGTGGGCCGCGCAGCGCCTGCAGGCACCCCTGGCGCTGCTGCACGCACTGGAGCGGCCTGAACCCATGCCGCCCGTGGGCGACTACAGCGGCGTCATCGGCATGGGCGCGCAGGACCTGCTGCTGCAGCGCCTGAATACCCTCGATGAAGAGCGCAGCCACGTCGCACAGGAGGCCGCGCGCCGCATGCTGGCCGAGGCCCAGGCGCGCGTGGATGCCGCACGCGTGCCGTCGCTGCAGGCGCTGCTGCGCCAGGGCGAGTTGACCGACGTGCTGCTGGAGCACGAACCCAGCGCGCGCCTGTTCGTGCTGGGGCGCCAGCACCGCGCCACCGCCGCGCGCAAGCTGCGGCTGGACTACCGTGTGGAAGGCGTGGTGCGCAACGTGCGCCAGCCGGTGATGGTGGTGACCATGCCGGAGTTCGTGGCGCCGGCGGGCTTCGTCGTGGCCTTTGACGGCAGCGCCACCGCGCGCCGCGCCGTAGAGGCCGTGGGCCGCAGCCCGCTGCTGCGCGGCATGCCCGGCCTGTTGGCCCTGGCCGGCGAGCCCACGCTGGAGATGCTGGAAGCGCTGCAAAGCGCCCAGTCACACCTGGAGGCCGCAGGCTTCAACATCACCACGCAGATCGTGCCGGGCGTGCCGGAGGAGGCGCTGCCGGCCCTGCTGCAGTCGCACGGCAACGTACTGCTAGTGCTGGGCGCCTACGGGCACTCGCGCATCCGCCAGCTCATCGTCGGCAGCACCACCACCGCGCTGCTGCGGCTGTGCAGCGTGCCGGTGCTGGTGCTGCGCTGACGGGTTAACTATCGATTCAATAGCTGCTAGCGCTTACTGCATAAGCGCTGCAGGCCTTTTTTATCTGAACTGTGACGTCCCCACGCTAGCCCCGGCCCCGCGCCGGGGCGAACGCCCTCAATCCGCGCCGCGCGGCACGACACCCCAGCGCCGCGCCCAGGCCAGCCCCTGCGAGGTGCCGCCCGGGCCCGCGATCGCCGGACGGTATTCACAGCCCACCCAGCCGTCGAAGCCGCAGGTGGCCCCCACCTCGTCGATCACGCCCAGCAGGTAGTCGACCTGCAGCTCTCCCTGGTCGGGCTCGTGCCGCTCAGGTACGCCGGCGATCTGGAAATGCCCCACCCGTCCCGTGGGCAGGTAGTGGCGGATCTTCGTGGCCACGTCGCCCTCCATGACCTGGCAGTGGTACAGGTCGAACTGCACCTGCACGTTGGAAGCGCCCAGTTCCTGCAGCACGGCATGGGCGTCCTGCTGGCGCTGCAGGAAGTAGCCGGGCATGTCGCGCCCGTTGATGGGCTCGATCATCAGCCGCACGCCCTGACGCCCGGCCTGGCCGGCGGCCCAGCGCAGGTTGCGCAGGTAGCAGGCGCGTGCGTCGGCGTGCGCCAGCCCGGGCGGCACCACGCCAGCCATCACGTGCAGGCGCTCGCAGCGCAGCGCCTGCGCATAGTGCAGCGCCTGTTGCAGCCCCTCCTGGAATTGCGCCTCGCGCCCTGGCAGACAGGCCAGACCGCGCTCGCCCGCCGCCCAGTCTCCCGGCGGGGCATTGAACAGTACCTGCGTCAGTCCATGTTCGGCCAGGCGCTGCGCGATCTGCTCCGCAGGATGGTCGTAGGGAAAGAGGTATTCCACACCCCGGAAGCCGTCGCGCGCGGCAGCGGCAAAGCGGTCCAGGAAGGCATGCTCGGCGTAGAGCATGGAGAGGTTGGCAGCGAGGCGGGGCATGACAGGAAGGGCGTTCGTACAAAAAAGGGCGCCAGTCGCGGACTGGCGCCCTTCATTCTAGGAACGCGTGGCGGGCGTCAGGGGAACGTGAAGTTCACCGTCTGGGTCGTTCCCGCGCCCAGGGTCAAGGCCTGCTGCTTGTCGGCCTGCCCCGCCAGGCGCGCCTGGATGGTGTAGCGCCCTGCGGCGCCGGCATCGGCCGTGAACACGAGCGGAGTGGGCGCCGCGGCATACGGCGCCACCAGCGGGGCGGCCGTGGGCAGCGTGAAGCTGTAGGCGCCGGTCACGCCGTCCACGGGCTTGGCCGACACTTCCACCGCGCCAGCCGCCGCCAGCGGCTGCAGGGCCCGCACCCAGGCATCCACCGAAGTGGTGCCGTTCACGGTGGCAACGGGCGATGCCGGCAGCGCCACGGCCTGCGTGGACGTGCCGACGGAGGTGACCAGCTCGGACTGCACCGGCACCTGGGTCACCACGGCCGTGGTGCGGCCGGGTGCCGTCAGCACCAGCGTGTAGCTGCCCGGCACCACCGGCCGCAGCAGGTAGCGGCCCGAAGCGTCCGGCACGGTGGCGCGCACCACCTCGCCCTGGGACTGCAGCGTCACCGTGGTGCCAGCAACGGGTTCGACGAAGCCCTGCACACCAGAGACCAGGCGCGGAATCACAGCCACCACGGGCTTGAGCAGGTAGCGGCCCGATGCGCCGGCCGTCACGACGGACTTGCAGGCGTCGAAGTCGAGCACGAAGTCCGCCATCTGGTTGGCGGCGATGTCGATGTTCACGTTCATCTTCACGCCACTTTGCTGGCCGCTGGGCGTGGTCAGCGCTACTTCGCCCGACCCCGTGGGCACCACGGAGTTGGCGAAGGGGGCCGCTCCGCCATTGCCGGCCAGCACCAGACGCATCTGGGTGTATTTGCCCGTGGGCAGCGGCAGCTCGCCCAGTTCCTCCAGCACTCCGTTGGTGAGCGACAGCAGGTCCACGCGGCGCGCGGGGTTCAGCGTGAGCTCATGCCAGCCGGAAGCGTCATCCGCCGCCGTAGCGCTTTGGTGCACGCGTATTTTCTGCACTGTGACGTTCACCGCGTCATAGCCGCAGCTGGGAGCGTCGGTCAGCGCCAGCTTCAGCGTGCCGGTGCCGCTACCGTCACCGCCATCACCACCGCCGCCGCCACAGGCGACCAGGGCAGCCAGCGCGGCGGCGCCAGCCAGATACTTGCAACAGGAGAGGGTTTTCGTGCGCATGATGTTCATCGCCTCCGGGGTTTTTCTTGCCGAGGAAGGTGCCGTCAGACCAGCCTGACCGCCCCGGGGCGCATTGTGAGAGCGGCACCCCGCGGCACCTAGCAGCCAAGTGTCAGGTGTGTTGCCTGATGTGTGAAATCGCCAGAAAAGCGGGAGCCGCCTTGTGCGCTGTGAAACACCGGACAGGCAGATGAAATCGAAATTCAATGCTATTAATAGCAGAGCAACCGGCCAACGGACATGCAAGCAGATCGCGCTCGTGTCCTACACCAAACGCGGTAGTCGCCCACGGCCCCGCACACCCTGCTGCGCGACCCGCCGCCGGGCAGGTCAGACCGGCTGCGCGGCCTGCACCAGCCGTTGCGTGTAGGCGTGGCGCGGCGCATCCAGCACCTGGTGCACGCTGCCGCTTTCCACCACCTCGCCGTCCTTCATGACGATGACCTCATGCGCCATGGCGCGCACCACCGCCACGTCGTGCGTGATGAGCAGGTACGACAGCGCCCGCTCCTTCTGCAGGCGCTGCAGCAGGCTCAGCACCTGCTGCTGAATGGTGACGTCCAGCGCGCTGGTGGGCTCGTCCAGCACCAGCACTTGCGGCTCGACGATGAGCGCGCGCGCAATGGCCAGGCGCTGGCGCTGGCCGCCCGAGAACTCATGCGGGTAGCGCGCCAGCAGGCCGGGGAATTGCGCGTCCGTCAGGCCCACCTCGGCCAGCATGGCAGCCACGCGCGTGCGGCGCTCGGCCACGTCCAGCGCAGGCATGTGCACGCGCAGGCCCTCGCC
Organism: Diaphorobacter sp. C33; assembly: GCF_030503915.1. NCBI lineage: Bacteria > Pseudomonadati > Pseudomonadota > Betaproteobacteria > Burkholderiales > Comamonadaceae > Diaphorobacter > Diaphorobacter sp. C33. Next base: position 1,347,200 of record NZ_CP129980.1, read on the forward strand.
CACGATCTCCTCCACGGTCATGCGCGGCGACAGGGATGAGAACGGGTCTTGGAACACCACCTGCACCTGCCGGCGCAGCTCCTGGTTGTGCGCGGTGTTGCGGTGGGCGGGCTGCTGCCAGGCCTGGCCGGCCACCTGCAGGTCACCGCGCGACGGCAGCAGGCCCAGCAGCGCCTGGGCCAGCGTGGACTTGCCCGAGCCCGATTCGCCCACGACCCCCAGTGTGCGCGCACGCGCAATGCGAAAGCCCGCATCCTTCACGGCCACGAATTCGCCCTTGGCAAACCAGCCGCGGATGCCCGGCACTGGCACGGGGTAGGCCACGCGCAGGCCGCTTGCCTGCGCGGCGGGCACGGCGTCGCCGTCGGCACCGCCTTCCACCACGTCCCGCCGCGGCGTACTGCCGATCAGCTTGCGCGTGTAGGCATGCTGCGGTGCGTCGAACACCTGGGCGACGGTGCCCTGCTCCACCACGGCGCCCTGCTCCATGACGGCCACGCGATCGGCAAAGCGGCGCACCAGCAGCAGGTCGTGCGTGATGAGCAGCACGGCCATGCCCGTCTGGCGCTGCAGGTCGGACAGCAGATCCAGGATCTGGCCGCGCAGCGTCACATCCAGCGCGGTGGTGGGCTCGTCGGCCAACAACAGCTTCGGTCGACTGGCCAGGGCCATGGCGATCATGGCGCGCTGGCGCTGCCCGCCCGAAAGCTGGTGCGGAAAGCTGCCCGCGCGCCGCGATGGCTCGGGGATGCCGGTACTCGCTAGCAGTTCGATAGCTGCTTGCGCGCTCTGCGCCTTGCTCAGGGCCTGTTTTAGCACCAAGACCTCGGCCACCTGGTCGCCAATGGTCATCAGCGGGTTCAGCGCCGTCATGGGCTCCTGGAACACCATGGCGATATCGCCGCCGCGCACGCCGCGCAGTTCGCGCTCAGGCAGTTGGAGCAGATCACGCCCGTGCATCAGCGCGCTCCCCTCCAATTGCGCATCGCCCGTCAGGCGCAGCAGCGCCAGCGCGGTCACTGTTTTGCCCGAGCCGGATTCACCCACCAGCGCGAGCTTTTCGCCCGGGGCCATGTCGAAGCTCACCCCATGCACCACCTGCTTGGCGCCGAAGCGCACCCGCAGGTCCCGCACCTGCAGCAGCGGCGCGGACGAGGGAGACAGGGGGGGCGCAGCGCGCATGGCAGAAGGGTTCACGATGCCTCAGTTCTTGCGGGGGTCCAGCGCGTCGCGCAGCGCATCGCCCATGAAGGTGAGCAGCAGCAGCGTGGTGACCAGCACCCCGAAGGTGAAGATGGAGATCCACCACGCGTCGATGTTGTTCTTGCCCTGCGACAGCAGCTCGCCCAGGCTGGGGGTGCCGGGCGGAACGCCCAGGCCCAGGAAGTCCAGCGACGTCAGCGCCAGGATCGCCGCACCCATGCGAAACGGCAGAAAGGTCACCACCGGCGTCATGCTGTTGGGCAGGATGTGGCGGCGGATGATCTGGCCGTTGGACACACCCAGCGCCCGCGCGGCCTTCACATAGTCCAGTTGCCGGTTGCGCAGGAATTCGGCGCGCACATAGTCCGACAGCCCCATCCAGCCGAACAGGCTGAGCAATACCAGCAGCAGCCCGATGCTGGGCGCGAACACGGCGCTGAAGATGATGAGCAGGTACAGCTCGGGCATGGAGCCCCAGATCTCGATGAAGCGCTGGAAAGCCAGGTCGGTCTTGCCGCCAAAGAAGCCCTGTACGGCCCCCGCCGCCACGCCCAGTGCCACGCCCACCACGGTGAGGGCAATACCGAACAACACGCTCACGCGAAAGCCGTAGATCAGTTGCGCCAGCAGGTCACGCCCGCGGTCGTCCGTGCCCAGCCAGTTGTCGCGCGACGGGCCCGAGGGGTTGGGCTCCTTCGCGAAGTAGTTCAGGGTGTCGGGCCCGTAGCGGTTGAGCGTGTACAGCGCCCAGTTATCCCCCTGCGACAGCCGCTCGCGAATGAAGGGGTCGAGGTAGTCGGTGGGCGTCTGGAAGTCACCGCCGAAAGTCGTCTCGGGGTAATCGTTGAACAACGGGAAATACGTCTGACCCTCATAGCGCACGACGAGGGGCCGGTCGTTGCTAACCAGTTCTGCCCCCAGGCTGATCACGACCAGGGTGCAGAACACCAGCAGGCTCCAGAACCCCAGGCGGTTGGCACGAAAGCGCTGCCAAGCGCGCCGACTGGGTGACGCCGAGGCGGCAACGGGCGCTGCAGGCGCCCCATTAGCTACCGAATCAATAGCTACTAGCGCTTGATGGTCGGGCGTTGGAGCCATATTTCAATCAAACTTGACGCGGGGATCCACCCACACGTAGCACAGGTCGCTGATGAGCTTGGTCACCAGCCCGATCAGGGTGAACAGGTACAGCGTGCCCAACACCACGGGGTAGTCGCGGCGGATCACGCTCTCATAGGACAGCAGGCCCAGGCCGTCGAGCGAGAACAGCGTCTCGATGAGCAGCGAGCCCGCGAAGAACGCGCCGATGAAGGCGGATGGAAAGCCCGTGATGATGGGAATCAGCGCATTGCGAAACACGTGCTTGTAGAGCACCTGCCGGTCTGTCAGTCCCTTGGCACGCGCGGTGAGCACATATTGCTTGCGGATCTCTTCCAGAAAAGCGTTCTTGGTCAGCATCGCCGTCACCGCAAAGCTGCCGGCCACCATGGCCGTGATGGGCAGCGCGATATGCCACAGGTAATCCGTCACCTTGGCCCACAGGCCCAGTTCGTCCCAGTTGGCCGAGGTCAGCCCGCGCAGCGGGAACCACTGCAATTGCCCGCCAAAGATCACCAGCAGCGCCACGCCGAGCACGAAACCCGGGATCGCGTAGCCCACCAGGATGATGAGCGTGGTGACGAAGTCAAAGCGCGAGCCGGCGCGCACCGCCTTGGCCACACCCAGCGGCACCGCCACGAGGTAGCTGATGAAGAAGGTCCACAACCCCAGGCTGACGGACACGGGCAGCTTCTCCTTCACGAGTTGCCACACGTCCTTGTTCTGAAAGAAGCTGCGCCCCAGGTCGAAGCGCGCGAACTGGCCCAGCATCTGGAAGAAGCGCTCGTGCGCCGGCTTGTCAAAGCCATAGAGCTGCTTGATCTGCTCCAGCCGCTTGGGATCGACGCCCTGCGCGCCGCGATAGGCCATGCCGCCGCCCTCGCCGCCCCCGCCCATGCCGGCAGCGCCGGCCTTGGCCTCGGCCAGGTACTGCTCCACCGGACCGCCGGGCACGAACTGGATCACGACAAAGGTCAACAGCAACACGCCCAACAGCGTAGGCAGCATGAGCAGGATGCGCTTGAGGATGTAGGCGAACATGGCGGTTTCAGTCCTTGCGCGGCGTCGCGGCCTTGGGCGCAGTCTCGGCGGTCAGCGTAGGCGAACGGGCCCACCACGTATCCACCGCCCACATCTCTCCGGTCGAATACGGCGGCACCACTTCGGGCCGGTCCAGGCGCCAGGCGTTGTAGACCATGCGATGGGTGCCCGCGGACCACTGCGGAATGAGGTAGTGGCCATGCGCAATGATGCGGTCCAGCGCATGGCACGCGGGCAACATCTGTTCCTGCGTCTTGGCAGACACCATGGCACGGATCATTGCGTCCACGGCCGGGCTCTTTACGCCGGGGAAATTGCCCGAGTCTTCCTGGTCTGCCGCCGCGCTGCCGAACAGGTCGGCAAACTCCTGCCCCGGGTTGTTGGTGCCCTGGTAGGCAATGGTGGTGATGTCGAAGTCGAACTTCTGCAGACGCTGCTGGTACAGCGCGAAGTCCACCGAGCGGAACTTGAGCGTGATGCCGAGCTTTTGCAGGTTGCGCATCCACGAGGACAACGTGCGCACGCCGCCTTCGCTGCTGTCCATGTATTCCAGCACCATGGCCTGGCCGCTGGCGTTGCGCAGCACGCCATCCTGCACCTGCCAGCCTGCCTCCTGGAGCAGCGCCTGTGCGCGGCGCAGGTTGTCGCGCAGCGTGGTGGCGCCGTGGGTGGTGGGCGGCTCGAACATGGGGCCGAAGACCGCGGGGGGCAGATCCTTGCGCCAGGGCTCCAACAAGGCCAACTCCTGCGGCGTGGGCATGCCCTGCGTCTCGCACATGGTGTTGCCGAAGATGCCGCGCACGCGCTGATAGGCACCATAGAAAAGCTGGCGACTCATCCACTCAAAGTCGAACGCCAGCCCCAGGGCCTCTCGCACGCGGCGGTCCTGCAGCAGCGGGCGGCGGGTGTTCAGTACGTAGCTCTGGAAGCCCGAGGGCAGCTTGTTGGCGAACTCGCCCTTGACCAGCTCACCCGTGTCGAACTTGCGGCCGTTGACCCGCCGCGCCCAATCGCCCGCACTGAAAAACCGCATCAGATCGAACTCGCCGGCCTTCAGCGCCTCCAGCCGCGCAGTGTTGTCCTTGTAGATCTTGACCAGCACACGGTCAAAGTTGGCCGTCCCCTTGCGCACGGGCAGGTCGCGCGCCCAATACTGGGGATCGCGCACATAGGTGATGTCCTTGCCGAAGTTGACGGGGCCGATCTTGTACGGTCCGCTGCCGATGGGGATGTCCATCACCACCTGGTCGAAGGGCTTGGGCTTGCCGTCGGCGCCCAGCCCCCAGTCGCGGCTGAACACGGGTAGCCCCCCGACGGTGAGCGGCAGTTCGCGGTTGGGCGCCTTGAAGCGGTAGCGCACGGTGCGGTCGTCCAGCACATCCACACCGGCCACCTCGATCAGGAGCGTTTTGTAGCCCGGTGAGGTGTGAGGGCCCATCAGGGTGTCGAAACTGTGCTTTACATCCTGGGCCAGCACCGGCTTGCCGTTGTGAAAGCGCGCCTCGGGCCGCAGCCTGAAGGTGGCTGACAGGCCATCCGGCGCCACCGCCACATCCTCGGCCAGCAGTCCATAGCCGGTGGCCGTTTCGTCCAGCGAGCCGGTGAGCAGCGAGTCGAACATCAGCGCCGACAGGTAGGCCGGCGCGTTGCCGCGGATCGTGAATGGGTTGTACTTGTCGAAGGTGGAGGTGCGCAGATTGCTCACCAGGCGCAGTTCGCCGCCCTTGGGCGCCTGTGGGTTGACGTAGGGGAAGTGCGCGAAGTCGGCCGCCAGCGCGGGCGCCCCCCACATCGCGTAGGCATGCGCGGCCCAGGCCGTCCCGCCCGCCACGCTGCTCCCTCCCAGCCAACCGATCAATAAACAGATACGCCAGAACCGCATGCGACAATTCTGCACCACGCAAGCGGCCCGCAAGCCCCCGCGTCACGCTTGCCATTTTCCTTCGCACATCGCATTTCAGGAGAACAACAATGGGTTTTCTCGCCGGCAAGAAGCTGCTCATCACGGGCGTGCTGTCCAATCGCTCGATCGCGTACGGCATCGCCAGGGCCTGCCACCAACAAGGCGCGGAACTGGCCTTCAGCTACGTGGGCGAGCGCTTCAAGGACCGCATCACCGAGTTCGCCGCCGAATTCGACTCCAAGCTGGTCTTTGACTGCGACGTGGCCGACGACGCGCAGATCGACAAATTGTTCGCCGACATCGGCGCCGCCTGGGGCAAGTTCGACGGCTTCGTGCACTCCATCGGCTTTGCTCCGCGCGAGGCCATCGCCGGCAACTTCCTGGAAGGCCTCTCTCGCGAAGCCTTCAAGGTGGCCCACGACATCAGTGCCTACAGCTTCCCGGCCATGGCCAAGGCGGCCCTGCCCTACCTGAACGACAAGTCGTCGCTGCTGACGCTGTCGTACCTGGGCGCCCTGCGCTCCATTCCCAACTACAACACCATGGGCTTGGCCAAGGCCAGCCTGGAAGCCAGCGTGCGCTACCTGGCCGAAGCCGTGGGCCGCACTGAAGACGGCCGCTGCATCCGTGCCAACGGCATCAGCGCGGGCCCCATCAAGACGCTGGCCGCCAGCGGCATCAAGGACTTCGGCAAGCTGTTGGGCCGCGTGGCTGACGCCGCCCCGCTGCGTCGCAACGTGACGATCGAAGACGTGGGCAACGTGGCCGCGTTCCTGCTGTCCGACCTGGCCAGCGGCGTGACAGCCGAGATCACCTATGTGGACGGCGGCTTCAGCCAAACCGCCGGGCTCTCGGCAGACCAGGTGTGAGCCTGCTGAAATGACTGCGGGGTGGGTGCGCCACACCGCCCTTGCTTGAAGAACCAACGGGCCTGTAAGGCCCGTTGTTCGTTTCGGTCACTGTGCGCGGCCTTTTCAGGACCGCTGGTTGCCCATGATCGCGCCTTTGTCGGCGCGCCAGGATTCCTGCGGCATGACCCGGGGCCTGGATCTCAGAATCGGTAGCGTGCCACCACCTGCGCCGAACGCGGGGCACCCGCCAGGTTCAGGTTCGGCGAACTGCCATGCCCGCCACGATATAGCGGTGGTCGAAACAGATTGTTCAGCTTGAGTTGCACATCCCAGGCGCCCAGGCAGTAGTAGGCCATGGCATCCACCGTGGTAGCCACGCAAGGTGACCGAGTTGCCAGGGTTGGCAAACCGCGCTCCCATATAGTTCAGGCCGCCGCCCACGCCAAAGCCGTGCCCCAGTGCCTCGGTCACCCACAGGTTCGCGCTGTGCCGGGGAGTCAGCGTGGCCGCTTGCCTTGTACAGGCTGGCCGCATCCGTCGCAGGCGCGGCGGTCATCTCGCCATCCAGTAATGGCATAACCGGCCCAGCTTAGTTCACATGCCAACCTTATATGGTTTGCCGGGATGCTGCCTCTACTACAGCCCTCGTTTTCAGAGGAGCCGCAACGAAAAAGGGTTAGCAGATGAGTACCTGCTAACCCTTGGAACGACTGGCGGAGAGGGCGGGATTCGAACCCGCGGTGGGGATTAGCCCACACACGCTTTCCAGGCGTGCGACTTAAACCGCTCATCCACCTCTCCGAAGCCCTCCATTATAGATGATGCACAGACACTTTTTCAAAGATCTGACTGTTCCCTCGAAAAAACATGCTTCCTCATGGATCCCAAGATGGGACATCCCGGTTCCCCGCCTTTCAGGATGCCTCTCGCGGGCGACCTAAGAAATGGAACCGCATCAGGGTACGCTCCCGTGCTATGGCGTGGTCCACTACCGGCAGTGGATAGTCGATGCCTAAACGCAACCCACAGGCCTGCAACTCGAGCGGCTTCATGCCTGCAGGGAAATGGAGGTGCTTATCAGGAACACACGCCAGCTCTGGGAGATAGCGGCGGATAAACCTGCCGTCGGGGTCAAACTTCTGCGACTGCGCCACCGGGTTGAAGATGCGAAACCAGGGCTGAGCGTCGCAGCCGGTTGACGCCGCCCATTGCCAGCCGCCATTGTTTGCAGCCAGGTCGTAGTCGTTCAGGTGCTGGGCAAAGAAGCGCTCGCCACGGCGCCAATCGATACCCAAATCCTTGGTCAAGAAGCTCGCCACCACCATGCGCAGCCGGTTGTGCATGTAGCCCGTTTGCAGCAGTTGGCGCATGGCGGCGTCGACCAACGGATAGCCAGTGCGCGCCGCGCACCATGCCTGCCAGTACTCAGGCGCGTCATCCCACTGGACGCGGTCGTACTCGGGGCGAAATGCCTGGGTGACCACGTGCGGGTGGTGCCACAGAATCATGAAATAGAAGTCGCGCCACGCCAGTTCGGACAACCAGGTCTGCGCGCCTTCGCAGCCTTGCGCGGCCTGTCGCGCGGCCAGTGAGGCCAGTTGGCGGATGGACACGGTGCCAAAGCGCAGATGCACCGACAGGTAGGACACGCCTTTACGTCCAGGAAAGTCGCGCGCCAGCTTGTAAGCTGCCATGCGCGGCAGGAAATCCTGCAGCAACTGCTGCGCGCCGCGCGAGCCCACAGGCAGCTGCAAATCAGCCAGGTTGGTGGCCACGAAGCCCAGATCCGCCAGCGTGGGCAGCCGCTCCCCCGCCGGGGGCACGGCCAGGTGATGTGCGTGGCGCTCCACGGGATAAGGCTTGGTCTGGAAGGCATCCAGCTTCTGCAGCCAAGTGCGTTTGTATGGCGTGAAGACGCTGTAGGGCTGGCCCAGCTGGTTCAGCACCTCGCCCTGCTCCAGCAGCACCTGGTCCTTGTAGTCGCTGAACGCGATGCCACACGCCGCCAGGCCGTCTGCCACCCGGCGGTCGCGGGCCAGGGCTGCAGGTTCGTAGTCGCGATTGGCCAGCACTTCGCGCACGCCCAGGCTGCGGGCCAATTGCACGATGCACTGCACCGCCGTACCGTGGCGCACGATCAGGCCGCCGCCGGGGGCGCCACTGCGCGCCGCCAGCGCGCGCAGGTCCTCATCCAATGCGCACACGCTGGCGTGAATGAATTCCACCCGCCGGTCGCACCGGGTCGGCAGCGCATCGAGGATGTCGGTGTCAAAGACGAAGACGCAGTACACGCGTTCGAAACGGCGCAGTGCGTGGTACAGGGCGGCGTGGTCATGGCAGCGCAGATCGCGCCGCAGCCACACAAGGGCGCTGGCTTGCATGGGACGAGAAGGACTGGTCTGGCTGACGGCGCGGCAGTGCCCCTCAGGCCTGCATCACCACGGGGCCGCCCTGCTCCAGCGCCCGTTGGTAGGCTGGACGCGCCCGCATACGCTGGCGGTAGGCCACCAGGTGCGGCCAGGCCGTTTCGTCGCCCCCGCGCGCGAGGGCCGCCTCGACGGCAAAGCTCATCTGAAAGTCGGCCATGGTCAGGTGGCCCCCGGCGAACCAGTCGTGCTGTGCCAGGTGCGCGTCCATGAAAGCCAGCGCGGTTTGCACGTTCGGGCCGATGAGTCTTTGCTGCACTTTGGCGCAAAGGGTGCGCGCGATGGGGCGCACAAAAAACGGCATGGGCTGGCGCGCAATGGTGTCAAACACCAGCTTCATCACCAGCCAATTCATCAGGGATCCCTCGGCGTAATGCATCCAGAACCTGCACTGGCGATGTTCTGCCGTACCGCGCGCGGGTTCCAGATGGGCCAGATCCGCCGGTGCCTGTGCACCGTAGCGCTCGGCCAGATATTCGATGATGGCGCCAGATTCGGCCACTACCATGTCGCCTTCGGTGATGACGGGCGACTTGCCCAGCGGGTGCACCCGCTTGAGCTCTGGTGGCGCCAGCTTGGTCACGGGGTCACGCGAGTAACGGCGGATGTCGTAGGGCACGCCCAGTTCTTCCAGCAGCCACAGAATGCGCTGGGAGCGCGAGGTTTCCAGGTGGTGAACGGTCAGCATGGGCGGCATGGTAGTGCAGTCGCGCGCGAAGGGTTGGCGCCTGCCGCGGCACGGCGTGCCCCGCCATGGGTGTGCTGTCCCTCGCGCCGAGGCCCGGACCCACGTCCCTCACTTCGCCAAAGGAGCGCGGGGCGCTTTGCAAACTATATTTTTGATAGCTTATAGCGCTTACTTATCAAAGCTTAGCGCCGATTTTCATCCAAAGACGGATCAACGCCGGCTGTAGATCTGGTCAAACAGTGCGCCGTCCGCAAAATGCTCCCGATTGGCCTTGGCCCAGCCACCGAAAGCCTGGTCGATGGTGGCCAGTGTGAGCTTGGGGAATTGCTTGTCGTACTGGGCCTTGGCCTTCTCGCTGGTTGGACGGTAGAAGTTCTTTCCAGCAATGTCCTGCCCCTCGTCGGAATAGAGGTAAGCAAGGTACTCCTCCGCCAGCGCGCGCGTGCCCTTCTTGTCCACCACCTTGTCCACCACCGCCACCGTGGGTTCGGCCAAGATGGACAGCGATGGCACGACGATCTCGAACTTGTCCTTGCCGAACTCCTTGAGCGCAAGAAACGCCTCGTTCTCCCAGGCCAGCAGCACGTCGCCCACACCGCGCTGCACGAAGGTGATGGTCGAGCCGCGCGCACCCGTGTCGAGCACCGGCACGTTCTTGTAGAGCTTGGACACGAAATCCTTGGCTTGAGTGTCGCTGCCGTACTTGCGCTTGGCGAACTCCCAGGCGGCAAGATAGTTCCAACGGGCCCCGCCGCTGGTCTTGGGGTTGGGTGTGATGACTTGCACGCCGGGCTTGACTAAGTCATCCCAATCCTTCACGCCCTTGGGGTTGCCCTTCTTCACCAAGAACACGATGGTGGAGGTATAGGGCGCCGAGTTGTGCGGGAGGCGCTTTTGCCAAGCGGGCGCCAGCAGGCCGTGCTGGGCCAGCGCATCCACGTCTCCGCCCAGGGCCAGCGTAGCCACGTCGGCGTCGATGCCATCGATGATCGAACGCGCCTGCTTGCCCGAGCCGCCGTGCGACTGTTTGAACTGCACTTCCTGCCCCGTCTTGGCCTTCCAGTGGCGTGCGAAGGCCTGGTTGTAGGCCACATAGAGTTCACGCGTGGGGTCGTAGGACACGTTGAGGAACTGGGCGGGCTGCGCGAACGACGGCAAAGACGTCAGGGACATGACCGCCGTCAGGGCGGTGGCCAGGGGAAACTTGATAAAGTCGCGGCGATTGTTCATGAAGGGCTTTCGTTGCAGGGTGCGTCGGTGCGGTTCACCGATGCAAGGCATTCTGGAAGTCGCCCTTCAAAATCCAAACCAATAAGATTTCAGTTCGTTATTCCATTGACGTCTGAAGTTTCAGCAAGGAATCGCTCCATGGCACGTACCGTCCACTGCATCAAGCTCGGCAAGGAAGCCGAAGGCCTCGACTTTGCGCCCTACCCCGGCGATCTGGGCAAACGCATCTATGACAACGTGAGCAAGCAAGCCTGGGCCGACTGGATCAAACACCAGACCATGCTGGTCAACGAGAACCGCCTGAACTTGGCCGACGCGCGCGCGCGCCAATACCTCGCCCGCCAGATGGAAAACCACTTCTTCGGCAGCGGCGCAGACGCTGCGGCGGGTTATGTGCCGCCCAGCGCGTAACGCAGTGCAGCGCTGCAAGAAGCGGTTTCGATAAAACCACTTCTTTGGCGCGGCGCAGACGCTGAGGCTGGCTGCGTCCCGCCCGGCGCATAACGCAGCGCTGCGCTGAAGCAGCGCCTCTTTGCAGTCGCCCCCGTCGCATCACTGTGGCGGGGGCGTTGCCGTTGTAGCCCACGGCGCCTGGCAGGCGGCCCAGGCCCGGCTCCCTGAGGAGATATTCATGTTGCCGTCGGTGTCCTTGCTGGACTCGTTCCAGTTCTCACAGTTCACCACCCTGCTGGTGATCTACCTTGTGGCCATCACGGCCGAGGCCATGTCTGGCGCGCTGGCCGCAGGCCGGCGCAACATGGACATCTTCGGTGTCAGCGTGATCGCCTTTGTGACCGCGCTGGGCGGCGGCACCATCCGTGACATGGTGCTGGGCCACTACCCGATCGGCTGGACGCAGCACCCGGAATACGTGTACCTGGTGATTTCCGCAGGCCTGCTGACGACGGTGGTCGCGCGCTACCTGCACCGGATCAAGCGCGTGTTCCTGCTGCTGGACGCCATGGGGCTGATCGCGTTCTCGCTGATCGGATGCAATGTGGCCCTGGAACTGGGCTACCCGCCCGTGGTGGTGGTGATGTCCGGCATGCTCACGGGCATCAGCGGCGGCATCCTGCGCGACGTGCTGTGCAACCAGGTGCCCGTGGTCTTTCGGCGCGAGCTGTACGCCAGCGTATCCCTGGCCGTGTGCCTGCTGTTCCTGGGACTGCGCACGATGGAAGTGGAAAACAACCTCAGCACTTTGGTGTGTTTCGCCGCCGGCCTGGCGCTGCGGCTGCTGGCACTGCACTACCACTGGCGCCTGCCGGTGTTCTCGTACCAGCAGCGCTGGGAATGACACTGTTTCTGTAATCTTTTCGCGCCTCCCGACACCATGTCCGAACCGATTGAATGGCTGGAAGACGGCACGCCCTACAGCCCGCGCTTCTCAGACCGGTACCACAGCGAGCAAGGCGGCCTGGAACAAGCCCGCGGCACATTTCTCGCCGGCTGCGGCCTGCCCCAGGCCTGGCAGAACCAGCCGCAGTGGCGCGTGCTGGAAACCGGCTTCGGCCTGGGCCTGAACTTCCTCGTGACCTGGGCCGCGTGGCGCGCCGACCCCCACCGGCCACAGCGGCTGCACTTCGTTTCTTGCGAGGCCTGGCCCGTGAGCGCGGCCGATCTGCTGCGCGCCGCTCCCATCGATTCCACACTGCAATCGCTGGCCCAGCAGTTGGCGGCGCAGTACTGGGGCTTGCTGCCGGGCGTGCACCGGCTCTCGTTCGACGGCGGGCAGGTGCTGCTCACGCTGTACATCGGTGACGCGCAAACCCTGCTGAGGCAGCAGCACCCCATGGCGGATTCGGTGTACCTGGACGGCTTCGACCCCCAGCACAACCCGCAAATGTGGGACATCCACACCCTCAAGGCCGTGGCGCGCTGCTGCCGTCGCGGCACCCGCCTGGCGACGTGGACGGTGGCGCGCGGCGTGCGGGACGGGCTGGTGCAGTGCGGCTTCGAGGTGCAAAAGGTGCCGGGTGTCCACCCCAAGCGCGACAACCTGCAGGCCACCTACGCGCCCCGCTGGGAGCCACGCGCCGGCCAGCCCGTGCTGCCAGACGCCACGGTGGCCGCCCCGGCCCGCTGCCTGGTGGTGGGCGCAGGACTGGCGGGCGCCGCCGTGGCGGCCAGCCTGGCGCACCGTGGCTGGCAGGTCCAGGTGCTGGACCAGGCCGATCACCCTGCCGCCGGTGCATCCGGCCTGCCGGCGGGGGTGTTCGCGCCCAATGTCTCGCAGGACGACAACCTGATCTCGCGCCTGTCGCGCGCGGGGGTACGCACCACGCTGAATACGCTGGCGCAGCTTCCAGCCGAGACGCGCGGCACCGACTGGAGCGTGTGCGGCACGCTGGAGCACCGTGTGGACGGCACCACAGGATTGGCCTGGAGCGACGGGCCTGGCCTGGACTGGAGTCGCCCCGCAACACCCGCGCAACTGCAGGCTAACGGCTTATCGGCAGACACGGTGGCCTGCTGGCACGAGCACGCAGGCTGGGTGCGCCCTCCCCAGTTCATCGCCCACCTGCTGAACGACCCGGCCATCCACTGGCGCGGCAGCGCGGCGGTGGCGGAGTTGCGCCGCACCACCGTCGACGGCCAGCCCCTCTGGCAGGCACTGGACGCCGAGGGGCGCATGCTGGCCGAGGCGGAACTTGCCGTGGTTTGCGCCGGGCACCACACCGGCCCGCTCACGCACGCGCATTGGCCCATGAATCCGCTGCGCGGCCAGTTGGCCTGGGGCCTGCATGCCCAGGCCCCCGCGGGCGCCCCCTGGCCGCCCCAGCCGCTCAATGGCAACGGCAACCTGGTGCCCCGTGTGCCGCTGCAGGACGGCGCAGGCTGGGTGCTGGGCTCCACGTTCGAGCGCCTGAAGACCGCCCTGCCCCCCAGCCCTGACGACCACGCCAAGGGCTTGGCCACCAATCAGGCCAAACTGCACGCGCTGCTGCCCCCCCTGGGCGCTGCCATGGACGCCGCCTTCACCCAGGCTGCCACCACGCCGGACGGCCCCGTGCGCACCTGGGCGGCCGTGCGCTGCGGCGCGCTGGACCGCCGCCCCATCGTGGGGCCGGTGGACTCGGTGCGCCAACCCGGCCTGTGGCTGTGCACTGCCATGGGCGCGCGCGGGCTCACGCTGTCATTGCTGTGCGGCGAACTGATCGCCGCGCGGCTGCACAGTGAGCCCCTGCCGCTGGACGCCCCTCTGGCGCGCGCGTTGAGCAGCGAGCGCTGGCTAGGGTATGAGCCACAGTGAACCCGACATGCATTTCATATACAAATAACGGAATATATGAAGCATTAAAAAATAGTTTGTCTTTATAAGACAGACTTTTAAAGTGCGCCCATCGATGCTGCGGGCGCCATTCGGGGCCCGGCGGCACCTGTGTTGAAACGCCCACGGCCCTGCCATGTACCAGTACACCGAATTCGACCGCCAGTTCGTCCACCTGCGCGCCCAGCAATTCCGCGATCAGCTCGAACGCTGGCAGCGCGGCGAGTTGACCGACGAGCAACTGCTGCCCCTGCGCCTGCAAAACGGCTGGTACATCCAGCGCTACGCGCCCATGGCCCGCATCGCCGTGCCCTATGGCGACATCAACAGCGCTCAGCTGCGCATGCTGGCTCACATCGCCCGCGAATACGACCGCCCCACGCCCGAACTGCTGGCCCATGCCCAGGCCACGCAGGACCAGCTGCAGGCCGCCCAGCCGGGCCTGACACTGGCCGCGCCACCGCTGCGCTACGGCTACGGCCACTTCACCACGCGCACCAACGTGCAGTTCAACTGGATTCCCATCACCCGCGCGGCCGACGTGATGGACCTGCTGGCCAGCGTGCACATGCACGGCATCCAGACCAGCGGCAACGACATCCGCAACATCACCTGCGAGGCCTACGTCGGCATCGCCGAGGACGAGATCGTGGACACCCGGCCGTTCGCCGAGATCACGCGCCAGTGGAGCTCGCTGCACCCCGAGTTCACCTACCTGCCGCGCAAGTTCAAGATCGCCTTCAACGGCGCCGCGGAAGACCGTGCCGCCACCGGCTGGTATGACATCGGCCTGCAGGCGCTGAAGAACGCGGCTGGCGAGGTGGGCTTTGCCGTCAAGGTGGGCGGCGGCATGGGGCGCACGCCCGTCATCGGCACCGTGGTGCGTGAATTTCTGCCGTGGGACCAGCTGCTGAACTACATCGAAGCCATCGTGCGCGTGTACAACAGCTACGGCCGCCGCGACAACAAGTGGAAGGCGCGCATCAAGATCCTGGTCAAGAGCGAAGGCCAGCAGTTCATCGACGCGGTGGAGGCCGAATACCGCGCCATCCTGGAGCAGGACGGCGCCCCCCACACCATCACCCAGGCCGAGCTGGACCGCGTGACCGGCCATTTCGTCGTGCCACCGCTGCGGCCCGCCGGCCTCCCGCATGGCGTGAACACCTCCGGCCAGCTGTACCAGCGCTGGCTGCAGCAGAACGTGCGCGGCCACCGCATGGCGGGGCTGAAGGCGGTGACACTGTCGTTCAAGCGCGTGGGCTTTGCGCCCGGCGATGCCGACGGCGACACGCTGGACGCCCTGGCCCAACTGGCCGACCAGTTCAGCGCCGGCGAGGCGCGCCTGACGCACGAGCAGAACCTGCTGCTGCCCTGGGTGCACGAAGCCGACGTGCCCGCGCTGTACGAGGCCGCGCGCAAGCTGGGCCTGGCGCAGCCCAACATCGGCCTGCTGACGGACATGATCGCCTGCCCCGGCGGCGACTTCTGCTCACTGGCCAACGCGCGTTCGCTGCCCATCGCCGCGGCCATCACCGAGCGCTACCAGGACCTGGACGAGCTGTTCGACATCGGCCCCATCGACCTGCACATGAGCGGCTGCATCAACAGCTGCGGCCACCACCACAGCGGCCACATCGGCATCCTGGGCGTGGACAAGGACGGCAAGGAGTGGTACCAGATCACGCTGGGCGGCTCCGACGGCACGCAGCTGTCCGGCCCGGCCATCGGCGGCAAGGTGGTCGGCCCGTCGTTCTCGGCCGCCGAAGTGCCCGACGTGATCGAGGCGCTGCTGGACACCTACCGCGCGCTGCGCAAGGGCGGCGAGTTGTTCATCGACACCCTGCGCCGCGTGGGCCAGGACCCCTTCAAGGCCGCCGCCAACGGCGCGCGCCATCCCAAGGCGGCCGAAGAAGCCGTGGCCTGACCCCATCCGAAAGATCTCGAACACTATGAAAATCATAGCTGCTGGCGCTTTGTCCCTGGGCGCTGACGACCTCAAAACCCTGCAGATCGCCAACGACGCCGACCTGGCCGCGCTGGCCGCCGAAGGCGCGCTGGAGGGCGTGCAGCGCATCGAGCTGCAGTTCCCCAAGTTCACCGACGGCCGCGCCTACAGCCAGGCGCTGCTGCTGCGCCGCCGCTACCGCTTTGCGGGCGATATCCGCGCCACGGGCGACGTGCTGATCGACCAGCTGGTGCACATGCACCGCAGCGGCTTCAGCAGCGCGGTGCTGGCGCCCGGCGTGGACCCGGCCGCGGCCGAACGCCAGTTCGCGCGCTATGCCGCCTTCTACCAGGGCGACGTGCTGGAGCCGCGCCCACTGTTCGCCCGGGAGGCCGCATGAGCACCGCCACGGCGGTCAGCGCCGCCGAACTCGCCCGCGTCAACGCCGAGCACGGCCACGATGCCGCCGCCCTGGTGGCCTGGGCGCTGGGCCTGGGCCAGACGCCCATCGTCACCACCAATTTCCGCCCGTTCGAGGCCGTGATCCTGCACCTGGTCACCCGCGTGCAGCCGGGCGTGCCTGTGGTCTGGATGGACAACGGCTACAACACCGACGCCACCTACCGCTTTGCCGACGCGGTGACGAAGCAGCTGGGGCTCAACCTGAAGATCTACCTGCCGCGCCGCTCGCGCGCCCACCGCGAGGCCGTCGAAGGCCCGACGCCCGCACTGGACGACCCGCGCCACGCCGCGTTCACCGAAGAGGTGAAGCTCGAACCCTTCGCCCGCGCCCTGCGCGAAACGGCACCCCGGGTGTGGTTCACCGCGCTGCGCGCCACCGACACCGCCGTGCGCGCGCAGATGGAGCCCGTGAGCATCAACCCCGACGGCCTGATCAAGGTCGCGCCGCTATTGCACTGGTCGTCCAAACAGCTGCACGAGTACTGCCAGCAGCACGGCCTGCCCAACAACTTTGACTACGTGGACCCCACCAAGGGCGAAGACAACCGCGAATGCGGCCTGCACCTGGCCCACTAAAAACGATAGCTGCCTGCGCTTGCCCCACAAGCGCTGGAGCCAGATTTGACTGGAACATCGAATGAACGCCCGTGTTGACTCCCAAGTGCTCAACCAGCTCAGCAACCGCCACCTGGACGCGCTGGAAGAAGAAACCATCTTCATCCTGCGCGAGGTGGCTGCGGCCTTCGAGCGCCCCGCCCTGCTGTTCTCGGGCGGCAAGGACTCGCTGGTCATGCTCAAGTGCGCCGAGAAGGCCTTCGGCGCGGGCCGCATTCCCTACCCGCTGCTGATGATCGACACGGGCCACAACTTCCCCGAGGTGACCGACTTCCGCGACTTCCGCGCGAAGGAACTGGGCGCCGAACTCATCGTGCGCAGCGTCGAGGATTCGATGGCGCGCGGCACCGTGCGCCTGGCCCACCCCGGCGAATCGCGCAACGTGCACCAGTCCGTCACGCTGCTCGAAGCGATTGAGGAGTTCCGCTTCGATGCCTTGATCGGCGGTGCGCGCCGGGACGAGGAGAAGGCGCGCGCCAAGGAGCGCATCTTCAGCCACCGCGACAGCTTCGGCCAATGGCAGCCCAAGGCGCAGCGCCCCGAGCTGTGGACGCTGTTCAACACCCGCCTGGCCCCCGGCGAGCATTTCCGCGTCTTTCCCATCAGCAACTGGACCGAGCTGGACGTGTGGCAGTACATCGAGCGCGAGCAGGTCGCCCTGCCATCGCTGTACTACGCCCACCCGCGCGAAGTGGTGGAGCGCCGCGGCCTGCTGGTGCCCGTCACGCCGCTCACGCCCCCGAAGGACGGCGAAGCGGTGCAGACGCGCACCGTGCGCTTTCGCACCGTGGGCGACATCACCTGCACCTGCCCGGTGGAAAGCCTGGCCGCCACGGCTGGCGAAATCGTGATCGAGACCCTGGCCGCCGAGGTCAGCGAGCGCGGCGCCACGCGCATGGACGACAAGACCAGCGACGCCTCGATGGAAAAGCGCAAGAAAGACGGGTATTTCTGATGACCACCGCCACTATCAATTCAATAGCTTCCAGCGCACAACCAGAAAGCGCTAGCGGCACAAATGATCACATTTCCGCGCTGCGCTTCATCACCTGCGGCAGCGTGGACGATGGCAAGAGCACGCTGATCGGCCGCCTGCTGGTGGACAGCCGCGCCGTGCTGCAGGACCACCTGGCCGGCGTGCAGCGCGGCGGAGAGACCGACCTGGCGCTGCTGACCGACGGCCTCAGTGCCGAGCGCGAGCAGGGCATCACCATCGACGTGGCCTACCGCTACTTCGCCACCGAGGCGCGCAAGTTCATCATCGGCGACGCGCCCGGCCACGAACAGTACACGCGCAACATGGTCACCGCCGCCTCCCAGGCAGACGCCGCCGTGGTGCTGGTGGACGCCACCAAACTTGATTGGCAGAACCCGCAACTCACGCTGCTGCCGCAAACGCGCCGCCACAGCCTGCTGGTGCACCTGCTGCGCGTGCATTCGCTGGTGTTTGCCGTGAACAAGCTCGACGCCGTGGCCGACCCACAGCTCGCCTACCGTCACATCCGTGCCGCGCTGGAGCAGTTCGCCCGGCACGCGGGCATCGCGGTGGCGGGCGTGGTGCCGGTGTCGGCGCTCAAGGGCTGGAACGTGGTAGAGGCCAAGCCCGGCTGGTGCGACTACGCGGGCCCGAGCCTGCTGCAGATCCTGGAGCGGCTGCCCAACACCCCGCCCGACGCCGGCCTGCCCCTGGCCTTCCCGGTGCAGTGGGTGGAGAAATTTTCTTCCTCGTCCGACACCTCGCAGGGGCGCCGCGTGTTCTGGGGCCGGGTGGGCACGGGCCGCGTGCAGCCGGGTGCGCAGGTCGCCATCTTCCCCAGCGGCCAGCTGGCGCAGGTGGCGCAGGTGCTGGACCATGCGCGCCGCGCCACCGGCGTGGCCGCGGGCCAGAGCGCGGGCATCACCCTCGACCGCGAGGTGGACGTCTCGCGCGGCGACTGGATCGTGGCTGCGCCCGCACCCGCTGCCGCGGCCGAGGACGACTTCGACACCCCCGTCACCGTGCCCGCATGGCCCGGCCAGCGCGAGATCACCGCCACCATCGCGTGGATGGACGACGAGCCGCTGGTGGCGGGCCGCGTGTACTGGGCGCTGCACGGCCACCGCTGGGTCAAGGTCAAGGTGCGCCGCGTGGTTCACCGTCTGGACATCAACACCCTGGCCGAGGAAGACGCCACCCAACTGGAGCCCAATGCCATCGGCCATGTGGAGCTGCTGCTGCAGGAACCCCTGCCCGCGGCGGCGTTCGCGCGCAGCCGCGTGCTCGGTTCGCTCATCCTGGTCGACACAGCCAGCCACAAGACGGCGGGCGCCGTGCTGGTGAACGCACCGGCCCCAAAAGCTTGATCAACGTTAAGGTTTCCGCGCCTCAGGCATGGTTGGCTGGCCTGCTGAGGCGGCGGTCGGCCTAAAATCGCGGGCTAACCCCATACCAGAACACAACTACTCATGACTCACGTCGTCACCGAAAACTGCATCAAGTGCAAATACACCGATTGCGTGGATGTGTGCCCCGTGGACTGCTTCCGCGAAGGTCCCAACTTCCTCGTGATCGACCCCGACGAGTGCATCGACTGCGCCGTGTGCATCCCCGAATGCCCGGCCAACGCCATCTTTGCCGAGGAAGACCTGCCCAGCGACCAGCTGGCCTTCATCAAGATCAACGCCGAGCTGACGCCCAAGTTCAAGAGCATCACCAAGCGCAAGGCAGCGCTGCCCGACGCTGACGACTGGAACGGCAAGCCCGGCAAGCTGGACCAGCTGGAGCGCTGACTCCCGCGCTCCCGCCACGCCCGCATGCACCCATCCCCCAGCAGCCCGACGCCCCAGGCCGCGGACGCCGTGGTGATCGGCGCCGGGCCAGTGGGGCTGTTCCAGGTCTTCCAGCTCGGGCTGCAGGGCATCGCGGCGCACCTGGTTGATGCGCTGCCCCATGTGGGCGGCCAGTGCGCCGAGCTGTATCCCGACAAACCCATCTACGACATTCCCGGCATCCCTGTGTGCACGGGCCAGGGGCTCGTGGAACTGCTGCAGCGGCAGATCGCCCCTTTCGCCCCCACGCTGCACTTGGGCCAGCAGGTCCACACGCTGGCCGCGCAGGCCGAAGGACGTATTCTGCTCACCACCACCGCCGGCACCGCGCTGCTGGCACGCAGCGTCTTCATCGCCGCGGGCGTGGGCGCCTTCGTGCCGCGCGCCATCAAGGCCGAGGGGGTAGAGGCGCTGGCACCCGGCCAGTTGCTCTACCACCCTGACGCCGCCACGGCCACCCGTGCCGCGGCCGGCAAGCGCGTGGTGGTACATGGCGGCGACGAGGCGGCCGTGCAGGCGGCGCTGGACTGCGTGGACGCTGCCGCGCAGGTGCTGCTGCTGCACCGGCGCGATGCCTTCCAGGCCGCGCCCGCGCTGCTGGCGCAACTGCAGGCACTGCGCGAGGCGGGCCGCATCCAGGTCGTGATCGGCCAGATCACGGGCGTGGAGACAGCGCCCGACGGCACCCTG
Organism: Diaphorobacter sp. C33; assembly: GCF_030503915.1. Lineage (NCBI taxonomy): Bacteria > Pseudomonadati > Pseudomonadota > Betaproteobacteria > Burkholderiales > Comamonadaceae > Diaphorobacter > Diaphorobacter sp. C33. The sequence goes on from NZ_CP129980.1 coordinate 1,367,431, forward strand.
CAGGCGCTGGCCCTGCTGGACCCGCAAGGCGAGCCACAGCGCCAGCCGCTGGACCTGTTGCTGGCCTACCTGGGCATCTCTCCGCGCCTAGGGCCCATCGCCGACTGGGGCCTGGCGATGGACCGCAAGCAGCTGACCGTGGACACGGCCACTTTCGCCACCAGCGTCCCCGGCATCTACGCCGTCGGCGACATCAACACCTACCCCGGCAAGCGCAAGCTGATCCTGTGCGGCTTCCACGAAGCCACCCTCGCCGCCTTCGCCGAGGCCGAACGGCAGGCGGGCCACAAGCTGCCCCTGGAATACACCACCAGCAGCGAACGGCTGCAAGCCCGGCTGGGCGTCGCCCCGGCCCGCTGACCTGCGTCGACGGCGCGGCGCGCCCTGCGGCAATGCGCCGGGCGCTATTGAAGCAGGAGCTTGCAGCGCGCGTTCTGCCTTGTTTCCAAATAGAAAATTGTCTAATAATGGCTTGTATATTGCACTGGTAGCTATATTTTTCATAGCAATTGACGTTTCGGCCATCGGTTCACGCCTGAAACGGCCGGAACTTCGCACGCGGGCGGCCCTCCACCTGGGGGTTGTCATCCCTCAGTTCCAACTCCAAGGAGATCACCCCGTGCCCTTCGCACTGCCCCTGCCGCATCGCATTTTGTCCAAAGCCCTGGCCGCCGCCGCGCTGGCCCTGCCCCTGCTCATGCCCGCCGGCGTGCAGGCGCGCGAGTTCGTCAGCATCAAGGGCAATGCGGTCAACGTGCGCGAGAAGCCCAGCACCCGCTCGGCGACGCTGTGGGAGCTGGGCCGGGGCTATCCGCTGCAGGTGCAGCAGCGCAAGGGCCGGTGGCTCCAAGTGCGGGATTTCGAGGAGCCGCTCGGCTGGGTGTATGCGCCGCTGACCAGCAAGACGCCGCACCGCGTGGTGACGGCACGCGTCGCCAACCTGCGCGCCGGCCCCGGCCAGCAGCACAAGACCGTGGGCAAGCTGCAGCAGCATGAGGTGGTGCGCAGCCTGGGCCAGTCGGGCAGCTGGGCCCGGGTGCAGCGCGAAGACGGGCAAAAGGGCTGGGTGGCCCGGCGCCTGACCTGGGGCTGGTGATATTTCGGGTGCCGCGGCGGTGTGGGCCTGTGGCGCGCGCGGTGCCCGGCGCTCCCTCAGCCGCCCGTTACTCGATCACACGCTGCGCCACCGGCGCATAGCCATGGTTGAGCGGCCCGTGGCCGTGACCGGTGCGCACATCAGCCCCGGCAGCGATCGCGCCCAGAATGTACTGGCGCGCCAACCGCACCGCCTGCGCCAGCGGCTGGCCCAATGCGAGGTGCGCAGCGATCGCCGACGACAAGGTGCAGCCCGTGCCGTGGCCGTTGTGCGTGACGATGCGCGCAGCTTCCAGGCGGTGGCGCTCGTCGCCAGGCAGGGCCAGCACATCCACCACCCGGTCGCCCGGCAGATGCCCGCCCTTGAGCAGCACCGCGCGCGCGCCCAGCGCCAGCAAGTCGGTGGCGGCCGCGTCCAGCGCGCTTTCGTCGGCAATGGCGCGGCCCAGCAGCCAGCCGGCCTCGTCCAGGTTGGGGGTGACCACGGCGGCCAGCGGGAACAGCGCGCGCACCAGCGTGCCCACGGTCTCCTCGGCAATCAGCCGGTCGCCGCTGGTGGCGACCATCACCGGGTCCAGCACCACGTTGGGCAAGCCATGGCGAAGAATCGCGTCGGCCACCACCTGCACCACCTCAGGCGAATGCAGCATGCCGATCTTCACCGCGTCCACGCCGATGTCCTCGACCACGGCGTCGATCTGTGCGCGCAGCATCTCGGGCGGAATGCCGTGGATGCCCGTCACGCCGCGCGTGTTCTGCGCGGTGATGGCGGTGATCGCGGTCATGCCGTAGCAGCCCAGGGCGCTGAAGGTCTTCAGGTCGGCCTGTATGCCCGCGCCGCCGCCGCTGTCGGAGCCCGCGATGGTCAACACGCGCGCATAGCGCCGGCCACCGCCGGGCGTCTGTGTCTCTTGGTTCATGGCAAAAATTATCGGCCAAGCCGCAGCGCATTCAACGCAGCCGCGGCAACGCCAGAGCCTGCGCCACGTCAACAACAGGGGCACCACCCCTGTGCTGTAATGCCGGCCACGGACGAAACAGGGGTGTCCCCGCCGCACTAAGAACGTGTTGACGAAAGCGGCAGGCGACTGAGAAATACCCTAAGCACCCGATCCAGGTCATGCTGGCGTGGGGAGTTTCAACAGCATCGGCGCGCCGCGCGCTCCCGTTTTGTCCTTTGGTTGTTTGGCCTGGCCTTTCATCACGGACACGATGCACACTTTCCCCACCCTTCGCTCCTCCTCCCGCGTCACCATCCTGGGCGCGGGCCTCATGGGCCGCCTGCTGGCCGTCGAACTCGCCCGCCAGGGCCACGCCGTTGAGGTGCACGAGGCCGGCACCCGTGCCGCCGAAGGCGCCGCAGCCTACGTGGCCGCCGCCATGGTGGCCCCCCTGGCCGAATCCATCGTGGCCGAGCCCGGCGTGGTGCGCATGGGCGTGCACTCGCTGGCGCGCTGGCCCGAGCTGCTGGCACCGCTGGCCGCACCGGTGTACTTCCAACATGACGGCACGCTGATCCTGTGGCACCGCCAGGACGCGCCCGAAGCCGCGCGCATGCGACTGAAGTTCGAGCAGACCCAAGGCCTGGTGCCCGGGCTGCCGCGCATGCAGGCGCTGGACAGCGCCGGCGTGGCCGCACTGGAACCCACGGCCGCACAGCGCTTCCACCAGGGCCTGTACCTGCCCGGCGAGGGCCAATTGGACAACCGCCAGGCACTGGCCGCGCTGGCCGCCACCATGGACCAGTTGGGCGTGGTCACGCATTGGGGCAGCGCGCGCCGGCCGGCCGACTTCACTCCCGGCCAGGCCGGCCAGCCCGACTGGGTGCTGGACTGCCGGGGCCTGGGCGCGCGCGCGCAATGGCCGCAGCTGCGCGGGCTGCGCGGCGAAGTGGTACGCCTGCACGCGCCCGACGTGACGCTGCAGCGCCCCACGCGCATCGTGCATCCCCGCTACCCGATCTACATCGCACCGAAGGAGAACCACCTGTTCGTTATCGGCGCGACCGAGATCGAATCCGACGACATGTCGCCCGCCAGCGTGCGCTCCACGCTGGAGCTGCTGAGCGCCGCCTATGCCGTACATCCGGGCTTTGCCGAGGCGCGTATCCTGGAGATCTCAACCCACTGCCGCCCCACCCTGCCCGACAACCTGCCCGCCGTGCGCGTGGTGCAGGATCGCGTGCTGGAGGTCAACGGTCTGTACCGCCACGGCTTCATGATCGCGCCGGCCATGCTCGATGTGGTCATGCAGGTGCTGAACACGGGACAATCCGAGCTCGCCCCTGGATTCGACCTCTCGCTGCAGCTCGACCGCGAAGCTGCGCTGCACACATGAACGTATTCATCAACCAAAACGCCGTGCAACTGCCCGATGGCGCCACCGTCGCCGACGCCGTGGCCCACCTGGCCCCCCAGCCCCCGTTTGCCGTGGCCGTGAACCTGCAGTTCGTGCCCAGTGCCCGCTATGCCGCGCACGCCCTGCAGTCCGGCGACCAGATCGAAATCATTGCGCCGGTCACCGGCGGTTGAGCCTTTTTCACCCATGAACAGTCCTACCTCTTCCCCCGACACGCTGGTGCTCTACGGCCAGGCGTTCCAGAGCCGCCTGCTGCTGGGCACCGCGCGCTACCCGTCTCCCGCCGTGCTGGAGGCAGCCGTGCAGCGCGCGCGGCCCGCGATGCTCACCGCATCGCTGCGCCGCCAGGGCAGCAACCCGGCCGAATCCGGCAGCAGCTTCTGGGAGTTGCTCAAGCGCCTGCAGGTGCCGGTGCTGCCCAACACCGCCGGCTGCCATAGCCTGCAGGAAGCCATCACCACCGCCCATATGGCGCGTGAAGTCTTCGACACCCCCTGGATCAAGCTGGAACTGATCGGCGACGACTACACGCTGCAGCCCGATACGCTGAACCTGGTGCAGGCAGCCGAGCAACTGGTCCGCGAAGGCTTCTACGTGCTGCCCTACTGCACTGAAGACCTGGTGCTGTGCCAGCGCCTGGTGGACGTGGGCTGCCAAGCCGTCATGCCGTGGGCGGCGCCCATCGGCACGGGCCGCGGCCCGGTGAACCCCTATGGCCTGCAGCTGCTGCGCGAGCGCCTGGACGTGCCGCTGCTCGTGGACGCCGGCCTCGGCCTGCCGTCCCACGCCTGCCAGGTGATGGAATGGGGTTACGACGGCGTACTGCTCAACACGGCCGTGGCCCTGGCGACCAACCCCGTGCAAATGGCCGGTGCCTTTGCCGATGCCGTGGCCGCAGGCCGCGCCGCCCGCATGGCCGGCGCGATGACGCCGCAGGAGGCGGCGCAACCCAGCACGCCCGTGTTGGGCACGCCGTTCTGGCACCACGCGCAGGGCTGAGCATGCCGCAAGCCGCCCCACCATTGCCTTCTGCAGCCGCCATGGAGCAAGCCATCCGCCAGCACCATGCGTCGGCGTTCGCGGACTTCTCGCCCCAGCCGATGCCGGCAACAACCGTGGAAGACCCCGTGTACCGCGCAGCCCTTGCGGCCTGCGGCGCCCTGGGTTTCATCGCCCATGACGCAGACTGCCTGGCCCGCGCCTGGGCTGCGCAGACGCGGCGCACCGGCCGCTTCGACCCGGCGCAGTGGCCCGACGAGCCCGCAGACTTCGGACTGCAGCCGCGTCCCCATACGCACCCCTTTGCAGCCTGCCCGCAGAACCTGGGTCTCTACGCCGTATTGCCCGATGCCCAATGGGTGGGCCGCATGGCGCAGGCCGGCGTGCCGACGGTGCAGCTGCGCTTCAAAAGTGATGACCCTGCGGCCATCACGCGCGAGGTACACGCCGCAGTGCAGGCCGTGCAAGGCACCGCTTCGCTGCTGTTCATTAACGACCATTGGCGCCAGGCCATCGCGGCCGGGGCCTATGGCGTGCACCTGGGCCAGGAGGATCTGGATGCGCTGAGCCCCGAAGAGCTGCGCACGCTGCGCGAGTCCGGGGCGCGCCTGGGCGTGAGCACGCATGGCTATGCCGAGATGGTGCGCGCCGACGCGGCCAGCCCCAGCTACATCGCCATGGGCGCGGTGTTCCCCACCACACTCAAAAAAATGGCCACAGTGCCCCAGGGCGTGGCGCGGCTGGCGGGCTATGCCCGGCTGATGCGCGGCTATCCGCTGGTTGCCATCGGCGGCATTGGCCTGGCCCAGTTCCCGCAAGTCCTGGCCACCGGAGTGGGGGCGATCGCCGTGGTGCGCGCCGTGGTGGCGGCCGATCAGCCGGAAGCCGCTGCGGCGCAGCTCATGCGGGCCATGGACGCCGGCAGGCGATAGCCCCGTCCGCGCACGGGGGGCGTTCGCGCTTCAGAAGCGGTTCTTTTGCGACTGCTCGAGTTCGAAGCGCAACTCCAGCTTGTCGTTTTCCATACCAAAACCCACGGCCTGCCCTTGCGCGGGCGCCGGGGTGACGGGCACGGGCGGCAGATCGCTGAGGGTGATGTGAGGCGGCCCGGACACGTCCACGTCCACCGCGGCGGCGCAAGTGGATGCTGGCGAGCCGTCATCCACCGGCAGCAGCGCCAGGCCGGCCGCCATCGAGTCCAGCGACCGGCCCGCCCCATCCTGCGCGCCCATCGGGTGGAGCGCTGGCGTGGCACGCGGGGTGGTGCGCGCGCGGGGCGGCGGCGCACCGCGCAAATGTGCGGGTGTGGTCTGGGCGATGGACAGCAGCAGCAGCAAATCGTCCAGCGCCGCCAGGTCGAAGGGCCCCTCGCCCTGCGTCTGTCCCCGGTGAAATAAGAGGCCCTCCAGCACGGCCAGGACCTCGGGCGAGGACCATGCCGCCTCGACCCGTGCCAGCGCCTCGGGGTGGTCTTCCAGGCTCCGGCCCAGTTGCTGGAACTGTGCAAATGGAGGCACGCGTACATTGAACCGCTCCTCGACCTGCGCGCGCAGGCCGTCGAAGCTGTCGGTTCGCCCCAGTTGGTGGTACAGCCGCAGTAGTTCGAGATGCGCCAGCGGCGAATCTTCACCGTGCTGCGCGATGTATTGGCGCAGCACATGGATCGCCTGCTCGTGCTCGCCCACCGAAGTGAAAAATTCGGCCTGCTGTTGCAGATCGAACAGCGACTCGGGCTGCACACCGGACTGGGCCCTTGCCTGCAAGGGCTCCACAGCCGGCGCCGCCAGCGCGGGGCCTGGAGCCGCCGCGGGTGCACTCACTGGCGCGGCGGTAGACGTGAGCGGAGGCGGCCCACTGTCCGGCCCTTGCGGCGGCGCTGTCGGCTGCCAGACATCGCGCGCATCCGGCTCCACCTGCAGCCGGAGCTTGCCGTCAGGGCCTTCCGCGGCCACGGCCCCGTCCCGCAGGCCACCGCTGAGTGCCACCGAGTCACGCCATGCCTGCAGCGCCTCGCGCCGCGTGCGGCGCAGCAGCCAGGCAATGCAGGCCAACGCGAGCACCAGCAGCCCCGCGAGCATGTACACCACGGTCGCGGGGAACCCCTGCGACTCCACCTGCGCCAGGCGCTCGCGCAGCTCAGCCGCCGTTGCGCGCTCGCGCTCCACCAGCTGGCCCTGCGCGGCCGCATCGGCCTCGAGCCTCTTGAGCCGCTCTTCAAACCGCTGTGTTTGGGCCGTCGAAGTGTCCAGCGCCTGCCACCACGCGGCCGACTCCGCACGCAAGGCCTCGCTGGGGCGCGGCGACATCTGGGGCGGCTCGCGCGTGAGCTGCAGCGCGGAGGCATTGTCAGGACCCAAATCCAGGGGTTCCATTACCAGGCGGGAGGGAGCCGCCGCGGCCGCGGGCGGCGAGACTTTGGCGCTGGTGCGCAGCGTCGTGGCGTTCTTAGCCGCCCGCGATGGGCGTGTCGCCCGCTCGGCCGGGGCATACGTGGACGCCGCGGGAACACGCGGCTGCGCACGAGGCCGCCGGACCGTGCGTGCGCCCTCCCCCTCGCCGCCCAATGCATTCCGCACTTGCGGCGTAGCGCGTGGTGCGGGCACCGCCAGGCGCGATAGATCGAAGGGCTGCCGTGCCGCTGGGGGTGCAGTGCCGGGCGGGTCTGCCAAGAACGTGTAGGTGCGCGACACACGCCCTTCGCAGCCGGCGGTGAGCGTGGCAGTCAGCACCGGCTCATCCACGGGAATGAGCGCCTGCACGCGCACCATCGGAATGGCGCCTCCTTCCAGGGGAGTGACATGCACACGCGTTTCGGGGACAGTGGTTGCGCCTAAGACCAGCCGCGCCCCGAGGCAGGAAGACGCGACGGTCTTGCCGGGATCAGGCCGTACCTCGAAGGTGAGATCGATCGTGGACCCCAGAACCACTGTGCCGTGGCTGCCGCCAAGCGAAAGCGCGCTGGCCCCAAACGCTGCGGCATAGATCCAGGCGCCGACAAGTAGGTTACGCATAAACACAATGGTTTCAATTTGTTTATAAATTTTGCCATAACCCTGCCGCATCCGATAGCGCTAGATAATTGCCGCCATGCAAACGGTCTTCACTTCAATCGGCATCGTGGGCACTGGCGCCATGGGCCGCGGCATCGCGCAGATCGCCGCCCAGGCAGGCAGCACGGTCTACCTCTATGACACCCATGGCGGCGCCGCCGACGCCGCCCGCACCCACATCCACCAGCAGTGGCAGCGTCTGGTGGACAAGGGTCGGCTGGACGAGAGCCTGTTGCCGGCTCTGGTGCAGCGGCTGGTTCCCGTCACGTCGCTGCACGACTTCGCGGCTTGCGAATTGGTGGTGGAAGCCATCGTCGAGCGACTGGATGCCAAGCAGGAACTGCTCAAACAGCTCGAAGCCATCGTCTCGCCCGAAGCCGTGCTGGCCAGCAACACGTCATCGCTGTCCATCACCGCCGTGGCCGCACCGCTGCAGCGGCCGCAGCGCATGGCAGGCTTTCACTTCTTCAACCCGGTGCCGCTGATGAAGGTGGTCGAGGTCGTGGCCGGCCTGCGCACGGACCCCCATGTCTGCACCCGCCTGGCCGGCTATGCGCGCGCCATGGGCCACACCCCGGTGATGGCGCAGGACACGCCGGGCTTCATCGTCAACCACGCAGGGCGGGGCTACGGCACCGAGGCGCTGCGCATCGTGAGCGAGGGCGTGGCCGATTTCGCCACCGTGGACCGCATCCTGCGCGACCAGGTGGGCTTCAAGCTCGGCCCCTTCGAGTTGCTGGACCTCACCGCGCTCGATGTGTCGCACCCGGTCATGGAGTCGATCTACCGCCAGTACTACGACGAACCGCGCTTTCGCCCCAGCGTGATCACGGCGCAGCGCTTGAGCGGCGGCCTGCTGGGCCGCAAGTCCGGCGAGGGCTTTTACCGCTACGTGGACGGTGCGCCCGAGCTGCCGGCCGAGCCGCCGGTGCCCGAGGTATCGGGCCTGCCGCCGGTCTGGGTCTCCACGCGCGCCGCCCGCCGCGCCGAGCTGTACCAGTTGCTCAAGGACCTGGGGGCAACGATCGAGACGGGCACCTCGCCCTCGGCCCAGGCGCTCACGCTGGTCGCGCCACTCGGCTTTGACGTGACCACCGTGGCCGTGGTGGAGCGCCTGGACCCCGCGCGCACCATCGGCATCGACATGCTGATCGACGACGCGGCCACCCGCCGGCGCGTGCTGGCGACCAACCCCGCCACACGCGAAGACATGCGCGACGCCGCGCACGCGCTGTTCGCGCGCGACGGCAAGCCAGTGAGCGTGATCCGCGACAGCGGCGGCTTCGTCACACAGCGCGTCGTGGCCAGCATCGTCAACATCGCCGCGGACATCTGCCAGCAGCGCATCTGCAGTCCCAAGGACCTGGAGACCGCCGTGACCCTGGGCCTGGGCTACCCGCTGGGCCCGCTGGCCATGGGCGACCGCTGGGGCCCCACCAACATCCTGGAAGTGCTCTTCAACATGCAGACCGTGTACGGCGACCCGCGCTACCGCCCCAGCCCTTGGCTGCGCCGGCGCGGCGCCATCGGCCTGAGCCTGACGCACGAAGAACCCTGACCCTGCAACCACCCGCGCCGCCATGCCCGCCGAACTGCAAAGCACCAGCCAGGGCCAGACCCTGGTCCTGACCCTTCGCCACCCCGAACTGCGCAATGCCCTGGAGCCGGCCATCTGCGCGGCGGGCATCGAAGCCCTGAACGTGGCGGAGCGCAATCCCGATGTGCGCTGCGTGGTCATCACGGGCGCGGACGGCCTGTTCAGCGCCGGCAGCAGCCCCCAGCGGCTGCAGGCGTTGCGGCATCAGAGCGCGCCAGCGCAGGTGCATGGCCTGGATCTGCTGCACCACTGGATCGAGGCGATACGCACCCATCCCAAGCCCGTGATCGCCGCCGTGGAGGGTGAAGCCAAGGGCGCGGGGTTTTCACTCGCGCTGGCATGCGACCTGATGGTGGCCGCGCGCAACGCGGTGTTTGCCATGAACCATGTCCACGCGGGCCTGTCGCCCGATGGCGGCGCCAGCTGGAGCCTGGCGCAAATGCTGCCCCGCGCGCTGGCGCATGAGATCCTGATGTGCGGCGACCGCATCGACGCCGCACGACTGCAGTCCCTGGGCATGGTCAACCGGCTGGCCGATCCCGGGCGCGCCCTGCATGAGGCGCTGGCGCTGGCCCAGCGCCTGAACGATGGCCCGCCCCATGCGCTGGCGAGCATCAAGGAACTGGTGAGCGAGGCGCGACACCACAGCTTCACCGAACAGCTCGCGCTGGAACGCAGCCACTTCGTGCGCAACCTCCAGCATGCCCCGGCGGGCGAAACCCGGGCGGCTTCTGCCGACCCACGCGCTTAAAGCTACTATTTTTATAGCTGCTAGCGCTTGACGGTCAAGCGCCGGCGGCTTGTCTCATTCAAACCCATCCATGGCATTGCTGGCTCCGCGGCAGCGGCGCCAGCACGCGCGCGCCCGCGGACGCCCATGTGACAGCCCGCTCCCCGCGCCCCGGTCCCTCACGCGACAATGGACTGCAACCCAGTCACGCAAACGACAGACCATGGACGATCCGATTCTTACCATCGATGAACGCGAGGCGATCAACTCAGGTCGCTGGTTTTCTTCCCTCTCCCCTTCTTTGCGCCACGACATACTGCGATGTTCCTACGTCAAACGCTTCAAGGATGGCGCACTCATCGCAGCACGCGGCGACCCGCCCGAGGAATGGATTGCCTGCGCGCGCGGCGCCGTGCGCGTGAGCTCCACCTCGATCTCCGGCAAGCAGATCACGCTGACCTATGTGGAGCCGGGCATCTGGTTCGGCGACGTGGCGATCTTCGACGGGGACCGGCGCACGCACGATGCCTACGCCCATGGCGACACCACCATCCTGTGCGTGGCGCGGGCCGACTTCAAGAAGATCCTTGCACAGCACTCGGAACTGTACGAGGCCATGCTGCGGCTGCATGCGCGGCGCATCCGGCAGCTGTTCGGGCTGGTGGAAGACCTCAACACCCTGCCCCTGCGCTCGCGGCTGGCCAAGCAGTTGCTGCACCTGGTGCGCAGCTATGGCGTGCCCAGCCTGTCCGACGGCAACGAAGTGCGCATCAGCCTGCAACTGGCCCAGGAAGAACTGGCGCAGTTGCTGGGCGCGTCACGCCAGCGCGTGAACCAGGAGCTGAAGGCCATGGAGCGCGAGGACGCCATCCGCATCGAGCCCGGCGGCCTCGTGATACGCGACCGGGATGCGCTGATGCGCATCTCCGAAGCCAACCAATGAGCCAGGTTTACAAAAACCATAGCTTCCAGCGCTTGTCCCGCAACGGTTTCCATGTGAAAAGCCTTTGAATTCCATAGCTGACAAGCGCAAGCAGCTCACTTTTTTGAAAGAACCCTCCATCCCCATGAGCAACTTCGAGCACTTCATCGGCACACGCCCCGTCTCCGAGCAGCATGCCTTCGACACCGACGCGCTCACTGCCTGGCTGTCGCAGCATGTGGAAGGGTTTGCCGGACCGCTGACGGTGGAGATGTTCAAAGGCGGCCAGTCTAACCCCACCTACAAGCTCGTGACTCCCACGCGCAGCTATGTGATGCGCGCCAAGCCCGGCCCTGTGGCCAAGCTGCTGCCGTCGGCACACGCCATCGAGCGCGAATACGCGGTCATGCGCGGGCTCGCCGGCACCGACGTGCCCGTGCCGCGCATGATTGCGCTGTGCGAGGACGAGTCCGTCATCGGGCGCGCGTTTTATCTGATGGAGTTCATGCAAGGCCGCGTGCTGTGGGACCAGTCGCTGCCCGGCATGCAGCCGGCCGAACGCGCGGCGATCTACGACGAGATGAACCGCGTGATCGCTGCCCTGCACCGGGTGGACTTCACGGCGCGTGGCCTGGCGGACTACGGCAAGCCGGGCAATTACTTCGAACGCCAGATCTCGCGCTGGAGCAAGCAGTACACCGCCTCGGTCACCCAGCCCATCGCCGAGATGGACGCGCTGATGCAATGGCTGCCCGCGCACATGCCCGACAGCGCGCGCGACGCAACCCGCGTGTCCATCGTGCATGGCGACTATCGGCTGGACAACCTCGTGTTTCACCCCACCGAGCCACGTGTGATCGCGGTGCTGGACTGGGAGCTGTCCACCCTGGGCCATCCGCTCGCGGACTTTGCCTACCACTGCATGAGCTGGCACATCCCCGCATCGCTGAGCCGGGGCATCGGCGGGCTGGACTTGGCGGCGCTGGGCATCCCGTGCGAGCGCGACTACATCCAGCGCTACTGCGAACGCACCGGCATCACCGACGTGGATGCGCTGCACCGGGACTGGAACTTCTACCTGGCCTACAACATGTTCCGCATCGCCGCCATCCTGCAAGGCATTGCCAAGCGCGTGGAGGCCGGCACGGCCGCCAGCGCACAGGCCAAGGCCGCTGGCGCCACCGCACGGCCCATGGCGCAGCTGGCCTGGTCCTTCGCGCAAAAGAGTTGATCCCCCTTCCCCACTGACGAGAAAGCACCCCATGGACTTCGATTACTCGCCCAAGACCAAGGAACTGCAGGCGCGCCTGATCCAGTTCATGGACGACCACATCTACCCCGCCGAGAAGGCCTATGCCGAGGAGATGGCGGCCAACACCGCCGCGGGCAGGCGCTGGACACCACTGCAAACCATCGAAAACCTGAAACCCAAGGCGCAGGCCGCGGGGCTGTGGAACCTGTTCCTGCCGGTGGACACCGCCCAAGCATCGGGCTACGAAGGCGCCGGGTTGACCAACGCCGAGTACGCGCCGCTGGCGGAGATCATGGGCCGCGTGCTGTGGTCCAGCGAGGTGTTCAACTGCTCGGCCCCCGACACGGGCAACATGGAGACCATCGCGCGTTATGGGTCCGAGGCCATCAAGGCTCAGTGGCTCAAGCCGCTGCTGGAAGGGCGCATGCGCTCGGCCTTTGCCATGACCGAGCCCGATGTCGCCTCCAGCGACGCCACCAACATCGAAACGCGCATCGAGCGCCAGGGCGACCATTACGTGATTAATGGGCGCAAGTGGTGGACCAGCGGCGCCAACGACCCGCGCTGCAAGGTGTTCATCACCATGGGCAAGACCGACCCCGAGGCGCCCAAGCACTCGCAACAAAGCATGATCGTGGTGCCAGCCGATACGCCAGGCATCACGGTGGTGCGTGCACTCAACGTGTTCGGTTATGACGATGCGCCGCACGGCCACGCCGAAGTCCTCTTCGAGAACGTGCGCGTACCGGTGGACAACATCCTGCTGGGCGAAGGCCGTGGGTTCGAGATCGCTCAGGGACGCCTGGGGCCCGGGCGCATCCACCACTGCATGCGCCTGATCGGCCAGGCCGAGCGCGCGCTGGAACTGATGTGCCGCCGCGCCAGCAGCCGGGTGGCCTTCGGCAAGACGCTGGCACAACAGAGCGTGACCCAGGAACGCATTGCCGAAGCCCGTTGCAAGATCGACATGGCGCGCCTGCTCACGCTCAAGGCCGCCTGGATGATGGACACCGTGGGCAATAAGGTGGCCAAAACCGAGATCGCCATGATCAAGGTCGTCGCCCCCAGCATGGCGTGCCAGGTGATCGACTGGGCCATGCAGGTGCATGGTGGCGGCGGCGTGAGCGACGATTTCCCGCTGGCCTACGCCTATGCCAACGCGCGCACCCTGCGCTTCGCCGACGGCCCGGATGAGGTGCACCGCAACGCCATTGCCAAATGGGAACTGGGCAAGTACGGCACCTACGGTCGTGGTGCGGCCCAACCGGTCACCCGCGGCGCTTGAACGCAGCGGGACCTTGCTCCGCAGTTGAAGATCCGGTCCCGGCCTGGCCCATCCCCATTGGGGTGGCTAGGCCGCGATGTCTTGATCAGCCTGTTCCGGTCTTCGCGGCGGCGGTTCCCTGAACGAGGCCTGGCGCCGCACGGAGAAAGGCACGGACCGGCCAGACAGCCAGTGAGTAAAAGCAGCGCGGCATTTCACAAGATAAAATCACCGGTTCCTTGGTTCTGCCCTGCCTCATGAAGAAACACTCGCCGGACGCGCCCGCCAAACCCAGTGTCCAGGTGCTGGAGCGCATGTTCCAGTTGATTGACGTACTCGCTTCGCGCGAGGAAGCCATCTCGCTGAAGGAGATCAGCGAGAAGACGGGCCTGCATCCGTCCACCACCCACCGCATCCTCAATGACCTGACCATCGGCCGTTTCGTGGACCGTCCTGAGTCGGGCAGCTACCGCCTGGGCATGCGCCTGTTGGAACTGGGCAATCTGGTGAAGGGGCGCCTGAGCGTGCGCGACGCCGCGATGGCACCCATGCGGCAATTGCACAAGCAGATCCAGCAGCCGGTGAACCTCAGCGTGCGCCAGGGGGACGAGATCGTGTACGTGGAACGCGCCTACAGCGAGCGTTCGGGCATGCAGGTGGTGCGCGCCATTGGCGGCCACGCCCCGCTGCACCTCACCTCTACGGGCAAGCTCTTCCTTGCGGCCGACGATCCGCAGCGCGTGCGCGCGTACGCCACGCGTACCGGCCTGCCAGGCCACACGCGCAACAGCATCACCCAGTTGCCCATCCTGGAACGTGAACTGGGCAAGGCGCGCCAATACGGCATTGCGCGGGACAACGAGGAGTTGGAACTCGGGGTGCGCTGCATCGCGGCGGGGGTCTTTGACGACCAGGGCCAGCTCGTGGCAGGCCTGTCAATTTCAGCGCCCGCCGATCGACTGGATGACGGATGGCTGCCCAAGCTCCAGTCCACCGCCGATGAAATCTCCCAAGCGCTGGGTTATACGGCGGGGCAGCGCACGGCGCTGGACGGCCCGCTCAAGACCTGAATGGCCTGACGCCAGCCGTCCGGCGGGCGGGTCGCAAGACGCATGCGGCCCGTGGCCACAACCGCGGCTAACCGTTGGTTCCTGCGTGCAGGATGGCGCCGGCGCTGGGGTGGGTCTTCTCGACCCAGGAGCGCACGCGCTCTGCGTCGCCCAGACGGCTGAACTTTCCTGCCGAATCGAGGAACACCATGATCAACTTGCGGCCCGCCACCTCCGCCTGCATCACCAGGCAGCGCCCCGCTTCCGAGATGTAGCCGGTCTTCTGCAGGCCGATATCCCACGAAGGGCTCTTCACCAGCCGGTTGGTGTTGTTGTATTGCAGGGTGCGCCGGCCAACGGCGACCTCGTGGCTTGGAGACGTGGAGAGTTCACGCAGCAATGCGTCTCCATGCGCCACATTCACGAGCGTCGCCAGGTCGTGCGCGCTGGACTGGTTGCGGCTGGACAGGCCGGTGGGCTCGACAAAGCGCGTATCTGCCATGCCCAGCAGCTTGGCCTTGGCATTCATGCGCGCCACGAACGTATCCAGCCCGCCCGGGAAGGTGCGTCCCAGCGCATGGGCGGCGCGGTTCTCACTGGACATGAGTGCCAGGTGCAGCAGTTCACCGCGCGAGAGTGTCGTTCCCACCGCAAGCCGCGAGCCGCTGCCCTTTTCCGTATCCACGTCGTCCTGCGTGATCGTGATGAGCTCGTCCATGGGCAAGTTCGCCTCGGAAACCAGCAAGCCGGTCATCAGCTTGGTCAACGAAGCGATGGGCAGCACGGCATGGTCATTCTTGCTGAGGAGAACTTCCTTCGTGTCCTGATCGATCACCAGGGCCACGCTCGACTTCAGGTCCAGCGGATCGCTCACATCGTGCAGCCCTGCCAACTGCCCGAATGAGAGGCGCGCGGGCTCCGCCGCTACGCGCACGGGCGCCCGGGCACTCACTGCAGACGCGCGCGCCGCCTTCACGGCCACGGTCCGGCGGGGCGCCTTGGCCGACGATTTAGCGGGGGTGCGTTTGGCAACCGTGGTGGACGCGGCTTTTTTTGCCACCGCCTTCTTGCGTTCGGCCGCATGCACGCCCGGCGAGGCCAGTGCGATGCCCATCACCAGAAGGGCCAATCCCTGAGAGATACGGGAGACGATGCGAGCGCGCATATGCATCAAATGCTCCAAGCAGCAAAAACTGTGTGGCAGTGTACAAAATCAAAAAAAGTCGCGCAAGATCAATGCCTTGCGCGACTCTTTTAGAAAGTGCCTGAATTATAGGATGCGGTATCAGCCCTGCGCTGCCACGCGCTCAGCTTTACTTTGTAATTTATTCAGGGCACTGAGGTAGGCCTTGGCCGATGCCACCACGATGTCGGGGTCGGCCCCTACGCCATTCACCACGCGGCCGGCGCTCTGCAACCGCACGGTGACTTCGCCCTGGCTTTCGGTGGAGCCACTGATGGCATTCACCGAGTACAGCACCATCTCGGCACCGCTGCGCACATGCGCCTCGATGGCCTTCATCGAGGCATCGACCGGGCCGTTGCCCTCCGAGGAGCTGCGGACTTCCTTGCCGTCCACGGTGAACACGATGGTCGCCTCGGGCCGTTCGCCCGTTTCGCTGTGCTGCGCCAGGGACACGAAGCCGAACTGCTCCTTCTCGCTGGTCACGCTTTCGTCGCTCACGAGTGCCAGGATGTCCTCGTCAAAGATCTCGCTCTTGCGGTCGGCGAGTTCCTTGAATTTGGCAAACGCCACGTTGATTTCGCCTTCGCTCTCCAACTGGACGCCCAGTTCCTGCAGACGTTGCTTGAACGCATTGCGGCCGCTGAGTTTGCCCAGCACGATCTTGTTGGCGCTCCAGCCCACGTCCTCGGCGCGCATGATCTCGTACGTGTCGCGCGCCTTGAGCACGCCGTCCTGGTGGATGCCCGAGGCGTGGGCGAACGCATTGGCGCCCACCACGGCCTTGTTGGGCTGCACCACAAAGCCGGTGGTCTGGCTGACCATGCGGCTGGCGGCCACGATGTGCTGGGTATCGATGCCGACGTCCAGGCCGAAGTAGTCGCGCCGCGTCTTCACGGCCATCACCACCTCCTCCAGCGAACAATTGCCCGCACGCTCGCCCAGGCCGTTGATGGTGCACTCCACCTGGCGTGCCCCGCCGATCTTCACACCCGCCAGCGAGTTGGCGACCGCCATGCCCAGATCGTTGTGGCAGTGCACGGACCAGATGGCCTTGTCACTATTGGGAATGCGCTCGCGAAGGTTCTTGATGAAGTTGCCGTACAGCTCGGGAATGGCGTAACCCACGGTGTCGGGCACGTTGATGGTGGTGGCGCCCTCCGCGATCACCGTCTCGATCACGCGGCACAGGAAGTCCGGATCGCTGCGGTAGCCATCCTCGGGGCTGAATTCGATGTCCTCCACCAGGTTGCGTGCAAAACGCACCGCCTGCCTGGCTTGCTCCAGCACCTGCTCGGGCGTCATGCGCAGCTTCTTTTCCATGTGCAGCGCGCTGGTGGCGATGAACGTATGGATGCGCGCGCGGTTTGCCTCTTTGAGCGCCTCGGCAGCACGTGCGATGTCCCGGTCGTTGGCACGTGCCAGCGAGCAGACCGTGGAATCCTTCACTGCGCGCGCAATGGCCTGCACCGATTCGAAGTCGCCGTTGGAACTGGCGGCAAAACCCGCCTCGATCACATCCACACGCAGCCGCTCCAGTTGACGGGCAATGCGCAGCTTTTCATCGCGCGTCATGGAAGCTCCCGGCGACTGTTCGCCGTCGCGCAAGGTGGTGTCGAAAATGATGAGCTTGTCGGTCATGGATCGTCTCTTGAGGTCGTTGTGGGGATAGGGAATCAGGCAACCATCACCTGGGCTTGTATTTGCGGAGCACGCTGCAGCCCCGAAAGAATGGCACGGATCGAGGCTGACACGATATTGGCATCCATGCCCACCCCATATACGGTGTGGCGATCATCGATGCGCATCTCGACATAGGCCACGGCCTTGGCGTGGGCGCCCTCGCTGATGGCATGTTCGTTGTAGTCCAGCACGCGCACATCGCAGTCCAGCGCAGCGGCCACGGCCTGCACGAATGCGTCGATCGGGCCTGTGCCTTCGCCTTCAATCTGCAGCGTCTGGCCTTGCCAGGGCAGTTGTCCGCGCAATGCAACCGTGCCGTTTTCGCCTTCCATACGGTATACCGGCGTTGCTGCCTCGTCCAGACGGTATTCGCGCTCGAACAAACTCCACAGATCGGCGGCCGTGAGCTCCTTGCCGCTGGCGTCCATTTCGCGCTGCACTGCCTGGCTGAACTCGATCTGCAAGCGCCGCGGCAGTTGCACGCCGTATTCACTCTCCAACAGATACGCGATGCCGCCCTTGCCGGACTGGCTGTTGACGCGAATGATGGCTTCATAACTGCGCCCCAGATCCTTGGGATCGATCGGCAGGTAGGGCATCTCCCAGATGTCGCCCTCGCGCCGGGCGGCAAATGCTTTCTTGATAGCGTCCTGATGCGAACCGGAGAAAGAGGTATAGACCAGATCGCCCACGTACGGATGGCGCGGGTGCACGGGTAACTGGTTGCAATACTCCACGGTGCTGCGGATGCCGTCGATGTCCGAAAAGTCCAGCCCCGGATGCACGCCTTGCGTGTACATGTTGAGAGCCACGTTCACCACGTCCAGGTTACCCGTACGTTCGCCGTTGCCGAAGAGGCAGCCCTCCAGACGGTCGGCGCCCGCCATCAAGGCCAGCTCCGCCGTTGCCGTGGCGGTGCCGCGGTCGTTGTGCGGGTGCACCGACAGCACCACGCTGTCGCGGCGCTGGATGTGGCGGTGCGTCCACTCGACCATGTCCGCGAAGATGTTCGGCGTGGAGTGTTCCACCGTGGTCGGCAGATTGATGATGCACTTCTTCTGGGGTGTCGGCTGCCACACATCGGTCACCGCATCGATCACACGCTTGGAAAACTCCAGTTCGGTGTCCGAGTACATCTCAGGCGAATACTGGAACGTCCAGTCGGTAAGGGGGTACTGGGCAGCAATGTCCTTGAACATCTGCGCGTTGCCACGCGCCAGTTCCACGATTTCGTCCTCGCTCATGTCCAGCACCACGCGGCGCATCACAGGCGCGGTCGCGTTGTAGAGGTGGACGATGGCGCGGGGCGCGCCTTCCAGTGCCTCAAACGTGCGACGGATCAGATGATCACGCGCCTGGGTCAGCACCTGAATGGTCACGTCGTCAGGAATGCGGTCTTCCTCGATGAGCTTGCGCACGAAGTCGAACTCGACCTGGGAGGCCGACGGGAAGCCCACCTCGATCTCCTTGAATCCGATCTTCACCAGTTGCTCGAACATGCGCGTCTTGCGCGCGATATCCATGGGCTCGATCAACGCCTGGTTGCCGTCGCGCAGGTCCACACTGCACCAGATGGGCGCGCGGTCGATCACCGCGTCGGGCCAGGTGCGGTCCGTCAGGCGCACGGGGGCAAAGGGACGGTATTTGGCGGCGGGGTTCTGCAGCATCGGAATTCTCTCTTTCGTGGAACAAGGTAGGTGTCTGACCTGTGCTCCAGCGACCCCGGAAAAACAAAAACGGCCCGTCGCTGGTGCTCACGGGCCGTGGGAAGTAGGTGTGTACGCGCGCGCTACTATGCCTGCCCGAGGGACAAGTTCAGTAGTAGTGCTAGCGACAGGAAATGCATGCGAACGACTCTAGCACAAAAAACACACGGCGACACGCAGGGCTACTCGTGCAACCCGCGCTCCTCGGGCTCGTCCTTAGAGGTGCTGATCACGCTGGCCCGATACCCCTTGGCACGCCGCCATGCATACACGCCGTAGCCGCTCAATCCATAAGCCACGAAAATGCTGAACAGCACCGTGGGCGCATGGATGTTGATGATGGCGATCCCCAGCACGATGAGCACGATGGCCGTGAAGGGGACGCTGCGCTTGAGGTGCAGGTCCTTGAAGCTGTAGAACGGCGCGTTGGTCACCATGGTGAGCCCGGCGTACAGCGTCAGCCCGAACATCACCCAGGTGAGCTGGCTCCAGGTCAGCAGGCCGTCCTGCCCACGCTGCACACCCGCGTCGGACAGCAGCCAGATAAAGCCCGTCACCAGCGCCGCCGCGGCCGGAGATGGAAGCCCCTGGAACCAGCGCTTGTCCACGGTGCCGGTGTTGACGTTGAAGCGCGCCAGCCGCAAGGCAGCGCACGAACAGTAGACGAAGGCCGCGATCCAGCCCCAGCGCCCCAGGCCGCTGAGAGCCCACTCGTAGGCGATCAGTGCAGGCGCCACGCCGAAGGACACCATGTCCGACAGCGAGTCCATCTGCTCGCCGAACGCGCTTTGCGTGTTGGTCATGCGCGCCACGCGGCCATCCAGGCTGTCCAGCACCATGGCGCAGAACACTCCCACCGCCGCATAGTCGAAGCGGCCATTCATGGCCATGACAATGGCATAGAACCCGCCAAACAACGCTGCCAGCGTGAACAGGTTGGGCAGGATGTAGATGCCCTTGCGGCGCTTGCGCACCATCACGCCCGTGTTTTCGGCGGCGTCGTTGCCATCATGCATTCAATCGACCTCCAGCGCCCATCCAGCAAGCGCCAACAGCTATTAAATCAATAGTATTTTTGTTCCGCACACGCGTGCGGAAAAGGACGCAGTGTAGCCGCTGCCCCGCACGCAAAAAAGGCCACCGGGGTGGCCTTGGGGAAAGACGCCAGCGCGGCCCGGCCGCGCTCACGCATCAGTTGCGCGTCTGGTCCACCAGCTTGTTCTTGGCGATCCAGGGCATCATCGCACGCAGCTGGGCACCCACCACTTCGATGCTGTGGTCGGCGGTGTTGCGGCGGCGGGCCGTCATGCTCGGGTAGTTCAGGCGGCCTTCCTGGATGAACATCTTGGCGTAGTCGCCGTTCTGGATGCGCTTCAGGGCATTGCGCATGGCGGCGCGCGACTGCTCGTTGATCACTTCAGGGCCGGTCACGTACTCGCCGAACTCGGCGTTGTTCGAGATCGAGTAGTTCATGTTGGCGATGCCGCCTTCGTAGATCAGGTCCACGATGAGCTTGAGCTCGTGCAGGCACTCGAAGTAGGCCATCTCGGGGGCGTAGCCGGCTTCCACCAGCGTCTCGTAGCCCATCTTGATCAGCTCGACAGCGCCACCGCACAGCACGGCCTGCTCGCCGAACAGGTCGGTCTCGGTCTCTTCCTTGAAGTTGGTCTCGATGATGCCGGCCTTGCCGCCGCCATTGGCCATGGCGTAGGACAGCGCCAGGTCACGCGCCTTGCCGGACTTGTCCTGGTGCACGGCCACCAGGTGGGGCACGCCGCCGCCCTGGGTGTAGGTGTTGCGCACGGTGTGGCCGGGAGCCTTGGGCGCCACCATCCACACATCCAGATCGGCGCGGGGCACGACCTGGTTGTAGTGCACGTTGAAGCCGTGGGCAAAGGCCAGCGAGGCGCCCTGCTTGATGTGGGGCTCGACGTTGTTCTTGTAGACCTCGGCGATTTGCTCGTCGGGCAGCAGGATCATGACGACGTCGGCTTCCTTCACGGCGTCGTTCACTTCCTTGACCGTCAGGCCGGCCTTGCCGACCTTGTCCCACGAAGCGCCGCCCTTGCGCAGGCCGACCACGACCTTCACGCCGCTGTCGTTGAGGTTTTGAGCATGGGCGTGGCCTTGGCTGCCATAGCCGATGATGGCCACGGTCTTGCCCTTGATGAGGCTCAGATCACAGTCTTTGTCGTAGAAAACTTTCATGGTCGCTCCGGTTGGGATTCTGTTCAGGGGGAAAGGAAAACGGGGGGATTGTCGTACTTACACACGCAGGATGCGTTCGCCACGGCCGATGCCGCTGGCGCCCGTGCGCACCGTCTCCAAAATGGCGGTACGGTCGATGGCCTGCAGGAAAGCGTCGTTCTTGGACTGGTCGCCGGTCAGCTCGATCGTGTAGCTCTTTTCGGTCACGTCGATGATGCGTCCGCGAAAGATGTCGGCCATGCGCTTCATCTCTTCGCGCTCCTTGCCCACGGCGCGCACCTTCACCATCATGAGTTCGCGCTCGGTGTAGGCGCCTTCGGTCAGGTCAACCACCTTGACCACCTCGATGAGGCGGTTCAGGTGCTTGGTGATCTGCTCGATCACGTCTTCCGATCCATGGGTCTGGATGGTCATGCGCGACAGGGACGCGTCCTCGGTGGGCGCCACGGTCAGCGATTCGATGTTGTAGCCCCGCGCGGAAAACAGGCCAACGACGCGCGACAGCGCACCCGGTTCGTTCTCCAGCAGGACGGCGATGATGTGTTTCATGGGATGAGCTTCCTCTTCTCGCTGCCCTCCCCTGGCGCCGGTAAGCGCCAGGCTTGGCAGACAATAGATTCGTCAGAAAACGCTATCAAATAAATAGCTACTAGCGCTTGTCATTCAAGCGTTACAGGCCTTTTTGATGCTTAAAGGTCTTCCGACCCCAGCAGCATCTCGGTGATGCCCTTGCCAGCCTGCACCATCGGGAACACGTTCTCGGTGGGGTCGGTCCGGAAGTCCAGGAACACCGTGCGGTCCTTGAGCTTGCGCGCTTCGCGCAGCGCCGGCTCCACGTCCTGCGGGCGCTCGATGAGCATGCCCACGTGGCCATAGGCCTCGGCCAGCTTCACGAAGTTGGGCAGCGCGTCCATGTAGCTGTGGCTGTAGCGGCCCGAGTATTCAATTTCTTGCCACTGGCGCACCATGCCCAAGTAGCGGTTGTTGAGCGACAGCACCTTGATAGGGGTGTTGTACTGCAGGCAGGTGGAGAGCTCCTGGATGTTCATCTGCACCGAGCCTTCGCCCGTCACGCAGAACACCTCAGACTCGGGCTTGGCCAGCTTGATGCCCATGGCATAGGGAATGCCCACGCCCATGGTGCCCAGGCCGCCGGAGTTGATCCAGCGGCGCGGCTCGTCGAATTTGTAAAACTGGGCGGCCCACATCTGATGCTGGCCCACATCGGAGGTGACGTATGCGTCCGCATCGCGGGTCATATTCCACAGCGTCTCGATCACGTACTGCGGCTTGATCACCTCGGTGTTCCCGCGGTCGTACTTCAGGCAGTCGCGGCCGCGCCAAGCCTCGATCTGATCCCACCACGCCGACAGCGCGCCAGCGTCGGGGCGTGTCGTGGTCTCGCGGATCATAGAGATCAGCTCAGTCAACACGTCCTTGACATCGCCCACGATCGGAATGTCCACCTTCACGCGCTTGGAAATGCTCGACGGGTCGATATCGATATGGATGATCTTGCGCTCGTTCTGCGCGAAATGCTTGGGATTGCCGATCACGCGGTCATCAAAGCGCGCGCCCACGGCCAGCAGCACGTCGCAGTTCTGCATGGCATTGTTGGCCTCGATCGTGCCGTGCATGCCCAGCATGCCCAGGAATTTGCGGTCGGTGGCCGGGTAGGCACCCAGACCCATCAGCGTATGGGTGACCGGATAGCCCAGCATGTCGACGAGCGTGCGCAGCTCGGGCACCGCATTGCCCAGCAGCACGCCGCCGCCGGTATAGATATAAGGTCGTTTCGCGGCCAGCAGCAGTTGCAGCGCCTTGCGGATCTGGCCGCCATGCCCCTTCTTGACGGGGTTGTAAGAGCGCATTTCCACGCTCTGCGGATAACCATGGAAAGCCGTCTTCTTGAACGACACATCCTTCGGGATATCCACCACCACGGGGCCGGGGCGGCCGGTGCGCGCAATATGGAAGGCTTTTTTGAGCGTCACCGCCAGGTCGCGCACATCTTTGACCAGGAAGTTGTGCTTGACGATGGGACGCGTGATGCCCACGGTGTCGCACTCCTGGAAGGCATCCAGCCCGATCGCGGGCGTAGGCACCTGGCCGGAGATGATCACCATGGGGATCGAATCCATATACGCCGTGGCGATGCCCGTCACGGCATTCGTCAATCCGGGGCCGGAAGTCACCAGCGCCACCCCGACCTCGCCCGTCGCGCGGGCATAACCGTCGGCCGCGTGCACCGCCGCCTGTTCGTGGCGCACCAGCACGTGCTGAATGGTGTCCTGCTTGTACAGCGCGTCGTAGATGTACAGCACGGCGCCGCCGGGGTAGCCCCAGATGTACTGAACATTCT
Source organism: Diaphorobacter sp. C33 (assembly GCF_030503915.1). Taxonomy (NCBI): domain Bacteria; kingdom Pseudomonadati; phylum Pseudomonadota; class Betaproteobacteria; order Burkholderiales; family Comamonadaceae; genus Diaphorobacter; species Diaphorobacter sp. C33. The sequence continues at coordinate 1,390,889 of NZ_CP129980.1, forward strand.
CGGCCTGCAGAGCCTTGACGAGAATCTCGGACCCCATGAGGTCCTGGGCGCCGGGAGAAGATGAGGAGTTGCCGCCGCGAGAGGCCGCAGCCGCCGACGTGAGTTCGGCCTTGGAGATTTCCATGATCAACCTTTGCGAATTTCTCTAACGAAAAACCTTGGGTGCCCCTTGCACGAACTCTTGTGAAGCCGACTTGGGACTTGAGGCCTCGGCCATGGGCGCCATGAGTGTTGCGCCGGATCGGGACCCGTTTGCCTTTTTGAATTGCAGTACACATTATTGCACTGCACACATGCAGTTGGCGCGGCACGGCATAAAAAATACGCGGCAATGCGATAATCCGCCTTTCGCAGCTTGCTGCACGCACCTGCGCGCGCACTCCGCTTTCGCCCTCCTTGGGTTTTTGCCTTTGGCTACTGAACAAGAGCTCTCCGACTTCCTCAAAAGCGTGGACAAGCGTGCTTTCAAGCGCACGCTTTACCATGTGCGCAATGAGGAGGCCGCGTTGGACATCGTTCAGGACAGCATGCTCAAGCTGGCCGAGCACTATGGCGACAAACCGCCGGCCGAGCTACCCATGCTCTTCCAGCGCATCCTCACCAACTGCATGCTGGATTGGTTCCGGCGACAGAAGACGCGCAATGCGCTTTTTTCCAGCCTGAGCGACTTCGAGGGCCCGTCGGACGATGGTTCAGATTTTGATTTTCTCGAGGTACACGCCGCTGCCAATGGCGAAATGGCACAGAGTGCAGAGGATTCTGTGCGTCGCGCCCAGGTACTGCGCGATATCGATGCCGAGATCCAAGAACTGCCCCCGCGTCAACGGGAGGCATTTTTGATGCGTTACTGGGAAGAAATGGATGTCGCAGAAACCGCAGCCGCCATGGGTTGCTCCGAAGGCAGCGTCAAGACACACTGCTTTCGGGCCATCCAAACCCTCAGCAAGGCACTGAAGGCCAAAGGAATCGTGCTATGAACCGCCCTCCAGAATACCCGCCGGAAATCAACCGGGCCGCGGATGCGTTCGCCCGCCGCCTTACGGCGCGCCTGAGCGAAGGCAATGCCAGCCTTCCCTACGACATCACCGAGCGCCTGCGCGCCGCCCGCATGCAGGCGTTGGCGCAGCGCAAGCGCCCCGCCGTACAGTCTGCCCGTCAGACAGCCGCGGCAACGCACGTGTCTTCGCAAGGCTCCACCGCCACGCTCAGCGGCTGGGGCAGCGAAGGTGGCAACTGGTGGCGCGCCCTGGTATCCGCCGTGCCGCTGACGGCGCTGGTGGTGGGGCTGGTCTTCATCAATATGGCGCAGGATGAGACGGTGGCCACCGAAATCGCCGAAGTCGACGCTGCGCTTCTGACCGACGATCTTCCCCCGTCGGCCTATGCTGACCCCGGCTTCCTGCAATACCTCAAGACAGCCAATACGACGCAATAAGATCACTGCCTGCATGCACGAGCCGTCCCCGCACGCCCCACGCCCCCACCTGCCAGCATTCTTGCTGGCTTTTGTCTTGCTGGGTGCGCTGGCGACGACGGGGTGGTGGATGGCTGCCTATGTGCGGGTGGCGCCCAGTACCCCTGTCCCGGCCGAGGCGCTGGGAGATGGCAGGCACAAAATCTACAGCGAGCCCCGGCAGGCTCCGCAAGCCGAGGCTGGCCCCCGCTGGACAGAATTGAGCACTCCTCAGAAAGAAGCGCTCTACCCCCTTGCAGACCGCTGGAGCGTGCTCAGCGAAGGGCAAAAGCGCAACTGGCTCAACCTGGCGGCGGGCTTTCACGCACTCTCTGAGGACGAGCAGGCGAAGATGCTCGCACGCATTACCGATTGGGCCAGCCTCAGCACCCAGCAGCGCAGCCAGGCGCGACTGAACTATGCCGCCGCCAGCAGGCTCCCGGCCGACAGCCGGCGTGCCCGATGGGAGGCATACCAGGCGCTGAGTGCGGAAGAGAAGAAGCGCCTGGCGGCCAAGGCCGCGCCGCGGCCAACCGGCGCCGCCACCACGGTACGCCCGGTTTCCCCCAAGAAGCTGGCCCGCGTCCCTGCAGCCACCAATGCGCCGCCGGCCGTCCCCAACCCTCCGAAAATCCAGCCGCCAGCGGAATTCCATTCGCCCCAGGCCCTGCCGGTGCCGCCCCCCGTGGTCGTGGAAACATCGCCGGTCACGATCCCGTCCGCACTGCCTGCGCCGCTCCCCCCCCTTGCGCCCGCCTCGGTCCCCGAACCCGCTCCGGAACCGCCAGTGGACCTGACCCCCCTGCATCCGCCGCAATGATCGGTGCATGACCTCCGTTCGCCGTCCCGCATGACTGCCTCGCGCGCCAATCCGCAGAATCCCCATCCATCCGACGCTGCCGCCCCGGCGGCATCCCGCGCGATCGCCCCTCCGCTGCGGCGCCGCATGGCCTGCTGGTTGTATGAGGGCATGTTGATGTTCGGGGTGGTGTTCATCGCGGGCTACCTGTTCGGCACCCTGACACAGACGCGGCATGGGCTGGACAACCGCCACGCGCTGCAGGCCTTTCTGTTCGTGGTGTTCGGCATCTACTTCGTCTGGTTCTGGTCCCAGGGACACACGCTTGCCATGAAGACCTGGCACATCCGGGTGGAAGACCGGCAGGGGCGCTCCCTCTCGCAACCACGGGCGCTGCTGCGCTACTTGTTGTGCTGGCTGTGGTTCCTGCCCCCATTGGCGGTGATCGCACCCTTTCAACTGTCCGCGGGCGAAGCCACCGTCATCGTGGCGGGCTGGGTCGCGGTATGGGCCCTGCTCAGCCGATTTCACCCGCAACGCCAGTTCTGGCACGACGCACTCGCCGGTACCCGCCTGGTGCATTACGAAGTGCCGCCCCGCCGCAAGGGTTGAGGGGCGGACTGGGCCACGCACGTGTGCATCTGACGCGCAAGCTATGCGCACAACCCCTGCAGTTCGCCTTCCCATAGCGCGACAATCACCGTCCGAATGCCTGATCCCACCTCCTCCGCACCACACCCCCACAAGCAACGCACCGGCTTGCGCCGGCTGTGGCATGCCACGGGCTACTCCCTGACGGGCCTGCGGTCAGGCTGGGAAGAAAAGGCGTTTCGCCAGGAGGTGTGCCTGGCAGCCCTGCTGTTGCCTTCGTCCTTTTACATCGGTCGGGACTGGATGCAGACTGCTGTACTGGCGGCGGTGGTGGTGTTGGTGCTGATCACCGAGTTGCTCAACTCCGGCATCGAGGCCGCCATCGATCGCATCGGGCATGAACTGCATCCGCTGTCCAAGCGCGCCAAGGACTTGGGCAGCGCAGCGGTGCTGCTCAGCCTGCTGCTGTGCGCAGCCGTGTGGGCGGCCGCGCTCTACCAAAGGTTCCTACATGGCTGATGTCGCTTTTTCGATCTGCGTGTACCTGGGCTCTCGCCCGGGCAACAACCCCTTGTTCACAGAAGCGGCCACGGCCGTGGGCCACTGGATAGGCCGCCACGGCGGCCAGTTGGTCTACGGCGGCGGCCGCAGCGGCCTCATGGGCACGGTGGCGGAGGCCACGCGCGTGGCAGGCGGCCGGGTCGTGGGCATCATTCCGCAGGCTCTCGTGGACAAGGAACTGGCGAACCACTTCTGCGATGAGCTGCACATCGTGCAGACCATGCACGAGCGCAAGGCCATGATGGCCGAGCGCAGCGATGCCTTCGTCGCCCTGCCGGGCGGCATCGGCACACTGGAAGAGCTGTTCGAAGTCTGGACCTGGCGCCAGCTGGGCTACCACGACAAGCCCATCGGCCTGTTGGACACCGACGGCTACTACGGCGGCATGCTGGGCTTCCTGCAGCATGCGGTACATGGCGGGCTCATGGGAGAATGGCAGATGGGCCTGATCCGCGTGGGTACGGAGCCCGATGCCCTGCTCACCGCGCTGGTGCAGGACGCAGGCGCGAATGCCAGCGCCATCCCCCTGCGCAGCGTGATCTGACGGCTGTCCCACCGCGCTGGCGTGCGCGGGATTGGCAGACGTGCCGTTCGTTACACCGCGGCGTCGTCCAGGTCGCCGGTGCGGATGCGCACCACGCGCTCCACGGCGGTGACGAAAATCTTGCCGTCACCGATCTTGCCGGTGCGCGCCGCGCCTACGATCGCGTCCACGCAGCGGTCCACGTCTTCGGTGCGCACCACCACCTCGATCTTGACCTTGGGCAGGAAGTCCACCACGTACTCAGCACCACGGTACAGCTCGGTATGGCCCTTTTGCCGGCCGAAGCCCTTCACCTCGGTCACCGTCAGCCCCGTCACCCCACATTCAGCCAAGGCCTCGCGGACTTCCTCCAGTTTGAAGGGCTTGATGACGGCGGTGATCATTTGCATGGGAAACTCCTCAAATATCTAAAAAGCGGCGGGCACGGCACGGCGACCCAGCGGCCGCCACAGGGGGCTCAGGCCCTGAATCGGTTGGTGATCGGGTAGCGCCAGTCCTTGCCGAAGCTGCGGCGCGTGACACGCACGCCCACAGGCGCCTGGCGGCGCTTGTATTCGTTGAGCTTGATGAGCCGGGTCACGCGTTCGACATCCGCACGTTCAAAGCCGGCGCGCACGATGTCTTCCAGAGGCTCGTCATTTTCCATGTAGCGCTCGACGATGGCGTCCAGTATCTCGTAGGGCGGCAGACTGTCCTGGTCTTTCTGGTCGGGACGCAGTTCGGCACTGGGCGGACGGGTGATGATGCGCTCGGGAATGGGATTCGCGCCGGTGCCATACGGGTCATTGGCGTTGCGCCAACGGGCCAGGGCGAACACGCGCGTCTTGACCACGTCCTTGATCACGGCAAAGCCGCCGGCCATGTCGCCGTAAAGCGTGCAGTAGCCCGTGGCCAGCTCGCTCTTGTTGCCCGTCGTCAGCACCAGGCTGCCGAACTTGTTCGACAGCGCCATCAGCAGCATGCCGCGGATGCGCGCTTGCAGATTCTCTTCCGTCGTGTCCTCCGGCAGGCCGGCAAACTGCGGCGCCAGCGCGGTCTTGAAAGCCTCGAACTGCGGGGCGATGGCGATTTCGTCATAGCGCACCCCCAGCCGCCCGGCCATGTCGCGGGCATCGATCCAGCTGATGTCGGCCGTGTAGGGCGAGGGCATCATCACTGTGCGCACCTTGTCGGCGCCCAGCGCGTCCACGGCAATGGCCAGCACCAGCGCCGAGTCCATGCCCCCCGACAGGCCCAGCAGCACGCCGGGGAAGCCGTTCTTGCCCACGTAGTCGCGCACGCCCAGCACCAGGGCGGACCACAGCTCCGCCTCCCAGCCCTCGTGTGGCGCCACTGGCGCTTCCAAAACAATAGCTGCTTGCGCTTGCTGCACCTTGATCAGCAGCGTTTTTTCTTCAAATCCTGGCGCACGAGCCGCCACGCTGCCATCGGCATTCAGCGCGAAGGATCGGCCCTCGAAAACCACCTCGTCCTGCCCGCCGACCAAGTGCGCATAGACCAGGGGCAGGCCGGTTTCCAGCACGCGCTCGCGCATCACCTGTTCGCGCTCGACAGCCTTGCCCAGGTGGTAGGGCGACGCATTGAGCGTGACCAGCACCTGCGCGCCCGCCTCCCGCGCGCTGCGCGCCGGCCCGGGGTACCACGCGTCCTCGCAGATCAGCAGGCCCATGCGCACGCCCTCGACCTCGAACACGCAGTTCTCATCCCCGGGGACGAAATAGCGGCGTTCGTCGAAGACTTCGTAGTTAGGCAGGTACTGCTTGGCATAGGTGTGCTCGATACGCCCCGCGCGCAGCACGCTGGCCGCGTTGTGGCACAGGCCGCGCCCCCCCTCGCCCACCCCGTGCGCCACGCGCCGCGGGTGCCCCACGACCACCGTCAGCCCCGGCCAATCCGCCGTAGCGGCCGCCAACCCTTCCAGTGCCTGCTCGCACGCCTGCACGAAGGCTGGCCGCAGGTACAGATCCTCGGCCGCGTAGCCGCACAGCGCCAATTCGGGCGTAAGGAGCAGCCGGGCGCCGGCAGCATGGGCATCGCGCGCGGCCGCAAGAATCTTCTGGGCATTGCCCGGCACGTCGCCCACCACGAAGTTGAGTTGGGCGATGCTGATGACGAACGGCATGGGAATAGCGGGGCGGGTTGGTCTCGGACGATTATGTCACCCGGGCCCTGGCGCCGCCCCGAGCCGCGCCTTGCCCCTGCGGCACGCCCCGGCTGCGCGCTTGTCCCCACAGGCCAGGGACAGACCTGTGGATAAGCTGCGGGCGAGGCGGGCACATGCGGCTTAAGTGGTTGATTCGTAACGCCCGCCCCTGCACCGCCTCATTTTTAAGCAGGCTGCGCTACCGCGGAGAAATCCCCACGGCCACGCGGTCCGGGCTTTGGGGACATGATGCGCCCTGCCCTGATTGCGGCACCGCCCACTGCATGACCACACCCTGCCCTGCCAGCACGCCTGCTTACGCATTGCACCTGCACGACTCGATCCATCGCGTGGGCGCCGATGCATGGGACGCACTGCTGGCGCTCCAGCCTCACCCCACGCCCTTCCTGCGCCATGCCTACCTGTGCGCGCTCGAAGACAGCGGCAGCGCCACGCCCGCCCGGGGCTGGACGCCCGTCGTGTTCACCCTGTGGGCGGGCACGGACCTGCAGGCCGCCTGCATCGTGTACGCCAAGGCGCACTCGTACGGTGAGTACGTGTTCGATTGGGCCTGGGCCGATGCCTACGCCCGCCACGGGCTGGCGTACTACCCCAAGGCCGTGGCCGCCGTGCCGTTCACGCCGGTGCCCGGCACCCGGCTGATGGCCTGCGACGATGCCGGGCGGGATGCCCTGCTGCGTGCCGTGCTGGACTGGGCGGAGCAGGCGGAGCTGTCGTCCCTGCACCTGCTGTTCGGCGCGCAGCAGGATCTGGCTGCAGCGCACCAGGCGGGGATGCTGCTGCGCAGCACCGTGCAGTTCCACTGGCACAACCGGCGGCCCATGGACGGTGCAAGGTTCGCGGATTTCGAGGACTTCCTCGCCTCCCTGAACCAGGACAAGCGCAAGAAGATCCGCCAGGAGCGCCGGCGCGTGGCCCAGGCGGGGGTGTGCTTTCGCGTGCTGCGGGGCACGCAGATCACCACAGCAGACTGGGACTTCTTCTACCGCTGCTACGAGCGCACCTACCTGGAGCACGGCAATCCGCCCTACCTGACGCGGGCCTTCTTCCACGCCATGCAGCAGCACATGCCCGAGGCCTGGGTGCTTTTCGTGGCGGAGCGCGCAGGCCACCCCATCGCTACCAGTTTGATAGCTGTTGGCGCTTATCCCAACTGCGTAAACACCCCAGATGACATGCAATCCGTGGCCTATGGCCGCTACTGGGGTGCGCTAGAACGGGTGGACTGCCTGCATTTCGAGGCCTGCTACTACCAGCCCATCGAGTGGTGCATCGCGCAGGGCGTGCACCGTTTCGAAGGCGGTGCGCAGGGCGAACACAAGATGGCGCGCGCCCTCCTGCCCGTGCGCGCGCAGAGCGCCCACTGGCTGGCGCACCCGGCGTTTGCCGAAGCCGTGGACCGGTTCCTGGCGCGTGAAGGCGAAGGCGTGGAGCACTACCTGGAGGATCTGCACGCGCGCAACCCCTTCCGGCAGGCAGGCTGACGGGCTGGACGCGGCCATGAAAAAGCGCGCCCATGGGCGCGCTTGGCAGAGATACAGCGAGAAGGCCCTCAGGCCGTCGCGACCGACTGCACCAATCCCATCTCAGAACTGCTGAGCAGCGATTCGATGTCCACCACGATCAGCATGCGCTCGCCCACGGTCGCGATGCCACGCACAAAGGACGAATCCACCTGCCCCTGGAACTGCGGTGCAGGCTTGATGGCATCGGCCGGCAGAGCCACCACGTCGGCCACGGCATCCACCACAGCGCCCAACACCGTGCCACCCACGTTGAGGATGATGACCACGGTGAAGTCGGTGTAGTCGGCGCTGGCGCATTGCAGCTTCAGGCGCAGGTCGACGATCGGCACGATCACGCCGCGCAGATCGATCACGCCCTTGATGAACTCCGGCGCGTGCGCCATGCGGGTGGGTTGCTCGTAGGAGCGGATTTCCTGCACGCGCAGGATGTCGATGCCGTACTCCTCCTCACCCAGGCGGAAGGTCAGGTATTCCGCGGCACCGCTGGCGTTGGCGTTGCCGTACGAAGGACGCTGGGCGATGGAAGACGACATGGCAACTCCTAGGGAAATGTTCTCGCGCTTGCGCGCAGGTCGGGCACCGCCGGCCACACCAGCGTCGCGCACGCCCTGGCAGCATAGCAGTCATCGGTTACTTATGCTGACAATTTTGCCAGAAGCCGAAATCCCTGCAAGAAAAAAGCCCGCGGGCATGTGCCAGCGGGCTGGATGAGGCAGTGGGCGCGATACGGGCCGCACCCCGCCACCATCAGGCTTTCTTGTAGTTTTCCACGCCGTCCAGGATTTCCTTGTGGGCGGCGTCGATACCTTCCCAGCCCAGCACCTTGACCCACTTGCCTTCTTCCAGGTCCTTGTAGTGCTCGAAGAAGTGGCTGATGGCCTTCAGGCGCATGGGGTTCACATCCTCCACGGTCTTCCAGGGCTCGTACATCTTGAGGATCTTGGTGGTGGGCACGGCCAGCACTTTGCCGTCCACGCCGGCCTCGTCTTCCATCTTCAGGATGCCCAGCGCGCGGCAGGGCACCACCACGCCGGGGTGCAGCGGGTACGGGGTGATCACCAGCACGTCCACCGGGTCGCCGTCGCCCGACAGGGTCTGGGGCACGTAGCCGTAGTTGCAGGGGTAGTACATGGCCGTGGTCAGGAAACGGTCCACGAAGACGGCACCCGACTCCTTGTCCACTTCGTACTTGATGGGATCGGATTCCGCCGGGATCTCGATCACCACATTGAAGGTTTCGGGAATGTTCTTGCCGGGCTTGACGTTGTTCAGCGACATGGTTTGGGGGTTGAGTGGTTGGAATGACACGGCCTTCGCCCCGGGGGCGGTGCGCAAGGCGGCCCGTGATTTTAGGCGCACGCCCCTTGCAGCTTGCTTGCACCGGGGGTTTCGCGTTAAATGGCTGCGTTGGCCAATCGTCTCCCGCCACCGGGGCACGAGGAAGCAACGCAGCGGAAGCACTTCCCCCATGCGTTGCGCTTCCCCCTCCGTGCAACTGACAACCGATGGAGATAACGAATGGCTGGTTCCACCTCGGCGCTGACTGCCCCTCTCATCCTGGCTTTGGTTTGCGGACTGATTGCTGTGGCCTACGGACTGTGGGCACGCAGCTGGATCCTTTCCAAGGACGCGGGCAACGCCCGCATGCAGGAAATCGCCGGCGCCATCCAGATGGGCGCGGCGGCCTATCTCGCACGGCAATACAAGACCATCGCCTTCGTCGGCATCGTGCTGGCCATCCTCATTGCGGCGTTCCTGGACGGCACCACCGCCGTGGGCTTCGTCATCGGCGCGGTACTCTCCGGCGCCTGCGGCTTCATCGGCATGAACGTCTCGGTGCGCGCCAACGTGCGCACGGCCCAGGCCGCCACGCAGGGCATGGGCCCGGCGCTGCAGGTTGCCTTCCGCGGCGGGGCCATCACTGGCATGCTGGTGGTGGGCCTGGGACTGCTGGGCGTGACCGCCTTCGCGTGGTTCTTGGTCGGCAATGGCCGGCTCACCCCCACGGCCAGCCTGCCGGCGCTGCTCAACCCGCTGATCGGCTTTGCGTTCGGCTCGTCGCTGATTTCCATCTTTGCCCGCCTGGGCGGGGGCATCTTCACCAAGGGTGCCGACGTGGGCGCGGACCTGGTCGGCAAGGTGGAGGCCGGCATCCCCGAGGACGACCCCCGCAACCCCGCCGTGATCGCCGACAACGTGGGCGACAACGTGGGCGACTGCGCCGGTATGGCGGCCGACCTGTTCGAGACCTATGCCGTCACCCTCATCGCCACGATGGTGCTGGGCGCGCTGCTGGTGGGTGCTGCGCCCGTCGCGGCCGTGACCTACCCGCTGGCGCTGGGGGCCGTCTCCATCATCGCCTCCATCATCGGCTGCTTCTTCGTGCAAGCCGGCCCGGGCATGCGCAACGTGATGCCCGCGCTGTACCGCGGGCTGGCCATCGCGGGCGTGTTGTCGCTCGTCGCGTTCTGGTTCGTCACGGCCTGGGTCATCCCCGACAACGCGCTGGGCGGCTCGGGCGCGCAGATGCGGCTGTTCGGTGCCTGCGCCACGGGCCTGGTGCTGACGGCGGCGCTGGTGTGGATCACGGAGTTCTACACCGGCACGCAATATTCGCCCGTGCGCCACATCGCGCAGGCGTCCACCACGGGCCACGGCACCAACATCATCGCGGGTCTGGGCGTGTCCATGCGCTCCACGGCCTGGCCGGTGATCTTCGTGTGCGCGGCCATCATCGTGTCGTACACGCTGGCGGGCCTGTACGGCGTGGCCGTGGCCGCCATGTCCATGCTCAGCATGGCGGGCATCGTGGTGGCGCTGGACGCCTACGGCCCCATCACCGACAACGCTGGCGGCATTGCCGAGATGGCCGAGCTGCCCAGCAGCGTGCGCGACATCACCGACCCGCTGGACGCCGTGGGCAACACCACCAAGGCCGTGACCAAGGGCTACGCCATCGGCTCGGCAGGCCTGGCAGCACTGGTGCTGTTCGCCGACTACACGCACAAGCTGGAGAGCTTCGGCCAGGCGATCCGCTTCGACCTGAGCGACCCGATGGTCATCGTGGGCCTGTTCATCGGCGGGCTCATTCCCTACCTGTTCGCCGCCATGGCCATGGAGGCCGTGGGCCGCGCCGCCGGCAGCGTGGTAGTGGAGGTGCGTCGCCAGTTCAGCGAGATCCCAGGCATCATGGAAGGCACGGCCAAGCCCGAGTACGGCCGCGCGGTCGACATGCTGACCAGCGCCGCCATCAAGGAGATGATCATCCCCAGCCTGCTGCCCGTGGCGGTGCCCATCATCGTGGGCCTGGCGCTGGGGCCGAAGGCGCTGGGCGGGCTGCTCATGGGCACCATCGTCACGGGCCTGTTCGTGGCCATCAGCATGTGCACCGGCGGCGGCGCCTGGGACAACGCCAAAAAGTTCATCGAGGACGGCCACCACGGCGGCAAGGGCAGCGACGCGCACAAGGCCGCCGTCACCGGCGACACCGTGGGCGACCCCTACAAGGACACGGCCGGCCCGGCGGTCAACCCGCTCATCAAGATCATCAACATCGTGGCGCTGCTCATCGTGCCGCTGGTGGTGAAGTTCCACGCCGGCTGACCCGGCACTATCAAAAGAGAAGCTGCCAGCGCCCGTCCCTTGGGCGCTGGACGGCATTCCGGCTCGTAGCCCAGCACGCTGCGCGCGCCTGCCGCACAATCAGGCCCATGCAGCTCCACCACATCGCCAACGCCGGCGTGGCCTCGACTTCGGGCCGCACCATTGCCGTGATCGACCCCTCCGACGGCCAGCCGTACGACGAAATCCAGCGCGGCACGGCCGAGGACATCGATGCCGCCGTGCATGCGGCGCAGCAGTGCTACCACAGCGTGTGGCGCAAGCTGGCCCCGGCCGAGCGTGGCAGGCTGCTGATGCGGCTGTCGGCCAAGATCACCGAGCATGCCGAGGAGTTGGCCGCCATCGAGCAACGCGACTGCGGCAAGCCCACCCGGCAGGCACGGGCCGACGCACACGCCCTGGCGCGCTATTTCGAGTTCTACGCCGGCGCCTGCGACAAGCTGCACGGCGAGACCATTCCCTACCCCGACGGCTTCAGCGTGTTGACCTGGCGCGAGCCGCATGGCGTGACCGGCCACATCGTGCCGTGGAACTACCCCATGCAGATCTTCGGGCGCTGCGTGGGCGCCGCACTGGCGGCCGGCAACGTGTGCGTGGTCAAGCCGGCCGAGGACGCCTGCCTGTCCCTGCTGCGCGTGGCCCAGTTGGCGGTCGAGGTGGGCTTCCCTGCCGGCGCGCTGAACCTCGTGACCGGCTACGGCCACGAGGTCGGCGACGCGCTGGCGCGCCACCCCGGCATCCAGCACATCAGCTTCACCGGCAGCCCCAAGGTGGGCACGCTGATCCAGCAGGCCGCCGCCGAGCGCCACTGCCCGGTCACGCTGGAGCTGGGCGGCAAGAGCCCGCAGATCGTCTTTGCCGACGCCGACCTGGACGCCGCCGTGCCCGTGCTCGTGAACGCCATCGTGCAGAACGCTGGGCAAACCTGCTCGGCCGGCTCGCGCGTGCTGATCGATTCCCTGATCTACGAACCGCTGCTGGAGCGCCTGTCAAAGGCCTTCGAGGCGCTGCGCGTGGGCCCCGCCGCCATGGACCTGGACCTGGGGCCGCTGATCCGCCAGAGCCAGCAGCAGCGCGTGTGGGATTACCTGTCCGATGCGCAGGTAGCTGGCATTCCCCTGGCCGCGCAGGGCACCGTGGTGGACGAAGCGCCCGACACGGGCTTCTACCAGGCCCCCACCCTGCTGCGCGACGTACCGGCGCAGCACCGCCTGGCGCAGGAGGAAATCTTCGGCCCCGTGCTGGCCGCCATGCCCTTCGACGACGAAGACCACGCCGTGGAGCTCGCCAACGGCACGCCCTTTGGTCTGGTGGCGGGCGTGTGGACGCGCGATGGCGCGCGCCAGTTCCGCATGGCGCGGCGCATTGCCAGCGGCCAGGTGTTCATCAACAACTACGGCGCAGCCGGCGGCGTCGAATTGCCGTTTGGCGGCGTGAAGTCCAGCGGACACGGACGCGAGAAGGGTTTCGAGGCGCTCTACGGCTTCACCACCCTCAAGACCGTGGCCATCCGCCACGGCTGATCCCTGCGAGCCGCGTGCCCTGCGGTGCCCCGCCAGTGCTCGCTTGCCCGCTGATACGTTTCCCATCTCGAACCCATGCCTCTGTCATCCCCTGTCCCCCGCACTGCCCGCCATGTCCGACGCGTCACCTACCAGGGTTACGAGCGCGAGGACGGGCTCTGGGACATCGAGGGCGAGCTGCACGACAGCAAGCCGCAGGACCTGCCGTCGCTGCGCTACCCGGACGGCGTGCGCCGCGCGGGCGAACCCATCCACCACCTGTGGCTGCGCGTCACCGTGGACCGCGACCTGGTGGTGCGCGCCATCGAGTCCGCCATGGATGCCCACCCCCTGGCGGGCTGCACACAAGCGCAGCGCGCCCTGCAGGCGATGGTGGGCTGCAGCATGGCGCGCGGCTGGCGCCAGTCCATCCAGACCCACCTGGGCGGCGTGGCCGGTTGCACCCATCTGCGGGAACTGCTGTTCAACCTGGCCACGGCCACGTTCCAGACGATTCACGCCGCATTCCAGAATGAAGGCGACGAGCCGCCGCGCCACTTGGGCCAGTGCGCGGGTTGGGACTTCAGCGGTCAGGGAGTGAAGGAGCACTACCCGCAGTTCTACGGCCGCGCGCCGCGCACGCCGAAGGCAGCCTGATCAGCAACCGCTCCCGATTCAATAGCTGCCCGCGCTTGCTCCACAGGCGCTAGAGGCACTTTTTACCTATAGACCTGATTTAGATCGACCGCATGTGCTGGCGCCCAGCTCAGGTTCACCATCCGGCCACTCGCGGAGGATGAATAGCGCTTGAACGGCTCGGCCCGACGGACGGCCTGCGCCAACCCCTGGTTAGCCAGCCCTGGTTAGTAGAGCGAGTGGAGAGTGGCGTGGCACATCCGCCGGGGACTCGCGGCTGGGCGGTCGAGCCAAAGCCGTGTCCCGCGCGCCACAGCTGCTGCCCAGCGGGGCAACCAGCCCAGCCACGTCGGCCTTCCCTCCCCCGGAAAAGCGGCGCAGCCGGGCGCCGCGCCGATGAGACACGCAGTTGCTCTTGTGGCCGCAGGGGGTCAGCCCAGCACGTCCTGCAGGGCCACCTCGTACAGCGAAGTCAAGCTGTCCGTAACCTCCAGCAGGCGCTCGCTGGTGGTGGCCACGTTTTCCAGGCCGCGCGGGTCTGGCTGGCGCTTGAGGGCGGCCTCGAAAAACACCCACTGCGCCTGGCCCAGTTCCAGTGCCGAGCGGATGGCCAGGGTGGAGATGGGAGCCTTGTTCAACTGCGCGAGGGCACGCTGGAACTCATCGGCGTCGCCCGTCATCTGCTCGCGCACCGTGCGGCTGTCAAGGCCGGCGGCCAACAGCTCATAGTTCTTGGCCAGGCGCTGCGACAGCATGCGCTGGCGCCCGGCGGTGTTGACCAGGCGTGCCGTGGGCGCCTGGGCCAGCCGCTCGAGGGCCTCGGTGGTGGTGTTGGCAGCAGCCAGCATTTGGTCGGCCTGGGCCGACACGGCCTGAAAGCCCTCCTTCGTCGGCGCCTGGGCCGTGAGCGCGTCCAGGCGGTCCGCGTTGCGGCGCACGTCCGCCAGCAGCCGCGCCACCTCGGGCGGCCAGCTCTGGCGGTCCATGTCCTCGAAGCCGGAATGCACCTGCCGGCGGGTGTGTTCCAGCGCATCGCGGGCGCGCGCGGCACCCACGTTCAGGTACAGCTGGCCGTAGACCTTGGCGGTGCGCTGGGACAGCGCCCGAAAGCGCGCCGTGCGGTTGATGGCCGTGGCCAGGGCCATGCGCGCCTGGGCCGACAGCGGCAGGGCCGGCACCAGCAACACGGTGGCCAGCGCGCGCACAGCGGTGCGGCGGCCGCGCCGGCAGGCGGCGACGGAGGGAGGGGTGGGGACTGGGCGTTGGTTCTGCATGCGCCGTATTCTCAAATCGCCCTCCCGCGCCCCCTATGACACTGGTCAAAGGCACCTCATGTCGCTGCCGTGACAGCAGATTGATCAACATCAATTTAGCGGGCAGCCGCCATACCCCTACGACGCCGATGGGGCACAATTTCGCCATGGCTGAACGTGTCATTCCCCTCGTGGATCAGCGCAGCAAGGTGCTGCAGCCCCCTGCGCTCCTGGCCGCGGCACCCGCTACCGGACTGCTGCAGGACACGCTCTCCCGTCCCTTGCGCGACCTGCGCATCAGCGTGACGGACCGCTGCAACTTCCGCTGCGGCTACTGCATGCCCAAGGAAGTGTTCGACAAGCACTACCGCTACCTGCCGCACAGCGACCTGCTGAGCTTTGAAGAGATCACGCGGCTGGCGCGCCTGTTCATGGCGCATGGCGTGCGCAAGATCCGCCTCACCGGCGGCGAGCCGCTGCTGCGCAAGGACCTGGAGAACCTGGTTGCCCAGTTGGCGGAACTGCGCACGCTGGAGGGCCGCGTGCCCGACCTCACGCTGACCACCAATGGATCTCTGCTGGCGCGCAAGGCGCGCGCCCTCAAGGCCGCGGGCCTGCGGCGCGTCACCGTGAGCCTGGACAGCCTGCAGGACGACGTGTTCCGCCGCATGAACGACGTGGACTTTCCGGTGGCCGACGTGCTCGCCGGTATCGAGGCCGCGCAGGCGGCGGGCCTGGAGCACATCAAGGTCAACATGGTGGTCAAGCGCGGCACCAACGACCACGAGATCCCGGCGATGGCGCGCCACTTTCGCGGCACCGGCATCACGCTGCGCTTCATCGAATACATGGACGTGGGCGCCACCAATGGCTGGCGCATGGATGAGGTGCTGCCCTCCGCCCAAGTCATCGCGCGGCTGCAGGCCGAGCTGCCGCTGGTGCCGCTGGCCGCGCAGTCCGCCGGCGAGACCGCCAAGCGCTGGGGCTACGCCGGCCCCGACGGTCGCCACGACCCGCGCTTGGGCGAAGTGGGCGTGATCAGCAGCGTCACGCAGGCCTTCTGCGGCGACTGCAACCGCGCGCGCCTGTCCATGGAGGGCCGGCTGTACCTGTGCCTGTTTGCCTCGCAAGGCTGGGACCTGCGCAGCCTGCTGCGCGGCAATGCCAGCGACGTGCAGATCAGCGCCGCCATCGCCCACATCTGGCAGGGGCGCGGCGACCGCTATTCCGAGCTGCGTGCCAGCCTGCCACCCGAGACGGGCAGCGGCCAGCGGCGCATCGAGATGAGCTACATCGGCGGCTGACCCGCCGCCGCGCCGCAGGGACCTGCCCCGGCGCGCCGTTCACCACCCTTCTTCTTTCCCATGATCGACACCCACGACATCACAGGCCTCATCCTCGCCGGCGGCCGCGGCTCCCGCATGGGCGGGGTGGACAAAGGCCTGCAGAACTTCCGCGGCTTGCCGCTGGCGCTGCACACGCTGATGCGGCTGCAGCCGCAGGTGGGCGACGTGATGATCAACGCCAACCGCAACCTGGCGGCCTATGAATCATTCGGAGTGCCGGTGTGGCCTGATGGCCTTGCCGACTACGCAGGCCCGCTGGCGGGCTTTCTCACAGGGCTGGAGCGCTGCGAGGCCCCTTGGCTGCTCACCGTGCCCTGCGACACACCGCTGTTCCCGCCAGACCTTGCCGCACGCCTGGCCCAGGCCGCCATGCGCGAGGGCGCCGACATTGCCATGGCAGCGGCACCCGAGGCCGACGAGCGCGATGGCACCGTGCGCGTGCGCACCCAGCCGGTGTTTTGCCTGCTGCGCGTGACGCTGCTGGAGAGCCTGGTGCGCTTCACGCAGGGCGGCGGGCGCAAGATCGACCGCTGGACCGAACAGCACGCCTGCGCCGTGGTTCCGTTCGACCAGCCGGGCGACGACCCGCATGCTTTCTACAACGCCAACACCCTGGCCGAGCTGCACGCCCTGGAAGGCCTGGGCCACCGCTGAGCTGCAACCCTCCTTGCCCATACCGCATGAAAACCATTGACCAGATCGCCGCCGAGTTGCAGGGCTACGACCCGCAGGCGCTGCGTGCCGCCGATGTGAACACCTTCCTGGAGCGCCTGGTCGCGCCCGTCACCAGCACCGAAGAAGTCGGCATCTTCGACGCCCTGGGCCGCGTGCTTGCGCGGGACGTGGTCTCGCCCGTCAGCGTGCCGCCGCACGACAATTCGGCCATGGACGGCTACGCCTTCGACGGCGCCCAACTGCAGCCCGGCCAACCGCTGGTGCTGCGCCCGGTCGGCTCCACAGCCTTTGCCGGCGCCGCCTGGACCGGCACCGTGGCCGCTGGCGAGTGCGTGAAGATCATGACCGGCGCCATCATGCCGGCAGGGCTGGACACCGTGGTGCCGCAGGAGTTCACCACTGCCGAGCCCGACGGCCACATCCGCATCGCACCCGACGTGCTGCGCCGGGGCGACAACCGCCGCCTGCTGGGGGAAGACCTCATGCAAGGCCGCGTAGCGCTAGCAAAAGGAGAGCTGCTAGCGCCTGCTGCTATTGGCCTGGTGGCCAGTTTGGGCCTAAAAACGGTGACGGTGTACCGCCGGGTGCGCGTGGCCTATTTCTCCACGGGCGACGAGATCCTCAGCCTGGGCGAGCCACCGCGCGAGGGCGCGGTGTACGACAGCAACCGCTACACGGTCTTTGGCCTGCTGACACGTCTGGGCGTCCAGGTGATCGACCTGGGTGTGGTGCGCGACGAGCCCACACTGCTGGAAGCCGCCTTCCGCCGTGCGGCCACCGAAGCCGACGCCATCATTACCAGCGGCGGTGTGAGCGTGGGCGAGGCCGACCACACGCGCACCATGATGAAGCAGCTGGGCGACGTGGCGTTCTGGCGCATCGCCATGCGCCCGGGCCGGCCAATGGCGGTGGGCCGCATTCGGCCCGAATTACAAGCCAAATCCGATCCTAACGCGCTTCCATCAAGAGTTAACAGCTATCAAAATGGAAGCATTCAGAGTGCAAACGGCAGCAGCGTGCTGTTCGGGCTGCCAGGCAATCCTGTGGCGGTGATGGTCACCTTCCTGGCTTTCGTCCGCCCCGCGCTGCTGCGCATGATGGGCTGCACGCGCGGCGCACCGCCGCTGCTGCGCGCCGTCAGCACCGAGGCCATGCGCAAGAAACCCGGCCGCACCGAATACCAGCGCGGCCTGGTCACCACGGCCGCGGACGGCACGCTGCAGGTGCGCACCACGGGCAACCAGGGCTCAGGGGTGCTCAGTTCCATGGTGCAAGCCAACGGCCTCATCGTGCTGCACCACGGCCAGGGCAACGTGGCACCTGGCGACATGGTCGATGTGATGATGTTTGACGGCGTGATCTGACACGCCCGCGCAGCGGCGGCCGGCTTGGCCGCGTGCGCCGCAGCCCTACCCTGCCCCCATCGCCATCCTTGCAGGAGCCGCCATGCCGTTTGCCGCCACCCATCTCGCTCAGCCGCCTTCGCGTGAAACGGTGGACCAGTGGCTGGGCCCCACCGTGCTGGAGTTCGGTACGCCCTGGTGCGGCCACTGCCAGCGCGCCCAGCCGCTCATCGAGCAGGCCCTCGAAGACCGGGACGATGTGCGCCACGTCAAGGTGGAGGACGGCCCCGGCCAGCGCCTGGGCCGCAGTTTTGGCGTGAAACTCTGGCCCACGCTCGTGTTCCTGCGCGACGGGCGCGAAACGGCACGGCTGGTGCGCCCGCAGACGGCTCAGAGCATCCATGAAGCGGTGCAGGGCATCACCGCCACCACCGGCTGATCACCCGCAAGGCCCGGAACCCGGTCTCAGCGGCCCAGCGCCTGCTCCACACCCTTGTTGGCCAGCATGTCAGCGCGCTCGTTGCCGGGGTCGCCTGCATGGCCGCGCACCCAGTGCCATTCGATGCGGTGGCCCGCTTGATGGGCCAGCTCGTCTAGGCGCTGCCACAGCTCCACGTTCTTCACCGGCTGGCCGGCCGCCGTGCGCCAGCCCTTTTTCTTCCAGCCGTGGATCCACTCGGTGATGCCCTGGCGGACGTACTGGCTGTCCAGGTACAACGCCACCTGGCAGGGGCGCTTGAGCGCGCCCAGCGCCTGGATCACGGCCATCAGTTCCATGCGGTTGTTGGTCGTTCCCAGTTCGCCACCGAACAGCTCTTTCTCCAGCGTGCCTGAACGTAGCACTGCCCCCCAACCGCCGGGGCCCGGATTGCCCTTGCACGCACCGTCGGTATAGATCACCACCTGATTCAAAAAATAGCTCCCAGAAATAAAGAAAATGGCCCGTCGCCTCAGCCCGGGCCATGGCGCCGCGCTACCTGCACCTGCGCGGCAGCCGCCTGCGGCGCCTTGCGCCACGAAGGCTCCAGCAGGCGCATGCCCTGCACGCGCTTGACGGCGACGATCACATACGCGGCCCCGAAGATCGGCCACCAGCGCGCACCCAGCGCGTCCATCCAGCCGTAGCGCTGCAGCCAGCGGTCGCCGGCCACGGCGGGCCGGTAGCAGCCGAAGCTCATGGATTCCAGCTCAAAGCCAAGCAGGCGCAGCCAGTCGCGCAGGCGCCCGGGTGAAATGAACTCCCCCACGTCCGGCAGGAACAGCCGCCCCCCTGCGCCACAGCGCTGGTACAGGCGCGATCGCCGCTGCCGTAACCCCCACAGACTGAGCGGGTTGAGTCCACTGATGACCACCTTGCCCTCCGGCACCAGCACGCGGTGCACCTCGCGCAGCGCCGTGTGCGGGTCCACGCTCAGCTCCAGGGTGTGGGGCAGCGCCAGCAGGTCCAGGCTGGCCTCGGCAAACGGAAGCGCGACCGCATCCGCCAGCAGCGCCGGTGGCTCCTGAGCATCGCTACGCTCTAGCAGCAACTCCGGCGGCATCACGGCCAGCCAGCGGTGCGGCATGCGGTTGCTGCGCAATGCCTGCAGGCCCGGCATGCCCAGCTGCAGCGCGTGGTAGCCGAAGATGTCCGCCACCAGCTCGTCGTAACGCTCCTGCTCCCAGGCCAGCAGGTAGCGGCCAGGGGCAGTATCGAACCAGTGGTGCAAACCTATAATTTCGCCGGTCATGAAGAACTTGCTGCCATTGCCCGCCTTCGCCGACAACTACATCTGGATGATGTACGACGCGCAGCGTGCGGTCGTTGTGGATCCCGGCGATGCAGAACCCGTGTTGCAGGCGCTGCGCAGCATGGGGCTGCCATTGGAAGCGATTCTAGTCACGCACCACCATGGCGACCACGTGGGCGGGGTGAACGCCCTGCGCGAAGCCACGGGCGCAACCGTGTATGGCCCTGCCACGGAGCCCATGCCCGAGCCCCTCATCCGCCTGTCGGGCGGCGACACTCTGCAGGCGCTGGGCCTCACGTTTTCCGTGCTGGACGTGCCGGGGCATACGGCGGGGCATATCGCCTACTACTGTGCGGACATGGAAGGCGAGCCCCTGCTGTTGTGCGGGGATACGCTGTTCTCGGGTGGATGCGGGCGCTTGTTCGAAGGCACGCCCACGCAAATGCAGGCCTCGCTGGATACGCTGGCCGCATTGCCCGGCAACACCCGCGTATGCTGCGCCCATGAATACACGCTGTCCAACCTGAAGTTCGCCCGCGCGGTGGAACCCCATAACGCTGCGCTACTCCAGTACATCACCGAATGCGAGTCCCGGCGCCGCGCGGATCAGCCCACACTGCCGTCGCGCATTGCCATCGAGCGCGACATCAACCCTTTTCTGCGCACGCGCGTTGCTACGGTAGCCCAAGCCGCCCACGGCTTCGACGCCCTCATAGACCCGCGCGAACCCGCAGCCGTACTGGCCGCGCTGCGCCAATGGAAAAACGAATTTCGATGAGACTTCTGCACATCCTGGGGCTGGCAAGCCTGCTGTGGTTGACCGGTTGCGCGACCACTGCCCCTACGGACAACGCCGCATCCACCACCGACCCCACTACTGCCAGCCATACGCCGCTGTATCCGTCGGGACCATTGCAGCCCATCACGGCGAGCGCCGCCAGCGGCCACACAGTGGCTGGCGTCAGCGCGCCAGCCGATCTGTGGGACCGCATCCGGCGCGGCTTTTCCATGCCCGACCTGGACACCGATCTGGTACGCGACCGGGAACAGTGGTATGCCACGCGCCCCGACTACATGCAGCGCATGACCGAGCGCTCCAGCAAGTACCTGTTCCATATCGTCGAAGAGCTGGAACGCCGGGGCATGCCCACAGAACTGGCGCTGCTGCCCTACATCGAGAGCGCCTTCAACCCCCAGGCAGTGTCCAGCGCCAAGGCCGCGGGCATGTGGCAGTTCATGCCGGCCACGGGAACCTATTTCGACTTGAAGCAGAACGCCTTCCGCGACGACCGGCGCGATGTGCTGGCGTCCACGCGCGCGGCACTGGACTACCTGCAGAAGCTCTACGGCATGTTCGGCGACTGGCATCTGGCCCTGGCCGCCTACAACTGGGGGGAAGGCAGCGTGGCCCGCGCGATCGCTCGCAACGAGAAACAGGGTCTGGGCACGCGCTACACCGAGTTGACGATGCCTGCCGAAACCCGCATGTACGTGCCCAAGCTGCAGGCCGTGAAGAACATCGTGGCCAATCCCGACAAGTTCAGCACCGAGCTGCCGTTGATCGAGAACCACCCGTACTTTCAGAGCGTGGAGATCACGCGCGACATGGACGTCACCCTGGTAGCCAGTCTCGCCGGCGTACGCCTCGAGGATTTCCGCGCCCTGAACCCGTCGCTGCACAAGCCCGTGATCCTTGCGGCGGGCATGCCGCAGATCCTGCTGCCCTGGGACAACGCCCAGGTGTTCCGCAAGAATCTGGAGGCCTACACCGAAGGCCAATACGCCAGTTGGACGGTATGGACGGTGCCCAACACGATGAGCGTCTCCACCGCGGCGCAACGCACGGGCATGAGCGAAAACGATTTGCGTCAGGTGAATGGCATTCCACCACGCATGATGATCAAGGCCGGCTCGGCCCTCATGGTGCCCCGCGCGGCCACCATGCGCGCAGACGTCCCGGGTCATCTGGCCGACAACGGCCAAGTCAGCTTCACCCCCGAAATCGTGACGCGGCGCACCACGGTCCGCGCGGGCAAGCGCGACTCCGTAGCCAGCATCGCGCGGCGCTACAAGGTCAGCACCGCAGACGTTGCCGACTGGAACGACGTGAAGACCTCCAGCAAGTTCAAGCCCGGAGAACAGGTCGTGATGTACCTGCCCGTGCGGCTTGCCGCGACCTCGCTGGCGCGGACCAGCGCGAAACAACCCATCAGCCGGGCGACAGTCCGCTCGGCAAAGGCCGGTGTGCCCGCACGCAAGGGGGGCACACCGTCGAAACGCAAACGGTAAGTCTGGCTAGAAACGCAGCGTGTGCATACCCAACAGGCCGAGGATGCCCATCACGATCAGGTACAGCGCAACGATCACGTTGAGCAGTTTGGGCATGATCAGAATCAGGATGCCTGCGATGAGGGAAACCAGGGGGCCAATGCTGAGGTGAAGTGTCATGGGAACTTTGCCGGGATGCGGGAGGAAGGAAAGCACTCGCGCTGCGCGCGCAGCCTAGCCCACCACTTTAGCGGTGATTCCGGGGCGTAAGGCGTACTTGGCGCACTCTGACCGACAGAACCAGCGCCTGGGCACGCCGTAATCTGCCGCAGAGGGCCGGGGGCCTGCATTTTTGCCCTCTCTTGCGCCACACCGAGCTTTCCCAAAAAAAGTCCGATACGGCGCGAAGCGCGGCGTCACATCAGCAGTTGCCTTTTTTCGCCTGACCGGGAGGGCACCCGTGCGGGTGGCTCTTGGGACCCACTCCACGGTTGTCGTAATGGTCGTGATAGACCGCGCAACCGGAAAGCGTGAATGCAGCAACCGCAATGGCAAGCAGAGTCTTCATGGCTGGAAAAGTGGATGGACGTCGAGGCATTTTAGAAGTGCCCATTGTTCCCGGACTGATTGAAACTCGTACGGTGGAGTAGTACGACGCTGTACCACTCATCGCTAGCACAGCGACAAAGGTAAGCAGTCAGGTCATGGGTGCCTTCCATGCTGATCACGGAGCTATTGGGGGGGCAAAACGTTGGCGCACCCCTACCCTCACAATTGGCCAAGCAAAAATAAAAAAGGCCCTGTATCGCTACAGAGCCTTTGAAACTTGGTAGGACGTACAAGATTCGAACTTGTGACCAACGGATTAAAAGAGGCTGCCCGGCCCTTTTTCCAAGTCCTAAACCACGGCTTTCAGACGCACGCACCATGTCACCGGGTGCCAAGCGTAGCCAAATTCTGCTGTCTGCAGCTACGTTGGAGCTACGTTTTATGAGTGATCAAAAACATACCTTTGCCGCGCCAGTCAAAGCCCCTGACTGTTGGGACTGGATCAGGCCCGAGGACGTGGTGAGACACGCTCTCGCCGCGTTCTATTGGGCTTGCAACAACGTCAAGGCCCCCAAGGGGGAGAAATTTCTCGGCGTTGATGGTCGGCCCTACGCTGATCGGGAAACCTTCGCTGATTGCATGACGCACTTCTTTGATCTGCGTATCAAGGCCGAAGCTCATTCAATCGGCATTGGCGACTACGCACCCGAGGCAAAAATGCTGGAACGGTGTACGCAACCACGCTCCGTGTAGATCACGGAGCTTGTCCACAAAACCCACAGGCCGAAGGCCCGGCGACCCCCCGTCGCTTGCGACGAACAGGGGGGTGGGAGCCGGGGAACCTGTGGGGGCTTGTGGTCAAGCGGCGCTCGTCGTATCAGCTTCACGACTTGAGATCCACACCAATACACAATAGACTTCTTGCTGCGACAGCTTGATTTCAGGCTATTTCTGACACCGACACTGGGTCGCCCCGCGCATCGGGGTTACGGTAGAAAGCAGGAGCTACCGTAGGAGCCAAGTTCCCTCTCACAAACACACCGCACCTGTCGCGAATTTCCAACTTCTGGAGTTCGCATGCGGTTACCTGCATCACTTTCTTTTTCTTCTGCAGTCCAGACAGCGGATTTGCCGCTCGTGGGTGGGCAAGCGGCGCGCTGCGCGCCCACGGGCGGCGAAGCCGCCGGGCTTGTCTCATCTAAAACAAGTGGCCCGGCTTTTCTGGATATCGGTTTCTCCAGAAATCTAGTCATGGAACGGCGCGTCAAGCGCCTGCGTCGCCAAGTCTGGGCAGGTGGACATCTCCAGCGCTTCGGCACACCCAACGGCATGCGTGAAAACGTCTGGTTCGTCACCCTGACCTACCGCGGGGTCGACGACTGGCAACCACGCCACATTTCCAAATGCCTCAAGGCTGCACGCCGTTGGTGTCAGCTACGCAGGGTTCCCTTCAGGTACCTCTGGGTCGCTGAATTGCAGCAGCGTGGCGCCCTTCATTACCACCTGGCGATATGGCTTCCTAAGCGGCTACAGCTGCCCATGTTCGATAAGCAGGGATGGTGGCCCCACGGTATGACGCATCGCGTTATCGCAAAAAACGCTGTCGGGTACCTCATGAAGTACCTGTCGAAGATTTCCCCGTTCCACCAGTTTCCCAAGGGAGTGCGACTCTATGGCCTCGGAGGACTTACACAGCAGGCCCGCGGCATCTGCAGCTGGCTCAACCTGCCCAGTTGGTGCAAACAGCGATTCGGAGTTGGTGACCTCAAAACCGTCGCGGGTCGTCGTGTGGTGCGTGCAACGGGGGAAATTCTTGGAGCCATGTACCGACGCGTTTTCCAGCCTGCCGGAATGCGCCTGTACCCCAATGGCCCGCTACCTGCGCGATGGGCTGACGGTCCCTATTCGTCCATAGGTTGCGTGTCGCTTCATGCGGGTGCGTCATGACGAGCCGCACCTTGAACGTGGGCGAGGCGGCGTCCTTGCTGCACATCCACCCGCAAACGCTCATGACCCGCGCCCGCTCGGGCCTCATACCTGGCTGCAAGGTCGGTCGCTCTTGGGTGTTCGTTGAATCTCTGCTGATCGAGTACTTGGTGACACAATCAACCCTGCGTGTGTCTGTAGCCGGTACTCAGGAAGAAACTGAATGTCGCTCTACAGAAGAAAAGACTCGTCCTTTTGGTGGGTCAAACTCCCGGCAATCCGGGGCGAATCTGGCCCTCTACAGGTCAGCACTGGGACTGCCGAAAAACGCAAGGCCCAAGAGTTCCATGATCGGCTGAAGGCCGAACGATGGGAACAAGAAAAGCTCGGCGCCAAGCCTCGGCGCACGTGGGAAGACGCCGTGCTGAAGTTCTTGGAAGAAACCGCGCACAAGCGCACCCACGAACGCGACAAGTCGATTCTGCGCTGGCTGGACGAGCACTTCGGTGGCCGGTACCTCGATGAAATCGACCGCGCAACGATTGACCACATCAAGGCAACGCGAGCGAAGATTGCGACGCAAAGCACGGCTAATCGCTACCTGGCATTGATCCGCACCATTCTGCGCAAGGCTTGCCATGAATGGGAATGGATCGAGCGCATTCCGAAGGTATCGCTCTATCGCGAGAAAGAGGGCCGCATTCGCTCGCTCACCCCCGCCGAATTCGCGAAGCTGCTGCAACACCTCCCGCCCCACCTAGCGGACATGGCGGCCTTCTCGGTTGCCACTGGCCTACGGCAAGGCAACGTGCGCGGGCTGACCTGGAGTCAGATCAATCTGGAGTTGCGCCACGCATGGATCACTCCCGAGCAGCACAAGAACGGCAGAGCGCACGCGGTGCCGCTGAACGACATGGCCATGGCCGTGCTGCAAAAACAGATCGGCAAGCACCCAACGCACGTTTTCTCGTACCGAGGGCACCCCATCGCCAATGTCTCGACAAAGGCATGGTGGAAAGGCTTGGAGCAAGCCGGGATCGAGAACTTCCGCTGGCACGACCTGCGGCATACGTTCGCGACATGGCATCGCCAAGCAGGCACGCCAACGCATGAGCTTCAAAGACTTGGGGGGTGGAAAACGCTCTCGATGGTGGAGCGGTACGCGCATGTGGCGCCTGAAGGCTTGCAGGCCGCTGCAAGTCGGCTGGATAATGTGCTTGGCTACGCTTTGGCTACGCCAGATGAAAAAAAGGGACTGACCATGACAGCCAGTCCCTCTGTATCTCTGGTAGGACGTACAAGATTCGAACTTGTGACCAACGGATTAAAAGTCCGCTGCTCTACCAACTGAGCTAACGTCCCAGCCTTTGCCACCTCTCAGTAGCAAAGCTAAAGATTATAGCGTGGTTTTCAGGTCTTCGACCTTTCCGCCAACTTGTCGAGAATCCATCCCGCTGCACACTGACCAAATGTGGCCGTGACGGCGACCGATGAGCCATAACCATGGCAATTCAGGGATCCGTCGCCTTCACCGACGCCGCAAGACGCGTGTGGCTTTGATACCGCTTCCTTGCTATAGACGCAGGTGACGCCGATTTTGCGGCCTTCTCGGGCCGCGCCGTGGTTCCTGCGCAAGCGATAGCGCAGCTGGGCCAGCAGCGGGTCGTGCGTGGTAAACGCCAGATCTTCTACCTCGACTTTATATGCGTGACGCTTACCCCCGGCAGCACCTACCGTGACGAAAGGCAGCCGCGTGGAGACGGCCCAAGCTGCCATTGCGGCCTTGGCGTTTACTTGGTCGCATGCATCCACCAATGCATCCACCGAAGATGGCAACAGAGTGGGCCAGTTCTGTGCATCCACGAACTCTTCAACGCAGTTCACCCGACATGCCGGATTGATCAGGGCAATGCGCTCGGCCATGGCGCGTACCTTGGCTTGGCCTATGGTTGTGGTCAGAGCGTGAATTTGCCGGTTGACGTTCGACTCGGCTACATGGTCCAAGTCAATCAGCGTGAGCGCTCCGACGCCGCTGCGCGCGAGTGCCTCTGCTGTCCAAGAACCCACGCCGCCAATTCCGACCACAGCAACGTGCGCGCTCCGGATGCGTGCGGCGCCCTCCTGCCCGAACAGGCGTTCCAGCCCTGCGAAGCGCCGCTCCAAGTCTGGCGTGTCGTCAACGGGTGTGATCACTTCAGGCGCGCCAGTCGTTCCTTCGCAGCGGCTGCTGCTTCCGACTGCGGATAAACGCGCAGCAAGTCCTCCAGGGTCTTGCGCGCAGCCCGCGTATCTTTCAATTCGATCTGGCAATTGGCGATCGAGAGGGCCGCCTCGGGAGCGCGCGCATGGTCTGGCGCCGCCGACAACAGAGCCTTGAAGTTGTTAATGGCCTCTTTGTAATCACGCGTGGCGTACTGTGCATTGCCCAGCCAAAACCGGGCAGACGGCACATAACCGGACTGTGGATACTGGCGCACGAAGCTGCTGAAAGCGTTGGAGGCTTCACCGAACTTACCTGCACGGAAGAGCGCCAAGGCCGCCTCAAAATCACGCTTCTCTGCAGGATCAGCCCGGAATTCGCGCCCGTCCAGCGTCACCGTCGCGGGCTCAAACTGGCGTAAACGCTCATCGACACCCTGCGCCATGTCCTTCTGGCGGCGCTGCAGCTCTGCGACATCGCGCAATAACTGCTCGTTCTGACCACGCAGTGTCGCCTGTTCGGTGCGTAATGCCTCGATTTGCATCTGTAGGTCGAGCAGGCTGCGCCGTAGTTGCGAGACCTCATCGCCGGACCGTTCACCCGCACGCTGGCTGGCCTGCGTCAATGCATCGACACGCTGGCGCATCTCAAGGATGGCACGGCGCGCCTCGCTGTCCTCGAACAATGCATAGCTGGGGGTCGACCAGCAGGCAGCGGCGGCCAGCGCCGCCGCGCCCAGCGCCCGCGGGCGCAGGAGCAAAGACATGCGCGGCATCAACGGTACGACAGCTCAACGCGGCGGTTTTGCGAGTGCGCGTCTTCCGTGTGGCCCTGCACCGCCGGCTTTTCCTTCCCAAAGCTCACCGCCTCCACCTGCGCGTCCTGCACGCCCAGCAGCCCCAACGAGCGGCGCACGGCTTCCGCGCGCTTCTGGCCCAGCGCCAGGTTGTACTCGCGACCACCGCGCTCATCGGTATGGCCCTCCAGCACGACCTTGCGGGCGGAAGACGCCTTCATGAAGCGAGCATGGGCCTCCAACACGGACTGGAACTCAGGCTTGACGATGAAGCTGTCAAAGTCGAAGTAAATGACGCGCGCCACGCCAACGGGACCCGCGGCGTCGCGGCCCGACTGGGACAGGTCCACAGGAGCCACGCCGCTTTGGCCCGTGCTGCCCGAGTTGGCACCCGGTGCGGTGGACGTAGCGCCGCGGTCTTCGACCGGCACATCGTCCAGCTTGACGCCGGAGCTGCAGCCTGCCATGAGGGCGACGATGGAGAGCGCCAGGGACACGCGCTTGAAGGGAAAACGGTTCATTAATAACTCCTGAAGAGCAGTTGTTCGAAAAACGGAAACTTATTTGTTCTGGAACGGGCCCCAGTCGGGCTCGCGGATATCTCCACCCTGCCCCGCCAGACGCGCTTTGATTTTGCCGTCCAGCGTGGTGGTCATCAGGGCTTCGCGACCCTGCTGCTGCGTGGCATAGACGATCAGGCGGCTATTGGGAGCAAAGCTGGGATTCTCATCGGCGGAGGTGTCGGTCACAGCCGTCACGCTGCCCGACTTCAAATCCATCACGTGCAGCTTATAGGCGCCGCCCACGCGGGAAATGTAGGCCAACCACTGACCATCGGGACTGATGCTGGGTGAAATGTTGTAGGACCCGTTGAAGGTCACGCGCTCCGCGCCTCCCCCGCTGGCTGCCACGCGGTACACCTGGGGCGAACCTCCACGGTCGCTGACGAAGTAGATGCTGCGGCCGTCGCTGGAGAACACGGGCTCCGTGTCGATGCCGCTGCTTTGCATCAGGCGGCGCGGCTCACCGCCGTTGGCGTCGATGGTGTAGAGCTGCGAGCCCCCGTCGCGGCTGAGGGTCACGGCCAAGGTACGGCCATCGGGCGACCAAGCAGGGGCACTGTTGGAGCCACGGAAATTGGCGATCAAACGGCGGCGGCCTGTGGCCACGTCATGCACGTACACCACCGGCTTGCGCGACTCGAACGATACGTAAGCCAGCTGGGTCCCGGTGGGCGCCCATGCGGGAGAAATGATCGGCTCAGGACTGGAAAGCGCTGACTGCGCGTTCTCGCCGTCCGCATCGGCCACCCAAAGGCTGTAGCGCGAGCCGGCTTTGGTCACATACGCAATGCGGGTGGAGAAGATACCGCGCTCGCCGGTGAGTTTTTCGTAGACGAAGTCGGCAATGCGGTGCGCCACCAGACGCAGGTCGGCCTGCGTGACCACGAAGCTCTGGCCGCCCAGGTCCTGCGCCTTGACCACGTCCCACAAGCGGAATCGCACGTCGAAACGGCCGTCGGCCAAGCGCGTGATGCTGCCGGAGGTGAGTGCGTCGGCCTTGCGCTGACGCCACAGGGACAGATCGGGACGGGACGATTCATCCAGCGCGACACCCGACGCGTCCACGCCCAAAAAGCGCCCGCTGCGCTCCAGGTCAGCCTGGACGATGGCGGATATTTTCTGCGGCGACTGCGGTTCGCCACGGAACGGTGCAATCGCAATGGGCAGTTGCGTCAGTCCTACGCCCGTGATTTCCACACGGAACTGCGCAAGCGCTGAAAGGGATGAACTGGCAGCCAAGGCTGCAATGGCGTGGCGCCGCGAAAGCTGCGGCAGAGCCGTGCGGAAGGAAGGGGTATTGGGGATGCGGTCAATAGTCATTGGAACCATCGAATAACCGTCAAATGCCGGCAAACAGAGCCTCGCATGTTACACATAGCGTAGCGTGCCATGTGACAAACTGTGCCGGTCTGCAATAGCCGAAACGTAGAATCCGCCCCTCATGCAAGATTCGAATCATAGCGCGCCAAAGACCACTTTGCAGCAAGCTCCGCAGCCTCTTTCGCTGTGGGAGCGGTTGCGCAGGCTCCATCCGTACTTCGGTCACCAGCGGCTGGCATGGACCATGGCGGTATTGGCGACGATCGTCGCGGCCGCTACCGAGCCATTGATTCCCGCGCTTCTCAAACCATTGCTGGACCAGGGTTTTACAGAAGGATCGCTGGAGCTGTGGATGGTTCCCGTGGCCATCATCGGCGTCTTCCTGGTGCGTGGGCTGGCCCAGTTCACGGGACAGTACGCCCTCACGCGCATCGCCAACGAGGGCATGCTGCGCCTGCGCACGGCGCTGTTCGAGCGGCTGCTGGCGGCGGACATGGGGCTTTTCCATCGCCAGTCGGCCAGCGCACTGTCCAACACCGTGGTGTATGAGGTGCAGACCGGGTTCACCTCGCTGGTCCAGGCGCTGCTGGGCCTGTCGCGCGACGGTTTCACGCTGGTCGCCCTGCTGGGTTATCTCATCTACCTGAACTGGCAACTCACGCTGATCGTGGCCGTGCTGGTGCCGGGGGTGGCCTGGGTGATGAAGACGCTCTCGCGGCGCCTGTACAAGATCACTAAAAGCAGCCAGCAGGCCACCGACGACTTGGCCTATGTGGTCGAAGAGAACGTGCTGGCCCACCGTGTGGTACGCCTGCACGGCGCCCAGGCCGAGCAGGCCGCGCGCTTTGACACGCTGAGCCAGCGCCTGCGCCGCCTGGCCATCAAATCCACGATCGCCTCGGCCGCCATGACGCCCACCACGCAGTTGCTGTCCGCGGGCGCGCTGTCCACCGTGATCTGCATCGCCCTGTGGCAAAGCCATGGCAACGGTGCCAAGGACGTGACCGTGGGCGGTTTCGCCTCGTTCATCGCGGCGATGCTGATGTTGATAGCGCCCATCCGCCGCATGGCCGACATCGCCAACCCCATCACGCGTGGCGTGGCGGCGCTGGAACGGGGTCTGGCCCTGCTGCACGAGGCGCCGGCCGAGACAGGCGGCACGCACACCGCGCAGCGCGCCCAGGGGGCGATTGCCCTGCGCAACGTGACCGTGTCCTTCCGTCCCGACCAGGCACCCGCACTGGACGCCGTGAGCCTGGACATCCGCCCGGGCGAAGTGGTGGCGTTCGTTGGCCCCTCCGGTGCCGGCAAGACCACGCTGGTGAACTTGCTGCCGCGCTTTCTCAGCCCCAGCAGCGGCCAGGTGCTGCTGGATGGCGTGGCGACCGACCAGTGGGCGTTGCCCAGCCTGCGCGCGCAATTCGCCATGGTGAGCCAGGACGTGGTGATGTTCAACGACAGCGTCGCCGCCAACGTGGCGCTGGGCGCTGCCGTGGACGAGCAACGTGTGCAGCACTGTCTGGACGCAGCGAACCTCGCCGAGTACGTGGCCAGCCTCCCGCAGGGTATGCACACCGTGGTGGGGCACAACGCGACGCAGCTGTCGGGCGGACAGCGGCAGCGGCTGGCCATCGCGCGGGCGCTCTACCGCGACGCTCCGGTGCTCATCCTCGACGAGGCCACCTCGGCACTGGATACCGAATCCGAACGCCTGGTACAGCAGGCCCTGCAGCACCTCATGCAGGGGCGCACCACGCTGGTAATTGCCCACCGCCTCTCCACCATCGAACACGCGGACCGCGTGGTGGTCATGGAGCAAGGGCGCATCGTCGAGCAGGGCCCCCACGCGGAGCTGTTGGCCCGGGGCGGCCTGTACGCTCGCCTGCGCGCACATGGCGGCGCATGACGACTACCAAAACAATAGCTGCTTGCGCTTACCCTGTAAGCGATGTAGCACTCTTTTGACCTGAAACTTCCAGCTGAAAAGCGCCAGCAGCTCCGTTATTCATAGCGTACGCGCCCAAGGGCCTACCATTTCCCGCGGTCCGGCTGGCGGCGGCGTACGGCCTCCGCCACCAGTTGCACCATGTCCTGCCGGTCGGCGCGCATGGCGAAATCCACGGCCGACAGGCCCAGTTGGTTCTTCAGCGATGGGTCGGCCCCCTCGCTGATCAGCAGGCGCGCCGCATCCGCCGTGCCGTAGCGCACGGCCATCATCAGCGGCGTGGTGCCGTTGGGCGATGCGGCGTCGATGTAGGCGTGATGCTCCAGCAACAGCGCCACCATGGCCGCGGCATCGGCCGTGGTGCTCGCGGCGGCATAGTGCAGCGGCGCCCAGCCGGTCTTGTTGACGTCCGCCTCGCGCGCGATCAGGCCGCGCGCAGCGGGCAGATTGCCGCGCAACGCGGCCATCATCAGCGCGCTTTCGTCCTTGGCATTGCGCTCCTCCACCTTCAGCCCCTTGGCGGCGATCAGCACCTCGGCCACCTGCCGCGCTTCCTCGCGCAGGGCCAGGATCAGCGCGGGCTGCCCCTTGGGATCGCGCGCGTTGGGGTCAAACCCGCGGCGCAGCAGCGAAGCCACCGTGGCGGCATCGTCGCGCGCGATGGCACGCAGGAAATCGTCGTACGCGCCGGCATGCGCCGGCCCCGCGGTGCCGGCGGCAACCACGGCGAGCCACGCCAGGGCGCTGCGACGCTGCAACAGGCTCTTCATACTGCCTCCTTGCTCAAGAAAAGTTGCTCGAAGTTACGGCTGGTTGCCTCGGCCACCTGCTGGACGCTCAGCCCTTTCACCTGTGCCAGCTGCTGGGCGACGTAGGGCACATAAGACGGGTTGTTGGTCTTGCCCCGGTAAGGCACCGGCGCCAGATACGGGCTGTCGGTCTCGATGAGCAGGCGGTCCATGGGCACAAAGGCGGCCACGTCGCGCAGGTCCTGCGCGTTCTTGAACGTGACGATGCCCGAGAACGAGATGTAGTAGCCCCGGTCCAGCGCCGCGCGGGCCACCTCGGCGGTTTCGGTGAAGCAGTGGAACACGCCGCCCGCACGGTTGCCCGCACCGTCCTCGCCCTCTTCGCGCAGGATGGCCAGGGTGTCCTGCGACGCGCTGCGCGTGTGGATCACCAGCGGCTTGGCCGCCGCGCGCGCAGCGCGGATGTGCGTGCGAAAGCGCTCGCGCTGCCACTCTAGGTCGGCGATGCTGCGGCCGCCCTTGCGGTCATCCATGCCGTAGTAGTCCAGCCCCGTCTCCCCGATGGCCACCACGCGCGGCAGCGCTGCGCGCTCCAGCAGGTCCTGCACGGAGGGCTCGGCCACGCCTTCGTTGTCCGGGTGCACGCCGACCGTGGCCCAGAAGTTGTCATAGCCGGTCGCCAGCGCGTGCACGGCGGAGAACTCCTCCATCGTGGTGCAGATGCACAGCGCGCGGTCCACCTGCGCCTCGGCCATGGCCTGGCGGATCTGCGGCAACTGGCTGATGAGTTCGGGAAAGTTCAGGTGGCAGTGGGAATCGACAAACATGGTGGTCTCGAAAAACAAAAATGCCGACCGGCGGGCGCGGTCGGCATCCTGCGGGGCCCGCGAAGGGTTGCCCTTAGATGGTCTGCGTAGGCCGTTCAGACGCCAGGGCCGTGCCCAGCACTTCCTCGATCTTGTGCTTGAGCTGGCGCGACTTCTCGTCCTTGGGGAACTGGATGCCTACGCCCTGCGTGCGGTTGCCCGCGGCGCGCGCGGGTGTCACCCAGGCCACGCGGCCGGCCACGGGGTAGCGCTGCGGGTCGTCGGGCAGCGTGAGCAGCACGTACACATCATCGCCGAGCTTGTATTCGCGCGCCGTGGGCACGAAGATGCCGCCCTCTTCGAAGAACGGGATATAGGCTGCGTACAGCGCGGCCTTTTCCTTGATGTTCAGCTGCATGACGCTGGGGCGCGGCGCTGTGGAGGGACTGCTCATAGGTCGTAGAAGGCTTTCAATGGCGCGAGTTTAGTGTGTGGCGCGCCTGCGCCACAAGCGACTCCAGCATCAGGCCGGCGTTGAAGGGGTGCTCGGCCGTGCGCGCCTCCTTGGCGAGGGCGCGCGACCAGCGCGTGAGCGGCCCCACGCCGGGCGGCGCGGGCAAGTCGGCGGGCGAGAAATAGCGCGGCTGTGCACCCACGCGTTGCGCCAGCAGATCGTGGCAGAGCTTTTGCAAGGCATCTACGGCCTGTGCGGGTTCCAGCCCGGCCAGCGCCGACACGTCGCCGCGCGCCACGGCCTTGGGCAGCAGCGCCCAGGTCTGCGGGCTGCGGCCCGCACGCGCCAGGGCTAATGCGTCGTCAGGCCGGCCGCCGGCGGCGCGCAGCAGGGCCTCGGCCGCATCAGCGGGCACGCCCTGCTCTACCAGCCATTGCTGGCTTTGGGCCGGATCGGGCCACTGCAGGGTGTGCCCCAGGCAGCGGCTGCGGATGGTGGGCAGCAGTTCGTGCGCGGCCTCGGTGGCCAGCACAAACCGCACGTCGCCCGGCGGCTCCTCCAGCGTCTTGAGCAGCGCGTTGGCCGTCACATGGTTCATCTGCTCTGCCGGGTAGACCAGCACGGCCTTTCCGCGGCCACGCCCGCTAGTGCGCTGGGCGAACTCCACCGCGTCGCGCATGGCCTCCACCCGGATCTCGCGGCTGGCCTTGCGCTTCTTGTCCTCGATCTCGGCCTGCGCCTTCTCGGGCAGCGGCCAGCCCAGGGCCAGCGCCTGCGTTTCGGGCATGAGCACGCACAGGTCGGCATGCGTATGCACATCGATGCCATGGCAGCTGGCGCACTGGCCGCAGGCGCCGTGCGCGGTGGGCGCATCGCACAGCCAGGCGCGCACCAGCTCCAGCGCCAGCGTGTACTGGCCCAGGCCGGACGGGCCCTGCAGCAGCCACGCGTGGCCGCGCTGGGCCAGCAGCGTCTGGCGCTGCGCGGCGATCCAGGGGGCAACCGTGGCACTCATGGCGTCTGCGCCAGCCAGCCGTGTGCGGCCACTACGGCACGCAGCTGCGCGGCAACCTGCTCGCGCGGCTGCGACGAGTCGATGCGCGCAAAGCGCTGCGGCGCTCCCGCGGCGCGGTCGGCATAGCCGCGCGCCACGCGGGTGAAGAATTCCACAGGCTGCGACTCGAAGCGGTCGGGCGCGCGCGCGGCGGACAGGCGCTGCGCGGCCACCTCAGGTGGCACGTCGAACCACAGCGTGAGGTCCGGGTTTCGCATCAAATCGGGCTGCAGACCAACACCAGTCTGCGCAAGGCGCTCCATATACGATAGCACCTCCAGATCGAAGCCGCGCCCTGCGCCCTGGTAGGCAAAGGTGGCATCGGTGAACCGGTCGCACAACACCACCTCGCCGCGTGCCAGCGCCGGCTCGATCACGCAGCGCAGATGGTCGCGCCGCGCGGCAAACACCAGCAGCGTTTCGGTCAGCGCGTCCATGCTGTCGTGCAGCAGCATCCCGCGCAGCTTCTCGGCCAGCGGTGTGCCGCCGGGCTCGCGCGTCAGGGTCACGGTATGCCCCGCAGCGCGCAGCGCCTGGGCCAGCGCGTCGATGTGCGAGGACTTGCCCGCGCCGTCGATGCCCTCGAAGGTGATGAATGCGCCGTTGGTCATTTCTGGCCGCGTTGGTAGCGGTTCACCGCACGGTTGTGGTCTTGGAGCGTGCTGCTGAAGTGGCTGGAACCGTCGCCGCGCGCCACGAAGTACAGCGCCTTGGTGGGCGCGGGCTGCACCGCGGCCAACAGCGCCGCCTTGCCTGGCATGGCAATCGGCGTGGGCGGCAGGCCCACACGTGTGTAGGTGTTGTAGGGGGTGTCGGCGGTGAGGTCACGGCGGCGCAGGTTGCCGTCGAACTTCTCACCCAGGCCGTAGATCACCGTGGGGTCGGTCTGCAGCAGCATGCCCACGCGCAGGCGGTTGCTGAACACGCCGGCGATCTGCGCGCGGTCTTCGGCGCGGCCGGTTTCCTTCTCGACGATGCTCGCCAGGATCAGCGCCTGGTCGGCGGATTGGAGCGGCGTGTCCGGCGCGCGCTGCGCCCAGGCCGCGTCCAGACGCCGGTCCATGGCGTGCAGCGCGCGACGCAGCACGGCAATGTCGCTGCTGCCCTTGGCATAGGTGTAGGTGTCGGGAAAGAAGCGCCCCTCCGCGGGCACGCCCGCGCGGCCCAGGCGCTCCATGATGTCCGCGTCGCTCAGGCCCTGGGTGTCGGGCTTGAGCTGCTCGGCCCGCGCCAGCGCCTGGCGCACCTGGCGAAAGGTCCAGCCTTCCACCAGCGTGACGGCGCGCAATGCCTCCTCGCCGCGCACCAGCTTCTGCAGCAGCGCGTAGGGGCTGGTGCCCTGGGGAATCTCGTAGTTGCCGGCCTTGATCTCGCGGTCCTTGCCCGACAGCCGGAACCACAGGAACAGCACGTCTGCATCCGTGGCCATGCCCGACCGCACCACCGCGCGGGCCACGCTGCGTGGCGTGGTGCCAGGCTCGATCTCCAGCTCCAGCGGCTGGCCGGCGGGCACGTCCGCGCGCACCGGCAACGGCGCCTGCAGCCACCAGGCGGCCACAGCGCCCACGGCGATCACGATGAGCAACACCAATGCGAGGAAACGACGCACAACCCTGCAGCCTGTATGAAAGAAGCCGGGCATCATAATTCAGCCATGACCGACTCCATGCCAGTGCCCCCGTCCCTGCCTGCGGACGGCGTAGTCCCCCTGTCCCACCTTGGCGTGATCCGCGTGGCCGGTGAAGACGCCGCCAAGTTCCTGCACGGCCAGCTGACGCAGGACTTCGCGCTGCTGGATCTGCACCACGCCCGCCTGGCGGCGTTCCTGACCGTCAAAGGCCGCATGCAGGCCAGCTTCATCGCCTTCAAGCGCAGCGAGGCCGAGGTACTGCTGGTCTGCGCCCGCGACCTGCTGGCGCCCGCGCTCAAGCGCCTGTCGATGTTCGTGATGCGCGCCAAGGCCCAGCTGACCGATGCCACCGGCGACTTCGCGCTGTACGGCCTGCTGGGCGACGCCGCCCGCGCCGTGCTACCCGCTGGCGAGCCCTGGGCCAAGACCGATGTGGGGGATGCCAGCGTGGTGCAGCTCTACCCCGCCGAAGGGCAGCCGCGCGCGCTGTGGGTAGCGCCCGCTGGCAGCGCCGCGCCCGCTGGCGCAGCCCTGACCGAAGCGCTGTGGCTGTGGAGCGAGGTGCGCAGCGGCATCGCCACCCTGACCGCGCCCGTGGTCGAGGCCTTCGTGCCACAGATGCTGAACTATGAGTCCGTGGGCGGCGTGAACTTCAAGAAGGGCTGCTACCCCGGCCAGGAGGTCGTGGCGCGCAGCCAGTTCCGCGGCACGCTCAAGCGGCGCACTTACCTGGCACATGCCCCTTCGGCCGTGGCCGTGGGTGCTGAAGTGTTTGCCGACGGTGACGCCGAACAGCCCGTGGGCACGGTGGTGCAGGTTGCGGCCGCACCCACCGGCGGCGTGGATGCGCTGGTGTCGCTGCAGATCGCAGCCACCGGCGGCGCCCTGCGGATGGGCGCCGCGGATGGCGTGGCGCTCACGCTGCTGCCGCTGCCCTACGCGCTGCTGGAAGACATTTAAGCAAAAACAGGCGCTAGCGCTTATTTGACAAGCGCTAGCAGCTATCAATAAAGAAGCCGTCAGCCCTGCAGACTGCGCCGCATGGTGATGTGGGCAATGCCCGCCTCCTCATACGGTTGGCCTGCCGCCTCAAAGCCCGCGCGGCGGTAGAACGCCTCGGCGCTGCACTGGGCATGCAGCGTGACCTGTGCGTCGCCGCGCGCGCGCGCCGCCTGCACCAGCGCGTCCAGCACCATGCGGCCCCAACGCTGGCCGCGCAACACGCGATCCACCGCCATACGGCCAATGCGCGCCTCGCCCGGCGCATCCTGCAGCAGTCGGCCCGTCGCCACGGGCAGACCCAGGCGGTTGTAGGCGACGGCGTGCACGGCAGTGGCGTCCAGCGCGTCCAGCTCGATCTCGGGCGCAATCCCCTGCTCCTGCACGAACACCGCCGTGCGCAGCGCCGTGGCGTCGCGCCCCAGCGTGGCCCAGTCGCCCACGCGCAGCTCCACCATCTCGCCGCCGGCCTCGAAGTGCTCGATCATCGCGCGCAGCGCGGGCGGCACGGCGCGCTTGGTCTGCGTGGCGGGGTCGGCAAACACATAGACCAGTTCCACGGTCACCAGCAGCCGATCGCCAGCGAACATGCTGGCCTCGAACACCAGCGACGTGGTGCCCACGCGCGCGCAGCGCATGCCCACGTCCAGCAGGTCGTCGAGCCGGGCCGAGGCGTGGTACTCGACGCTGGCTTTCTTGAGGTACACCTCGCCGCCCAGCGCCTGCATGCCGGTTTCGTACGGCAACGCCAGCGCGCGCCAGTATTCGGTCATGGCGCAATCAGCGTAGGTGAGGTAGTGGGCATTGAAGACGATCTTCTGGATGTCCACCTCTGACCAGCGCACGCGCAGGCGGTGAAAACAGCGAAAGTCAGAGCGTTGCATGGCGTGTTTCCGTCGAAGGGATCAGTCGAGTTGAAAGGCGCTGCGCAGCGCGGCGGCAGCATCGGCATGGGCCTGGCGCGCCTCGGGAAGGGCGCGACCCATCTTGATGAATTCGTGCGTCACGCCGCGGTAGATCTCGAGTTGCACCGGCACGCCCGCGGCACGCAGCTTGTCCGCGTACTCCACGCCCTCGTCCACCAGCGGGTCGTACTCGGCCAGACCGATCCAGGCCGGCGCCACGCCCTCGGCGTCGGGCGCGAGCAAGGGGGCGAAGCGCCAGTCCTCGCGCTCGGCACGGCTGGGGATGTACTGGTCGAAAAACCAGCCAATGGCCGCGCGTTCGAGCACCAGGCCCTGCGCGAACTCGGTGTGCGAAGGCGTGTCCTGGTGCGCCGTGGTGCCGGGGTAGATGAGCAACTGCAGCGCCAGGGGCAGCCCGGCATCGCGCGCCTGCAGAGCGCACACCGCGGCCAACGTGCCGCCTGCGCTGTCGCCGCCCACCGCCAGGCGCGACGGGTCGGCGCCCAGCGTGGTGGCGTGCTGCGCCAGCCAGGCCAGCGCGTCCCACGCATCGTCGCTGGCCGTGGGGAACGGATGCTCGGGCGCGAGCCGGTATTCCAGCGACACCACCATGCAGCCGGCCAGCCGCGCCAACTCGCGGCACAGCACGTCGTGGGTGGCAATGCTGCCGATGGTGAAGCCGCCACCGTGCAGGTACAGCAGCAACGGCAGCGCCTGCGCGTCAGAGGCCGTGGGTGCATACAGGCGCGCGGCCAGCGGGGTGCCGTCGCGTGCGGGGATGCGCAGGTCTTCCACGCGCGGCAGGGCCGCCTTGGGGAGCTCCAGCACCCCGGCACCCAGTTCATAGGCAGCGCGGGCCTGTGCAGGGCTCAGGGTGTGCAGTGGGGGGCGCCCGGCGCGCGCCATGCCGTCGATGACGTTGCGCATCTGCGGCGTGAGCCGCGCGTGGTGGGGGGAAGGCACATGGGAAGCGGAACCGGGCGTCGTCAACGGAAAAGTCCTTGGGTTATTGGAAGTGCACCTGCACCGGCTGCGCGCCGGGCAGGCCCAGATAGGTGGCCGAGACGCTCAGGCCGGCGCGCGGGGGCAGCAGCGGCGAGAACGACCCCAGGCTCACCAGGTCGCCGGGCTGCAGCGTGATCTCCTCCTGCTGCAGCGCCTGGGCCAGCCAGACCACGGCGTTGAGCGGATGCCCGAGGATATCGCTGCCCTTGCCGCTGGCGAGCAGCGCGCCGGAATGGTCCGTGAGCTGCACGGTCATGCGCTCCAGCGCGTCCAGCAGCGCATAGCGCTCGCCGCGCGTCGCCGGCACGGCGATAGGCTGCCCGGCGATACCCAGGCGCGCGCCCACGTTGATCGCGCCCACGCCGGCGCCGTTGAGCTGGGGCGGCGCCTGCACCACCAGGTCGGGCAGTTCAATGAAGGGGATCACCTGGTCGATGTGCTGCAGCACCTCCTCGGGCGTACGCGCGTGGTTGATGGCCGCATCCTTCACGCGTACCAGCAGGTCGGCCTCGTACAGCGGGCGCGCCCCAAACGCGGCGGGCACGGTGCTGCCGCCGGGGCGCACCATGCCCTCGTACAGCTTGCCCCACACCGGCTTGTCGGTGTTGAAGCGCTTTTGCACCGCGGGGTTGGTGAGGCCGGCCTTGTAGCCCACCACCTTGCCCAGGCGGGCGCCCAGCAGCGCATTGAACTTGGCGCGGGTGCAGGCGCCGTCGGCGTCCGACAGTGCCGGGAAGTTGGGCGCGGGGGTCTTGGCGGCGTAGTGCGAGGCCATCGCCCCCACCGCGGCGTCGCTGAGGCACTCGGCCTGGGCGCCCAGGCCGGTCGCCAAGGCGACCCCCGCGCCCAGGGCGATGAGGGTTTGCTTCATGGTCATGCGTGTCTCCTGGTTGTAGTGTGTCGGGCGATCCTACTGGCACTCCCTCTCTTTCGCACACCATGGCTTTCATCTACTACGTCACCCAGATCCAGTTCGAATTCGGCGCCGTGCGCCTGCTCAAAGCAGAATGCGAGCGCATCGGCATCACCCGCCCCCTGGTGGTCACCGACCCCGGCGTGAAGGCCGCCGGCGTGCTGCAGCAGGCGCTGGACGCCCTGCCCGGCCTGAACGTCGCCGTGTTCGACCAGACGCCCTCCAACCCCACCGAGGCGGCCGTGCGCGCGGCCGTGGAACTCTACAAGGCCCAGGGCTGCGACGGCCTGATCGCCGTGGGCGGTGGCAGCGCCATCGACTGCGCCAAGGGCATCGCGATCGCCGCCACGCACGACGGCCCGCTCACGCACTACGCCACCATCGAGGGGGGCTCGCCGCGCATCACCGAGCGCGCCGCGCCACTGATCGCCGTGCCCACCACCAGCGGCACCGGCAGCGAGGTGGCGCGCGGCGCCATCATCATCGTGGATGACCACCGCAAGCTGGGCTTTCACTCCTGGCACCTGGTGCCCAAGGCCGCCATCTGCGACCCGGGCCTCACGCTGGGCCTGCCGCCCCTGCTGACGGCCGCCACAGGCATGGACGCCATCGCGCACTGCATGGAGACCTTCATGTCCGCCGCCTTCAACCCGCCGGCGGACGGTATTGCGCTCGATGGCCTGGAGCGCGGCTGGCACCATATCGAGGCCGCCACGCGCGACGGCCAGGACCGCGACGCACGCCTGGCCATGATGAGCGCCAGCATGCAGGGCGCGATGGCCTTCCAAAAGGGCCTGGGCTGCGTGCATTCCCTGAGCCACAGCCTGGGCGGGCTGAACCCGCGCCTGCACCACGGCACGCTGAACGCCGTGTTCCTGCCCGCCGTGGTGCGTTTCAACGCGCAGGCCGAATCGGTGCGCAAAGAGCGCCGCCTGGAGCGCATGGCCCATGCCATGGGCCTGGCCTCTGCCAGCGACATCCCCGATGCCATCCGCGACATGAGCGCACGCCTGGGCCTGCCCACGGGCCTGGCGGCCATGGGCGTGACCGAGGCCGTGTTCGACGACGTGATCAAGGGCGCCCTGGCCGACCACTGCCACAAGACCAATCCCCGCCTGGCCACGCCGGACGACTACCGGGAGATGCTGGTCGAGTCGCTCTGACCCGCGGCAGCGTTCGCCGAGCAGGCGCCCGGCGGCCTCGCTACACTGGTGCGCTTAACATTTATTAACACGCATTCCGCCGGTTCGGCGGGGCCGCGTACCGCATGCGCACATACCCGCTCTCCAAATGGCTGACGCAAGGCACCTACCCGCGCCTGTACGTTCCCATTGTGCTGATCATGGTGGCGGTCACGCTGGTGCGCTACCACGCGCTGGTGGGCGCCGAGCGTGAGGAGGCGCAGCTGCGCATGCGCGCAGAGCTGCAGGCAGCCGCGTACGCCGTGCTGCAGGCGCTGGACGAGCCTGCCGGCAATGCTGCAGCGCAGGAGCGCCTGCGCCAGGCCGCGCAGGTCGCGGACGCACCGATCCAGTCCATCCGCTGGGAACTGCCCTCCCGCCCGGCCGTCGACCTGCGCAACGCCATGCCGCCCACCAAGGCGCCGCCGTGGTTCGTGGAGCTGCTGGACCTGCCCACCCCGCGCCACACGGTGGCGCACCGGCTGGCGGACGGCCGCACGGGGCAGCTGGCGCTGGCGCTGTGGCCCCAGCACTACGTGGACCGCGCCTGGGGCGCGATGGCCACGCAGTTGCGCATCACGGCGCTGAACATCTTCACCATCCTGCTCCTGCTGACCCTGATCCTGCGCGCGAACGACCGCATGCTGGACCGCATGCGGCACGCGGCGGAGCGCTTCAAGCAAGGCCACCTGGACGCGCGCATACGCCGCACGGGCACGCTGGAGGCGCGCGAAATCGCCGACACCTTCAACGACATGGCAGGCAAGGTCCAGTCCCTGGTGCTGTCTCTGCAGGAAACCCAGCGGCAGCAGAACGAGCAACTGCACTTTCGCCGCCAGCTGGTGAACGCCCTGCCTCTGCCTTTGTTCGTGCTGGGCGCGGATGGCGCGCACCTGGAGACCAACAAGGCCTGGCGCGAACTGCTCAATGCCTCCCGCCCCTCCACCGTCGCGGGCACGCTGGACCAGCTCTGGGCCGACGGCGTGGACTCCTCCATCGTCCTGGCCCAGCGGCTGTCCGACCGGCCCTCGGGATGGCAGACCACCGTTCGCCCCTTGCAGGGCGTGCCGCACGAGATGGCCTGCTACCACGCCACCTTCACCGCGCCCGACGGCGTACCCGCCGGCACCATCGGCGTGCTGGTGGACATGACGGAGCACACCCAGGCACTGCAGGCAGAGCGCGCCGGCCGTGCGTGTGCGGAGGCCGCGCTGGATGCCGTGGCCGATGGCGTCATCACCATCGACGCGCAGGGCCTTGTGCGCACGATCAACGGCGCAGCCCAGCGGGTCATCAGGCTTGCGCAGGGGCAGACGGTCGGCCGCCACGTCGATGAGGTCTTTCGCCTGGAGCCACCGCACTCCGTGCTCGCCGCCTCGGGAACGCAGGGGCATGCTGCGCACGGCGCGGGCGCCCCGGCCACCGCGATCCTCGCCTGCCATTCGGGTGCGCCGCGCACGGTGGACTACTCCGTGGCGGCCGTGCACGCGCCCGACGGCACCGCCGTGGGCCACGTGCTGGTCTTTCGCCCCCGGTGACGTTGCCGCGGCACGCCGCGGCGGACACGCTCACAGCGGCTGGACGCGGGCGGGATCGGGCCGCCGCAGCCACTGCGCCCACTCGTCCGCCAGCTGCTGCGCCGCCGCCGTCGCGGTGCTCCAGGCACGGGCGCGCGCGGCCGTGTCGGTGCCGTAGCGGGTGAAATCGGTGCGGTCCGGCAGTTTGCCGCCGGGCAGGCTGCGCACCCAGTCGGGATGGGGCGACAGCAACACCATGCGGTCCAGCGCCGGCGTGGCGCGGTGGCGCCAGGGCAACCCCTTGTCCAGCCAGCCGGGTACCACGCGGTGCTGGAAGTGCGGGTACAGCACGATCCCCGGTGCACTTTCCAAGCCGTTTTGGCCTGCAGCACCCGCGGGCAAAGCGGTATCAGCTATATTTTTAATAGCAATTGGCGCCTGATACCGCAGGTGCAGGTGGTAGTCGGTGATGCCCCCGTCCCAGTAGGCGCCGCGCGGTGCGCCTGCGATGTCGTGCACGGCGCGCAGCACGAAGGGAATGGAACAACTGGCCTGCAGCGCGGGCATGAAATTCTGCGGGGTCAAGGCCACCTGGTGGGTGCGGAAGTCGCGCACGTCAAACGGCAGCGCGCCCGGCGCAGCGGTGGAGAACACCACGCGGTCCAGCCACAGCGCCAGCGCGCGGCGGTGCAGCGCATTGCTGGCGAAAGCGCCCAGGTAGCCCAGCGGCGTGCCCCAGCGGTGCTCGCGCGCCAGCAGGTGGCGCCCGCGCGCGGCGATGATGTGCAACCGGTAGCGCGCATGGCCCAGCACCGTGTCCACACGGCCGCCAAAGAAGGCCTGCAGGTTCTGGCCGAACTGCGCGCTCACCGCGTCCGCCGTGGGGCGGCGCGCGCCGGGGGGCAGCTCGTACTCCTGGTGGATGTAGTCGTGCTCCAACCGTTCGAAGGCCGGCAGGCTGTTATCCAGGCACGCCGTGGCCATGCGCCACGCGCCGATGGAGGCGCCCACCAGGTCCACCGGCTGTGCCGACTGCGCCAGCCATTCACCAAAGACAAACCGGTCCAGCGGGCCGAGGATGAGTCCCTTCGGGCCGCCCGCGGCCGCGGGAATCACGGCCACGTCGCTCGGCGCCAGGCCATGGCGCCCGATGTGCTGCAGCGCCTGCGGACCGGCATGGATGCACAGCGCCTTCATCACGCCCCCGCCTCACGCATGCGCCGGCTCACACGTAATCGCCCGCGTCGGGGCGGACCTTCCAGTCAATGGGGTCCTGCTGCAGCACCATGTCGATGTCCAACCCCAGCGCGATGCCGACTTCGCCGGGGAAGGACCCCGCCAGCTCGCGCGCATCCAGCCCCGCCTCGCGCGCGCGGGCGCGCCACGCGGCCAGGTGCAGCACTCCCGCCAGCGGCTCGTACACATCGTTGTCGAACGGCGCATGGTGGTGGCGCAGCGCGTCCACCACGGTCTCGGGCAACTGCCAGCGCCAGGCCAGCCCCGCACTCACATGGGCGTAGCAGTAGCCGCACAGGTGTTGCTCCAGCCGGGCGCGGCGCAGGTCCAGCGGGCCCACCAGGCTGTTGAGGGTCTGCATGCGGCTCGCGTCGGCCAGGTGCATGGCCAGCTCGCCCACCCCGTGCAGCAGGCCGGCCGTGTAGGCAGCGATCTGGTTGTGGTGCACCAGCCCGGCGAGCGCGCGTGCCACTTTGGCCGTGTGCAGGCTGTAGCGCCAGAAGTGTTGCAGGTTCATCCCCGGCACCGAGCGCGACGTGGTCCCCAGCGGCGCGGACGCCACCAGCGCGCG
This sequence comes from Diaphorobacter sp. C33, assembly GCF_030503915.1. Classification (NCBI taxonomy): domain Bacteria; kingdom Pseudomonadati; phylum Pseudomonadota; class Betaproteobacteria; order Burkholderiales; family Comamonadaceae; genus Diaphorobacter; species Diaphorobacter sp. C33. The sequence continues at coordinate 1,435,220 of NZ_CP129980.1, forward strand.
CAGTTGGGACACCCCCAGGAGCGCCAGCGCCTCAGGAATACCGCCGATCTGGCGCTGCGCGGCGAATGGAGGCGTGTTCGCCTCTTCCAGCAGGCGTGCGGCCAGTGCAGGGTCGGTGCCGAAGAGCTGGTTCAGGCGCCGCAGGTTGGGCTCTACCGCGCTCAGCTCGTTCATCAGCAGCGCCACCGCGCGTGGCAGGCTGGGCAGCGTGATGGGCTGCGCCAGCAGTGCGTTCAACTCCATGGATCGGATCGCCCAGACAGGAAAGTCGGGCCATTATCCATGCAACTCTTACGGTTGTTTACGGGCAGCGCTTCAGCGCTTGCCCTGCTGCAGCTTGGCGAAGGCCGAGGCCATGGCCGAGGGCTGCGCCGGCTCGGCCGCGCGGCGCGGCGGGGCGTAGCCACGGCCCGCGCCTTCGAAGCGGTTGTCGCGCGGGCCGTCGCGGCGCGCGGGTGCGGCGTCCAGCTTCATGCTGAGGCTGATGCGCTTGCGCGCCGCGTCCACCTCCAGCACCTTCACCTTGACGATGTCGCCGGTCTTGACGACCTCGCGCGCGTCATTCACGAACTTGTGGCTGAGCTGGCTCACGTGCACCAGCCCGTCCTGGTGCACGCCCAGGTCCACGAAGGCGCCGAACTGGGCCACGTTGCTCACCGTGCCCTCCAGCACCATGCCCTCGCGCAGGTCGGCAATGTCTTCCACGCCCTCGTTGAAGCGCGCCACCTTGAAGTCGGGGCGCGGGTCGCGGCCGGGCTTTTCCAGCTCGCCCAGGATGTCGCGCACGGTGATCACGCCGAACTTCTCGTTGGCGAACAGCTCGGGCTTGAGCGTCTTGAGCATCTCGGCGCGGCCCATGAGCTCGGCCACCGGCTTGCCGGTCTTTTCCATGATCTGCTCGACCACGGGGTAGGTCTCGGGGTGCACGCCGGTCATGTCCAGCGGGTTGTCGCCATCGCGGATGCGCAAGAAGCCGGCCGCCTGCTCGAAGGTCTTGGCACCCAGGCCGCTGACCTCCATGAGCTGCTTGCGGTTCCTGAAGGCGCCGTGCTGCTCGCGCCAGCGCACCACGGCCTTGGCCACGCTGCCCGACAGGCCCGACACGCGCGCCAGCAGCGGCGCGCTGGCGGTGTTCAGGTCGACGCCCACGGAGTTCACGCAGTCCTCGACCACGGCGTCCAGCGTGCGCGCCAGCTCGCTCTGGTTCACGTCGTGCTGGTACTGGCCCACGCCGATGCTCTTGGGCTCGATCTTCACCAGCTCGGCCAGCGGGTCCTGCAGGCGGCGCGCAATGCTGGCGGCGCCGCGCAGGCTCACGTCCACGTCGGGCATTTCCTGGCTGGCGTACTCGCTGGCGGAATACACCGAGGCGCCGGCCTCGCTCACCACTATCTTTTCAATAGCTGGTAGCGCTTGACCTGCCTGGTCTACGGCCTGTTTTTGCATTAATTTGATCAGCTCGGCCGCCAGCTTGTCGGTTTCGCGGCTGGCGGTGCCGTTGCCGATGGCGATGAGCTGCACGCCGTGCTTCATGCACAGGCGGCCCAGCGTGGCCAGGCTGCCGTCCCAGTCGCGGCGCGGCTCGTGCGGGTAGACGGTGGCGGTCTCCACCAGCTTGCCGGTGCGGTCCACCACGGCCACCTTCACGCCGGTGCGGATGCCGGGGTCCAGCCCCATCACGGCGCGCGGGCCGGCGGGCGCGGCCAGCAGCAGGTCGCGCAGGTTGTCGGCAAACACCTTGATGGCCACCTTCTCAGCCTCCTCGCGCAGGCGCGAGAACAGGTCGCGCTCGGTGGACAGGCTGAGCTTCACGCGCCAGGTCCAGGCCACGCACTTGCGCAGCAGGTCGTCGCTCTTGCGGCCCTGGTGGCTCCAGCCCAGGTGCAGGGCGATCTTGCCCTCGGCGATGCTGGGCTGGCCCGGCTCGGGCTTGAACGTGGAATTCGCCTGCGGCTCAGGCAGCGCCAGCTTGGCTTCCAGAATCTCCAGCGCGCGGCCGCGGAACACCGCCAGCGCGCGGTGCGAGGGCACGCGGCCAATCGGTTCGTCGTACTCAAAGTAGTCACGGAACTTGGCCACCTCGGGGTCGTTCTCGTTCTTGCCCTCCACCTTCTTACTGCGCAAGAGCCCCTCGGCCCACAGCCATTCGCGCAGCGACTGCACCAGCACGGCGTCCTCGGCCCAGCGCTCGGACAGGATGTCGCGCACGCCGTCGAGCACGGCGAAGGTGGTCGAAAAATCGGGCCCCGGCTTGCCGTCATCGAGCGTGGTGGCGGGCTGGCAGAAGGCCTGGGCCTCGGCGTGCGGATCCAGCGTGGGGTCGGCCAGCAGCTTGTCGGCCAGCGGCTCGATGCCGAACTCGCGGGCAATCTGGCCCTTGGTGCGGCGCTTTTGCTTGAAGGGTAGGTAGATGTCTTCCAGCTCCTGCTTCGTTGGAGCAGCAGCAATGGCAGCGCGCAATGCGTCGGTCAACTTGCCCTGCTCGTCGATGCTTTTCAGCACCGCCACGCGGCGGTCTTCCAGTTCGCGCAAGTAGGCCAGGCGCGCTTCGAGCTCGCGCAGTTGCACATCGTCCAGGCCGCCGGTCACCTCCTTGCGGTAGCGTGCGATGAAGGGCACGGTGGCCCCGCCATCGAGCAGCTCCACCGCTGCGCGGACCTGGGATTCGGTGACTTTGATTTCTGCGGCCAACTGCCGAACGATCTGCTGCATGTGCCTTCTGAGACGGGTCAAAACACGAAGCGCGCGAGTTTGCCACAGGGCTTGCTCCCTAAAATTGCAACTGCCGATGTCCACCCCTCCCTTCCCCCTCCGCACCGAATGCCCGCCCGGCGCCTGCGTGTGCGAGCGCGACGCGCTGATGCGCACGCCCGGCGGTGATGTGCGCATCCTGCGCCTCACGCGCGAGGAGGAAAAACGCCTCGTGCAGCGCCTGGAGAGCCTCACCAGCCTGGCCGACCTGCGCCACATGGAGCAGCGCCTGTTGGAGCAGCTCGGCGTGCGCCTGACCATCGGCACCAGCCCCAACGAGGTACGCAGCCTGCGTGGCATCACCGTGCTGGTCCAGGAGCAGCCGGGCCTGTGCCGCAAGACGCGCCAGGCCATCCCTGCGGCCATCAAGAAAAGCATGGAGCGGCACCCCGAGATCGTCTACGCCCTGCTCAACGCGGGCGGCCTGTTCGAGGGCCTGTGATCCATGCAGGACGATCTGTTTGGCGGTGCGCCGCCATCGCCCTCAGCACCGCCACGACCACCGGAAGACACCCACGCCCGCCCACGGGAAAAGTCACCCACCCGCCGCACCGGCGTGCATCCCGCCGCGTGGGGCGACGATCTGCGCGCACTCGCCAACCGGCTGCCGCCCACGCTGCGCCTGGGCACCTCCTCCTGGAGCTACCCTGGCTGGCAGGGCTTCGTGTGGGAGGGGGCGCATTCCGAACAGCTGCTGGCCCGCAAAGGCCTGCCCGTGCTGGCCCAGCATCCGCTGATGCGCACCGTGAGCATCGACCGGAGCTTCTACCGCCCGCTCAAGGCCAGCGACTATGCGCGCTACGCGGCCCAGGTGCCGGCGGACTTCCGCTTTGTGGTCAAGGCGCCCAGCCTGGTCACCGACGCGCTGGTGCGCAGCGAGGACGGCCGTGGACGCGAGCCCAACCCGGCCTTCCTGAATGCGCAGTTGGCCGCCCAGGAGTTTGTGGCGCCCGCACTGGAGGGGCTGGGCCAGCGCACCGGCGCGCTGGTGTTTCAGCTAAGCCCGCTGCCCTGGAACCTGCTGGACCGCCTGCCCGAGGTGTTGGAGCGACTGCGCACGCTCTTGCAGGCCCAACCGGCGCTATGCCCCGCGGCGCCCGACGCCGTCCTGGCCGTCGAGGTGCGCGACCCCGAATGGCTGGCGCCCGCGCAACTGCACCACTTCGCCGACGTACTGCGCAGCAGCGGTGCCACCTACTGCCTGGGCCTGCATGCGCGCCTGCCGCCCCTGGCCGAGCAACTACCGCTGCTGCGCCGGCTCTGGCCCGGCCCACTGGTCTGCCGGTGGAACCTGAACCCCGTGCACGGCCCCCAGGGGTATGAAGCCGCTGAAAAGGGCTATGCGCCCTACGACCGCATTCACGACCCCGATCCGGACAACCTGGCGCTGCTGGCGCGCACGGTGGCGGGGATCTGCGGACGGGGCCAAAACGCCTTCGTGACCATCAGCAACCACGCGGAAGGCTGTGCGCCGCTGACAGTGCAGCGGCTGGCGGAACAAGTGGTTCTTTATGATAAAAAACAGCTCTAACGCTTGACTGGCATGCGCTGGCAGCTATCTTTTCTGACGATCTGACGATCTGACGATCACGGACTGCCGCGCCCGCACGACGTTCTTCTTGCGCCAAAGGGAGACCAAGAACACCGCCCACATGGGGCGCACAAGCGCCACTGCTCGGGCCCTCTTACCGCTGCCTCACCCGCAGCGAGCTGCACACCCCCGCCACGACCGCGCACGCCCCTGCCACCAGCAGTGCCAGCGACTCCGCGCTTCCATCGTGCCCCGGCCGCAGGGCGAAGATGGCCGCGAGCGACACGGCGCCCAGTGTCTGGCCCGTCAGGCGCGCGGTGCCCAGCATGCCGCTGGCCGCGCCGCTGCGATGCAGCGGGGCCGAGGTGACGATGGTGTGGTTGTTGGGCGACTGAAACAGCGCAAAGCCGGCACCGCACAGCGCCATGCGCCAGGCCACGTTCCAGTCCGCGGGCTGCGCGGGCATCAGGCCCAGCGAGACCAGGCCGGCAGCAAACACCGCCATGCCAATGCCGCCGAGCAGGCCGTCCGGGTAGCGGCCAATCAACCGGCCCGCCAGCGGCGCCACCACGGCGGTGGCCAGGGGCCAGGCCGTGATGAGCAGCCCGGCCTCCAGGTGGGTGCGGCCCTGCGCCTCCAGCAGCAGGAAGGGCAGCGACAGAAAGCCCAGCATCTGCGCGCAGAACGCCCCCACGGAAGAGCCCATCGACAGGGCGAACACCGGAATGCGCAGCAGGTCCACCGGAAACAGCGGCGCCGCCAAGCCGCGCTGGCGCCACAGGAACACCGCCCCCACGGCCACGCCCGCGGCCAGCAGGATCGCACCCGTGGCCGCGCTGCCGCCCTGCGCCGCGCTGCGCACGCCCAGTTGCTCCCCACCGAGGAACAGCAGCGTGAACATGGCGCCGTTGAGTAGCACGTCGATGGCGGAAAAGCGCGGCGCATGGTTGGCGGATGGAGGATTGACCGGCAGCGCGCGCCGCCCCAGCCACCAGACTCCGACGCCCAAGGGCAGGTTCATGGCAAACAGCCAGGGCCACGACGCCACCGACAGGATGGCCGCCGCCACCGACGGCCCCGCCATGGACGCGGTGGCCACCACCAGCGAATTGATGGCCATGCCGTGGCCCAGCTGTGCGCGCGGATAGATCAGTCGCACCAGCGCCGCGTTCACGGCCATCACGCCCGCGGCGCCCAGGCCCTGCAACGCGCGCGCGGCAATCAAGGCGGGCATGCTGGCCGCCAGCATGGCGCCCACCGACGCCAGCGCGAACAGCGCCATGCCCACCAAGTACACGCGCCGGTAGCCCACGCGCTCGCCCAGCGCGGCCAGCGGCAGCAGCACGACCAGCGTGGCGAGCTGGTAGGCGTTGACCACCCACACGCTCTGCGCCGCGCCCGACTGCAACTGGCGTGCGATGTCGGGCAGCGCCAGGTTGACGATGCTGCTGTCGAGCACCGCCAGCGTGAGCCCGAGAACGATGACCAGCATCGCCTGGCGGCGTGCGGGCTGCGGCAGGCCGTCGGCCAGGGGCGGCGCACCCACGGGTAAGCCGCTCATGGCCGGCGCTCCGGGGCGATGTCTTTCGCGGCGCCGTGCGCGATGCGCTGCGCGCCCGCCGGCCCCAGCGTGATCCAGGTCAGCGCCACCCCCGTCAGCGCCCCCGTGGCCATGCCCACCACCATGGGCAGGGGCGCGTCGCTGGCAAACAGGCCCACCGCCGCCATGGCGAGGGTGCCGATCAGCATCTGCAGCGTGCCCATGAGGGCGGACGCCGTCCCCGCAATGGTGCCGTGCTCCTCCAGCGCCAGCACGGAGGTGGTGGGGATCACCAGCCCCATCAGCGCGCTGGCGACGAAGTACAGCACCAGCAGCACGGCCAGCCGGTCGCCGCCCAGCAGGTAATGCGCCAGCAGGGCCAGCATGACCGCGCCCGCGCCGCTGGCGGCCGCCTTCACCACCGGCGCCATGCCGTAGCGCCGCCCCAGCCGCGCCGTGAGCTGCGCGCTGGCGAAGAAGGCCGCCGCGTTGACCGAAAACGCCACGCTGTACTGCACGGGCGACAACCCGTAGTGGTTGATCAGCACGAAAGGCGAGCCCGCCAGGTAAACGAAGAAACCCGCCATGGAGCAGCCGCCGATGCCCACCAGCCCCAGGTAGTGCCAGTCGCGCAGCAGCGTCGTGTAGGCCGCGGCCGCGCTGCCCACGGAGCTGCGCACCCGCTGGCCGGCGGGCCGTGTCTCGTGCAGCGCCCGCTGGACCAACACCAGCCCGGCCAGCGCCGCCACCGCCACCACCCAGAACACGCCGCGCCAGCCGGCCAGCGCGATCACGCCGCTGCCCACCAATGGCGCCAACAAGGGCGACACGCTGAACACCAGCATCAGCAGCGACATGAGCCGGGCCGCCGCGGTGCCCGTGTGCAGGTCGCGCACCACCGCGCGCGGAATCACCATGCCCGCCGCCGCGCCCAGCCCCTGCACAAAGCGCAGCAGCACCAGCGTGTGCACGTCGGTCGCCAGCGCGCAGCCCACGCTGGCCAGCGTGAACAGGCCCAGCCCGAAGAACAGCGGCGGCCTGCGCCCGACCATGTCGGACACCGGGCCGTAGACCAACTGGCCCACGCCCAGCGCGAGAAAGAAGGCCGTCAGGCTCCACTGCACCGCCCCCACGTCGGCCCGCAGCGCTGCGCCGATGGCCGGCAGCGCCGGCAGGTACATGTCGATGGCAAATGGGCCGATGGCCGAGAGCAGGCCCAGGATCAGGGCCATGCGGAAAAACGGGGAAAAGGGCATTCGGGCGATTGTCGCCACACTGGCCGGATCGTGCTGGCGCGCTGCGCGAAGGCCCACATCGCCTCCCATGCAGCGCCGCGGCCGGCACCCGCGTGCGTTCGATGGCCACAAAAGCCGCCCTTCCTGCCCGCTGTTCACGGGTTGCCTGGCCCTGCCGCCGCCCGACAATCGCGTGCGCGGCTCGGCCGCACTGTTCCCTGCCGTCCTGTACTGCCTCGCCCGGAGACACCGCATGCCCCTGCCCCCGATCGCCCCCGCCGTGCGCGGCTGGGCCGCCACCCTGGCCCTGTGCGCTGGCGCCCTGTTCCTGGCCGCGCCCGCCCTCGCCGCCACGGACCGTGAGGACGAGGCCGACGACGCCCCGCCCGTTCCGGTCGCGCCCGCCCAGCCGGTGCTGGTGCCGTCGCCCGACGGCGCGCTGGTGATCGACACGCAGGCGCGGCTGGCCTGGCCGCGCTGCGCGCAGGGCATGCAATGGACAGGCACCACCTGCACCGGCGTGGCCCTGCGCTACACCTACGGCGAGGCCCAGGCGCTGGTGCGCCAGCGCTGGAAGGACGAGGGCGTGCGCTGGCGCCTGCCGCGCGTGCCCGAGCTGCGCCGCCTGGTCAACCGCAACGCGCAGCCGCCCTCGGTCGACCCCCAACTCTTTCCCAATGCGCCGCTGGAATGGCACTGGACCGGCACCGCCAGCGTCAACACCCTCAGCGTGAACCCCTACGCCTACGGCAATGTGGCGCGCGGCGGCGCGGGCGAGAGCAGCCTGTCGGTGCAGCAGGGCTGGGCCGTGGACATGACCAGCGGCGAGGCCCGCGGCGACGTGGGCCGCAGCACGCGCCTGCCCATACGGCTGGTGCGCCCGGCGCCCTGAGCGGATGCTCTGCGCACCCTGCACCTGGGTGGACGCGCAAACGCTACATTTTCAATAGCTGCTAGCGCTGATCCAGCAAGCGCCAGAAGCCATTTCAATTCAAAATCCGGTCACTGCGCGCGCAACGCCGCCCGCAGTTGCGCCCCCAGCTCGGGTTTGTCCGCGAACGGGTCGGTGGGGTTGCGTGCCTGCACCACGTCTTCCATGCGCGTGCGCACGGCCCCCAGCGCCTGCGGGTGGCTGTAGATGTAGAACTGCCCCGCCGCCACGGCGTCGAAGACCTTCTGCGCCACCTCGGCGGCCGTCACCTTGCCGCTGGTGACGGCCTTGCCGATCATGGCCTGGCCGATGAGCTGGCTCTTGGTGGGCCGCTCGTCCGCCAGCACCTGCGGGCGGTTGCGCTCGCTCTGGCTGATGCCCGTGGGCACGAAATACGGACACAGCACGCTGGCGCCCACCTGGTCGGTGACCAGCGCCAGATCCTGGTACAGCGTCTCGCTCAGTGCCACCACGGCGTGCTTGCTGACGTTGTAGATGCCCATGTTGGGCGGGGCCAGCAGGCCGGCCATGCTGGCGGTGTTGACGATGTGCCCGCGCCAGGCGGGGTCGTCCTTGGCGGCCTGCAGCATCAGCGGGGTGAACAGGCGCACGCCGTGCACCACGCCCATGAGGTTCACGCCCAGCACCCATTCCCAGTCGCGGGCCGAGTTCTCCCACACCAGCCCGCCCGATCCCACGCCCGCGTTGTTGAACACCAGGTGCGGCGCGCCGAAGTGCTGCACCACGTCCTGCGCCAGCTGCTCCATCTGCGCGGCGTTGGACACGTCCACCCGGCGCGCCAGCACGGGGGCGCCAGCGGCGGCCAGCTCCACGGCGGCGCGCTCCAGTGCGTCCTGCTGCACGTCCACCAGGACCAGGTTCATGCCCAGGCGCGCGCCGATGCGGGCGCACTCCAGGCCAAAGCCCGAGCCCGCCCCCGTGAGCACGGCGGTCTTGCCGGCGAAGTTGTCGATCATGCTGTGTGTCTCCTGCGGTCTATGAATGGAAATCTCATGCGGCGCGGCGCAGCACATAGCCCACGCGTGGGAAGTGCACATGCACGTCGCCCGCGCGCGGGTCGGTGCGCGCCAGCGTGTAGCGCGTGCGCGTGGCGGCGATCAGCGTGCCTTCGGTGGGCTCGGGCCCAAAGCTCTCGGCGGTGATCGTCACGCGACTGCCCAGGGGGATGCCATGCTCGTCCTGGAAGGCCTCGGCGGGCAGCGGCTGGGGTAGCGCGCCTGCGGCAACGGTGACGGCGTCCTGGGCGCTGAACTTCTCCGCGCGGCCCTGGCCCTGCGCGGCCATGCGATCCATCCACTCCAGCACCGCCGGCGTGGCCGAGAGAATGTCGGCCATCACCGGCACGCATTCGCGCGTGAACCACAGCGGGTGGTAGGCGGCAAAGTCGGCCACGCAGGGCTCGGCGCCGAAGAGAAAGTCGTGCTCTTCCACCATGTTGGCGATGCGCCGCAGGTACGAGCGGTAGGCCGCCGTGGCGTCCGCCGGGTGGGTGCGGGCCGTGCCCATGGCGCGGCGGTCGTTGCGAAAGGCCTCGGCCGCACCATCGGGCAGGCCGGCGAACAGCGCCTGTGCCCCGCGCGGCTGCAGGCAGTAAGCCATGGCGGCCCCGAACAGCACCATGTCCGCCCACTGGGCGAACACGCGCGAGACGCCTTTGAGGTGCGGCGGGTACAGCACGGGCTCGGGCTGCAGATGCTCCAGCACATCGCAGATCAGCGCCGTGTCGCAATAGATGTCAGCCCCGATCTGCAGGAAGGGCGTGCGCCGGTAGCCCCCGGTGAGCGCCACCACGTCGGGTTTGGGCATGACGCTGGGCACGATCACCGACTTCCACGCCAGTTGCTTGAAGCCGAGCACGCAGCGCACCTTGTGTGCGAACGGCGAGGCGGGATAGTGGTGCAGGATGAGTTCGGTCATGCGCGCTCTCCGGTGCGGTGCGAAAGACGGCCCCTGCCTTGCGCCCTTTCAGGCCTGTGGCGGCGGGCTCCACAGCATCTCGACATGCGGGATGTCGTCTTCCAGATAGGGATCGGACACCGTAGCAAACCCCAGGCTGCCATACAAGCGCTGCAGGTGCGCCTGCGCACTGATGCGCACCGGGCGCCCCGGCCATACCCGCTGGCACTGCGCCAGCCCTTCAGCCACCAGCGCGCGGCCCAGGCCGCTGCCGCGCGCCTCGGGCGCGCAGACCACGCGGCCGATCGAAGGCTCGGCGTAGTTCACGCCGGGGTCCACCACGCGCAGCGTGGCCAGCAGAGGCCCCTGCGGCTGCGCGCGGCCCAGCAGGTGCCAGGCGTGCTTGTCCGCGCCGTCCGGGTCCTGGTAGGGGCCCTGCTCCAGGATGAACACCCGGCAGCGCAGGGCCAGTGCATCGTGCAGCGCGTGCACGCCCAGGTCGTCAAACCGTGCCCAGCTCCACTGCACCGTCAAACCAGCTTCACCAGTTGCTTGCCGAAGTTCTTGCCCTTGAGCAGGCCCAGGAACGCCTCGGGCGCCGCGGCCAGGCCCTGGGCGATGGTCTCGCGCGGGCGCAGCTTGCCGCTGGCGGCCAGGCCCCCCAGTTCCTTGAGCGCCTCGGGCCACACCTCCATGTGTTCGCTGACGATGAAGCCCTCGACCTTCATGCGGTTGATGAGGATGAGCGCCGGGTTCTGCAGCGGCAGCGGCTGGCCGTCGTAGCCGGCGATCATGCCGCACACGGCCACGCGGGCGAACGCGTTGGCGCGCAGCAGCACGGCGTCCAGGATGTAGCCGCCCACGTTCTCGAAGTAGCCGTCGATGCCGTCCGGGCAGGCTTCCTTGAGCGCGCGGGCCATGCTCTTCAAATCGCCGTTCGCACGGTGGTCGATGCAGGCGTCAAAGCCCAGCTCTTCAGTCACATAGCGGCATTTGTCCGGGCCGCCGGCAATGCCCACCACGCGGCAGCCGCGCGCCTTGGCCAGCGCGCCGAAGGCACTGCCGACGGCGCCGCTGGCGGCGCTCACCACCACGGTCTCGCCCGCCTTCGGGGCGATGATCTTCACCAGGCCGTACCAGGCGGTCACGCCGGGCATGCCCACGGCCCCCAGGTAGGCCGACAGCGGCACGTGGGTGGTATCCACCTTGCGCAGCATGCCGGGCGTGTTGCCGTCGACCACGCTGTACTCTTGCCAGCCGCCCATGCCTACCACCTTGTCGCCCACGGCATAGGCCGGGTGGCGGCTCTCGACGACCTCGCCCACCGTCCCGCCGATCATCACCTCGCCCAGCGGCTGGCTGGCGGCGTAGCTCTTGCTGTCGTTCATGCGCCCGCGCATGTAGGGGTCCAGGCTCAGGTAATGGTGGCGCACCAGCACCTGGCCGTCCTGCAGTGCAGGCGTATCGGTGGTGACCAGGCGGAAGTTGTCCACCGTGGCTTCACCCTGGGGGCGGTTGTCGAGGAGGATCTGTTGGTTGCGTGGCATGCGAAATCTCCAGGTTAAATTTTGCTATTGTTTCAATAGCTTCTAGCGCTTGATACATAAGCGCCAGAGCCACTTTTCATTTAAAATTCAGTCGGTGGACACGCCGCCGGGCACGGCCTTGGGCACGTATTTGAAGGTGCCCGTGGCATGGCTGCAAACGCGCCCTTCGGCGTCGTACACCGCCCCTTCGACGAAGGCCAGCGAGCGCGTGCGGTGCAGCAGCCGCCCCTTGGCCACCAGCGGGCCGCGCGCCGGGTGCATGAAGCTGGTCTTCATCTCGATGGTGACCACGCCCATGTCCGGCGTATCGCTGCGCGCGGCCGTGGCCAGGGTCACGTCCAGCAGCGTCATGGTGGCGCCGCCATGGGTGACGGCGTAGGAATTCATGTGCTCGGGCCGCGCCTCAAAGTGCAGTTCGGACGTTCCGCCCTGCATGTGATGCAGGGTGAAGCCCAGCTCTTTGACGAAGGGAATGTCGGCACCAAAATCCAGCACGGGAAGCTCCTTGCTCAAGGTAAAAAAAGACCGCAAGGATAGAGCCCCTGGCGCGGTGGTTCGCCCTTGCCGTCAGCCGCCGATGACCGCGCTCACGCCCCCGTCCACGGCCAGCCACTGGCCGGTGATGTGCTTGCCCGCCTCGCTGGCATACAGCAGCGTGATGCCCTTGAGGTCTTCGTCGTCGCCCAGGCGGCGCAGCGGCGCGTGCGCGGCCATCTTTTCCTCGCCCAGCGTCTCGATGAGCACGGTGGCCATCTTGGTCTTGAAGAAACCCGGGCAGATCGCGTTCACGCCGATGCCGTGCACGCCCCACTCGCAGGCCAGCGCGCGCGTGAAGTTGATCACCGCACCCTTGGAGGTGTTGTAGGCAATGGTCTTCATCTCGATCGGGTTGCCCGCCAGCCCCGCGATGGATGCCACGTTGATGATGCGGCCGCTCTTGCGCGGGATCATGCTGTGCTTGCCGATCGCCTGCGACAGCAGGAAGTAGCCGCGCACGTTCAGGTTCATGACCTTGTCCCATGCGGCCACGGGGTGGTCCTCGGCCGGCGCGCCCCAGCTCGCGCCAGCGTTGTTGATCAGGATGTCCACGTCGCCCATGCGCTGCAGCGTCTCGCTGGCCAGGCGGTGGATGTCTTCCTCGCGCGCGCAGTCGGCGGCGACCCAGCGCGCGTCGATGCCGGCGGCCTGCAACTCGGCGGCGGCCTGCTCCAGGTCTTCGGCCTTGCGCGAGCTGAGCATGATGCGCGCGCCCGCCTCGCCCAACGCGTGCGCCATCTGCAGCCCCAGGCCGCGCGAGCCGCCGGTGACGAGGGCGGTCTTGCCCGAGAGGTCGAAGAGTTGTTGCGCGGTACGGGCCATGAAGGTGTCTCCCCAAGAGTCTGTGGTACGCCGTGCCATCGCCCACAGTGGGCAACGGAGGCGCGGCGGCAGGATTTTGAGCGGCTATTGTGGCGAGCGGCCCGCGCCACACATGTCACATGCGTGATTCATCGGCAGGGTTTTTGTGTCCAAAGGACAATCCGGCCGCGACGCCCGCGGGGAAAGCGGGGGCCGCTCATTTTTCAGGAGTTCCCATGTCCACCGATACCGCCCTGCTGCGCCGGGCCGTGCCCCTGGCCCATGACAACCGGGCCCGCGGGGGCCGGCCCTTCGGCGCGGTGATCGCGCGCGGCGGCGAGGTGATCGCCACCGGCGTGAACGACATCGTGCACAGCCACGACCCCAGTACCCACGCCGAGATGCAGGCCCTGCGCGCCGCAACGCGCCAGCGAGCGAACCCCAGCCTGGCGGGCTGCACGGTCTACGCCAGCGGCCACCCCTGCCCCATGTGCCTGGCGGCGCTGGTCATGGCCGGCGCGGACAGGGTGTTCTACGCCTTCGACAACCGCGACGCCGCGCCCTACGGCCTGTCCAGCGAAGGCGCCTACCAGCGCCTGCGGCTGCCGCTGGACCCGCCGCCCCTGCCGCTGCAACGCCTGGCCACGGGCATTGGCGTGGAGCAGCTCTACGGCGACGCGCCCTGGCCCACGGACGGCCCCTGACACCCCTGACCACAGCGCCGCCGGGGCCGGTGCCGGCCCGTGCGTATAGGAATGCCTGGCGACGGTGGCGCTGGCCACGCTGAACCGGGGCCCCTTCCTCACGGCCATGGGATCGCCGGGACGGCATGGGGATTCTCGGCGCCTGCATGTCCCACCCTGCGGCCCATGGCGCTGATGGGCGCGGGGGCATGGTTGGCCCCCGCAGCGCTACGGCGCCTGGGCGCGCGCGCCACGGCCACGGCCACCGGCGCGCCGGCATGCGTCGCCGGGCTGCGCGCGGCGCCGTGCAGGCGCGCCCATTGCACCTGGCCACGCGGTTTATCGCGCCGTGCGGCTGGCAGCATCGGCGGCCGGGCTGGCTCGACAACGGTAGGTGCGTGATGCGGGAATGTGCGTTCCGGTATGTGACCTTTCTGGCGCGGCACGCGCACCACGTACGCCGGCCGTGCCACATCGCGGTCACAATATGCACCTTTTGAGGGACTGCAGCCACCCGCTGCCAGTGCGAAACCACAGCCCATGCACCCACTTGGTGCAACGCGGGCACAGGGAGGAACCATGAACCAGAAACTCCATGGGCGCCTGCGCGCCTGGCAAGCCGCCTGCCTGCTGGCGGGCGCCCTGAGCGGCGGCGCCGCCTCGGCCGACATCCTGATCGGGCAGACCACGGCCGTCAGCGGCCCGGTGGCCGCCAGCGTGGGCGAGACCCTCGCGGGCGTGCACCTGTATCTGGACCACGTCAATGCCAAGGGCGGCGTGCATGGCGAGCGCATCAAGCTGATCACGCTGGACGACAAGTTCGAACCCAAGCTCGCCGGCGAGAACGCGCGCCGCCTGATCGAAGACGACAACGTGGCCGCGCTGTTCATGAGCCGCGCCACGCCGCACACCGAAGCCATACTGCCGCACCTGGCCAAGCACGGCGTGGCGCTGGTGGCGCCCTCCACGGGTGCGATGACCTTCCACAAGCCCGCCAACCCGCTGGTGTTCAACGTGCGCTCCAGCTACCAGGCCGAGACCGAGAAGGCCGTGGAGCACCTGCACACCATCATGGTCCAGCGCATCGCCGTGGTGCACGTGGACGACAGCTTTGGCGAGGACTGCCTGGCCGGTGCCCAGAAGGGCTTTGCCAACGTGGGCAGCAAGCCCGTGGCCGTGATCAAGGCCGACCGCGCCAAGCCGGACTACGCCACCATCGTGCCGCAGCTCATCCAGGCGCAGGCCCAGGCGGTCATCTGGATCGGCTCCAGCGTGGCGGTGAGCGACGGCGTGAAAGCGCTGCGCAAGGCCGGCTCGTCCATGCAGGTGGTCACGGTGTCGAACAACGCATCCCGCGGCTTCGTCGCCCAGCTGGGCGACTCGGTGCGCGGCGTGATCGTCACGCAGGTGTTCCCCAACGTGCGCTCCATGGGCTACGCCATCAACCGCGAGGCCGCCGCTCTGGCCAAGGCCAAGGGCAACCTGACGCTGTCGCCCTCGGTGATGGAAGGCTTCACCTCCGCCAAGGTGCTGGTGGAAGGCGTGCGCCGCGCCGGCCCCAAGCCCACGCGCGAGAAGATCGTCACCGCGCTGGGTGGCATGAGCCACTACGACCTGGGCGGGCTGGAGCTGGGCTACGGCCCCGGCGACCGCACGGGCCTGAGCTACGTGGAGCTGTCCATCATCGACGCGGACGGACTGTTCCGCCGCTGACGCCGTCGCTGCCGCGCCGCGGGGCCACCGGGCTACCGGGTCACCGCCCCTCGCGCGCCGCGGCAGCCCCCATCGCCAATCGCGATGCGCCGCCGGCCGCAGCCGGCGCACACGGCCCACGGCAGCCGTTACAACCAAGGGTCGCATTCACCCGGCCCCACGCCCGTCGCTCCCATGTCCTCTCAAGATTCCTCACCGGCCCGCTGGTACTTCGGCTGGAACATCGTGGCCGCGGCCACCGTGCTCACCGCCCTCACCGTGGGCCTGCGCCTGGGGCTGGGCCCGCTGTTCCTGCCCATGACCGAGGATCTGGGCTTTTCGCGCAGCCTGCTGTCGGCCATCGTCGCCGTGGGCATGCTGTGCTACGGCGCGGCCATGCCGCTGGCGGGCTGGCTGGTGGCGCGTCGGGGCACGCGCTTCGTGCTGTTGGCGGGCACGGTCCTGCTGGTGGCGTCGACACTCTGGGCAGTGAACACGCGCACGCCGCTGGGGCTGCTGCTGAGCTTCGGCATCCTCATGTCCGTGGGCGCGGGATTCACCAGCCCGGTGGCGCTCACGCCGGTCATCAGCCGCTGGTTCAACCGCCGCCGGGGCATGGCGCTGTTCTTCTTGTCCACGGGCTCCATGGCCGGCATCGCCATCATGACGCCCGCGCTGGGCATGGCGCTGCAGCATCTGAGCTGGCAGGCCACGCTGCTGGGCTTTGCCGCGCTGTTCACCGCCATCACCGTCCCCACGGCGTTGTGGGTGATCCGCGACGAGGCGCCTGCCGATGGCGATGCCCCGCTGCCCGGCAGCCCCGTTCGTGCGGCCAACCCGGTGGCTCCCGCAGGGCAGCACTACACGGTGCTGCAGGCCATGCGCACCGGCACCTTCCTCAAGATCACGCTGGGCCTGTTCGCCTGCGGCTTCAGCATGAACCTGCTGGGCACGCACGGCATGCCCATGCTGATGGACCATGGCTTTGACGCCACCACCAGCGCCTTCGGCATCGGCCTGATCGGGCTGGTGGCCATTCCCAGCACCATGGTGCTGGGGCGCCTGGCCGACCGGCTGCCGCGACGCAAGCTGCTGGCCGCCATCTATTGCGTGCGCGGCGTGGGGTTCTTCGCGCTGCTGCTGGCGGGCAATACCCTGGAGCTGTACGGCACCTCGGTGATCGGCGGCATTGCCTGGGCGGGCAGCATCGCGCTGTCGTCCGCCATCCTGGCCGACATGTTCGGCGTGCGGCTGGTGGGCGTGCTCTACGGCTGGGCCTACCTGGGGCATCAGGTGGGGGCCATGATCAGCGCCTGGCTGGGCGGCTGGGGCTATGAGCATTTCGGCACGCACTGGATCGCCTTCGGCCTGTCGGGCGCACTGCTGATGGTGGCCGCGGGGGTGGCGCTGCTGCTGCCGGGGCGGCGCCACCCGGCGCTGCCCACGCCCCAGGCGGCGGGCTGAGCGTTCACCGCCGGCCGCGCGCCACCCGGGCAGCCGGCGCCACCTTGGGCGACAATGGCGGCCCTCGCGCACACCCCGCAGGCCCTCGGCTTGCAGCGCGCTCGATTCAACTTTCCCGCACCGCCATGACCTCTTCAACGACCGCACGCCGTGCGGCGCTGCGCCGCTTTGCCGCAGCCGCCGCCGCTGTCGCCAGCTTCTCTCCCTTCCTTTCCACCCAGGCCGCCGAGCCGCAGGTGCTGCGCGTATCCGCCATCCCCGACGAAGCGCCTACCGAACTGCAACGCAAGTTCAAGCCGCTGGGCGAATACCTGTCGCAGGCCACCGGCATGAAGGTGGTGTTCACCCCGGTAACCGACTACGCCGCCGTGGTCGAATCCCTGGCCACGCGCAAGCTGGACCTGGCCTGGCTGGGCGGCTTCACCTATGTGCAGGCGCGCATCCGCACGGGCGGTACGGCCATTCCGCTGGTGCAGCGGGAGGAGGACGCACGCTTTACCTCGCGCTTCATCACCGCCGACCCCACCATCCAGGGCCTGGCCGACCTCAAGGGCAAGACCTTTGCCTTTGGCGCTCCCTCGTCCACCTCGGGCAGCCTGATGCCGCGCTACTTCCTGCAGCAGGCCGGCGTCCAGCCCGAGCGGGACTTCAAGACCGTGGCCTATTCCGGCGCGCATGACGCGACCGTCGCCTTCGTGGCCGCTGGCAAGGCGCAGGCCGGCGTGCTCAACGCCTCCGTCTGGGACAAGCTGGTCGAGACCAAGAAGGTGGATCCGTCCAAGGTACGGGTGTTCGCCACCACCCCACCCTACTTCGACTACAACTGGACCGTGCGCGGCGATCTCGATCCCGCCGTGGTGCAGAAGATCAAGGCCGCCTTCCTGGCGCTCGACCCCGCCAAGCCCGAGCACAAGGCCATCCTGGAACTGCAGCGCGCCTCGCGCTTCATCGCCACCGAGCCGCGCAACTACGACGGTATCGAAGACGCCGCCAAGACGGCCGGCCTGCTGAAGTAAGCGCGCCGGCGCGCGCGGGCCTGGCCCAGGTAGCCCGCGCGTGCGCCATTGGCGTTTTTGATCAAATCAGCCCCTAGCGCTTGCTGAATAAGCGCTAGCAGCTATTGAAACAAGAGCAACCATGAGCTTCGAGCTGGACGGCGTGGATCTATGCCACCCCGGCGGCCATGTGGCGCTGCGCGGCATCACCCTGGCCGCGCGCCAGGGCGAGAGCCTGGCGCTGATCGGCCCCTCGGGGGCGGGCAAGACCACCCTGCTGAACCTTCTGGGCACAGCCCTGCCCGCCAGCGCCGGCCGCGTGCACGTGCTGGGCTCCGCCCTGGGCGCGTCGTCGCCCGACACGCCCCATGCTTCGTGGCCTCCGCCGCGTGCGCTGCGCGCGCGCATCGGCACCGTCCACCAGGCACCGCCCCTGCCACCGCGCCAGCGCGTGGTGACCGCCGTGCTGGCCGGGCGCCTGGGCCAATGGCCCGCATGGAAGGCGCTGGCCTCGCTGCTGTACCCGGCCGACCTGCCAGGTGCGCACGCCGCGCTGCAGCGCGTGCAGTTGCAGGACAAGCTGTTCGCGCGCTGCGACCAGCTCTCAGGGGGGCAGCTGCAGCGCGTGGGCATTGCCCGCGTGCTGTACCAGCAGCCAGCGCTGCTGCTGGCCGACGAGCCCGTCTCTGCCCTTGACCCCACGCTGGCGCTGGCCACCGTGCAGCTGCTGGTGCAGGACGCGGCCGCACGTGGCGCCACGCTGGTCGCCAGCCTGCACGCGGTGGACCTGGCGCTGGCCTGCTTTGCGCGCGTGGTGGGCCTGCGCGAGGGGCGCATCGCCTTCGACCTGCCGGCCGGCGCGGTCACGCCCGATCTGCTGCAGGCGCTGTACGCCCCGCCCGGCGACGGCGCGCTCCCGCCGGATGAAACGCCCACGCCGCCCCCGACCACCAGCAGCTACGCCTCATGCCGCTGACGCGCCCCGCCCCGCACCTGCGCGACCCGGCCGCACGCGGTCGGCTGGGCGGCGCGCTGCTGGCCGTGGTGCTGCTGTGGCCGCTGTTGCAGGCGTCGGGCTTTGACCTGGCCGCTCTGCTGGCGCCCGAAAGCCTGCGCGTGCTGGGCGGGTTCCTGCGCCAGTTTCTGCCGCCTGAAACGGGGGCCGACTTCCTGGCCCTGCTGGCGCGCGCCACCCTGGAAACGCTGGCGATTGCTACTACTGGGCTGGCATTGGCCTTCGTGCTGGCGGTGCCGTTGGCCTACTGGGCCAGCAACGCTGCACGCGAACGCCCCCGGCTGAACCCGGCAGCGCGCGGCGTGCTCACGGTGCTGCGCGGCATCCCCGAGCTGGTGTGGGCGCTGGTGTTCGTGCGCGTGTTCGGCCTGGGGC
Organism: Diaphorobacter sp. C33; assembly: GCF_030503915.1. Classification (NCBI taxonomy): domain Bacteria; kingdom Pseudomonadati; phylum Pseudomonadota; class Betaproteobacteria; order Burkholderiales; family Comamonadaceae; genus Diaphorobacter; species Diaphorobacter sp. C33. Next base: position 1,454,234 of record NZ_CP129980.1, read on the forward strand.
CGACGGCCGGCGTGCTGGCACTGGGGCTGGCCTACGGCGGCATGCTGGGCAAGGTGTATGCCGAGATCCTCGAATCCGTGCCCGCCGCACCCGCCCAGGCGCTGGCGCGCAGTGGCGCGCGCCGGCCCATCGCCCTGCTCTACGGCCTGCTGCCGCAGGCGGCGCGCGAACTCACGTCTTACACCGTGTACCGCTGGGAATGCGCGGTGCGCGCCTCGGTGGTGATGGGCTTCGTGGGCGCGGGCGGGCTGGGCCAGCTCATGGACCAGGCCATGAAGATGCTCAACGGCGGCGAGGCGTGCACCATCCTTGTGACCTTCATGCTGCTGGTGCTGGCGGCCGACGCGCTGTCGGGCGGGCTGCGCCGCGCGCTGGATGCGCCCCCCGCGGCACGCGCCGCGCCGCTGGGCTGGCGCAGCGGCGCGTTGACCGCGACGGTGCTAGCCGCCCTGACCGCCAGCCTGTGGCTGCTGGACATGGACTTGCCCGCGCTCTTCACCGCCGAGGCGGCGCGCAGCATGGCGGAGTTTGCCGCCGGCTTCTTCCCGCCCGAGCTGGGCAGCACCTGGCTGCGGCAGGTGGCGCGCGGCGTGTGGGAGACGCTGGCCATCTCCATCGTGGGCACGCTGCTGGCCGCCCTGCTGGCGCTGCTGCTGGCCCTGCCGCGCTGGCGCGCGGGCTGGAACCTGCTGCTGAACCTGCTGCGCTCGGTGCCCGAACTGGTATGGGCCACGCTCACCGCCCTGGCCGTGGGCCTGGGGCCGTTTGCCGGCGCCCTGGCCCTGGCCCTGCACACCACGGGCGTGCTGGGCCGGCTGTATGCCGAGGCGCTGCAGAACACCCCGGCCACGGCCGCGCGTGCGCTGCGCCAGGCTGGCAGCAGCGGCGCCCTGGCGTTCCTGTACGGCACGCTGCCCGGGGCGGCGCCGCAACTGGTGGCCTACACGCTGTACCGCTGGGAGATGAACATCCGCATGGCCGCCATCCTCGGCTTCGTCGGCGCGGGCGGGCTGGGGCAGCTGCTGTACGTGGAGCTGTCGCTGTTCCACCATGCGCAAGCGGGCACGGTGATCGTGGCGATGCTGGTGCTATCGGTTGCGGTGGACTGGGCCAGCGCGGCGCTGCGCCGCTGGATGGGCAGGGCCTAGTACCGCAACCAGGGAGTAGAGGAACAAAAGGCGATCGATGGCTTCGCCCCAAGGGTCAGGTGCGAACCGCAGCAACGTCCGTGGCCATTGCGAGGATGGGCAACGCCGCCTCGCGGGCGAAGGCGCGCTTTCATGTCCCAACACCTTCAGGTTGCCGCACTAGAACACCCCCAGCGCGAGCCCGGTGGCCAGTGCCTCGCCCAGCGCACGGCAGCGCTCCAGGTCCGCCGCGCCGATCTGCTTGGGAGCGAGGATCGCCTCGGGCGTCTGGGCGTGGGTGCAGACGATCAGCGGCTCGGCCACGGCCTTCAGCCGCCAGCCCGTGGCGATGCGGGCGATCTGGCGTGCGGCGTTCTGGCCGTCGCTGCCGGCGCAGACCAGGCTGGCGTAGGGCCGGCCGTTGACGCGGTCCAGCACCGGGTAGTAGCAGCGATCGAAGAAGTCCTTGAGCTGGCCGCTGATGGCCGCCAGGTTTTCCGGCGTGGCGAACAGGTAGCCCTGCGCGGCCAACACATCGTCCGGCCCCGCCTGCGCCGCGTGGAGCAGGCGCACCGACACGGCGGGCTCGGCCGCGGCACCGGCGCGCGCGGCCTCGGCCATCTGGCGCGTGCCACCGGTCAGCGAGTGGTAGACGATCAGCAGGGTCTGGGACGCATCCATGCGGCAAGCATAGACCGTTGCCCATGCGGGCGACCACCACCCTGCGGAAAGCGCGTGGCGTCAGAACGCGTCTTCATCCAGGGCCGCGCAGGTCAGGTCCCGCTGGCGCACCACCTGCAGCCAGGCACCGATGCGCGGCAATTCAAAGTGGTAAAAATAGCGTGCAGCGCCCATCCTACCAGCGCTAGCAGCTATTGAAAGAGTAGCATCCCGTGCGAGCACGCTGCACGCCACGTCCAGCCACATCCAGGCCAGCACCGTGTGGCCGAAGGCCTGCATGTAGGGCACGGCGTTGGCCAACGCCTCGGTAGGGTTGCCGGTGGCCCAGGCGGCCTGCGTGGCTTCGCCCACGTCCTGCAGGGCCTGGGCCAGCTGGTCCGCCCAAGCGGCGAGTTCCGGATGCTTGCGCGCCTGGGCAATGGTGGCGCCAATGGTGCGCCCCAGCAGCTGCAGGCCTGCGCCGCCCTGCATCACCACCTTGCGACCCAGCAGGTCGGCGGCCTGGATGCCGTGCGTGCCCTCGTGGATCATGTTCAGGCGGTTGTCGCGCCAGTACTGCTCCACGGGGAAGTCGCGCGTGTAGCCATAGCCGCCGTGGATCTGGATCGCCAGGCTGTTGGCCTCCAGGCAGAACTCGCTGGGCCAGCTCTTGGCGATGGGGGTCAACACCTCCAGCAGCAGCCTCGCATCCTGCGCCGCCTGCGGCTCGCCCGTGCGGCCCTCGTCCACCAGCCGCGCGCAGTACAGGTTGAGCGCCAGCGCGCCCTCGCAGTAGCTCTTTTGCGCAAGCAGCATGCGCTTGATGTCCGCATGCCGGATCAGCGGCACCGGCGGCTGGCTGGCGTCCTTGCCGGCACTGCCGGCGGCGCTGGTGCTGCCCTGTACCGGGCGGCCCTGCAGCCGCGTCCTGGCGTAGTCCAGGCTGGCGTAGTAGCCTGCCAGGCCCAGCGTGGTTGCCGCCATGCCGATGGCGATGCGTGCCTCGTTCATCATGTGGAACATGCACCTCAGGCCCTCGCCTGGCCGCCCCACGAGGTAGCCGATGGCGCCGGCGCCGCCGCGCACGGGGTACCTGCCCTCGCCAAAATTCAGCAGCGTGTTGGTGGTGCCGCGCCAGCCCAGCTTGTGGTTCAGTCCGGCCAGCGCCACGTCGTTGCGCTCGCCCGTCAGATGGCCATCGGTATCGACCAGCTTTTTGGGCACGATGAAGAGCGAAATGCCCTTCACTCCCGGCACCAGCTTGCCGTCCGGCCCGGGGATCTTGGCGAGCACCAGGTGCACGATGTTCTCGGTCAGCTCATGGTCGCCGGAGCTGATCCACATCTTGTTGCCACGCAGGCGGTAGCGCGGGCCCAGCGGGTCGACCTCGAAGTCTGCGCCGTCGGCCTCGGCGCGCGTGGTGATGTCGCTCAAGGACGAGCCTGCCTGAGGCTCCGAAAGACACATGGTGCCCGCCCAGCGGCCGTTGAACTCATTGGCGGCGAACACCTGCTGCTGCAGAGGCGTTCCATACACCAGGATGGCGTTGGCGTTGCCCGTGGTCAGCAGGTTGGAGCCAATGCTGATCGACGCGCAGCCAAAGAAACTGTTGGCCGCCGACTCCACGACATACGGCAGTTGCATGCCGCCCAGCGCGTAGTCCTGCGCCGCGCTGAGCATGCCGCTGTCGGCAAACGCCTGGCGTGCGTCGTGCGTGCATTGGGGCAGGATGACGCGCTCACCGTCGAACTGGGGCTCCTGCGTGTCCACCGTGCGGTTGAACGGCGCGTACTTCTCGCGCGCGATGCGCTCGCAGGTGTCCAGCACAGCGTCAAACGTCTCGCGCGAGTGGTCCGCAAAGCGCTCGCGCGCATTGAGCGATTCAGCCTGGAGCCAGTCGTAGAGCAGGAAGTCGAGCGTGGAGCGCAGGGAGGTGGTCATGCGCGAAATTATGGAAGGGACGGGCCGATGAAGCCTGTCCGCTGGGTGACGCGCACCGCGGGGGTCCATTGGATCGCGCGCTGGAACACCGGGGCTTTGGCCCAATCACCGTCTCGGCGTCTCGGTATTGCCCGTCATTCAGGCGTACGAAGGGGTGGCCATTGACGGCCCGGCCGTTTCGACGCGGTTGCGTCCCGCGGCTTTGCCACGGTAAAGAGCCGCGTCGGCCTGTTGCAGGGCTGCCTCCAAGGCGTGTGCATCTGCAAAGCCCTGTGAAACCCCGACCGTGACCGTGCACTGCAGCGGATGACCGCCCTCTGCAATGTCGATGGTTTGCGTCTCGATGGCTGCACGCAATCGCTCCGCCATGTGCATGGCCCCGGGAAAGTCGGTGTGCAGGCAGATCACCGCGAACTCTTCCCCGCCCAGACGGCTTACCAAATCGCCACGGCGCGCCGTGGCCTGGAGTATCTCCGCCACGCGGCACAGGACGGTGTCTCCGGCGTGGTGGCCGTAGGTGTCGTTGATCCGCTTGAAATGGTCAACGTCGACAACGAGCAAGTGCGCATGCTCCGCCCGGCGCTGGTTGAAAGACAGCTGCAGCGCCTCGGTGAGACCTCGCCGATTGAGCAACTGCGTCATCGGGTCCCGCGCAGCGATATGGCGCAACTGATCGGTCAAGCGGCGCAGTACCAGCCAGACGATCGATGGCGGCAGCACCGTGGCCAGGAATGACATGTAGATGTAGAACACCAGCTGGAACTGGCGGTCCATCTGCAATGCATCCAGGCCGCCATCCAGAAGCTTCATGAACTTGAGCGCGTTAAGTACGCATAGGCCGCTGATCAGCGCGGCAAAAAAGACCATCTCGCCATACAGATCCTTGGCAAATGTGCGAACGCCGTAGATGACCGTCAGGGCCATCACAAAAAACAGGAGTGCCGATCCCCCTGAAAGCATGGCGTAGCGTGCAACCGGCCCCAAGCTCCATTGCACCAGTACCTGCGCAAGGCTGTAGAGCGCCCCAAATACGAGAAGTGGAGACAGCAAGGGGACGGCGTGCCCAAAGAAACGCATGGCTCCGAGCCAGTAAACCACCGGGGAGGCCAGCGTCAGCGTGTGGTTCACCACACTCATCGCACTCCAGGCGGGGCCGCCCTCCAGCAGCTGCAGCACATAGGCGGAGCCCAGTAGAAAGTTGCCGAGCGCGAAAAGATCCATCCCCATTTTTTGCCCATGCAGCCGTTTGCTGATCAGCAAGAACATCACCGCAAAGCACAGCAGATGCGCGCAGAGCATGCCAACGAGAACGCTTGCGACCATGGGGATATTCAAAGGGGACTTGGCCGACCCTTAGGGCGAGTCGTCCAAGCCAGGAAGACGGGCAGGGATTGTTGTAACAACCAGTAATTCAGAGGAGTTTAATCGTCCGCACACGCAGCCGCCTGCTGGGCGGAACTTCAGGACGCTTGCAGCACCCTCCAGCGGCTGGCCCGCTGCGTCGCTCCCTGTACAGAAACCCGTTTCACAAAAATATCACTCGTTTCTCCTGCTACCGCCCATGCAGCAAGCGCAGACAGCTATCAAAACAAAAGCAAACGCCCCGCGCAGACCACATCGTCTGCGCGGGGCGCTTGTTGTTTCAGTCCGAAAGCGGATCGGCGCTTACAGCACTTCAAACACGCCCGCCGCGCCCATACCGCCACCGATGCACATGGTCACGCACACGCGCTTGGCACCGCGGCGCTTGCCTTCGATGAGGGCGTGGCCCGTGAGGCGTTGGCCCGAAACACCGTAGGGGTGGCCCAGAGCGATGGCGCCGCCGTTCACGTTCAGGCGGTCGGCGGGAATGCCCAGCTTGTCGCGGCAGTACAGCACCTGCACGGCGAAGGCTTCGTTCAGCTCCCACAGGTCGATGTCCTGCACCGTCAGGCCCAGTTTCTTGAGCACCTTGGGTACGGCGAACACGGGGCCGATGCCCATTTCGTCAGGCTCGCAACCGGCCACGGCAAAGCCCAGGAAGCGGCCCAGGGGCTGGAGGTTGTTGCGAGCAGCGTAGTCCTCGCCCACCACCACGCAGGCGCCCGCGCCGTCCGAGAACTGGCTGGCGTTGCCCGCCGAGATCAGCCCGCCAGGCATGGCCGGGCGGATACCGCTGATGCCTTCCTTGGTGGTGCCCTCGCGCGTGCCTTCGTCGCGGCTCACGGTGACCTGCTTGGTGATCAGGCCCAGCGTCTTGTCGGCGATGCCCGCGGTGACGGTGATGGGCGCGATCTCGGCGTCGAACAGGCCGGCTGCCTGGGCGGCGCAGGCCTTTTGCTGGCTGGCGGCGCCGTACTCGTCCATCGCGTCGCGGCCGATGTGGTAGCGCTTGGCCACCTGCTCGGCGGTCTGCAGCATGCTCCAGTAGATCTCGGGCTTTTGCTTGGCCAGGGCCAGGTCCTGGATCATGTGCAGGTTCATTTCCTGCTGCACGCACGAGATGCTTTCCACGCCACCGGCCACATACACCTCGCCCTCGCCCGCGATGATACGCTGCGCGGCGGTGGCGATGGTCTGCAGGCCCGAGGAGCAGAAGCGGTTGATGGTCATGCCCGATGTGGTGACGGGCAGGCCAGCCTTGAGCGCGATCTGGCGCGCGATGTTCATGCCGGTGGCGCCTTCGGGATTGGCGCAGCCCATGATGACATCATCGACGGCGGCGGGGTCAATGCCCGCGCGCTGCACGGCGTGCTGCACGGCGTGGCCGCCCAGCGTGGCGCCGTGGGTCATGTTGAACGAGCCCTTCCAGCTCTTGGCGAGCGGCGTGCGGGCGGTGGAAACGATCACTGCGGAGGTCATTGCAATATTCCTTGTTCTGCGTGCTTCAGGCGGACGAACGGGCGCTCAGGCAAAGGCCTTGCCTTCGGCGGCCAGCCGGGCCAGCAGCGGCGCGGGCTCCCAGGCACGGGCGTCGTCCAGCGGGTTGCGGGCAAAGCGCTTCATGGACTGCACCACATTGAACAGGCCCACTTCGCTGGCGTAGTGCATGGGACCGCCGCGGTGGATGGGGAAGCCGTAGCCGGTCAGGTACACCATGTCGATGTCGCCCGACTTGCTGGCGATGCCCTCTTCCAGGATCTTGGCGCCCTCGTTGACCAGCGCATAGACCAGGCGCTGCACGATCTCCTCGTCGCTCACCTTGCGCGGCGTGATGCCCAGGGCCTTGCGGTGCTCCTCGATCATCTGGTTCACCACGTCGCTGGGAATCGCGTCACGCTTGCCAGCCTGGTAGTCGTACCAGCCCGCCCCGGTCTTCTGGCCGAAGCGTCCCATCTCGCACAGCAGGTCGGCCGTCTTGCTGTACTTCATGTCGGGCTGCTCGACGGCGCGGCGCTTGCGGATGGCCCAGCCGATGTCGTTGCCGGCCAGGTCGCCCATGCGGAACGGGCCCATGGCAAAGCCGAACTTCTCGATGGCCTTGTCCACCTGCTGGGGCGTGCAGCCTTCGTCCAGCAGGAAGCCGGCCTGCTGGCTGTAGCGCTCGATCATGCGGTTGCCGATGAAACCGTCGCACACGCCGGAGACCACGGCCGTCTTCTTGATCTTCTTGGCCAAGGCCATCACGGTGGCCAGCACGTCCTTGGCCGTGGCCTTGCCGCGCACCACTTCCAGCAGCTTCATCACGTTGGCGGGACTGAAGAAGTGCATGCCCACCACGTCCTGCGGACGCTGGGTGAAGGCGGCGATCTTGTCCACGTCCAGCGTGGAGGTGTTGGACGCCAGGATGGCGCCGGGCTTGGCCACGGCGTCGAGCTGCTTGAACACGGCCTCCTTCACGCCGAGCTCTTCGAACACGGCCTCGATGATCAGGTCGCAGTCCTTCAGGTCGGCATAGTTCAGCGTAGTGGACAGCAGGGCCATGCGCTGCTGGTACTTGTCTTCCTTGAGCTTGCCCTTCTTGACCTGGGCTTCGTAATTCTTCTGGATCGTGCCGATGCCGCGGTCCAGCGCCTCCTGCTTCATCTCCAGGATGGTCACGGGGATGCCCGCGTTCAGGAAGTTCATGCTGATGCCGCCACCCATGGTGCCCGCGCCGATCACGCCGACCTTCTTGATGTCCCGCTTGGGAGTCTCGGACGGGACGTCGGGGATCTTGCTCGCGGCACGCTCCGCAAAGAACAGGTGGCGCAGCGCGCGCGACTCGGGCGTCCACATCAGGTTGATGAACAGCTCGCGCTCGTACGCCAGGCCGTCGGCAAACTTGCGCTTGGTGGCCGCCTCCACGGCGTCCACGCACTTGGCGGGCGCGGGGAAGTTCTTGGCCATGCCCTTGACCATGTTGCGCGCGAACTGGAAGTACGCATCGCCCTCGGGGTGCTTGCACGGCAGGTTGCGTACCAGCGGCAGCGGGCGCACGTCCGCCACGCTTCGGGCGAAGGCCAGCGCCTCCTCGGCCAGCGACTCGGGCGACGCGGCCATCTTGTCGAACAGCTTCTGGCCGGGCACGGCGCCGATCATCTCGCTCTTGACCGGCTCGCCGCTGACGATCATGTTCAGCGCTGCCTCCACCCCCACCACGCGCGGCAGGCGCTGCGTGCCGCCCGCGCCGGGCAGGATGCCCAGCTTCACCTCGGGAAGCGCCACGTTGCAGCCGGGCGCGGCCACACGGTAGTGGCAGCCCAGGGCCAACTCCAGCCCGCCGCCCATGCAGACGGTGTGGATGGCAGCCACCACAGGCTTGGTGCAGTTCTCGACAGCGTTGATGACGGAGTGCAGATTGGGCTCCTGCAGCGACTTGTCGGTGCCGAACTCCTTGATGTCGGCGCCGCCCGAGAAGGCGCCGCCCGCGCCGGTGATGACGATGGCCTTGACGGCCCCGTCGGCCTGGGCGCGATCGAGGCCATCGACGATGCCCTGGCGCGTGGCCAGACCAAGCCCGTTGACGGGCGGGTTGTTGAGGGTGATCACGGCCACGTCGCCGTGGACCTGGTATTCAGCCGTCATGCTGTCGTTCCTCTTGAATCTCGGGTGGATGAAAGAAAAGTACGCTCGTGCGTTTTTAGCACGCAAGTCTAGAGGCAGGGGTCGCAGTTTTTTGTCTCAGCCGGGACAAGCGTGCCGCGCACACCAATGTTTAACTATCCTTTTGATAGCTTACAGCGCTTATCCACAAAGGGCTAGAGGCCAATGAGACCCTCAAACCTCCAGCCACTCCTTGCGTACATAGCTGTTGGCACGCAGCTCGTCGGGCGTGCCCTGAAAGACGATGCTGCCGTGCCCCATGACCAGCGCGCGGTCGGAGATGGTCATGGCGATGGTGAGTTTTTGCTCGATGAGCAGCACGGAGATGCCCCGCTGCTTGAGCCGCGTAAGGTACTCGCCCACCAGTTCGACGATTTTGGGCGCCAGCCCCTCGGTGGGCTCGTCGATGATGATGAGGTCCGGGTCGCCCATGAGCGTGCGGCACAGGGTCAGCATCTGCTGCTCGCCGCCGGACATGACGCCCGCCTCGATGTTGCGGCGCTCCTTCAGGCGCGGGAACATCTCGTACATGTCGTCAAAGCTCCAGCGGCTATCCCTGCCACTGCCCTTCTGGCCCAGCAGCAGGTTCTGGTGCACGGTGAGGTTGGGAAACACGTCGCGGCTTTCGGGCACGTAGCCGATGCCCAGATGGGCGATCTCGTAGGCCTTCCTGCCGTTGAGGTCCTGGCCCTTCCACTGCAGCGTGCCCTGCCAGTCCACCAGGCCCATCACGGCCTTGGCCGCGGTGGAGCGGCCGGAGCCGTTGCGGCCCAGCAGCGCGACGATCTCACCCGGCTGCACGTCAAATCCCACGCCGTGCAGCACATGGCTCTTGCCGTAGTAGGCGTGCAGGTTCTCGACTTTCAGCATGTCTCAATGTCCCCCGGCCTGCTGCGCGGCAATGACGGAGCCCAGGTAGGCTTCCTGCACGCGCGGGTTGGCGCGCACGTTCTCGGGCGTGTCGAAGGCGATCACCTCGCCATACACCACCACGGCGATCTTGTCGGCCAGGCCGAAGACCACGCCCATGTCGTGCTCCACGGTCAGCAGGGTGCGGCCCTGCGTGACCTCCTTGATGAGGAAGATGAAGCGCGTGGTCTCGCTCTTGCTCATACCCGCAGTGGGCTCATCCAGCAGGATGACGCTGGCGCCGCCGGCGATGGTGATGCCGATCTCCAGAGCGCGCTGCTCGGCATAGGTCAGGTTCATGGCCAGGGTGTCGCGCTTCTTGTCCAGCTTGATCATCTCCATGAGCTGCGTGGCCCGGTCGTTGGCATCCTGCAACCTGGACAGGAAGCGCCAGAACGCATAGCGGTACCCCAGGCTCCACAGCACGCCGCAGCGCAGGTTCTCGAACACGCTGAGCTTGGGAAAGATGTTGGTGATCTGGAAGCTGCGCGACAGCCCCATGCGGTTGATCTCGAACGGCTGCTTGCCGTCGATGCGCGCGCCGTGCAGCAGCACCTCGCCGCTGGTGGGCGCGAACCGCCCGCTGACGAGGTTGAACAGCGTGGACTTGCCCGCGCCGTTGGGTCCGATGACGGCCACGCGTTCGCCGGGCCGTACCGCCAGGTTGGCGCCGCGGATGATCTCGGTCTTGCCGAAGCTCTTGCGCAGGTCGCGCAGCTCCAACGCATAGGTTGCCTGGTCCGCCATCAGCCTGCCTCCCCACGCTTGATCTCGTGCTCGATCTCTTCCTGGATCGCACCCCACTGCCGCATGAACTGCCTGCGACAGAGTTCGAACAGCCCTACGCCGGTCACCAGCACGAAGCCGGCGCCGAACCAGCTCGCCACGCTCTTGGCGTTCAGCGTCGCACCCAGAAACTCCAGCTGCGGCCCCAGCGCCTCGTTCAGCTGCAGGTGATAAGTCATCTCGATCATCGCTGCGGCCCCCAGCACCGCCACCAGTGCCGTTCCACCCAGCGCCAGGTAGGCGCTGATGATGCCGCGCAGCTTGCCGTACTTGGCCAGGCGCAGATTCATCATGATCAGGCTGGCAATGCCGCCGGGCGCATACATGACCATGAACAGGAACACCAGGCCCAGGTACAGCAGCCAGGCCTTGGACAGCTCGGACAGCAGCACCGACGCCAGCACCAGCAGCACGGCGCCGATGATGGGGCCGAAGAAGAACGTGGCCCCGCCCAGGAAGGTGAACAGCAGGTAGCTGCCCGAGCGCACCACGCTAACGCTGTCGGCGGCCGTGACGATCTCGAAGTTGATGGCCGCCAGCGCCCCGCCGATGCCCGCGAAGAACCCGGCGATGATGAAGGCGAAGTAGCGCACGCGCTGCGTGTTGTAGCCGATGAACTCCACACGCTCAGGGTTGTCGCGCACGGCGTTGAGGATGCGCCCCAGCGGCGTGCCCGTGAAGGCGAACATGGCGGCCGTGCACACGAAACAGTACGCGGCGATCAAGTAGTACACCTGGATCGCCGGACCGAACGTGATGCCCAGTACCGGCTGGCCGTACACGCGGTCCGTGGTGATGCCGCCTTCGCCCCCGAAGAACTCGGGGAACATCAGCGCCATGGAGGCCACGAGTTCGCCGATGCCCAGTGTGATCATCGCGAAGGTGGTGCCGGACTTCTTGGTGGTGACATAGCCCAGCAGCACGGCGAAGAACATGCCCGCTAGCCCTCCCACCAGCGGCATCAGCACCAGCGGGATGGGCAGTCGCCCGTCGCTGGCCATGTTGATGGCGTGCACCGCCAGGAACGAGCCCAGGCCGGTGTACACGGCGTGGCCGAAGCTCAGCATGCCGCCCTGCCCCAGGAGGATGTTGTACGACAGGCAGATGATGATCGCGTAGCCGATCTGCGACAGCATCGTCAGCGCCAGGCTGCTGGTGAACAGCTGGGGCGCCACGACGAGCGCCAGGGCAAACAGGCTCCAGATGACGATGCGCCCCACATTCAAGGGCTTGAAGCGGTAGTACCGCACGGCGCCCCCGGCGTCCGCGGTCGAAGGTGCAGAGGAAGTGGTGTGCATGGCCTTTCAATCCTCCCGCGTGCCCAGCAGGCCCTTGGGCCGGAAGATCAGGATCAGAACGAGGAACAGGTACGGCAGGATCGGCGCCACCTGCGAGATGGTGAGCTTGAATAGCGGGTAGCCAAAGGTCTGTTCGGTGACCTGGATGCCCAGGCGGGCGAAGGCATGCACCAGCGAATAGTCCAGCGCCACCGCAAAGGTCTGCACCAGTCCGATGATGAGTGACGCCAGGAACGCCCCCGCCAGCGACCCCATGCCCCCGACCACCACCACCACGAAGATGATGGAGCCCACCGAGGCCGCCATGGCCGGCTCGGTCACGTAGGTATTGCCGCCGATCACGCCGGCCAGCCCCGCCAGCGCGCAGCCGCCGCCAAACACCAGCATGAACACGCGCGGCACGTTGTGGCCCAGGGCCTCCACCATGTGCGGATGCTTGAGCGCCGCCTGGATCACCAACCCGATGCGGGTGCGCGTGAGCAGCAGCCAGACCGACAGCAGCATCAGCACCGCCACCAGCATGACGAAGGAGCGCGACTTGGGAAACTGCGTGCCGTACAGGGTGAAGAGCGGCCCCTGCAGTTGGGCAGGCAGGCCATAGGGCACGGTGGAGCGCCCCCACACCAGCTGCACCACCTCCAGGATCAGGTACGACAGGCCAAAGGTGACCAGCAGCTCGGGCACATGGCCGAACTTGTGCACGCGGCGCAGCGCATAGCGCTCGAAGACCGCGCCCAGCGCCCCCACCAGCAGCGGTGCCACCACCAGCGCGGGCCAGAAGCCGATGGCACCCGACAAGGTGTACGCAAAGTACGCGCCCAGCATGTAGAAACTGGTGTGCGCGAAGTTGAGCACGCCCATCATGCTGAAGATCAGCGTCAATCCCGAACTCAGCATGAACAGCAGCAGACCGTAGCTGACGCCGTTGAGCAGGGAGATCACGAAAAACTCAAGATTCATCGCAAGACCGCGCAGCAGGTGAAAAAAAGGCCCGAGGAGACTCGGGCCCCAAAGGTCGTCCCACCAGGAACTACATCAGGAAGGCCGCTTCATCTGGCACGACGTGGGCGTGCTGGCCACATAGGGCTCGTAGTACTTCACCGGCACGAAGGTGTAGCCGGTGTTCTCGGCATCGCGGGGATACTTGTCGCCCGCCTTTTCCCAGCGGGTCACGAACAGGCCCTGCTGCAACTGGTGGTCGGACTTGCGCATCTCCACTTCGCCGTTGAAGCTGTTGAACTTCATGCCTTCCATCGCAGCAGCCACCTTCACGGGATCGGTGGACTTGGCCTTCACGAAGGCGGAATCCAGCATGGAGAAGGCGTGGTACACGGCGCCGGTGTACATGTCGTCGTTGAACTTCTTCTTGTAGTCGCCCACGATGCGACCGATCTCGCCCGGCAGATTCAGGTGGTTGTACGACACCATGTACACCCGGCCCGCGGCGCCCGCCCCCATGGCGGTGGGGCTGCCCGTCACGCCACCGTAGTAGGTGTAGAAGTTCACGTTGTTCAGGCCCGCATCATTGGCGGCCTTGATGAGCAGCGCGAGGTCGGAGCCCCAGTTGCCCGTGATCACCGTGTCCGCACCCGACTGCTTGATCTTGGCGATGTAGGGCGCGAAGTCGCGCACCTGCGCCAGCGGGTGCAGGTCGTCGCCCACGATCTGCACGTCAGGGCGCTTGCGCTTGAGGTTCTCCTTGGCGTACTTGGAGACCTGATGTCCGTGCGAATAGTTCTGGTTGATCAGGTACACCTTCTGGACCTCAGGATGGTCCTTGATGAAGGTGGTCATGGCCTCCATCTTCATGGAGGTGTCGGCATCCAGGCGGAAGTGCCAGTAGCTGCACTTGCTGTTGGTGAGGTCAGGGTCCACCGCCGCGTAGTTCAGGTAGACGACTTCCTTGCCCGGGTTGCGCGCGTTGTGCTTTTCCAGTGCGTCGATGATGGCCAGCGCCGGGCCCGAACCATTGCCCTGTACCACGTAGCGCGCGCCCTGGTCCATCGCGGAGCGCAGTGCGCTGGTGGTCTCCTGCGGGCTGAGCTTGTTGTCGATGCCGATGATCTCGAACTTCACGCCCGACGCGTTCTTCTTGTTGAACTCCTCGGAGATGAACTGGAAGCTCTTGAGCTGGTTGGTGCCCACCGCGGCCATGAGGCCCGACAGCGGATCGAGCCAGGCGATCTTGACGGTTTCCCCTTTTTGGGCGAATGCGCCACCAGCACATGCAAAGATTGCGCTAGCAGCTACCATTTTGATAGCGAACTTCATGCCTCGTCTCCTTGTGAGAATGAATACGCCGCAGCGTACAAGGGATGCAACGAGGCGCCGTTCAGGGATTGCCCCTAGCAGCTATCACCCATGTGACCGGCGCGCAGGAACAGCCCCTTGCGCACCGGCCCGGGCGCGCTCACAGGCCGGGCAACTGGTAGCCCGCCAGTTGCTCGCGCAGGCGGGTCTTGAGCATCTTGCCGGTGGCGCCCAGCGGGATCGCATCGACGAACACCACGTCATCGGGGATCTGCCACTTGGCGGTCTTGCCCTCGTAGAACTTGAGCAGTTCCTCGCGCGTGACCTGGGCGCCCGGACGCAGGGCCACCACGACGATCGGGCGTTCATCCCACTTGGGATGCGGCATGCCGACACAGGCCGCCATCGCCACGGCGGGGTGCGCCATAGCGATGTTCTCGATGTCGATGGAGCTGATCCACTCGCCGCCGGACTTGATCACATCCTTGCTGCGATCGGTGATCTGCATGAAGCCGTCCGGGTCGATGGTGGCCACGTCGCCCGTGGGGAACCAGCCCCGGCCCTGCTCGTCCTTGACGAGCGGGCTCTCGCCCTTGTAGTAGCTGTCCAGGATCCAGGGGCCGCGTACCAGCAGGTCGCCATAGCTCTTGCCGTCCCAGGGCTGCTCCTGGCCATCGGCGCCGACGATCTTCATGTCCACGCCATAGATGGCACGGCCCTGCTTTTGCAGGATGTGCATCTGCTCGTCCTTGCCCATCTGCAGGTGCTTGTTCTTGAGCGTGCACAGCGTGCCCAGCGGGCTCATCTCGGTCATGCCCCAGGCGTGCAGCACGGACACGCCGTACTCGTCCTGGAAGGCCGTGATCATGGCGGGCGGGCAGGCCGACCCGCCGATGACCGTGCGGCGCAGGGTGCTGAACTTCAGGCCCGCGGACTTCACATGGTTGAGCAGCATCTGCCACACGGTGGGCACGCCCGCGGCAAAGGTCACGCCCTCGGCCTCGATGAGGTCATGGACCGACTTGCCGTCCAGCGCCGGGCCGGGGAATACCACCTTGCAGCCCGTGAGGGCCGCCGAGTACGGGATACCCCAGGCGTTGACGTGGAACATCGGCACCACGGGCAGCACTGCGTCGCGCGCCGAGAGGTTCATCACATCGGGCAGCGCAGCGGCATAGGCATGCAGCGTGGTGGAGCGGTGGCTGTACAGCGCCGCCTTGGGGTTGCCCGTGGTGCCGCTGGTGTAGCACATGCTGGACGCTGAGTTCTCGTCGAACGTGGGCCACTGGTATTCGGCCGACGCGCCGCCGATCCAGTCTTCATAGCTGGTAAGGCCGGGGATGCCCGAGTCCGCAGGCAGCTTGTCGCTGTCGCACAGCGCCACCCATTTCTTGACCGTGGGGCACTTGGCATGCACGGCCTGCACCAGCGGCAGGAAGGTCATGTCGAAGCACAGCACCTGGTCCTCGGCATGGTTCACGATCCAGGCGATCTGGTCAGGGTGCAGGCGCGGGTTGATGGTGTGTAGCACGCGGCCCGAGCCGCTCACGCCGAAGTACATCTCCATGTGGCGGTAGCCATTCCAGGCGAGCGAGGCCACGCGGTCGCTGAACTGCAGGCCCAGCGCATCCAGGGCATTGGCCAGTTGGCGCGAACGCCGGGCCAGGTCGCGATAGGTGTAGCGATGGATGTCCCCCTCCACGCGGCGCGAGACGATTTCCCCGTCGCCATGGTGACGCTCGGCGAACGAGATCAACGAGGAAATCAAGAGAGGTTGGCTCTGCATCAGGCCCAGCATGGATGCTCCTTTGGTAATGAATTGTGGGTGTACGAAGACTGCGCCATCGTAGCGGGGAACATGGGGCTTTCCAGCCACGGAGCCATCCGGAGAAATCCCACGTTCGCGCCGCCTCCCGCGCACAAGGCCTTGGACCAGATCGGGGCATAGGGGCCCGGGGGACAATCCCCGCATGACGTTTGCCCCCACCCCTGACGCTACCCTAGTCGCGCCACTGGTGCCCGCCTGGCAGCCGGGCTTCGCCGCGCTGGGCTCGGCCTTCTTCACGCCGCTGCGCCCCACTCCCCTGCCCCAGCCTCACTGGGTGGGCACCAGCGCCGAGGTAGGCGCCTTGCTGGGCCTGCCCGAAGCCTGGCAGCAGCGCGACGACGCACTGCAGGCCTTCACAGGCAACGCCCTGCTGCCCGGCAGCCAGCCGCTGGCCAGCGTGTACAGCGGCCACCAGTTCGGCGTGTGGGCCGGCCAGTTGGGCGATGGCCGTGCCATCCTGCTGGGCGAAACCGCCACGGGCCAAGAGGTGCAGCTCAAGGGTAGCGGGCGCACGCCCTATTCGCGCATGGGCGACGGCCGCGCCGTGCTGCGATCTTCGATCCGCGAATTCCTGTGCAGCGAAGCCATGCATGCGCTGGGCATACCGACCACGCGCGCGCTGTGTGTGACCGGTTCGCCCGCGCCCGTGCAGCGCGAGGAGGTGGAAACCGCCGCCGTGGTCACGCGCGTAGCGCCCAGCTTCATCCGTTTCGGCCACTTCGAGCACTTCGCGGCGCGCGGCCAGGAAGCCGAGCTGCGCGCCCTGGCCGACTACGTGATCGACCGCTACTACCCCGACTGCCGCCGCTCGCAGGAATGGGAAGGCAACGCCTACGCCGCACTGCTGCATGCCGTGAGCGAGCGCACCGCTGCACTGCTGGCGCAATGGCAGGCCGTGGGTTTTTGCCATGGCGTCATGAACACCGACAACATGAGCATCCTGGGCCTCACGATGGACTACGGGCCGTTCCAGTTCCTGGATGCTTTCGACCCTGGACACATCTGCAATCACAGCGACGTACGCGGCCGCTACGCCTTCGACCGCCAGCCCAGCGTGGCGTACTGGAACCTGTTGTGTCTGGCCCAGGCGCTGCTGCCGCTGATCGGCGAGGTGGACACGGCGCGCGCCGCGCTGCAGTCGTACGAAGGCAGCTTTGGCCGGGAGTTCCTGGCGCGCATACGCGCCAAGCTCGGCCTGCAGCAGGCGCGCGAAGGCGACGCCGCTTTGGTCGATGGCCTGTTGCGGCTGCTGGCCGCCGACCGCGTGGACTACCCCATCTTCTGGCGCCGGCTGTCCGGTGCAGTAGCCACGGAGGATTTCGAACCCGTGCGCGATCTGTTCCTGGACCGTGCAGCTCTGGACGCCTGGTTGCTACAATATAAGGAGCTTTTAGCGCTTGATGGATGGGCGCTAGCAGCCGATTTGATGCATAAAACCAATCCACGCTTCGTGCTGCGCAACCACCTGGGCGAACAGGCGATTCGCGCCGCGAAACTCGGGGACTTCTCCGAACTCCAAACACTGCAAAGGTTGCTGGCGCGCCCCTTCGACGACCACCCGGGGCACGAGGCCTACGCCGGCTTTCCGCCCGACTGGGCGTCCTCCATCTCCATCAGCTGTTCCTCATGACCTACCCCATCCAGAAAACCGAAGACGAATGGCAGGCGCTGCTGCAGGCCAAGGGCGCCGAGCCCGCGGCTTACCAGGTCACGCGTCACGCGGCCACCGAGCGGCCCTTCAGCGGCAAGTACGAAGGCCACTGGGCCGACGGCAGCTACCACTGCGTCTGCTGCGGCGCCAAGCTGTTCGACTCCGACACCAAGTTCGACGCGGGCTGTGGCTGGCCCAGCTTCTCGCTTGCCGTGCCCGGTGCCATTCGGGAGATCGAGGACCGCAGCCACGGCATGGTGCGCACCGAGACCGTGTGTGCACAATGTGGGGCCCACCTGGGCCATGTCTTTCCCGACGGCCCCGCTCCTTCGGGTCTGCGCTATTGCATGAACTCCGCCTCGCTCGATTTCGACCCCCCGGCGCCATGAAACTGCTCATCGACTTCTTTCCCATCATCCTGTTCTTCGCCGCATTCAAGGTCTGGGGCATCTACGTGGCCACGGCCGTGGCGATTGCCGCCACCGTCGTGCAGATCGGCTACATCCGCCTCAAGCACGGCAAGGTCGAACCCCTGCAATGGCTGAGCCTGGGCGTCATCGTGCTGTTCGGCGGCGCCACCCTGCTGGCACACAGCGAAACCTTCATCAAATGGAAGCCCACCGTGCTCTACTGGCTCATGGGCGGCACCTTGCTCGTCGGCCAGTTGGTGTTCCGCAAAAACTTCATCCAGTCACTCATGGGCGCTCAGATCGATCTGCCCGCGCCCGTGTGGCGCAACCTGAACTGGGGCTGGACGGGCTTTTTCGCCACCATGGGTGTACTCAATCTGTGGGTGGCCTACAACTTCGACACCGACACCTGGGTGAACTTCAAACTGTTCGGTGGCATCGGCCTGATGTTCGCCTTCGTCATCGCACAGGCGCTGTACCTGAGCCGCCACGTCAAGGATGAGGGCGATGCCGCGCCCAAGGACCTGCAACCATGAACACCACGCCCTCCATCGCTATCACGGCAGAGGCCATGGCCGAACGCCTGCGCGCCACACTATCGCCCACCCATCTGGAAGTGGTGGACGAAAGCTGGCAGCACGAAGGCCATGCCGGCGCCAATGGAACCGGGTTTGGCACCCATTTCCGTGTGCGCATCGCGTCACCGTTATTTACAGGCAAGCGCAAGGTTGCACAGCATCGCCTTGTGTATGATGCGCTGCAGATTTTCATTGACCAAGGCGCCCACGCCATTGCCATTGAAACTCTCTGAAA
Source organism: Diaphorobacter sp. C33 (assembly GCF_030503915.1). Taxonomy (NCBI): domain Bacteria; kingdom Pseudomonadati; phylum Pseudomonadota; class Betaproteobacteria; order Burkholderiales; family Comamonadaceae; genus Diaphorobacter; species Diaphorobacter sp. C33. Next base: position 1,472,911 of record NZ_CP129980.1, read on the forward strand.
AAACCCCGATCCAAGGGCGTTGCAGCCAGTCGTCTGCAGCCTATTTCCCAATCAGTGGATTCCCAATGAAGAAAAAGCTCTTGTCCGGCCTCGTGGCCGCAGCCGTGCTGGGCACGATGGCATTGCCCGTTGCCGCGCAAAACCTCGCCATCGTCAATGGCAAGGCGGTTCCCAAGGAACGTGCCGAAGTCCTGAAGCAGCAGGTGGAGCGCTCGGGCCGCCCGGTCACGCCCGAACTGGAAAACCAGATCAAGGAAGAAGTGATCGCCCGCGAGATCTTCATGCAGGAAGCGCAAAAGCGCGGCCTGGAAGGCTCTGCCGATTACAAGGCCCAGATGGAGTTGGCGCGCCAGACCATTCTGATCCGTGAACTGTTCGTGGATTTCCAGAAGAACAATGCCGTGACCGATGCCGAGATCCAGGCCGAGTACGACAAGTTCGTGGCCGCCAACGCTGGCAAGGAATACAAGGCCAGCCACATCCTGGTCGAAAAGGAAGACGAGGCCAAGGCCATCATTGCTTCCATCAAGAAGGGTGGCAAGTTCGAGGACATTGCGAAGAAGCAATCCAAGGACCCCGGATCCGGCGCCCGCGGTGGCGACCTGGACTGGGCCAGCCCGAGCAGCTACGTGGCTGAGTTCACGGAAGCGCTGGTGAAGCTGGAGAAAGGCAAGATGACCCAGACCCCCGTGAAGAGCCAGTTCGGCTGGCACGTCATCCGCCTGGACGATGTGCGCGAAGCCCAGCTGCCGAAGCTGGAAGAGGTCAAGCCCCAGATCGCCCAGCAACTGCAGCAGCAGAAACTGGCGAAGTTCCAGGAAGACCTGCGCGCCAAGGCCAAGGTGGAGTAACTACAGGCGCCTCGCGCACGACAACGCGGCCTTCGGGCCGCGTTTTTTTATGCCCGCCCCGCCAGCCAGCCTGCCAGCAACAGTCCTGCGATCAGGACGGGCTGGTGCAGCATGTAATAGCTGAGGCTATAGCGTCCCAAACCAGCCAGGGGCGCTACCACACGCGGCAACGGGCGGGACAGCCAGCCGTCCGAGCGCACAACGAGCCACTGCCCGGCCGCCATCCCCCACCACATGACGCCCAGCCACGGAAAGAGCGGCACATAGTCCTCGGTAAAGGGCTTTCGCGAAATCCAGCCCAACCAGTTGAGGCCCCGCCCATTGAATAGCGGCGCCCATTCTGAAAGAGGCCCCTGCAGCGCCCAGCCTGCGACCCAAGGCGACACCAGTGCCAGCAGCCCGGCCAACCACAGCCACCTGCCCCACCCTGCCGTCAGCCGCGTGATGACGAGCATCACTGCCATGCCATGCAGCACCCCAAAGTAAATGAAGCTACGCGGGAACATCAGAAAAGAGCCAACCGTTACCAGCAATGCACAGGCCGTGATCTGGCTCCAGCGACGGGCGAAACGCGCCCACCCAACCTGACGTTGCCAAGCCACCGCTTGTGCCAGCCCCGCACATCCCAGGAACAGACTGACGATGAGGGTTCGCTGCACAGTCCACAAGGGATCTGCCCGGAATTCCTGGGGCCAGTAGCCAAAATGGCTGAGGTCGAAGCAGAAATGGAAGGCCGTCATCCATACCATGGCGAACCCGCGCAATGCGTCCAGTCGGTCATGGCGTGTCTCGGCAGTTTTTTGAGCGGTCGTCAGCAAAACGCGTCCCACAAGTCCAGTAAAAAGGCTGGCGCTTCAAGCCCTTCAATGATCACCCTCCCCAGTACTCGCCCGATCAGGACAACCCAGCAACCAGAGGGAGCGCTAAATTATGGGGTGCGTATCACGGCGACGCCGCCGCATTAAGGTTTCTTTGCAGACGTTGGCTCGTTCACCAAATTCATAGCAGGCTCCCCAGCGCTGGGCTGCTCTGCCTCCCGGAATCGGCCGGCCCGGTTTGCATAGGTGGACTCATCGCCACCCGCTCCAAAGCGTCGCGCCCGGCCGCCATCCGCCGCATTTTCACCATCCACAATAGGCTCGTCCGTGGAGTCGTCCCGCATACCGTAGTTGTTGAAATGTCCACGGTCGCGTGCGCGTTGTTTCTGGTCTGCCGCCAGCCTTTCGGAAAGAGGCGCCGTACCAAATACTGCTTCTTCAGACATGCTTCTGCTCCTGCAATGAAAAATTCATCCTAGGAAGACAGGGACGGCACTGATGTAAGACGGTGCCGGAGGAGCCCAGCGGGGATTGTCTGTCATCGTTGGCCAGCGAACATGGCAGCCCGCAAAAACAAAGACAAAAGGGGTTAGGTCAATAGACCTAACCCCTTGATTCAATTGGTCGGAGCGGCGGGATTCGAACTCGCGACCCTCTGCTCCCAAAGCAGATGCGCTACCAGGCTGCGCTACGCTCCGACAGCTGGCATTCTAACCTGCCAGATTCTGTTCACCGCTAAAAATCGGCGGTATTTGTCACACTCAGCGATTGCCAGATGACGAGCCGGTGCCCGGCCCAGGGCCGCGCCCTGCAAGGTGGCGGAAAGTGATACGGCCCTTGGTCAGGTCGTAGGGCGACATTTCCAGCGACACTTTGTCGCCTGCCAGGATGCGGATATGGTGCTTGCGCATCTTGCCGCCGGTATAGGCGATGAGTTGGTGGCCGTTGTCCAGCGTCACGCGAAAGCGCGAATCCGGCAGGACTTCGGTCACGCTACCCTGCATTTCAATCAGTTCTTCTTTGGCCATGTGTGTGGTCAGTCTCTTGATAACAATTATCTATGGCGGCGCCTGGAAAAAGCCGATGCGTCCACTAACCCAAGGGCCGCATCGGCCCTTGAGGGGCTCGAAGCAAGGTGCAATGCAGGCAGGTGAGTTGCTGCACCAAAGGCGCAGGAGGCCGTAAGGCCGGGGAAACGGCTTCAATGGACAGGCGAAGCGCTGTGCATAAGCGGCGGAATTGTACTGCGATGTCGAAGCCGGGCCTATGGCCGGGCAACCGCGGCAGCCAAGGTCTTCACGAGGTCCGTCTGCGTGATGATGCCAACCAATTCCTGCGCATCGTTCACCACCGGGATGTGGTGGTGTCCCGCCTCAGAGAACAGAGGCACCAGATCCATCACATGCTGTTCAGACAGCACCTGCTGCACGGGAGACGACATCAGGCCTTGCACTTGCTCGGGACGTTTGGGCCGCCCCATGATGAGCGAGCGTAGACGCTGGCCCATGCCTTCATGCATGTCCAGATTGGCCAGGCGCATGAAGTCTGCCACCGTGACGATGCCGACCACCCTGCGCGCCCCGTCCACTACCGGCAACGCCTTGACGGCGTGCTTGCGCATGAGCGCCCAAGCATCCTTGAGGGGCGTCTCGGCAACCACCGCATGCACCGGTGATGACATGATCTCGCCGCATCGCAGCTCGCCAAGCGTGCGCTGGAAGGCGGCCTTGCCAGCCAAGTGCAAAAGCCCCTCCAGGTCGGCGCGACTGACATCCAGCACTTGGTTGTAGTGCGATAAGGCGGCATCCAAATCCGCCGAGATGAAAGCGCCAGATTCCTTATGCGCGGCCCCCCGCGCTCTTTGTGCATGCGGATAGCTGCGCCCGGTCAAGTGATTGAAGGCCATCCCCGTCAACACCAGCGCCAGCATATTGAGCAGCACCGGAAATACCGCAAAAGCCGCGCCGTCCTGCGGATTGAGCACAGCGAACAAGGCCATCGCCCCGCCGGGGGGGTGCAGGCAGCGCAATGCCAGCATGACCGCCACGGCAAGTCCCACGGCTGCGCCGCAGGCCAGAGCGACGTGGGGAACCAGCGTGGCGCAGGCAACGCCTACCATGTACGACAGCACGCTGCCCGCCAGCACTGGCCACGGCTGGGCGAGGGGGCTGGACGGCATCGCAATGATGAGCACCGCGCTGGAGCCCAGGGAGGCCACCATCCACGGGACCGGCAGGCCAGCCCCGAACCAATGCGCAAACAGCGCCACCACGGCCACGCAAAGCGTGATACCCGACACCATGCGCAAGCGTTCGCGCTGATTGACGCCAGCGGGTGCCGGCCAGAAAAGGCGCAGCCAGCCAGCGACGCGCCGCAAGACTGACGTCGGCGGCTCTACCGCAGCGTCTGTGCGAGGGAATGGGGATGCAGACATGAATGGGAGAAGGCGCCAAGCTGCGCAGAGAATCGGCACGGCGGCCGTGGCTCGAGGAAGCCGGGCATTATCCGGGCAAGCCCTGAACTTGCAGGGCATGTGGTTTTTTGCACCATTACGGGCATCCACAACCGCACGGGACGCACGGCTGGGGCGCAATCCACCCTCCCCTTAGAATCATCCGACTCCATCACCAGGATTACCGCCACGTGTCTGATCGTATCGCCGTACTGCCTCAGTACTTGTTACCCAAACAAGCCCTGACCTCCTTTGCCGGACGTATGGCGTCCGCGCGCGCGGGCCAATTGACCACCGCGGTCATCCGCCGGTTTGTGGCGCGCTACGGCGTGGACATGAGCGAGGCGGCCAATCCGGACATTGCAAGCTACGCAACCTTCAACGACTTCTTCACACGTGCGTTGCGCCCTGGACTGCGCCCGCTTGCCGATGCCGCGGTGGTATGCCCGGTGGATGGAGCAGTCAGCCAGATCGGCTCCATCGAGCAGGACCAGATCTTCCAAGCCAAGGGCCACCTCTACTCCACCGCGGCTCTGCTTGGCGGCGACGCCGAAATGGCCGCGCAGTTCCAGGATGGCAGCTTCGCCACCATCTATCTCAGTCCACGCGACTACCACCGCATTCACATGCCGTGCGATGGACGACTGGTGCGTATGGACCATGTGCCTGGGGCATTGTTTTCAGTGAACCCGGCCACCGCACGCGGTGTGCCCGGACTGTTTGCGCGCAACGAACGTGTGGTCTGCCTGTTCGAAACGCCCCTGGGCCCCATGGCGCTCGTGCTGGTAGGCGCCACCATTGTCGGCAGCATGGCCACGGTATGGCACGGCCAGGTCAATCCACCGCGTACCGGCCAACCGCGCCGCTGGGATTATGGGGACCGAGAAGTCGTGCTTCGTCAGGGTGATGAAATGGGGCGTTTTCTGCTGGGCTCCACGGTCGTGCTGCTGTTTCCCCGCGGCGCAGTGCAGTTCATGCCGGGATGGGAAGCAGCGCGGCCCGTGCGGCTGGGTGAAGCCATGGCGCACCGCTGCGGCATCTAGTTCACCTATTGGTGCGTTGATACCCGCTGTTCAGTGCCTCTCTGGCACCCGAGCAGTGGTAAACAAGGTGGGTTCGAGCTCCAGCTCCAGGGGGTCCACGGGTTCAGCGCGCCCCACCAGGTACACAGCCAGATCCTGGCGCCGCAGTGCTACATGGCTGACAGTTTCCCAACTTCCGGCTCGCCTCACCCGGGTGCCCGGCTTGAAGACCGGCATGCGGAATTGTCTAGACCATCCCCACGGCGCCTCGGCCGGATCTTGCGCTACGAGAGAGGGACTGGAAACCTGCATGCGCGCATCTTAGCGCGTCAGCGCAATGACCGTTGCTGCGCGAACCAGAGTGCTGCCTCCACCATGCGTTGCAGCGTGGGCTGAATGCGCCCGGCGCGCTCCGGCAGGTAGTTGAACGGCGGTGCCTCCTGCATATAGCTGCACTGTGTCATCTCCAGTTGGACCGCGTGGATGTTGCGCGCAGGCTCGCCGTAACGGCGCGTGATGTAGCCTCCCTTGAACCGTCCGTTGAGCACGGCCGTGTGGTCGAGCGCCGTTTCGGCAATGGCAAACAGCTCCTGCGCCAGCGCTGCATCGCAGCTCGTGCCTCCGGCGGTACCCAGGTTCAGGTCTGGCAATGTGCCGTCGAAGAAGCGCGGAAGGACCGACCGAATCGAGTGCGCATCCCACAACACCGCCACGCCATGGGTGGCGCGCATACGGTTCAACTCTTCCCGCAACTGGACATGGTAGGGCTCCCACAATGCCTCGCGCCGCGCGGCAACCTCGGCTGCGTCCGGCACGAGCCTGCCGCTATACAACGGCGTGCTGTCAAAGGCGTCCACAGGGCACAGCGCAGTGACGCTCTGGCCTGGGTAGAGGCTGGAGCCATCAGGAGGGCGATTGAGGTCAATCACATAGCGCGAGTGCGTGGCGACCAGTACTGAAGCTCCCATCGACTTCGCAAAACCGTAGAGCCGTTCCAGATGCCAATCGGTGTCCGGAACGCTCCGCGCCTCGGGATTGAGGCGCCTTGCGATGGCGTCTGGCACATGGGTGCCCACGTGGGGCATGGAAACCAGCAGTGGCGCGGTGCCTCTGTGGAAGGTGAAAGGGGGGCAATCGGAAGGCACGACATTCATGGCAATGGACAAGCGGGCGAACCAACAGTTGGCGTTAGTGCGCAACCTGGGCCGCAGTATGGCGCATCATCTTGAGGCTCAAGGGATCCCGTCCCACCTGCCGCACCGGCAACGACACACGCGCGTGTAGCCAAAGGCCAATGAGTCAGACCACTGTCCTCATGTATTGCCGAAGGGCTTTAAGGACCCGCCCGTATAATTTGTCCACCATGCCGAGATGGTTGATTGCGGTTTTCACCCTCCACTTCCTGCTGAGCGTGGGTGTCTCCGCATTTGGCAAGGTGCCACCCGTGGAACACCTGCGGCCAGCGGTCGCCTCCGTGCAGTTGGCACCAGCAGGCGAGGCCGCAATGGCAGCAGCCGCTGACCCTTCCGTGGCAAACGACGCGTTATCCGAAGGCGAGCACGGCCTGATGGACGCGCAGCAGGATCTACCGGACGATCAGAACATACGCGCCTTTCGCGGCAAGCCCCTCCATGGCTTGTTCAGTTGCCCCGCGCAATGGGAGAGAGCCGCCCTCTCCCCTGTGCTGAAAAAGCAGCCTAAACCTCCCAGGTCCCTGACTACGCGCGCCTAAAAGGTTGCGCCCGCCTGGACGCGTTCTGCGAACGCGAGAGACAGGTGCGCCGCGCAACGCCGGCGTGCAACCCCCTTCCTCTTTTCCTTCCTGACCATCGGACCGATGGCTTCAGGCCCTTTTCCTACCCTCAGGAACAGCACCATGCGTTTGACCACCCGAGGCAAACTCGCCGTCACTGCGGTCACCGATCTGGCCTTGCGCTCCCACGGCCGGCCCATCGCGCTTCCCTCCATCAGCGCCCGCCAAGGCATCTCCCTGTCATATCTCGAAGACATCTTCAGCGCACTGCGCCGCGCCGGCCTGGTCCACAGCATTCGCGGGCCCGGCGGAGGGTACACACTGACACGGCCGCCACAGGAACTATCCGTGGCAGATATCGTCATCGCCTCAGAAAAATACCTGGGCGGCGCCGATGACAAGGGCACGGACACCGGCACCGCATCGGCACCAGGCGAGATGACGGCCGAGCTGTGGGCCAGCTTTCACTCGCGTGTCATGGAATACCTGCAGTCCATTACGGTGGCGGACCTGCTGACCCAACGGGAAGCCAGCGCCTGCCATGCAGACCATTCTGCAGCCGTGGTAGTGGCCCCGCCCGCCAGCGCCACAGGCCGACGGGCAGCGAAAACCCAGCTACCGTCAGGGGATGTGCCGAACTCCGTATTTGCCTTGGGGCTTGCCGTTCCGCGCACCCGGACGAGTTGATGCGCCGGCATCCGTAGCGTCCTTCCCCGGAACGACACGGATGCCCGCCCTGGACGACGACACCGCCGACTATTTGCCGAGCAGGACCTTCAATGCGCTCTGCAGGCGGCGCGCGCCTGCCTCGTCGCTGGCGCCTTCCAGCACGCGCGCCACATCCTGCGTCCAGGTTTGCGCCGGCGACGGATCGTTGCGACGTGTGAGCAACTGCAGCTGCAGAGCACGCCGTGCGGCCAGTTGGTCTGCGGGCGTCGGGACCTCCGCCGCGATCTCCAGCCGCAGCAATGCTTCCGGGGCCCCCCCGGCCGCAGGTGCCGCAATCGCCTGCGACCAGGCGGTGCGCGCCGTGGGGGGCACCTTGCCGCCCAGTTCCTGGACGCTGGGCAATTGCGCAGCGTCGCGGCTTTTCCAGGCCGACAACAGTTGCGTGAGCGCTTCGCCATGGGCCTGTGCCGCCAGCTTGCGCAGCGCGCCCTGCGCATGCTCCATGGCGTCGCGTTGCGCGCGGAAAGCCGCATCACCCAGACGCGGACCTCGCGCAGCAGCAGCACCATCGCGCTCCCGCCCCCGCCCCTGCATACCGCTGTCCCGTGGGCCGCGGCCGTCACGCCGGTCGCCACCACGGCCGGTGACCGTGGGCTGCGCGGGCACCGCCTTGCGCGCCCCCGGCCGGTCATCGCCACGCACGGCCACCACCGGGCGCGCCGCAGGCACGGGTTTGGAAGTCGGCGCATCGTTTTGATCTGCTACCGAATCAGTAGCTGCTTGCGCTTGACCATCAATGGTTTGATCGGCTTTTTTATCCAAATTCTCGGAATCCCCCGATCCGCCGGCAGGCTCCTTCAGCGCGCGCTCCAGCGCGGCCATGGCACCGCGGATCTTCTGCGCATCGCCCGACGCATTGGCGGCCTCCAGCGCCTTGGATGCCTCCAGCACGGCCCGGTCGCGCGCGCTCAACTCGGAGGCACTGCGCTCACGTTCGGCCGACTTGCGGTTGAACGCCTCGTCGATGGGCTTGCGGAACGCGTCCCAGAGCTTCTGCTCATGCTTGCGATCCAGCGGCACCGCCTGCGCCTCGGCCTGCCAACGCTGCTGCAAGGCCTTGATGGCATCGATGCGCAGACCCGGGGCCGCACCCAGGGCGCCTGCCTCGTCGATCATGGCGTGGCGGCGCTCCAGGCTGGCCTTCTGCGCAGCCTCCAGCGGAGCGCTGGCAGCCGCCAGTGCCTGCTTCCACAGTGGCTGCAGTTCAGCGAACATCTTTTCGCTCACATGGCCACCGGTGCGCCAACGCTCGGCAAACTGGTGCAATGCACGACTGAAGGACTTCCAGTCCTGCGCAGCGGCAGCGGCCTGCGATTGGGCCCAGGCATTCACCTCTTCGATCAGCGCCAACCGCTGCGCACGGTGTTCGGCACCTTCGGCACGCACCTTCTCCAGCCAGCCCTCGACCACCTTGTGCGCGGCATTGCACGCATCGTCGAATTTCTTCCACAGGGCGTGGTTGGCCGGCGCCCCCTGGTCGGCCTGCTTCCACTGCTCGCGCAGCTGGCGCAGCGTTTCCTGCATCTTGCGCCCGCCGAGGGACTGTCCTTCCGGCCTGCGCAGCAGGGCCTCGGCCCGTGCCACGAGATCCTCGCGCACCTGGTCGGCGCTCCAGCGCTGCCAGCCCTCCAACTCGCCCGCGGCCACGAGGGCGGCGTGCACTTTCTGCTCCAGTTCGGCATCGATCAACTTGCCGTGCACCTTAAGCACGGCGCGCAGCGCAGTCGCTGCGCCAGCGCTGGCCTTGCCATGGCCCTGTGCGGTTTCCTGCTCCAGCTTGGCGAGGGCCTCCTGAACGGCCTGCAAGGCCTTCTCGCGCATTTCAGGAGTCGCCTGCGGCTTGGATGGGCGGGGGGCAGGCGTCTTGGCGGCGGCTCCCGCTTCTGAGGGTAGCCCGCGCGCCTGGCGCAGTTCGTCGGACCACACGGGCACGGGCGGCAGGGGAGCCGAGGGGTCTTCTGCCGCAAGCACAGCCTGCGTCAATGCCGACTGAAACGCCTCCCACACCACCAGCAACTGGGTGCGCGAAGCATCGAGCAACGCGGGAAAACGCGCTTCTACGCTGGGCCAGGCACTGTCGTCGGCAAGTGCCTGGGCCTGCTCCTGCCAGCGGCCGACATCGGCGTTCAGCAGTTCCAGCGCAGACTGCGCATCCTTCCACGGTTTGGTGGAGAGCACTTCGATGCGCTGCGCGAGCAGAACGGCGGCTTCGCGCTGCACCTGAACACGATGCTGCAGGTCTTCGATGGTTTTCACGCGCTCGTTCAGACGCTGTTTGAGCACCGACAGAGGTTCGCGGGACAGCGGCGCGCCGGCCTTGGCCGCATCGCGCTGCCAGGCGAGCGCGTCGGCAATGTTGAGCTTGGCGGCCGCGAGCAGCGCTTCGGCCTTGGCTGCCCATTCGGCGGCGATCGCCTCCTGGCCCTCCGCGCGCCGAATCTCGTCCAGTCGCTCACGCACTGCGCGCGCGGCGCCTTTGTCCCGCGCACTCAATTCCTTGAATACTTCCTGGAGCTTTTCCACGCCAGGCTGGGTGGACAACCATTCACGGATGCGTGCCGAGCGTTCACCCGACGTGGCCGCAGAGAAAGCGCCGCCCGTCAACGCATCAAGGGGATGCGGCTCGCTGGTTTTGGCAGGGACCGGGGTCGCGTCAGATGCGTCGGACATTTTGCTACGTGAAGAAAAAGGGAACATGGATTTATCAAGGTGCAAGCGAGCCACCTTGCGCCAACAGCGCAAGCAGTAGGTGGGCATCGCTCACGGACAAGCGGCTATTTTCGCCCGGTTTTACACCGCCTTCCCGCTGCGCCAGATCAGGAATCTGAGGGATAGACGGGATGGCGCGGGAACCGCGCTCGCATTCGAACGGTACTGTACCGGTAGCCACACCCTGTGAGGTTACAAAATCCCGCGCACCCCTCACTGGGCATTCAAAGAAAGCTCTGCCTTCGGCTGCCATCGCGCATCCTCCCCGCCCGGCTGCAGCTTGCTTGCGCCTACGAACAAACGTTCAAGCGGGACTTGCTGTTGCGCCAGGTAGTCCCGCACGGCCACCCCTCGCGCCAGGGCTAGATCCGCCATGGCGTTGTCCGGAATTGTCAGGTTGTGCATCAGCAGGGCCTCCATCTCTGCAACGGGTACGTCCTTCGCCAAGCCGACGAAGTTGCGCGGTTTGCGGATGTCGGACCGGCGATACAACTCCTTCAGCAGCGCGGGGTATTCCTCGTCAGTGAGCGGTGCGATGCTGTCCGCAGGTTCACCCGCACGGATGGCTGCCCTGCGCTTTTGCGCCTCGGCCATGTCTCGCAAGCGCTGGCGTTTCCATGCCAGCCGCTCGGCGTTGGGCTGTGCCCAACCCACGACCGTGACCTTCAGTGCGGGGCGGTTGTTCAGTTCGTTGGCGATTTTGTCCAGTTGCTGTCGGGCCTTCTCATCCAGTTCTGCACTGCCCAGCGCGAAGAGAACCGCACCCTGCTCGCCCGCGTCGCTGAAAGCGCCAGCCAACAGGGAAAAGGGGGCGGTGATCGCTTTCATGATGAGGTTGCCGATGACCTTCAGGATGACCGCTCCCAGACGGAATTCGGGGTCGTTGAGGGAGCCGCTGATGGGCAGATCCACGTCGATGATCCCATTGCGGTCCGCCAGCAGGGCCGTCGCCAGCCGCACGGGCAGACTGGCGGACGCGCCCTCCACGGGTTCCCCAAACGCCAGTTGGTTCAATACCAGCTTGTTGGTGGCGATGAGCTGCCCATCGGGCAAGATCTTGTACGCCACGTCCATGCTGAGCTTGCCCTTCTCGATCCCATGACCCGCGTACTTGATGCTGTAAGGCGACAACGGGGGCAACTCAAGGTCACGCATGCGCCCCTGAATATCCAGCGCCAGGGGCTTGACCAGCGGGTTGATGCGGCCGGTGACTTCCAGTGACGCCGTCCCCTGGGCGCGACCGCGCAATTCCAGGTCGGCCATCTGCGGCGCTGCCCCCGCCTCCGGCGACACCGAGGAAAATGCGCTCAACCGGCCCGTGAGCGCACTCAGGTCGGCAGAGTAGTTGGGTTTGATGAAGTAATCCGTGAAGCGCACTGACCCATTGGTCAGCGCCACGGGACCAAAGCGGATCTGCGGAGCCGAAGGGGCCGCTGCCGGAGCGGCGGGCGCAGCGTTCGATGCCGCAACCGCGTCTTCCGCTGCCGAAGCCTTGCGAATATCCTGCAAATTGATGCGGCCGTCTTCCTGCACGATGATCCGTGCGAAGAAATCGCTGAGCGCCGTTTCCTTCACATCCAGAGACACAGGCTGGTCTGGCTGCAAATTCATCGCCACTCCGCGCAACGCCAGGGATTTCCAGCGCAGCAGATCCTCGCCCCGCGCGCCTACGCTCCGCTCGCCGGCCTTCGTCTCCTCAGGCATGTCCAAGCCAGCCTTGGCGCGCACGCGCACCTCGTCCAGCGACACATCCCCCTTGACCGAAACAGTGGCGCCGGCATTCCCCTGGACATAGCGCACGTCTCCGTCGAAGCCACCATCGGCGCGGAGGATGTCGACATTAAGCTCCTGCCCTACATAGGGCTCCAGCGCGTGCAACGGCAGGTGTTGGGCGCGTACCTTGCCCTGCGCCGTCAGAACGGGCGCCATCGCCACCGAGCCCTCGTAGCGCAATCGCCCGGATTCAGTCCTCCCTGCACCCACCCGGCCTTCCAGGCGCAATGACGTGGGAGTGACCCGCCCGTCCGCATAAGCGAAATCCCGCGCGTGCAGTTGCAGATCGAACACATTCAGCGCTACGGCGCTCTGCGCTACCGCGTCGCGCAAAGCCACTGCTGCGCCATCGATCTCCAGGGAAGCCAGCCCCATGGACCAGGGAAGACCCGCAGCCTTTGGAGCGTCCGCGTTGGGCCCCTTCACCCCCGGGGGCGACACGCCCCACTGTTCAAACATCCACTCCCCCGTGCGAGTGCGCGACAGCAGCAGGCGCGGCCTCTGCAACGAAATCCGCTCTACCGATACGGCGCGCTGGGGCCAGCGTACCCAGGCATTGCCCGCTTCCAGCCGGCTCCACGCGGCCAGTGAATCCTCAGGCGCGTCCTTGATTCCTGCGCTCTGCAGTGGAACGCATTGTTCCTTGGAGGCGCAACGCAGCGCCAACTTATCCACGGACAACGCAGCCACCTTCGCCAGCACGACATCGCCATGCCGTGCTATTCCCAGGTCCGCATCCACGGAACCTTCCACGCGGGGTTGCAGCACGCCCGCCAGATAGGGCGCAGCGATGGACAGCGGCAGGCCCTTGATGGAAAGGGCGGCCTGCGCCTGCGAGGCACTCACTTGGCCCAGCACAGCCAATCGCGCGGATTCGCTGCTGCCGGCGGCCGCAGACTGCCTGAGGGAAGCACTCGCACGCAGTTGCGTGGGCTGTTCCAGCGGCAAGGCAATGGACGACGCTTCTACCTGCAGGTCTTCCACCTCCCACGCGGCGATCCCCCGCGGCAGGCTGGCATCGGTCCATTGGATGAAGCCATCCCGCAAACCCACCCTGGCGATATGGACACGCCAGGGCTCCGCAGACTCCTTTGTCTGTGGCGCTGGGTGCTCGTCCCTGTCGGCCCGTGGCAATCCCGCAAGCTTTACTTCACCCGCCTCATTTCGGCGTACATGTGCACGCGCGCCGCGCCATTCCAGCAGATCAATGTTGATCCTGCGCCGCAGGGGCTCCGCCTCCTTGAATACGGCACGCATTTCCTCGAATTGCAGCAAAGGCTGCTCCTGCGCATCGGTGGCATGTACCCCGCTCAGTTGCACATCCCCGGAAATCAGCAGTCGAGGGGTCTCCCGCTGCTCGAACCCTAGTTGAACATCCGCGCCCAATCGCCCCGCCTTGAGCCGCACCGGCACGCTGGGCGGCAGGTAGCGGCCGAAGGGGGCCAGGTCGAAATTCTCAATATGCAGGCGAACCTCGGCTTGCCTGGCGCCCGTGAAGAGAGTGGCCATCGCTGAGGTATCAAAGGTGCTGCCGTTGAGCTCAAAAGCCAGGCGCGGCGTCACCTTGACCTCGCGGTCCGCAGAAAAACTGCTCAGGAAAGGAACGTCCAGTTCCACGCGGCGCAACGTGTGCACCACCTCCACCGTACGGTCATCGAATTCGACGACACCACCCTTCAATGCGATATTGAAGAGCGCGAAATGTGCCGGCTCCGCGGCTGATTTCTCGCCCTGCGGCTTCGCCGCCATGAGCGCGAGCAGGTCGTCCACGTCATAAACCCCTGGGGCCAATTGCGTGACACGAACTACCGGGTCGTCTACCTGCAGCGCATCGATCACTGGAGCGCCCCGCCAAAGGGATTGCAATTCAGCGTCTATATAGATGCGGCCCACCCGTACCTGCTCTGAACTGCCATCCTTTGACGCCAGGGCTACGCCGTGCAAAGTGGCCTCCAAAGTCCAGGGCAAAAACTCCACCCGTTCGACCGTCAGCTTGCGCCCCAGCGCTTCACTCGCATGCCTTTCAATCTGCGACTGCGCCAGCGGAGGGACCACCAGCCAACCGAGCAGCCACGCGCCGCCCCAGCACAGCACCAACCATGCAAATCGACGAATCCAGGGGTTGTTCTTGATGACTTGCAGCACGCGGCACCTATTCTGTTGAGCTACCAACGCAATGGGACCGGTCCCGCGCTGACGCAGGCAGGTAAAAAAACGCAAAAAAAGAAAGCCCGGTGTCGAACTTCTTCGTACACCGGGCTTGACGGCTGACACAACGGTCTTTCGCCATCTTTTTGCGCTTGGGAGAGGATCGTCTCAAGCGCAGGAGGCAAGGGATTGCCTCCAGGGGTTGCCTTGGAGGAGATCTCATGTGACGCGGCACTGTCTGCCATTCATCGCACTGATCGCCCCGTTTGGCGGATGCCTGAATCGTTCAGGCGCCTCAAAGATAGCAAATTCGAGCGCGCGTTCCAACAGCTTTTAGCAATGAAAAATTTCATGCAATTGACTGTTTCATCAAGCAGTTGAATTGCTTGCGCACAGACCCCTCTTAAAAGGACATGCGCGAAAAATCTGTGCTTTCCCACAGATTGAACAGAACTTTTTGTTCTAAAAAATTCAAATGTTAGTGTTGACCTTGAATTTGGAGACCTCCTAGAATCCGCCAGCCCTCAACCAAGGCCTAGTAAAAACCCTAGCCGCTACAGATTTCGGCTACGACAGTCAACAGATTCCCCTGGGCCTAACGGGCCTAAACGGACTGAACGGCATACCCACCCAGACCCCTCCGTCTGGCAGGACCGGACTCCTGAGCAACCACGACAGTGCTCTTCGCTCAGGAGCCGACTTAGAAAGGAAAGCTATGACAGCGTCAGGAAATGTGATTGCCGGCGTCCGCACGTTTGCGGCCGATGTGATCAACGGTTTTCTGGAAGTGACACACAGCGGCTTCGCCCTGCTCGGGCTGGGCGTCGTCTT
Source organism: Diaphorobacter sp. C33 (assembly GCF_030503915.1). Taxonomy (NCBI): domain Bacteria; kingdom Pseudomonadati; phylum Pseudomonadota; class Betaproteobacteria; order Burkholderiales; family Comamonadaceae; genus Diaphorobacter; species Diaphorobacter sp. C33. The sequence continues at coordinate 1,487,997 of NZ_CP129980.1, forward strand.
CGGCGTAATCACACTTACGGCACGCCCGGACCTGCGCCAGGCAGGAGAAGAAGAACTCATGGGCTGGCTGCAGGCCCGCCAGGAAGCCGTAGTGGGCTTCCCTATGGAGCCTGCCGCAAGCGAGCGGGCAGTAGCGCTCAACCCCAAGGAGTTGCCGCGGGAACAGGCTGCCGTGGCCTACTGGCTCAGCAAGAAGTACCGCGTGGCGCCCGAACCGCTGGCGGCACTGGTCACCGAGGCGTATGAAATCGGCGCGCGGACCAAACTGGATCCCACCTTGATCCTGGCCGTCATGGCCGTGGAATCGAGCTTCAACCCGTTTGCACAAAGCCCGGTAGGTGCGCAAGGCTTGATGCAGGTGATGACGCGCGTGCATACCGACAAGTACGAAGGCTTTGGTGGGCACCTGGCGGCATTCGATCCCGTGGCCAACCTGCGCGTGGGCGTGAAGGTGCTGCAGGAGTGCATCGCGCGCGCCGGCTCGCTGGAGGGCGGGCTGCGTTACTACGTCGGCGCAGCCAACCTGCCCGACGACGGGGGCTACGCCGCCAAGGTACTGGCGGAGCATTTCCGGCTGCGCCAGGTCGCCAATGGTCGCACGGGCGTTTCTCCCGCCGGCCCAGTGAATCCACCTCTCTTGTCCACCAAGGCTCCTGCCACACCGGAAGCCGCACCTGCAACCCCTGCCACTGGCGAGAAGGTGGCCCTGCTGAGCGGCCTCTGAAGGAACCTACTCTGGCACTGATGAAGGGCGTGCTCAGCTACACTAGCAGGGCACGCAACTGGCGATAGGCGCGGAGGTCTTCCGGGACACCGCCGCTGACGTGGACACCGGCAGGAAACAGCGTTTTTCTGCAAACCACTGGGGAGCGTGCCGCGCGGCAGGCACCAGCCCCGCAGCGATCCGTCGTTCGCCTGGGCAGCCCTTGATTGCCAAGGGACACTTAGTTCATCGGACTGCCATGTACCAACGCAATATTCTTGTCGAACAAACCGATCCCGAGGTGTGGGCCGCCATCCAGGCCGAAGACCGCCGCCAGGAAGAGCACATCGAGCTGATCGCCAGCGAGAACTACGCCTCGCCCGCCGTGATGGCCGCTCAGGGCTCGCAGCTCACCAACAAGTACGCCGAAGGCTACCCTGGCAAGCGCTACTACGGCGGCTGCGAGAACGTGGACGTGATCGAGCAGTTGGCCATCGACCGCATCAAGCAACTCTTCGGCGCTGAAGCGGCCAATGTGCAGCCCAACTCGGGTTCGCAGGCCAACCAGGCTGTGCTGATGGCCTTCCTGAAGCCCGGCGACACCATTCTGGGCATGAGCCTGGCCGAGGGCGGCCACCTCACGCACGGCATGCCGCTGAACATGAGCGGCAAGTGGTTCAACGTAGTCTCCTACGGACTGAACGACAAGGAAGAGATCGACTACGACGCGCTGGAAGCCAAGGCCCGCGAGCACAAGCCCAAGCTGATCATCGCCGGCGCCTCCGCCTACGCCCTGCGCATCGACTTCGAGCGCTTCGCGAAGATCGCCAAGGAAGTCGGCGCCATCTTCTGGGTGGACATTGCCCACTATGCCGGCCTGGTCGTCGCGGGCGAGTACCCCAACCCGGTGCCGTTCGCGGACGTGGTGACCTCCACCACGCACAAGAGCCTGCGCGGCCCGCGCGGCGGCATCATTCTGATGAAGGCTGAGCGCGAGAAGGCCATCAACAGCGCCATCTTCCCCGGCCTGCAGGGCGGCCCGCTGGAGCACGTCATCGCCGCCAAGGCCGTGGCCTTCAAGGAAGCCCTGTCACCCGAGTTCAAGCAGTATCAGCAGCAGGTGACCAAGAACGCCAAGGTGTTCGCGGAAACGCTGATCCAGCGCGGACTGCGCATCGTGAGCGGTCGCACCGAAAGCCACGTGATGCTGGTGGACCTGCGCGCCAAGGGCATCACCGGCAAGGAGGCCGAGGCAGCCCTGGGCAAGGCCCATATCACGATCAACAAGAACGCGATCCCCAACGATCCCGAAAAGCCGATGGTCACCAGCGGCATTCGTGTGGGCACGCCCGCCATCACGACACGGGGTTTCAAGGAAGAGGAAACGCGCCTCACGGCCAACCTGGTGGCCGACGTGCTGGACAATCCGCATGACGAGGCGAACCTGGAAGCCGTGCGCGCCAAGGTGCACGCGCTGACCAGCCGCTTCCCGGTCTATCGCTGATCGACCACCGCGATGAAGTGCCCCTTTTGCAGCCATCAGGAGACGCAGGTCGTCGAGACCCGCGTCTCCGAGGACGGGGACTTCATCCGCCGCAGGCGCCAGTGCGGCGCCTGCGACAAGCGCTTCACGACCTACGAACGACCGGAAGTCAACTTCCCCACGGTCGTCAAGAAGGACGGCCGCCGCGTCGAATACGACCGCGAGAAACTGCTGGGATCGTTCAAGCTGGCGCTGCGCAAGCGCCCGGTGAGCACAGTGCAGATCGACTCGGCCATCGAGCGCATCGAGGAAAAGCTGCTCAACCTGGGGCAGCGCGAGATTCTGTCCAGCCGCATCGGCGAGCTGGTCATGCGCGAGCTGAAGAAGCTCGACAAGGTGGCCTATGTGCGCTACGCCAGCGTGTACCGCAGCTTCGAGGACATCGACGAGTTCCGTGCGCTGGTGGACGAAGTCCGCAAGTAAGCCGCAGCTCTCCCATTGCTCTTCTATTGATAGCTGGCAGCACCCACTGGGCGGGCGCTACAGCCGTTTTTGACCATCACCCCAGGCGGACTGCCGGAATCGGAGCCACGGCCTGCACCACGTCGCCGCATTGCGCACGGTGGCGCAGCGCATGGTCCATGATGACCAATGCAAGCAACGCCTCGGCGATCGGCGCGGCGCGGATGCCCACGCAGGGGTCGTGGCGCCCCTTCGTGATCACCTCGGTACTCTGGCCGTGGATGTCGATGGACTCGCGCGGGCTGATGATGGAACTGGTGGGCTTGATGGCCAGCGACACCTCGAGGTCCTGCCCGGTGCTGATGCCGCCCAGCACGCCACCCGCGTTGTTGCTGGCGAAGCCCGTGGGCGTGAGCGAATCGCCGTGCGTGGTGCCGCGCTGGGCCACGCTGGCAAAGCCTGCACCGATCTCCACACCCTTCACGGCGTTCAGGCCCATCATCACATGGGCGATGTCGGCGTCCAGCTTGTCGTACAGCGGCTCGCCCAGCCCCACGGGCACGCTGGTGGCCTGCACACGAATGCGCGCGCCGCAGGAGTCGCCAGACTTGCGCAGCGCGTCCATGTAGTCCTCGTAGGCCTGCACGTCGGCCACCGGTGCGAAGAAGGGGTTGTGCGGCACATGCTCCCAGCTCTCGAACGGGATGGGCAGCTCGCCCAGTTGGGTCATGCAGGCACGAAAGCGGGTGCCGTATTTCTCGGCCAGCCATTTCTTGGCCACCGCGCCGGCGGCCACGGTGGGTGCCGTGAGGCGCGCAGACGAGCGGCCGCCACCGCGCGGGTCGCGCAGGCCGTACTTGTGCCAGTAGGCATAGTCGGCATGCCCCGGGCGGAAGCTCTGCGCGATGTTGCCGTAGTCCTTGCTGCGCTGGTCGGTGTTGCGGATCAGCAGCGCGATGGGCGTGCCGGTGGTCTTGCCCTCATATACGCCCGAGAGGATTTCCACCGCATCCGGCTCGTTGCGCTGCGTCACATGGCGGCTGGTGCCGGGGCGGCGGCGGTCCAGGTCGGCCTGAATGTCGGCCTCGGACAGTTCCATGCCGGGCGGGCAGCCGTCGATCACGCAGCCGATGGCGGGGCCATGGGATTCACCAAAGTTGGTGACGCAAAAAAGGGTACCGAGTGTGTTGCCGCTCATAGGAGTGCGATTATCCCTGAGCCACTGTTACTACCAAAAAAATAGCTGCCAGCGCTTGATTGACAAGCGCTGGCAGCTATTTTGATCACCAAATCAGTTGGCCGGCCGCGATTCTTCCTGCGGCCAGTCGCGGATGTAGGCCTTGAGCAGCTTGTTCTCGAAATTCTGGCTGTCCACCACGGCCTTGGCCACGTCGTAGAAGCTGACCACGCCCATCAGCATGCGCTTGTCCATCACGGGCATGTAGCGCGCGTGGCGGCCCAGCATCATGCGGCGCACCTCGTCCATGTCGGTCTCCAGGGTGCAGGTCAGCGGCGCGTCGTCCATGGCGGTACGCACCAGCATGGTGCCCACGCCGCCACCATTTTTCGTCAGCGCCTGGATCACCTCGCGGAAGGTGAGCATGCCCACCAGGTCGCCATGTTCCATCACGACCAGCGAGCCGATGTCCTTCTCGGCCATGGCATCCACGGCGCGGGCCAGCGGCTCGTCGGGATGCACGGTGTAGAGGGTGTTGCCTTTGAGGCGCAGGATGTCGCTGACTTTCATGGGGAGTCTCCGAAGGGTTCTGCAGGCGCTGCATGCAGCCCGATAGCGAATAAATATAGCCCACAATGGCGCACAAATTCACCACTTTGGAGACATGAATGCCCGGATATTCCGACCCCGGCTTCGACACGCTGGCCCTGCACGCCGGCGCGCAGCCGGACCCCGCCACAGGTGCGCGCGCCGTGCCGATCCACCTGAGCACCTCGTTCGTCTTCGAGTCGAGCGACCATGCGGCGGCCCTGTTCAACCTGGAGCGCCCGGGCCATGTGTACAGCCGCCTGAGCAACCCCACCAACGCGGTGCTGGAGCAGCGCGTGGCGGCGCTGGAAGGCGGCGTGGGGGCGATTGCCGTGGCCAGCGGGCAGGCCGCGCTGCACCTGGCGATTGCCACATTGATGGGCGCAGGCAGCCACATCGTGGCCAGCACGGCGCTGTATGGCGGCAGCCAGAACCTGCTGCACTACACGCTGCGCCGCTTCGGCATTGACACCACCTTCGTGAAGCCCGGCGACATCGACGGCTGGCGCGCCGCCATCCGCCCCAACACCAAGCTGTTCTTTGGCGAAACCGTAGGCAACCCCGGGCTGGAGGTGCTGGACATCCCCACGGTCGCGGACATTGCGCATGAAGCTGGCGTGCCCCTGCTGGTGGACTCCACCCTCACCTCGCCGTGGCTCATCAAGCCCTTCGAGCATGGCGCGGACCTGGTGTACCACTCGGCCACCAAGTTCCTCTCAGGCCATGGCACGGTGATCGGCGGCGTCGTGGTCGATGGCGGCAGCTTCGACTGGGAAGGCTCCGGCCGCTTCCCCGAGCTGACCCAGCCCTACGACGGCTTTCACAACATGGTGTTCACCGAGGAGAGCACCGTGGGCGCCTTCCTGCTGCGCGCTCGCCGCGAGGGCCTGCGCGACTTCGGCGCCTGCATGAGCCCGCACACCGCCTGGCTGATCCTGCAGGGCATCGAGACCCTGCCGCTGCGCATGGAACGCCACATGCGCAATACCGAGAAGGTGGTGCAGTTCCTGGCCAGCCACCCGTTCGTCGAGCGCGTGGGCCACCCGCTGCTCGAGTCCCACCCCAGCCACCAGCTCGCGCAGCGCCTGCTGCCGCGCGGCGCGGGCTCGGTGTTCAGCTTCGACCTCAAGGGCAACCGCGAGCAGGGCAAGACGTTCATCGAGACGCTCAAGCTCTTCAGCCACCTGGCCAATGTGGGTGACTGCCGCAGCCTGGTGATCCACCCCGCCTCCACCACGCACTTCCGCATGAGCGACGAAGCGCTCGCCGCGGGCGGCATCAGCCAGGGCACGATCCGCCTGTCGATCGGGCTGGAAGATGCCGACGACCTGATCGACGACCTCAAGCGGGCACTCAAGGCTGCGGAGAAGCAAGCGGGAAAGGCAGGTGCGTGATGTACGTGCAAGTCAACGGCGCACAGACCTACTGTTACACCGGCGGCAAGCCCTTCGATGCCGCCAAGCCCACCGTGGTGTTCATCCACGGCGTACTCAATGACCACAGCGTCTGGGCGCTGCAAAGCCGCTACATGGCCAACCATGGCTGGAACGTGCTGGCCGTGGATCTGCCCGGCCACAGCAAAAGCGCGGGCGATGCCCCTGCAAGCGTGGAGCAGGCCGCCGACTTCGTGGGCGCCCTGCTCGACGCATTGTCCATCCAGCGCGCCGCGCTGGTGGGCCATAGCTGGGGCTCGTTGATCGCGCTGGAGGCCGCCGCCCGCCTGGGCGCGCGCGTGAGCCATCTGGTGCTGGTGGGTACGGCCTACCCGATGAAGGTGTCGCCCGCGCTCATCGAGGCATCGCAGACCGACCCCGAGCAGGCGCTGCGCATGGTCAACGTGTTCTCGCGCAGCACCCTCGCGCCCCCCTCAGGCGCGGGCTTCTGGGTGTACGGCGCGGGCATGGCGCTGGGCCGCAAGGTGCTGCGCAGCAACCCGCAGGTCAATGTGTTCCACCGCGGCTTCGTCGCCTGCGACAGCTACTCCCATGGCGAGCAGGCCATCGCAGCGGTGCAGTGCCCCGTGCTGTTTGCCTTGGGCACACAAGACCAGATGACCGCGCCCAAGGCCGCGCAGGGGTTGATCCAGGCCGCGCGATCCGCGGACAAGGACGTGCAGATCGTCCATCTGCCGGCGGGCCACCACCAGATGACCGAAGCACCGGACGCAACGCTGTTCGCCATCCGCGACTTCCTGGCAAGACGCATCTCCGCCTGAGATCGTTGCACGGCAGGGCCGGCGGTGCGGGGCATCCCCTTCAGCGCTCCCCTGCCCGATGGATGATGGGCGCCGCCGCCTCGGCAGAGGGGATATGACTTCCCCTGCCACATGCGAAACACTAGCCCCTGCTTGCCTGCGTCGACCATTTACGGCCGCGTGATGCGTATCAAAAACAGCATTAAACGACCAACCGGCAAGCGCAGTCAGCTATTGTTTAAATAGCAAGCGAAGGCCAATAGCGGCCACTTTCCCCGGCCTGGCACTGGGGCATTGGCACGGTCCGCGCCTGCGGACCTAGACTGGGTTCACTCGACCCGTCGCGTCGCCCGGCGCCCGCCCTGCATGCACCTGCCTCCATCCACCGATGCCCGCGACACCCCGTGGCATGCGCTGTCCGCTGACGAAGCGCTGCAACGGCTGCAAACCGACGACCGCCACGGCCTGGCGCATGCCGAGGTGGCGCGGCGCCTGGCACGCTTCGGCCCCAACCGCCTGCCCGCGCCGCCGCGCCGACCGGCCTGGCTGCGCCTGCTGCAGCAATTTCACAACGTGCTGATCTACGTGATGCTCGCTGCCGCGACGGTCACCGCGGCACTGGCGCACTGGATCGACACCGGGGTGCTATTGGGGGCCGTGATCGTCAACGCCATCATCGGTTTCTTGCAGGAGGGCAAGGCCGAGTCGGCGCTGGACGCGATACGCCACATGCTCTCGCACCAGGCCACGGTGCTGCGCGGGGGAGAGCGCCAACTGGTGGACGCCGACCAGCTCGTGCCGGGCGACATCGTCATCCTCGCGTCCGGCGACAAGGTGCCCGCGGATCTGCGCATCCTCACGGCCCGCAGCCTGCGCGCCGACGAGGCCGTGCTGACGGGCGAGTCCGTGCCCTGCGACAAGGACGAAGCCGCCGTGGCAGCCGACGCCGCTTTGGGCGACCGCCGCAGCATGCTCTACTCCGGCACGCTGGTGGCCGCGGGCACCGCTTTGGGCACCGTGGTGGCTACGGGCACGAACAGTGAACTGGGGCGCATCAGCACGCTGTTGGCCCAGGTGCAGGCGAGCACCACGCCGCTGCTGCGGCAGATCGCGCAGTTCAGCCGCTGGCTGGCGCTGGCCATCGGGCTGTTCGTGCTCGCCACGTTCGCCATCGGCGTGCTCTGGCGCGCTCAGGCACCCGCGGACATGTTCATGATGGCCGTGGCGCTGGCGGCCTCGGCCATCCCCGAGGGGTTGCCCGCCATCATGACCATCACCTTGGCCATGGGCGTGCGGCGCATGGCGCAGCACAACGCCATCATCCGCCACCTGCCGGCGGTGGAAACGCTGGGGGCTGTCACCGTGATCTGCTCCGACAAGACCGGCACCCTCACTTGCAACGAGATGACCGTGCAGCGCGTGGTGACCGCCGACCATGTCATAGCTGTGACCGGCAGCGGCTATGCGCCGCAGGGGGGCTTCCTCATCGGGGGCGTGCCCATCACTGCGCAAGAACACCCTGCCCTGCAGTCCGTGGCCCAGGTGGCGCTGCTGTGCAACGACGCCACGCTGCACGACGGACCCCAGGGCTGGAGCCTGACGGGCGACCCGACGGAGGGCGCGCTCGTCACCCTGGCGCTCAAGGCGGGGCTGGACGCCACGGCGCTGCATGCGCGCCAGCCGCGCATCGACGCCATACCGTTCGAGTCCGAGCACCGCTTCATGGCCACACTGCACCACGACCACGCGGGGCATGCGGTGATCCTGGTGAAAGGAGCCCCCGAGCGTGTGCTGGACATGTGCAACGCACAGCGCCAGTGGCCCGCCGATGGCGCGGCCACCGATGCCCCGCTGCAGCACGACTACTGGCGCCGCGCAGCCAACGACTGCGCGGCGCGGGCGCTGCGCGTGCTGGCGATCGCCATCAAGCGCGTGCCGGCGCAGCAGCACGCGCTGCAGTTCGCCGACATGGAGGGCGGCTTCACGCTGCTCGGGCTGCTGGGCAGCATGGACCCGCCGCGCCCCGAGGCCGTGGCCGCGGTGGCCGAATGCCAGGCCGCGGGCGTACGCGTGAAGATGATCACCGGCGACCACGGCGAAACCGCACGTGCGATTGGCGCGCAGCTGGGCATCGGCCTGGGCCGCCCCGCCCTCACGGGCGCCGAGATCGAGCTGCTGGACGACGCCGCCTTGCGCGACGTGGTGGCCAGCGTGGACGTGTTCGCACGTGCCAGTCCCGAACACAAGCTGCGCCTGGTGCAAGCCCTGCAGTCCCGCGGTGAAGTCGTGGCCATGACGGGCGACGGCGTGAACGACGCGCCCGCACTCAAGCGCGCCGACGTGGGAGTCGCCATGGGCAGGAACGGTACCGAGGCCGCCAAGGACGCGGCCGCCATGGTGCTGACCGACGACAACTTCGCCACGCTGGGCCATGCGGTGCGCGAGGGCCGAGGCATCTACGACAACGTGCGCAAATTCATCTTGTTCATGCTGCCCACCAATGGGGGCGAGGCGCTGATCGTGTTTGCCGCCATCGCATTCGGCCTGCTGCTGCCGCTCACCGCGGCGCAGGTGCTGTGGATCAATCTGGTCACGTCCAGCACGCTGGGCGTGGCGCTGGCATTCGAGCCTGCGGAGGACGACGTCATGCGCCGCCCTCCCCGGCCTCCGCAGGAAAAGCTGCTGTCCGGCCTGTTCGCGTGGCGTGTGCTCATGGTGGCGGTTTGCATGGCGGCGGCTTCGCTCGGGCTGTTCCTGTGGGAGCTGTCCAACGGCGCTGCGATCGAAACCGCGCGCACCATGGCTGTCAGCGCGGTGGTGGTGATGGAGATGTTCTACCTGCTCAACAGCCGGCACATCGAGCGCAGCGTGCTGTCGCGCGAGGGATTGCTGGGCAATCCCAAGGTGCCGCTGACCATCGCCCTCTGTGCGCTGCTGCAACTGGGCTTCGTGCACCTGCCCTGGATGCAGGCCGTGTTCGGCTCCACGGACCTGTCTGTGCAGGAATGGTCGCGCGTCCTGCTGGCCGGGCTGGCCGTCTTCACGCTGGCCGAACTGGAGAAGGCGGCTCTGCGGCGCTGGCGCGCACGCCACGCCCATCGCTGACACGGACCACGCCTACCCCAGCAGGCGGCACAGCGCGGCCAGGTCGCGCACGGTGGCAGGAGGCGCCACCGCGTGCGGCCAGACTGCATCGCCCCGATTGAGCCAGGCCGCCTGCATGCCGGCGCCCAGCGCGCCATGCGCATCCAGCGTGGCATCGTCGCCTATGTGCAGCACGGCCGCGGGCGGCAGGTCCAGCACCCGCGCCGCCTCATGGAAGATGCGGGGGTCGGGCTTGGCAATCCCGAACTCGCGGGCGCTGATGCTGGCGCGAAAGTACCGTCCGATGCCGATCGCCTGCAGGTCCGCATTGCCATTGGACAGCGCCACCAACGGGTGGCGCGCCGAGAGGAATTCCAGCGCCGCGATCGCATCGTCGAACAGCTCCACCCGCTGGCGCTCGGCAAAGAACACGTCGAACCCCTGGTCCGTGAGCGACTCGTCCTCGCCCGCCTGGCGCAGCGCTGCGCGGATGGTCTCGCGGCGCAGCACCGTCAGGTCGTGCGACAGGTGCGCATGGGCGGACGCCACCTGCGCACGGAGCATGCGGGACGTATCGGGCGACGCCAGCAGCGCCGAGGCGCCGGGCGCCACCGTGAGCAGCCACTCGATCAGCACCTTCTCAGCCCGCGCAATGGTGGGCCAGATAGGCCATAGGGTGTCATCCAGGTCAAGAGTGATGGCGCGGATGCGGGAAATATCGAGCATGGCCCGAGCATACCGCCCGGCATTTGCCACAATCACCGCATGCCCGCCTCGCCTTCTCACCATGCCGCCCAGACGGCCTCAGCCTCTTCGATCCAGACCACCGCAGCACGCGAAAGCACCGCCATTCTGCTGTGCAACCTGGGCACGCCAGACGCCCCCACCGCACCGGCGCTGCGCCGCTATCTGGCGCAGTTCCTGGGCGACCCGCGGGTGGTGGAAATTCCGCGGGCGCTGTGGCTGCCTCTGCTGTACGGGATCATCCTGCGCACGCGGCCGGCCAAGTCGGCCGCCAAGTACGCCAGCATCTGGACGGAAGAAGGCTCCCCGCTCGCCGTGTGGACGGCCAAGCAGGCGGTGATGCTGCGCGGCTGGCTGGGCGAGGCCGGCCAGCCGGTGAGGGTACTGCACGCCATGCGCTACGGTCAGCCGGCCATTGGTGCGCAACTGCAGGTGCTGCAGGACGCCGGCGTGCGCCGCGCGCTGGTGCTGCCGCTGTACCCGCAGTACTCGGCCACGACCACCGCCAGCGTGTTCGACGACGTGGCCGCGTGGGTGCGCCGCTCGCGTTGCTTTCCCGAACTGCGCTTCGTGAACGACTACCACGACCACCCGGACTACATTGCCGCGCTGGCCCAGTCGGTGCGCGCGCACTGGCAGCGCGAGGGCGGCCCGGCGGACAAGCTGGTGATGAGTTTTCACGGCATTCCCGAACGCAATGTGCGATTGGGCGACCCCTACGCGGAGCAATGCCGCAACACGGCCCGGCTGCTCGCGCAGGTGCTGGGGCTGGGCGAAGACCGGTACCTGCTGACCTTCCAGTCGCGCTTTGGCAAGGCCCGCTGGCTGGAGCCCTACACCGAACCCTCGCTGGTGGCGCTGGCACAGGGCGGCACGCGCCGCGTGGACGTGATGTGCCCAGGCTTCACCAGTGACTGCCTGGAAACGCTGGAGGAGATCAACCAGGAGGCACGCGAGGCCTTCCTGCACGCAGGCGGCCAGGACTTCCGTTACATCCCCTGCCTGAACGACAACCCCGCCTGGATCACCGCCTTGAGCCGCATTGCGCAACAGCACCTGGCGGGCTGGAGCCAGCCATGAGCGCGCCCTGCACGGCACTCGCACCCGGCCAGCTGCGCCTGAGCATCCGCCCCGAGAGCCTGGGCTTTGACGACACACGCGCACTGGTGGCCGAGCCCCTGCCGTGGATCGGCCAGCAGCGCGCGTTCGATGCGGCCCGGTTCGGGCTGACCATGCAACAGCCCGACTACCACCTGTTCGTGCTGGGCGAGGTCGGCAGCGGCCGTGCCTCCCTGATGCGCCAGGCCATGGACGAAGCGGCCGCCAGCCGGCCCGTGCCGCCGGACCTGTGCTTTCTGCACGACTTTGACGCACCCGAACGTCCACGCGCCCTGCGCCTGCCCGCGGGCCAGGGGCGCCAGCTGCGCGACCAGATGGCGAGCTGGAGCCGCCAGCTGGAGGCGGAGATCCCCAAGCGCCTGGCTGCGCCGGACGTGAAGAACGAGCGCGAGCGCATCCACAAGCGCTACCAGAGCGACGAGGCGCGCGCCTTCAGCCAGTTGGCCGACTTCGCGCGTGCACGGCGGTTTCGCCTGTCGCGTGAACAAGGGCAGATGGTGTTCACCCTGCTGGGCCCGGGCGGCGAGCCGCTGACGGAGGCCGATGGCGCAGCGCTCGGCGCACCCGAGCGCGCCGCCATCGAGCTGGCCGAGCAGGAGCTGCGCGCGGAGATCGTGCGCTTCCTGGAACAGACCCGCCCGCTGGAGCGCGCGCGCGACGATGCGCTGGCGCAGCTTCTGCGCCAGAGCGCCGGCCCGCTGGTGACGCACGGTCTGGACGACATCCGCCAGGGCCTGCGCAAGCAGATCAAGGACGCGGTCAAGCTGGGACGCTGGCTCGACCAGGTGCAGCGCGAGGTGCTCGACGACCTTGAGCTCTTCGTGCCTCACGAAGGCGAGCAGCCCGACGATCCGCAGGAAGAGGAACGCCGCGACCAACTGGCCAACCTGCTGGCGCTGTGCCAGGTGAACTTGGCGGTGGACAACGCTTCCCTGAAGGGCGCGCCAGTGGTGGTCGAAGACAACCCGCAGCTGCGCAACCTGTTCGGCCACATCCAGTACGAATCCGGGGAAGACGCGCCGTATGCCGATTTCTCCAGCATCCACGCCGGCGGCCTGCTGCGTGCGCACGGCGGCTACCTGATGCTGTTCCTGCGCGACCTGCTGGGCGATACGCCGCTGTGGGAACGGCTGCGCCGCTTCCTGCGCTGCAGCCGCCTGGCGGTCGAGGACACGGCCGCCAGCCATGGCGGTGGTGGGCCGACAGTGGCGCTGCAGCCCGAGGGCGTGGATGTGGACGTCAAGCTCGTGCTGATCGGCACCGCCGTCGAGTATTACGTGCTGCAGGAGGGCGACGAAGACCTGGCGCAGCGCTTTCGCGTGAAGGTGGATTTTGCCGAGCGCTTCACCGCCAGCGCCCAGACGCATTACGCCAGCGCCGTGTTCATCGCGCGCGCGTGCGCCCGCCGCGGCCTGCCGCACTGCAGCGCCGCGGCCGTGGCCCGCCTGCTGGAATTCACCCACCGCGAGGCCGACGACCAGTCGCGCCAGAGCGCGCGCTTTTCCCTGCTGGAAGCCCTGCTGCTCGAAAGCGCGGCCCAGGCGCGGGCACGCGGCGCGGCGCTGACCGATGCGGCCGACGTGGAAGCCGCGCTGATCGCCAAGCGCCAGCGCCACAACGCCCCCGAGGAGGCATTGCACGAATCGATTGCCGAGGGCGAGTTGCTCATCACGCTGGACGGCACGCGCGTCGGCCAGTTGAATGCGCTCACGCAGATCGACCTGGGCGACTACCGCTTCGGCTTTCCGGTGCGCATCACCGCGCGCACGCATGCGGGCCAAGAAGGCCTGGTCAACATCGAGCGCGAGGTCGAGCTGTCCGGCCCGATCCACGACAAGGGCGTGCTCATCCTGCACAGTTATTTCAGCGCGCTGTTCGGACACCTGGCGCCGCTGGCGCTCAACGCGTCCATCGTGCTGGAGCAGGAGTACAGCGGCATTGAGGGCGACTCGGCCTCCTGCGCCGAGCTGTATGCCCTGCTGTCGTCGCTGTCGGGCCTGCCGCTGCGCCAGGACATCGCGGTTACCGGCGCGCTCAACCAGCACGGTGAGGTGCTGCCCGTGGGCGGGCTGAACGAGAAGATCGAGGGCTGGTTCCGCGTGTGCGCGCACGCGGGCCTGACCGGCACGCAGGGCGTGCTGATTCCGGCCCGCAACCAGCGCCACCTGATGCTCTCGCCCGCCGTGGTGGATGCGGTCGCGGCGGGGCGCTTTCACGTCTATACGGCGCAGCACGTCAGCGAGGGCATTGCGCTGCTCACTGGTACGCACGCGGGCCTCACCCCCGACGAGCCGTGGGAAGGCAGCGTGCGGGCGCGCGCCGAAAGCACGCTGCTGGCCTACCGCCGCGCGTGGCAGGCCATGGCGCTGGGGCGGCGGCGCGTGCCGCGCAGGCTCGGCAGCGGCCTCTGAAAGCCGCCCGGCGCCGCGGTGGGCCGGGCCTGGCTTATCCATATTGGCTATAAGAACAATCCGATTCTGTCGTTGATGAGGCTCAAGGGCGCGGGACAATGACGCCCTTCCCTGAACGACTGTTTTCGAGATCGCCATGAAAAAACTGCTCGCCCTCGCGGTATTCGCCACGGCCGCCCATGTGGCCCCTGCGGCGTGGGCAGCCCAGCCACTGCTGACGCCCGCCGAACTGAAGGCCCAGACAACGCAGGCCACGCCGCCGCGCGTGATCGACATCCGCGACCCCGCCAGCTACGGCGCCCAGCACATTCCGGGTGCGGTGAATGCCCCCTACGGCAAGTGGCGCGGCCCCGCCAGCAACCCGGGTGAACTGCCCGACCTGCCCCGGCTCACCGCGCTGGTGCAGTCGCTGGGGCTCACGCCCACCACGCATGCCGTGGTGGTCTCCACGGGCGCGGACCCGACGGATTTCGGCGCGGCGGCGCGCGTGTACTGGACGCTGAAGCTGCTGGGCCTCAAGGAACTCTCCATCCTCAATGGCGGCATGAAGGCCTGGGGCCAAGCCCAGCTTCCGTTGACGGCCGAGGTGCCACAGGTCGCGGCCAGCCAGTACACGCCCACGCTGGACACCCGCCTGCTGGCCACGCGCGAGGACGTGGGCCAGCACATTCGCCTGAGCAACGCCGCACTGGTGGATTCGCGCCCCGATGCCTTCTACCAGGGCAAGGTGCGTGCGCCGGCGGCCAAGGTGTCTGGCACCCTGCCGGGCGCACAGCAGCTGGACTTCAACCAGTGGTTCGTTCCCGGCACCTCCACCTTCGTGGATGCGGCGACGGCCCGGCAGATCGCCGCCAAGGTCAAGCGCGAACAGGGCCAGGACATGGTCGCGTTCTGCAATACCGGCCACTGGGCGGCCACCGACTGGTTCGGCCTGTCCGAAGTGGCGGGCCTGCCCGGCGTGAAGCTGTACGCCGGCTCCATGGTGGACTGGACCCAGTCCCAGGAGCCGCCGCTGATGGCGAACCAGCCCACCCGCGCCGAGGCCCTGGCCTACGACGCCAAGCAGTGGTGGGAACGCAAGCTCAAGTAAGCCAGCCCACTGCGCTGGGCACCTGACAGCCTCATAGTCAAATCGGCCTCTAGCGCTTGCCAGGCAAGCGCTAGCAGCTCACTTTTTTGAATCTCTAGCCCTCTTCCATGAAACGACTTCCTCTTGCGGCCCTGCTGGCCATTTTCTTGGGCTGGCTGCTGTGGGCCGTGTCCGTGCGGCAAGCGGCCCTGTTCGCCGTGGGTCTGGGCCTGGGCGCGGTGCTGGCCGGCCAGCGCTTTGGCTTCACCACGGGCTGGCGCATGCTCATCGAGGACAAGGACGCCAGCGGCGTCATGGGCCAGCTGCTGCTGCTGGCGCTGGCCGCAGCCATGGCCATGCCGCTGCTGGGCCACTTTCCTGAACTGACGGCCGCCCTGGGCCCACCCAGCGTGAGCCTGCTGGTCGGCGCCTTCGTGTTCGGGCTGTGCATGCAAATTGCCGACGGCTGCGGCAGCGGCACGCTGTACAAGGCGGGCCTGGGCATTCCAATGAACGCGGCGATCCTGCCGCTGTTCGCGCTCGGCAGTTTCCTGGGCTCGATGCACCTGGGCTTCTGGCTGGACCTGGGCCGCGCGCAGCCCGTCGGTTTGGTCAATCGCTTCGGTTGGCAACAGGCACTGTTGATCACGCTGGCGGTGCTGGCCGTGGTCGCGGTGGCGGTGCGCTGGTATGCGCGCCGTGCCCAGAGACCGCAAGGCACGCAGCCCCAGCCGCTGCTGGTGCGCAGGTGGATCGTGGGCGCCGTGCTGCTGGCGCTGCTGGCCACGCTGAACCTGGTGATCGCCGGCCAGCCCTGGGGCGTGGTCTACGGCTTTGGCCTGTGGGCGGCAAAACTCGCCCAGGCCAGCGGTGCCGCGGACCTGGCGGGCAACTGGTTCTGGAGCCAGCCCGGCAATGCCGCCCGCCTGCAGGAGACCGTGCTGCTGGACGTGACCAGCATCACCAACATCGGCATCCTCGGGGGCGCTCTGTGGGTGTCGGCCGGCAAGCCGGTCACGGCCAAGGCGCTGACGGGCACGCAATGGGCCGTGGCCCTGGTCGCGGGCCTGCTGCTGGGGTACAGCTCACGCCTGGCCTTCGGCTGCAACGTCGGCGCCATGCTGTCGGGCATCTCCACGGGCAGCCTCCACGGCTGGATCTGGGTGCCGCTGGCCTTCGCAGGAACGATCTTCGGCCTGCGCATCCGTCGCCATTTCGGCTTCTGAACCCAGGAGAGCTACGCCATGACACGACACACCACACTGCGCCTGGCCTTCTGGGCCGTGCTCGCCGCCTTCCTGGCCTGGGACTACAGCAACTCCGCCCCGGTGGACCTGCGCTTCGAGGCGCCGCTGATCGCAGCCGGCTCGGGCAAGGCCGCCTCGGGCGGGCATTGCTCCATGCCGGACTGACGTCCTTCTCCGCGCACAACGCAACAAGGCCTCCACACGGAGGCCTTGTTGCTTGGCGCGGCGAGCGGTCTCAGGGCGTATCGGCAGACGGCTTGGCGACCTCGAACCCGGCGTCCTGCCAGGCCTGCAGCCCGCCCAGCAGCGGGCGCACGTTGGAAAAGCCTGCGCGCTGTAGCTGGCGCGCCAGCCGGGCGGCCGATATCTCTGCCGGGCAGTCGCAATAGATGACCACGCCGTGCGGATGCGCGTCGTGCGGCAATAGATGGGCGTGGGGTGCTGCCGCGTCCCGGGGGCGCAGCTCCCACGCCTGGGCGCCAGGAATATGGCCCGCGCTGTAGGCCTGACCCGTGCGCACATCTATCACCGTGGGCATGACCCCCTGGGCCTGCATGCCGCGCAACTCCTGCACCGACACGCGAGGCATCTTCAGCGAGCGCACCGTGCGCTGGCGCTGCCACCACTTGCGCAGAATGAACACGCCCAGCCCCACCGCCAGCAATACCAATCCCCCCTGGCCCAGCGCTGTGAGCACGGCCAGCAGATCCTCGACCGTGGTGCTGAACAGCGATCCCAGCAACACTGCCGAGCCCACCCAGATCAACGCGCCCAGCGTGTCGTACAGCACGAAGACCGACCGCGGCGTGCCCACCACACCCGCAAGCGCGCTGGCGATCGACGCAAAGCCTGGAACGAACTTGGCAATCAGCAGCGACTTGGGGCCCCAGCGGCCGTAGAGCGATTCCGTCTGGCGGATGCAGGCATCGGGCGACAGCGAAATGCGGCAGATGCGCCCCAGCACACGATGGCCGTAGGATTTGCCGGCCTGGTACCACAGCAGGTCGGCAATGAGCGCGGCCGCCACGGCCAACAGCACGATGCGTGCGCCGTGCTGCCAGTCGTCGCCCGCCACCGCGCCGGTGACCACCAGCACTGGATAGGCGGGAATGGGCGCACCCAGCTGCTCGATCAGCACGTTCAGGAACACGACACCTAGGCCGTATTCGCGAATCAGATCCACCAGAAAACCCATGTCGCGGTTCCCTTCATGCCGTGCCGGCGTCGCCGCTGACGCCCAGGCAATGCAAGTCTCACATGCTAGCTGCAACGGCTGCGCCGAGTGAGACCTGAAATAAGGAAACTGCGTTGCGTGGATGGCAACAATGCAGGCACACCGCGCAAGCCGTGCGCCGCCTCACCCCTGCGCGGGCAGGCCCTGCAAAAAGCGCTGCACCCAGGCCAGTTGCTGCGGCACGTTGAGCGCGGGCGCGTGGCCGCAGCCCGGCACCTCGACCACCTCCAGCAGGCCGCGTGCGCCCGGGCCCCGGCGCTGCATCTCCTGCACCACCGCGGGCAGCACCAGGTCGGACTCGGCCCCGCGCAGGCACAGCACGGGAATGTCGAGCCGGTCGTAGTGCGGCCAGACGAGATAGTCGTTCTCATGCCGCGTGAACTGCTGCACCATGGCCGGGTCGTAGTGCGGGGTCACGCGCCCATCGGGCAGGCGGCGCAGCGAGGTCTCGGTAAGGCGCAGCCACTGCGCATCGCTGAGCCAGCCGAACGGCGCGTAGGTACGGCGAAAGAAGGCCTCCAGCTCCATCACGGTATCGAACTGGGGCGGCTGGCCCGCATAGGCCTTGATGCGCTCCAGCGCGGGGCCGGCCAGCTGCGGGGCATTGTCGTTGAGCACCAGGTGCGTGATGCGCCCGTGCAGGCGCGGCGCCAGCAGGCCGGCGGCGCACACGGTGCCGATGGCGCCGCCCATCGACGTACCCACCCACTGCACCCGCTGCACACCCAGCTGATCCAGCAGCTCCTCCACAACGCGTGCATAGAAAGCCAGCGTGTATTCGTGCTGCGGATCACGGCTCCACTGGCTCAGGCCGCGACCCAGGGTGTCGGGGCACAACACGCGCCAGCCATGGGCCGCCAGGTGTGCGGCCAGCTCGTCCATGTCGCGTCCGGTGCGTGCCAGGCCGTGCCAGGCTACCACCACCGGCGCGCCGGGCGCGCCCCAGTCGGTCAGGTGGATTTCATAGCCGGCGCAGCGCACGTAGCGCGAGACGAAGGACATGGTGCAGCCTTTGTGCAGGGAGAGTGTGATCGCCGCGGGCGCGCCTCACTTCATGAGCCGGCCGTTGCCCCCGATCACCGTGACCTCGACGAAGCGCGAGCCGACACGGTTGTTCGGCCCGTAGTTCAGCGTGACGCCACCCAGATCGAACCCCTGCAGCGACTCCAGTGCACGCAGCACGCGTGCCCTGGTAGGCTGCGGGCCGGCACGGCGCAGGGCCTCGACAAGGACCTTCGCGCCCAGGAAGGTCTCGAAGCTGGTGTAGTTGATCTCAGCCTCTGGCGCGTATTTCTTGAGCAACTGCTGGTACTCGCGCACCACGGGCAATTGAGGCCGGTAGGGGTACGGCACCACCTGGCTGATGGCCAGGCCGTGCGCGTTCTTCAGCCCCGCCAGCTTCACGATTTCGGCGGGATCCACCACGGAGATGTTGAACAGCCGCGCGCCGCCGCCCTGCTCGCGGTAGCGCTTGGTGAATGCGGCAGCCGGCTTGTTGACGGCGATCATGATCACAGCTTGCGCGTCCATGGCGCGGATGGTCTGCACGGCGGAGTCCACGTTATCGGTGTTGCGCTCATAGCCGGCCGCGGCTACCAGCTTGAGCTGGCGCCGCTCCAGCGCCGCCTCCACTCCGGCCAGCCCCGCCTTGCCGAAACCGTCGTCCTGGTACATGACGGCAATGCGCGTGATGCCCAGCGTGGCGAGCTGCTGCACCATGTGCTCGGCTTCATCGGCATAGCCCGCACGCACATGGAAGATCCAGGGGTTGAAGGGCGTGCGCAGCACCTCGCCGCCCGTGTACGGCGCCACCAGGGCCGCACCGCCCTGCTCCAGCACCTTGTCGGCCAGCAACTGCGCAATGTTGGCCGTGCCGGCAAAGCCGAACAGGGCAACGACTTCAGGGTGGTCGAGCATGGCACGCGTCAGGCGCACGGTGTCGTCCACCTTGTAGCCATCGTCCTCCACCTGCAGGCGGATCTTGGCGCCATGCACGCCCCCCTGCGCGTTGACGGCGTCAAAGTACACCTTGCCGCCCAGCACCATCTGCTCGCCCGTGGACGCGAGCACGCCCGACAGCGGCGCCACCTGCCCGATCACCACCTCTGCGGCCGATGCCGCGAGAGCCGCCAAAGACACCAGCAACCCGCCAACCCAACACCTCAGCTTGCGCATGCCCGTCCCTTCCTTTCGAAGCTCCAAACGCAGTCCCCAGGCAGGGGCCCCGGCCTTGCCCCGGATTCCGGGGCACAGGCGGGGCCTCTTCAGCCGCGCAGCCTCAACGCGGCACGCTGATGGATGTGCCCACAAAGCCGATCTGGTCGGCGGCGGCGGGGCTCATGGCGAACGGCGGGACATTGGCTGCGGTAATGGCCGGCGCCGCTCCCGCGGTACCGCCGCGCGGCGTGGTGCGCACGACCTGGTTTGCGGGCAGCGGGGCGCCGTTCTTCAGGTGCGCCCACATCACGTCCATGGCCTGGTTGAAGTACGGGTGCAGCGGCACGAAGCGCGTGTCGAAACCTGAGAAGGGCAGGAACGCATCGAAGTGCTGGCCGTTCATGACTTCCACGTAGCGCAGCTTGCTCGACGCGCCTTCCACAGCACGATTGAGCGCCGCATAGGCACGCGCGTTGTTGTTGACCGGCACCAGCGCATCGCTGCGGCCGGCGACGATGATCGCGGGCTTGCCGCGCAGGTTGGCGTTGTGCAGCACCTCGGCCACGCCGCTGCGCACGGCGTCGCTCTGCGCCTTGGTCGGCGTGCTGGCCGCCGTAAGGGCCGCACCGGTCACGGGGTCCTTGCCGCTGACCAGCGCATACTGGCACAGCGCGTTGTCCAGCCCGAAGTCCGCCACGCCGGTAGAGGGCGACACGGCGAAGGGCCAGGACTTGGCGCCTCCCACCGAGTCGTTGTAGATCACCGTGGCGGGCGTCCCATTGGCTGTGCCGTTCGCGGTGGCGGCGCTTTGGGCCAGCGCCGTGGGCGCGGCGGCAATCACGTCGCCCGTGGCATTGGCAGCGGCAAAGCTGGACCCGCACAGGTTGGCATCCGCGCCAAAGCGGCCATAGGCCATGGTGTACATGGCCGACAGGATGGGTCCGTTGCCCAGCGCATAGTGGGCGTTGTGCATGGTGTTGTTCTCGGCGTTCCAGCCATAGGCACGCAGCTTGGCCAGGGCGTCGGCCGCACGCTCCTGCGTGGTGGCGCCACTCACCAGGCCTTTGGCCGCCAGGCCGTCGCAGCGTGCCGTGGCGCGCGCAGTCATGGCAGTGAGGGCGATGTAGTTGTAGATCGATGTCTCGTTGATGGCCGCGTCGGCCGCCAGCGCGGCGCAGGGCTGGTAGATGTTGCCCCAGGTGGTGTACTCGGCCAGGGTCTTGCCGTAGCCAGCGACCGCCGCGCCGTCGAACTGGATGCCATAGCCGGCGGCGGTGGGCATTTCGGTCACGGGCTCGGAAGCCACCACGCCGTCGATCAGGCCCTCGCCGTCCTGCTCGGCTGCGCGCAGCGAGGCGGCACCGCCATTGGAGGCGGAGCCCGCGATCACCAGCGTGTTGCCTTTGGTGAACGGTACCGGGTTGTCTGCCGTGCCATAGCGCGCATTCAGCACATACAGCGCATAGCGGCCTGCCGCCAACGTGTCCGCACCCCAATCCTTTTCGGGGTTTTGCTGCGAGTGCGCGTGCTTGATGGCAATGCGATTGGGGAAGGCCGCGTTGTACGCCGAGCGCACCGCATCCGTCAGATTGGCAGCAAAGAAGCTCAGCGCCCCCGCCGCCGTGCGCGTGGCGCGCGTGCCGTCGACCTTGTTGACCGTGTCGTCGGCCAGGTTGTGCAGGCCCACGCCCTTGCCGGCATCCGTCAGCGCGACGGCGCAGCCCTTCTTCAGGCCCCACTCCCCCGCCGTGCCGATGGCACCGTACACGCCGCGCGAACCGGACGAAGGGCCGAGCACGATGCAGGGGTTGCTGGTGTTGAAACTGTCGGGCACCTGCACGGCGATCACGGTTTGCTTGCGGCCGGAGCCATCGTCCAGCACAGCGAGGTATTCACGGCCTGGGATCAGACCTTCACTGGCGGTCACCTGGCCTTCGGCCGTGATGTTGGGGCCGTACAGCGTGCCATAGCCGCCCTTGGCCGTGTAGTCCAGGATGCCGCGGTAGTTGGAAAACAGCGCATTGCGGCGCAGTTCCGCCGCCGTGGGGTTGGCCGGGTCGGCATAGGCGGGCGCGGCCGCGGCGCCCAGGCCCGTTTTGCCAATACCGCCCGTCAGCAGGTCCTGGGTAGCAGCAGTGGCGCCCGTGCCTACGGTCGTGGCCGGGTACACCGTGGCGCTGATTTCTTTGATGCCTTGGGGCAGATCGTTGGACGGATCCGATCCGCCGCCACAGGCCACCAGCGTGGCCCCCGCCAGCGCCGTCAGCGCCCAACGCACCGTTACTCGTTCATTCACTCGCATGTTGTCTCCTAAGGTTGTGGTAATGGCAGTACGAGAAAAAAAGCGCACCCATCAAGGCGGGGCACGCAGGGAACGCAGGCGCCCCACCACACCGGTGGGGAAGTAATAGACCGAGAGCACGAACAGCAGGCCCAGCCACAGCAGCCAGCGGTCGGGCGACAGGAGTGCGGCCAGCCAGGGAAGACCAGAGGCAGCCTCATGGGCAACGCCCAACAGGTCCTGCAGGTAGCTTTGCGCCACCACGAAGAGCACGGAGCCGACCACGGCACCATAGATCGTGCCCATGCCGCCGATCACGACGATGAGCAGGCAGTCCATCATGATCTCGAAGCTGAGCGACGTGTCCGGCCCGTTGTAGCGCAGCCAGAGGGCCAGCATGGCACCCGCCGCACAGGCGAACAGCGCGGACAGCACGCTGGAGAGCGTGCGGTACACCACCACGCGATAGCCGATGGCCTCGGCACGGAACTCGTTCTCGCGGATGGCCTGCAGCACACGGCCAAAGGGCGAGTTCACGATGCGCAACAGCGCCAGCACCAGCACCACAGCCGTGACGAACAGCAGGTAGTAGGTGATGAGGCGCCCGTCGATCAGCACCCCCAGCACCTCCTCCTCGAAGGGCTCGAAGCTGGGCGACAGCCACTCGGGCAGCTTGAAGGTCAGGCCGTCCTCGCCGCCCGTCCAGCCCGAGAGCTGCGAAGCCAGCGTCTGGAACGCCGCCGCCACGGCCAGCGTGATCATGGCGAAAAAGATGGCGCGCACGCGCAGCGAGAACAATCCGATCGCCAGCGCCAGCAGCAATGACAGCAGCAGCGCGCACCCCAGCCCCACGGCCAGCGCGCCCCATGTAGCACCCAGGCGGCTGGTGGCGATGGCGATGCCGTAGGCGCCGATGCCGAAGAACATGGTGTGCGCGAAGCTCACGATACCCGTGTAGCCCAGCAGCAGGTCGAAGCTGGCGACCAGCACCACGAACACCAGTACCTTGGCCGCCACGTTGAGCGCCTTCACGCCCGCAAAGGCGAACGGCGCCACGGCGAGCCCCAGCAGGCAGGCCATGAGCAGCACAGCCAGCACCTTGCTGCGGGGATAGTCGCCCGAGAGGAGCCGGTTCAGCATCGACGCGCTCCTCAACGGTTGGCCACCGGGTACACGCCCTGCGGCCGCCACAGCAGGATGGCGACCATGAGCGCGATGTTGGAGAACAGCGCCACCTTCGGCAGCAGGAAGCCCGTGTAGTTGGCCATCAGGCCCACGAGCAGCGCACCGATCAGCGCACCACCCGTGCTGCCCAGTCCCCCAATGATGATCACGATGAAGATCAGCACGTTCACCTGGGCCCCCATCTGCGGCACCACGTTCTGCTGGTACAGCCCCCACATCACGCCGCCCAGCCCCGCCAGCGCGCTACCGGCCACGAACACGCCCACGAACAGCCGCCGCACGCCGTAGCCCAGGCTCTCGACCATCTCGCGGTCCTGCACGCCGGCGCGGATCAACAGGCCCAGCTTGGTGCGCGCAAGCGTCCACGCCAGCAGCGCGAACACCGCCAGCCCCACGCCAACGGCCAGCACGCGGTACTTTTCCACGGCCGCCTCGCCGACGAGCCACGCGCCCCGCATGGCCTCGGGCAACGGCAGCGGAATCTGCTGTGGTCCCCAGATGACCTTGATCAGTTCCTCGCCGATGATCATCCCACCCATGGTGATGAGGATCTGCTTGAGATGCTGGCCGTACACGGGGCGCACGATCAGGCGCTCGAATGCCAGTCCCACCGCGCCGGCCACCAGCATGGCGACGGCCATGGCGGGCAGCACGGCCACCAGGTTGCGCCACAGCGCGGCCGACCCGGTCCAGTCGCTCATCGAGCCCAGCACGCTGGTGGCGACAAACGCGCCCAGCGCGATGAACACGCCATGGCCGAAATTCAGCACGTCCATGAGCCCGAACACCAGCGTGAGGCCGGAGGCGATGATGAAGATGATCATGCCCATGGCCAGCCCCGCAACCGTGAGGGTGAGCCAGGTGCTGGCCGATCCGATGAAGGGCAGCACCGCGATCGCCAGCAGCGGTACCAGCGCCAGGGGTGTCCAGTCGATGGCTATTGCGCCCCGCCCGGTCGCTTCACTTTTAATAGCTACTCGCGCTTGCTGCATGGGCGCTACAGGCCGATTTTGTTCAAACCTGTTCATAACGACAGCCCCAGCAGCGACTGCTGCAACGCCTCGTCCTCTGACAATGCGGCCATGGGGCCGGCATGCACCACTACACCGTTGTCCATCACCGCCACCTGGTCACCCAGGCGCTGGGCGAAGTGCAGGTTCTGCTCTACCAGCAGGATGGTGGTGCCGCTGGCCTTGAGCTGGGCGAAGGCGTCGATCATGTTGTTGACGATGGCGGGCGCCAGTCCCTTGCTGGGTTCATCCACGATGAGCAACTCGCGCGGCTCCACGATGGCGCGTGCCACGGCCACCATCTGTTTTTGCCCGCCGCTGAGCTTGCCTGTGGGGTGATTCCAGAACTTTTCCACGGCGGGAAAGAGCCGGAAGATCCACTCCAGCCGCGCGCCGTCCATCTGCGCCGCGGTGCGCGCGCCACGC
Organism: Diaphorobacter sp. C33; assembly: GCF_030503915.1. Taxonomy (NCBI): domain Bacteria; kingdom Pseudomonadati; phylum Pseudomonadota; class Betaproteobacteria; order Burkholderiales; family Comamonadaceae; genus Diaphorobacter; species Diaphorobacter sp. C33. The sequence continues at coordinate 1,512,571 of NZ_CP129980.1, forward strand.
GCGGCCAGCAGCAGGTTTTCCTTCACCGTCAGGTCGGCAAAGATGCCCATGTTCTCGGGTACGTAGGCAATGCCCTGCTGGGCAATGCGCGGCGTCTCCCAGGCCGCGATGCCCTGGCCGCCGAAGGTGATAGTCCCGGCACTGGCGCGCCACAGACCCATGATGGTGCGCAGGGTCGTCGTCTTGCCCGCGCCGTTGCGCCCCAGCAGCAGCGTGAGCTGCCCGCGGGGCACGGCCAAATCAACGCCATGCAGGATGTGATATGCCCCGATGTGCGTGTGCACGCCGGACAGCTTCAGCAGCGGTGCGCTCATGCCTCAGCCTCCGCAGCCGACGCCGCCGTGCCCAGGTAGGCCTGCTGCACGATCGGCGACGCGATCACTGCGGCGGGCTCGCCGTCCGCGACGAGCACGCCGTTGTGCAGCACGATGATGCGGTCGGCCAGCTCGCGCACCACGTCCATCTTGTGCTCGACCAGTAGGATGGTCTTGGTCTTGTCTTTCTTGAGCGCGCGTATCAGGTCCAGGATCACGGGGGCCTCGTCATGGCCCATGCCAGCCGTGGGCTCGTCGAACATGTAGATCTGCGGGTCCAGCGCCATGAGCAGCGCCACCTCCAGCTTGCGCTGGTCCCCATGCGGCAGGCTGGCGACCGGCATGTCCTGGCGGTCGGCCAAGGCCACGGCATGCAGGATGCCCTGCGCACGGGCGGTGAGTGCGGCGTGGTCGCTCCAGATGCTCCACAGGTTGAGGCCGCGCCGGTGCCGCCCCGGCTGCGCGGCCTGCACGGCCAGGCGCACGTTCTCCAGCACCGACAGGTGCGGAAACAGATTGGTGAGCTGGAACGCCCTGCCCAGGCCGGCGCGCGTGCGCGCAGAAGGCGGCAGGCCCGTGAGGTCCTGGCCATGGAGCGACACGCGACCTGCCGTCGCCTTGAGCTGGCCCGAGATCAGGTTGAAGTACGTGGTCTTGCCCGCGCCATTGGGCCCCACGATGGCCGTGAGCGTGCCCTGCGCGAAGGCACAGGTCACGGCGTTCACCGCCACATGCCCGCCGAAGCGGATGGTCAGGTCCTGGGTGGCCAAGGCGCTCATGGGTGCGTACTTGTGTGCCGATGCCGCGGTCGGTGCGCGTCAGGGGCAGGTGCCGATCACGTAGTAATTGGTGGCTGTCTGCTTGAGCGTGGTGGTCACGAACACGTTCCACAGCCCCATGCTCTGGCCGGAGCCATTGGCGTAGGTGTAGCCGCCCTGCTGGTAGGCGCGCCCCGCTTGTGTGTGCGCATAGTTGCTGGCTGTGGTGCAGGTCCCAGGGGACTGCGTGGGCGCGAGCGTGGTGCCGCTCACGGCGTTCGACGCATCACCCTCTGCGCCGTTGGCGTCCACCGCACGCACCGCCCAGCTGTAGGTGGTGGAAGCGGTCAGCGCCGAGTCGGTATAGCTGGTGGCGTAGACGGTAAGGGCGTTGGCTTTGTTGCCGTTGCGGTAGACGTTGTAGCCGCTGGCGCCAGCCACGGCATTCCAGGCCAGGTTCATGCTTGTGGCGGTGGCGCCCGACGCGCTGAGACCGGTGGGCGCTGGCAGGAGCGGATCGGTGGGCGGTGGGGTGCCGCCGCCGTCGCCCGAACCTGCACCGGAAGCGATGCGATCCACCATGGCCTTGATCGCGGCCATCTGCGCGCCGCTCTTCTGCGCGAAATTGCCGCCGTACCAGCCGATCCAGTCCCAGCAGGCGTTCGGGTTGGCCAGCGATCCGCTCTTGGCGGTGCTGCGGCTGGTGTTGTCGATCCGGGTCTGCGGGAACAGCAGGATGATCTGGTTGGTGTCGGCCCAGCGGCTATAGCCGGTGTTCTTGACGAACTTGTCGCCGATCTTGTCGGTGCTCTGCTGGCAACCGTGCAGCACGACGTGCAGCTTGCACTGCGCGCCGCTGGCGCAGCTTGCGGGCAAGTACAGCCAGGCGTTGGCGGCCATGCCCGGGTTGCCGGCGGTATAGGCGCTTTGATCGAACTCGATGTAGTTGGCTGCCGCAGGGGCGTTGTTGCGCGCATTCAGCGCGCCATAGAAATGTGAGAGCACCGCTCCGGCGCCGTCATAACCGCAGTTGCTGATGAAGGGCGAGGTGCTGCTGCTGCATGCGTTGTTGCCCGTGCTGTCAAAGTCGGTGGGCAGCACATGCGCGGTCCCGCTGCGCTTGACGTACGTGATGTTGCCCGCGGGCACCCCATTGTTGAGGTACTGGGTCTGCAGCGCATCGGTCAGGTTGGGCCCCACGGTGTAGTCGCTGGTGCCCGTGAAGATGTAGATCTTCTGAGCGGCAATGCCGGACTTGCCATCAATGGTGCCGTTGGCGCTGTAGCTGTCGATGCTGCCCTGCATCGCGCCCTGCTGGCTGGCGCTGATGCTGGCGTTGTACATGCAGGCCGTGTAGTTGTTGTGGCCCGCGCACATGTACGGCCCCGCGGCAAAGATGCCCACGCCCATGAAGGTGGACGAGTACGCATTGCCAAGCTGGGTGGCCATGAAGCCGCCTGAGGACAGCCCTGAAACGCTGATCTTGCCCGTGTCGATGTTGTACTGGCCCAGCGGCGCCGCCGCCTGCGCCATGCCGGCGGATGCCAACGCAGCAGCGAGCAGAAAACGATGGAATGGCATGCTTTTGTCTCCTGTCAAAGGGGCGCGGTGTGCGCAAGTCCGCCCCGTGTGGCCCGGGGTTCATCGAGGAATACAAACGACGTGTGGACGGCCGGGCGAGGCTTCGCCGGCGCGCCCTGCACACTGGGCAATCAGCGCTTGTTGCGGATCGGTACCTGCATCTCTTGCGGCTTGATCTCGCGCACCAGTTCGGGTACGCCCCACGCAAACGCCGGGTCGTTCTTGATGCGGAAGTGGTACATGCTCTGCATGGCTTGGTGGTCTTCCTTGCGGAAGGTCATGGTGCCCTTCGGCGTATCGAAGCTCATGCCCTCCATCGCCTTGATGAGCGTATTGGTCTTCGTGTCGCCACCGGTCTTCTTCAGCGCCGTCACGATCGCCATGGCGGCCGAGAAACCACCGGCCGTGAAGAAGTCTGGCGGCGTCTTGAACTGCTTGTAGTGCATGGACACCAATGCCTCGTTCACCGGGTTCTTCGGGATGCCGAAGTAGTAATACGTGGCGCCTTCCATGCCCGGCATGCCCTTGAACGCCGCCATCGCGGGCAGGATGTTGCCGCCCGTGGCAATCTCGATGCCGTAGCGCTTGAGATCCATATCGTTGATCTTGAACGGGTTGCCCGCCCCGGCCCACAGCACCCAGATCACCTTCTTGCCCGGCTGGTCCTTGAGCCGGTCTATCAGGCGCTGCGCGCCCGCGGTGAAGTCGGTGGTGGCCGCGGGCAGGTATTCCTCATGCACCAGCTTGGCTGTCTTGATGGCATCCTTGAAGGCCTTGACACCGTCGCGGCCAAAGGCGTTGTCCTGCGCCAGGGTGGCGATGAGGGTGCCGGGCTTGTCGATGGCGACGGCGTTGCCGATCGCGTCCTGGCTGGAATTGCGGCCCGTGCGGAAGATGTACTTGTTCCACTTGTCACCGGTGATCGAGTCCGCCACCGCGGGCTCGACCAGCAGGATCTTCTTGTATTCCTCCGCCACCGGCAGCATGGCCAGCGCCACACCCGAGGCGCTGGGGCCCACCGCCAGGTCCGCCTTGTCGTCGGAATACGCCGTGGCCAGCTGGCTCTTGCCCAGGTCTGGCTTGCCTTGGTCATCCTTCTCGATCACCACGAGCTTCTTGCCCGCCACCGCCATGGTCCCACCAGTGGCGTAATCCAGCCCCATCATCAACCCTGCCTGCGTTTGCTTGCCATAGGCTTCGAGCGGCCCGGTCTTGCTATAGACATGGGCGATGCGAATCTCGGACTGGGCCAGTGCCAACGGCGCGGTCAGACCGGCCGCCAGGGCTGCGGCCAGGCCGCCGGCCCGCGCCGCGAGGCTGCGATGGTGCATGCGTGTCTCCTCTTTTGGGTATGACAAACACATTGCACGCACCATGCCAGGGCGCAAGTGGCTCGACATGGTCGCCAGACAGATCACCGGACGTCACTTCGGCGACATTTTTTCGCGAATATCCAGCCATCACGGCTCTTTTGACTAATTTACAGACAAATTAAATGCCTTAATTTCAGGCATTTGTCTATTTATTTATCAGTGTTAGCCAGGGGCTGCCCCATCCGTTCGTAGAGCGTGGCACGGGAGATGCCCAGGTGCCGCGCCGTGGCGAGCTTGTTGCCCCCATGCAATGACAGCGCTGCAGCTATGGCGCGGCGCTCCAACTCTGCCACCTGCACGGCCAATGGGCGCAGCAGCGCCGCGCCATCGTCGCCGGTAGAAGCCCCGCCCGCATCGGGTGTGGGCGCTGCGGGTTCGACGCCGCTTTCGCGCAGCACCTGACGCAATTGCTCCGCATCGACGGTCAGCGTTTCGCTGCGCATGGCAGCCTGCTCCAGTACGTTGCGCAGTTCGCGGATGTTTCCGCGCCATGCCTGCGCGCCCAGCAGGGCCAGTGCATCGGGCAGCAGCTCGGGCGGGGCGATGCCATTGCGCAGAGCCAAGTCGTCGGCCAGTGCCTCCACCAGGGCCGGAATGTCGGCACGCCGCTCCCGCAGCGGTGGCACGCGGATGGGCAGCACATGCAGGCGATAGAAGAGGTCTTCGCGGAACAGGCCGTCGCGCACCAGCGCGGCCAAGTCGCGCGAAGTGGCGGCTACCACGCGCACGTCGAACGGCACGAGCTGGTTGGAACCCAGGGGCTCGATTTCACCTTCCTGCAGGGCGCGCAGCAGCTTGGCCTGCAGATTGGAGGGCATGTCACCGATCTCGTCGAGGAACAACGTGCCCCCGTCGGCCAGCTTGAATTTGCCCTCCCGACCCCGCACGCTGGCACCGGTGTAGGCACCGGGGGCTACACCGAAGAACTCTGCCTCCAGCAATGTGTCGGGCACGGCGGCGATATTGACGCTCACGAAGGGACCTTGTGACCGCGTGGAAGCCGCGTGGATGGCATGGGCCAGCAGCTCCTTGCCCGTGCCGGTTTCGCCCAACAGCAACACCGGACTCTGGGACTGGGCCGCGCGGCGCGCCTGGCGCTTCACCTCGGTGGCTGCGGGGCTGGCACCCACGAAGCTGGCGAACGTGTGCTTGGCACGACGCACCCCCGGGCCAGCCACGGGCAGCCGGCTGCGCTGCGCGGCCAGTTCGCGCCGCGCATCGTCCAACTCGCGCTGGAGTTGAGCAAACTTGGCAATCAGCGGCTGCAGCGTGGTTTCCGGATGGTCGAACAACACGATGCCAATGGCGCCGATCACGCGCCCATCATCCCCATGCAGGGGAATGCGGCTGACCACGAACGTGCCGGCCTTGTTGGTCAGCAGGTCCACCAGGACGGGCTGGCCCGTCTCGAGTACCTGGCGCATCTGGGTGTTGGGAATCACCTCCTCCACCATGCGGCCCACGAAGTCATGGACCGAATGCACGCCCAGGTCGGGCAGGAAGCGGCGGTAGCCCTCGTTGACCCACACGATGCGCCCGCTCAGGTCCACGAGGAACATGCCCTGGCTCATGGTGGAAAAGAGCTGGAACATGGAGCGCGCAGCCAGTTCCAGGATGCCCTGCGCATCCAGCGGCAAGGGCGAGGCGTCGGTATGCAGGGGCATGGTCGGATGGTAACGCCGGCGTTCGACGCGCATTGCAAATTAATAAGAACCATTCTCAACATAGAGCTATACTCCGCGCCTGTGCAAGCGTGCTCTCTGGTGGGGAGGTCCCGGGGGCGGCCGTCCCCCGGGCGCTGGCCGCGCTGCGCTTGCGCGGCGGTACCCGGCGCACTCTGTCTAGGGCGATGAACGAGGCAGCGATGCGTCAAGAAACATAAACACCAATCACTCTCGTTCTTATGCCCTTTACTGTCAGCGCACAGCTTCTGCACGCCCTTAACGCCCACCGCTGTTGACCGGCCCAACCATGAACGACACCCGCCTTTCCCCGTCCACCCCGCGGCCTCCCGCGCCATCGCGGCCCTCCCTCTGGCTCTGGCCGTGCGTGCTGGGCGTGCTCACCGCCAGCGGCTTGCTGAGCGCACTGGTGTCCGACCACTGGGGCGACCGCTGGTCATGGTTCGCGCTTGGCCTGCCCGTTGCCGTGATGACCTGGTGCGCGCTGGTCCCGCGCGCCAAGCCCTGCGCCGCCCTTGACTCTGTTTCCTCCCGCCCATCACAACCATGAACCGCCCCACCCCTTTAGCCCTTGCCATCTTTGTCGCGCTGCAGTCCATGGCGCATGCGCAGGGCACGCCATCCGCGCCCGAACTCCCCACCGTTGAGGTCAACGCCAGCGCCGACGCGTCGGCCCAGGGCCTGTCGCCAGCCTATGCGGGCGGCCAGGTGGCGCGCGGCGGGCGCGTCGGCATCCTGGGGACTCGCGACCCACAGGAGACGCCCTTCAGCATCACCGCGTACACCAACGAACTCATCCAGGACAAGCAGGCCCGCAGCGTGGGCGAAGTGCTGCAAAACGACTCAGGCGTGCGCATGGCGCGGGGCTTCGGCAACTTCCAGGAGGCGTATTTCATCCGCGGCTTCGTGGTCGGCTCCGACGACGTGGCCTACAACGGCCTGTACAGCCTGCTGCCGCGCCAGTACATCGCCACGGAACTGTTCGAGCGTGTCGAGGTCCTGCGGGGCGCCGCCACCTTCCTCACGGGAGCGGCGCCCTTCGGGGGCGGCGCGGGGGGCACCATCAACCTGCTGCCCAAGCGCGCGCCGAACGAGCCCCTGTCCCGCGTGACGCTGGGCACCGGGTCGGGAGGTTACGGACACGCTGCGCTCGACCTGGCGCGCCGCTTCGGCCCCGAGGACAGCACCGGCATCCGCGTGAATGCCGCGCTGCGCGATGGCGATACCGCCATTGATCACGAGGAAAGCCGCCTGGGCCTGCTTTCGGTGGGGCTGGACTGGCGCAACCGTAACGTACGCCTGTCGGGGGACATCGGCTGGCAGGACAACAAGCTCAAGGGTACGCGCAGCAACGTGACACTAGGCCCCCTGGCCACCAGCATCCCCGCCGCGCCCGATGCCAAGGCCAACTTCTCCCAGCCCTGGTCGTATTCCAACGAGCGCGACCTCTTCGGTACGCTGCGCGGCGAAGTCGACCTCACTCCCGACATCACCGCCTGGGGTGCCTGGGGCATGCGCCGCAGCAAAGAGGCCAATTCGCTGGCGAACCTGAGGGTAACCAACTCCGACACCGGCGCGGGCAGCGTCTACCGCTTCGACAACACCCGCAAAGACCGCGTGAACACGGGCGAGCTGGGCGTGCGCGGCAAGCTGCACACCGGCAGCGTGGGACACGAATGGGTGGCGTCCGCCTCGTATTTCGACTTCGAGAAGGACAACGCGTATGCCATGGACTATGCCAACACGCTGCCCGCCAACCTGTATGGCTACACCCCCTATGCCGCTCCCGCATTCAGCGCCGGCGCGCTGCATGGCGGCGACCTGGCAAACCCCAACCTCACGGGGCACACGCGCCTGGTCAGCTTTGCCTTGGGCGACACGCTGGCTTTCATGGACGACACGCTGCTGCTCACCGTGGGCGCGCGCCACCAGAGCATTAAGGTCCAGGACTACGCCTACGGAACCTCGGCACCGCTGGGCAGCTACGACAAGAGCCGCATCAGCCCCGCGGCCGGGGTGGTGTTCAAGGCCAGCTCCCGCCTGTCGCTGTACGCCAACTACATCGAGAGCCTGAGCCAGGGCGAAACGGCCCCGGCCACGGCCAACGGCGTTCCGGTCATCAACCACGGGCAGCAGCTCGCGCCCTACGTTTCCAAACAGAAGGAAATCGGCGTCAAGTACGACGCGGGCCGCATCGGCGGCTCGGTGGCACTCTTCAGCACCACGCGCCCGCGTGCGCTGGTGAATGCCGACAACGTCTTCACCGCCGCCGGCGAAGACCGCCACCAGGGTGTGGAGTTCAACGTCTATGGCGAAGCCGCGCGCGGCCTGCGCCTGCTGGGTGGCGCCACCTGGCTGCAGGCCAAGCAGCGCGCCACGGGCACCGCCGCGCTGGATGGCAACCGCGTGATCGGCGTACCGCGCCTGCAGGCCAATGCCGGAGTGGAATGGGATGTGCCGGGCGTGCGCGGCCTCGCCCTGGATACGCGCGTGGTCCACACCGGCGCGAGCTACGCCGACGATGCCAACACCCTGCGCCTGCCCGCCTGGACGCGCCTGGACCTGGGCGTGCGCTATCTGACCGAGGTCGGCGGCCGGCTGCTGACACTGCGCGCCCGCGTGGACAACGCCACCAACCGCAACTACTGGGCCTCTGCGGGCGGCTACCCCGGATCAGGCTACCTGGTGGTAGGCGCACCGCGCACCTTCACGCTAAGCGCCAGCGTGGATTTCTGACCCCCTACGGACGCACCAACGCCATGCTGACACCCAACACCCTCAAGACCTGGACCTGGCTGCACAAGTGGAGCAGCCTCGTCTGCACGGTCTTCATGCTGCTGCTGTGCCTGACCGGCCTGCCGCTGATCTTTCACCACGAGATCGGGCACCTGCTCGGCACCGAGGTGGAGGCCCCCGCCATGCCGGCGGACACGCCCCGCGCCAGCCTGGACCGCATCCTGGCGGTGGCCCAGGCGCAGCACCCGGACCGCGTGGTGCAGTACGCCTCGCAGCCCGATGACAGCACCGACCTGTGGTTTGTGACGCTCACGCCCACGCCGGCTCCCACGGACGACTTCCGCTCCGTGGCCGTGGACGCGCGCACGGCCGAAGTGCTGGCCCAGCCGCGCTTCGACGAGGGCTTCATGTGGGTCATGCTCAAGCTCCACGTAGACCTGTTCGCGGGCCTGCCAGGCAAGCTGTTCCTCGGGTTCATGGGCCTGTTGCTGGTGGTCGCCATCATCAGCGGCGTGGTGCTCTACGCGCCCTTCATGCGCAAGCTGCAGTTTGGCCAGGTGCGCCGCGACCGCTCCACGCGCGTGAAATGGCTGGACCTGCACAACCTGCTGGGCATCGTGACGCTGGTGTGGGCCTGCGTGGTCGGCGCCACGGGTGTGGTCAACACCTGGGCCGACCTGATCGTCAAGTACTGGCAGCACGACGAGCTGACCGCGCTGCTGGCGCCCTACCAGGGCCAGCCGCTGACGCCCGTCGCCGAGCGCGGCTCCCTGCAGCAGTCACTGGACGCAGCGCTGGCCCAGGCGCCGGGCACGCGGCTGTCGTTCATTGCGTTCCCGGGCACGGCGTTCTCCAGCCCGCACCACAACACCTTCTTCCTGCGCGGTGATGCGCCGCTCACCTCGCGCCTGCTCGAGCCCGTGCTGGTCGACGCGCGCACCGCCAAGGTCACCGCCGCGCCGGAGCTACCGTGGTACCTGACGGCCCTGCTGGTGTCCCAGCCGCTGCACTTTGGCGACTACGCGGGCATGCCCATGCAGATCCTCTGGGCCGTGCTCGACATCGCCACCATCATCGTGCTGGGCAGCGGCCTGTACCTGTGGGTGGCGCGGCGCCGCACGCAGCCGCAGGGCGCGGCCGCTGCGGCCCGGCAGGAAGGCCCCGGCAGCGGGCCTGCACCCCGGCCAGGCCCGGTGGCGGCCCGGGTGCTGCGCTAGGGCCGCGCGCGCGCCGGCGTGCGTAGCGCCGACGCGCAGCGCTCCATCAACTCACATCGTCCACGCTCTGGCGCGCATGGGCCAGGTTGCGCTCGGCCCAGCGGCGCAGCACGCGCGGCACGATGAGCACGGCCAGCACGATCACCAGCAGCGTCACGGCCATGGGGCGCTGCAGGAAGATCATCCAGCTGCCCTCGCCGATGGAAATCGCGTTGCGCAGCTGCGCCTCGGCCAGCGGTCCGAGGATCATGCCCACCACCACGGGCGCCGTAGGGAAGTCGAAGCGCCGCATCAGCACGCCCAGCAAGCCGATGCCGTACAGCAGGAACAGGTCGAACGTGCTCTGGCGCATGCCGTAGGCGCCCACCGTGGCAAAGATCAGGATGCCGGCGTAGAGCTGTGGACGCGGAATCTTGAGCAGCTTCACCCACAGCCCCACCATGGGCAGGTTCAGCACCAGCAGCATGATGTTGCCGATGTACAGCGACGCGATCAGCGCCCACACCAGCGTGGCCGATGTGGTGAACAGCTGCGGGCCGGGGTTCAGCCCATAGTTCTGGAAGGCCCCCAGCAGCACGGCCGTGGTGTTGCTGGTCGGGATGCCCAGTGTCAGCAGCGGGATGAGCGCCGCGGTCACCGTGGCGTTGTTGGCCGCCTCGGGGCCCGCAACCCCCTCGATGGCGCCACGGGTGCCGAACTCGGCCTTGTCCTCGCCCTTGGCCAGACGCTTTTCGGTCGCGTAGCTCAAGAAGGTGGGAATCTCCGTCCCCCCTGCCGGGATGCAGCCGAAGGGCGTGCCGATCACGGTACCGCGCAGCCATGCGGGAATGGACCGGCGCCAGTCGCGCCGCGTCATGTGCACACGGCCCATCTGGTTCTGCGACTCTTCCACCCGGCCCTCGTACAGCGCCGCATACAGCACCTCGGCCACGGCGAACAGGCCCACGGCCACCAGCACGATGTCGATGCCGTCCAGCAGCTCCATCTTGCCCACGGTGTAGCGGGCGGCCCCCGAGATCTGGTCCATGCCCACGCAGCCCAGCGCCAGGCCCAGGAACAGCGCCGTCATGCCGCGCAGACTGCTCTGGCCCAGCACCGCGCTCACCGTGGTGAAGGCCAGCACCATCAGCATGAAGTATTCGGGCGGGCCGAGCTTGACCGCGAACTCGGCCACGCCCGGCGCGAACAGCGTCACCACCACCGTGGCGATGGTGCCGGCGACGAACGAGCCGATGGCCGACGTGGCCAGCGCCGCGCCCGCGCGCCCGCTCTTGGCCATCTTGTTGCCTTCCATGGCCGTGACCATGCTGGCGGTCTCGCCCGGCGTGTTCAGCAGGATGGACGCCGTGGAGCCGCCATACATGGCGCCGTAATAGATGCCCGCGAAGAAGATCATCGAGGCGGTCATGTCCACCTTGGCCGTGATGGGCAGCAGCATGGCCACCGCCACCGCCGGCCCGATGCCCGGCAGCACACCCACGGCCGTTCCCAGCGCGCAGCCCACCAGGGCCCACAGCAGGTTTGCCGGCGTGATCGCCGTGGCAAAGCCTGCGAGCAATGCGTCAAAGATTTCCATAGCACTCAATCCCTGTTTGGAACGCGGCCTGCGCCGGCGCCATCGAAGCAGCCAAAGTCAGCATGCATGTGCACTCTCCCGCGCCCTGGCCTACAGCCACCCGCTGGCGGTCAGGCCCGGCAGGTTGATCGCCAGGAACTGCGTGAACAGCCAGAACACCGGCGCGGCGATGGCCAGCCCGGTCGCTACATCCACGGCCAGCACGCGCGGCGACAGCAGGCCCGTCTGCCCGCCCGCGCGGCGCAGCCCCTGCACGGCCAGCGCATAGCACAGCGTGCAGCCCACGATGAAGCCCAGCTCCACGATCAGCGCCGCATTCAGCAGAAGCCCCGCCGACACCCATGCAAAGGGCCCCCACGCCGCGCGCGGCGCGCCGCCCGGGTCGGCCGCTTGGCGGTAGCCGCCCGTGGCAGCCTCCCAGATCAGCCAGCCGCCGCACACGGCCAACACCAGGGCGCAGGCCCACGGTAGAAAGTTGGGCCCCACGCCGCCATAACCGGCGTTGCCGGGGATCTCCAGCGCGCCCCAGGCCATCGCCGCGGCCACCAGGATGACGCCGGCGCCCACGGCGGCCTGCCAGCCGGGTGAAGGCACGGCGCTTGTGGGTGGAATGGAGGGAGGGGAAGAGGAAAGCTCAGACATGGCTGCGGCCTCCGGGAAGGCGCCGCACCGCGGCGGCGCAGGTTTCAAACAAAAAACGGCCCTAGCGCTTATCCATCAAGCGCTGACAGCTCTCAAAAGAGGAGCGCCGCAGCACACTGCGGCGCCGCCGGGCTTAGACCATGCCCGACTTCACCATGGTGGCGCGCAGGCTGGCGAACTCGCTGTCCACGAAGTTGGCGAAGTCGTCGCCGGCCAGCCACGCGGGCGTCCAGCCGTTCTTCTCCAGCGCCTCGGCCCACGCCTTGCTCTTGACGGCCTTCTCCACCATTGCCACCAGCGCCTTGCGCTGCTCGGCCGTGATGCCGGGCGCGCCGTACACACCGCGCCAGTTGCCGATCTCGACGTTGATACCCTGCTCCTTGAGCGTGGGCACGTTCACGCCCTTCAGGCGCTGGCCCGAGGTCACGCCGATGGGCTTCATCTTGCCCGCGGCGATGTACTCGGAGAACTCGCTGTAGCCGCTGCCGCCCACGGTGACGTTGCCGCCCAGGATGGCCGCCGTCGCCTCCCCGCCCCCACGGAAAGCCACATAGTTGATGCGCGCCGGGTCCACCCCCACTTCACGGGCGATCATGGCCGCCGCGATGTGCTCGGTGGAGCCGCGCGAGCCGCCGCCCCACTTCACGCTGCCGGGGTCCTTCTTGAGCTGCGCCACCACCTCGGCCATGCTCTTGAAGGGCGAGTTGGCGGGCAGCACGAAGACGTTGTATTCGCTGGTCAGCCGCGCGATCGGCGTGGCCTGGCTCAGGTTGACCGGCGGCTTGCCGGTGATGATGCCGCCCAGCATCACGGCGCCCATCACCATCAGCGCGTTCGGGTCGCCCTTGGAGCCGTTCACGAACTGCGCCAGGCCGATGGCGCCGGCCGCGCCGCCCTTGTTGTCATAGGTCACGCTGGAGGCCACGCCCGCATCCTGCAGGGCCTTGCCCAGGGCGCGGCCCGTGGTGTCCCAACCGCCGCCGGGGTTGGCGGGCAGCATCATCTTGACGGCCACGGCGGCCTGGGCCGACAGCGGCAGGCTGCCCGCGGCGGCCAGTGCCGCCAGCGACTTCAGAAAGGTATCGCGACGCATGTTGTCTCCTTGCTTGTTAGAAAAAGGGAACGCTGACCGGCGCGATGATGCGCGCGCAAGCTGTCAAACGGCTGTCCACGGCACCAGGGTTAACACCGAGATCCGCGCGCCAACCGCCACCCGCCGCAAACGCGTTCTAATCCGCGGATGCAACTGCTTCTCGTCGAAGACGACGCCACCATGCAGGCTACGCTGCAGCGCTCGCTGGCGCGCCGCGGCATGGCTGTCACCGCCCTTGCGGACGGGCGCGCCGCGCTGGCCGAATGGCGCGCGCACCCGCCCGACGCCGTGGTGCTGGACCTCACCCTGCCCGGCCTGGACGGCCTGCAGGTACTGCAACAGGCACGCGCCGGCGGCCTGCGCACCCCCGTGCTGCTGCTGACCGCGCGCGGCACCGTGGGCGACCGTGTGCTGGGCCTGAACGCGGGGGCCGACGACTACCTGCCCAAACCTTTTGACCTGGACGAGCTGGAGGCCCGGCTGCGCGCCCTGCTGCGCCGCAGCGGCGATGCGGCAGATGACAAACAGGCCTCCAACGCCTTGGTGATGGGCGCCTTGCGCTATGAAAAAGAAAGCGGTGCCATCTATCTGCACGATGCGCCCATGGACCTCACCCCGCGGGAGTTGGCGCTGCTGCGCACCCTGCTGGCCCAGCCGGGGCGCGCAGTCGCCAAGGAGCGGCTGTATGAACTGGTCTTCCCCGGCCAGAGCGAGGTGCAGTACGAGGCCATCGAAGTGGTGGTGTACCGCGTGCGCAAAAAACTCGCAGGCACCGGCGTGGCCCTGATGACGCTGCGCGGCCTGGGCTATCTGCTCAAGCCAGAGACATGAAACAGCCCGCGAGTCGCTGCGCGCCTTCCCCCCCCAGGCGGGCGATGCCGCAGGCCCGGCCGGGCCCGCTGCGCGGCGCGCGCTGGCATGGTTTGCGCCACCGCCGCCGGACAAGAGCGAGCGCGCCTGTGCGCCAGGCTCCCCACCACGCGCAACGCAGCCGGGTGGCGGCATGACGCGCCCGCAGTCGCTGCGCCGCCAATTGCTCGTGGGCATCCTGCTGCCCACGCTGCTCTTCGTGGGCGTGAACACCTACAGCCTGCACCGCCAGGCGCTGGCCGCGCTGCACACTGCCTACGACCGCACGCTGCTGGCTTCGGCCAAGACCATCAGCGAGCAGCTGGACGTGCGCGGCTGGGACGACATGGCCGAGCTGCGCGCCATCGTGCCCTACGCGGCGCTGGAGGCCTTCGAGGCCGACAACCAGAGCCGCATGTTTTACCGCGTGTCCAACCTGCGCGGCGACTTGATTTCCGGCTTTGCCGAACTACCCGCCTGGCACGGCACCATCCCGCAGCGCCCGCCCTATGCGGCGCTCGTGGACTTCTATGACGACCGTTTTCGCGATCAGCCCGTGCGCGTGGCCGTGCTGCTGCAGCCCGTGGCCAGCAGCGAGGGGCGCGGCATGGCCGTGATCCAGGTGGCGGAAACGCTGGAGCTGCGCGAGGCGGCGGCCCTGCAGATCCTGCACACCACGCTGGCACGCCAGGCGCTGCTGCTGGCGCTGATTGCGGGCATCGTGGTGCTGGTGGTGCAGCGCGCCACGCAACCGGTGCGCCAGCTGAGCAGCGACCTGCAGGCCCGTACCGAAGGCGACCTGGCCCCCCTTGCCGCCCCCACCGCGCCGCGCGAGTTGCAGCCGCTGATCGACGCCACCAACGCGGTCATGCAGCGCCTGTCGCGCCTGCTCGCCCACCAGCAGCGCTTTGTGCGCGACGCGTCACACCAGCTGCGCACACCGCTGGCCGTGCTCAAGACGCAGGTGCAGTCCGCCCTGCGCGGCGACCTGCCGCCCACGCAGGCACTGCGGGAGATTGGAGACACCGTGGACCGCGCCACGCAGCTGGCCAACCAGATGCTGGCGCTGGCCAAAGTGGAGCAGCTGCGCCAGCAGGGCGAGGTGCCCGTGACGCGGCTGGACACAGTGCTGCGCGAGATGGCGCTGGAACTGTCGCCGCTGATCGCACAGGGCGACCTGGACTTCGGCATCACCACCGACGCCGCGCCCATCCACGCGCACGAGTGGATGCTGCGCGAGCTGTGCCGCAACTTGCTGCACAACGCCATACGCCATGCGCCGCCCGGCACCGAACTCGCCGTCACGCTGCACCGCGAGGACGGTGAGGCGGTCCTCACCCTGGCCGACGCCGGCCCCGGCATCGACGACGAACTGGCGGCGCGGCTGTTCCAACCGTTTTCGGCCGGCGACGTGCGCACGGGTTCGGGCCTGGGCTTGGCGATTTGCCAGGAGATCGTGCACGCGCTGGGCGGCAGCATCACCCTCGCCAATCGCCAGGCGGACGGCCGCGTGCTGGGCCTGGACGCCGTGGTGCGGCTGCCACTGGCCGACGCCTGAACCGTTTTTCACGCACGCCGCCCCAGGCAAAATCACGCCGATGACGACACCACCCGATGCAATGCGCCTGGACAAATGGCTGTGGTGCGCGCGCTTTTACAAGACCCGCAGCCTCGCCGTGGAAGAGATCGGCAAAGGCCGCGTAACCGTCAACGGCCAGGCGGCCAAAGCCGCGCGTGAACTGCGCGCGGGCGACACCGTCGCGCTGCGCCAGGGCGCGGTCGCCCGCACGGTCGTAGTGCGCGCCTTGAGCAACTTCCGCGGCCCGGCGCCCGTGGCGCAGCAGCTCTATGAGGAAACGCCCGAGAGCCTCGCCGCGCGCGCCCAGGCCGCCGAAGCGCGCCGCCTGGCGCCCGAGCCGGCCGCCGCGCTGCGCGAGGGCCGCCCCACCAAGCGCGACCGCCGCTCCATGGACCACCTGCGCCATGACTGGGACGACCGCTGGAGCGCCTCCATCGACGACTGAGATGGGCAGGGCTTGGGCACAGCACCGCAGCCTGTGGCAGCCAGCCGCCAAAGCCCCACGACGCGAAAGCACAGCGCGCCCACACGGGCCGTGTGCGCTATGCCCGAAGCTATGCCCAAAGCGCTATGCCCAAAGATCAGGCCGCCAGGCGTTCATCCTGCGCCGCGTCATGCCATGCGTCACCCTCTCCCGCCAGCAGCACCAGGTCCTGCGCGGGCCGGTCACACGGCGATGCGCGAAAGCGCACGGCAATGTCCGCGGCCGCGGGCGAGAAGAACAGCACCACGCGGTCCTCGGCCGCATCGAAGTGCGAGAACAGCGCCCGCCCCGTGCCGGGCTGCGCCATGAGGAACCTCGCCATGAAAACCTGTTGAATCTGCCGCAGGGGCTCGAAGGCCTGTTGTTCGTTGCCCAGTTGCAGCGTGTACCAATGGCTCACATCCCACCTCGTTTGCCGAAAAAAGATGCACGCATGGTAGACACGCCCGCTGCGGCGGGGCGGTTCGCCAGGGGCGCATCACGGTGTAGGACACAGCCGGCCTGACGGCGTTGTGCCGGCGCCTGCTTCCGCGCTGTCAGGCGCCCTTGGCCGCCCCGCTGACCCGGTACGGCGTAAAGCCCGCCATATCCTCGTTCACCTCCAGCGGCCGGCCCACCGGCGGAAACGCGCGCTGCGGGCACGCGGTGCGCTCGCACACCTTGCAGCCCATGCCGATGGGCACCGGCGCCTCGGGGTCGGCCAGGTCCAGCCCGCGCGCATAGACCAGTTGGCCCGCGTGCTGCACGTCGCAGCCCAGCGCCACCGAGAAGGTCTTGCCCGGCGCGCCCCAACCGCCGGTGCTGCGCGTGACGGTGCGCGCGATCCACAGGTACACGCGCCCGTCGGGCATGCGCGCCAGCTGCCGCACGATGCGCCCGGGCTGGGCAAAGGCCTCGTACACGTTCCACAGCGGGCAGGTGCCGCCGATCTTGCTGAAGTGAAAGTGCGTGGCCGACTGGCGCTTGCTGATGTTGCCCGCCCGGTCCACGCGGATGAAGAAGAACGGCACGCCGCGCGCGCCGGGGCGCTGCAGGGTGGACAGGCGGTGGCACACCGTCTCGAAGCCCACGCCCCAGTGCTGGCCCAGGCGCTCGATGTCGTAGTGCAGCGCCTCGGCCGTCCGCAAGAAGGCGCCGTAGGGCAGCAGCAGCGCGCCCGCTAAGTAGTTGGCCAGGCCGATGCGCGCCAGCGTGCGCGCCGCCTCGCCCGACAGCGCCGCTCCCTGCACGCTGTGCTGCAGCAGGTGCGGCACTTCCAGAAAGGCCAGTTGCGTCGCCATCTGGAAAGCGCGCTGCGCGCCCTGCAGCGTGGGCGACAGGTACAGCACGCGTGCGGCGGCATCGAAGCGCCGCTGCACGGCGGCGCCCTCGCCTGCCTCATCGCCGTCGCCGCCCTGCAGCAGCGCGACACGCACACCGTGGGCCTGCTCCAGCCGCGCCTGCAGCGCGGCGCCGGCCGCGCCAGGCACCAGCCGCCACTGGGCGGCCAGGTGCTCGGCAGCGTCATCCAGCTCGGCGATGTGGTTGTGGCGCGCGAAGAAGAAGTCGCGCACCTCCTCATACGCCATGGGCGGGGTCTGCGCCGTGCTGGCCGCGCCGCCGCGCTCGTCGCCGTAGTGCGCGGCCAGCGCCTCCAGGCGCTCGCGCGCCTCGGCGCGGCCGCGGTGCAGCGCCAGCAGCACGCGCGCCACGGCGGGCATGTTGGCGGCCAGTTCGCGCACCTCGGCCAGCGAGACGGCATCGGCCGGCGCGCCGGGCGGCAGATCGGCCAGCACGTCGCGCAGGCCGGCGATCAGGCGCGCCTCGTCGCCCTCAGAAAAGTGCTGCACGTCCACGCCGAACACGGCGTTGATCTTGAGCAGCACCGGCACCGTCAGCGGGCGCTGGTTCTGCTCGATCTGGTTCAGGTAGCTGGCGGAAATCTCCAGCGCCCGCGCCAGCGCCACCTGGGTCAGGCCCCTCTCCTCGCGCAGGCGGCGCAAGCGCACACCCATGAAGGTTTTTTTCATTCCAATCTTTCGCAAACTTTGCAAAACACCCCGCAAGCCTTCGCAATCGTTCGCCAATTCAGGGCTTACGGGGGGCATCCATTGTGCGTAGATTGCGAAGCATGACAAGCCCCGCAGGCACCCTCGAAACCCGCGACATGGTCTTCCCCGCCCATGCCAACCACCACGGCACGCTGTTCGCCGGCCAGGGGCTGGAGCGCATGGCGCGCGCCGCCTTCCTGGCCGCGCGCGACACCGCCGGCTGCGACGTGGTGATGGCCGCCGTCACCGGCGTGCAGTTCTGCGCCCCCGTGCCCGTGGGGCGGGCGCTGGCGCTGCGCGCCTGGGTCAGCCGCGTGGGGCGCAGCTCGCTCACCGTGTGCGTGCACGGCCTGGCCCAGGCACCGGGCTGCCCCGACGAGCTGGCCCTGCAAGGCGTCTTCGAGATGGTGGCCGTGAACGCCCACGGGCGGCCCACGGCCATCGCGCATACCTACCTGAACACCCCGCCACACCCCTTCCGACAGGAGACTCCATGAGCACCACCGACACCGCAACCGCCCTCCCGCGGGCCAAGAAATCCGTCGCCCTCTCGGGCGTGGCCGCCGGCAACACCGCGCTGTGCACCGTGGGCAGGAGCGGCAACGATCTGCACTACCGCGGCTACGACATCCTGGACATCGCCGAGGTCTGCGAGTTCGAGGAGATCGCCCACCTGCTGGTGCACGGCAAGCTGCCCACGCGCGCCGAACTGCGCGCCTACAAGGCCCGGCTGCGTGCGCTGCGCGGCCTGCCCGGCAGCGTGAAGGCCGCTCTGGAGCAACTGCCCGCGGCCAGCCACCCCATGGACGTGATGCGCACCGGCGTATCCGCCCTGGGCTGCGCCCTGCCCGAGAAAGACGACCACAGCCTGGCCGGCAGCCGCGACATCGCGGACCGGCTGCTGGCATCGCTGGGCAGCATGCTGCTGTACTGGTACCACTTCAGCAACTCGGGCCGGCGCATCGCGGTGGAGACACAGGACGACTCCATCGGCGGGCATTTCCTGCACCTGCTGCACGGCGACAAGCCCTCGGACGGCTGGGTGCGCGCCATGCACACGTCGCTGAACCTGTATGCCGAGCACGAGTTCAACGCCAGCACCTTCGCCGCGCGCGTGATCGCCGGCACGGGCAGCGACCTGTACTCCTGCATCGCCGGCGCCATCGGTGCGTTGCGCGGGCCCAAGCACGGCGGCGCGAACGAAGTGGCCTTCGAGATCCAGAAGCGCTACGACACGCCCGATGCGGCCGAGGCCGACATCCGCCGCCGCGTGCAGGCCAAGGAGGTGGTGATCGGCTTCGGCCACCCGGTCTACACCGTGAGCGACCCGCGCAACGGGGTCATCAAGGCCGTGGCCAAGCGCCTGTCGGATGCCGCCGGCTCGACCAAGATGTACGACATCGCCGAGCGGCTGGAGCGCGTGATGTGGCAGGAAAAGCAGATGTTCCCCAACCTGGACTGGTTCAGCGCCGTGAGCTACCACATGATGCAGGTGCCCACCGCCATGTTCACGCCGCTGTTCGTCATTGCCCGCACCAGCGGCTGGGCGGCGCACGTGATCGAGCAGCGCGCGGACAACAAGATCATCCGCCCCAGCGCCCACTACACCGGCCCCGACGACCAGAAGTTCGTGCCCATCGAGGAACGCGTTTGACAAAAACCATAGCTGGCAGCGCTTGCCGTTACTGGATTCCCAGCACTTTTTGCATGAAATCTGTTGACAGGCAAGCGCCAGCAGCTATCACAACAAGAGCACCACGATGACCACGAACACCGCCCACCGCAAACCCCTGCCCGGCACGGCGCTGCAGTTCTACGACGCGCGCGAGGCCGTCGAGCAGCTCAGCCCCGGCGCCTGGGCCACGCTGCCTTACACCGCCCGCGTGCACGCCGAGAACCTGGTGCGCCGCGCCGACCCGGCGCAGTTGCCGGACTACCTGCGCCAGCTGATCGAACGCCGGCACGACCTGGACTTTCCCTGGTACCCCGTGCGCGTGGTGTGCCACGACATCCTGGGCCAGACCGCGCTGGTCGATCTGGCGGGCCTGCGCGACGCCATCGCCCAGCAGGGCGGCGACCCCGCCGCCGTGAACCCGGTGGTGCCGGTACAGCTCATCGTGGACCACTCGCTGGCCGTGGAGTGCGGCGGCCATGACCCCGAGGCGTTCACCAAGAACCGCGCCATCGAGGACCGCCGCAACGAGGACCGCTTTCACTTCATCGAGTGGACGAAGAAGGCCTTCGCCAACGTGCAGGTCATCCCGGCGGGCAACGGGATCATGCACCAGATCAATCTGGAAAAAATGTCGCCCGTCGTGCATGTGCAGGACGATGAACAGGGCAAGGTCGCCTTTCCCGACACCTGCGTGGGCACCGACAGCCACACCCCCCATGTGGACGCGCTGGGCGTGATCGCCGTGGGCGTGGGCGGGCTGGAGGCCGAGGCCGTGATGCTGGGCCGCGCGAGCTGGATGCGCCTGCCCGACATCGTAGGCGTGCAACTGCGCGGCAAACGCCAGCCGGGGATTACCGCGACCGACATCGCGCTGGCGCTGACCGAGTTCCTGCGCCAGCAAAAGGTGGTGGGCGCCTATGTGGAATTCTT
Organism: Diaphorobacter sp. C33; assembly: GCF_030503915.1. NCBI lineage: Bacteria > Pseudomonadati > Pseudomonadota > Betaproteobacteria > Burkholderiales > Comamonadaceae > Diaphorobacter > Diaphorobacter sp. C33. The sequence continues at coordinate 1,533,090 of NZ_CP129980.1, forward strand.
CGGCGAGGGCGCGGACAGCCTCTCGATCGGCGACCGCGCCACCATCAGCAACATGTGCCCCGAATACGGCGCCACCGCCGCGCTGTTCTACATCGACGCGCAGACCAGCGATTACCTGCGCCTGACGGACCGCGCGCAAGACCAGGTGCGGCTGGTGGAAACCTACGCCAAAGCCGCCGGCCTGTGGGCCGATACCCTGCGCGAGGTGCGGTACGAGCGCACGCTGCACTTCGACCTGTCCAGCGTGGTGCGCAACATGGCCGGCCCCAGCAACCCGCACCGGCGCCTGCCCACCACCGCGCTGGTGGAGCGCGGCATTGCCGATGCCAGCATGCTGGAGAGGGCCCGCGCCGAGGAAGCCAGGGGCCTGCTGCCCGACGGTGCCGTCGTCATCGCCGCCATCACCAGTTGCACCAACACCAGCAACCCGCGCAACGTGATCGCCGCCGGCCTGCTGGCGCGCAACGCCCGCCGCCTGGGCCTGCGGCGCAAGCCCTGGGTCAAGACCTCGCTCGCGCCCGGCTCCAAGGCGGTGGAGCTGTACCTGCAGGAGGCCGGCCTGCTCTCTGATCTGCAGGCGCTGGGCTTTGGCATCGTGGGCTTTGCCTGCACCACCTGCAACGGCATGAGCGGCGCGCTGGACCCGCGCATCCAGCAGGAGATCCTTGACGGCAAGCTCTACGCCACCGCCGTGCTCTCGGGCAACCGCAACTTCGACGGGCGCATCCACCCCTATGCGAGCCAAGCCTTCCTGGCATCGCCGCCGCTGGTGGTGGCCTACGCGATCGCGGGCACGGTGCGCTTCGACATCGAGCGCGACGTGCTGGCCGTGGTGGAGGGCCGCGAAATCCGCCTGAACGACCTGTGGCCCAGCGACGAGGAGATCGACGCCATCGTCGCCCGCGCCGTGAAGCCCGCACAGTTCCGCGCCGTGTACCAACCCATGTTTGCCCTGCGCAAGGGCGATGGCGAGCGCGCCGCGCCGCAGTACGACTGGCGCCCGCAGTCCACCTACATCCGCCGCCCGCCCTACTGGGACGCCGAAGGCGTGGGCGCGCTGGCCGCCTACCCGCGCACCCTCCAGGGCATGCGCCCGCTGGCGCTGCTGGGCGACAACATCACCACCGATCACCTCTCGCCGTCCAACGCCATCCTGCCCGCCAGCGCGGCGGGCGAATACCTGGCCCGCATGGGCGTGCCCGAGGAGGACTTCAACTCCTACGCCACGCACCGGGGCGACCACCTCACGGCCATGCGCGCCACGTTCGCCAACCCGCAACTCGTCAACGAGATGGCGGTGGTGAACGGCCAGGTGCAAAAGGGCTCGCTCGCCCGCATCGAGCCCGAGGGCCGCGTGACGCGCATGTGGGAGGCCATCGAGACCTACCTGCACCGCCGCCAGCCGCTGGTCATCATTGCCGGGGCCGACTACGGCCAGGGGTCGAGCCGCGACTGGGCCGCCAAGGGCGTGCGGCTGGCGGGGGTGGAGGCGGTGGTGGCCGAGGGCTTCGAGCGCATCCACCGCACCAACCTCATCGGCATGGGGGTGCTGCCGCTGGAGTTCCTGCCCGGCACCAACCGCCACACGCTGCAGTTGGACGGCACCGAAACCTACGACGTGGCCGGTGCCCTCACGCCGCGCGCCACCGTCATCCTTGTCATCCGCCGCGCGCAGGGCGAGACGCAGCAGGTGCCCGTCACCTGCCGGCTGGACACGGCCGAGGAAGTCTCGGTCTATGAAGCGGGGGGCGTGCTGCAGCGCTTCGCCCAGGACTTCCTGGCCCAATCAGCCTCCAGCGCCCGTCTGACAAGCGCAACCAGCTATTGAAACAAGAGCAAACATGGCACCACAGATCAGGATCCCCGCCACCTACCTGCGCGGCGGCACCAGCAAGGGCGTGTTCTTTCGCCTGCAGGATTTGCCCGCGGCGGCGCAGCAGCCCGGCGCAGCGCGCGACGCGCTGCTACTGCGCGTGACCGGCAGCCCCGACCCCTACGGCAAACAGATCGACGGCATGGGCGGCGCCACCTCGTCCACGTCCAAGGCGGTGATCGTCTCACCCTCCACCCGGCCCGGGCATGACGTGGACTATCTGTTCGGCCAGGTCGCCATCGACAGCCCCTTCGTGGACTGGAGCGGCAACTGCGGCAACCTGTCGGCCGCCGTGGGGCCGTTCGCCATCGCCAGCGGCCTGGTCGCGCCCGGGCGCATTCCGCACGACGGCGTGTGCACCGTGCGCATCTGGCAGGCCAACATCGGCAAGACCATCGTGGCCCACGTACCCGTCGCAGGTGGCCAGGTGCAGGAGACGGGCGACTTTGCGCTGGACGGCGTGGCCTTCCCCGCCGCCGAGGTGTTGCTCGAATTCCTCGACCCCGCCGATGGCGGTGAAGGAGGCGAAGGCGGCGGCCGTGCCCTGTTCCCCACCGGACAGCTGGTCGATACGCTGGACGTGCCAGGCGTGGGCCGCTTGCAGGCCACGCTCATCAACGCGGGCATCCCGACCATCTTCCTGAACGCCAGGGACGTCGGCTGCACCGGCACCGAGCTGCAGGACGCGATCAATGGCGATGCCGCGGCCCTGGCCCGCTTCGAGGCCATCCGCGCCTGGGGCGCAGTCAAGATGGGCCTGGTCCACGACGTGGCAGAGGCCGCCACGCGCCAGCACACGCCCAAACTCGCCTTCGTCGCGCCGCCGGCGGACTACGTCGCCTCCAGCGGCAAGGCGGTGCGCGCGGCCGACATCGACCTGCTGGTGCGCGCACTGTCCATGGGCAAGCTGCACCACGCCATGATGGGCACGGCGGCCGTGGCCATCGGCGCCGCTGCCGCCGTCCCCGGCACGCTGGTCCACCAGGCGGCCGGCGGGGGCCCGCGCACCGCCGTGCCGGGATCGGTGCGGTTCGGCCACCCCTCGGGCACGCTGCGCGTGGGGGCCGAGGCCGCGCTGGTGAACGGCCAGTGGCGCGTCACCAAGGCCCTCATGAGCCGCAGCGCCCGCACCCTGATGGAAGGCTGGGTGAGAGTGCCGCCAACCCCGTGAGCAACTTCGTCATGTCCCCCTTCTCCCACGCTTCGCGCGGCAAGGGGGACGCCGCCAGCGCGGCAGCGCGGCGCGGCCGGCACAGGCCCCCGCACCGCGGCCGCTAGCCCCGGCCGGGGGCGCACCCGATTTCAGCAATGCGTTCCATGCGCGCGCAGAGCACCCTCCCTGAAGGAAACAGCCATGCAGTCCACCAAGCAACAACTCAAGGCCCTGGCCGAAGCCCGGCGCGGCGTCATCGTGCCGGGCGCGTTCAACGCACTGTCGGCCAAGGTCATCGAAGATCTGGGCTACGAGGCCCTCTACATCACCGGCGCGGGCGTCACCAACATGGGGTTCGGCCTGCCCGACCAGGGCTTCGTGGGCCTGACCGATATCGCCGACCACACGGCCCGCATCCGCGACGCGGTGGAGCTACCGCTGATCGTGGACGCGGACACGGGCTTCGGCAACGCCCTCAACACCTACCACGCCGTGCGCACCCTGGAGCGCGCCGGCGCCGACTGCATCCAGCTCGAAGACCAGGTGAGCCCCAAGCGCTGCGGCCACTTCAGCGGCAAGGCCGTGATCGAGACCAGCGAGATGGTGGGCAAGATCCGCGCCGCTGTGGATGCGCGGCGCGACGGCCTGCTGGTCATGGCGCGCACCGACGCCGCCGCCGTGCACGGCTTCGACGCCGCCGTGGAGCGCGCGCAGGCGTACGCCGAGGCGGGCGCCGACATCCTGTTCGTCGAGGCCGTCACCACCGCCGACGAAGTGCGCACCCTGCCCCAGCGCCTGCAAGTGCCCCAGCTCATGAACATGGTGATCGGCGGCAAGACGCCCATCGTGGGCGCGGACGAACTGGGCCGGCTCGGCTACGGCTTCGTGCTGTACGCCAACGCCGCGCTGCAAGGCGCCGTGGCCGGCATGCAAAAAGTGCTGGCCCAGTTGCGCGACGCGCGCGAGGTGCGCGAAGACCCCACGCTGGTCGCCCCGTTCGCCGAACGCCAGCGGCTGGTGGGCAAACCATTCTGGGATGCGCTTGAAAAGAAATACGCATGAAATCAGGCGCTAGCGCTTACCTGACAAGCGCAAGCAGCTATCAAAACTACAGCAACTCCACCCCCTTGAGCGTGACGAAACTCGTCTCGCGCGTCACCCGCACGAAGTCCTGCAGGAAGGGCCTGGGCGAGAGCTGCGGCAGGCAGGCCGCGTGCAGTTCGCCGCGCAGGCCCCGCGCGCCGATGGGGCGCGCGGCCACGTAGCCCCGGTCCAGGTAGCCTTGCACCGCCCACAGTGGCAGTGCGGCCACGCCCCGGCCGCTGGCCACGAGCTGCAGCATGGCCACCGTCAGCTCGGTGGTGCGCCGGGGCGGGCGCACGCCGGCGGGCTCCAGCACCTGGCGCACGAGGTCCAGCATCTCGTCGGGTACCGGATAGGTGATGAGGGTCTGGTCCGCGAAGTCCTGCGCCTGCAGAAAGGGCTTGTCCAGCAATGGGTGGCCGTGGGCCAGCAACGCGCGGATCTCGAAGCCGAACAGGGGGTGGTAGTCCACGGCGCCCGCCTCCCCAGCGTCCAGCTCGGAGACGATGGCCAGGTCCGCCCGGCCCTGGTGCAGCAGGCCCACGGGGTCGGCGTGGAAGCCGCTCACGATGTCCAGTTCCACCTCGGGCCAGCGTGCGCGGAAGGCGTCCATGGCGGGCATCAGCCAGTCGAAACAGGTATGGCACTCCACGGCGATGCGCATCTGCCCGCCCTGCCCTTGGGACAGGCGCGCCACGTCACGCTCAGCCGTTTCCACCTGCGGCAGCACGGCATCGGCCAGTTGCAGCAGCCGCGCGCCGGTGGCGCTGAACTGCGGCGGCACGGACTTGCGCTCAAACAGCGGCGTGCCGTAGCGGTCCTCCAGCAGCTTGATTTGGTGCGACAGCGCCGATTGCGTGAGGTTGAGCAGCTGCGCCGCCCGCACCAGGCTGCCGCTATCACGCAGGGCCTGCAGCGTGCGCAGATGGCGGATCTCCAGGATGGATTGCATCATTAAAACTATTCATGTTGAAAAGACAAAACTTTCGTTTGAATCATAAACGCGCTTAGCCGACCATCGCGGTTTTCTCTTGCACAAGGACTTCCGCACCATGGCCGCTTCCCCCATCCTCACCCATACGCTGGGCTTTCCCCGCATGGGCGCGCAGCGCGAACTGAAACTGGCGCTGGAGCGCCATTGGCGCGGTGAGATCGACGCCGCCGCGCTCGAAGCCGTGGGCGCCCAACTGCGCGCACGCCACTGGCAGGCCCAGCGCGACGCAGGCCTGGCCTTCGCGACCGTGGGCGACTTCGCCTACTACGACCACATGGCCCACCACATCCAACTGCTGGGTTGCGAAAGCCCGCGGTTTGGCTTCACCCCCGGCACGCCGGAGCTGGCGCGCTACTTCACCATGGCGCGGGGCGTGCAGACGCTGTCGGGCCATGGCGACCACGCCCCCGGTGGCACCTGCGGCGCAGGCTGTGCGCACGCGCCGCATCCCGGCGAAGGCCAGCCCGCACTGGAGATGACGAAGTGGTTCGACACCAACTACCACTACCTCGTGCCCGAACTGCACGCCGACACTGCGTTCCGCCTGGGCAGCGAGCGCCTGTTCGCGGAAGTGGCCGAAGCCCAGGCGCTGGGCCACCGCGTAAAGGCGCAGCTTGTGGGGCCGCTCACTTTCCTCTGGCTGTCCAAGGAGAAAGGCGAAGCCCCATTCGACCGGTTGGACCTGCTGGACCGCCTGCTGCCCGTGTACGCGCAGATACTCGCGCGCCTGAAGGCCGAGGGCGTGGAGTGGGTGCAGATCGACGAGCCCATCCTGGGCCTGGACCTGCCCGCCACCTGGACGCAGTCCTTCGAGCCCGCTTACTGGCAGCTCGGCAAGGCCGGCCCACAGGTGCTGCTGGCCACCTACTTCTCGCCCCTGGAGAACCATCTGCGCCTGGCCTGCCAGTTGCCCGTGGCCGGCCTGCACGTGGACGCCGTGCGCGCCCCGCAGGAGCTGACGGGCGTGGCCGACTGGTTGCCGGCCTACAAGGTGCTGTCGGTGGGCGTGGTGGACGGTCGCAACATCTGGCGTACCGACCCCGACGCGGCCCTGGCCCTGCTGCGCCCCGTGGCCGCCAAACACACCGGACCGCTGTGGGTGGCGCCCTCGTGTTCGCTGCTGCATGTGCCCGTCAGCCTGGCGGGCGAGGATGCGCTGGACCCCGAGCTGCGCGGCTGGCTCGCCTTCGCCACCGAGAAGCTGGACGAGGTGGCCCTGATCGCCGGCCTGCTGGACGGCCGCGTAGCCGACAGCGACCCGCGCCTGGCCGCCGCGCGCGCCGCCATCGCCAGCCGCCGCGCCAGCCCGCGCGTGCACCGCCCCGCCGTGGCCGCCCGCCTGGAGGCGGCACCCGAGGGCTGCGACCGGCGCCGCTCGCCCCACCCCACACGCCAGCAGGCGCAGCGCGCGCGCCTGCGTCTGCCGCCGCTGCCCACCACCACCATCGGATCCTTCCCGCAGACCCCGGCCATCCGCGCCGCACGTGCGGCCCACCGCCGTGGCGTACTGGGTGAGGCCGCATACCAGGCACAGATGCGCGCCGAGATCGAACACGCCGTGCGCAAGCAGGAGGAACTGGGCCTGGACGTGCTGGTGCACGGCGAGGCCGAGCGCAACGACATGGTGGAGTACTTCGGCGAGCAGCTGGACGGCTTCGCCTTCACGGCCAATGGCTGGGTGCAGAGCTACGGCTCGCGCTGCGTCAAGCCCCCTGTGCTTTTCGGCGACGTGGCCCGCCCGCATGCCATGACGGTCGACTGGACCGTCTACGCCCAAAGCCTCACGGACAAACCCCTGAAAGGCATGCTCACGGGGCCGGTGACCATCCTGCAGTGGTCCTTCGTGCGCGACGACCAGCCGCGCAGCCGCACCTGCGAGCAGATTGCCTGGGCCATTCGTGACGAGGTGGTGGATCTGGAGGCGGCCGGGATCGCCATCGTGCAGATCGACGAGCCCGCCATCCGCGAAGGCCTGCCGTTGCGCCGCACAGGCTGGAAGCCGTACCTGGACTGGGCCACGCGGGCCTTCCGCATCAGCGCCTGCGGCGTGCAGGACACGACGCAGATCCACACCCACATGTGCTACAGCGAGTTCAACGACATCCTGCCCGAGATCGCCGCCATGGACGCCGACGTCATCACCATCGAGACCAGCCGCTCCGACATGGAACTGCTGCGGGGCTTCGGCAGTTTCAAATACCCCAACGAGATCGGCCCCGGCGTCTACGACATCCATTCGCCACGCATACCCGGCTCGCAGGAGATGGCGCGCCTGCTGCGCAAGGCGGCCGAGGTGGTGCCCGCACGCAACCTCTGGGTCAATCCTGACTGCGGCCTCAAGACCCGCAGCTGGCCCGAGACCGAGGCCGCGCTGCGCCACATGGTGCAGGCCGCGCGGGCACTGCGCTCCGCCATGGCCTCCGCTTGACGGTGGGCAACCATCAACCCTGCGCCGCGTCAGTGCATGGCCCGCATCGACCGGCATGGCGGCACAATGCGCCGCCATGCTCTATAACGCCCTTAAGCTCACCCACGTGCTGTCGATCATCGTCTGGATCGGCGGCATGGTCTTCGCCCATTTCTTCCTGCGCCCCGCCGTACAGATGCTGGAGCCGCCGCAGCGCGTGGCGCTGATGCACGGCGTGCTGCAACGCTTCCTGGGCGCGGTCGCCATCGCCATCGTGGCCGTGCTGACCAGCGGGCTGGGCATGATCGGCGCGGTGAGCATCGGCGCGGGCGGCGCCTTCTCGATGCCGCTGGACTGGACCATCATGGCGACCCTCGGCATCGTGATGATGGGCATCTTCGCCTACATCTACTTCGCGCTGCTCAGCCGCCTGGAGCAGGCCGTCGCCGCCTCCGACTGGCCTGCAGGCGGCTTGGCGCTGGCAAGCATCCGCACGTGGGTTGGCGTGAACCTGCTCATCGGCGTAGTGATTGTGGTGCTGACGCTGCTGATGTGAGACGCGCGGCGGCACCACAACGCCGCCGGCATAAAAAAACGCGCCGTGAAGGCGCGTTTTTTGTTTGGCGGAAACGGAGTCCGCTAAGTTCTAGTTCATATTAATCCTAATTAGTCCACTAAAGCATTGATTCATAACGCATAATTCCCGCCAGTTTGTCCCACATCATCCAAGATAGTCCACTAACAGCCATTGTTTTATGTGGGCAGGATGTGGGACAAGAAACATTTGGCGGAGACTTTATGCCCAAGATTGCAAAGCAACTTTCTGATCGTGCCGTGGCCGCTATCAAGGCGGAGGGCAGGCACCCGGTGGGCGGAGTTCCCGGCCTTCACATTCGCGTGACAGACACCGGGCATAGGGGCTGGGTGCTGCGCGTGAAGGTGGGTGAAGCGCGCCGGGATATGGGCCTGGGGCCTTACCCCGAAGTCGGACTGGCAGAGGCCAGGGAGAAGGCCAGGGAGATACACGCCAGCTTGCGCAACGGCATCGTGCCCGCCACTCCAACAAAGCAGCGCATGGAGGCGCTGGTGCAGCAACCAGTTCGCAAGACGTTCAAGCAGTGCGCAGAGGCCTTCATGGGCGACAAGTCGGGCGAATGGAAAAACCCGAAGCACCGCCAGCAATGGGAAAACACGCTGGAGCAATACGCCTTCCCGCATATGGGCAGCTTGTCGGTAGATGCCATTGATCTGCCGCATGTATTGGCCTGCCTAGAGCCAATTTGGCGCAGCAAGACGGAGACAGCAACCCGCGTGCGCGGACGTATCGAGTCGGTGCTGGATTGGGCCGCCGTGCGCAAGTACCGCAGCGGCGACAACCCGGCCCGCTGGAAGGGCCACTTGGATAAGGTGCTGCCATCCCCCAAGAAAGTTGCCGAGACTGAGCACCACCGCGCCCTGCCTATCGACGGGATGCCCGCCTTCATGGCCGATTTGCGCCAGCGGGATGGTATTGCAGCTCGTGCCCTGGAGTTTGCCGTCCTGACTGCCGCCCGTTCTGGAGAAGTGCGTGGGGCAACCTGGGGAGAGATTGATCTGGAGGCGAAAGTGTGGACTGTTCCCAAGGAGCGCATGAAGATGGGCAAGGAGCATCGCGTCCCGCTGCCTGACGCCGCCATCAAGCTGCTGGAGGCCATGCCCCGCATGGAAGGGACAGACCTTGTATTTCCGGGCACCAAGGGACAACCACTGTCAGACATGAGCCTGACGGCAGTAATGCGGCGCATGGAGGTTGATGCTGTGCCTCATGGGTTCCGCTCAACCTTTCGGGACTGGGCAGGCGACCGCACAAACTACCCGCGAGACATGGCCGAAGCTGCGCTGGCGCACAAGCTGGAGAACAAGGTGGAGGAAGCCTATCGACGCAGCGACGCCCTAGAAAAGCGCCGGGAAATGATGCAGGAGTGGAGCAAGTTCATATTGACGCCGACCACCAACTAAAGAGGCCCTTCGGGGCCTTTTTCTATGGCGTGACCGACATGTACAGCACGACTACTACCAAAACCGCTTCGACCAGCTCAAAACGCTGGCTAACCCCTTATGAATCAACGACTTGCATCAATTCACCATTTATCAAGAACTCGGAAAGCAGTTTGCGCAGTGCCGCGCACAAGCTGTCAACAAGTTATCCACAGCTTGCTAATCGAGTTGCTGGATTGATGCTCAAAAAATACTCGCTACATTTAATGCATGGACGAACGAGAGAGTCCATAAAAGGCGAAGGCCCCAAGGGTGCAACCAAGGAGCCTTCTAGACTGCCAAAACCCGAGGGCCTTGAAAGTCTCCCAGCGACGGGACTTGAAGGGTAACACGACCGACCTATTCTTTGGAGCAGGCGGCATTAGCAACGTGTACAGCCGGGTTTTGGTTTTCCGTAACAACAGCTACGAAAGACCAACCATGCCAGCAAAAGTTACTCAGCATCACCAACACCAGCCGGACACCTTGCTTCGCGTAGTCCCCCACATCACCGACCGCATGGGCATCAGCCGCAGCGGCTGGTGGAAGGGCGTGAAGGATGGCAAGTTCCCGCCTGGGATCAAGCTGTCCCCCCGTGTGACCGTCTGGAAATCCAGCGATATCGACGCCCTCATTGCCAACCTTGGCAAGTAAGGGGGCCACATGCACAGCACCAACACCACCAAGGTGGGCGCAAGCGTGCCCGAAAAAACAAAAGTCGCCGGGGGCTACCAGACCACCGCGGCGACTTCCAAAGACTCCACCCCAATTTTCGCATGGGGGCTGAACGAAAACAACATCCCGCCCGAACTGCTGCCCAAGGCCCGCGCCTGGTTCCAGCGCCGCATGGACTACTACGCGGCAAAGCACGGCACCGCCTGGGCAGACACCCGCGAATGGATTGCGGACTACATCAACGAAGAGCTGCGGGAGCACCTGGCGAAGAAAGGCGGTTCAGCATGAGCTTCGACCGTACCCGACTTCCCGAGCCGGTGAGCTACTACGAGGGCCTGGGCCTGGCGTTTAAGGAGCGCAGGGGTAAGTGGCGCACCACGGCCTGCAACTTCCACGGCGGCACCGACAGCCTGCGCATCAACACCGACAGCGGCGCATTCGTGTGCATGGCCGGTTGCGGCGCCCGTGGCGGCGATGTACTGGCCTACCACATGGCCCAGCATGGCCTGGAGTTCGTGGAGGCCGCAAAGGCCCTGGGCGCGTGGATTGATGACGGACGCCCCGCCACCCAGCACAAGCCCTCGCCACTGTCTCCGCGCCAGGCGCTGGAAGTGCTGGCAGTGGAAGCCAACCTTGTGGCCATCGCCGCCGCGAACGTGGCGCACGGCGTGGTGCTGTCGCAGGTGGATTTGTCCCGCGTGCTGACTGCATCGGGCCGCATCACTCGCTTGGTGGAGGTGTTCGCATGAAGCGCGGCATTGCAGAGCACAACGCCATGGCATCGGTGCTGGACGACCGCGAGCGCGGGCCAATCTTTCCCGAACTGCCAGATTCGCCGGATATATCGGGCCTGGGGCCGCGCGACAAGGTGATCCTGACATGCGGCTCAGACCTGACGCCCGAGCCATACCGCTGGCTGTGGCAATACTGGCTGGCCATGGGGAAGCTGCATATCCTCGCTGGCGCACCTGGGCAGGGCAAAACCACCATCGCGCTGGCAATGGCGGCAACCATCACCATCGGCGGACGCTGGCCAGATGGTTCTCGCTGCGCACCCGGCAACGTGCTGATCTGGAGCGGTGAAGATGACCCCGCCGATACGCTGGTGCCGCGCCTCATGGCGGCTGGTGCGGATCGTGCCCGGTGTTATTTCATCGAGGGCGCACGCCGGGGCGGCGAAGTGGTGCCATTCGACCCGGCCCGCGACCTGGGGCAACTGCTGGAGGCCATCGAGAAAATCGGCGGCATCAGTCTGCTGGTGATTGATCCTGTGGTGAGCGCCGTCACTGGCGACACTCACAAGAACGGCGAGGTTCGACGCGCATTGCAACCCCTGGTTGATCTGGCTGCAAAGTGCGACTGCGCGGTGCTGGGCATCACCCACTTTGCCAAAGGTGGCCAGGGCACCGACCCGTCGCAGCGCGTGGTGGGCAGCGTGGCATTCACTGCTGTGGCCCGCGTGGTAATGGTGGCAGCAAAGGTGAAGGGCGACGAAGAAGGCCAGGACACTCGCATCCTCGCCCGCAGCAAAAGCAACGTCGGACCGGACGATGGCGGGTTTCAGTACCACCTTGAACAGTCCGAACCCATACCCGGCATTCATGCGTCACACATCGCATGGGGTAAGGCGGTGGAAGGCACGGCACGCGAGCTGCTGACCGACCCGGACGAGCCGCAACAGGAGCAGTCGGACGCCAGCGCCAAAGATGCCGCCATTGATTTCCTGGTGGAGATCCTGAAAGACGGTTCCGCACCGTCCAAGTATGTGGAGACAGAGGCCAGGGCGGCAGGCGTTTCATGGGCGACAGTGCGCCGCGCAGCGGACACCATCGGCGTGACGAAGCGCAAGATGAACGACGCTTGGTACTGGTTCCGACCCAAGTTGCTCAATCAAGTTGCTCAAGATGCTCAACCTTTAAACGATGAGCAAGTTGAGCAAGTTGATGAGCAAGTTGCCCAAAGCACGGAGGTTCTATGACGCCCGAAGCCATCCTTGCCGACCTGATCCTGTGCGGCATTGAACCCAGCGTGACGCCGGACAAAACCGGCATCGTGGTGCCAGCCGGGAAGCTGACGGAAGCGCAGCGCGCCGCCGTCCTGGGCCACAAGCCCGCGCTGATCGCGTGCATCTTGGAATCGGCCCGCGTCACCGCGCTGCTACTGGAAGCCGCCATGCGCCGTTGCGACGAGCGACCCGACAGCGACAAGGCCCGCCAGGACATGCGGGAGGAGATATTAGGGACACCGCCGCACTTGCGCCCGGACTTGCTGGATTACTTTCTCAGTGATCCCGGTAGCTTGAAATGAACCACCGACCCGCCCCGAGCGGGTTTTTTCATGCCCACTTGATTTCATATTGTGAAATGTGATAATAGGCACATTCCGCATTATGAAATGTGGAGACAACCCGCCCGGCGATTGCATGGGCACTTTTTCAAGAAAGCCCACAAATGCAAACCTTGCACGCCATCCGAGAAGCCCGCAGCCAAAAAGTGAACGAGGCCCGCGCCCTGCTGGCATCCATGCCAACCCTGACGCCTGAAGCTCAGACGAAATTCGACGCCATCAAGGCCGAAATCGTGAGCCTGGAAGGCCAGGAAGCCCGCGCCCAACTCGTGGAGGACTGGGAGCGCCGCAGCCTGGGCCAGCCGGCGGACAAGGCCCGCAACGAGCTGGAAGGCCGCGTTAGCGTGGTGGAAGTGATGCGCGCTCAGATGGAGGGCCGCAGCCTTACGGGTGCCGCTGCCGAGTTCGCGCAAGAAAGCGAACGCCGGACGGGCCGCAAGGCTCAGGGCGTGTTTGTCCCGCTGGCTGCGCTGGAATCTCGCGCCGTCAACACCACCGTGACCGCGCCGGAAATCGTGCCGACGACCCACCGCGCAGACCTCTATATCCAGCCGTTCCGCAACAACCTGCTGGCGCGCCGCCTGGGTGTTCAGGTGCTATCCGGCCTTTCCGGGAATCTGTCCATTCCGAAGCACGCGACGGGCGGCACGACTGGCTGGGTTGCAGAGAATGCGGCACTGCCCACTGGTGATATGAGCTTTGACAGCGTGCCCATGGCACCGAAGCACGCGGGCGGCATCCAAGAGATGAGCCGTCAACTGCTGCAACAAAGCTCTCCTGACATTGAAGCGTTGGTGCGCAATGACCTGTCTGCACTGCTGGCTCAGGCGATTGACTCTGCGCTTATCAAGGGAGGCGGCACCAATGAGCCGAAAGGCGTTCTGTCGACGGTGGGCATTCAAACCGCAAATTTGGCAACTTTGAGCTGGCAGAACATTCTGGCCATGCTGCAAAAGCTGGATATCAGCAACACCAGCGCCGCCAACATCGTGGCATCCATGAAGGTGAAAGCCAAGCTGCAAGGCACCTTGAAGGCCGCAGGCATTGCGGGCTACTTGATGGAAAACGGGCGGGTTGCCGACTTGCCCGCGTTTTTCAGCAACCAAGTTCCCGAAAAGACCGGCACTCCCAACACTGGCCACCTGATCGCGGGCGATTGGAGCCAGGCCCTGCTGGGAATTTGGAGCGAGATTGATCTGTTGGTGAACCCGTACAGCGAAACCGCCTACAGCAAGGGCAATGTGCTGGTGCGTGCGATGGCGACGGTTGATGTGGCTGTGCGGCATCCCGAGAGCTTTGTTGTGGCTTCTGACGTGGCCTTGTAAGTCCATGAGCACCCCGGACATTGAGCGCCGGGGTGCTGTCGCTGGTGTTACTGCCAGCGGCCGCACTCTGAGCGGGTACGCCGCAAGCTACAACGACCCAACGGCCATCGGCGGATTTACCGAGCGCATCGCGCCCGGTGCATTCACCAAGTCGCTGGCAAGTGGGAGGGACGTTCTGGCCCTGCTAGACCATCGCGCTGATGTTCTGCTGGGGCGTACCCGCTCAGGCTCTTTGAAACTGTCCGAGGATGCAAAGGGCCTGCGCTTTGAATTGAGCTTGCCCGACACCGCCGCCGCCCGCGATGTGATCGCCCTTGCCGAGCGTGGCGACCTGGGCGGCATGTCGTTTGGCTTTGTCGCCATTGATGAAGCCTGGGACGGGAACACCCGCGAGCTACGCCAGGTAGAGCTACACGAAATCAGCGTGGTGCAGTCCTGGCCAGCGTACCAGAGCACCGAAATCAACCTGCGCAGCCGCCCGCCTGAGCGCTCTTTCTGGGACTGCAACCGCGCATGGATGGAGACAGTCAAATGCTGAACCGCATCTTGTCGGCCATCGGCCTGGAAAAGCGCAGCACCATCGGCGTCAACGGCTGGCCTGTGCCGCTGTCTGCCACCGCCGTGACGCCTGAAAGCGCCCAAGGTGTTGGAGCCTGTTATGCCGCCGTGGCCTTGATTGCCGAGGCTATCGGTTCTTTGCCCTTGAAGCTGTATCGGCAGGACGGCGACGACCGCAAAGCCGCCACCGAGCATCCATTGCATACCGTTCTTCACCGTGCACCAAATGGCCAGCAATCGGCCACCGAGTTCTGGGAGTGGATGGTTTCATCCATGCTGCTGACGGGCAACGCCTACGCCAAAGTTACCCGAGGCTTTGATGGCCAGGTGCGCAGCCTTGACCCCATGGTGACGGATCGCGTGACCATCATGCGCAAGGGCGAAACCATCGCCGGGTATGAGTACACCAACAGGGACGGCGTGAGGGAGCGCCTATTGCCTGCCGAGGTGTTCCACCTTCGCCACCGTGCTGGCAATGATCCATTGGTGGGCGTCAGTCCTATCGCCGCCGCCCGCGCCGTGATCCAGCTCGCACAAGCTGAAGCGCAACATGGGCAAAGCACCTTCGACAACGGCACCAAGGCCAGCGGCATCATCACCATGCCCGGACGTTTGAAGCCTGAGCAACGCCAAGCCATCGCGCAAAGCTGGCAAAGCCAGTATGCCGGTGGAAGCAATGCGGGCAAGGTGCCGATCATGGAAGAGGGTTCCTCGTTCGTGCCCATCAGCTTGTCCCTTGCCGATAGCGAGTGGGTTGCTTCACGCCGGTTCAGCGTGGAAGAAGTGGCCCGCATATTCAAGGTGCCGCCCGTCCTGATCGGTGATCTGTCTCACTCGACATATTCCAACAGCGTGGCCATGGATATGTTCTTTGCCAAGCACACTTTGGGCAGGCACTTATCGGCCATTGAAGGCGCTATCAACCGCCAACTGCTGACGCCAGCCGCAGCCCGCACCATGTACGCAGAGTTCAGCCTGGAAGGGTTGCTGCGCGGTGCCAGCACCGAGCGGGCAGCGTTCTACAGCTCCGGCATCAGCGACGGATGGATGCTCAAGAGCGAAGCCCGCAAGCTGGAGAACCTGCCCGCCATCGAGGGCCTGGACGACGAAAAAGAGGGTGGGCACTCAGTACCCACCCCGGCGCCGCTGCCGTACCCGAGCAAGCAACAGGAGGCCATGGCGTGACACGTTCGCCCACGTTCTTTCGTGACGCCAGGCAACAGCCGCCCAAGGGCCTGGACAGCAACGGCAACCCACTGCCCGAGGCCGAGCCGCGCCGCGTCAATGGCTACCTGGTGAAGCCGCCAATGCGTTGGACAAAGGACAGCAACGGGCGGGTGCTGCCGCTCAACTCCGCAGCATGGCGCAAGCTCAGAAAACAGGTGCTGGCTGAAGAACCACTTTGCAGGCACTGCGCCGCCCAAGGGTTGACGGTGCCAGCCACCGAAGTGGATCACATGCGGGGAGCTGCCGATAACAGCCGGGACGCGCTACAGGCACTGTGCAAGCCCTGTCACAGCATCAAGACGATGGCCGACCTGTATGGCAGACCGGCGCGCATGGGTTGCGATGAGAGCGGCAACCCTATCAACCCTGCGCACCATTGGAATCAATCGACTGTAGAGGCTGCTAAGGGCCTTGCTGGGGACGTTGTAGGCGACTCTCAGAAATCACCAGCAACCGAGGACGCAACACCGACCGGTTCCCCTTCTTTTAATGCTCACTGCTTAAAAAATAGGCAACCATGAAGCTGACCCCCAAGCGCAAACGCTCCGACAGCGCCGCCGCAGCCATCGCCGCCACCCAAGCCGCAGCCCTGCCGCCCTTGGAGCCGCCCGCCCATGTGCTGGTGCCACCCGAGGCCCGCCCGTTTTGGGATGCCATCGTGCAGGCCAGGCCAAGGGACACATGGAACCCGGTTGATCTGGCATCGGCTGCGAACCTTGCCCGCGTGCAATGCGCCTTGGAGGCCGCGCCCGTAGGCTCAGACGACCACATCAAGCTTACCCGCCTTGCCCTGGCACTGACCCGCGCTATCGCGGTCAACACGGTGGCCACGGTCGGACGGTCGGCGGACATTGCCAAGGGTGCCGAGCTGGAGCGCAAGGCACGCCAGGACGATGGCGACGACCTAATACCACGGCTGCGCGCTGTCTAATCAGATTTGAAATCCGAATGAGCAGAGCCGCCCGCATCATCGAGTTCATCGAGCGCTACTGCGTGACGCCCGAGGGCGCCCACGTAGGCCAGCCGCTGGTGCTGGCAGAGTTCCAAAAGCAGTTCCTGCGCGACGTGTACGACAACCCCGCAGGCACGCGCCGCGCCATCTTGGGATGCGCCAGAAAGAACGGCAAGAGCGGGCTTATCGCTGGCCTGCTGCTGGCGCACCTGGTGGGGCCGGAGGCGAAGCAAAACAGCCAAATCGTGTCGGGTGCCATGAGCCGTGAGCAAAGCGCCCTGGTGTTCAATCTGGCCAGCAAGATGGTGCAACAGTCGCCCAAGCTGTCTAGCCTGGTGCGGATCATTCCATCGGGTAAACGGTTGATCGGCCTGCCGCTGAACGTGGAGTTCCGCGCCCTTGCTGCTGACGGCAAGACGGCGCACGGCCTGTCTCCAGTGCTGGCCATCTTGGACGAGGTGGGCCAGGTGCGTGGCCCGCAAAGCGACTTCATCGACGCTATCACCACCAGCCAGGGGGCACATGAAGCACCGCTACTGATCGCCATCAGTACACAAGCGAGCGGGGACGCAGACCTGTTTTCCACATGGATCGACGACGCCCAGCGCAGCGCAGACCCGCGCATCGTGTGCCACCTATACGCCGCGCCCGAAGGCTGCGACCTCATGGACGAGGCGGCATGGAAGGCGGCAAACCCCGCCCTGGGCCTGTTCCGCAGCCTGGACGACCTGCGCGAACAGATGACGCAGGCCCAGCGCATGCCGAGCATGGAGGCGACAGCAAGGAACCTCCTTTTAAACCAACGAATTTCCACGGTAAGCCCATTCATCAGCCCATCGGTGTGGAAGTCCTGCGCAGGCCCGGTGCTGCCGTTTGATGGCCCGGTGTGGTGCGGTCTTGATCTGTCTGCGCGTGTGGATTTAAGCGCCCTTGTCGTCGTCGGCCAAGTGGATGGCGTGTGGCAGGTGCAGAGCCACTTCTGGACGCCAGAGCAGGGCCTGGAGGAACGCGCCCGCCGCGACCGTGCGCCCTATGACGTATGGCACCGCCAGGGCTTTTTGCGGACGACGCCAGGGGCCACCGTGGACTACTCGCACGTAGCAGCCGACATGCTGGAAATCCTCGACGGCCTTGATGTGCGTGGGATCGCTTTCGATAGGTGGCGAGTTGCCGAACTGCAACGCGAGCTAGACCGCCTGGGGGCAGAACTGCCGCTGGTGGAGCATGGCCAGGGCTTTGCATCAATGGCCCCTGCGCTCGACGCGCTGGAAGCCGAGCTACTGAATGGGCGGGTTGCCCACGGTGGCCACCCAGTGCTGACCATGTGCGCCGCCAACGCCGTGATCGTGAAAGACCCAGCGGGCAATAGAAAGTTAGAAAAATCGCGCAGCACGGGCCGCATTGACGGATTGCAGGCCCTGGCCATGAGTATGGGCGTGGCATCGAGGGCCACAGAGGGCCAGTCGGTGGGCTTCACAGAGTTCACGTTTGTTTAACCCTTGCCGGGGGGGCCACGCGAGTGGAAGGCCCGGACGCGGATTAGTCGGTGAGTGCCGCGCATTGCAAAAACCCCGACAGCCAGCGAGTGGGAGCGCACGGCATGGGCGCAAAGGTGAGTGATTCCCCGATGCGACCATGGCCCTGACCTTTCGCCCACGGCGCTGGCACCCCTTTTTCAAACCATTTGAAAGATTCAAATGCTGACCCTGCCCGAAGTGAAACTGCACTGCCGCATCGACCACGGCGACGAAGATACGCTGCTGCAATCCATGATCGACGCCGCCACGGCATCGGTAGGCGACTACATCAACGCCACCGAGCCATTGGACGCCACCGCACCCGCTCCGGTGAAGGCCGCCGCCATGCTGCTGGTGGGCGACCTGTACGCCAACAGGGAAGCCCTGGTGGAGCGCCCGCTGTCCAAGAACCCGACGTTTGAACGCCTGCTGGCACCGTACCGGGTGTACGCATGAACGCGGGCAAGCTAGACCAGCGCGTGACGGTGGAGCGGTTCACCAGCACAGTGGACGACTGGGGAACCCCTATCGAGAGCTGGGCCCCCCTGTTCACCTGCTGGGCCGCTGTAGAGCCGCTGGTAGGCCGGGAGTACATCGCGGCGCAGGCGTTGCAGTCTGAGGTGACGACGCGGATAAGGATGCGCTTTCGCCCTTGGATGACGGCGCAGGATCGCGTGATCCACGATGGCAAGACCTACAACATCGTGAGCGTGATCGACGTGCGTTCAGGGCACCGGGAATTGGTGTTGATGTGCAAGGCGATTGCCTAAACTACGCCAGCTAGAAAGACAAAAGCCACCGAGCTAGTGCATGGTGGCTTTGTTTTTTGTGGGCTTTTATGTGGGACAGATTTCAAAAACTCTCGTAAGTTATTGATTTATAAGGCCCATTGGCGGAAACGGAGGGATTCGAACCCTCGATGAGGCTCTACACCCCATACTCCCTTAGCAGGGGAGCACCTTCGGCCACTCGGTCACGTTTCCAATCCCGCTATTGTAGCCTCATTTCAAGGCCATTTCGGCGAAACTTCAGGCGGCAGCCTGGTCCAGCTCGAACGCCTTGTGCAGCGTACGCACGGCCAGTTCCACGTACTTCTCGTCGATCACCACGGAGGTCTTGATTTCCGACGTGGAGATCATCTTGATGTTGATGCCCTCTTCGCTCAGCGCGCGGAACATCTTGCTGGCCACGCCCACATGGCTGCGCATGCCGATGCCAACGATGCTGACCTTGGCGATCTTGGCATCGCCCACGATTTCCTCGGCGCCCAGTTGGGGCAGCACCTTGTCTTTCAACAGATCGATGGTGCGTTGGTAGTCATTCCGATTCACCGTGAAGCTGAAGTCGGTCTTCCCTTCCTTGCCCATGTTCTGGATGATGACATCCACATCGATGTTGGCGTCGGCCACCGCGCCCAGGATCTGGTAGGCGATACCGGGGGTGTCGGGCACGCCGATCACGGAGATCTTGGCTTCGTCGCGGGTGAAAGCGATGCCGGATACGACGGCTTTTTCCATTTGTTCGTCTTCCTCAAAGGTGATCAGGGTGCCGGACTTGGCTTCCTCGTTGATGTCGATGTCCCAGGACGTGAAGCTGGAGAGCACGCGCAGCGGCACCTTGTACTTGCCGGCAAATTCCACCGAACGGATCTGCAGCACCTTGCTGCCCAGGCTGGCCATCTCCAGCATTTCCTCGAAGCTCAGCGTCGTCAGGCGCCGCGCCTCGGGCACCACGCGCGGGTCGGTGGTGTACACGCCATCCACGTCGGTGTAGATCAGGCATTCGTGCGCCTTCATCGCGGCGGCGATGGCGACGGCCGAGGTGTCGGAGCCGCCGCGGCCCAGCGTGGTGATGTTGCCGCCCTCGTCGATGCCCTGGAAGCCCGTGACGATAACAACCTTGCCCGCGTCCAGGTCGGCGCGCACGCGCTTGTCGTCGATGGACTCGATACGCGCCTTGGTATAGCTATTGTCGGTGCGCACGGGCACCTGCCAGCCGGCGTAGCTCACCGACTCCATGCCTTCGGCCTGCAGCGCGATGGCCAGCAGGGCCGACGAGGCTTGCTCACCCGTGGCGGCCAGCATGTCGAGCTCGCGGTGGTAGGCGGAGGTAATGCGCGAGGGCGTGAGCTCCTTGGCCAGGCCCAGCAGGCGGTTGGTCTCGCCACTCATGGCGCTGGGTACCACCACCATCTGGTGGCCGGCCCGCGCCCACTTGGCCACGCGCTTGGCGACATTGCGGATGCGCTCGGTGGAGCCCATCGAGGTGCCGCCGTATTTATGAACGATCAGTGCCATGGAATTTCTGGAATGGCAGGGACGCAGATGCGCGGCGCTATTGCAAAAGCTGTTCTGGCGCGCCGCCGTCCCGTGCGGAAATGGGGACCAAAACCTGTTGATTGTACCAACCGAGCACCTCCGCCTCGCGGACCACATAGCCCTCGCCCACCTTCAGGTGAATGCGGTGCCCGCGCGTGGCACATGCGGCCAACTGGTCCAGCAATTCGTTCAGCTGTGCGGCCGTAGGCGTGGTGGCGTGGTGCACACGCAGCCAGTGGCGCAGCACGTTCGCCTGGCGCGCCCTTCCCAACGCACGCAGCGCCGCGATGCGGGGCGGCTGGCCGATGGCCGCTGCATCGGCGGCGGCCAGTTCCTGCAGCAGCTCGCTGGCCTGCGCCGCGTGTTCGCAACTGCGCGCAAAGGTGTCACGAAACTGCGGGAACGCCTGCTGCAGCGCCGGCAGCAGCTGGCGGCGGATGCGGTTGCGCGTGAAGCGCTCGTCGGCGTTGGTCGGGTCTTCCACCCAGCGTTCGCCACGCGCGACCAGCCAGGCGCGCACGTCGGCGCCTGCCACGCGCAGCAGCGGCCTGCACCAGTCCATGCCCGCGCGCTGCCACTGCGCCGGCATGGCGGCAAGCCCGGCTACGCCCGCGCCCCGCGATAGGGCGAGCAGCAATGTCTCGACCTGGTCATCCGCATGCTGCGCCAACGCTATTGTTTTTATAGCTACTAGCGATTGACAGTCAAGCGACAACGCCTCAAAAGCCTTGTAACGCGCCTGGCGCGCCGCGTCTTCAGGGCTTTGTCCGGCGGCGTGGCGCGCATCCACGCGGCGCACCCACAGCGGTATGCCCAGCCGCTCACACAAGGCCACGCAATGCTGCTCAAACCCGTCGGCCGCCGCCTGCAGCCCATGGTGCACGTGGAAAGCCACCACCTGCCCCGGCCAGCGCGCTGCGCAGGCCAACAGCAGTGCCGTCGAATCTGCGCCGCCGCTGAGGGCCACGGCCAGGGGCAGACGGGGCCGGAAGGCCGCGACTGCGGCGTCGAACGACTGGGTCAAGCGTCCCTCCTGCGGCGGCAGTGCGGGCGCGGTGGCGTATGGGCAGGCATGACGGCCCGATTATCGGCGCGCGCCAGCGCCCCCCGCCACGCTAGCGCTGCAGTGCCAGCGGCGCCGCCCGACCGGCGCTTGCGGCCTCGTCGTGCAGCCGGAAGGTACCCACCACGTCGGACAGGCGCACAGACTGGTCTTTGAGGCTGGCCGCCGCTGCGGCGCTTTCTTCCACCAGTGCCGCGTTCTGCTGGGTCATCTGATCCAACTGCGCCACGGCTTGGCCTACCTCGCCAATGCTGGTGCTTTGCTCGTTCGTGGAGGCGGTGATCTCGGCCATGATGTCCGTGACGCGCTGCACCGACTGCACGATGTCCGCCATGGTGGTGCCCGCATCGTTGACCAGCCGCGAGCCCTCTTCCACCTGCGCCACCGACGAGCCGATCAGCGCTTTGATCTCGCGCGCGGCCTCGGCGCTGCGCTGCGCCAGGTTGCGCACCTCGCCCGCCACCACGGCGAAGCCCCGGCCCTGCTCGCCCGCGCGCGCTGCCTCGACGGCCGCATTCAGCGCGAGGATGTTGGTCTGGAAGGCAATGCCATCGATCACACCAATGATGTCGTTGATCTTGCGCGACGCCGCATTGATCTGCTCCATGGTGCTGACCACGTTGCCCACCACGGTGCCGCCGTGCTGGGCCACCCCCGCCGCCTGCGCCACCAGTTGGTTGGCCTGGCGGGCCGCGTCGGCGTTGTGGCGCACCGTCTCGGTGAGCTGCTGCATCGAGGCGGCTGTCTGCTGCAGGCTGGAGGCCGTCAGCTCGGTACGGCTGGACAGGTCCTGGTTGCCCGTGGCGATCTCTTCCGACGCCAGACGCACCGACTGGCTCGCATCCCGGATCTGCGCCAGCACACCCGAGAGCTTGGTGGCAAAGTTGTTGAAACTGCCCGCGATCTGCGCGAGTTCGTTCTCGCCCTGCGCGTCGATGCGGCGCGACAGGTCGCCGTCGCCCTCGCCAATCTGGTGCATGGCGTCGCGCACCTGGGTGAGTTGGCGCAGGCGCCGTGCCAATACGCCGGCCAGCAGCAGGGTGGCGATCACCAGTACCGCAATGCCGGCCACCAGCGAAACGCGCAGCATGCTGGAGATGGCGGCCAGCGCCTCGTCACGGTCCTGGGCAATCACCAGCATCCAAGGGGTGTCCGGAACCTTGGAGACATGCAGCAGCATGGGCCGGCCCTGCAGTTCCATGGCCTGCAGCGCGCCGCTTTGCGCAATGCCGGCCAGGCCCTGCGCCGACAGCGCGGGGGCGATGTCGGTCGCCGGCTTCAGCGCCAGCTTGGCGTCGGGGTGGGCGATGATGGCGCCGTCGCCTCCGACGAGAAAGGCGTAGCTGGACGGCGTGGGCTTGATGGAGGTGACGTTGGCAATCACCGCAGCCAGCGAAACGTCGCCGGCCATCACGGCCTTGACGCGGCCCCCTTCGCGGGCGGCGCGCGCGAAAGTCACCACCAGGCCGTTGCCGCCCGCGTCCGCATACGGGGCGGTGAGAACGCTCCCGCTGGCCTGGGCGGCTTGCTGGTACCAGGGCCGCGTGGTGGGGTCGTAATCGGGCGGCAGGTTCTGGGGCGATGAAAACGCCGTCCGCTTGTCGGCGTAGCCAAAGTAGCTGACCAGGAAGTCCCCCGCCTTGGACAGCATCAGCAGCGCCTTGGGAGGCTGCTCGTCATCCAGCGCCGCGCCTGCGGCTTCCACGATGGCCGCCTTGGCGTTGGCCCAGGCGCGCAGCGTTTCCACATGGCTGTGCGCGAGCAGCTGCGTTTCGGACGCCAGCGACGCATAAGCGTGCGAGCGGGCGGTCCACAGATTCGCCGCCGAGAGCGCGACCAACGCCACCACCAGGCAGGCCAGCGATACCAGCAGAATCTGGCCCTTGAGAGACTTCCACAGAGACATACGTAACCCTTCTTCCTGCGGCGATGCGCGTCCGCACGAGGAAAGATAATACGTTTTGATACAAGTAAGTGACAAAAAAAGGCGGGGATTCCCCCACCTTTTTTCAAGGATCGGCGCGACGCTGAGCGCGTTCGCCTCACGCCTTAGCGGCTGTCCGCCTTGGTGTCCGTGAAACGGCCGTAGCTCTGCAGGCGCTCGTAGCGGCGGTCCTGCAGTTCCTTGGGCTTGAGGTCCGACAGCTGGCGGTAGGCGTCGCCCAGGGCACGCTTGAGGAAAGCGGCCATCTGCTTGTGGTCGCGGTGCGCGCCCCCCACGGGCTCGTTCACGATCTTGTCCACCAGACCCAGGGCCTTCAGGCGGTGCGCCGTGATGCCCATGGCCTCGGCGGCATCCTGCGCGCGGTCGCTGGTCTTCCAGAGGATGGAGGCGCAGCCCTCGGGGCTGATCACGGAGTAGATCGAGTACTGCAGCATGATGACCTGGTCGGCCACGCTGATGGCGAGGGCACCGCCGGATCCGCCTTCGCCGATCACCGTGGTGATGATCGGCACTTCCAGCTGGGCCATCTCGTAGATGTTGCGGCCGATGGCTTCGGACTGGCCGCGCTCCTCGGCGTCGATGCCGGGGTACGCACCAGGCGTATCGACGAAAGTGAACACGGGCAGCTTGAACTTCTCGGCCGTCTTCATCAGGCGAAGGGCCTTGCGGTAGCCCTCGGGCCGGCTCATGCCGAAGTTGCGCGCGGTGCGCTCCTTGGTGTCGCGGCCCTTCTGGTGGCCCAGCACCATGCAGGCGTGACCGTTGAAGCGCGCGAGGCCCCCCACGATGGACTGGTCGTCCGCGAAGTGCCGGTCGCCGTGCATTTCCACGAAATCCGTGAAGATCTCGCGCACGTAGTCCATGGTGTACGGGCGCTCCGGATGGCGCGCGATCTTCGTGATCTGCCAGGGGGTCAGGTCACTGTAGATGTCCTTGGTGAGCTGCAGGCTCTTCTTGCTGAGCTGGTCAATCTCCTCGGAGATGTCCACCGCGCTCTCGTTCTGCACATAGCGCAGTTCTTCGATTTTGGATTCCAGCTCGCCAATGGGCTGCTCGAAGTCCAGAAAGGTCTTTTTCGCCAACTTGTTTTCTCCTCGGGGCGGTGCCCGGTACCGGCCGCCCTGCGTTGTTCAGTAGTCCACCGGCAGGGGGGCGAGCGACCGCCAAATATACCAACTCGCCACGCTGCACCAGGGTTTCCACGCATCAGCCACTTCGCGCGCATCGCTGCGGCTGACCGGGTCGCCCGAAAAATAATGCTGGCTGATGCCCTGGATCAGCGTGGCATCGTCCAGCGGCAGCACGTTCGGCCGCGCCAGATGGAAGATGAGGAACATATCCGCCGTCCAGCGGCTGATGCCGCGGATCGCCACCAGCTCGGCAACGATGGCCTGGTCGTCCATCTCGTCCCACTGCTTCACGTGCAGCCGGCCGCTGTCGAAGTGCAGCGCCAGGTCCACCAGGTACTCCACCTTGCGTGCCGACAGGCCGGCCGCACGCATGTCGTCCACCTTGAGCTTGAGCACGCTGCGCGGCGTCATGCTGCGCGACAGCGCGGCGAACTGGTCCCACACGCGCTGCGCCGATGCCACCGACACCTGCTGGCCCACGATGGAGCGCGCCAGCGTGGTGAAGGCGTCGCCGCGCTGGGTCAGGGCCACGTTGCCCACCTGGGGAATCAGGCGACGCATCACGCGGTCCTTCTTCGTCAGATGTCGGCAGGCCTCTTCCCAATAGCTGGGGGGCGTGAGGGACGGAGGTGCATCCGCTATTTTTTTAGTAGCTGCCACCGCTTACCCCACAAGCCCTACATGCCAATTTGAATCGAAACCCATTTACTGAGCCGCCTCCCAGGTCGTGCCCGTGGCGGAGTCCTTGAGCACGATACCCTGCGCCAGCAGATCATTGCGGATGCGGTCGGCCTCGGCGAAGTTCTTGGCTGCCTTGGCGGCGGCGCGCGCGGCGATCTGCGCCTGGATGGCCGCCTCGTCCAGCCCGGCGCCTGCTTTCAGAAAGTCCTGCGGGTCCGCCTGCAGCAGCCCCAGGTGGCCGCCCAGCGCCTTCAGCAAGCCCGCCGCGGCGGGCGACTTGCTGCGGTTCACCTCACCGGCCAGGTCGAACAGCACGGCCACCGCTTCGGGGGTGCCGAAGTCCTCGTCCATGGCCGCCTTGAAGCGGGCGGCGTAGCCTTCGGCCCAGTCCACCTCGACCGGGGCCGGTGCCACCAGGCTCAGCGCGGTGTACAGGCGTTTGAGCGCGGCACGCGCATCGTCCAGGTGCACGTTGCTGTAGTTCAGCGGGCTGCGGTAGTGGCTGCGGACCACGAAGAAGCGCACGGTCTCCGCGTCGTATTCCTTGAGCACATCGCGGATGGTGAAGAAGTTGCCCAGACTCTTGGACATCTTCTCGTTGTCCACGTTGATGAAGCCGTTGTGCATCCACAGCCGCGCGAACGGTTTGCCCGTGGCGCCCTCACTCTGGGCGATCTCGTTCTCGTGGTGCGGAAACTGCAGATCGGCGCCACCACCGTGGATGTCGAAGCTCTCGCCCAGCAGCGCGCAGCCCATGGCGGAGCATTCGATATGCCAGCCCGGGCGCCCCTCGCCGAAGGGGCTGCGCCACTTCACATCGGCCGGCTCCTCGGGCTTGGCGGACTTCCACAGCACGAAGTCCAGCGGGTCGTGCTTGCCGTCCTGCACGGCCACACGCTCGCCGGCATTCAGCTCGTCCAGCGACTTGCCCGACAGCTTGCCGTAGCCGGGGAACTTGCGCACCGCATAGTTCACGTCGCCGTTGCCCGCCTGGTAGGCCAGGCCCTTGCCCTGCAGCGTGCCGATCATGTCCAGCATCTGCGGCACATAGGCGGTGGCGCGGGGCTCGTGCGTGGGACGCTCGATGCCCAGCGCGTCGGCGTCCTGGTGCAGCGCGTCGATCATGCGGTCGGTCAGGCTGCGAATGGTCTCGCCGTTCTCCACCGCGCGCTTGATGATCTTGTCGTCGATGTCGGTGATGTTGCGCACGTAGGTCACCGCCAGGCCGGATGCGCGCAGCCAGCGCTGCACCACGTCGAAGGCGATCATGGAGCGCGCATGGCCCAGGTGGCACAGGTCGTACACGGTCATGCCGCACACGTACATGCGCACATGGCCGGGTTCGAGCGGGGAAAACTCCTCCAATGCACGCGACAGCGTGTTGTAGATACGCAAGCTCATGGATGACGGGTCCAGGGAATCGGTGGGGGCGGATGGGTGCGGTGCGCGCCCGGTGCGGCGCGCGACTCAGGGCGGGTGCGCGCGATGGGCGGTGCCGCGGGGCGTGCAGGCGGTCTGCCGCAAGGGCGGCGGGCCCGCCATTAGGAGCGGCAACAGCGTACCGGCATGACAAAACCCCTCCGCTACAATCGGCCGCAGTATAAGCCCGCACCGCGGCCCGACCGCGCTGCTCCGTCTCTCCAGCCCCTCCTCCATGACTCCTGCACGCCGACCCGCCCTCCGCTGCCTGCATCTGCTTGCCGCCACTGTGGCCCTGCTCGCAGCTTCATGGGCCCAGGCGGACGAGTACGCCGACATTTCCCGCCTGCTCCAGCTGGGCAAGCCCGCCGAAGCCATCGTGAAGCTGGACCAGCGCCTGGCCGCCACCCCGCGTGATCCGCAGTTGCGCTTCCTGCGCGCCGTGGCGCTGGCCGATTCCGGCAAGCAGGCCGAAGCCATCGATGCCTTCGTGCAGCTGACCGAGGAATACCCCGAGCTGCCCGAGCCCTACAACAACCTGGCCGTGCTCTACGCCAGCCAGAACCAGTTGGAAAAAGCCCGCGCAGCGCTGGAGACGGCGATCCGCACCAAGCCCGACTACGCCACCGCCCACGAGAACCTGGGCGACATCCACGCCAAGCTGGCCAGCCAGTCGTATCTGCGCGCGCAACAGCTGGACCGTGCCACGGCCGCCTCGGTGGCGCCCAAGCTCAAGCTGCTGCGCGAGCTGTTCGCCACCGAATCGAAGCCCGCAGCAGCCCAGGCCGCCACCCCGGCCAGCCGCTAAGGCACGCTGCCTTGCACACCTGCCCGGCCCCGCATAGCCGGGCGCCGCGGGTCCCCTATCCCTTTCGATCAAGGAGCAACCATGATTTCCAGAAGAAATATCACTCAAACGCTTGCTGGATGTGCGCTAGCAGCTATTGTTACAGTAGCAAATGCCCAGACCGCCGGTGCCGCAGCACCCCAGGTCAAGCTCGCCACCAGCCTGGGTGACATCGTGGTGCAACTGGACCCGGCCAAGGCGCCCAAGACGGTGGAGAACTTCCTGGCCTACGTGGCCGACAAGCACTATGACGGCACGGTCTTTCACCGCGTGATCGATGGCTTCATGATCCAGGGTGGCGGCTTCACGGCCGATATGCAGCAAAAGCCCACCAAGGCCCCGATCCCGCTGGAAGCCGCCAACGGGCTGAAGAACGACAAGTACACCATCGCCATGGCCCGCACGGCCAACCCCAATTCGGCGACCAGCCAGTTCTTCATCAACGTGGCGAACAACGCCATGCTCAACGCGCCCCAACCCGACGGCCACGGCTACGCCGTGTTCGGCAAGGTGGTGAGCGGCACCGAGGTGGTGGACAAGATCAAGGCCGTGGCCACCGGCAACCGCGGCATGCACCAGAACGTGCCCACGACCCCCGTGGTCATCCAATCCGCAACCCTGGTCAAGTAACCTGAAAGGACACCCGCCATGAGCAACCCGCAAGTCGAACTGCACGTCACCATCAACGTTGCCGAAACGGCCACCCAAGGCGTCATCACGCTGGAACTGGACGCCGTGAACGCCCCAAAGTCCACCGCCAACTTCCTGAACTACGTGAACAAGGGCTTCTACGACGGCACGATCTTTCACCGCGTGATCAAGAACTTCATGGCCCAGGGCGGCGGCTTCACGGCCGACATGAAGCAAAAGCCGACCGATGCGCCCATCGAGAACGAGGCTGCCAACGGCCTGAAGAACGACAAGTACACCATCGCCATGGCCCGCACCGGCGACCCGCACAGCGCCACGGCCCAGTTCTTCATCAACGTGGTGGATAACGCCTTCCTGAACCACACCTCCCCCACACCCCAGGGCTGGGGCTACGCCGTGTTCGGCAAGGTGGTCAAGGGCGAGGACGTGGTCGACGCCATCAAGAAGGTGCGCACCACGCGCAAGGGCTTCCACGACGACGTGCCCTTCGACGCCGTGGTGATCGACAAGGCTGTGGCGCTGTAAGCCCTGCGATGACACCATCCGTGCCGCCGATGGACGAGCTGGCCGCGCCAGCCGCGTGGCGCACGGTGGACTTCATCTCCGACCTGCACCTGGAGCCGGCCCAGCCCGCCACGGTGCGCGCCTTGCGGCAGTACCTGCACAGCACGCCCGCCGACGCGGTGTTCCTGCTGGGCGATCTGTTCGAGGTCTGGGTGGGCGACGACGCCATCGACGAGCCGGGCAGCTTCGAAGGCGCCTGCTGCGCCCTGCTGGCCCAGGCCGCGCACGCGAGGCCGCTGTATTTCATGCACGGCAACCGCGACTTCCTCGTGGGTGAGGGCTTCACGCGCCACACCGGTATACCCGTGCTGGACGATCCCACGGTGCTCACGTTCGCTGGCCGACGCTGGCTGCTGTCGCATGGCGATGCGCTGTGCCTGAACGATGTGGAATACCAGCGCTTTCGCATCCTGGCACGCAACCCGCAATGGCAGGCCCAGTTGCTGGCGCGCCCGCTGCACGAGCGCCGCGCACAGGGCCGCAGCGCCCGCAGCGAGAGCGAGGCGCGCAAGCAGGCCGGCGCCGCGGTCTATGCCGATGTGGACAGCCCGGCCGCCATCGAGTGGCTGCGCGCCGCGGGGGCCCAGGCGCTCATCCACGGCCACACCCATCTGCCGGCAGACCATGTACTGGCCCCCGGCCTGGCGCGCCACGTGCTCACGGACTGGGACCTGGACGCCCACCCGCCGCGCGCCGGCGTGCTGCGCCTGACGGCCGAGGGCTTGCAGCGCCTGCCGCTCGTCCCCACGTAGCGGCATGGCACGTACCCGCGCACCCCTGCACTTCCTTCGCCAACTGGCCCTGCGCATACGCGCCACCGTGGCTCCCCTCCCCGACATCTCCGCGCAACTGTGGTTGCAGACCCTGCGGCGCTACCCATTCCTGCAGGCGCTGCCACTGCATGACCAAGGCAAGCTGCGCGCCCTGAGTGCGCTGTTCCTGGACCGCAAGGAGTTCACCGGCGCCCATGGGCTGGTGGTGACCGATGCCATGGCGGTCTCGATTGCGGCCCAAGCCTGCCTGCCGCTGCTGCACTGGGGCTCGCCCGAGCGTGCGCTGGCCTGGTACGACGACTTCGTGGGCATCGTGGTGCATCCGGCCGAGGCCGTGGCGCGCCGCCAGGCCGTGGATGCCGCCGGCGTGGTGCACCACTACGACGAGGTGCTATTGGGCGAAGCCATGGAGCGCGGCCCCGTCATGCTGAGCTGGCCCGCCGTGGACGGGGCTGGCCAGGGCGGATCGGACGGGCAGCCGGTCGCCACCAGCGTGGTGATCCACGAGTTCGTGCACAAGATCGACATGCGCAACGGCCCGGCCGACGGCTGCCCGCCTTTGCCTCCGGGATTCATGGGCACGCGGGGCGCGCGCGCCGCGCACGCGGCCTGGCGCGACGCCTGGGAGCCCGCGTACGAGCAGTTCCGCGAGCAGGTCATCATCGCCGAGCGCTTCGGCGGCGCATGGCCGTGGCTGGATGCGTACGGCGCCACCGCGCCCGCGGAGTTCTTCGCCGTGGCCTGCGAGGCGTACTTCGTGCACCGTGAACGTTTCGGGCAGGAATTCCCCACCCTGCTGCCCGCGCTGGATGCGTTCTTCGGCCGGCCCCTGTCCGGCTGAGGCGGCTTCGTTCCCGCCCCTCAACCGCCCCTTAACCGCCCGTCAGCGCGGCCCGCGCCGCCTGCGCAATGCTGGCGGCATCGACCCCAAAGTACGCACGCAGCGCCGCCCGCGTGTCGCTGCGGCCAAAGCCATCCGTGCCCAGCGTGCGGTAGCGGCGCCCCTCGGGCACATAAGCGCGCACCGATTCGGGCACGGCCCGCACATAGTCCGTGGCGGCAATGACCGGGCCGCTCGTTCCCTCCAGTACCTGCGTAAGCCAGGGCTTGGCATCGCCTGCATCCCCCCTGTCACGCCCGGCCTCACAGGCCATGCCGTCGCGCGCCAGCTCGCTCCAGCTCGTCACGCTGACCACGGTGGCCGCGATACCCTCATCGGCCAGCCGTTGCGCCGCCTTTATGACCTCGGTGAGGATGGCGCCGGAGCCCAGCAGGGTCACGTTTTCTTGAGATGAATTTGAGCCACCGCGCCCATCCAGCAAGCGCTGATAGCTATTAAATACATAGCATCCGCTCAGCACCCCTGCATGCGCCTCGGCCGGCAGGTCCGGCTGGGCGTAGTTCTCGTTCATGAGCGTGACGTAATAGAAAACGTCGCGCTGCTCGGCGACCATCTCGCGCATGCCGGCGTCCACGATCACGGCCAACTCGCCCGCGAAGGCCGGGTCGTAGGCCTTGCAGTTGGGAATGGTGGCGGCCACGAGGTGGCTGGAGCCGTCCTGGTGCTGCAGGCCCTCGCCGCCCAGCGTGGTACGACCCGAGGTAGCGCCCAGCAGGAAGCCGCGCGCGCGCTGATCGGCGGCGGCCCAGATGGCGTCGCCCACGCGCTGAAAGCCGAACATCGAGTAGTAGATGTAGAACGGCAGCATGGCCAGGCCGTGCACGCTGTAGCTGGTGGCGGCGGCCGTCCAGCTGGCGATAGCACCGGCCTCGCTGATGCCCTCCTCGAGAATTTGCCCATCGAGCGCCTCGCGGTACGAGAGCACCGAGCCGATGTCCTCGGGCGCATAACGCTGGCCCACGCTGCTGTAGATGCCCACCTGCTTGAACAGGTTGGCCATGCCGAAGGTGCGTGCCTCGTCGGCCACGATGGGGACGATGCGCGGGCCCAAGGTGGCGTCCTTGAGCAGCGTGCCGAGCATGCGCACGAAGGCCATGGTGGTGCTCATCTCCTTGCCATCGGCCGCCAGCGCGAACTGCGCATAGCTGGCGAGGGGCGGCACGGGCAGCACGTCGCACACCGTTTCGCGCCGGGGCAGGTAGCCGCCCAGGGCCTGGCGTTGGCGGCGCAGGTACTGCATCTCGGGGCTGTCGTCCCCCGGCTTGTAGAACGCCAGTCCGGTGGCCTGCGCGTCGCTCAAAGGCAGGTTGAAGCGGTTGCGGAATTCGATGAGGTCGGCGTCGTCGAGCTTCTTCTGGCTGTGCGTGGTCATCTTGCCCTGGCCGGCCTGGCCCATGCCGTAGCCCTTCTTGGTGTGCGCGAGGATCACCGTGGGTTGGCCGCGGTGGCGCGCGGCGGCAGCATAGGCCGCGTGGATCTTCACCAGGTCATGCCCGCCGCGCTTCAAGCGGTCGATCTGCTCGTCGGTCATGCCTTGCGCCAGCGCGGCCAGTTCGGGGGTCTGGCCAAAGAAGTGGTCGCGGTTGTAGCGCCCGTCCTTGGCGGCGAAGGTCTGCATCTGCCCGTCCACCGTGCCTTCGAGCGTGCGCACCAGCGCGCCCGTCAGGTCGCGCGCGAACAGGCCATCCCAGTCGCTGCCCCAGACGAGCTTGACCACGTTCCAGCCCGCGCCGGCAAACAGGCGCTCCAGCTCGTCGATGATGCGGCCGTTGCCGCGCACTGGGCCGTCCAGGCGCTGCAGGTTGCAGTTGACGACCCAGACGAGGTTGTCAAGCCCCTCGCGCGCGGCGAGCGTGAGTGCGCTCATGGATTCGGGCTCGTCCATCTCGCCGTCGCCGAACACGCCCCACACCTTGCGTGCGGAGCAATCCAGCAGGTTGCGGTGCGTGAGGTAGCGCATGAAGCGCGCGTGGTAGATGCTGCTGATGGGGCCGATGCCCATGGAGCCGGTGGGGAACTGCCAGAAATCGGGCATGAGCCAGGGGTGCGGGTAGCTGCTGAGGCCGCGCGCGCCCTGCGCCGGGGCGGTGATCTCCTGGCGGTAGTGCATGAGGTCCTGCTCGCTCAAAAGCCCTTCGAGGAAGGCGCGCGCGTACACGCCGGGCGCGCTGTGCGGCTGGAAGAACACCAGGTCGCCCCGGTGCTGGCCTTCGCCCAGACCCTCGCGGGCGCGGAAGAAGTGGTTGAAGCCGCTCTCGAACAGGTCGGCCGCACTGGCGTAGCTGGCAATGTGGCCGCCAAGTTCACCATAGGCCTGGTTGGCGCGCACCACCATGGCCAGCGCGTTCCAGCGCATGATGGACGCCAGACGCTCCTCGATCGCCAGGTCGCCGGGGAACACCCCCTGCTCCTGCACGGACACGGTGTTCACGTAGGGCGTGTTCAGGCCGGGGCGCCAGTCCACGCGCAGTTGGCCGGCCAGCCGGTTCAACTCGTCCAGCAGAAAGCGCGCGCGCTCAGGCCCTGCCGTGGCCACCAGGGCCTGCAGGGCGTCGCGCCATTCGGCGGTTTCCTGGGGGTCGGTATCGGGGCTGGCCGCGGCAGCGAGGGTAGCCAGTGTTGCGAGGGGCGTGGGGGCGTTCATCGCGCCACTGTAGGCCCCGCATACCGAAATAGGATGCCGATTCACACGATGTTTCACCCTTCATCGGCACAATATGCCGCTCATGGAATGATTTTCAGCATATGAAGCTTGACGCTACCGATTTGCGCATCCTGGCCGAATTGCAGGCCGATGGCGCGCTGTCCAATGTGGAGCTGGCGCGGCGCGTGCACCTGTCGCCCTCACCCTGCCTGGCCCGGGTCAAGGCACTGGAGGCCGCTGGCGTCATCAGCCGTTACGTGGCGCTGGCCAACGCCACGGCGCTGGGGCTGGGGCTCAATGTGTTCATCAACATCAGCCTGAAAAGCCAGAGCAAGGAGGCGCTCTCGGCCTTCGAACAGCGCATCGCCGAGCATGATCAGGTGATGGAGTGCTACCTGATGACGGGCGACAGCGACTACCTGATCCGCGTGGCGTTGCCCGACATTGCGGCGCTGGAACGTTTCATTCTCGAGCAGCTCACGCCCATCCCAGGCATCGAGAAGATCCGCACCAGCTTCACGCTCAAGCAGGTGCGCTACAAGACGGCGTTGCCTCTGCCCACGCCGTAGTGGTCAGCGGCTGGCAGGCGGCGTCGCCTGCGCCGGTATGCGCGCGACGTTGCCCGCCGCCATGTCTCCAGTGGCCACGCGGCGGCGCAGCTCGGCCAGCACGGCCTTCAGGCGGCGCGCATTCTCAGGGCCCATGCGCACCAGCATCTTCTGACCGCTGGAGAGTGCCTGCAGTTGGGGGTCCACGAATTCGTAGCGCACCCAGGGCCGGGTGGAGGGCACCTCGCCCACCACGGGCACCAGCCGCACCTGCAAGGGCCCCGCCGGCTCGGGCGCGGCGCGCAGGTGGTCGAGTACCGCCACCAGGCGGTCGTTGAAGTAGCGCCCGGGAAAGCCCAGTTCTTCATAGGCCGCCTGGAACAGCGGATACATGCGGGCATAGAGCTTCACCGCGGCGTCCACGGGCACGGCTTCGGCCAGCGTGACGAAGGCTTGGTAACGCGCCGCGTTGGCCGGTGCGATGGCCTGCGCAGGCGCATCCTGCGCCCCTTCCACCGTGAAACGGCCGGGCGTGGGCTGCACGGGCCACATGCGCGAGGGTGCCTGGGCGCGTGCCAGGTTGTCGATGGTCGCCACCATGCGGCGCACCAGCCCCTCGGGCTGCAGCAGCGCCGCCGACTGCGGCCCCAGCAGTTCCGCCAGCGCGCGGGCCACGTAGGCGTCGGAATCGGCCAGCGCGGGCAGCGCGTCGGCCGGGGGTTCCAGCACTTCCACCGGGTTCTGCGGGCCCGACGCGGGTACCTGCGGCGCGGCGGCGGGTGGTGCGGCCTCGACGGCGGGGGCCGCAGGCGCGGGTTCGGGGGCCTGGGTGTGGCGCCACCCGAACCACCAGGCGGCGCCCGCGGCGGCGATCGCCACCAGGGCAATGACGGTCCAGACAGAGACCGAGGACTCCTGCCGGGGATGGAATTCGGCGGGGTCTCGTACAGGCATGGCGGTCCTTTCTCCACGAGGCCCCCTCGCACCGTGCAAGGGGCACCTTCGCTTCAATATTGATAGCTATTAGCGCTTGACCCGCCTATGCTACAGCCCTGTTTCATATAAAACCACGTTAAACCACCAGAGGTTACGAGGCTTACCACCGGGGTCAACCGGCGGCGCCTGCGGCCAGGCCGTGCAGCCAGGCCATGGAATCGCGCAGTTCATCCGGGCGGATTTCGTGCATGCCCGGGTACTCGCGGTAGCTCAGCGCCAGCGGCAGCGTCCGGACATGGTCGCGTATGGCCTGGGCACTGGCCAGCGGAATGACGTTGTCCTGCACGCCATGGCTCACCCAGAGCTGGCGCCCCGCCAGCGCGGCCGGCTGCGCCGCATGGGGCAGCGCCTGCGGCAGCAGCCGGCTGTGCCAGACCATCGCGCCGTGCAGCAGTTCAGGCCGCGTGAGCAGCAGGGTCAGCGCCATGATGCCGCCCTGGCTGAAGCCGCCCGCCACCACGCGCGCGGCGGGAATGCCCAACTGGCGCGCCGCGGCGTCCACGGTCTGCGCCACCAGCGCGCGGCTGGCGGCCTCCTGCGGCTCGTTGATGCTGCGCGCGCCATCTGCTGCCACGGTGAATTCGAACCAGGCATTGGCCGTCGGCCCCATGCGGTACGGTGCACGCAGGCTCAGTACGTGGTATTGCGAGGGTACATACGGGGCCAGGCCGAACAGGTCCTGTTCGTTGCTGCCCACGCCGTGCATGAGCACCAGCAGCCACGGCTCGGAGCCGGGCGTCGCGGGGCGGTGAAGGAAGGAAAGGGGTAGGTCGAGCATGGGCAACGTCGTGATGGAGGAAGTGTCAGGCAGCCTGCAGCGCGAAGGCGTCCATGGCCAGCATGCCATGCATGACTTCGCGGCTCAGATAGTGCGCCTCGGCGCCTTCGCCGGCAGCGCCCAGCGCAAAGAAGATGGGCAGGAAGTGGTCTTCCGTGGGATGCGCACGTCGGGCATGCGGCGCACGGGTGCGGTAGTCCAGCAGGGCCGCGGTGTCGCCCTGCTCCAGCTGCGCCTCGATCCAGCGGCTGAATTCCACCACATAGGGCGCGGGCTGGTCGGCGCCGCCAAAGAACTCGGTCAGGTTGTGCGTCATGCTGCCGGAGCCCACGACCAGCACGCCCTGCTCGCGCAGACCGCGCAGCGCCGCACCCATCGTATACACCTCTGCCGGACCGGCACCCACGGGCAGCGCGACCTGCACCACGGGCACGTCGGCCTGCGGGAACAGATGCATCAGCGGCACCCAGGCGCCATGGTCGAAGGGGCGCGCCGCGTCGCCTCGCGCGTCGATGCCAGCCTGCTCCAGCAGGGCCAACACCTCCTGTGCCAGGGCGGATGCTCCGGCAGCCGGGTACTGGAGCGCATAGAGCGGACGAGGAAAACCGCCGAAGTCGTGCCAGGTCTCGGGCTGCGCCCCGGTCATGACGGTGGCGCCGCGCGCCACCCAGTGCGGCGACATGATGACCACGCCGCGCAAGCGGGGGTACTGCGCCTTCAGTTCAGCGCCCCAGCGGGTGAGCGCCGGGCCGGTACTGCCGGGCTCCAGCGCAAACAGCGGCGCGCCGTGCGAGACGAACAGCACGGGCAGCGCGGCAGCGGTCGTCGAAGAGGTGACAGAAGGGGTATGGGGGGTGTTCATGGCAAAACCTCAGTCCAGGTTGCAATCATGTGGGAGCGACATGCTTGATGCCAAGTGCTATAGATTCCATCACAGCGTCCCATCCATCGCACCAATGCGATGTGAAAGCAGCGTCACTCCCCCAGCTGGGGCCGCCCGCGCAATACCTTGACACCTCCGCGCCGGCTTTTGGACTCCAGCCGCCGCTGCTGCGATCCCAGCGTGGGCCGCGTGGCACGTCGCACGCGCGGCGGCCGCGCCACGCTGTCCACCAGCGACTGCAGGCGCGCCAACGCATCCAGGCGGTTGGCCTCCTGGGTGCGGTATTGCTGGGCCTTGATGACCAATACCCCCTGCTGGGTGATGCGGCTGTCGCGCAGGGCCAGCAGGCGCTGTTTCACATCTTCAGGCAATGAAGAGGCCGCGATGTCGAAGCGCAGGTGCACGGCGCTGGACACCTTGTTCACGTTCTGCCCGCCCGCCCCCTGGGCGCGCATGGCGGTAAGTTCAACCTCGGCCGGGTCCACGCGCACGCCGGAAGAAGGATTGCCGGAGGCCATGCCCGTCCGTCAGGCGGCCCCGGCGCGCAGGGCGTCGTCCAGCGCCTGCAGGAAGCGCTGCGGGCGCTCAAACTGCACCCAGTGGCCGGCTTCCTCGATCAGCGCCATGCCGCGAAAGTCCGGAGCCGCCGCCGCGTAAGCGCCCTCCAATGCACCAATCCACTCTTTGTACAGAGCGTCGCTGCGGCCATAGATCGCATGCACGGGGCAAGGCACCAGCGGCAGGGCGCGCGCCAGAGCATCGGTGTGCGCCAGGCGGCGGCGGGGCATGCGGTCGCGCACTACATTGGCCACGTGCGTTTTCAACGCCAGGCCGCCCAAACCGTCGATGAGCGAAGTGTCCTGGAACATCAGCGCCGCCAGGTTGTAGCGGTGCGCCGCAATCTGCCCCTCCTGCGGCAGGTGGCGCCAGGCCTTGAGCTCGAATTGCCGTTGGGGCACCACCCCCATCGCCGGGGCTCCTACCAATACGAGCTGGCGGGCCAGTTCGGGGTGGGCTGCGAGCAGCAGGCCCGCCGTCAATCCACCAAAGGAAAATCCCACCAGGTCACACGGCCGTGGCCCGAACAGCGTACGCAGGCCTTCGGCCAGCGGCTCCACCAGCGCGTCCGCATCGCCCCCCACGGGTGGTGCGGCCGAATCTCCGAATCCTGGCAGATCGGGGACCCAGACCTCGCGACCACTGTCCTCCAGATCGTGGATGTTGCGCACCCAATGCGTCCAGCTGCCGCTGCCGCCATGCAGCAGTACCAGAGGCAGCGCACCATCCTGGGATGTCCCCCAGACATGCCAGACGATGTCGCCGGTACCGCAGGGGGTGGACTCGCGCCGTGCGCGTTGCTGCAACGCAGTGACTTCAGGAGGCAGGGGCAGCGTGGCGAGCGATGGCTCCCTCACCATTGGGCCAGCCCATCAATGGCAAGGGCGTAGCCCTGCACCCCAAACCCGCACATCACCGCGCGGGCCGCGCCGGCCAGATAGGAGTGGTGGCGAAAGCTCTCGCGCGCATGCACGTTGCTGATGTGCAGCTCTACCACGGGCACTCCCGTGCCCTTCACGGCATCCAGGAGTGCCACGCTGGTATGGGTGTAGGCGGCAGCATTGAGGACGACGCCGGCCAGTTGGCCCGCCGCATGCAGCCGGCCGGCCTCGTGGATCCAGTCCACCAGAGCGCCTTCATGGTTGCTCTGGCGAAATACCAGCGCCAACCCGTGGCGTGCACATGCGGCCGTGCAGAGCTGCTCGACATCCGCCAGAGTCTGGGAGCCATACACCTGCGGCTCGCGCGTGCCCAGCAGGTTGAGATTGGGGCCGTTGAGAACGTAAACGGTTTTCGTCATGGAGTGCTAGCGCGGTTCTACCCGCCGCAACGGACCCGCGAATGCGCATTATCGCGGCCAGCACTCCGGCTGGCGTGCCCGTGTCAGCGCCAATCGCGATGGCCGCGATGGTGCCCATGGCCGTGGCGGTACCCGTGCCCGTATCCGCGGTAGTACCCCACGGGCGGTGCCACGACCACGGGTGGCGCGTAATAGACCGGGCGCGGAGCCCGGTATACGGGCGGTGCGTACACCACGGGCGGCGGGGCGTAATACACGGGTGGAGGCGAGTAATACACAGGAGCGGCGTTGCCCACCCCCACGACGGCGCCGGGCACGCCCACGCCGACAGACCAGTACACGTCGCTGCGTGCCTGGGCGGTGCCTGTGCCCACCAACAGGGCCAGCGCCACACCGGCCGAGGCGGCGGCGGCAAACCAAGAGCGATGTTGGATCATGAAAATCTCCTATATAGGGGTGCCGCGGCACCCGGGCGCCTGAACACAAGGCGTTTGGACGTCTAACGCGCCAGCACCGTGAAAGGATGGCATGAACAGATGTTCAGGTTGTTTCCGAACGTACCCCGCGCCGTTTCCATGCGTAACCGCAGCGGCCGCTCAACAAGCGCTCGCGCCGGTAGTACGCATCTATGCCGCCTAAAATCCCCCGCATGAGCACCCCCGTCCATCACGACACTTCTGCGGAAGCCGCAAAACCCAGCAACTTCCTGCGCCAGATCATCGAATCCGACCTGTCGCACGGTGTGCATGCCCAAAAACACTGGGCGGGCAGCCCAGGCGACGCAGCCCACCACGCCGCCGCAGCGGTTGACCCTGCCAAGATCCGCACGCGCTTTCCGCCCGAACCCAACGGCTACCTGCACGTGGGCCATGCCAAGAGCATCTGCCTGAATTTCGGCCTGGCGCGCGACTACGGCGGCGTCTGCCACCTGCGCTTTGACGACACCAACCCCGAGAAGGAAGATCAGGAGTACGTCGACAGCATCATCGATGCCGTGCGCTGGCTGGGCTTCGACTGGAAAGACCCCGACGGCCACGAGAACCTGTACTACGCCAGCAATTACTTTGGCTTCATGTACCGCGCGGCCGAGTACCTGATCGAGACCGGCAACGCCTACGTGGACGAGCAAACGCCCGAAGAGATGCGCGCCAACCGCGGCGACTTCGGCAAGCCCGGGGTGGACAGCCCCTATCGCAACTGCACCCCTGCGGAGAACCTGGCGCGCTTTCGCGAGATGCGTGACGGCAAGCTCCCCGACGGCGCCGCCGTACTGCGCGCCAGGATCGACATGGGGCACCCCAACATCAACCTGCGCGACCCGGCCATCTACCGCATCAAGCACGCCGAGCACCACAACACCGGCAACCAGTGGTGCATCTACCCCATGTACACCTTCGCGCACCCGATCGAGGATGCGCTGGAGTGCATCACCCACAGCATCTGTACGCTGGAGTTCGAAGACCAGCGCCCCTTCTACGACTGGCTGTTGGACCGCCTGGGGGAAGGCGGCCTGATCGCCCGCCCCCAGCCGCGCCAGTATGAGTTCGCGCGCCTGAACCTCACCTACGTCATCACCAGCAAGCGCAAGCTCAAGCACCTGGTGGACAGCGGCATCGTGAGCGGCTGGGACGATCCGCGCATGCCCACCATCGTGGGCCTGCGCCGGCGCGGCTATACGCCGGCCTCCATCCAGATGTTCTGCGAGCGCATTGGCGTGACCAAGGACTACAGCTGGATCGACTACGGCACGCTGGAGGGCTGCCTGCGGGAGGACCTGGAATCCAAGGCCCACCGCGCCATGGCCGTGCTCGACCCGCTCCCGCTCACGCTGACCAACTGGGCCGAAGTCTTCGGCAGCGACGGCCACGTCGAGGCCTGCAGCCTACCCGCCCTGCCCCACGCGCACGAAGGCCAGGCTGTTCCCGAGCGCCACTTCACCCTGGGCCGCGAGGTCTGGATCGAGCGCGAAGACTTCGCCGAAGTGCCACCCAAGGGCTACAAGCGTCTTTATCCTCCCCGGCTCGGGGCGGACGGGCAAATGCTCCCGGGCAACACCGTGCGCCTCAAGGGCGGCTACGTCATCGAATGCACCGGCTGCGAGAAAGATGCGGGCGGCCACGTCACCCGCGTGCTCGCCACCGTGGTGCCCGACACCAAGAGCGGCACGCCCGGCGCCGATAGCGTGAAGGTAAAAGCCGCCATCACCTGGGTGGGGGTGCAGGACGGCGTGCAGGCCGAGGTGCGCCTCTACGACCGCCTGTTCACCGACGCCCAACCCGACGCGGGTGGCAAAGACTTTCTGGCCCTGCTCAATCCCGACAGCCTGAAGGTGGTGACTGCCTATGTGGAGCCATCACTGGCTGTCGCCCAGCCCGACGATAAGTTCCAGTTCGAGCGCTTCGGTTACTTCGTGGCCGACCGGGTGGACCACAGCACTAGCCGCCCGGTGTTCAACAAGATCACCGGACTGAAGGACAGTTGGGCGAAATAGCCAGCCGCTGCTCGACAAGCAAATGCCCGCGTCCGCGGGCATTTTTTTCGTTTCAAACCGAACGCCTGCGCATTGCCGAGGCTGCACGACGGAAATTCTCCCGGCGCGAAGATGGATTCTTAATAACGATTCTCGTTTGCTTTATCATCCCACCACCTTATTGCCGAGAAAGACTTGAGCCTCATGTCCATGCCTATGAAATCCTTGGTTGTTGCATGTGTTCTGGCCGCTGCAGGCGCTGCAAGTGCGCAGGACCAGGTGGTCAACCTGTATTCCGCCCGCCACTACGCCACCGATGAAGCGCTGTACAGCGGCTTTACCAAGGCCACGGGCATCAAGATCAATCGCGTGGATTCTGATGATGCCGGGATCATGGCCCGTCTCAAGGCAGAAGGAGCCGCGTCCCCTGCCGACGTGATCCTGCTGGTGGACGCCGCCCGCCTCTACCGTGGCGAGGCCGACGGCCTGTTCCTGCCCGTGCGCTCGAAGGTGCTGGAGGATGCCATTCCCGCGAACCTGCGCGCAACACCGGTCGCCGACGGTGGCATTCCCTGGTTTGGCCTGTCCACGCGGGCGCGTGTGGTTGTCTACAACAAGACCAAGGTCAACAAGGACGATGTGGACACCTACGAAGAGTTGGGTGACCCCAAAAACAAAGGCAAGGTCTGCATCCGTTCCGGCTCGCACCCCTACAACCTGAGCCTGTTCGGCGCCGTGATGGAACACGTGGGCGAACAGAA
Organism: Diaphorobacter sp. C33; assembly: GCF_030503915.1. NCBI lineage: Bacteria > Pseudomonadati > Pseudomonadota > Betaproteobacteria > Burkholderiales > Comamonadaceae > Diaphorobacter > Diaphorobacter sp. C33. Next base: position 1,574,446 of record NZ_CP129980.1, read on the forward strand.
AGCCGAAGCATGGCTCAAGGGCGTCGTGAACAACCTCGCCCGCGCGCCCAAGGGGGGCGACACCGATCAAATCAAGGCCGTCGCAGCCGGCGAATGCGATATCGCCGTGACCAACAGCTATTACCTCGCCCGCCTGATGCGCTCGGACAAGCCCGAAGACAAGGCCGTGGTGGACAAGGTGGCGGTGGTGTTCCCCAACCAGCAATCGTGGGGCACGCACATGAACATCGCAGGCGGCGCAGTGGCCCGCCACACCAAGAACCAGGTCAACGCCATCAAGTTCCTGGAATACCTGGCCAGCCCTGAGGCTCAGAACTACTTTGCCAACGGCAACAACGAATGGCCCGCCGCCAAAGGCGTGGATCCGGGCAACCCGGCCCTCAAGGCCATGACGGGCGGCCAACCGTTCAAGAGTGAAACCATCCCCATTGGCGCGGTCGGCGCCAACACCGTCAAGGTGCAGCAGATGCTGGACCGCGTCGGTTTCCGGTAAGCCCTCTGCCCCTTGCGCACAGCCCGGCCCTGCCGGGCTGTTGCTTTTCTAGGGAGTGCCGGACCGCTCGGTGATAATTAACGTTTACGTTAACGTAACTTTGGAGACAGACCATGGAAATCAAGGGCAAGGTGTTCATCGTCACCGGCGGCGCGTCAGGCCTGGGTGAAGGCACGGCACGCATGCTGGCTTCAGCGGGCGGCTTGGTGGTGATTGCCGACATGCAGGCCGACAAGGGTGAAGCCGTCGCGCGCGAGATCGGCGGGCGCTTCGTGCGCTGCGACGTGAGCAGCGAGGCCGATGGCCAAGCCGTGGTGGCCGCAGCGGTATCGATGGGCAAGCTCATGGGCCTGGTGAACTGCGCCGGCATCGCCCCTGCGGAAAAGACCGTTGGCAAGAACGGCGCGCACGCGCTGGCTTCGTTCAGCAAGACCATCACGGTGAACCTGATCGGCAGCTTCAACATGATCCGCCTGGCCGCAGAGGCCATGTGCAAGAACGAACCCGAAGCCACCGGCGAGCGCGGGGTGATGATCTCCACCGCCAGCGTGGCGGCCTATGACGGCCAGATCGGGCAGGCGGCGTACTCTGCTTCCAAGGGCGGAATTGTGGGCATGACACTGCCCATCGCCCGCGACCTGGCACGCAACGGCATCCGCAATATGACCATTGCCCCCGGCATCTTCGGCACCCCCATGCTGTTCGGCATGCCCCAGGAGGTACAGGACGCGCTGGCCGCCGGCGTACCCTTCCCCAGCCGCCTCGGCACCCCGCAGGATTACGCCAAGCTGGTGCGCCACATCTTCGAGAACGACATGCTCAATGGCGAAGTGATTCGTCTGGATGGCGCTATCCGTCTTGCACCGAAGTGATTTTTTGATAGCACCTTGCGCTTGTCTGCATTGGGTTCCAGCCCGATTTCGTATATTTTCCTAACGAAACCAACGCGGACGCAGTCGATGAGTAACTGCGGTTAGGGCTGGCGGCGCACGGACGCAGGCAAGCGCTGCAGTTCAGCCTCCAAGGCGCGGATGTTGCTCTGGTGGCGGTTCACCGCCAGCTGCGCATCCGCACCGCCCGCCCCCTCCTGCGTCTGCAGGCGCCGCAAGGCGTCGCGCTCCTTGTCCAGTTCATGGTTCAGGATCGCGCGGCGCCCATCATCATCGGGCTGCACGATCACGGGCGTGTGCCCTGGCGAAGCGGCATTGCCTACCTGTTCCACGGCGCTTCCCTTGCGCAGTCCACCACCGCCTGCTGCCGAGGCATGCGCGCATATCCGGCTGCGCGCACCCGCAGCCCCCGTACCCCCCACCAGGTATTCCACCCGCTGCTCAGTACAGCGAAGCTGTGCACCGGCAGCACTGGGCTGCAAGGCGGCCAGCACACCCCCTGCCAGCGCTAGCAGCACGGAGCCCTTCACGATCATCACCGGCCAGCGACGTAATCCACCTTGAAGGTGGCTGTGTTCCCGATACTGTCAATGATGACAATGGGGATGGCCTGCATGCACCCGCCCTTGAACGTGATCGTTACCCCTTCGCCCGAGCGGGCAATCGTGTCGCTGCTCAGGCCGATGGCATCCGGCAGCGGATTGCGCAGGCTGTAAGGGGCCGTTCCGCCCAGCGCAAACACCGTAGGCCCCGCCGCTGGCAAACACACATCGGTGGAGCTGGTCAGCGTGACAGTCTCGGGAGAAACCGACAGCGGGGTCTGGCCATCATCCATGGAGCCGCCCCCTCCACAGCCCGACAGGGTAAAGACGGCGGCACATGACAGAACCAGAGGTAGGAGCAGAAAGCGTTCCATGGGCAATATCAAAGGAGTAAGTAAAGAAGGCATATCGCGGCTAGCTGCGCTCGGCCCGCGATTGCATCTGGACCGTAGCGAATGACACGATGGGCACGCGCCCCCGCAGGTAGTAGATGCAGTCCGACACATTGCCCAGCGGCAGCAGGCTGGGGCGGCTCCAGGCACGCACGTCGGAGTCCGCCACGCCGGGACACATCACGCGCTTCACGATGGCCTGCATCAACGGCACCTTGAGCTCGTACGCATAGGTGACCTTGATGCGCAGGATGTTGGCGTCGCGGATCGAGATGCTGGCGCCCCCCATCGGCGTTGAGGTGCGGAACTCCAAGTTGTCATTCGGGATGTAGGTCGTTCCCCCCTTGCGGATGCCATACACCCGGAAGGCCTCCTCGGACGGGCTGAGCACCTCTAACTTCAGATTCCCCAGCGAGGTGTCCACAGCAGCCTTGGCCGCCGCGGCCGTGAGGCGGCTCACATCGTTCGTGTCGAAGGCGTTCTGATAGAACGGCACCAGCCCCTTGATCAGCGACAACCGGATCGACTGCGCATTGCCATTCGCCATGGAGCCGTGGCGCGCCGCCATGAACGTTGCGTTGTTCAGGGTGAGCTTGGCCATGTAGAGCATGCCCGCCTGGATGATGAGGAAGGTGATCAGGATCGCCAGCGGGCCGACGATCACGAACTCCGTCAGCGACGCTCCCCTCTGGCGCTGCCGCTGGCGTTGCGGCCGGCGGGTATTGCGTGCAGCGATAGCCATGGCTAGGTTCTCCGAGGCGGTTGTGGACTGGCGAAGCACACGGCGCGGCCGTCATTGCTGCGGCGGGGTCACAGAAGCAGTGGGCAGTTGCACGCGCGCTTCCGACGGTGGCATGCCCAGAAAGGCGCCTGAACGCGCGCCGCCCGCCGCAGCACGCGCTGGGTCCTGGGTGCGAAAGCCCTGCTGCACCGCCGCAGGGACCGCAGGCAGTTGCGCCTGTGGCGCCGATGCTGCGGGCCGGCTGAACACGGGCGCCAGGTCGCGGGACAGGCGGGCAATCTCCTGCTGAATATCCGCAGGTGCCGCGGCGCTGTGGCTGCGCGCCGCGTTCAGGGCGAGCTCGGCCTGTGACAAGCGAACCAGGCCAAGGTTGTATGCCGCACGCGCATCCTGCGGATCGATGCGCAGCACCGCCTCGAAGCCCTGCGCGGCATCCTCCAGGCTACCCGACAGGGCCGCCGCCGCGCCATAGCCAAACCACACTTGGCTATTACGCGGGTAGCTGTTGGTGAGCGCCTTGAACTCGCGCGCTGCCGTCACCCAGTCGCCCCGGGCGTAAGCGTTCTCGGCCGAGCGCAAGGCCCCCTGCGCGTCGGCCGAAGCCCTGGCGGCCGCAGCAGCCTGCTGCACGGCTTCCTGTGAAAGTGCCGGCGCCGCCGTGGCACTGGGTTGGGGCGCTGGCAGCGCCTGCGCAGGGGCGCCCAGCACGCCGGGCATCCCGCTCAGCGGGTCGGTGGGGACTGCGACAGGCGCAGCACAGCCCGCCAAAGCAGATGCCGCCAGCACGGCGGCCAGCGGAGCGAGGAACGTGCGGTATGGATACATGGTGTAGTCAACCCATCAAACAATGAAACGGGTGGCTGCGCTGGCGGCGCCACCACCCGGCGAGGACGCGGCAGATGTGCGCGTCACCCCGTCTGGTGGCACGACCGCCAGCACCTGCCCGGCCAAAATGCCCAGCGCATGCGCCGCGCCCGCACGCAGTTCCACGACCGCAGCTGCTCCGCGGCACAGCCGGAACCGCAACGGCGGTACCGCGTGCACCACACGCAGCACCTGGCCGCTGCGGCTGAGGAACACCACATCGATCGCGTAGCGCATGCCTACCGTGTGCACGCTGTTGCAACGCGTGATCCACAAGGCCTGGCGCGGCGTGAGCGGCGGGCGCGCCAGTAAGCCCAAGGCGCGCTGCAGAAAGCTGCGTGCCACCGCCACGTCGCAACCCATGTCGCGGCCATCGGCATACAAGGCACCCGCATGGAAAGCACTGCCCACGACCATCCCTCCTTACAAGCCCGACGCCAGGAATTTCATCGCGATCGGAAAGCCGATGACGATGAAGGTGCAAGGGAAGATGAAGAAAATCAGCGGACCGAGCATCTTCACGGGAGCCTCCATGGCCAGCTTCTCCGCACGCAGGAAACGCTCGGTGCGGCGCTGCTCGGCCTGCGCACGCAGGATGGGGCCCAGGCTGGAGCCGGTTTTCTCGCCCTGCACGAGCGCACTCACGAAGCTGGTGATGGGCGTGAAATCCAGGCGTGCGGAAAAATCTCGCAAGGCATCGATGCGCGCCTTGCCGGCACGCACGTCACGCAGTACGCGGTTGATCTCCACCATCAGCGGCCCGCCGGCGCTCTTGGCCACGGCCTGTTGCATCGCGCCCGACAGATTCAGGCCCGCCTCGATCGACAGCGTCAACAGGTCGATGAAGAACGGCAGGGCCTTCAGGATGGCCAGATTGCGCTGCTTGGTGGTTTCCTTGAGCCACAAATCCGGGTAGAAGAACGCCAGCATGGCAATCACCACGATGATGGACAGACCGCCCTCAAGCATGCCCGACAGCATCACCCCCAGCAGCGCGCCCGCCACGGCCGACACCACCTTGCCCGCAAAGAACTGTCGGGGTGTCAGGGCGTAGTCCTGACCGGCACGGCGCAGTGCGGTGGTGTAGCGCTCCTCGGCCTTGGTCGATAGCGCCCAGCCCAGACTGTTGGCCAGCAGATTGATCAACGGCCACAGCACCCGGAACAGCAGCGGCGGCTTGTCCTTGTAGGTACGGTCTTCGGTAGGCGCCTGGCGAAACAGGCTGTAGACCGACCACAGACCGACCAGAATGGCCAGCGCCAATACCAGAGAAGAAATCAGGCCCAGCATGGCCGCTCCGTGATCAGGGGGTTACACATCGATGGTCACGATCTTCTTGATGAAGACGCCCCCCATGATCAGCAGCACAGCCACCACGGCCATGACGGCCCAGCCGTAATACGTGCTGAACAGCGGCGCCATGGCCTCGGGTTCCATCTGGAACAATACGAACCCCAGGAACACCGGCAACAGGCCGACGACGATGCCCTGCAGCTTGCCCTGCGATGTCAGCGCCCGGATCTTGCCCTCCATGGCGGCCTTGGCGCGCAGCGTGCTTGCCAGACGCTCCAGCACCTCGGACAGGTTGCCGCCCACATCCTTGGAGATGGTGATGGCGGAAACCAGCAGGTTCACGTCTTCCAGATTGACCCGCTTGGCGAAGCTTTCGAAGGCGTCTTCCAGCGACACGCCCAGCTTCTGCTCGCGCAGCACCAGCGACAGCTCCTGGCTGAACGGCGGCGGCGTCTCCGTTGCGACCAGATCCATCGCAATGGCCAGGCTGGCCCCCGAACGCAGCGACCCCGCCAGCATGTTGAGTGCATCAGGCATCTGCTCGATCAGCTTGGCTTCGCGCCGACGCTTCAGATAGCCATAGGCCATGCGTGGCAGCACGAAGATGCCCACCGCCGCCAATACTGCCAGGGGCACGGCTCCGGTCAGCAGGAGCACCAGCGCCGGCAGCACCAGCACCACGCCCACGTTGATGAAGAACAGGCGCTGCGGATCGATGAACAGGAACATATCCTCCAGCGATACCCGTGCGTCCGAGGTGAAGCGCGCGCGGTAGTGGCCCCACGAGCGTGCAACGAAGAACACCAACATCACCACGCTGACCGCAACCGCGAAGGAGACAAGCAGGGAGGGGTTCATTTACTTCGCCCGTTTGAAGATTTCGAGATCCACCGCCACTCCGATCTGGCGCAGCTTCTCGTAGAACTCGGGCACGGCGTCGCAGCCGGTGAAGTAGCCGTCGGTCTTGCGCTCCGCTGTGAAACCGGTCTCGACGAATTCGAACAGATCCTGCAACTGGATCTTGCCGCTCTCCACCCCCGTGACCTCGGTGATCCGAGTGATCTTGCGGCTGCCGCAGGCAAAGCGCGTTTGCTGCACGATGATGTCCACGGCCGATGCCACCTGCTCACGGATAGCCGTCACGGGCAGATCCATACCGGCCATCAGCACCATCACTTCCAGGCGTGCCAGCATGTCGCGCGGGCTGTTGGCGTGGGCGGTAGTCAGCGATCCATCATGGCCGGTGTTCATGGCCTGCAGCATGTCCAGCGCCTCTCCGCCACGGCATTCGCCCACCACGATACGGTCCGGCCGCATGCGCAGCGAGTTCTTCACCAGTTCACGGATGGCGATCTGCCCCTTGCCCTCGGCATTGGCCGGGCGCGACTCAAGCGACACCAGATGCTCGTGGTGCAGTTGCAGCTCGGCCGCATCCTCAATGGTGACGATACGCTCGCCTTCGGGAATGAAGTTGCTCAGGATATTGAGCAGCGTCGTCTTGCCGGAGCCGGTGCCACCCGAAACGATGATGTTCTTGTGCTGCTTCACGGCCATCTGCAGGAACTCCACCATCTGCGCGTTGGCAGAGCCGAACTTGATCAAATCCTCGGCGCCCAGCTTGCGCTTGGAGAACTTGCGGATGGTCATCGACGGCCCTTTCAGGGCCAGCGGCGGAATGATGGCGTTGAAACGCGACCCGTCCTTCAGCCGCGCATCCACCAGCGGAGAGCTTTCGTCGATGCGCCGGCCCACCGGGGCCACAATGCGCTCGATCACTCCCATCATGGCCTTCTCACTGGAGAACGCTAGCGGCACTCGCACCAGTCGGCCGGCGCGCTCGACGAAAATTTCGTCCACCCGATTGACCATGATTTCAGTGGTCGTAGGGTCTGCCAGCAGCGGCTCTAGCAGGCCCAGCCCAATGGCCTCATCACGCACTTCCTCCAGCAGACGCTGCTTGTCCACGTCGGCGGGGATGCCCGCCGGCATGTGGAGGAAAATCTCGCGGATGGCCTGCTCGGTATGCTCGCGCAACTCCTTGTCGCCCATGCGGTGCACGTCGGTGCGGCGCATGTCGAAGGATTCGATCAATTTTTCCTGGATCAGTCGGCGGTAGCCCAGCCAGTCCTGGTCGATCTGCACACTGGCGGTCCGCACCTCCGGGGGAGCAATGGGTGCCCCGCTGTGCACCGGCTCTTCCCTGGTCCGCTCGGGCGTTGGTGCCATGCGCTGGGTTACCGGTGCAGGCATGCGAGTCGCCGTGTGCGCACTGGCAGCCGACGCGGGCGCAGCAGGCATCGCCTGGGTCGCGCGTGACGGGTCGGCAGGCTCTTCGCCTACGCCTTCTCGCATGCGCGCCCAGCGCGCATGCAACTGGTGCGAGCCGATGCGGATGGCATCGGTGGGTTTGAGCGGCCCGAAGGTGGTCACCTTGGTGTCGTCCACATAAGTACCAAACATCGAACCCAGGTCGCGCACGAACACCTGTTCATTGGAGACAAAAATCTCCGCGTGTTCCTTGTGCACCTTCCAGCCGGAAAGCGTGACATCGGCTCTCTCGCCGCGCCCGACCATGCAGCGCGTGGCATTGATGACCCGGGTATCGGCGGGTCCTTCGGCGGTCATGACTTGCAGATGCAGCATCGTGGTTATTCCGTGGGATCAGCGTGCCAGCTTGCTTTCGATCATGTCCTTGACTTCATTCAGGCGCTGGTAAGCGTTCTCGCTTGCCAGCACCTGGGCACGGTCTGTCGCCGGCGTATGGATGCGCGGCGTCACGACCACGAGCATCTCTGTCTGTTCGTTGGTCATCTCCTGCGTGGAAAACAGCCGGCCCAGCACCGGCGCACGCCCGATGACGGGAATGCCTTCCTTGTTACGCGCTCCCACGCTTTTGAGCAGGCCGGAAATCACCAGCGTTTCGTTTTGCTTCAGACTGACTTCGGTCTCAGTGCGGTTGGTAGTAAACGCTACGAACTGCCCCTGCCCTGCGCTGCGATCCGGCTGGCTCACCTCCGCCACGATGGACGAGCGCACGTTGCCCGCCTTGTCGATCACCGGCTTGAACTCCAAAATCACGCCATACGGTTTGTAGACCACCGACAGTTGGCCGAAACCGGAACTTACCGGGATGGGTATCTCGCCACCCACCTGCACCTTTGACGATCCACCGCTGACACTGCTGATGCGCGGCTCGGCCAACGTCCAACTGTCTCCGTTAGACTCCAGAAAGTTCAGTACTGAAGTGATCTGCGTGGCCAGCCCCAGATAGGAGATAAAGGGTCGCGCCGGCGTAGTGATGGGGTATCCCTCCTGGTTCAGTCCCCGGAAGCTGGCCGAGTTGGCATAGAAGTATCCCGACGTGGCAAACGTCGGGCCAGCCACGCCCAGGTTGCTCCACTTCACGCCGATGTTGTCGAGCGCCTGCTTGCGCACCTCGACCACCTTCACGTCCAACTGCACCATCTGCTCGGGCACCACCAACTGATCCTCGGGCCGCTCGCGCACCAGATTGAGCACCTGCGGATAAGCCTTGACGATCTTCTGGATCTTGGCGGCCGAGTCTTGGTTCGCATACATGCCGTCCAGCACGACCTTGTCGCCAACGGCACTAACGTTGATGCCCTTGTCATGACTCAGCAGTTGGCGCAGTTCCATGGCCGTCTTGGCATAGTGATCCGCGCTCACCGTCACTTCGTAGTTGATCTGCGTGCCATTGCGCAGCCAGACATACAGCGACGTGACCCCCGCACTCTCACCCAGCAAAACGATTTGCTTATCGGCCACCACGGATGCTGTCAGCAGCGCCCCATTGCCAATGGCAACGCGCTCCACGCCCGCCTGCGGCAACACACGCACCTGTCCCGCATAAAGCGACAGTGCGATGGGGCTTGCATTGACCACGGCGAGGGGGCGCTGCGCGGACACGCTCGCCGGCCCGGCGCCTGCCATGGGCACAGCCAAGATACCTGTGAAGAAGACGAAAACGACGCACACAGCGGGCGCACGAAAAGGCAAAGAAGTGTTCATTGGAAACAACGGAGGCGTTCTTTAAATCTCGGGGATCAATGCGCCAGACCCGGCACTCCGCGGCTGGCTGCCGATGAAGACACCGGCATACGCGAACCCGCAGGCACCTGTGTCGGGGGCGGCGTGTCACGCAAAACTGGCGGCTGGGTGGGCATTGCAGTAGGCGCTGCCGCTGGCATGTCCCCCTGCGCCATGGCCTGCGCTACGCGCTCCGCGATGGCGCGGTTGTTCGGATCTTGCAGGGCTGCATCCAGCATGGGCGTGCGGCTCACCTTGCCCCCGCTGCCGGAGCCACCGATGATGAACTCCACCAGCCGCTGGCTGTTGCCATCTGCATCGCGCGGCGCAATGGAGGCCACCACATCGTCAATGGTCAATGCAGGGCTCGGGTTGGCCACCTGATCGGTGGGCGCGCGCAGCACGGCCGTGAGCTTGCCCCCCGCCTTGGCGGCGATCACGCGGGTGGCATCCTGCGGCGTGACATTGAGGGTGACATGCGAGTACGCGCGCGCTGCAGCTTCACCTGCGCTGGCCGTGCCCTTCTGGGCCTGGCCGGTCGCAAGCACCTCCACATTGGACAGCATGGGGAAGGTGAACTCCTTGGCGTTGCCGTCGCCGCCTGGCGGCTTGGCCGTCAGCATCAGGTCGATGCGATCGCCTGGGCGCAGCATGCCCGACATGGAGCTGATTTCGTCTACCTCGATGGTCAGCGCACGCCGCCCGTCCTTGAGTGTGGCCGCAAAGATCTCTCCGCCCCGACTGGCGGTGTAGGTAGTCATCAAAGGCTCGCCGCGCTGCACTTCCACAGTGAGAGGCTGCCCGTCCACTGCATCGTATGTGTCTGGAACCACCGTGTTCCGGTTGACGAACTCAGACGGAATCTTACGTACGGCCACCACACTCGCATCCAGCACATCGCCGGCCTGCAGGGGCCGGCTGGCCACCACCACCGGCACCAAGGTCTTGCCGCGGTTGGCTTCTTCCTCCAGCTCCGTGATCCGGGAGTTGATAGCCTTGTTACTTAGAAAGAACGCCAGTCCCCCCAATGCAATGGCGCCTGCGAGCAGCAGCCAATTTTTGTTGAGTGATACAGCCACGGAAAAAGCCTCAAGGAAGTGAAACGAAGAAAGTGAGCGTGCGATAGAAGGCTTTGACGGCATCCACCAGCATCTGGGGCGTATTCGGTGCCGCGAAGAGCACCATCACCACCAGCGCGCAGACGATGCAGTACTCCACCGTTGCAAAGCCACGGGAAACTGAAAAAACGATGCGTGCGGAGCGTTGCATGTCTGTGCGCCTTGCAGTCAGAACTGCACCAGATTGACCGTGACGATGGTGAGGCGCCGCTCTGCGTCCACCCCCATTGCCACATCGAGTTGCTGCTTGTCACGTCCGTACATCCGTACGATGGCGGGCCCCTGGCTCCCCTTCGCGCTGGCGTTCTGCTCCTGCAGCAACGACCAGCCGCTGGCCGCCAGCTGCGTCTGGTAGTAGCTGGCAATGCTGTCCAGCGCCTCGCGGCTCACCAACATCACCTGCTTGTTGCGCTTGCCGTTATCGATCGACTCGACCACATTGACAGGCGTGGCGCTGCGTGGCGCCGGAATGCCGCTGGCATCGATACGCGGCTCCACGCCCAGCAGCAGCGAGGTAGAAATCGTGCCTTCGGAGCCTCCATCGGAGGCACTACGCACCTTCACCAGGCTGTAATACGGCCCATGCGCACGCGCCACCAGGGTGTCCGGTCCGTGGGCAGTGACGGATGCGGGGGGTTTGGCCGGATCCGGCACCGCATTGACCGCAATGCGCCAATGCGCCATGTAGAACGCCACCACCTCGTCCTTGGAAGCTCGGCTCTGGAACGCCTGCACCTTCATAGGCACGCCGTTGACGCGCATGTCGTCCGACACCCACTGCACCTGAGCCCTCGGCGGCGGCGGCACATCGGGCCAAGGCGTGGCGGTGCGCGTGAACGACTCCTGCGCCAATACGGTCGCACAGGTCATGGTCAGCAGCAGGGCAATCAGTCGGACGAACATGACGGGACTCAGCAGCGCGTGCGCGCCTGGCGGCTGTAAGGTACGGCGTTGTCCGCCTTGTCGCGCACACTGCCCGGGATGTCGTACTCAGGCAGGATGAGCCCCACGTCGGGCGCCTTCTTTTCGAAGGACGGGGACATGAGCATTCCCAACACATCCGCCACCGGCTTGATATAAGAACCCAACACGGTCGGCTTTACCCGAGCGCAAACGCTTTCGCTGCCGTTGTTCGCACCGCTAGCGTTCCAGACCCCAGCGCCCAGCGCCGTCGCACCCGGCATTCCCACATTGACATCGCGCAGCGCGTCGTAATGCGCAATATTGCTGAGAGGCACCGTCACTTCGGCCTTGACGATGCCGCTGGTCGGCAGCTTGAACACGGGCGTCGCCATGGTTTGCTGCAACTTACCGACCAGCCCCGTGGCCAGCGGGCCCGTATCGACCTCGCGGATGCTCACATCCGCATAGCTTTGCAGCAGCGGCTGGTATGCGGCGTCGCTCCACAAGGGCACACGGTTGCCCTTCGCCGAGGCGTCCTGCCCCATCGTGCTATCGCGGTATTTGATCTGCCCGCCATTGCGCTCCACGGACATGAAGAACCGCGCGCGCGTCTCCTCTGCCAGTTGACCCGCGGTCTTGGCGCGGCTGTAGGGATCCCAACTGCGCTCGAAAGCCACATAGCGGCTGGCCTGAATGGCAGAGTGCTTCACATCCGCATACCGCGCAAAATAGAACACACCAAAGAACAGAGGAATGAGCACGAACAGGCTGACGATGAACTCGGTCGTCGCCTGACCGCGCTGTCGGGGTGGAGCGTTGACGATCATGAGAGTGCTTGTCGCATCACGGGTAAAGACATGCCGCGTCAGCCCCTGCCATCGCTGAGGGGAAACGCCTTGGCATCCGCCGGAACCTCGAACACCCCTGGTGCGATGGGCTTGCCGATCTCTACGCGCAGCGGGCGCTCCACCGTCGCCACCCCGTTGGCGATCATGGCCATGTCGTCTATCGGGAATTGCGCGGGAAGCGCTTGTCGCGCGGAGGTACTCATGACCACCAGATCAGCGCCGGTGGATGGGTAAAAATGCAGTGGATCCAGCAGGCAGGCCCGCGCGGGCGCCCCGCCTTCCGCCACATTCCAGCGGCACCGGTGGCCGGTTCCAGGTATATCCACCAATTCACCCATAGGCTCTGCAGATCCACGGCTGCGTGGCGCGCAGATGTCTTCCGCCTGTTCGCGGATACCGGTGCCCTCATCCAGGTCATACGCCACATCGATCTGCTTGCAACGGGTTGGCTGCAGCCGAATGTTGCGAATTCGCTTGGCGACAGGCCTGCAACTCTCGCCTTCGTTCGGACCCCATACTTCGGTTTTCAGCAAACTGCTGTTCACAACCTTTGCATAGCGATCGCCGTCAAAGTACTCCTCGATCACTTCCGTTTCGAGCTTCATCAACTCATCGTCCGACAGGGCCTCCGCCTGCGGGTCGTACGGCTTGCCTAATACCCGCGCCAGCTCTGCCTTGGTCTCCTGGCAGCGCGCCAAGGTGTTGCGCATCATCTTCAGATAGGCGGCAGGGTCCTCAGGCCGGCGCTCTCGCACGATGGTGATGGTTTGAGATTTGATGCCACCACCAGCCGTTTGGGCTGCCGAATCATTTGGCGAACACGCCGGCAGAACCAACAAGGCCGCCAAGACCGTGCCACCAATCGCGCACAGGCGGTGCCCAGAAAAACTCGTCATCATTGGGCAAACACCTCAAGCGCCGGATTGAGCCCGGCAGCGCCGTACACCAGCAAGCGCGTGGCCTGAGAAGGAGCCGACAAACGGACCTGCCAATAAGGGTTGTAGAGACTGGCGTACTCCTGAAAACTATCCGCACGAAATAGTCCGCTGCCCGTAATATCCAGGTTGTTGCGTACAGGCCGAGCGAAGAAAATGCGCGCCTCCGCCAGCGAAATCATCTGATCCTTGGCGAATCCCGCTTTCAGGTCGGGCGAGCCCAGCGGCCCCGCCATGGCACGGGATTCAAACCCCAGGCTCTCGTTGGTACGGATGTCCCCCTTGTACTTGGCCGCGGCAATAGCATAGGTAAAGTCTTCGCTACGCGGCTTGCCCTTGTTGTCACGTTCCACGTCGTAGAGCGATTTGATACCCGTCCATCCGCTATTTTTGTTGGTCGCCTTCCAGGCGAGCGCTCCTGCTCCGCCATCCGTGTTGATACGGGTACCATTAGTCTGGCCGCGCTGATCGGCCACCGAACGCCCCCACCCGATCGGCTCCGCCATGGTGCCTTTACCCCAGCTACACCCCCGGGGACCAATCTTCTGTTTGAACTCGAGAGTGTCCTGCGCTTCCCAACGATCAAAATTCACCAGACGGGTGGGTCCCTGCTTCTCAGAGCCAATCTTGAATGTAAACGGCACACACATAGAGCTATTACCGAACAATACATTCAGAAAAAATATTTCACTGCCCGGTCGGTTGGTCGAAAATTCGTCCCTGGAAGCCAGAATCAAGTCTCGCGCATACTTGCGGTCATTTCCCGTGTAATAACGAGTGGCGCGCTGCCACTCAAACTCATTACGAGCCATCAAAGTAGTGGTTTGGATGAGATGCGCGGCGGTATCCCTACGCCCTCCTTGGGTCGCAACATTCGCCTGCAACACAGCTGCTGACGCAGAACGCGCCGCCTGCGCCATTACCGGCGGCATGAATGCAGGGCGAATAACGCCTGTGTACCAGACCGCAAAGAGCCCTTCCCAGGAGCGAATCACTGAAGGCACCACCCCATTGAGAACTTTCTGCTGCACGACGACTATTTTGTTGAGCGCCTGCATCGTGACCGCCAACGCTTTGAACGCTGCACCAACATAAGGAATGCCACTCAATGCATTGAAAATAGTCTGGTAGTTGGACGTGGCGCGCTCAAAATAGTCTGTCCAGGACTGAAGGCTGACCATCTGCGCGATCAGCACCTCGTTGGCCACCACCGACCGATTGGTATAGGCAATAAGGTTCAAGGCCCGCGCCTCAACCAGCGCGCCCGAATAGGCCGCAGCATCCGCTGCATTCACTACTTTTTGCTTTTCGCTAGTAGCTTGGCCAACGCTATACACGCCCGCAAACACCACCGCCAATGTGGCAGCGAAGGCCAAAAACCAGACCAGCACCTGCCCTCGCTGCCCAGCACATGCCACGCGCGGCGGAATTGACCGCAGCGTACCGATATTCGGCATATCCGCCCTCCCTCGCAACATTGCACACAGCCCTGAGGGCCACAGTGCGCAGGGTGCAATCCCTACGCTGTTATTTCAGTTTGACCAGTTCCACCCGCCGGTTCTTGGCGCGGCCTTCTTCCGACCGGTTATCGGCAACCGGCACTTCGCTGCCAAAGCCCTTTGCCTGCAGGCGCTTGGCATCAATGCCGCTCGCCACCAGTGCCTTCACTACGCTCTGAGCCCTAGCCTGCGAAAGCGTTTTATTTGTCACCGCGTTCCCCACGTTGTCGGTATGCCCCTCAATCGACAGCCGCAGCACGCTATCAGCCTTGAGCAAGGCCACCACTTCTTCCATGGCAGGCTTGGCCTCAGGCTTTACGTCCGATTTGTTGTTATCAAAGTTGATGTAGAGAGTCGCAAAGCCCTGCTTGTGGATGGCATCTGCCAATTGCCCTGCTTTCACCACCTGCTGCAGAGGCTTGGCCTCGATATAGGTCAGTTGGTAGCCACTGTCGTATGCGTTGGACAGCACGATCCATACCTTTGCACCTTGTCGATCGATCAGAAAGACATTGGTCGTGTCATGCGTTGATGTATAGGTCAGGCGCCTGCCGCCCATTTCACGGATGGCATTTTCATAGTTCCGAAACACGGCAAGTGTCCCTGCCGGCTTTTCCGTCGAATAGCGCTGCACCGTGACTTTACCCTCGGCAACAAGCTTTCCTTCGTCGTTAAACCCAGGGTCGCCACTGGTGCACCGCTTACCAGGCTGGCAATAGAAAAGGTCGCCTTCCGTGTAACTACCAAATTCAACCACTTTGGGGGGCTGTGCCTTGTATCCAGGCATACCGGAAAGGAGTGAATGGGTTTGCGCCCACGCGGGTGTCAATCCAACAAAAAGCAAAACAGACGCCAACCACTTCGCGCAACAAATACTTTTTGTTATTCCACCAATTACCCGCACTTCAAAACCTTTCACACACCCAAAATCATCATCACCATTAAAACGGGACCCTGCTCGGTAGCCACTGGGCTACCAAGCAGATCACCGATATCAGCGACCCTTGGCTGCAGAATCTTGGAAATTCTCCAGAGTGTGCTTGGAAGAACCACGCGAACCAGCACCCTCTGCCTGCGTCTTCGCCAGATTGGCAGCACTTGAACCATCCTTACCGCCCAGCTCAGCGGCCATGGCACCCGTCTGCCCCTTTACCACATTACCAAAAGCGCTATAAACACCGATAGCAGCAATGGCGATTAGCGCCACGATGATGATGTATTCAGTCATTCCCTGACCACGTACTTTGCGAAGCGACTGGTTCGTAGAAAAAAGCATATATCCCTCCTCAGAAGTAAAAATAAAACCACATGCTGGGCTGAACCCCGCGTGCGAAGCGCATCTTATGGACTCCTACCCCTGATGAATGTGACAAAACTAGCACGCTTACTTTGATTACATTATGTTTCAAACCCACATTGGACAAATGTAATTTTTTGCGTACAAGTAGAGCAATAGTTTTCAAAGAGTTTCTATTTAACTTATATGTAAATTAATGATTCTCAAACTTCCATAGCGAGAGTAGATCCTTCCCCTCTTGGGGTCGCTTGTGGTTCACCGTTGTTTCATCCCAAGCGTTTTCTTAGAAAGAAAGCCATTTTTCACCACACGCTACATAAATCTGCAGTGGGGCATCGTCCGACCACCACTCTTAGCGTCGCACTATCCTGTGGGGCGGGGTTATGCGCCGGATTGGCCTTGTCCGAGCCCCGGGCTGCGGCGCCTATCGCTATCGCCGCCGCCGTCGTTCTCTTGACGGTGCTCAGGCAGCAAATTTCTTTCCTGCATGAGTTGCGCGCTTTTTCTGTGTTTGCCTGCTCCTTTCTGATCGGAGCATTGTTTTGGGTGGGGCTTGGGATTTATCGACCACCCGCTAACGATCTCGGCGACACACTGCTGGTGTGCGGCGTGCTGGTGGCTTTTCACACCGCTCTCTATTGCGTTTGCTTTGCAACTCTGCGCGCAGGCTGCCGTGCTCTGCAAAAGCGGGGTATGTTGGCACTGGCAGCGTGCACGGGCTTAGGCTGGACCTCTGCCGAAGTGATACGCACCATGGGGTTCTGGGCGCTACCCTGGGGACTACTGGGTTACAGCCAGGTGGACAACGCCATATTGCGCGGCCTGTATCCCATAGCGGGTAGCACTGGCGTCGCGCTTGCCATATGGGCGATTGCAGCTGCTTGCCTCCAATCTATTCAGCGCTTTCGCCAGAGCGGCCGTCTCTTCAAACTCACCACCGCATGGGTTCTGGCCTGCATAGCCGGCTGGTCATTGCAGCATGTGGCTTGGACTCGCGCCATGGAGCACCCTATCGCTGTCAGGCTCGTGCATACCCACTGGTCAGAAGACACAAAATACAACCCAACAGAACAATTGGAAGCAATGGCCGCGCTGTATGCCGCGGCACAGAATCCAGAGGCCAATATCGTCGTATTTCCAGAGTTATTTTTGGTACAGCGGCCAGGAGTGCTGCCGGCAAACTACCGCCGCGCCGTAGTAGAAGCCGCACGCATTTCGCGTGTATCGCTCCTGTTTGGGATGCCGGGGTTTGCGTTTCAAACCGTTATGCCCGGTACAGAGGGAGGTGCACAGCAGAACACTTTGATTCACATCGACGGTGCAGGAACCGCCGAGACCTATGTCAAGGAGTTACTTCTGCCATTCACCGAATACTTGCCCGACACACCAGCCCTGAGTTGGGCTTATCCATATCTGTATCGATATCCTCTAGCCGATTTTCTACCTGGAGCATCGGTACAACCCCCGTTGATCGCTGCGGGCGTGCCACTTGGACCGACGATTTGCAGCGAACTCGCCTACCCTGGCAAAGCCGCCCGTCAAGCGATAGATGCGAGTCTTCTGGTCAACGTGTCGAGTGATTCGTGGATTGCGTCCAGTTTTTACGTGGCGCAAGCGCTGACAATTGCGCGCGTGCGCGCGGCCGAAGCACAAAAACCGCTAGTACGTGCAAACAACGTAGGGTTTAGCGCATTTATTGATGCGAATGGACAGATTCTCAGTAGCCTGATTGGACATGCCGGGAGTGGAACCATGGACATTCAGCCACGTAGCGGAGCGACGCCCTATGTCCGCATAGCTGCTTGGCTGTCGCAATAAATTCTGAAAACACAGAAAAAAAGCCGCTGCAAATAATTTTGCAGCGGCTTTTTTGATATTGGCGGAGTGGACGGGACTCGAACCCGCGACCCCCGGCGTGACAGGCCGGTATTCTAACCGACTGAACTACCACTCCGCGTCGGTGTGACTTTTGCCCTGTTGCTAATGCAACCGAGCCAAGTGCCACAAAACTTGGCGACCCTACGGGGATTCGAACCCCGGTACTCACCGTGAAAGGGTGATGTCCTAGGCCTCTAGACGATAGGGTCAAAACCTAGAAACTTGCAAACCAACAAATCTTGGTGGAGGTAAGCGGGATCGAACCGCTGACCTCTTGCATGCCATGCAAGCGCTCTCCCAGCTGAGCTATACCCCCAAGATGGCGGAGTGGACGGGACTCGAACCCGCGACCCCCGGCGTGACAGGCCGGTATTCTAACCGACTGAACTACCACTCCGCGTCGGTAGCTGCTTGCATTCTTGCGAATCAAGTGCAGCCAAACTTGGCGACCCTACGGGGATTCGAACCCCGGTACTCACCGTGAAAGGGTGATGTCCTAGGCCTCTAGACGATAGGGTCAAAACCTAAGAACTTCCGTTCAAATCATCAGGTGGTGGAGGTAAGCGGGATCGAACCGCTGACCTCTTGCATGCCATGCAAGCGCTCTCCCAGCTGAGCTATACCCCCTTTGACTTCGACATTTAATTTCTTAACTGTCGTCATCACCTGAGCCTTGAATTATAGACAGGTTTTTAGCGACTTTTCAATCGCGCGAGGATTTTTTCGCGACCCAGCAGTTCGAGCACGGCATCCACCGACGGCGTATGCGCGGTACCCATGGTCAGCACCCGCACGGGCATAGCGAGTTGCGGCATCTTCAAACCCAGCTGCTTGAGGACATCCTTGATCGCAGCGTTGATCGCATCCTTGTTCCACGCCACGGTTTCCATGGCGGCGGCAAAGGCGTCGAGCGCCGGTGCGGCGGTCTCAGTCACGTGCTTCGCGAAGTCGTCTGCATCGGGCTCGATGGCGTCCACATAGAACACGCGCGCCCAGCGTGCCAGGTCCACCAGCGTTTCGCAGCGGTCTTTGAACAGCGCGCAGATGCGCGGCAAGCGGTCATCAGCATCCAACTGCGCCTCTGGAACACCCGCCTGCACGACGAAGGGCCGGACGAGTGCTGCCAACTGCGCATCTTCCATGGCCTTGAGATGCTGTGCGTTCACCCAGCGCAGCTTGGCCTCGTCGAACTGGCCGGCGCTGCGGCCCAGGTGATCCAGGTTGAACCACTCCAGGAATTGCGCGCGGCTGAAGATCTCGTCATCGCCATGGCTCCAGCCCAATCGGGCCAGGTAGTTGACCATGGCGTCGGGCAGATAGCCCTCGTCGCGGTACTGCGTCACGGCCTTGGCACCGTTGCGCTTGCTCATCTTCTCACCCTGCTCGTTGAGCACGGTGGGCAGGTGGGCAAACACGGGCACAGTGGCGCCCAGGGCCTCGAAGATGTGGATCTGGCGCGGTGTGTTGTTCACATGGTCGTCGCCGCGAATCACGTGGGTGATGCGCATGTCCATGTCGTCCACGCAAACGCAGAAGTTGTAGGTGGGCGTGCCGTCCGGGCGCGCGATGACCAGGTCGTCCAGCTCGCTGTTCTGGAACTCGATGCGCCCCTTGCACTTGTCGTCCCAGCCGACCACGCCGTCCTGGGGCGTCTTGAAGCGCAGCACAGGCTTCACGCCTTCCGGCACGGGCGGCAGCACCTTGCCGGGCTCGGGGCGCCAAGTGCCGTCATAGCGGGGCTTTTCCTTCGCGGCCATCTGGCGCTCACGCAAGGCGTCGAGCTCTTCCACGCTCATGTAGCAAGGATAGACATGGCCCGCAGCCTGCAGTTGGGCCAGGACTTCCTTGTAGCGCTCCATGCGCTGCATCTGGTAGTACGGGCCCTCGTCATGGTCGAGCTGCAGCCAGGACATGCCCTCCAGGATGACGTCGACCGAGGCCTGAGTGGAACGCTCCAGATCAGTGTCCTCAATGCGCAGGATGAACACACCGTCGTTGGCACGCGCGAAGGCCCAGGGATAGAGCGCGGAGCGGATGTTGCCCAGGTGGATGAAGCCCGTGGGCGACGGGGCGAAACGGGTGCGTACTTGTTGTTGTGTCATGGCAGGGTGTCCAGGCCTCGGCAAAGGTCTGTCTTCAGATCGTCGATATGTTCCAGGCCTACGGAGACGCGGATCAGCCCCTGGCCGATGCCGGCCGCCTGGCGTTGCTCTTCCGTGAGGCGCCCGTGCGAGGTGCTGGCCGGATGGGTGATGGTGGTCTTCACGTCGCCCAAGTTGGCGGTGATGGAGCACACGCGCGTGCTGTCGATGACGTGGAAGGCATTCGCGCGCAGCTGCGCCGCGCCTTGCCCCACCACGTCGAACGCTAGCACCGGGCCGCCCATGCCGCCCTGCTGGCGCATGGCCAATGCATGCTGCGGATGACTAGCCAGGCCCGAATAGTGCACGCGCGCCACCTTGGGATGTGTGGCCAGCCAGGTCGCCAGTTCCAAAGCCGCAGCGCTTTGCGCGCGCACGCGCAGCGACAGCGTCTCCAGCCCCTTGAGCACGACCCATGCGTTGAACGGCGACAGGTTCAGCCCGGCGCTGCGCATGAAAGTGCCCATGACCTTGTCCACCAGCGCAGTGGTGCCGCACACGGCGCCCGCCATCACGCGGCCCTGGCCGTCCAGCAGTTTGGTGCCCGAGTAGACCACCAGGTCAGCGCCCAATTGCGCCGGGCGCTGCAGCGCGGGCGAGCAGAAGCTGTTGTCCACCGCCAACAGCAGGCCGCGCGCATGCGCGATCTGCGCCAGTGCGGCGATGTCACACAGGTCGCCCAGCGGGTTGGTCGGTGTCTCGGCAAACAGCAAGCGGGTGTTCGGGCGGATGGCCGTCTCCCACGACTGCAGGTCGGTCTGCGAGACAAAGGTCGTCTCTACGCCGAAGCGCGCCATCTCCGACCCGAGCAGCTTGAGCGTGGAGCCGAACATGGACTGCGAGGCCACCACGTGGTCGCCGCTCTTGAGCACGGTGAGCGCCATCAGCAGGATGGCCGACATGCCGGTGCTGGTGGCCACCGCGCATTCCGTGCCCTCCATGGCCGCCAGGCGGCGCTCGAAACTGCTGACCGTGGGGTTGGCGGTGCGGGTGTAGGTGTAGCCCGGCTCTTCGTTGGCGAAGCGGCGTGCGGCGCTTTCGCAGTCGCTCTGCACGAAGCTGCTGGTCATGTACAGCGCCTCGCTGTGCTCGCCCCACTGGCTGCGCGCGACGGCCTCGCGAACGGCGAGGGTCTCAGGGCGCAGCCCCTCGGGCAGGGGTTGATCGGTCACGGTGGCGGTCCTTGTTCTAAAAAATAGGAGCTGATAGCGCTTGCTGTACCTGGACTTCAGCCATTTTTTACACTGAAACCCAGTACAAACAAGCGCAAGGCGCTCATCTTTTTGATGAGCGCGAGTGTACTCACGCCTCCTGGGCGTTGGGCAGGGACAGCCGGGAGGTGTCTTCCTGCTCCTCTTCACCACCCCGGTTGCGGCCCTCGTTGAGCGCCGTCACTTCCTCGTCGGAGATGTCGCCGGTGATGTACACGCCGTCGAAGCACGAGGCCTCGAACCCCTCCACCTTGCGGTTGATCTTGCCCACGGCCTGCTTCATGGCCTCGACGTCTTGGTAAATCAGTGCGTCGGCGCCGATCAGCTGGCGGATCTCCTCCACCGTGCGGCCGTGCGCGACCAGCTCGGAGCGCGTGGGCATGTCGATGCCATAGACATTGGGGTGGCGCACCGGCGGCGCGGCAGAAGCCAGGTAGACCTTCACCGCGCCGGCGTCGCGCGCCATCTGCACGATCTCCTTCGAGGTGGTGCCACGCACGATGGAGTCGTCTACCAGCAGCACCTTGCGGCCCTTGAACTCGCTGCCGATAGCGTTGAGCTTCTGGCGCACCGACTTCTTGCGCACGCCCTGCCCCGGCATGATGAAGGTGCGGCCCACGTAGCGGTTCTTGACGAAGCCCTCGCGGTACGGAATGCCCAGCAGCTGCGCGAGCTGCATGGCGCTGGGGCGGCTGGATTCGGGGATGGGGATGATGGCGTCGATCTCGCTGGGAGGCACGGTGGAGATCACGCGCTTGGCCAGCGTCTCGCCCATGTTCAGTCGCGCCTGGTAGACCGAGATGCCGTCCATCACCGAGTCGGGACGCGCCAAATACACGTACTCGAACACGCAGGGGTTGAGGTGCGGGTTCTCGGCGCACTGCTGGGTTTCCACGCGGCCGTCGGCGTGCACGAACACGGCCTCGCCGGGCGCGACGTCACGGTCCAGCACCTGGGTCGTGCCCTCCAGCGCCACGGATTCGCTCGCCAGCATCACGGTGCCGTCCGCGCCGCGGCCCATGCACAGCGGGCGGATGCCAAACGGGTCGCGGAACGCCAGCAGGCCGTAGCCGGCGATCAGCGCGATCACGGCGTAGGAGCCCTTGACGCGCTTGTGCACCGCGCGCACGGCCTTGAACACGTCCTCGGACTGCAGCGGCGCGCCGCTGGTGGCGCGCGCCAACTCATGCGCCAGCACGTTGAGCAGCACTTCGGAGTCGCTCTCGGTGTTGGTGTGGCGGTGGTCGGTGTCGGCCAGTTCGCCGCGCAGCTGCTTGGCGTTGGTGAGGTTGCCGTTGTGCACCATCACGATGCCGAACGGCGCGTTCACGTAGAACGGCTGGGCCTCCTCCTCGCTGGAGGCATTGCCCGCGGTGGGATAGCGCACCTGCCCCAGGCCGATGGTGCCGGGCAGTGCGCGCATGTTGCGCGTGCGAAACACGTCGCGCACCATGCCCTTGGCCTTGTGCATGAAGAACTTGCGCCCTTGCTGCGTGACGATGCCCGCGGCGTCCTGTCCCCGGTGCTGCAGCAGCAGCAAGGCGTCATAGATCAGCTGATTCACGGGGGCCGTGCTGACCACGCCGACAATTCCACACATAGTTTCGTTCCAGTTTTGGCGGCGGGGTTTCCCGCCGATCACACACATCACTCACCGCGGCCGAGCCGCCAGGCCCGCTAGGAAGGCAGATGGCGGCCCAGTTCATCCGGCAGCGCGGGCCTCAACCCCTTGAGCGCCCCTTGCAACAGGGGGGCGGCCTGCGATTCCTTCCACCACGGCGCATCCTGCATCGGCGTCCAGCCGGCCACCAGCACCACGGCCAGCAGCAGCACCAGGCCGCGCAGCACGCCAAACAGTGCCCCTAGCGCCCTGTCCGCGGGCCGCAGGCCCACCGCCTCGACCAGTTTCTTGAGCAGCCACGCCACCAGCCCACACGCAAACACCGCACCGACGAACACCACCGCGAAGCCCGCCACATGGCGCCAGGTGGCATCCGCCTGTCCCATGGGCAGCAGCGCGCCCATATCGTCCGCAAACCATTGCGCGACAAAGAACGCCACCACCCAGCCGGCCAGCGACAGCAACTCGAACACCAGCCCGCGCCATGCACCGATCAGCAGCGACGCGCACAGCACCACCAGGAAGATCCAGTCCAGCGCCGCCATGCGCAACCTTTGAAACGCCGTCCCGGGCCGCCAGCCGGCCTACAACGCCAACACCGACGCGGACAGCCCCGCGCCCTTGACGCGGCCGGCCGCCTTGTCGGCCTCTGCCCGGCTGGTGAACGGACCCACTCGCACGCGAGTGCGCTTGCCATCCTTGGTGTCCACCACCTGGGTATAGGTCTTGAGGCCGGAGCGCTCCAACCGATCGCGCACCTCGCGCGCCTTGTCGGCGTCCGCGAAGGCGCCTACCTGCACGATGAAGCGGCCCTGCTCCTCGCGCGCAGCGGCGGGCGCGGCGCTGGGTTGCGGGTTGCGGCCTTCGAGCAGTGCGCGGGCGCGCGCAGCATCGTCCTGGCGCGCAGGCTTGGGATCGGGCCGGGGTTCTGGTTTGGATTCCGGTTTGGCCTCTGCCTTGGGCGCGGGCTTGGGCTCCGGTTTGGGCTCGGGCTTGGATTCCGCCGGGGTTTCCGCCTTAGCCGGCACTTTGGGTTCCACGCGCGCAGCGGGCTGCGAGGCCGCTGGCGCACTGCGTGGGCGGGACGCCACCACTTCCTCGCCCGCATCCAGGCCGGAAGTCGCCGGCTCCGCGGCGCGGGGTGTGTTGGCCTCTTGCTGCGGCACCACCAGCGGAGCCACCTTGTGGCGATCGGGAATGTCCATCGCCACATTCACCGGGACCGGCCGCGGCTGGGTGTCGAACAGCAGGGGGAAGCCCACCACGCCCACCAGCACCAGCACTGCCGCGCCCAGCAGGCGGTGGCGCGCGCGTCGGCGCATTTCCTCGATGCTCTCGGCCTGCGGAGTGCGTGAGCGCTTGGCGGGTTTGTTGGTGTCGCCCGACGGCTCCTGCCGGCCAGGCCAACGAAACTTGAAAAATGCCATGGAGTGCGGACTCGTTATGCGCCCAGATGCTTGGCCTGCAGGCGCGGCACCCCATGCTGGAGCACGCCACCCACCGTGTAGAACGAGCCAAAGACCACAATTCTATCAGCGGGGTCCGCGGCCTCCACGGCCGCGCGCAGCGCCTCCTCGGGGTTGGCGTGCAGGCTGGTGGCGACCTCACGGCGCCCTCCGGCCACCATCTGCAGCGCATTCCATTTCTGCTGCAGGCTGGCGGCCGTCTCGGCGCGCGGCGTGGGCAGGTCGGTGAAATACCAGCGGTCGATCACCGGCCCCACCTTGGCCAGCATGGGCGCCAGATCCTTGTCGGCCATGGCGCCAAACACCGCGTGCGTGGTCGGGAAGTAGCCCATGGCGTCCAGATTGGCCGTGAGCGCCGCCACCGAGTGCGGGTTGTGTGCCACGTCCAGCACCAGCGTGGGCTGGCCCGGCACGATCTGGAAGCGCCCGGGCAGTTCCACCAGCGCCAGACCGGCGCGCACCGCCTGCGCGGTGATGGGCAGGCGTTCGCGCACTGCCTCCAGCGCAGCGAGTGCGCCCGAGGCATTGACCAGTTGGTTGGCGCCCCGCAGCGCCGGATACGCCAGGCCCGCATAGCGGCGCCCGCGCCCGGCCCACGCCCACTGCTGCTTGTCGCCCGAGAAGTTGAAGTCCTGCCCGAAGCGCCACAGGTCGGCGCCGATCTCGCGCGCATGGTCGATCACGCTCTGCGGCGGCATGGGGTCGCTCACCACCACGGGGCGGCCGGTGCGCATGATGCCGGCCTTCTCGCGGCCGATGGTTTCGCGGTCAGGCCCGAGGAACTCCACATGGTCGATGTCCACGCTGGTGATCACCGCGCAGTCGGCGTCGATGATGTTGGTGGCATCCAGCCGCCCGCCCAGCCCCACCTCCAGGATGGCCACGTCCAGCAGCGACAGGCTCATGTGCCGCAGGACGGCGAGCGTGGTGAATTCGAAGTAGGTCAGCGTGACCTCGTTGCCGTTCTGCGTGCGCGCCCGCTCCACCGCCTCGAAGCTGGCCACCAATGACGCGGCATCGACGATCTCGCCATGGATGCGGCAACGCTCCTCAAAATGCACCAGATGGGGCGATGTATAGACCCCCGTACGGTAGCCGGCCTGCAGGGCCACGGCCTCCAGCATGGCGCAGGTCGAGCCCTTGCCGTTGGTGCCCGCCACGGTGATCACGGGGCAGTTGAAGCGCAGCCCCAGGCGGCGCGCCACCTCGCCCACGCGCTCCAGGCCCATGTCGATGTTCTTGGGGTGCAGCTGCTCGCAGTGGCGAAGCCAGCCTTCCAGTGTCTGCGGAGGAATGTGCATAGCCCACGAATTGTCGCCGAGCCGGGCTTGCGCGATGATCCCGGGCCATGAGTACCCCCACGATCATCGTCTACGGCATTCCCAACTGCGACACCGTCAAGAAGGCCCGCGCCTGGCTGCAGGAGCGAGGCTTGGCCTATGAGTTCCACGACTTCAAGAAGCAAGGCGTGCCCGCCGAGCGCCTGCCCGCGTGGATGGCCGCCGTGGGCTGG
Source organism: Diaphorobacter sp. C33 (assembly GCF_030503915.1). Lineage (NCBI taxonomy): Bacteria > Pseudomonadati > Pseudomonadota > Betaproteobacteria > Burkholderiales > Comamonadaceae > Diaphorobacter > Diaphorobacter sp. C33. The sequence goes on from NZ_CP129980.1 coordinate 1,600,139, forward strand.
GAGAAGCTGCTCAACCGCCAGGGCACGACCTGGCGCAAGCTGGACACGGCCGTGCAGGCCGGCGTGACGGACGCCCGCAGCGCGGCCGCGCTGATGTGCGAGCAGCCCTCGGTCATCAAGCGGCCCGTGGTCGAGTGGCAGGGCGGCCCCGCGGGTGACGTGACGGTGGGCTTCAGCCCCGAGGCATGGAACGCACGCGCGGCCGGCCACTCCAAGGCATGAGGCAACACATCTTTACGCAGATTTACGGGTCGGCGCGGGTGTGTTGACGCGCCGGGCTGAAACTTCCCGCAGGTTCGGCGCGTTGTAGGCCGACCGAAAGGAGCTTTTTGCCCATGAACAAGATTTTTGTCCTCGCGGCCCTCGCCACGGCCGCGCTGGCCGCCCAGGCGCAGGAACAGGGCCGCGTGCTGTCGGCCACGCCCATCACCGAGCAGATCGCGATTCCGCAGCAGGTCTGCGGCAACGAGACCATCTACAGCGGCGCCCGCCCCACCTCCGGCGCGGGCGCGGTGCTGGGCGCGATTGCCGGCGGCGCCGCGGGCAACGCCATCGGCGGCGGCAGCGGCCGCGCCGCGGCCACGGCCCTGGGGGTGATTGGGGGCGCGGTGCTGGGCAACCAGATCGAGGGCGGCCGCCCCGGCTACCAGAACGTGCAGCGCTGCACGACCGAAACCTACTACGACAACCAGATTGTCGGCTACGACGTGGTCTACGAATACGCCGGCCGGCACTACAACACGCGCACACAGACCGACCCAGGCGCGTGGATTCCACTCACCGTGCAGCCGGCGGTGCCGGGAGTGTCGCGCGCTCCCGCCACATACCCGCCCACCTACGCCCCCACCTACTCTCCTACCTATTCCGGCGGCTATGCGCAGCCGGGCGTGGTGGTGTCCACCCAGCCGGGCCCGCCGGCCTACATCGTGGAGCCGCCCGTCACCGTGATCGAATACCGCGACAACTATGGCCATCCCTACCGCGCGCCCCGCTACCACGACCGTTACTGGCGCTGAGCAGAGCGCCTCGGCCTGGCGGCCAGCACGCAGACGGCACATGCCAAAGGGCTCTTCGGAGCCCTTTTTCGTTGCTGCGGGGCAAACGCCGCCCCGCGCCCGCACGGGGCGCGCCGGCACGCGCAGGCTCTAGAATTGATGGTTTGTCCCATCCTCTGCGTCCCCATCCATGACCACCGAAAAAATCGACGGTGTTTCCGTCACCACCCAGGCCAATGTGTACTTTGACGGCAAGTGCGTGAGCCACAACCTCACGTACCCCGATGGCACGAAGAAGTCGGTGGGTGTGGTGCTGCCGGCCACGTTGACCTTCGGCACGGGCGCACCCGAGATCATGGAATGCGTGGGCGGATCCTGCGAATACCAGCTGGACGGCACCGACGCCTGGGTCAAGGTGGGCGCGGGCGAGAAGTTCAGCGTGCCGGGCAATTCCAAATTCAACATCCGAGTGACCGAGGCCTTCCACTACATCTGCCACTACGGCTGAGCATGTTTTAGGCCTCTAGCGCTTACTAGGCAAGCGCGGGCAGCTATCAATTTTCAAGAGAATCCCATGGCAACCATCCTGCAACACCTCCCCGTCGGCCAGAAGGTCGGCATCGCCTTCTCGGGCGGCCTCGACACCAGCGCCGCGCTGCGCTGGATGAAGAACAAGGGCGCCCTGCCCTACGCCTACACCGCCAACCTGGGCCAGCCTGACGAAGCCGACTACGACGAGATTCCCCGCAAGGCCATGGAATACGGCGCCGAGAAGGCCCGCCTGATCGACTGCCGCACACAGCTGGCGCACGAGGGCATTGCCGCCATCCAGGCCGGAGCGTTCCACATCAGCACCGGTGGCATCACCTATTTCAACACCACGCCGCTGGGCCGCGCCGTGACCGGCACCATGCTGGTGGCCGCGATGAAGGAGGACGACGTCCACATCTGGGGCGACGGCTCCACCTTCAAGGGCAACGACATCGAGCGCTTCTACCGCTACGGCCTGCTCACCAACCCCGCGCTGAAGATCTACAAGCCCTGGCTGGACCAGAAGTTCATCGACGAGCTGGGCGGGCGCGCCGAGATGTCGGCCTTCATGACCAAGGAAGGCTTCGGCTACAAGATGAGCGCCGAAAAGGCGTACAGCACCGACAGCAACATGCTGGGCGCCACGCACGAGGCGAAGGACCTGGAGTTCCTCAGCAGCGGCATCCGCATCGTCAACCCCATCATGGGCGTGGCGTTCTGGAAGCCCGAAGTCGACGTGCCGGCCGAAGAAGTGTCGGTCACCTTCGACGAGGGGCAACCCGTGGCCGTGAACGGCAAGGAGATCGCCGACCCTGTGGAGCTGTTCCTGGAATTGAACCGCATCGGCGGCCGCCACGGCTTAGGGATGAGCGACCAGATCGAGAACCGCATCATCGAAGCCAAGAGCCGCGGCATCTACGAAGCCCCCGGCATGGCGCTGCTGCACATCGCCTACGAGCGCCTGGTCACCGGCATCCACAACGAAGACACCATCGAGCAGTACCGCCTGAACGGCCTGAAGCTCGGACGCCTGCTGTACCAGGGCCGCTGGTTCGACCCGCAGGCCATCATGCTGCGCGAGACCGCCCAGCGCTGGGTGGCGCGCGCCGTGACCGGCACCGTGACGCTCGAGCTGCGCCGCGGCAACGACTACTCCATCCTGAACACCGAGTCGCCCAACCTGACCTACGCGCCCGAGCGCCTGTCGATGGAAAAGGTGGAAGACGCGCCGTTCAGCCCACTGGACCGCATCGGCCAGTTGACCATGCGCAACCTGGACATCTCCGACACGCGCGGCAAGCTGGGCGTGTATGCACGCGCCGGCCTGCTGTCGCTGGGCGGCAATGCCGCGCTGGCGCAGCTGGAAGACGGCGGCGCGAAGAAAAAATAAGCATCAAACAGGCCTCTAGCGCTTGATGGACGTGCGCTAGCAGCTATAAAAACAGAAGCAACCACCCGGCAGGCCTGCCGGGTGGTTTTTTTATGCGCCGTTCAAAGAGCGCTGCGCGGTCCACTGCTCCCACCCCTGTGCGCGCAGTTCGCAGGCGGGGCAGCCGCCGCAGCCGTGGCCCCAGGCGTGCAGGTCGCCGCGCTGGCCCAGGTAGCAGGTGTGTGACTCGCACCGGATCAGTTCGACCAGGGCGTCGCCGCCCAGCCGCTGCGCCAGGGCCCAGGTGTCGGCCTTGCTGCGCCACATCAGCGGAGTTTCCAGCGTCAGCGGGCGGTCCACGCCCAGACTCAGCGCCACCTGCAGCGCCTTCAGCGTGCTGTCGCGGCAGTCGGGGTAGCCGGAATAGTCGGTCTCGGACATGCCGCCCACCAGCACATCCAGCCCGCGCCGATAGGCCAGCGCCGCCGCCAGGGTGAAGAACAGCAGGTTGCGCCCGGGCACGAAGGTGTTGGGCAAACCGTCCGCCTGCATGGCGATGGCCACGTCTTCGGTCATGGCGCTGCCGCCCAGCTGCGCGAGCACGTCCACCGTCAGCATGTGGTCCGGCCCCAACTGTCCCGGCCACGGCAGGGCGCGCACCCCGTCGATCAGCCGCTGCCGGCAGTCCAGCTCGACGCGGTGGCGCTGCCCGTAGTCAAAGCCCAGGGTTTCCACATGCCCATAGCGCGCCAGCGCCCAGGCCAGGCAGGTCGCGGAGTCCTGCCCGCCCGACAGCAGCACCAGCGCGCGCCGCTGCGGCAGGCGGCTCATGGCGCGGTCGCGAGCGGGGCCGCGCCCTCGCGCATGCTGCGCACGATGGCGGCCAGCGCCACGCCGTAGGCCGGCACGAAGAACAGCAGGCTCACGGCCAGCTTGATGACATAGTCCACCACGGCGATTTCGCCCCAGTGGGCGGCCATGAACGCGTCGGGGCTGCGCCAGAAGGCGATGGAGAAGAACGCCGCCGTATCCAGCGCCTGGCCGAACACCGACGCCGCTGCAGGCGCCAGCCACCACGAGCGGCTGCTCTGGCGGATACGGTCGAACACCTGGATGTCCAGCAGTTGCCCCAGCACGTAGGCGGCAAAGCTGGCAAAGGCGATGCGGAACACGAAGGTGTTGAAGTCACCCAGCGCCGCCCAGCCATTGAAGCGGCCTTCGTGGAACAGCACACCCACCACATACGACGCCACCAGCGCCGGCAGCATGGCGCGGGTGATGACGCGGCGCGCCTCGGCCTTGCCGATGAGCCGCACCGTCAGGTCGGTGGCCAGAAAGATGAACGGGAAGCTGAACGCCCCCCAGGTGCTGTGAAAGCCCAGCAAATTGATGGGCAGTTGCACCAGGTAGTTGCTGGCGATGACGATGGCGATATGGAACGCCACCAGGAGGGAGAGGTACAACGGCACGCGCGATGGTGCCTTCAGCGAGGTCATGGCAGTCCTTTTTGGATGGGACCTCTGCAATACCTGTAGGGATCAGCACGCTGCGAATCGGTATGGGACGCGAAGCGCAAACCACAGCGGTGGCAGGGCCACCCCGAGGATTTGCATCGACGCAGGCCACCGAGCCTACAGAGGCGTGCGGCACTACAAGTGTTGCGGAGGTTCCTGGATGGGGGCGAGGGAACCCATGGTGGCAACAGAGCCGGGGCGCGATTGTAGGCACATTTGCGCATCCCACCCGCGCACAGGGTTGCGCCGCGTATTTTTTTCAAGGCACCCCGTCACACAATGCATGCGCCGCACGTCTTAGGGGCATGAACGCGACAACCTCACTCGCCATGGACCAGCACCTCGCCGCCTTTCAGCAGCACCGCCCACGCCTGGCGGGCGTGGCCTATCGCATGCTGGGCAGCCGCACCGATGCCGAGGACGTGCTGCAGGACGCCTGGCTGCGTTGGCAGGCGACGGCCCTGGAGCGCGTGCAGACGGCCGAGGCCTGGCTGATCACCACCGTCACCCGGCTGTGCGTGGACCGGCTGCGCGCCGCGCGCATCGAACGCACAGCCTATGACGGCCCCTGGCTGCCGGAACCGTGGATCGCCGGCGACAGCGCCCCGGCCGCCGATGCACGCGCCGAACTGGCCAGCGACCTGTCCGTCGCGCTGCTCGTGGTGCTGGAGCGCCTCACGCCCGACGAGCGCGCCGCCTTCCTGCTGCACGACGTGTTCGACAGCGACTACCCCGAGGTGGCGAGCGTGCTGGGCAAGAGCGAGGCCGCCTGCCGCCAGCTGGTGCACCGCGCGCGCGCCCAGGTGCGCCAGCGCAGGGCGCGCTTCACGGCCACACCCGAGGCGTCGCGTGCGCTGGTGGAACGCTTCGTGCAGGCCATGCGCACGCAGGACCATGCGGCGCTGCTGGCGCTGTTCGCCGAGGATGCGCAGTGGACCGCCGACGGCGGCGGCAAGGTGCGCGCCGCCGCCAAGCTGCTGCACGGGCCGCGTGCGATCGCACGCCTGGCCGCGTCGGTGTGGCGCCTCTACCTGAGCCACCAGACCATGGAGGCGGTGGACGTCAACGGCGGCCCCGGGCTGCTGCTGCGTGACGCGGGCGGCGTGCGCGCCGTCATGGCCTTCGAGACCGACGGCGTACACATCCACGCGGTGTATTCCGTCCTCAACCCCGACAAGCTGCGCGGCCTGTAGGCCTGCGCGCTTCGCCCGGCACCGTCTGCGCGGCGGCGCCGCGTTCACCCCTTTTTTCTCACCCCCCTGCAAGGAGCCTTCCATGTCCTCAGCCCCCCGCATCAACCTCCCTCGCCACGCCGCAAGCTATGCCGCCATGTACGGCCTACAAAAGCACGTCGATGCGGGGCAACTACCCGTGCAGTTGCACGAGCTGGTGAAGATGCGCGCCTCGCAAATCAATGGCTGCGCGTTCTGCATCGACATGCACGCCCGCGAGGCGCGCGAGCATGGCGAAAGCGACCGGCGGCTGCACCTGCTCAGCGCCTGGCGCGAGAGCGGCGTGTTCGATGCGCGCGAATGTGCCGCACTGGCCTGGACCGAGGCCCTCACGCGCCTGGAGCAGTCGCAGGTGCCCGACGCCGTGTACGACGAGGTGCGCGCGCAGTTCAGCGAAGCGGAGATCGTGGAGCTGTCGATGGTCATCGTCACGATCAATGGCTGGAACCGGCTCAATGTAGCGTTCCGCACCCCGCCCGGGCGCTACACGCCGGCGTGAACTGGCGCCGCAGACGGCAACCTTGACCCAGGTCATGCACGCGCGACGGAGGCGGCCGCCCTGCCCGCCAGGCATGGCGGCGGCGGCGCACAATGACCGCAAGCCCTGGCCAGGCTGGGGCACTGCAAGGAAAGGAAGCTGCCATGACGTCATCCCCGGCCTCCGCGCTGCCCTCGTCGCCCGCACCCGCGGGCGGCTCCACACTCACCCAACGTGCCGGCCTGTGGGTGGCCATCGCCGTGCTGCTGCTCATCGCCTTCATGCCCGCGCTGCCGGGCCTGCCGCAGGCCGGGCAGATGATGCTGGCCGTCCTCGCGTTCGCGGTGATCCTGTGGATGACCGAGGCGCTGGACTATGCGGTGAGCGCCGTCGTCATCGGCGCGCTGATGATCGTCCTGCTGGCCATCAGCCCCGTGCCAGGCAAGGAGGCGGCAGGCGCCATGATGGGCACGCGCGCCGCGCTGCCCTATGCCCTGGGGGGCTTCAGCAACAGCGCCGCGGTGCTGGTGGCGGCGGCGTGCTTCATCGCCGCGGCCATGACGGCCACGCAGTTGGACAAGCGCATCGCGCTGCAGGTGCTCTCGTACGTGCCCGCGCGCGCCAACCACGTGGCGATGGGCGCGATCCTGGTGGGCTTTCTGCTGTCGTTCATCGTTCCCAGCGCCACGGCGCGCGTGGCCTGCCTGATGCCGATCATGCTGGGCTTCCTGTCGGCCTTCGGGGCGGAGCGGCGCAGCAAGTTCGCGGCGCTGGTGGTGATCACCGCCGCGCAGACCGCCAGCGTGTGGAACATCGGCATCAAGACCGCCGCCGCGCAGAACATGGTGGCCATCGGCTTCATCGAGAAGCAGTTCGGCCAGACCATCACCTGGGGCCAGTGGTTCGTGGCCGGGGCGCCGTACTCCGTCGTGCTGACCATCGCGCTGTACTTCGTCATGACGCGCATGCTCAGGCCCGAGATGGACCACATCGCCGGCGGGCGCGAGGCCATCCATCGCCAACTGGCCGAGCTGGGCCCCATGACCGCCAACCAGTGGAAGCTGCTGGGCATCACGCTGGTGCTGCTGGGCTTCTGGGCGACCGAGGGTGTGCTGCACGACGTGGACACCACCACCTCCACCATCGTGGCCATCGCACTGATGCTGCTGCCGCGCCTGGGCGTGATGGGCTGGAAGGAGTCGCAAAGGGGCTTCCCCTGGGGTACGGTGCTGCTGTTCGCCGTGGGCATCGCCATGGGTGCAGCCCTGCTCAAGACCGAGGCCGCGCCCTGGCTGGCACGCCTGATCGTGGACAGCCTCGGCCTGGCCAACGCCACGGCATTCGCCATCTTCATGCTGCTGGCGCTGTTCCTGATCGTGATCCACCTGGGCTTTGCCAGCGCCACGGGCCTGGCCTCGACCATGATTCCGATCATCATCAGCGTGATGCAGGCGGTGCAGACGCCGGGCATCAACCCCATCGGCATGACCATGCTGCTGCAGTTCGTGGTCAGCATCGGCTTCATCCTGCCGGTGAACTCGCCCCAGGGCATGCTGGCCTACGGCACCGACACCTTCGACATCAAGGACTATGTGCGCACGGGCCTGGTGCTCACCGCCGTGGCCATCGCGCTGCTGGTGGTGTTTGCGCTGACCTACTGGCCCTGGATGGGCTACATGACCCTGCCGGCGCACTGAGGCCCCTTCGCCGGTCGGTGGGCCATGCGAATCCAGGCATTTTTGGCCTGTAGCCCTTTACTGATAAGCGGTAGCAGCTATCAAAAGGTTAGCAGCTACCGGCTGCTAGACCACCACCGGCTCCGGCTCCAGCCGGATGCCGAAGCGCTCGTACACGCTGGTCTGGATGGCGCGCGCCAGCGTCATCACCTCGCCGCCGGTCACGCTGTCGTCGGGCGTGCCGCGGTTGACCAGCACCAGCGCCTGCTTGTCGTACACGCCGGCCTTGCCCACCGTCTTGCCCTTCCAACCGCAGGCGTCGATGAGCCAGCCCGCCGCCAGCTTGATGGTGCCGTCGGGCATGGGGTAGTGCACGATCTTCGGGTCGCGCGCGATGATGTCCTGGCACTGCTCGGGCGTGACCGTGGGGTTCTTGAAGAAGCTGCCGGCGTTGCCGATCACGGCCGGGTCGGGCAGCTTGGCACGGCGGATCTCGCACACCCAGTCAAAGATCTGCTGCGCCGTGGGCCGCTCCACGCCCGCCTCCTGGCGCTTGCGCTCCAGGTCCAGGTAGCCCAGCTCAGGCGCCCAGTCCTTGCGCAGCAGAAAGCGCACATGCGTGATGACCGCGCGCCCGGCCAGCCCCATGCCACGGTGCAGCCCCCCGCCCTCGTGGGGCGCCTGGGGCGCGGCATGCTTGAACACCGAGTCGCGGTAGCCGAAGGCGCACTGGGCTGCGTCCAGCGTGAAGGGGCGGCCCGTGGCCAGGTCGATGGCCACCAGGGAATGAAAGCGGTCCTGCAGTTCCACGCCGTAGGCGCCGATGTTCTGCACGGGCGCTGCGCCCACGGTGCCGGGAATCAGCGCCAGGTTCTCCAGGCCGGGGTAGCCCTGGGCCAGCGTCCAGGCCACGGCCTCGTGCCAGACCTCGCCCGCGCCGGCCTCCACGATCCAGGCCTTGTCGGTCTCTTCCAGCAGGCGCAGGCCCTTGATCTCCATCTTCAGCACGAGGGGCTTGACGTCGCCGGTCAGCACGATGTTGCTGCCGCCCCCCAGCACGAACACCGGCTGGCGCTCCAAGCGGTGGTCGCCCAGCAGGTCGTGCACGTCCTTGGCCGAGCGCACGCGCACCAGGGTGTGCGCACGCGCGGCGATGCCGAAGGTGTTGTAAGTCTGCAGGGGAACATTTTTCTCGACTAACATCGACCGGATTGTCGCACCCGCCCCCAGGCGGGCGCGGGTTTGTACCGAGTTAGCCGCGAGTGATGCCATGCCTTCTTTTGATACCGTCTGTGAAGCCAACTTCGTCGAAGTGAAAAACGCCGTGGAGAACACCGCCAAGGAGATCGGCACGCGCTTCGACTTCAAGGGCACCTCTGCCGCCGTCGAGCTGAAAGACAAGGAAATCACGCTGTTCGGCGACGCCGACTTCCAGCTGCAGCAAGTCGAGGACATCCTGCGCAACAAGCTCACCAAGCGCAACGTGGACGTGCGCTTCCTGGACGTGCAAAAGCCCCAGAAGATCGGCGGCGACAAGCTCAAGCAGGTGGTGAAGGTCAAGAACGGCATTGACAGCGAGCAGGCCAAGAAGATCCAGCGTCTGATCAAGGACAGCAAGCTCAAGCTGCAGGCGGCCATCCAGGAAGACAAGGTGCGCGTCACCGGCGCCAAGCGCGACGACCTGCAGGCCGCCATGGCGCTGATCCGCAAGGACATCGCCGACCTGCCGCTGACGTTCGACAACTTCCGCGACTGATGACCGCCCGCCGCCCATGCACCGCCTGACCCTGCGCCTGGCCGTCGCCCTGCTGGCGGTCACCGGCCTGCCCGCCGCCTACGCGCAAAGCGTGGCGCTGGCCGGCATCCTGGGCGGCAAGGCCCTGCTGGTGGTGGACGGCAGCGCGCCGCGCAGCGTGGCACCGGGCGGCTCCCACATGGGCGTGCGCGTGGTCTCGGTGGGCCGCGACGGCGTGGTGCTGGAGGTCGCAGGCGCGCAGCGCGCGATTCAGCTGGGCGAGTCGCCCGTGAGCATTGGCGGCAGCGCGGCCGGCCAGCGTATCGTGCTCAAGGCCGACGCGCGCGGGCATTTCATCAACAGCGGCTTCATCAACGGTCGCGTGATGCAGTACATGGTGGACACAGGCGCCACCACCGTGGCCATCGGCCGGCCCGACGCGCAGCGCATGGGCCTGAAGTTCGAACAGGGCCAGCCCGTGATGATGAACACCGCCAACGGCACGGCGCAGGGCTGGCGCATGCGGCTGGAGTCCGTGCGGGTGGGCGATGTGGAACTGCGCAGCGTGGACGCCATCGTCACCGCGGAGGCCATGCCCTATGTGCTGCTGGGCAACAGCTTCCTGCGCGAATTCCACATGAACCGCAGCGGCGACGAGATGGTGCTGCAACGCCGCCGCTGACGCGCGTCGCCCTCAGGCCCCCATGTCCGCACAGCCCCAACCCAGTGGCACCGATCCGTCGGGCAGCGACTACGAAGACCTGCTGGGCCAGTGGTCCGACCTGGAGTCCGCCCTGTCGGCGCTGCTCGCGCGGCCACGGCAGGCGCGCGACTTCGTGGCCAAGGTGCGCCAGTGCGACCGCTGGCTTCAGGACCTGGTGGCGCACGACATCGACGCCGCGCTGTACCTCATGTTCCAGCTCGCCGCCACCTCCACCGTGGGCTACAGCGCATCGCATGCCCTGGTGTGCGGCACGCTGTGCCACATCCTGGCGCAGGAGTTGCATTTGCCGCCGCAGGAGCGCGACAGCCTGGTGCGCGCGGCGTTCACCATGAACATCGGCATGACGGCGCTGCAGGATGCGCTGGCCGTGCAGCGCGAGCCGCTCTCGGCCGAGCAGCAGCAGGTCGTGGCCAGCCACCCTCGGCTTGGACTGGACATGCTGGAAGATCTGCAGGTCACCAACGACCTGTGGCTGGAGATCGTGGCGACGCACCATGCGCCCTCGTCCGACGCGGCCGTCCCCCTGGCGAGCCTGCCCGTACGGGAGCGGCTCACGCGCATCCTGAGCACCATCGACCGCTACGCGGCCCTGATCAGCCCGCGCAAGTCCCGCGCCGGCCGCAGCGCCACCGATTCGGTGCGCGCCATCGTGGGCCAGGACAGCGACGCGCGCGACGAAGCCAGCCTCATGCTGGTGCGCACCGTGGGCCTGTGCCCGCCGGGCACGTTCGTGCGCCTGGACAATGGCGAGACGGCCGTCGTGCTGCGCCGCAGCGAGCGGGCGAACTTCCCGCTGGTGGCCAGCGTGCTGGATGCCAAGGGCGAGCCGCTGGCCTCGCCCGCGCTCTACCACACGGTGCGCGGACAGCCGCGCATCCAGTCGGCGCTGGCGCGGTCGGCGGTGACGGTGGAACTGCACAACCGCACCATGGTGCGCCTGGGGCTTTATGCGGCCCAGCGCACACAGACCCTGTCCCGCTGAAAAGCCGGGCCTGCCGCATCAGGAAACACACGGCACTGCGTGCCGCCTGCCGGGTGCGGACAGGCGCGTGTCCGGCTTTTAGGCTTTCTTCTTGGAGCCTAGGCGCGATTCCTTGCCCTGTAGCAGGCGCTGGATGTTTTCCTTGTGGCGCCAGGCCAGCAGGCCCGACATCACGGCGATGGCCATGCCCACGCGCGCATCGGTGTACCAGGCTACGCCACCGCCCAGCACGTAGAAGAACGGCGCGAACACCGCGGCCACCAACGAGGCCAGCGACGAGTAGCGGAAGAAGAACGCAATGATCACCCAGGTGAGCAGCGTGGCCAGGCCCAGCCAGCCGCTGATGCCCATGAGCACTCCCAGCGCCGTGGCCACGCCTTTGCCGCCTTCAAAACGGAAGAACACCGGCCACAGGTGGCCGAGGAACGCCGCCAGGCCGACCAGCGCCATGGTGCCCTCCTCCAGACCGTAGGGCGCGCCGAACCAGCGCACCAGCACCACGGGCAGCCAGCCCTTGAGCGCATCGAACAGCAGCGTGACGGCAGCCGCCGCCTTGGAGCCCGAGCGCAGCACGTTGGTGGCGCCGGGGTTCTTGCTGCCGTAGGTGCGCGGGTCGGACAGCCCCATCACGCGGCTGACGATGACGGCAAACGACAGGGAGCCCAGCAGGTAGGCGGCCACGGCAGCGGCAAGGGGCAGAAGGACAGTGCTCACGACAAGGGGCGCTCAGGGAAGGTGAATGACAAAAGCAAAACCGCCCTATTCTGCCAGCGCGCACTGCACCGGCCGCGCACCCAGCAGCTGCACGCAGACCTGCGGGTCCAGCTGCACCAGGAAGCCGCGGCGCCCGCCGTTGATGGCGATGCGCGGCAGCTGCAGGATGCTCTCCTCGATGAACACCGGCATCTGCTTGCGCGTGCCGAACGGCGAAGTGCCGCCCACCAGGTAGCCGCTGTGGCGGTTGGCCACCTCGGGCTTGCAGGGCTCCACGCTCTTGGCGCCGATCTGGCGCGCAAGGTTCTTGGTGGACACCTTGCAGTCGCCGTGCATGAGCACGATCAACGGCTTGGCGTCCTGGTCCTGCATCACCAGCGTCTTGACCACCACGTGTTCGTCCAATCCCAGTTGGCGTGCCGACTCCTCGGTGCCGCCATGCTCCACGTAGTCGTACGGGTGCTCCGTGAAGGCGACCTTGTGCGCGCGCAGCAGTTGCGTGGCAGGGGTTTCGCTCACGTGGGCGGTCTTGTCCTTCTTGGCCATAAACTCAAAAACAATAGCTGCCCGCGCTTACCAATCAAGCGTTACAGGCCGATTCGATCCAAAACTCACTGCGCCGGATCGCGCATCTCCCAGCGCACCGCATCGATGGCGGCCAGCAGTTCGGGCGACAGGCGCGTGTCCCACGCATCCAGGTCTTCGTCCAGTTGCGCAAGGGATGTCACGCCGATGATGGTGCTGCTCACGCGCCATTGGTGGTAGCAGAAGGCCAGCGCCATCTGCGTGGGCGACAGGCCGTGGTCACGCGCGAGCTGGTTGTAGCGGCGCGCCGCAGCCAGCGCCTCGGGACGGCCCCAGCGCTGCTTGCGCACCGACTCATAGCGCGCGATGCGCGCCTGTTGCGGCGCACCCGCGTCGGCGGGCGCGTACTGGTCGAACTTGCCGGTGAGCAGGCCGAACGCCAGCGGCGAATACGCAAGCAGCGACACGCCCAGGCGGTGGCACGTCTCGTCCATGGCGTTTTCCCAGCTGCGGTTGAGCAGGCAGTACGGGTTCTGGACCGACGCCACGCGCGGCAGCCCGTGCTGCTCCGCCAGGCGCACGAACTCGTGCACGCCGTAGGGCGTCTCATTGGACAGGCCGACATAGCGCACCTTGCCCGCACGCACCAGGCCGGCCAGTGCTTCCAACTGGTCGTGGATGGGCGTGGTGCTGACTTCCTTGGACGGGTCGTAGTACAGCGTGCCGAACGCGGGCACGTGCCGCTCGGGCCAGTGGATCTGGTACAGGTCGATCACGTCGGTCTGCAGCCGGCGCAGGCTGCCCTCACACGAGGCGACGATGTCCGCCGCCGTCATGCCCTGGCCCTTGCGGATCCACGGCATGCCGCGCGACGGGCCCGCCACCTTGGTGGCCAGCACCACCTTGCCGCGCATGCCCGGGCGGCTGGCGAACCAGCGGCCGATGATGGATTCGGTGGCGCCACAGGTGGCCTCGCGCGCGGGCACGGCATACATCTCGGCCGTGTCGATGAAGTTCACGCCGCGCTCCAGCGCGCGGTCGAGGATGGCGTGCGCCGCCGGCTCCGCCACTTGTTCGCCAAAGGTCATGGTGCCCAGGCAGATCGGCGTGACGTGCAGGTCGCTGTGGCCAAGGGGAAGGGTATGCATGAAGGCTCCGAAAGACAGTTGCGCCCGAGTTTACGGATTCGCGTCACATCGCGCAGGCCGCACCCACTCCGCCGCGTTGTCGCCGCCACGACGCGCCGCGGACGGTTCACCGCGAAATAATCCACCCATGTACCAAGCCCAATGCCCTTGCCGCACCGAGACCGTTCCCGTTCGCACGCTGCACTACCACGTGCGGGTCTGGGGCGAGCGCCCCGCCGATGCGCCGCCCCTCGTGCTGCTGCATGGCTGGATGGACGTGGGCGCGTCCTACCAGTTCGTGGTGGACGCCTTCAGCGCCGCCTTTGCCGCGGGCCGCCAGATCATCGCGCCGGACTGGCGCGGCTTCGGCCACACGCGCACGCCCGCACCGAGCGACAGCTACCACTTCGTGGACTACCTGGCCGACCTGGACCAGCTACTGGACCACTATGCCGGCGAGCAGCCCGTGGACCTGGTGGGCCACAGCATGGGCGGCAACGTGGCCATGCTGTATGCCGGCGCGCGGCCGTCGCGCATCCGCCGCCTGGTGAACCTGGAGGGCTTCGGCTTGCCCGCCACCCAGCCGGCGCGGGCCCCCCAGCGGCTGGCGCAGTGGATGGACGAGATCCGCCAATTCGAGCGCGGCGACCTGGCCCTGAAGCACTACGACAGCGCCGACGGCGTGGCCCTGCGGCTGATGAAGACCAACCCGCGCCTGCCCTCGGACAAGGCCGCATGGCTCGCCCGCCATTGGGCGGCGCAAGATGCCCAGGGCCGCTGGCACATCCAGGGCGATGCGGCGCACAAGATCGTGAACCCGCAGCTGTACCGGGTGGACGAGGTGCTGGCGCTGTACCAGGCCATCACCGCGCCGGTGCTCTCGGTGCATGCCAGCGACGACAGCCTGGGCCAGTGGTGGAAGGGCCGCTACACGCTGCAGGAATACCACCAGCGCCTGACCCAGGTGCGCGACGTGCGGCACGCTGTGGTCGAGGACGCAGGCCACATGCTGCACCACGACCAGCCGCAGGCCGTGGCGGCGCTGATCGAGGCGTTCGTGGCCGGGCCGGCGCCCGCAGCCTGAGTCGACGCCTTGCGCACGCGGCGCTCGCGCTGCCCACGCTCGCCTGTGCGTCGTGCAACGGGCGCGGCCGCTGCTCACGGGCGGCCCCACCGCAGATATCCCCGCCGCGCAGCGCGGTGTCGTGGCAAGCGCTGCCGCCCGTGGCCGACAATCGGGCAACCGCGCTTTGCCGCTTTGTTGTCAACCCACGAAAGGTAGCCCCACCGCATGGACCAGAACCGCGACGCCCACCCTCCCGCCACCCGCATCGGCATCGTCGGCTACGGCAATCTGGGGCGCGGCGTTGAGGCCGCAATCGCCAAGAACCCCGACATGGCGATTGCCGGCATCTTCACGCGCCGCGACCCCGCGCAGCTCAAGCCGCTGGGCGCAAGCGTTCCGGTGCACGGCATGGACAGCCTGTTGCGCCACAAGGGCGCTATCGATGTGCTGGCGCTGTGCGGTGGTTCCAAGGACGACCTGCCCTGGCAAAGCCCCGAGCTGGCCGCGCATTTCAATCTGGTGGACAGCTTCGACACCCATGCGCGCATCCCCGGGCATTTCGCCGCCGTGGACGCCGCGGCCCAGGCCGGCCAGACCACCGCACTGATCTCGGCCGGCTGGGATCCGGGCCTGTTCTCCATCAACCGCGTGATGGGCGAGGCCCTGCTGCCCGACGGGGCTACCTACACTTTTTGGGGCAAGGGCCTGAGCCAGGGCCACTCCGACGCGGTGCGCCGCGTGCCCGGCGTGGCGGGTGGCGTGCAGTACACCATCCCCGTGCCCGAGGCAGTGGACAAGGTGCGCAGCGGCGTGCGTCCCGATCTGTCCACGCGCGAGAAGCACCGGCGCGAGTGCTTCGTGGTGCTGCAGGACGGTGCCGACGCTGACGCGGTGCGCCGGGCCATCGTCGGCATGCCGCACTACTTTGACCAGTACGACACCACGGTGCAGTTCATCAGCGCCGAGGAACTGGCGCGCGACCATGGCGCCATGCCGCACGGCGGGTTCGTGATCCGCAGCGGCAACACCTCGGCGCCCAGCAAGCAGGTCATCGAATACCGACTGCAGCTGGACAGCAACCCCGAGTTCACCGCCAGCGTGCTGGTGGCCTATGCACGCGCGGTGCACCGCATGCACGCGGCGGGTCAGTTCGGTTGCAAGACCGTGCTGGACGTGGCGCCCGCCCTGCTGTCGGCCAAGAGCGCGGCGGAACTGCGCGAGCAGTTCCTGTAAGCCCCGCGGGCATCAGGCAAAAACAGCCTATAGCGCCCACCCATCAAGCGCAGATAGCTATCATAAAGATAGCAACCGCATATAATCCCGGCCGGTTCCCGGCGCTGCAGAGTGTGTTAGCGGGGGCATCAGCCCGCCATGAGAAAATCGCGCGTTATTCACAAGACACCACCAGGACACCCGCACCATGGAAGCAGAACGCATCAACCTCATCGGCACCACCCTCGAAGACCTGACCGAGCGGACCCAAGAGCTACGGAGGTATCTTTGACTACGATGCCAAGTTCGAACGCCTGCGCACCGTCAACGCATCGCTAGAAGACCCGGCTGTCTGGAACGACCCCAAGAAGGCCCAGGAGCTCGGCAAGGAAAAGAAGTCGCTCGACGCCGTGGTGCTGACGCTGCAAAAGCTCACCACCGAGCTGGCCGACAACGCCGAGCTCTACGAAATGAGCAAGGAAGAAGGCGACGAGGCGGGCCTGATGACCATCGAAGCCGAGGCCGAGAAGCTGCGCCCGCTCATCGAGGAGCTGGAATTCCGCCGCATGTTCAGCAATGAGGCCGACCCGCTGAACTGCTTCGTGGACATCCAGGCCGGCGCCGGCGGCACCGAGGCCTGCGACTGGGCCAGCATGCTGCTGCGCCAGTACCTGAAGTACGCCGAGCGCAAGGGCTTCAAGGCCACGGTGGAAGAAGAAACACCGGGCGACGTGGCCGGCATCAAGAGCGCCACGATCAAGATCGAGGGCGAGTACGCCTACGGCCTGCTGCGCACCGAGACCGGCGTGCACCGCCTGGTGCGCAAGTCACCGTTCGACTCGTCGGGCGGGCGCCACACATCGTTCGCGTCGCTGTTCGTCTACCCCGAGATCGATGACTCCATCGAGATCAACATCAACCCGTCCGACGTGCGCACCGACACCTACCGTGCCTCGGGCGCGGGCGGCCAGCACATCAACAAGACCGATTCGGCCGTCCGTCTGACACACATCCCCACGGGGATCGTGGTGCAGTGCCAGGATGGCCGCAGCCAGCACAGCAACCGCGACGTGGCCTGGCAGCGCCTGCGCTCGCGCCTGTATGACTTCGAAATGCGCAAGCGCATGGAAGAGCAGCAGAAGCTGGAAGACACCAAGACCGACGTGGGCTGGGGCCACCAGATCCGCAGCTACGTGCTGGACAACAGCCGCATCAAGGACCTGCGCACCAACGTCGAAGTCTCCGCCACGCAGAAGGTGCTGGACGGCGACCTGGACGTGTTCATCGAAGCCTCGCTCAAGCAGGGTGTCTAAACAGGGCGTGCAAACGCGCCCGCACAGATTGGAAAGCCCATCGCCATGATGAGAGAAGGACAACCCATCGCCATCCACCGTGCCGACTACGCGGCCCCCGCGTACTGGATCGACACGGTGGATCTCACCTTTGACCTGGACCCGGCCAAGACCCGCGTGCTGAGCCGCCTGCGCGTGCGCCGCAATGCCGACGTACCCGCGCAGCCGTTGCGCCTGGATGGCGACGAGCTGAACCTGGCGCGCGTGATGGTCAACGGCGCCGGCACCTCGTTCAAGCTGGACGGCGGCCAGCTGGTGCTGGAAAACCTGCCGGAGGGCACCGAGCCCTTCGAGCTGGAGATTTTCACCACCTGCGCGCCCGCCAAGAACACCCAGCTGTCGGGCCTGTACGTGAGCCAGGGCACCTTCTTCACGCAGTGCGAGGCCGAGGGATTTCGGCGCATCACCTACTTCCTGGACCGCCCCGACGTCATGGCCAGCTACAGCGTGCTGCTGCGCGCCAGCAAGGCCGACTACCCCGTGCTGCTGTCCAACGGCAACCTGGTGGACAGCGGCGAGCTGGAAGACGGCCGCCACTTCGCCAAGTGGGTGGACCCGCACAAGAAGCCCAGCTACCTGTTCGCCCTGGTGGCCGGCAAGCTGGTCGCGCGCGAGCAGAAGATCAAGAGCCGCGCGGGGCGCGAGCATCTGCTGCAGGTGTACGTGCGCCCGGGCGACCTGGAGAAGACCGAGCACGCCATGAACTCCCTCATGGCCAGCATCGCGTGGGACGAGGCGCGCTTCGGCCTGAGCCTGGACCTGGACCGCTTCATGATCGTCGCCACCAGCGACTTCAACATGGGCGCCATGGAAAACAAGGGCCTGAACATCTTCAACACGAAGTACGTTCTGGCCAGCCAGGCCACGGCGACGGACGTGGACTTCGCCAACATCGAGTCCGTAGTGGGCCACGAGTACTTCCACAACTGGACAGGCAACCGCGTCACCTGCCGCGACTGGTTCCAGCTGTCGCTCAAGGAAGGCCTCACCGTCTTTCGCGACCAGGAATTCAGCATGGACATGGCGGGCAGCCCGTCCGCGCGCGCCGTCAAGCGCATCGAGGACGTGCGCGTGCTGCGCACCGTGCAGTTCCCCGAGGATGCGGGCCCCATGGCCCACCCCGTGCGGCCCGACAGCTATGTCGAGATCAACAACTTCTACACCGTCACGATCTATGAGAAGGGCTCCGAGGTCGTGCGCATGCAGCACAACCTGGTCGGGCGCGACGGTTTTGCCAAGGGGCTGAAGCTGTACTTCGAGCGCCACGACGGCCAGGCCGTGACCTGCGACGACTTCGCCCAGGCCATGGCCGACGCCAACCCCGGCAGCCCGCTGGCCCAGCACCTGGAGCAATTCAAGCGCTGGTACTCCCAGGCAGGCACGCCGCGCGTGAAGGCCGTTGGCCAGTACGACGCCGACGCACGCCGCTACACGCTCACGCTGTCCCAAAGCTGCCCCGCCACGCCGGGCCAGCCCGACAAGCTGCCCTTTGTGATCCCCGTGACGCTGGGCCTGGTGGGCACCGACGGCCGCGCCCTGGCACTGCAGCTGGACGGCGAAGCCGCGGCGGGCGCTCCGGAGCGCACCGTGGTGCTGACCGAGGGCGAGATGACGCTCACCTTCACAGGGGTGGACGTGCCGCCCGTGCCCTCGCTGCTGCGCTCCTTCAGCGCACCGGTGGTCCTGGACTGCGAATACAGCGACGCCGAGCTGCTCACCCTGCTGGCGCACGACAGCGATGCCTTCAACCGCTGGGAAGCCGGCCAGCGCCTGATGCTGCGCATCGCTATCAATGCGATAGCTGATGGCGCTTTACTGGCGGGCGTAAACGGCCAGATCGGCCAGAACCTCCTGCCCCAGCCGCTGGTGCAGGCCATGCGCGACGTACTGCGCCACCCCACGCTGGACGCGGCCTTCAAGGAACTGGTGCTGACCCTGCCGTCCGAGGGCTACATCGCCGAGCAGCTGGACACGGTGGACCCGCAGCGCGTGCATGCCGTGCGCGAGGCGCTGCGCGAGCAGCTGGCCCTGGCGCTGCGTGACGACTGGGTCTGGGCCTGGGAGGAGCACCACGCCACGGGCGGCTACCGCCCGGATGCCGTGTCGGCGGGCCGCCGCGCCCTGGCCGGCCTAGCCCTGGGCATGCTGTGCCTGGCCGCACGTTCCAGCGGCGACATCGTGTGGCCCGGCAAGACCTACCAGCGCTTCAAGGACGCGGGCAATATGACCGACCGCTTCAACGCGCTGGCGGCGCTGGTCGGCAGCGGCCACGAGTTGGCAGCGCCCGCGCTGGCGCGCTTTCATGCGCTGTTCAAGGACGACGCCTTGGTGCTGGACAAGTGGTTCGCGCTGCAGGCGGGCGCGCCCGACCGCGGCGGCCAGGTGCTGCCGGCCGTGCGCCAGCTCATGAAGCACCCGGACTTCCACATCAAGAACCCCAACCGCGCGCGCAGCGTGATCTTCAGTTACTGCAACGGCAACCCCGGGGGCTTTCACCGCACCGACGCCGCCGGCTACGTCTTCTGGGCCGACCGCGTGCTGGAGCTGGACAGTCTCAACCCCCAGGTGGCCGCCCGCCTGGCGCGTGCGCTGGACCGCTGGAAGAAGCTCGCCGAGCCTTACCGCACGGCCGCCCACGAAGCCATCTCCCGCGTGGCCGCCAAGTCCGACCTCTCCAACGACGTGCGCGAAGTCGTCACCCGCGCCCTTGCCGATTAAGAAAGGCCTCCATGACCGAACGTATCAGCCTCACCCGCTACCTTGTCGAGCAGCAGCGCGTCCATGGCCGCATCCCCCCGCAGTTGCGCCTGCTGGTGGAGGTGGTCGCGCGCGCCTGCAAGCGCATCAGCTTCGCCGTGAACAAGGGCGATCTCGGCGACGTGATGGGCACCGCCGGAACCGAGAACGTTCAGGGTGAGGTGCAGAAGAAGCTGGACATCATTGCGAACGAGGTGTTGATCGAAGCCAACGAATGGGGCGGGCATCTGGCTGCGATGGCATCTGAGGAAATGGATGGGATCTATGTGGTGCCTAACCGCTTTCCCCAGGGCGAGTACCTGCTGATGTTCGACCCCCTGGACGGTTCGTCCAACATCGACGTCAACGTGAGCATTGGCACCATTTTCTCGGTGCTGCACAAGCACCATGACGATCCCACCACCGACGAACCCGTCACCGAAGCCGACTTCTTGCAACCCGGCCACCA
Source organism: Diaphorobacter sp. C33 (assembly GCF_030503915.1). Taxonomy (NCBI): domain Bacteria; kingdom Pseudomonadati; phylum Pseudomonadota; class Betaproteobacteria; order Burkholderiales; family Comamonadaceae; genus Diaphorobacter; species Diaphorobacter sp. C33. Next base: position 1,620,576 of record NZ_CP129980.1, read on the forward strand.
GCAGGTCGCAGCAGGCTACTGCATCTATGGTCCGCAGACCACGTTGGTGCTGACCGTGGGCGACGGCGTGGCCATGTTCACGCTGGACCGCGAACAGGGCTCCTTCGTGCTCACGCGCGAGAACATCCGTATTCCCGAGGACACCAAGGAATTCGCGATCAACATGAGCAATATGCGCCACTGGGATGCGCCCGTGCGCCGCTACATCGACGAATGCCTGCAGGGCAAGGAAGGCCCGCGCGGCAAGGACTTCAACATGCGCTGGATCGCCAGCATGGTCGCCGACGTGCACCGCATCCTGATGCGCGGCGGCATCTTCATGTACCCCTGGGACAAGCGCGAGCCAAACAAGCCCGGCAAGCTGCGCCTGATGTATGAGGCCAACCCCATGGGCTGGCTGGTCGAGCAGGCCGGCGGCGCCGCCACCAACGGCCGCCAGCGCATCCTGGACATCCAGCCCGCCCAGTTGCACGAACGCGTGAGCGTGATCCTGGGCTCAAAGAATGAGGTCGATCGCGTGACAAGTTACCACTCCGGTATATAATCTGAGTCTTCGCCGGTGTAGCTCAGTCGGTAGAGCAGCTCATTCGTAATGAGAAGGTCGCGTGTTCGATTCATGTCTCCGGCACCACAATGAAAGCCCCTGATTCGCAAGAGTCAGGGGCTTTTGCTTTGCGGAGTGCATGGGAAGTCCGGCGCTCTCGGAGAGTTGGACCATCCGTTGCGGCTTCTCTGCCATCCACCCGCCGCACCGCAAAGCCGACGTAAAGACCCCTTCGACCTCTAGCAAGCATCCAGCAAGCGCTGACCGCTATATTTTTTGCATCGCCGACAATCCAGAGTTCCTGAATCCGGACTCTGCCATGCTCCCTGCAACGCACTTCGCACTGTTGGCCCTCCGACGCTGGGCCTGGCTACTAGCCGTAGCTGCTTGTGTAGGAGCATCAAACGCGCAGCCGGCTGCTGCCCTGGAGTCGCCCTCCTCCGCGGACCCGGCGGCGCCCTCGCCCACGCTGGCGCAGCATTACCACCCGGGCGTGGTGGTCGCGGACTATTGGGTGAGCGAAAAATACGACGGTGTGCGCGCCCTCTGGACCGGTCATCAACTGATCAGCCGGCAGGGCCTGCCCATCCGGGCGCCAGCGTGGTTCACCGCCGGCTGGCCGCCGGTACCGATGGATGGCGAACTGTGGGCAGGCCGCGGCCAGTTTGCCGCCGCGCAGGCGGCCGTGGCGCAGGCCACGCCCGACGATGCCCAGTGGCGCGCGCTGCAGTACATGGTGTTCGACCTGCCGCGCGCGCCGGGCGGTTTCGGCGAGCGCCTGCCCCTGCTGCGCCGCACCGTGGCCCATCTGTACCAGCCGTGGGTCCAGCCTGCCGCGCAGTGGCGGGTGTCCAGCCACACGGAACTGGTGGGGCAGCTGCACCGGCTGGAGAAGGCTGGCGCCGAGGGACTGATGCTGCGCCGGGACGACGCGCCCTACCGTGGCGGGCGCAGCGACGATCTGCTCAAGCTCAAGACCTTCGAGGATGCGGAGGCCGTGGTGGTAGGGCACGTGCCCGGACGCGGAAAATACGCGGGCCAGACCGGCGCGCTGCTGGTGGCGCTGCCCGACGGCCGGCGCCTGCGCTTGGGCAGCGGCCTGCCGGATGCGGTGCGGCGCAATCCACCGCCGGCGGGCACCGTGGTGACCTACCGCTTCAACGGCACCCACGCAAGCGGCTTGCCGCGGTTTGCGCGCTTCTGGCGAGTGCGCGCCGACGCGCCCTCTGCGGCCAACGCGGCCGCTGCCGGCGGGCAGGCCAATCTGGAGCCCGCCCCAGCAAGAAACAGAGGTAAATGAGGCCCTAGCGCACGCCCAGCAAGCGCTTCCAGCTACTAAAACAGAAGCAAAAGGGGCGGTCGTCCGCCCCTTTTCAGCCCGCCCCTCCTGCGATAGGCGCTGCCGGCACTTCAGATGGTGCGGCCAAACGGGCCGTCGCTGCCCACCTGCACCAGCGACTCAGGGTCGTTGGCGCGGGGCTTGCGGCTGCCGCCCGTGCCCTGCGTCACGCAGTCGGCGTAATAACGCACGTTGCCGTTGTCGTCCTCGATCTCCACCAGGCCGTGGATGTCGGTCTCGAACCCCGGGCAGAGCTTGGAGAACTCGCGCGAGAACTTGAGATAGTCCACGATCTTCTTGTTGAACACCTCGCCGGGAATCAGCAGCGGAATGCCCGGCGGGTACGGCGTGATCAGGCTGGTGGTGATGCGGCCTTCCAGCTGGTCGATCTCCACGCGCTCGGTCTTGCGCTGCGCGATGTGGGCATAGGCGTCGCTGGGCTTCATGGCCGGCGTGAGGTCCGAGAGATACATCTCGGTCGTCAGGCGGGCGATGTCGTACTTGGCGTACAGCTGGTGCACATGCTGGCAGAGGTCCTTCAGGCCCATGCGCTCGTAGCGCTTGTGCTGCTGGCAGAACTCGGGAAGGATGCGCCACATGGGCTGGTTCTTCTCGTAGTCGTCCTTGAACTGCTGCAGGGCGGCCAGCAGCGTATTCCAGCGGCCCTTGGTGATGCCGATGGTGAACATGATGAAGAACGAGTACAGGCCCGTCTTCTCCACCACCACGCCGTGCTCCGACAGGTATTTCGTGACGATGCTGGCCGGAATGCCGGTCTTGTCGAACTTGCCGTCCAGGTTCAGGCCGGGCGTGACGATGGTGGACTTGATCGGGTCCAGCATGTTGAAGCCGTCGGCCAGCGCACCGAAGCCATGCCACTTGCTCGGGCCGTTCTTCTTGCCCTTGGCGTCGCCGCGGATGATCCAGTCATCTGCACGGCCGACACCCTCGTCGGCGAGCTTGTCGGGGCCCCAGACCTTGAACCACCAGTCGTCCTTGCCGAACTCGTCCTCCACCTTGCGCATGGCGCGGCGAAAGTCCAGCGCTTCGACCAGGCTTTCCTCCACCAGGGCGGTGCCGCCGGGCGGCTCCATCATGGCTGCAGCCACGTCGCAGCTGGCGATGATGCTGTACTGCGGGCTGGTCGAGGTGTGCATCAGGTACGCCTCGTTGAACAGGTGGCGGTCCAGCTTGGTCGTTTGGCTGTCCTGCACCAGCACATGGCTGGCCTGGCTGATGCCGGCCAGCAGCTTGTGGATGGACTGCGTGGCGTACACCACCGACTGCTTGGGCCGCGCGCGCTTCTTGCCCATGGCGTGGTAGCTGCCGTAGAACGGGTGGAAGGCCGCGTGGGGCAGCCAGGCCTCGTCGAAGTGCAGGTTCTCGACGTAGCCATCGAGCATGCCCTTGATGGTTTCGGTGTTGTAGAGCACGCCGTCGTAGGTGGACTGCGTGAGAGTCAACACACGCGGCTTGACCTTCTTGGCGTCCACGCCCTTGAGCAGCGGGTTGGCCTTGATCTTCGCCTGGATGGTCGCGGGCTCGAATTCGCTTTGCGGAATGGGCCCGATGATGCCGAAGTGGTTGCGCGTGGGTTTCAGGAACACGGGAATCGCCCCGGTCATGATGATGCTGTGCAGGATGGACTTGTGGCAGTTGCGGTCCACCACCACCACGTCACCCGGTGCCACGGTGTGGTGCCACACCATCTTGTTGGAGGTGGACGTGCCGTTGGTCACGAAGAAGCAGTGGTCGGCGTTGAAGATGCGCGCGGCATTGCGCTCGCTCTCGCCGATGGCGCCGTTGTGGTCCAGCAGTTGGCCCAGTTCTTCGACGGCATTGCAGACGTCCGCGCGCAGCATGTTCTCACCATAGAACTGGTGGTACATCTGGCCCACGGGGCTCTTGAGGAACGCCACGCCGCCCGAGTGGCCCGGGCAGTGCCAGCTGTAGGAGCCGTCTTCCGCGTAGTCCAGCAGCGCCTTGAAAAATGGCGGCTGCACGCCCTCCAGGTAGCTCTTGGCCTCGCGGATGATGTGCTTGGCCACGAATTCGGGCGTGTCCTCGAACATGTGGATGAAGCCGTGCAGCTCGCGCAGGATGTCGTTGGGCAGGTGGCGCGCGGTCTTGGTCTCGCCGTGCACGTAGATCGGCACATCGGCGTTCTTGCGGCGTACCTCTTCGATGAAGGTGCGCAGGCTGTGCACGATGGGATCCTGGCCCGTGCCCAGCGTGAATTCCTCGTCGTCGATCGACAGGATGAACGCGCTGGCGCGGCTTTGCTGCTGGGCGAACTGGGACAGGTCGCCGTAGCTGGTCACTCCCAAGACCTCGAACCCTTCCGCCTCGATGGCCTGCGCCAGCGCCCGAATCCCCAGGCCGGAGGTGTTCTCTGAACGATAGTCCTCGTCGATGATGACGATGGGAAAGCGAAATTTCATGCGCTGCCTCCGATGACCGGGCCAAAAAAACGAAAGAGGCGCGCAGTGTAAGGAATATGCGTGCTATCCCTATGAACACCGCAGCATTTCGCCCAGAATCCATCGACCTGGAAACAACACCGCGCCGCCCGCCGGCGCGCACCCGACAGAGAGGGAAGGAGAAAACACACATGAATCTGGACGCATCCACGCTCTGGTGGCTCATGGCCGGGGTGGCCGTGGTGGCCGAGCTGCTCACCGGCACCTTTTACCTGCTGATGCTGGCCGTGGGCCTGGCGGCCGGCGCACTCGCGGCCCACGCGGGCCTGGGCAACACGGCGCAGATCCTGGTGAGCGCACTGGTCGGGGCCGGCACCGTGCTGGGGGCCTACGTCAAGCGCCGCAGCCGGCCGGGCGAGCCGTCCGCGCGGGCCGACCGCAGCGTGAACCTGGACGTGGGCGAGACGGTGTTCATCGACGCCTGGCAGCCCGATGGCACAGCCGTCGTGAAGTACCGCGGCGCGAGCTGGACCGCCATCCACCGCCCGGGCATCACGCCCGCCACTGGCCCGCACCGCGTGGCCGAACTGGTGGGCAACCGCCTGCTGGTGGATCCGCTGTAGTCATCCGGAACCGGGGGCGGCCTCGCTACCATCCGCCCTGCCCTTCACCGCCGCACGCGGCACAGAAAGAAAAACCTCATGGAAATCGCCATCATCCTCTTCGTCATCGCGGTGATCTTCATCGCGCGCGCCGTCAAGATCGTGCCGCAGCAGCATGCCTGGGTGAAGGAGCGCCTGGGCAAGTACGCCGGCACGCTCACGCCGGGGCCGAAGTTCATCATCCCCTTCGTCGACCGCATCGCCTACAAGCACAGCCTGAAGGAAATCCCCCTGGACGTGCCCAGCCAGGTCTGCATCACCAAGGACAACACCCAGCTGCAGGTGGACGGCATCCTGTACTTCCAGGTGACCGACCCCATGCGCGCCAGCTACGGTTCGTCCAACTACATCACCGCCATCTCGCAGCTGGCCCAGACCACGCTGCGCAGCGTGATCGGCAAGCTGGAGCTGGACAAGACGTTCGAAGAGCGCGACATGATCAACGCCCAGGTGGTGCAGGCCATCGACGAAGCGGCGCTGAACTGGGGCGTGAAGGTGCTGCGCTACGAGATCAAGGACCTGACGCCGCCCGCCGAGATCCTGCGCGCCATGCAGGCCCAGATCACCGCCGAGCGTGAAAAGCGCGCGTTGATTGCCGCTTCGGAAGGCCGCCGCCAGGAACAGATCAACATCGCCACCGGCGAGCGTGAGGCCTTCATCGCCCGCTCCGAAGGTGAAAAACAAGCCGCCATCAACAACGCCCAGGGCGAGGCCGCCGCCATCACCGCCGTGGCCGACGCCACCGCCCAGGCCATCGAGCGCATTGCCGCCGCCATCCGCCAGCCGGGCGGCGAGCAGGCCGTGCAGCTCAAGGTCGCCGAAAAGGCCGTGGAGGCGTATGGCAAGGTGGCCGCGGACGCCACCACCACGCTCATCGTGCCCAGCAACATGACCGAGGTATCCGCACTCGTCAGTTCGGCCATGAAGATGATCCAGACGCAGCAGCGCAGCTGACCCAACGCTTTCGCTCTTTTTTTTATAGCTACCAGCGCTCACCCCACAAGCGCTGGAGCCACTTTTTGCTTAGAACTGCGCATGAACTCCCCCGTAGCCCCCTTCTTCACGGCCCGCGTGGGCGACGACGGCACCCAGTGCGATGCCTGGCCCGAGCAGCCGCTGCTGCTGTCGCTGGAGCAAGGCGGTATCGACTGGCCCAGCTCCTGCCGCAACGGCACCTGCCGCACCTGCATCGGCGTGCTGGCGGAGGGCGAGGTGCGCTACGCCATCGACTGGCCGGGCCTGACGGCAGAAGAAAAGGCCGAGGGCTGCGTGCTGCCCTGCGTGGCCTATCCCGTGAGCGACGTGAAGCTGGAGGCCCCCGCCATCTGAGCCCTGTGCCGCGCTCCGCGCACCGGTACGGTTGAGGCAGCGCAACCTGCGGCCCGCTTGCCCCCACCTGCGGCAGACTTACCGCGGCGGCGCGCGGACAACGGCCCGGCGGCGCGACTAGAATTGGCCGCTTCGGGACCGCGCGTCCCTCCTCCGTGCGGCAGGGGCCGCATCGCCGTTCTTTGGGGGCACGCCCGTTGCCCGCCCGCCGGGGAACGCACACCGCCCCGGCCCGCATGGCCCATCCGAAAGCCCTGCATGACCACCCCCCTCACGCCCGCGCCCATCTCGCCCGTCCAGGACATCGTGGCCGAGTTGCGCGCCGGCCGCATCGTGATCCTCGTCGATGAGGAAGACCGCGAGAACGAAGGCGACCTCGTGATCGCCGCGGACCATGTCACGCCCGAGGCCATCAACTTCATGGCGCGCTTCGGCCGCGGCCTGATCTGCCTGACCCTCACGCGCGAACGCTGCGAGCGCCTGCGCCTGCCGCCCATGGTGGCGCGCAACGGCACCAAGATGGGCACCGCCTTTACCGTCTCCATCGAGGCGGCCGAGGGCGTGACCACCGGCATCAGCGCCGCCGACCGCGCGCGCACCGTGCAGGCCGCCGTGGCCGCCAACGCCCAGGCTGCCGACCTGGTGCAGCCCGGCCACATCTTCCCGCTGCAGGCGGTGGATGGCGGCGTGCTCATGCGCGCCGGCCACACCGAGGCCGGCTGCGACCTGGCCGCCATGGCCGGCTGCAGCCCCTCCGCCGTGATCTGCGAGGTGATGAAGGACGACGGCACCATGGCCCGCCTGCCCGACCTGCAGCTGTTTGCGGCCGAGCACGGCATCAAGATCGGCACGATCGCCGACCTGATCGAATACCGCAGCCGCACCGAGTCGCTGGTGCACAAGGTGGCTTCGCGCCAGATCACCACGGCGTTCGGCGAGTTCACCATGCACGCCTTCCGCGACGAGCCGAGCCAGGCCGTGCACCTGGCCCTGGTCAAGGGCCAGTGGGACGCCGCAGAGAGCGTGCCCGTGCGCGTGCATGAGCCCTTGTCGGTGCTGGACCTGCTGGAAGTGGGCCGCAGCATGCACTCGTGGAGCCTGGACGCCAGCCTGCAATACATCCACCACCACGGCCAGGGCGTGGCCGTGCTGCTGAACTGCGGCGAGAGTGCCGAGCAACTGCTGGAGCAGTTCGAAGGCACGGCCCGCGCCGCCCAGGCGCCCGAGCGCGGTCGCATGGACCTGCGCACCTACGGCGTGGGCGCGCAGATCCTGCGCGAGGTGGGCGTGGCCAAGATGCAGCTCATGGGCCAGCCGCGCCGCATGCCCAGCATGGTGGGCTATGGACTCGAAATCACCGGCTACATCCCCAAGGAATAAGACATGTTTGGCGCAGACAAAGGAACCGCGGACAAGCTCGATGGCAAGAAGCTGCACATCGGCATCGTGCAGGCCCGCTTCAACGAGAACATCACCAACACCCTCGCCGCGGCCTGCCGTGCAGAGCTGCTGCGCCTGGGCGTGCAGGAAAAGCACATCCGCCACGTGCTGGTGCCCGGCGCGCTGGAAGTGCCCGTGGCGCTGCAGGCCCTGGCCGAGCGCGACGAGTACGACGCGCTGATCGCGCTGGGCTGCATCATCCGCGGCGAGACCTACCACTTCGAGCTGGTGGCCAACGAATCTGGCGCGGGCGTGACCCGCCTGGCCCTGGACTACCAGGTACCGATCGCCAACGCCATCATCACCACCGAAAACCTGGAACAGGCCCTCGCCCGCCAGACCGAAAAAGGCGTGGACGCGGCCCGCGTGGCCGTGGAAATGGCCAACTTGCTGGAGGAGCTGTCGTGACCGATTCCGCCAACCCCACGCCATCCGCGCGGCCGCCGCGCCAGCCGCGCACCGGCACCACCGGCACCGGCGCGCGCAAGGCCGGCTCCAAGTCGGGCCGTAGCCGCGCGCGCGAATTCGCCCTGCAGGCGCTCTACCAGCACCTGGTGGGAGGCAACGACGCCACCGCCATCGACGTGTTCACGCGCGACCTGTCGGGCTTTCACAAGGCCGACGCGGCGCACTACGACGCGCTCCTGCACGGCTGCATCACCACCGCCCAGTACATGGACGAGCTGATCGCACCGCAGCTGGACCGCAAGATGAGCGAGATCTCGCCCATCGAGCATGCGGTGATGTGGATCGGCGTATACGAATTCCAACATTGCCAGGACGTGCCCTGGCGCGTGGTCATCAACGAGTGCATCGAGCTGGCCAAGGAGTTCGGCGGCACCGACGGCCACAAGTACGTCAACGGCGTGCTCAACGGCCTGGCGCCGCAATTGCGCGCCACCGAGGTCGCGGCCGACAAGGCCGCCGCCCGCGGCTGAAGGCCAGCCCTCTTGCGCCGCTTCGCATTGTTCGTTCCCTCAGCGCACCCGCCGCCGGCCTCAGCCGGCGGGTGCCTGCACGTTGCATCGCCATGAAGTTTTCCACCCGCGCCGAGCGCATCGAACCCTTTTACGTGATGGAAGTGGCCAAGGCCGCCCAGGCCCTGGCGCGCGAGGTCGCCGGCACCCGCGAGCCGATGATCTTCCTGAACATCGGCGAGCCCGACTTCACCGCGCCCCCGCTGGTGGTGGAGGCGGCCGACCGCGCGGTGCGCAGCGGCGTCACGCAGTACACCAACGCCCTGGGCCTGGAGGCGCTGCGCGAGCGCATCAGCGGCTGGTATGCCGAGCGCTTTGGCGTGGATGTACCCGCGCGGCGCATCGTGGTCACGGCCGGCGCATCGGCCGCGCTGCAGCTGGCCTGCCTGGCGCTGATCGACGCGGGCGACGAGGTCCTGATGCCCGACCCCAGCTACCCCTGCAACCGCCACTTCGTGAGCGCGGCGGAAGGCAAAGCGGTGCTGATCCCCACCACGGCCGAGGAGCGCTTCCAGCTCAGCGCCGCCAAGGTCGAGGCGGCTTGGGGGGCGAAGACGCGCGGCGTGCTGCTGGCGTCGCCCTCCAACCCCACGGGCACCTCGATTGCGCCAGACGAACTGCGCCGCATCCACGATGTGGTGCGCGGCAAGGGTGGGCTCACGATCATCGACGAAATCTACCTCGGCCTGTCCTATGACGACGCCTTCGGCCAGACGGCGCTGGCGCTGGGCGAGGACGTCATCAGCATCAACAGCTTCAGCAAGTACTTCAACATGACCGGCTGGCGCCTGGGCTGGATGGTGGTGCCCGAGGCCATGGTGCCCGTGGTGGAGCGTCTGGCGCAGAACCTGTTCATCTGCGCCAGCACGGTGTCGCAGCATGCGGCGCTGGCCTGCTTCGAGCCGGACAGCATCGCCGAGTACGAACGCCGCCGCGCAGAGTTCAAGGCGCGGCGAGACTACTTCATCCCCGCACTCGATGCCCTGGGCCTCACGGTGCCGGTGCAGCCCGATGGCGCCTTCTACGCCTGGGCCGACTGCACGCAGGCCGCCGAGCGCCTGGGCGTCGCCGGCAGCTGGGACTTCGCCTACGAGCTGATGCGCCGTGCCCACCTGGCCATCACGCCGGGGCGCGACTTCGGCACGGCCGACACCCAACGCTTCGTGCGCTTTTCCACGGCCAACTCCATGGCGCAGTTGCAGGAAGCGGTGGCGCGCCTGCAGCGCCTGATCGGCTGACCCCATCCAGGCGTGCCAGAATGGCTTTCGAGTGGCCCGTTCGCATTTACTGGGAAGACACCGATGCCGGCGGCATCGTGTTCTATGCCAACTATCTCAAGTTCTTCGAGCGCGCGCGCACCGAGTGGCTGCGCTCGCGGGACCTGGGCCAGCAACGATTGCGGGAACTCACGGGCGGCATGTTTGTCGTAACCGACGCACGCCTGCGCTACCTGCGCCCCGCCCGCCTGGACGATGAACTGATTGTTACCGCCAGCCTGCGCGAAGGGGGCCGCGCTTCGCTCACAATCGAGCAGCAGGCGCTCTTGAAACCAGAGCAGATGATCCCCGACTCTCCCCCCGCACTGCTGTGCGAAGGCACCATCCGCATCGGCTGGGTGGATGCCGCCACCATGCGCCCTGCACGCATTCCGGGGTCCCTTTTGGAACGACTCTCCTCATCATGAATTCCCAAGACATGTCCATCTTGAGCCTGGTGCTCAATGCCAGCTGGGTGGTGCAGCTGGTGATGCTGCTGCTGCTCGCGGTTTCCGTGGCCAGCTGGGCCGCCATCTTCCGCAAGCTGTTCGCACTCAAGCGCGTGAAGGCTCTGAACGAAGACTTCGAGCGCGACTTCTGGTCGGGCACCAGCCTGAATGACCTGTACGCCAGCGCCACGCACAACGCCAAGAGCGCGGGCCCGATGGAGCGCATCTTCGCCAGCGGCATGCGCGAATACCAAAAGCTGCGGGAACGCCGCATCAGCGACCCCGGCACACTGCTGGACGGCGCGCGCCGCGCCATGCGCGCGAGCTTCCAGCGCGAGATGGACGTGATCGAGTCCAGCCTCTCGTTCCTCGGCTCGGTGGCCTCGGTGTCGCCCTATGTGGGCCTGTTCGGCACCGTCTGGGGCATCATGCACGCCTTCACCGGTTTCGCCGGCATGGAGCAGGTAACGCTCGCCACGGTGGCGCCCGGCATCGCCGAAGCGCTGGTGGCCACCGCCATCGGCCTGTTCGCCGCCATTCCCGCCGTGATTGCGTACAACCGCTTCGCACGCGACATCGACCGCGTGGCGACCCACCAGGAGACCTTCATCGAGGAGTTCTCCAACATCCTGCAGCGCAACCTGGGCGCACACCCCGCATCCCCCTCGGGGCATTGAGATGAAGGACATCCCCCTGAGCCGCTGGGCGGCTTCCCCTTTCTCTCGCAGCGCTACGCACTGCGGGAAAGGGGATCGATTGCTCAGCGCGGCGGGACGGCCCTTGCGCGGCATCTGCTGGCATCGGACACGTCCGTTTTATCCACAACGCGCACTGCTCAGCGCAATGGAGAACTGAAATGCCTGCCATGGCCTCACGCAGCGGCACCCGCCGCCGCTCCATGAACGAAATCAACATGGTGCCGTTCATCGACGTGATGCTGGTGCTGCTCATCATCTTCATGGTGACCGCGCCCATGCTCACGCCCAGTTCGGTGAACGTGCCTTCCGTGGGCAAAGGCGCCAAGGTGCCCAAGACGCGCGCGGACGTCATCGTCGACAAGGATGGCAGCATCCGCTTCAAGGCCGACGGCAACGAACGCACCGTGCCGCTGCAGAACCTGGGCGCCACCGCCAAGAACTGGCTCAAGGACCAGCCAGAGGACACACCCGTGCTCATCAGCGCCGACAAGAACGTGTCGTACGACGCGGTGATGAAGGCCATGTCTGCGCTGCAACAGGCGGGCGTGGCACGCGTCGCCCTGGCGGTGAAGAGCGGCGGCTGACGAGAACTTTCACACGATCTAATGCACGCCACGAACGACCGCGACCAGTTTGCCCCGCCCCGCCCGCCCGGACGCATGCGGGCCATCGCCCTGGCGGTACTCGCCCATGCCGCGCTGATCGGCGCGCTGACCTGGGGCGTGAACTGGAAGAGCAGTTCCGACCAACCGGCGGTGGAGGCCGAACTCTGGTCTGCCGTCCCCCAGCAAGCGGCGCCGCGCGCCGTGGAGCCGCCCCCACCCCCTGCTCCGGCCCCTACCCCCGCACCAGAGCCCGCGCCCGCACCGCCGCCTCCACCGCCACCACCGCGTCCGGAGCAAGCCGACACGCGCGAGGCCGATATCGCCCTGCAGCAGCAGAAGAAGCGCCTGGAAGAAGAAAAGAAAAAGCGCGAACAGCAACTGGAGCGCGAGAAGCGCGAACGCGAGCGCAAGGAAGAAGAGCGCCGCGAGCGGCTGGAGCAGGAGAAGAAGGAACGCCTGCTGGCGCAGCAAAAGGCCGAGCGCGAGAAAGCCGAACGCGAAAAGGCCGAGAAGGAGAAGGCCGCCAAGGCCGAGCAGGACAAACAGAAGAAGCTGGCCGAGGACAAGCGCCGCAAGGCCGAGGAAGCCCGTGAAGCCAAGGAGGCCGAGGCGCGCCGCCAGGAGAACCTGCGCCGCATGCAGGGGCTGGCAGGCGCCACGGGCGGCGAGACCGCCACGGGCACCGCGCAGCGCAGCTCCGGCCCCTCGGGCAGCTACGGTGGCAAGGTGGCCGCCAAGGTACGCCCCAACATCGTCTATCCCGACACCATCTCGGGCAACCCGCGCGCCGAGGTCGAGGTGCGCGCCGCGCCAGACGGCACCATCGTCGGCGCGCGCATCACCCAGTCCAGCGGCAACAAGGCGTGGGACGACGCGGTGATTCGTGCGCTGCACCGCACGGAAACCCTGCCACGCGACGTGGACGGCCGCGTGCCGTCGTCCCTGGTGATCGGCTTCCGCCCGCGCGACTGAAGCAAAAAAGAGAGCTACCTGCGCTTGCCCCTCAAAGGTTTCACATTGAAAACACCGTGAAACCTAGTTGAAACAAGCGCCGGCAGCTATCATTTTCGATAACAGCCGACAGCCAGTCGAACTCAGCTGCGCTGCTCGATGAGGCGATTGATACGCAACGCGCCGAGTGTGCAGACCACGCCCGACAGCAGATACAGCGTCACCGCCCCCAGCCCGAAACGTGCCGACAACCCCAGAGCCACCAACGGCGCGAAGGCCGCGCCGATCAGCCAGGCCAGGTCGGACGACAGTGCCGCCCCGGTGTAGCGGTGCAGGGTGGAGAAGTTGGCCGTCACCGTGCCCGATGCCTGGCCGTACGACAGGCCCAGCAGCACGAAGCCCAGCAGCAGGAACACCGTGCCGCCCACCGCGCCACCGCCCAGCAGCCAGGGCGTGGCCAGGCTGAACAGGCCAATCAGCACGGCCATGGAGCCCAGCAGGTTGCGCCGGCCCATGCGGTCGGCCAACCGCCCCGACACCACCACAGCGCCGATGGCCAGGAATGCGCCGGCGATCTGCACGCACAGCACCTCGGCCATGGAGCGGTCGGAGAACAGGGCGAACCACGACAGCGGGAACACCGTCACCACGTGAAAGAGTGCGAAGCTGGCGAGTGCCGCAAAGGCGCCCAGCACCACATTGCTCCCCTCTTCGCGCATCACGCGGGCCACGCCCACGGGCTCCAGTTCCTTCTCTTGCAGCAATTCGGCATAGGACTGCCCCACCACCAGGCGCAGCCGCGCAAACAGCGCCACCACGTTGATCGCAAAGGCCACGCAGAACGGGTAGCGCCAGCCCCAGGCCAGGAATTCTTCACTGGAGAGGCTGCCGTACAGGTAGGCGAACAACCCGGCGGCCAATGCAAACCCCACGGGCGCGCCCAGTTGCCCTACCATGGAATACCAGCCCCGGCGCTCCGGCGGTGCGGCCATCGCCAGCAGCGACGGCAGCCCGTCCCAGGAGCCGCCCAGCGCCAGCCCCTGGCCGAAGCGCAGCACCGCCAGCGCCCCAGCGGCTGCCAGCCCCGCCACCTGGTAGCTGGGCAGGAAGGCCATGCTTACCGTACAGCCGCCCAGCAGGAACAGCGCCAGCGTCAGCTTGGTGCCGCGCCCCCAGCGCCGCTGCACGGCCATGGAGATGGCGGTGCCCAGCGGCCGGGCGATGAAGGCGATGGCAAAGATGGCAAAAGCCATGAGCGTGCCGTCCAGCCGCGTCATGAAGGGAAACAACAGCGACGGGAAGACCAGCACGCAGGCGATCCCGAATACGAAGAAGTCGAAATACTCCGACGCGCGCCCGATGATCACGCCCACGGCGATCTCGCCCGGGGTGACGTCTTCGTCGGTGTGCGCGCGCGACAGCGATGCCGCGCTCTCGGGGCCGTAAACGGGGTATGCGACGGAACCGCTACTCATGACCGTACTCCTTGGCTTTGCAGACACAGCTCCGTTCTACACGCAAGCCCCGCGGTCAACAAGTACGCTTACACTGACGTCCCGCGCGGGAAAACCCTCACGCCCAGTCGGCCATCCGCGCCGCCATGGTCGCGCCCGCAGGCCGCATACGGCCTGCCATCACGCCATAAGTTTGACCCTGGACAAAATGTCCAATCGACAAATGCGCTAGGCGTATTACATTCGTCTCCGTCCAGTAATTCGCGTTTACACCTAGCGCCGCGCCCGCCCGCGCGACGCAAGGCCGTGCACGCTTTTTGACACGCCTAGCAATGCTCCAACTGAAGAAACTCCGCGGGCCCACCTGGCTCGCCGCGGCTTTGGCCGCAGCCAGCCTGGCTGGTTGCAGCAAGGCCGTCGTATTGAACCCGGCGGGTGATATCGCTGCCCAGCAGGGCAACCTGGTGGTGACTGCCACGGTGCTGATGCTGATCGTCATCGTGCCGGTGATCCTGCTGACGCTGCTGTTCGCCTGGAAGTACCGCCAGGGCAACACCGACGCCGAGTACGACCCCGACTGGCACCACTCCACCTCGCTGGAGCTGGTGATCTGGAGCGTGCCGCTGATGATCATCATTGCCCTGGGCGCGCTGACCTGGATCGCTACCCACAAGCTGGACCCCTACCGCCCTCTGGACCGCATCGACGCCCAGCGCGCGCTGGCCGCCGACGTCAAACCGCTGGAAGTGCAGGTAGTGGCCATGGACTGGAAGTGGCTGTTCTTCTACCCCGAGCAGGGCATTGCCACGGTGAACGAGGTGGCCGCGCCGGTGGACCGCCCGATCCTGTTCAAACTCACCGCCACGTCGACCATGAACGCGTTCTACGTGCCCGACCTGGCCGGCATGATCTACGCCATGCCTGGCATGCAGACCGAGCTGAACGCCATCATCAACAAGCCCGGCGTGTTCCATGGCCTTGCCTCGCACTACAGCGGCCCCGGCTTCTCCGGCATGACCTTCAAGTTCCACGGCCTGAGCGATGCTGAATTCGCCCAGTGGGTGGACAAGGCCAAGACCGAAGGCAAGCCCCTGGACAAGACCACCTACCTGCAACTGGCCAAGCCCAGCCAGCGCGACCCCGTGCAGCGCTTTTCTACCGTGGAAACGGGCCTGTACGGCAAGGTGCTCAACCGCTGCGTGGAAGACGGGCAGATGTGCATGCACGACATGATGGCCATCGACGCGCTCGGCGGCGAAGCCTTCGTCAAAGCCAACGGTCTGACGCTGCCGCAGGACGTATGCACCGCCGGCAACGCGCCACAGATCCTGGCCGCGCTGCAGCCGGGCTTAGCCCTCCCCGAGGCCCCCATCCAACAGTGAATTTGACGGACCCGACGCGGGCGCCAAGCCGGCGCCGGGCCCATTAGCCAAGAGATTCGATATGTTGTCTGAACAAACTACCCCAGCCCACTGGCTGTTGGGCCGCATCACCTGGGACTCGATCCCGATGGCGCACGAGCCCATCGTGCTGTGGACCTTCATCGCGGTGGTCCTGGGTGGCATCGTGATGCTGGCCGGCCTCACCAAGTTCCGTCTGTGGGGCCCGCTGTGGCGCGACTGGATCTGCTCCATCGACCACAAGAAGATCGGCATCATGTACATGATCCTGGGCCTGGTCATGTTCCTGCGCGGCTTCGCCGACGCGGTGATGATGCGCCTGCAGCAGGCCATGGCTGTGGGCGAGAGCATGGGCTACCTGCCGCCGCACCACTACGACCAGATCTTCACGGCCCACGGCGTGATCATGATCTTCTTCGTGGCCATGCCCTTCGTCACGGGCCTGATGAACTACCTCGTGCCGCTGCAGATCGGCGCGCGCGACGTGTCGTTCCCTTTCCTGAACAACTTCAGCTTCTGGATGACCACCGGCGGCGCCGTGCTGGTGATGATCTCGCTGTTCCTGGGCGAGTTCTCCACCTCCGGCTGGCTGGCGCTGTCCAACCTCGGGGCGCAGGACCCTGGCGTAGGTCTCGACTATTACATCTGGGGCCTGCAGATTGCGGGGGTGGGCACCACCTTGTCGGGCATCAACCTGATCGTCACCATCATCAAGATGCGCGCGCCGGGCATGAATCTGATGAAGATGCCCGTGTTCACCTGGACCGCGCTGTGCACCAACGCGCTGATCGTCGCCTCGTTCCCCGTGCTGACGGCCGCGCTGGTGCTGATGTCGCTGGACCGCTACATCGGCACCAACTTCTTCACGAACGACCTGGGGGGCAACTCCATGCTGTACGTGAACCTGATCTGGATCTGGGGCCACCCCGAGGTCTACATCCTGGTGCTGCCGGCCTTCGGCGTGTTCTCCGAGGTCGTCGCCACGTTCTCGCGCAAGCGCCTGTTCGGCTACACCTCCATGGTGTACGCCACGGTGTGTATCACCATCCTGTCGTACCTGGTGTGGCTGCACCACTTCTTCACCATGGGCTCGGGCGCCACGGTGAACACCTTCTTCGGCATCACGACGATGATCATCTCGATCCCGACGGGCGCCAAGATCTTCAACTGGCTGTTCACCATGTACAAGGGCCGCATCCGCTTCAGCGTGCCCATGCTGTGGACGGTGGGCTTCATGTGCACCTTCGCCATCGGCGGCATGACTGGCGTGCTGCTGGCCGTTCCCCCGGCCGACTTCGTGCTGCACAACAGCCTGTTCCTGGTCGCGCACTTCCACAACGTGATCATCGGCGGCGTGGTGTTCGCCGTGTTCGCTGCCATCAACTTCTGGTTCCCCAAGGCCTTCGGTTTCCGCCTGATCGAGTCCTGGGGCAAGGCATCGTTCTGGTTCTGGCTGACTGGCTTCTGGGTCACGTTCACGCCGCTGTACATCCTGGGCCTGATGGGCATCACGCGCCGCGTCAACCACGTGGAAGACGCTTCGCTGCACATCTGGTTCATCATCTCCGCGGTGGGCGTATGCCTGATCGCGGCGGGCATCGCCTGCTTCTTCATCCAATTGTTCGTGAGCTACCTCAAGCGCGACCAGCTGCGCGACGTGACCGGCGACCCCTGGGACGGCCGCACGCTGGAGTGGGCCACCTCCTCGCCCCCGCCGCAGTACAACTTCGCCTTCACGCCCGTGGCGCACGAGATCGACGCCTGGTGGGACATGAAGAAGCACGGCTACAAGCGCCCGCTGACCGGCTTCCAGCCCGTCCACATGCCCGCCAACACTGGCGCCGGCGTGGTGATCGCCGCGCTGTCCACCGTGTTCGGTTTCGCCATGATCTGGCACATGTGGCCGCTGGCGATCGCCTCGTTCGCCGCGACCGTGGTGGCCTCGATCATCCACACCTTCAACTACAAGCGTGACTACTACATTCCGGCAGCCGAAGTGGCCGCCACGGAAGACGCACGCACCAAGCAGCTTGCCGCAGCCCATGTCTAATACGCACACCCTCCAAGCGGGCGGCACCGCCGCCCTGGCACCGCGCGAGTACCACCTCGCGCATGAACCCCACCCCGAGAACGGCACGTCCCTGGGCTTCTGGCTCTACCTGATGAGCGACTGTCTCATCTTCGCAGCGCTGTTCGCCACGTACGGCGTGCTGGGCCGCAGCTACGCCGCGGGCCCCACGGGCGCGCAGCTGTTCGACTTGTCGCTGGTGGCCATCAACACGGCCTTCCTGCTGACGTCGTCCATCACCTTCGGCTTTGCCATGCTGCAAAAGCAGGCGGGCAACGCACGCGGCACGCTGACTTGGCTGGCCGTCACCGGCCTGCTGGGCCTGGCCTTCCTGGGCGTGGAGCTGTACGAGTTCGCACACCTGATCCACCAGGGCGCGACACCCCAGCGCAGCGCGTTCCTGTCGGCCTTCTTCACGCTGGTGGGCACGCACGGACTGCACGTGACCTTCGGCCTGATCTGGCTGGTGACATTGATGATTCAGATCAGCAAGCACGGCCTGATCCATGAAAACAAGCGCCGCCTGAACTGCCTGTCCATGTTCTGGCACTTCCTGGACGTGGTCTGGATCGGCGTCTTCACCTTTGTGTACCTGATGGGGGTGCTGTAAATGAGCGCACACGAAATTCACGCCGGCCACGACGACCATGGCCACGACCATGACGACCTGCACGTCACCAAGGGGGACTACGTCAAGGGCTTCATCCTCGCCGTGATCCTCACCGTGATCCCGTTCTGGCTGGTCATGGCCGACGTGATCCAGAACCGCACCACCGCCGTGCTGGTGCTGGGCATCTTCGCCATGGTCCAGGTGGTGGTGCACATGGTGTACTTCCTGCACATGAACGGCAAGATCCAGGGCGGCTGGACGATGCTGTCCACCATCTTCACCATCGTGTTCCTGGCAGTGACCATCATCGGCACGTTGTGGGTCATGTTCCACATGAACGCCAACATGATGCCCGCGCACGCCAACCCCATGGCCGCACAGCACCAGGGCAGCGAGGCACACCAGCCGAAGGCGCCTTGACCGCTCCGACCATGCACGCCCCGGAGCCGCAGCGCACCCGCGCGCACTCCAACCTGACGATGGCGGTGCTCGCTCTGGCGGGCATCGCCTTGTTCGTTGTGTTCTGTGCCCTCGGCTGGTGGCAGGTGGAGCGGCGCACCTGGAAGCTGGCCCTGATGGAACGCGTAGAGCAGCATCTGCACGCCGCGCCCGCGCCGCTGCCCGCGCGGGCGCAGTGGCCTGGCGTGGATGCGGCTGGCTTTGAATACCAGCCTGTGCAGGCTGAGGGTCACTGGCTGGCCAGCAAAACCGTACTCACCCAGGCCACCACGGCGCTCGGCGCGGGTTTCTGGGTCATGACCCCGCTGCAGCTGGACGGCGGCGGCCAGGTGCTCGTCAACCGCGGCTTCATCCCCCAGGCGCAGCGCGCCCAGTGGGCCGCTGGCGGCCCCGGCATGCAGGAAGGCGAAACCGTACAGCTGCAGGGCCTGTTGCGCATGAGCGAGCCCGGAGGCGGCTTCCTGCGCCGCAACGACCCCGGGGCGCAGCGCTGGCATTCGCGCGACGTGGCGGCCATCGCCCAGGCCCAGGGCCTGGACGCCGCGGCCCCGTTTTTCATCGACGCGGGCATTCCCGACGCGAACGCCCCAGCGCCGATGGATGCCGAGACTTCCACCACCGCCGGTCCCTGGCCCCGCCCGGGACTGACGGTGGTTCGCTTCCACAACAGCCACCTGGTGTATGCCATCACCTGGTTTGGGCTGGCCGCCATGGTGGCGGCAGCGGCTGCGTATGTGGCACGCTACGAGCTTCGCCTGCGTGCCACCTTGCGCTCCCGATGACCGCATCCGCCACCTCCACCCCCTCCTCCCCGCCCGCCCTGAAGGCGCGCTCGGCCGATGCCGCGGCCGGGCTGAAAAACCTGCACCAACTCATCCAGTTGCGCTGGATCGCCGTGGTGGGCCAGGTGTTCACCATCGAGGTGGCGCACTACGTGCTGCAACTTCCCCTGCCCCTGCGCGAGATGCTCATGGTGGTGGGTTGCCTGGTGCTCTACAACGGGGTGAGCTTCGTGCGCTGGCGCACCGGCCGCGGCGTGCGCAACGTGGAGCTGTTCCTGGCGCTGCTGGTGGACGTGGCCGTGCTCACCGTGCAGCTGTATCTGAGCGGGGGCATCCGCAACCCATTCGTCTTTCTGTACCTGCTGCAGGTGGCGCTGGGCGCGGCGCTGCTGCGCAGCGCCTACATCTGGACCATGGTGCTCGTCACCGCAGCCTGCTTTGCGCTGCTGGCGCATTACAGCGTGCCATTGCAGCTGGCGCCCGACTTCGCGCGCGGGCTGGGCAGTCCCTACGTGCTGGGCCTGCTGGTGTGCTTCATGCTCAACGCGGCGCTGGTGGTGATCTTCATCAGCCGCATCGGCCAGAACCTGCGCCAGCGGGACGCGCGTCTGGCCGCCATACGTCAACGCGCCGCCGAGGAAGAGCACGTGGTGCGCATGGGGCTGCTGGCTTCAGGCGCGGCCCATGAGCTAGGCACGCCGCTGGCCACCATGGCGGTGATCCTGGGGGACTGGAAGCGTGATCCTGCATTGGCCGCCAACCCCGCGCTGCAGGAAGACGTGGCCGAGATGCAGGCGCAGGTGCAGCGCTGCAAGACCATCGTCAGCGGCATCCTGATGTCCGCCGGCGAGACGCGCGGCGAGGCATCGGCGCAGACCACCGTGTGCCAGTTCCTGGACACGCTCGCCAGCGAGTGGCAGGCCACGCGCTCGGTTGACGAGTTCACCTACGACAACCGCTTCGGCCAGGACACTCCTATGGTGTCCGATGTCACGCTGCAGCAAATGGTTTTCAATGTGTTGGACAATGCCCGCGACGCATCGCCCCATCGGGTCGGCCTGGTGGCCGAGCGTGATCAAGACCTGCTGCGCATTACCGTCACAGACAATGGCCCCGGCTTCGCGCCGGCCATGCTGTCGCAGTTCGGCAAGCCCTACCAGTCCAGCAAGGGCCGCCCCGGCGGCGGGCTGGGCCTGTTCCTGGCAATGAACGTGGCGCGCACCCTGGGGGGCACCGTGCAGGCACGCAACCTCCCGGGCGGCGGCGCCCAGGTCACGATCACGCTGCCGCTGGCCGCGATTGCGTTGCAGGAGACACCCACGCACCATGGACGCTGAACGCTTGCTGCTCATCGTGGAAGACGACGAGGCCTTCGCGCGCACGCTGGCCCGTTCGTTCGAGCGGCGCGGCTACCGCGTGCTGCACGCCGACAGCCTGGCACAGGCCGAAGCACTGCTGGCCGGGCACACGCCCGACTATGCCGTCGTGGACCTCAAGCTCAAGGGCGAGGCCACGGGCCTGGCCTGCGTTCGGGCGCTGCACGCGGCCAACCCGGACATGCTCATCGTCGTGCTCACGGGCTACGCCAGCATTGCCACCGCCGTCGAGGCCGTAAAGCTGGGTGCCTGCCACTACCTGGCCAAGCCATCGAACACCGACGATATCGAGGCCGCCTTCGGCCTCACCGAAGGCAATGCCGACGTGGAACTGACCAACCGCGCCAGCTCCATCAAGACGCTGGAGTGGGAGCGCATCCACGAAGTGCTGGCCGAGACCGGCTTCAACATCTCCGAGGCCGCGCGCCGCCTGGGCATGCACCGCCGCACACTCACGCGCAAGCTGGACAAGCGGCGGGTTTAGCGCATTGAGCGCGCATGGGCTGTCATCGGCCAGAGCCTGCCTTTACGAAGGGCGGCTGATGGGGAGGCTGTCGCCGTACACATTCAGGATGCTTGAAGCGCGTTGTTTGAGATGGAAGACCTGCCCATGATCCTCGTCGGCCAATATGACAGCCCCGTCACGCGCCGTGTCGCCATCGCGCTGCATCACTACGGCATCCCCTTCACCCGCGATACGCGATCCATCTTTGGCGATGCGGCAGCAATCGGTAGGATCAGCCCGCTGACCCGCATCCCGGCCCTCGTCCTCGACGATGGCGAAGTGCTGATCGACAGCGCATCCATCCTGGATCATCTCGATGAGCAGGCAGGCGACGCGGCGCTGATCCCCCGCTCCGGCCCCCAACGCCGGCGCGTTCTCCAGATGACGGCACTGGCGCAAGGCACCCTCGAAAAGGTCGCGGCTGTGGTGTACGAAAGGCACTTTCACCCCCCCGAACACCGCAGCGCCGTCTGGCTGGATCGCTGCCTTGGCCAGGCACGCGCTGGTCTCGACGAACTGACCAAACGCCTTACCACACCGTATGCCTGCGGGGCGGCACTCACCCATGCCGATGTGATGATTACCACGCTGATCTGGTACATGCAGGACCGGATGGATGAAGTGCTGTCACCGTCCGCCCACGCCGCGCTGATCTCACTGGCCGAACACTGTGAAGCGCTGCCCGCCTTCCGCGCCGCCGCCCCGAGCGATTTCGAGGCGATGCCACGAAGCTAGGGCCTGTTGGCACGGAATGTGAACAGGCCCTCGTCTTGGATATACCTGTTCATGGCATCCAAGGGAAGGCCGGGCGCACGCGGCGTCGAGCCACGGTTCGTGGCGTCGGATTAGCGTCCGGCACAAGCCGCTGGGGGCCAAACTCCGCCACCGGCGAGCAGTCCGCTCTCGCCCCAGCCTCTCAACCCTACGTCGAACACCCCTCCTAATCCTCACAACTGCCACCACCGACAACGCAAAGCAACCGCCCCAAAGACCCCAACCCGGTCATTACCCACGCGCCCCACCCTCACCCCGCACATCAGCGAAAATTGCAGGCTATGACCCTCAAAGCCCCCGAACTGCTGCTGCCCGCCGGCTCGCTCGACAAGATGCGTGCGGCGTACGACTTCGGCGCCGACGCCATCTACGCCGGCCAGCCGCGCTACAGCCTGCGTGCGCGCAACAACGAGTTCCGCCTGGAGCAGATCGCCCAGGGCATCCAGGAGGCGCACGCGCGGGGCAAGAAGTTCTTCGTCACCAGCAACCTGATCGCGCACAACGACAAGGTGCGCACCTACCTGCGCGACATCGAGCCTGTCATCGAGTGCAAGCCCGACGCCTTCATCATGGCCGACCCCGGCCTGATCATGATGGTGAAGGAAAAGTGGCCCGAGACCGAGATCCACCTCTCGGTGCAGGCCAATACCACCAACTACGCCACGGTGAAGTTCTGGCAGAAAGCCGGCGTGTCGCGCATCATCCTCTCGCGCGAACTGAGCCTGGACGAGATCGAGAAGATCCGCCAGGAATGCCCTGACATGGAGATCGAGGTCTTCGTGCACGGCGCGCTGTGCATTGCCTACTCGGGCCGCTGCCTGCTCAGCGGCTACTTCAACCGGCGCGACCCCAACCAGGGCACCTGCACCAACGCCTGCCGCTGGGAATACAAGACCCACGACGCGGCGGTGGACCCCAACACCGGCGAAGCGCTGGCCACGTCCATGGAGCAGGGTTTCAACTTCGAACAGGCGCGCGAGGAAGCCGACAGCCAGTTCACCAGCACCTGCGGTAGCGGCCAACGCCACCCCAAGGCCGACCAGGTCTACCTGATCGAAGAGATCGGCCGCCCCGGCGAGCTCATGCCCATCATGGAGGATGAGCACGGCACCTACATCATGAACTCCAAGGACCTGCGCGCCGTGGAGCATGTGGAGCGCCTGGTGAAGATCGGCGTGGATTCGCTCAAGATCGAGGGCCGTACCAAGAGCCTGTACTACGTGGCGCGTACCGCCCAGGTGTACCGCCGCGCGATCGACGACGCGGTGGCGGGCCGCCCGTTCAACCCGCACCTGATCACCGAGCTGGAAGGCCTGGCCAACCGCGGCTACACCGGCGGCCTGCTGGAGCGCCGCCCGGCCAACGACTACCAGAACTACGAAACCGGCAACAGCGTGCTGCAGCGCGCCCACTTCGTCGGCCAGGTGCGCGGCTACGCCGACGGCATGGCCGAGGTCGAGACCATGAACCGCTTCGCCGTGGGCGACACGCTGGAGGTGATCCACCCCAGCGGCAACCGCACGGTGCAGCTCACGCAGATGTTCAACCTGGACGGCGAAAGCGTGCAGGTGGCGCCGGGCAATCCGCTGCGTGTGCGCATTCCGATCGACGGCCCGGTGGAAGGCGCGCTCATCGCGCGATTGCTGCAGCCTTCCTGAAACCATAGCTGGCAGTGCCCGTCCACAGGGCGTTTCAGGTAGATTTGATACCGAAACGCTCAACCATCAAGCGCGAGCAGCTCCTATTTTTGCAAAGGCCCCGCCGGGGCCTTTGCCCATTTCTTGCCCCGCCCCATACCAAGAATCCATGAATCCTGAAGACATCGTCGTCCTGCCCGAACTCAAGGCCTACATCGACCCGCTCACGCCCGAAGAGCACGACGCGCTGGAGCGCAGCATCCTCGCAGAGGGCTGCCGCGACGCGCTGGTGCTGTGGGGCAACATCCTCGTGGACGGCCACAACCGCTTCGGCATCTGCCACAAGCACGGCCTGCCCTTCCAGACGGTGCAGAACACCCGCTTTCAGAACATGGAGGACGTGCACCTGTGGATGATCGACCAGCACCTGGGGCGGCGCAGCGTGTCGGAGTTCCAGCGCGGCGTGCTGGCACTGCGCAAGCGCGAGATCATTGCCGAGCGCCGCGCCGCGGCCGCTGCTGCCGTGGTGGCAGCCAAGGCCGAGGCCGCCCAGGCGCCTGAACAAGCGCCGTGGGAGGGCGACACCGACCCGGTCGTCGCCCAGGCGCTGGCCAGCGTGCCCAAGGTGCCCGAAGACGCGCTGGACACGCGCGAGGCCCTGGCCCGCGCCGCCCGCCTGACGGCCGCCCAGGTCAAGGCCATCGAGACCATCCACCAGAACGCAGCGCCGGAAGTGGTGGCTGCGGTCAAGTCGGGCGAACTGTCCTTGAACGCCGCTGCCGTGGTGGCCACCCTGCCGGTGGACGAGCAAAAGAGCGCCGCGGCCGGCGGTGCGCAGGAACTCAAGCAGGCCGCCAAGCGCGTGCGCGATGGCAAGAAGAAACCAAAGCCCGATGCCGCCGCAACGGAGGCCGACGGCACCGCCGGGCCGGAATCGACGGCCGCCCCCGACGCCGCAAAGCTGCAGCAGCGCGTGGCGGAACTGGAGGCCGAAAACGAGCGCCTGCGCCAACAGGTCAAGGCTCTGCAGGACCTGCTGGCCGAGCAGGGCTGAGCGCCCGTCAGGAGACTGCCGCGCGCACGCCCTGCACCGCCACGCGTGCACGGCGCAGCGCCATCCACTGCAGTTCCGCCAGGGCCAGCACGGCCACCGCCTGCACGGCCACATAGGCCTGGCCCCAGCCGCCGGTCACCCACGTCGTGCCCCACAGCACCACTGCGCTGGCCAGCACCCACAGGACATTGCCCGCCACCAGCAGCGCCAGCGCGCCGCCGGCTGCATCGCGCCGCAGGGCCAGCGACCCGGCCAGCAGCACGAAAGGCAGCAGCAGCCAGCCGCTGGCCAACAGCAACCGGGGCGACATGCCCAGCCATTCAGCCAGCGGCGCTGCCGCGCCCAGGTGCAGCGCCGCCATGCCGGCGCCTGCGGCGGCATCGGCCCAGAGCACGCGGCGCAGGCCGCCGGGGGACGTGAAAGCATCGATGAAGGCCATGGTGTGATCTCCTGAGGGGTTGAACATGGCCTGCATCGTCGTCACGCGGCGGCTGCGCGTCCATGACCTGACAGGTCATGCCCACGCCGCGCGGCCGGCCCTACCATGCAGGCCATGCACCACGCTCCCGCCCTATCGACACCCGCGCCTTTTGGAGAACGGCTGCGCCACTGGCGCCAGCGCCGGCGCTTGAGCCAACTGGACCTGGCACACGCGGCCGAGGTGTCTACGCGCCACCTGAGCTGCGTGGAAACGGGCCGCGCCAGCCCCAGCCGCGACATGGTGCTGCGCCTGGCCCATCGCCTGGACGTGCCCCTGCGCGAGCGCAACGCGCTGCTGGTGGCCGCGGGCTATGCCCCGATGTACCGCGAACGCCCGCTCGATGCGCCCGAGATGGCCGATGCGCGCGCGGCGGTGCAGCGCATTTTGGACTGCCACGAACCCTGGCCGGCGCTGGCGATGGACCGGCACTGGAACCTGCTCATGGCCAACCGCATCGTGCCCCTGCTGCTGTCCCGCGTGGACGCCCAGCTGCTGCAGCCGCCCGTGAACGTGCTGCGCCTCAGCCTGCACCCGGGGGGCCTGGCACCGCGCATCGCCAACCTGGCGCAATGGCGCGCGCACCTGCTGGAGCGGTTGCGCCAGCAGATCCACGAGAGCAGCGACCCGGTGCTGGCCGCCCTGCTGCAGGAACTGCAGGCCTACCCTTTGCCGCCTGCCAGCCCGCCGCTGCCGGGCGAGCACCTGGGCGTGCTCATGCCGTTCGAGTTCCGCACGTCGGCCGGCACGCTCCAGCTGGTGAGCACCACCACGGTGTTCGGCTCGCCCGTCGACGTGACGCTGCAGGAGCTGGCGCTGGAAACGTTCTTCCCCGCCGACGACGCCAGCGCCGCCGCACTGCGCGCGCTGGCCGCGGCCTGAACGGCACCGTCTCCCGGGTGGTGACCACGGTCTCGGCGTGCGACATCCCCCGACGCGCGGCACACGCGGCGCGAGCATTTAAGTGAAAATGGCCGCTAACGCAGCACCAGCAAGCGTCAGCAGCTATTAATTAATGAGCAAAAGAAAACCCCCGCCAGGCATGCGCCCTGCGGGGGTTGACGGGAGGGGCCGCGCCGCGGCCCGGGCCTCAGCCGGCGATCAGGCCGTCACGCCCTTGGCGACCTCTGCATACTCCTCGATCTGGTCGAAGTTCATGTAGCGGTACACGCTGGCCTTGTCGGCATCGATCACGCCCATTTCCTGGAGGTATTCCTCCTTGGTGGGCAGCTTGCCCAGACGCGAGGCGATGGCGGCCAGCTCGGCCGAACCCAGGAACACGTTGGTGTTCTTGCCCAGGCGGTTGGGGAAGTTGCGGGTGGAGGTGGAAATCACCGTCGCACCTTCACGCACCTGCGCCTGGTTGCCCATGCACAGCGAGCAGCCGGGCATTTCGGTGCGCGCGCCAGCCGTACCGAAGGCAGCGTAGTGGCCTTCCTTGATCAGCTCGTTCTGGTCCATCTTGGTGGGCGGAGCCACCCACAGCTTGACCGGAATGTCGCGCTGGCCGCCCAGCAGCTTGGCCGCTGCGCGGAAGTGGCCAATATTGGTCATGCACGAGCCGATGAAGGCCTCGTCGATCTTGGTGCCAGCCACTTCGGACAGGAACTTGGCGTCGTCCGGGTCGTTCGGGCAGCAAACGATCGGCTCCTTGATGTCGGCCAGATCGATCTCGATGACGGCGGCGTACTCGGCGTCCTTGTCGGCTTCGAGCAGATTCGGGTTGGCCAGCCAGGCTTCGACCTTCTCGATGCGGCGCTGCAGCGTCTTCGCGTCCTGGTAGCCATCGGCGATCATGTTCTTCATCAGCACGATGTTGGAGCGCAGGTACTCCTTGATCGGCTCGGGGTTGAGCTTGATCGTGCAGCCGGCGGCGGAACGCTCGGCCGAGGCGTCGGACAGCTCGAAGGCTTGCTCCACCTTCAGGTCCGGCAGGCCCTCAATTTCGAGGATCTTGCCCGAGAAGATGTTCTTCTTGCCGGCCTTGGCCACGGTCAGCAGGCCCGCCTTGATGGCGTACAGCGGGATCGCGTGCACCAGGTCGCGCAGCGTCACCCCGGGCTGCATCTCGCCCTTGAAGCGCACCAGCACCGACTCGGGCATGTCCAGCGGCATCACGCCGGTGGCGGCGCCGAAAGCCACGAGGCCCGAGCCTGCGGGGAAGGAAATGCCGATGGGGAAGCGGGTGTGCGAGTCACCGCCGGTACCGACGGTGTCGGGCAGCAGCAGGCGGTTGAGCCAGCTGTGGATCACGCCGTCGCCGGGGCGCAGAGCCACGCCGCCGCGGTTGGAGATGAAGGCAGGCAGTTCGCGGTGGGTCTTCACGTCCACGGGCTTGGGGTAGGCGGCCGTGTGGCAGAAGGACTGCATCACCAGGTCGGCCGAGAAGCCCAGGCAGGCCAGGTCCTTCAGTTCGTCACGCGTCATGGGGCCGGTGGTGTCCTGGCTGCCCACGGTGGTCATCTTGGGCTCACAGTACGTGCCCGGGCGGATGCCCTGGCCTTCGGGCAGGCCGCAGGCGCGGCCGACCATCTTCTGGGCCAGTGTGAAACCGGCATTGGACGCCGCCGGTGCCTGGGGCAGGCGGAACGCGGTCGAGGCGGGCAGGCCCAGGAACTCACGCGCCTTGGCGGTGAGCGAGCGGCCGATGATCAGGTTGATGCGGCCACCGGCCTGCACTTCGTCCAGCAGCACGTCGGACTTGAGCGCGAACTCGGCCACGGTCTCGCCGTTCTTCACGATCTTGCCGTCGTAGGGCAGCACATCGATTACGTCGCCCATCTCCAGCTTGGAAACGTCTACTTCGATCGGCAGAGCGCCGGAGTCTTCCTGCGTGTTGAAGAAGATGGGAGCGATCTTGCCGCCCAGCGTCACGCCACCAAAGCGCTTGTTGGGCACGAAGGGAATGTCCACGCCCGTGCCCCAGATGATGGAGTTGGTGGCGGACTTGCGCGACGAGCCGGTACCCACCACGTCACCCACGTAGGCGACCAGATGGCCCTTCTTCTTCAGGTCCTCGATGAACTGCATCGGGCCGCGCTTGCCGTCTTCCTCGGGCTTGAAGGCTGCGTCGGGGCGCGTGTTCTTCAGCATCGCCAGGTAGTGCAGCGGGATGTCGGGGCGGCTCCAGGCGTCAGGCGCGGGCGACAGGTCGTCGGTGTTGGTCTCGCCGGGCACCTTGAACACGGTGACGGTGATCTTTTGCTCGACCTTGGGGCGGCTGGTGAACCACTCGGCATTGGCCCAGCTCTGCATGACCTCCTGGGCCTTGGCGTTGCCGGCCTTGGCCTTGGCGGCCACGTCGTTGAAGAAGTCGAACATCAGCAGCGTCTTCTTCAACGCTTCGGCAGCCACGGAAGCGACTTCGGCGTCGTCCAGCAGCTCGATCAGCGGGTGCACGTTGTAGCCACCCACCATGGTGCCCAGCAGCTCGGTGGCCTTGGCCTTGGAAATCAGGCCGACCGTGATGTCGCCATGGGCGACGGCCGCGAGGAAGGACGCCTTGACCTTGGCAGCGTCGTCCACCCCCGGCGGCACGCGGTGGGTCAGCAGGTCCACCAGGAAAGCCTCCTCGCCAGCGGGCGGGTTCTTGATCAGCTCGATCAGTTCGGCCGTCTGCTTGGCATCGAGCGGCAGCGGCGGGATGCCCAATGCAGCGCGCTCGGCCACATGGTCGCGGTAGGCTTTCAACATGTCTTCTTTCTCCGGGATAGTCTAGGTTTTCAAAGTGGGGCGACAACCGGCCGGCCACACTGGCGCACACGGCAGGCGTGCACTGCGTGGCCCCGCCGGCAGGCGGCTCTAGGTTTACTTGGCGGCCGGGTTGTCCAGCAGGCTTTGCGGCGGGTTCTTCTTGATGGCCTCGGCCACCACCACCTGCTGCGGGCTCATGCATTCGTCAGCCATGCGCTGGCCCAGCTTCTGGTTCATGAGCATGGATTTGTTGGCGATCTGCACCCACACGGCACCCGCGCGCTGGTCTTCCAGGCGCACGGCGCCGGTGGTGGTGGCCACCGGGGCCATGTGGTACTTGAAGCCCTTGCCTTCCACATGGAAGCGGCCGGGCGACTGCGTATCAGCCTCGATGCTCACGAACGCGCCCAGTTCGCACGCCATGCGGCCCGTGTACACGCGCTCGGCGATCTGCAGTTCTTCGGGAGTGAGCGCCGCCTCGGCTGCGGCCAGGCCCGACGCCACCTGCACGGCACCGCTGTGCAGGCGCGTGCGGCTGCTGGTGGGCGACGCCTTGGCGACGGTGTCGCTCTTCTTCTCGGCCTTGGGCTTGGTCGCCTTGGCGGAGGTGCTCTTCGCCGCAGGCTTGGCGCTGCTCTTCTTGGCCTCGGCGGGGGCGGCGGGCTTGGTCGCCGTCTGCGCCGTGGTGAGGGCGGGCGCCAACAGTATCAATGCGGAAGCGATGAGGGTCTTCATGGTGACTCCTGCGGGGAAAGAATGAATGGAAGGCAGATGGGGCGACAAGAATACCCGTATCAGGTGAACGTGGTCTCAGCCTTGGCAAACCAGCCCTGCGCCTCGGCGGGCAGCATGCGGCCGGTCTGGTGTGCACGCTCGAGCACCTGCCAGAAATAGCGGTAGCTTGCGCGGTCGTGCAGTACGCCCTCCTCGCTGATGGGAGCCCAGTCAGCCTGGATGGCGGCAGAAATGATGCGGCTGGCCCGCGCGATTTCCGCACCTTCCGGTGCGAAAGCCGCCAGGATGGGCCGGATCTGCGCGGGGTGGATGCTCCACATGCGCGTGTAGCCGAACTGGCGCGCAGCCCTGCCGGCCGCGGCCTGCATGGCGTCGGGATCGCTGAATTCAGTGACTACGCAGTGCGACGGCACCTTGCCATTGGCATGGCAGGCGGCGGAGATCTCCAGCTTGGCACGCACGACGAGCGGATGCTCGAACTGCCCGGTGGACGTCATGCCCGAGGCGGGAATCGCACCGCCATGGGCGGAAACGAAGTCCATCAGGCCGAAGCTCAGGCTCTGGATGCGCGGGTGCGCGGCGATCTCGAAGGCCCGGTGCACGGCAGCGGGGGACTCGATAAGGGCGTGCAGCGGCAGATGGCTGGCGCCTGCGGCCTCCAGCGCTCGCTCGGCTGCGAGCACGTCGTCCACGGTTTCCACCTTGGGCAGCATGATGTGGCACAGGTGTTGCCCCGCCTCACCGGCGATGATGGCCATGTCCTGCGCGAAGGCGGGGTGGTCGACCGTGTGCACACGTGCCGCCACGCGCGCGCCGGCTCCGGCTTCGCGCGCCAGGCGTGCCACCAGCATGGCGTGCTCGCGCTCTTGCCCCACGGGCGCGCCGTCCTCGCAGTCGAGCGTCACGTCAAACACGCAATGGCCAAACTCGGCAAGCAGCTCCTGCTGCAGTTGCAGGCTCTTGCGCATGCGCACTTCCACGCCGCTGTAGTGGTCGCACACGGGAATCGCATGGGCGCCCGCCTGAGCGCCCAGCAGGACTTCAGCGGGATGGGCAGCGGACGAGGTCATGGGGCACGCTGGGCAACGATGAACAAACGGGGAAACGCAAACAGCCGATGGCCGTCCGCGCGCTCGGTATAGGCCTCGCCAATGCGCTGCGTGTAGGCTTGCAGATACGCATCCCGCAACACGGCGGAGAGAGGATCAAGGAAGGGTTTCAGGCCTGTGGACTCCAGCCACTCGACGATGGCCTGGACCGAAGGCATGACATGGCGGTATGCGGTATGCCAGATATCGACCCGGCAGGCCATGGGCGCGAGAAGGTCGTAATAAGCCTCCACCGACAACAGCGCCGCGCGCTGGTCCGCGGCATGCGCCAGCAGATCACGCCACGCAGACTGGCTCGCCAACTCGCGCATGAGCTGGTGCGACGGCTGGTCCAGGTTGTCGGGCATTTGCACCGCCAGGACACCGCCGGGTGCCAGGCAGCGCATCAGCCGGGCGAACAGCCCGGCATGCCCTGCCACCCACTGCAGGGAGGCGTTGGCAAAAATCAAATCGGGCGCCACGGTGGGCGCCCAGTCGGCAATGTCGGCCTGCACGAAGGGCACACCGGGCAGACGCTTGCGCGCACTGGCCAGCATCGCTTCGGAGTTGTCCAGACCGATGAGTTGCGACTGCGGGAACCGCTCCAGCAGCAATTGCGTGGAATTGCCATTCCCGCAGCCCAAGTCCACGATGTGGCGGGGTGCGGGATGGGAGACCCGCGCCAGCAACTCGACAGCCGGGCGTGTGCGCTCGCTCTCGAAGCGCTGGTAGAGCGCGGGATCCCAGTCGTGCATGGAGATGCGCGATTACAGCAGGTGCTTGACGCCGTCCTGCTCGCCTTGCAGCTCGGCCAGGGTCTTGTCGATGCACTCTTGCGAGAAGGCGTCGATGGCCAGGCCTTCGACGATCTTGTACTCGCCGTTCTCGGTGGTGACGGGGAAGCCGAACACGATACCGGCGGGAATGCCGTATTCGCCGTTGGAGGGCACACCCATCGTCACCCACTCGCCCTTGGAGCCCAGGGCCCAATCGCGCATGTGGTCAATGGCGGCGTTGGCGGCAGAAGCAGCCGAGGACAGGCCACGAGCGGCGATGATGGCTGCGCCGCGCTTGCCGACGGTGGGCAGGAACACATCCTTGTTCCAGGCCTGGTCGTTGATGGCGTCCTTCACGGACTTGCCGTCCACCGTGGCGAAGCGATAGTCGGCATACATGGTGGGCGAGTGGTTGCCCCACACCGTCAGCTTCTTGATGTCGCCCACCTTGAAGCCACCCTTGGCCGCCAGTTGGGAAGCTGCACGGTTGTGGTCCAGGCGCAGCATGGCCGTGAAATTCTTGGCCGGCAGGTCGGGGGCCGACTTCATGGCGATGTAGGCGTTGGTATTGGCGGGGTTGCCCACCACCAGCACCTTCACGTTGCGCGAGGCCACGGCGTTCAGGGCCTTGCCCTGGGCCGTGAAGATCTGGGCATTGGCAGCCAGCAGGTCGGCACGCTCCATGCCGGGGCCGCGCGGACGGGCGCCGACCAGCAGGGCGTAGTCGGTATCCTTGAAGGCGGTCATGGGGTCCGAGTGGGCTTCGATGCCAGCCAACAGCGGGAACGCGCAGTCTTCCAATTCCATGATCACGCCCTTGAGCGCGTTCTGGGCCTTCTCGTCGGGAATTTCCAGCAGTTGCAGGATGACGGGCTGGTCCTTGCCCAGCATTTCGCCGGAAGCGATGCGGAACAGCAGCGCGTAACCGATTTGGCCTGCAGCGCCGGTCACGGCGACACGAACGGGTTTCTTGCTCATGCGAAAACTCCAGAAAGAGGTGTGAGGGAGGTGGTGTTGGTGCAAGGTCGCACCAGCGCCAGTCATCAGCAGCCCGTGCCCCGCAGAACAGCCCAGGAGTTTACCGCCGATTACTGCGCAGGGTCAATTTGTCTTATGTCTTATATAAGATATGATCGCCCTCAATTCAGCGGCATGCTCCGCCCCCGGCACAGCCCACCATGTCCTCCTCGCTCCCTCCGACCACAGAAGGCACGCCCCCAGGCGCGGGTGCTGGGGCATCGACTCCCGCATTCAGCCCCCTGTACCAGCAGATCAAGGGGCTCATCCTGCACAGCCTGCAGCATGGTGAATGGAAGCCCGGTGAAGCCATCCCCAGCGAAATGGAACTGGCTGCGCGCTTTCGCGTGAGCCAGGGCACGGTGCGCAAGGCCATCGACGAGCTGGCAGCCGAAAACCTCGTGATGCGCCGCCAGGGCAAAGGCACCTTCGTGGCCACCCACGCAGAGCGGCAGGTGCAGTACCGCTTCCTGAAACTGCTGCCTGACACGGGGGACGCCCGCGTGGAAGGCCCGGCGCAGCGCACCATCCTGGAGTGCCGGCGCATGCGCGCCAGTGCGGAGATCGCACGCACGCTGGCGCTGCGGACCGGAGATGTGGTGGTGCAGGTCAAGCGCATCCTGTCGTTTGTGGGCGTACCCACCATCCTGGAGGACATCTGGCTGCCAGGGCAGGCCTTCAAGGGCCTGACCGCGGAGCAGATGGCCCACTACCAGGGGCCCACCTATGCCATGTTCGAGCTGGATTTTGGCGTGCGCATGGTGCGCGCCGAAGAAAAGATCCGCGCTGTGTTTCCCGATGAAACGCAGGCTCAATGGCTGAATATCCCTGTCGCCACACCACTGCTCAGCGTGGAGCGCCTCGCTTACACCTATAACGATGTTCCCATGGAGTTACGGCGCGGGCTGTACCGGACTGACACACATCACTATCACAATGAACTGAGCTGATCCACTGCCCGACCACGAATGCAACCAGGGAAAATACGCAGTCTCCGCAAGCTTCCCGTAATGCATTGCAATAGAATTTTGGGTTGTTTGCATCCGCGCAATTACAACGCAGTTACATCCACGAAAGCACACACGCCATGACAGAACTTGCCAAGCAACGGCCTGAATACCGCAACATCCACGCGTTTCGCGACCTGCCCAGCTACCGGTGGCCGCTGGCCGCGCTGGTTTCTGGCATGCACCGCATCAGCGGCATGATCATGTTCTTGCTGCTGCCTCTGGTGATCTGGATGTTCGATACCTCGGTGTCGTCGGAAATCTCCTTCGGCAAGTTCACCTCTGCCTTCTCGTCGGGCCTGGGCTTCGCGCCTGGCTGGCTCATCAAGCTGCTGACCCTGGGCCTGATCTGGGGCTATCTGCACCACTTCATCGCCGGCCTGCGCCACCTGCTGATGGACATGAACCATGCCGCCGTCACGAAGGAATTTGGCAAGAGCTCTGCTGCCGTCACGCTGGTCGCAAGCTTCGGCCTGACCGCGATTCTGGGCGCCAAGCTCTTCGGCCTGTACTGATCGGCGCACCTGCGCAGATCACTTTTTCACATAAAAAAGGAATTTCCATGTCCGTGAATTACGGCTCCAAGCGCACCGTCGTGGGTGCCCACTATGGCGTGCGCGACTGGCTGGTGCAGCGCGCCACCGCCGTCTTGATGGCTTTGTTCACCCTGGTGCTGCTGGCCTGCGTCATCTTCAGCAAGGGCCCCATCGGCTACGACCTGTGGGCCGGCATCTTCTCCAGCCAGTGGATGAAGGTTCTGACCCTGTCCGTCATCGTGGCGCTGGCCTGGCACGCCTGGGTAGGCGTGCGCAACGTGTGGATGGACTACATAAAGCCGGCAGGCCTGCGTCTGACGCTGCAAGTCTTCACCATCGTCTGGCTGGTGGCCTGCACCGGCTGGGGTATCCAGGTTCTGTGGCGTCTCTGATTCCCGCGACTGAAAGAAAACAATGAGCTACACCAAAGCCAACATCACCAAGCGCAAGTTCGACGTGGTCATCGTCGGTGCCGGCGGCTCGGGCATGCGCGCCTCGCTGGAACTGTCCCGCGCAGGCCTGAACGTGGCCTGCCTGTCCAAGGTCTTCCCCACCCGCTCGCACACCGTGGCAGCGCAAGGCGGCGTGTCCGCATCGCTGGGCAACATGAGCGAAGACAACTGGCACTACCATTTCTACGACACCATCAAGGGCGGCGACTGGCTGTCCGACCAGGACGCCGTCGAGTTCATGTGCCGCGAAGCACCCAAGGTGGTGATCGAGCTCGAGCATTTCGGCATGCCGTTCGACCGCAACCCCGACGGCACCATCTACCAGCGCCCCTTCGGCGGCCACACGGCCAACTACGGTGAGAAGCCCGTGCAGCGCGCCTGCGCCGCGGCCGACCGTACCGGCCACGCCATGCTGCACACGCTGTACCAGAAGAACGTCGAATCCAAGACCAACTTCTTCGTGGAATGGATGGCGCTGGACCTGATCCGCGACGCTGAGGGCGACGTGGTCGGCGTAACCGCGCTGGAACTGGAAACCGGCGACCTGTACGAACTGCACGCCAAGGCCGTGCTGCTGGCCACAGGCGGCGCTGGCCGCATCTTTGCGGCATCGACCAACGCCTTCATCAACACCGGCGACGGCCTGGGCATGGCCGCACGCGCGGGCATCCCGCTGCAGGACCTGGAGTTCTGGCAGTTCCACCCCACCGGCGTGGCCGGCGCGGGCGTGCTGCTGACCGAAGGCTGCCGCGGCGAAGGTGCCATCCTGCTGAACAGCAATGGCGAGCGTTTCATGGAGCGTTACGCGCCCACCTTGAAGGACCTGGCACCGCGCGACTTCGTGTCCCGCTCGATGGACCAGGAGATCAAGGAAGGCCGTGGCTGCGGTCCCAACAAGGACTACATCCTGATGAAGCTCGACCACCTGGGCGCTGACACCATCCGCAAGCGCCTGCCGTCGGTGGAAGAGATCGGTCACAACTTCGCCAACGTGGACATCACCAAGGAACCGATCCCCGTCGTGCCCACCATCCACTACCAGATGGGCGGCATTCCGACCAATATCCACGGCCAGGTCGTCACCTGGGACGGCGAGAAGAACAACGTGGTCAATGGTCTGTACGCCGTCGGCGAATGCGCCGCGGTGTCGGTGCACGGCGCCAACCGCCTGGGCACGAACTCGCTGCTCGACCTGTTGGTGTTCGGCAAGTCGGCCGGCAAGCACATCGTGCAATTCGTTGGGGGCTACGGCGAGCACAAGGCCGTGCCGGCCGACGGCAGCGACCGCACCCTGGCGCGCCTGAACCAGTTGGAAGAATCCAAGGACGGCGTCTACGCCCAGGACCTGGCCAACGACATCCGCCAGACCATGCAGCAGCACGCCGGCGTGTTCCGCACGCAAAAGGGCATGGACGAAGGCGTGGTCAAGATCAACGCCATCCGCGAGCGCGTGGGCACCGTGACCCTGAAGGACAAGTCCAAGGTCTGGAACACCGCACGCATGGAAGCGCTGGAAGTGGACAACCTGATCGAGGTCGCCCAGGCCACGATGACCTCGGCCGCGGCCCGCCAGGAGTGCCGTGGCGCACACACCGTGGACGACTACGAGCACCCTGCCGACCATCCCGACTTCCCGTTGGGCCGCAATGACAAGGAGTGGCTAAAGCACACGCTGTGGCACAGCGCCAGCAACAGCCTGAGCTACAAGCCCGTGAACATGAAGCCCCTGACGGTGGACAGCATTCCTCCGAAGGTCCGCACGTTCTAAGACAGCCGCCGCCCACGAGAGAAATAACCCATGAAACGCACTTTCAAGATCTACCGCTACGACCCGGACAAGGACGCCAAGCCCTACATGCAGACCGTGGAGGTCGAGCTCGACGGCCACGAACGCATGCTGCTGGATGCATTGCTCAAGCTCAAGGCACAGGATCCCACGCTGTCGTTCCGCCGCTCCTGCCGCGAAGGCGTGTGCGGCTCCGACGCCATGAACATCAACGGCAAGAACGGCCTGGCCTGCCTGACGAACATGAAGACCCTCTCGGGCGACATCGTCTTGAAGCCCCTGCCCGGCCTGCCGGTGATCCGCGACCTGATCGTGGACATGACGCAGTTCTTCAAGCAGTACCACTCGATCAAGCCCTACCTGCAAAGCGACATCTACGCGTCGCCCACCAAGGAGCGCCTGCAGTCGCCCGAAGAGCGTGAAGAGCTCAACGGCCTGTACGAGTGCATTCTGTGCGCCAGCTGCTCCACGAGCTGCCCCTCGTTCTGGTGGAACCCCGACAAGTTCGTGGGTCCCGCCGGCCTGCTGCAGGCCTACCGCTTCATCGCTGACAGCCGCGACACGGCCACGGGCGAGCGCCTGGACAACCTGGAAGACCCCTACCGCCTGTTCCGCTGCCATACCATCATGAACTGCGTGGACGTGTGCCCCAAGCACCTGAACCCCACGCGCGCGATTGGCAAGATCAAGGAATTGATGGCACGCCGTGCCATCTGAGAACCATGGCTGACGAAGCGCTGCTGGACGAACGCGAAGTGGCCATCCTGCGGTGGCGCTGCCGCCGCGGGCTGGTGGAGAACGACCTGTTTCTCGAGCGGTTCTTCGCAACCCACGGCTCCTGCCTGACGATCCGTCAGGCGCGAGGACTCACGCTACTGATGGACTTGTCGGACAACGACCTGCTGGACCTGCTGCTGCGCCGCAAGGAACCCACGGGCGAAGTCGCTAAGGACGAAGTCAAGGAAGTGCTGGAGCAGTTGCGCAACCGCGCTTAAGCCCCAGCCCCGTGCAAGGCAAACAACAGAAGGAAACTGGAAATGAAACTGGCAGACAACAAAGCGACGCTATCGTTCAGCAACGGCAGCCCGAGCGTGGAACTCCCCGTGTACCAAGGCAGCATCGGCCCGGACGTGGTCGACATCCGCAAGCTGTACGCGCAAACGGGCATGTTCACCTATGACCCCGGTTTCCTTTCCACGGCCTCCTGCCAGTCGTCCATCACCTACATCGACGGCGACAAGGGCGAGCTGCTGTACCGCGGCTACCCCATCGAGCAGCTCGCCACCCAGTGCGACTACCTCGAAACCTGCTACCTGCTGCTGAATGGCGAGCTGCCCAACGCCGCGCAGAAGGCCACGTTCAACGACCGCGTGACCAAGCACACGATGGTCAACGAGCAGATGCAGTTCTTCCTGCGCGGTTTCCGCCGCGACGCACACCCCATGGCCGTGCTGACCGGTCTGGTGGGCGCGCTGTCGGCCTTCTACCACGACAGCACGGACATCAATAACCCCGAGCACCGCGAGATCTCCGCCATTCGCCTGATCGCCAAGATGCCCACGCTGGTGGCCATGGCGTACAAGTACGGCAAGGGCGAGCCCTACATGTACCCCCGCAACGACCTCTCGTACGCAGGCAACTTCCTGCGCATGATGTTCGGCACGCCCTGCGAGGACTACAAGGTCAACCCCGTGATCGAACGCGCGATGGACCGCATCTTCATCCTGCACGCCGACCACGAGCAGAACGCCTCCACCTCCACGGTGCGCCTGTGCGGCTCCTCGGGCACCAACCCGTTCGCCGCCATCGCTGCCGGCGTGGCATGCCTGTGGGGCCCTGCCCACGGCGGCGCCAACGAGGCCTGCCTGAACATGCTGGAAGAAATCCAGGCCATGGGCGGCGTGTCCAAGGTGGGCGAGTTCATGGAGAAGGTCAAGGACAAGTCCTCCGGCGTGAAGCTGATGGGCTTTGGCCACCGCGTGTACAAGAACTACGACCCCCGCGCCAAGCTCATGCAGGAAACCTGCAACGAAGTGCTGGCCGAGCTGGGCCTGGAAAAGGACCCGCTGTTCGCCCTGGCCAAGCAGCTGGAGAAGATCGCCCTGGAGGACGACTACTTCGTGCAGCGCAAGCTCTACCCGAACGTGGACTTCTACTCCGGCATCGTGCAGCGCGCGATCGGCATCCCGGTCAACCTGTTCACCGGCATCTTCGCGCTGGCCCGTACGGTGGGCTGGATCGCCCAGCTCAACGAGATGATCGGCGACCCCGAGTACAAGATCGGCCGCCCCCGCCAGCTGTTCGTGGGCGCCGAGCGCCGCGACGTTCCGGCCCTCAACAAGCGCTGATCAAGCAGCGCCGCCTGCCGCGAAGGCAGGCGTGCCCCGCCCTCAGCCCGCACGCACCTGTTGCCTGCGGGCTTTTTTGCGTCCGGGCCTTTTTGCTGCGCACAACGGGAAGCGTGCTGCAGCCGCGGTCAACCGCTACGCCGCCAATGCCCGCGCGACACGCCGATCAGGCGCATCCATCTATACCCCCTCCCAGTAATAGGCATTTATTGCCCGCCATCGCTTTATCCTAAAGCGCCATCGATTTATACTTCCCCCTAGTACAAGACACATAGCAACACATCCTGGCGCAACGCCCGCCCATCCAACCGCCATGCCCCATACCGCCGAAGACAAGCAACGCGCCATCACGCGCCTGCGCCGCATCCGCGGCCAGGCCGAGGCGCTGGAGCGCGCCGTGCAGGCGGGCAGCGACTGCGCACCCATCCTGCAGCAGCTGGCCGCCCTGCGCGGCGCCGTGCATGGGCTGATGGCCGACATGCTGGACAGCCATGTGCGCGAAACGCTGGCGCAAGAGCCCGCCCCCTCGCCCCAGGCCGTGGACGAGACGCTGGCCCTGCTGCGCTCGTACCTGAAGTAACGCCCCCCACCCTTTCACTACAAGGAGCCCTCCCATGAAATCCCGCGCCGCCGTCGCCTTCAAAGCTGGTGAACCCCTGCAGATCGTCGAACTCGACGTGGCCCCGCCCCGCAAGGGGGAAGTGCTGGTCAAGATCACCCACACCGGCGTATGCCACACCGATGCCTTCACGCTCAGCGGCGACGACCCCGAGGGCATCTTCCCCGCCGTGTTGGGCCATGAGGGCGCGGGCGTCGTGGTGGAGGTGGGCGAAGGCGTCACCAGCGTCAAGCCGGGCGACCATGTGATTCCGCTGTACACCGCCGAATGCGGCGAATGCCTGTTCTGCAAGAGCGGCAAGACCAACCTGTGCGTGGCCGTGCGCGCCACGCAGGGCAAGGGTGTGATGCCCGACGGCACCACGCGCTTCAGCTACAACGGCCAGCCCGTGTACCACTACATGGGCTGCTCCACGTTCAGCGAATACACCGTGGTGGCCGAGGTGTCGCTGGCCAAGGTTCACCCCGATGCCAACCCCGAGCAGGTCTGCCTGCTGGGCTGCGGCGTGACCACCGGGCTGGGCGCGGTCAAGAACACCGCCAAGGTGCAGCCGGGCGACAGCGTGGCCGTGTTCGGCCTGGGCGGCATCGGCCTGGCGGTGATCCAGGGCGCCCACCTGGCCGGCGCGGGCCGCATCATCGCCATCGACACCAACCCGGGCAAGTTCGACCTGGCACGCACCTTCGGAGCCACCGACTGCGTGAACCCCAAGGACTTCGACAAGCCCATCCAGCAGGTGATCGTGGAGATGACTGGCTGGGGTGTGGACCACAGCTTCGAGTGCATTGGCAACGTCAACGTGATGCGTGCGGCGCTGGAATGCGCACACCGCGGCTGGGGTCAGAGCGTGATCATCGGCGTGGCCGGTGCGGGACAAGAGATCTCGACTCGCCCGTTCCAGCTCGTCACGGGCCGCAAGTGGCTGGGTACGGCCTTCGGCGGCGTCAAGGGCCGCAGCGAACTGCCCGGCATGGTGGAGGACGCCATGGCCGGCAAGATCCAGCTCGCCCCGTTCGTCACCCACACCATGGGCCTCACGGACATCAACCAGGCGTTCGACCTGATGCACGAGGGCAAGTCGATCCGCTCGGTGGTGAACTACGCTGCATAAAAACAGGAGCGCTTGGCGCTTGATGCACAAGGGATTCCAGTACTTTTATTACTGAATCCCCCCCATACCAAACGCCAACAGCTACTTAAAAAGGAGCAACACGCCCATGTCCGACACCCTGGAACAACTCTCGGCCCACGCCTGCTTTGGCGGCGAGCAACGCTTTTACCGCCATGCATCGCACGCAGTGGGTCTGCCGATGCGCTTCGCCGTCTACCTGCCGCCCCGTGCGCTGGCAGCCGAGAGTGCGGATAGAAAGGTCCCCGCGCTGCTCTACCTCGCGGGCCTGACCTGCACCGAGGAGACCTTCCCCATCAAGGCCGGCGCCCAGCGCCTGGCGGCAGAGCTGGGCCTGGCCCTCATCACCCCCGACACCAGCCCGCGCGGCGCGGGCGTGGCGGGCGAGGCCGACGCCTGGGACTTCGGCGTGGGCGCGGGCTTCTATTTGGACGCCACGCAAGCCCCCTGGTCCACGCACTGGCGTATGGAAAGCTACCTGCTGGAGGAACTGCTGCCGCTTGTCACCAACGCCCTGCCCATCGACGGTGCCCGGCTGGGCCTGTTTGGCCACAGCATGGGCGGCCATGGCGCGCTGACGCTGGCACTGCGCCACCCGGGCCGGTTCAAGAGCCTGTCGGCCTTCGCGCCCATCTGCGCCCCCACGCGCTGCCCCTGGGGCGAGAAGGCGTTCACCGGCTACCTGGGCCCGGGCCGCACCTCCTGGGGACAGCACGACGCCACCGTGCTCATGGAGAACCAGCCCCTCGCGCCCTACCCCGGCGGCATCCTCATCGACCAGGGGCTGGACGACAAATTCCTGGCCGATCAACTGCACCCGCACCTGTTCGAGGCGGCCTGCAGCGCCATCGGCCAGCCGCTCACGCTGCGCCGCCACGCAGGCTATGACCACGGCTACTACTTCATCCAGAGCTTCATCGACGACCACCTGCGCCACCACGCGCAGCAGTTGGGCGCCTGAGGCAGTGTGAACGAACTGCCCGGCTCGCTCGTTCCGCACAACCTGTCCGCGCGCCGTTGCGGATGCCCGCTACAGCCCGAACGAGGGGAGCGCCTTGCGCCGCGACTGGCCGCGTTTCTGCCGCCCTTTCGCGGTTGCCCGGGCCGCCTGAGGTTCATGCACCGTCTGACACCCGGCGCCCGCCAAACCGCTCACACCGGGCGGGGCGCACCCACCGCATAGGTGCGCAGGTCGCGCCCGCCGATGCCCAGCGCCGGCCACAGAGCGCGCCACTGCGCAATGTGGGCACTGGCGAAGTGCCGGTCCAGGTCGTCCTGGCTGCGCCACAGCTCATGCACGTGGATCAGCCCGGCGTCCAGCACATCCTGCGCATACGCATATTCGATGCAGCCCGGTTCGGCCCGTGAAGCCTGCACCATCGCCCGCATGGCCGGCAGCGCGGCGGCCAGCCCGTCCGCCGGCAGGCGAATGGTTCCTACGATCAACAGCATTCGGCACTCCCTCCCCACAGCAAAGCGCCCATGCTAGCCGCGGCGCGCACCGCGCTCAGAACAGCACCCCCTGCCCGCGCGCCAGCGCCGGGCGGTACTGCGACAGGTCCAGTTCCGTGCGCTGGCGGTTCAGGCCCAGGCGCGCACAGGTCTTCTCGAAGCGCTGGCGCAGCAGGTCGGCCCACAGGCCCGAGCCCTTCATGCGCGTGGCGTGGCTGCTGTCGTAGCTCTTGCCCGCGATACGCGCGGTTGCGTCGATTCCGTGCAGATCCTGAATGCGCGCCAGGACGCGTTCGGCACGCTGCGGGTAGTGCAGTTGCAGCCACTCGCGCATCAGGGCATTGAGTTCCCACGGCAGGCGGATCACCGTGTAGAAGGCCGAGGTGGCGCCCGCATCGCGCGCGGCGGCCAGCACCTGCTCCATGTCCTCCGTAATGAAAGGAATCTGCGGCGCCACGCTCACGCCGACGGGCACGCCGGCTTCGGCCAGCGCGCGGATGGTGCGCAGCCGCCGGTGCGGCGCGGCCGCGCGCGGCTCCAGCACGCGGGCCAGGCGCGCATCCAGCGTGGTGATGGTCACGTAGGCCGCCGCCAGCCGGCTGTGCGCCAGCGGAGCCAGCAGGTCCAGGTCACGTTCCACGCCGCTGCTCTTGGTGATCAGCGAGAACGGGTGTCGCGCATCGCGCATCACCTCGATCAGCGCGCGCGTGAGGCGCAGCTCACGCTCCACCGGCTGGTAGCAGTCGGTGGCGGAGCCGATGTTGACCACCGAAGGCCGATGGCTGGCGCGCGCCAACTCGCCCCGCAGCACCGTGGCGATATTACGCTTGGCGATGATGCGGGTCTCGAAGTCCAGCCCCGGCGACAGGTTGAGGTAGCTGTGCGTGGGCCGTGCGTAGCAGTACACACAGCCATGCTCGCAGCCACGGTAAGGGTTCACCGACTGCTCGAAGAAGATGTCGGGCGAATCATTGCCGCACAGCGCGCTGCGCGCGTCTTCCCAGATCACCTGGGTCAGCGGCGCGGCGGGCGCGGCACTTTCGTCGCCCATCACACCCTCCGCCGGCCCGCCCCAGCCGTCGTCAAACGCCTCGCGCACATCGCGCATGAAACGGTGGGCCATACGCGTGGCTGTACCCCGCCCCTTGAGTGGCTGCACGGGCGCCCATACGACAGGAGCCAGTGAGGGCGGGGGATCGTCTTCGGAATGCATTGAATAACTGTATAAATAAACAGTTATTCTGGCAATATCCAAAGGCCTACGCCATTTGCCGGGGGGCTGCAAGCGCAGCGCAATTCGCACTGCGCGCGTGTGAGATCGCTTGGCAAACGCGGCACCAGGCCGCACAATTCACCACTTCCGCACCCAATTTGGTGCTTTTTTTGAGAACATGCCTTGGCCCGGACAACCCCGTTGCCCGGGCTTTTGTCCGTTTGAGCGCGGCTGCCCGGCAGGCGCGCTTTCACTATCGTTTACAAGGGAATCACACCATGCAGCGCAAGCCCCACATCATCCTGTCGTCCCTGGACCTGGAGCGCATCGAAGCCCTGCTGGAAAAACAAACCGCCCCCTTTCCTGGCCGGGAAGCACTGGAGGCCGAGCTGGACCGCGCCGACGTGTTCGATCCCAAGGACATGCCCCCCAACGTGGTGACCATGAATTCCACCGTGCGCTTCACGCTGCTGGAAACCGGCAAGACGAACACGCTGACGCTGGTCTATCCGAAGGAGATGGACGGCTCGGGCGACAAGGTGTCGGTGTTCGCACCCGTCGGCATCGCACTGCTGGGCCTGGGCGTGGGCGACGAATTCCAGATGCCCAGTCCCACCGGCCAGGTCACCGTGCGCGTGGACGCCATTGATTTCCAACCCGAGAACGCGGGTGAACTGCATCGCTGAGCGCGATCGCACCACCCAAGACCCGAGGCAGCCATGACTGGCTGCCTTTTTTTCGTCAGCGCAGGCCTGCCATGAGCGCGGTGGTCAGCAGGCCGGTTCCCACGAGTCCGGCCTGCCAGCGCAGCGCAGATTGCCATGTGGGAACGTGGCGCTCCACACGCTCGTACAGCAGGTGGCCCGCGGCGATCGACAGCACGAAAGCGATGCCCATGCCCGCCATCGCGGCGGCTACTGACTGCGGCCAGAAGTAGCTTTCCACCGCGTTGACGAGCACGCACACCGCAAAGTGCACGAGGAATACCGAATACGAGATCTGCCCCAGCCGGCTGAGCGGTGCCCAGCCTTGCCAGCGCTGCATGG
This sequence comes from Diaphorobacter sp. C33, assembly GCF_030503915.1. Taxonomy (NCBI): domain Bacteria; kingdom Pseudomonadati; phylum Pseudomonadota; class Betaproteobacteria; order Burkholderiales; family Comamonadaceae; genus Diaphorobacter; species Diaphorobacter sp. C33. Next base: position 1,664,740 of record NZ_CP129980.1, read on the forward strand.
CCAGGCTGCGCATGGCCACCACCAGCAGCAGCGCAGTCACGCCGGCCAGCGCAATGCGGGGGCGCCACTCCAGTGCCAACGCAGCCACCACCAGCGCCGCGATCAGCAGCGCCCAGCTCCAGGCTCCCAGCGCGCGGGGCGACTGCACGGCCCAGTAGGCCAGCATGCCAAGGCCATAGGCACCGAAGAAATACACCGCCCAGACGTCCCAATCGGCGTCGCGGTTGAAGTACAGCAGCGAGGCGGCGACGCCCGTCGCCACGAGTGCCTGCGCGCCGCTCAGGGCCCAGGGCCAGTAGCGGGACATGCCGCGCGCACGCAGCGCCACCGCCGCGCGTGATACCCCAGTCAGGACCAGCGTGGTGAGGGCGAACAGCTGAAAGTCGATGGCCACGTACCAGACGCCGGCCGACAGCGACTCCTCGTTCAGCACGCTTTGCAGCAGCAGCGCATGCGCGAGCAACTGGCTCAGGTCCGGCACGTCGGATACCGAGGCGTGGTCGAACCACGGTTGCACGGTCGCCTGCACGACGATGGCGATCACCAGCGCCACCGCGTAGGGCACCACCAGGCGCACGAAACGCCGTGCGATGCGCTGGGCAGGGTCGGTAAAGCGCGCCTGCCCCTGCGGCGCCAGACTGGCTGCTGCCAGGAATCCCCCCAGCACCAGGAACACCTGCACCGCCATGCGCGCGTATTCGTAGAGCCAGTCGATCAATCCCGGCACCGCTTGGCGCGCCACGTCGGACATGGGCCCGTAGAACGCCAGGTGGTGCCAGACGATGGCGGCGCAGGCCAGGCCTTTGGTGCAGTCGATCAACGCGCTGCGGGAGGCATGAGACGGGGTGTGCTGGGACATTCAAAACAGGAACCCCGTGCCGGCAGCAGGCCTGCGACGGGGGTTCACGGTAATCGGGCAAGCCCGAGATTTTGCGCCTTTTGCGCTGATGCTGCTGACCGCTACACAGCGGGCGCGCATCAACAAAAACGGTGCCCCTGGGGCGCCGTTGGGCCAACGGGGCTACGTGGCAGCCCCGCGCGGGCATCAGCCCAGGGCCAGGCGCTCGCGCGCTTGCTGGTACTCGCGGCGCAGGCGCGCGACGAGTTCAGCCGTCGAAGTGACCTCGGTGATGCTGCCGATGCCCTGGCCGCAGCCCCAGATGTCCTTCCAAGCCTTCTTGGCGTCGCCACCGAAGTTCATCTTGCTCGGATCGGACTCCGGTAGGTTGTCGGGGTCCAGGCCTGCCGCGCGGATCGACTGCGCCAGGTAGTTGCCGTGCACACCCGTGAACAGATTGCTGTAGACGATGTCGTCGGAGTTGCCCTCGACGATGGCCTGCTTGTACGCATCGATGGCGCGCGCCTCGTGCGTGGCGATGAAGGCCGAGCCGATGTAGGCGAAGTCCGCGCCCATGGCCTGCGCGGCCAGGATGGCGCCGCCCGAGGCGATGGAGCCCGACAGCGCGAGCGGACCGTCAAACCATTGGCGGATTTCCTGGATCAGCGCAAACGGGCTCTTCACCCCTGCGTGGCCCCCCGCGCCCGCCGCCACGGCGATGAGGCCGTCGGCCCCCTTCTCGATGGCCTTGTGCGCGAACTTGTTGTTGATGATGTCGTGCAGCACGATGCCGCCCCAGCTGTGCACGGCCTGGTTCACGTCCTCGCGCGCGCCCAGGCTGGTGATGACGATCGGCACCTTGTACTTGGCGCAGATCTGCATGTCGTGCTCCAGCCGGTCGTTGCTCTTGTGCACGATCTGGTTGATAGCGAACGGAGCGGAGGGCGACTCAGGATGCGCCTTGTCCCACGCCGCCAGCGTTTCGGTGATCTCGGCGAGCCAGTCGTCGAGTTGCTCCGCCGGCCGTGCGTTGAGCGCAGGCATGGAGCCCACGATGCCGGCCTTGCACTGCTCGATCACGAGCTGGGGGTTGCTGATGATGAACAGCGGCGAGCCGATGACGGGCAGCGAGGGTTTCTGCAACGCTGGGGGCAGTTTGGACATTCGGACGGTCTCCATAATAAAAATGGGCTGTAGCGCTTTACCCGCAAGCGCTAACAGCTATCAAAACAGAAGCAATTTTCAGAATGCTTCCAGCGGCAGAGCCGTGACGCTGGCCGCACCGTGCACGATTGCGTCGCGCTGGCCCGGCGCCTTGGTCAGCAGGTGGTCGGCATAGAAGCGCGCCGTGGCGATCTTGGCCTGCATGAAGGCCACGTCCTGTCCCTTGGCGGACAGCTCCTGCGCCACCAGCAACGCGCGCGCCAGCTGCCAGCCCGCCACCAGATTGCCGGCCAGCATCAGATAGGGCACGCTGCCCGCATACACGTCGTTGGGGTGGGCCTTGGCGCCACCGGCGATGAAATCCACCACTTCCAGGAATGCCTGGCGTGCGGCAGCCAGGCGCTGGGCCACCGCTTGAGCGTCGGCCGTGCCGCTGGCGCGCAACTCGCCCTCGGTGGCCTCGATCTGCGCGGCAATCGCCTTGGCCGTCTGGCCGCCGTCGCGCGCCGTCTTGCGGCCCACCAGGTCGTTGGCCTGGATGGCGGTCGTGCCTTCGTAGATGGTGAGGATCTTCGCGTCGCGGTAGTACTGCGCAGCGCCCGTTTCCTCGATGAAGCCCATGCCGCCGTGTACCTGCACGCCCAGGCTGGCCACTTCCAGGCTCATTTCGGTGCTGTAGCCCTTGACCAGTGGCACCATGAATTCATAGAACACCGCGTTCTGCTTGCGCACCTCGGCATCGGGATGGTGGTGCGCGGCGTCGTAGGCCGCAGCAGCCGTGGTGGCCATGGCGCGGCAACCCTCGGTGTAGGCGCGCATGGTCATCAGCATGCGGCGCACGTCGGGGTGGTGGATGATGGCGGCGCTGCCGGCCACGCTGCCGTCGACCGGGCGGCTTTGCACGCGGTCGCGCGCATACTGCACGGCCTTCTGGTACGCGCGCTCGGCCACCGCGATGCCCTGCACGCCGACGGCGTAGCGCGCGGCGTTCATCATGATGAACATGTATTCCAGGCCGCGGTTTTCCTCTCCCACGAGGTAGCCGATGGCGCCGCCGTTATCACCGTACTGCAGCACGGCCGTGGGCGACGCCTTGATGCCCATCTTGTGTTCGATGGACACGCAATGCACGTCGTTGCGCGCGCCCAGGCTGCCATCCTGGTTCACGAGGAACTTGGGCACCACGAACAGGCTGATGCCCTTCACGCCCTCGGGTGCACCCGCCACGCGCGCCAGCACCAGGTGCACGATGTTCTCCGCCATGTCGTGCTCGCCATAGGTGATGAAGATCTTGGTGCCGAAGACCTTGTACGTACCGTCGGGCTGGGGATCGGCCTTGGTGCGCACCAGCGCCAGGTCGGAGCCTGCCTGCGGCTCGGTCAGGTTCATGGTGCCGGTCCACTCGCCCGTGACCAGCTTTTCCAGGTAGGTGGCCTTGAGTTCGTCGCTGCCGGCCGTGAGCAGCGCCTCGATGGCACCATCGGTCAGCAGCGGGCACAGCGCAAAGCTCAGGTTGGCGCTGTTGAGCATTTCCACGCAGGCCGCGCCGATGGTCTTGGGTAGGCCCTGGCCGCCGAAGTCGGCAGGGTGCTGCAAGCCCTGCCAGCCGCCCTCGGCGAACTGGCTGAAGGCCTCCTTGAAGCCCGGCGTGGTGGTCACGGCACCATCCTTGAACCAGGAGGGTTTCTCGTCGCCAACCACATTGAGCGGAGCCACCACGCCCTCGTTGAACTTCGCGCACTCTTCCAGCACGGCAGCGGCCGTGTCCAGACCAGCGTCCTCGAAACCGGGAATCTGCGCGACCTGGTCGATGCGTGCCAAGTGCTCGATGGCGAACAGCATGTCCTTGACGGGGGCGGTGTAACTCATGGGTGTCTCCAACTCAAAACGGTACGAATGTGATCAAAAAAAAGGCATCGCAAGCGATGCCTTTTTGCCGGCGCAGCGGCTTACAGGGCCTTCACCAGTTCCGGCACGGCCTGGAACAGATCGGCCTCCAGCCCATAGTCGGCCACCGCAAAGATCGGTGCCTCCGGGTCCTTGTTGATCGCCACGATCACCTTGCTGTCCTTCATCCCTGCCAGGTGCTGGATGGCCCCCGAGATCCCCGCCGCGATGTACAGCTGCGGCGCAACGATCTTGCCCGTCTGCCCCACCTGCAGGTCGTTCGGGGCGTAGCCTGCGTCCACCGCTGCGCGGCTCGCGCCAATGGCCGCGCCCAGCTTGTCCGCCAGCGGGGTCATGACTTCGTTGAACTTCTCGCTGCTGCCCAGCGCCCGGCCGCCCGAGACGATGATCTTGGCGGCGGTGAGCTCGGGGCGGTCGCTCTTGGTGACTTCACGTCCGGCAAAGCTGCTCTTGCCGGCATCGGCCACGGCGGCGGTGGTTTCCACCGCGGCGCTGCCGCCCGTGGCGGGCGCCGCGTCAAAGCCGGTGCCGCGCACGGTGATGACCTTGACGTTGTCCGCGCTTTGCACGGTGGCGATGGCGTTGCCCGCGTAGATGGGGCGCTCGAAGGTGTCGGCGGAGATCACTTTGGTGATGTCGCTGATCTGCGCCACGTCCAGCTTGGCGGCCACGCGCGGGGCGACGTTCTTTCCGCTGGCGGTGGCCGGGAACAGGATGTGGCTGTAGTTGCCGGCAATCTGCAGCACCTGGGCGGCCAGGTTCTCGGCCAGGCCGTCCTTCAGGCTGGCGCCGTCGGCGTGCAGGACTTTGGCGACGCCGGCGATTTGGGAGGCGGCCTGGGCGGCGGCCTGCGCGCCTTCACCGGCTACGAGCACGTGCACGTCGCCCCCGCAGGCGAGTGCGGCGGTGACGGTGTTCAGGGTGGCGGCCTTGAGGCTGGCGTTGTCGTGTTCTGCAATGACGAGTACGGTCATGTTGTTTCTCCTGTCCTGCCTTTAGATGACCTTGGCTTCGTTCTTGAGCTTGTCCACCAGCGTGGCGACGTCGGGCACTTTCACGCCAGCGCCGCGCTTCGGGGGTTCGGCCACCTTGAGGGTCTTGAGGCGCGGGGCCACGTCTACGCCGAGGTCTTCGGGCTTGATGGTGTCCAGCGGCTTTTTCTTGGCCTTCATGATGTTGGGCAGCGTGACGTAGCGCGGCTCGTTCAGGCGCAGGTCGGTGGTGATGACGGCCGGGGTGGTCAGTTGCAGGGTTTCCAGGCCGCCGTCGACTTCGCGTGTGACGCTGACCTTGTCGCCGGCCACTTCGACCTTGCTGGCGAAGGTGGCCTGGGGCAGGTCTGCCAGGGCCGCCAGCATCTGGCCGGTCTGGTTGGCGTCGTCGTCGATGGCTTGCTTGCCCAGGATGATCAGGCCCGGTTGCTCTTTGTCCACCAGGGCCTTGAGCAGCTTGGCCACGGCCAGGGGTTGCAGCTCGGCATCGGTTTCCACCAGGATGCCGCGGTCGGCGCCAATGGCCATCGCCGTGCGCAGCGTTTCCTGGCATTGCGCCACGCCGCAGCTCACCGCGATCACTTCCGTGGCCAGGCCTTTTTCTTTGAGCCGCACCGCCTCTTCCACGGCGATTTCGTCAAAGGGGTTCATGCTCATCTTCACGTTCGCGATGTCTACGCCCGTGCCGTCCGACTTCACCCGGACCTTCACGTTGTAGTCCACCACGCGCTTGACGGGGACCAAAACCTTCATTGCTGCGGCTCCTTCAATAGTTGATTGCTTGACGTTTACGTAAACCGGTCCATTCTATTGCGCACTGCAGCATCTCCGTCATGGGAACATGGTGCACACGGCAAAAACGAACGATCGTGCTTTTTGACGATTATGCCAGTGCATTCATGGCAGGTCGAGGCCTACGCCGGTGGCAGTGCTGCCGGCGCGACTCCGTCCTGCCCCGGCGTCGAAGCCACGACATGCACCACGCGCTGCGGCTGTGCGATCTCGATACCCGCTGTGCGCAAGCCTTCCAGCACCGCGAGGTTGACCGCAGACCGCACGCTGGCAGTACCGGCAGCCGGATCATTGATCCAGTAATTGAGGTTGAACACCAGCCCGTCCGGCATGAAATCGAGCAAGAAGGCTACGGGCGCCGGGTCGCCCAGCACGCGCGCTTGCGCACTCGCCGCAGCACACAGGATCTGCTGCACCTTCGCGGCATCACTGCCGTAGGCGACGGTGATATTGGTCGTGAGGTTGAATTTGCGGTCGGACGCGGTCAGGTTTTCCACGCGCTGGGTGATCAGGCTTTCGTTGGGCACGATGGACTCGCGCCCGTTGCCCGCGCGGATCAACGTGTAGCGCGTCTTGATGTCCGTGATGCGGCCCTCGAAACCATCCACGCGCACGTTGTCCCCGATGCGCAGCGAGCGTTCCAGCAGAATCACGAAGCCGCTGACGTAATTGGCCGCCAGCTTCTGCAGGCCAAAGCCCAGGCCCACGCCGAGCGCACCGCCCAGAACCGACAGCGCGGTGAGGTCCACCCCCACAGCGGCCAGCGCCAGCAGCAACCCCACGAACAGCAGCAGCGCCCGCGTGGCATTCACCGCCACCTTGCGCATGGACAGGTCGGCCACCGCATGGTCGAGCACGCGCCGCTCGAAAGTCGACGCCGCCCACAGCGCAGCCACCAGCACCAAGACCGCGGACAGACCGCCTTGCAGTAGCGCCAGCAGGCTGACGCTGGACTTGCCGAACGCGATGCGGATGTCGTCCAGTTCCTGCAGCACGCGCGGCAGCAGCCCGGCGATCCACAAGGCAGCCACGCCCCAGGCCAGCCAGGAGAGCACGCGCTCCATCAGGCGCATCAGGCCTGAACGCGGAAACGCCATGGCCAGCACGCGTGCCACGAAGCGGATCAGCACCAGCGACGTGAACACCGGCACCGCCAGGCGCAGCAGGAAAACCGCCTGGTAATGCTCCACCACCACGCGCGCCGCATACACCAGTGCCAGCACCACCGCAGGAAACATCAACCCGTCCGCGATGCGGCGGCCGAACCAGACCGACTCCGGCGGCTGTCCTCGACCGGCCCGCCGGCTCAGCCCATAAGCGAGTGCCACGCTACCGGCCAGCACCGCCAGTTCCAGCCACAGGCTGGACAGCCGGAAGTCGGCCGCCAGCCGTTCCCACCATTCCATCAGCGCGGCGCTCCTCGGCTCAAGCCTTATCAGCAGCCGGCTTCCAGGCCGGCTGACGCTTCTCTGCAAAGGCGCGCGCACCTTCTTGCGCGGCGTCGTCCATCATGTTGGTGGCCATGGTCTGGCCCGCCAGTTGGTACGCCGCGTCCAGGCCCAGTTCGCGTTGCTGGTACACCAGCGCCTTGCCCATGGCCACAGCCACGCGGGGTTTCTGCAGAATGGACCGCACCAGCGACTCCACCTCGGCGTCCAACGACTCGGGCGCCACCACGCGGTTGACCAGCCCCTGGTCCAACGCGGTGCGCGCGTCAATAAAGTCCCCGGTGAGCAGCATCTCCATGGCCCGCTTGGCCGGCACGTTGCGCACCAATGGCACACTGGGCGTGGCGCAGAACAGGCCATAGTGGATGCCGCTGGTCGCAAAGGTCGCGTTTTCGCTGGCAACGGCCAGGTCGCACTGCGCCACCAACTGGCAGCCCGCCGCCGTGGCCATGCCGTGCACACGCGCAATCACCGGTACGGGCAGCTTGTGGATGCTCAGCATCATGCGGCTGCACTGGGCGAACAGGCGCTGGTACCACGCCAAGTCCGGGTTGGCCGCCATATCCTTAAGGTTGTGGCCCGCACAGAAGGCCTTGCCAGTCGCGGCGAGCACCACCACGCGCACGCTGTCGTCGCGCGCAACCTCGTCCAGTGCCTGCTGCAGTGCTGCCAGCATCTCGTGGCCGAGGGCGTTGAAGCGCGGCGCGTCATCCAGCGTGAGGGTGACTACGCCGCGATCGTCGCGCTGCACACGCAGTGGGCCGCCACCGGCCGCCGTGGAGGGGGAGGAAGTCATGGCGAAGTCTCCTGAGTACGAATACCGCGCGGCGCGCGCGGGGAAGAATCAAAGGTCTGCCAACACGCGCACATGGGCTTCCACGCTGCGCGCCAGCGGCCCCATCATGTAGCCGCCCTCCAGGCACGACACGATGCGGCCGCGTGCAAAGCGCCGGGCCACATCCTTGACGCGCATGGTGATCCAGGCGTAGTCCTGCTCGTTGAGGCTGAGCTGGCCCATGTCGTCCTCGCGGTGCGCGTCAAAGCCCGCACTCACGAAGATCATCTCGGGCTTGAACGATTCCAGCCGCGGCATCCAGACCATGTCCACGATGTCGCGCACCTCCATGCCCTTGGTGTAGGCGGGGACGGGTACGTTGAGCATGTTGGACGCCGGCTCCTGGTCCCCGCAGTACGGGTAGAACGGATGCTGGAAGATGCTCACCATGAGCGCGCGCGGGTCGCCGGCCAGGATGTCCTCCGTGCCGTTGCCGTGGTGCACATCGAAGTCCACCACCGCCACGCGCTTGAGGTTGTAGCGCTGCAGCGCGTACTTGGCGGCGATGGCCACGTTGTTGAAGAAGCAAAAGCCCATGGCCTTGGTGCGCGTGGCGTGGTGGCCAGGCGGGCGCACGCTGCAAAAGGCGTTCTCGATCTCTCCGGCCATCACCGCGTCGGTGGCGGCCAGTGCGGCGCCCGCGGCGCGCAGCGCGGCCGTCCAGGTGTGGCGATTCATCGAGGTGTCCGTGTCCACCTGCACATAGGGCGGTCCGCCCGCGGCCTCTTCCTCGATCAGCCGGTCGGACAGGCCGCGCAGCGCAGCCATGTGCATGCGGTCGTGGGCCAGCTCGATGTCGGCCAGCGAGGCCAGCGGTACCTCACAATGCTGCAAGGCATCGGCCACGCCGGTCACCAGCAGCCGATCCTCGATGGCGTCCAGCCGCGCCGGGCATTCGGGGTGTCCTGGGCCCATCTCGTGCTTCCAGCAGTCACGGTGGGTGTAATAGCCCGTCTTGCTCACAGTCATTCCCCGGTGTCTCAATCGTTTTCGGATAACGTCACGCCATGCATGCACAGCAGAAGATCAAGTCGCTTTTGGATCAGCTTAACACGGTGATCGTGGGCAAAACCGCGCAGGTACAGGACTGCGTGGCCTGCCTGCTGGCCGGCGGGCACCTGCTCATCGAGGACGTACCGGGCGTTGGCAAGACCACGCTGGCCCATGCGCTGGCACGCACCTTCGGCCTGCAGTTCGCGCGTGTGCAGTTCACGGCCGACCTGATGCCCAGCGACCTCACCGGCGTGTCGGTGTACGAGCGTGGCAAGGAGGCCTTCGTGTTCCACCCCGGGCCGGTGTTCGCCCAGGTGCTGCTGGCCGACGAGATCAACCGCGCCAGCCCCAAGACGCAGAGCGCGCTGCTGGAGGCCATGGAGGAAAAGCAGGTGTCGGTGGAAGGCGAGACGCGCGCCCTGCCCCACCCGTTCTTCGTGATCGCCACGCAGAACCCGCACGACCAGCTGGGCACCTTCGCATTGCCCGAGAGCCAGCTCGACCGCTTCCTCATGCGCATCTCGCTGGGCTATCCCGACCGTGGCGCCGAGCGCCTGCTGCTGGCCGGCAGCGACCGCCGCGACATGCTGGACGGCCTGCTGCCGCTGCTGTCGCTGGACGATCTGGCCGCGCTGCAGCACCAGGTGCTGGCCGTGCACACGGCCGAGCCGCTGCTCAACTATGTGCAGGATCTCATCGCCGCCACGCGCTCGGGCCGTTGGTTCCTGCAGGGCCTGTCGCCGCGCGCGGGCATCGCGCTGATGCGGGCGGCCAAGGCCCAGGCGCTCATCGAGGGGCGCGACTACGTGGCGCCGGACGATGTGCAGGCCATCTTGCCGCAGACCATTGCCCACCGCCTGGTGCCGGTGGGCGACGCCGGCCGCGGCGCCGTGGAGCAGGTGCGCGCCATGGTCGAGTCCGTCCCCCTGCCCTGACGCCATGCCCGCAGCATTCGAGCAGGCCGCACCGCCCGGTGCCGCGGCCCCGCGGCAGATGCCCTGGCGTGCCGTGGCCGCGCGCTGGCAGCGCTGGTGGCTGGCGCGCCTGCGGCGCACCGACACGCTCACGCTCACGCAGGGCAACATCTACATCCTGCCTACAGGCGCTGGCTGGATGCTGGCCCTCACGCTGCTGGTGCTGCTGGTGGCGTCCATCAACTTCCAACTCAACCTGGGCTACCTGCTCACCTTTCTGCTCGCCGGCAGCGTGGTGGTGGGCGTGCACCTGTGCCACGCCACACTGCGCGGACTCACGCTGCACCTGGTGCCGCCGCAGCCGCAGTTCCTCGGTGCTGGCGCGCTGCTGCAGGTACAGCTGCACAACCCGCGGCGCGCCACGCGCCATGGCATCGCGTTGGCGGTGCGCGGCGGCCAGGCCGCGGAATGGGCCTGGACCGACGTGCCCGCCGAAGGCTCCGCCACCGTGCGGGTGGCGTTCCAGCCCGGGCGGCGCGGGCTGCAGGACGTGCCCGTGCTGATGGCGGAAACCCGCTACCCGCTGGGCACGTTCCGCGTGTGGACGCTGTGGCAGCCCGCCGCGCAGCTGCTGGTCTACCCGCGCCCGGAGGTGGGCGCCCCTGCGCTGCCCGCCGGCGAGCCGCGCTCGGGCAGCGGCGGCCAGGCACCGGCGCGCGGCATCGGGGAATTCGATGGCGTGCGCGCGTACCGGCGGGGTGACCCACTCAAGCTGGTGGTCTGGAAGAAAGCCGCCAAGTCGCTTGCCACCGGCACCGACGACCTGGTGAGCCGCGACACCCAGCAGGCGCAGCACCACGAACTCTGGCTGGACGGCGCTGCCACCGGCCTGCAGGACCCGGAGGCCCGCGTCTCGCGCCTCACGGCCTGGGTGCTGCAGGCCGACCGGCTGGGCGTGGAATACGGCCTGCGCCTGCCCGGCCAGCAGATTGCACCGGACAGCGGCGCCGCACACCGCCACCGCTGCCTGGAGGCACTGGCGCTGTGCTGATTCTGTTTTTGACATGAAAAAAGCACCTAGCCCTCTACCAATAAGCGCGACCAGCTATTCATTCAATAGCAGCCCCTATCGACGCGCGGGAGCCTCGACGTGAATCTGGCCCAGCGGCTTTCGCACCTGCCGCGCGAAGCGCGCGACACCCTGTTCCTGCTGGCGGTGGTGGCCTGTTGCGTGGCGCCGCTGGCCGCGTACCTGCCGCTGTGGACCAGCGCGCTGGCCGCAGCGCTGCTGGCTTGGCGCGGCTGGCTGGCCGTGGGCGCGCGTGCCCTGCCGGGGCGCTGGGTGATTGGCGCACTGCTTGCGGCGGCTGTGGCGCTCACGCTGCTGTCGCACCGCACCATCGTCGGGCGCGACGCGGGCGTGACGCTGATCGTGGTGCTGCTGGCGCTCAAGACGCTGGAGCTGCGCGCGCGGCGCGATGCCATGGTGGTGTTCTTCCTCGGCTTCTTTACGCTGCTGGCCAACTTCTTCTTCTCGCAGTCGCTGCCCACGGCCGCCGCCCTGCTGGTGGCGCTGCTCGGGCTGCTCACCGCGCTGGTCAACGCCCACATGCCGGTGGGGCGGCCGCCGCTGGTGGCCTCCATGCGCACCGCCGCGCGCATGGCGCTGCTGGGCGCGCCCATTATGGTGGCGCTGTTCCTGCTGTTTCCGCGCATGGCACCGCTGTGGGGCGTGCCGGACGATGCGCGCTCGGGGCGCAGCGGCCTGTCGGGGGAGATGTCCATCGGCAGCATGGCGTCGCTGGTGCTGGACGACAGCGTAGCGCTGCGCGTGCGCTTTGACACGCCAGGCGGAGCCCCACCGCCGCAAAGCAGCCTGTACTTTCGCGGCCCGGTGCTCACGGCCTTCAACGGGCGTGACTGGTATGCACTGTCGCAGCCCGAGGCGCGCGGCATCACCTGGGCCTACCCCACGCCGGCCAACCTGCAAATGCAGGGTGAGTCCGTGCGCTACGAGGTCACGCTGGAGCCCAGCCGCCGCCCCTGGCTGCTGACGCTGGACGCCGTGCAGGAGCGGCCCGAACTCCCACAGGGCACCGGCGCGATGATGTCGCCCGAACTGCTATGGTCTGCCAGCCGGCCCATCTCCAGCGTGCTGCGCTACCGCGCCGAAAGCCACCTGCGCTTCACCCACGGCCCCACGCGGCGCACCTCCCTGCTGAACGGCTACGTGGAACTGCCTGCGGAGATGAACCCCCGCACCCTGGCCCTGGCCGAACAGATGCAGGCCGACCCCGCGATCGCGGCGCGCGTGGCCGCCAGCGGGGCACAGGCCTACATCGACGCCGCGCTGGCACGGCTGCGCACGGGCGGCTACACCTACACGCTGGAGCCCGGCGTGTACGGCGAGCACACCGCCGACGAGTTCTGGTTCGACCGCAAGGAAGGCTTTTGCGAGCACATCGCCTCGGCCTTCGTGGTGCTGATGCGCGCGCTGGACGTGCCATCGCGCATCGTCACGGGCTACCAGGGGGGCGAGCTCAACGGTATCGACGGCTACTGGACCGTGCGCCAGAGCGACGCACACGCCTGGGCCGAGGTCTGGCTGGAGGGCCGCGGCTGGGTGCGCGTGGACCCCACGGGGGCCGTGTCGCCGGGGCGCATCGGCCAGTTCCAGCGATTGCAGGCGCCTCGCGGCGTGTTGGGCACCGCGATGGATGCCGTCGTCAATCCTTCGCTGGTACGCAGTCTGCGGTCGGTGTGGGAGGCCGTGAACAACGGCTGGAACCAATGGGTGCTGAACTACACCCAGGGGCGCCAGCTCGATTTGCTCAAGTCGCTGGGCATGCAGTCGCCCAGTTGGCAGGACCTGGTGCGCCTGCTGGGCCTGCTGGCCGCGCTGGCCGCCGCCGTGGGCGCAGGCTGGGCCCTGTGGGAGCGCAGCCGCCAGGACCCCTGGCAGCGCCTGCTGCTGCAGGCCCGCCAGCGACTGGCACGCGCCGGCCTGCCGCTGCCACCCCACCTGCCGCCACGCACCATGGCCGCGCGTGCGCGCGCCGAACTGGGCGCCCCCGCCGAAGCCGCCGCGCAGTGGCTGCTGCGCGTGGAGCAGGCCCGCTACGCCCCCGAACCCCGCGTCCTGCTGGCCGACCTGCAGCGCGAATTGCCCCGCCTGCCCTGGCCCACCGCGCAGAATCCACGCCCCTCTGCCCCATGATCCGCACCCTTGCACAAGCTACATTTTTCATAGCTGTCAGCGCTTTACCCATAAGCACCTTAGCCCAAAATCATTCTAAAAAAACAGCCACCAAGACCGCGGCCACCTACCACTATGCGCAACGTGCGCAGGCCATGCAGTTCGCCGACGATCTGGCAGAGCGGCGCGGGCTGGACCGCGAATGGGTGCGCCAGGCGATCGGGCAAGCGCGGCTGCTGCCCCAGGTGCCGCGCCTGGTGCTGCCGCCCGCGCGGGGTACGCCCAAGAACTGGGCGGCCTACCGTGCGCGCTTCGTGGAGCCCACGCGCATCCGCGCGGGCCTGCGCTTCTGGCAGGACAACGCCGATGCGCTGGCGCGCGCTGAAACGCAATACGGCGTGCCCGCCGAGATCATCGTGGGCATCATCGGCGTGGAGACACTCTACGGCCAGCACATGGGCAACCTGCGGGTGATCGACGCGCTGGCCACGCTGGCCTTCGACTTTCCCGACGCACACCCGCGCGCGGCCGAGCGGCGCGCGTTCTTCCAGCGCGAGCTGGAGCAGTTTCTGACCCTCATGGACCGCACGGGCATCGACCCGCACACCCCGCGCGGCAGCTACGCGGGCGCCATGGGTCTGGGGCAGTTCATGCCGTCGAGCTGGTCGCGCTACGCGGTGGATTTCGACGGCGACGGCCGCATCGACCTGTGGCGCAGCGCGCAGGACGCCATCGGCTCCGTGGCCAACTACTTCGTGGGCCACGGCTGGCAGAGCGGCATGCCCACGCACTACGCAGTGGCGTTTGACGCGGCCACGCTGCAGTTGGACGCGCTGCTGGCGCCGGACATCCTGCCCACCTTCAGCGTCGCCAGCATGGCGGCCCAAGGGGCGCACGTGCAGAGCGAAGGCGCGCAGCACACGGGTCCATTAGCGCTGGTGGAACTGCAGAATGGCGCTGAGGCGCCCAGCTACGTGGCCGGCACCGAGAACTTCTATGCGATCACGCGCTACAACTGGTCGAGCTACTACGCCATGGCGGTGATCGAGTTGGGGCGGGCGGTAGCGGCGGCGCGGCCTTGATTCCAGTGGTATCGGTTGTGCTCTGCATGAGCCTCTGGTCGTAAGGTGGATGCCGCTGGCCTGTAGGTGCGCCCGGCCAGCCACATCAACGTCCAACCACCCCGCCCATTACCCACCCACTCCAGGCCGCTGCATCTGGCAGCTGGCGGGCTGCGCCGCCTTGTCCGCGGCGATGGTGCGTACCACGCGAAAGCCGTAGCCCGAGCCTTCCACGTCGAACTTCACGCCGGGCGCGCCCAGCCGGTCCATCACCCCCACCACCAGGTTCTGCTGGAACTGGTGGTCTTGCGCGCGCATGGCGCCTGCCTGGCCGTACAGGCGCACACTGGCATGCTCCAGCGCGCGCGCCACGGCCAACGGATCGTCACTGCCCGCCTGCTGCAGGGCCTGCGCAAGCGCTTCGACCATGAGCTGCATGCGCATGTGCACATAGTCGTCCTGCGGGCTGGGAAAGCGCTCGCGGAAGGCACGGTAGAAGGTCTCGCTGCCCTGCGTGGGCAGATTGGGCAGCCAGTCGGCCACGGCCACCACCTTGCCCACGCCGGCATCGCCCAGGGCCGCAGGCGCGCCGAGCGCGTTGCCGTAGAAGGTATAGAACATGCCGTCGTAGCCCACCTCCCGCGCAGCTTTGACCAGCAGCGTGAGGTCATTGCCCCAATTGCCCGTGATGACGGCTTGCGCGCCGCTGGCCTTGATCTTCACGGCGTAGGGCGCGAAGTCCTTCACGCGGCCCACGGCGTGCAGCTCGTCGCCGACGATGGCGACATCGGGCCGTTGCGCGGCCAGCTGGCGCCGGGTTTCGCGCAGCACGGCCTGGCCAAAGCTGTAGTCCTGCCCGATGAGGTAGGCGCGCTGCAGGGCCTTGTCCTCGCGGATCACCTCCATGAGCGCTGCCATGCGCATGTCGGCATGCGCGTCGAAGCGAAAGTGCCAGAAGCTGCACTTCTCGTTCGTGAGGGCGGGGTCCACGGCCGAGTAGTTCAGGAACACCACACGCTTGCCGGGCTCGCGCTGGTTGTGCTTGTTGATCGCGTCGATGAGCGCAGCGGCCGTGGCCGATGAGTTGCCCTGCATGACGAAACGCGCGCCGCCGTCAATGGCGGCGCGCAGCGCGGACAGCGCCTCTTCGTTGGTGCCCTTGCTGTCGTAGCGCACCAGCATCAGCGGCCGCGCCCCGCCCGCCGCAGGGGGCAGTGCCACGCCGCCGCGCGCGTTCACACGTTCCATGGCCCAGGCGATGTTGCGGAACACCGCCTCGCCGGTATTGGCAAAGCTGCCGGACAGGCTCTCGATCAGCGCCACGCGGATCGGCGCGCCCTGGGGTGGCGCCGCTGCACCGGCCAGTGGCGTCGCAACGCCCAGCAGGGAGGACAGAGCCAACGCACAGGCGCGCAGAACATGGCGGCGGGGCAGGATCATCATGGCAATGGGCACAAGCAGGAAAAGATGGCAGCGCAGCCGCGCGCTGGCTCACGAAGAATGGAATTCACTGGGCCATGAGCTGCTGGATGCCCGGCGGCGCTGCGCCGTCGGATGCGCCGTCAGGTGCGCCGTCGGATGCGCCGGCCGGCTGCGATTCTGGCGCTGGCTGAGGGGCTTGCGCGGACGCCTGCGTGCGCGGTTGCTCCCAGGCTGGAACCCGGGGCGCGGGGGTGCTGGACTCTGCAGCCGGGCTGGCGGTGGCGGCTGCAGCAGCGGCAGGCGGCTGCGCCGCAACGGTCGCGGCGACCGCAGCGTGCGGCACGGCTTCGCGCTCGTGCAGGGCTGGCTTGGCCGCCACCGTCGGCGCTGCCGGCACCACGGGCGCCGCGCGCACGAACTGCTCGAAGAGCTGGAAAAACCGCTCGTAGAACTGCGGATCGGCGATGGTCTCGCTGCCCACCTTCACCAGCGTGTCGTCGATCGCCGTGACGGGCAGCGACACCGAGCCGATGCCACCGACGCCAAGCGACGCCGAGTTGTTGATCTTCTTGATCACGTAGCGGTCCTGCAGCGCGCTGGCAAAGGCCGACGTACGCACGTCGCCCTGCCCTTCGGATGCGCAGACCACGCGCATCTCCACGACGTAGTGCACGTCGGTGTGGGGCTGGTAGTACTTGCGGCCCGCCACCGTGTCGCTGGAGGCCACGTGCACCATGTAGCCCTGGCTCAGCAGCGCCCGCCGGGCCGCCTCGCAGGTACTGGCCTGCGGCGCCGCCATATGGCGCGTGTGCATGCCGGCGGTATCGAAGTCGTTGGGCGAGAACTGCAGGTTGCGGTCCAGGCCGGGCATGGTGTCGGGAATGTGGGCGCAGCCAGCCAGCAGGGCACAGGCCACCAGGCCCAGCCGGCAGCCCAGGGAAGCGAAGGGGGAAAGGCGTGGGAATCGAGACACGGGCATCAGCTAGAAAAATCCGCAGCAGGGCCGCATTGTGAAGCCTGAGCGATGTCCCTCCCGCGCGCGCTCGTTGTAACCCATTGCAAGGCGACGTTCCATCCGCGCGGTGGGGCACTCTTGAAAAACACCGCACGCAAACACATGTGCGGTCCATGCGGCCGACCCGTGCCGCGTCTGACCCAGGAGCCACCGACATGATTTTCGCCCCCGTGATCCGCCACGCCACCTATGTCGCACCGCGCGTGGGAGACGCCGCCGTGCAACGCTTCCTGCGCCACACGCTCACTGCCGCCGCCGCGCCGCACGATGCACGCGCCACAGGCGTGAACGTGCAGCAGGACGACAAGGCTATCACCGTGCATCTGGACGTGCCAGGCCTGTCGCGCGAGCAACTCGCGGTCACGATCGAAGGCAACCAAGTGCGCGTCGCCAGCGCCGAAGGTGCGCCCCGGCGCGTGCAGCGTGCATGGGAGTTGGCGCAGGACATCGACCCGCAGGCCAGCACGGCGCGACTGGAACATGGCGTGCTCACCCTGGTGCTGGCCAAGAAGCCGCCGCAGAGCAGCGCCGTTCGACTGGCCATCGACTGACAAGACGCAGAGCGTCGCCTGATTCCAGGGCGGCCGGGTGGCCGCCCATTTGCTATTTTTTATCTAGCTACTACCGCTTGCCGGATGGGCGCTACCGCCCATTTTTAACCTGATCCTCTTCCAGGGCACACCACAGCGAGACTCCGACTAAACCGTCCGCGTTCGACGCATGTGGGGCCTTGTCCCGGCTTGTCCAGTCCGGCGCCTGTCCGCATCGAACGCCGCGGCCGGGTGCTGCCCCATCGCAGCGCCTCACTCATGGCGCAGCGCCTCGATGGGGTCCAGCCGCGCGGCGCGGCGGGCCGGGAAATAGCCGAACACCACCCCGATGCCCGCCGAGAACACGAACGACAGCAGGTTCACGCCCGCGTGGAACACATAGGGGATGCCCATCACCTGCGCCAGCGCAATCGACGCGCCCGTGGCCAGCACGATGCCGATGAGGCCGCCCAAAGCAGCCAGCACCACGGCCTCGATGAGGAACTGCATCAGCACCTCGCGCTCCAGCGCGCCGATGGCCAGGCGCAGGCCGATCTCCCGCGTGCGCTCGGTCACGCTCACCAGCATGATGTTCATGATGCCGATGCCGCCCACCAGCAGGCTCACGGCCGCCACCGCGCCCAGCAGCGTGGTCATCACGCGCGTGGTGCCCGAGAAGGTGTCGGCCAGTTGCTTGGTGTCCAGCACGTTGAAGTTGTCATCGTCGGTGTCGGCCAGCTTGCGGCGTTCGCGCAGCAACTCGGTCAGGCTGGCCTTCACGCGCTCGGGGTCGCTGCCATCCTTCATGGACACCAGCAGCGTCGGCACGCGCGTGGAGCCCGTCACGCGGCGCTGCAGCGTCTTGAGCGGCAGCAGCACCAGATCGTCCTGGTCGTTGCCGAAGGCGCCCTGCCCCTTGGAGGCCAGCACGCCCACCACCTCGCACGAAAACTGGCGCACGCGCACGCGCTCACCCAG
The DNA here is from genome assembly GCF_030503915.1 of Diaphorobacter sp. C33. Lineage (NCBI taxonomy): Bacteria > Pseudomonadati > Pseudomonadota > Betaproteobacteria > Burkholderiales > Comamonadaceae > Diaphorobacter > Diaphorobacter sp. C33. Next base: position 1,682,826 of record NZ_CP129980.1, read on the forward strand.
CGCATCGCCGCCGGCGAACAGCTCCCGCCGCACCGTCTGGCCGATCAGGCACACGGCAGCGCCCACGCGCAGCTCGTCGGTGGTGAATTCGCGCCCGCTTTCCAGCGTCCAGTTGCCGGTCTGCAGCCAGGCATTGGTGCTGCCCATGACGCTGGTGGCCCAGTTACGCCCGTTGGCCACCACGGTGGCGCTGGTGCGCGCCTCGGGCGCCACGGCCAGAATGCCGCCGATCTGCTGCGCGATGGCCTCGGCATCCACATCCTTGAACGAGGGTGCGCCGCCACTGCCCCCGGGGCCCAGCCGCTGGCCAGGACGCACTTGCAGCAGGTTGGTGCCCAGGCTGGAGATCTGCGCCTGCACCGCCAGCGTGGCACCGTTGCCCAGCGTGACCATGGTGATCACCGCGCTCACGCCGATCACGATGCCCAGCACGGTGAGAAAGGACCGCATCAGGTTGCGCCGTATCGAGCGCAGCGCCTGCAGCAGAGAGTTGAGCAGCATCATGGCGCCACCTCCCCCGTGCCTGCGCTTGCAGGCGCTTCCCGGGACACCTGCGCATGCGGGTGCGGATTGCGCTCGTCGCTTTCGATGCGCCCGTCCACGAAGCGCACGATGCGCCGCGCGTACTGCGCCATGTCGGGCTCGTGCGTGACCATGAGTACGGTGATGCCCTGCTCGGTGTTCAGGCGCCACAGCAGTTCCATGATCTCGCGGCTGCGCTGCGTGTCCAGGTTGCCGGTGGGCTCGTCGGCCAGCAGCACCGTAGGCTCGGTGACGATGGCGCGCGCAATCGCCACGCGCTGCTGTTGCCCGCCGGACAGCTCGGCCGGTGTGTGGTGCTCCCAGCCCTTGAGGCCCACGGCTTCCAGGGCGCGGGCCGCAGCCGCATGGCGCGCGGCCGTGCTCTCGCCGCGGTACAGCAGCGGCAGCTCCACGTTCTCCTGCGCCGAGGTACGCGCCAGCAGGTTGAAGCCTTGGAACACGAAGCCCAGGAAGCGCCGCCGCAGCCGCGCACGGTCGTCGCGCGACAGCGAGTGCACCGGCAGGCCGCGAAACAGGTAGGTGCCCGCGGTGGGCCGGTCCAGGCAGCCCAGCACGTTCATGGCCGTGGATTTGCCCGAGCCGCTGGGGCCCATGATGGCCACGAAGTCGCCGCTGTCGATGTCCAGGTCCACGCCCTTGAGCGCCTGGAAGGCCAGCGCGCCCTCGCCGTACACCTTGGTGATGCCGCGCAGGCGGATCAGCGGTTGCGCATCGGCGGGCGCAATCATGGCTTCGCCCCGCTCGCAAGCTGGTCGGTGATGACCTGCATGCCCGGCTGCAGCTCGTCGCTCTCCACCTCGGTGACGCGGCCGTCGCTGATGCCGGTCTTCACGCGCACGGGCTTGGGCGTGCCGTCCTGCAGCACCCACACCTGGCGCTGGGGGCCGTCGCCGCGGCTGCCGTCCGCGCCCGCGCTGCGCCGCTGGCCCGAGGGGCGTGGCATGCGCGGCATCAGCTGGGACATGATGCCTCCGCTGCCGCCCGCGCTTGCGCCAGAGCTGCCCTGTGCACCGGGCCGGCCTGCCTGGGGGGCTTCCCCCGCCGCGCCCGCGGGCTTGAAGCGCAGGGCCGTGTTGGGCACGGTAAGCACGTCATTGCGCTCGGTGGAGGTGATGGTGGCCGCGGCCGTCATGCCGGGGCGCAGGCTCAGATCGCCGTTGTCCACCTCCAGGTAGGTGATGTAGGTGACCACGTTGTCGGTCTTGGTGGAGCCGAAGGCCACGCGCGTGGTGCGCGCCGGGTAACGCCGCGAGGGGTAGGCGCTCACGGTGAAGGTGGCCTTCTGGCCCGGGCGCACCGAGCCCACGTCGGCCTCGTCCACGTTGACCTCCAGGCGCAGCTTGGTCAGGTCCTCGGCCAGGGTGAGCAGCGTCACCGCCTGCAGCGACGCAGCCACGGCATTGCCCGGCTCCACCGCGCGCGAGAGCACCACCCCGTCGATCGGCGATCGGATGGAGGCCTTAGTGACGTTGGTCTCGTCGGTGGCCAGCGCCGCGCGCGCATCTTGCACGCTGGCGCGCGCAGCGGCCTCGTCGGCCTGGGCGCGCTCGTAGGCGGCGCGGCCGGTGTCCAGCTCGGCCGCCGAAGGCACCTTGCCGCCGGACAGGCGGGCCACTTCCTCCAGGCGCGACAGGCTGGCGCGCGCCTCCTGCATGGTGGCCTGCGCCTGTGCCAGGCGCGCTTGCGCCGACGCGACCGAAGCGCGCGAGCGCAGCACCTGCGAGTCGAGCTTGGTGGTGTCCAGCTCCACCAGCACCTGGCCCTTCTTGACCTGGTCGTTCACGTCCACCAGCACGCGGCGCACGGTGCCTGAGAGTTCACTGCCGATGTTCACCGACCGCGTGGGCTGCAGCGTGCCGTTGGCCGCCACGGTGAGCGTGATCTGCCCGCGCTGCACCTCCTGCGTGACATAGCGCGGCGCCGCTTGGGCGCGCTGGCGGTCCTGCCAGTACCACCAGCCGCCGGCAGCGGCGGCCAGCACCAGCACGGCCAGCCACAGGGTGATGCTCTGCCACCAGCGCCGGCGCAGGCCGTCGCCCAGCAGGGCCTGCAGGCGCTGCGGGGCCGCCGCGGCGGCATGGGAAGCGGGGGCGCTGGAAGAGCTTGGGGATTCTTGGTCGGTCATGGTTCTTGCCTGGGAAGGCGCCGCTTGGGCGGCAGCGCCGGGTCATTCAGCAGGTTTTTTGGGGGGCCGCTCAGGGCGCGGGCCAGCCGCCTCCCAGCGCCTTGTACAGGCGCACATGGTCGGTACTCACGCTGGCGGCCGTACTGGCCACGCTGTCCTGCGCGGACAGCAGCGTGCGTTGGGTGTCCAGCACGGTCTGGAAGTCCACCAGCCCGCTCGCATACTGGTTCTGCGCCAACAGCGCCGCGTTGCCCGCAGCCTCGGCCGCGGCGGACAGGCGCTGCAGTCGGTCACGGTCGCCCTGCAGCGCGACGAGCGCATCTTCCACATCCTTGAGCGCGCCGAGCACCGATTCCTCGTAGCCCACCTGCGCCTGCTGCAGCGCAGCCTCCTGCGCGCGCACCTGAGCACGCAGCGCCCCGCCATCAAACACCGGCAGCGACACGCTGGACAGCAGCGACGCCACCGTGGCGCCCCCACCCGTGAGCGCGCCCAGCGTGAGGGCGCGCAGGCCCAGCGTTCCGCTGATGCGCAGGCTGGGCATGCGCTGCGCCTCGGCCTGGGCGACGCGCTCCCAGGCGGCGCGCACGCGCTGCTCGGCCTGGCGCACGTCGGGGCGCTGGCGCAGCGTGTCTGCGGGGAAGGCCAGCGCCAGGTCCGCTGGCGGTTGGGGCACGGGCGCGTGCGCGGACAGGGCCTCGTCCAGCGCCGCGGGCGGCTGGCCGGTGAGCACCGCCAGCGCATGCCGCGCCTGCGCGATGCCCGCCTGCAGCGTGGGCACCTGGGCGGCGGTCTGCTCCACGGCGGCGCGGGCCTGCTCGGCCGCCAGCGAACTGGCCAACCCCGCCTGCACACGCCATTGGACGATCTGCGCAGTTTCGCTCTGCGCCGCCAGGTTCTGCTGGGCAATCTGCAGGCGCTGCTGCTGGCTGCGCAGGCTGATGTAGTTCACCGCCACCTCGGCGGCCAATGCCACCTGGGCGGCGGCCACGCCCTCCTCGGCGGCCAGCAGGTCGGCCTCGCTGGCGCGCACGCCGCTGGACAGGCGGCCGAACAGGTCGGGCTCCCAGCTCGCGTCCAGTCCCGCCTGGAAAGTGTTGCCGGTGCTGCCATTGCTGCGGCTGCGCTGGGCGGAGCCCGATGCGTTCACGGAAGGCAGCAGGCCGGCGGCCTGCACGTCGCGCTGGGCACGCGCCTGCTCCACGGCGGCGCGTGCGCTGCGCATGCTGGTGTGCGACTGCAGCGCGCGTTCCACCAGGCCGGTGAGCTGCGCATCGCCCAGTTGCCGCCACCACTGGGCCAGGTCTTGCGGGGTCGCGGCCGCGCCAGCCTGCACTGCCGCCTGGCCGGCCCACGCAGCGGGAGCGGCCACCGCCCCCTCCAGCGCGGGAGGCGGCCGCGTGGCGCAACCGGCCAGCACCAGGGCGGCCAGCAAGGCCAGTGGCGCCGAAGCGCGCGGGCGACGGCGGGAGCGAGAAGGAAGCGCTGCGGCAAACATGAGGGCAATTGTTACAGCGCTCCTTGTCAGCGCCACCAGCGGCAGATGAACTTTTGTAAAGAAAACCGGAGAACCCGTGGCGTGGCACGCTGCTACCCTTGCGTGCCAAATGCCCGCGTGGCCTCACCGCCGCGGCCGCCCCTCGCAAAGGAGTTCCCATGCCCCCTCTTCCCCTGCTGATCAACGGCGCGCCCCGGCCTGCCTCGGGCGGCGCCACGTTCGAGCGCCGCAACCCGCTGGATGGCCGCATTGCCACCACGGCCGCTGCGGCCACCCCCGAAGACGCCGTGGCCGCCGTGCAGGCAGCCGCCCAGGCCTTTCCCGCGTGGGCCGCGCTGGGCCCCGCCGCGCGACGCGACCTGCTGCAGCGCGCCGCGCAGGCCCTCACGGCGCGCGCCGATGCCTTCGCCGCCACCATGGCGGCGGAGACCGGCGCCTCTGCCGCCTGGGCCGGCTTCAACGTGCACCTGGCCGCCAACCTGCTGCAGGAGGCCGCCGCCCTCACCACGCAGATCACCGGCGAGGTGATCCCGTCCGACATGCCGGGCAGCCTGGCCATGGGCGTGCGCCAGCCCGCCGGCGTGGTGCTGGGCATGGCGCCGTGGAATGCGCCGGTCATCCTGGGGGTACGCGCCATTGCCACGCCGCTGGCCTGCGGCAACACGGTGGTGTTCAAGGGTTCGGAAACCTGTCCGGCCACCCACCGCCTCATTGCCGAGGCGCTGCACGACGCCGGCCTGCCCCCGGGCGTGGTGAACTTCATCACCCATGCGCCCGGCGATGCGGCCGACGTGGTGGAAGCCATGGTGGCCCACCCAGCCGTGCGCCGCGTGAACTTCACGGGCTCCACCAAGGTGGGGCGGCTGGTCGCGCAAACCTGCGCACGCCACCTCAAACCCGTGGTGCTGGAGCTGGGTGGCAAGGCCCCCTTGGTGGTGCTGGACGATGCCGACGTGGATGCCGCCGTGAACGCCGCCGTGTTTGGCGCGTTCGCCAATTCGGGGCAGATCTGCATGTCCACGGAGCGCCTGGTGGTGGACGAGGCTGTAGCCGATGCGTTCGTGCACCAACTGGCCGAACGCGCCCGTGCCCTGCCGCTGGGCGACCCGCGCCAGGGCCCGGTGGTGCTGGGCCCGGTGGTGGACATGGCCACCGTGCAGCGCTGCAACGCGCTGATCGACGACGCGCTGGGCCAGGGCGCGACGCTGGTGTGCGGCGGCAAAAGCGACACCCCGCTGATGCCCGCCACGCTGCTGGACCGGGTGACGCCCGCCATGCGCATCTACCACGAGGAGACCTTTGCCCCGGTCAAGGCGATCGTGCGGGTGCGCAGCGTGGAGCAAGCCATCGCCACCGCGAACGACACCACCTATGGCCTGTCGGCCGCCGTGTTCGGGCGCGACGTGGCGCGCGCCTGGAACGTGGCCGCACGCATCCAGTCCGGCATCTGCCATGTGAACGGCCCCACGGTGCACGACGAGCCGCAGATGCCCTTTGGCGGCGTGAAGCAGTCGGGCTGGGGGCGCTTTGGCGGCATGGCGGGCGTGCGCGAGTTCACGGAACTGCGCTGGATCACGGTGCAGACCGCCCCACGCCACTACCCGTTCTAGCCTGCTATCAAAAATGTGAGCTGCCAGCGCTTGATGGACAAGCGCTGGAGCCTATTTTGACCAATATCTTCAGGCCGCGAGCGTGATGGCGTCCAGCGGCCAGCGCGGCTTCACGTCGAAGGCGTAATCGCGGTTGGGCTGCTGCTGCCCGGCCTGCAGGCGCATGGCCGCGGCCATGGCGATCATGGCACCGTTGTCGGTGCACAGGTGCAGCTCGGGGTAGTGCACACGCACCTTGGCTTGCGCGCAGGCCGCGTTGAGTTGCGCGCGCAGATGCCGGTTGGCGCCCACGCCGCCGGCCACCACCACACGCTTGAGCCCTGTTTTCTGAAGGGCGGCCAGCGTCTTCTTGACCAGCACCTCCACGATGGCGGCCTCGGTGCTCGCGGCCAGGTCGGCCTTGCGCGCGGGCAGCTCGTCGCCCAGTTTCTTGGCCTGGGTGAGCACGGCGGTCTTGAGTCCCGCGAACGAGAAATCCAGGTCGCCGCTGTGCAGCAGCGGGCGCGGCAGTTTGAACGCGGTGGCGCTGCCCTGCTCGGCCAGGCGCGACAGCGCCGGCCCGCCGGGGTAGCCCAGGCCCATGAGCTTGGCCGACTTGTCGAAGGCCTCGCCCGCCGCGTCGTCGATGGTCTCGCCCAGGATCTCGTAGCGCCCCACGCCCTCCACGCGCATGAGCTGCGTGTGCCCGCCCGACACCAGCAGCGCGACGAATGGAAACTCCGGCGGGTCGCTGCTCAGGAACGGCGACAGCAGATGGCCTTCGAGGTGGTGCACGCCCAGCACGGGCTTGTCCAGCGCAGCGCCCAGCGCGCAGGCCACGCCCGCGCCCACCAGCAGCGCACCCGCCAGGCCCGGCCCGCGCGTGTAGGCCACCACGTCCACATCCTCCAGGTGCTCGCCCGATTCGCGCAGCACCTCGCGGGTCAGCGGCAGCACGCGGCGGATGTGGTCGCGGCTGGCCAGCTCGGGCACCACGCCGCCATAGGCCTGGTGCATGTCGATCTGGCTGTGCAGCGCATGCGCCAGCAGCACCGGCACGGCGCCGCCCTCGCCGGCGCGCACCAGGGCCACGCCGGTTTCGTCACAGGAAGATTCGATACCGAGGATCAGCTGACTCATGCCCGCGAGTGTAGTGGCCGCCCCCCGCGCCCGCCGGGCCGGGGGCAATCGCACGCCCTCGCATACCCGGACGGCGGCTACCAGCGGTCGGAGCGCATGCGCAGCTCCCACTGGCCCTTGCGCAGCTCGTACACGCCCACGGCGCCGTAGCGCAGCTCGCCCTGACCGTCCCAGGCCATGGTGCCGGTGACGGGGGCGTAGCCGTTGATGCCGCGCAGCGCGCGTGTGATGTCGGCGGGCGCGGCGGAGCCGGCCTTCTTGATCGCCTCGCTGACCACGTACACGGCGTCGTAGGTGTAGTGGCCGCCATAGGCCGGGGGCTTCTGGAAGGCGGCGATGTACTTCTCCAGGAACTGGCGGCCGGTGGTGAACTCGGCCACGTCCAGCACCGGCGAGGTGGCGTAGATCCCGTCGATCACGCCCATGCCCTTGGCCATGTCGGCCGTCTTCACCAGGTCGCCGCCCAGCAGCGCCACACGGCTGTGGCCCAGCTTCTGCAGTTCCTGCAGCAGCGCCAGCGCCTGGAAGTCGTTGAGCATGCAGACGATGACGCGCACCTGCGCCTCCTTGAGCCGGGCCGCCAGTTCAGCAAAGGCCACGGTCTTGTCGTCGAAGCTCTGGCGCACGGCGATGTGCTTCTTGGCCGCCAGCAACTGCGCGGCCGCGCCCTCGGCCAGTCCCTTGCCGTAGGGCGAGCCGTCGTCGACCACCGCGTAGGCATCGGCGTTGAGCTGCGCGGCCGCGAACGCGCCGATGGCGCGCGCCTGCAGGTTGTCGTTGGCGACGATGCGGAAGGTGGTGGCCAGCCCCAGCTGCGTGATGCGCGGGTTGGTGGAGATGATGAGTTGCGGCACCTCCTTGGCGGCATAGATGGGCGCGGTCTCCAGGCTCACGCCCGAGTTCAGGTGCCCGATGACGGCCACCACGCCCGACTCCAGCAGCTGCTGCGCAGCCGCCTTGCCCGAAGCGGCGTCCGCGCGGTCGTCCTGCGCCACCACCTCCAGCGTCACGCGCTTGCCGTCCACGTTCAGGCCGGATCGGTTGATCTCGTCCACTGCCAGCTTCACGCCATTGAGCAGGTCTTGCCCCAGACCCGCCAAGGGACCGGACAAGGGCTGCGCCACACCGATCTTGATGGTGTCCGGCACCTTGCTGCATCCCGTGATCCACCCGCCCACTCCCAGCGCCGCCAGCCCCAGGCTGGCGGAAAAACCGCGTCGTTTGATTCCCTGCTGCACAGTCGACTCCTCTCTCATTCATGTGGATATGTGACAGGATGTTCGCGAAAGGATGCCGCCCGCGCCAGGGGGATTGCCCGCGGCCCCAACCGGTGCGTTTCGGCAATCTTCCACAACGCATCGGGGCGGGTGTGGCGTATTTCTTGCTGGCGCCTGCGGCATGACTGAACAACTGCGGATCGTGGTGGTGGCGCCGGACCTGGCGGCCGACGGCGACGCGCATGCAGCGCTGCAGGCCGAGCGTTCGCGCGCGCTGCGCATCGGGCTGCTGGAGAACGGCTTCAACCTCGTGGCCACGCTGCCGGGCGATATGTTTCTGGGCGAGCGCCTGGCCCAGTTGCAGCCCGACCTGGTGATCGTGGACGCCGAAAGCGAGGCGCGCGACGCGCTGGAGCATGTGGTGATGGCCACGCGCGAGGCGCCCCGCCCCATCGTGATGTTCACCAACGACGAGGACACGCGCCACGTGAAGGACGCGCTGGCCGCGGGCGTGACGGCCTACATCGTCGCGGGCCTGGCACCGCAGCGCATCCGCCCCATCCTGGAGGTGGCGCTGGCCCGCTTTGCCCACGAACAGGCGCTGCGCACCGAACTGGCGCAGGCACGCACCGCCCTGCACGAGCGCAAGACCATCGACCGCGCCAAGGGCCTGCTGATGCAGCGCCAGGGCCTGACCGAGCAGCAGGCCTACGAGCGGCTGCGCCGCGCCGCCATGGACCGCGGCCTGCGCCTGGCCGAGGTGGCGCAGCGCATGCTGGACGCAGCCGATTTGCTGGGTTGATGCGCCAGTTTGTGCATTGCACAAATGCGGTGCATCCGATGCCGCGCCACACGGCGATGAAGTATTCAAACAAAACCGACCTGAAACGCCCGACCATCAAGCGCAAACAGCTATCAAAACGAAAGCAACCCCAAAGATGGCACACCGCTTGCAACAGGCCCGGTGACCACCGCTGGTCACGCACCCGGCCCTTCCAACGGCGGAAGGGCCGGGCTCCCAGGACAAAGGCGTCCCCACCCGCTCGGGCAGCGCACATGCGCCGGCCGCGCGGCGTGAGGACGCCTTTTTCCGTTGCTGCACTGCTTTTTTGACGACCCCAAAGGACTCTTGCATGACCGATCTGCTCCACACCCGAATCCCCCGACGCACCGTGCTGCAGGCGGCCACCGTGGGCGCCGTGGGCGTGAGCCCCGCGCTGCGTGCCCTGGTGCACGCCCAGGGCTCGGACGCCCCCGAGAAGAAAGAGGTGCGCATCGGCTTCATCCCCCTCACCGACTGCGCCAGCGTGGTCATGGCATCGGTGCTGGGCATCGACCAGAAGTACGGCGTGAAGATCATCCCCACCAAGGAGGCCAGCTGGGCCGGCGTGCGCGACAAGCTGGTCAACGGCGAGCTGGACTTCGCCCATGTGCTCTACGGCCTGGTCTACGGCGTGCATCTGGGCGTGGGCGGCCCCAAGAAGGACATGGCAGTGCTGATGACGCTCAACCACAACGGCCAGGCCATCACGCTGTCGCGCAAGCTGGCCGACAAGGGGGCCGTCAACGGCGCAAGCCTGGCCCAGCTGATGGCCAAGGAACGGCGCGAGTACACCTTTGCGCAAACCTTCCCCACCGGCACGCATGCGATGTGGCTGTACTACTGGCTGGCCGCGCACGGCATCCACCCCCTGAAGGACGCCAAGGTCATCACCGTGCCGCCCCCGCAGATGGTGGCCAACATGCGCGTGGGCAACATGGACGGCTTCTGCGTGGGCGAGCCCTGGAACCACCGCGCCATCATGGACGGCATCGGCATCACCGCCACCACCACGCAGGCGATCTGGAAGGACCACCCCGAAAAGGTGCTGGGCACCACCGCCGACTTCGTGCAGAAGTACCCCAACACCGCGCGCGCCGTGACGGCCGCCATCCTGGAGGCCAGCCGCTGGATCGACGAAAGCCTGGCCCACAAGAACCAGATGGCCGAAACCATCGCCGGCAAGGCCTACGTGAACACCAGCGTGGACGCCATCAACCAGCGCATCCTGGGGCGCTACCAGGACGGCCTGGGCAAGACCTGGGACGACCCCGACCACATGAAGTTCTATGGTGGCGGCGCGGTGAACTTCCCCTACCTGTCCGACGGCATGTGGTTCCTGACCCAGCACAAGCGCTGGGGCCTGCTCAAGGACCACCCGGACTACCTGGGCGTGGCCAAGGCCATCAACCGCACCGACGTGTACCGCCAAGCCGCCACGGCCGCGAAGGCCCCCCTGCCCGCAAGCGACATGCGCAGCCACAAGCTGGTGGATGGCGTGGTCTGGGACGGCAAGGACCCCGCGAAGTACGCCGACGGTTTCAAGCTCAAGGCCTGACGCCCCGATCGCCCCACCCCCACCAGGAGAAACCATGGTCAGTGCCGTCTTTCACAGCCCGCTGGAGCCGCAAGCGCCGGCCGGCGCGTCCGATGCTTCCAAACCGATAGCTGTTAGCGCCCATCCCACAAGCGCTGCAGGCCCAAAAGCCTCAGGGCCTGCCAGCCCACCCCCGCGCAGCGACGCGCGCCAGCGCTGGAACGCCCTCTGGCTGGCCGTGCTGCCGCCGCTGTGCGGCGTGGGCCTGCTGCTGGGCCTGTGGGCCGTGGTCTCGGCCACCACGGGCCAGAGCATTCCTGGCCCGCTGCAGACCTGGGCGCAGGCGGTGGAGATCTTCAGCGACCCGTTTTACCGCAACGGCCCCAACGACCAGGGCGTGGGCTGGAACGTGCTGGCCAGCCTGCAGCGCGTGGCCGTGGGCTTCGGCCTGGCCGCGCTGGTGGGCATACCGGCGGGCTTCGTGATCGGGCGCTTCGCGTTCCTCTCGCGCATGTGCAACCCGGTCATCAGCCTGCTGCGGCCCGTCTCGCCGCTGGCGTGGCTGCCCATCGGCCTGCTGGTGTTCAAGGGCGCCAACCCGGCCGCCATCTGGACGATCTTCATCTGCTCCATCTGGCCCATGGTCATCAACACCGCCGTGGGTGTGCAACGCGTGCCGCAGGACTACATGAACGTGGCGCGCGTGCTCAACCTGAGCGAATGGAAGATCGCCACCACCATCCTGTTCCCGGCGGTGCTGCCCTACATGCTGACCGGCGTGCGCCTGGCCGTGGGCACGGCCTGGCTGGTGATCGTGGCGGCCGAGATGCTCACCGGCGGCGTGGGCATCGGCTTCTGGGTGTGGGACGAGTGGAACAACCTGAACGTCACCAACATCCTGGTGGCCATCTTCGTCATCGGCGGCGTGGGCCTGCTGCTGGAATGGGCGCTGGTCCGGCTGGCCACGGCCTTCACGTTCGAGGAGGTGCAATCATGAGCGACGCAAAATTCCTGCAGATCCAGGGGGTCGAGCAGACCTTCCGCACCGCCAAGGGCGTGTTTCCCGCGCTGCGCGGCATCGACCTGGCCATCGCCCGGGGCGAATTCGTGGCACTGATAGGCCACTCGGGCTGCGGCAAAAGCACGCTGCTGAACCTGATCGCGGGCCTGACCACCCCCACCGCCGGCGCGCTGATCTGCGCCGGACGCGAGATCAAGGGCCCCGGTCCCGAGCGCGCGGTGGTGTTCCAGAACCACTCGCTGCTGCCCTGGCTGACCTGCGAAGGCAACGTGCACCTGGCCGTGGAACGCGTGTTCGGCGCGCGCGAGTCCAAGGCCCGGCTGAAGGAGCGCACCCACGCCGCGCTGGAACTGGTGGGCCTGGCCCATGCCGCGCACAAGCGCCCCGGCGAGATATCGGGCGGCATGAAGCAGCGCGTGGGCATCGCACGCGCACTGTCGATGGAGCCCCAGGTGCTGTTGATGGACGAGCCCTTCGGCGCGCTGGACGCGCTCACGCGCGCACGGCTGCAGGACGAGCTGCTGGAGATCGTGGCGCGCACGTGCAGCACCGTGGTCATGGTCACGCACGACGTGGACGAGGCCGTGCTGCTGTCCGACCGCATCGTGATGCTCACCAACGGCCCCGCCGCCACCATTGGCGAAGTGCTGGACGTGGGCATTGCACGCCCGCGCAACCGGGTGGCGCTGGCGGAGGATGCGCGGTACCTGCAGTGCCGCAAGGCGGTGATCGACTTTCTCTACACGCGGCAGGGGCACGTGGAGAGCGCGGCTTGAGGGTTTTTGGGCTCTAGCGCTTGCTGGGTAAGCGCTGGCAGCTATTGTTTTTGATTCTTTGCCCTTGGGTTCCATGTCGCTGGCCGGGGCGAGTCCCGGCCAGCGACGAAGAAACTCACACCGCAAGGCTTCACAGAGCCCGCGCCCCGCTCAGCACAGGCCCGCCCGGAACACCGTCACCGCACCCCCGTGATGTAAAGCTCCATCTGCTCGATGATGAACTGCTGCTCCGAGATCACGCTCTTGACCAGGTCGCCGATGGACACCAGCCCCACCACGCGCCCGCCCTCCACCACAGGAAGGTGCCGCAGCCGGTTTTCCGTCATCAGCGCCATGCACTGCTCGGCGCTCTGCGCGGGCCGCACGAAGCGCACCGCGCGCGTCATCACCTCGCTCACCGGGGTGTCGCCCGACGAGCGGCCCAACAGCACCATCTTGCGGGCGTAGTCGCGCTCGGTGAAGATGCCCGCGATCTGATCGCCTTCCATCACCAGCAGCGCGCCGATGCCCTTGTCGGCCATGCGCCGCAACGCGGTGAGCACGGTGTCCGAAGGTTCGACGGCATGGACCTGCCCATCGGCTTTGGTTCTGAGGATTTCTGCAACAGTCGTCATGGCTGCCTCCCTGGCTGTGGATGGAACGAAACCGAACACGCGCCCACAGTGTCCGCCGAACCAGGGCGGGCGCGCAACCGGGTTCAAAATTTGTTGCAACCAGGTGGTCGCAGCGCCCACGGGCCGGGCGAGTGCAGCTATGCTTTTGGAAGCTGCCAATGCGGCCTGAGCCGCTGCGCTCAGCGCCGCCCACCCAGCAGGCTGCTACCGATCTTGAACAGGTCGCCCAGGCCCACCTGGCCGTCGCCGTCCTGGTCCAGCAGGCTGCCCAGCAGATCGCCGCCGGGCGCGCCCGTGCGCTGCACCTGGGCGCGCTCCTGGCCCAGCACCTGCCCCAGGCCACCGGCATCCAGCCCGTCGCTGCGCACCCGCTGCGCCAGGAACGCCATGACGATGGGCGCCAGCATCTGCAGCAGTTGGCCGGCGTTCGCCCCCAGTCCGCTGGCCTGGCCCAGGCCGGCTTCGGCCCTCTCGCGGCCGCCGCCGAAGATATGGCCCAGGATGGCGCCCGCGTCGCCGCCCTGCCCGGCGCCGCCGGCCATGCCGCCGCCCAGCACCGACCCCAGCAGCCCGCCCAGGTCCAGGCCGCCGATGCCCTGCGCCGCAGGGGCCGCGGCGTCCATGTGGTCGCGCTGCAGCGCCCCCAGCAGCGACTGCGCACCCTGCGGCCCCTCGGCGTTGCGCCCCAGGGCACCCAGCAGCAGCGGCAGGGCCATCTCCACGGCGCTTTGCGTCTGGGCGGTGTCGGTGCCCAGGCGCTGGGCCATCTGCTGCAGCGGCGCCCCCTGCAGGTGCTGCAAAAGCTGCTGGGTCAGCAGCGGGGTCGATGCGGAAGTGGAAGTGTTCATGGCAGGCAACTCCTTCAGGCGGTGGTGCGCGGCCACGGCAGCCGCGTCAGGCGTACATGGTAGGCGCTGCACGGCTTCGCTGCATGTCGGTCGCTATCATTTACATAGCTTTAGGTGCTGAACACCCAAGCCCCAAGCGCCGATTTAAAGCGCCAGCAGCTGACCCCCACATCCTGCCGGTGGGGGCTCTGCGGCGCGCGACGCCCTTTGACAATGCCTTGTAAAGAAGCATGAAGAATCGCTGCTACCACGGCAGCCTTGCCGTCAATGTGCGAAAGTGCAACGCTTGCCTGTAGAGCGGAGCGCCCTGCGACGCCCTTCCAGGCCCCGCTTTCCTGCTCTGCGTCACCCTTTCCAGACCTTGCGCCTTCGCCCCATGATCCACGCGACGACACCCGCGCCCATTGAGCGCCCCGCCCGCGCCCCCCGTCTTTCCGCTTCACCCGCTTTTTCTCCCTCTTGCACCACTGCGGCCCGTCACGGCGCGCTCGCGCAGCGGCTGGCTGGCCTGGCCCTGGCGCTGGGCCTGGCGGCCTGTGGCGGCAAGGACGCGCCAGCCACCGAGCCACAGGGCCCCGCCGCCGTGGGCGTGGTCACCCTGCAAACGCGCGCGCAGCAACTGGACGCCACGCTGCCCGGCCGCACCCGTGCCTACCTGACCGCCGAAGTGCGCCCCCAGGTCTCGGGCATCGTGCAGCAACGCCTGTTCACCGAGGGTGCGCTGGTGCGCAAGGGCCAGCCGCTGTACCAGATCGACGACCGCCCGCTGCGCGCCACCGAGGCCAGCGCCGAGGCCACCCTGGCCCGCGCCGAGGCCACGGCGCGCACGCAGGAGGCCAATGCGCACCGCAATGCCGAACTGGTCAAGATCGACGCCATCAGCCGCCAGGCCTATGACGAGAGCCAGGCCGCGGCCGCGCAAGCCCGCGCCGACGTGGGCGTGGCCCGCGCCAACCTGGAGACGGCGCGCATCAACCTGCGCTACAGCCGCATCGAGGCGCCCATCGCCGGACGCATCAGCCTGTCCAGCGTCACCCCTGGCGCGCTGGTGACGGCCAACCAGGCCAATGCGCTCACCACCATCGTGCAGATGGACCCGATGTACGTGGACTTCACCCAGTCCAGCACCGAGCTGGTGCAGCTCAAGCGCGACTGGGAGGCCGGCCGCTACCAGAAGGTGGACGGCAACCAGATGCGCGTGCGCATCCGGCTGGACGACGGCAGCGACTACCCGCACGAGGGCCGGCTGCAGTTCGCGGGCGTGATCGTCAACGACACCACGGGCACGGTGACGCTGCGCGCCGTGGTGCCCAACCCCGACGGCGTGCTCATGCCCGGCATGTACGTGCAGGCGCTGCTGCCCACGGGCCTGGCCAGCGACGCGCTGCTGATCCCGCAGCAGTCCGTGAACCGCGACCTGACGGGCCGCGCCAGCGTGCTGGTGGTCAACGCCGACAACGTGGTCGAGAAGCGCCCCGTGGAACTGGCACGCGCCTTGGGCAACCGCTGGCTGGTGGACAGCGGCCTGCAACCCGGCGAGCGCCTGGTGGTGGATGGCTTTCAACGCATCAAGCCCGGCGACAAGGTGGCGCCCCAGGTGGTGGACCTGAACACCAAGAAGGGCCCGGCCGCCGCGGCGCCAGCACCCGCCGCCAGCGCCCCCCCCGCGGCGGGCCAGAGCGTGGACATCACCGCCCGCCCCGGCGCATCCCGCTGAGCACGAGGTCAGGCGCACATGGCCCAGTTCTTCATCAACCGCCCCATCTTCGCGTGGGTGCTGTCCATCATCATCATGCTGGCGGGCGGCCTGGCGATCTTCACGCTGCCGCTGGAGCAGTACCCCGACATCGCGCCGCCGCGCGTGACCATCTCCGCGCAGTACACGGGCGCCTCGGCCGAGACCGTGGAAAACTCGGTCACGCAGATCATCGAGCAGCAGCTCAAGGGCATCGACAACATGATCTACATGGGCTCGACGTCGGATGCGTCGGGCCGCTCGGCCACCACCCTCACGTTTGCGCCGGGCACCAACATCGACGTGGCCCAGGTGCAGGTGCAGAACAAGCTGCAGTCGGCCATGAACCGCCTGCCCGATGCCGTGAAGAGCCGGGGCGTGTTTGTCAACAAGGGCGGCCAGGACTACCTGGTCACCTACAGCTTCTTCTCGGGCGACCCGAACATGAGCGCGGTGGACATCGGGGACTACCTGAACTCCAACCTCGTGGACGTGATCGGCCGCCTGGACGGTGTGGGCGACATCCGCGTGTTCGGCACCTTCTACGCCATGCGCCTGTGGATGGACCCGGCCAAGATGGAGAAATTCCAGCTCATGCCGTCGGACCTGATCAGCGCGCTGAACGCGCAGAACGCACAGGTCTCGGCCGGCCAGCTCGGCGCGCTGCCCGCCGTGCCCGACCAGCAGCTCAACGCCACCATCACCGCGCGCACCAAGCTGCAGACGGTGCAGGAGTTCGAGGACATCGTGCTCAAGACCGCCACCGACGGTTCGGTGGTCACGGTGAAGGACGTCGCGCGCGTGGAACTGGGCCCCGACAACCTGTCGGTCAAGGCCAAGCTGAACGGCCGCCCGGGTGCGGGCATGGGCATCGTGCTGGCCGACGGCGCCAACGCCATGGCAGTGTCGGACGCCGTGGCCGCCAAGCTGGCGGAGCTCAAGCCCTACTTCCCCAACCAGATCGACTACTTCGTCAGCTCCGACTCCACGCCCTTCGTGCGCGCCTCGATCCGCGAAGTGGCCACCGCGCTGGGCGAGGCCATGGTGCTGGTGGTGATCGTGATGTTCATCTTCCTGCAGAACTTCCGCGCCACGCTGATCCCTGCGATTGCCGTGCCAGTGGTGCTGCTGGGCACCTTCGGCGTGCTGGCCGCGGCGGGTTACTCGATCAACACGCTGACCATGTTCGCGCTGGTGCTGGCCATCGGCCTGCTGGTGGACGACGCCATCGTGGTGGTGGAGAACGTCGAGCGCGTGATGCACGAGTCGGGTCTCTCGCCCAAAGAGGCCACGCGCCACTCGATGCGCGAGATCACGCCCGCGCTGGTGGGCATCGGCCTCACGCTGTCGGCGGTGTTCGTGCCCATGGCGTTCTTCGGCGGCTCCACGGGGGTGATCTACCGGCAGTTCTCCATCACCATCGTGGCGGCGATGGCGCTGTCGGTGCTGGTGGCGCTCACGCTCACGCCGGCGCTGTGCGCCAGCATCCTCAAGCCGTCCGCCCACCTGGGCAAGGACCCGCAGGTGCGCCGCGGCCTGCTGGGGCTGAACGACCGCTTCTTCCTCTGGTTCAACCGCCACTTCGAGACCAACACGCTGCGCTACCAGCGCGGCGTGGGCTGGATGCTGCACCGCGCCAAGCGCATGCTGCTGATCTTTGCCGCCATCTGCCTGGCCGTGTGGTGGATCATCGGCCGCGTGCCGACGGCCTTCCTGCCCGATGAAGACCAGGGCTACATCCTGGCCAACGTCAACCTGCCCGCTGGAGCCACCGACGCGCGGCTGCAGGACGTGCTGGACCAGGTGAATCTGTACTTCAAGGACGTGCCCGAGGTCATCAGCTTCAACCAGGTCTCGGGCCTGAACGGCGACCAGAGCTCGGCGCGCGCATTCATCCGCCTCAAGCCCTGGGACCAGCGGCCGCTGGCCAGCCAGTCCGCGGCGGCCATCGCCCACCGCGCCACCCAGGAGCTGGCCAAGATCCGCGACGCGCGCATCTTCGTGTCGCAGCCGCCGGCCGTGCGCGGCCTGGGCTCCAACGCGGGCTTCAACTTCATGCTCAAGGACATCAACGGCCTGGGGCACGAGGCGCTGCTGGCCGCCAAGGACCGGTTCCTGGCCGAGGCGCGCAAGCACCCCGAGCTGACCAACCTGCGCACCACCAACCTGGACGACGCCACCGAGCTGCGCCTGGACATCGACGACCGCAAGGCCGCCGCGCTGGGCCTGAGCTACGACGCCATCAACAGCGTGCTCTCCAGCGGCATGGGCGGCACCTACGTGAACGACTTTCTGAACAACGGCCGCGTCAAGCGCGTCTACATCCAGGGCGACGCGCCGCACCGCATGCTGCCGCAGGACATCGGCAAGTGGACCGTGCGCAACAAGAACGGCGAGATGGTGCCGTTCGGCGCCTTCTCCAAGGCCCACTGGGCTTATGGCTCGCCGCAGCTCATGCGCTACAACGGCGCGCCCGCCTATGAGATGGTGGGCAGCGCCGCGCCGGGCGTCAGCTCGGGCGTGGCCATGAAGATTGTGGAGGACATCCTGAAGGGCCTGCCGCCCGGCATTGCGTACGAATGGACGGGCGCCTCGCTGCAGGAGCGCCAGTCGGGCGCGCAGGCGCCGCTGCTGTACGCCATCTCGATCCTGTTCGTGTTCCTGTGCCTGGCCGCGCTGTACGAGAGCTGGACCGTGCCCCTGTCGGTGATGCTGGCCGTGCCGCTGGGCGTGCTGGGCGCGCTGCTGGCGACCTGGACGCGGGGCCTGGCCAACGACGTGTACTTCCAGGTCGGCCTGATCACCACGGTGGGCCTGGCCTCCAAGAACGCCATCCTGATCGTCGAGTTTGCCGTGCAGTTGCAGGAACAGGGCCGCAAGCTGCTGGATGCCACGCTGGAAGCCGTGCGCATGCGCCTGCGCCCCATCCTCATGACTTCGCTGGCCTTCGGCTTCGGCGTGGTGCCGCTGGCCCTGGGCACGGGCGCCGGCGCAGGCGGGCGCAATGCCATCGGCACGGCCGTGCTGGGCGGCACCGTGGCCTCCACGGTGCTGGGCATCTTCATGGTGCCGGTGTTTTTCCTGCTGATCCGCAGTTGGTTCAAGAGCCGCTCGCGCCAGGAAGACGCGGCCCAGCCTGCCCCCATCCATCCGGAGAGTGCCGCATGACGCGCCCCCATCCCTTCACGCCTGTGACCGCCGCCCTGGCCTGCGCCCTGCTGGCCGGCTGCAACTTGGCGCCACGCTACGAAGCGCCGCCGCTGCCCGTGCCGGACACGGTGGCATCGCCCCTGCCCCAGCCACCGACCGCCGGCGCCGTGGCGCTGCCGGACGGCGGCCCCATGGCCTGGCAAGACTTCGTGCAGGACACCCGCCTGCGCACGGTGGTGGAACAGGCCCTGGCGAACAACCGCGACCTGCGCGTGGCGGTACTGGCCATCGACAAGGCCCGCGCGCAGTACGGCGTGGTGCAGGCCGACCGCTTTCCCACGGTGAACGCGGCCGGCGCGGGCAACCGCAGCCGCACCGCCGACGACCTGACCGCCGCGGGCCGCTCCAACACCACCAGCCAGTACAGCGCCACACTGGGCTTCAGCAGCTACGAGATCGACTTCTTCGGCCGCGTGCGCAACCTGAACGATGCCGCGCTGCAGGAGTTCCTGCGCGTGGCGGAGAACCGCCGCAGCGTGCAGCTCAGCCTGGTGGCCGAGGTGATCGGCGCCTGGCTCACGCTGGACGCCGACGCGCGCCGCCTGCAACTGGCGCGCGAGACCCTGCGCACGCGCCAGCAGGCCCTGGAGCTCACGCAGCGCAGCCATGAACTGGGCGCCAGCTCGGGCCTGGTGCTGGCGCAGGCCCAGTCGGCGGCCGACACCGCACGCGTGGATGCGGCCGCCTTCGTCTCGCAGCTGGCGCGCAGCCGCAACGCCTTGGCCCTGCTGGTGGGATCGCCCGTGCCCCCAGCGTTGTTGCCCGCCAGCGTGGCCACCGTGGAAACGGCCATGTCGGTCACGGCCATGGCGGGCCCGGCCACGGCTGCAACCCAGCCCTCTCCCGGCACCGGTACTGCGGACGTTCCGGCCCCCCGGTCCCCCGTCCCCGCGCTGGCCGATCCCGCGGCGCCCGCAACGGCGCTGCTGGCCGTGCCTGCAGACGTTCCGTCCAGCGTGCTGCTGCGCCGCCCCGACGTGCGCGCGGCCGAGCATGCACTGCAGGGCGCCACGGCCAATATCGGCGCGGCCCGCGCGGCGTTCTTTCCGTCGATCACGCTCACGGCCTCGGTGGGCACGGCCAGCAATGCGCTGTCGGGCCTGTTCGAGGGCGGCAACGGCACCTGGGCGTTCGCACCGCAGATCCGCCTGCCGATCTTCGACGCCGGCCGCAACCAGGCCAACCTGCGCGTGGCCGAGGTGACGCGCGACACCGCCGTGGCCCAGTACGAGAAGGCCATCCAGACCGCCTTCCGCGAGGTGTCCGACGCGCTGGCCGAGCGCGCCACGCTCACTGAGCGCCTGCAGGCGCAGGGCTCGCTGGTGCAGGCCACGCAGCGCACGCTGCAGCTGTCGGATGCACGCTTTCGCCTCGGTGCGGACAACTACCTCGCCGTGCTGGACGCGCAGCGCACGCTGTATGCCGCACAGCAGGCGCAGATCACGCTGCAATTGGCCGAGCAGGTCAACCGCGTGACGCTCTACAAGGTGCTGGGCGGCGCCTGGACGGACCCAACACCACCGCCGGCAGGCGGCTCCTGATTCCATCGCTGGCAGCGCTTGAGGGGCAAGCGCTGGACGCTGTTTTTGTTCAATTGCGGTGCATCGGGCGCGCACGCAGGGGCCGTGTCACCGGCACAACATCCCCTACGAGGTCCGGGCGCAATCAGGACGCCAGCGCCCGCACCATCGCGCCGCCACTTGCACCACGGCGGTGCGCAGCCCGCCACGCCCGGCCACGTGCGCGATTGCTACTAAAACCATAGCTTCTCGCGCTTACCCATCAAGCGCTAGCGGACTATTCAGCCCATCCCATGAGCGCGCACCTCTCACCCCGCCGCACCCTGGCACGCCCATTGCATTGAAGCCAGCGCGGCCACGGTAGGCCGCAGCGCGTGCCCTCTCCAACGGCGGAGGCAGGGCTCGCGGGACGAAGGCGTCCCCACCCGCAACCAGGCCCCTGCCCGGTGCGGCGTGCGGACGCCTTTTTTGTTGATGTGGCTGCGCGGGGCATTCCCGCCGGGGAGACGATGGTGAAGCAATCCAGGCTGGTGATGGTGGGCAATGGCATGGCAGGCGTGCGCGCGCTGGAAGAGCTGCTCAAGATCGCGCCCGACCTCTACGACATCACGGTGTTCGGCGCCGAGCCGCACCCCAACTACAACCGCATCCTGCTGTCGCCCGTGCTGGCGGGCGAGCAGACGCTGGAGGAGATCGTCCTCAACGACTGGTCCTGGTATGCGGACCACCACATCACGCTGCACGCAGGGTGCACCGTGACCCATGTGGACCGCACGCGGCGCACCGTGCATGGCGTGGCGCAGGACGGCCGCACCGTCGAGGCGCCCTACGACCGGCTGATCCTCGCCACGGGCTCCAACCCATTCATGCTGCCCATTCCGGGCCGTGAGCTGCCCGGCGTGCTGGCTTACCGCGACATCGCGGACACGCAGGCCATGATCGACGCTGCCGCCAGCTACAAGCACGCCGTAGTGATCGGCGGCGGCCTGCTGGGCCTGGAGGCGGCCAACGGCCTCATGAAGCGCGGCATGCAGGTCACCGTGGTGCATGCGGGCGAGTGGCTCATGGAGCGCCAGCTTGACGACGTGGCGGGCAAGCTGCTGCAGCAGTCGCTGGCCGAGCGCGGCATGCAGTTCCTCATGCAGGCGCAGACGCAGGAACTGGTGGCCGGCGGCGACGGCCGCGTGGCCGCGGTGCGCTTCAAGGACGGCAGCGAGGTGTCCGCCCAGCTTGTGGTGATGGCCGTGGGCATCCGCCCCAACACGGCCCTGGCCGAGCAGATGCACCTGCACGTCAACCGCGGCATCGTCGTCAGCGACACGCTGCAGACCGTGACCGACCCGCGCATCTACGCCGTGGGCGAATGCGCGGCGCACCGTGGCATCGCCTACGGGCTGGTGGCGCC
This sequence comes from Diaphorobacter sp. C33, assembly GCF_030503915.1. NCBI lineage: Bacteria > Pseudomonadati > Pseudomonadota > Betaproteobacteria > Burkholderiales > Comamonadaceae > Diaphorobacter > Diaphorobacter sp. C33. Next base: position 1,704,424 of record NZ_CP129980.1, read on the forward strand.
GCTGTTCGAGCAGGGCAAGGTGCTGGCCAACCACCTGGCGGAATGGGGTATCGGGCGCTACCAGGGCTCGCTCACCTCCACCAAGCTCAAGGTCACGGGCATCGACCTGTTTTCCGCCGGCGACTTCCAGGGCGGCGAGGGCACGGAGGAAATCGTGCTCAGCGACCCGCATGCCGAGGGCGGCGGCGTGTACAAGAAGCTGGTGCTCAAGGACGACCGGCTCGTGGGCGCCTGCCTCTATGGCGACACGGTGGACGGCAGCTGGTACTTCAAGCTGCTGCGTGACGGCCGCAGCGTGGCCGACATCCGCGACCGGCTCATGTTCGGCGAATCGCACCTGGGCGACGCGGGCCATCAGGGCCAAAACAAGGCCGCCGCCATGGCCGACAGCGACGAGGTCTGCGGCTGCAACGGCGTGACCAAGGGCCAGATCTGCAAGGCCATCAAGGACAAGGGCCTGTTCACGCTGGACGAGGTGCGCAAGCACACCAAGGCCAGCGCCAGCTGCGGCTCGTGCACCGGGCTGGTGGAGCAGATCCTCATGGCCACTGCGGGCGGCGACTATTCCGCCACGCCCAAGACCAAGCCCGTGTGCGCCTGCACCGACCACGGCCACCAGGCCGTGCGCGAAGCCATCCGCACACACCGGCTGCTGACCGTAGACGGCGTGTTTCGCTTCCTGGAGTGGAAGACGCCCAACGGCTGCGCCACCTGCCGCCCGGCCGTGAACTACTACCTCATCAGCACTTGGCCCAAGGAGGCGCAGGACGATCCGCAAAGCCGCTTCATCAACGAGCGCAGCCACGCCAACATCCAGAAAGATGGCACCTACAGCGTGGTGCCGCGCATGTGGGGCGGCGAGACCAGTGCCGCCGAACTGCGCCGCATCGCCGACGTGGTGGACAAGTACCAGATCCCCACGGTGAAGGTCACGGGCGGCCAGCGCATCGACCTGCTGGGCGTGAAGAAGGAAGACCTGGTCAACGTCTGGCGCGACATCGGCATGCCCTGCGGCCACGCCTACGCCAAGGCGCTGCGCACCGTGAAGACCTGCGTGGGCAGCGAGTGGTGCCGCATGGGCACGCAGGACAGCACGCAGCTCGGCAAGGACCTGGAGCACGCCTTCGTGGGCATGTACGCGCCGCACAAGGTCAAGTTCGCCGTCAGCGGCTGCCCGCGCAACTGCGCCGAGAGCGGCATCAAGGACGTGGGGATCATCGGCGTGGACTCGGGCTGGGAGATGTACGTGGCCGGCAACGGCGGCATCAAGACCGAGGTGGCGCAGTTCTTCACCAAGCTCAAGACCGCCGAGGAGGTGCTGGAGTACACGGGCGCCTTCATGCAGCTGTACCGCCTGGAGGGCTGGTACCTGGAGCGCACGGTGCATTTCGTCGCCCGCGTGGGACTGGACTACGTCAAGCGCCGCGTACTCCAAGATGCCCCCGGCCGCCAGGCGCTGTGGCGCGAGCTGCAGGACGCGCTGGCGGGCGAGCCCGACCCGTGGTTTGAGTTCGAGCCGGCGGCGGTGGACCGGCGCCAGTTCATCCCGATCACGCCGATCCCCGCATGAACGTTGGCATGAGTTTCAGCCAAAAGTGCCTGTCACGCCCTGCCAGCAAGCGCCAACAGCTCCTAAAGGAATAGCTATGACCACCTGGACCCCGATCTGCTCCCTGGACGACATCCCCGTGCTCGGCGCGCGCCGCGTGGCCCGCCCGCACGGCATGGACGTGGCCGTCTTCCGCAACGACGCCGGCGGCGTGTTCGCCCTGCTCGACCGCTGCCCCCACAAGGGCGGCCCCTTGAGCCAGGGCATCGTCTTCGGCAACAGCGTGGCCTGCCCGCTGCACAACTGGACCATCGGCCTGTGCGACGGCCAGGCCGCCGCCCCCGACGAAGGCTGCACGCCGCGCTTTCAGGTCAAGGTGGAAGCGGGCACCGTCTACCTGGACGCCCAGGAGCTGGCCCACCACGCCCTGGACCTGCAACGCCCGGTGGCCGGCCCCGCGCTGCGCTGCAAGGCAAACCCACCATGACCCCGCGCAGGCGCAACGCGCCGCGCAAGGCCAGGCCGAGCGCAGCGATGGCCCGAATGGGCTGTCCGGTTTCCGGGTTCCCTTCAGGATGCGCCGAGGAGCGCAGCGGCCAGCGGATCAGGGCTCGCGATTGTTTGAGCGAAGCGAGTTTGAGCGAGACCCCGCTGGACGCGAGCACCGCAGGTTGCCCGTAGCGAAGCGAAGGGACGCAGCCTCTAGGGTCGCCTTTCTTTTGGGTACTTTGCTTTGGCGAAGCAAAGAAAAGTACCTCGCCCGCCGGGGCGAGTCCCGGCCAGCCACATCCAAAAAGAATAGCTACTCGCGCCCACACCACAAGCCCTAAAGCCCAAAAATACCAAGAGAACACGCCATGCAAGAAACCCGTTCCACCTGCCCCTACTGCGGCGTAGGCTGCGGCGTGATCATCCAGTCCGACGGCGACACCATCACCGGCGTGCGCGGCGACCCCCACCACCCCGCCAACTTCGGCCGCCTGTGCACCAAGGGCAGCACCCTGCACCTCACCGCCAGCCGGCCCGTCACACTGCAGACCCGGCTGCTGCAACCCCAGCTGCGCCCGCAGCGCGGCCAGGCAGCGCACCCCATCGACTGGGACGCGGCTCTCGACACCGCGGCGCAGCGCTTCGCCGCCACCATCGACCGCTACGGCCCCGACGCGGTGGGCTTCTACCTGAGTGGCCAGTTGCTCACCGAGGACTACTACGTCTTCAACAAGCTGGCCAAGGGCCTGATCGGCACCAACAACATCGACACCAACTCGCGCCTGTGCATGAGCAGCGCCGTGGCCGGCTACAAGGCCACGCTGGGCGCCGACGCGCCGCCCGCCTGCTACGACGACCTGGCCCACGCGCAATGCCTGTTCATCGCTGGCAGCAACACGGCCTGGGCGCACCCCATCGTGTTTCGCCGCATCGAGGACGCGCGCGCCGCCAACCCGGCCATGAAGATCATCGTGGCCGATCCGCGCCGCACCGACACCGCGGCCATGGCCGATCTGTTCCTGCCCCTGCTGCCGGGCAGCGACGTGATGCTGTTCAACGCCATGCTGCACGTGATGCTGCGCGAGGGCTGGGTGGACCAGGGCTACATCGCGCGCCACACCAGCGGCTTCGCCGATCTGCAGGCCGTAGTGCAGGACTGCACGCCCGAGCGCGCTGCCGCCGTCTGCGGCCTGCCGCCGCAGGACATTGCCACCGCAGCGCGCTGGTTCGCTGGCGTGGAGGGCATGGCGGAGGGTGGGCCACGCCGGCCCACGCTGAGCCTGTACTGCCAGGGCCTGAACCAGAGCACCAGCGGCACGGCCAAGAACGCCGCGCTGATCCACCTGCACCTGGCCTGCGGGCAGATCGGCCAACCGGGCGCAGGCCCCTTCAGCCTGACGGGCCAGCCCAACGCCATGGGCGGACGCGAGGTGGGGGGCCTGGCCAACCTGCTGCCCGCGCACCGCGACATGGCCAACCCCGACCACCGCACCGAAGTGGCCCGGCTGTGGGGCGTGGAGTCGGTGCCTGCGCGACCCGGCAAGACGGCGGTGGAGATGTTCCAGGCCGCGGCCGACGGCGCGATCAAGGCGCTGTGGATCGCCTGCACCAACCCCGCGCAGAGCCTGCCCGACCAGACCACCGTGCGCCGCGCCCTGCAGCGCGCCGAGTTTGTGGTGGTGCAGGAGGCCTTCGCCACCACCGCCACCGCGCAGTACGCCGACCTGCTGCTGCCTGCCACCACCTGGGGCGAGAAGACCGGCACCGTCACCAACAGTGAGCGCCGCATCAGCCGCGTGCGCGCGGCAGTGGCCGCACCCGGCGGCGCGCGGCACGACTGGCAGATCACGCTCGCGCTGGCGCAGCGGCTGGAGAGGCACCTGCGCCCCGGCCAGCCCACGCTGTTCCCCTACGCCGGGGACACGGCGCAGGCCTGTGCCGAAGCCATTTGGAACGAGCACCGCGAGACCACGCGCGGGCGCGACCTGGACATCACCGGCCTGACCTGGGCCGCGCTGGAGGCCGACGGGCCGCAGCAGTGGCCCTACCCGAGCGGCGCCCGCGCGGGCCGCGCGCGCTTGTATGCGGACGGCGTCTTTCCCACACCCGACGGGCGTGCGCGCTTCGTCCCCACGGCCTGGCAGCCCCTGGCCGAGCCGCCCAGCGCGCGCTACCCATTCAGCCTGACCACGGGACGCCTGCGCGACCAGTGGCACGGCATGAGCCGCACCGGCACGCTGGGGCGGCTGTTCGGCCACGCGTCCGAGCCCGCGCTGCAGATGCACCCGCAGGACCTGCAGCGCCTGCAGCTGGCCGCTGGCGACCTGGCGCATGTGACCAGCGCGCGCGGCTCCATCATCGCGCCCGTGCAGGCCGACGACACACTGGCACCCGGGCAGGCCTTCATGGCCATGCACTGGGGCGGCGAATACCTGGGCGGGCGCTCCAGCACGGGCCGACCACTGGCGGGCGTGAACGCGCTCACCACGCCGGCCTTCTGCCCTGGCTCCAAACAGCCGGAGCTCAAGCACGCGGCGGTGAAGGTGCTCAAGGCCGAGCTGCCCTGGACGCTGTTGGCCATGGCCTGGCTGCCCGAAGATGAAGTGCTGGCCGCGCGCGAGGCGCTGGCCGCGCTGATGCCCGAACTACCCTTCGCCCACTGTGTGCCCTTCAGCGGCGCCGCGCCGGCCGCAGGGCCCCCGCGCACGGGTGTTCTGCTGCGCGGTGCCGCGCACGAGGCGCCGCCACCGGCCCTGCTCGCGCGCATCGAGCACCTGCTGCACCTGGACGGGCCTGGCACGCTGCGCTACGCCGACCGCCGCCGCGCCCAGCACCGCGCCGCGCGCCTGCAGCGCCAGGCCGACGGCCGCACCACTTTGGACGCACTGCTGCTGGCCGGCAATGGCAGCGCTGGCGGCTGGCTGCGCACGCTGCTGCAGGAAGAACTGCCCGTGCAGACCTATGGCCGGTTGCTGCTGCTGCCCACCCAACAGCCGCCCGTGGCCGTGGCCGCACGGGGCAAGCGGGTGTGCGTCTGCCTGAACGTGACCGATACCGACATCACCGAGCGCCTGGGCCAGTGCCAGGGCAGCCCGGCCGAGCGCCTGGCGCAGTTGCAGGGCGCGCTGCGCTGCGGCACGCAATGCGGCTCCTGCGTACCCGAGCTCAAGCGCATGGTGCAGGCGGCGGTCGCGGGCATAGGCACCACTGCGGTGCAGGCAGCGTGACGCGGCACGCAATCCGCCGCACGCATATAACAGGCGGTTATCAGACATGCCGCAGAATGGACACCACTCGTCCCACCCGCCAGCCAATACCCCATGGGCATCAGCCACTACATCAAGGAAATCGGCCGCGGCGCACGCGGCGCCAAGGCACTGGACCGCGCGCAAGCCGCCGACCTGTTCGGGCAAGTGCTCGACGGCCAGGTGACCGATCTGGAGATCGGCGCCTTCTGCGTGGCCATGCGCATCAAGGGCGAGACCGCCGAGGAAATGTGCGGCCTGCTGGACGCGGTGCATGCGCGCATCGCCGCCATACCGGCCTGTGCGAACGGGCAGCCGCTCATCGTGCTGCCCAGCTACAACGGCGCGCGCAAGCTGCCCGTGCTCACGCCGCTGCTGGCGCTGCTGCTGGCGCGCGAAGGCCTGCCCGTGCTGCTGCACGGCATGCGCACCGAGGCGCGCCGCGTTCTGGCATCAGATGTGCTTGAAGCGCTGGATATACCTGCGCTAACAGCTCCTCAATCCATAGCACCCGGCAGCGTGGCGCACATCGGCACCGCGGTGCTGCTGCCCGGGCTGGCGCGCCTGCTGGCGGTGCGCGAGGTGATCGGCCTGCGCACACCGGGGCACAGCGTGGCCAAGCTGATGAACCCCTGCGCCGGCCCGGCGCTGGTGGTGAGCAGCTTCACCCACCCCGAATATTTCGACATCCTGAGCGGCACCTTTGCCACGCTGGGCGCGCACGCGTTGCTGTCGCGCGGGCTGGAGGGCGAGGTGGCGGCCGACCCGCGCCGCACGCCGCGCTACGACGCCTTCATTGGCGGCACGCACCAACTGCTGCAAGACCAGCAGCCCGGCACGGCCGCCGAAGTGCCCGGTCTGCCGACCGAGATCGACGTGGCCACCACCGCCGCCTATACCCGGCGCGTGCTGGCGGGCGACGCGCCCGTGCCCCCTGCCCTGCGCCAGCAGGTGGAACATATCTTGCACTTGAGCCGTCAAATCACTGCACAGGCCTCGTCATGACCACACCTTCTCTTCCAGCCCATGCAGGCAGCTGCACCCTGGTGGGCGCCGGCCCCGGCGACCCCGAGCTGCTCACCCTCAAGGCGGTGAAGGCCATCCAGGCCGCCACCGTGCTGCTGGTGGACGACCTGGTGAGCGACGCCATCGTCGCCCTGGCCCGCCCCGGCGCCCGCGTCGTGCATGTGGGCAAGCGCGGCGGCTGCAAGAGCACGCCCCAGGCGTTCATCGAAAAGCTCATGCTCACCGCCGTGCAGGAGGGCGAGACCGTGGTGCGCCTGAAGGGCGGCGATCCGTTCATCTTTGGGCGGGGCGGCGAAGAAGTGGAGCACCTGCGCGCGGCGGGCGTGCCGGTGCAGGTGGTCAATGGCATCACCGCCGGCCTGGCGGGCATGACGCAGCTGGGCGCGCCGCTCACCCACCGCGAACATGCGCACGGCGTGGTCTTCATCACGGGCCACAACAAGCCTGGGAACCAACGCACCGACTGGCGCCAGCTGGCCGCCACCGCGCGCGATGCACGCCTGACCCTGGTGATCTACATGGGCGTGACCGGCTGCGCCCACATCCAGGAGGAACTGCTCACCAGCCTGCCTGCGCACACGCCGGCGGTGGTGATCCAGCATGTGAGCCTGCCGCAGCAGCGCCACGCGGTGACTACGCTGGGCCAGTTGCAGTCCACCATCACCCGCGAGGGGCTGGCCAGCCCCTCGGTGATCGTGATCGGCGACGTGGTACGCGGCATCCAGGCCGTGGCGCACGGCGAAGATGCAGCCCCGGTAGCAGGCACGCGCAGCCGGGCGGTGTGACGGCTCAGCCGGCGGCGCTGGCCTGCGCCGCCTGGCGGATCTGCGCGAAGCGCTCGGCCTGTTCCTTGCGCAGGGCCTTGCGCAGCAGCGCGGCCTCCCAGCGGCGGCGCTCGTCGTAGCTGGTGGGGGCCAGCGGCGGCACGGGGGTGGGTTTGCCCGCATCGTCCACTGCCACCATCGAGAAGAAACAGCTATTCACATGCCGCACCACCTGGGTGCGGATGTTCTCGGCCACCACCTTGATGCCGATCTCCATGGACGATGTGCCCGTGTGGTTGACGCTGGCCAGGAAGGTCACCAGTTCGCCCACGTGGATGGGCTGCAGGAACATCACCTGGTCTACGCTCAGCGTGACCACGTAGCTGCCCGAATAGCGGCTGGCGCAGGCATAGGCCACCTGGTCCAGCAGCTTGAGGATGGCGCCGCCGTGGACGTTGCCGGAGAAGTTGGCCATGTCGGGCGACATGAGCACGGTCATGCTGAGTTGGTGCGCGGGAAGGTGCATGGCGGTATTAGAGCGTGTTTACGCCGACCGTGCGGGGCCGGAGCACGTGCCTTCACCCGCCACGCCCCGTGTCACACCCGCGTCACGGTTTCTTGGTTTCCCCCAGTGGGCGCGTGCGCCGGCGTTCCTAGCATGGCCCCTGCGCTGCCCATGGCGGTGCAGCGCCAGCCCAATACAAAAAGCAGGGAGCTCCCATGACCACGCCGTTCATCGTCCACCCTTGTGCGCCGCGCAGGCGGCTGCTGCAGTCGCTGTGCGCGAGTGCCTGTGCGCTCGCGTGGCCGGCGCTGGCCCAGCAGCGCTCGGCAGACGCCAAGGCAGCCATCCTCATCGGGCGCTCCTCGGCCCTGTCGGGCCCCATGGCGCCGTTCCTCACGCCGGTGCACGAGGGGCAGGAGGCCGCCCTGGCGGACTTCAACGAGGCCGGCGGCGTCGCAGGGCGCAAGGTGCAGCTCGTGTCCCTGGACGACAAGTTCGACGCCGCGCTCGCCCTGGACAACGCCCGCAGACTCGTGCAGGACAGCGGCGTGGTCGCGCTGTTCGGCCAGGCCGGCACCTCGCAGGTGCTGGCGCTGCTGCCCTACCTGGCGCAGGCACGCACGCCGCTGGTGGCCGTCTACACCGGCAGCCCCGCAGTGCACGGCGCGCGCAGCCCCTACCTGTTCACCACCAGCGCCAGCTACGCGGACGAGCTGGTGAAGATCGTGCGCAACCTCGTGGCCATTCAGACCACGCGCATCGGCGTCGCCTACGAGAACAACGACTTCGGCAAGCTCGCGCTGCCCCTGGTCGAGAAGGCCATCACGGCCGAGGGCGGCACCTTCGTGGGCGCCCATGCCATGCACAGCAGCGGCCAGGATGCCGAGGCCGCCGCCAAGGCCCTGGCGGCCCTGCGGCCGCAAGCCGTGGTGATGATTGCCGCGGGCCCGCCCGTGGTGGCCTACGTGCGCGCCAACAAGGCGCACCTCGGCGTGCCGGTGTACACGCTGTCGCTGGGCGCGGGTGCGCAGGTCATCCGCGCGCTGGGCAGTGACGCGCGCGGGCTGGCCGTGGCGCGCACCACGCCGCCGCCCACGCGGCTGACCACCGCCGTGGCACGCGAGTTCCAGGCGTCCATGAAGCGCCACGGCCACCCCGTGGACTATGACCGCTTCAGGGGCTACCTGGACGCGCGCATCCTCATTGAAGGCCTGCGCGCCGCGGGCCCTTCGGTGACGGGCGCATCGCTGGCCGCGACCCTGGAAGGGCTGCACAAGGTGGACCTGGGCGGCTACACCTACCAGTACAGTGCGCAGAACCGCAATGGCTCCAGCTATGTGGACATTGCCGTGATCGGGCCCGACGGCAACTACATGCACTGAACTGCCTGCACTGCACGGCCTCGGAGCCCGTACGCGACAATCGGCGGCTTTGCCCGCCAGGTTGCTGCCCGTGTCCACACCCTTCTTTGATGCCGTCATCATCGGCGCCGGCGCCGCCGGTCTGTTCTGCGCCGCCCAGGCGGGCCAGCGCGGGCTCAAGGTGCTGCTCGTCGACCATGCCGACAAAGTGGCCGAGAAGGTCCGCATCTCGGGCGGTGGGCGCTGCAACTTCACCAACCGCGACCTGGACGTGCGCGCGCCGCACAAGCACTTCGTGGGGCAGAACGCGCAGTTCTGCCGCTCCGCGCTGTCGCGCTACACGCCGGCGGACTTCATCGCGCTGGTGGAGCGCCACGGCATCGCCTACCACGAGAAGCACAAGGGCCAGCTGTTTGCCGACCGCTCGGCCGAGGACATCATCGCCATGCTGCTGGCCGAATGCGCCCAGGGGCGCGTTGAGCGCTGGCAGCCCTGCAGCGTCAAGAATGTGGTCTTTTTGGCCGATGAGGCAGGCGGCACAAGCGCTGGCAGCTATCAAATCGATACCGATCGCGGCCCGGTGCAGGGGCGCAGCCTGGTGGTGGCGACGGGCGGGCTGTCCATCCCCAAGATTGGTGCCACGGACTTCGGCTACCGGCTGGCGCAGCAGTTCGGACTGCCGCTGGTGGCGCAGCGCCCCGGCCTGGTGCCGCTGACCTTCGACGGCCAGGCCTGGGCGCCCTACGCGCAGCTTGCCGGGCTGGCACTGCCGGTGGAGATCAGCACCGGCGCCAAGAAGGAACGCATGGCCTTCGTGGAAGACCTGCTGTTCACGCACCGCGGGCTGTCGGGCCCGGCCGTGCTGCAGATCTCCAGCTATTGGCAGCCGGGCACGCCGCTGGCCATCAACCTCGCCCCGGGCGTGGACCTGCCGGCCGCACTGGCCCAAGCCAAGGTGCGCTCGCGCAAGCTGATCGCCAACGAACTGGCCGCGCTCGTGCCCAGCCGTCTGGCCGACGCCTGGGCCAGCCAGAGCGCGGACTGGCAGCGCCCCATCAACGAAGCCGCGGACAAGGCCCTGGCGCGGTTGGCCGAGCGGCTGGCGCGCTGGGAGCTCACCCCCACGGGCACCGAAGGCTACAAGAAGGCCGAGGTGACGCTGGGCGGCGTGGACACGCGCGCCCTGTCCCAGCAGACCATGGAATGCAAGGCCCAGCCGGGCCTGTACTTCATCGGCGAGGTGGTAGACATCACCGGCTGGCTGGGCGGCTACAACTTCCAATGGGCCTGGGCCAGCGCCCACGCCTGCGCCCAGGCTCTGCCGCTCCACTGAACGCCCTCCGTCTCTAGTGGCCGTCTGCCCGCGAACTTCTGGCCGATTTTTAATATTCATGTAAAATGAATCTTAAGAAAACCGCCCTGCCAAAGGCCTTCCATGTCCCTGCCCCCGCTCGTCTCCGCCTCCCGCCCGGCCCAGTCCGCCGCTCCGCTGCACGGCTGGCCATTGCTGCGACTGGGGTTTCGGCCCTTCTACCTGGGCACGGCCCTGCTGGCCTGTCTGGCGGTGCCGCTGTGGATAGCGATCTTTCTGGGCCGCATCCAGGTGCCGTTGCCGATGTCACCTTTGCTGTGGCATGCGCACGAGATGCTGTTCGGCTTCGCCGCGGGCGTGGTGGTGGGCTTTCTGCTCACCGCCGTCAAGGCCTGGACCGGCCTGGAGACGGCCCGTGGTCCGCTGCTGGGCGCGCTGGCCCTGCTGTGGCTGGCCGCGCGGCTGGCTTCGCTGGTGGCGCCCTACGCCGTCTATGCCACGCTGGACATGCTGCTGCTGCCGGCCGTGGCCGCCGTGCTGCTGCGCGTGCTGATCAAGGCCGGCAACAAGCGCAACATTCCGCTGATCTGCCTGTTGCTGCTGATGGCTGCGGCCAACCTGGTGTTCCATCTTTCGGTGCTGGGCATCGTGGCGGTGCCGGCCGTGAGCGCGCTGTATGCCGAGCTGGCGCTGATCCTCATGGTGGTGAGCGTGATCACCGGCCGCGTGGTGCCCATGTTCACGCGCAACGTGACGCCCGGCCTGGTCATCAACATGCCGCGCAAGTTCGAGCTGTCGCTGCTGGCCGTCACGGCCGTGGCGCTGGCGCTGTGGGTGTTCGCAGCGCCCGCGCCGGTGGTGCTGGTGGCCAGCCTCGCGGCGGGTGTGATGCATGCGGTGCGGCTGTGGAAGTGGCATCCGCAGGTCACGTTCAAGCGCCCCATCCTCTGGATCCTGCACGCTTCGTACGCATGGCTGCCCCTGGGTTTCGTGCTTCTGGCGCTGGCGCAACTGGGCTGGGTCGTACCGTCGCTGGCCGTGCATGCCTTTGCCGTGGGCGTGATCGGCGGGCTGATCATCGGCATGGTCACGCGCACCGCGCGCGGCCACACCGGCCGGCCGCTGCAGCCCTCGCGCGGCGAGGTGGTGGCCTATGCCCTGGTGATGCTGGCCGCCGTGCTGCGCGTGCTGGTGCCCGCCGTGCAACCCGCGTGGTACGCCTATGCGCTGGAAGGCGCCGCCTGCCTGTGGGCCATCGCCTTCGCGATCTACCTCGTGATCTACACACCCTGGCTGATGCGCACCCGTCTGGACGGCAAGGACGGCTGATGCCGGCCCATGCCTCACAACTGCAAGCTCCCTCCCCCCTTTTTTCTACACACACCCGAAAGGTTGAACCATGAGCAACACCGTTTCCGTGATCGACGTACGCACCATCGCTCCTTATGAGCGCCATGCGCAAATCTTTGGCCGCCTGGACGCGCTGGGCGCGGGCGAGTCGCTGCAGATCGTGAACGACCACGACCCCGTGCCGCTGCGCATGCAACTGGAAGGCCGCGCACCCGGCCAGTTCCAGTGGGCGTACCTGGAGGCAGGTCCCCGCCAGTGGCAGATCGAAATCACCAAGCTGGCATCCAAGACCCAGGCCGCCGCAGAGGCTGAAGACTCCTGCTGCTCGGGCGGTGCCTGCTGCGGCTGATCGGCAAAGCCACTCAACCAAAGCAAAAGGGGCAGGTATCACCTGCCCCTTTTTTATCGTCCCTGCTTCACAGTCCCAGCGCCAGCTGCGCCTCCTCGCTCATCATGGAGCGGTCCCAGGGCGGGTCAAACACCAGATTCACCGTGATCTCGCCCACGCGTGGCAGGGCCAGCAGCTTGTCGCACACCTCGTCGGCAATCGCTTCGCCCATGCCGCAGCCGGGGGCGGTGAGCGTCATGTCCACCAGCGCGCGCACCTTGTGGGCATCGTCGGGCAGCGGCTCGAAAGCCAGCCGGTACACCAGGCCCAGGTCCACGATGTTTACCGGGATCTCCGGGTCGTAGCAGGTGCGTAGGGTCTCCCACACCAGCGGCTCCAGTTCCTCGATGGGCAGGTCCGCGGGCGCGGTGATGGTCTCGGGCGGCGTCTTGCCGATGGCGTCGGCATCCACGCCCTTCAGCCGCATGAGCTGGCCTTCGACCAGCAGCGTGAAGGACGAACCCAGCGCCTGCGTGATCTGCGCCAGTTGCCCGGCCTCCAGTTCGATCGGCTCGCCGCTGGGAATCGCCTCCACGGTCACGCTGCGGCGCACCAGCACATCCTCGCGATGGCGGCGGTAGGTCATGCGGGCTCCTCCTCAGTACTTACGCTCTGGCCGTTGCCGTTGTCGGCAATCGCATGCATCAGCGCATGCCAGCCCAGCAGGGCGCACTTGATGCGGCTGGGGTACTGGCGCACGCCGGCCAGGCTGACCAGCTTGCCCAGCGGGGCATCCTCGGGGGCTTCTTCCCCCGTCAGCACCGCACGAAAGTGCTGCTGCAGCGCCTGCGCGGCGGCAACCTCCTTGCCCTTTACGGCCTCGGTCATCATCGAGGTAGAGGCCATGCAGATCGCGCAGCCCTGGCCGGTGAAGCGGATGTCCTGCACGCGCCCTTGCTGCAGCTGCAGCTCCACGGCAATGCGGTCGCCACACGACGGGTTGGTGCCCTGCGCCTGGTGCGTGGGCTGCGGCAGATGGCCGAAGTTGCGCGGTGCGCGCTTGTGCTCCAACACCACTTCCTGGTACAGCTCGTTCTCGGCGTTGCCGGTAAATCCAGTCATCGCATGACCTCCAGGGCCTGCGCCACGCCGGCGATCAAGCGCTCGACCTCCTCATGGCTGTTGTACAGCGCGAACGATGCGCGCGTGGTCGGCCCCAGCCCCAGGTGCTCCTGCAGCGGCTGTGCGCAGTGGTGGCCCGTGCGCACGGCGATGCCGCGCTCGTCCAGCAGCGTGCCGATGTCGTGCGGGTGCACGTCGCGTGCCACGAACGACACCAGCGACGCCTGCGTGGCATGCGGGGCGAGCACCGTCACCCCCTCCAACGCCGACAAGCCCGCCAGCGCCTGCGCGCGCAGGGCCTGCACGTGCAGGTCAATGGCCTCTCGGCCAATACCATCGATGAAGCGCGCCGCCGCCGCCAGACCCACGGCCCCGGCCACGTTGGGCGTACCGCCTTCCAGCCGCGCGGGCAGCGCCGCATAGCCCGCAGCGGTGTAGGTCACCCACTCCACCATGTCGCCCCCCAGGCGCAGCGGGTACAACCGCTCCAGCGCGTCGCGCCGGCCGGCCAGTGCGCCGGTGCCCATGGGACCGTACATCTTGTGGCCGGAGAAGGCCATGAAGTCCGCCTCCAGCTCCGCCAGAGCGGGCATGGCATGGCCCACCGCCTGCGCGGCATCCAGCACCGTGAGGGCGCCGGCCGCGCGTGCCATGGCCAGCAGTGCCTCATACGGAGGACGCTCGCCCGTGGCATTGGCGCACGCCGTGAGTGCCAGCACGCGGGTGTTGGGTGTGAGCAATGGCGTCAGATCGGCCTCATGCACGCGCCCCTGCGCGTCGGGTTTGAGAACGACCAGTTCCGCCCCGCTCATGCGCGCGGCCTGCTGCCAGGGCACCAGGTTGGCATGGTGCTCCAGCCCGCTCACGATGATGCGGTCGTCGGGGCGCAGCCAGGCCTTGCCCGGCCCCGCTGCCCATAACCCTTGGGCGACGAGGTTCAGCGCCTCGGTCGTGCCGCTGGTGAAGACCAGTTCATGCTGCGTGCCCGCGCCGATGAAGCGCTTGAGCGTGGCGCGCGCCTCTTCAAAGGCGTCGGTGGCACGCTGGCTCAGCGTGTGCACGCCGCGGTGAATGTTGGCGCGGTCATGGCGTTCGAAGCGCTGCATGGCCTCCTGCACCGCCAGCGGCATCTGCGTGGTGGCGGCGTTGTCCAGATAGGCCAGCGGCTGGCCGTGGATGCGCTGCGCCAGCACCGGAAACTGCGCGCGCAGCGCCTGCACCGGCAGGCCGCCGGTGTGCAGCAAAGGATGTGGTTTACCCATGGTGTGCCTCCTCGGCTGTGGGCTGCAGCCGGGCGATCGCACCGGCCAGCCAGCCGCTCTGCAGCCACTGCTCCAGCATGCCGTCCCCCTCGGCCCCCAGGCATCGATCAAGCAACGCTTGGGCCATACCTTCGATGATGAGCGCGCGCGCAGCCGCATCATCCAACCCGCGCTGGCGGGCGTAGAACAGCGCATCCTCGGGCAACGCACCCCAGGTAGCGCCGTGCGCGGCCTGCACGTTGTCGTGCAGGATCTCAAGGTGCGGGCGCAGGATCAAACGTGGCTGGCCCGCCAGCGGCACCCCGGCCAGGCGCTGGCGCACATCGGCCCCGTCACTGCCGGGCGCGATGCGCGTATAGGCATTCGCCACCGCGTGGGCGCGGCCCTGGGCCAGGGCCAAGGTCTCGACTTGGCTCACGGCCTGGGCGGCTTGCAGGTCGGTGTGCGTCTGCTGGTCCAGCTTGCCGTCCGCCAACAGCAGCAACGCGGCCTGCCGCGCACTGGCGCCTGCGCCCTGCAGCGTGATGTGGCTGCGCTGCAGGTGGTAGCTGGCGCCCGTGGCAACCAGCGCCTGGGCATAAGCGGCACCTGCCGCCACGTGGACCTGCAGGTGGTGCGCCACGCGGTCGTCGGCCAACGGCGCAGCGACGCGCAGGTGTTGTAGCCGTGCCCCCTGCGCCAGACGGATGTGGGCGTGCAGGTTTTGCGCCACGGCAGACAGACCGTCTGCGGCAGGCCGCTCATGGGTTTCGATCAGAACGCACTGCACGCCGGCTTCCACGTCCAGCACCAGCAAGGGCGCCTCGGCCGCGGCGCCGGGCTGGTGGTGCAGCTCCAGGCACACAGGCTCGCGCTCACGGCCCGGCGTGGCGGCCACGCGCAGGCGCAGGCCCCGGCGGCACAGGGCACGATGCGCCCAGGCGAAGGGGGCGGCGGCCCCATCCCCACCGCCGGACTCTGGCGACGGCAGCCCTGCCATCAACTCGGCGCGCTGCGCCGGGTCCAGTGCGTCCAGCCAACGCGCCTGGACGCTGGTGGCCGCCTGTGCGTGGGGCAGGCGCAGCGTCCAGCCCGCACCCGCGGGCAACGAGGCCTCATCGACGACCCCGGCCTGCGTTCCCAGCCAGTCCTGCAGCGCGGGTGGGGGCAGGTGGTGAAAGGCTTCGCTGCGCCGCGCAATCCAGCCCTGCGTCTGCAGGTGCTCGCGCGCGGCGCGGATCTCGGCTTGTGCGCTGTTCATGGTGTCATGCCTCCGCCGTGGCAGGTTGGCGCGCAAAGCCCGTGCGGGCGATGCGCCGCGCCAGCTCCACGTCGCCCGTCTCGGCGATACGGCCCTGGTCCAGGCGCAGCACGGTGTCAGGCTGCAGCTGCTCGATCAGGTGCAGGTAGTGCGATACGACGATGAAGGCCGTGCCCTGTTCGCGCAGTTTCTGCACCAACGTGACCACGGCGCGCACGCCGTCCACGTCCATGCCCGAGTCGATTTCGTCCAGCAGTGCCAGGCGGGGCTGCAGCAGGGCCAGCTGCAGCAGTTCGTTGCGCTTGCGCTCGCCGCCGGAAAAACCTTCGTTCACCGGGCGGCCCAGCATGGCCTGTGGCAACCCCAGTTCCTGGGCGGTCTGCTTGGCGCTGGCCAGGAAGTCGAACGCGTCCAGCGGCTGCTGGCCGCGCGCCTCGTGCACGGCATTCAGCGCTGTGCGGATGAACAGATTGTTCTTCACGCCGGGTACATCGGGCGGCGACTGGAAGGACACGAACAGCCCCGCGCGGGCGCGCTCATGCGCGGGCAGCTGCAGTAGGTCCTGCCCGTCCAGCAGCGCCTGGCCGTCCTGCACCTGGTAACTCGGGTGGCCGGCCAGCGCCATGCCCAGCGTGCTCTTGCCGCTGCCGTTGGCGCCCATCAGCACAACGAGCGCGCCGGCGGGCACGTCCAGCGAGACCGATTGCAGCACGGTGCGCTCGCCAACGCGCACACGCAGGTCGCGCACTTGCAGCAAAGGAGTGATGGAGGTCATGTGGGTTTCCTATTAATTTGATAGCTGTTCGCGCTGGATGGATAAGGGCTGGATGCCTTTTTATTCAAATCTTGTGATCTCAGCCCACCGCGCCTTCCAGCGACACGGCAAGCAGCGCCTTGGCTTCCAGCGCGAATTCCATGGGCAACTCTTCCAGCACCGCCTGGCAAAAGCCGCCGACGATGAGGGCCGTGGCCTCCTGCGGGTCGATGCCACGCTGCTGGCAATAGAACAGGCGCTCCTCCGAGATGCGCGTGGTGGTGGCCTCGTGCTCCACCACGGCATCGCTGCGCGCGGTGTCCACGTAAGGGAAGGTGTGGGCGCCGCAGTCGGGCCCGATGAGCAGCGAGTCGCACTGCGTGTGGTTGCGCGCGCCGGCGGCGCCGGGGTTCACACGCACCAGGCCGCGGTAGCTGTTGTGCGCATGGCCTGCGCTGATGCCCTTGGAGACGATGCGGCTGGTGGTGTTCTTGCCCAGGTGGATCATCTTGGTGCCGGTGTCCGCCTGCTGGAAGTGGTTGGACACGGCGATCGAGTGGAACTCGCCGTTCGATTCGTCGCCGCGCAGCACCACGCTGGGGTACTTCCAGGTGATGGCCGAGCCGGTCTCGATCTGCGTCCAGGCGATGCGCGAGCGCCTGCCGGCCGCCAGGCCGCGCTTGGTCACGAAGTTGTAGATGCCACCCACGCCGTTCTCGTCGCCGGGGTACCAGTTCTGCACCGTGGAGTACTTGATGAACGCGTCGTCGTGGGCGATCAACTCCACCACGGCGGCGTGCAACTGGTTCTCGTCGCGCTGCGGGGCGGTGCAGCCCTCCAGATAGCTGACCGAACTGCCCTCCTCGGCAATGATCAGCGTGCGTTCGAACTGCCCCGTGTTCTGCGCGTTGATGCGGAAGTAGGACGACAGCTCCATAGGGCACTTCACGCCCTTGGGAATGTAGACAAAGGAGCCATCGGAAAACACCGCCGAGTTCAGTGCGGCGTAGAAGTTGTCGCCCTGCGGCACCACGGTCCCCAGGTATTTCTCGACCAGCTCCGGATGGTTCTGCACCGCATGCGAGAACGAGCAGAAGATCACGCCCACTTCGGCCAGCTGCTCGCGGAAGGTGGTGCCCACCGAGACCGAGTCGAACACCGCGTCCACCGCCACGCCGGCCAGGCGAGCGCGCTCGTGCAGGGGCACGTTGAGCTTCTCGTAGGTCTCCAGCAGCTTGGGGTCCACCTCGTCCAGGCTCTTGGGTGCGTTCTTGAGCGATTTCGGTGCCGAGTAGTAGCTCAGCGCCTGGAAATCGATGGGCTCGATCTTGAGGTGCGCCCAGTCGGGCAACTCCATCGCACGCCAGCGCTCAAACGCCGCCAGCCGCCAGTCCAGCAAAAACTGCGGCTCGCGCTTCTTGCGCGAGATGGCGCGGATGGTGTCCTCGTCCAGGCCCGGCGGCAGGGAATCGGACTCGACGTCGGTGACGAAACCATGCTGGTACGGGCGCTGCAGTGCCTGCTCCAGTGCGGGCGCCTGCGACGCCTCGCGACCGGCGACGGGCGCGTCGAGGATGGCGGGTTGTGAGGACATGACCGTGGGGCGGAGTTTTTAATATTCATATGTTATGAATCTTTTAAAAATCCGCCAAACCCGCATGCGGTCCCTGCACCCGCATCAGGGGTTTACCGGCTCGCCGGTTCGGGCGGGCAGCGGCTTGCCGTCAGGCCAGCGCATCCCCAGTCAGCCGGTCACCTCGCCCCAGCGCACCACGCCCAGCCAGTTGCGCAGCGCCACCACGCCGGGCGGCGTGATCTCCAGCGCGCGCGATGCCTGCGCGCGCCCCAACCAGCCGCGCTCCAGGCAATGCACGCACAGCAGCGCCCCCAGGCGCCCGGCCATGTGGGGGCGGCGCTCACTCCAGTCCAGACAGGGCCGGCATGGCGGGCGCCGCGCGGCGCTTGCGGCCAGTGCGTCCTGCGCGGCCAGCCCCAGCGGTGCCAGCACAGCCTGCGCCCGGCCGGTCACCCGCCCACCTGCATCGTCATCGAAGACGATGGCGCCCTCCTCCAACAGGTGCGCGGCGATGGCCACGCCCAGGCGGCCGGCAATATGGTCATAGCAGGTACGCGCCTGGCGCAGCGCCGCGTCGCGCGGGCCCACGACCACGGGCCGCGACACCGTCGCCTGCCGCACGGCCAGCTGCATCAGCCCTTCCAGCAAATGCGCCACCTCGGGCGAAGCCAGGCGGTGGTACCGATGGCGCCCCTGGCGTTCCAGCACCAGCAGCCCGGCCTCCACCAACAGGCCCAGGTGGCGGCTGGCCGTGGCGGCAGACACGCGCCCAGCCTCGGCCAATTCACGTGCCGTAAGGGCGCGCCCATCCATCAGCGCGACCAGCATGGCGGTGCGTGCCGGCTCGCCCACCAGGGCCGCGACATGCGCAATCTGGTTGGTGTTCATGCGCGCAGTGTGCCGCAGCCAGCCCGGCGCACGCTTCGCTCCAGGACGAAACATCGGCCGTGCGACGGCCGGCACCATGGACGCATCCACCTACCACAGGAGCACGCCATGCCCATCACCTGTTTCATCCGCTACGAGATCGACCCTTTTCAGCGCGAGGCCTTCTGCGCCTATGCCGAAGCCTGGGGGCGCATCATCCCGCGCTGCGGCGGCCACCTGCTGGGCTACTTTCTGCCCAGCGAGGGCACCAATTACGAGGCCTGGGGCCTGATCGCCTTCACCAGCCTAGCCGACTACGAGGCCTACCGCGCCCGGCTCAAGACCGACCCCGAGGGCCGCGCCAACTTCGAGATGGCGCAGCGCCAGCGCTTCATCCTGCGCGAGGAACGCAGCTTCACCGAGGCGGTGGCGGGCACCCTCGCGCGCCCCGCATTGCCCACCAACACGCAGGCTCAGCCATGATCGCCGTCATCTTTGAAGTGCAGCCGAGCAGCGACGGCCGCCAGGCCTACCTGGACCTGGCGGCGGACCTGCGCGCCGCGCTGCAGGCCATCGACGGCTTCATCTCCGTGGAGCGCTTCGAGAGCCTGTCCACGCCCGGCAAGCTGCTGTCGCTGAGCTTCTGGCGCGACGAAGAGGCCGTGGCCCGCTGGCGCGCGTTGCCGCAGCACCGCCAGGCCCAGGCGGCGGGTCGCGCAGGCGTGTTTGCCGACTACCGGCTGCGCGTGGCCACCGTGCAGCGCGACTACGGCCTGCATGCACGTGACCAGGCACCCGCCGACTCGCGTGCCTGCCATGCGCCGCGGACTGTGCCCGACTCTGTGCCGGGCAGCCGCTTGCCCGGCAGCGCAGAGCCGTTATAATGCTCGGCTCTGCTGGCATGACCCCGTCGGCCGGATACTAGTTACAGACGGGGAAAACCGCCGTATATGGCTTTTGGGCCCGATCTTCCCGAAAACCCGCTAGCGGCACCTATTGGAAAACATTAGCTAATGACGACCATTCGTGTAAAAGAAAACGAACCCTTTGACGTGGCCCTGCGCCGCTTCAAGCGCACCATCGAAAAGCTGGGTCTGCTGACCGACCTACGCGCCCGTGAGTTCTACGAGAAGCCCACCGCCGAGCGCAAGCGCAAGAAGGCTGCCGCCGTGAAGCGCCACTACAAGCGCGTGCGCAGCATGCAACTGCCCAAGAAGCTGTACTAAGCACAGCCCGGCGTTGACACCAGACGCCACAAAACCCGCGCTAGGGACGCCAAGCGCGGGTTTTTTGTTTTCTACACCGTTTGACTGGAGAAACACCATGAGCCTCAAGGACCAGATCACCGAAGACATGAAAACCGCCATGCGCGCCAAGGACAGCGAGCGCCTGGGCACCATCCGCCTGCTGCAGGCCGCCATGAAGCAAAAGGAAGTGGACGAGCGCATCACGCTGGATGACGCGGCCATCGTGGCCATCGTGGACAAGCTGATCAAGCAGCGCAAGGACAGCATCACCGCCTTCGAGGGCGCGGGCCGCCAGGACCTGGCCGACAAGGAAAAGGCCGAAATGGCCGTGCTGCAGGCCTACCTGCCCGAACGCATGTCGGCCGACGAAGTGGCTACCGCCGTGAAGGCCATCGTGACCGAAGTCGGCGCAGAACTGGGCAAGACGGTGGGCCCCGGAGACATGGGCAAGGTGATGGGCGTGGCCAAGACCCGCCTGGCCGGCAAGGCCGACATGGGCCAGGTGTCGGCCGCCGTGAAGGCCGCACTGGCCAGTTAATTTCGCTATGCTATTCATAGCTTCTTGCGCTTGATCCGTAACGGTTCAATGCCAATTTGGCATTAAATCCATTCGCTGGCAAGCGCTGGCAGCTATCGTTTCTGCTGCGCCGCACACACCCCGCTCAACAGCCGCTTGGACACCCACAGACCTGACTGCTGGCAGACCGCTGGGCCGCGCGGGGCACGCCCCCCGTATTGGGCTTCCCCCCGCCATTCCGTGCGCAGCGGCAAGCGTCCTGCCAACGTCACGAAAGACGCAGACACGGGCGCGCGCATTGAACGGACGCTCTCCTCAGTGAACAATGGCGGGCTTACATCGTTTGAAAAGCCACCCATGCAGCAGCAACGCACCCACAAGATCGCCGTGATCGCCGGAGACGGCATCGGCAAGGAAGTCATGCCCGAAGGCCTGCGCGCCGTGCAGGCCGCCGCCCGGCGCTTCGGTCTGAACCTGGAACTGCACACCTTCGACTGGGCGCATTGCGACTATTACGCCCGGCACGGCCAGATGATGCCCGACGACTGGAAGGCGCAGCTGTCGGGCATGGATGCGATCTCCTTCGGCGCCGTGGGCTGGCCGGCGACCGTACCCGATCACATCTCGCTGTGGGGTTCGCTGCTGAAGTTCCGCCGCGAGTTCGACCAGTACATCAACCTGCGCCCCGTGCGTCTGTTCGAGGGCGTGCCCTGCCCGCTGGCCGGCCGCAAGCCCGGCGATATCGACTACTACGTGGTGCGCGAGAACACCGAGGGCGAATACACGTCGCTGGGCGGCATCATGTACGAGGGAACGGACCGTGAGATCGTGATCCAAGAGTCGGTCTACTCGCGCCACGGCGCCAACCGCCTGCTGAAGTTCGCCTTCGACCTGGCGCAAAGCCGCCCGCGCAAGCACGTGACGCTGGCCACCAAAAGCAACGGCATCGCCATCAGCATGCCCTGGTGGGACCAGCGCGCCGACGATGTCGCCAAGGGCTACCCCGAAGTCACACTGGACAAGCAGCACATCGACATCCTCACCGCACGCTTCGTGCTGCAGCCGGGGCGCTTCGACGTGGTGGCCGCCACCAACCTGTTCGGCGACATCCTCTCCGACCTGGGGCCCGCCACCACCGGCACCATCGGCCTGGCACCGTCGGCCAACCTGAACCCCGAGCGCACCTTCCCCAGCCTGTTCGAGCCCGTGCACGGCTCGGCGCCCGACATCTATGGCCAGAACATCGCCAACCCGATCGCGATGATCTGGTCTGGCGCGCTGATGCTGGACTTCCTGACCCACGGCCAAGGCGCGGGGCGGCAGGCCCACGATGCCATCATTGCAGCCATCGAAGAGATCATCAAAAGCGGCCCGCGCACGCCAGACCTGGGCGGTGCGGCAAGCACCACGCAGGTGGGCGAGGCCATCGCCGCGCGCATCGCGCACGGGTAACCCCCGCCCGCAGGGCGCGGCATGTTTCCGTCAACGGACTTACGCTATTGATTAAATAGCACACAGCGCTTGTCCATAAAGCGCTGCAGCCCATTTCTGCAACATATTGCGCACGCGCCCGCTGCGCGCAATGGCCGCGTTCCCGCCGCGGTCCGTGCGGCCGGGTTAGCATAGCCCCCCACACTATATTTTCGAGTCATTCCATGTCCCACACCCACGGGCAAAAAGACAAGCTGATCGCACGCGTGCGGCGCATCAAGGGCCAGATGGAGGGCATCGAGCGCGCCCTGGAGGGTGACGCCGCGTGCGCGGAAGTGCTGCGGCAGCTCGCTTCGGCACGCGGCGCCATGAATGGTCTGACCACCGAAGTCATGCTGGGCCACCTGCAGGATCACGTGGTGGACGCCGGCACCGATGCCGAGCGCCGCACCGGCGGCGAAGAAATGATGGACATCCTGCGCTCGTACCTGAAATGACTTCCTCCACCCTGCACACCGCGGGCGCGGCGCCCGCACCCTTCCCCGCCGACCATCACCACGTCTTCCTGGGCGCGGAGCACCAGCGCAACGAGCGGCGCGTGTGGCTCGTGATCGCGCTGACGGCCAGCATGATGGTCGCCGAGATCCTGGCGGGCAAGCTGTACGGTTCGATGGCCCTGGTGGCCGACGGCTGGCACATGTCCACGCACGCCGGTGCCATGCTGATCACGGCGCTGGCCTATGGGTATGCACGCCGCCATGCGGCCAACCCACGCTTCTCGTTCGGCACCGGCAAGATGGGCGACCTGGCCGGCTTCGCCAGCGCCGTGGTGCTGGCCATCGTGGCGCTGCTCATCGCGTGGGAGAGCTTCCTGCGGCTGACCGACCCCGTGCCCATCCGCTTCGAGCAGGCAATCGCCGTGGCGGTGATCGGCCTGGTGGTGAACCTGGTGTCCGCCCGGCTGCTGCATGGCGGACATGGGCACCACCACCATGGCCACGATCACGACCACGGCCGCCATGGCCAAGACAACAACCTGCGCGCGGCTTACCTGCATGTGCTGGCCGACGCGCTGACCTCCGTGCTGGCCATCGCGGCGCTGCTCGTGGGGCGCAGCTACGGCTGGCTCTGGGCCGACCCGGCCATGGGCGTGGTGGGCGCGCTGGTGATCGCCCGCTGGTCCTGGGGGTTGATCCGTGACGCCGGCAGCGTGCTGCTGGATGCGCCGGCGGAAGGGCCGCAGGTCCGCCAGGAGATCGAGGACATCCTCGCCGCCACGGGCGACACGCTGAAAGACCTGCACGTCTGGCAAATCGGCCCGGGCCATTTTGCTGCCATCGTTTCCGTCGCCTCGGCCACGCCGCAGCCCGCACAGCACTACAAGGCCCTGCTGCTGCCAGTGCACGAGCTGTCGCACGTCACCGTGGAAGTACAGGCGCTTTAAGCACACACGCCATGAATCACCCTCCCCTGCCGTTTTCCCAGGCCTGCGAAAACAACCAGGCGCCCATCTTCGCCGTGCTGCAGCAGGCCTTTGCCGACCGGCGCCATGTGCTGGAGGTGGGTTCGGGCACGGGCCAGCACAGCGTGTATTTCGCGCCACGCCTGCCCCACCTGGTGTGGCAGACCAGCGACCTGGCGGACAACCACGCGGGCATACGCGCCTGGCATGCGCAACACCCGGCCCCCAACCTGCGCCCGCCGCTGCTGCTGGACCTGGCGCACAGCGATTGGCCACAGGGCGACCCTGGCAGCGGGCCGTTCGACGCGGTATTCAGCAGCAACACCGCGCACATCGTGCCCTGGCCGTTGGTGCAGCGGCTGTTCGCGCTGGCCGGTGCCCACCTGCCTGGCGGCGGCGTGCTGGCGCTGTACGGCCCCTTCAACTACGGCGGAACCTACACCAGTGACAGCAACCGCGCCTTTGATGCCTGGCTGCGCCAGCGCGACCCGCACAGCGGCATCCGCCATTTCGAGGACATCGTGGCACTAGCGGCACAGCACCGCCTCGCGCTAACGCACGACCACGCCATGCCCGCGAACAACCGGCTGCTGGTGTTTCACCGCACCGCCGCCCCGGCGGAGCCTGCCGTAGAGTGACGCCAACACACCTTCGCCGTCTGCCATGAACCCATCCGAGCCGCTGCACCACGGCGCCTGCCTCTGCCAGGGCGTGCGCTTCACGATCCGCGGGCCGCTGGCCCCGATCCAGATCTGCCACTGCGCGCAGTGCCGCCGCGCGCAGGGCAGCGCGTTTGCTGCCAATCTGCCGGTGGACGTGGATCGGCTGCAGTTCCAGGCCGGCCAGGACCTGCTGCGGCGCTTCGAGTCCTCCCCCGGCAAGCGGCGCGTGTTCTGCGGTGTCTGCGGCTCGCCGGTATTCAGCGAACGTGACAGCCTGCCCGGCGTGGTGCGCATCCGCGCAGGCCTGCTGGACGAGCCCGTGGCCGCGGCGCCGGCATTCCACATGCATGTGGCCTCGCGCTGCAGCTGGTGGCCCCTCCAGGACGATCTACCCCAGCACCCGCAGGGGTACGTACCGCCCGGCGCGGCCTAGAGCGCCCCCTGCAGCCCGGCCGCCGCACGGGCATACTGGAGGCCCGTGCGCCGCCCCTCCTGGCGGTGCCCTTTCCCCGATTTCTTGCCACGCCTTCCATGACATCGCCCCTTGCCGCCCGGCCCATTGGTGTGTTCGACAGCGGCATTGGCGGCCTGAGCGTGCTGCAGGCGCTGCGCCACGAACTGCCGCACGAGCATTTCGTCTACCTGGCCGACAGCGGCAACGCTCCCTATGGGGACGCCAAGGGTGACGCCTTCGTGCAGCAGCGCACGCTGGCCATCGCCCGCTGGCTGCGCGAACACCACGGCATCAAGGCGCTGGTGGTCGCCTGCAACACGGCCACCGCCGCCGCGGTGGAACAACTGCGCGCGGCCCTGCCCGACCTGCCCGCCATCGGGGTGGAGCCGGCGCTCAAGCCCGCCGCCGCCAGCAGCCAGACGCACCACGTGGGCGTGCTGGCCACGCGCGGCACGGTGGGCAGCGCGCGCTTTCAGCGCCTGCGCGATGGGCATTCGGCCGGCACGCGCTTTTCGGTGCAGCCTTGCGACGGCCTGGCGCGCGCCATCGAGCAAAGCACCGAGGAGCCGCTGCCCGCCGCCGCATCCATGGCAAAAATAGAAGCGCTTTGCGTCCAGTACACGGGCGCGCTGGGCACTTTTGGCTTGAAAACGGGCGAGATCGACACGCTGGTGCTGGGCTGCACCCACTACGTGTTCGCCAAGGACATGCTGCGCGCCCTGGTGGGGCCGGATGTGCAGATCATCGACACAGGTGCGCCCGTGGCGCGCCAGACCCGGCGCATCCTCGACCAGGCCGGCGCCCTCGCACCCGAGCACGCGGCGGATGGCGCGCCCGCCGCGCCGGGGCACATCCAGCTCTACACCACGGGCCAGTTGGCCGCGCTGCAGTCGGCAGCCGAGCGCTGGCTACAGTTGCCCGCGCAGTACTGCGCGGCGCTGCAGATCGACTGAGATTTAAGCCAAAACGGGCCTTAGCGCTTACCCATCAAGCGCTGGCAGCTATTTTTTCAATAGCATTTCACCACAGCAGCTCACCGCCCGCGTCCAGGTGAGTGAGGTACAGGCGCAGGTCGAACTCGAACTGGTGGTACTGCGGCTCCATGTGGGTGCACAGCTGGTAGAAGGCCTTGCCATGGTCCTTCTCGCGCAGGTGGGCCAGCTCGTGCACGACGATCATGCGCAGGAACTCGTCGGGCGTTTGCTTGAACAGTGCGGCCACGCGAATCTCATGCCGCGCCGCCAGCCGCCCGCCCTGCACCCGCGTGCGGTGGGTGTGCAGCCCCAGCGCATGGCGCACCACGTGGATCTTGCTGTCGAACAGCACCTTGTTCACCGTGCCCGCGTTGCGCAGGTGGCGCGCCTTGAACTCCTGGGCATAGTCGTACAGCGCCTTGTCGCTGCGCACCGCGTGGCCCTCGGGGTACTTGCGCTGCAGCAGCGCGCCCAGTTGGCCCTGCGCCAGCAGCGCGTGGGCCTGGGCCTGCAGCGCGGGCGCGTAGGCCCGCAGGTAGGGCAGATCAGTGGGAGCGGTCATGGGGGCGCCGGGCGACAGCACGCGCGTGCTGCCGGTTGCAAAGGGCGCCCAGTGTAGGGCGGATTTATTCCGCCTCGATCTTGGAGCTCTTGATCACGCCCGCCCAGTTGGCGAAGTCGCTCTTCACGCGCTCGCCCAGCTGCTGCGGGCCCTGGTAGTCGGCCGCGGCACCCTGTTCCTGCGCCTTCTTGCGGAAGGCCGGGTCTTCCACCACCTTCTTCATGTCGGCGGCCAGCTTGTCGATGACCGGCTTGGGCACGCCTGCGGGTGCAAACAGCGCGAACCACGAGGTGGCGTTCACGCCCGGGTAGCCGGCCTCGGCCGTGGTGGGGGCGTCGGGCAGGCTGGCCAGGCGCTCCTTACCCGTGACGGCCAGCACGCGCAGCTTGCCGGACTGGATGTGGGGCATGAACGGCGGTGCGGTGCCGAAGGTCAGGTCCACCTGGCCGCCCAGCAGGTCCTGCAGCGCGGGGCCCGTGCCCTTGTAGGGCACGTGCACCATCTTGATGCCGCCCTGCTGCTCCAGCATGGCGCCGGTCACGTGCTGCAGCGAGCCGTTGCCTGACGAGGCGTAGTTGAGCTTGCCGGGGTTGGCCTTGGCGTAGGCCACCAGCTCGGCCAGGGTCTTCACCGGCAGGCCGTCGCGCACCACGATGATCTGCGGCGCCGAGATCACGTTGGCGATGGGCTGGAAGTCCTTCTGATCCCACTGCGGTGCCTTGGTGAGATGGGGCGAGATCACGTGGTAGCCCGAGTACTGCATGAGCAGCGTGTAGCCATCGGGCTCGGCGCGCTTGACGATGTTGGCCGCGATGGCGCCGTTGCCACCACCCTTGTTGTCCACCACCACCGACTGGCCCAGCACCGGCGCCAGCGCCTGCGCGGCCATGCGGGCCGAGATGTCGGTGGTGCCGCCGGCGGCGGCCGGCACGACGAAGGTCACCGTGCGCGACGGGTAGCCGCCCTGCGCCCAGGCCGTGGACAGCGCCAGCGGCGCCAAAGCGGCCAGCGCCAGTGCGCCGAAATGTTTGCGTGTGATGCGCGTGGTCATCATGGGTTGTGTCTCCTTGTTGAAAGTTGTGCGAATTCGGAATGGAAGAATCAGTCCACGGTGGCGCCGGTGTCCTTGACCACGCGCGCCCACTTGGGCAGGTCGGACTGCACCAGCGCACCCAGCTGGGCAGACGTGCCCTTGAACGGCTCGCAGCCCACGACGGCGAGCTTGTCCACCACATCCTTGTGGTCCAGCGCGCGTGCCACTTCGGCCTGCAGCCGCTCGACGATGGGCGCGGGCGTGCCCGCCGGGGCGAACATGGCGTACCACGGTGCCTGGGCGAAGCCCTTGAGCGTCTCGCCGATGGTGGGCACGTCGGGCAGCGCGGCGACGCGCTTCTCGTTCACCACGCCCAACACCTTGAGCTTGCCCGCCTTGATGAAGGCGATCGACGAGGGCAGGCTCTGCACCGACAGCGGCACCTGCCCGCCCGCCACGTCGGTGGCGGCCGCCGCCGAGCCCTTGTAGGGAATGTGCTGCAGCTGGATGCCCGCGGCCTTTTGCAGCAACTCACCGATCAGGTGGTTGAGCGTGCCATTGCCAGCCGAGGCGATGGCGTACTTGCCGGGGCTGGCCTTGGCCAACCGGATCAGGTCCGCCACGTTGTTGCCCGGGAACGAAGGATGCGCCACCAGCACATAGCCGGCGGTGGCGACGGGCGCCACGGGCTCGAAATCCTTGACTGCGTCGAACCCCGGGTTCTTGTAGAGCGCCGGGCCGATCACGTGCGCGCTGTCGGCCGTGACCAGCAGCGTGTAGCCATCATGCTTGGCACGCGCCAGGGCCGCCGTGGCCAGCGTGCCGCCCGCGCCGGGGCGGTTGTCCACCACCACGCTCTGGCCCATCTGCTCGCTCAGGCGCTGCGCCAGCACGCGCGCAATCGCGTCGTTGGCGCCGCCCGCGGCCTGCGGCACCACCAGGGTGATGGGCTTGGAGGGGTACTTGTCCTGCGCAACGGCGCCCAGGGGCGCGGTGCACAGCAGTGCGCCCACAGCGGCCCCAAAGGCCAGCGCGGCCCTGCGGCCGTGGAATGCAGTGGTCAAAGGCATGGGGTTGTCTCCTGTCGTTATGGATGTGCGGTGAAAGCTACCGCGCCAGCGCGCGCTCGCGGATCGCGTCAAAGCCCGCAGGCACCGGATGCAGGGCCAGCCGGCACCCCGCCTTCACGATCTGGCTGGGCACCTCGTGGCCGATCAGCGCGGGCAGGCGGGCTGCAGTGGCAATCAGCGCCGGCAGATCAATGCCCGTGTCGTAACCCATGAGCTGCAGCGCATGCACCACTTCTTCGGTGCACACATTGCCCGTGGCACCCGGCGCATAGGGACAGCCGCCCAGGCCGCCCAGCGATGCGTCAAAGCGCTGCGCCCCCGCATCGATGGCCGCCAGCACATTGGCCAGGCCCATGCCGCGCGTGTTGTGAAAGTGCAGCGTGAAGGCCATGCCCGGCCAGCGCGCGCGCGCAGCGGCCACCACCTGCCCCACCTGCGTGGGAAAGGCCATGCCCGTGGTGTCGCACAGCGTGATGCCCGCAGCGCCCAGGTCGGCGAAGCGCTGCACATGGTCCCATACGGCATCCAGGGCCACGTCGCCCTCCATGGGGCAACCGAACACGCACGACAGCGACACGTTCACCGGCACCTGCGCCGCCTGCGCCATGGTGATCACCTGTGCCAGTGCCGCGAACGACTGCGCGCGCGTCATGCGCAGGTTGGCGAGGTTGTGCGTCTCGCTGACGGACATGACCAGGTTCAGCTCGTCGGTGCGCGACTCGATGGCGCGCTCCGCGCCACGCGCGTTGGGCACCAGCGCGGTGTAGGTCACGCCCGGGTGGCGCTCGATCTCGCGCATCACCACCTCGGCGTCGCGCAGCGCAGGAATCGCCGTGGGCGAGGTGAACGAGGTCACCTCGATCTTGGACAGGCCCGCCTGGGACAGTGCATTCACGAGCGCGATCTTGTCCTCGGTCGGCACGAACTGCGCCTCCATCTGCAGGCCGTCGCGCAGGCCCACGTCGCACAGCTCGATGCGCCGCCCGGCGCCGTTCCACACGCTGGTCGTCATTGGATCACTCCCTTGCTGCGCAGCAGCGCGATCTGCTCGGCCGTCAGCCCCGCCTCGGCCAGCACGGCATCGGTGTCGTCCCCCAGGCGCGGCGCGCTGGTGCGGATGGTGCCCGGCGTGGCCGAGAGCTTGGGCACGATGCCCGGCACCTGCAGCTCGTAGCCGTCGCGCGTGCGCTGCGTGAGCAGCATGTCTCGCGCCTGGTAGTGCGGGTCCTCGGCGATGTCCTTGGCGGTATAGACCTTGCCCGCGGGCACGCGTGCGGCGGCCAGCAACTCCATCACTTGCGCCACGGTGCGCTCGGCGGTCCAGCGGCCAATGGCGGCATCGATCTCGGCCACGCGCGCCACGCGGCCGGCGTTGTCGGCCAGTTGCGGGTCATCGGCCAGATCCTGGCGGCCGATGGTGGCCATCAGGCGCTTGAAGATGCTGTCGCCATTGCCGGCCACCAGCACCCAGCCGTCCTGGCAAGGGTAGGCGTTGCTGGGCGCAATGCCCGGCAGCGCGCTGCCCGCGGCCTCGCGCACGGCGCCAAAGGCGCTGTACTCGGGGATCAGGCTTTCCATGCAGTTGAACACCGCCTCGTGCAGGGCCACGTCGATCACCTGGCCCGCGCCGCCGTTCACCTTGCGGTGGTACAGCGCCATCATCACGCCGATGGCGCCGTGCAGCGCGGCCAGCGTGTCACCGATCGACACGCCCACGCGCACCGGCACGCGGCCCGGCTCTGCCGTGAGGTGGCGCAGGCCGCCCATGGCCTCGCCGATCACGCCAAAACCCGGCAGGTCGCGGTAGGGCCCGGTCTGCCCGTAGCCCGAGATGCGCAGGATGACCAGGCCCGGGTTGAGGGCGTGCAGCGCCTCGGGCGACAGGCCCCAGCCCTCCAGCGTGCCGGGACGGAAGTTCTCGATGAGCACGTCGGCTTCAGCAATCAGGCGGCGCGCGATGTCCTGCGCCTCGGCCTGGCGCAGGTCCAGCGCCACCGACTTCTTGTTGCGCGACTGCACCTGCCACCACACGGAGGTGCCCTCCTTGATGAGGCGCCAGTTGCGCAGGGGGTCGCCCGCGCCCACGGCCTCGATCTTCACCACATCGGCGCCGAACTCGCCCAATGTCTTGCCGCAGAACGGCCCGGCGATGAGCTGGCCCATTTCGATCACGCGCACGCCGGCCAGTGCCGCGGGCGTGGGGGCAGCGGTGTAGTACTTGGGGGTCATATGTCTCCTGCAATCCAGGCGGCATGATGCGGCGCCCCGGCCGGGCCGCAAAACGCTCAAGCGCGAAGCTGCCATCGCAAACCGGCATGGCCCGCCGCCGCCGCAGTACCATCGCCGCCCATGAAGCTCGACCCGGTCTCCCTGCGCCTGTTCGTCGCGGTGATGGAGGAAAACGCCATCGCCCGCGCCGCCGCGCGCGAACACATCGCGCCCTCCGCCGCCAGCCGCCGCCTGGCCGAGCTGGAGGACGCGCTGCGCGTGGAGCTGTTCACGCGCAGCAACCGCGGCACCGAGCCCACGGCCGCGGCCTACGCCCTGCTGCACCTGGCGCGCGGCGTGCTCAACGACCTGGACAGCATCGCCACGCAGATGCAGGACTTTCGCGCCGGCGTGCGCGGCCACGTGCGCGTGGTGGCCAACATCTCGGCCATCACGCAGTTCCTGCCGGGCGAACTGCAGCGCTTCATGGCCGCGCATCCGCAGGTCGATGTGCGGCTGCAGGAGCAGATCAGCACCGCCGTGGCGCAATCGGTGGCCGAGAACGCAGCCGACGTGGGCATCCTCAACCACGGCAGTTATGGCGAGCGCGTGACCCTGCTGCCCTACCGCGAGGACGAGCTGGTCCTCATCGTCCCCGCGGGCCATGCGCTGGCGCGCCGCCGCAGCGTGCGCCTGGCAGACGCCCTGGCCTGTGACTTCGTGGGCATGCATCCGGGCAGCGCCATCAACAACCTGCTCACACGCGCCGCGGCCGAGCAGGAGATGCCCCTCAAGCTGCGCATCCAGGTCACGAGCTATGACGCCCTGTGCCTGATGGTGTCCGCCGGTCTGGGCGTGGCCGTGCTGCCGCGCGGCAGCGCCCAGATCTACCGCGGCACGCTGGCCCTGCGCGCCATCACGCTGGATGAGCCCTGGGCACGGCGGCGGCTGTCGCTGTGTGTGCGCTCGGAGGAGTCGCTGTCCAGCGTCGCACGCTTGCTGGTGGACCACCTGCGCGCCGGCGCCCAGGAGGCGCCATGACGAAGGCCACGGCCCACCTGCGCTGGGACATCTTTTGCCAGGTGATCGACAACTTTGGCGACATCGGCGTGTGCTGGCGCCTGGCGGCCGATCTGGGCAGCCGCGGCCACCGCGTGCGCCTGTGGGTGGATGACGCCAGCGCTCTGGCCTGGATGGCGCCGCAGGGCGCACCTGGCGTACAGGTGCTGCCCTGGCCCACGCAGGCGCCCGCAGACGGGCCTGGCGACGTGGTGGTGGAGGCCTTCGGTTGCGAAATTGCTCCGCAATTCATAGCTGCCATCGCTCACCACACAAACGCTACAGGCCCAAAGCCCTTATGGATCAACCTGGAGTACCTGTCGGCCGAGGCCTATGTGGAACGCTGCCACCGGCTGCCGTCTCCGCTCATGAGCGGCCCGGGGGCGGGCCTGACGCGCTGGTTCTACTACCCCGGCTTCACCGAGCGCACGGGCGGCCTGCTGCGTGAGCCAGACCTGCTGGCGCGCCAGGCCGCATTCGACCGCTCCGCCTGGCGCGCCGGCCACGGCATCGGGACAGACGAAGTCGCCATCTCGCTGTTCTGCTACGAGCCACCCGCCCTGCCCCAACTGCTGGCGCAATGGCAACCGCGCAGCGACGTGCGGCTGCTGGTCACGCCCGGACGTGCCACGGCGGCCGTGCGCCAATGGCAGCAGCAGTTTGAGCGTCAAAACAGCCTCAAAGGCTCATACAGCAAGCGCGAGCAGCTATCAATTTCATATCTGCTACCCTGCTCTCAGCCGGCCTTTGACGAAATGCTCTGGGCCTGCGACCTGAACTTCGTGCGCGGCGAGGACTCACTGGTGCGCGCCCTGTGGGCGGGCCAGCCGTTCGTGTGGCAGATCTATCCGCAGCACGACGATGCGCACCACGCCAAGCTACTGGCCTTCCTGGACTGGCTGCACGCACCAGCGTCGCTGCGGCGCTGGTCGGCCCTCTGGAACGGTCTGGAGACCCGCGGCGAGTTGCCGCCGCTGGACGCGGCGACCCTGGGCGAATGGCGCGCATGTATACAGTCCGCGCGCGCGCGGCTGCTGGCACAGCAGGATTTATTGACCTTACTACTAGGGTTTTTGGCGGAGAAAAGCTAGAATCCCTGGTTTTGCGCCATTCGAAGGCGGCACTCGCGTGCCCAGCCGGCGCCCCCGCCGCGGAACATGCGCCGGGGTGGAAGGCGGCCCAGTTCACGCAAACGCCTGGGCCACGCCCGCCCGCCCCGACTTGTGGAGCGGTCAACCTTTCCTTCCCAAGCAAGCCATGAAAATCGCTCAAGAAATCCGCGCCGGCAACGTGATCATGCAGGGCAAAGACCCCATGATCGTGCTGAAGACCGAATACGCCCGCGGCGGCCGCGGCGCCGCTACCGTGCGCATGAAGCTGAAGGCGCTCCTGTCCAACATGGGCACCGAAGTCGTCTTCAAGGCCGACGACAAGATCGACAACGTGATCCTGGACAAGAAGGAGTGCACCTACTCCTACTTCGCCGACCCGATGTACGTGTGGATGGACGCCGAGTACAACCAGTACGAAGTGGAAGCCTCCAACATGGGCGATGCCATCAGCTACCTTGAAGACGGCATGGCCGCCGAAGTGGTGTTCTACGACGGCAAGGCCATCTCCGTGGAACTGCCCACCAGCGTGGAGCGCGAGATCACCTGGACCGAACCCGCCGTCAAGGGCGATACGTCCGGCAAGGTACTCAAGCCCGCGAAGATCGCCACCGGCTTCGAAGTGGCCGTGCCGCTGTTCGTGGACCAGGGCGACAAGATCGAGATCGACACGCGCACGGGCGAATACCGCAAGCGCGTCTAAGAACACCTTGCGTCCGGCTGCGGACGCTGTTCATGCAAGGGGAGCGTGTCATGCACGCTCCCTTTTTTTATTGAGGACTGGGTGGGTCCGGCAGTGGCCACGCCCAGCGCTGCATTCACGCGAACAATGCCCTCTCCAGCCTGGTGTACTTGGCGTCTCCTACGGCCTCGCGGATCTTGGGAGCCAGCGCTGCCAGATCCTCATACCCTGCAGCCCCCTCGACCGCCAGATTCAGACGGAAGCCCTTCAGCCCCAGGCTGGCGGTAAGTTCGGTGGCGATCGGGTAGGCGGCTTGATAGCGCTCGCGCTGCGTGCGCCCCGTGCCATCGACCTGCACCTCGGCGCCGTCCGCCGGCGCTGCGGCCGCGGGTGCCGGCGCTCCCGGTCCGCTCTCCAGCAACCCCTGGTCGATCATGAGCTGCACGTCCTCGCGCGAGATACCCATGGCCGCCGTGGCCGTCAGCACCTGGTCCAGGGTGCGCTTGCCGTCGAACAGGATGAAGGCTGAGCGCTGGCGCGGCGACAGCGCACCCTGGCGATCCTTCAGCGCCAGTTGCCCAGCCGGTGTCTTCACGAGAATCATGCCCACCTCTTCGCTTGGTACGTGATGGAAAAGCGGCATGGAACGCCGCACGGGATCAGCGTCGCACGAATGTGACCATTTGTGAATGAGGTCAAACCGCAGGTCGCCCGTGGGCGCGCAGCCGCGGGGCGCGGCGCGCTACAGCCCGTCCGCGGGAACCGGCCGCACGCGGCCCGGCCGCGTGGCCAGGCTGACGCTCCACGCCACAGCCAGGCCCACCGGCACGCCGAAGACCCCGGCCGAAATTGGATGGATGCCGAACCACAGGCCATCGACGAGCAGCGCGGAAGGTACCCATTCGCGCACGCTGTCCACCTGCGCCAACAGGTAATACACGGTGACGGACAGGCCGGCGAGCATGCCGGCTACCGCGCCCTGGCGCGTAGTACCGCGCCAGAAGATGCCCATCACCATCGCGGGCACGAAGGCCGATGCGGCGATGGAAAACGACGCCGACACCATGGGCAGGATTTCCGACGGCTTGAGCGCCGCCACGAACGCCGCAGACAGCGCCACGGAGAGCAGCGTGAACTTGGTCAGGATCACCCGCTGCTCGGGCGACGCCTTGCGGCGCGTTTCCTGGTGGTACAGGTCGCGCACCAGCGCGTTGCTGATGGTGAGCAGCAGGCCATCGGCAGTGGACAGCGCAGCGGCCAGCCCGCCCGCGGCCACCAGGCCGGAGATCACGTAGGGGAGCCCGCCGATCTCGGGCGTGGCCAGCATGATGAGGTCGGCCCCGAAGCGGATTTCGCCGAACTGCACGATGCCGTCGCCGTTCACGTCCTCCACGGACAGCAGCGAGGCGTCCACACGCGCCCATTGCGCCATCCAGTTGGGCAGTTGGTCGAAGCTGCTGCCCACGAGGTTGTTCATGACCTCGAACTTCACCAGCACGGCGAGCGCCGGCGCACTCAGGTACAGCAGTGCGATGAAGAACAGCGACCACGCGACCGACGCGCGCGCGCCCGCCACCGAGGGCACTGTGTAGTAGCGCGTCAGCAGGTGCGGCAGGCCGGCCGTTCCCACCATCAGGCAGAACATCAGCGCCAGGAAGTTGCGGCGCGCATCGTCGAAGGTCTGGCGCTCCTGCGGGGTGCCCTGCGGATCGCCCGCAAACGCCTGGCTGTGGCGCGGCAGGCCGCCCATGGCGCGGGCACGCTCATAGTTGTCGCGCATCTCGCGCGTCCAGCGATCGCGCGCGGCAGCCTCGTCGCGCGGCATGGAGGCCAAATCCCGGCTGGCGGCCACGATCAGCCCCACGTCGGCGTTCTGGGCGCGCAGGCGCTGGATGCGCTCGCGCGCCGCTTCGCGCTCACGCGCGAGTGCGGCGGGCACGTCGGCCAGCCGCGCCTTGTAATCCTCGGCGCGCTGCAGGTAGGCCGCGACCACGTCTTGCTCGACTTCCGAGGCCAGCAGCCCGCCCTCCAGCGTGGCGATCTTGCCGATCTGTGCCCCCGCCACCACCGGTGCAACGGGGTTGCCGAGCTGCTTGTACGCCAGCCACGACACGGGGATCAGGAACGCCAGCAGGATGACGATGTACTGCGCCACCTGCGTCCAGGTGATGGCGCGCATCCCCCCCAGGAACGAGCACAGCAGCACGCCGCCCAGGCCGAGCATGATGCCGATCTCGAACTGCACGCCGGTCAGGCGCGAGGCGATCAGCCCCACGCCGTAGATCTGCGCCACCACGTAGGTGAAAGAGCACAGTACGGCCGACAGGGCCGCGATGATGCGTGGCCAGCGCCCGCCAAAACGCACCTGGAAGAAGTCCGGAACGGTGTAGAGGTTCATCGCCCGCAGGTGCGGCGCGATGAGCATGGCCACGAGCACGAAGCCGCCCGTCCAGCCCAACAGATAGGCCAGCCCGCCCGGCTGCTCCGGCGTGCCCGAGAAGCCCTGCAGATACAGCGCGCCCGACAGGCTGATGAACGAGGCCGCGCTCATCCAGTCCGCGGCGGCGGCCATGCCGTTGTAGAACGGCGGAATGCGGCGGCCCGCCACGTAGTATTCGTCCGCATCCGTGGTGCGGCCGTACACGCCGATGGCGGCGTAGGCCATCACGGTGAGAAACAGGAAGATGGGGCCAATCCACTGGCGCGACAGCCCGCGCTGCTCGGCCCAGGCCATCAGGGCCACAAACCCCAGCAGCCCCGCGATGTACAGCGCCACGATGCGGTTCAGGCGCGCCATGTAGCTGCGCCCCTCGCCGCCGCGTTCAATCATGGGGTGGGGCTGTGGCAGCGTCGCGCTGCGCCGCCATGTCCTGCCGTTCGAAGTAGCTCATGGCGGCACAGTAAACGCAGACGATGCCAATGAACATCAGGACTGCCCCCTGGGAGGCAATCCAGTAGCTCAACGGCCATGGACCCACCAGGAATTGCAGGTCGCGCGCGAAGTAGCCGGTGCCGAACGACACCAGCACCCACACGAGCAGCAGGCCCGCCTTTAGCCACAGGTGGCGTGCATCGTGCAGGTCGGGGGCAAAGGGCGCCCCCTCGATCTCTTCCTGCGTGAGCGACCGGCGGTGGGGCATGGCCTGCGGCTGCGGCGCGGTCAGCGCGCCAGTTGCTGCCAGGTATCGATCACGCTGTCAGGGTTCAGCGAGATCGACGTGATGCCCTCGCGCGCCAGCCACTGGGCAAAGTCGGGATGGTCGCTGGGGCCCTGCCCGCAGATACCGATGTACTTGCCCTGCGCGCGGCACGCCTTGATGGCCAGGTGGATCAGCGCTTCCACGGCCGGGTCGCGCTCGTCGAAGTCGGCGGCCAGCAGTTCCAGGCCCGAGTCGCGGTCCAGGCCCAGGGTGAGCTGGGTCAGGTCGTTGGAGCCGATGGAGAAGCCGTCGAAGTACTCCAGGAAGCGCTCGGCCAAAATCGCGTTGCTCGGGATCTCGCACATCATGATGAGCTTGAGCTCGTTCTCGCCGCGCTGCAGGCCATGCTGTGCCAACAGCTTGGTGACGCGCTCGGCCTGGCCCAGCGTACGCACGAAGGGCACCATGACCTGCACGTTGGTCAGGCCCATGTCGTTGCGCACGCGCTTGATGGCCTCGCACTCCATGGCGAAGGCCTCGCCGAAGTCCTGGCTCACGTAGCGCGCTGCGCCACGGAAGCCCAGCATGGGGTTCTCTTCCTCGGGCTCGTAGCGGCTGCCGCCGATGAGCTTGCGGTACTCGTTGGACTTGAAATCCGACAGGCGCACGATGACGGGTTTGGGCCAGAACGCGGCGGCGATGGTCGCCACGCCCTCGGCCACCTTGTCCACGTAGAACGCGCGTGGGCTGGCATGGCCGCGCGCCACGCTCTCCACGGCCTTCTTCAGGTCGGCATCCACGGCGGGGTAGTCCAGGATGGCCTTCGGGTGCACGCCAATGTTGTTGTTGATGATGAACTCCAGGCGCGCCAAGCCCACGCCTTCGTTGGGCAACTGGGCGAAGTCGAAGGCCAACTGCGGATTGCCCACGTTCATCATGATCTTGGTGGAGATGGGCGGCATCTCGCCGCGCTGCACCTCGGTCACCTCTGTCTCGAGCAGGCCGTCGTAGATACGGCCGGTGTCGCCCTCAGCGCAGCTCACGGTGACCAGCGTGCCGTCCTTGAGCACGTCGGTGGCGTGGCCGCAGCCCACCACGGCCGGAATACCCAGTTCGCGCGCAATGATGGCCGCGTGGCAGGTGCGCCCGCCCCGGTTGGTCACGATGGCGCTGGCGCGCTTCATCACCGGCTCCCAGTTGGGGTCGGTCATGTCGGTGACCAGCACGTCGCCGGGCTGCACCTTGTCCATCTCGGCGATGTCGTTGACCAGTCGCACCGGGCCGGTGCCGATCTTCTGGCCGATGGCGCGGCCTTCGGCCAGCACCGGGCCGTGGCCCTTGAGCTTGAAGCGCTGCTCGGCCTGGCCCTTGGCCTGGCTCTTCACCGTCTCAGGGCGCGCCTGGAGGATGTAGAGCTGGCCATCAGTGCCGTCCTTGCCCCACTCGATGTCCATGGGGCGGCCGTAGTGCTGCTCGATCACCAGCGCGTAGTGGGCCAACTGCTCGATCTCGGCGTCGGTCAGCGAGTAGCGATTGCGCAGCTCGGTTGCCACCTCGGTGGTCTTCACCAGCTTGCCGCTGGCGGCCTTTTCCTGCGCCGTGGAAAACACCATCTGGATCAGCTTGGAGCCCAGGTTGCGGCGGATCACGGCCTGCTTGCCGGCCTGGAGCATGGGCTTGTGCACGTAGAACTCGTCGGGGTTCACGGCGCCCTGCACCACGGTTTCGCCCAGGCCGTAGCTGGAGGTGATGAACACCACGTCCTCGAAGCCGCTTTCCGTGTCGATGGTGAACATCACCCCGGCCGCGCCCAGGTCGGAGCGCACCATGCGCTGCACGCCCGCCGACAGGGCCACCACGTCATGGGCAAAACCCTTGTGCACGCGGTAGGAGATGGCGCGGTCGTTGTACAGCGACGCGAACACTTCCTTCATCTTGTGCAGTACGGCTTCGATGCCCACCACGTTCAGGAAGGTCTCCTGCTGACCGGCAAAGGAGGCGTCGGGCAAGTCCTCGGCCGTGGCGGAGGAGCGCACGGCAAAGCTGGCCTGGTCGTTACCCGCCGACAGCGCGGCAAATGCCTCGCGCACGGCCTTTTCCAGGTCGGCAGGGAACGGCTGGTTTTCTACCCAACCGCGGATCTCGGCGCCCGCCTCGGCCAGCGCGCGCACGTCGTCCACGTCCAGCGCGGCCAGGCGCTGGCTGATGCGGTCGTGCAGGCCTTCGTACTTGAGGAACTCGCGGAACGCATGCGCGGTGGTGGCGAAGCCCGTGGGCACGCGCACCCCCTGGGGCAGTTGGGAGATCATCTCGCCGAGGGAGGCGTTCTTGCCGCCAACGACCTCGACGTCGCTCATTCTCAGGTTCTCAAACGGTACGACCAGGGCGGTCGCCTCGAAACGTGCAGACATGGGAAAGCTCCAGAGTTTAAAAACCGGTCTGCGCCCACCGTCGCGTCAAGGGAAGGCGGGCAGTCGTCGCTCATGCAGCGGCCACGGCTTTGCTGTTGTGGTTGTGGGCCGGCGCGGTGCATGGGGAGAAATTGGGAATAATGGGCGCCATTGTAGGCGGGCTGCCCGCCGCAGCGCACGCGCCATCGCTTCACCACGCTCTCCTTCCCGCTCTTCCTTTCCCATGCTTGCCACGCACACGCGCACCGTGTTCTATATCTCCGACGGCACCGGC
Organism: Diaphorobacter sp. C33; assembly: GCF_030503915.1. NCBI lineage: Bacteria > Pseudomonadati > Pseudomonadota > Betaproteobacteria > Burkholderiales > Comamonadaceae > Diaphorobacter > Diaphorobacter sp. C33. The sequence goes on from NZ_CP129980.1 coordinate 1,743,469, forward strand.
ATCACGGCCGAGACCTTCGGCAATGCCATCCTGGCGCAGTTCGACATCCGCCCGCGCCACGTGCGCCTGCCCTTCATCGATACCGAGGACAAGGCGCACCAGGTGGTGCGCCAGATCAACCACACGGCCGAGCTGGAGGGCAAGAAGCCCATCGTGTTCACCACGCTGGTGAACATGAGCGTGCTCAAGATCATCGAGGACGGCTGCAGGGGCATGCTGCTGGACATGTTCGGCACCTTCATCCGCCCGCTGGAGTCCGAGCTGGGCGTGAAGTCACACCACCGCGTGGGGCGTTTCTCTGACATCAGCGTGTCCAAGGAATACAGCGACCGCATCGAAGCCATCAACTTCAGCCTGGACCACGACGACGGCCAGAGCCACCGCGACCTGTCGGGTGCGGACGTGATCCTGATCGGCGTGTCGCGCAGCGGCAAGACGCCCACGAGCCTGTACCTGGCCATGCAGTGCGGCCTGAAAGTGGCCAACTATCCACTGATCCCCGAGGACTTCGAGCGCCGCCAACTGCCGCCCGCGCTGGTGCCGCACCGCAAGAAGATCTTCGGCCTGACGATCGACCCGCAACGGCTGTCGCAGATCCGCAATGAGCGGCGCCCCGGCTCCCGGTACGCCGATCTGGTGAACTGCCGCAACGAGGTGGCCGAGGCCGAGGCGATGATGCGCCGCTCGGGCATTCGCTGGCTATCCACCACCACCAAGAGCATCGAGGAGATCGCGACCACCATCCTGCAGGAGGTGCGGCCGGAACGGCTGCAATACTGACCGCCCCTGCATCAAAACAAAAGCGCCCCGAAAGGCGCTTTGTTTTTGATAGCTATCAGCGCTTGACTGGTAAGCGCTAGAGGCCAATTTGGCTTAGATGTCAGTGGCGAATCAGGTGGTCGAAGGCCGACAAGGCCGCCGTCGCGCCCGCCCCTGCGGCGATGATGATCTGCTTGTACGGCACGTTGGTGCAGTCTCCCGCGGCGAACACGCCCGGCACGTTGGTGTGGCCCCGGGCGTCGATGATGATCTCGCCAAAGCGCGTCAGGTCCACCGTGCCCTTGAGCCAGTCGGTGTTGGGCAACAGACCGATCTGCACGAAGATGCCCTCGACCGCCACGGTCTTGGCCTCGTCCGTCGTGCGGTCCTTGTAGGTCAGGCCGGTGACCTTGCTGCCGTCGCCATTCACTTCCGTGGTCTGGGCGTTCAGGATGACCGTCACGTTGGGCAGGCTGCGCAGCTTTTTCTGCAGCACGCCATCGGCCTTCAACTCGCTGGCGAACTCCAGCACCGTCACGCTCTTGACGATGCCGGCCAGGTCGATCGCGGCCTCCACGCCCGAGTTGCCGCCGCCGATGACCGCCACGTCCTTGCCCTTGAACAGCGGGCCGTCGCAGTGCGGGCAGTACGTCACGCCCTTGGTGCGGTACTGCTCCTCGCCCGGCACGTTCATGTTGCGCCAGCGCGCGCCGGTCGACAGGATCACGGTCTTGCTCTTGAGCGTTGCGCCGTTGTCGAGTTCGATTTCCACCAGGCCGCCTTCCGTTGCGGCGGGCTTCAGCGCCTTGGCGCGCTGCAGGTTCATCACCTCGACGTCGTAGTCATTGACGTGCTGCTCCAGCGCGATGGCGAACTTCGGGCCCTCGGTCTTGCTGACCGAGATGTAGTTCTCGATGTCCACCGTATCCAGCACCTGGCCGCCGAAACGCTCGGCCACCACGCCGGTACGAATGCCCTTGCGCGCCGCATACACGGCGGCCGCAGCGCCGGCGGGGCCACCGCCGACCACCAGCACGTCAAACGGCTCCATGGCGTTGAGCTTGGCTGCCACGCGGGCATGCGCGCCGCTGTCGATCTTGGCGACGATCTCCGCCAGCTCCATGCGGCCCTGGCCGAAGTTCTTGCCGTTCAGGAACACCGTGGGCACGCCCATGATTTGGCGTTCCTTGATCTCGTCCTGGAACACGGCGCCGTCGATGGCCGTGTGCGTGATGCGCGGGTTGAGCACGCTCATCAGGTTCAGCGCCTGGACCACGTCGGGGCAGTTGTGGCAGGACAGCGAGTAGTACGTCTCGAAATGGAAGTCGCCGTCCAGGCCCTTGACCTGCTCCAGCAGGTCCGCCGATTCCTTGGAGGGATGGCCGCCCACCTGCAGCAGCGCCAGCACCAGCGAGGTGAACTCATGGCCCAGGGGGACGCCCGCGAAACGCACGCCGGTGTCCACGCCGGGGTTGGTGATCAGGAAGGACGGCTTGCGCACGGGCGCGTCGTTCTTCTCGACCACAGTGATCTTGTCGGAGAGGGAGCGGATCTCCTGGAGCAGTTCCCGCAGCTCTTGGGAAGTGGCGCCATCGTCCAGCGTGGCGACCAGCTCCACCGGGCGCTGCAGGCGCTCCAGATAGGCTTTCAATTGGGCTTGGAGGTTGGCGTCGAGCATAGGGTTACTCCTAATCAATCTAGTTATGGGCAAAAAAAACCCGGGCGCCTGGCACCCGGGCGTCTTGGTCAGCCGCCGCGGCGGCTGAACGCGGCTGGTGCCAGCTTAGATCTTGCCGACCAGGTCCAGCGAAGGAGCCAGCGTCTTGGCGCCCTCTTCCCACTTGGCGGGGCACACTTCACCGGGGTGGCTGGCCACGTATTGGGCAGCCTTGACCTTGCGCAGCAGATCGGCGGCGTTGCGGCCGATGCCTTCGGCGGTGATTTCCATCGCTTGGATCACGCCCTGGGGGTCCACGATGAACGTGGCGCGGTCTGCCAGGCCCTGGCCTTCGCGCAGGCAGTCGAAGTTCTGGCTGATTTGCCAGGTGGGGTCGCCCAGCATGGTGTACTTGATCTTGCGGATCGTGTCGGAGGCGTCATGCCATGCCTTGTGCACGAAGTGCGTGTCGGTGGACACGGAGTACACCTCAACACCCAGCTTCTGCAGCTCGTCGTAGTGGTCGGCCACGTCGCCCAACTCGGTGGGGCACACGAAGGTGAAGTCGGCCGGGTAGAAGAAGAACACGGCCCACTTGCCCAGGACGTCCTTCTCGGTCACTTCGACAAACTTGCCGTTCTTGAAGGCTTGCGTCTTGAAAGGCTTGATAGTGGTGTTAAGCACGGACATTGCTGTTTCCTCTTACTTAGGTTGATGGGCTAGAACAAGACTGAAGTCTAGGCCGGATCGAATGATAAATCCAATAAATTGAACACATCAATTGAATTGATATTGACTATCAACTCATTCCATTCGAGAACACGACTCAGCATCACACGCAGGCAAAGCCTGCATGCAGGGGCATTGTCTTGCCCCGTGGTGCCAGGGTCATGACAATGCCCCTTTCTGACTGAAAGGAGAAGCCCCATGAAAGGCGACGCGCAAGTCATCGCACACCTGCAGGCCCAGCTGAAGAATGAGCTCACGGCCATCAACCAGTACTTCCTGCACTACCGCATGCTCAAGCACTGGGGCTTCGACAAGCTGGCCAAGAAAGAATACGACGAGTCCATCGGCGAGATGAAGCACGCCGACCGGCTGATGGACCGCATCTTCATGCTGGACGGCCTGCCCAACCTGCAGGACCTGGCCAAGCTGCAGGTGGGCGAAGACGTACCCGAGATCCTGGAATGCGATTTGCGCGCCGAGCGCGGAGCGCAGGCCACCATCAAGGAAGGCATTGCCTACTGCGAGTCGGTACGCGACTATGTCTCGCGCGAACTGCTGGAAGACATCCTCGAAGACACCGAAGAGCACATCGATTTTCTGGAAACCCAGATCGAACTGGTTGCCAAGGTCGGGCTGCAGAACTACCTGCAGTCCCAGATGGGCGACGCCGACTGAGCCAGGCGTCAGGCGCCTGACACGGTGCCTTCCCCCTGCGCACGACCGCGCGCACTCCATCCAACGGGCTGCGGCCCGTTTTTTCATGCCTGTACCGGCGAAACCACTACCGCAAACACGCGCCACACGCCGACGCCGCTGTAAGGCAAATTCCTACAAAGGCTGCTCATCCGCCAGACGCCACGCAGCGCCGAACCCCGACTTAATTTCTTTTTGCCCCGGTTTCACAATCCATTTCATCGGATCACGCAACACATGCAACGTTATGCAACGCAGTGATCCCCTCTTGGAAAGGATTGCCCCATGACCTCCGAACAACTGCTCGCCGAAATCCGCGAAGCCAACCTCACTTACCTGATGCTGGCGCAGACCCTGATCCGCCAGGACAAGGCCGAAGCCGTGTTCCGTCTGGGGCTGAACGAAGAAGCGGCCGACATTCTGGCATCGCTGTCCGCCGCACAGGTGCTCAAGCTTGCCTCGCGCAACACGCTGCTGTGCAGCTTCCGCGTGGACGACGAACTGGTGTGGAGCCTGCTGACCAGCCACAACACGCCGCGCAAAGCCGCCAGCGAAGCCACCAACACGCTGCACGCCAACATCCTGATGGCCAGCCGCGTCTCCGAAGTGCTCTGAAGTCCCACGCCAGCCTTCCCCTCTTCTTCCGAAAGCCCGCCATGTCCGCACCCGCCAAGAGCGTTCTCAACGAATCCAAGCAAATCGAACGCGCCGCCATGCTGATCGAGATGGGAGCCCGCATGCAGGTGCTGGAGTCCGAGACCACGCTGTCGTACGAGCGCCTGATCCGCCTGTACAAGGAGATCGCGGGCAAGTCGCCGTCCAAGGGACAGCTGCCCTTCTCCACGGACTGGTTCCTCACCTGGCAGGAGAACATCCACAGCTCGCTGTTCCTGAACATCTACGAATATCTGTCCAAGGGCGTGAGCCTGGACGCGGTGGAGCTGCTCACCAAGGCCTATCGCCTCTACAACGAGCAGGTGGCCGCGGCGCAGATCGACCCACTGCTGTCCTTCACGCGCGCCTGGCGGCTGGTGAAGTTCGTGGATGCCGGCATGCTCACGCGCACCAAGTGCTCGCAGTGCAGCGGCCAGTTCGTCACCGAGTTGTACGAGAACCGCCACTACACCTGCGGCCTGTGCAACCCGCCCGCACGTGCCGGCAAGAGCAAGAGCGCCGGCGCACTCACGCTGCACTAATTCAAGTGAAAATAGCCTCTAGCGCTTACCCATCAAGCGCTAATAGCTATTAAATAAATAGCATAACGGCGCGGCAATGGGCTACCGGCCCGCCAGCAGACCGCGCACGTTGGCATCCATGGGCAGTGCATAGTCGTGCGCCGCCAGCACCGCGTTGCCCGCGCCCACCAGCTTCAGGCTCACGTAAACCGCCTGCGGCGCCACCGCGTAGGTGCCCACCAGCACGGCCTGGGCCGCCTGGGCGCGCGCCACCTCCTGTGCGTGCCGCGACAGCAGCAGCTCGCCCTGTCCGGGGCGCATCGCCAGGGTCTCGCGCATGCGCAGCTCGGTCACGCGCAGCCCGCGCTGGACCAGCCGGCCCGCCAGTTGCTCGGCCACCAGGCGCCCCAGGCGCGAAGATTCATCCAACCGGTCCAACTGCACCACCGTTGCCACCAGCACAGGGGTATCGGGATCCAGCGGCACTTGCAGCAACAGCGCATCCGCGGCGCCGTGGTTGCTGGCCATCAGGTCCACGGGGTCGCTGCTGACCGCAGCGCCGTAGTAGTAGCGTGCGCAGCCCGGCAGGGCCAATGCGCTGGCGGTCAGCACCGCTGCCAGCAGCACGCGCCGCTGTATTCCAATGCGTTGCGTCATGCGGTCTCCCTCCTTCATGGCACGACCCGCCAGGTCGTGAGGGGCCCCGGCGCCGCAGCGGGGCGCTGGTACAGCGGTGCGTCCGGCTGCGCGATCGTGTACACGTCAGATGTGCGCACCAGCACCCGGCCCTCGCTTTCCAGCGACGTGACGACCAGCACCTCGGTGCGCATCGGCACACTCGCGTCCGCATGCGTTGCATTGCGCCGCACGTACACACCTTCGGCCAGGCGCTGCAACGGCGCCGCGGACGCCGCACCCGCGTGGTGCTGCACCAGCTGGGTGCTGGCCCGCAACCGCAGGGCTGCGGGTTCGGTGGTCACGGCGATGCCCCGCTCCACCAAATGCGTGACCAGCAACTCGCGAAAGCCGCGCTGAAAGTCGGAGGCCTGGGGGGCCATCTCCACATGGATCGGGTGCTGCCCCGCGGGCCATCCACGCAGCCGATCGGCCACATGCGCCGCCACGTCGGCAGCCAGCACGTCCCATTGGCGGACTGCGTTCACCGCCTGTTGCTCCGTGGGCGCGTGCGCCCCCTCCGGCGTCGCGCCGTGCGGCGCCGTTGGCAGGGGCGCGCAGCCGGCCGCCAGCCCGGCCAGGACGCAGAAGGCCAAAACCCGGTTTCTCATGATCGAAGAATATGTATTGCGTGACGACCGGCCATGCTAGCCGGTGCGCCTGCGCGCCAAGGGTGGAACAAGAGGGGCTTTGCGGGCCAGATCAGCCTCAGGCCGCCGCGCCCTGCCCGGCAAGCGAGCGCACCGCGGCCCGCAGCGGCGCCACCTGCCGGCACACCAGCGCCAACTGGGCCTGCACGAGCGACAGGCCGTCGCCGGAGGCATCGGCCGCCTGCTCCAGCGCCAGCGCCAACCCCTCGGCAGCGCCATCCTCCTGCGCCAGCGCATGCCGCCCGCGCAGCGCCTGGGCCATCTGCTCGATCTGGTTCGCGGCCTCACGGGCGGCGCGCTCTGCCAACGAATCAGCCGCCACGTCGGCCGGCAGACCGCGGTGCGCACCCAAGGCCGACAGATAGCTCAACAGCGTGTGCGAGAGCACCAGCAACTGCAGTCCCACGCGCGCGTGGCGGCGCACCCAGCGCGGCTCCAGCAGCATGTGCGACAGCGCGGCGGACAGGGCCGCATCGGCGTTGTGCGCCACGCGGCGCGCCAGGCGGTAGTCCAGGTCGTCGTCCTTGCCCGTGGCGTACTGCGACATGATCTCGCGCAGGTACAGCGCATGGGCCTCCAGCGCCTCGGCCGCCACGGCACCCAGGCGCTTGCCCTGCCAGTCAGGCAGCACCAGAAACATGGCGGCCGCCGCGATGAGACTGCCGATCACCGTGTCCAGCAGGCGCGGCAGGATGAGCGTGTAGCCTTCGCCCGTGGTCTGGTTGAAGCACAGCAGCACCATCAGCGTGATGGCCGCCGTGGCTAGCAGGTAGCGCTGGGTGCGCGTAAGGAAGAACAGCACCCCCGCCGCCACGGCCAAGAGCGCCTGCAGGGTCGGGCTGGGGAACAGCTCCAGCAACGCCCAGCCCGCCACCAGCCCCAGCGCGGTGCCCAGCACGCGCCGCGCCACGCGGGACACGGTGGCCCCATAGGTCGGCTGGCAGACGAACAGCGTGGTCAGCAGGATCCAGTAACCGTGCCTGGGGTCCGTGAGCTGCATGGCGGCATACCCCGCGGCCAGCGCCAGCGTGAGGCGCACCGCATGCCGAAACAGCACCGAGCGCGCATGCAGCTGCGCACGCACGCGGCCCCACGCATCGGCCAGCGAGCGCGGCGTGCGGTCGAACAATGCGATGTCCCCCAGCACCGCGTTTTGCATGGGCAGCGTGGCGGTGGTGAGTTGCGCGTCCAGCGTGCTGAGGTTGCGCGCCAGCGCGCGCAGCGAGCGCAGCGGGCGCTGCCAGGCGCTCTGGCCCTGGCGCTCCAGGTAGGTGATGGAATCATGCAGGTCTGCCAGCGCCTGCGCATGCCCCGCATCGCGTACCAGCGGGCGGCGCCGGCGCAGTGCTTCACCCAGCTGCGTACAGGCCATGCCCTGCAGCGTGAGGACGCGCTGGCAGCGGTACAGCACATCGCTGTGAAAGAGCACGTCCGCCCATTCGTTGTAGTGGTAGTGCGAGGAGCTCGCGCGCTCGTGAATATCCTGGGCGATGAAATACAGGTTGAGCAGCTGCAGCAGCCGGCCCTGGGGCGGCTGCGCGTCCATGCGGCTGAACAGGCTTTCCTTGGCGCTGTTGAGCGCCGCCACCACGCGCGCATTGGTCTGTGCCAGCGCCAGCCGCCTCTGCTGGACATCCACGCCGCGCACGGGCTCGAAGACGCTGGCCTTGAGCCGCAGGTAGGCGCCCAGTTCCTCGTACAGCGCAGCCATGCCATGCCGCAGGGGCAACAACGGCGTGAGCACACACCACGCCAGCGACAGCAGCCCGTACCACCCCGCGCCCGCCAGCAGCAGCGCAGGCATGCGCCACCAGGGCTGCGTGTCGCCCGCACCCTGGGGCACGCTGAGGGCCGCATACAGCGCCAGGATCACCGTGGCCGAAGCGATCGCGCGGTAGCGCCCGCCGACCGCGCCCAGCAATGTGAAGACGAAGCTGCACACCAGCAGCACCACCAGGAACCACAGCGGCTGGTCCACGAGCGCCGCCACCGGGAAGGCCACGAGCGCAAAGCACGCCAGTGTGACCAGCAGCGCCTTCAGGCGGCCGCGCCAGCTGTCATCCGTCTCGGCCAGCGCAGACGCGAGCACGCCCAGGAACAGCGGCACCACCAGATCCACCTGGTGCGTGCCCCAGCTCCAGGCCATGGCGCCGCCCAGCGCGAGCAGCACGCGCAGGCCGTAGGCCCAGGCGACCTGCGCGCCCAGGCGTTGCAGCCACTGCGCCGTGATGCCGTCTACCACGCCCGTACCTCAGCCCGTGTTGCGCAGCCCCGCGGCAATACCGTTGATGGAGATGTGAATGCCGGTCTGCACGCGCTCGTCGCCCTGGCCCGCGCGCCAGCGGCGCACCAGCTCCACCTGCAGATGGTGCAGGGGGTCGATGTAGGGGAAGCGGTGCCGTATGGAGCGCGCCAGCGCCGTGTTGGCCGCCAGGCGCTGCTTTTCCCCCGTGATGCGCGTGAGCGCGTCGGCCGTGCGCTGCCATTCGGCCTCGATCACACCGAACACCTTTTTGCGCAGGCGCGCATCGGCCACCAGCTCGCTGTAGCGCGAGGCCAGCGCCAGGTCGCTCTTGGCCAGCACCATGTCCATGTTGGACAGCAGCGTGCGAAAAAACGGCCACTGCCGGTACATCTTCTGCAACAGCGCCAGCTGGGCCTTGGGGTCCTTGCCCGGTGCATGCGTGAAGGCATCCACCGCAGCGCCGAAGCCAAACCAGCCCGGCAGCGTGAGGCGGCACTGGCCCCAGCTGAAGCCCCAGGGGATGGCGCGCAGATCCTCGATCTGCTGGCTGGCCTTGCGGCTGGCCGGGCGCGAGCCGATGTTGAGCTCGGCAATCTCGCGGATCGGCGTGGAATTGAAGAAGTAATCGGTGAAGCCCGGTGTCTCGTACACCAGCGCGCGGTAAGCCTCCATGCTGGCCTGCGAGAGCTGCTCGGCCGCTTCCAGGAACGCCTTGGTGGCGGACTTGGTGGGTTGCAGCAGCGTGGCTTCCAGCGTGGCGGCCACCAGGGTCTCCAGATTGCGCCGGCCGATCTCGGGGTTGGCGTACTTGGAGGCGATCACCTCGCCCTGTTCGGTCAGGCGGATCTGCCCGCGCACGGTGCCGGGCGGCTGCGCCAGGATGGCCTGGTAGCTGGGCCCGCCGCCACGCCCCACCGTGCCGCCACGGCCGTGGAACATGCGCAGTTGGATGGGCGCACCCGCCTGGGCGGCGTTCATCTCGTCGAACAGCGCCACCAGCGCGATCTCGGCGCGGTACAGCTCCCAGTTGCTGGTGAAAATGCCGCCGTCCTTGTTGCTGTCGCTGTAGCCGAGCATGATGTCCTGCTCGGCCCCGCTGGCGCGCACCAACTGCGCGATGCCAGGGATCGCGTAGAACTCGCGCATGATGGGCGCGGCATTGCGCAGGTCCTCGATCGTCTCGAACAGCGGCACCACGATCAGGTCCGCCCTGGCGCCCGTGTCCAGCGTGCCTTGCAGCAGGCCCACCTCCTTTTGCAGCAGCAGCACCTCCAGCAGGTCGCTCACCGTCTCGGTGTGGCTGATGATGTAGTGGCGGATGGCGTCGTCGCCATAGCGCTCGCGCATCTGGCGCGCGGTCTCGAAGATGGCGACCTCACCCGTCGTGTGCTCGGAATACGGCGCCCCCACCACGCGCAGGGGCCGTGCGTCACACAGCAGGCGCAGCAGCAGCGCGCGGCGCGCGGGCTCGGGCAGGGCCTCGTAGTCGGACTCCACCCGGGCGGTGGCCAGCAGTTCGGCCACCACGCGCTCGTGCTGGTCGGAGCTTTGGCGCAGATCCACCGTGGCCAGGTGGAAACCGAACACTTCCACTGCGCGCATCAGCGGGCGCAGGCGTTCGCCCACCAGGGCCGCACCGCGGTGCGAGCGCAGCGAAGCCTCGATCACGCGCAGATCGGCCAGGAAGTCGCCCGCGCTGGCGTACGCATTCTGTGGGGCTACGGCATGGCGTGCAGCCTCGCCGCCCGTCAAATCCCTGAGCGTGGCGGCCAGGCGCGCGTACACGCCCGTGAGTGCGCGGCGGTAGGGCTCGTCGCGGCGGTGCTCGCTGGTGTCAGGCGAGCGTGCGGCGAGCTGCAGCATCTCGGCCGAGACCTGCACCAGGTTGCTGGAGAGCGACAGCTCGCGCCCCAGGTGATGCACCTCGGTCAGGTAGTGGCGCAGCGCCACCTCGGCCTGGCGGCGCAGGGCCAGGGCCAGCGTGTCGGCGCTCACGTTGGGGTTGCCGTCGCGGTCGCCACCGATCCACTGGCCCATGCGCAGGAAGCTCGCCACGGGGTGGCTGCCGCCCAGCTCGCGCTCCAGCTCGGCATAGATCTTGGGGATCTCGTGCAGGAAGGTGTATTCGTAGTACGAAAGGGCGTTCTCGATCTCGTCGGCCACGGTGAGCTTGGAGTAGCGCAGCAGCCGCGTCTGCCACAGCTGGGCCACGCGCGCGCGCAGCTGCGCCTCGTTGGCGGCCAGCTCGCGCGGGGTGAGCGTGTCCTTCGCGCTGTTGTAGAGCTGGGCGCGCGCCTGGATATCGTCGCGCTGGGTGAGCAGCAGGGCGATCTCGCGCTCCGCGTCCAGGATGCTCTTGCGCTGCACCTCGGTCGGGTGGGCCGTGAGCACCGGCGCCACATAGCTGGTGGCCAGCGTCTGCGCCACGGTGCGCGGCGCGATGCCGGCCCAGCGCAGGCGCGCCAGCGCCACCTCGATGCTGCCCTCCTGCGCGCTGCCCGCGCGCTCGTGCACGGCGCGGCGGCGGATGTGGTGGCGGTCCTCGGCCAGGTTGGCCAGGTGGCTGAAGTACGTGAAGGCGCGGATCACGCTCACCGTCTGGTCGCCCGTCAGGCCCTTGAGCAGCTTCTTCAGCGCCTTGTCGGCCTCGTGATCCGCGTCGCGCCGGAAGGCCACTGACAGTTTGCGGACCTGCTCCACCAGGTCATAGGCGGCCACGCCCTCCTGTTCGCGGATCACGTCGCCCAGGATGCGCCCCAGCAGGCGGATGTCCTGGATCAGCGGCAGGTCCTTGTCGGTCTTGCGGGCGGGCGCCGGCGCCGCGGCGGCGTCGGTCTTGCGGGCGGGGGCGGTCATGCGCAAAGGTCTCCTGGCGCGCCGATGGGATGGTTGATGGAATGGCGCGGCTGTTGCAGCGCAGCATGCTAGCATCCCCCCGCTGCCCCGCCGCCGTGCCTGCGGGGGCCGAGACAGACGCCGCAATGACCACTCCCTCTCCCTCGCTTCCTTCCATCGTGATCGCCACGCGCGAAAGCCAACTCGCGCTCTGGCAGGCCGAGCATGTGCAGTCCTTGCTGCGCGCGCGCGGCCACGCCGTGGCGCTGCTGGGCATGACCACGCGCGGCGACCAGATCCTGGACCGCACGCTGTCCAAGGTGGGCGGCAAGGGCCTGTTCGTGAAGGAGCTGGAAGTGGCGCTGGAGGAAGGCCGCGCCGACATCGCGGTGCATTCGCTCAAGGACGTTCCCATGGAACTGCCCCAGGGCTTCGCCCTGGCCTGTGTGATGGAGCGCGAGGACCCGCGCGACGCCTTCGTGTCGCCCGGCTACGCATCGCTGGACGAACTGCCCCACGGTGCGGTGGTGGGCACTTCCAGCCTGCGCCGCCAGGTGCTGCTGCAAGCGCTGCGCCCCGACCTGCAGATCGAGCCGCTGCGCGGCAACGTGCAGACGCGCCTGCGCAAGCTGAACGAGGGCCAGTACGCGGCCATCGTGCTCGCGGCCGCAGGCCTGAAGCGCCTGGGCCTGCACGAGCGCATCCGCGCCGTGTTCACGCCCGAGCAGATGCTGCCCGCCGCCGGCCAGGGCGCGTTGGGCATCGAGATCCGCGGCGACCGCCACGACCTGCGCGAGGCGCTGGCGCCGCTGGCCCATGAGCGCACCTGGCTCACGGTGACGGCCGAGCGTGCCGTGAGCCGCGCCATGGGAGGGAGCTGCTCCATGCCGCTGGCCGCGCATGGCCAGTGGGACGGCGACACGCTCTCGCTGCGCGCCGCCTGGGGCGACGTCGCGGCCCGGGTGCCGCTGGTGCGCGCCGAGGGCGCGGCCCCCGTGCATACGCTGGAGCAGGCCGATGCACTGGGACTGGCCGTCGCCGCACAGCTGCGCACCGCCGGCGCCGTGGGAGCGCTCTGACCTTGCCCGTGCAGCCGCCCCGGGCCATCGTCACGCGCCCCGCGCGCGAGGCCACGCAGTGGGCCGCCGATCTGCAGGCGCGCGGCATCGCCGCGCTGGCGCTGCCACTCATCGCCATCGGCCCGGTGACCAACCCGGCTCTGCGCGAGGAGCTGCAACAGGCCCGGGCATGCGTGGACCGCTACTGCGCGGTGATGTTCGTGAGCGGCAATGCGGCGCAGTATTTCTTTGAATCAAATATGCCTCTAGCGCTTTCTGGACAAGCGTTAGCAGCTATCAAAACGAGAGTATGGGCTCCCGGCCCCGGTACCGTGGCGGCACTCGTGCAGGCCGGGGTTGCGCCCGAGCGCATTGACGCTCCCGGCGCCGACGCCGCGCAGTTTGACTCCGAAGCCCTGTGGCAAGTGGTCGCGCCGCAGATCGGCCCGGGCGACCGCGTGCTCATCGTGCGTGGAGCCAACGCCCCCACGGCCGAGGGCGGCAACGGGCGCGAATGGCTGGCCCGGCAGATTGCCGCTGCGGGTGGCGCGGTGGACTTCGTCGCCGCGTACGAGCGCGGCGCCCCCTGCCTCGACGCCCAGCAACTGGAGCTGGCGCAAGCAGCCGCCAGCGACGGCTCGGTCTGGCTGCTGAGCAGTTCCGAGGCCATCGCCAACCTGCGTGCTGTGTTGCCCGCGCAACACTGGGGCATGGCCCGCGCCCTGACCACCCACCCGCGTATCGCGCAGGCCGCACGTGTGGCCGGCTTTGGCAGTGTGCACGAATGCCGTCCGGCGTTCGATGAAGTGGCAGCCTCGATAGAATCGCTTTATGAGCAATGAGTCCTCATCCGGGCTGCCCGCACCGGCGCCCGCCGCTCCCCGGCCCGCCGCGGCCCACGGCGGCCGCGCGACCCTATTCGCGCTGAGCGCCATCGCCATTGCCGCGCTGGCCAGTTCGGTGATGCTGTGGCAGCGGCTGTCGTCCATCCAGGAGCAGTTGGCACGCCAGTCGGCCGACTCCGGCGCCCAGGCCATCGAGGCACGCACCATGGCCCAGCAAGCGCAGGAGCTGGCGCGCGAGACCTCCACGCGCCTGGCCGTGGCAGAAGCCCGCGTGAGCGAAGTCGCGCTGCAGCGCAGCCAGCTGGAAGAGCTCATGCAAAGCCTCTCGCGCACGCGCGACGAGAACCTGGTGGTGGACGTGGAAGCCGCCATCCGCCTGGCGCAGCAGCAGGCCCAGCTCACGGGCAGCCTGCAGCCCCTGGTGGCCGCGCTCAAGAGCGCGAGCCAGCGCGTGGAGCGCGCATCGCAGCCGCGCCTGGCGCCCGTGCTGCGCGCCATGGGCCATGACCTGGAGCGCCTGGAGCGCGCCAACGTCATCGACACTGCAGGTCTGCTCGGCCGCCTGGACGACCTGGTGCGCCAGGTGGACGAGCTGCCCCTGCTGGGCAGCGTGGCCCAAGCAGCCAGCATGCGCCGCCCGGCGGGCGAGGCGACGGCGCCCGCCCCCGCCGCGAGCACCGCCAGCCAGCCCCGCTGGCAAGCCACGCTGCACCGCACCTGGGAAGGCGTGCGCGACGAGGTGCGCGGCCTGGTGCGCGTGAGCCGCATCGACCATCCCGACGCCATCCTGCTCGCCCCCGACCAGGCCTTCTTCCTGCGCGAGAACCTCAAGCTCAAGCTGCTCAATGCACGGCTGGGCCTGCTGGCGCGTCGCATGGACTCGGCGCGCGCCGACCTGGCCGGCGCCTACAGCGCGCTGGGCAAGTACTTCGATCCTGCCTCGCGCCGCACGCAGAACGCCACCGCGGCCCTGCAGCAGCTGCAGGCGCACATGAAGACTGTCGAAATGCCCGCGCTGGAGGACACCTTCGCCGCGCTGGCCACGGCCGCGGCCGGCCGTTGACCCGCCCCTAGGACACTCTGCCCATGCGCGCAGCACTCTGGTTCCTGGCCCTGTTCGGTGTGGCCGTTGCCGTCGCCCTGTTTGCGGGCAACAACCAGGGCACGGTCACGCTGTTCTGGCCGCCCTACCGCATCGACCTGTCCCTCAACATGGTGCTGATGCTGCTGTTCGGCGGCTTCACGCTGCTGTACGCGGCGCTGCGCGCCCTGGCGGCGCTGCTGGAGCTACCCATGCAGGCGCGCCGCTGGCGCCTGCTGCAAAAGGAGCGTGCCATGCACGGTGCGCTGCTGGATGCGCTGTCGCAGATGCTGGGAGGGCGCTTCCTGCGCGCCCGCAAGTCCGCGGAATCCGCGATCGTGCAGGAGCGCGCCCTCGAAGACGCCAAGGAAGCCCTGCCCCATGGCCGTCGGCTGCGCACGCTGGCCCACATGGTGGCCGCGGAAAGCTCGCATGCGCTGCAGGACCGTGCCACGCGGGAAGCACACTTGCAGCAGGCGCTGGACAACATTCCCGATCGGGCGGCCGCCATCGAGCAGGAATTGCGCGAGGGCGCGCAGCTGCGCGCGGCACGCTGGTCGCTGGACGAGCGCGACGCCACCACCGCGCTGGAGCGCCTTTCCGTCCTGCCGGCCGGCACGGCGCGCCGCACGCTGGCACTGCGCGCCAAACTCAAGGCATCGCGCCTGTCGCACCAGACCGAGCAGGCGCTGGAAACCGCCCGTCTGCTGGGCAAGCACCACGCCTTTTCGCCGGCCGCCGCCGAGAGCATCGTGCGCGGCCTGGCAATGGAACTGATCAACGGCGCCTACGACCCAGCCCAACTGCAGCGCATCTGGCTGGGGCTGGAGCCCCATGAGCGCGCCATGCCCGAGATTGCCGTGCATGCGGCGCAGCGCCTGGGCCAGCTGGGCGGCGATGCGATGCAGGTGCGCGCATGGCTTCTGCCGGTGTGGGAACGCATGACGGACCCCGCTCAGCCCCCGCTGCCCGATGCCCAGGTGCTCAAACTGGTGCGCGCGCTTGAGGGCAGCCTGCAGGCGCTGGATGCCAACTGGCTGGCGCGCATCGAGTCCGCCCAGCAGGCGGCTCCGCGCAACGCGCGTCTGCAATACCTGTCGGCCAAGGCCTGCCTGCAGCGCAACCTGTGGGGCAAGGCCCAGCAACTCTTCACCCAGGCCGCTCAGCAGCTTCCCGATGCGTCGCTGCGCGCCAGCGCTTGGCGCCATCTTGCCGAGCTGGCCGAGCAGCGCGGCGACGCAGAGGCCGCCGCGGATGCCTGGAAGAAAGCCGCCCAGGCGAACGCCTGAGCACCACTCCCTCTTTCCCGTTTGAGGCCACCGGCCGCCTTTGCCGCGGCGGCTGCGCCATGCCTGCTGGACAGCGGTTTTTCAAATTCACTTAACGCAAATCAATTACGAATAGTAGAATTTCAGGCACTTCTTCATACCAGCATGCGCCCTGGCGCCCTATCCCGGAGACAACGCCATGACTGCTCCCCACGACACCCTCCCGCCCCCCGCCGCCATCCAGCAGCTGCACCACTACGCCTACAAGGCGCGCGACGCGGAGGAGACGCGCCACTTCTACGAGGACATCCTGGGCCTGCCGCTGTACCACATCATCCAGAGCGACTACGTGCCCAGCACGGGCGAGTACTGCCCCTACACCCACTTCTTCTTCCGGCTGCAGGACGGCTCGTTCATCGCGTTCTTCGACCTGGGCGACGACGTGAAGCCCGAGCCCTCGCCCAACACCCCCCCGTGGGTCAACCACATCGCCTTCCGCGTGAACACCGTGCAAGAGCTGGAGGACACCAAAACCCGTCTGCAGGCACACGGTGTGCAGGTGCTCGGAGTGACCGACCACCACATCTTCAAGAGCATCTACTTCTTCGACCCCAACGGCATCCGGCTGGAGCTGTCGGCCCAACTGGCCGACACCGCGCAGATGCAGCGCGAAAGCACCACCGCCCACGCCCGGCTGGCCGAGTGGACGGCGCGCAAGGAGCAATGGCGCAAGGAACGCGCCGGCGGCCATGCCAGCGCGCCGCTCAAACCCCAGACCAACGACCGCCCCGAATTCGTGCCCACCACAGGGTCTGAGTAAAAAGCGCCTCCAGCGCTTATCCAGCAAGCGCAAGCAGCTATCAGTATGGAAGCATGGCGGTAACCGAATAAAATGCCCCCATCCTCCGAACCACTGCCCAGGCGGCATCCCACGGGATGCCGTTTTTCATTGCCATGAGCGACACGATCGAACAACCCGGCCTGAACAGCCTCTCCAAGTCCTTTGAGCCCGCCGCCCTGGAGGCCCACTGGGGCCCCGAATGGGAAAAGCGCGGCTACGGCGTGGCAGGCTACCGCGGCACGGGCGCGGCGCAGGCCGGGCAGCCGGCATTCGCCATCCAGCTGCCTCCGCCCAACGTGACGGGCACACTGCACATGGGCCATGCGTTCAACCAGACCATCATGGACAGCCTGACGCGCTACCACCGCATGTTGGGGCACAACACCGTCTGGGTGCCGGGCACCGACCACGCGGGCATTGCCACACAAATCGTCGTCGAGCGCCAGCTGCAAGAGCAAGGCGTGAGCCGCCATGACCTGGGCCGCCCCGACTTCGTGAAGAAGGTGTGGGAGTGGAAGGAAAAGAGCGGCAACACCATCACCACCCAGATGCGACGCCTGGGCGACAGCGTGGACTGGAGCCGCGAGTACTTCACCATGGACGACAAGCTCTCCAAGGTGGTGACCGACACCTTCGTGAAGCTGTACCAGCAGGGCCTGATCTACCGCGGCAAGCGCCTGGTGAACTGGGACCCCAAACTGCAGTCCGCCGTGTCGGACCTGGAAGTGGAGAACGAGGAAAAAGACGGCTCGCTGTGGCACATCGCCTACCCCTTGGCCGACGGCAGCGGCCAGCTGGTGGTGGCCACCACCCGCCCCGAGACCATGCTGGGCGACGTGGCCGTGATGGTCCACCCCGAGGATGAGCGCTACGCGCACCTGATCGGCAAGATGGTCAAGCTGCCGCTGTGCGACCGCGAGATCCCGGTGATTGCCGACGCCTACGTGGACAAGGAGTTCGGCACCGGCGTGGTCAAGGTCACGCCCGCGCACGACAACAACGACTACCAGGTGGGCCAGCGCCACAAGCTGCCCATGATTTGCGTGCTCACCCTGCAGGCCACGGTGAACGAGAACGCCCCCGCCAAGTACCAGGGCATGGACCGCTTCGTGGCGCGCAAGGCCATCGTGGCCGACCTGGAGGCCCAGGGCCTGCTGGTCGAGACCAAGAAGCACAAGCTGATGGTGCCGATTTGCACCCGCACCGGCCAGGTGATCGAGCCCATGCTGACCGACCAGTGGTTCGTGGCCATGAACAAGGTGGCCCAAGAAGGCACGGGCGACGCCACCGGCAAGAGCATCGCGCAAAAGGCCATCGACGCCGTGGCCAGCGGCCAGGTGCAGTTCGTGCCCGAGAACTGGGTCAACACCTACAACCAGTGGATGAACAACATCCAGGACTGGTGTATCAGCCGCCAGCTGTGGTGGGGCCACCAGATCCCTGCCTGGTACGACGAGGACGGCAATGTGTACGTGGCCCGCAACGAACAAGAGGCCCAGGCCCAGGCCCCCGGCAAGACGCTGACCCGCGATGCCGACGTGCTCGACACCTGGTACTCCAGCGCCCTGGTGCCCTTCAGCACCATGGGCTGGCCAAACCAGACCGATGGTGCCACCGACGACTACAACCTGTACCTGCCCAGCAGCGTGCTGGTCACGGGCTACGACATCATCTTCTTCTGGGTCGCCCGGATGATCATGATGACCACGCACTTCACCGGGCGCGTGCCGTTCAAGCATGTCTACATCCACGGCCTGGTGCTGGACGCGCAGGGCAAGAAGATGAGCAAGTCCGAGGGCAACGTGCTCGACCCGGTGGACCTGATCGACGGCATTGCGCTGGAGCCGCTGCTGGACAAACGCACCCAGGGCCTGCGCCGCCCCGAGACCGCGACCAAAGTGCGCCAGAACACGCAAAAGGAATTTCCCGAGGGCATTCCCGCCTATGGCGCCGACGCGCTGCGCTTCACCTTCGCCGCGCTGGCGTCGCTGGGCCGCAGCATCAACTTCGACAGCAAGCGCTGCGAGGGCTACCGCAACTTCTGCAACAAGCTGTGGAACGCCAGCCGCTTCGTGCTGATGAACTGCGAGGGCTACGACTGCGGCATGGACACCGCGCAGGGCTGCACTGAAAGCTACCTGCGCTTCAGCCAGGCCGACCGCTGGATCGTCTCGCAGCTGCAACAGGTCGAGGCCGAAGTGGCCAAGGGCTTCGCCGAGTTCCGCTTGGACAACGTGGCCAACACCCTCTACGACTTCGTCTGGAACGAGTTCTGCGACTGGTACCTGGAAATCGCCAAAGTGCAGATCCAGACTGGCGACGAGGCGCAGCAGCGCGCCACGCGCCGCACGCTGATCCGCGTGCTGGAGGCCATCCTGCGCCTGGCGCACCCCGTCATCCCCTTTGTCACCGAAGCGCTGTGGCAGGTAGTGGCCCCGCTGGCGGGCCTGAAGGGCGACTCCATCGCCATCGCCGCCTATCCGCAGTCCCAGCCCGAGAAAATCGACGAGGGCTCCATCGCCTACGTGGCGCGCATCAAGCAAGTGGTGGACGCCTGCCGCACGCTGCGCGGCGAGATGGGCGTGTCGCCCGCACAGCGCCTGCCGCTGCTGGTGGCGGGCGACGCGGACTTCATGCGCAACATCGCCCCGGTGCTGCAGAACCTGGCCAAGCTCAGCGAGGTGAAGGTGTTCGACGACGAGGCCGCCTGGGCCCAGGCCGCGCAAAGCGCGCCCGTGGCCGTGGTGGGCGACGCCCGCCTGGCACTGTTCGTGGAGATCGACATCGCTGCTGAAAAGGCCCGCCTGTCCAAGGAGGCCGCGCGCCTGTCCGGCGAGATCGCCAAGGCCAACGGCAAACTGGGCAACGAGGCTTTCGTGGCCAAGGCCCCGCCGGCCGTGATCGAGCAGGAAAAGAAGCGCGTGGCCGACTTCGGGGCCACGCTGGCGCGCATCGAGGAGCAGCTCGCGCGCCTGGGCTAAGATCAGCCCGATCACCGGACAAGGGCGCTGCAGGCGCCCTTGTTTTTACCCGGCACCCTTTTTAGTGAGGCACCCGACTTGAACGCACCCACCCGTGTCCGCAAGGCCGTCTTTCCCGTCGCGGGGCTCGGCACCCGCTTCCTGCCCGCCACCAAGGCATCGCCCAAGGAGATGCTGCCGGTGGTGGACAAGCCCCTGATCCAGTACGCGGTCGAGGAGGCCTACGAGGCCGGCATCCGCGACATGGTGTTCGTCACCGGCCGCAGCAAGCGCGCGATCGAGGACCATTTCGATACCGCGTACGAACTGGAGAACGAGCTGGAGAACGCCGGCAAGCGCGAGATGCTCGCGCTGGTGCGCAGCATCGCGCCCGACGACATGAACTGCCTGTTTGTGCGCCAGCCACGCTCGTTGGGACTGGGCCATGCCGTGCTGTGCGCCGAGCCCCTGGTGGGCAACGAGCCCTTTGCCGTCATCCTGGCCGACGACCTGATGACCGGCGAGCCCGGCGGCCCCGGCGTGATGGCGCAGATGACGGCCGCTTTCGCCAAGCAGGGGCGCTCGCTGCTGGCCGTGCAGGAAGTCCCGCTGGAGCACACCAAGCGCTACGGCATCGTCAAGGGCGAGAGCGCTGGCGGCGCGCTGATCCGCGTTGACGAGATCGTGGAGAAGCCCGCACCCGAAAAGGCACCGTCGCGCATGGGCGTGGCCGGCCGCTATGTGCTCACGCCGCGCATCTTCGAAGAGATCCGCAACCAGCCGCAGGGCGTGGGCGGCGAGATCCAACTCACCGATGCGATCGCGCGCCTGATGCAGCACGAGACGGTGTATGCCTACCAGTACGCCGGCAAACGGTACGACTGCGGCAGCAAGGAAGGCTTTTTGGAAGCCACGGTCGAACTGGCACTGCAGCACCCGCAGGTGGGCCCGCAGTTCCGCGAATACCTCCAATCCCTGGCGCTGTAACGCACCGCCGGAGCGGTACCCCTGCCTCCCGCCCGGATTCCTATTTTGATAGCTACCAGCGCTTGCCCAACAAGCGCTGGACGGCTATTTAGTCCTTAATCATTCAGCGACGGCGCAGCACGTGGATGAATTCTTCGCCCACGGTCTGTTGCTCAACCAGTTCGTTGCCGGTCTGCCGGGCAAACGCCTGGAAGTCGCGCAGCGAGCCGCTGTCGGTCGCCACCACCTTGAGCAGCTGGCCGCTGGCCATGTCGGCCAAGGCCTTCTTGGCCTTGAGGATGGGCAGGGGGCAGTTCAGGCCCCGGGTGTCGATTTCCTTGTGGATGTCCATTTTTCTCAGTCCTTCGGCGCGTCCAGTCCGCGGCGGCGCTCTGCATTTTCCTCGGCGGTGAAGAACACCGGCTCGTGGCCACGCGAGCGCAGCCAGTCGGCCAGCGCATAGCCTGTGCCCGCGGGCCAGCACTTGAGCTGGTCCAGCTCATAAAAGCGGTGCTCCAGCAGCTCCGGCGACAGGCGCACCTCGCCTTCGGCCCGCACATGGTAGGCGATGATGACCTGGTTCATGCGCATGAACTCATACACGCCCACCAGCTGCACACTGCGCGCGTCCAAGTTGGTTTCTTCCTTGACTTCGCGGGCAATGCCGTCCTCGGGCGTCTCGCCGGCCTCCATGAAACCAGTGATCAGCGCGAACATCTTGGGTGGCCAGAGCGCATTGCGCGCCAGCAGCACGCGGCCGTCCACCTCCACGATGGCCGCCAGCACGGGCGTCGGGTTGTTCCAGTGCGTCCAGCCGCAGGCGGGGCAGCGCAGGCGTTCCTTCTCGCCGCTGTCCTCAATGACCACGATGGGCGCCAGCGCCGTGGCGCAGTGGGTGCAATAGCGGGTTTCGTACGACATAGCGATGCTCCTCCAGCATGCGCCATGGCAGTCACAGCGCTCCGTAATTAATAGCTGCTTGGGCTTGACTACCGGGCGCCAGCGGCCTTATTGATGCCCACTGTGATCTTCACGTTCACGCCGGGAAGACGCCGGTGGAGAGGTAGCGGTCGCCCCGGTCGCACACCACGAAAACGATGGTGGCGTTTTCCTCGCGTTGCGCGATCTGCTGCGCCACCCAGCAGGCGCCGGCTGCGGAGATGCCGGCAAAGATGCCCTCTTCGCGCGCCAGGCGCCGTGCCATGTCCTCGGCATCGTCCTGGCTCACCAGCACCAATTCGTCCACCAACTGGGGCTCGTAAATCTTGGGCAGGTATTCCTCGGGCCACTTGCGAATGCCCGGGATACGCGAGCCTTCCTGCGGCTGCGCACCCACGATGCGCACCGCGGGGTTCTTCTCGCGCAGGAAGCGCGCGACGCCCGTGATGGTGCCCGTGGTGCCCATGGCGCTCACGAAATGGGTGATGCGCCCCTCGGTCTGCTCCCACAGTTCGGGGCCGGTGGTCTCGTAGTGGATGCGGGGGTTGTCCGGGTTGGCAAACTGGTCCAGCACCACGCCCTTGCCCTGCGCCACCATCTGGTCGGCCAGATCCCGCGCGTATTCCATCCCCCCGCTCTTGGGCGTGAGAACCAGCTCCGCGCCAAAGGCCTTCATGGTCTGCGCGCGCTCCACGGACAGATCCTCCGGCATGATCAGCACCATGCGATAGCCCTTGATGGCCGCAGCCATCGCCAGGGCGATACCGGTGTTGCCCGACGTCGCCTCGATCAGCGTATCGCCGGGTTTGATCTCGCCGCGCTCTTCGGCCCGGCGGATCATCGACAGTGCCGGCCTATCCTTCACCGAACCCGCCGGGTTATTGCCTTCTAGCTTGCCCAGAATGACATTGCCGCGTGCCGCGTTGTCCTGTGCACCGATGCGCTGCAGTGCGACCAGCGGCGTGTGTCCGATCGCGTCTTCAATGGTGGGGTAGGTCTTCATACCGCGTTACTGTGCCATAATTTGCGACTTCGCTTTCGCGCCTGCCCGGGTGGTGAAATTGGTAGACGCAGGGGACTCAAAATCCCCCGCCGCAAGGCGTGCCGGTTCGATTCCGGCCCCGGGCACCACATACAAGGCCGCACAGTTCCCAGAACGTGCGGCCTTTTCTTTTTCCTCCGAAACCCTCGATAGCGTCGTACAAAGGTGCGAGGGACTGTGCAGCAATCCGGGGCCCTAAGACGCCTGCTGGTCGGTATCGGGCACATCCACAAGAATTAAGTTTGCTTTTTTCATTTCGGTGAGTAATAATCCGCCAACGCGCTACCCACTGCTTGCTTCGATAGCGCCTGCCTGACAGCATCCTGGCTGATGCGCCTTGCGCCGCACTTCTTGCAAAAGTGTTGGCCGTCACTCTTCAAAGCAGCAAGCTCATCGCAGACCTTAAACCTCTTTCAGGGTCTGCCCCCGCCTTTCCTGCGCCGACGCGCGGCAGGTCTTTTCCCCTCTTTTCTCTCCTGGATGGTCGCCTTCGCGATTACATCCTGTCTGTTTGCAATGCTTGAAAAACAAAACGCCGAGCGCGTGGGCAACTACGTTGTCACGCCGCTGACCAAAACCACCAATGTCGGTGTTACTGCTTCGGTTTCCATACGCCGGGGAATGTACGACCGCATCTTCCGCTTCCTCCCAAGCTTCCCCTGCGATACACAAGCAGTCCAGTACGCCTTAGCGCAAGGGCGCCGCATGGTGCTACACAACCAACTGGGCTGATCCTGCTATTGACGGAGGTACCCGTGGCCAAAGAAGAGTTGATTGAAATGCAGGGCAAGGTCGATGAAGTTCTGCCTGACGCCCGTTACCGCGTCACGCTTGACAACGGGCATCAGCTCATCGCGTATACCGGGGGCAAGATGCGTAAGTTCCGCATCCGCATTCTGGCCGGTGACCTGGTGACCCTGGAGATGTCTCCCTACGACCTCAACAAGGGTCGAGTGACATTTCGGCATATCGAGAACCGCACGCGCACCACCCCTCCAGCGCGCCGGCGCCATTGATTTTGGTTCCCCCGCTCATTTCCTCTGGGATGCGCTTACAAGCCGTCCCTTCATTTCCCGAAAGAAAGACACTGACATGAACAACCGACTGTACGTGGGCAACTTGGCCTATTCCGTGCGTGATGAATCGCTGCACCAGCAGTTTTCCCAATTTGGTTCCGTCACCTCCGCCAAGGTGATGATGGAGCGTGATACAGGCCGATCCAAGGGCTTCGGCTTTGTAGAAATGGGCAGCGATTCCGAGGCACAGGATGCCATTAACGGTCTGAACGGCCGTTCTGTCGATGGACGTGCACTGACGGTCAACGTCGCGCGTCCCATGGAAGCTCGCCCAAGTTTTGGCGGCGGCGCAGACCGTGGTGGCTACCGCGGTGGCCGCTACTGATAGGGCCTTGCCGCGGCAATTGCCTTAGAGTGCTCCGGACCATCCGGGTGAGTCCGTGTTTTGGACGCTGACCACCTCCCGCAGAGCCCTCCGCCGCGTCTTATGCCGTTAACGAGATGGTCGCCCCATCTCTTTCTTGGCCTCGAACACCCCGATGACGAAAGTCGTCGGGGTGTTCGTCTTTGTGGTGGGGAGCATCGTGGCTTCATGGACGTTCATCGGCATGAACCTCTCCCCTTCTCCACCTTAACGGTCGCTAGGGGGTGAACAGCGATGAGGATGCGGCAGGGGTGCCGCGCCAGCCTTGCTCAGCCAGCGCATCAGAGCCCCCAAAACAGGCAATTTTTCATACAGCTCTTCAGCCGGGTCCCAGTAATCGCGGTGCAGCGTCACGCGGCCTTGGGCATCAAAATGCACCAGGGTCGCGCCGTGGATGCACTGAGGCACCTGTGCCCGCCAGCGCTTCAGGCGGAAGTGGAACTCCCATTGCAAAAAGGCCCGGTCGTCCTGCACCAGCCGCTGGGTGACGACAAAGCGCGGCTGCTCCAGGCTCTCGAACATGTGGGCAAAGATGGCACGGATGGCGGGCACGCCGTGCACATCATTGAAGGGGTCCTTGAACCGTGCGTCAAGCGCGTAGTAGTCCTCCAGTAGGGGCAACTGCGCGGGGGTTAGCTGCTCGTAGAGCTGGACCAGCCGGGCGACGCAAGCGTGGGTGTCTATAGGTGGGTGCATGCGTCACAGCCCGGTCATACGGTGGACCAGCGGAAAGTACCAGCGGTACGGCAGCACGCGCAGCAGCTTGAGCCACAGCGTGAAGCGGCGTGGAAAATGCAGTTCAAACGCGCCCCTCCCCCAACCACGCAGTATGGCCTGGGCCGCCTGCTCCGGCGTGAGCAGCGCGGGCATGTTGAAGTCGTTCTGGCGCGTCAGGGGCGTATCGACAAAGCCGGGGTTCACCACGCTCACGCCCACGCCCTGCGGGCGCAGGTCAAGGAACAGCGTCTCGGCCAGGTTGATGAGGGCCGCCTTGGTCGGTCCATAGGCCAAGCTCTGCGGCAGACCGCGCCAGCCTGCAACACTGGCCACCAGACTCAAGTGAGGTACGCGTCCCGCCTGGGCAGATGCCAGGAGTCCCGGGACCACGGCGGCGAGCACATGCAGCGCGCCCGTCAGGTTGACCTGCTGATGGCGCAGCAGCTCGGGCAGCGCCAGCGTGTCGGCACGCATGGGGGTGTAGTGGCCGGCGCAGTAGCACACCAGGTCCAGTGGTGACTCGGTCTGCAGGCGCGCGGCAACGTCCAGGACCGCCTGGGCATCGGTCACATCCAGCACCACTGCTTGGCTGCCAGGGTGTTCGTGCGCAAACGCCGCCAGCAGCGCCTGCTGGCGTGCCGACACGATCACCTGCGCGCCCTGTGCGTGCAATTGCGCTGCGACGGCCCGGCCAATACCGCTGGAGGCGCCCACCAGCCACACGCGCTTGCCGCGCCAGTCAGTGATCGCGGGGTTCAAAGGCACAGTGCGGCTCCTTATGTCTTGGTGAACGACAGCAATACCTCGCCCAGGGTGACGCCGAACTTGCGCATCGTGGCCCGATTGAGCATCACCCGGTCATCGACCAGGAACATCCAGTCGTCGAACTGCACTTCATACTCCTTGCCGTCCACCGGCAGGCGCAGCGTGTAGTTCCAGCGGAAGGCATTGCCCGCGGTCTGGCCCTGGGCCTCACCCACCACATCGTCAGCGGTCCCGGTGTAGCGCCCATCAGCATGCTTGGTCAGGCGCCAGATACGGCGCTGGGTGCTGCCGTCCGAATAGGTGAAAGCCTCGTCCAGCACGCCTTGATGGCCCTCCCAGTGGCAATCCATCACCACGGTAAAGCGGCGCACCACCTCGCCGCCTCGCTGCTGAAAAATACCGTGGGCCAGGATGCGGCCGTTGAAGTAGCGGTCCAGCTGCAGCTGTGGACGCTCCTGGGCATAGTCGGTCACCTGGGGGCTGGCACAGCCGGTCAACACGGCAGTGCCCGCGAGCAAGGCCAGCAAGGCGTGGCGGCGGGTGTTCATGGGGTAACTCCTTGGTCATGCAACGGCGGGGAGGGGCGGATCAGCAGGCGGTACAGCAAACCTGCTGCCAGAAGCTTGAGGGCGCAAGGCAGCAGCGCGTAAGCCCAAGCGAGGCGCTGTAGCGCGTGGGCGTCCTGGATGCCGGGGCTGTAGCCGAGCCACTGCAGCAACGGCAGCGCCGCGCCTGCGGCCAGGGCCAGATTCAGTTTGGTGGCCAGGTTCCACCACCCCAGGTACGCCCCTTCGCTGCGCCCCTGAGCCCCCTGGCGTTCCACCAAGCGCGCCAGCAAAGCCCCGGGCAAGGCCAGATCCGCCCCCAAGGCGATACCGGACAACGCACAGATCCACGCAAAGGCCGCAATCTGCCCGCTGCCCAGGAGCGTCGTCCAGCCAAAACAGGCCACCGCCAGCAGCATGCCGCCCAGCCAGGCGCGCTCCAGCCCCCAGCGGCGCACCGCGCGCAGCCACCCTGGCATGGACAGCGCCCCGCTGACAAAGTACAGCACCAGAAACAAAGCAATCTGCGCCTGTGTGGC
Source organism: Diaphorobacter sp. C33 (assembly GCF_030503915.1). Classification (NCBI taxonomy): domain Bacteria; kingdom Pseudomonadati; phylum Pseudomonadota; class Betaproteobacteria; order Burkholderiales; family Comamonadaceae; genus Diaphorobacter; species Diaphorobacter sp. C33. The sequence continues at coordinate 1,769,893 of NZ_CP129980.1, forward strand.
CTGCAGCCGGTCCTGGGCAAAAAACAGCATCAACGCCGCCGGAACTGCGCTGGCAATGCCGTTGCACAAAAACACCGCCAGCAAGCGACGAAAGGCTGGCTGGTGCAAGGGTTGCCAGACCGTGGCCCAGGCAAAAGCGGCAGATAAATCCCGCGGCGCAGGTGCTGCAGGGCGCGGCGCCCACCACAGGGCCAGCCACCCGGCCAGCAAGCTCAGCGCGAACACCACCAGCATGGGCCCGGCGCCCCAGGCCACCGACAACGCACTGGCCGTGACCACGCCGATCAGCCCCGGACCTTCGCGCCAGGCCACGACACGGCTGCGCTGCAGCGCGTCGCCGCCCAGACGCACGCCCCAGGCCTGGTGCGCAATCACCAACTGGCTGTGCGCCAGGCAGGTCACCAACAACCCTGCCACCATCCACGCCGCCAACGCCTGCGGTCCTTGCACCGCGGGAAAGAACAGCCCCGACAACCCCAGCACCTGCACCAAGGCCGAGCCCCCCGCCACCCACAGGACCGCACGCAGCGGGCCTTGGTACAGGCGGTCGCTCAAGCGCCCCAGCAGGGGCTCGGCGGCCGCATCCAGCAGACGCACCAGCATCAGCAAAGCACCCACACTGGCCAACGGCAAAGCCAATTCCGTGGCGTAGTAATGCGGTAACACCACATACAGCGGCAAGGCCACAAAGGCCAGCGGCAGACCGAGCAGGCCATAGGCCGGCCCGGACCACCAACGGGGCAGCGGAACCGCACGCACGGGCGCAGCCCGGGGAGTCATGGGGCCCCTCCGCCGGGAGTGCGGGCCAGCAAGGCACTGCGCAGGCCCGGCTCCGAGGTCTGCGGTGACAACCAGATGCCAAAGAACAGGCGCGCCAGCTCCGCATCGTCAATCGCGGCCAACTCCTGGCTGCCACGCCACAGACGCATGCCTTGGCCCGGCTGGTACAGGCCGGTGAGCCGCTCGCCTGGCTGCACGTCGGGAATCACGGCCGCCAGGCGCTGCTGCCAGCGCTCGGCCTGTTCAGAAGGCACGCTGGCCTGGCGCTGCATTTCCTCTACCGAGCGCCGGGCAATGGCCGCACCGGTGAAGCCACGGTGGTAGGTCAACTCCAGCGCCAGCGGGTGCGCACCAAAGCGGCTGGCGTCAAAACCAGGCGTGACCCACAGCCGTGCGTCGTAGATGCGCAAGCCCAAAAACCGCATCTGCCCTTCCCCCGCCAGGGTGGCCCCCATGAGGGATTGCCGCACCCAGGCCGGGGCAGCGCCACCGTCCTGTCCGGTCGTGGGATTGGCCGAAGCCACCGCCAACGCCAAGGCCGCACCGCCTGCAAAAGCCCAGCGCTTCAAGGATGAAATTCGGCTCCAGGGCATATGGGTCAAGCGCTAGCCGCTATTGTTTTAATATGCAACAGAAGCCGCAACCTCGCCCCGGAGCCGCAAGGCAGAGGGTGCAGCAGCCACCATGGGGGAAGTGCGGCGCACCACCGACACCGGTGCACCACCGCCTGCGTCCTGCGCCAAGCGGAACACACTGACGGCCTCGGCCAGTTGCGCAGCCTGCTGCTTCAGGGTCTGTGCAGCCGCGGCGCTTTGCTCCACCATGGCCGCGTTTTGCTGGGTGGCCTGGTCGAGATGGGTCACGGCGTTGCCCACCTGGGCAATACCGTCGGTCTGCTCGGCGGTGGCGGTGCTGATTTCCGCAATCAGGCCCGCCACGCGCTGGGCCTGTTCCACGATGTCGGTCATGGTGGCTCCTGCATCGCCCACCAGGCGCGCGCCCTCCTCCACCTTGGCCACACTGCCGTCGATCAGTCCTTTGATCTCCTTGGCAGCGTCGGCACTGCGCTGCGCCAGCGCCCGCACTTCGCCGGCCACCACGGCAAAGCCGCGGCCCTGCTCACCGGCGCGCGCAGCCTCCACGGCAGCGTTGAGCGCCAAAATGTTGGTCTGGAACGCAATCGAATCGATCACGCCGATGATGTCGGCCATCTTGTGGCTGCTGGCCGTGATCTCCTCCATGGTGCTGACCACTTGGGCCACCACCGCGCCGCCCTTGTGGGCCGCCTGGCTGGCGGAGGCCGCGACCTGGGTGGCCTGGCGGGCCGAGTCGGCGTTGTTCCTCACCGAAGCGGTCATCTGCTCCATGGAAGCGGCGGCCTGCTGCAGGTTCGCGGCCTGCTCTTCGGTGCGCTGCAGCAGCCCGGCGTTGCCGCCGGCAATCTCTTCAGAACCCACGGTGACGGCGTTCGACGCCTGGCGCACCTGGCCTACCACGCGCGCCAGACTGGCCTGCATCGCCCCCAGCGATGCCAGCACACTCCCCGGCTGCGCCTGGGCAGCGCCCGTCACCGGCCGCAGGTTGCCCTGCGCCACGAGGCTGGCCACGTCGGCCAGCGCTGCGGGTTCGGCCCCGAGCTGACGCACGATGCTGCGCGCCACGCTCCAAGCCACCGCCACGCTGAGCACCAACGCCAGCAGCAGCGCCGAGAACATCACGCCGAGGAAGCTGCCCGCCTCGTCCATGGCGCCCTGGTTGGTCGCCTGGATGCGCGCTTCCTTGAAGTCGATGAGCTTGTTGATGGTTGCAAGCCACTGCACGTATTGCGGCTTGGCCTGCGTCCACAGGGTTTGTGCCGCAGCGGCGTCGCCCGCCTGCACCTGGGCAATGATGGCCTGAGTGGTGGCCACGGCCTTGGATTCAGCGCTGCGAATATCGGCATACAGCTGCCCCAGTTCAGGGGCCGCGCCTTTGCGGGTGATGAGCTTTTCCAGCGGCGCAGCCGACTGGGCGTAAAAGTCCGCCAGCGCAGCGATGGTGGCGATCTCCCGGTCGCGCTCGGCGGGGGACGGACTCAGCACCACGTCGCGCACGGCGATGGAGCGGTCATGGGCCGAACCACGGAAGTTGATGGCGTAGCGCTGCACCTGCACGTGGATGTCGTTGTTGGTTCGCAGCGCCTGGTCAATGCGGTTCACCTTCACCAGGGCGATACCCGTCAGCACCACCAAAAGGACCAGGATCAATCCGAACCCGGCGTACAAGCGGGCGGCGACCGTCATTCGAGATAAGAACATGATGATTTTCTTGTTGAAAAAAAGGGGGCCGTACGGGGCCATGAAAAGCGGGGATCGTTGCCCGTGAGGGGCGCTTCAGTCCTTCACCAGCGTGTACTGCACGACGTCGATGCTGCGTGCGTCGAATGCGGCCTCGCAGTACGCTAGATAGAACTCCCAGGTGCGCAGGAAAGACGCATCAAATCCCCGGGCCTGTACCTGGGCTCGCTGCTGGACGAAGCGTTGGTGCCAGCGGCGCAGGGTTTCCGCGTAGTCGCGGCCGAAGGCAAACTCCTCCACCACCCGCAGCCCCGCGCCCTGTGCGGCGGCGCGAAAACGCGATGGACTGGGAAGACACCCCCCTGGGAAGATGTACTGCTGGATGAAATCGGTACCCCGCACATAGCGGTCGAACAGCGCGTCGTCGATCACGATGCTCTGCACGCAGGCGCGCCCGCCCGACTTGAGCAGGCGCGCCATGGCGCCAAAGTAACTAGGCCAATAAGCCTGCCCCACGGCCTCGACCATTTCGATGGAACAGATGGCATCGAACGGGCCTTCCTGGATATCACGGTAGTCCTGCAGCCGTAAATCCACCTGGGCGGCCAGGCCCGCGGCCTGCATGCGTGCCTGGCCCCAGGCCAGTTGCTCCGTGGACAGCGTCACCCCTGTCACCTGCGCCCGGAACTCGCCAGCGGCCATCTCTGCCAGGGCACCCCAGCCACAACCGATTTCCAGCACCCGGTGGCCGGGCTGCACGCCCGCGCTGTGCAGGGCGCGGCGTACTTTGGCGTGCTGCGCCTGGGTGAGGTCTCCCCCCAGGTTGCCCTCAAACCATGCACTGGAGTAGTTCATGCTCGGGTCCAGCCACAGCGTGTAGAAAGCGTTGCCCAGGTCGTAGTGCGCGTGGATGTTGCGCCGGCTCCCGGCACGGGTGTTGCGATTGAGCAGGTGACGCAGACGGTACGCAAGCCGCCCCCACCAGCCGCCATAGACCAGAGACTCCAGCGCATCGCGGTTGTCCATCAGCAACCGCAACAAGTCGGCCAGGTGGGACGTACTCCAATCCTGGGCGATGTAGCTCTCCGCCAGGCCAATATCCCCCGAGCGCAGGACGGCTCCAAACACCTTCCAGTTGTGCAGGCGCATGCTGGCATGCGGGTGTTGGCCGCTACCCAATTGCACGACGTTGCCGTCGGGTAGCTCCAGATGGAGCGTGCCACGCTGCAGGCGCTGCAACAGTCGCAGTCCATGGCGTGCCGCGGCAGACATGTCAGGCAAGGGGAGCGCGGACGGCGAGACAGTGGTGGTGTTCATGGTCAGGTGCTCGGCGAGGAAGATCGGGTCACGGGCCGTGCAGGCGGCGTGGGTTTGGAATGCAAGGGCGCACGCTTGATCCACAGCAGCAGGGCATGCCAGTAGATGCGCGCAATGACGCCCCATGTCAGAAACGGGTAGTGCCACAGCGCCCGGCGGCGGCTGCTGGCGTCCAAGGGTTGCAGGCGCCCTGCCACGCCGGTGAGCACCAGCGGGCCCTGGGCATCGTCAAAGTCGATGCGCACGCGCGTGGACTCAAGCCCCTGTATGCCACTGCGCTTGAATTCAAAGCGGTAGCCGCCTTCCACCGGGCAAAACGGCGACACATGGAAAACCTTGCGCGCGCGTAATTCCTCGCCGTACCTTGGTGCGTCGAGCAGGTAGGCATGGCGCTCGCCGAAGGTGTTGTTCACTTCGGCCACGATGGCACGCAGGCTGCCGTCACGGCGGTGGCAGTACCAGAAACTCACCGGCTTGAAGCTGTAGCCCAGGATGCGCGGATAGCAGTGCAGCCAGATCTCACCCTGCGCATCGGTAATGCCTTCGCCGCGTAGCAGCTCTTCCAGCCAGGCCAATGCCCCCCCGGCTTGCGGGCTGCGGCCATCACCGTGGTCGGCATCGCGAAACGCCAGAGCACCCGGCCGGTTCAGCGCCAACACGCCCGCGGCCTGCGGCTGCGCGCGCAGCGTGCGCATGGGCAGCAGCAGAAAGAAGGTCGGGACGATGAAACGGTGACGGCGCGGGCGCAGCCGGGTGTGCCACACATGACCGAAGCCGATGTGCGGCCGGTTGCCAGTGACCGCGGTGACTGGAGGGCTCATGCGGCCTCCCGCTGACGCAACTGCTCCAGCAGCAGATCGGCGGCGCGGTAGCCCGACTGCAGGCCGTCTTCATGAAAGCCATACCCCGTCCAAGCACCGCAGTACCACGTGCGCTGCACGCCCTGCAATTGCGGCACCTGGTCCTGGGCGGCAATGGCGGCCAGATCGAACACGGGGTGGTCGTAGTCGAATTCGGCCAACACCTTCTCCGCCGCAATCGAACGCGTCGGATTGAGAGAGACCAGCACGGGGTCGGCAAAAGGCAAAGGCTGCAAGCGATTGAGCCAGTAATGCAGGCACACGCGCGCCGATTCACGTTCCTTGCTGGCTGCGCGCTCGTAATTCCAGGCGGCCCAGGCGCTGCGCCGCTGCGGCATCACATGCGCGTCGGTATGCAGCACCGCGCGATTGGGCTGGTAGTGGATGGCACCCAGCACCTGGGTTTCCTGCTGTGTCGGCTGCGCCAGCAGGCGCAGGGCCTGGTCGCTGTGCACCGCCAGCACCACGGCGTCGAAGCGCTCGCTTTGCCCCCCTGCATGCACCTGCACGCCAGCGGCATCGCGCACGATGCGCTCCACAGGCGTGGCCAGTCGCGCATCAAGCCCCCGCAGCAGTTGGTGCACGTACTGGCGTGCGCCACCCGCCACCGTGAACCACTGCGGGCGGTGGCTCACCTGAATCAGCCCGTGGTTGTGGCAGAAACGGATCATGGTGGCCACGGGAAAGCGCAGCATCTGGTCGGTGGGGCAACTCCAGATGCAGCCCAGCATGGGCAGGAAATACCAGTCGCGGAACGCTGTGCCAAAGCCATGCAGCGCCAGAAACTCGCTCAGGGGCTGGGCCAGCGCGGCCTCTTCGCCCGACTCCGCCAGGGCGGTGCACAGCTGATTGAAACGCAGCAGCTCGCGCAGCATGCCCCAGAAACGCGGGCGCAGCAGGTTGCGGCGCTGGGCAAACACGGTTGCCAGGTTGGCACCGCTCCACTCCAGCGTCCCGGTGCCCATTGCGCCGGCGCCAGGCACCTGCACCGAGAACGACATGTCCGAGCGCGCGGTGGGTACCCGCAGCTCGTCAAACAAGGCAATCAGCCCGGGATAGGTCCGTTCGTTGAAGACCAGAAAGCCGGTGTCGACGCCATGCGTTACCAATTCCCCGGCCGCGTCCGGCAGGCACACGTCCACCGTGTGGGTGTGGCCGCCGAAGTAATGCCCCGCCTCGAACACCGTGACATGCGCCTGCGCCCGCAGGCGGTGGGCTGCGGCCAAACCTGAAATTCCCGAACCAATGATGGCGATTTTCATGATCACTCCAACCCTCGGCGAAATACCAGAGGTAGCGCTGTGAGCAGACAATGGGCGTAATGTAGTGGACAAAACAAATTTTGTCCTAGACAATTTCACCAATCCCCACAGTTTGTCCATGACTTTCAATACCCTCCTGAGGCCTGTACGCCGCATAAAGGTTGGCGCATGAGCACGCCAGACCATCCCGAAAGCGCAGGTTTGCCCATCGCGGCCGTGGAGCGCGAAACCGGCGTAGCCAAGGACACCTTGCGCGTATGGGAAAAACGCTATGGCTTCCCGCAACCCTTGCGCGACGGGGCGGGGGACCGCCTGTATCCGAGCGAGCAGGTGCAACGGCTGAAACTGATTCGCCGCCTGCTCGACACAGGGGCCAGGCCCGGCAAGGTGGTGGGCTTGGACAGTGCAGAACTGCTGTCCTTGCTGAACCAGAGACCTTCATTCCCCAGTTCATCTTTGTCCAAGACAAATCTTCAGGCGTTCTCCTCACCTGCGACCCTGGCTCCGCTTCTTAAGGCCATCGGAGCGCACGATCCGCAAGCCCTGCGGCATGCCCTGAGTCACGCGCAGCTGCGCATGGGGCTCGCTCCGTTTGTCACCGACCTGGTGGCTCCCCTGACCACGGCCGTGGGCGAGGCCTGGGTGCAAGGGCGCTTCGAGGTCTTCGAGGAACACCTCTTCACCGAGGTCATCACCGGGGTTCTGCGCAACGCCATTGCTTCCCTGGCGCCGCTGCCCATACCGCAAGGTCCCAAGGTCCTGCTCACCACGCTGCCCCAGGAATTGCACAGCTTGGGGTTGCTCATGGTTGAAGCTCTGCTGGCACTGGAAGGCTGTACCTGCGTTTCGCTGGGTACGCAGACACCCGTGGGCGACGTGGCCCAAGCCGCCGTGGCCCATCGGGCGGATGTGGTGGCTTTGAGCTTTAGCAATGTGCATAACGGGACAGTCGTTCACGCCAGCCTGCGTGAGTTGCGGGCCCAGTTGTCTCCCACCACCGCGTTGTGGGTCGGCGGCTCGTGCACGGCTCTGTACCAAAAGCCCCTGGAAGGGATCACTCCCGTCCAGCACCTGACGGGGCTTCAACCCTTGGTGGCGCAATGGCGCCACACACACTGATCCACCACTTGGTCAAGGACATCACATGTACCTGCTCTCGGCTTTTCTATTTTCTGTGCGGCGCGCACTCATCCCGTCCTGCCGCGCAGGCCTGTGGGCCCTGTGGATGGCAGGGGTCGCCGTAATGGCCGGCTGTGCAAACACCAGCCCCCCGCCGGGCGTAAAAGCGGTCACGCCATTCGATCTACAGCGCTATCAGGGGCGCTGGTATGAGCTGGCCCGGCTCGACCACTCATTCGAGCGCGGCATGACGGATGTGTCCGCCACCTACACCCCCCAGGCGGACGGCAGCGTGCGCGTGGTCAACCGCGGCTTTGCCGCCGCATCGGGCCAATGGCGCGAAGCCGTTGGCAAGGCGCTGTTCACGGGTGCTCCCACCACCGGATCGCTCAAGGTGTCCTTCTTCGGCCCGTTCTACGGCGGCTACCACGTCGCGGCGCTTGACCCTGACTACCGCTGGGCGCTGGTGTTGGGGCCTGATACCAGCTACTGCTGGATTCTGGCGCGCGACAAACAACTGGACGCTGCGCAGCGCGATGCCATCGTGGCTCGCGCCCAGGCGCTGGGGGTGGATACGCACGCTCTCATCTGGGTCACGCACAAGCGCCAGGATCCTGCGCACCCGCCCCATTGACTGCATGTACCAGCGAGCAGCGGGAAAAGAAGCCTACGTGGGATCGAAAACGCGCTCAGTGGCGTGCGCCTTTCTTTGACCCACGTTCGTAGCCGGTCAGTCGTGCGGCAATGCGCGTGCCCGCATCGTTTACTGCGCCGCGGGCGCGCCCCCGGCAGGTGCGCCCATGCCTTCGCGACCCGGGGTGGTAGGCGTGTCGCCGCGCTGGGGCGCTGAGGGCTGGGGGGGATCCACCGACGGCCCGGCCATTCCGGCGGACCCTTGGGTGGCTGCGGGAGCCCCTTCGCCAGGCGCGCTCAAGCGATCCTTTGGAGCGCGCAAGTTGAATACGACAACGGCTACCAGCGCGATCAGGGCGGTGACAAGGGCGATGCGAATGGCGCGCTTGTCGTCGCGCTGGCTCGGTGGGGTGGTGCCCGGGGATGGTGCAGCGCCCGGACGGTTGGGGGTGCGGTTCATGGTGAAGCTCCTGTGTTACATGAAGCACGTTATGAACACAGGGGCACGGCCACTGTCAGACGAATGCCCCGTTCGAACGTCCCGTTCAACAGCGCAAAAAGACCAACGGTCTGTCCCGGTGCTACCACGGCGCCCACAGGAACAGCAGCATCACCGCCACGGCGATGAGCAGCAGTGTCACAGTCCTGGAGGTGGCCACGCGGTTGCGGCCTGAAGAATGGGGTACTTCGCCTGAGGCGGGTTTGGTAGGTGGCATGTCACGCTCCGGTAGTTGCGGTCCACCATAAGCGCCTGGCGGGGCCTGCCTTGTAAGACAGCCACCCGCGCAAGTGCGCGTACTGCCCGTCCGTACCGCCATTCAGCCCAGACGCGGAGGCGTGTCAGCGGGCTCCGGGGGTGGAGCGGGCACATCCGGCTCCACGGGGGGATCGGCCGGTTGGCGGTGAGCGAGAGCGGTGCGGTGAATCATGTCAGCCATCTCCGGGTCGGTGGCATACCGCGCCAGAGGCAGCGGCAGGACGATGTGCCTGCCGCCCGCGCCTCGGCAATCGAGTACGCGGGGCCCCGTGAGGACTGGCCAGCACGGGACGCTGCCAAAGGGCAAAGCTTACGGGTGTTAGCCACATGCCGCCGGGCGGCGATAAGAGGACGCCACCCTTGCCATGCATGCGGCCACAGCGTTCGGCCCAGACCTGGCACCAGGGCTCCCGCAATGGGAGCCGAGAAGCCCGGCCCGCGCCGCCTGGGCATGGCAGCAAAACTGCGATGCGCACCCGTCGGGGGTTTGCCGCGGTGGCCGTAAGGTACCTTCGCACGCACGGGACGCCGTGTAGGACGGAGGCGAATCCGCCCCGCAGCGGTGACCCCGGCTCAGTTGTTTTGGCGCTTGATGAGCTGGCGGCCCAGGTCGGTGATGTGGAACTCGCCCCCGGGCGTCTTGCCGATATAGGCCCAATCCAGCAGGCGCCCGGACAGATGGTGCTTGAGCGCGTCGGGCACGCTGATGGCCTGGCCCATTTCGAGCTGCTTCAGCGTGGCGATCTCATCCACGGTAGGTTCAAACGTGGGCGCGTGGTACAGGGGCTGGGCGGTAGCCATGGCAAGTCCTCCTGGTGCAGTGGTGCGGCGACCGTTGCGTTGCACCGGAGGGTGCTTCGCCGGACGACCGCTGCACACCAGGGTATTGCGGATGGCCGTTGCGCGCAACCGGCGGAGCCCCCGACCTCCCGCAAAGAGGCGACATCACCCGAGCACCAGCGCGGTCCGGTGGGTATCAGGGATGATCATGGTTTTTGCGCCTGCGCGACGCCCTGCCCGCCTTCAATGCTCTACGCCCTGACCGCCCTCTTCATCCTCCAGTTACTGGGAGAACTTCTGGTCCAGCTCGTGGGCCTGCCACTGCCTGGCGCTCTCGCAGGCATGTTGCTGCTGCTGGCGGCGCTGCTGGCATACGGGCGCGTCCCGCAGGCGCTGGAGAGCACCGCGGGCAGCCTGCTGCAGAACATGATGCTGCTGTTCATCCCGGCGATCGCCGGGGTCATGCTGCACTTTGACCGCATCGCGCGCGAATGGCTGCCGTTCCTCGTGGCCGGCATCGTGGGGGCGGCCATCACGCTGGTGGTGACGGCCTGGACGCTGCGCTGGCTGCTGCGCGACAGCGCCGACGCACGCCCGCGCGAGCAGGAGCAGGCCCAGTGAGCGCGTCTCTCCCCGGGCTGGCCGCATGGCTCACGGCGTCGCCCCTGCCCTGGCTGGCGCTGACGCTGGCGGCCTACACGCTGACGCTGGCGCTGTATCGGCGCAGCGGCGCACACCCGCTGCTGATCCCACCACTGACGGCGACGGCGCTCGTCGTGGCGGTGCTGCTGCTCACGGGCACGCCCTACGCCACCTACCGCGAGGGCACGCAACTACTGAGCTTTCTCATCGGCCCCGCCACGGTGGCGTTGGCCGTGCCGCTGTTCGCGCAGCGCGAGCGCATTCGCCAGCTCTGGCGCCCGATCAGCGTGGCGCTGCTCGTGGGCTGCACGGTGGCGATCGTCTCCGCCCTGCTGCTGGCCTGGGCGCTGGGCGCATCGTATGAGACGCTGATGGCGCTCGCACCCAAATCCGCCACCATGCCGATCGCGCTGCCCGTGGCGGAGCGCATCGGCGGCGCGCCATCGCTGGCAGCGGTGGCCGTGGCCATCACGGGCATTGCGGGGGCGGTGCTGGCGGGGCCGCTGCTGCGCCTGCTGCGCGTGCACGACCCGGCCGTGCGCGGCTTTGCCATCGGCCTCACGGCCCATGCCATCGGCACGGCGCGCGAACTGCAGGTGCATCCCACGGCCGGTGCCTTCGCCGCGCTGGCGATGGGCCTGAACGGTGTGGCCACTGCCGTGCTGGTGCCGGTATGCGTCGCGTTGATGGGTGGACGCTGATCGACAGATGCTGAAGAGCGGCTACGCCAGCGGCCCGGCCACCGCCATGTCCTGCAGCCAGCCAGCGAACGCGGCCAGCACCGGCGGCTGGGGCTGCGCGGGGCTCACGAGGTAGTAACCCCGCTCGCCACGCAACGGACGCGGGCAGGCCACCACCAGCTCGCCCCGGGCGATCTCGGCCTCGATCAGCATGGGCGGCATCAGCGCAATCCCCAGGCCGTGGGCCGCCGCGGCGGCCGTCATGGAGAACAGTTCATAGCGCGGCCCTTCCAGCGCGCGCGGCGCATCCAACACGCCCATGGCATCGAACCACTGTCGCCAGCCATAGGGCCGGGTGCTTTGCTGCAGTAGCGGCAGCCGCGCCAGCGCCGGTGGCGGCAGGCCCTGGTGTGCACGGCCCGTGCCGCGCGGCATGCCCAGTTGCTGCGCCGCCGTCTCCAGCAGGCGCGGGCTGCATACGGGCACCACGTCCTCCTGCATCAGCAGCTGCGCCTGCACGCCGGGCCAGTTGGCGACCTGCTCGGGCGTGCCCGCGTACAGCGCCGCGTCGAAGGCCGTATCGGTGAACAGGAAGGGCCGGGTCTGCGTCTCGATGTGCACCACGATCTCGGGGTGGCGCGCGGCCAGCAGAGGCAGGCGCGGGATCAGCCAGCGCGTGGCAAAGGTGGCCACTGCCGCAAGCGAAATGGCGCCGCCATGCCCCTGGTGGGCCATGACGTCGAGCGTGTCGCGCTCCAGCCCCTGCAGCCAGCGCGCCACCTGCTGCCCGTAATGCCGCCCCGCGGGGGTGAGCACCACCCCGTGGCGCGTGCGGCGAAAGAGTTGCACGCCGAGTTGCTCCTCCAGCGCCAGGATTTGGCGCGACACCGCGCTTTGCGTCAGCGCCAGCTCCTGCGCGGCCCGGGTATAGCTCTCGTGACGCGCAGCGGCTTCGAAGCAGGCCAGCGCCTGGGTGGATGGCAGGTGTCGTCGCATCGCAGCATCTTAGCCAGATATTCTTAAATCAAATATCTGGATGCAAATAACTCGCTTGCCGTCACTTACTCAGACGCCATACGATCACCTTCGTTAACCAAGCAATGCACCTTGTGCATGCTTGGGTCCCCGCCACCCACCCCGCATTCCAGCACTGGAGACACCATGACCCGCAACGCCTTCCAATGGGACGACCCCTTCCAACTCGACCAGCAGCTCACCGAGGACGAGCGCGCCGTCCGTGACGCCGCGCGCGCCTACTGCCAGGACAAGCTGGCGCCCCGCGTGCTGGACATGTTCCGCCACGAGAAGACCGACGTGACCATCTTCCGCGAGATGGGCGAGCTGGGCCTGCTGGGCCCCACCATCCCCACCGAATACGGCGGCGCCGGCCTGAACTACGTGAGCTACGGCTTGGTGGCGCGCGAGATCGAGCGCGTGGACTCGGGCTACCGCTCCATGGCGTCGGTGCAGTCGTCGCTGGTGATGGTGCCGATCAACGAGTTCGGCTCCGAAGCGCAGAAGCAGAAGTACCTGCCCAAGCTGGCCTCCGGCGAGTTCATCGGCTGCTTCGGCCTGACCGAGCCCGACCACGGCTCCGACCCCGGCAGCATGGCCACGCGCGCCTACAAGGTGGACGGCGGCTATCGCCTCAAGGGCAACAAGATGTGGATCACCAACAGCCCTGTGGCCGACGTGTTCGTGGTCTGGGCCAAGGAAGTGGAGGCATCCGGCACCGTGGGCCAGATCCGCGGCTTCATCCTGGACAAGGGCATGAAGGGCCTGTCCGCCCCCGCCATCCACGGCAAGGTGGGCCTGCGCGCCTCCATCACCGGCGAGATCGTGATGGACGATGTGTTCGTGCCCGAAGAAAACGCCTTCCCCGAGGTGCGTGGCCTCAAGGGCCCCTTCACCTGCCTGAACAGCGCACGCTTCGGCATCGCCTGGGGCGCCATGGGCGCGGCCGAGTTCTGCTGGCACACCGCGCGCCAGTACACGCTGGACCGCAAGCAGTTCGGCCGCCCGCTGGCCGCTAACCAGCTCGTGCAGAAAAAGCTGGCCGACATGCAGACCGAGATCACGCTGGGCCTGCAGGCCGCGCTGCGCGTGGGCCGCATGAAGGACGAGCACCAGAACGTGGTGGAGATCACCTCGCTGATCAAGCGCAACAACTGCGGCAAGGCCCTGGACATCGCCCGCCTGGCGCGCGACATGATGGGCGGCAACGGCATCAGCGACGAGTTCGGCGTAGCACGCCACCTGGTGAACCTGGAGGTGGTCAACACCTACGAGGGCACGCACGACGTGCACGCGCTCATCCTGGGCCGCGCGCAGACGGGCATCGCCGCGTTCGCCAACTGACCCAACGCGGCGCGCGGGCCGCATCAAAGGCCTGTCACGCGCGCTCTCAAAATAGGAGCTTCTCGCGCTTACCCTGCAATCAGTTCAATGGTTTTTATCCTTGAATTGTTGGCACAACAAGCGCGAGCAGCTACGTTTTCAATAGCGATTTCATGAGTGCTTCCACCCCCCGCGGCGCCTTGGACGGTATCAAGGTACTGGATCTTTCGCGCGTGCTTGCCGGTCCCTGGTGCACCCAGATGCTGGCCGATCTGGGCGCCGACGTGGTCAAGGTCGAGCGCCCCCAGGCCGGTGACGACACGCGCCACTGGGGCCCGCCCTTCCTGAAGGACGACGCTGGCCGCGACACGCGCGAGGCCAGCTACTTCACCGCCTGCAACCGCAACAAGCGCAGCATCACCGTGGACATGGCCCATCCCGAGGGCCAGGCGCTGCTGCGCCGCATGGCCGCCGAGGCCGACGTGGTGGTCGAGAATTTCAAGGTGGGGGGCCTCGCGCAATACGGGCTGGACTACGCCAGCCTGAAGGCGCTGAACCCGCGCCTGGTCTACTGCTCCATCACCGGCTTCGGCCAGGACGGGCCGTATGCCGAACGCGCCGGCTATGACCTGATGGTGCAGGCCATGTGCGGCCTGATGAGCATCACCGGCCATGCCGACGGGCAGCCCGGCGGCGGGCCTCTAAAGGTCGGCGTGGCCGTGGTGGACGTGTTCACCGGCCTGTACGCCAGCAACGCCATCCTGGCCGCGCTGAACGCGCGCGACAACGCCCGCAACGGCACCGGCGAAGGGCAGCACATCGACATGGCTCTGCTCGACGTGGGCATGGCCGTGCTGGCCAACCAGGCCGCGGGCTACCTGGCCACCGGGCAGGCGCCCGGACGCGCCGGCAACATCCACCCCAGCCTGGCGCCCTACCAGGACTTTCGCAGCCGCGACGGCAACGTGCTGCTGGCCATCGGCAACGACGGACAGTTCGCGCGCTTTTGCCAGGCGTGTGGCCACCCCGAATGGGCACAGGACGCACGCTTTGCCACCAATACCGCACGCGTGCAGCACCGCGCTGCGCTGCTGGCGCTGATGGAGCCTGTCCTGCAGACCCGCAGCACCACCGAGTGGATCGCCCTGCTGGAGGACAAGGCCGTGCCCTGCGGCCCCATCAACACCATCGCCCAGGCCTTCGACGACCCACAGGTGCGCGCGCGCGGCATCCGCAGGGAGCTGCCCCGCGACGCCGGCGACGGCATCGCCCCCATGGCCACGGTGGCCAACCCCATGCGGCTGTCGGGCACGCCCGTCAGCTACCATCGCGCGCCACCCGCGCTCGGCCAGCACACCGACGAGGTGCTGCGCGAGCTGGGCCTGGATGCTTCGGCCATCGCAGCGCTCAAAGCGGGGGGTGCCATCTGACCCTTTTCCCGCACCGGCCCCGTCGGTGCTTCCTTCCCGCCATCACTGGCACGCCATTGCTTCACCACATCGATAACAGGAGATAAAAGCATGATTCGTCGCAGCGCACTCACCCTGGGCCTGCTGGCCCTGCTCGGCACGGCCGCCCAGGCCCAGTCCGGCTACCCCAACAAGCCCATCCGCCTGCTGGTGCCCTTCGCCGCGGGCGGCACCACCGACCTGATCGCCCGCGTGGTGGCCGAGCCCCTGGGCCGCGAGCTGGGCCAGCCCGTGGTGGTGGAGAACAAGGGCGGCGGCGGCGGCGCTATCGGTGCGGCCGAAACCGCGCGCGCCACGCCGGACGGCTACAACCTGGGCGTGGCCACCGTGTCCACCACGGCCACCAACCCGGCCATCAACCCCAAGATCCCCTACAACGTGTTCACCGACTTCACCCCGGTCGTGAACATCGCCGCCACGCCCAACGTGATTGCGGCCAACCCGCAGTTCGCCGGCAAGGAATACAAGAGCTTCCTGGCCGAAGTCAAGAAGACTCCAGGCAAGTACTCGTTCGGCTCGCCCGGCACCGGCAGCATCGGCCACCTGATGATGGAAATGTTCATGCTGGAGACCGGCACCCAGCTGGTGCACGTGCCCTACCGCGGCTCGGGCCCGGCACTGAACGACGCCGTCGCCGGCCAGATCCCGCTGATCTTCGACAACCTGCCGTCCGCCCTGCCCTTCATCAAGGACAAGCGCCTGACCGCCCTGGTGGTGGCCGCCCCGCAGCGCCTGGCCGTGCTGCCCGACGTGCCCACACTGGCCGAAGTGGGCCTGCCCAACGTGAACCGTATGGCCTATTACGGCATCATCGGACCCAAGGGTCTGCCCAAGGACATCGTGGACAAGGTCAACGCCGCCGTGCACAAGGTGCTGAAGGACCCTGCGGTGCGCAAGCGCATCGAGGACACGGGCTCGCTGATCGTGGCCGACACGCCGGCGAAGTTCGCCCAGGAAATCAAGGCCGAATACACGGCTTACAAAAACGTGGTGGACAAGCAGAAGCTCACCATGGACTGAGCGCGCACCGCCCCAACCCTCACCAGCCCCGCCCCCGCGGGGCTTTTTCGTTTGCGCCATGGGTGCAACGGCAGGCCTTCCTGATATGCCCATACATCACAGGGTAATCACCTATTGAAACAAAATTCAAGAAAGAGTCAACGCGCGCCAAATGGCACTGGCCAGCACCGAGATCGCCCAGGGCAACAACGACCTGTCGGCCCGCACCGAGCAGCAGGCCGGCGCGCTGGAGGAAACGTCCGCCTCTATGGAGGACCTGAGCTCCACCGTGCGCCAGAACGCCGACAACGCGCGCCAGGCCAACCAGCTGGCCGCAACGCCTCGCAGGTCGCCAGCCAGGGCGGCGAAGTGGTGACCCAGGTCGTCACCACCATGCAGGGCATCAACGAAAGCAGCCACCGCATCGCGGACATCATCGGCGTCATCGACGGCATCGCCTTCCAGACCAACATCCTGGCGCTGAACGCCGCGGTGGAGGCCGCACGCGCCGGCGAGCAGGGCCGCGGGTTTGCCGTGGTGGCCGGGGAGGTGCGTGCGCTGGCCCAGCGCTCGACCGCCGCGGCCAAGGAGATCAAGCAACTGATCCACACCAGCGTGGAGCGGGCGGAGCAAGGGTCCGCACTGGTCGGCCAAGCCGGCGCCACCATGACGGAGGTAGTGACCGCCATCCAGCGGGTGAGCGGCATCGTGGCCGAGATCAGCACCGCCAGCCAGGAGCAAAGCGCCGGAGTGCACCAGGTGAGCGATGCCGTGGCACAGATGGACCAGGCCACGCAGCAGAACGCCGCACTGGTGGAGGAAAGCGCAGCCGCCGCCGACAGCCTGAAGCTGCAGGCCGAGCAACTGGTGCAGTCCGTGGCCCTGTTCCGCCTGCGCGCCGACGGCTCCGTGCCCGCAGCGCAACAGCACGGGTAGGCAGCGTCGGCGCCCTTGCGCCAGGCGGAATCATCGCGCGCCGCGCGGCCGCCAGGCCCTGCGCTGGCGGAGAAACACCCCGTCACAATGGTGAAGAGGCGGCAAAGCCTGACAAAGCCGGCCCGGTAGGGTCAACCAAAATGGCCCGACGCGCGTCTGACACACAAGAGGTGGCAGCGAGACCACCGCCTTTACCACCACAGCGCCGGCCCGGACCGCCCGGCGTGCTTACCCGGGAGACCTCTCCATGCCTCTTTCGCGTTGGACTTCTGTGCGCATCCTCACCGCCGGCGTGCTCGCCTCGCTGGCTGTCGGCTGCGCCGCTGTGCCGGGTGACCCCTACTACGATGGGGGCGGCTACTATCCCGCGCCATCGTCCATGACGGTGTATGAGCAGCCCGGCGTGATCTATACCGCCCCGCCGTTAGGCTGGCGCGACTACCCTCCGCCGCCTTCCGGCTGGCGTGAAGACGCCTGGCGCGAGCGCCAGTGGCGGGAAGCGCGTGAGCGCCAATGGCGCGAGGCCCAGGAGCGCGAACGCCGTGAGGCGGACCGTCGTCGCGAAGCCGACCGCCGCCGCGATGCGGACCGCCGTGAAGCCGACCGGCGCGAAGCGGAACGCCGCCGCGACGCCGAACGCTGGGAGGCCGAACGCCGCCGCGACTGGGACCAGCGCCGTAAGGAAGACCAACTGCTGCGCCACCCCAACCCCGACGTGGCACGCGAACGGCAGCTGCAGTTCGAACGTGACCGCCGCGCGGAGCGCGAAGCCGAGCGGGAGCGACGCAACCAGGCATTCCAGCCCCAGCCCGGCGATCGCCCCAACCCGCGCCCCGACTGGCGCTGAAGCAGCGCCGCGCACCGAAGGCCACCCATGACCCGCGCCCTGCCTGGCTCCCTTGGCACCGTCAGTGCCGCGCTGGCGCTGACGCTGGTTACCTGTCTGCCCCTGCCGTCAATGGCCCAGGTGGTGCGCTGCACCGACCCGGCCACGGGCAAGGTGACTTACACCGATGGCGACTGCGGCCGCGGCCAGTCCGCACGCGAAGTCGAAGCCCGCAAGACCCCCCAGGAAATCCAGCAGGAGCGCGAGCAAGCCGCCGAAGCCCTGGAGCGCAAGCAGGAGCGACAGCAATGGGAGCGCCAGCAACAGCGCGACGCCGAGCCCGCGACGCGCGCAGCGCGCCCTCGCGCCACCCCGGCCGATCCATCGCAATCCGTAGACTGCCAGCGCGCACGGCGCAACCTGCAGGAGGTGCTCTCCACCATGGGCCGCGGCATGTACGACGAGCAGGCGCGGCTGGATGCGGCGCAGCGCCAGGCTGACCTCGCCTGCCTGAGTCCGGCGGACTATGCACGCGCGGAGAGCGCGCGCTCCAGCC
The DNA here is from genome assembly GCF_030503915.1 of Diaphorobacter sp. C33. Lineage (NCBI taxonomy): Bacteria > Pseudomonadati > Pseudomonadota > Betaproteobacteria > Burkholderiales > Comamonadaceae > Diaphorobacter > Diaphorobacter sp. C33. The sequence goes on from NZ_CP129980.1 coordinate 1,788,122, forward strand.
GCACCGTCTATCCCTCGCCCTACTACGCCCCGCCGGTGGTAGTGGTGCCACCACGGCCCGCGCCGCCGCCGCGGCGCGAAATCACGCACTGCAACGTGTTTCGCTGCTACGACAAGCAGGGCAACACCTACCCCCGCTAAGGGTGCGGTGCCTGCAGCCCTTCGCGCACGGTGGGATAGCGCAAGCGCAGGCGCAGTTCGCGCGCCATGCGCTTAGTGGTCAACCGCCGTGATTCGCCCATGAAACTCAGCAGCGACAGCGGTAGCTGCTCCTGCGCGGTACTGCGCTGCACGCGCGGCGGACGCGGCAAGCCATAGAGGTCGGCCGCGAAGTCGAAGTAGTCTCCCATCTTGAGCTGGCTGTCGTCTGCCACGTTGTAGATGCGTTGCGCACGAGCGCGCCACAGCGCCAGCATGCAGGCCCGCGCCAGGTCATCCGCATGGATGTGGTTGGTATAGACGTCGTCAGGCTCGGCCAGCACGGGCGTGCCGCGGCGCAGGCGCGCTTCGGGCGTGCCGCCCTCACGGTCAGGGGCGTAGATGCCGGGCACGCGCAGAATGCTCACAGGCACGCCCGCACGGCCCAGGTGACGCATGGCGCGCTCGGCATTCACGCGGCGCTGCGCGCGCGGCGTGGCGGGCGCCACGGGCCGCGACTCGGGCACCCAGGCCCCCGCGCAGTCGCCATACACGCCACTGGTGGAGGCATACACCAGGGATTGCGGCAGCGTGCGCCGGCGCAGCGCACGCGCCAGCGCCGTGCTACGGGGGTCCAGCCACCAGCGCGGACCAACCTCGCGCTCGCCAGGTGGCGGCGCCAGATGCAGCACCCGCGTGGCCACGCCCGCCAGGCGCGCCAGCGTGGCCGCATCGTCCAGATTGCCCAGCAGCGGCGTAACGCCCGCCCCACGCAACTGCGGCACGCGCGTGGGCGAGGACGTGAGCGCAAGCACGCGCGGGCGGCCACTCCCGCCCTGGGGTCCGTTCAGGCTGCGCACCACGCGCAGCCCCACGTCGCCGCAGCCAATGATGAGCACGCGCTGGCGGCGAAAGCGCGCCGGCAGGGCGCCGAGAGGGTTTTGGATTGAGGGCAAAATCGGTCGGTTTGCTTGAAGACAACTCCAAGGATACCCACTGTCATGACCAGCGCAGAGACCGCATTCCAGATCACCGTGCAGCCCAGTGGCCGTGCCTTCGAGGCGCAGGCTGGCGAAACCATCCTGTCCGCGGCAATCCGCGGCGGCGTGGGCATGCCCTACGGTTGCAAGGACGGTGCCTGCGGCTCGTGCAAGTGCAAGAAGCTCAGCGGCTCGGTGGTGCACGGCGATCACCAACAGAAGGCGCTGAGCACCGAGGAGGAAGAAGCCGGCTTCGTGCTCACCTGCTGTGCCCAGCCGCTGACCGACGTGGTGCTGGAATCGCGCCAGGTGACCGACGAGAGCGCCTATCCCATCAAGAAGCTGCCGGTGCGCGTGGCGGCGCTCACGCGCGCATCGCACGATGTGATGCAGGTGCGCCTGCAACTGCCCGCGGCCGACACTTTCCGCTACCACGCAGGCCAGTACATCGAATTCATCCTGCGTGACGGCGCGCGCCGCGCGTACTCCATGGCCAACGCACCCCACACGCAGGAAGGCGCGCCAGGCGTGGAGCTGCACATCCGCCACATGCCCGGCGGGCGCTTCACCGACCATGTGTTCAACGCCATGAAGGAGAAGGAAATCCTGCGCGTGGAGGGCCCTTTCGGCAGCTTCTTCCTGCGCGAGGATTCCGACAAGCCCATGGTGTTTCTGGCTTCGGGCACGGGCTTTGCGCCCATCAAGGCGCTGATCGAACACATGCAGCACAAGGGCATCACGCGCTCGGCCACGCTCTACTGGGGCGGGCGCCGCCCGGCGGATCTGTACATGGACGGCTGGATCCGCGAGCGCCTGGCCGCGCTGCCAAACCTGCGCTACGTGCCCGTGGTCTCCGACGCCCTGCCCGAGGACGGCTGGGCCGGCCGCACGGGCTTCGTGCACCAGGCGGTCATGGAGGACATTGCCGACCTCTCGGGCTATCAGGTCTATGCCTGCGGCGCGCCCATCGTGGTGGACTCGGCCCGCGCCGCCTACAGCGCGGAGCGTGGCCTGCCGCCCGACGAGTTCTACGCCGACGCGTTCACGTCCGAGGCCGACAAGCACGGCGGCTGACGGGCGCTTCCCCGCGGCGCACCGCGCACGACCCTGCGCCACGCAACGGGCGTTGTGCCTGGCCGGCAGGTGTCGTCGAACGGGATCTGCTAGACCACGGGCGCCGTGTTCCATCCGCGCCGCACGGCACTCCGAAGGCGGCGACAGGGCCGCGGTAAGCGCCGCCGCTCAGGGACCGTACTTCACTCAAGCGATCATGTCGCGGCACAGGCTGGCGCAGCGCTTGCAGGCTTCCGCGCAGTCCTGGCAATGGTCCGCCGCGTGGCTCATGCATTCCTGTGCGCAGCTTTCGCAGATGCGCGCGCACAGCTCGCAGACATAGTTCACGTGCGGACTCTCGCGGGCCATGGTGGCAGCGGCCAGGCGGCAGATGTCGGCGCAGTCCATGTCCAGCGCGATGCACTTGGCCATGTGGCGCGGGTCGGGCTCGCGCAGGCACGCCGCGGCGCAGAAATCGCAGGTGGCAGCGCATGCGTTGCAGGCCGCGATGCAGTGGGAGTAGCGTGATTCGTCCAGGATGGTGGGGGCGTCCAGCATGTCAGTCCTTTCATGGGCGGGAGCAGGCAAGGCCCGGGCCCATCGTAGAAAGATGCGCTGCGCCTTGTCGTAGGACAGGGCAGCATTGCGGCGCCACGGAAGCGTCTTCCATTTTTTGCACAATGGAGGCCTATGAACCGCAGACACCTTCTTCTTTCGGCCGCTGCCATTGGCGCGGCACTCGCAGCCCCCCTGAGCCACGCGCAGGATGCGCCGATCCGCCTGGTCGTGCCCTACGCGCCTGGCGGCCCGCTGGACGTGACGGCGCGTGCGCTGGCCGAGCGCGTGCGCGACACGCTCGGCGTGGTGGTCGTCGACAACAAGGCGGGTGCGGGCGGCAACATCGGCGCCGATCTGATCGCCAAGTCCGCGCCCGACGGGCACACCATCGGCATCGCCGCCACGGCCACGCACGCCGTGAACCCCTGGCTGTACAACCGCATGCCCTACGACGCAGCCAAGGACTTCGCCGGTATCACGCAGATGGTGCGCGTGCCCAACGTGCTGGTGGTCAACGCCGCGCGGGCCGAGCAGCTCAAGATCAACACCCTGCAGGACCTGATCGCCTACGCCAAGGCCAACCCCGCCAAGCTCAACTACGGCAGCGGCGGCAACGGCAGCGCCGGCCACCTGGCGGGCGAGATGTTCAAGCAGAAGGCCGGCATCTTCGCGCTGCACATCCCCTACCGCGGCGCCAGCCCCGCGCAGCTGGCCCTGCTGGCCGGCGAGGTGGACTTCAACATCGACAACCTGGCCGCCGCCGCGCCCAACATCAAGTCGGGCAAGCTCAAGGCCCTGGCCGTCACCTCGCTGGAAGCCAGCCCCATGCTGCCCGGCGTGCCCCCGCTGTCGCAGACCTTCAAGGGCTTCGCCATCGACACCTGGTGGGGTCTGGTGGCACCGGCCGGCACGCCCAAGCCCGTGATCGCCAAGCTCAACAAGGCCTTCACAGAGGCACTCAAGGCACCGGAAACCAAGACGCGCTTTTCCGCGCTGATGGCCGAGCCCGTGGCCACCACGCCCGAGCAGTTCGACGCCTTCATGGCCGCCGAGCGCGCCAAGTACCAGCAGGTGGTGAAGGCCTCCGGCGCCAAGGTGGACTGACCGGAACGCGGCATTCCGGGTGCCACCGGAGTGCCGCGGGCGGCGCACGGCGCGACTGTCCGGGCGTGTCGTCGTCAGCCTGAGGCCAAGCCGCCCCAACGGCGCCCCCTGTTGCGCTGCCGCACCCGCCGCCACGGCGGTGACGCCTCGCAACCGGCGGCGTGCTTACATCAAAAATAAGAGCGCCTCACGCTTGCCATACGGCGGTTTGCAGGTGTTTTCACCTTCAAACGTCCGCACGACCAGCGCAAGCAGCTATTAATTCAGGAGTTTGCGCCCAGCCATTCGGTGGCTTCGGCCAGGCGCTCGATGCGCTGGCCGCTGGCCAGGGCGCGCTGGGCGGCTGTGCCACACGTCTGGGCCAGGCCGGGCGCCAGTTCCGCCAGAGGAAGGAGCACGAAGGCCCGCTCGCCCATGCGCGGGTGGGGCAGCGTGAGTTCGGCGCCGTCCAGGCGCTCCTCCCCGTACAACAGCAGATCCAGGTCCAGCGTGCGTGGCGCGTTGCGGTAGGGGCGCTCGCGCCCCGCGGCCTGCTCGATGGCCTGCAGGGCATGCAGCAGCGCCAGTGGCGCCAAGGTGGTCTGCAACTGCGCCACGGCATTGAGATAGTCGGGCCCGCCGGCATCCACCGGCGCGCTGCGGTACAGCGACGAAACCTGCCGCACCTGGGTGCCGGGCAACGCGCCCATCGCCCGCACCGCGTCGCGCAGCGCGCCGCGCGCATCCCCCAGATTCGCGCCCAGGCCCACCCAGGCGCTGGCCGCCACGGAAGGCGAGGTCACACCTCGCCCGCGGGCGCGCCACCCTCGGATGCACCGCTGCCCGTGGGCTTGCGGCGACGGCGGCGGCGCTTCTTGGGCGCAGCAGCGTCCTCTGCCGCTGGCTCGGCCAGGGAATCACCGGCATCGCTGGCCCTGCGCGGGGGCTCGGCGTCGTCCGTGGCGACTGGCACGGCCTTGGGCACGCGCCGTACCGTGGGCTGGGCCTTGCGCTGGCGCGCGCGCTGCTCCTCGCGCGCCTGCTCGATCATGTCCTCACGGCGCGCATCGTCGGCCAGCGAGAACTCCTGCCACCACTCGGCCAGCGCCTCCTCCACCTCGCCCACGTCCGCGCGCAGGCGCAGGAAGTCGAAGCCCGCGCGAAAACGCAGGTGCGCCACCATGCCGAAGGGCGTGCTGCCCGAGCGTTTCTCGAAGCGCGGCTGCATGACCCAGATCTCGCGCATGTCCGCCGCCAGCTTGCCGCGGCCGGAGACATCGCCGATGCGCTTGTCGAACACATCGTCGATCGCATCCTGCAGCGCCGGGAAGGGCTGCTGGCGCCCCAGGCGCTGCTCCCAGCCGGCCTTCACGTCCTGCCACAGCACACAGGCCAGCAGAAAGCTGGGCGCAACGGGCTTGCCCTCGCCCACGCGGCGGTCGGTGTCGGCCAGCGCGGCCTGCACGAACGGGTGACTGGAACGGTCCACCACCACGTCCAGCAGCGGGTAGATGCCCGTGGCCAGGCCCAGGGATTTGAGCTGCGCGATCGAGGCCAGCGCGTGGCCGGTCTGCAGCAGCTTCAGCATCTCGTCGAACAGGCGGCTTTGCGGGACCTCCCGCAGCAGCGGCTCGCACTCCACCAGGGGCTTGGCGGTCTTGGGCTCCAGGGCAAAGCCCAGCGGGCTGAGCTTGGCCGCAAAGCGCACGGCGCGGATGATGCGCACGGGGTCCTCGCGGTAGCGCGTGGCCGGGTCGCCGATCATGCGCAGCACGCGTTTCTTGGCGTCCTCGATGCCCTTGTGGAAGTCCACCACGACCTCGGTCTCTGGGTCGTAGTACATGGCATTGACGGTGAAGTCGCGCCGCGTGGCGTCCTCGTCCTGCGGGCCCCAGACGTTGTCGCGCAGCACGCGGCCGCTGGCGTCCACGGCATGGTGCATGCCGGCCAGCTGGGCCTTGCTGGTCTTTTCGTTGCCCCCCACCTGCTCGGCTGCCGCGTTGTCCATGTAGGCGCGGAAAGTGGAGACCTCGATCACCTCATGCTCGCGCCCGCGGCCGTGCACCACGTGCACGATGCGAAAGCGCTTACCGATGATGAAGGCGCGCCGGAACAGGCCCTTGACCTGCTCGGGCGTGGCGTTGGTGGCCACGTCGAAGTCCTTGGGCTTGAGGCCCAGCAGCAGGTCGCGCACCGCGCCGCCGACGATGTAGGCCTCATAGCCCGCCTGCTTGAGTGTGCGCACCACGTCGCTGGCGCGGCGGTCCACCAGTTCGGGGTTGATGCCGTGCACCGCGGCGGGCACTTCCGCACGCTTGCCAAAGCGGCCGCGCGTGCCACGGCCCGCGCCGGCGGCGCCCTTGCCCAGCAGTTTGTCGATGAAGGTCTTGATCATGGGTGTGGGGGAAACAGGTCCAGAATGCGCCAGCCGCGCTGGGAAGCCAGTGCGCGCAGGCGTGGATCGGGGTTGGTGGCGACGGGATGATCCACCTTTTCCAGCAGCGGCACGTCGTTCATGGAGTCACTGTAGAACGTGCTGTCCACGTCCGTCCAGCGCAGGCCGCGCTCGGCCAGCCATTGCTCCATGCGCTGCACCTTGCCCTCGCGCATGGAGGGCACGCCGCGAATGCCACCGGTGATCCAGCCGTCGTCGCCGCGCTCCAGCTCCACGGCGACCAGCTGATCCACGCCCAACGCCAGAGCGATGGGGCGGGTGACGAACTCGTTGGTGGCGGTGATGATGAGCACCTCGTCGCCCGCGTCGCGGTGGCGCTGTACCAGTGCGCGCGCTTCCTCGCGCAGCGCGGGCTGGATCACCTCGCGCATGAACTGCGCGTGCGCCAGGGCCGCCGCCTCGGCGCCGCGCTGGCGAATGGCGTCGGTGGCGAAGCGCACGTAGTCGTGCACGTCCAGCCGCCCGGCGACGTAGTCGTCGTAGAACGCCTTGTTGCGCCGGCCGAACTCTTCGCGGTCGGCCCAGCCGATGCGGATGGTGAATTCGCCCCACTCGTAGTCGGAATCCAGGGGCAGCAAGGTGTGGTCCAGGTCGAACAGGGCCAGTCGGCGGCGTTGTACCTGCGTGTCAAAGGTCATGCGTTGATTGCAATGGGTGGATGAAAGCGCCCTGCACCGATGGCCGCGCGCTACTCGGTCTCCAGCATGGTCTTGAGCAGCGGGACGGTGACGGCGCGCTGCGTGCGCAGCGCAAAGCTGTCGAGCCGGTCCAGCAGCTGCATAAGGCTGCCCAGGTCGCGCGAAAAGCGGCCCAGCATGTAGTTCATGACCTCATCGGCCAGGAAGATGCCGCGCGCGTCGGCCTGCTGGCGCAGCACGGCGCGGCGCTCCTGCTCGTCCAGCAGCTGGAGCTGGAACACGTGGCCCCAGCCCAGCCGTGTGCGCAGGTCGTCGCGCAGCGGCAGGTCGGCCGGTGGCAGGTCGCCCGCGGCCAGTACCCAGCGGGGCGCTCCTTCGGTGGGGTTGATGGCGTTGACGAACCAGTTGAAAGCCGCCGCCTGCTGCGCCGTGGTGTACAGGTGCACCTCGTCGAGCAGCACCGCGCTCCAGCGCTCGTCGAAGGCCGAGGGCAGCGCCACGGAGGCGTCGAGCCAGCCCACGCTGGCGCCCTGCCCGCGCAGCGCCTCGTACGTGGCCCGCAGCAGGTGCGACTTGCCGGTGCCCGTTTCGCCCCACAGGTAGGTGGGCACGGGCGAGCGCGGCGCGGCGCCACCGGCCACCGCCAGTCGCAGGTGCTGCAGTGCCTGCGCGTTGGGGCCGGCATGGAAGTTGTCGAGCGTGGGGCCGGTCACCAGGCCAATGTCCAGGGCCAGCTGCTTCATGGCGAGCGCCACCCGCGCAAGTGCGGCGCGCCCCGGCCTCCGCGCGCAATGCGGAGCGTGGCCGGGCCGTAACGGGATGGAGTGGATGGCATGGGAGGCAAGGTAGGGGACGCGCCGCGGTTCACCGCCGCGAAACCATGGAGGCGCCCGGGAAGCGGGCGGCACGCAGGGCGTGCAACCCGCGATTTTAGTGCGTCGATGGCCCAGACGACCCGAGCCCGGGCCGCGTGCGGCTCAGCCCGCCGCGCGGGGGCATTCGCGGCACGCCCGGGCGGACCCTTAAAATCCCCGCTTTCCGGCCCGCCGACCGCGGCCCTCAGCACTGACGCACATCCCATGAGTTCCTCTGCCCCCTCCACTCCCATCTCCTACAAAGACGCCGGCGTTGACATCGACGCAGGCGACGCGCTGGTCGAGCGCATCAAGCCGCTGGCCAAGAAGACCCTGCGCGAGGGGGTGATGGCGGGCATCGGCGGCTTTGGTGCGCTGTTCGAGGTGCCCAAGCGCTACCAGGAGCCGGTGCTGGTCTCCGGCACCGACGGCGTGGGCACCAAGCTCAAGCTGGCGTTCGAGTGGAACATGCACGACACCGTGGGCATCGACCTGGTGGCCATGAGCGTCAACGACGTGCTGGTACAGGGCGCCGAGCCCCTGTTCTTCCTGGACTACTTCGCCTGCGGCAAGCTGGACGTGGACACCGCCGCCGCAGTGGTGGGGGGCATCGCCCGTGGCTGTGAGCTGAGCGGCTGCGCACTGATCGGCGGCGAGACGGCCGAGATGCCCGGCATGTACCCCGACGGTGAATACGACCTGGCCGGCTTTGCCGTGGGCGCGGTCGAGAAGTCGAAGATCCTCACCGGCCAGACGGTGAAACCCGGCGACGTGGTGCTGGGCCTGGCCTCCAGCGGGGTGCATTCCAACGGTTTTTCGCTGGTGCGCAAGTGCATCGAGCGCGCCGCGGCCGCCGGCACGCTGCCCGACACGCTGGACGGCAAGCCCTTCAAGGCCGCCGTCATGGAGCCCACGCGCCTGTACGTGAAGAACGTGCTGGCCGCGCTGGCACAGCATCCGATCAAGGCCCTGGCCCACATCACCGGTGGTGGTCTGCTGGAGAACATTCCGCGGGTACTGCCCGAAGGCACGGCCGCCCACCTGAAGGCCGGCAGCTGGCCGCAGACGGAGCTGTTCGCCTGGCTGCAAAAGACCGCCGGCATCGACGACATCGAGATGAACCGCACGTTCAACAACGGCATCGGCATGGTGGTGGTCGTGCCGGCGGAGGCCGCCGACGCCACGGCCGCCACGCTGCGCGCACTGGGCGAGGCGGTGTACGCCATCGGCGCCATTGCCGAGCGTGGCGACGGCGCCGCCGTCGTCGTGGGCTGATCCAGCGCGATTGGCACGATGCCTTCGGGTCAGCCGCCGCAAGGCTCCGCCGCCACGCCTGCCGCCCTGAGGCCGCCATTCGCGCCCGCCACGCGGGGCGTGGTGATCGCCAGCTACGTGCTGATGGGCGCCGCGCTGCTGCTGGTGATGCTGCGCGGGCTGCTGCCCGGGCTGCTGTGCGTGTGCCTGGGTTTTCTGCTCACGCGTTGGCTGGCGCCACGCTTGGCGTGGTTCCCGTCGCGCACGGCGAACAGCATGGCAACCCGCGGCCAGACGGCAGCCGCCACGCTGGTCATGCTGTCTCCCTTGCTGCTGCTGGCGCTGGCGCTGTCGCATTCGCGCACCTATATCGTCGACGCCCCCCAGCAATACCGCGAACTGCTGGACTTCCTGGCCCGCACCGTGCTGGAACTGCGGCTGAAGCTGCCCACCGACATCGCGGCCCAGTTGCCCGAAGGCGCCGCCGAAATCCAGCGCACCATCGCCGCCTATCTGGCCGCAAAGGCCGGCGCCCTGGCCATGGCGGGGCGCGCCTGGCTCACGGGCCTGCTGTATGCCTATGTGGGCCTGCTGATCGGGGCACTGGCCGCCGTACGCAGCGTGGGCGCTTCACGCGGCCCCTTGGCACAAGAGCTGGTGCTGCGCATCGCGCGTATGGGAGAGGCCTTCCGTCAGATCGTCGCGGCGCAGTTCTGGATTGCCGCCTTCAACACGCTGCTCACCGCACTGTTCCTGTTGCTGGTGCTGCCCCTGTGGGACTTGGACCTGCCCTACACCCCCGCTTTGATCACCCTGACCTTCGTGGCCGGCCTGGTGCCCATCGTGGGCAACCTGCTGTGCAACGCGGTCATCACGCTGGTGGGACTGTCGGTATCGCCCGTTGCGGCCGTGGCCTGCCTGGCCTTCCTGATCCTGATCCACAAGGCCGAGTACGTGATCAACGCCAAGGTCGTCGGGCGGCGCACCCACATGGGCGTGTGGGAGCTGCTGTCGGTGATGTTCGTGGCCGAAGCCGTCTTCGGCCCTGCGGGGCTGGTGGCGGCACCGCTGTTCTACGCCTACCTGAAAAAAGAGCTGGAAGCCGCGCGGCTGGTATAACCGCCGCTCCGCAAAAACCATAGCTGCTAGCGCTTGTCCAGCATGCGCTGCAAGGCTTTTTCACCCCCAAACCCTCTTCCCGCGCCTGGTGCGGCGCCTGGCCCCCATCGCGCGCCCCGCACCCGGGATGACACTCGCCAACGCCTGCGATGTTGGGCTATTCTGGCGGCTGGCGCGCAGTGCGCCAGACACATCGTCATCACAGCTATAAGGGAGACTTTGCATGACCATTCTCGTCGCCTACGTTCCACGCCCCGAAGGCCGGGCCGCGCTGGACAAGGGCATCGAAATCGCCACCCGTCGCAATGAACGCCTGGTCGTCGTCAACGCCGGCCCCGGCGGGCGCCAGGAAGACCCCAGCATCGTCAACGGCTACGAGGCCGAACGTGTGGAGGAGCGCCTGGCCACGCTGCCGATCGAGGCCGAGTTCAAGCAGTTCGTGCGCGGCAAGAGCACCATCGAGGAGATCGAGGAAATGGTCGCGACGCTGCAGGTATCCGTGCTGGTGATCGGCCTGCGCAAACGCTCGCCCGTCGGCAAGCTGCTGCTGGGCAGCATGGCGCAGGAGATCCTGCTCAACGTCGATTGCCCGGTATTGGCCGTCAAGGCCGCTTAAAGGCGGCACGTCCGAGCGCCCCAAGGCGCTCGGCTCCCCCGGCCTCCGCTTGCCTTGGCGTGGACTGGACCACCCGCCCAATCGCCAATCGTCAGTACCGCTCGGGCACGAGCATGCTGCCGGGTGTGGGCTGGCGCAGGTAGTCCGGGTGGCGCACGCGGTCGGGCAGCACCACCTCGGTATGCGGCACATCGGCATACGGCAGCTGCTCCAGCAAGTGGGCGATGCAGTTGAGGCGCGCTTTCTTCTTGTCCACGGCCTGCACCACCCACCATGGGGCCTCGGGGATGTGGGTGCGCTCCAGCATCGCCTCCTTGGCCTTGGTGTATTCCTCCCAGCGCACGCGGCTCTCCAGGTCCATGGGGCTCAGTTTCCACTGCTTGAGCGGGTCGTGGATGCGCCCCAGGAACCGCAAGTGCTGCTCCTCGTCGGAGATCGAGAACCAGTACTTGATGAGCCGGATGCTTGAGCGCACGAGCATCTTCTCGAACTCCGGCACGCTGCGGAAGAACTCCTCGTACTCCTCCTCCGTGCAAAAGCCCATCACTTTCTCGACGCCCGCGCGGTTGTACCAGCTGCGGTCAAAGAGCACGACCTCGCCTGCCGCGGGCAGGTGCGCCACATAGCGCTGGAAGTACCACTGCGTGCGCTCGCGGTCATTGGGCGCAGGTAGCGCCGCCACGCGCACCACGCGCGGGTTCAACCGTTGGGTAATGCGCTTGATCACCCCGCCCTTGCCGGCGGCGTCGCGCCCCTCGAAGATCACCACCACCTTCTGCCTTGAGTGCTGCACCCAGTCCTGCAGCTTGACCAGCTCGCCCTGCAGGCGGAACAGCTCCCGGAAATATTGCTGGCGTGCCAGCCGGTCCACGGGCGCCTGCAGTCCGTGCTCATCGAAGGCGCGGTCCTCGATCTCCAGCTCCAACTCCTCGTCATAGCCGTCGGCCAGATCGTCGGCGATGCGTTCCATGAGTTCGTGGGAATTGATCTCGGATATGTGCGGCATGACTGGTACCTTCTCGGCAGGCAGAAGATGGTGACAACTCTTCGTGTCCAGCACATGACATGGTGCGCTTTTGCCATGTTTTTGTCACATGGCACGCTTGGCCTGGATCAGAAACGGCGCAGTTCTTTCACGCGCTGTGCGATCGCAGGGGCATCTTCGGCACCCGCAGCGTGGGCCAGATAGGTCTCCAGGTTCTCCAGCGCTTGCAGGGATGCGCCGCTCTCCGCATACGCCAGCCCGCGGTCGCGCCACTCGCTCCAGGCATCGGGCAGCAACACGATGAGCCGGTCCTGCACCGCCACCAGGCGACTCCAGTCCTGGCGCGCGCGGTGGATTTCCTTCAGATTGCGCAGCATGCGCGCAAGAATGTCCCGCTCCGTGGCGGCCTGCAGATACAGGCCCAGCGGAGCTTCGTCCTCCAGCGGTCCGTGTCCGCGGCGAAAAGGTTCCAGCCGCTCGCCCAGCGCTTCGCGCGAGAGGGAAAGCCCCGTCATCGGGTCCATCACGACCTGGCCCGTGGGCATGAGCACCTTGACCAGGAAATGCCCGGGAAAGGCCACCCCGTGCGCACGCAGGCCCACCCCCTGCGCCAGCTCCAGCCACAGCACCGCCAGCGAGATGGGAATGCCGCGCCGCTTCTCCAGCACGACGTGCAAATAGCTGTTGCCCGGCGCGTAGTAGTCGTTGAGATTGCCCGCAAAGCCCAGTTCGCCAAAGAAGAACTGGTTGAGCAGATTGAGCCGCAGCAGCGGTTCGGCATCCTGCGCAATGCGCCGCTGCAGCCGCGCCTGCAGGCGGTCCATCTCGTCCAGGAACTGCTGCACATCCAGGCGCGGATATTCGTCCTGCGCGATGCAGGCCGCCGACTCCAGCAACGCGATGGCGCCGCCCTGCGGCACCTGGACCAGCGACGCGAAATACTCCAGCGGCGTGGGAACGGAATAGCTCAACGCCATGCGCCCTCTCCCTTCAGCGGCGCAACAGCTGGCGCAGCTTGAGCCCGCAGGCCCACAGCGCGCCAAAGTACAGCGCGGCCGATACGGCGAGCAGCAGCGCCAGCAGTCCCGCACGCTGCAAGCTGTGCGCCCGCAGCGCCAGCCAGTCGAAGTGGTGGGAGGCCCAGAGCAGGAACACGGCCAGCAGCGCACTGGCGGCAATCACCTGCAGCGCAAACCGGCCCCAGCCTTCGCGCGGGCGAAAGCTTCCCCGCCGCAGCAGCCCCGTGAGCAGCCACAGGGCGTTGATGAGCGCACCCAGGCCAATCGACAGCGCCAGCCCAGCATGCGCCAGCAGAGGCACCAGCGCGGCATTCATGATCTGCGTGGCCACCAGCACCACGATGGCGATGCGCACGGGCGTGCGGATATCCTGGCTGGCGTAGTAACCCGGCGCCAGCACCTTGATGGCCACCAGGCCCAGCAACCCCGCTCCATAGCCTGCCAGCGCCACGGAGATCTGCCGTACGTCGCCGTCGTTCAGCGCACCATGGTGGAACAGCGTGGCCACCAGCGGCGTTGCGAAGGTCAGCAGTCCCACGGCGCAGGGTACGGCCAGCAGCACCACGATGCGCAGCCCCCAGTCCAACATGGCCGAGTAGCGTTCACCATCCCCCGCAGCCTTGGCGGCCGACAACTGCGGCGTGAGCACCACGCCCAGCGCCACGCCCAGCAGGGCCGTGGGAAATTCCATGAGGCGGTCGGCATAAAACAGCCATGTCACGCTGCCCGGCGTGAGATAGGACGCGATCTGCGTGTTGATCATCAGCGAGATCTGTGCCACCCCCACGCCCAGCAACGCCGGCGCCATCAGGGTAAGAATGCGGCGCACGCCTGGGTCCTGCCAGGCACTGCGTACCCTGCCCCAGGTCATGCCGATGCGGGGCAGCAGCCCCAGGCGGCGCAATGCGGGCAATTGCACCGCCAGTTGCAGCACCCCGCCACCCATCACCCCGCCCACCATGGCGTAGATGGGCTCTATGCCCCGCGCCGCCAGTTGTGGCGCGCCCAGCCAAGCGGCCGCGATCATGCACAGATTCAGCAGCACGGGTGTGGCGGCCGGCACGCCAAAGCGCTTCCAGGTGTTGAGCACGCCCGCAGAAAGGGCCACCAGCGACATGAATCCAATGTAGGGGAACATCCAGCGCGTCATGAACACGGCGGCGTCGAACCCCTCCGGACTCTGGCGCAACCCGCTGGCCAGCGCCCACACGAGCAGCGGCGCTCCTACCACCCCCAACACGCAGGTCAGCAGCAGCGCCCAGAACAGCGCCGTGGCCACGGCGTTCACAAGTGCATGGGTGTCCTCATCGCCATGCTGCGCCTTGTGCGCGGCCAGGACGGGCACGAAGGCCTGGCTGAACGCCCCTTCGGCGAACAAGCGGCGAAACAGGTTGGGAATGCGAAAAGCGACGTTGAAAGCGTCTGTCAGAACGTTGGCGCCGAACATCGAGGCCATGAGCAGATCACGCACCAGGCCCGTCACGCGGGAGGCCAGGGTCAACAGCGATACGGTGGAAGCGGCTTTGAACAGGGACACCGGCGCAAGTGTATGCGTTTGGCGTCGCGCCACGCCCGAAATGGCGGCTGCGCTATAATGGCCGGCTTTGCTGACAACATCCTCAGACACAAGGAACACATACCATGGCATCTGGAAAGCCAAAGAAAAAGAACCCCCGCCTGGCATCGGGCCGCAAGCGCGCCCGCCAAGGCCTCAAGCTGAACGCAGCCAACACCTCGCTGCGCTCCAAGTACCGCACCGCCGTCAAGAACGTCGAGAAGGCTGTTCTGGCCGGTGACAAGACCAAGGCAACCGAGTTGTTCGCCAAGGCCCAGTCCGTGCTGGACACCATCGCCGACAAGGGCATCTTCCACAAGAACAAGGCAGCTCGCGACAAGAGCCGCCTGTCCGCCAAGGTGAAAGCCTTGGCTCTGGCAGCCGCCTAAATTCACCGCCTGCCCCGCGCAGGCCAACAGCCCGGGTGGCTCGCCACCCGCCGTTTGTAACGGGTGCGCTGTCAGCAAAGCAGAGAAACCGCCTCCGGGCGGTTTTTTTGTGCCCGGCGCTGCTCGGCACAGCACCTCGGGGGCACACACGCCCACCCAAAAGAAAAGGCCTGTGTTGTCAGGCCTTGGGATCGGGGAGCAGGCAGGCTTCGACGACCTGCAAGTTGTTGTCTCTGGCAAAGTTGAGCACGAAGTCCCACGCCATGGGCTCGTGCGCCTGCAGGTCGCGGTGGACCACCACGCACTTCACTCCGTTCATGCTGGTAGGAATGCACCAGGGGGAGTAGTTCAGGTGGCTGCCAGGCACGGCACCGCCGGGGCGGAACTGGCTCATGACCCCCGCCAGGCGCTCGGCCCAGTCGCTGGGCCGAAAGGTCCTCCCTTCGAGGGTAATGCCTTGGATGAAGACTTCTTTGGAGGAGGGAGCAACCATCGGGTTCGGGTCGTGTAAGGGGCGCCGACCTTGTGCGTCGGCGTGGCACGGATTCTAACTCTTATATAAGAGCTACCCTCCAATGCCCCAGCACCGCCTGCCAGCATTGAACGCAAGCGCAGCGCATGACTGTGATGCGCAATCTTCAATGGTGCGCGCGGGGGCAGCCCCTAGAATCGCATTTCCCTTTTTGGGGCTGTTCCCCGTTTCCCTCTCTTGTCAGGAGATGTCCGCATGACCGCATTTGTCGAGGCTGCCTCGCCCCACGTGATGAACACCTATGGCCGCGTACCCATCGCGCTGGAGCGAGGCCAGGGCGTGCGTGTGTGGGACGTGAACGGCAAGCAGTACCTCGACGGACTGGGCGGCATCGCCGTGAATACGCTGGGCCACAACCATCCCAAGCTGGTGCCGGCGCTGCAGGACCAGATCGCCAAGCTGATCCACACCTCCAACTACTACCATGTGCCAGGACAGGAAAAGCTGGCCCAGCTGCTGACCGAGCGCGCGCACATGACCAATGTGTTCTTCTGCAGTACTGGCCTGGAGGCCAACGAGGCTGCCATCAAGATCGCGCGCAAGTACGGCGTGGACAAGGGCATCGAAAAACCCGTGATCGTGGTCTACGACCATGCCTTCCACGGGCGCTCCATCGCCACCATGACCGCCACTGGCAACCCCAAGGTGCGCAACGGCTTCGGCCCGCTGCTGGAGGGCTTTTTGCGCGTAGCGCCCAATGACATCGAGGCGCTGCAGGAGGCCACCGAAGGCAACCCCAACATCGTCGCCGTGATGATGGAGCCCATCCAGGGCGAAGGCGGCCTGCATCCCATGCGCGTCGACTACCTGCAGCAGGTGCGCGCGCTGTGCGACGCCAACGGCTGGCTGCTGATGCTTGACGAGGTGCAGGCCGGCATGGGCCGCACCGGCAAGTGGTTTGCCCACCAGTGGGCCGGCATTGTCCCGGACGTGATGACGCTGGCCAAGGGCCTAGGCTCGGGCGTTCCCGTGGGCGCAGTGCTGGCGCACGGCGCCGCCGCGCAGGTGCTCAAGCCGGGCAACCACGGCTCCACCTTCGGCGGCAACCCGCTCGCCATGCGCGCAGGCGTGGAAACCATCCGCATCATGGAAGAAGACGGCCTGCTGCAGAACGCCGCGGACGTGGGCGCCCACCTGAAGGCCGAGTTGCAGCGCGCACTGGGTGAGACCGCTGGCGTGAACGAAGTCCGCGGCCAGGGCCTGATCATCGGGATGGAGTTGGACCGCCCCTGCGGCGTGCTGATCGATCGCGCGGCCGAGGCCGGCCTGCTGCTGTCGGTGACCGCCGAGCGCGTGATCCGCCTGGTGCCCGCGCTCACCCTCACGCGCGCAGAAGCCGACGAGATCGTCGCCCTGCTCACACCCCTGGTGCAGACCTTCCTGTCTGAATGAAGAAGATCGACCGCGTATGAAGCACTACCTGCAATTCACCGACTTCACCGCCGACGAATACAACTACCTGTTCTCGCGCGCCGCCATCATCAAGGGCAAGTTCAAGAGCTACGAGAAGTACCACCCGCTAGCCGACCGCACCCTGGCCATGATTTTCGAGAAGGCCAGCACCCGCACGCGTGTGAGCTTCGAGGCCGGCATGTACCAGCTGGGCGGCAGCGTGGTGCACCTGACCACGGGCGACAGTCAGTTGGGTCGCGCCGAGCCCATCGAGGACAGCGCGCGCGTGATCAGCCGCATGACCGACCTGGTGATGATCCGCACCTTCGGCCACGACAAGATCGAGCGCTTCGCCGAATACTCGCGCGTGCCCGTCATCAACGGCCTGACCAACGAGTTCCATCCTTGCCAGATCATGGCGGACCTGTTCACCTACATCGAGCACCGCGGCTCGATCGCGGGCAAGGTCGTCGCCTGGGTGGGCGACGGCAACAACATGGCCAACACCTGGCTGCAGGCGGCCGATCTGCTGGGCTTCACCGTGCACGTGAGCACCCCCGGCGGCTACGAGGTGGACGAGAAGCTCGCCTTCGGCGGCAAGCCCCACCGCGCGGGCTGCTACAAGGTCTTTGCCGATCCCATGGATGCCTGCCGCGGCGCCGATCTGGTGACCACCGACGTGTGGACCAGCATGGGCTACGAGGCCGAGAACGAAGCGCGCCGCAAGGCCTTCGCCGACTGGTGCGTGGACGCCGAGATGATGGCCGTGGCCAAGCCCGACGCGCTGTTCATGCACTGCCTGCCCGCGCACCGCGGCGAGGAAGTGATGGCCGACGTGATCGACGGCCCCCAGTCCGTCGTCTGGGACGAGGCGGAAAACAGGATGCACGTGCAGAAGGCACTCATGGAGTACCTGCTGCTCGGTCGCGTCTAAACCCATCCCGCATCCCACCCATGGCCCCCGCGCAACTCCACCCCACGCGCCCGGGCCATCCACCCTGCCCCGCCAGCCAGCGCCCGCTGGCGCCTGAACTGTACGCGGCCGCCCGGCGCATGGCGGCACGCGTGCATGCGCTGCAGGTGCGCATTCATACCTTCTACCTGAAGTTCCTCCAGGGCCACACCTAGCGGCCCGGTTCTGCGCGGCAGGCGCCCCAGCGCATGCCCGCCCTCCCATCGCTCCCCCTGATCGCCCGCGATCCCCGGTGCCGGCTGCGCGTCGCACCTGGGATGGGGCCCGTTGCCGATGCACCAGAACCCGAGGAACCTGCATGTCCGTCCCCGTCCACCCCTGCCTGCACTGCGGTGCATGCTGCCAGAACTACCGCGTGGAGTTCTCCGTCTATGAACTGCAGTCCATGGGCGGGCGCGTGCCCGACGCCCTGGCCCATGAGGCCGGAGGCAACCGCTACCGCATGAACGGCACCGAGCGCCACCCCGTGCGCTGCGTGGCACTGGCCGACCTGGGCAACGGCTGCATCGGCTGCGGCATCTACGACCAGCGTCCCCAGCCGTGCCGCGACTTTCCGTTCGCCTCCTACGGTTGCCACGACACGCGCGCCAAGCTGGGCCTGCCGCCGTTGACGGAGGGCGACACGCAGGAGTGGCCGCAGGCCGCTTGAAGTGGTTCTTCAAAAAGAAGAGCTGCTGGCGCTTGCCAGGCAATGATTTCAGATAGTTTTGATACTGAAACCTTTGCCTGGCAGGCGCCGGCAGCTATGCTTTTAGGCCCGCGACCGGGCTATCCCGGCTTCAGGGCTTGCGTGCCGGCGCGCAGCGGTCTCCTGCGCAGGCATTGCAGCCCCCGCAACTGCTGCCGGTCTTGGCCATGGGCGCCAGTGCCGGGTGCACGCGCGCGGCGCGGGCGCGCCAGCGCTGCGGCAGCCAGCGCCACAGCAGCGCCAGGGCGGCCACGGCCACGATCACGGCGGTGAGAATGTCTTGCCACATGGTTCTGCTCCTTGGTGACGGTTTCAACCACCGCCCAGCGCCAGGGCCACGCGGTAGGTGATGAAGCTGGCCGCATAGGCCAGTGCGAAGAGATAGCCCGTCATGACAAGCGGCCAGCGCCAGCCGTTGGTCTCGCGGCGCACGGCGGCGATGGTGGAGACGCACTGCGGCGCGAAGATGAACCACACCAGCAGCGACAGCGCCGTGGCCAGCGACCATTGCGCCGCCAGCATGGGCGCGAGCTGCGCGGCCGTGTCGTCGGCCGAAGCGGCAATCGCGTACACCGTGCCCAGGGCGCTCACCGCCACCTCGCGCGCGGCCATGCCGGGCACCAGGGCGATGCTGATCTGCCAATTGAAGCCGATGGGCGCAAAGATCACCTCCAGCGCGGCGCCGATGCGCCCGGCGAAGCTGTATTCGATGGCCGGCCCCGTGGCGTCCGCCGGCGGCGCGGGGTACGACGACAGGAACCACAGCAGGATGGTGACCAGCAGGATGATGCCGCCCACGCGGCGCAGGAAGATGCCCGCGCGCTCCCACAGCCCCAGCGCCAGGTTGCGCACGCTGGGCCAGCGGTAGGCGGGCAGCTCCATCAGCAGCGGCGTGGCGCCGTCGCCGCGCCGCGCCAGCCGCGCAACGGCCGCCACGGCCATGGCGCTCACGATTCCGCCCAGGTACAGCGCGAACAGCACCAGCCCCTGCAGGTTGAACAGCCCCGCCACCGTGCGATCGGGGATGAAGGCCGCGATGAGCAGCGCGTACACCGGCAGGCGGGCCGAACAGGTCATCAGCGGCGCGATGAGGATGGTGACGAGCCGGTCGCGCCAGTCCGGAATGGAGCGCGTGGCCATGATGCCCGGCACCGCGCAGGCGAAGCTGGACAGCAGCGGGATGAACGAGCGTCCCGACAGGCCGACGGTGCCCATCACGCGGTCCAGCAGGAAGGCCGCGCGCGGCAGGTAGCCGGATTCCTCCAGCGCCAGGATGAAGAAGAACAGGATCAGGATCTGCGGCAGGAACACCAGCACCCCGCCTGCGCCGGCGATCACGCCGTCGGCCAGCAGGCTGCGCAGCGGCCCCTCGGCCATGTGGGCGTTCAGCCATTCGGCCACGGCGGCCGTGGCGCCTTCGATCCAGCCCATGGGCACCTCTGCCCAACTGAACACGGCCTGGAACATCAGGAACAGCGTCACCGCCAGCAGCAGCATGCCCCACAGCGGGTGCAGCACCACGGCGTCGATGCGGTCGTCGCGCTGCAGGCGCAGCGCGGGCTCGCGCACGGCCAGCCCCATGATGCGGCGCACTTCCTGGTGCAATTGCTGCACGCGCTGCGGGCGGTCTTCCTCCAGCGCATTGACGGGCGGTGGCGCCTGCGTGCCCACGGCGGCGCCGCGGGCGGCCTGCGGGGTGGCCGTGTCCAGCCACTGCAGCAGCTCGCGCGCCCCGTCGGCGCGCACGCCCACGGTGGTCACCACGGGCAGGCCCAGTTCGCGCGCCAGGACTTCGCGGTCGATCTGGATGCCCTGCTGCTGCGCCATATCACTCATGTTCAGCACCAGCACCATGGGCAGGCCCAGGTCGCGCGCCTCCAACACCAGGCGCAGGTTCAGGCGCAGGTGCGTGGCATCGGTCACGCAGACCAGCAGCTCGGGCATGGCCTCTCCTGGGCGGCGGCCGGTGACCACATCGCGGGTGACGGCCTCGTCCAGGCTCTGCGCGTGCAGGCTATAGGCGCCGGGCAGGTCCAGCACGCGCACGCGCCGGCCGCTGGCGGTGGTGAACAGGCCTTCCTTGCGCTCCACCGTGACGCCCGCGTAGTTCGCCACCTTCTGGCGTGCGCCGGTCAGCACATTGAACAGCGCCGTCTTGCCGCAGTTGGGGTTGCCCAGCAGCGCGATGTGCAGGGGAGATGCCGCCGTGCTCATGCCGCGGCCTCCAGCGCATCCACGCGCACCTGCACCAGGGCCGCCTCATGGCGGCGCAGGGCAAAAGTGGCCTGGCCCACGCGAACGGCCAGGGGGTCGGCCGCGGGAAAGCCCCGGGCAATCACGCGCACCGGCTCGCCGGGCAGGAAACCAATCTCCATCAGGCGCAGCACCATGGCCTGCGACCGGCCATCCTGCGCCGGCAGCAGCCCGGCAACCGTGGCCGGCACGCCATGCGGCAAGGTATCCAGCCCCCGCGGCTGCGCGGCGTCATTCCCCGTGTGAAGCATGTTGTATTGCAGTCAATGAATAAAAGTAATTCTCATTCTAATGGAACTGCACGCTGCTGGATTGATGCACATCAGGACCTGTGGCGCGTCACAATGACAACCCCTGCGACGCACGCCATGACCACTCTTCACCCCTGCCTGACCTGTGGCGCCTGCTGCGCCAGCTTTCGCGTGGACTTCTCGGTGCACGAGACGGAGGAGCTGGGCGGCTGCGTTCCCGATGGGCTGGTGGTGCCGGTCACGGACCACACTGCACGCATGCGGGGCACGGACCATGCGCAGCCGCGCTGCTCGGCCCTCACGGGCCAGGTGGGCCTGCGCGCGGCCTGCGGCATCTACGAGTGGCGGCCCTCGCCCTGCCGCGAATTCGAAGCCGGCAGCGCTGCCTGCAACCGCGCCCGCCAGCGCCACCATCTGCCGGCACTGGACGGGCTGGTGCTCTGAACGCCGCAGGACCCGCTTTCACACGGGCAACCCGCCGATGCGCCCCTTGAATTCCTGCAGCGAAAAATAGGTCTGTACCTGGCGCACGCCGGGCAGGCGGTGCAGGCGCCGCTGCAGCAGCTCGGAATACGCGTCCAGGTCGGTCGTCACGATCACCAGCAGGAAGTCCGCGGGGCCCGAGATGCCGTGGAACAGCACCACCTCGGGAATGGCGCACACCGCCTCCTCGAACGCCACGGACAGCGCCTCCGTCTGGTGGTCGATGCCCACCATCACGAAAGCCATCACACCCAGCCCCACCGCACGCCGGTCCAGCTGCGCGTGGTAGCCGCGCACTACCCCGGCGTCCTCCAGCCGCTTCACGCGCCGCCAGCAGGGCGACTGCGACAGGTGCGCCATTTCGGCCAGTTCGCCGGAGGTCAGGCGGGCGTTGTCCTGCAGCGCGCGCAGCAGCTGGCGGTCGGTACGGTCGATCTCGGCTTGCATGATTTAACCCAAAAATGTCTCTGCGAGAATGGATTATCCAAATGAGTCACCCATCAGGGATAAACCGTTTACCCACCCCTCCGCCGCGCATAGCATGCGCGGCATGACCGCCACCTCCACGCCATCGCCCGCGCTGTGGGACATCTCTGCCCCCGTGCATGCGGGTAGCCCGGTGTTCCCGGGCGATACACCCTACCAGCAGCAGTGGAGCGCCACACTGGGCCCCGGCTGCCCGGTGAACGTGAGCGCACTCACGCTCTCGCCCCATGTGGGCACGCACGCGGACGCGCCCCTGCACTACGCAGCGGACGGCGCAGCCATCGGCGCCCTGCCGCTGGAAGCCTTCATCGGCCCCTGCCGCGTGGTGCATGCGCTGGACTGCGGGCCGCTCATCGAATGGACCCACATTGCCCATGCGATGACGGGCACTTTGCCGCCGCGGGTGCTGGTGCGCACCTACGCCCGCATGCCCGTGGACCGCTGGGACGCGGGCCTCACGGCCTACGCGCCCGACACCATCGAGCGCCTGGCCGACGCCGGCGTAGTGCTCGTGGGCATCGACACCGCCAGCATCGACCCCGCCGACAGCAAGCCGCTGCCCAGCCACCAGGTGATCCGCCGGCGTGGCCTGCGCGTGCTGGAGAACCTGGTGCTGGATGATGTGCCCGAGGGCGACTACGAACTCATCGCGCTGCCGCTCAAGCTCACCACGGCCGACGCATCGCCCGTGCGCGCCGTGCTGCGTGCGCTGCCGCCGCGCGCATGACCATTAGGCCGTTTTGGCCTCTAACGCTCGTGCAATAAGCGCTAACAGCTACTTTATTAATAGCAAAAACCACATGACTACCTTGCAAGAGTGCCGCACACGCGATGCGCAGGACCCGCTGCGCAGCCTGCGCGACCATTTCAGCCTGCCCGAGGGCGTGATCTACCTGGACGGCAATTCCCTGGGCGCTCTGCCCCGCGCCACGCTGGCGCGCGTGGCCCAAGTAGTGCAGCAGGAATGGGGACAGGATCTCATCACCTCGTGGAACAAGGCTGGCTGGGTCAGCCTGCCGCAGCGCCTGGGCAACCAGTTCGCCCCCTGGATCGGTGCAGGGCCGGACCAGGTGGTGTTCACCGACACCACCTCGGTCAACCTGTACAAGGTGCTGTCGGCTGCCGCGCGCGTGGCCCGCGCGGACCATCCCGGTCGCACCCAGCTCGTCAGCGAGCGCAGCAACTTCCCCACCGACCTGTACATCGCCCAGTCCGTGTGCCAGGAGTACGGACTGGAGTTGGTGCTGGTGGAGCCCGAGGAAATCGCCACGCAGCTGACGCCCCAGGTCGCCGTCCTGCTGCTCACCCACGTGAACTACCGCACCGGCGCCATGCACGACATGGCCGCCGTGACCGCGCAGGCGCACGCCCACGGCATTCTGTGCGTCTGGGACCTGTGCCACAGCGCGGGCGCCGTGCCCGTGCACCTGCTGGACGCGAATGCCGACTATGCGGTGGGCTGCAGCTACAAGTACCTGAATGGCGGCCCTGGCGCGCCCGCCTTCGTGTGGGTGCACCCGCGCCTGGCGGACCGCCCGGGTGCGACATTTGCGCAGCCGCTGTCGGGCTGGTTCGGCCATGCCGCACCCTTCGCCTTCACGCCCGACTACCAGCCCGCACCGGGTATCGCACGCTACCTCTGCGGCACGCAGCCCATCGTGAGCCTGTCGGCCCTGCAGTGCGGGCTGGACATCTTTACCGCCGCCGAGCCTCTGGGCGGCATGGCGGCGCTGCGCGCCAAGTCGCTCGCACTGACCGATCTGTTCATCGCGCTGGTCGAGGAGCACTGCGCCGGCCACGGCCTGGAACTGGCGACGCCGCGCGATCATGCGGCGCGCGGCTCGCAGGTGTGTCTGACACGCGGCGAGGGCCTGGGCGTTCAGGGCGTCGGCAGCGGGGCCTACGCCATCGTGCAGGCCCTGATCGCGCGCGGCGTGGTCGGCGACTTCCGCAAGGGCGACGGCGGCAAGCACCTGGACATCCTGCGCTTTGGCTTCACGCCGCTGTATGTCGGATTTGAAGACGTGTGGAATGCCGTGCAGCACCTGCGCCAGGTGCTGGAATCCGGCGAATGGCGCAAGCCCGAGTTCAACCACCTCAACGCCGTGACCTGACCATGACCTGCCCCCACCACCCCAGCGCATCCTCCGGCGCCACCGAAGCCATCGTGCGCCAGGAGGGCGCACAGCTCGACTTCAGCCACAGCATGAGCTATGGCGACTACCTGCAGCTGGACAGCGTGCTGGGCGCGCAAAAGCCCCTGTCGCCCGCGCACGACGAGATGCTGTTCATCGTGCAGCACCAGACCAGCGAGCTGTGGATGAAGCTCATGCTGCATGAGCTGCACGCGGCCATCGCCCATATCGCGCGTGACGAGTTGCCGCCCGCTTTCAAGATGCTGGCGCGCGTGTCCAAGATCCTCGAGCAGCTGGTGCACGCCTGGGATGTGCTGGCCACCATGACGCCGCCCGAGTACACCGCCATGCGCCCGTACCTGGGCCAGTCCAGCGGTTTCCAAAGCTACCAATACCGGTGCATCGAGTTCGCCATGGGCAACAAGAACCGCGCCATGCTGCAGCCCCATGCCCACCACCCCGAGCGCCTGGCCCAGGTACAGGCGGCCTACGAGGCGCCCTCGCTCTACGACGAAGCACTGCGCCTGCTGGCGCGCCGCGGCCTGCCCGTGCCGGCCAGCCATACCGAGCGCGACTGGCGCCAGCCCTACGAGGCCAGCGAAGCCGTGGAACAGGCCTGGCTGACCGTGTACCGCGATCCACAAAGGTATTGGGACCTGTACCAGCTGGGCGAGGAGCTCACCGACCTGGAGGACGCCTTCCGCCTCTGGCGCTTTCGCCACGTGACCACGGTGGAACGCGTAATTGGCTTCAAGCGCGGCACCGGCGGCACCGGCGGCGTGAGCTACCTGCGCAAGATGCTGGACGTGGTGCTGTTCCCCGAGATCTGGCGGCTGCGCACCGCGCTGTGAACTGCCGCCTCCCCGCCGCTCCATGAACAAAGGCCCCGCATGGCGGGGCCTTTGCACGGAGGGTCGTCCCGGCCGGTGCGCATGGCACCGGCGCGCCGTTGCGCGCCGTTACTTGGCGCTGGCGGAGACGGTGGTCGTCCGGTAGTCCGGGTGGCCCGTGATCTCAGACTCCGAGAACGGCATGCGCACCCACTGCTTGGCGCTGTAGGCCTTGGTGTAGTCGCCAAAATGCGGCGACGCCGGATCGTCGGACAGCGAGAACGTCAGGAAGGTGTGGGCCTGCACGCCGCTGGAGGGGAAGCTCACCACCTGCATGTATGAGTTGCCATGCGGCTGCCCGTCCATGCTGTAGCCGCCCGCCGTGATGTCGTTCTCGGAACAGGTGATGGTGAAGTAGCCCACGCCGCCACAGCCGCCGTACAGCGGCAATTTGGCACCGCCCTTCGTGGCAAACAGCACTTCGCCGCGCGGTGCATCCAGCGCAAACCCGCTCTGCCCCACGCGGCTGATGGCCGTGGCCATGGCCTGGCGCAGCGCGGTCACGGCGGCCACGTTGATCCCGCGCGGGGTATTCAGCGGGTCGGCCGCGTCAAAGGGCACCGAGTACAACCCCGTGGTGGGCACGCGGGTCCAGAACTCGTCCCACAGATGGGAGCCCCGGGACTCCTTGTTCCCGCGGTTGTCCCACGCACGCAGCGTGGCGCAGGCCTGCGTGGCGTCCACCGTGGCACCGTTCACCATCCATTGCGAGGGCGTGCAGATCAGCGTCAGGATCTCGTCCTTGAACCGCTCGGCCGAGAACACGCGGCTGTTCAGCACCATGTCGCGCACGATGGCGGCGCTGGCCTTGTTGCCGGCGTAGCCGTCGGTGCCGGCCAGCCGCTCCAGGGCCATGGTGTGGCCCAGGCGCGTGCGCAGCGTCAACGCCGCCGTGCCCGCGGGACCGAAGATGGCCGGGTATCCCGTGAGCGGGGCATTCGCGTTGGACAGCCAGTAGCTGTCGTTCATGTTGCCCACATAGTCCTCGCGCAACAGGCTGGGCATGCGCGACGGGCCGATGGCGCCCTTTTGCTTGGAGTCCGCATCGGTCTGCCAGTCGCAGGCGCTGCGCGAGCCGTCGAAGAACGGCACGTTGGGCAGCGCCGCGCCCACGGCCGCGCCGAACGGCGTGGTGCACGCGGCCACCTGCTCGGGCGACACGTTGGGCACCGCGCCGATGTCCGCGTACCAGACCCGCGCGCTGCCACGCCCCATGGCCACCGTGTTGACCCATGGAATCGCGGACTCTTCCTTCTGGATGGCCATGAACTCTTCCAGCGAACGCGCCTGGTTCCAGCGCATCCAGTTGCGGAAGGTGCGGAAGTTCTCGCCGTTGATGTCACGGATGGCGAAGGCCGTACTCTGGCTCCAGGCCAGAGCGGGGTTGAGCCCCGCCAGGTTGACCAACGGCCCGTACTCGGAGGTGTACAGCGTGCGCGTCACATCGCTCAACGTGCCGTCGGCATTGCGGCTGGACACGGTGATGCTGCGCGGCGCCATCTTGACCGGCTGGCCGTCACGCAGGTAGGTGGTGGGGTCACCCGACTGCAACTGCAGCTGGAAGAAGCCGAAGCGCCGCGCCGTGGAGACCGTGTGGCTCCAGGCGACGTTGTCGTTGAAGCCGATCAGCACCAGCGGCACGCCCAGGAATCCGACGCCGCTGACGTTCACCTGATTGGCGATCGTGACCTGGGCCTGGTAGAACCGGTCCGGCCCCTTCCAGTACCAGTGGGGGTTGCCGAACATCACGCCGCTGGACTCGCCCGTGGCCGCCGGCGCAAAGCCATACATGTTGCTGCCGATGCCCGCGTCACCGCCCACCTGCAGGGCGGGAGGTGTGGTCAGGCGCTGGTCCAGGGAGGGGGCGGTCTGCGCGTCTTGCGCCGCGCCGGCCTTGGCTGCGGCAGGGGCGACGGCATTGGCGATGGCCTCCACGAAATTGCTGTACCCCCCCGCCAGGTTGGCCGCGTACATGCGGCGCCAGACGTCCTCCTGCGTGATGGGCTGCACCCATGCCTCGCTGCGGCAGGCGGCGTGGGCCGTCCCTTTCTTGGCAACGTCCACGTACTGGTTGTAACCGGCCACGAAGCCCTCGACCATCTGCCGCAGATTCTCGGGCTGCGCCGCGGCCATCTTCTGCACCACGTCGGCGGAGATCACATGGCGGTGGAAGAAGTCCGAGTCGATGTTGCGCGGGCGTCCGATGGTGCTGTTGTAGACCAGCTGTGCGCTGCCGCCAAAGTAGCGCGAGCGCTCGCCCCGGTAGGTGAGGAAGGCATCCGCCAGCGTGCACAGGTTGTCCTGCGCCTGGACATACCCCATACCGAAGCCACCGCCGGCCCAGTTGGAGGCCTTGATGTGCGGCACGCCCATCGCGGTGCGGCGGATCTCCGCCTGGTACGCCAGCGGCGCGTCGTCCGCATCGTCGTTGCCCCCGCAGCCGGCCAGCAGGGCCAGGACCGCCGTCGCCAACAGCGCGCGTGGCGCCGCAGCACGAGTCACTCTCTCTTGCATGCGTTGTCTCCTTTGTTGTGGTGCACCCCTGCCGGTCCCCCGGCCCGGGCCAACGCAGGATAGACGCAACGCAGCGGAATGCCTAGCACCCGGCTGCGCGCGAGCGACACGCCCCGCGGTGCCTCAGTCGTTCTCCGTGAACTGCTCGAAGCACTCCTTGAGCCGGTGGTGCCATGCGCGCTTGTCGGCTTCGGCGGCAAAGCTGGCCTCGAAGCTGTTCCAGGCCAACTGGTAGGCATGGCGCGCCGTGAGCGCCGGCACCGCCGCGAAGAGCTGCGTGAAGTTGTCGTTGACGTAACCGCCGAAGTACGCGGGATCGTCGGAGTTCACGGTCACCGCCAGCCCCGCCTCCAGCAGCTGCAGCAGGTTGTGATCGGCCAGGCGCGGGAACACGCACAGCTTCAGGTTGGACAAGGGGCACACGGTGAGCGGTATGCGCTCATCGGCCAGTCGGCGCATCAGCGCTGGGTCGTGAACGGCCTGCACGCCGTGGTCGATACGCTCGGCCTGCAGCACGTCCAGCGCGCTCCAAATATAGGCCGGCGGACCCTCTTCACCCGCATGGGCCACCACATGCAGACCCAGGGCGCGGCAGCGCTCGAACACACGGGCGAACTTCTCGGGCGGGTGGCCTCGCTCGCTACTGTCCAGCCCCACGCCGACGATGCGGTCCAGCAGCGGCAGGGCCTGCTCCAGCGTGGCGAGGGCATCCTCCTCGCTCAGGTGCCGCAGAAAGCACAGGATGAGCGACGCAGACAGGCCGTGGCTGCTGCGCGCGTCCGCGCAGGCACGGTGCAGCCCGTTGATCACGGTCTCGATGTGCACGCCCCGCGCGGTGTGCGTCTGCGGGTCGAAGAAGATTTCCGCATGCGCTACGTTATCCATAGCTGCTCGCGCAAGATAGGCGCGGGCCATATCGTAAAAATCCTGCTCATGCAGCAGCACGCTGGCGCCTGCGTAATAGATGTCCAGGAAGCTCTGCAGATCGGTGAAGGCGTAGGCACGGCGCAGTTCTTCCACGCTGGCGTAGGGCAGCGGCACACCGTTGCGTTGTGCCAGCGCGAAGATCATCTCGGGCTCGAGCGAGCCCTCGATGTGGATGTGCAGTTCGGCCTTGGGCATGGCCCTCAGCAGGCCGGGCAGGCGTTCGGCGGGAATGGGCGGGACCTTGAACATCGGCAGGCTCCAAAAAATGAGGCCGCAACCTACGGGACATCGCGGCGGTAGGGCGATGATGCCTTGTCGGCGCCCATGTGCAACACCTCCCGGCCCGCAACGGCGGGCATGGCCATACCGACAAAAAAGCCACCCCGAAGGGTGGCTCGTTGTACCGGGCGGACGATCTCCGCAAAGAAAGCCGCCTGGTGCGGCAATGGCCGCTTATTTCTTGTCGCCGCCGGGCACCTGGCCCTCCACGCCCTTGACGTAGAAGCTGATGCTGGTGAGGAATTTGTCATCAGCCACTGCGCCCTGGTCGAGGACGGTCTTGCCCGCGTTGTCCACGATGGGGCCCTTCCAGATCACGAAGCTGCCATCCTTCAGGCCGTTCTTGGCCGCATCGACCTTGGCCTTGGCCTCGGCGGGCACGTCCTCGGCGATGGAGACGAGGTCGATCGCGCCTTCCTTCACACCCCACCAGTGCTGGCCGGTGGTCCAGGTGCCTTCCAGCACGTCCTTGGTGGCCTTGGTGTAGTACGGAGCCCAGTTGATGACGGCCGACGCCAGGTGGGCCTTGGGGCCGTACGCTGTCATGTCGCTGTCCCAGCCGAAGGCGCGCTTGCCCTTTTCCTGGGCGGTCTTGAGAACGGCGGGCGAGTCGGTGTTCTGGAACAGCACGTCGGCGCCGCCATTGATCAGCGAAGTAGCGGCTTCGGTCTCCTTCGGCGGGCTGAACCACTCGTTGACCCAAACCACCTTGGTCTTGATCTGCGGGTTCACGCTCTGCGCGCCCAGCGTGAAGCTGTTGATGTTGCGGATCACCTCGGGAATCGGCACCGAGCCCACCACGCCCAGCGTATTGGTCTTGGTCATGGCGCCCGCGATGATGCCCGCGAGGTACGCGCCCTCGTAGGTGCGGCTGTCGTAGATGCGCGTGTTGTCGCTGGTCTTGTAGCCGGTGGCGTGCTCGAACTTCACGTCCTTGAACTCGGCGCCCAGCTTCTGGATCACGTCCATGTAGCCGAACGTGGTGCCGAAGATCAGCTTGTTGCCCTGCGTGACCATGTCGCGCAGCACGCGCTCGGCGTCTGGGCCTTCGGGCACGCTTTCCACGTACGACGTCTGGATCTTGTCGCCGAACTCGGCCTCCAGCTTCTTGCGCGCCTGGTCATGCGCGTAGGACCAGCCGCCATCGCCCACAGGTCCCACGTAAGCGAAGGCGATCTTCAGCGGGCCGGCCGCAGCCGCTGGTGCCGCAGCCGGCGCGGGGGCCGCCGGAGCCGGCTCCT
This sequence comes from Diaphorobacter sp. C33, assembly GCF_030503915.1. NCBI lineage: Bacteria > Pseudomonadati > Pseudomonadota > Betaproteobacteria > Burkholderiales > Comamonadaceae > Diaphorobacter > Diaphorobacter sp. C33. The sequence goes on from NZ_CP129980.1 coordinate 1,817,861, forward strand.
CCTTCTTGCCGCAGGCCACCAAAGCGGTGGCGGCGACGGCCGTCAGTGCAGCCATCTGGAACAGGGAACGTTTGCGCAGATCAGTCATGGTTTTTCTTTCGTCGGAATGTGAAAGCGGACCCAGGTTTCAAAGCAAAAGGCGCGCCCATCTTGAGGGGCGCGCCCGTGTTTGTCACTTGCCGTCGGTGCCGGGCACCTTGCCCTCCACGCCGGCCACGTAGAAATTGATGCCGGAGAGGAACTTCAGGTCGCCCACCGTGCCGGCGGCCAGCACTTCCTTGCCAGCGTTGTCCTTGATGGGGCCGGTCCAGACGGCAAAGCTGCCGTCCTGCATGCCTGCCTTGGCCTTGGCCACGCGGTCCTTGATCTCCTGCGGCACGTCGTCAGCAATCTTCAAGAGGTCGATCGCCCCCTCCTTCACACCCCACCAGTGCGCGCCGCCCTGCCACTTGCCGGCCAGCGTGTCCTCGACCACCTTGGTGTAGTAGGGCGTCCAGTCGATCACAGCCGAGCCCAGGTGCGCCTTGGGCGCATAGGCGCTCATGTCGCCGTCCTTGCCGAAGGCGCGCGCGCCGCGCTCCTCTGCCGCCTTGAGCACGGCCGGCGAGTTGGTGTTCTGGTACATCACGTCCACGCCGCCGTTGAGCAACGATGCGGCGGCCTCTGCCTCCTTGGGCGGGCTGAACCATTCATTGACCCACACCACCTTGGCCTTGATCGACGGGTCCACGCTCTGCGCGCCCAGCACGAAGCTGTTGATGTTGCGCACCACTTCGGGGATCGGCACCGAGGCCACCACCCCCACGGTCTTGGTCTTGCTCATGCCGCCCGCCACGATGCCCGCGAGGTACGCGCCTTCGAAGGTCTTGGTGTCGTAGGTGGCGACGTTGTCGGCCTGTTTGTAGCCAGTGGCGTGCTCGAACTTCACGTCCTTCAGGTCGGCCGCAACTTTCTGCACGAACTCCTGGTAGCCGAAGCTCGTGGCAAAGATCAGCTTGTTGCCCTGGCCTGCCATGTCGCGCATCACGCGCTCGGCGTCGGCGCTCTCGGGCACGCTCTCGACGAACGAGGTCTCGATGCGGTCGCCGAACTTCTCCTGGATCGCCTTGCGGCCCAGCTCATGCTGGTAGGTCCAGCCGCCATCGCCGATGGGGCTCACGTACATGAAACCGATCTTCAGCTTGTCGGCCGCGGGGGCGGCGGCCGGTGCCAGTGCGGCGGCAGGCGCCTCTTCCTTCTTGCCGCAGGCCGCCAGCGTGGCGAGGGCCACAGCCGACAGGGCCACAGCCTTTAAAAGGGATCGTTTGTTCAGTACGTTCATTGCGATGGGTTTTATGGATGGAAAACGGGGTCAGCTGCCCGGATGGAACGGCTTTCCGAGCGCGGCCGGCATGTTCGCACGAATCCAGGCCGGGTTGCGCGAAATGAGGACCAGCACCACGATGGTCGCCACGTAGGGCAGCATGGACAGCAACTGGCTGGCCACCTGCACGCCCGTGGCCTGCAGGTGGAACTGCAGCATGGTCACGCCGCCGAACAGGTAGGCGCCCAGCAGCACGCGCGCGGGCCGCCAGGTGGCGAAAGTGGTCAGCGCCAGCGCGATCCAGCCGCGCCCGGCCACCATGCCCTCCACCCACAGCGGCGTATACACGGTGGAGATGTAGGCGCCCGCCAGCCCGCACAGCGCACCGCCCGCCGCCACGGCTCCCAGGCGAATGCCGCGCACGGGGTAGCCCAGCGCGTGGGCGGATTCGGGCGACTCGCCGACCGAGCGCAGCACCAGGCCGGCGCGCGTGCGGTAGAGGAACCACACCATGAGCGCCACCAGCACCACGGTCAGATAGACCAGCGGGTGCAGCCTGAACAGCGCCTGGCCCACCACCGGCAGATCGCCCAACACCGGCCAGGCGAACTTGGGCGTGTCCGGCAGCTTGGCCTGCACATAGCCGATGCCCACGAAGGCCGAGAAGCCCACGCCAAACAGGCTCAGGGCCAGGCCGGTGGCGTACTGGTTGGTGTTGAACCAGATCACCAGCACGCCGAACAGCGCCGCCAGCACCGCGCCGGCCGCCATGCCCGCGAGCAGCCCCAGCGTGAAGCTGCCCGTGTGCACCACGGTGGCAAACGCGGCGATGGCCGCGCACAGCATCATGCCCTCGGCCCCCAGGTTGACGATGCCGGCCTTCTCGTTGATCAGCAGGCCCAGCGCGGCGATGGCCAGCACCGTGCCGGCGCTCAGCGTGCTGCCCAGCAGCAATGCGTACGATTCCATCACGCGCGCCCTCCCCTGGCACCCACCCACCGCACGCGGTAGGCAATCAAGGTGTCACACGCCAGCAGCGTGAACAGCAGCAGGCCCTGGAACACGCCCGTGAGCGACTTTGGCAACCCCATGCGCGACTGCGCCAGTTCGCCGCCGATGTAGAACATGCTCATCAGCAGCGCCGACAGCACCATGCCCACCGGATGCAGCCGCCCTACGAAGGCCACGATGATGGCCGCAAAGCCATAGCCCGCCGGGACATACGGCGTGAGCTGGCCGATGGGTCCGGCCACTTCCAGCGCCCCCGCCAGGCCCGCCAGGCCGCCGGAGATCAGCAGCGCCGTCCACAGCGCGCGCCGCGACGAAAAGCCCGCGTAGCGCGCCGCCGCCGGCGCCAGCCCGCCCACCTGCAGCGCGAAGCCCGCGCGCATGCGGAACAGAAACACCCACAGCAGCGCCGCACCCAGCAGCGCCAGCGGCAGCCCGATGGTCACGCGCGACCCCGTGAACAGCTTGGGCATCTGCGTGACGGGCTCGAACATCTTGGTCTGCGGGAAGTTGAAGCCCATCGGGTCCTTCCAGGGGCCGTACACCAGATAGCCCAGCGCCAGCGTCGCCACGTACACCAGCATCAGGCTGACCAGGATCTCGTTGGCATTGAAGCGGTCGCGCAGCAGCGCCGTGATGCCCGCCCACGCCATGCCTCCCAGCACTCCGGCAACCAGGATGGCAGGCACGATCCACGGACCGGTGGCCTTGTCGGCCAGCAGTGCCACGCCGCCCGCAGCCACGGCGCCGATCACGAACTGCCCCTCCGCGCCAATGTTCCAGACATTGGAGCGAAAACACACTGCCAGTCCCAGCGCGATGAGCAGCAACGGGGTGGCTTTCACCGCCAATTCGCCCAACGCATAGGGCGACTTGATGGGCTCCCAGAAGAACACCTGCAGCCCGCGCACCGGGTCCTTGCCCAGGGCCGCAAACAGCAGTACGCCGATCAGCACCGTGATCGCCAGCGCAAGCAGCGGCGAGCCAAAAACGAACAGGCGCGACGCCTCGGGGCGCGCCTCAAGCTTGAGCATGGCCGGCCTCCTCGGGTGCGCTGGTCGCGCGCAGGTGCGCCTGCACCTCGGCGTGCCACAGGCCGCTCATCCATTCGCCGATGCGCTCCACCGTCGCCTCGGCGCGTGGCACGGACGGCGACAGATGCCCCTTGGCCAACACGTGCAGCCGGTCACAGATTTCGAACAATTCGTCCAACTCCTCGCTGAGCACCAGCACGGCACAGCCCTGGTCGCGCAGCTTCAATATCTCGCCGCGGATCTGCGCGGCCGCGCCCACGTCCACGCCCCAGGTGGGCTGCGAGACGATGAGCAGACGCGGGCCGGCGTCGATCTCGCGCCCCACGATGAATTTCTGCAGGTTGCCGCCCGACAGCGACTTGGCCGCCGCATTCGGCCCGCCCGCCTTGACCTGAAAGCGCGCGATGATGGCGCGCGCCTGCGCCTGCAGTTGCCCCATGCGCAGCCAGCCGAAAGCGCCCACCGCATCGGTGCGGGTCAGCAGCAGGTTGTGCGCCAGCCCCATGCTGGGCACGGCGCCGCGGCCCAGGCGCTCTTCGGGCACGAAGTGCAGGCCCAGCGCGCGGCGCTGGCGCGGGTTCATGCGGCCGACGGGCACCAGCCCCTGCGGCCCCGCCACCTGCACCATGGCGGGCGCGGCGCGCTGGTCCTCGCCCGACAGGGCGTAGAGCAACTCTTTCTGCCCATTGCCCGAGATGCCGGCAATGCCCACCACCTCGCCCGCACGCACCTCCAGGTCGATGTCGATGAGCGGCACGCCGAAGGGGTCGGCCGCCGGCAGGCTCAAGGAACTGGCGCGCAGCACCACCCCGCCCGTGGTCACCTCACGGTGCGCCAGGGCCGGCGGCTCGGCGCCGATCATCATGCGCGACAGCGACGCGTTGGACTCCTGCGAAGGGTCGCACATGCCGGTGACCACCCCGCCGCGCATCACCGTGCAGGCCGTGCACAGCGCGCGGATTTCATGCAGCTTGTGGCTGATGTACAGGATGCTGCAGCCCTCGCTGGCCAATTGCTTGAGTACCACGAAGAGCTTGTCCACCGCCTGCGGCGTGAGCACCGAGGTGGGTTCGTCCAGGATCAGCAGCTTCGGGGACGTAAGCAGCGCGCGGATGATCTCCACGCGCTGCATCTCGCCCACGGAGAGCGTGTGCACGGGCCGCAGTGGGTCGATACCCAGGCCGTACTCGGAGGCCGTGGCACGGATGCGGCGCTCCACCTCGGCCAGCGGCACGCTCTTGTCCTGGCCCAGCCAGACGTTCTCGGCCACGGTCAGGGTGTCGAACAGGCTGAAATGCTGGAACACCATGGCAATGCCCAGCTGGCGCGCCTCCTGCGGATTGCGCACCTGCACCGGGCGGCCGTCGAACAGCATCTGGCCCTCGTCGGGCTTCACGGCGCCGTAGATGATCTTCATCAGCGTGGACTTGCCGGCGCCGTTCTCGCCCAGCACCGCATGCACCTCGCCGGGCTGCACCGTGAGCGATACGCCATCGTTGGCCACCACGGCCGGGTATCGCTTGGTGATGCCCGTCAGCTGCAGCCGCGGCGCGCCGGTGGCGGGGGCAGAAGAGGGTGAGGGATTCATCCTGCGATTGTCTCCTAGTTTTTTGGACGGCTGCCTGGAATCAAAACAGCATGCGGCGCCGACCCACCGGGCGCCAGCAGCTACTTTTCTTATAGCAAACCGTCGGCCACCAACCACGCCGGCGGGGTTATGTGTACCGCCCTATGGTCAAGCCGGCGCCTGCGGCATACCCTTGGGTACATGACAACGCCCCGCCCCTTACGCTTCATCCGCCGCGGCCGAGCCGTGCAGCTGCACGGCATCGCGCCCGACCGCACCCTGCTGGAGATTCTGCGCGAGGACCTGGGCGCCACCGGCACCAAGGAGGGCTGCGGCGAAGGCGACTGCGGCGCCTGCACCGTGGTGCTGGGCGAGGCGCGCCAGGGCCGCATGCACTACCAGGCCGTCAACAGCTGCATCCGCCTGGCCCATTCCATCGACGGCATGGCGCTGTGGACGGTGGAGGACCTGGCGCACGACCCGCTGATCCGGCCCGCGTCCGACCCAAAGGGCAGCGCACTGCATCCCGTGCAGGAGGCGCTGGTCCAATGCCACGGCTCGCAGTGCGGGTTTTGCACGCCGGGTTTTGCCATGAGCCTGTTCGGCCTGTACCAGAACGAGGTCTGCCAGAACCGAGGCATCACGCGCACACAGGCGGCCGAGGCGCTGTCGGGCAACCTGTGCCGCTGCACGGGCTACCGCCCCATCCTGGATGCCGCGCAGCAGATGCAGCAACTGCCGCGCGTGCAGGTGGATGAAACCGCATTGCTACAACAATTGGAGCTACTCGCGCTTACCCCGCAAGCGCTAGAGGCCGATTTCTCTTATATCTCGCCCGCCACACTCCCTGATCTGCTGGCCGCGCGCGCCGCCCACCCCGACGCGCAACTGGTGGCCGGCGCCACCGACCTGGGCCTGTGGATCACCAAGCAGCACCGCCGCTTCCCGCGCCTGTTGGACGTGACGCGCGCCGCGGAACTGACCGGCGTGGCCGAGCACGACGGCCAGCTCACGCTGGGCGCGGCCGTATCGCTCACCGATGCCTTCTCTGCGCTACAGGCCCGCTGGCCGCAACTGCACCGCTTTGCCGCGCGCTTTGCGGGCCTGCCGGTACGCAACAGCGGCACGCTGGGGGGCAACGTGGCCAACGGCTCGCCCATTGGGGACTCGATGCCGCTGCTGATCGCGCTGGGGGCGCAGGTGGAGCTGGCCAGCACGCGCGGCAGCCGGCGCATGCCGCTGGAGGATTTCTACACCGGCTACCGGCAGAACCAGTTGGCGGCAGACGAGCTGCTCACCTTCATCCACCTACCTCTGCCCACGCCGGACCAGGGGCTGGCGGACCAGCGGCTGGCGGCCTACAAGGTCTCCAAGCGCTTCGACGACGACATCTCTGCCGTGTGCCTGGCCATCCAGCTGCGCATCGAAGGGCAGACCATCACCCAGGCGCGCATCGGCGCGGGCGGCGTGGCCGCCACCCCAGCACGCGCCCGCCAGACCGAGGCTGCGCTGACCGGCCAGCCCTGGACCGCCGCAACGGCGGAGCGCGCCGCCGCCGTGCTGCAGGCCGAATTCAACCCCATCAGTGACATGCGCGCGAGCGGCGCCTATCGCCGTGAAGTGCTAGGCGCGCTGGTGCGCCGCTTTTGGCGCGAGACCCGCGGCGGTGCGGAGACCCCAGCGCTGGAGCGCCTGCAACCCCTGACGCTGGAGGCCACGCCATGAAGCGCGATGACGACCACGCTCCCACTGCGCGCACGCCCGTTGGCCGCGCGGCCGCTGGCAACCCACCGGCCATGACCCAGCCCGCGATGGGCCAGCCCGCCATGGGTCAGCCCCACGCGCACGAGAGCGCACGCGCACAGGTGGCGGGCAGCGCCCACTACATCGACGACCTGCCCGAGGTAAAGGGCACGCTCTACGCCGCCCCCATCCTCAGCACCGTGGCGCACGGGCGGCTGGAAAGCGTGGACACGCAAGCCGCGCTGCAGCTCGCGGGCGTGCACGGCGTGGTGCTGGCACAGGACATTCCGGGCGATCCGGTACTGGCGGCGTTCGCCCATGATGAGCCGGTGTTCGCGCAGGCTACGGTGCAACACATCGGCCAGGTGATCGGCCTGGTGGTGGCCGAGTCGGTCATGCAGGCGCGGCGCGCGGCGCGGCAGGTGAAGCTGAGCATCACCGCCCTGCCCGCCATCCTCACCGTACGGGACGCCTTGGCCGCCGAGAGCTATGTTCTACCGCCCGTGCACGTACGCCGGGGCGACGCGGCCCAGGCGCTGGCGCAGGCGCCGCACCGCCTGCAGGGGCGTCTGGAAGTCGGCGGGCAGGAGCATTTCTATCTGGAGGGCCAGATCGCCTATGCCCTGCCGCAGGAACAGGGGCAGTGGCTGATCCACTCCAGCACCCAGCACCCCGGCGAGGTGCAGCACTGGGTGGCGCATGCGCTGGGCATCGACAGCCACGCGGTGCGCGTGGAGTGCCGGCGCATGGGCGGCGGCTTTGGCGGCAAGGAAACGCAGGCCGGCCACCTGGCCGTGTGGGCGGCGCTGGCGGCGCACAAGTTCGGCCGGCCAGTCAAGCTGCGCCTGGACCGCGACGACGACTTCATGGTCACCGGCAAGCGCCATCCCTTCGCCTACGAATGGGACGTGGGCTTTGACGACGCCGGGCGCATCACCGGCCTCAAACTGATGATGGCCGCCAACTGCGGCTTCAGCGCCGATCTTTCGGGCCCCGTAGCCGACCGCGCGGTGTTCCACTGCGACAACGCGTACTTCCTGGAACATGTGGAGATCGCCTCGTACCGCTGCAAGACGCACACCCAGAGCCATACCGCGTTCCGCGGCTTTGGCGGACCGCAGGGGGTGATCGCCATCGAAACCATTCTGGGCGACATCGCCCGCGCCCTGGGCCGGGACGCGCTGGACGTGCGCATGGCCAACCTCTACGGGCTGCACGAGCGCAACGTGACCCACTACCAGATGACCGTGGAGGACAACATCCTGCACGATTTGCTACCGCAATTGGAGCAGTCCGCGCTCTACAGGCAACGGCAGGAGGCCGTTTCGGCATGGAACGCCGCGAACCCCGTGCTCAAGCGCGGTTTGGGCCTGACGCCGGTGAAGTTCGGCATCAGCTTCACGGCCACGCTGTTCAACCAAGCTGGAGCTCTGGTGCACGTGTACACCGACGGCAGCGTGCAGGTGAACCACGGTGGCACCGAGATGGGCCAGGGCCTGCACACCAAGGTGGCGCAGATCGTGGCCGATGAGCTGGGCGTGCCCCTCTCCCGCGTGCTGGTCACCGCCAGCGACACTGCCAAGGTGCCCAACGCCAGCGCCACCGCTGCCAGCAGCGGCACCGACCTGAACGGCCGCGCCGCGCAGTTCGCGGCGCGCCATGTGCGCGACAACCTGGCGGCGTTCGTCTGCGGGCTGGACGGCTGCGGCGCGGGCGCCATCCGCTTCGCGGGTGGGCAGGTCATATCTCCCAAGCGCACGCGGCGCTGGGAGGACGTGGTGAAGGAGGCCTACGCCAACCGCATCCAGCTGTGGAGCGACGGCTTTTACCGCACGCCCAAGATCCACTACGACAAGACCACGCTCACCGGCCGGCCCTTCTACTACTTCGCCTATGGCGCCGCCTGCACCGAGGTGGCCATCGACACCCACACCGGCGAGAGCCGCGTGCTGGCCGTGGACATCCTGCACGACGTGGGCCACAGCATCAACCCGGCCATCGACCTCGGCCAGATCGAGGGCGGTTTCGTGCAGGGCATGGGGTGGCTTACCACTGAGCAACTGGTGTGGAACGACGAAGGACGCCTGGCCACGCACGCCCCCAGCACCTACAAGATCCCCGCCACGGGCGACGTGCCCGAGCACCTGCGCGTGCAGCTCTGGCACCAGCCCAACCGCGAGGACAACGTGGGCGGCAGCAAGGCCGTGGGCGAGCCCCCGTTCATGCTGGCCATCAGCGTGTACGAAGCACTGCGCAATGCAATCGCTGCGGCCCGGGGGGACGGCGGCGCCGATGCGCGCGCGCCCGTGCAACTGACCGCGCCCGCCACGGCAGAGAACGTGCTGCGCGCGATCGGGCGGCTGGAGTAACCCGCCGCCGTGTGCGGCCATGCCAGCCGAGCCGTTCAGGCCGGTACCTGCACGCTGCCTACGGCGATGCGGTTGCGCCCGGCGCGCTTGGCCTGGTAACAGGCCATGTCGGCGGCATAGAGCAGCGCCGCCACACCGTGCGCACCGGGCGCCAGCGGGACCAGCCCCACGCTCAGGCCCAGGGTGAAGCTGCGCCCGCCATATGCGGGCTCCCACGCCTGCACGGCGGCGCGCAACTGCTCGGCCACGGCCTGCCCGCGCGCCAAGGAGCTGCCCGGCAGCACGATGGCGAACTCGTCGCCGCCCACGCGCGCAGCCCAGCCGTTGTGCCGCACTTCCGATTCGAGCAGACGTGCCAGATGGCGCAGTACGTCATCGCCCGCATCATGGCCGGCAACGTCGTTGACCACGGTGAAATGGTCCAGGTCCATGAACAGCAGCACCCCGCCGTCTTCCTCCGGCACACCCCGCGGGCCCCGCGCAGCACGCGCGTCCAGCAACATCTGCAGGCGCAACTCAAACTCCGCGCGGTTGAGCAGTTGGGTCAAGGGGTCGTGGGCGCGCTCCCAGGACTGCTGCTGGCGCGCTGCACGCTCCGCAGTGAAGTCTTCCAGCGTCCACACCAGGCCGCTGGACGGCACGCCGGGCTCCACCAGTTGCCCCTGCGCCCGCACCCACAGCGTGCTGCCGTCCTTGCGCAGCAGCGGCAGTTCGCCATCGAAGCTGCCGTGGGCCGCAAACCGCGCACGCACCTGCTGTGCCACATCCGCTGCGCCGGGCGGTGAGGCCAGCAGATCCGTCAGCCGGCGCCCCTGGAGCTGCGCCGGCGCATAGCCCAGCATGCGGCCGGCCTGCTGGCTGACGACCTCCACCTGCTCGTCGCGGCTGACGACGATGCCCAACGGCACGTGCGCCAGCACCGCACGCAACTGGCGCGCCGACGCCTCCGACCCACGCTGTTGCAGCCGCCGGTGTTCCAACAGCCGGGTGCAGACGCGCACCACATCGTCCACCTCGCCAGGGCTGTGCGGCCATGGGCCGTCATACCCGGCGGACCCGCTCGCCGGCGCACCAGCGGCCTCCGCGTCCGTCAGCGCTCGGGCACGCTGGCGCAGCAGGATCAGCGGGCGCGCGATCCACAGCATGGCGCCCAGCGCCAGCAGGGCCACCAGCGCCGTGGCCGCGGCCGCGAGCGCCCAGGCCCGGCGCTGGACACCCTGCATTGGCGCCAGCACGGCCTGCGAAGCGCTCACCCGGGCCACCACCCATTGCGGCATGGGCACGCTGGCCAAGCTCACCACGTGGTCCGCCTGCACGGTGGTTTGCGCGCGCCCGGCCAGCGGGGCATCGTCCGCGCGGCGCCAGCGCGCATAGGCCTCGCCCAGGCCGGGCTCGTCGGCCACCTGGCCCAGCACGCGCTCCATATTGGGGTGCGCCAGGATCACCCCATCGCGCGTGAACACCACCAGCTGCGAATCGCTGCGTGCGGGCAGCGCCAGGGAATGTGGCAGCAGTCCCTGCGATTGCAGCCGCAGCACGCCCGCCACGGCCCCGATGACGCGCCCCTCCCCCCGCAGCAGCGGCATGGTGAACATCACGCGCGCCTCGGCCGGCGTGGCGCCAATGAGGCCCGACACCAGCGGCTTGCCGTCCAGCAGTGTGCGCACGAGGTAATCGCGCTCGCCCGGGTCCAGACCCGAGGCCTTTTCCAGCTTGCCATAGCGCAGGTTGATGGCGAGGTTGCCGTCCTTGCGCGCAACCTGGATGGCGTCGAAGAAGCGCACGGCCGGCAGGCCCTGCTGCAGCAGCCACTCCAGCGATGCGGGGGACTCCAACAGTTCGGGGGTAATGCCCTCGGCCACGGTGGCAAGCACCTTCTGGCTCTGCTCGATCTTGCTGGCCAGCAACCGCGCCACCAGTTCCACCTCGTCGTTCTGCTGGCTGACCAGGCGCTGCATGACCTCCTGGCCCGCGGCGCGCGACAGCACCCACACGGTGAGCATTGCGGAGAGCACGATGGCCAGCGCCGCCACCGCGAGCAGCTTGCCCACCAGCGGACCGGGCAGCCATGCGAAGCCTTCAGGCTCCCGCTCGGGCGCCACGTCTTCCCACGCGGCAACATGCTCGGGCGGTGTCATGGGCGCTCCGCGTTCGAAGCGCCCGAAACGAGAGGATCGAGGAAGGCGCGAACCATGGTCATAGGGGGGCTGCAGCCTCACCAGAGGCCCGAACCAATATACGCAGGCACCCCCAGCTCCAGACTGGGTGGAACCCTGGGACGGCGCGGGAAAAACCCTGACGCCTCAGGCCTTCAGGTAGAGAGTGGTAACAACTGGATGCAAAAGGGCCGCCGCAGCGGCCCCATCGGGCGGAGTGCCCAGCGTGTGCTCAGGCGCCGGCCACCATCTGCAGCGCGCGGGGCTGCGGCAGGCTCAGCACGTTGCCCGTGCCAGCGATCAGGCCGTGCTCGCGCAGATGGCGCAGCACACGCGAGAGCGTCTCGGGCGCAATGCCCAACTGCGCCGCAATCAGGCGCTTGCGCTGGTGCAGCGTGACGCGCAAGCCGCCGTCTTCACTGTTTTGCGCATGGCGCAGCAGCCACTGGGCGCAGCGGGCTTCGGCGTCCTGGGCCAGGCGGCTCACGGCCAGTTCCGTCTGTTGGCAGTAACCGGTGGCCATGTCGCGCAGCAGCGCCTGTGCGCCCACGGGCAACTCATCAAAGGTGCGCTTGAAGTCCTCCAGCGGTAGCCGGCGCAACTGCACGCGGGTGTCCGCCACCATGTCCACGGCGCAGGGCTGTTCCAGCAGCGCGGTGGCGGCGTCGAGCCAGAACGGCCCTTCGACCACACCAAGCTGGTGGCGCATCACGCCGTCCTCGCGCACGCCCAGCAGCACGCGGCCACTGTCAAGGTAGAGCACGGACGCAGGTTGTTGGTGGCGCTCACGCAGCACCTCGCCCGCGGTGGCCACCTCGATCTGTGCGGACTGGTCGGAGGACGGTAGGGGGAACATGACCGCCACTGTGCCGGCGCACCGCCCGTCCTGCTTTGAGCGAAATCAAAAGTGGACGTGCAACCGCCGGCGTGCCGGGCCGCCTCACGCGCCGTTCCGGCGGGTCCGGGCGCAACAACTTGCGTTCGCAGTGTTGCAAAAACACGAAAAAGGCTGGCGGCATGATGTTTGCTTGACCACAATCGCTGCCTGACCCGAAACCGTCATAACAACCCCTGCGCCAGCCGCGCATCCCCGCCCTACAGAGGAGAACCCATGTACCGCCATTTGATCGCTATTGCCGCCGCCACGCTGTGCGCGGCCACGGCGCACGCCCAAACCTCCGTCACGCTTTCGGGTCTGACCGACGTCTACGTCGGCTCCATGAAGATGGCCGGCGACGCCGACCGCCGCTCGGTGGTCAATAGCGGTGGCATGACCACCTCGTGGTTCGGCTTCACCGGCTCCGAAGACCTGGGCGGCGGCTTGAAGGCCAACTTCCAGCTCACCTCGTTCATCCAGGTGGATGCCGGCACCCAGGGCCGCTTTCCGGGCGATACGTTTTTCTCGCGCGACGCCAACGTGAGCCTGTCGGGCAGTTTTGGCTCCGTGCTGCTGGGCCGCTGGATGGCACCCAACTTCCTGCCGTCCGTGGTGGGCAACCCGCTGGGCGACTCGTTCACGTTCTCGCCGCTGATCCTGCACAAGAACGTGCCGCTGTTCAACGCCTCCGGCTGGCAGGCCACCACCCCGTCCGACACAGGCTGGAGCAACCAGATCGCCTACAGCACGCCCGACATCGGCGGCTTCAAGGCCAACCTGCAGTACCAGTTCGGCGAACTGCCGGGCGATAACGGCAAGAAGAACGTCGGCGCTAATTTCTTCTACTTCGGCGGCCCGCTGACGCTGACTGGCTACTACGAGCGCGACCAGATCAGCAACCCCGGCCAGGGCACCTACCTGGGCACGACCAAGAAGGACTGGATGCTGGCCGCAGCCTACGATTTCAACGTCGTGAAGCCGTACCTGAGCTACGGCCAGACCAAGGCCGACAACAGCCCCGGCAAGGCCAAGACGATGCAGGTCGGCGCATCGGCCCCGCTGGGCGGCGGCAGCCTGTTGGCTTCCTGGGTCAAGACCGAGCTGACGGACTCGGACCTGGACCGCAAGACCTTCACGCTGGGCTATGACTACAACCTGTCCAAGCGCACGGACGTGTACGCGATGTACATGAACGACAAGATCACCAACCAGTCCACGGGCAACAGCTTCGGCGTGGGTATCCGCCACCGGTTCTGACGAAGCAGGCCCTGTCGGCCACTGCACGGCACGCGGCGCATGGCGCCGCGTGCTTTTTTTTCGCCTGCAAATACCAATGAAAAGTGGCCCTGGCGCTTACGAAAAGAGCGCCGGCAGCTATCAATTCAATACCAGCCATCGCCCTTGCCAGGCGCATGCGCGTCACGGGCTTGTCACCCGGAAGGCCTACGCTCCCCTTTTAACAGTTACCAATTGCTACCGATGCCTGATGCTCCGCGGCTGTCTCTGCGCGCACTGCTGCCTTCGCTGTCACCCAGGGTGCGGCGGGGCGAAGGGCCGCTGGCGCGGCTGCTGCGCGCGGGTGGGCTGCACTGCGTATTCCAGCCCCTGGCCGACCTGCGCGAGGGGAACATCTATTCACACGAGGCCCTGATCCGCGGCCCGGAAAACTCGCCTCTGCAGTCGCCCGACGCCTTGCTGGCCCAGGCACGCGCCGAAGACCTGCTGCACGACTTCGAACTGCTGTGCGTCGCGCAGGCACTCACCCAATGGGGCCAGCAGGCCACGCCGGGCCGGCTGTTCGTGAACATCAGCGCCGACGCGCTGGTCTGGGGCGTCGGGCTGTGCGGCGCGGAGCCTCTGGCCCACGTGGTGCGTCGGCTGGGCGTGTCGCCGCACATGGTGGTGCTGGAGATCACCGAGCACGAGCGCGTGCACGACCTGGTGCCGCTGCGCGACGCACTGCGCCAGGTGCACGCCAGTGGCATGCGCCTGGCGCTGGACGACTTCGGCGACGGCCATTCCAGCCTGCGCCTGTGGTCGGAGGTGCGCCCCGACTTCGTGAAGATCGACAAGTACTTCACGCGCGATATCGGCCAGCACCCCGAGAAGCTGCAGATGCTGCAGGCGATCCGCGGCATTGCCGAAGTGTTCGGCACCACGCTGGTGGCCGAAGGCATCGAGACCAGCGACGAGCTGCGCGCGCTGCGCGACCTCGATATTTCCTACGGCCAGGGCTACCTGCTGGGCCGGCCCGCGCGTACCGCTCGCCTGGCGATAGAGCCGCCCGCGCTGTCCGTGCTGCGGGACCGCCGCGTGGCCGTGCTGCCGCACGGCGGCCAGCCCATACGCCCTGGCATCCTGCGCAACCTGCTCATGGCGCAGGCGCCCACCGTCACGCCCTGCACCAGCAACGACGCGGTGGCCGAGCTGTTTCGCACGCATGGCGATCTGCACGCCATTGCGGTGCTGGAGGGCGAACGCCCCGTGGCGCTCATCAACCGCCAGGAGTTCATGAACCACTACGCCACGCTGTACTTTCGCGAGGTGCACGGCCGCAAACCCTGCATGGCGTTCGCCAGTACGTCGCCGCGCGTGGTGGAGATGGACTGCGACGTGGAGCATCTGGTGGGCATCCTCACCTCGCAGGACCAGCGCTACCTCAACGACGGTTTCATCGTCACCGACAACGGGCGCTACGCGGGCCTGGGCACCGGCGAGCAACTGGTGCGCGGCGTGACCGAAGCGCGCATCGAGGCCGCGCGCCACGCCAACCCCCTCACCTTCCTGCCCGGCAACATCCCCATCAGCCTGCACATGCAGCGCCTGCTGGACAACCGCGCGGCCTTCGTCGCCTGCTACGCCGACCTGAACCACTTCAAGCCCTTCAACGACCACTACGGCTATTGGCGCGGCGACCAGATGATCCGCCTGGTGGCGCGGCTGGCGCTGACGCACTGCGACCCGCGGGCCGACTTCGTGGGCCATGTGGGCGGTGACGACTTCATGCTGCTGTTCCAGAGCAGCGACTGGCTGGCGCGCTGCCAGCGCATCGTGGACTCGTTCGCGCGCGAGGCCATCGCCCTGTTCGATGAATCTGCGCGCCAAGAAGGCGGCATCTGGGCCGAGGACCGGCATGGCGTGAACCGGTTCTTTCGCTGCACCACGCTGTCGATCGGCGCGGTACGCGTGCCGCCGGGCAGCATGGAGCATGCCGAAGAGGTGGCCAACCTCGCGGCGCTGGCCAAGCGCGATGCCAAGCAGTCGCACGCGGGCATCGCCTGGCGCGACGCCGGCCCAGGCGGGCTGGTCTGCCTGCAATCGCCCTTGACGACCATCGATGCGGCGCGCGCCGCGCCGCGGGCCCGGGCCGGCGCGCACTAGGTCCTTACACTCCAGCGCGACAGGGTCGCCGCATCCCCATCCGCGGCCAACCCGGACATTCCAACCTACAGGAGAGACCACCCGTGCCCATGTTCGTTGACACCTCGCCGCCCGGCCAATGCATCTTCTGCCGGCTGGTGGCCGGCGAGATCCCCAGTGCCAAGGTCTATGAGGACGCGCTCACGATCGCCTTCATGGACATCGGCCAGGTCACGCCGGGCCATGTCCTCGTCGCGACCAAACGGCATGCGGCCACCTTGCTCGACACGACCCCCGAAGAGGCCGCGACGCTGATGCAGACCGCGCGCCGCGTCGCGCTGGCGGTGCGCACCGCGTTCGACCCGCCGGGGCTCACGCTGCTGCAGGCCAATGGCGCGCTGGGCGGGCAGACGGTGGCGCATGTGCACCTGCACGTGGTGCCGCGCCATGAGGACGACGGCATCACCTTCACCTGGCCACGCCAGGAGCCGCCAGCCGCCGTGCTGGCCGGTTATGCCGAGCGCCTGCGCGCGGCGCTGTAGTCCGGGGTCAGATCGGCGAGAGCACGCCGCGGCCCGCGAAGTGGCCCTCGGCGTTGGCCAGGAAGCGGTCCACGCTGGCCTGCACGGCCTCGGGCGACCACCCGGCCACGTGCGGGGTGAGCAGCACGTTGTCCAGGCCCACCAGCTCCTGCGGCGGCGCGGGCTCGCTCTCGTACACATCCAGCCCCGCGCCGGCAATGCGGCGCTCGCGCAGCGCGGCCGCCAGGGCCTGCGTGTCCACCACGCTGCCGCGCGCGATGTTCACCAAGTAGCCCTGGGGCCCCAACGCCTGCAGCACCTCGGCATTGACGCGGTGGCGCGTGGACGCCCCGCCCGGCGTGGCGCACACCAGCACGTCGCACCAGGCGGCCAGCTCCTGCAGGCTGGGGAAGTAGCGGTGCGGCAACTCCGCGCGCGGGCTGCGGTTGTGGTAGCCGATCTCCATGTCAAAGCCTGCGGCGCGGCGCGCGATCTTGTGGCCGATGGTGCCCAGCCCGAAGATGCCCAGCCGCTTGCGCGAGACATTGGGCGGCAGGCCGATCGCATCGCGCCACACGCCGGCGCGGCACTGCTGGTCCAGGGTGCGCATGCCGCGCACGATGGCAATCAGCAGCCCGAACGCATGGTCGGCCACGCAGTCGTCGTTGGTGCCCGCGCCGTTGGCCAGCGCAATGCCGCGCGCGCGGGCGGCGTCCAGCGCCACGTTCTCGTAGCCCGCGCCGAGGGCACACACCAGCTCCAGCGCGGGCATGGCGGCGATCTCCTGCGCCGTGAGACCGACGGCGCCGATGGTCAGCACCGCCCTGAAGCGCGCGCCCTGCTGTGTGATGGCCTGGGCGCGCGCGTCGGGCGTGGGGGCATAGCAGACGTCAAAACGCTGGCCGATCTGGTCCAGGTGCTGCGGCGTCATGCCGTTGAGGATAAGCAAAGGAATGCGGGTGGTGGAGGTCACGGCGTTGCTCGAAGCTGAATGCGCGCAGTGGACTATGTTTTTCATAGCTGCTCGCGCTTGTCTATAGGGCGGTACAGGCCATTTTCGTCCAAATGCGTTGGACCTGCCCTGTGCACCGCTCCAAGCCCCGGCGGGGGTGCGGGGCCTTGGGTCTGCCGCGCCATCGACTCTGCTACCCTCGCGCGCATCATGTCCGTCCCGTCCGCCGCCATCGGCCCGCAGCAGGCGCCTCCGGTACCCGTGCCTGTGCCTCCCGGCCTGGCCATCCTGGTGCTGGCCCTGCTGCTGAGCATCCAGCCCGTCACCACCGATCTGTACCTGCCCGCCCTGCCCGCGCTCACGCGCAGCCTGAACGCACCCGTGGCCGCAGGCCAACTCACGCTGTCCGCGCTGCTGCTGGCCTTTGGCTGCTCGCAACTGGCATGGGGGCCGCTGTCCGACCGATTCGGCCGCCGGCCGGTGCTGCTCACCGGGCTGGCGCTGTACACGCTGGCGGCGGTGGGCGCGGCGCTGGCGCCGTCCATGGCGGTGCTCATCGCCTGGCGCACGGCCCAGGGCGTCGCCATGGGCGCCGTGGTGATGTGCGCGCGCGCCATCGTGCGCGACCTGTACACGCCGCTGGCGGGCGCACGCGCCATGTCCAAGGCGCTGACCGGCTTGGGGCTCGTGGCCTGCCTGTGCGCGCCGCTGGGCGGGCTGCTGACCGAATGGTTCAACTGGCGCGCGGCACTGCTGGCGCTCACCGGCTACGCCATGGGCACGTTGGCGCTGGTGGCGCTGCGCATGCCCGAGACGCTGCACCAGCGCAACCCGCACGCCCTGCGCCCCGCCATGCTGGCAGGCACCGCGGCGCAGATATTGCGCACGCCCACGTTCTGGGCGTTCTCGCTGCTCACCACGGCCAGCTATGGCGGGCTGTTCACCTTCCTGGCTGCTTCGTCCTTCGTCTACCTCGACGTGCTGGGCATTTCGCGCACGCAGTACGGGCTGGCGCTGCTGTCCACGGCCGTGGCTTACCTGCTGGGCACGCTGCTGTGCCGGCGGCTGTTGGCGCGCCAGGGCCTCAAGCGCACGGTCGCCATCGCCGGCGCGCTGTCGGCCAGCGGTGGCCTGCTGATGCTGCTGGCCGCCGCGCTGGGCTGGCACAGCGTGGCCGCGCTGCTGCCGCCGTTCTACCTCTACATGGTGGGCCACGGCATCCACCAGCCCTGCGGGCAGTCGGGCGCGGTGGGACCGTTCCCGCAGGCGGCGGGCATGGCCTCGGCGCTCAATGGTTTCATGATGATGCTGGCGGGCTTCGCCATCGGCCAGTGGCTGGGCGGGGCGCTGGACGGCAGCGTGTGGCCGCTGGTGCAAGGCGTGGCCCTGTGGTCGCTGCTGCTGGCCGCCATTGCCTGGACGCTGGTGCAGCGCCATGCCCCGCAGGAGGTTGCCCATGCCCGCTGACCACATTCCCGCGCTCGCGCTGGCTGGGCCCACGGCCTCGGGCAAGACGGCAGCGGCGTTTGCTATTGCCGACGCGCTCGCGCCCCGCCTGCCGGTGGAGATCATCAGCGTGGACTCGGCCCTGGTGTACCGCGGCATGGACATCGGCACCGCCAAGCCCACGCCCGCCGAGCAGGCCCGCGTGCCGCACCACCTGATCGACATCCGCGACCCGCTGCAGGCCTACAGCGCGGCCGAGTTCGTGCAGGACGCCACGCGCCTGATCGGCGAGATCCGCGCGCGCGGCGCGCTACCGCTGCTGGTGGGCGGCACCATGCTGTACTTCAAGGCGCTGTTTGACGGCATCGACGACATGCCGCCCGCCGACGCCGCCGTGCGCGCGCGCCTGGAGGCCCAGGCTGCCGCCGAGGGCTGGCCCGCCATGCACGCCCGTCTGGCCCAGGTGGACCCGCAGACTGCCGCGCGGCTGGCGCCCGGCGACAGCCAGCGCATCCAGCGCGCGCTGGAGGTGTGGCATGTCTCGGGCCGGCCGCTGTCGAGCTTTCACACGACCAAAACCGTAGCTGCCAGCGGCCGCCCGATGAGCGCTGCAAGCCTTTTTTCCTTGGAACCACACGACCGCGCCTGGCTGCACGGGCGCATTGCCGAGCGCTTTCACGCCATGCTGGCCGCCGGCTTTCTGGACGAAGTCCTGCGCCTGCGTGCGCGCGGCGACCTGCACGCCGACCTGCCCAGCATGCGCTGCGTGGGCTACCGCCAGGCGTGGGAGTCACTGGACGGCCTCTACCCGATGAGCAGCCTGCCGGAGCGCGGCATTGCCGCCACGCGCCAGTTGGCCAAGCGCCAGATCACCTGGCTGCGCAGCATGCCCGAGCGCCATTCGATCGCCTGCGACGCGCCCGACGCCACTGCGCAACTGGTGCAGGCCGTGCGCGCGCGCGTGTGGGGTAGCGGCGCATGAGCGCCCAACCCACGACCCTGCTGCAGGTGTGCGGCCTTGCCAAGCGCTACGGCGGGCAGGCGGTGTTCGAGGGCGTGGATCTGCAGGTGCGGCGCGGGGAGTTCGTCGCCATCGTTGGCGACTCGGGCGTGGGCAAGTCCACGCTGCTCAACTGCCTGGCGGGGCTGGACCATTGGGATGCCGGTCAGGTGCTGCACGAGGGCGTGGATCTGGGGCAGTTGGACGACACGCAGCGCGCCCTGTGGCGTCGCGCCCATGTGGGCTTCGTGTTCCAGGCCTTCCATGTGCTGCCGCATCTGGACGTGGCACAGAACGTGGGCCTGCCGCTGATGCTGCTCAACCGCTCCGATGCGCGGCGCGTGCAGCATATGCTGGCCGCCGTGGGCCTGGAAGGCCTGGGCGAGCGGCTACCGCAGCAGCTCAGCGGGGGGCAGTTGCAGCGCGTGGCCATTGCCCGCGCGCTGGTGCACCGCC
Source organism: Diaphorobacter sp. C33 (assembly GCF_030503915.1). Lineage (NCBI taxonomy): Bacteria > Pseudomonadati > Pseudomonadota > Betaproteobacteria > Burkholderiales > Comamonadaceae > Diaphorobacter > Diaphorobacter sp. C33. The sequence continues at coordinate 1,837,653 of NZ_CP129980.1, forward strand.
CCGCCCTGCTCCTGGCCGACGAGCCCACGGGCAATCTGGACCCCACCACGGCGGCGCTGGTCATGGATCTGCTCATCGCCCAGACCCGCGAGCACGGCGCCGCGCTGGTGCTGGTGACCCATTCGCAGGCCGCCGCGGCGCGGGCGGACCGGGTGCTGCGCCTCACGGCGCAGGGTATCCGCCCGGCGCAAGCGATTTAGTCGATCGTCAGGCGCTGAGTCTTGTTGCCCTGCTTCTTGGCCAGCGTGAGCGTGAGCACGCCGTTGTCGTACTTGGCCTTGCACTGGGCGGCGTCCACATCCACGGGCAGTTGGAAGCTGCGCGCCACCGAGCCAAAGTAGCGCTCGCTGCGCAGCACCTTCTCGCCTTCTTTCTTCTCGTCGTGCTGGCGCACCTCGGCGCGCAGGCTGACCACGTTGCCATCGATGGAGATATGGATGTCCTCCTTGGGCACGCCGGGCACCTCGGCATGCACGGTGTAGGCGGCGTCGTCCTCCTTCACGTCGATCTTGATCTGCGACGGCGTGGGCAGCCCATCGCCGTGCAACGGGCGGACATAGAAGCCCGGCGCAAAGTCCTTGAAGAAATCGTCAAACAAGCTGCCACGGGTGACCAGTGAATTCATGATGAAACTCCTTCTTTCGAGAACAAGGTGAAGCGGCCCGCACGGGCCATCTGTCCGGCGAGGTCAGCCCCCGCCGTCTTCAGGCTATATAGGCGCTGTCGCGCCGCGGTTCAAGAACCCCCGCACGTTTGAATTTGATGCAGCGCAACTCCACGCGCCGCGGGCCGCACAATCGCGGCATGCTGACCGCCCTGCTGCGCACCTTCTCCTGGCGTGCGCTGCGCCACCACCCCTGGCGCAGCGCAGCCGCCGTGGCCGCCGTCATGCTGGGCGTGGCGCTGGGGTTCGCAGTGCATGTGATCAATGCGTCGGCGCTGGACGAATTCGCCCAGGCCGTGCGCGCGGTGAACGGCCAGCCCGACCTGGAACTGCGCGCCACACGCGGCGCGCTGCCCGAATCGCTCTATGGCGAGGTTGCCCGCCAGCCGCAGGTGCGCCTGGCCAGCCCGTGGCTGGAAGTGCCGGTACGGGCGTCCGCGACCCGCGGCCAGACACCCGTGGCGCTGCGTGTGCTGGGCGCCGATGCGCTGCTGCTGCCCGCCATGGCGCCCGCCCTGGCGCCGCGTGCCTACGAAGGGGCCGACCGCCTGGCCATGCTGGCGCCCGCCAGCGTGTTCCTCAACCCGGCGGCGCAACAGGCGCTGGGCCTGGGCGCCATCGACGCGCACACCCCCGCCATCACACTGCAGGCAGGCCTGGCGGCGCACCCCGTGCGCGTGGCGGGCACGGTGGCTGCGGGCGGCGCGCCCCTGGCGGTGATGGACATTGGTGCGGCGCAGGATCTGTTCGGCCGCGCGGGGCAGCTCACCCGCATCGACCTGCGACTGCAGCCCGGCAGCACGCCCGCCAGCGTGCAGCAGGCGCTGGCCGCCCTGCCCGGCTGGCCGGCGGGCGTGCAGTTCGCCGCGCCGCAGGACGATGTACAGCGGGTGGACAGCCTCTCGCGCGCGTACCGCGTCAACCTCACGGTGCTGGCGCTGGTGGCGCTGTTCACCGGGGGCTTCCTGGTGTATTCGGTGCTGGCGCTCAGCGTGGCGCAGCGCGCGCCGCAGTTCGCGCTGCTGGCCGTGCTGGGCACCACGCCGCGCGAGCGCCAGGCGCTGGTGCTGCTGGAATCCTGCGCGCTGGGCCTCATCGGCAGCGTGGCCGGCATCGCCCTGGGCACGGCGCTGGCGGCGCTGGCGCTCACCCTGCTGGGTGGCGACCTGGGCGGCGGCTACTTCACCGGCGCACAGCCTGCGCTGCAGTGGAGTACGCCGGCAGCGCTCCTCTACGGCCTGCTGGGCGTAGCGGCCGCGCTGATCGGCGGCTGGTGGCCCGCGCGCCATGCGCAGCACTTGCCGCCGGCGCAGACCCTCAAGGGCCTGGGTGCGCAGGCCGGGCGCGGCGCGCGCGCCTGGATCGGTCTTGTTTTGATAGCTGCTAGCGCTTTATTGGCAACGCTTCCGCCCATTTTTGGCATACCGCTGGCGGCCTACGTGGCGGTGGGCCTGCTGCTGATCGGCGGCATTGCCCTGCTGCCCTGGCTGGTGCAGGCGCTGCTGGCGCGGCTGCAGCCGCTGGCGGCGGGCCATGCCCTGGCCCTGCTGGCGCTGGAACGCGCCCGCCGCATGCGCGCCAGCGCCGCCGTGGCCGTGGGCGGCGTGGTGGCGGCGCTGAGCCTGGCCGTGGCGCTGACGGTGATGGTAGGCAGCTTTCGCGGCTCGGTCAGCCAGTGGCTGGACAGCGTGCTGCCCGCGCCGCTGTACCTGCGCGCGGCCGGCGGCGCCAGCGGCGACGAGGCCGCGGTATTCCCCCCGGATTTCGTCAATGCCGTGGCGCGCCTGCCCGCCGTGGCGCGCGTGCAGGCGCTGCGCACCAGCAGCCTGCAACTGGCACCCGACCGCGCCCCCGTCGCGCTGCTGGCCCGGCCGCTGGAGGGCGACCCGGCCCGCGCTCTGCCACTGGTGGACCCTGCGCGCCCCGTGCCGCCAGGGCGCGTCGGCGTGTACGTGAGCGAGGCGGTGGTGGACCTGTACGGCGCCCGCCCAGGCGCGGACTGGCCGCGGCTTTCAGAGGTTTTCAGGCCTGCAGCGCAGTCTGGAAAAGCGCCAGCAGCTATATTTTTCGTAGCTGGTGTGTGGCGCGACTATGTGCGCCAGCACGGCGCCATCGCGCTGGACCTGCAGGACTTCGCGCGCCTGACGGGTGACGCGCGCGCCAGCGACCTGGCGCTGTGGCCCGCGCCGGGCCGCGAGGCCGGCGCGCTGCGCAGCGAGGTGCTGGAGCAGGCTCGCGAGAGTCTGGGCGCCTCGGCGGCGGATGCACTGGAATTCACCTCGGCCGATGCGATCCGCGCACGGTCGCTTGCGATCTTCGACCGCAGCTTCGCCGTCACCTACTGGCTGCAGGCGGTGGCCATCGGCATCGGGCTGTTCGGCGTGGCGGCCAGCTTCAGCGCGCAGGTACTGGCGCGGCGCAAGGAGTTCGGGCTGCTGGCCCACCTGGGGCTCACGCGGCGGCAGATCCTGGCCGTGGTCGCCGGCGAGGGCGCGGCCTGGACGGCCGTGGGCGCGGTGGCCGGCACGCTGCTGGGCCTGGCCGTGGCGACGGTGCTGGTGCATGTGGTGAACCCGCAGAGCTTTCACTGGACCATGGACCTGGCCGTGCCGTGGCCGCGACTGGGCGCGTTGGCCCTGGCCGTGGTGGCGGTAGGCACGCTGACCGCCTGGCTGGCAGGCCGCCTGGCCGCGGGGCGCGACGCGGTGATGGCCGTCAAGGAAGACTGGTAGTCGCCGACAATGCGGGCCATGCTGTCCCCCTCCTCTCTTTCCGCCCCGGCGGCCGGCAGCGGCTGGCTGCACGAGGCCATCGCCCGCATCGAGGCCGACTACCAGCGCAGCGCCGACACCCACCTGATCCCGCTGCCGCTGCCGGCGTTCGCCGGCGCCGGCATCGACCTGTATTTGAAGGACGAATCCACCCATCCCACGGGCAGCCTCAAGCACCGGTTGGCGCGCTCATTGTTCCTGTATGCGCTGTGCAATGGCTGGGTGCGCGAGGGTTCCACCATCGTGGAGGCATCGAGCGGCTCCACCGCCGTGAGCGAGGCGTATTTCGCGCGGCTGCTGGGCCTGCCCTTCGTGGCGGTGATGCCGCGCAGCACCTCCGCCGAGAAGATCGCGCTGATCGAGTTCTACGGCGGACGCTGCCACTTCGTGGAGCGTGCGGGCGACGTGTACGACGCGGCGCGCGCCATCGCCGCCGACACCGGCGGCCACTACATGGACCAGTTCACCTACGCCGAGCGCGCCACCGACTGGCGCGGCAACAACAACATCGCCGAGAGCATGTTCACCCAGATGCAGCGCGAGCGCCACCCAGTGCCGCGCTGGATCGTGGTGGGTGCGGGCACGGGCGGCACGAGTGCGACGATTGGCCGCTATGTGCGCTACCAGCGGCATGCCACGCAAGTGTGCGTGGCCGACCCGGCGGGCTCGGTGTTCAGCGCCTACCACCGCACGGGCGATGCCACGCTCACCGCGCCGGGCTCGCGCATCGAAGGCATTGGCCGCCCGCGCGTGGAGCCGAGCTTCATCCGCACGCTGGTGAACCGCATGGAAGAAGTGGCCGACGACGACTCCGTCGCCGCCATGCGCGCGCTGTCCACCCTGCTGGGGCGGCGCGTCGGCCCGTCCACGGGCACCAACTTCGTCGCCATGCTGCGGCTGGCGCAGGAGATGCGCACGCAGGGGCAGCAGGGGTCGATCCTCTCGCTGCTGTGCGACGCGGGCGAGCGCTACCTGCCGACCTACCACGACGACGCCTGGGTGCAGCGCTGCCTGGGCGACTGCGCGGCCGCGCACGGGCGGCTGCAGGCGCTGCTGGCCTGATGGTCGGACGCCGCGCGCTGCTGGCATTCGCGGCCCAGGGCGCGCTGGGCAGTGCTGCCTGCGGCTGGGCTGCTCCCGCCTGGGCCCTGGCGCCGCGCACGCTGGCCTTCCCGCGCGACCACGGCAGCCACCCCGATCTGCGCACCGAGTGGTGGTACATCACCGGCCATGCGCAGGCCGACGAGCGGCTGTGGGGCTTTCAGATCACCTTCTTTCGCACGCGCGTGGATGCCACGCAGGGCATGCAGTCCGCCTTCGCCGCGCGCCAGCTCGTGTTTGCGCACGCGGCGCTGACCGACGTGCAAGGCCGTCGCCAATTGCACGACCAGCGCATTGCCCGCGCGGGCTTCGGCATTGCCGAGGCGCTGGAAGGCGACACGCAGGTGCGCCTGCGCGACTGGTCGCTCACGCGCCATGCCAGCAGCGCGCCGGGCGGCAGCCGCTACGAGGTGCGCGCGCAGGCAGAAGGATTTGCGCTGGAGCTGGACTGCGCCAGCACCCAGCCCGTGCTGCTGCAGGGCCAGGCCGGCCTGTCGCGCAAGGGGCCCGACGCGGCGCAGGCCAGCTACTACTACAGCCAGCCCCAGTTGGTCGTGACGGGCGCCATCACCCTCGCGGGCCGGCGCATGCCGGTGCAACCACTGGCCGCGCCCGCCAACCGCGCCTGGATGGACCATGAGTGGAGCGAGGCGCTGATGCACCCCGAGGCCGTGGGCTGGGACTGGATCGGCATGAACCTGCACGACGGCGCCGCACTCACCGCGTTCCGCCTGCGGCGCGCCGACGGCAGCACGCTCTGGACCGGGGGTTCCTGGCGGCCCGCAGGAGCGGACGCCGCGCAGGTGTTCGCATCCGAGGCCGTGGTGTTCTCCCCGCTGCGCCACTGGCACAGCCCGGCCAGCGGCGTGCGCTACCCGGTGCAGTGGCGCGTGGACACGCCTGCGGGCGGCTTCATCGTGCGTGCGCTGCTGGACGCGCAGGAGCTGGACAGCCGCGGCTCCACCGGCGCGATCTACTGGGAAGGGCTGTGCACGCTGCATGCAGCGCGGGCGCGGGGCGATGCGGGCGAACCGGCCGGCCCCGAGGTGGGGCGCGGCTATCTGGAAATGACGGGCTATGCGCAGCGCCTGCGGCTGGGCTGACGGCGCGGCCCGTCGCTATGCATGTGATAGCTGCCAGCGCTTTGTTTTTGGGTATTTCCACCCGGTTTGTATCTAAAACCTAGATACAACAAGCGCCGCCAGCTATCAAAAACAAAGCGGCCATGCAGGGCGGTTGCCGCGCATGGCCGAGGGTGCCGCCGGCCTGGGGGCTTGGCCCAGCCGGCATGCGGTGACGAGGGCGTCAGTGGCTGCCGCTGCCCCCTGTGCGGCGGCGCTCCAGCCAGGCGATGATCTCGCCCATGATGCCGCGGCGGAAGGCCAGCACGCAGACCACGAAGATCAGGCCCGTGACGATGGTCACCGACTCGCCCAGGGTGTTGAACCAGTCGATGGTCGTGAGCTGCGCAAGCAGCGTGCCCAGCTCGCCGATCTTGTTCTCCAGCAGCACCACCACGGCCGAGCCCACCAGCGGGCCGCTCAGCGTGCCCAGGCCCCCCACCAGCGTCATCAGAACCACGTGGCCGGAGGCGCTCCAGTGCACGTCGGACAGCGTGGCGAAGCCCAGCACCAGGGTCTTGAGCGCGCCGGCCAGACCCGCAATGGCGGCCGAGATCACGAAGGCCAGCAGCTTGAAGCGGTTGGTGTCGTAGCCCAGCGAGATGGCGCGCGGTTCGTTTTCCTTGATGCCCTTGAGCACCTGCCCGAACGGCGAGTGGATGGTGCGCACGATCAGCAGGAAGGCCACCACCACCACGATCAGGCACACGTAGTACATGGTCAGGTCGCTGGACAGGTCGAGCACGCCGAACAGCTTGCCGCGCGGCACGCCCTGCAGGCCGTCCTCGCCGCCCGTAAAGGGCGCCTGCAGCGCCGCGAAGAACAGCATCTGTGCCAGGGCCAGCGTGATCATGGTGGCGTAGATGCCCTGGCGGCGAATGGCGAAGAAGCCCATCACCAGCCCCAGCAGCGCGCCGGCCAGCAGGCCGGCCAGCAGGCCGAGCTCGGGCGTGGCGCCCCACACCTTCACGGCATGGCCCGTCACGTAGGCCGCGCCGCCCAGGAACGCGGCATGGCCGAAGGACAGCAGGCCCGTGTAGCCCAGCAGCAGGTTGAAGGCCGAGGCGAACAGCGCGAAGCACAGCAGCTTCATCACGAACACCGGGTAGGCGCCAAGGAAGGGCGCGACGATCAGGCCGAGCAGCAGCAGGCCGTAGCCAATGGGAGCGAATTTATTGACGTTCATGTGGTTCACCCCGTTGGCTTACTTCTCTTTGCCGAACAGGCCGGCGGGGCGGATGAGCAGGACGATGGCCATGATGACGAACACGACGGTGGACGAGGCTTCGGGGTAGAACACCTTGGTGAAGCCCTCGATCACGCCCAGGCCCAGGCCGGTGAGGATGGAGCCCATGATGGAGCCCATGCCGCCGATCACCACCACCGCGAACACGACGATGATGAGGTTCTGGCCCATCAGCGGCGTGACCTGGTACACGGGCGCCGCCAGCACGCCGGCGAAGGCCGCGAGCGCCGCGCCGAAGGCGTAGGTCAGCGTCACCATGACGGGCACGTTGACGCCGAAGGCTTCCACCAGACGGGGGTTCTCGGTGCCGGCGCGCAGGTAGGCGCCCAGCTTGGTCTTCTCGATCACGTACCAGGTGGCGATGCACACCACGATGGAGGCCACCACCACCCAGGCGCGGTAGTTGGGCAGGATCATGAAGCCGAGGTTGGTCGCGCCCTCCAGCAGCTCGGGCGTGTCGTAGCCCAGGCCGGAGACGCCGTAGATGGAGCGGAAAACGCCCTCGATCATCAGCGTGAGGCCCAGCGTGAGCAGCAGGCCGTACAGGTGGTCGAGCTTGTAGATCCAGCGCAGCAGGAGCCGCTCGATCACCACACCGATCACCCCTACGATCAGCGGAGCACAAATCAGCATCACCCAGTAGTTGACGCCGAAATAGTTCATGGCCATCCAGGTGATCAGCGCCCCCAGCATGAACAGCGCACCGTGCGCGAAGTTGATCACGTTGAGCAGGCCGAAGATGACGGCCAGCCCCAAACTGAGGATCGCGTAGAACGAGCCATTGACCAGCCCCAGGAGGAGCTGACTCAGCATGGCCGGCAATGAAACACCAAAAATTTCCATGGGAACTGAACGCTGATGTAGGGGAGTCGGATCAGGAGAGCAGCGCGATCACTTCCAGAGGGCGCACTTGCTCTCGGCCTTGGTGGTGAACACCTGTTCACCCGGCAGTTTCTTGATGAGCTTGTAGTAGTCCCAGGTGCCCTTGGACTCGGACGGCGACTTCACCTGCATGAGGTACATGTCGTGCACGTAGCGGCCGTCGGCACGCAGGTAGCCGGAACCGAAGAAGTCGTTCATCTTCATGGCGCGCCAGGCCTCCATCACCTTGTCGGCGTCGGTGGTCTTGGCGGCCTCGACGGCCTTCAGGTAGTTCATCGTGGCCGAGTAGTCGGCAGCCTGGATCTCGGTGGGGCGGCGCTTGGTCTTGGCCATGAACTTGTCGGCGAACTTACGCGTCTCGTCGTTCAGGTCCCAGTACCAGCTGGTGGTGAACTGCAGGCCTTCGGTATTGCGTAGGCCCAGGCTGTGCACGTCGCTGAAGAAGATCAGCAGGCCTGCCAGCTTCATGCTGTTGCCGATGCCGAATTCCTTGGCCGCCTTGATCGAGTTGATGGTGTCGCCGCCGGCATTGGCCAGGCCCAGGATCTGCGCCTTGGAGTTCTGCGCCTGCAGCAGGAAGGACGAGAAGTCGGACGCATTCAGCGGGTGGCGCACCGCGCCCACCACCGTGCCGCCCTTGTCCTTCACGACCTTGGAGGTGTCAGCCTCCAGGGCATGGCCGAAGGCATAGTCCGCCGTCAGAAAGAACCAGCTCTTGCCGCCGCCATCGACGATGGCACCGCCCGTGCCCTTGGCCAGGGCCACGGTGTCGTAGGCGTAGTGCACGGTGTAGGGCGTGCACTGGTCGTTGGTCAGCGCAGAAGAAGCCGCGCCGTTGTTGATCATCACGCGCTTTTTCTCTTCGGCGATCTTGGCCAGCGCCAGCGCAGTGCCGGAGTTGGTGCCGCTGAAGATCATGGTCAGGCCCTGGGTGTCAATCCACTCGCGTGCCTTGCTGGCAGCAATGTCAGCCTTGTTCTGGTGGTCGGCCGTCAGCAGCTCGATGGGTTTGCCCAGCACCTTGCCGCCAAAGTCGTCGATGGCCATCTGGATGGCCACGCCACCGTTCTTGCCTTCCACGTCGGCGTAGAGGCTGGACATGTCGGTGATGAAGCCGATCTTGACCTTGTCCTGCGCGTGCGCGGTCGACGCCATGAGCCCTGCGGCCCCGAGCACGAACGCCAATGTCGTGAGCTTCGCTTTCATGTGGTGTCTCCTTTGTCTTTCATGCTTTGGTTTGCAACGTCGACGCGCGCGGTCCCGGGCAGTGCCCGGGGCCGTGGCTCAACTCACTTCCACAGGGCGCACTTGCTCTCGGCCTTGGTGGTGAACACCTGGTCGCCGGGCAGCTTGGCCACGACCTTGTAGTAGTCCCAGGGTTCCTTGGATTCGGAGGGCGACTTCACCTGCATGAGGTACATGTCGTGCACGAAGCGGCCGTCGGCGCGGATCGTGCCCTTGGCGTAGAAGTCGTCGATCGGCGTGGACTTGAGCTTCTCCATGACCTTGTCGGCATCGGTAGTGCCGGCGGCTTGCACGGCCTTCAGGTAGTTCATGGTGGCGGAGTAGTCGGCCGCGTGGATGTCCGTGGGCATGCGCTTGGTCTTGGCGAAGAACTTCTTGCCGAACTCGCGCGTCTTGTCGTTCAGGTTCCAGTCCCAGCTGGTGGTCAGCAGCAGGCCTTCGGTGTTGCGCAGGCCCAAGCTGTGGATGTCGGTCAGGAACACCAGCAGGCCGGCCAGCTTCATGTTCTTGTTGATGCCGAATTCCTTGGCTGCCTTGATGGCGTTGATGGTGTCGCCGCCAGCGTTGGCCAGGCCCAGGATCTGCGCCTTGGAGTTTTGTGCCTGCAGCAGGAAGGAGGAGAAGTCGGACGCGTTCAGCGGGTGCTTCACGTTGCCCACCACGCGGCCGCCGTTTTCCTTGACCACCTTGGCGGTGTCGTTCTCCAGCGCCTGGCCGAAGGCGTAGTCGGCCGTCAGGAAGAACCAGTCCTTGCCGCCCTGCTTCACCACGGCGCCGCCCGTGCCCTTGGCCAGAGCCACAGTGTCGTAGGCGTAGTGCACGGTGTAGGGCGTGCACTGGTCGTTGGTCAGCGCGGAGGAGCCAGCGCCGCTGTTGAAGTACACGCGCTTTTTCTCTTCGGCCACCTTGGCCATGGCCAGGGCGGTGCCGGAGTTGGTGCCACCGAACAGCATCGTCAGGTTCTGCGTGTCGATCCACTCGCGTGCCTTGCTGGCAGCGATGTCGGCCTTGTTCTGGTGGTCGGCGGAGAGCAGTTCGATGGGCTTGCCCAGCACCTTGCCGCCGAAGTCGTCGATGGCCATCTGGATGGCCAGAGCACCGTTTTTGCCTTCCACGTCGGCGTAGAGGCTGGACATGTCGGTGATGAAGCCGATCTTCACCTTGTCCTGCGCATGGGCCTGCATGGCAGATACCGCCAGGCCGGCGGCCCCCATCACTGCGACCAGTGTCTTGAGTGTCTTTTGCATTGTTGTCTCCTTGGTGGGTGCGAAACGAATGGGAAAGGGGTCGGTCAGACGCCCAGCAACTGGTTGAGCACGGGCATCTTGGCCTCCAGCTCGTCGGCGCCAAACTGCAGGGCGATCTGGCCGTGCTCCATGACGTAGAAGCGGTCGGCCAGCGGCGCGGCGAAGCGGAAGTTCTGCTCCACCATCACCACCGTGTAGCCCTTCTCGCGCAGCGTGATGATCATGCGTGCCAGCGCCTGCACGATCACGGGCGCCAGGCCTTCGGAAATTTCGTCCAGCAGCAGCAGCTTGGCGCCGGTGCGCAGGATGCGGGCCACGGCCAGCATCTGCTGCTCACCGCCCGACAGGCGCGTGCCCTGGCTGTTCTTGCGCTCGGCCAGGTTGGGGAACATGGCGTAGATCTCGTCGATCGACATGCCCTGCGAGCCCGTCTTGAGCACGGGCGGCAGCATCAGGTTCTCCTCGCACGACAGGCTGGAGAAGATGCCGCGCTCTTCGGGGCAGTAGCCCAGGCCCAGGTGCGCGATGCGGTGCGTGGGCAGGTGGATGGTCTCCACGCCGTGGATCTTCACCGAGCCCTTGCGTGCGCCGGTCAGGCCCATGATGGCGCGCATGGTGGAGGTGCGGCCCGCGCCGTTGCGTCCCAGCAGCGTGACCACTTCGCCGGGCTGCACAACCATGTCCACGCCGTGCAGCACGTGCGACTCGCCGTACCAGGCTTCGAGATTGCGGATTTCCAGTGCGGGGGTGCCGGCCATGTCAGTGCGCCCCCTGCAGTTGGCCGTCGGTCGTGCCCATGTACGCTTCCATGACTTGCGGATTCTTTGAGACTTCTTCGTAGGGCCCTTCGGCCAGGACGGCGCCGCGCTGCAGCACCGTGATGCGGTCGGCGATGGTCGAGATGACCTTCATGTTGTGCTCCACCATGAGGATGGTGCGGCCCGCAGACACCTTCTTGATGAGCTGCGTGACGCGGTCCACGTCCTCGTGGCCCATGCCCTGCGTGGGCTCGTCCAGCAGCATCAGTTCGGGCTCCATGGCCAGCGTGGTGGCGATCTCCAGCGCACGCTTGCGGCCATAGGGCAGGTTCACCGTGACCTCGTCGGCCAACTCCTGCAGGCCGACCTCGGTCAGCAGTTGCACCGCACGGTCGTTGAGCTGGCTGAGGCTGCGCTCGCTGCGCCAGAAGTGATAGCTCGTGCCCAGCTTGCGCTGCAGGCCCAGGCGCACGTTCTCCATCAGCGTGAGGTGAGGGAACACCGCCGAGATCTGGAACGAGCGAATCACGCCGCGCCGCGCGATCTGCGCCGGATGCTCACGCGTGATGTCGTGGCCGTTGAAATGGATGGTGCCCGACGTGGGCTCCAGGAATTTGGTCAGCAGGTTGAAGCAGGTGGTCTTGCCTGCGCCGTTGGGGCCGATCAATGCGTGGATGGACCCGCGGCGCACGCTCAGATTCACATCGCTGACCGCGGTGAAGCCCTTGAATTCCTTGGTGAGGCGGGATGTTTGCAGTATGACGTCGCTCATTGTCATCAGGCACGTGCCGCGCGGGGTGCGCGACACAGACCGTCTCCATGTTTATGTTGCACCGCATCCTAAAGTGCCACCCCGTGCGCCATAACTGGGAGAAATGCCTATGTATAAACGCCTACGTACGAACGCTTCATGCCCCCGGCCAACACGGGGCCTTGCGGGTCATTCATGCGCTCTCGGCGGCGATCACGATGGCCGACTCCTCGGCCACCATGACGACACGCGAGCGCACGCGCAGCCCCGATCCCGCGGCAGCGAATCCCACCATCTGCATGCCCGCCTCCAACTGCGCCGCGACCTCGTCTCCCAACTCGCCGCGCGACACGCGCGCGGCCCGCGCGGCCCACTGATTGGCGGCACCCGGCGCAGGCGCGCGTGCCGCAGCCAGCACACGCACGGCCGTGGCCTTGCACAGCGCCTGCACGGGCACGCCCGGGCGCAGGCCCAGCAGCTCGGCGCTCTCGCGCGTGATGCGCGAAAACACCTGCAGCTGCGCCGCGTCGCCCGCCCCACGCAGATGCACGCGCACGATCTGCCCACACGCCTGCATGCCTTGCACGATGCAGGGCCATTGGTTGCGCATGCTGGTGCGCACCGCCAGCCGCGCGGCGACCGCCTGTACGCCGCCGCCCTCGCCCACCCCGGCCAGCACCGTGGCGCGTACCTGCCGCATCGCATCGGCCGCCTCCAGCAACTGCCGCCCCGCGGGCGTGAGGCGCGCGCCGCCGCCGCCCACGCCGCCCACCACGCGCTCCACCAACGGTGCGCCGGCCAGGTTGGTCAGCGTATCCAGCGCCTGCCACGCGGCCTTGTAACTGACGCCCACGGCACGCGCAGCCTGGGAGATGGAGCCGCCCTGCCCGATCTGGCGCAGGATGTCGATGCGCTTGTCGGCCATGCCATGGCCAAGGGCGTCGAGGAACGATACGGAATGCTGCATGGGCGCGATCATGCCGCCTTGCGCGCACGGGCGACAAGGCGCTTGGGGCGCACGCGGCATGTTGCAAACGGCAAACGGCAAACGGCATGCGCGGGTGGGTAGCTATACTTCTCGCTATTCATAAATGGAATAACGAGGTCCTCTCATGTCCGGTTTCCCTGTCCGCTCCATCCTGTGGTCCGCTCTGGCTGCCGCTGCCCTGCTGCCGGCAGCGCACGCGGGTGAGGTATCGGTGGCCGTGGCCGCCAACTTCACCGCGCCCATGCAACGGATCGCCGCGCAGTTCGAGCAGGACACGGGCCACAAGGCCGTGCTGTCCTTCGGCGCTACCGGCAAGTTCTACGCGCAGATCGCCAACGGCGCGCCGTTCGGGGTGCTGCTGGCGGCCGACGACGCCACGCCGCAGAAGATCGCCCGTGAGGGCCTGGGTAACGGCGCCACGCGCTTCACCTACGCCATCGGCCGGCTGGTGCTGTGGAGCAAGCAGCCCGGCTATGTGGATGCCCAAGGCCAGGTGCTGCGCACCGGCGACTGGAAGCACATCGCCATCGCCAACCCCAAGCTGGCGCCCTACGGCCTGGCCGCGATGCAGACGCTGGACAAGCTGGGCCTTGCGGCGCAGGTGCAGCCACGCGTGGTCACGGGCGAGAACATCGGCCAGACCTACCAGTTCGCCGCATCGGGCAACGCGCCACTGGGCTTCGTGGCGCTCTCGCAGGTGATGGAGAACGGCCAGTTGCGCGAAGGCTCGGCCTGGGTCGTGCCCGCCACCATGCACGCACCGATCCGCCAGGACGCCATCGTGCTCCAGCGGGGCCAGGGCAACCCCGCGGCCGACGCGCTCATGCAGTACCTGCGCGGCGAGAAAGCGCGCGCCGTCATCCGTGCCTACGGCTATGATTTTTGAAGCGCCTTGCGCATGATGGCGGGGCGTTCCCCAGCCAATCCGACTGACAAACCAGATAAATCAAGCGCCAACAGCTCTTGTTTTCATAGCATTGAACACACCCCTGATCGGCCCTGACGACTGGGCCGCCATCTGGCTCACGCTGCAGCTGGCCAGCGTCACCACCGTGCTGCTGCTGGTGCTGTGCACGCCGCTGGCCTGGTGGCTGGCCCACACGCGCTCGCGCTGGCGCGGCCCCGTGGGGGCCGTGGTGGCGCTGCCGCTGGTACTGCCGCCCACGGTGATCGGCTTCTATCTGCTGGTGAGCATGGGGCCAGGCGGCGCCATCGGGCAGCTGACCGAGGCGCTGGGCCTGGGACGGCTGCCGTTCACCTTCCCGGGGCTGGTCGTCGGCTCCCTCGTGTATTCGCTGCCGTTCGCCGTGCAGCCGCTGCAGCGCGCCTTCGAAGCGCTGGGCCGCCGACCGCTGGAGGTGGCGGCCACGCTGGGCGCCAGCCCGCTGGACCGGTTCTTCAGTGTCGCCCTGCCCTTGGCGCGCCCCGGTTTCGTGACGGCCGCCATCCTGAGCTTTGCGCACACGGTGGGCGAATTCGGCGTGGTGCTCATGCTGGGCGGCAACATCCCCGGCGTGACGCGCGTGGTGTCGGTGCAGATCTACGACCATGTTGAAGCCCTGGAGTACGCCCAAGCGCACTGGCTCGCCGGCGGCATGGTGGCGTTCTCGTTCATCGTGCTCATGCTGCTGCACTGGCTGCAGCCCAGGGGGGGGCGATGACGGGCGCAATGAACGGCATTCACGCCCGGCTGTCTTTGGCGCGGCCGGACTTCACGCTAGACGTGCAGCTGGCGCTGCCGGGCCATGGCGTGACGGCGCTGTTCGGCCCCTCGGGCTGCGGCAAGACCACCTGCCTGCGCGCGCTGGCGGGGCTGGAGCGCGCGCGCGGCAGCGTACAGGTCAACGGCGAAGTCTGGCAGGACGACGCCACCGGCCAGTGGCGCCCCACGCACCAGCGCGCGCTGGGCTATGTGTTCCAGGAGGCCAGCCTGTTCGCGCACCTGGACGTGCGCCGCAACATGGAGTACGGCCTGCGCCGCCAGCCGCCCGCACGCCGCCGCGTGTCGCTGGAGCAGGCGGTGGAACTGCTGGGCCTGGGCGCGCTGCTGCAGCGCATGCCCCACACCCTCTCGGGCGGCGAGCGCCAGCGCGTGGCGATTGCGCGGGCTCTCGCCACCAGCCCGCGCGTGCTGCTGATGGACGAGCCCCTGGCTGCACTGGATGCCGCGCGCAAGGCCGAGGTCATGCCCTACCTGGAGCGCCTGCAGCGCAGCCTGGACATTCCCGTGCTCTACGTGAGCCACTCGAGCGACGAGGTGGCCCGGCTGGCCTCCCACCTGGTGCTGCTGCGGGCCGGCCGCGTCACGGCCCAGGGCCCCACGGCCGAGCTGATGGCGCGGCTGGACCTGCCCCTGGCGCACGGCGACGCCGCCGCCGCGCTGGTGCAGGGCCGCGTGCTGGCGCACGATGCGCACGACCAGTTGCTGACCGTGGCCATCGACAGCGGGCAGATTCAGTTGGCCAGCGGCCGCCCGCGCGCCGTGGGCGAGAGCGTGCGTCTGCGCGTGCTGGCGCGCGACGTGAGCCTGGCGCGCACACGCGCGGCGGACAGCAGCATCCTGAACCTGCTGCCCGCGCGCATCACGCAGTTGGCCGACGGCGGCCCCGGCCAGGTGCTGGTGGCGCTGGACGTGGCGGGCACCACGCTGCTGGCGCGCGTCACGCTGCGCTCTTGCCGCACGCTGGCGCTGGCCGTGGGCGATGAGGTGTTTGCGCAGGTCAAGGGCGTGGCGCTGGTGGACTGAGGCGATCACTCCTGCGGACGCACGGCGCTACACGTCATCTGGGCCAGCCATGCCGCGACACGCAGGTGCGCCCACCCATCGCCAAGTTCAACGCCCGCGATGGTGAAGCCGTGCCGCGCGCCGCTCAGGGCGCGGCAAATCCCAGGCGCCGCAGCACGCGCTGCGCGGGTTCGGCCATCAGGGTTTGGGCAAAGTCCAGCGCGGCCTGGGGCGCACCGCGACGCACCGTGAGCCCATAAGCCGCAGCCACCTGCAGCTCTGGCGGCACCTGCACCACCTGCAGCGCCGGCACTTCGCGCTGGGCAGAAACGGCGTTGGTGCAGTAGGTCAGAAACACGTCCGCCCGCCCCTCGGCCATGACCCAGGCATAAGTGCCGCGACCGGGTGGCGCCTTGGGCGAGGTGGGCCCGCCGGTCAGTTGCAGCGCCTTGGCCTCCAGCCGCGCAAAGGCGCCGGGGCGTACCTGCTCTGCCCGGCGAAACAGCTCCCAGGCATAGTCGCCCGACGGGTCCGACTGGGGCGTGGAGGTGCCCAGCCGCATGTCGGCGCCCAGCAGCGTGTCCAGCAGGTTGGCCGTGGTCACCGGCACGCCGGGCGCAGCCAGTGCACACAGGGCATTGCGGGTGAACACCTGCGGCGCGCCCCAATCGCCCGCGCGCGCCAGGCGCTGCGGGTGCTCGGTATCGGCCGAGGCGAATACCATGGCCGGCTCGCCGGACTCGATGCGCTCGCGCAGCAGGCCGGACGCTCCGAAGGTCAATGCCGCCTTCTGGCCCGTGCGCACCTCGTGCTCACGCGCAATCTCGGTGAAGGCCTCGCGCAGGCTGCCGGCGGCATAGACGGTCACGTTCGTGGCCGCGCCCATGCCCGCGGACGGCGTGCTTGCACCCATTGCCGTGCCGCCAGGCTGGGCACAACCGCTCAACACGGCAGCCATTGCGGCCACGCCGGCCACACGGAGCAAGGAACGGCGGTCCATGGCATGGCCTTACGGGTTGGCGTTGGGGAAGAACAGCTGCTCGCCGTTGATCTTGTAGCCGGCGATGGCGCTCTGGCCCGCGGGCGAGACCACCCAGTCCACGAACTTCTGCGCCTCAGCCTGCTTCACATGCGGGTGCTTGGCGGGGTTCACCACCATCACGCCATACTGGTTGAACAGGTGCTTGTCGCCTTCCACCAGCACCGCGAGGTTGTCGCGGTTCTTGAAGTTGAGCCAGGTGCCTCGGTCCGTCAGCGCGTACGCACCGCTGGAGGCCGCGATGTTCAGCGCCGGGCCCATGCCGCACCCGCATTCCTTGTAGCCGCTGCCCTTCACGCCCTCGGTGGCGATCTTCCAGTAACGCAGCTCGGCTGCATGGGTGCCGCTCTTGTCACCGCGCGAGATGAACTCCGCGTTGGCCGCGGCGATCTTCTTGAGTGCGGCGGCGATGTCGTTGCCCTTGGTGCCAGCAGCATCCGCCTTGCCACCCACGAGGATGAAGTCGTTGTACATGACCGGGTAGCGCTTCACGCCCCAGCCGTCGGCCACGAACTTCTCCTCGGCCACCTGGTCGTGCACGAACAGCACGTCGGCGTCGCCGCGGCGCGCCATGTCCAGCGCCTGGCCGGTGCCCACCGCCACCACCTTCACGTCGATACCGGTGGCCTGCTTGAAGGCCGGCAGCAGGTGGGTGAACAGGCCCGACTGCTCGGTCGAGGTGGTCGACGCCATCGTGATGGCCTGTGCCGCAGCGCTGCCATAAGCTACCAAAGCAATAGCTGCTACCGCAGTCTGGGTAAGCGCCAGGGGCCAAAAACGCTTGTAACTCTTCATGCCATTTCTCCTTTGACGAACAGACGGGCGGCCTCGGGCAGGGGGCCGTTGAAAAAATCGTGCACGGGCAGGTCCGCCAGCACGCGCCCGTGCTCCAGGTAGAGCACACGGCTGGCCAGGCGCTTGACCTGTCCCAGGTTGTGGCTGCTGAACAGCATGGTCACCGGCTGATCGGGGCCAGCGCTGCCGTGGCTGGCGGCGAAGTCGGCCATCAGCGATTCGATCTCGCGCTTGGCATGCGGGTCCAGGCTGGCGGTGGGCTCGTCCAGCAGCAGCACGTCGGGCCGCAGGGCCCAGGCGCGCGCAAATGCCAACCGCTGCTGCTGCCCGCCGGACAAGGTGCGCGCGTTCTGCCGCGCGATGTCCTGCAGCCCCACGCGGTGCAGCGCCACGGCGGCCTGGGCGCAGGCCTCCTGCCAGCGCACCCGGCGCAGCCACAATGCCAGCGCCACGTTGTTCAGCGCGCTGGTGCGCAACACGAAAGGCCGCTGGAACACCATGGCCACGCGCCGCGCGCCGTCGCGGCGCAGCTGTCCCGCGCTGGGGCGCACCAGGCCGTGCAATGCGCGCAGCAGCGTGCTCTTGCCACTGCCGTTGGCACCCACCAGAGCCACGCGCTCGCCGGGCATCACACGCAGATTGATGCCGGCCAGCGCCTGCACCGCGCCGTAGCGCACGGACAGCTCGCGCAGTGCAAACAACGGCGGCTCGATGGTGCAAACGTCGCCCGGGCTCTCCTCCCCGGGGACGACAGGTGACGGCAGCGCGCTCATGCCCCCACCCCGGCCAGGCCGCCCACGGCGGCACCATCCACGCGTTCACGCCAGCGGCGCAGCAGCGCAATGCCCACGTTGAGCAACAACACGACGCCCAGCAGCACGAGGCCCAGCGCCAGCGCGAGCGGCAGGTCGCCCTTGCTGGTCTCCAGCGCGATGGCGGTGGTCATGACGCGCGTAAAGCCGTCGATGTTGCCGCCCACGATCATCACCGCGCCCACCTCCGAGATGGCGCGGCCGAATGCGGCGATCAGCACCGTGAGCAGCGCATAGCGCTCGTCCCAGGCCACCAACAGGGCACGCAACAGGGTGCCGGCGCCCAGCGAGCGCAACTGCTCTCCATGCAGGCGGTCCACGTCCTCGACCACCTGGCGCGTAAGCGCGGTGACCACGGGCAACACCAGCAGCGCCTGCGCCAGCACCATCGCCTTGAAAGAAAACAGCCAGCCCAGGCTGCCCAGCGGGCCGGTGCGCGACAGCAGCAGGTACACGCCCAGGCCCACCACCACCGAGGGCACGGCCAGCAGGGTATTGAGCACCGCGAGCACCGCGTCGCGCCCGGCAAAGCGCGCCACGCCCAGCCATGCCCCCAGCACCACGCCCGCGCCGCAGGCGAGCAGGCAGGCCGTGGCACTCACGGCGAGCGAACGCACGACGATGGTCCACAAGGCGGCATCGGCGGAGGTGATGAGGTGCAGCGCCGTGGCGACGCTCTGGGTCATTGTGGACATGGGTTGGGCTATCGTATGCAGCAATCCAATACCCGGCGATATGAAAACTTGTGCATAGGATCCAACTCCACTACACGCTCGACCGCGACGCGGACGGCGCGCTGATCCGCAATCCCCTGCTCGACATGCTGCAGGCCGTGGCGCAGCAGGGCTCCATCTCGGGCGCGGCACGTGCGCTGGACCTGTCGTACCGCCACGTGTGGGGTGCGCTCAAGCGCTGGGAAGAACAACTGGGCAGCGAGCTCATCATCTGGGGCAAGGGCCAGTCCGCCCAGCTCAGCGAATTCGGCACCAAGCTGCTGTGGGCCGAGCGCCAGGCACAGGCACGGCTGGCGCCGCAGATCGAGGCGCTGCGCGCCGATCTGGAGCGCGCGTTTGCCGTGGCGTTCGACGAATATGCCCACGTGCTCACGCTGTATGCCAGCCACGACGATGCGCTGTCCGTGCTGCGTGCGTTCGCCA
Source organism: Diaphorobacter sp. C33 (assembly GCF_030503915.1). NCBI lineage: Bacteria > Pseudomonadati > Pseudomonadota > Betaproteobacteria > Burkholderiales > Comamonadaceae > Diaphorobacter > Diaphorobacter sp. C33. The sequence goes on from NZ_CP129980.1 coordinate 1,856,955, forward strand.
CCGCGCCCGCCCACGCGGGCCAGGGCGGCGCGCTGCATCTGGACATCCGCTTCACCGGCAGCGTGGACGCGATCCGCGCACTCAACGAAGGGCGGTGCACCATCGCCGGCTTTCACACGCTGGAAGAGCCGGGCATGGATACCCTGGCCGCGCAGACCTACCGCCCCCTGCTGCAGCCGGGGCTGCACAAGGTGATCGGCTTCGCGCGCCGCGCGCAGGGCCTGATCGTGGCGCGCGGCAACCCGCTGGGCCTGACCTCGCTGGCGGACGTGGCACGCACGGGCGCGCGCTTCGTCAACCGCCCGCTGGGCACGGGCACGCGGGTGCTGCTGACCGACCTGCTCGCGCAGGCGGGCCTGGAACCCGCAGAGATCGAGGGCTACGACCGTGATGAGCCCTCGCACGCCGCGCTGGCGCAGGCCATCGCCGCCGGCAGTGCCGACGTGGGCATGGGCATCGAGCTGGCGGCGCGTGCGCGCGGGCTGGACTTCGTGCCGCTGGTGTACGAGCGCTACCACCTGGCCTGTCTGAAGTCTTCACTGGAGCAGCCGGCCACGCGCGCGCTGCGCGAACTGCTGCAGACCCCTGCCTGGCAACGACGCATGGCTGCCATGCCCGGCTATGCGCCCATGCACTGCGGCGAAGTGCTGGCCATGAGCCGCGTGCTGCCGTGGTGGAACTTCACGCGCCGCAGGGCCGCGGCGCGTTGACGCCATGAGGCGGGGACCGCAGTCCCCGGCCCGGCATCACTTGTAGAGCAGTTGCGGCAGCCACAGACCGATCTGCGGCCACACATACAGCAGCACGATCGCCAGCACCTGGATGCCCATGAACGGCAGCATGCCCAGGAAGATCTGGTTGAGCGTCACATGCGGCGGCGCCACGCCCTTCAGGTAGAACGCCGACATGGCCACGGGCGGCGACAGGAAGGCCGTCTGCAGGTTCAGCGCCACCAGCAGGCCGAAGAACAGCGGGTCCACGCCGAAGTGGCTCAGCAGCGGGATGAAGATGGGCATGAAGATCACGATGATCTCCGTCCACTCCAGCGGCCAGCCCAGCAGGAAGATCACCACCTGCGACAGCACCATGAACTCGATCTTGCTCAGGTTCATGGAGAGCACCCACTGCTCGATGAGCTCCTGCCCACCCAACAGCGCGAAGGCCGCGGAGAAGATGGCCGAGCCCACGAACAGCCAGCACACCATGGCCGAGGTCTTGGCCGTGAGGTACACCGACTCGCGCACCACATCCATGCTCAGACGCTTGTAGGCTGCGGCCAGCACGAAGCCGCCGAACGCCCCCATGGCCGCCGCCTCGGTCGGCGTCGCCAGACCGAACACGATGGAGCCCAGCACGGCCATGATCAGTGTCAGCAGCGGGAAGAACGAGCCCAGCAGCATCTTGAAGATTTCCAGCCGCGCGAAGCTCAGGAACAGATAGAAGAGCGCTGTGGCCGCACCCAGCACGCCAAACATGACCCACCACCAGGTGGGCGCGGGTTGCGTGGCGGCCTGGGGCGTGGCACCTGCGGTGGAGCCGGGCGGCTCCCCCACTGCGGATGGGGCGGACTGCGCGGGCTCGGCACCGGGGGGCTCGGCCAGCGCACCACTGTCCGCGCCCGGAGGCTCCTGCAGGCCCGTGGATTCCTGCGGCGGTTCTTGCAGGCCGCCCTCCACCGGCGGCTCCTGCAAGCCAAACTCCGACGCCACCCGGGGCGAGTTGTCGTTGAAGCCGATGGGTTGGATGCCGTACGCCTCCTCCACCGACACCGCGGTGACCGCACGCCAGCTGCTGGTGGCCAGCAGTACGAACAGCAGCCCCGGCATCACCACCAGTGCCAGTTGCCGCAGCACATAGGCCGTGGGTACCTGCGCATTGCGCTTGCCCTTGAGGGCATCCAGCAAGCGCACGGGGGCATATTGCTGCGTCTCGGCGGGCAGCGCGGCGGTCATGGCCGGCAGCACCACCTGCCGTTCCTCGGCCGACAGCGGCGGCGCCCAGGCCGGCTTGAGCTTGGCCATCAGAATCACGTACATCACATACAGGCCCGCCAGCATGATGCCGGGGAAGAAGGCGCCCGCGTACAGCTGCACCACCGATACGCCCGCCGTCGCGCCATACAGGATCAGCAGCACCGACGGCGGAATCAGGATGCCCAGGCAGCCACCCGCCGTGATCGCGCCGGCCGACATGGGCGTGCTGTAGCCCGCGCGCAGCATGGCCGGCAGCGCCAGCAGGCCCATCAGCGTGACCACCGCGCCCACGATGCCCGTGGCGGTGGCAAAGATGGCGCAGGTGATCAGCGTGGCCACGGCCAGCGAACCCGGCACGCGCGCCATGGCCAGGTGCAGGCTCTTGAAAAGCTTTTCGATCAGGTTGGCCCGCTCGACCAGATAGCCCATGAACACGAACAACGGGATGGCGATGAGCACGTCGTTGGCCATGCTCTTGTAAGCCGCCTGCACCATCAGATCCAGCGTGCGCGTGATGTCGCGGTCGTACGCCAGCCAGGTGAAGATCATGCCCATGCCCATGAGCGTGAACGCGGTGGGAAAACCCAGCATGATGGCCACCACCACCAGCGACAGCATCAGCAAGCCCAGGTGGCCGCGCGTGATCGTCTCCACGCCCAGCAGCATCCCGACGGCGCCGGCCACCACCAGCGCCATGATGGCAAAGCCGAACCACAGTTCCTTGCGCATCTTCATGGCTTGCCCCCCTGTGCGGCGGATGCGGGAGCCGGCACCTGCAGGTCGCTGTCGTTCACGTGCACCATCTCCTTGAGCTTCTCGACGTCCACCTCTTCCACGTCCTCGCCGCGCCGGGGCCATGCGCCCTGGCGCAGGCAGATCACGCAGCGCGCGATCTCCGCCAGCCCCTGCAGCAGCAGCACCGCGCCTGCCAGGGGAATCACGAACTTGAAGGGGTACAGCGGCAGCGGCGTGGCGGAGAACGTCTGCTCGCGGATGGCCAGCGATTCCTGCGCATAGGTCCAGCCGGCCCAGGTCATGGCCAGCACACCCGGCAGGAAGAACAGGATGTAGAGCAGCAGGTCCAGCCCGGCCTGCACGCGCGGGCTGAAGAAGCCGTACAGCACGTCGCCGCGCACGTGGCCGTTCTTGGCCAGGGTGTAGGCGCCGGCCAGCATGAACATGGTGCCGTACAGCATGATCTGTGCGTCCAGCACCCAGGCATGGGGGTTGTTCAGCGCATAGCGCGAGAAGACCTCCCAGCAGATCAGGGCCGTCAGGCCCACGACGGCCCAGGCCGCCGCCTTGCCGATGAAGGTGGACACGGCATCGATGCCGAGTAAGAGTTTTTGCATGGCTGGAAGAGAACGCTGCGGCCCCGCGGGGCAATGAACGGATACACGCTGACCCGGGCGGCACCGCCTGCGCGTGCCCCCGGCCCTCGTCAGAATGAAAGGCAGGCCCGCCGGGCCTGCCGCGGCATCAGCTCTTGCGCTGCGCGAAGTAGTGGTTCCAGGCCATCTTGAAGTCGACGTCGGTGTCGTTCTTCCAGCGGCCACTCCTCTGCGCAAAGGTGCGCATGGAGTCCATCACCTTCTTGAACATGGCGTTCTCTTCGGCTTTCTTGGTCGTGACCTTGTCCCAGGCGGCCAACTGCGCGCGCAGGATGGCGTCCGGCGTCTTGTAGAACTTCACCCCCTGCTTGGATTGCATCTCGGCATAGTCCTTGGCGTAGCGGTCGGCGGCCTTCCAGCTCATGTCGGCGCTGGCGGCCTGCACGGCGTAGTCGATGACCGCCTTCAGCTCCGACGACAGCGCGTCGTACTTGCTCTTGTTGAACAGCACTTCAAACTGCTCGCTGGACTGGTGGAAGCTGTGCAGCATGCAGTTCTTGGCCACGTCGGGAAAGCCCAGCACGCGGTCGCTGGAGGCGTTGTTGAACTCGGCCGCATCCAGCAGGCCGCGGTCCAGCGCGGGCACGATCTCGCCGCCGGGCAGCGGGTTCACGGCCACGCCCATCTCGGTGAACACGTCCACCGCCAGCCCCACGGTGCGGAACTTCAGGCCCTTGAGGTCTTCCACGCGTGCCACCGGCTTCTTGAACCAGCCCAGCGGCTGCGTGGGCATGGGGCCGTAGAGCTTGGAGACCACGTCCAGGTTCAGGCTCTTGTAGATCTCGTCGAGCAGCTCCTTACCGCCGCCGTAGTAATGCCACGCGAGCACGCCGTTGGCATCCAGGCCAAAGGCCGGGCCCGAGCCCCACAGCGCCACGGCTTGGTTCTTGCCGTACCAGTAGGCCACCACGCCGTGGCCACCGTCCAGCGTGCCCTTGGCCACGGCATCCAGCAACTGGAAGGCCGGCACCACGGCACCCGCGGGCAACACCTCGATCTTCAGGCGGCTGCCCGCCATGTCGTTGATCTTCTTGGCCAGGTCTCCCGCGAACTCGTGAAAGATATCCTTGGCGGGCCAGGTGCTCTGGAATCGGAACACCGTGGTCTGGGCCGTGCTGATCATGGGCACGGACATGGCTCCCGCGGCAACCGCAGCACCCTTGAGTAGGTTTCGGCGGCCTGGGGTCTTGGTCTGCTCTGTCATCTACTTCACTCCTTGATTGGGATGCCTGGACAATCCAGACCTGCATCTTTGGCGGGTTGCAAATGCATACCAAAGAGGGTTTACGCGAAGCATCGCGCACCCCACCACGGCGTTCCGCCGCTTTTTGCGCAGTGCACACCTGCGCAGCTCCAGCGCACCGCACCTGTGCAATGCCCTTCATATCTGGCGCAGAGCGCTACGAATTGCGAAGCATGGTGGTGGGGTATGGCCCTGCAATTACTGCGGCGCAGCACGCAGGACCCACTCGGCGTTTAGCGGCATGCGCACCACACGCGCCCCAGCGGGGCGGATCATGCGAAGATTGAAGCAAAAACACCGTTAACCCCATAGTGGGAGAGCGCGAGAAGCTATGCTTTTGGAAGCAAGACCCCCCTGCACACCACTTACGCGCCCCACACAGGAGACCTCTGCATGCCCCTTTCTCACACCGCCAGCGGCGACGTCCAGCACGTGCCTTTCGATGACCTGCGCGGCACGCTCGCGCGCATCTTCGAGCGGCATGGCACCAGCGCCGAAGTGGCCGCCGTGCTGGCCCACAACTGCGCCAGCGCCGAACGCGACGGCGCGCACAGCCATGGCGTGTTCCGCATCCCCGGCTACCTGTCGACATTGGCCAGCGGCTGGGTGGACGGCCGCGCCGTGCCGCGTGTGGAGGATGTGGCACCCGGTTACCTGGCGGTGGATGCCGGCAATGGCTTCGCCCAACCCGCCTACCGGGCCGCCTATTCGGCGCTGGTGGCCAAAGCGCGCGCGAACGGCGTGGCGCTGCTGGCAATCCGCAACTCGCACCACTTTGCGGCGCTGTGGCCCGACGTGGAGCCGCTGGCTGACGACGGGTTGGTGGCGCTGGCACTCGTCAACAGCATGGCCTGCGTGGTGCCCAGTGGCGGCACCAAGGCGCTCTTCGGCACCAACCCCATCGCCTTCGCCGCGCCCCGCGCGGGCCATGAGCCGCTGGTGTTCGACCTGGCAACCAGTGCCATCGCCCACGGCGACGTGCAGATCGCCGCGCGCGAGGGCCGCCTGCTGCCCGACGGCCACGGCGTGGACCGCCACGGCCAGCCCACGAACGACCCGCGCGCCATCCTGGACGGCGGCGCGCTGCTGCCTTTCGGCGGCGTGCACAGCAGCTACAAGGGCTCGGCCCTGTCGATGATGGTGGAGCTGCTGGCGGCCGCGCTCACGGGCGGCAACTTCTCGTTCGAGTTCGATTGGAGCGGCCACCCCGGCGCACAGACGCCCTGGACGGGCGAGCTGATCATCGCCATCGACCCAGCCAAGAGCGCGGGCCGCAGCTTTGCGCAGCGTTGCGAAGACCTGGTGCAGGCCATGGCGGCCGCGGGCCAGACGCGCCAGCCCGGCGAGCGCCGCTACCGCCAGCGCGCGCGGTCGCTGAAGGACGGCATACCGCTGCCTGCCACCACCTGGGCCGAGCTGCAGCGCCTCGCCGACGGGCCAATTTAGAAAATTGAATCAAATGGGCCTACAGCGCCCAAATAATAAGCGCCAACAGCTATTAAAACAATAGCATTCAGGGTTCACTCCGGAAACCGCGCGTCTACTCGCCGCGCGCCCGCTCGCCGCGCACCCGCTTCTCGCGCCGCAGCGCGAACTGCAGACACCCCTGCCCCACCAGCGCCGCGCCCAGCAGCACGCAGGACGAGGCCAGCGCCGGGTTGGAGCCCCAGCCCACCAGCAGGGTGAACAGCGCGCCCAGCGCCATCTGCGCAAAACCGTACAACCCGGCAGCCGCGCCGACGTGGCGCGCATCCACCGTCAGCACCTTGGACAGCGCCGCCGGGCTGGCCATGCCGGCACCCAGCACGAACAGCAGCATCAGCCCCACGGTGGCTTCCAGCGTCAGGTAGCCCAGCAGCTCCAGCGCCAGAAAGACCAGCGCGCAGGCCACGCTCACCGCGTTGCCCCAGACCAGCAGCCGGCCCAGCCGCATGCTCAGTGCCAGGCGCCGCGTGAGCGCATTGCCGATCGCCATGCCCACCATCACCACGCCCAGGGCAATGCCCACGTCGCGCAGCGGGTGCCCCAACTGCTCGGTGATGATGAACGGCGCCGCCGCGATGAAGGCATACACCGCCGTGGTCGCGCAACCACCGCCCACCGCATAGGCCAGGAAGGTGGGCGAGCGCAAGAGCGCGGCGTAGGCGCGTGCCAGCCGGCCCGGGCTCACACGGCCCGTGGGCGTACCCGTTTCGGGCACCTTGTGCCAGGAAAGCAGCAGCGTCGCCACACCGGCCAAGGCCAGTGCCACGAACACCGCCCGCCAGCCGCCCAGCGCCACCAGGCCCGAACCTACCAGCGGCGCCATGCCGGGGCCGACCATCATCATCAAGTTGAGCAGTGCCAGGGCGCGCACGGCCTCCACCGGGCCATTGGTGTCGCGCACCATGGCGCGTCCCAGCGCCAGCCCGGCGCAACCGCCCAGCGCCTGGATGAACCGCGCAGCGATCAGGGCCGGTGCGGTCGGCGCCAGCATGGCAGCGATGCTGCCCGCCGCGTACAGCGCCAGCCCGCCCAGCAGCAGGGGACGCCGTCCCAACGCATCGGACAAGGGGCCGTAGACCAGCTGCCCGAGCGCCAGCCCGACGATGTAGATGCTGATCGTGGCTTGCACCGCCGCGGGCCCCACGCCGAGCGCGCGCGCCGCGTCCGGCAACGCGGGCACGAACATGTGCATGGCCAGAGTGCCGCTCAGGGTGATGAGCACCAGCAGCCACAGCGGGGGTGCGCCGGCAGAAGGCGAAGGGGACGCGCGCATCGCGGAAGGTTAGCAGCCAGGCCGTGGCGCTGGCCGCCGCCGCCGGCCCTCGGCGGACGTCAGACGTCGATGGCCGCGGCCGATCCCGCCTGCTTGCGCAGCTCGAACTTCTGGATCTTGCCGGTGCTGGTCTTGGGCAGTTCGCCGAACACCACGGCGCGCGGCACCTTGAAGCCGGCCAGGTGCTTCTTGCAGTGCGCCACGATGTCCTCGGGCGTGGCCTGCGCGCCCGCCTTCAGCTCTACGAAGGCGCAGGGCGTCTCGCCCCACTTGGGGTCGGGCTTGGCGACCACGGCGGCGGCCAGCACGTCGGGGTGGCGGTAGAGCACGTCCTCCACCTCGATGGAGGAGATGTTCTCGCCGCCCGAGATGATGATGTCCTTGCTGCGGTCCTTGATCTTGATGTAGCCGTCGGGGTACTGCACCGCCAGGTCACCACTGTGGAACCAGCCGCCACGGAAGGCCTCCTCAGTGGCCTTGGGGTTCTTCAGGTAGCCCTTCATGGCGATGTTGCCGCGGAACATGATCTCGCCCATGGTCTCGCCGTCGTGCGGCACGGGCTCCATGGTGTCTGGGTTGAGCACCATGGCCGCGCGTTGCAGGTGGTAGCGCACGCCCTGGCGGGCATTGAGGCGCGCACGCTCGCCGATGTCCAGCGCGTCCCAGGCCGCGTGCTTGGCGCAGACGGTGGCCGGGCCATACACCTCCGTGAGGCCGTACACATGGGTCAGGTCGAACCCCATCTGCTCCATGCCCTCGATCATCGAGGCCGGCGGCGCTGCCCCGGCCACCATGGCCTTCACGCCCGCGGGAACGCCCTCCTTCATCGCCGCAGGCGCGTTGACCAGCAGGCCATGCACGATGGGCGCGCCGCAGTAGTGTGTGACGCCGTGGTTGCGGATGGCGTCGAAGATGGCCTGCGCCTCGACCCGGCGCAGGCACACATTGACGCCCGCGCGCGCCGCCACCGTCCAGGGAAAGCACCAGCCGTTGCAGTGGAACATGGGCAGCGTCCAGAGGTAGACGGCATGCTTGGGCATGTCCCACTCCAGCACGTTGCTGACGGCATTGGTGTGCGCGCCGCGGTGGTGGTAGACCACGCCCTTGGGGTTGCCCGTGGTGCCCGAGGTGTAGTTGAGTGCGATGGCGTCCCACTCGTCGCCGGGCAGTTCCCACGCGAACTGCGCGTCACCCTGCGCCAGGAAGTCCTCGTACGTCAGCGTGCCCAGGCGCTGCGCGGCCGGGCCGTACACGGCGTCTTCCACGTCGATGAGCAGCAGCGGCGCCTGCGACTGGCGCAGCGCCAGCGCCTTGGCCATCACGGGGGCGAATTCGGGGTCTACGATCACCGCCTTGGCCTCGCCGTGGTCCAGCATGAAGGCGATGGTCTCCGGGTCCAGCCGGGTATTCAGCGCATTGAGCACCGCACCCGCCATGGGCACGCCGAAGTGCGCCTCCACCATCGGCGGGGTGTTGGGCAGCATCACGGCCACGGTGTCGTTCTTGCCGATGCCCGCGCGGCGCAGGCTGCTGGCCAGGCGGCGGCAGCGCGCGTAGGTCTGCCCCCAGGTCTGGCGCAGCTCGCCATGCACGATGGCCAGGCGGTCGGGGTAGACCTCGGCCGTGCGTTCGATGAAGGACAGGGGCGACAGCGGCGCATGGTTGGCTTCGGTGCGCGGCAGATTCTGGTCGTACATGCTGGTCACGTGCGGGGCTCCTTTGTTTCTTGTTCAGGCCGGGAATGCAAGACCGTTCATTAGAGCAAAGCCAGCTGACGGCGGGCTGATGGAAAATACCCCGGTGTCCATCCCCCAGTCGTTCATCCAGGAGTTGCTTGCGCGCGTTGACGTCGTCGATGTGGTCGGCCGCTATGTGCAGCTCAAGAAGAGCGGCGCCAACTTCATGGGCCTGTGCCCCTTCCACGGGGAAAAATCGCCCTCGTTCAGCGTCAGCCCGTCCAAGCAGTTCTTCCACTGCTTTGGCTGTGGCAAGAACGGCAATGCGATCGGGTTTCTCATGGACCACGCGGGCATGGGCTTTCGCGAGGCCGTGCAGGACCTGGCCCAGCAGATCGGTATGCAGGTACCCGACGACGAGAACACCTCGCCCCAGGACCGCGAACGCGCCGCCGCCCAGCGCCAGAAGCAGGCCACGCTGACCGACGTGCTGGAGAAGGCCGGCGACGCCTGGCGACGCCACCTGCGCGAGTCGCCGCGCGCCGTCCAGTATTTCAAGGGCCGGGGCGTATCAGGCCAGGTGGCCAAGCGCTACGGCCTGGGCTACGCGCCGGAGGGCTGGCGGGGCTTGGCCAGCGTGTTCCCCGAGTACGACAGCCCGCTGCTGGAGGAAAGCGGCCTGGTGATCGTGAACGAGGAAGACGGCAAGCGCTACGACCGCTTCCGCGACCGCGTGATGTTCCCCATTCGCAACGTCAAGGGCGAGTGCATCGGCTTTGGCGGGCGCGTGCTGGGCGACGACAAGCCCAAGTACCTCAATTCGCCCGAAACCCCGGTGTTCCACAAGGGCCGCGAGCTCTACGGCCTGTACGAGGCGCGCAACGCCATCCGCGAACACGGCTACGCCCTGGTCACCGAAGGCTACATGGACGTGGTGGCGCTGGCGCAACTGGGCTTTCCCAATGCGGTGGCCACGCTGGGCACGGCATGTACGCCCGAGCATGTGCACAAGCTGTTTCGCTTCACCGACACGGTGGTGTTCAGCTTCGACGGCGACGCCGCCGGGCGGCGCGCGGCGCGCAAGGCGCTGGACGGCGCCCTGCCTTACGCCAGCGACACGCGCAGCGTGAAGTTCCTCTTCCTGCCGGCCGAGCACGACCCCGACAGCTTCGTGCGCGCCTATGGACCGGAGGCGTTCGCGCGCCATGTGGGCGACGCCGTGCCGCTGTCGCGCTTCCTGCTGGAGGCTGCGCGCGAGGGCTGCGACTTGGGAACGGCCGAGGGCCGCGCCCACATGCTGAGCAACGCGCGCCCGCTGTGGGCAGCGCTACCCGACGGCGCGCTCAAGCGCCAGTTGCTGACCGAGCTGGGCGAACTGGGCCAGTTGCCCGCGCCGGATCTGGCCCAGCTCTGGGCGCAGGAGAGCCCGCGCCCCGGCTCCGCCGCGCACCCGCCCGCGCACGACGGCGCACCCTTCGGCGACGAGCCGCCCTGGGGGCAGGAACCGCCGGGCATGGAATACGGCAGCCCCGCCGGTGGCGAGCCCGCACGCCGCTGGCGCAAGGGCGGCGAATGGAAGGGCGGGCGCTGGCGCCGCGAAGAGCAGCGCTCCCCACAGCCGCCGCTGCCGCGCCGCCCCCTCACGGGGCGCGCCGACCATGCCGCGCGCCTGCTGCTGTCGCACATGGAGTTCCTCGAAGAGCTGTCGCACGAAGATCACACCCTGCTGTGCGACCAGCCCGCGCCGCACGGCGCGCTGTTCGTCTGGCTGGAAGGGCAATTGCACGAGCACGGACCCCAGTCCTGGGCGGTGCTGCGCGAGGCCTTGGCAGGCCATGACTGCCAGGCCCTGGCCGAGCGGGTGATGACTGGCTCCCACGCCCAGACCGAGGGTGACGAGACCGAGTTGCGCGCCGAACTGCGTGGACTGCTCAACCGCATGCTCATCGAAGCCATCAAGCTGCAGCAGAACGCCCTGATCGCCGCGGCCTCACAGGACCCGGCGGCCATCGAGCGCTACCGGCAATTGCAGGAGCGCCGCCGCGCGCTGGAAGAGGGGCTTACAAAAATGACCTCGGGGGCTTGACAAAGCCCCTTGAATTTTGCTGCGCCGGTATAATGTACGGTTTGTCGGCAAGAGCGACAGCAGCACCTCCGGACCAGGCGACCGTGACAAACGCGCACAACCGCCCTCCCCCACCGCAAGGACTGCACACCAAATGTTCGCCCAGACATCTTGCCCCTGAGGGTTTTCCCCTCAAACCGCGAAGGCCCTTGCCGTCGCCGTGCCTGCCCGCGCCGGGTTCCTTGGCGCTTGTGTTTTCTTTGTGTGTCCGTTTTTGACCTTGAGGTTGTCCATGCCCGTTCAAAAGTCCGCGAAGTCGCCCAAGTCTGCCTCTGGCACCCCCGCGAAGGCCGCTTCCAAAGCCGCAACCACTGTGAAAGCCGCCGCCAAGGCGCCCGCGAAAGCCGCCCCTGTCAAGGCCGCTGCCGCCGCGCCCAAGGCTGCGCCGAAAGTCAAGACTGTGTCCACGCCGAAAACTGCTGCCGAGCTGAAAAAAGCCGCTGATGAACTGTTGAAGAAGAAGCCCGCGCGCGCCAAGGCGGCTGCTGCCGAGCCCGAAGTCGCCGAAGAGGCGCCCAAGAAGAAGCCCGGCCGCCCCGCCAAGGCCGCCGGCACCACCGCTGCCGCCAAGGCCCCTGCCAAGCGCGGCCGCAAGCCCAAGGCCAAGGAAGAAGGCCTGGAGGACGACGCCGACCTGTCCGACATCGAGTCCGACCTCGAAGGCGAGCCCGAAGCCGAGGTGGTTGAGGCCGCCGAAGCCGCCCCGGTCGAGAAGGCCAAGCCCCTGCGCATGAAGATCAGCAAGGCCAAGGAACGCGCCTTGATGAAGGAGTTCGGCCTGGACGAGACCGTGCTGTCCGAAGAGGACATGGCCAAGCGCCGCTCGCAGCTCAAGAAGCTGATCACGCTGGGCAAGACGCGCGGCTACCTCACGCAGGTGGAAATCTCCGACCACCTGCCCGACAAGCTGGTGGACGCCGAAACCATGGAAGTCGTGGTCGCCATGCTGGGCGACATGGGCGTGGCCGTGTACGAGCAAACGCCCGACGCGGAAACCCTGTTCCAGAACAACGTGACCCCCACGGCCACCACCGTGGAGGAGGCCGAGGAAGAAGCCGAGGCCGCCCTGTCCACCGTGGACTCGGAATTCGGCCGCACCACCGACCCCGTGCGCATGTACATGCGCGAGATGGGTACGGTGGAACTGCTCACGCGCGAAGGCGAAATCGAGATCGCCAAGCGCATCGAGGGCGGCCTGATGGACATGATGGAGGCCATCAGCGCCTCGCCCGCCACCATCGCCGAGATCCTCAACATGGGTGAGGAAATCCGCGAGGGCAAGGTCGTCATCTCCACCGTGGTGGACGGCTTCTCCAATCCCAACGAGGCCGACGACTACGTGGCCGAGGAAGACTTCGACGAGTTCGACGAGGAAGACGACGACGACGGCAAGGGCGGCTCCAAGGCGCTGACCAAGAAGCTGGAAGAGCTCAAGAACGAGGCCCTGCGCCGCTTCGACACGCTACGCGCGCTGTTCGAGAAGATGCACAAGATCTACGACAAGGACGGCTACGGCGGTCCCGCGTACATGAAGGTGCAGCACGAGATCTCGGCAGAACTGATGACCATCCGTTTCACGGCCAAGACCATCGAGAAGCTGTGCGACATGGTGCGCGCCCAGGTGGACGACGTGCGCAAGAAGGAGCGCGAGCTGCGCCGCATCATCGTGGACAAGTGCGGTATGCCCCAGGAGACCTTCATCAAGGACTTCCCGGCCAACCTGCTGAACCTGCAGTGGGTCGAGAAGCAGGCCGCCGCCGGCAAGCCCTGGAGCGCCGTGATGCAGCGCAACATCCCGCCGATCCAGGAACTGCAGCAAAAGCTGATGGACCTGCAGGCGCGCGTGGTGGTTCCGCTGTCCGAGCTCAAGGAGATCAACAAGCGCATGAACGCGGGTGAAGCCAGTTCGCGCGACGCCAAGAAGGAGATGATCGAGGCCAACCTGCGCCTGGTGATCTCGATCGCCAAGAAGTACACCAACCGCGGCCTGCAGTTCCTGGACCTGATCCAGGAGGGCAACATCGGCCTGATGAAGGCGGTGGACAAGTTCGAATACCGCCGCGGCTACAAGTTCTCGACCTACGCCACGTGGTGGATCCGCCAGGCGATCACACGATCCATCGCGGATCAAGCTCGAACCATCCGCATCCCGGTGCACATGATCGAGACCATCAACAAGATGAACCGCATCAGCCGCCAGCACCTGCAGGAGTTCGGCTTCGAGCCCGATGCGTCCATCCTGGCCGCGAAGATGGAGATCCCCGAGGACAAGATCCGCAAGATCATGAAGATCGCCAAGGAGCCGATCTCGATGGAAACCCCCATCGGCGACGACGACGACAGCCACCTGGGCGACTTCATCGAGGACAGCAACAACACCGCGCCCGTGGACGCCGCCATGCAGGCCGGCCTGCGCGACGTGGTGAAGGACATCCTCGACGGCCTGACCCCGCGCGAAGCCAAGGTGCTGCGCATGCGCTTCGGCATCGAAATGTCCACCGACCACACGCTGGAAGAAGTGGGCAAGCAGTTCGACGTGACGCGCGAGCGCATCCGCCAGATCGAGGCCAAGGCGCTGCGCAAGCTCAAGCACCCGAGCCGCTCGGACAAGCTGCGCAGCTTCATCGACTCGCTGTAAGCCACGCATCTTCCGCGCACACCTCGCGCTGCCAACGCCCCCGCCGCTCGGCCGGGGCGTTTTTTATTGCGCGTCGGGGTTTCAAGCCAAATCAGCTTTTCACGCTTATGCAGCAGGCGCCAGCAGCTATATTTTGAATAGCAAAACATGGAACGCCCGATCGGTGGACAATGGCCGTCCCGTCCTTCCTGAAAGCTCCCCGCCATGCCTCTGAACACCCCTTCGCACACCGGCCGCCTGCGCTTCGCCGTGATGGGCGCAGGCGCGGTAGGCTCCTACTTTGGCGCCCTGCTGGCGCGTGCGGGCCACGCGGTCACGCTCATCGGCCGCCCGGACCACGTGCAGGCGATCCAGGCCCACGGCCTGCGACTGCAAACCGCCACGCAGGACACCCATGTGCCACTGGAGGCCAGTACCGATGCCAGCGCCGTGCGTGGCGCCGACGTGGTGCTGCTGTGCGTGAAGTCCACCGACACCGAGGCAGCGGCACGCCAGATGCAGCCCTACCTGGCACCGGGCGCGCTGGTGCTCACGCTGCAAAACGGCGTGGACAACGACGAGCGCGCCCGCGCCGTGCTGGGCGCGGCGCACCCCGTGGCGGCCGCCGTGGTGTATGTGGCCACAGCCATGGCCGGGCCTGGGCACGTGCGTCACTTCGGGCGGGGTGAGCTGGTGATCGGCCCGTCGCCCGCCAGCGCGCGCGTGGCGCGGGAGCTGTGCGACGCGGGCATCCCCGCCGAGGTGTCGGACAACGTGCGCAGCGCCCTGTGGGCCAAGCTGGTCATCAACTGCGCCTACAACGCGCTGTCGGCCATCGTGCAGCAGCCCTACGGCTGGGTGGTGCAGCAGGACGGCGCGACCGATGTGATCGCCGACGTCGTGGCCGAATGCCTGGCCGTGGCGCAGGCGGACGGAGTGCACCTTCCCGCAGACATCCACGCGGCCGTGCGCGGCATCGCGCAGAGCATGGCGGGCCAACGGTCCTCCACCGCGCAGGACCTGGCACGGGGCCGCCCCACCGAGATCGGCCACCTGAATGGCTACGTGGTGCAGCGCGGCGCCGCGCTGGGTGTCGCCACGCCGGTCAACCGCGCGCTGCTGGTGCTGGTACGCATGGCCGAGGCCAGTGGCGTGCATGGCCCCCAGGACTATCAAAAAACATAGCTGCCAGCGCTTGATAGGCAAGCGCTGGAGGCCAAAAACACCCTGAATCGCCACAACGCAGACGCGCCGCACCGCGGGCTGGGCGCCGCCTCGGGACCGGCCTACACTGGCTGCGCGTGCGTCCACCACCTTTTCCGCTGCCGGGCGTCCGGCGGCCCACACCCATGCACTGGCTTGAACACAAGATCCCTCCGCCGCTCGTCGCCGCCCTTGCCGGCGTGGCGATGTGGTTCACCGCGCAGGCCAGCGGCGGAGTGACGGACAGCGCGCCGCGCACCGCGGCGGCCGTCCTGCTCGCGCTGGTGGGCCTGGCGTTCGACGTGGCCGGCCTGCACGCGTTTCGGCGCGCGCGCACCACCGTCAACCCGCTGCGGCCGGGCGGTGCCTCGGCGCTGGTGGTGGGCGGCGTGTACCGCGCCACGCGCAACCCGATGTACGTGGGCCTCGCCCTCCTGCTGCTCGCATGGACGGTGTACCTGGGTGCGCCGCTGGCGCTGCTGGGCGTTGCGGCGTTCGTGGCCTACATCACGCGCTTTCAGATCGTTCCGGAAGAGCGGGTGCTGGCGCAGAAGTTCGGTCCGGATTTCACCGCCTATCGATCCAGGGTGCGCAGGTGGCTGTAGCGCTTATCCAGCAAGCGCTGACAGCTCCTTGAACGATAGCAAAGTCAGTCCATCTTCACGCTGGCGCTCTTCACCACCTGCCCCATGCGCGCCAGTTCACTGCGAAAGAACGCGGCCGAGGCATCGGGCGGCGTGAGCTTGATCTCATAACCCTGCGCCACCAGCGCGTCGCGCGCCTCGGGCATGGCCAGCGCGGCCTTGAAGCCGTGGTACAGCCGCGCCACGTCCGCCGGGGGCACGCCGGCAGGCGCCACGGCGGCGATCCAGCCCTCCAGTTCATAGCGCGGCAGGCCCTGTTCGGCGAGGGTGGGCACGCCGGGCAGCGAGGGGACGCGGGCGGCCGTGGTCACGCCCAGCGCGCGCAGGCTGCCGGACTTGATGTGCGCGGCCGCCGGCGCCACGGCCACCACGCCCAGCTGCACCTGCCCGCCCAGGATGTCATTCATCAGCGGGCCCATGCCGCGGTAGGGGATGTGCTTGATGTCCAGCTGCGCCTGGTCCACGAACATGGCCGCGCCCAGGTGCAGGATGGTGCCGTTGCCCGACGAGCCGTAGTTGAGCACCCCGGGCCTGGCCTTGGCGAGCGCGATGAGTTCGCGCGCGTTCCGGGCCTGCACCGAGGGATGGGCGACGAGCACGAAGGGCGTGGCGCCGATCACGGTGATGGGCGTGATGTCCTCGATGGCATCGAACGGGGCCGATGGGTACACATGCGGGTTCACCACGTGGTTGTTGGACACCACGCCGATCACCGAGCCGTCCTTGGGCGCGCGCACGAGCTGCGTGGTGCCCGTGATGCCGCCCGCGCCGGGCAGGTTCTCTATCACCACCGGCTGGCCCAGCGCCTTGGACAGGCTGGCCTGAATGGCGCGGATGGCACCGTCCGCGCCCGAGCCGGCCGACAGCGGCAGGATCACGCGCAGCGGCCGGTCGGCCGCACCGGAGCCCTGCGCATGCGCCAGCGCGGGCGCACAGAGGGCAGCACTCCAGGCCAGCGCCTGGCGGCGCGTGAGGCGGCGGGGTGCGGGGAATGTATCGAGGGGCATGTGTGTCTCCGGTGGTTTTTATAGGGGTCTCAGCAAGCGCGGACTCAGGGATTGGCGGGCCACGCATGCACAAGGTCGTGGCCCGATTGCTCCCCCTCAGGCCACGGCTGCGGACGCGCGCAGCGCGGCCACCTGGTCGGCCGTGTAGCCCAGGCCTGCCAGCAGATCCTGCGTGTGCTGGCCGAGCCGCGGTGGGTCCAGGCGCACACCCATACGCTGGCCGTCCAGGCGCAGCGGCATGAGCGTGGTGCGCGCGGTGCCGCCCGCGCGCTCCCCGTCGGGCAGGGTGATCTCGGCCAGGCCGCCCGTGGCGTTGAGGTGCGGGTCGTCAAACAATTGCTCGGGCCGCAGGATGGGTGCGAACGGCAGGCCATGGCGCTCGAAGACCGCCGCCAGTGCATCGGCCGTGTGGGCGGCCAGGCGCTGGCGCAGCTCGGGCAACAGCGTGGGCCGCGCGCGCACGCGGTCGTTGTTGGTGGCATAGCGCGGGTCGGCCTTGAGGTCGGCATAGCCCATGGCGTCGCAGAAGGCCTGCCACTGCGCGTCGCTCACCGCGGCCAGGAAGATCTGGCCGCCGTCCTTGACGCTGAACACGTCGTACACCGCCCAGGACGAGATGCGGTCGGGCATGGGCGCGGCGGGCTGGCCGGTGACGGCGTACTGCATCATGTGCTGGCCCACGAGGAACACGTTGTTCTCGAACAGCGCCGAGTCCACCTCCTGGCCGCGCCCGGTCTGCTGGCGCTGCATGAGCGCCGCCATGGCGCCGATGGCGCCGAACATGCCGCCCATGATGTCGTTCACGCTGCTGCCGGCGCGCAGCGGGTCGCCCGGGCGGCCGGTCATGTAGGCCAGCCCCCCCATCATCTGCACCACCTCGTCCAGCGCCGTGCGGTGCTCGTAAGGGCCGGGCAGGAAACCCGTGTGGTTCACATACACCAGGCGCTCGTTCAAGCGCGACAGGGCCGCGTAGTCCAGGCCGTACTTGGCCATCACGCCGGGCTTGAAGTTCTGCGCCACCACGTCGGCCGACGAGGCCAGGCGGATGGCCACCTCCAGCCCCGCGGGGCTGCGCAGGTCGATGGCGATGCTCTTCTTGTTGCGGTTGAACATGGGAAAGAAGCCGGCACCCGCGCCCAGCAGGTGGCGTGTGCGGTCGCCATCCACGGGCTCGACCTTGATGACCTCGGCGCCCAGGTCGGCCAGCACCATGCCGCAGGTGGGGCCCATGACCATGTGGGTGAACTCCACCACGCGCAGGCCCTCCAGGGGCAGCCGGGACGAAGAGGAAGCGTTGGAATTCATGGTGTCCCAAAGAAGAAGCTAAAAACAGGCGCGCCCGCTCAGGCAGGCTGCGCCAGGGTGGAAACAGAAGCGCCCGTGTGGCGCGGCAGACCGGCCTGCCACAGCGTGCCATGCAGCGTCTCGCCCGCGAGCCAGCCCTGCACGCGCTGGCGCAGCGCGAGCAGCGCGGCCACGTCGAGTCCCGTGAACAGTCCCATGCGCTCCAGCATGAAGGCCAGGTCTTCGGTGGTCACGTTACCGCTGGCGCCGGGCGCATGCGGGCAGCCGCCAATGCCGGCCAGGCAGGCGTCGAAGCGGGTGATGCCCGCCTGCCAGGCGGCGTAGCAGTTGGCCAGCCCCATGCCGCGCGTGTCATGGAAATGCGCGGCGGCCAGGCGGTCGCCCACCAGCGCGCGCGCTTTCTCGAAGAGGCGCTGCACGCCGGCCGGATCGGCATAGCCCACGGTGTCGGCCAGGCTCACGCGGTCGGCGCCGGCATCCAGCAGCGCCTGCAGCAGGCGCAGCACCTCGTCCTCGGCCACGTCGCCCTGGAGCGTGCAGCCGAAGGCCGTGCCCACGCCGCCCTCGATGCGCGTCGCGCTGCCCGCTGCATCGCGGGTGGCGCGGATGCGGGCCACCTCCGCCACCACCTCGTCGGGCGTCTTGCGCAGGTTGGCCAGGCTGTGCGCATGGCTGGCCGACAGAGGCACGATCATCCAGTGCGCACCCGCGTCGATGGCGCGCTCGGCCCCCTTGAGGTTGGGCACCAGCACAGAGGCCACCAACCCCGGCAGCGTGAGCGCATGCGCGAGCACCTCGGCGGTGTCGGCCAGTTGCGGCAGCAGGCGCGCGGGCACGAAGGAGCCCACCTCGATCTCGCGCTGGCCGGAGGCATAGGCGGCGTCCAGCCACGCGATCTTGTGTGCTGTCGGCAGCGTGGTGGCGATGCTCTGCAGGCCATCGCGCAGGCCCACCTCGCGCACGGTGGCGTGGCCGGGGCGCGGGTCGCAGAGGGTGGGTAGCGAAGCCATGGAATTGCCTGGAGGGTTGATGTGCGTCAGTGCCGTTGTGGATTTTAAAAATTCCAGCACACTACGAAACCTCAATTTAGGAACCCCAAGCGTTCCCAAACGGAAATTCTCATGCGTCTGCCCGACCTGCTCTCGCTCAAGCTGTTCGTCGCCGTGTGCGAGCACCGCAACATTGCGCGTGCCGCGCAGCAGGAGGCCATCGTGGGCTCGGCCGTCAGCAAACGGCTGGCGCAACTGGAAGACACCGTGGGCGCGCGCCTGCTGGTGCGCCGCCGGCATGGCGTGGCGCCCACCCCGGCGGGTGAGGCGCTGCTGGAGCATGCGCGCGAGATGCTGGCCAGCGTGGGGCGCATCGAGCGGGACATGGCCGCGTTCAACACCGGCATCCGCGGACAGGTGCGCATGCTGGTCACGGCCTCGGTCATGGCCGAGTCGCTGGCCGACGACGTAGCAGCGTTCCTGCAGGACGCCGCGCACCGCGACATCCAGGTGAGCATGGAGGAGCGCGTGAGCCCCGAGGTGGTGCGCGGCATCCGCGAGGGCAGCGCCACCGTGGGCATCTGCTGGGACGCGGCGGACCTGCAGGGGCTGCAGACCCGCAGCTACCGCCACGACCATCTGGCCATCGTCGCCCACCCCGATCACCCCGTGGCCCAGTCAGCGCGCGTGCGCTTTGCCGACGTGCTGGGGCATGAGTTCGTCAGCATGCCGGCGCTGAGCGCCGTACAGGTGCTGCTGGCGCGCGCCGCGGCCGTGGAGGGCAAGATGCTGGCACACCGCGTGCAGGTGTCCAACTTCGACGCTGCGCTGCGCGTGGTGCGCGCCAACCTGGCCATCAGCGTGATCCCACGCGAAGTGGCCGAGCCGTTTGCCGCCGCCACCGGCGTGCGCGTGATTCCGCTGGCCGACGGCTGGGCACGGCGGCGCTTTGCCATCTGCTTTCGCAGCGAGGATGGCCTGTCACCCGCCGCCCGGCTGCTGGTGGAGCACCTCGTGCGCAGGGCCCCGGAGTGAGCCGCATGGCTACCCCATTTTTCAGGGTTTGCACATGTCAGCCGGACGCAACGAGCTACTAAACTTGTAGCAGGTACATTTCCAGGCTATATTGCTATCGTTTTTTGCAACCACCGCCGCTCCGCCCCTGCGCGGCGCGGCACCCCACCACCCTATGCGCAAGGAGAAGCGTTCATGAGCTCCAAGGAAAACGCCGCCGTCAACCAGCTGTTCGAGAAACTCGAATGCCGTTATGCGCTGCGCGTGCTGTGGGCCCTGCGCGACGGCCATCCGCAGACGTTCCGCTTGCTGCAAGACAGCGTCGGCGGCATCACGCCCAACACGCTCAACACCCGCATCAAGGAACTGCGCGAGTGCGGACTGCTGGACCACGGCAGCGACGGCTACACCGTCACCCCCGTGGGCCAGGATCTGCTCAAGCGCCTGTCCGATGTGCAGGCTTTTGCCACCCGCTGGTCCGCCGCGCGCGTGAAGAAGTAAAGCGCCCCGCAAGCCCTTAGGCCCCCACCAGCCCGCCGTGTGCGGGTTTTGGTCTTTTTGGCCCCTAGCGCTTATTGGATAAGCGCTAACAGCTATCTTTTTTGAATCAAATCAAGGAACCGTTCACCATGGCATTCACCACCACCGCCTCCGGCCTGCAGTATGAAGACACCGTCGTCGGCACCGGCGCGCAGGCCACGCGCGGCCAGTCGGTGCGCGTGCACTACACCGGCTGGCTCT
The DNA here is from genome assembly GCF_030503915.1 of Diaphorobacter sp. C33. NCBI lineage: Bacteria > Pseudomonadati > Pseudomonadota > Betaproteobacteria > Burkholderiales > Comamonadaceae > Diaphorobacter > Diaphorobacter sp. C33. Next base: position 1,877,641 of record NZ_CP129980.1, read on the forward strand.
ACAACGACGGCCAGCAAGGCGCCAAGTTCGATTCCAGCCGCGACCGCAACGACCCGTTCGAGTTTCCCCTGGGCGCGGGCATGGTCATCAAGGGCTGGGACGAGGGCGTGCAAGGCATGCAGATCGGCGGCCAGCGCACACTGATCATCCCGGCAGCCCTGGGCTACGGCGCACGCGGCGCCGGCGGCGTGATCCCGCCCAACGCCACGCTGAAGTTCGACGTGGAGCTGCTGGCCGTCGGCGTCTGACGGAACTCCGCGCCCCGCTGGCGGGGCGCCCGGAAAAAAAGGGAACGTGGTTCGCACGTTCCCTTTTTTGTGGGCGCTGTATGGCCGCCGTTGATTACACCGGCACGCCCACCAGGTCATGCCCCTGCGTTCCCACGATGCGCGCCTTCACGAAGTCGCCCACCTTGTAGGTCTTGCTGAATTTCTCGGGCGGCAGCAGGTGCACCACGCCGTCGATCTCGGGCGCATCGGCGTAGCTGCGGCCCACGCCGCCCTTCTTGCCCAGGCCCACGGCCTGGTCCACCAGCACCTGCATGGTCTGGCCCACGCGGCGCTGCAGCTTGGCGGTGGAGACTTCCTCCGCCACCGCCATGAAGCGCGCACGGCGCTCCTCGCGCAGTTCCATGGGCAGCAGGCCCGGCAGCTCGTTGGCGGCGGCGCCCTCCACGTCGCTGTAGGCAAAGCAGCCCGCACGGTCGATCTGCGCCTCGCGCACGAAGTCCAGCAGGTGCTGGAACTCTTCTTCCGTCTCGCCGGGGAAGCCCGCGATGAAGGTGCTGCGGATCACGATCTCTGGGCAGGCCTCGCGCCAGCGCAGGATGCGCTCCAGATTCTTCTCGCCGCTGGCGGGGCGCTTCATGCGCTTGAGCACGTCGGGGTGGCTGTGCTGGAAGGGCACATCCAGGTATGGCAGCACCAAGCCCTGCGCCATCAGCGGAATGATGTCGTCCACGCTCGGGTAGGGGTAGACATAGTGCAGGCGCACCCACGCGCCGTAGGTGGCGGCCATCTCGCCCAGCGTCTGCACCAGCTCCAGCGTGCGCGTCTTGACGGGCTTGCCGTCCCAGAAGCCCGTGCGGTACTTCACGTCCACGCCATAGGCCGATGTGTCCTGGCTGATGACCAGCAGTTCCTTCACCCCACCCTCGAACAGCGCCTTGGCTTCCTTGAGCACATCGCCCACCGGGCGGGACACCAGGTCGCCGCGCATCGAGGGGATGATGCAGAAGGTGCAGCGGTGGTTGCAGCCCTCGCTGATCTTCAGGTAGGCATAGTGGCGCGGCGTGAGCTTGATGCCCGCCTCGCCGAAGCTGCCCGGCACCAGGTCAAGGAAGGGGTCGTGCGGCTTGGGGCAGTGGGTATGCACGACCTCCATCACTTCCTGCGCCGCATGCGGCCCGGTCACGGCCAGCACGCTGGGGTGTACCTCTTTCACGAGGTTGCCGCCCGTCTCGCCGGCGCGCGCGCCCAGGCAGCCGGTAACGATCACCTTGCCGTTCTCGGCCAAGGCCTCGCCAATGGTGTCCAGGCTTTCCTTCACGGCTTCATCGATGAAGCCGCAGGTGTTGACGATGACGAGGTCTGCGCCCTCGAAGGTCTTGGAGGTTTCGTAGCCCTCGGCGCTGAGTTGCGTGAGGAGGAGTTCGGAGTCGGTGAGGTTCTTGGGGCAGCCGAGGCTGACGAACCCGATTTTGGGGGTCTTGGCGGGGGAGAGTGCTTGGCTCATCCCCGCATTTTCCCAGTTCTGCCGGGCTCAGCGCTTTTTGAGGCCAAACGCGCCCAGCATCTGCTCGGTCTGCTTCTGCATCTGGTCCTGCATCTGCAGGAACATGTTCTGCGACTGCTCCACGTAGTTGCCCATCAGCCCCTTCATCATGGGCGATTGCAGATTCATGAATTGCGTCCACATCTCGGGCGTGAGGCCTTGCGACTGCTCGGCCAGCTTGGCCTGGATCTCGGTGAACATCTGCACGTTCTTTTCTAGGTACGCACCCATGAAGCCCTGCATGGCGTGGCCATAGAAGCGGATGATGTTGGCCAGCGCCGCCTCGCTGAACATCGGCGCGCCGCCTGCCTCCTCCTCCAGGATGATCTGCAGCAGGATGCTGCGCGTGAGGTCTTCGCTGGTCTTGGCGTCGCGCACCACGACGGATTCGCCCTGCATCACCAGCTGCTTGACCTCGGCCAGCGTGACATAGGTGGAGGTCGACGTGTCGTACAGCCGGCGGTTGGGGTACTTCTTGATCACGCGCTGGGCGGTTTTTGGGTCAGGTGCTGGGTTCTTGTCTGGCACAGGCGGCTCCTCGGGTACATGGCCCGTCATGGCTTGTATTGCAGTGCAGCAGATTCTAGGCAGGCCGCACCCGCGCAGCGCGCAGGAATACCCTGATGGCCTGCACGACCGCCTGCTCCAGGCTGAATGCGGGGGATCCGGAAACAAAAAAGCCGCTCTGTCGAGCGGCGTTTTGTACAGAATTTCTCTCTTTGCATGCTGAAGTCTGGGTGGCTTCCGCAGAGAGAAATGGTAGGCGCGATTGGACTCGAACCAACGACCCCCACCATGTCAAGGTGGTGCTCTAACCAGCTGAGCTACGCGCCTGTGTTTGTTCGAGAAGCGGGAGTATAGCAGCAAAAAATGCCGCCTCGGCCCTGGCGGCCGTCATCGCCGGCGCGCCGACCGCACCCCCTGCACCGCGGCCACGATACCCAGCACCTTGTTGAGCCGCCCCGCATCGGACACCTCCACGGTGAAGGTCATCCATGCCGTTCCCTTGACGGACTGTGTTTGCACGCCGATGACGTTGGTCTTCTCGCGCGCGAACACTTCCGAGATGTCGCGCAGCAGGCCCTGGCGGTCCGAGGCTTCCACCGCCACGTCCACGGGGTAGACGGCGGCTTCTCCAGCGACGCGCTGCGACTTTCCCCACTCCACGTCGATCACGCGCTCCGCATTGCGCGCCGCCATCTCGCGGAAGTTGCTGCAGTCGGCGCGGTGCACGCTCACGCCCTTGCCGCGCGTGACGAAACCGCGGATCTCATCGGGCGGCGCGGGCTTGCAGCACTTGGCCAACTGCGTCATGAGGGAATCCACGCCCACCACCAGCACGCCGCCCTTGGGCGCGCCGTCGGGTGTGCGCGCCTTCTTGAGCAGCACGTCAGGCTCGTCGACCGCCGGCTCGGGTGGGCGCAACAAGGTCTCGATGCTGCGCAGCGAGAATTCGTCCTTGCCCACCACTTCGAACAAGGCCTCGGCCGACTTGAAGCCCAGCTGCACCGCCAGGTCGTCAAGCTTGAGGGCCGTCTTGCCCTCGCGCTGCAGCAGCTTTTCCACCAGCTCGCGGCCGCGCGCCACCGTGGCATGGGTGGCCTGTGCGTTGAACCACGCGCGCACCTTGGCCTTCGCGCGGTTGCTGGTGAGGTAGCCCAGTTCCGGGTTGAGCCAGTCGCGCGAAGGACGCCCTTCCTTCACGGTGGTGATCTCCACCGTCTGGCCGTTTTGCAGCGGCGTGTTCAGCGGAACCATGTTGCCGTCGACACGCGCACCCCGGCAGCGATGGCCGACGCTGGTGTGCACGGCATAGGCGAAGTCCACGGGCGTGGCGCCCTGGGGCAGTTCCACCACGGCCGCGTCCGGGGTCAGCACATAGATGCGGTCTTCGAACAACCCGCTGCGGCTGGCGGAGCCCACCAGGTCGCGCTCCCACGCCAGCAGCTGGCGCAGTACGGCGATCTTGGCGTCGTACTCGCTGCTGGCCGACACGCCAGCGTAGCCCTTGGTGCCCGCCTCCTTGTAGGCCCAGTGCGCGGCCACGCCATGCTCGGCATGGTCGTGCATGGCCTGGGTGCGGATCTGTATCTCGATGGCCTTGCCCGCCTCGTCGCGCACCACGGTGTGCAGCGACTGGTAGCCGTTGGGCTTGGGGCGGGCGATGTAGTCGTCGAACTCCGCCTCGATGGGCTTGAACTGGCTGTGCACCCAGCTCAAAGCCGCGTAGCAGTCCTTGACGCTCGGCACCACCACACGCAGCGCACGGATATCGAACACCTGGTCGAAGTTCAGCGACTTGCCGCGCATCTTCTTGACGATGCTGTAGATGTGCTTGGGCCGGCCCTGCACGCTGGCGCTGATGCTGCGCGCGCGCAACTCGGACTCCAGCCGGCTGCGCACCTGCTCCATGTACAGCTCGCGCTCCACGCGCTTCTCGTCGAGCAGGCGGGCCACTTCCTTGTAGGTCTCGGGCTCCAGGAAGCGGAAGGCCAGGTCTTCCAGCTCCCACTTCATCTGCCAGATGCCCAGGCGGTTGGCCAGCGGCGCGAACACCTGCAGCGCCTCGCGCGCGATGGCCGGCGATACCGGGCGCTTGGCTGCGGCGTAAAAGCGCAGCGTCTGCAGGCGGGACGCCAGGCGCAGCATCACCACGCGCAGGTCGCGCGAGAAGGCCAGCAGCATCTTGCGCACGTTCTCGGTCTGCGTGGCCGCATCGTCCACCTGCTGGCCCGTCACCTGCGCCTCGCGCGCCTGCAGTTGCACGCGCATGAGCTTGGTGGTCTCCAGCGCCAGCGCGGCGAAATTGCTGCCGAAGGCCTTGGTGATCACTTCCTCGGGCTTGTTCAGGTGCGAGCAGGCATACACCAGATAGGCCGCCGCCTGCATGGTTTCCGAGCCGCCCAGGTGCTTGAGGATGGCGGACACCGCATCGGCATGGACGAGGGTGTTCTCTCCGGTTTCCAACGTTTCGCCGATCAAGAGCGGCTCGGCAAAGGCGCGGGCGCGTACCAGGGCGTCGGCATGCTCCGGCCCCGCCTGCGCGGTGGCTGCGATGAGCTGCGGCACCGCCTCGGGTCGGGGCCCGGCGGCCGCGCCCTGCCCCATGGGCAGATGGCCGATGGAACTGCTCTTCATGCTGTCAACTCCTCCTGCCGCTTCAGCAGGAACTGCGCGACCACGGCCACCTGGTCCGGCTGCACCAGCGTCGGCGCGTGGCCCACGCCGGCGAACTCCACCAGCCGCGCACGCGGGCCGCGCGCGGTCATCTCGCGCGCCGTGGCGCTGGACAGCAGGTCCGACTCCGCACCGCGCAGCAGCAACACCTGGGCCGGGATCTGGTCGTACAGCTGCCATAGCTGCTGCTCACCCGCCAGCGCGGCCTCGGGCGTGAGGGCGCGAAAGGGCACGGCGATCGCCGGGTCGTAGTGCAGGGCCAAGCCCCCTTGGGGCGCCTCGCGCACCATGGCGCGAGACAGTTCCAGCCACTGCGCAGGTGTGTGCGGCCCGAAGCTGCGCGACACCGCCCACAGCGCGTCGGCCGCCTGCTGCAGCGTCGCGAAATGCGCGGGCTGCCCCAGGTACTGGCCGATGCGCGCGAGCGCCTGCCACTCCACCCGCGGCCCCACATCGTTGAGCACCAGGCGCCGCACAGGTACCGGCAACGCCCCCGTCTGGCCGCACAGGCCCATGCCGATGAGCCCGCCCATGCTCGTGCCCACCCAATCCAGGGTGGCGATGGGGCCTTGCGCGTGCAGTTGCGCCAGCAAGGCCAGCATGTCGGCCGCGTACACCGGCAATTGGTATTGCATCGGATCGGCCAGCCAATCGCTGCGTCCGCGCCCCACGACATCGGGGCAGACCACGCGCGCATGGCGGGCCAGCGCGCGAGCCAGGGTGTCGAAGTCCCGCCCCTGGCGTGCCAGCCCGTGGACGCAGACGATCACATGGGGATGGGCCGCGTCGCCCGTCTCGTTCCACTCCCAGTAGGCCATGCGATGGCCTTGTTCCGGGTGGCCGGCGGCCACGGGGCCGGGGCACGGTACGTATTTCAGCGTAGGTTGAATCATGGAAACGGTACCGTCATGCAGCGCTCGATAATGCCTGCGCTGCATCCTAATTCATTCGGAGAGACTCTCATGCTGAACGGCAAAACCGCCCTCGTCACCGGCTCCACCAGCGGCATCGGGCTGGGCATCGCCAAGGCGCTCGCGCGCCAGGGGGCGAACATCGTGCTCAACGGCTTTGGCGACGTGGACGGTCCGCGCGCTGAGGTGCTGGCCGCCGGCGAGGCCGCAGGCGCCCGCGTGGCCTACCACGGCGCGGACATGAGCCGCCCCGCGGAGATCGAGGACATGCTCAAGTACGCCGCATCCCAGTTCGGCCGCGTGGACATCCTGGTCAACAACGCCGGCATCCAGCACGTGGCCAGCGTGCAGGACTTCCCGGTGGAGAAGTGGGACGCCATCATCGCCATCAACTTGACCAGCGCCTTCCACACCACGCGCCTGGCGCTGCCCGGCATGCTGGCCAATGACTGGGGCCGCATCATCAACGTGGCGTCGGTGCACGGCCTGGTGGGATCGGCGCAGAAGTCGGCCTACGTGGCGGCCAAGCACGGCATCGTGGGCCTGACCAAGGTGACTGCGCTGGAGACCGCCCCGACGGGCGTGACCTGCAACGCGATCTGCCCCGGCTGGGTGCTCACACCGCTGGTGCAAAAGCAGGTGGACGCCAAGGCCGCCGCGCTGGGCATCTCCAACGAAGAAGCCAAGAAAGTGCTGCTGGGCGAGAAGGAGCCCTCCATGCAGTTCACCACACCCGAAGAGCTGGGTGAACTGGCCGTGTTCTTCTGCTCGGCCGCCGCCAACAACGTGCGCGGCGTGGCATGGAATATGGACGGCGGCTGGGTGGCGCAGTAAGCCCGCTATTAATAAAGTAGCTTGCAACGCCCGACTGGCGGGCGCTGCAGGCCAAAATGGCTGATAGCGACCGCTGGGGTCACTTGAGCTGTACCGAGCCAGCCACCGTCACCACCACCTGGGCCTTGCCGGCCTCCACAGGCACGGGAGCGTCGGACGCATAGGATGCCGCCTTGGCCTCCATGGCCATCATGCGCGGGCGCGGGCCGGGCGACATCTCGTTGCTGTTCACCGCCACCTCGCGCAGCGTGTAGCCGCCAAAACCAAAGCCGCGCGCCAGTTCGGAGGCGCGTGCCTTGAAGGCCTCGATGGCCTGCGCCTGGGCCTCGGTCTCCACCTTGGCCCGCGCCTCGCGCGACAGGTCGAATGCGATCTGGCTGATGGACATGCTCTGGATCTTGCCCGCCGTGGCCGTGATGCGCGGGAAGTCGCGCCCTTCCAGCACCAGCTCGGCGCGGCCCTGCCAGCCGGTGATCTTGCCGTCCTTGCCATAGCGCGGGTACATGCCGAAGGCCCCCGTGCGCACGTCCATCTGCTGCGGCTGGGCGGCGCGGCGGGCTTCGGCCAACGCGGCGTCCAGCGCCTGTTTGAGTTGCGTTTGCACGCCTGCGGCGTCCGCGGCTTCCTTGGTGGCGGCCAGCGTCAGCACCAGCAAGTCCTGCTGCACCTGCACCGTGCCCGATGCGGAGAGCTGCAGCACGTTCTGCGGCGGCGCCGAAGGATTCTGAGCGTAAGCGGCCACAGCGCCCGCCATCAGTGCGCAAGCAGCTATTGTTTTTATAGTTCTTTGCATGGTGTTCCTTTTCTTGGGTTGACGTTGTACAGGCATGTGCAGCATGCCCCAGGACCGACGCTAACTGCGTCAGCGCAGCGCTGGCATGAATGCCGGGTAATGTCGTTGCGAGGTGTCGCAAAACCTGTAACAGTTGGTCAGACCCCGGGGTAAAACCGGACTTTCCGTTCGCAAGCTGGTCAGAATCGGCTCTGTTACAAATTGGACTGGGAAAGAAAGCATGGCTTCAACAACCAACCGTACCGACAAAGTTCTCGTGGTGGATGACGATGCGCGCATCCGCGACCTGCTGCGCCGCTACCTCACCCAGGAAGGCTTTGAAGTTATGGTCGCGGAAGATGGCAAGGCCCTCAACCGCATCCTGCTGCGCGAGACCGTGGACCTGATCGTGCTGGACCTGATGATGCCGGGGGAAGACGGCCTGTCGATCTGCCGGCGCCTGCGCGCGGCCAATGACCGCACGCCCATCATCATGCTCACCGCAAAGGGCGAGGACGTGGACCGCATCGTGGGCCTGGAAGTGGGCGCCGACGACTACCTGGGCAAGCCCTTCAACCCGCGCGAACTGCTAGCCCGCATCCACGCCGTGCTGCGCCGCCGCCCGCCGCAGGAGGCCCCGGGCGCACCGTCGGGCGACAACGAAGTGGTGACCTTTGGCCCCTTCACCTTCGACCTGGGCACGCGCGCGCTGCAAAAGAACGGCGAGGAACTGCCGCTGACCACGGGCGAATTCGCCATGCTGAAAGCCCTGGTGCGCCACCCGCGCCAGCCGCTGTCGCGCGAAAAGCTCGCGCTGCTGGCACGCGGACGCGAGTTCGAGCCGTTCGACCGCAGCCTGGACGTGCAGATCTCGCGCCTGCGCAAGCTGGTCGAGGTGGACGCCGCCGCGCCGCGCTACATCCAGACCGTGTGGGGCGTGGGCTACGTGTTCGTGCCGGACGGCACGAACTGACCAGGGCCTCCCTGCGAAAGGAACGGCGGCCCCACTCCACCGGCACGCCGTGCCCTGCATGACCGCTTGCACGCCACCTTGACATGAGCGCCACCCACGACGCGCCTTCCGATGCCACCAGCCCCGCGCCGCTGGAAACGTCCGCCAGCCGGCGGGCCCAGCGTGCACGCGTGGGGCTGAACCTCTTCTGGCGCACCTTCTTCCTGCTGGCCGTGCTGCTGATCGGCAGCATCATGGCGTGGCTGCAGACGCTGCGCGCGCTGGAGTTCGAGCCCCGCGCCCTGCAGACGGCGCAGCAGATTGCATCGCTGGTCAACCTGAGCCGCGCGGCGCTCATCCACTCCGACGCCATCGCGCGCGTGTCGCTGCTCAAGACCATGGCCGACCAGGAGGGCGTGCGCATCCTGCCGCGCGAGCCGGGTGACAAGTTCGAGCTGCTCTCGCCCTCCCCGCTCGGCTCGCGCCTGACCGAAGAACTCACCCAGCGCCTGGGGCCCGGCACCATCGTGGCCGCCAGCGTGAATGGCGAGACGGGGCTGTGGGTGGGCTTCACCATCAATGGCGACCCGAACTGGATGCTGATGGACCGTTCGCGCCTGAGTGCCGCTGGCGGCAAGACCTGGATGATCTGGTTGATCACCGCGGGCGCGCTGTCGCTGGCGGGTGCCGCCGTCATCGCGCGGCTGATCAACCGCCCGCTCAAGCAGCTCAGCGACGCGGCCAACCGCGTGCGCGACGGCGACTTTGCCAACAGCCGCCTGGACGAAGAGGCCGTGACCAGCGAGATCCGCGAGGTCAACATCGGCTTCAACCGCATGGCGCAAAAGCTCGCCAAGCTGGAGCAGGACCGCGCGGTGATGCTGGCCGGCATCTCGCACGACCTGCGCACGCCGCTGGCGCGGCTGCGCCTGGAAACCGAGATGAGCGTCACCGACGACGTGGCGCGCGAGCACATGGTGGCCGACATCGTGCAGCTGGACGCCACCATCGACAAGTTCCTGGACTATGCGCGGCCCGACACCACGGTGGCCCTGAGCCCCGTCAACCTGCATGGCGTGGTGTCGTCCTGCGTGTACGCGGTGCAGGACCACCGCGAGTTGCAGATCTCGATGAACGTGCCCGAGGACCTGATCGTGATGGCCGACGAGGTGGAGCTGGCGCGCGTGATCTCCAACCTGCTGGAGAACGCCCGCCGCTACGGCAAGAACCGCGAAACCGGCATCACCACCGTGGACATCGCCGCCAAGGCGCGCGAGAAGTGGGTGCTGGTGAAGCTGCGCGACCACGGGCCCGGCGCGCCACCGGAGCAACTGGCCAACCTCACCAAGCCGTTCTTTCGCGGCGACTCCGCGCGCACGGCCGCCGCTGGCGCGGGCCTGGGCCTGTCGATCGTGGACAAGACCGTGCAGCGCATGGGCGGCATCTTCGCGCTGGCCAACTCGGGCTCGGGCGGGCTGGTGGCCCACATCCAGTTGCAGCGCGCGATGAATCTACGGCAGGGCCAGGACCCCCAGCAGCGCCTGCAGCGCCCGCAGATCAAGCGCCACCTGCCACCGCGCAGCGGTGTGCCGACATCCCAGCAAAATCGATAGCAGCCAGCGCTTGCTGCGCGGCCGATTTACAGCGTTTTCTGCCGGAAACCGGCACTCTTCCAGCGCAAGCAGCTATTTTTTGAATAGCAACACGGCGGCGCGCGCCTCGATGGACAGGCCCTGCCCCACGGGGCCCAGGCGCTCGGCGGTCTTGGCCTTCACGTTCACTTGGTCCAGCACCAGGCCCAGCGCGGCGGCGATGCGCTCGCGCATGGCGGGGATGTGCGTCGCCAGGCGCGGCGCCTGCGCAACGACTGTGCTGTCGATGTTGCCGATGGCGTAGCCCTTGTCGCCCACGCGGCGCGCCGCCTCCTCCAGCAACGCCACCGAGTCCGCGCCCTTGAAGCGCGCGTCGGTGTCGGGGAAGTGGCTGCCGATGTCGCCCAGCGCCGCAGCACCCAGCAGCGCATCGGTGATGGCATGCAGCAGCACATCGGCATCGGAATGGCCCAGCAAGCCCATGGTGTGCGGGATCTCCACCCCGCCGATGACCAGGCGCCGCCCGGGCACCAGCGCATGCACGTCCCACCCTTCGCCGATTCTGAAATTCATGCCCATTGCGTCCGCCGCCCTCATGCCTTGGAAGAAAAGAAAGTCTTGACCGGGTCGCTCGCCGCGGCGCCGCGCTCGCCGCCAAAGCGCTCCAGCGTGGCGCCGTGCATGCGCTGGGCCAGCACGGCCTCGGCCAGCGCGAAGTCCTCGGGGTAGGTCACCTTGAAGTTCTGCGCGCCGCCAGGCACCAGGCGCGGGCGCAGGCCCATGGCCTCCATGGCACTGGCCTCGTCGGTGGCGGTGGCGCCCACCCGCTCCAGCGCATGGCGCAGCGCACCGATGCGGAACATCTGCGGCGTCTGCGCCAGCCATTTGTCGCTGCGGTCCACGGTGGCGGCCACGCGCACGCCGCCGGGGCCGTCGCTCGCCACCTTGAGCGTGTCCGCGAGCTTGTGCGCCAGCAGCCCACCCACGCTGTCGTGCTGGCAGGCGTCGATGAGCGCATCGATCTGCTGCGCCGTCACCAGGCAGCGCGCCGCATCGTGCACCAGCGCCCAGTCCTCGTCCTGCGCGCCGCGCGCCTGCAGGGCCTTCAGGCCGCCCAGCACCGTGTCGGCGCGCGTGGGCCCGCCGCAGGGCACGGCAAAGAAGGCCGGGTGGGGGTGACCGTCGAAGAAGGTGTCGCCCGCGGCCACGGCCACCAGCGTGCCCGCCAGGCGCGCCACGCCCGCAAAGGCCGCCAGCGTGTGCAGCACCATCGGGTGGCCGGCCACCGTGTGGTACTGCTTGGGCAGCACGGGGGGGCCGTCCTGCCCGCCCCTGCGCACGGCGCGCGTGCCGGTGCCGGCGCAGGGCACCAGCCCCCAGAAGCGCCCGGCCACAGGGCGAGCAGGGGTAGTGGGCGGCAGCAGGTCGGTCATGGGCGGGCATTCTAAAATCCCCGATCGTCGTCTTGAGCCTCGTGGCGCACACTGCTCCGTGTCCTGCGCCCTATCCCACACCATGGGGCGACGCCACCTGCATGCAGCTGCCCAAACTCTCCCCCGGAAAACGATTCACCCTGCCCCGCCCCGTGGGCAGCGCCGACGCCTTGCTGCTGGCCCGCCTGGGCGAGCGTGAAAAGGCCGCGGGCCGCACCACCGCCATCGTCACCGCCGATGCAACCGACGCCCAGCGCCTCATCGACGAGATGGCCTTCTTCGCGCCCGAGTTGCGCTGCGCGCTGTTTCCCGACTGGGAAACGCTGCCCTACGACAGCTTCTCGCCGCACCAGGACCTGATCAGCGAGCGGCTGGCCACACTCTGGCGCATCCAGCAGCGCGACAAGGACACGGGCGCCGACGTGGTGCTGGTGCCGGCCACCACGGCGCTGTACCGGCTGGCGCCGCCGTCGTTCCTCGCGGGCTACACCTTCCATTTCAAGGTCAAGCAGAAGCTGGACGAGGCCAAGCTGCGCGCCCAGCTCACGCTCGCGGGCTACCAGCATGTGTCCCAGGTGGTGGGCCATGGCGAATACGCGGTGCGCGGCGGGTTGATCGACCTGTTCCCGATGGGTTCGGCCGTGCCGTACCGGGTGGACCTGTTCGACGACGAGATCGACTCCATCCGCACGTTCGACCCCGACAGCCAGCGCAGCCTCTACCCGGTGCCCGAGGTGCGCTTGCTGCCCGGGCGCGAGTTCCCCATGGACGACGCGGCGCGCGCCAAGTTCCGCCAGCGCTGGCGCGAGCTGCTGGAGGGCGACCCCACGCGCAGCCGCATCTACAAGGACATGGGCAACGGCGTGGCCACCGCCGGCATCGAGTACTACCTGCCGCTGTTCTTCGACGAGACGGCCACCGTGTTCGATTACCTGGGTAACGAGGCCACCGTGGTGCTGCACGGCGACCTGGAGACGGCCTTCCAGCGCTTCTGGCAGGACACGCGCGACCGCTACCGCCTGATCCAGGGCGACCCGGACCACCCCACCCTGCCGCCGGAGGCGCTGTTCCTGGGCGCCGAGCAGTTCTACGCCCAGGCCAACCAGCACGCCCAGTTGTCGCTGCGTCCCGGTGTGGAAGACGTGGCGGACAACGCGCAGTTCCAGAAGCTGCCCGACCTGTCCGTGGTGCGCGGCGCCGAGGACCCGCTGGCGCGGCTGCAGGCCCACATCCGAGCCACGGCGCAGCGCGTGCTGCTGCTGGCTGAAAGCGACGGCCGGCGCGAGAGCCTGCTGGATTTCCTGCGGGCCTCGGGGTTGAACCCGCCGGCTTTCGATTCGCTGGTCGAATTTCAGGGGACGCCCGAAGAACGCGTCGGCATCGCCACGGCGGCGCTGGCCTCGGGCTTCGCGTGGATGGAAGAAGGCCTGGACCTGGTCACCGAGACCGAACTGTTCGCCGCCGGCTCCACCACGCGCCGGCGCAAGAAGCAGGAGCAGGCCAGCGACGTCGAAGCGCTGATCAAGGACCTGTCCGAGCTGAAGGTGGGCGACCCCGTGGTGCACAACCAGCACGGCATCGGGCGCTACCGCGGCCTCATCCACATGGATGTGGGCAACAAGAACCCCGACGGCAGCCCCGCGCTGCAGGAGTTCCTGCACCTGGAATACGCCGACAAGGCCGTGCTCTACGTGCCCGTGAGTCAGCTGCAACTTATCGGCCGCTACACGGGCGTGTCTGCCGACGAGGCCCCGCTGCACAAGCTGGGCAGTGGCCAGTGGGAAAAGGCCAAGCGCAAGGCCGCCGAGCAGGTGCGCGACGCCGCAGCCGAGCTGCTCAACATCTACGCCCGCCGCGCCGCGCGGGAGGGGCATGCCTTCCGCTACTCGCCCAACGACTACGAGCAGTTCGCCAACGACTTCGGCTTCGAGGAGACCGCGGACCAGAAGGCCGCGATCCACGCCGTGGTGCAGGACATGATCAGCCCGCGCCCCATGGACCGGCTGGTCTGCGGCGACGTCGGCTTTGGCAAGACCGAGGTCGCACTGCGTGCCTGCTTCGTGGCCGTGGCCGGGGGCAAGCAGGTGGCGTTCCTGGCGCCCACCACGCTGCTGGCCGAGCAGCACTACCGCACGCTGAGCGACCGCTTCAGCAAGTGGCCCGTGAAGGTGGCCGAGGTCTCGCGCTTTCGCTCGGGCAAGGAGATCACCGCCGCCGTCAAGGGCATTGCCGACGGCACGGTGGACATCGTCGTGGGCACGCACAAGCTGCTCAGCGAATCGACCCAGTTCAAGAACCTGGGCCTGCTCATCATCGACGAAGAACACCGCTTCGGCGTGCGCCACAAGGAGGCGATGAAGCAGTTCCGCGCCGAGGTGGATGTGCTCACGCTCACCGCCACGCCGATCCCGCGCACCATGGGCATGGCGCTGGAGGGGCTGCGCGACCTGTCCGTGATCGCCACCGCGCCGCAGCGGCGCCTGGCCATCAAGACCTTCGTGCGCAACGAAGGCACGGGCGTGATCCGCGAGGCCGTGCTGCGCGAGCTCAAGCGCGGCGGCCAGTGCTACTTCCTGCACAACGAGGTCGAGACCATCGAGAACCGGCGCCAGAAGCTCGAAGAGATATTGCCCGAGGCGCGCATCGCCGTGGCCCACGGCCAGATGCCTGAGCGCGAGCTGGAGCGCGTGATGCGCGACTTCGTGGCCCAGCGCTACAACATCCTGCTGTGCTCGACCATCATCGAGACCGGCATCGACGTGCCCACGGCCAACACCATCATCATCAGCCGCGCCGACAAGTTCGGCCTGGCGCAGCTGCACCAGTTGCGCGGGCGCGTGGGCCGCAGCCACCACCAGGCCTACGCCTACCTGATGGTGCCCGACATCGACGGCCTGACCAAACAGGCGCAGCAGCGCCTGGACGCCATCCAGCAGATGGAGGAGCTGGGCTCGGGCTTTTACCTCGCCATGCACGACCTGGAGATCCGCGGCGCGGGCGAGGTGCTGGGCGAGAGCCAGAGCGGCAACATGATGGAGATCGGCTTCCAGCTCTACAACGAGATGCTGGCCGAGGCGGTGAAGCAACTCAAGGCCGGCAAGGAACCCGATCTGCTCGCCCCCATGCAGGCCGCCACCGACATCAATCTGCACGCCCCGGCCCTGCTGCCCGACGACTATTGCGGCGACGTGCACCTGCGCCTGTCGTTCTACAAGAAGCTGGCCACGGCCAAGACCGGCGACCAGATCGATGGCCTGCTCGAAGAGATCGTGGACCGCTTCGGCAAGCTGCCGCCGCAGGCGCAGACGCTGATCGACGTGCACCGCCTGCGCGTGCTGTCCGCGCCCTACGGCGTCGTGAAGGTGGATGCCGCCCCCGGCGTGATCACCATCACCTTCAAGCCGCAGCCCCCGGTGGACCCGATGGCCATCATCCACCTGATCCAGAAAAACAAGCACATCAAGCTGGCGGGCAACGAGAAGCTGCGTATCGAGCGCGAGCTGCCCGACCCCGCCGCGCGCGCCCAGATGGTGCGCGACGTGCTGCGCAGCCTGGGCCAGCCGCTGGCCGAGGCGCAGGCCGCCGTCCCCGCCTAGGCAGATCCATGGCACTGGAAGCCGCCCTCGCCCTGCTGGCACTGGCCTTCGCGCTGGCCGCGCGGCCCTGGCGGCTGCTGGGCAGCCGCAAACCGTTGGCGCACGAGGCCCATGGCGCACCTGCCACGCTGTGGACGCCGCTGCTCGCCACGCTCGTGCTGCTGCCCTGGGCCTGGGCCCTGCCTACGCTGCACCGCATGCCGCTGCAGCTGCAGTGGTCAGGCGCCTGCCTGGTGCTGCTCATGCTGGGCTGGCCGCTGGCGGTTCCGGCCCTGCTGGCCGTCGGCACGATCGCCGCGCTGGTCTCGCCCAGCCTGGGCTGGGGCGACGCGCTGGGCCTGGCCGTGTGGCAGGGCATCGTCCCCGCCACGCTCGCGCTGCTCGTGGGCGTGCTGCTGCGGCGCCTGGCGGGCGCGCGTGCGCTCACCGGCGTGCGCATCTTCGTCTATGTGCTGGGCCGGGGCTTCCTGGGCACGGCGCTGTGCGTGTTCGTGGCAGGCTCGCTGTCGCAATGGGCGGGCCATGTGCTGCCGGGCGTGGGTGAACAGTTGTCGCTGGTGGCGCGCTGGCTCATGGCCTGGGGCGATGGCATGGTCACGGGCATGCTGTGCGCGGTGTTCGTGGCCTTCAAGCCCGGGTGGCTGGCCACCTGGTCCGACCAGCTGTACCTGCCCAAGCCCTGAACGACAATCCCTCTTTTTCGCATCCGCTCTACTCCGCTTCCATGTCCCAGACTCCTTTTGAATTTGCCCCCGGTCTCGTCGTGCAGGGCATCACGCCGCCGCTGCGGCTGGCCGACTACAAGCTCATCGCCTTCGACATGGACTCCACGCTCATCAGCATCGAATGCGTGGACGAGATCGCCGACGCCGCCGGCCGCAAGGCCGAGGTGGCCGCCATCACCGAGGCCGCCATGCAGGGCCTGATCGCCGACTACAAGGAAAGCCTGCGCCAGCGCGTGGCGCTGCTCAAGGGCGTGGGCACGGACCACCTGGAGCGCGTGTTCACCGAGCGCCTGCGCTTCAATCCCGGCGCGGCCGAACTCATCGCCGCCGCCAAGGCCGCGGGGCTGGCCACGCTGCTCGTTTCGGGTGGGTTCACTTTCTTCTCCGACCGCGTGAAGGCGCACTTGGGGATCGACTTCGCACGCTCCAACGTGCTGGAGATCGAGAACGGCCTGCTCACCGGCCGCATGGTGGACCAGGCCTGGGGCGACATCTGCGACGGCGCGGAAAAACGCCGCACCCTGCTGGAGGTCGCCTCGCTGATGGGCATCGACGCGCGCCAGACCATCGCCGTGGGCGACGGGGCCAACGACCTGCCCATGATGGGCGCGGCCGGGCTGTCCGTGGCCTACCACGCCAAGCCCGCCGTGCGCGCACAGGCCCGCGTGGCCATCAACCAGGGTGGACTGGACCGGCTGCTGGAAGTGCTGCGCTGAGCACCCATACCGCAGCCCCATTCGCGCTCCCATATTCATAGCTTCTAGCGCTTGTCAAATGGGCGCTAGTGCGGTTTTTTATCAAAATAACAAAAGATAAAGAACCTACTTCATATATGAATATGAAAATAAAAACGACTTGCGGCTGAGTCGTCCCGCTTACACTTCACACCCTGGTCATCGCCCTCTTGCACAGGGCGGTGCTCTCAAGTCACCGCTATAAGGAAACCGTTCTCCATGCTGAAGAAAACCCTGTCTGCCATTGCCCTGGCCGCTGCCGCGCTGGGCGCGCAAGCCGCCGACGTGCTCAAGGTAGCCGCCACGGCCGTGCCGCACGCGGAGATCCTGAACTTCGTGAAGCCCCAGCTCAAGGCCCAGGGCCTGGACCTGCAGGTCAAGGAATTCAGCGATTACGTGCAGCCCAACGCCGCCGTCGAAGACAAGCAGCTGGACGCCAACTTCTTCCAGCACCAGCCCTACCTGGACAGCTACAACAAGGACCGCAAGAGCAGCCTGGTGGCCGTGCCCAACGGCAAGATCCACGTGGAGCCTTTTGGTGCCTACTCCAACAAGATCAAGAACGTGAAGGACTTGAAGGATGGCGCCACCGTGGCCATCCCCAACGATCCCTCCAACGGCGGCCGCGCCCTGATCCTGCTGGCCAAGCAGGGCCTGATCGAGCTGAAGGACCCCAAGAGCCTCACGCCCACGCCGCTGGACGTGGTGAAGAACCCCAAGAAGCTCAAGTTCAAGGAGCTCGAAGCCCCGCTGCTGCCGCGCGCGCTGGCCGATGTGGACCTGGCCCTGATCAACACCAACTACGCGATCGAAGCCAAGCTCAACCCCACCAAGGATGCGCTGTTCATCGAAGGCGCCGACTCGCCCTACACCAACATCGTGGCGGCCCGTGCCGACCGCGCCAACGACCCCAACATCGCCAAGCTGATCAAGGCGCTGCACACGCCCGAGGTGAAGAAGTTCATCCAGGACAAGTACAAGGGCGCCGTGGTCCCCGCGTTCTGACCGCGCACCGCGCAGCGGCAACGCTGTACGAAGAAAAGCGCTGCCGCGGCAGCGCTTTTTTTATGGGTGAGGGCACGACGTCAGGCACCCTGCCACACCCACCAGGCCAACACGAACATCATCGCGCCCGTCAGCGTGTCCAGCACGCGCCAGGCGCGAGGGTTGGCAAACACGCCCTGCAGGCGCCGCCCGGCGAAAGCCAGCACCACGAACCAGGTCAGGCTGGCCGACGCCGCCCCCAGCACGAACACCCACTTGAGCCAACCATCCTGACGCGCACCGATGGAGCCGATCAGCACCACCGTGTCCAGGTACACATGCGGGTTGAGCAGCGTGATGACGGCCAGGCCGCTGAGCACACCCAGCACCCCGCGCGCCACGCGTTCGCCACCCGAGGCGTTCAGCCCCGCATCCGGTGCAAAGAAAGCGCGATGCCAGGCAAACAAGCCGTAGGCCAGCAGGAACAGCGCACCGCCCAGTTGCAGCGCATGCGCCAGCGTGGGCGAACGGCCCAGCACCTGCGCCATGCCGGCCACGCCCAGCGCCACCAGCAGCGCGTCGCTCGCCACGCACCACGCCACGCAGGCGCGCACGTGTTGACCCTGCACGGCCTGGCGCAGCACGTACAGGTTCTGCGCTCCGATGGAGACGATGAGCGACAGGCACACGGTGAAGCCCGTGAGCCAGGAGGAAGCGGCGGCGTGTTGAGTGAACATGCGCCCGATGGTAGGCCGCGCATTCATTTAAGTACACTTCAAACTTCTAACCGATATTAAGTAAAACTGAATGCTGGACTACGCTGGACTGGAAGCCTTGGCCGCCGTGGTGCGCGAAGGCAGCTTTGAGCGGGCGGCGCGCCGCCTGCACGTAACGCCATCGGCCGTGTCGCAGCGCATCAAGCAGTTGGAGGAGCGCGTGGGACAGGTGCTGGTGCAGCGCGGCAGCCCCTGCACCGGCACCGACGCCGGACGCCGGCTGTGCCTGCACCTGGAACAGGTGGCGCTGCTGGAAAACCAGTTGCGCCGTACCAACCCCGACCTGCTGCCCGACATGCCCGCGCCGGCACCAACGCTCAAGCTGGCCGTCAACGCGGATTCGCTGTCCACCTGGTTCATGGACGCCATGGCCGCCTTCACCGCGGGCGGCAACGAACTGCTGGACCTGCGCATCGACGACCAGGAGCACACGGGCGAGCGGCTGCGCCAGGGCGAGGTGATTGCCGCCGTCACCGCCACGGGCACGGCCATCGCCGGCTGCAACACCTGGCCGCTGGGCACCATGCGCTATGTGGCTGCCGCCAGCCCCGGGTTCATTGCGCGGCACTTTGCTGACGGTGTGACGGCCGCCACGCTGGCGCGCGCGCCGATCATGACCTTCGACCGCAAGGACCGTCTGCAAGACCAATGGATGCAGGCGCACGGCCTCACGTCGCGCACGCATGCGCCCAGGCACTTCCTGCCGTCCAACTTTGGCTACGTGCGCGCCTGCGAGGTGGGCATGGGGTGGGGCATGCACCCGCTGACGCTGATCGGCCAGCAACTGACCGAGGGCCGTCTGGTGCAGTTGCTGCCGAACACCGCCATGGACGTGCCGCTGTACTGGGCCCACCCGCGCACGGCGCAGGTGGCGCTGGAGCGCCTCACCCAGTGCGTGATGGCGGCGGCGCGCCAGTGGCTGGAGCCGCCGCTGGCGGCCTGAATCATCAAAAAGTAGAGCGCTTCGCGCTTGCAGGTAAAGCGCTGGAGCCCATTTTTACGCCAATGTCTCGGGGCGGGTGATGGGCAACCCTGGCACCCAGCGCATGGACTGCACCAGCGCCGCCCCGCCCTGCCGCTGCGCAGCGATGGACGGGGTGACCAGATCGGCCACGGTGAGGCTGTCCAGCACCGCAAGATAGGCCCGCGTGGCGTCGGACAGCACGGCTTGCAGGCGGCAGTGGCTGCTCATGCGGCACTGGTTCAACTCGGCATTGAAGCACTCGACCATATCGAAGTCGGTCTCCGTCATGCGCACGATCTGGCCCAGGTTGATCTCGCTGGCCGGCTTCATCAAGCGCATGCCGCCGCCACGCCCGCGCGTGGTGTCCAGCAGCCCCTGGGCCGCGAGTTGCTGCACGATCTTCGTGAGATGGCTGCGCGAGATGCCGTGTGCCTCGGCCACCTCGCTGATGGTCACGGGCTGCTCGCGCTCCTGGCAGGCGGCGCAGTACATGAGCACGCGCAGCGTGTAGTCGGTCCACTGGGTCAGTCGCATGGTTGCACCAAGGGTTCACACAAAGATTCACTTTATGTGGATTTTAATGAATAAAATATTCATCACAAGTGAACCTTTAAGGAAGCCCCATGAATACCGCCACCACTCCCTCCCTCGACCCCCGTCAGGCCATCGGCCAGATTGCCGTTGAACTGCCTGGCGCGACCGCCGTGTTCCGCCGCCTGAAGCTGGACTTCTGCTGCGGCGGCCAAGTGCCGCTGGAGCAGGCGGCCGCGGACAAGGGCCTGGACCTGCAGGCCGTGGTGGATGAGCTTTCCGCCCTGCAACGCCCCAACGAGCTGCCCGACGCGGGCACACCCACGGAACTGATCGACCACATCGTCGCGCGCTACCACGAGGTGCACCGCGCCCAGTTGCCCGAGCTGGTGCGCATGGCGCGCCGCGTGGAAGCCGTGCACCGCGACAACCCCAACACGCCGCACGGCCTGGCCGACGCGCTGGAAGAGATGCAGCAGGAGCTGCTGACCCACATGCACAAGGAGGAAGCCATCCTGTTCCCCATGCTGCGCAGCGGCGGCAACGCCTTCGTGACCCAACCCATTGGCATGATGCGCAGCGAGCACGTGGACCACGGCGAGGCACTGGAGCAGATCGCGCGCCTGACCAACGACATCACCCCGCCCATGGGCGCCTGCAACACCTGGCGCGCGCTGTATGCGGGCCTCGCGCAGCTCAGCGACGACCTGGTGAACCACATCCACCTGGAGAACAACGTGCTGTTCCCGCAGTTCGAGGCCGGCGCCTCGCAAGGCTGCGGCAGCGGCTCGGCATGTTCGTGCAGCGGCGGCTGATGCCCTTCAGCGGCGCGCGCCAACGGGCGTGAGCCGCTAGGCGCGGACGGGGCCCGCATGGCGGCGCTCCGCGCCCTCGCGTGAACAGCGTGAAAGCGGCCCGCGACCGCCGCTCACCGCCCTGGCGCAGCGCGCAGCGGGGCCAGCAGATCGCGCAAGCCGTTATGGTCCAGCTCGTACATCAGAGCGAGAAGCTGGCCGATCTCGCCGCGCGGAAACCCCTCGCGGGCGAACCAATGCAGGTAGTTGGCGGGCAGATCGGCAATCACCGTGCCACGGTGTTTGCCAAACGGCATCTCGCGCGTCAGCAGCAACTGCAGGCGCCGCGCATCGCAGCCCGGCACCGCAGGGCCCGCCCCTTCCATCACATTCCCAGTCCGCCGTAGCGGAACGCGATGCCCGTGAGCACGAAGCCCACCGACAGCAGCGTGACGGCCGCCACGTGCCACGCCATCAGCGGCAGCGTGCGTGCGCTCAGCGTGGGAATGACGCGCAACCGCGCATGGGCGGCCACCAACAGCGTGGCGGCCAGCAGCGCGAGCTTGAGCGACACGGCGCGTTCCAGCGGCGCATCAGGGCTGAACCACTGCCCCCAGTCGGGCACGAGTTGCAAGGCCATCCACAGCCCGGTGGCGACCTGGATGAGCAGCGCGGGCATGCCCACGTGTTCGTAGCCCTGCTCGAAGTCCAGCAGCACCTGGGGCGACCGCTGGCGCAGCGCGCGCGGCAACACGGTGAATGCCAGCACCAGATGGCCGCCGGTCCAGACGGTGGCGGCCAGCAGGTGCAATGCAAAGACGTAGGGATACATGGCGCCGGTCCTCGGGCGTCAGGCGCGGCGCGCCTGCAGCGGATAGGCCGGGTCGGTGAAGCCCGGCGTCGACGGATGGCCGGGGGCCACCAGGCTGTCGATGAGCGCCTCGTCCTCGGGCGTGACTCCATAGTCGAGCGCCGGCAGGTAGTCCTGCCACTGCGCCAGCGTGCGCGGCCCGGCGATGACGGAGCTGACGCCGCGGTGCGCCAGCACCCAGGCCGTGGCGAACTGCGCAAGCGTGATGCCCCGGGCCTCGGCATGCAGCTTGAGCTGCTGGGCGATCTGGAGCGACTCCTCGCGGAACTCGGTCTCGCCCATGCGCCGGTCGCCGCGCCCGGCACGTGTGCCTTGCTGGGGTGCCTGGCCTGGCAGGTACTTGCCGGTCAACACACCGCGCGCCACAGGGCTGTAGGGCGTCACGCCCAGCCCGTAATGCTGGCAGGCCGGCAGGATCTCCACCTCGGGCATGCGGTTGAGCAGGTTGTAGTACGGCTGGCACACGACGGGGCCGGGCATGCCGATGCGGCGCGCACCGTGCACCAGCTCGGCAATGCGCCAGCCGCGGAAATTGGACACGCCCCAGTAGCGGATCTTGCCCGCGCGCAGCAGCGCATCGATGGCGAACAGCGGCTCCTCCAGGTCCATGCCCTCGTAGTCGCGGTGCAGGTAGAGGATGTCCACATGGTCCGTCTGCAGCCGCGTCAGGCTGGCTTCCACCTCGCGCAGCATCCAGGCGCGCGAGTAGCGGCCCTCGTTGGGCCGCTCGGACATCTTGTTGCCCAGCTTGGTGGCCAGCACCCAGTCGTGGCGCTGGCCCTGCAGCAGCGTGCCCAGCATGCGCTCGGACGCGCCCTTGGTGTACACGTCGGCCGTGTCCATGTAGTTCACGCCATGCGCACGCGCGTGGGCGACGATGGAAGCGGCCTCGGCCTTATCCGTCTGGTCGCCGAACATCATCGTGCCCAGGCACAGCGTGGACACCTGGAGCTGGCTCTTGCCAAGAAAGCGGTATTGCATGGGGCAGCCTTCGCTATTGAAATAAGAGCTGCTAGCGCTTGATGGACGGGCGCTAGCGACCAATTTGACGTAAACCTCAGTAATGCGGCGGCAGTTCGTCGCGCAGGCTGCGCACGGTGGCGCCGCCCCCCTCGGGCACCTGCTGGCGCAACTGCGCCACGGTGCGCGCCAGCTCGTCGATCTGTTGCTGCTGGCGGTAGATGGTCAGGTTGAGCTGCTCCAGCAGGTCTTCGGTGAAGGCGGCCTTGACCTCCAGAGCTTCCACCCGCTCCTGCGTGCGTGCGTCCACCATCGCCTTCAACCCTTGAGCGCCTGCCCGAGGCGCGCCACGCCTTCGCGGATCTTGGCCACATCGGCCGTGGCGAACGACAGGCGCAGCGTGGCCGCATCGGGGTTCTGGCTGAAGAACGGCGTGCCGGGCACAAAGGCCACGCCCTTGTCGATCGCGCGTTTGGCCAATGCGCCGGCATCACGCTCCTGCCCGCGCGCCCCTGTCAGGCGCACCCACAGGAACAGGCCGCCGCGCGGCTGCACGAACTCCACCGCGTCGCCCAGTTCCGCACGCAGCGCATCGCCCATGGCCTGCGCGCGCTCGGCATACACGGTGCGCACATGGGCCAGCGTCGCGGGCATGGCGCCGCTCTTGAGGTACTGCGCGGCCGTGGCCTGGGCAAAGGTGCTGGTATGCGCATCGCTGAACTGCTTGCACATCACGGCGCGCGCCAACAGCTCGGGCGGTGCGATCAGCCAGCCTACGCGCAGGCCGGGGGACAACACCTTGCTCAGGCTGCCGCAGTGCGCCAGCCACTCCCGACTGCCCGGCACCTGGGCCGAGAGCGCCAGCAGGCTGGCCGGCGGCGCCTCGCCGAAGTACAGGTCGCCATAGGGGTCGTCCTCCACCACCAGCACCTGGTGCCGCGCGGCCAGCTCCAGCACGCGCTTGCGGCGCTCCAGGCTCAAGGTGGCGCCGCTGGGGTTGCCAAAGGTAGGAATCAGGTAGACGAGCTTGGGGCGGTGCTCGACGATCAGCCGCTCCAGCGCATCGGGCTGCACGCCCTCGCCGTCCACGGGCGCGCTGATCACCTCGGCGCCATAGAGGCGAAAGCACTGGATGGTCGCAAGAAAGGTGGGGCCCTCGACGATCACCTTGTCACCGGGGTCGATCATGGTCTTGCCGAGCAGGTCCAGCGCCTGCTGGCTGCCCGTGGTGACGATGAGCTGCTCGGGCGCCAGCCCCGCCACGCCCTTGCCTTGCATGAAGGTGGCCAGTTGCTCGCGCAGCGGCTGGTAGCCCTCGGTGGCGCCGTACTGCAGCGCGGCGCCGGGCTCCTCGGCCAGCACGCGCTCGCTGGCGGCGCGGATGCCGGCCACGTCGAACATGGCGCTGTCCGGGAAGCCGCCCGCAAAACTGATGATGCCGGGCTTGCCCAGCAGCTTGAACAGTTCGCGAATGGCGGAGGTTTCAACGTTATTCAGGCGGTCGGCAAAGGCAAGCGGCATAGACGGCAATCGGGTCGATGGGTGAAAGACGGTAGCCCCCATTGTCGCCAATTGCCGCGCAGCTTTCCTGCGGCGCGCCCACAGCCGGCGACAATCGCCGCCCATGAAGCCCCAGGACATCGAGCCCTTCTTCGCGGCGCTGCAGGCCGCCAACCCGCAGCCCAACACCGAGCTGGAATACACCAACGTGTTCGAGCTGCTGGCCGCCGTCCTGCTGTCGGCGCAGGCCACCGACGTGGGTGTGAACAAGGCCACGCGCCGGCTGTTTCCGGTCGCCAATACACCGCAGGCCGTTCTGGAGCTGGGCCTGGACGGCCTGGAGGGCTATATCAAGACCATCGGCCTGTACCGCACCAAGGCGAAGAACCTGATGCAGACCTGCCGCATCCTGGTGGAGCAGCACGGCGGCCAAGTGCCGCGCACGCGCGAGGCGCTGGAAGCCCTGCCCGGCGTGGGCCGCAAGACCGCCAACGTGGTGCTGAACGTGGCGTTCGGCCAGCCCACCATGGCGGTGGACACGCACATCTTCCGCGTGGGCAATCGCACCGGCCTGGCGCCCGGCAAGAACCCGCTGGCCGTGGAGATGCAGCTGCTGCAGCGCGTGCCACCGCAGTATCTGGTGGACGCCCACCACTGGCTGATTCTGCTGGGCCGCTACGTGTGCCAGGCACGCAAACCGCGCTGCTGGGAATGCGTGGTCGCACCCTGGTGCGACTACGAGCCGAAGACGCCGGCGCCGTTCAACGCGGGTTGATCATCTTTACGGGGTGCTGCCGCGGCAGCCGCCGGCATCAGCGCACGCCCTGCGCCACCAGCTCAGCCACCAGCGGCTCTCCCAGGTAGTGCGGGCCGTCGAAGGCCAGCACCTCCCACCCCTTGTAGGCATCGATCTGCGGCAGGAACTCCGCCGCCGTGGCGCTGCGGAACCCGCCTTCTGGCGCGGGGCGAAAAGCCTCGGCAATCATCTGCACGCGCGCCTGACCCAGGCGGTAGGTCAGCACCTGCAAGTACTTCAGCGCAACCTCCGGACTGCGCGCATGCACGCCCACGCCGTCCTGGAAGAACACCCCTACATCGGCCGGCAGCCAGCGCTCGATCCAGTCCGCCAGCGCGTGCGGACCAAGGTTGGCACTGTCATAGGCGCTGATCCACAGCGGGCGTGGCAACTGCGCCAGGCCCTGGGACCACTCTGGCCCCGGCAGCCAGGTGGGATCCACCTCCAGGGGGAAATACCAGCCACCCAGCTTCAGCGGGAGCCGCTGCACGATGGGCACCAGGGCGTGCGCCTGCTCCACCAGCAGCGCCACCGAGGCACGTGCCTGCGCCTCGCCATGCATGGCCGCCAGGCCCACGATCACCTCCTGGGCCCAGGGCTCGGCGGCGATGCGCTCCCAGTCGGGTAGCTCAGCCGCGATCGGAGGCAGGCCGGTGCCCGGCACAAAAGCCTGTGAATCCACCGCCGTCCATTGCACCAACAGGCGGCGAACGCCCAGTTGCGCCCAGTTGCCCTGGGGGCGCAGCGTGCGCAGGCTGGGCTGCCACACCATGCCGCCGAGGTGGCGCAATAGCGCGCCGGACGACGGCGGCAAAGACACCGCGCACGGCAGCATGGCCGCCATGGCCGCGCGCCGTGTCAGGGTCAGGGCTTGCGCTGGCGGCTGGGTGAGGTCCACGTGTAGCCTATGGCCGTCAGGCCATCCACGATTTCCTTCAGGTGCGTATAACCGCGCCCGTCATACTTCTGCTCCTGGGACTCAACCGCCAGGAAGGGGTGGAAGAAGAACGAGGCAAAGCCGTCACGCACGACCTTCTGGTAGCGCGCGTTTTCCAGCACCTCCTTGGATGTCAGCTCCTCATCCGCCCCGAACTCGAAATACTGCAGGTTGCCCAGGTTCTCCGGCAGCACGCGCAGGCCGTAGCGGTCGCGCTCGATGACGAAGGGGAAGAACTGGTCCACCATGTAGTCCCCGGCCTTGAGGTCGGGCTGGTCGGACGTGTAGTACGTGTGCCGCTGGTAGCCCATCTCGTAGATCTGCGCGACGGCCTGCAGGGTGGACGGCGAGCCCACGTAGTGCGGCGTCTCCCACGCCACGGGCATATAGCCCAGGTCCAGCATCTGGCGCAGGCCGTTGTTGATGCGGTTCTTCGCCCAGTCCACGGAATCACCGGGCAGCGGGCGGTCGTTGACGGTGTCCCAGAACTCGTAGTCGATGCCCGTGGCACCCGATGCATTGTTGATCATGCCTTCGGTCTGGTGCGTGGTGCCGTGCTGCAGGATCTCACCGCCACGTGCCAGCGCGTAGTCCAGCGCCAGCCGCAGGTTGAGGGCGTTTGCCATGGGAATGTCGGTGGGCACGCCCGCGCTTTGGGCGCCCAGCGGGTCCTTGTAGTGCGGTACCACCCCCACCGAGAAAGGCACCTTGCGCTCAAACGCCAGGTCCACCACCCGCTTGAAGGCGACCGGGTTCACCTTCGCGTCCGCATCCTCAAAACGCATCATCGCCTGGTGGTTCTCGGCATGGTCGATGCCCAGCATGTCGTGCAGCAAGTCCGAGAAGATCACGTACCGGTCGCGCGGACCCGCGTAATCGAAGGGCGTATCGGCCACGAACCAGAAGTTGCCCGACTGCAGCACATAGGGCCCCTGCTCGTTCGATGCCGGGTTGATGATGTCCGCATGCACGAGCGCCTTGGCGCCGTCGGTCACCTGGGTCATGAACATGTCCCACGCGGCGGCAGGCTCCCCGTTGATCGTCTTGACCGCCTTCTGGAACAACAGGCCCGGGTGCTTGCGGTAGTAGACATCGCTGAAAAAGCTCGGCTCCACGCCGGCCGGTGCGTTGTCCTTCGTGCGCGGCCCCACGGGCTGAAAGCCGCGCTGGCTCACGAATGCCGCGCCCTGCTCATCCGCCAGTTGCTGCAAGTTGCGACCCAGCCAGATCACGCGCTGGCTGGCCGCGGCCACGTCCTGCAAGAACGCTGCGGGAATGCTGTCGCTTTCGGCCCAGCCGATGTAGAACGTAGCCTGGTAGCCCGCCAGGCTTTGCGCCGCGTATTGCTCCACGGGGCGCATGTCCACCGACGCATCGAAATGTCCCAGCAGGTTCTGCAGCATGATCGCGTAGCCCACGCCCATCTTGGCGAAGGGGCTGCCAGGCGGCTGGTCGTAGAGCACCAGCACGCGCGGCCCGGCCGGCTGCGCGCGCACGGGCGCCGGCATCGAGGCGATGGGGTCGCGCCGGACGGGGTCGTTGGTGCCAAACGGCGAGAGCGGCACGCTCGGCGCGCTGTAGAACGGATCACTTCCGCCACCACACGCGTGCAGCGCGAGGGCGCCCAGTACCACAAGGGTGTATCGCAACAGTCGGTTCATGGTCTCCTCCCGCGGCAGCCAAGGTTGAACAAAACGAATAGCAGCTCGCGCTCTTCCATCAAAGGTTTCATGCATAAAACACCTTGAAACCGTTTTGGATCAAGCGCTCCCAGCTATATTTATTGAAGCAAAATAAAACCTATCGGTCGCTGCCGTCAGAAGACCAGCGCAGCGCGCAGGAACACGCCCTTGCCCCGCTCGTCGCCCGCAAGGCGCGCGCGGTACTGCAGCGACAGGTCCAGGTACGAACGCGGCGCGTTGTAGCGGTCCTCGTGGAACCAGCGGCGCAGCGCAATGCCCACGCCCGCGCCCGCAGCGCCGTTGTAGCCCGCGGCCGTGCGTGCGGAGTTGTAGTCCACGCCCACCACCGCGTGCGGGAACAGCACCAGGCGCGAGTCCGCATCCCCCATGCGGAAGCTGCGCCCGGCCTGCGCCTCGAAGGTCACGTAGTCCTGCTTGCGCTGCAGGAACCGCCCCGCCTCGGCATAGACGTTGAACGTGAACCAGTCCGGAACGTCCACGCGCAGGTCGGTGCCCACGCCGTAGGAATAACCGGCGCGCAGCAGCCAGTCGCTGAAGGACAACGAGCCGATACGGATGCGCCGCTCGGCGGACAACACGAGGTTGTGGTCGCGCAAAGGCTTGGCGCGCACGCCCAGCGCGCCTTGCGTGGTGTCGCTGCCGCTCGTGCCGCCGTGGCGGCTGTAGACCGTCTGCACCACGCCGCCATAGATTTCCCAGAAGCTGCCGTCGCGATAGCCCTGCGGGCGCCAATAGGCCTCCCCCACCAGTTGGGCGGCATCCCGGTACAGGCCCGGCACGGGCGAGATGGAGCCGGGAGACATGCCCCGGTAACCCAGCAACGCATTGATGCCCCAGGTGCGGGTACGGTCTGCCAGCTCGCGCCGGGTGGCGAACTGCTGGCGGGGCGTCTGCTCCAGCCGTCCCGCCTCCACCGCATCGATGGTCTGCTGCAGGTAGTAGATGGCGCGGTCGTTCTCGGCCAGGCGGCTCGCGGTGTAGGCGCCGTCGGGTAACGCGGCGGCCGGCAGCGCGTCGTTGGCGTGCGCGCGGTCGAACACGGCCAGCGCGGTGCGGTCGTCGCCCACCCGGGCAGCGAGGTAGGCCAGATCGGGGTCTGCGCTGCCCGCGAAATCCGGCCCCGCCATCGCGTGTGCGAACTGCTGCACGGCCTCGTCGCGCCGGCCTTCCTGCAGCAGCAGGTTGATTTCACTCGACAGGGACAGGCCACCTGCCTGCAGGGCCGCGCGCGCATCGGCAGAGGCCTGCTCGCGCCGCCCCAGGTCGTGGTACACCCGGCTGCGCAGGGCCAGCACCTCCGCCCCGTCGGCGCGCGACTGCAGGGTGTCGTCGGCCTCGCGCAGAGCCTGCTCCACCTGGCCCGCGGCCACCAAGGCCTGCAGCCGCAACAGACGGTACGGCAAATGCGCAGGCTGCAGCCGCGCGGCTTCCTCGGCCTTGGCCGCGGCCAGTCCATAGTCGCGCTCGGTATAGGCGCGGAACGCCTCCTGCGCCACGGCACGCGCAGGGTCCGGCGCGTCCTGCCCGGGCCACACTTCGCAGCCGGGCGCCTGGGCGCTGCCAAAGCAATTGACAACCGGCAAGCGCAGGGAGAACGTCTGCAGGGATGCGGCCGAGATCGGCCGGCGCGTGGCGGCCCGTATCTCAGCCTCTCGCCCCGACACATCCACGGCGCCGCCTTGCGCCAGCGGCTGCAGCAGGGCTTTAGCGCGTTCGGGCTGGCGCGCCGCGAGCGCCGCATCGGCGGCGATCACCCGGTAGTTCTGCTGCTCGTGCGGCGCAAGATCCGGCCTGCCAATCACACCGTCGAAAACCCGCGCCGCATCGTCCGTCTGCCCCTGCGCCTGCAACGCCGCGCCGCGCAGGACCTGCAGTGCCGCGCCATCGCCCTGGGCCAGGCCCTGCTCGGCCACCTGCTGCGCCTGCGCATGGCGGCCCGCGGCCAACAGCAGGCCTACCCACTGCAGGCGATACGCCGGCACACCCGGGGCTTGTTCCGCTGCCGCCTGCGCATGGGCAAGGGCATCGCTGGCGCGGCCCCGCCGCTGCGCTTGCGATGCGGCTTCGAACTGCGCATAGGCGTGGCGCTGCCGCGCGGTGTCGCCCAAGGCCTGCCATTGCGTATCGCCTTGCGGGGCGAAAGTCAGTTCCGCCTCCCGTGCCTTGGTCTGTGCCTCCTCGTACAACCCGTTCTCGATCAGCAGGTAGGTCAGCAGGCGCTGGTAGTCAGCATTGGCAGGGGCGGCCTGCGCGGCCTCGCGCGCCCACGCCAGGGCGGCGGGCAACTCTGCACGCTCCACCGCTTCGTAGGCACGGCTGGCAGCGGCATAGCCCGGGGCGCCGTCGGCCCGCCGAGGCCGTGGCACCTGCGCCATGCGCCGCTGCGCACGCACCGCAGGCGCAGGCTTGGCAAGCTGATCGGGCGGCGCCGCAATGGCCGGAGCCGCCGCAGGCGTGCCGTGTTCTGACGCAGGTTCGGGCGCAGTTGCGGAAGGCGCAGCGGCGAGCACTGGCGCGGCGGGTGCTGCCTCGGGCTGCGCGACGACCGTGGCGCTTTCCTGCACGGTTGCGGGTGGGGGCTGCAATTCGCGCAGTGCCTGGGCGATGCGCGCATCGCCCGGGTGCCGTGACCGCTGGGCCCGCAGCAACGCCGCGGCACGCGCGGGCTGGCCAAAGCGCTGGTACGCCTGGGCCAGGTGCAGCGCAATCGCGGTGTTCTCTGGGGCGAGCCGGTGGGCATGTTCCAGCTCGGCAATCGCGCGCGTGCCGTCGCCGCGGGCCATCGCCTCGAAGGCCTTGTCGATGTGGGGATAGACCTGGAACCGCTTCAGCGGACTGATGTCGGGGCCCAGGTCCAGGGTCTGCGCCGGGGCGCCCGTGGAGGCCAGCATGACGGCGAGGGCAAGAATGCGGGGGGCGAAATTCATGATGACGGCCTTCTCAAGCAATGGCCCGGACGGTGGGCTGCGCATTGGCGCGGCACAGCAGTTGCTCCATGGTGACCTGCAGCTGCTGCTGCAGCTGCAGCGCCTCCTGCACGGCCGCCTCTGTCAGAACGCCATGCTCCACGAGGAAGGCGCCCAGGCTGGCATCAGACTTCTCCTTTTGCAGCAGCAGGGCACCCAGCACCGCCTGGTCAATCTTGCCCACGGCCAGAAGCACGTCGCCCAGCAGCAACTGACGCGAGAGATAGCGGGCCCAGATGCCCCGCGCCTCTTCGGCGGTAACGCGCTGCTGCTGCACGGCCTGCGCCAGCAGGTCGCGTGCGGGTTCTGTGCCGTGGTGTGCATACAGGCGCCGCAGTTCCACGGTGACCTCGCCCTTGGGCACGATGACGTAGCGCACGGTACGT
The DNA here is from genome assembly GCF_030503915.1 of Diaphorobacter sp. C33. Lineage (NCBI taxonomy): Bacteria > Pseudomonadati > Pseudomonadota > Betaproteobacteria > Burkholderiales > Comamonadaceae > Diaphorobacter > Diaphorobacter sp. C33. Next base: position 1,908,308 of record NZ_CP129980.1, read on the forward strand.
CCCAGCTTGCGCTCGATGGCGGCCAGCGACACCGGGTCGATCGCCGCCTCGCTGGCCACCACCAGGACCCGTCCCTGCTCGCGCAGCGGCACGACGCTATAGCGCAGCGCCACGGCCGCAGGCACCAGTGCCGCCAGGTCGCTGTCCACGGCCTGCCCTCCCAGGGTTTCCCATGGCACACCGGCCTGCTCGGCAACCGCCGCAGCCAACTGCTGGGGCGTGATGACGTCACGGTGCACAAGCGCTGCACCCAGACGCAGTCCGCGCACGGGATGCTCCAGCGCATCAAGCAGTTGCGCTTCGGTCAGGGCGCCTTGGTGGACCAGGATCTGCCCCAGTGCGCGATGCTGACGCGGCCCTTCGCCCAGGAGGGGAAACTCGTGGTCCGTCTTGACCCAGGCCATGCGCCGCAGGTCCTTGGCGCGCCATGCCTGGGCCAGCGCCCGCCAGGCGGCAAGGAAGTTGATGAAGTTGCCCCACAGCAGCCGAGGCACCGACAGCAATCCCTGCACCACGCCGTAGTAGCTGGTGACGAAGAACACGCGCTGCACGATGCGGTTGAACATGAGCACCAGGTTGGCCAAGAGCAGTGCATGGAACCACCAGTCGCCTTCGAAGACCGAGAGGAACCGGTAGGCATCCGGCACCAGTCGCTGGTAGAGCCAGATGCCGATCAGCTGCATGGCCAGCAGCGTGGCCGTGAAGCTGGCGAAATTGGTGATGATTCCCTTGCGGTCGCGCCAGAGGAAGTAGTTCAGCACGGCACTGTGCGTCCAGCGCAGCGTACGAAAACCCTGGATGACGATGCCCGTGATCCAGCGGGACTTCTGCCGGACGGCGGCGGCCACGGTGTCAGGGAAAAATTCGCGCACGGAGATGACGCTGGCCTCGCGTTCGCTGCGCAGGGGCACGCGCTCCGGCGAGGGCGCGCGACCAATGTGATCGTCCTCCTCGACGGGAAAGCGCACGAACACCTCCTGCATGCCCAGCTGCTTGAGGCGAAAGCCGATGTCGTAGTCCTCGGTCAGGCTCTGCGTGTCAAAGGCAATGCCATCGCCCTGTTGCAGCAGGGCCATGATGGCGCGACGGCTGAAGCACGTCCCTACGCCCGCGCTTGGCACCTGGCCGACCAGGGCCTCGCGCACCACGATGTCCTTGCCGTGCAGCTCCGCAAACTCGTCAAGGTAGTGCCCGCCGGTGAAATCGTTCCAGGGCCGCTCCAGCGGGTACACGGGCAGCTGGATGAGGTCCTTGCGGTTGACCAGGTAGTTGAACAGCCGCAGTTCCAACTTGGAGAGCACGTCCTCGGCATCGTGCAGGATGAAGCCGGCAAAGCGCACGCCAGAACGCTTCTCGAACTGCAGGATGGCGTCCACCACATTGTTCAGGCAGTCGGCCTTGCTGGTCGGTCCGGGACGCGCGCAGACCACCGTGTGCACGTTGGGAAAGCGTGCACGCACCTGCTCCACGTCGGCATGCGTTTGCGGGTCGTTGGGATAAGTGCCGATGAAGATGTGGTAGTTCTCGTAGTCCAGCGTGGTGGCGGCCAGTTGCGCCATCTGGCCAATCACGCCGTGCTCCTGCCAGGCGGGCACCATGATGGCCAGCGGCTTCTCCTCGGCGTCGTAGAGCGTCTTGTAGTTCAGCGGCGCGTGGCGTGCGTACACCGTGAAGGCGCGCCAGACGCGGCGGACCCAGTAGGCGATATCGATGAACAGGTCATCCAGGCTGCTGATGAAGATGACGACAGCCACCCCGATCGCCACCATCTTGAGCAGGTAGAGATAGGCGGTAAAAACATCTATCCAGGACATGGTGCGGCTCCTCTAGATACTCAGGGCCGCAACCGCGGGCGCAGCCGCATGTGCGGGCGCGGGCGCGGGGGGCGCCAGCATCTGCTCCAGCCGTGCCACGATGCGCTGGGACGCCTGGCCATCCCCAAAGGGGTTGGCTGCGGCCTGCATGCGGCCGTAAGCCTCTCCGTCGTCCATCAGATGGCGCAGGGAGTGCACGATCAACTGGCGGTCGGCCCCGACCAGCGCGGCGCAGCCCGCATCGATGACCTCCGGCCGCTCGGTTTCTTCACGCAGTACCAGCAGCGGCACCTTGAAGGTCGGCGCCTCTTCCTGCAGACCACCCGAGTCCGTGAGCAGCAGCCAGGCATCGGCAATCGCCTGCTGCATGGCCAGGTAGTCCAGCGGCGCCGTCAGGTGCACATTGGGCAGCGCGCCCAGGTGCCGGTGCACGGGGTCGCGTACCACGGGGTTGAGGTGCACCGGGAACAGCACGGTCATCCACGGGAATTCACGGGCGATGTCGGCAATGGCCGCACACACGTTGTCGATGTCCGGCCCCCAGTTCTCGCGCCGGTGCATGGTGACGAGGATATGGCCGCGACCTTGCACCCGACGGCGGATGTGATGGCGCTCGCACACCCACAATTGCGCGTCCACCACCGTATTGCCGGTCACCAGGATGTCGCGCGAGGCGATCCCCTCACGCTCCAGCGCCTGCGCTGCACGCAAAGTGGGCGCGAAGTGCAGGCGGCTGATGCGGCTGATCATCTGCCGCAGTCCTTCCTCGGGGAACGGGCGGCGCAGGTTGTAGGTACGCAGCCCAGCCTCGACATGCAACACCGGCACCCCATGGGAAAAGCCCGCCAGCGCTCCCTGGAAGGCGCTTTCGGTATCACCCTGCACGATGACGGCGCTCCAGGGCTGCTGCCCCATCACGCCCTCCAGTTGGCGGCGGCACCCGAGGCTGAAATCCAGGAGCGTGCTTCCCTGGCGCTCGAGCACATGGTCGGGCCGGATATCGAAGCAGTCCAGCATCTGCACGGCCATGTCGCTGTGCTGGCCGGTATGCAGCCACACGGGGCAAACACTTTCCGCGCCTCGCAGGGCGTGATATACCGGTGCCAGCTTGATGATCTCGGGGCGTGTGCCGGAAATGATCAGGACGGGAGCGGGCTGTTCATCGATGCAAGTCATAAGGTGCCTCTCTTCCCTCAACCTATCGATCGGCAGCCCCGGGGCCGCTGCCGTGTAGCCCCTGGCGACACGCGCCGTGATCTTCACGCACCCTTACCAGAGTTTCAATAGGTCACTTTGGTGGAGAAGATTCTTACCGCATTTTCATCAATTGGCAAATTTGATCGATAGCATTTAACTATTTACCCAGTGCGTGATAGGACGGCGTCTGGTTGCACAGCCCCTTCGAATTCCTCATGCGCCCGTCCTGAAGATGGCAAGTGCCGGCAAGACACTTAGCGCATCGCTCCGTCCACCCCGGCCGCTTGAAAACTTGCCATCTCGCGCAGCACGCGGCATGCCGACTCCAGCAACGGCCAAGCCAGAGCGGCACCTGAGCCTTCTCCCAGGCGCAGCCCCAGGTCCAGCAGCGGCTGCGCCTGCAAAGCCTGCAGCATGTGGCCATGGCCCCGTTCGCCGGAGCGATGGGCAAACACACAGCGCTGCAGCACGGCAGGCGCCAGGCGCGCGGCCACCAGCACAGCCGCGCAGGTGATAAAGCCGTCGACCACGATCACACGCCGCTCGGCGGCGGCCTGCAGCACGGCGCCGGTGAGCGTGGCGACTTCAAAACCCCCCAGGGCGGCCAGGGCCTCCAAGGGCTGCGTAGCACCGGCGTTGGCCGCCAGCGCCTGCTCCAGCACGGCCTGCTTGCGCGCGATGCCTGCCGCATCCAGTCCCGTACCGGCACCCGTGCACTCGGCCAGCGGCACGCCCGCCAGACGCGCCAACAGCAGCGACGCCACGGACGTGTTGCCAATACCCATCTCGCCCAGCAGCAGCGCGTTGCCGGGCATGGCGCGCACGATATCCATGCCGTTGCGCAGCGCTTGGGCGCACTGCGCCTCGGTCATCGCAGGGCCGACGCTCGCGTCCTGCGTGCCCGCCGCCACGCGGCAGTGCACCAGGCGGGGCGCACCGGGAACGACGTCGCGCGCGGGTACTTCGCGCGCCACGCCGCAGTCGGCCACGGTGAGCTGAAGGCCGTGCTGGCGCGCCAGCACGCTCACGGCTGCGCCGCCTGCCAGAAAGTTCTCGACCATCTGCCAGGTCACGTCGCTCGGGTAGGCCGATACGCCCTTGGCCGCCAGGCCATGGTCGCCCGCGCACACCAGCATCTGCGGCGCCTGCAGCATGGGTGATTCGGTACCTTGGATCTGGCCCAGACGGAGGGCGAGTTGCTCCAGGCGCCCCAACGCACCCAGTGGTTTGGTCTTGTTGTCCAGCTTGTGTTGCAGGGCCTGCGTCAGCGGCAGATCGGTGAGGTCAGCAACGAAAGGCAGGTCGATGATCATGGCGTGTTTCGATTGTCAAAAAAAGGTCCAGCGCGGCCCCGACTCACGGGGCGCACATCAAGAGGTGGCCGTATTGCGGGGCGGGCCCCATGCGTTGTGGCTGGCTTATGCCGGTGCGGTCTGGCGACTGCACTGCGCCGCAGCCTGGTCGCACCGCAGATGCGCGATGAGCGGCTGCTGGTCGTCGCGCTGCCCCCATTGCTCGAAGTACACCAGGTCTTCCACGGGCAGGCGCGGAAGCCAGCCAGCGGTTTCCAGTTCGGGCTTGGCATGGAAGTGGCTGACGTAGCCGACACACAGGTAGGCGATGGGGGTGATGCCCTTGGGAATACCCAGCGCCTGCTGCAGGTCGGCCTGGTGAAAGATGCTCACCCATCCCACCCCAAGCCCTTCGGCGCGCGCGGCGAGCCACAGGTTTTGCACGGCACAGACGCTGCTGTACAGGTCCATGGTTTTCATGTGGGTACGCCCTACCACCACCGGACCGGTGCGCTCGCGGTCGCACGTGATGCAGAGGCCGATGGGCGACTCCAGAATGCCCTCGAGCTTGAGACGCTGGTATACCGCGCGCTTGTCGCCCTCGAACATACCGGCCGCTTCGGCATGGGCCTTGGCGAAGGCATCATGCACCCGGCGCTTGGTGTCCTGCGAACGGACCACGAGGAAGTTCCATGGCTGCATGAAGCCTACGGAAGGCGCATAGTGCGCCGCGGTCAGGATGCGGCTGAGCACCTCGTCCGGTACCGGGGTGGGCAGAAACTGCCCCCGCACATCACGGCGTGAAAAAATGGTGTGGTAAATGGCGTCGCGGGCCTCTTGCGTAAAGGCGTGAACGCTTTGCGTGGCTTGCGCCTGCGCGGTATTCATGGCAGTCCCCTGTGCGTGAATAGGTCGCACGCTGCCTGGCCTTGCAGCGCGATGAACGTTCAGGCCGGTCTTCTGGCTTGGATTCATCTGACCCGCCGCGCCTTCCCAGCCTTGGCGGCCAGTGGCATTGAGCGGGGGTCATCTTCCTTACAGCGTTGGGCACGCGGCGGACTCCAACCGCCTTCCCGATTCTCCCTTTGCCTTGCGGCAGCGGGCACCTGAGGACGGGGATGATAACAACCGCAGTTATCGTCCTTTACTGCACAGCGAGGGCATCCAACGTCCCGGGCTCGAAGTGCCGTGCGATGCCGGCGGCCAGCCCCTCAAACACCGCATCCAGCGTCGGAGCATCGGCACCGAACAGCGCCCGCAGCACGGCTGCGTCCTCGAACAGGCCGTGCAGGTACAGGCCCAGCACATTGCCCCCGGGGTTCTGCCACGCCAACCCGGGCATGAGTTCGCGCGCTACATCGCCGCTGGCTGCCATGGCCGGGTGCTGCGCAGTCTGGCCGTGGTGGATTTCGTAGCCTTGCACAGCCACGCCGGCGAGATGCCGCCAGACGCCTTGTACGGCGCCGAAGCACTGGCGCGTGGGCCGCACGGTCTTGGTGGCCTCGAAGCTCGTCACCAACGGCAGCAGGCCCAGGCCGGGGCCATTGCCGTCCACCCCCACGGTGTCGATCAACGCCTCGCCGAGCATCTGCAGTCCACCGCAGACTCCGAGCACACGGCCACCGCGTGCCGCATGGGCAGCAATCGCCGCGTCCAACCCCTGTGCGCGCAGCCAGGCCAGGTCAGCCGCCGTGGCCTTGCTGCCGGGCAGGACGATCCAGTCGGCGCCCTCCACATCCGCTGGGCTGCGCGCCCAGGACAGACGCACACCCGGCACATTTTTGAGCGGCTGGAATTCGTCCAGATTGCTGATGCGCGGATACGCCACCACGGCGATGCGCGTATGCACGGCACCGACGGCGGTGGAGCGCATGTCGAACACGCCGTCCTCCTCGGGCAGGCCATGGTTCCACTGCATCGGAATGGTGGCGACGACGGGCACGCCGGTCTTGTCCTGCAGCATTTGCGGCGCGGGCGCCAGCAGTGCCTCGTCGCCACGGAACTTGTTGAGCACGAAGCCAGCGATGAGCGCGCGTTCTTCCTCGGGCAGCAACGCCCATGTGCCAAACAGGTGGGCAAAGGCGCCACCGCGGTCGATATCCGTCACCAGCAGGCAGCGCGCCTCAGCATGGCGCGCCACGCGCATGTTGACCACGTCGCTGGCGTGCAGATTGATCTCTGCCGGCGAGCCCGCGCCTTCGATGACCACCACGTCGTTCTCTGCCCGCAGTGCGTCCAGCGCCGCCGCGATCTGCGGCCACACACGCTGGCTGCGGCCGCGCCATGGCAGTTGCGAAAGCTCATCGCTCACCTGTCCCAGCAGCACCACCTGGCTCTTCGTGTCCGCTTCGGGCTTGAGCAGCAGCGGGTTCATGCGCACGTCGGGCACGGCCCGCGCTGCCAGCGCCTGGAAATACTGGGCACTGCCAATCTCGCCGAACTGCTCGCCCGGTGCAGCCACCACGCGCGCGTTGTTGCTCATGTTCTGCGCCTTGAAAGGCGCCACCTTCAGGCCCTGGTTGCTGTAGTAGCGGCACAGCGCGGTGGCCAGCCAGCTCTTGCCCGCGCCGCTGGTGGTGCCCAGCACCATGACGCAGCGCGCCGGCCCGGGTCGGGTCTTGTTCATTGCGATTCCTTGTAGAGGCGCCACGATACCTCCAACGCCCGCTGCGACTGCGGTGGCAGCACGCCCAGGCGCACATGCCCGGGCAGGCCAAACGAGGTGCAGTCGCGCAGCTTGACGCCACGCGAGCGCAGCCATTGCAGGAAGGTCCCCACATCTTGCACCGGCGGACATGCCGTGAAGAAGTTGGCGAGACTGCCCGGCGCAACGGCCCAGCCCAGGGCCGCGCACAGCGCCAGTTGCGCGGCCTTCCATTCGCGCAGGGTCGCCAGCGATTGCGCGAGCCATGCCTGCGTATCCGGCCGGACCCAGGCCGCCAACAGGGCAACACCGTCGGCACCGACCGGCCAGGAGGCCGCCAGCGCCTGCACAGCGGCGACACTGCCATCGGCGACCGCGGCACTCGGCGCAATGGCATAGGCCGCGCGTACGCCGGTCAGGCCCAGCGCCTTGTTGGGCGTCAACATCTGCCAGGCGGCATCAGGCGCTACGGTGGCGGCTCCCTCCAGGCGCAGGGGTGCATAGGCGCAGTCCAGTATGCGCAACACGCCGACAGGGGCCGGGGCGCACCACGCCGTCAGTGCAGCATCGGTCGTTCCCAACGGGCTGGCGGGTTCGCACGCCCAGTGCAGCGCCGGCTCAGAAGAAGGTGTGTGGCGGCAGTCCAGCCCCCACACTTGGGCCGCGCGGGTGTAGTCGCCGTAGCCATGCGCGGGCACAGCGACCTGGCGCACGCCGCTGCGTGCCGCGTGCGTGGTGATGCGATGAATGAACTCGCTGGCGCTGGCGGCGAGCACCACGCGCTGCACCGCCACGCCGTGGAACGTGGCAATCTGCGCGCGCAGCGCGGTGTAGGCCGGGTCGGGGTAGTGGATGAAGTCACTCTGCCGGAGCGCCGCGATGGCCTGCGGACAAGGACCGCAGGCGTTGGCGTTGGTGGAGAAGTCATGCAGCGGCACACCCAGCGCATCCGGGCCGCCGTGCTGTGGCGCATGGTCAGACATGGGTGTGCACTATAGCTATCAATAACAGAGCTGTTACCGCAAGCACCACAAGCGCTAGCAGTGTTTTTGATGCCAAATGCACCGCACGCTGCGTGTCCGCGGCCTGGGGCGCACGCCCGGGGGCGTTCAACACGTACACACCTGGTTTGGACAGGCGCACCCCCAACGCCAGCGCCATCGCCCCCATAGGCCACCCGCCGTTGGGCGACGGCGTGAGGCGCGACTGCGCGCGCAGATCACTCCAGCGGGCGCCGTTGCCACGCGACACACCCCACAACAGCACCGCCGTGATGCGCGCGGGCAGCCAGGACAGCACATCGTCCGCACGCGCCGCCCACTTGCCCGCCCATTGCCAGTAGCGCCCACCGCGCATGCCGGGGTATCCCCACATCGCGTCGGCCGTATTGGCAAAGCGGTAAAGCGCCGCACCGGGCAGGCCCAGCAGCACGAACCAGAACAGCGGCGCAATCACGGAGTCGCTGAGGTTCTCGGCCAGGGATTCAATGGCGCTCTCGCGCACGGCCGCCGCATCGAGCCCTTGCACATCACGGCTGACCAGCCAGGACAGTCGCTCGCGCCCCGCATCTAGCGACTGCGCGAGCGCATCTTCCACCGCCAGCACTTCCCCGCGCAGCATGCGCCAGGCCAGCATAGGTTTCAGCAGCAATCCCACTACGAGCGCTGCACCCCAGACGGGAAGCAACGCGATGGCGACCCACTGCAAAGCGCTGGATACTATTAAAACGATAGCTGCTAGCGCACACCAGACAAGCGTTGCAGCGCAAAAAGACCGTATATCCCGGCCTGTGGCCTGCAGCGGCGCGATGCGCATCCCTGCCCACCCCAGCGCCCGCCCCATCCACACGACGGGGTGAAAGGCAGCAGGGGGCTCGCCCCAGCGGCCGTCGATGGCCAGCGCCAGCGGTAGGGCGCAAGCCAGGAGGAAAGGATCCAAAGTCCAGAGCGGCATGGGGCGAGCCTAACGTGAATACAAGCGATACACGGAAGCCGCGCGGTTCGCGCTAACTCATGCTTTGTCGGACACCGGATCTGCTGACCACACGTCTCAATGCGCCGTCTGTCGGCACTAACCCCCCGCTCATCCTTCGTTCCAAACACATGCAATGAATTCTGCCTAGCATGCCGGCATGCAACTCCCGCACGCACCTTCCAGACAGCACTGGCCTCAGACTGCCGAACGCGGTTTCACCGTCATCGAGCTGATGGTGGTGGTGACCATCATGGCCGTCCTTGCAGCGCTTGCTACGCCTAGTTTCACTCCGATCATTGAAGGATGGCGCGTGCGGCAGGCAGCCAACGGCCTGGAATCCACACTGTATTACGCGCGATCCGAAGCTATCAAGCGGGGGGGCAATGTCGTCATACAGAAGTTGCCCAGCAGCACGAGTTGCACGGCAGACAATGTGGACGACTGGAACTGCGGCTGGCAAGTTTTGTCCTGCAGCAGTATCAACGCCAGCGGCACCTGCGCTGACCCTGAAGTGCTTCAGAGCTTTGAAACACCTGCCAGGCTAGAGGTCACGCGAAGCAGCGGTGGCGCGCGCATCCAACTCAACCGCTGGGGCTTGGTGGATGGCACCTGGCTTGGGTTCAGTCTGGTTCCACTGGGCAAGAGCCTTTCCAACTCCGCCGCACGAGGCGTCTGCATGAGCTCGGGCGGGCGAGTCCGAATCATCCCCCCCGAGGATATCCCTTGCACCGGGTAACACCCATGAAAACACCTTTTCCAACCCAACGCCAGCGCGGGATCACACTGATCGAGTCCCTGGTCGCTATCGTCATTGCTGCCCTGGGCATCCTGGGCATCCTTGGCGTGCAATTGCGTACTTTGAGCGATACGCAAACGACAGTACGACGGGCGCAGGCTATACGCTTGATTGAAGATCTGAGCGAGCGCTTGAAGGTACACCCCAATGCTCTAGGCAACGTGGGCGACTACACCTCCGGTTATACCGATGTACCCACCACTGGCGACTGCGCAAGCGCCGCATGCACCCGCGATCAACTGGCGAACTACGACCTGCGCGTATGGAAGCAGGCCGTCGCCAACACCCTTCCCCTGGGCCGTGCCAGCATCTTCACGGCTGCCGCCGAGCCCGCGGCGGGCAATCAGCGCCAGCTTGGCGTGATCATCGCCTGGCGCGAGAACGAACGCAGCACCGAAGACGCCTACAAAGACGAGATCAACGCCAGCAAGATCAAGCAGAGCGACGGATCGTTTGCCGATGCCACGGGAGGCGGCACAAATACTTGCCCCGATGGTTTTACCTGCCACCTGCAGTACATCCCCGTTTCTGCGCGCTGCGCACCCTATCTGGGTGGAGGCTTCACGCAATATTTCTGCCCGGGGGCCTGACACATGCGTACCCAAACTATCCTTTCAGCGGCCGGTCCATTGAAACAGCGTGGTGTCACGCTAATCGAACTGATGGTCGGCCTTTCGATCGGCCTGTTGGTAGTGGCAGTGGCCCTCGGCGCGCTGATGGTCTCGCGTGGTGTGACAGGCACTGTCAGCGACGCCAGCGGCATACAGCAACAAGCCTCTTATGCCATGCGCATCATTGGGCAGCAATTACGCCAGTCGGGTTCGTTATTTCTGGATCTGAATCCCAGCGGCGCCACTACCGAGGCTGCAGGCAGCCTGGCTCTTGTTCCGGTGGGGTTTGTGGCCACGATCGGCACCCCTGGTGGAGGTTTGGACACATTCGATCCGGCTACCAACGCACTTGGCGGAACTGCCAGCCCGGTAGCACTCACCGCGGGCTACAGCCGCTATATGGAGCCCCTGTTTCCTGGCGGCACGGCCCAGTACACCGGACGCAATTGTCTGGGCGGGCCGGCCGATACCAATACCACTCATCAACGAATCGAAAGCACCTTCTCCTTGAATGGCAGTGAACTGCGCTGCAGAGGCAACGGTGCGACGGCCCAACCCCTCGTGCAAAACGTTGCCAATTTCCAGGTGCGCTACCTGCTACAGGACAACACATCCACGCCGGGTAACCCACAAATCCGCTATTTCACGGCGGACAACATCCCAGACGCCGACGGCAATGGCCAACCCGACTGGTCTCGAATACAAGCCGTGGAGGTTTGCCTAGTACTCTACGGCAACGAGGCCATCGACATGCCCCCAGGCAGTAGCTACACGGACTGCGACGGTTCTACGCAGGTCAACATGACTTCTCTGACCGGAGCGCGCGCGCGGCGCATGCACATCCCGTTCCGTAACGTTTTCCAATTGCGCAGCCAAGGGCTGGTCGGCTCCGCGCTTTAACTTTTCATCACCATGCCACACGTGCCATACACCGTGCGTCGCTTCCAAGACGGAGTTGCGCTCTTCACGGTCATTGTGTTCATCATGCTCTCGATGCTACTGGCCCTGTGGGCATCGCGCACCTCGCTCTTTAATGAGATGGTAGTGAGTAACGATGCCGACTACCAGCGTGCCTTCGAGGCCGCGCAAGCCTTGCTGCAAGACGCCGAACTGGACATCCGCGGTGAAAACCCGGACGGGAGCATGTGTGTCGGCGCTGGAAACGTGTGCCGCACGGCCACGGCAGAAAAAATTCCGCTGGAGGCGAAGGACATTGGCCCGCTACTAAGCAGCCTGGAGGCCCACCTCGGCCAATGCCGTAATGGTTTGTGCGCCAAGCGCACCGGCAGCCAGGATTTTTGGAATAACAAGGACAGTACCAAAGGCATCACGCTCGGGCAAATGACGACGGCCCGGCCGGACGGCACAACCGCCGGTGCGCGCTACGGGCAGTTCACGGGCGCGCAGTGGGAGAGTTCAAGTGACAAACCTATTAATCCCATTTTGGCAGATCGCTCCTCCTCCGGAAGGGGAGGTTGGTACTGGATTGAAGTATTGCCCTATGACGAAAGCAGCAAAAATTCTGGAGTGATCGTAGGCACAGCCAACAATCTGCTGCCATTGAACCTGACACCTAGTGTCATCTACCGTATTACAGCCGTGGCCCAAGGTCTCAAGTCCAGCACTCAAGTGGTATTGCAACAGTCATACGCACAGCAAAAGCTCAAGGATTAATTTTCGTTATTAACGAATGAGCATCACGCATTTGTTCCGCAAGTGCCTAACGCAGTATTCAACTTCAAATGTCATCCAACAGGAGGGCACCCATGATTCGCAACACTACGCCCCATTTCCGCAAGACCTTGCTAGCGCTGGCCGCCAGCGCCGCGCTGGCGCCGCATGGCGCATGGGCTTTGGACCTTGCAACCGCGCCACCTGGTACTAAAGAGCCTTATGTCACGCCTAACGTCATCATTTCAGTGGATGACTCGGGTAGTATGGGCTACCGTCTGGACAGCGAAAGCAGCAACAACGTATCCAATACTTCGGTACCGAATGCCGATGGGTCATGGCCTGTCAACGCAAAGCGCATCAACGTGCTGAAGTACGCACTGATCGGTAACAACGGCGCGGGCGGCGTCTTCCGCGACACCACGCTGCTGCCGGACGGGAAAATCCGCCTTGCATGGCAAGCGATGTGGAACAACGGTAAGGCTTCTGGAGCGGGCAGCGTGAATAGCGCCAGCATGAATACCAACTCCATGCGGCCGTTGGAAGCCACGCACCGCGCCAACTTTGTGAGCTTCGTTAATGGCCTGGTGGCAAACAACGGCACGCCATCGCACAAGATGTTCAGCCAGGCCGACGCCTACATGCGACAGCCGTTGAGCGAAAACAGCCCTTGGGCATCCAAGCCTGGCACTACGGGAGCCCCCTATCTGGCTTGCCGCCGCAGCTACCACATCATCATGACGGACGGCCGGTGGAACAACACCCCTTCCACACCAGGCCAAACCGACAACGCCAACAGCTTAACCCTGCCTGATGGAACGGTATTTGGTGGTTCTACTGCTGCAGCTAGATCCAAGACTGCCTTGTATCGCGACTCCTACACCAACACCCTGGCCGACTGGGCTTTCAACAGTTGGGCAGTGCCACCCCACACCACGGGCATGACTGGCACCATGCAGCCCACAGCGGAATACCGCAAAGCACCCGCGACAGAAACCTTTACAAACAGTAGCGGCACGTCCGCCACGCTGGAACGCTACTGGAACCCAAAATACAACCCTGCCACTTGGCCACACATGGTCACTTACACCATCGGTTTCAGCGCGATGGCCTATACGTGGAAGCAGAATTACAGCGACGCCAAGTTCAACATCTCACCGCCCACCAGCATGGTGCCGTTTGGCTACGATGGCAGTTTCCCCAACCTGGCGAATGGCACCAAGACTTGGCCCGACATGAACGGCGGCGGCGAGGCCGTACGGGCACTGGACCTGTGGCACGCCGCTTTGAACGGCCGCGGCCGCTTTTACGCGGTAGAAAAAGGCGAAGATTTGGAAAAGGCCTTCCGTGAAATCTTCGGTCAGATCAGTACTGAAACAGCACCAGACCTGACATCCACGGCAACCAGCGGTTCCAACAACACTCGCAGCAACGTAGGCAAGTTCATCGGCGCTTATGAACCCACGAATGCCTGGAAAGGCTTCGTGACTGCGGAGACAGTGAAAACCGATGGTTCCATCATTTCAGCCGCAGGATGGGAGGGGAAAAATACAGCCGATCGGCTGGATGCCATCGCAGACCTTTCCACACGCTTTATCCTGAGTTGGAGTGATCAATGGATCGCCGCTAACAACGCTCCGAAGGGCGGCGTGTTGTTTCAGTGGGCGAGTGATCAGACCTATCTGAGCACAGCACAAAAAGCCGCTCTAGGCCTAAATACCACCAGCCCCGTAACCACCAGCGGACAGCACCTGTTGAACTACGTGCGGGGTGATCGCACCCAGGAAGGCTCAACCAAATTGCGCGAACGCAAGAGCCGCCAGGGAGACATTATCAATTCCGTAGTCTGGTACACCGGAGCACCGGCCAGCAATTACCCACTGAAGGGATACTCTGCCTACACCAAGGCACAAAAGGATCGGGATCCTGTGATCTATGTGGGCGGCAATGACGGCATGTTGCATGGATTCTCTGCCGCCGACGGAAAGGAACGCATTGCCTACGTACCTCGCGGCATTATTGGGAAGTTGAAGGATTTGGCCAGCCAGGACTACAACAACAAACACGCGTATTTCGTGGATGGGTCGCCCATGACTGGCGACGTGGATACTGGCTCAACAGATACACCAAATTGGCGCACAGTGTTGGTCGGGTCGCTAGGCCTGGGCGGCAAAGGCTACTTTGTGCTGGACGTGACTGATCCGTCGGCCACCGCCGGCTTCATCAATGCCAATGCCAGCCAGTTAGTGCAAATGGATCGCACTCGCGGCTCCAGCGAGACCGCAAACGACTGCACAACTTTGACTGGAACCCAAAAAACGGCCTGCGAAACCGCCGTTGAAGAAGACAAGGACATCGGCCACATCACTGCACAACCCGTGCTGGACGAGAACAATCCTGCGCGCACTGCACAGATCACCCGTTTAAACAACGGTCGCTGGGCCGCAGTGCTAGGTAACGGCTACAACAGCACCAATCAACGCCCAGTGCTGCTGATCCAGTACCTAGACGGCAACAAAGAACTGAAACGCTTGGCTACCACCAATGACCAAGCCGGTACCGGGAACGCGGCAGACAACGGTCTGTCTGCCCCGCGCTTGATGGATTTCAATGGCGACGGGATGCCAGATGTAGCCTATGCAGGCGACAACCTGGGCAACATGTGGAAATTTGACCTGACCAGTGAGAATGAGGCCAACTGGAACGTAGCCTTCGGCGGCCAGCCGTTGTTCACGGCCGCAGGGCCTACAGCACTCAACGGGACGAGCCGACCCAACGCGCAATCCATCACCATCGCTCCAACCGTGCGCGCCAACGACCGCACAATGACCGTTGGCTCCGGTAGCAGCGCGAAGACCGTGCGCGTTGGTGGTGTGATGGTGTCCTTCGGCACCGGTCGCAATGTCACCAAGGATGACCAGAATGACGTGAAGGTGCAGACGCTGTATTCAGTCCTGGATAACACGCGGTACAAGGTTGTCAGCACTACCATGGGCAAGCGCCTACAAGTGCACCCAGGCGGCGGCACTTGTGCCCCCGTTCCTGCGGACGACTGCGTGCCTGTTCCGACGCCGCTGGGATCTGGCGTGACCAATGCAAAACTTGCACAGCGCAAGATCGACATCAATGGCGACAATGGAGTCATCGTCGAAGTTGACGAACTAACCAAAGACACGTGGTCCAACTTCAACGGCTGGTATGTAGACTTTCCTTCGGTTGGCCAACGTTTGCTCAAACCGATGGAGATTTATGACGGCAGCAACATCATGGTGGCTTGGCCACAGGTGCCTGCCAAGGGAGCGCTGGTGGAGTCCACCACGGAAAGCTGCGAGTCCACGTCGGTGGACGAAGAGCGCCAGGCGCGTCTGCTCATCAACATCATGGACGGTAAAGCCCCATCGGTTCAGTTGGTAGATGCGAACAAAGACGGTTTGTATAACAGTGACGATGGCGGCGTTTCGTATTCAGTCGTCAGTAAAGGATCCCACATCCTCATCAAGCAGGGCAATAAGATGAATGACATTGATACCAAGAACAACAAGGAAGCCCTGGCCTTGATGCCCGAGCAAACACTGCGTCCGAGCTGGCGTCAGGTGAAATGACGAGGTTGCGATGATTTATCACAATGTTGCGCAACAGAAGCATCGGGGCTTCACATTGATCGAGTTGATGATCGTGGTAGCCATCGTGGGCATTCTCTCGGCCATTGCCTACCCCAGCTATTCCGAGTATGTGCGCCGTGGTCACCGGGCAGATGCACGCGCGGGGCTGTTGCAGGCACAGCAGTGGTTGGAGCGTGCCGCCACTGCTAACGGCCTCTATCCCACGGCACTGCCTGCGGCCTTTACTTGGAATGGCGATACCACTAAACGCTACGACATTGCTTTTCAAGCAGGTAATACAACCGCTGCGTTCACTCTCACTGCCACGCCAAAGGGCGCACAGACAGGGGACAAATGCGGCACCTATACCCTCAGCAATACCGGCGTGCGGGGAGCCGCCGGCAAGAAGTCCGGAGAGAGCGGCTACGACCCCGACTGCTGGGGCAAATAAATTCAGCCCGGGGCGCTACCATCGCGGCGCCATGACTGAGATTTCTCCCTCCATGAACCAAGCGCTTGGGCTCGCCGCCCAGGCGCTTTTTCTTTCCAATCCCAACCCCCGCGTGGGATGCGTCATCACCGACGTTAACGGCAACATGCTGGGCCAGGGCTTTACCCAGCGCGCAGGGGCGCCCCATGCCGAGGTGATGGCCTTGCGTGACGCAACCGCGCGGGGATGCGACGTGCGCGGCGCCACCGCATACGTCACGCTGGAGCCGTGCGCACACCAGGGGCGCACCGGTCCCTGTTGCGATGCGCTCATTCAGGCCGGGATTGCACACGTAGTGGCATCCATCGCCGACCCCAATCCGCTGGTGGCGGGTCAAGGGTTCGCGCGGCTGAGGGCTGCGGGAGTGCAGGTGGAGGTGGGCCCCGGCGGTACGCAATCGCGCGATCTGAATATCGGCTTCTTCAGCCGCATGGTGCGCGGCATCCCCTGGGTGCGCATGAAGGCCGCGGCCTCGCTCGATGGCGTGACCGCATTGGCCAATGGCACCAGCCAATGGATCACATCCCCGGCGGCCCGTGCCGACGGGCATGCCTGGCGTGCCCGCGCCTGCGCCGTGTTGACAGGCATCGGCACCGTGTTGGCGGATGACCCGCGCCTGGATGTGCGGGAGATCGCCACCCCACGCCAGCCGCATCTGGTGATTGTCGACAGCCTGCTGCAGACGCCTGCGAATGCCCGGCTGTTCAACGTTGCCGACCGGCGTGTACTGATCTACACCGCCCGGCCAGATGCCGCTGGCGCCACGTCGCTGCGGGCACGCGGCGCCACGGTCATCGAACTGCCCAATGACCAGGGCAAGGTGGATCTGCCCGCCCTGTTGCACGACCTGGCCCGCGAAGGCGTGAATGAACTGCACCTGGAGGCCGGTCACAAGCTCAACGGCTCCTTCCTGCGGGAAGGGCTCGTGGATGAGCTGCTGCTCTATCTGGCCCCGCTCATGCTGGGCCAGGGAGCCCAGGGCCTGTCCAACTGGGGGCCGTTGCAGACGCTGGCCGACGGGATTCCGATGCAATTCCAAACCGTGCAGCAGGTGGGGCCCGATCTACGGGTGGTGTCCCGCATCGCGGGGCGCGCAGACTTCTGAATCCCCCCTGCGCGGTCCAGGCGATGCGCCACACGCCCGCGTGCTTGCATGCCGTTGTCCGACAGTCGCGCAGCCGAGTTTCGCGCTATACCCCTGTCGTCACCTCACTTTATTGCGTTCGATGTCCTTCATAGACCTGCTCCGCCACCTTCGCCATCGCACCTGGTCGCGCTGGCCAATCATGGCTTTGCTGGTCCTGGCCTTCGGCGGTTGCGGTGGGTTGCCCAAGGATGTGGACCGGCCCGTGTCCACGGCGTTGGACACGGCGGGCGAGCGTACGGAGCTAGCCACCATGGTGCAACAGCTGCGCCAGAAGGCAGGCGCCCGCCATGCGTCAGGATTCTCCCTCTTGAGCGGCCCGCAGGAGGCCTATGGCAGCCGGCTCGCGCTGGTGCAATCGGCGCAGAAGACGTTGGACCTGCAGTACTACGCCATCCATGCCGATGCCAGTTCCGCGCACCTGCTGCGCAGCGTGGTGAACGCAGCGCGGCGCGGCGTACGCGTGCGCATCCTGCTCGACGATTTCCACAGCACGGGGCGCAACGCGCTGGTCATGCGCATGGCGTTCGAGCCGAACATCGAAATGCGCATGTTCAACCCGGTGGCGGGCCCCCGCGCATCGTTCCTGGGCCGGATGTGGGGCGCGGTCAGCGATTTTTCGCGTGTGCAGCAGCGCATGCACAACAAGCTGTTCCTGGCCGACAACATGATGGGCGTGACCGGAGGGCGCAATCTGGGCGACGCGTACTTCGGCAAGGCAGAGGCCGAGAATTTTGTTGACCTGGACGTGCTGGCCGTCGGCCCCATCGTGGCCGACATGTCGCGCAGTTTTGACAGCTACTGGAACAACCCGCGCGCCTATCCCGTGCAGTCGCTCGTCAGCCGAGAAGAGCTGGACCGTTTGCGTGCGCAGGTGCGCAGCAGTGGCGAGAAGGCAGGCGCGGAAGCCGGCTCGCCCGGCTCCACCGCCCCTGCAGACCGCTCCCTCGCCTCATCGCCCCAGTGGGACACGCAGCCCATGGACCTGCGCACCGTCGATTTCATATGGGCGCCCGCCGCCATGCTGGTGGACGAGCCGACCAAGATTCCGCTGGAGGGTGACGAACCGGCACCGTCCGCCGCGATACGCGTGGGCACAACGCCGGGCGCCCATCCGGAAGCCAGCGACACGCCCCAGGCACCGCCGGCGCCCGCAGCGCCCGTGTCCAGCGGGGACACGGTGGTGGACGGGCTGCTCACCCTCATGGACCGTACACGGCGCGAGCTGCTCATCATCTCACCCTACTTCGTTCCAGGCGACGACATGAAGCGCGCCTTTGCACGTGCGCGCCAGCGCGGCGTGCGTGTGCGGTTGCTCACCAATTCGCTAGCGTCCAATGACGCGCCCATTGCCCACGTGGGCTATGCCCGCCACCGCGAAGACCTGTTGGCCATGGGTGTGGAGCTGTACGAACTGCGCAGCGAGCAGGCCGGCCTGCGCTCGGCCTTTGGCAGTTCGGGTGCCAGCGCGGCGGGGGCTTCGCGCTCCATGCTGCATTCGAAGGTCATGGTCGTGGACGGCCGCATGGTGGTGGTCGGCTCCATGAACCTGGATCTGCGCTCCCAGCTGCACAACACCGAGATCGCCCTGCTGATTCGCAGCCGCGCCCTGGCCGCCGAAGCAGCGCAGCAGATCGACACCGCCATGCGCGAGGGGGCGTGGCACCTGCAACGCAGCGCCGACGGTGACCTGGTCTGGCGCGCGCCGCAGGGCAGCGGCTTGGAGGATGCGCACACCGACCCCGACAGCAGCCTGGCCTTGCGGCTGTTGCTCAAGCTGCTGGGGCCGCTGGCGCCCGACCACCTGCTGTGACAGATGCCCCAGCGCAGACACGCGCCACCCAGGCGGTAATGGCCTGCTGGTCGGTCATCACGCGCACCTCGTCGAACGCGGCCTGCGCCTGCGGGTAACGGCGGCGCAGCAGGTTCAGCCACTGCTTGAGCCGGCCGGCGCGCTGGCGCGGCTCCAGGTCTTCGCACACCAGATGCCAGAAGCGCGCCATGTGCGGCAGCAGGTCTTCCCAGGGCAGGCCCAGTGCAGGCGCACCGCGGTCGTGAGCGCGGATAGACAGTGCCAGGCCCGGGTCTGCCACGATGCCGCGGCCCAGCATAAGAGCGTCGCAGCCCGACACGCTGCGGCACCGCAGTGCGTCCTGCACGGTCCAGATCTCGCCGTTGGCCACCACCGGAATGCCCACCGCCTCGCGAATCGCGGGGATCTGCTCCCAGTATGCGGGCGGGCGGTAGCCGTCGGCCTTCGTGCGCGCATGCACCACCAGCTCGCAGGCGCCGCCGCGTGCCATGGCCCGCGCGCATTCACGCGCCAGGCCTGCATCGTCGTAGCCCAGGCGCATCTTGGCGGACACCGGCACATGCGCGGGCACGGCGCGGCGCACCGCCTCCACCACCGCCGCGATGCGCTCGGGCTCGCGCAACAGGGCCGCGCCACCCCCATGGCGGTTCACCGTCTTGGCGGGGCAACCGAAATTCAGGTCAATGCCTTCCGGACCCAGCTCTGCCAGCCGGGCCGCGTTCTCGGCCATGCTGACCGGGTCCGATCCCAGCAGCTGCGCCCGCACGGGCACCCCTGCCAGCGTGCGGCCGCCGTGGTTCAGCTCGGGTATGTAACGCAGGAACACCTTGTCCGGCAGCAGGCTGCCGGTGACGCGGATGAACTCGGACACACAGCGGTCCACCCCGCCCACCCGTGTGAGCACGTCGCGCAGCACGAAGTCGAGCAGCCCTTCCATGGGGGCGAGCAGCAGTGGTGCGGGCGTGCTCATCAGCAGCTTATGGGTCAAACAAGCCTCTAGCGCTTACTGTTCAAGGGCTGTAAGCTATAAAAACAGGAGCGCCATATCGCCCGAGCGCATGCGATTCAGGACTGTTGCGTCGGGCTTGCCAAACCCAGGCGCCACAGCGACGTGACCTCGGCCGCGCGCGCGTCGGCCAGTGCATCGCCACCGGCGGTGGCCTTGGCGTGGCGCGGGCGGATGTCGTGGCGGCCCAGCACCCGCAACCCCGCGGCGCCAATCCAGCCCAGCAGTGCGTCGCGGGTGCGCAGGCGCAAATGCTCCGCCAGGTCCGACAGGATGAGCCATCCCTCGCCGTGCGGCGCCAGGTGCGCAGGCAACCCCGTCAGAAAACCACGCAGCATGCGACTGTCTTCGTCATACACCGCGCGCTCGATGGGCGCGCTGGCCTTGGCCGGCAGCCAGGGCGGGTTGCAGACGATGAGTGGCGCCCGCCCGAAGGTGGTCGCGGGCGGGAACAGATCGGTCTGCAGCAACTGCACGCGGTCCTCCAGGCCCAGCCGCGTCAGGTTGTCCCGCGCACAGGCCAGGGCACGCGGGTCCAACTCGGTCGCCACCACGCGGGCCACGCCACGCCGTGCCAGCACGGCGGCCAGCACGCCGGTGCCGGTGCCGATCTCGAAAGCGAGCGCATCCGCGCCCGGCGGCAGCGGGGCCTGGGCGACCAGGTCCACATACTCGCCCCGCACGGGCGAAAACACGCCGTAATGCGGGTAAATGCATGCGCCCAGAGCGGGCACATCCACCCCCTTGCGGCGCCATTCGTGCGCCCCCACGGCGCCCAGCAACTCGCGCAGCGAGACAACGGTGGACTCCTGCAGCGCCGGGCCCCAGGCCTCGGCGCAGGCCGCGCGCCAGTCGGGGGCGCGGCGCAGGGCGATGCTCCAGTCGGGCTGCAGCTCGATCAGCAGCAGCCCCAGCAGGCGGGCGCGCTGTGCCTGCGCCTGGCGATGCAAATGAAAGGCGTGCGGGAACTCCGCCGCGGGCACGGCGCTGTTCCGACCGCCTTTGCCGCTCTTGCGCGGACGTTCGATACGGCGCTTGAGCGCGTCCAGCAGATGGCGCGCGTTCTGAAAGTCGCCGCGCCACAGCAGGGCCGTGCCTTCGCATACCAGGCGATAGGCCGCATCGGCAGCCAGCGTGTCGTCAGCCAACACCACCCGGCGCGGCGCGCTGGCGCCGCTTTCGGAGCGCCACGGCGCGCTGCGGTCCTCGCCGTGTTCGCTCCAGTGGATCATGGCGGGGCTCAGTTGATCGGGCGCTTGAGGCGCACTTCCTCGATCTTCACGCCGCCGACCACAGCGGTCTTGGCGGTCGTCATCTCGCGCTTGAAGCCGGCAAGTTCATGAAAGCGCAGGGCACGCTCATTGCGCAGCGGCACCCAGGCCGTCACGGTGGTGCAGCCCTCTTCGTGCAGGCCGTCGCGCGCGGCGTCCCACAGGGCCACGCCCACACCCTTGTTCCAATGCGAGGGGGCCGCGTAGATGGCCCAGATTTCACCGGTGGTGTTGCGCGTCTTTTCATCACGCGAGCGGTCGAAGCCGACGAAACCGACGATCTTGTCGCCGTCCACGGCCACCTGGACCTGGGGCTCGCAATACTCGATCGCCTCGCGCCAGTAGGCTTGGCGCTTCTCGACGGACGACATGGACTTCAACTGATCGTCAGGCAGCAGCCCTCGGTAAGCTTCCAACGCGGCGGAGGTATGAACCTGGGCAATGGCTTTGGCATCGCGAAGGGTGGCGGGACGAACCTGGATACTGGACATGGGAAAACGAAAGCAGGTGAAAAGCGAAAAACCCAGCATTTTCGCGCAAATACCGCTTCGCCTCTCATGCCCCGCAGTTTCCACCTTGCCAACCCCACCATTGCACGCAAACGCGGCCATCTGTGGCATAGCGCGCATGCCACGGCTACGCCGCGCTACATCAGGCGGCGCAGCAGCGCCATCACTTGGTCGAAACGCGCGCCATAGGGCGGGTATAGCAGGTGTCCCAGCGACCAGCGCGACTGCGCCAGCACCGACTTCTGGTGGCAAAAGCGCAGAAAGCCGGCCTCGCCATGGTAGGCGCCCCAGCCGCTGTCACCCACGCCGCCAAAAGGCAGCGCGTCGTGCGCGATGTGCATCAGCGTGTCGTTCACCGAGACGCCGCCACTCACGGTGCGCCGCAGCACATCGTCGCGCACCGCCTCGCTGCGCCCGAACCAATACAGCGCCAACGGACGCGGGTGCGCGTTGATGTGGGCAATGGCATCGTCCAGGCGCTCGTAGCTGAGCACGGGCAGCACGGGCCCGAAGATTTCTTCCTGCATGAGCTGCATGTTCGGGCTGGCACCGAACACCAGCGTTGGCGCCATCTGCCGCCCTACGCCGTCGCCGATACCCGGAGGCGGTGGCGGGGGCGAGCCCGGCACGGGTTGCAGCACGTGTACCTCCGCCCCTTGCGTCTGGGCTTGCTGCAGCATGGTGCGCAGCCGTGCGAGGTGGCGCGTGCTGATGATGGAGGCGTAGTCCGGGTTGCCCTCGAAGTACGGAAACAGCCGCGCCACCGCCACGCGGAACGCTTCGGCAAAGGCCGCCTCGTTGCCACGCGGCAGCAGCACGTAGTCGGGTGCGATGCAGGTCTGGCCCGCGTTGAGCAGCTTGCCATGGGCGATCTTGAGCGCTGCCTCCTGCATGTCGCAGTCCGCATCGATGATGCACGGCGACTTGCCGCCCAGCTCCAGCGTGGTCGGCGTGAGATTGGCCGCCGCCGCCTGCGCCACCTTGCGCCCCACGGCGGTGGAGCCGGTGAACACCAGATGGTCGAATGGCAGCGATGCCACGAGCGCGGCCGTGGCCGCGTCGCCCTGCACCACGCAGAACTCTTCGGGTGCGAAGAACTGCGCCACCAGCGCGGCCAGTTGGGCGGACGTGTGGGGCGTGAGCTCACTCGGCTTGAGCATCACCCGGTTGCCCGCGGCCAGCGCACCAATGGCCGGCCCCAGCGCCAGCTGCACCGGGTAGTTCCACGGCGAGATGATGCCCACCACGCCCAGCGGCTGGCGCTCGATCCAGCCACGCGCTGGCTGCAGGAACAGCGGCGTGCGCACCCTCGTGCGCCGGCTCCAGCGCGCCAGATGCCTGAGCGTATGCCCCAGTTCCGCGCGCAGCACGAAAAGGTCGGCCACCTCCGTCAGGCGCTGCGAGCGCATGCCAAAGTCCGCCTGCACCGCCGCCGCCAGCACCGGCCCATGTTCGTCCAGCATCTTGGACAGCCGCAGCAAACGCTCTCGACGCACCATCAAGGGCACATCGGGGTGGGCGCGGCTGGCTTGGCGTTGGAGGTCGAACAGGTGGCGGATGTCATCAGGGCTCATGCCGTGCA
The DNA here is from genome assembly GCF_030503915.1 of Diaphorobacter sp. C33. Lineage (NCBI taxonomy): Bacteria > Pseudomonadati > Pseudomonadota > Betaproteobacteria > Burkholderiales > Comamonadaceae > Diaphorobacter > Diaphorobacter sp. C33. The sequence goes on from NZ_CP129980.1 coordinate 1,931,724, forward strand.
TGATAGGGCTCGCCGCCCCACCGCCAGACCGAGCCGCGCGTGACATTGTGTTGCCGCCCTGCCCCCGTAAGATGCGCCCCTGCCCTTCCGATTGAAAGGAACACGAGATGAACGGTCATTGTCTTTGCGGCGCAGTCCACTTCACGTCCCCCGCGGCCAAGGAAATCGGCGCCTGCCATTGCGGCTTCTGCCGCCGCTGGGGTGGCGGGCCGCTGCTGGCCGTGCATTGCGGGCCGGATGTGGAGTTCACGGGTGAGGAGCATATCGGCGTGTATGCGTCCTCTGATTGGGCACAGCGGGCCTTCTGCACGCGCTGCGGAACACACCTGTACTACAAGCTGCTGGCGACGGGCGAATATTTCATTCCCGCCGGGGCCTTCGAGACGCAGGACTTCGAACTGGCCAGCCAGATCTACATCGACAAGAAGCCCGCGTACTACGCCTTCGCGAACCAGACGCCGACGCTCACCGAGCAGCAGGTGATCGCGCAATACGGGCCGCCCAACGGCTGAATGCACGGGGCGGAGAGTGTTATAGCCTTTTGAGCCTCCGGCGCTTATCCAGCAAGCGCCAGCAGCTCATATTTCAATAGCAATCAATGCACTTCGCGCGGCACGACGTCGGTGACGTCCGTGCTGCGCTGCGGGGCATGCGCCGTCGGGCCGGGCGCCGTCCAGCGTGCCGTGCTGCGGTACACGGTGCTCCACCCCTCGCGCGGGTTCATGCGCATGGCCCAGGGCATGACCGGGCGGCCCGTGAGGCGCGCCCACACGGCGCGTGCGCCCCACACGAGTGCCAGAACGGCGGCCGCGGCCAGCAGACTCAGGAAAAAAAGTGCACCCATGGCGACGACCACGAGCCGCAACGTCCACCGGATCGCACCGGCCACAATTTCGTTCAAACCATGCCCCTTTCTGGTAGATGAAGGCGCGGGAAAGGCCCGCGCCCTCGATCAATGGTAGACCTCACCCCGCGGGGCGGGCCTCGCCGAAGTGGAATACCCCTGGGTCTGTCACAGGATCGACATCCACCGGAATCACGCTCTTGGGCGGGTAGCGGCCCTCCAGCAGCAGCTTGGACAGCGGGTTCTCGATGCGCTGCTGGATGGCGCGCTTGAGCGGACGTGCCCCGAACACCGGGTCGAACCCCACCTTGGCCAGTTCGCCCATCGCTGCCGGCGACACCTGCAGGGCCAGGTCCATTTTTGCCAGCCGCGCCTCCAGCAGACGCAACTGAATGCGTGCAATCGCTTCGATGTGCTTGGCATCCAGCCCGTGGAACACCACCGTCTCGTCGATGCGGTTGAGGAATTCGGGTCGGAAATGGCCCTTGAGTTCCCCCCACACGGCTTCCTTGATGTCCTCGGCATCCTGGCCCACCATGGCCTGAATCAGGTGCGAGCCAATGTTGCTGGTCATCACGATCACCGTGTTCTTGAAATCCACGGTGCGCCCCTGGCCATCGGTCAGGCGGCCGTCGTCCAGCACCTGAAGCAGCACGTTGAACACGTCGGGGTGGGCCTTTTCCACCTCATCCAGCAGCAGCACGCTGTAGGGCTTGCGGCGCACAGCCTCGGTCAGGTAGCCGCCCTCTTCATAGCCCACATAGCCGGGAGGCGCACCAATCAAGCGCGCGACGCTATGCTTTTCCATGAACTCGCTCATGTCGATGCGCACCAGATGCTCTTCACTGTCGAAGAGAAACCCGGCCAGCGCCTTGCACAGCTCGGTCTTGCCCACGCCCGTGGGCCCCAGGAACAGGAAGCTGCCCAGCGGCCGGTTGGGGTCTGATAGGCCCGAGCGCGAGCGGCGGATGGCATTGGCCACGGCGGAGATCGCCTCGTCCTGGCCCACCACGCGCTCGTGCAGCTTTTCCTCCATGTGCAGCAGCTTGTCCTTCTCGCCCTGCATCATCTTGGCCACGGGAATGCCGGTGGCGCGGCTGACCACCTCGGCGATTTCCTCGGCACCCACCTGGGTGCGCAGCAGCTTGTGCTTGGTGCCGGTCCCGCCGGCCTCGCTGTCCTGCGCTTCCTTCAGGCGCTTTTCCAGTTCTGGCAGCGTGCCGTACTGCAGCTCGGCGACCTTGTTGAAATCGCCCTTGCGCTTCAGGTCGTCGATCTGCGTGCGGATGGCATCGATGTCCTTGCGGATCTGTTCGGAGCCCTGCGCGCTGGCCTTCTCGGCTTTCCAGACCTCTTCCAGATCGGCGTACTCGCGCTCCACATTGCCCAACTCTTCCTCGATGAGCTGCAGGCGTTTTTGCGAGGCCTCATCGGTCTCTTTCTTCATCGCCTCGCGCTCGATCTTGAGCTGGATCATGCGGCGCTCGAGCTTGTCCATCGACTCGGGCTTGGAGTCGATCTCGATCTTGATCTTGGCCGCGGCCTCGTCGATCAGATCGATGGCCTTGTCAGGCAAAAAACGGTCGGTGATGTAGCGGTGCGACAGCTCGGCCGCGGCCACGATGGCCGGGTCGGTGATGTCCACGCCGTGGTGCGCCTCGTAGCGCACCTGCAGGCCGCGCAGGATGGCGATGGTGTCTTCCACGCTGGGCTCGTCCACCAGCACCTTCTGAAAGCGCCGCTCCAGCGCCGCATCCTTCTCGATGTACTTGCGGTACTCGTCCAGCGTGGTCGCGCCGATGCAGTGCAGCTCGCCGCGCGCCAGTGCGGGTTTCAGCATGTTGCCCGCGTCCATGGCGCCTTCGGCCTTGCCGGCGCCGACCATGGTGTGGATCTCGTCGATGAAGAGGATGATGCGGCCTTCCTCGTGCGCCACTTCCTTCAGCACGGACTTCAGGCGTTCCTCGAACTCGCCGCGGTACTTGGCACCCGCCAACAGGCCGGCCATGTCCAGCACCAGCACGCGCTTGTTCTTCAGCGTCTCGGGCACTTCGCCCTCGACGATGCGCTGGGCCAGCCCCTCGACGATGGCGGTCTTGCCCACGCCGGGCTCGCCGATCAGCACGGGGTTGTTCTTGCTGCGCCGCTGCAGCACCTGGATGGCGCGGCGGATCTCGTCGTCGCGGCCGATCACCGGGTCCAGCTTGCCCTGGCGGGCGCGCTCGGTCAGGTCCAGCGTGTATTTCTTCAGCGCCTCGCGCTGCCCCTCGGCTTCGGCGCTGTCCACCTTCTGGCCGCCACGCACGGCGTCGATGGCCGCCTCCAGGCTCTTGCGGGTCACGCCGTTGTCCTTGGCCAGCTGCGCGGCCTCGCCCTTGCTGTCGACCAGCGCCAGCAAAAACAATTCGCTGGCGATGAACTGGTCGCCGCGCTTGATGGCCTCCTTCTCGGTGGCCTGCAGCACACGGCCCAGCTCGGGGCTGCCCTGCACCTGGTCCTGGCCCTGCACCTGGGGCAGGCGCTTGACGGCGGCCTCGGCCGCAGCCAGCAGGCCCGGCACATTGGCGCCGGCACGCTGCAGCAGCGCGCGCGGGCCTTCATCTTGGCGCAGCATGGCCACCAGCATGTGCACGGGCTCTATGTAGGCGTTGTCATGTCCCAGGGCCAGCGACTGTGCATCAGACAGCGCTTCTTGGAACTTCGTGGTGAATTTATCAAGACGCATGTGAAACCTCCAACTTGTCGCTAGCTAGGGCTCCGGGGCCTCGATTTCAAGCCGCCGGACGATAAAAGTCAGCCCACCTGGGGCGGCGCGGCGATGCCCCAGCGCGCCAGCGCCGCATCGTCGCTTACGCGCGCATCCACCCAGCGCGCACCATCTGGCGTCTGCTCCTTCTTCCAGAACGGCGCCTGGGTCTTGAGGTAGTCCATGACGAACTCGCAGGCCTGAAAGCTCTCGCCGCGGTGCGCCGAGGTCACGGCCACCATCACGATCTGGTCCATGGGCGCGAGCAGCCCCACGCGGTGGATCACGCGCACGCCATAGAGGTTAAAACGTGCAAACGCCGCATCCACCATGGCCTCGATGGATTTCTCGGTCATGCCCGGGTAGTGCTCCAGCTCCATGGAGGCCACGCTGTCCCCTTCGTTGCGGTCGCGCACCGTGCCCACGAAGCAGCACACCGCCCCCACGCGCGCGTCCCGCGCACGCAGCGCCTCCAGCTCGGTGGAAACGTCGAAGTCATGGGTCTGGATGGAAACGCGGTGCATGGCAGTGGTCAGCGGCAGAATTGCGGGATTGACGGCACTTTAACGCCCACCCCACACTTGCACACCATGGCCCTGCAGACCATCACCACCGACGACTACCTGCTCTACCCCTCGCCGCGCAATGCGCACCGTGTGGTGTTTGAGTTCCAGACTTTCGTGCCCCACCCCTATGCCTTGGTCGATCTGCCCAGCTTCGACCTGGCGGGCCGCTACAGCCTGTTCTCCGCCCACCGCAAGGCTGACGCGAAGATGGGCCAGCTCGTGACCTTCGAGCTGGAAGGCGACCAGCAGCGCTTTGAGCGCCTGTTCGTGCCTGATTGAAGGTACTTGACGACAATAGTGGGGTATACCCGGATTTTTGACTTGTCTCAAAGGGGCTCCCGCCGGGCTGCGCTGCAATGGCTCCATCACATAACGACGGAGGAAAAATGCCATGCAACTGCTCAAGCAACTCTTCACCACCGAGGTGGGTCTGTTCAGCGCCATAGGCATCGGTTTCATGCTGTGCATGGGGGGCTTTTTCATCTGGCTGTTCACGCGCAACGATGCGCCCCCGGCAAAGCAAAAGCGCTGATCCGCTCCAGACCCGCGCGGGCGCCGTCTCCGGCAAGAGCGGCGCCTGTGTTTTTTCGCCGTGCCAGACAATAGGCAGATGCACGACGACAACCAGATCCTGGTCCCGCCCTCCTTCATCGCGCTGTACAGCGACACACGCGCACGCCTGCAGGCGCCTGCCGCCGAGGTGCGGGCGCGCTACGAGTGGTGCGAGGACCTGGCCTGCCACTTGGTGGAACAGGCGCAGCAGCTGTACCACGGCGGTGCGCGGTCGGAAGAAGGGGTGCTGCTGGGCATCCACGCCGGCCTGGCCGGCCCGGACGCGGGCGTGACCCCAGCCGAGGCGCGCTGGATCACGCTGCGCCTGGCCGAGTTGCTGGGGTGGCGCAGCCCCGAGCTGCCCGCCCTGGCGGTGCAGCAGCCTTGAACGCCGTCAGCCGCCCGTGACGGGCGGAAAGAACGCCGCCTCGGCGCCTGCCGCCAACGGCGTGGCGTCATGCGCCATGGTCTGGTCGAGGGCCACGCGCACGGCGCGCCCGCGCGAGAGGCAGGTGGCCCAGGGCTCGCCACGGGCGATGAGTTCATCGCGCAAGGCGCCCAGCGTGGTGGCGCCGGTCTGCACCGTCTCCTGCCCCGTGCCCACGGCCTCGCGGATGGAGGCGAAGTAGCGCACCGTGATCGTGAAGGGCGTGGTCATGACAGCAACTCCGCAAATGGCAGGAAGCGCACGGTGTCGCCGCGCGCAATGGTCTGGCCGGCGGGGTTGTCCACCACGCCGTCCGCCCAGGCGGCCGAGGTAAGCACGCCCGAGCTTTGGTTGGGAAACAGCTCCAGCGTGCCATCGGCGCCCTGGCGCACGCGCAGGAATTCACGGCGTTTATCGGCCCGGGGCCAGTCGAATCCAGCGTTAGCAGCTATCGCTTTAGGAGCAACATCACGCACGCCCTGCAGGCGCAACAGGAAGGGGCGCACCAGCAGGCCGAAGGTGACGAAGCTGGACACGGGGTTGCCCGGCAGGCCCATGAAGTGTGCACTGCCGCCCGCGTGGGGAATCTGGCCGTAGGCGAAGGGCTTGCCCGGCTTCATGGCGATCTGCCAGAGCTGCAGCGTGCCCAAGCGCTCTACCGCCGGCTTGATGTGGTCTTCCTCGCCCACACTCACGCCGCCGCTGGTCAGGATCAGGTCATGTCCCTGGGCAGCCTCGCGCAGCGCGGCCACGGTGGCCTCGCGCCGGTCGGGCACGATGCCCAAGTCGCTCACCTCGCAGCCCAGGCGCAGCAGCATGGCGCGCAGGAAGAAACGGTTGCTGTTGTAGATGGCGCCCGGCTTCATCTGCGCGGGCGGCACTTCACCCGGCATGACGAGTTCGTCGCCCGTGGAAAAAAGCGCCACGCGGGGCCGGCGCGCCACCTGCAGGGTGCCCAAGCCGATACTGGCAGCCAGGCCCAGCTCTGCGGGGGTGAGGCGCGTGCCAGCGGCCAGCACCTCAGCACCCCGGGTGATGTCCTCGCCCGCGCGCCGAATCCACTGACCCTGGGCCGGTACGGCATTCACGCGCACGCGATCCCCGTCGAGCGCCTCGCAGTCTTCCTGCATCACGATGGCATCGGCCCCCTCGGGCACCGGCGCGCCCGTGAAGATGCGCGCCGCCGTCCCCGCCGCCAGCGGCACGCCGAAGGCGCCCGCGGGAATACGCTGCGCCACCGGCAACTCCACCCCCGCTGCCGGCACGTCGGCGCAGCGCACGGCGTAGCCGTCCATCGAGCTGTTGTCGTTGGGCGGCACCTGCAGCGGCGAGGTGGCGGCCTGCGCGAGCACGCGACCGTCGGCGTCGAAGGTGTTGACGGTGTCGGTGCCTGCCAGCGGGGCGGCCTGCGCCAGCAGTTCGGCCAGGGCTTCGTCCAGTGGCTTGAGGGGTGCACGCGCTTGGGGTTTCATTCGCAGGCCTCCGCCCGGTCGGGCACATAGTCAAAACGCGCGCCCTGTGCCAGCAACCATTGCACCACGGCGTGAGGGTCGTCCAGGTTGAGCACCGGCAGCGCGGTGGGCACCGGCGGCAGCGGCGCGTCGGTGGCCACGGCGATGATGCAGGGATCGTGCGGATAGAGTGCGGGCCGTTCGCGGTAATCGGGTGATGCGGCGCGCCAGATCTCGATCTTGGGCAGGTCGCTTTCCTTGAAGCCTTCCACCAGCACCCAGTCCACGCGCGGATCCAGCTCGGCCAGCAGTTCGTGCACGCTGGGCGTGTGCTCCTGCTCGAATTCGCGCATCAGCGCCATGCGCCGGTCGGAGGCCACGGCCACTTCATAGGCGCCGGCCTCGCGGTGGCGCCAGGTGTCCTTGCCCACATGGTCGATGTCGAACTTGTGGTGCGCATGCTTGACCACCGACACGCGCAGGCCGTGCAGGCGCAGTTCGGGAATCAGCTGCTCCACCAGCGTGGTCTTGCCGCTGCCTGAATAGCCGGCAAAGCCAACCACCTTCATCCCGACACTCCTTCAGTTTCACTCATCTATTAATAGCTACCAGCGCTTGATGGATAATCGCCAGAGGCCGATTTGATCCCTAATCGCAATGGGCTGCGATATAGGCCTTGACCTGCTCGGCATCGGCCGCCAGCACCTGCAGGCGCTTGGGCAATTGCTCGATGCCCTCGAACCTGGCCGGGCGCTCGGGTGCGCGGCCCAGGGCTTCCTGGATGGTCTCGGCGAACTTGATGGGCAGGGCCGTCTCCAGCACGATCATGGGCACAGCGGGATCGCCACGGTGCTCGCGCGCCACCTTCACGCCGTCGGCGGTGTGGGTATCGATGATCTGGCCGAAGCGCTCGTACGTGTCGCGGATGGTGGCCAGGCGGTCGGCGTGCGTGCTCTTGCCGCTCTCGAAGCCGTACTTGGCGCGTGCGTCTCGGAACACGGGGTCGCTCCCCAGGTCGAAGAAGCCCTGTTTGGCCACGCCCTCGGCGAACAGCTCGCGCGTGCGCTCCGCATTGCGCCCCAGCAGGTCGAACACGAAACGCTCGAAGTTGCTGGCCTTGCTGATGTCCATGCTGGGGCTGCTGGTCTCGTGCGTGTCGGCCGCGCCGCGCACGCGGTAGGCGCCGGTGCGGAAGAACTCGTCGAGCACATCGTTCTCGTTGGTGGCAACGATCAGGCGATCGATAGGCAGGCCCATCTGGCGCGCCACATGGCCGGCGCAGATGTTGCCGAAGTTGCCGCTGGGCACGGTGAAGCTGACCTTCTGGCCGTTCGTCTCCGTCGCCTGGATGTAGCCCGCGAAGTAGTACACCACCTGCGCCAGCAGGCGCGCCCAGTTGATCGAGTTGACGGTGCCGATCTTGTATTGGGCCTTGAAAGCGTGGTCGTTGCTCACCGCCTTGACGATGTCCTGGCAGTCGTCGAATACGCCTTCGATGGCCAGGTTGTGGATGTTCGCGTCCTGCAGGCTGAACATCTGCGCCTGCTGGAACGGGCTCATGCGACCGTGCGGGCTGGTCATGAACACGCGCACGCCCTGCTTGCCGCGCATGGCGTACTCGGCCGCGCTGCCGGTGTCGCCGCTGGTGGCGCCCAGGATGTTGAGCTGCTCGCCACGGCGGGCCAGTTCGTACTCGAACAGGTTGCCCAGCAGTTGCATGGCCATGTCCTTGAAGGCCAGCGTGGGGCCGCTGGACAGGGCCTCGATCCACAGGCCGTCTTCCAGGTGGCGCAGCGGCACGATCTCGCCCGTGCCGAACACTTCGGCGGTGTACGTCTTCTCGCACAGGCGCTTCAGGTCCGCGGGCGGGATGTCGTCGATGTACAGCGACAGGATGCGGAAGGCCAGCTCGGCATAGCCTTGCGTGTGATAGGCGGTGCGCAGCGCGGTCAGCTCGGCGTCGCTGATCTGCGGGTAGCGCTCGGGCAGGTACAGGCCGCCGTCGGGCGCCAGCCCTTCGAGCAGGATGTCGCAGAAATGCTTGCGGTCCGGGTGGCCGCGGGTGGACAGGTACAGCATGGCGTGCAGCCCCTCTTAGTTGTTGAGCTCTTCCTTGCGGATGCGCGTGATGCTGGCCAGCACCGTGGGCAGGCCCTGGATTTGGGCGAGCGCGGCGTCCATGTCGCCCTCGCGCGTGTCATGCGTGAGGATGATCAGGTCGGTCTGCGTGCTGCCTTCGCCGCCCACCTCGTCGGCCTCGCGCTGCAGCACGGCGTCGATGCTGATGCCCGCGCCGGCCAGGATGCCGGTGATCTTGGCCAGCACGCCGGCCTCGTCGGCCACGCGGATGCGCAGGTAGTAGCTGGTGACCACGTCGGCCATGGGCAGCACGGGCAGCTCCTGCCCCGCCTCGCGCAGCGTGTGGCTCTGGAAGGCCAGCGGCGGCACGCGGTGCGCGGGGTCGGCCTCGATCAGGCGGGTGATGTCCACCAGGTCGGCGATCACGGCGCTGGCGGTGGGCTCGCTGCCCGCACCCTTGCCGTAGTACAGCGTGGTGCCCACGGCGTCCCCGTGCACCACCACGGCGTTCATCGCGCCTTCGACATTGGCGATCAGGCGCTTGGCCGGCACCAGCGCGGGGTGCACGCGCAGCTCCACGCCATCGGGCGTGCGCTTGGTCGCGTCGCCCTGGCGGCGCTTGGCGATCCCCAGCAGCTTGATGCGGTAGCCCAGTTGCTCGGCATAGCGGATGTCGACGGCGGACAACTTGGTGATGCCCTCCACGTAGGCCTTGTCGAACTGCACCGGAATGCCGAAGGCGATGGCGCTCATGATGGTGGCCTTGTGCGCGGCGTCCACGCCCTCGATGTCGAAGGTGGGGTCGGCCTCGGCGTAGCCCAACGCTTGCGCTTCTTTGAGCACCACGTCGAAGTCCAGGCCCTTGTCGCGCATCTCGGACAGGATGAAGTTGGTGGTGCCGTTGATGATGCCGGCCACCCACTGGATCTGGTTGGCCGCCAGGCCTTCGCGCAGCGCCTTGATGATCGGGATGCCGCCGGCCACCGCCGCCTCGTAGGCGACCACCACACCCTTCTCGGCCGCGGCCTTGAAGATCTCTGTGCCATGCACGGCCAGCAGGGCCTTGTTGGCCGTCACGACATGCTTGCCGGCGGCGATCGCCTCCAGCACCAGCTGCTTGGCGATGCCGTAGCCGCCGATCAGCTCGACCACGATGTCGATCTCAGGGTTGGCGATCACTTCGCGCGCGTCGCCCACCACGCGGGCGTTCTCGCCCACGATGGAGCGTGCGCGGGCGGTGTCCAGGTCGGCCACACAAGCAATCTCGATGCCGCGGCCGGCGCGGCGGCGGATTTCTTCCTGGTTGCGCGACAGGACGTTGAACACGCCGCTGCCCACGGTGCCAATGCCCAGCAGGCCCACTTGGATCGGTTTCATATCAGGGTTATCCGTCAAAAAAGGCTCCAGCGCCCTGTTGACGGGCGCTGGCAGCTATCAAAAATGAAGTTCACGCCGCCTTGGCGTGGCGCTGCCGGTAGGCGGCCAGGAAGCCCGCCAGCCGGCCGATGGCCTCGCGCAGGTCGTCTTCGTGCGGCAGGAACACGATGCGAAAGTGCTGGTTGTCGGGGTAATTGAAGCCCGATCCCTGCACCAGCATGACCCGCGTGGCGCGCAGCACTTCCATAAAGAACTGGCGGTCGTCCGCGATGGGGTACATCTCGGGGTCCAGGCGGGGGAACATGTACAGCGCCGCCTGCGGCTTGACGCAGGTGACGCCGGGGATGGCGGTGATCAGCTCGTAGGCCAGGTCGCGCTGGCGGCACAGGCGCCCGCCGGGTTTGACCAGGTCGTTGATGCTCTGGTAGCCGCCCAGCGCGGTCTGGATGGCCCACTGGCCCGGCACGTTGGAGCCGAGCTTGATGTTGGCCAGCATGTTGATGCCCTCGATGTAGTCGCGCGCGGCCGTCTTGTCGCCCGAGATCACCATCCACCCGGCGCGGTAGCCGCAGGAGCGGTAGGCCTTGGAGAGCGAGTTGAACGTGAGCGTGACCACGTCGGTCGACAGGCTGGCCATGGCCGTGTGCTTGACGCCGTCGTACAGCACCTTGTCGTACACCTCGTCGGCGAACAGCACCAGGTTGTGCTCGCGCGCGATCTGCACGATGCCCTTGAGCAGCTCATCCGAGTACAGCGCGCCCGTGGGGTTGTTGGGGTTGATGACCACGATGCCGCGCGTGCGCGGGGTGATCTTGGCGCGGATGTCCGTCAGGCTGGGCATCCAGCCGTTGTCTTCATCGCACAGGTAGTGCACAGGCCGACCGCCCGACAGGCTGGCCGCCGCCGTCCACAGCGGGTAGTCGGGTGCGGGCACCAGCAGCTCGTCGCCGTCGTCGAGCAGCGCGTTGGTGGCCATGGTGATCAGGTCGCTCGCGCCGTTGCCCAGGTAAATATCGTCCAGCGTCACGCCGGCCACGCCCTGCTGCTGGCTGTAGTGCATCACGGCCTTGCGTGCCGCAAAGATGCCCTTGCTGTCCGAGTAGCCCGCCGAGTTGGGCAGGTTGCGGATCATGTCCTGCTGGATCTCCTCGGGCGCGTCAAAGCCGAACGGCGCCAGGTTGCCGATGTTCAGCTTGATGATCTTCTGGCCCTCGTCCTCCATCTGCTTGGCCGCGTCCACGATGGGGCCCCGGACATCGTAGAGAACATTGTTGAGCTTGGCGGATTTGCGGATGGGCTTCATGTGCGGGCAGGCGTGAGGAGAGGGGCACAAGTGGGGCTGCGGCCCCGCCGGGCGCAGGGCGCCTCGGTGAAACCTATAATTTGACCACAGTTCCACCCAAGGCCCCGGCCGCCCCACAACCGCGCAGGGTGCGGGCAGCCTCCGCAACGCCCATGAAATTCCAGCCCGAACGCCCCGATACCCAGTCCATCACCGCCTACGGGCCGGACTGGATCGGCGTGGACGCCGATCGGGTGACCGAGAGCGTCATCATCGGTGCGCGCGGCCAGCGCATCGCCTGGAACTGCCGCCGCTTCGAGGACCTGACTGCCGCGCACTTCGCGCAACTCGCCGAACTGGACGCCGAGGTGGTGATCTTCGGCAGCGGCCTGCGCAACCGCTTTCCACCGCCCGCCTGGTTGCAGCCACTGATGGCGCGGCGCATCGGCCTGGAAACCATGGACACCCAGGCCGCCTGCCGGACCTACAACGTCCTGGCGGGCGAAGGGCGCAACGTGGTCGCGGCCCTGCTGTTGGAAACCGAGTAACAGCAGATTTCCCCTGTCGCCGTATCCGGGTGCCAGTGCGGCCGGTTCTCCTGGAGGGGGTTTCGGGGTAAAATAGCCTGTTGCGGTCGGGGGCACCACCCAAAAAAGAGTACACCCCCACTCCCCCGGCTTTTCTTCGACTAATTCGTGAGAGATAGAAGTGCCATGGCGATCGTTGTCAACAAACCCCTTCCTGAATTTGAAGCCAACGCGACTGGCGGAATCAAGGTTTCCAACGTCTCGCACCAGGGCCAGATTCTGATTCTGTATTTCTACCCGAAGGACAACACCCCGGGCTGCACCACCGAGGCCATGCAGTTCCGCGACAAGTTCAAGGATTTCGAGAAGGCCGGTGCTGTGGTCTTCGGCGTGTCGCGCGACAACATGAAGTCGCATGACGACTTCAAGGAAAAGCTGGAGCTGCCCTTCGAGCTGATCGCCGACACCGAAGAGAAGATGTGCCACATGTTCGGCGTAGTGAAGAACAAGATCATGTACGGCAAGAAGGTCAAGGGCATCGAGCGCAGCACCTTCCTCGTCAATCCCGAAGGCATTCTGGTGCAGGAATGGCGCGGCCTGAAGGTACCCGGCCATGTGGACGAGGTATTGAAGGCCGTGAAGGCGATCAAAGCCCCTGTCAAGAAAGCCGCTTGAACACCCAACGGCTCTACCGTGGGCCGTCACGGGGAGCATGCATAATGGGTCAATGCTGCTGAGAAACGCAACACGCTCCCCGCAATCCAAAGCCGCCTCGGTCTCCTAGGCGGCTTTGTGCTTTTTGAACGTTACTTTCCTCAAGGCTCCCTGCAATGCCCCTGCCCCCCGCCCCGACCCAGCGCGCCGCCCTGCTCAAACCAGACGCCTATCGCATGACGGTTTTCGAGGATGACGAGGCCGCGGAGGCTTCCGCGGCCCCGCCCGCTACAGCGGCCGCCCCCACTCGCAAGCGCGCGGCCACCAAGACCAGCGCCGCCAAGAAAGCCGCCGCACCTGATACCGCCATCCCATCCAGTGCAGGCCGCTCAACCAAAGCGGGGGTATCTGCTGCACCCGCCCATTCGCGCGCACGCCCTGCGGATGAGGGCGCAGTGCGCATGAGGCCCCCCGTCACCGCAGTGCCCCCGGCTGCCGCGCCGCGCGCCGCACCGGACGCTGCACTGCGCAAGAAGCGTGCTGCCGGGCCGAAGAAGATGTTCGTGCTCGACACCAACGTGCTGCTGCACGATCCCACGAGCCTGTTCCGCTTCGAAGAACACGACATCTTCCTGCCAATGATCGTGCTGGAGGAACTCGACGGCCACAAGAAGGGCATGACCGAAGTGGCCCGCAACGGCCGCCAGGCCAGCCGTACGCTGGATGCGCTGGCGGCAGCCCATGGCAGCGCCGACATGGCCTTGGGCTTGCGCCTGGATTCCACGGGCCAGCGCGCCGCCGGCGGTTGCCTGTATTTCCAGACTGCCCCGCTGAACTACCAGTTGCCCTCCAGCCTGCCACAGGGCAAGGCCGACAACCAGATCCTGGGCGTGGTGGAAGCGCTGCGCAAGCTGCATGCGCCGCGCGAGGTGGTGCTGGTGTCCAAGGACATCAACATGCGCGTGAAGGCGCGCGCCCTGGGCCTGGTCGCGGAGGATTACCAGAACGACAAGACGCTGGAAGACGGCGACCTGCTCTATTCAGGCAGCCTTGCGCTGCCAACGGACTTCTGGACCAAGGCCGGCAAGAACGTCGAAAGCTGGCAGAGCGGCGTGCACATGTACTACCGCATCAGCGGCCCCGTGGTGGCGCAGCTGATGATCAACCAGTTTGTGTATTTCGAGGCGCCGGGCGAACCCAGCCTGTATGCGCGCGTGACCGAGATCCGGGACAAGACGGCGGTGCTGGAGACGCTCAAGGACTACGGCTCGTCCAAGAATACGGTCTGGGGTGTGAACACCCGCAACCGCGAGCAGAACTTCGCCATGAACCTGCTCATGGACCCCGACGTGGACTTCGTGACGCTGACCGGCACGGCCGGCACCGGCAAAACGCTGATGGCGCTGGCCGCGGGCCTGACCCAGGTGCTGGACGAGCGCCGCTATACCGAGATCATCATGACCCGCGCCACGGTGAGCGTGGGCGAGGACATCGGCTTCCTGCCCGGTACGGAGGAAGAAAAGATGGGCCCCTGGATGGGCGCGCTGGACGACAACCTGGAATTTCTTGCCAAGGGCGACGGGGGCAATGCTGGCGAGTGGGGTCGCGCGGCCACCAACGAGCTGATCCGCAGCCGCATCAAGATCAAGAGCATGAACTTCATGCGCGGGCGTACCTTTCTGAACAAGTACGTCATCATCGACGAGGCGCAGAATCTGACGCCCAAGCAGATGAAGACGCTGGTCACCCGCGCGGGCCCCGGCACCAAAATCATCTGCATGGGCAACCTGGCACAGATCGACACGCCCTACCTCACGGAAGGCTCCTCCGGCCTGACCTATGCGGTGGACCGGTTCAAGGGCTGGCCGCACAGCGGGCATATCCTGCTCGCGCGCGGCGAGCGCTCGCGCCTGGCCGACTTCGCCAGCGAGGTGCTCTGATGGCCGTGGGCTGGATGTCCGCGCTGAAGCTTGTGCCCTGGGGCGACGTGATCGAGGCCACGCCCCAGATCATGCAGGCCGCGCGCAAACTCATCAGCAACACGCGCAAAGCCCCACCGCCCGAGGCGCCCGCGCAGCGGATCGACAGCACGCCCGATCAACTGGCAGTACTGCAAGCGCGGATGGCCCAGTTGGAAGAAGACCAGCGCGCGTCCGCCGCGCTGATCGAATCGCTGGCCGAGCAGAACGCCCAACTGGTGCGCGCCGTCGATGGGTTGCGCCGGCGCAGCCTGCACCTGCTGCTCGCCGTCTGCGGGCTCGGCGTATGCACGCTGGCGCTGCTCGCCTGGGCACTGTCGCGTTGAGACCGCTCAATCACTACTAAATAAATAGCTACTAGCGCTTACCCAGTAAGCGCTAGAGCCATTTTTGACTCTTAATAGTAATCGTCACCTGCGCCCACCGCCAGGTTCTCAAAGCGCGTCTGGTTCTTCTGGAAGAACAGCTTCACCGTGCCCGTGGGGCCGTTACGCTGCTTGCCGATGATGACTTCGGCAATGTTCGGCTCCTTGGACTCCTTGTTGTAGTAGTCGTCGCGGTAGATGAACATGATGATGTCCGCGTCCTGTTCGATGGCGCCCGATTCGCGCAGGTCACTCATCATGGGACGCTTGTCGGTGCGCTGCTCCACCGAACGGTTGAGCTGCGACAGCGCGATCACCGGGCACTGCAGCTCCTTGGCCAGCATCTTCAGGCCCCGCGATATCTCGCCCAGCTCGGTGGCGCGGTTGTCGGAGCTGTTGCTGCCCGAGCCGCTCATGAGCTGCAGATAGTCCACCACGATCAGGCCCAGTTTGCCGCACTGGCGCGCCAAGCGGCGCGCGTTGGCGCGCAGCTCGGATGGGGTCAGGCCCGGCGTCTCGTCGATGTGCAGGCTCACGGTGCGCAGCCGCTCGATGGCTTCGGTCAGGCGCGGCCACTCCTCGTCGCTGAGCTTGCCGGTGCGCAGGTTGCCCTGGTTCACGCGCCCGATCGAGCCCACGATACGCACCGCCAGTTGGGCGGCGCCCATTTCCATCGAGAAGATGGCCACCGGCAGGCCCTCGTTGAGCGCCACATGCTCGGCAATGTTCACCGCGAACGAGGTCTTGCCCATGGAGGGGCGTGCCGCGAGCACCACCAAGTCGCCTGCCTGCAGACCGCTGGTCATGCGGTCCAGGTCGGCGAAGCCCGTGGGCACGCCGGTCACGTCCATGGGGTTGTCGGCCATCTCCTGTACGCGGTCCAGCAGGTCGATCACGAGCGAGTCGAGCGACTGGAAGCCCTGCTTCATCCGCGAGCCCTCTTCGCCGATGGCGAAGATCTTCTGCTCAGCCTCGTCCAGGATGCGCTCCACCGGCCGGCCCTGGGGATTGAAGGCGTTGGTGGCGATGTCGTCGCTGGCGGTCACCAGCTTGCGCAGGATGGCGCGCTCGCGCACGATCTCCGCGTAGCGGCGGATGTTGCTGGCGCTGGGCACGTACTGGGCCAGGCTGTTCAGATAGGCCAGCCCGCCGATCTCCTCGGCCTTGCCCATGCCCTGCAGATGCTCGTAGACCGTGATCACGTCCGCAGGCTTGCTGGCGTTGATCAGCGCGCCGATGGCGGCGTAGATCTGCTGGTGCTCGTGGCGGTAGAAATCGCCATCCACCAGCAGGTCACCCACGCGGTCCCACGCCATGTTGTCCAGCAACAGGCCGCCCAGCACGCTGGACTCTGCCTCGATGGAATGGGGCGGAACGCGCAACTGGGCCACCTCGCGATCCAGCGATGGGACGGCATAACCGTCAGGAAGGGTGGGCACAACGGCAGACATGGGACTCAGGGGCTTTCAGGAGGGCAAGCAGACGATGCTAGCGGGCGGTGCCATGCCCGTCATTGCACAACTCTGTGGATAAGGCGTGCAAAGGCAGTGGGCAGCAGGTGCACAGGTGCGGGTGAAAAAACAAAAGCCGCCCAAGGGCGGCTTTGTATGGCAGAGCCAGGGTGTGAACCGCTCAGGCCGTTTCGCCGTAGACGGACACGGTGACTTCAACGGCCACGTCGGTGTGCAGGGCCACCGTGACGGTGTTGTCGCCCACGACCTTGATAGGGCCGTTGGGCAGGCGGACTTGCGACTTCACCACGTTGTAGCCTTGCTTGTTCAGCTCTTCGGCGATGTCATGGTTGGTCACGGAGCCGAACAGACGGCCGTCCACGCCAGCCTTCTGCGTCAGCTTGACGGTGGTGCCGGCCAGCTTTTCGCCTTGTGCCTGGGCGGCAGCCAGCTTCTCGGCGGCGGCCTTTTCAAGTTCGGCGCGCTTGGCCTCGAACTCGGCCTTGGCGGCTTCGGTGGCGCGGCGGGCGCGGCCCGTGGGGATCAGGAAGTTGCGGGCGTAACCGTCCTTGACCTTGACGATCTCGCCGAGGTTACCGAGGTTCACGACCTTGTCGAGCAGGATGATTTGCATGGTAATCGTGCTCCTTAGATCTTGTGCTGGTCGCTGTAGGGCAACAGGGCCAGGAAGCGGGCGCGCTTGATGGCGGTGTTGAGCTGGCGCTGGTAGATCGCGCGCGTGCCGGTCAGGCGCGCGGGGATGATCTTGCCGTTCTCTGCGATGAAGTCACGCAGGGTGTCGACATCCTTGTAGTCGATTTCTTCGACGCCTGCGACCGTGAAGCGGCAGAAGCGCTTGCGCTTGAACAGCAGCGACTGGGTGTTGCGCTTCGGGCGCTTGTCCTTGTTGAATTTCTTGAACGTGGCCATTTTCGGACCTCTTGAAAATTAATCTTGTTGAATATCCTGGATGTGGAACACCAATCCCTTGCCGCCGCGCCCCGTGGCCAAGAAGCCCTGGAACTTCCAGACGCTTCCCAGTGCTTGCCGGGCCAGACGCTCCGCAAGAGCGCCAAATGCGAGGGCTTTCACGCTGGCCTTGACCTGCCGATCCGCCCCGGCTTCCCGCTGGAGCGACTCGTGCTCGAGTCGTATATCCAGCGCCGGCAGGCCGGCGGGCGTGTAGCGCAGAGGCTGGACCTCGGCGATACAGGCTGTCAGGACCCAATGGTTGTTCACACCTCCTGGCTGACAGGCTGGTCGATCAGCGCTCGTTCGAAGCGGCAAACTCGGCCTGGCTGGCCTTGCGTGCTTCTTCGCGCTCGACGGTCTTCATCATGGAGGACGCGCCCGTTTCGGCCTTCTTCTTCTGCACCGTCAGGTGACGCAGCACGGCGTCGTTGAACTTGAAGGCGTGCTCGAGTTCGGCCATCACAGCCTGGTCGGCTTCGATGTTCAGGCACAGGTAGTGGGCCTTGGCCAGCTTGTTGATCAGGTAAGCCAGTTGACGGCGACCCCAATCTTCCACACGGTGCACCTGGCCGCCGCCGGCAACGATCATGCCCTTGTAGCGCTCCAGCATGGCCGGAACCTGTTCGCTCTGATCCGGATGGATCAACAAAATGATTTCGTAGTGACGCATGCAAACTCCTTTTGGATGACACCACCCGCCGCGTCGTGTAGCGGTGTGGCAAGGCAAAGCGCAAGATTATAGCAACGCGCGCTCACCTTGTACACTGCGCACCGTCCACACTCCTGCACGCGGCACGCCAAAGCCCCCGCGTTGCCCGCAAAGAACGCCATTTGCACCATTCGCGCTTGAAAACCGCGGATACGCCCCTAACTGGCGCGCACAAGCATTCCAATTCAACCCGAGTCGACATGTCCGAGAACCAGAATCCCCCTCCCTCTCCTGAAGAGATTGAAGCGGCGATGTCCGCCAATGCCGCCGACGAACTGAACCGCCTGCAGGGCGAACTGGCCGAACTCAAAGCCAAGAGCGCCGACCTGGCCGATCAATTTTTGCGCGCCAAAGCCGAGGCCGAGAATGCCCGCCGGCGTGCGGAGGATGAGGTAGCCAAGGCCCGCAAGTTCGGCATTGAGAGCTTCGCCGAAAGCCTGCTGCCTGTCTGCGACAGCCTGGACGCCGCCCTGGCCATCGAGAACGCCACGGCCGAGCAACTGCGCGAGGGTTCGGACGCCACCCTGCGCCAGCTGATGTCGGCGCTGGAGCGCAACAAGGTGGTCATCGTGAACCCCGAGACCGGCACCAAGTTCGACCCGCACCAGCACCAGGCCATCAGCATGGTGCCCGCCGACCAGGAAGCCAACACCGTCGTGAGCGTGCTGCAAAAGGGCTATCTGATCTTTGACCGCGTCCTGCGCCCAGCGCTGGTCACGGTGGCCGCGCCCAAGTAAATAAATCTCAGCACCGCCGCTTGAAGACGGGCAAGTTATCCACAAGTTACTGGCTATCCAGCCATTTCAGACATCACGGAGAAAAACATGGGAAAAATCATCGGTATTGACCTGGGCACCACCAACAGCTGCGTGGCCATCATGGAAGGCAACAACACGCGCGTGATCGAGAACAGCGAAGGCGCGCGCACTACGCCGTCCATCATCGCGTACCAGGAAGACGGTGAGATTCTGGTGGGCGCCTCTGCCAAGCGCCAGGCCGTGACCAACCCCAAGAACACCATCTACGCCGCCAAGCGCTTGATCGGCCGCAAGTTCGACGAGAAGGAAGTGCAGAAGGACATCGACCTGATGCCCTTCACCATCACCCGCGCCGACAACGGCGACGCCTGGGTGGAAGTGCGCGGCCAGAAGCTGGCCCCCCCGCAGATCTCCGCGGAAGTGCTGCGCAAGATGAAGAAGACTGCCGAGGACTTCCTGGGCGAACCGGTGACCGAGGCCGTGATCACGGTTCCCGCATACTTCAACGACGCTCAGCGTCAGGCCACCAAGGACGCCGGCCGTATCGCGGGCCTGGATGTGAAGCGCATCATCAATGAGCCTACCGCCGCCGCGCTGGCTTTCGGCCTGGACAAGCAGGACAAGGGCGACCGCAAGATCGCCGTGTATGACCTGGGTGGCGGCACGTTCGACGTGTCCATCATCGAGATCGCCGACGTCGATGGCGAGAAGCAGTTCGAAGTGCTGTCCACCAATGGCGACACCTTCCTGGGCGGCGAAGACTTCGACCAGCGCATCATCGACTACATCATCGGCGAGTTCAAGAAAGAGCAAGGCGTGGACCTGTCCAAGGACGTGCTGGCCCTGCAGCGCCTGAAGGAAGCCGCCGAAAAGGCCAAGATCGAGCTGTCCAACAGCGCGCAAACCGACATCAACCTGCCCTACATCACCGCCGATGCGTCGGGCCCGAAGCACCTGAACATCAAGCTCACCCGCGCCAAGCTGGAAAGCCTGGTGGACGAGCTGATCGAGCGCACCATCGCCCCCTGCCGCACGGCCATCAAGGACGCCGGCATCTCCGTGTCCGACATCGACGACGTGATCCTGGTCGGTGGCATGAGCCGCATGCCCAAGGTGCAGGAAAAGGTCAAGGAGTTCTTTGGCAAAGATCCGCGCAAGGACGTGAATCCTGACGAGGCCGTGGCCGTGGGCGCAGCCATCCAGGGTCAGGTGTTGTCGGGCGACCGCAAGGACGTGCTGCTGCTGGACGTGACGCCGCTGTCCCTGGGCATCGAGACCCTGGGCGGCGTGATGACCAAGATGATCACGAAGAACACCACGATCCCGACGAAGTTCGCGCAGACCTTCTCGACGGCCGAGGACAACCAGCCCGCCGTGACGATCAAGGTGTTCCAGGGCGAGCGCGAGATTGCCAGCGCCAACAAGCTGCTGGGCGAGTTCAATCTGGAAGGCATTCCCCCGGCGTCGCGCGGCACGCCCCAGATCGAAGTGACCTTTGACATCGACGCCAACGGCATCCTGCACGTGGGCGCCAAGGACAAGGGCACGGGCAAGGAGAACAAGATCACCATCAAGGCCAACTCCGGCCTGTCCGAGGACGAGATCCAGAAGATGGTGAAGGACGCCGAGCTCAACGCCGCCGACGACAAGAAGAAGCTGGAGCTGGTGCAGGCCCGCAACCAGGGTGAGGCCGCCGTGCACACCGTGAACAAGAGCCTGTCCGAGCACGGCGACAAGCTGGACGCCGGTGAGAAGGAAAAGATCGAGGCCGCCGTCAAGGACCTGGAAGCTGCCCTGAAGACCGAGGACAAGGCCGCCATCGACGAGAAGACCACCGCACTGATGGCTGCCAGCCAGAAGCTCGGCGAGAAGATGTACGGCGATGCGCAGGCCGCTCAAGGGGCCGAGGCTGCCGGCGCGCAAGCTGCCGCCGGTGGCTCCGCCGGTGCTGCCGCGCAGGACGACAACGTGGTGGATGCCGAGGTCAAGGAAGTCAAGAAGGGCTGATCGCGCCAGCGCATCCCGTGCCTAGCCGCCGCGTCGGGCCCCGCCAGCCGGGGTTCGCGCGGCGTTCGTGCTCCCAACCGGCCTGAAGATTGCCCATGTCCAAGAGAGATTTTTACGAGGTCCTTGGCGTTCCCAAGAACGCCTCGGACGACGAGCTCAAGAAAGCCTATCGCAAGCTCGCCATGAAGTACCACCCTGACCGCAACCAGGGTGACGCTGCCAAGCCCGCCGAGGAGAAGTTCAAGGAGGCCAAGGAGGCCTACGAGATCCTGTCCGACGCACAGAAACGCGCCGCCTACGACCAGTACGGCCACGCGGGCGTAGACCCCAACATGCGTGGCGGCATGGGTGGCGCCGAGGGCTTTGGTGGCTTTGCCGAAGCCTTCGGAGACATCTTCGGCGACATGTTCGGCGGCGCGCGCGGGCGCGGCGGCCGGCAGGTGTACCGCGGCAACGACCTGTCCTACGCCATGGACGTCACGCTCGAAGAGGCTGCCAAGGGCAAGGAAGCGCAGATCCGCATTCCCAGTTGGGAAAGCTGCGAGACCTGCCACGGCAGCGGCGCCAAACCCGGCACCAGCGCCAAGACCTGCGGCACCTGCCAGGGCTCAGGCACGGTGCAGATGCGCCAGGGTTTCTTCAGCGTGCAGCAGACCTGCCCCCACTGCCGCGGCACGGGCAAGATCATTCCCGAGCCCTGCACGGCCTGCCACGGCCAGGGCCGGGTCAAGAAACAAAAGACGCTGGAGGTGAAGATCCCCGCCGGCATCGACGACGGCATGCGCATCCGCTCCACCGGCAACGGGGAACCGGGCACCAATGGCGGACCGCCGGGCGACCTGTACATCGAGATTCGCATCAGGAAGCACGACATCTTCGAGCGCGACGGCGACGATCTGCACTGCCAGGTTCCGGTGAGCTTCATCACCGCGGCGCTGGGTGGAGAGATCGAGGTGCCCACGCTGCAGGGCAAGGCGGCCATCGATATCCCCGAAGGCACACAGGCCGGCAAACAGTTTCGCCTGCGGGGCAAGGGCATCAAGGGGGTGCGCGCCAGCTACCCCGGCGATCTGTACTGCCACATCATCGTGGAAACCCCGGTCAAGCTCACCGAGCACCAGCGCAAGCTGCTCAAGGAACTGGACGAGTCGCTCAAGAAGGGCGGCGCCAAGCATTCGCCGTCCACCGAGAGCTGGACCGACCGGCTCAAGAGCTTCTTCAGCTGACCCCCTGGACAAGGCCCGCGGACAGCGGGCCTTTTTTTGCCTGGGCTTTGGTCAATCCCGATCTGTTTATTCAGGAACGACCGGCCCATCGTTGACAAAAATCAGGTTATGGGTATTCACCGCGACCTAAGGTACGCAGCCTGCGCAGGATCAGACGATCCGCGCACAAGCCAGCCGAAAGAGCGCCCCCGTGACCGACCCAGCCCGCCAACCGACTTCCCCCGACATCCCTTCCGCACCCGAACTGGTCTGCCCCGCCGGCAGCCTGCCTGCACTCAAGGCGGCCGTTGACGGCGGAGCCGACTGCGTCTACCTCGGCCTGCGCGACGCGACGAATGCACGCAATTTCGCGGGTCTGAACTTCGATGAGGCGGCCATTCAGAACGGCATTGCCTACGCCCATGCGCGCGGGCGCAAGGTGCTGCTGGCACTCAACACCTACCCGCAGGCCGCCAACCCCGCCCCCTGGCGCGCCGCCCTGGACCGCGCGGCCGCCTGGGGGATCGACGCCGTGATCATGGCCGATCCCGGCCTCATGCAATACGCCATGCGCCACCATCCGCAGCTGCGGCTGCACCTGTCGGTGCAGGGCTCGGCCACCAACCACGACGCCATCAACTTCTACCACCAGCAGTTCGGCATCCAGCGCGCCGTACTGCCGCGCGTGCTCTCGCTGGAGCAGGTGCGCCAGGTGATCGACCGCACGCCGGTGGAGATCGAGGTGTTCGCCTTCGGCAGCCTGTGCGTGATGGTCGAAGGGCGCTGCGCGCTGTCGTCCTATGCCACGGGTGAGTCGCCCAACACGCACGGCGTGTGCTCACCCGCGAAGTTCGTGCGCTGGCAGGAGACGCCCAAGGGCCTGGAGTCGCGCCTGAATGGCGTGCTCATCGATCGCTACGGCAACGGCGAGAACGCTGGCTACCCCACGCTCTGCAAGGGCCGCTTCGACGTGGGCGACGAGAGCAACTACTACGCGCTGGAGGAACCCACCAGCCTCAACACGCTGGAACTGCTGCCCAAGCTTGTGAAGATGGGCGTGCGTGCCTTCAAGATCGAGGGCCGTCAGCGCAGCCCCGCGTACGTGGCCCAGGTGACCAAGGTCTGGCGCGAGGCCATCGACCACTGCATGGCGCAAGGCCACCTGTACAGCCCCAAGACCGCCTGGATGGCCAGCCTGGACCAGGTGGCCGAGGGCCAGCAGCACACGCTGGGCGCCTACCACCGCCCCTGGAAATGAAGTGCGAAGAACACCCCCTGTGCCGTTGCCCGGCAGCCTGGGCCTGGGTCACGCCGATTTATGCGGCGGGGACTGCGCTTGGCCCCCTGAAGAACTGAGAGCATCAAGATGAAACTAGCCCTGGGCCCGCTGCAGTACTACTGGCCGCGCGATACCGTTTTTGATTTTTACCAGGCCATGGCCGAGACGCCGGTGGACGTCGTCTACCTTGGCGAAGCCGTGTGCTCGCGCCGCCGCGAGCTGCGCCAGAGCGACTGGATCGACATCGCACGCATGCTGCGCGACGCCGGCAAGCAGGCGGTGCTCTCCACCATGGTGCTGCTGGAATCCACGTCCGACGTATCCGCCATGCACAAGATCGCCCAGGACGAGGAATTCCTCATCGAGGCGAACGACATGGGCGCCGTGCACCAGCTCGCAGGCAAGCGCGCCTTCGTCGCCGGCCCCCAGCTCAACCTGTTCAATGCCGATTCGCTGAACTGGATGGTCGGCCTGGGCGCCAGCCGCTGGGTCATGCCATTGGAGATGCGCCAGGCCGACCTGGCCGTGCTGCAGCAACACAAACCCGCGGGGCTGGAGACCGAAGTCTTCGCCTACGGCCGCATGCCCTTGGCGTTCTCGGCGCGCTGCTTCACGGCACGCCACTACAACCTGCCCAAGGACGACTGCGGTTTTCGCTGCATCGAGCACCCGGACGGCCAGCTGCTGGCCACCCGCGAAGGCGAGGGCTTCCTGGTGCTCAACGGCATCCAGACCCAGTCGGCGCGCGTGCACAACCTCATCCAGGACGTACCTGCGCTGCGCGCGCTGGGCGTGGAACTGCTGCGCCTGTCCCCCCAATCGCAGCACATGGCAGAGGTTATCGCCGCCTTCGACGCAGCCCGCAAGGCGCCCCAACCCGATGCAGGTGCCCTTGACCGCATGCGCCCCCTGATGCCCGAGGCCCCCTGCAACGGTTACTGGCACGGCAAGCCCGGACTGGATCTGGTGCAGCCCGCCGTGACATCCTGAGCCACCGCACTTACTCCTTCAAGCCATGACCGCTACCCCACCCGCACCGTTCACCCTGCCGCGCCCCGTGGGCGCCGTGCTCTCGCGTCTGCCCGCCTATCCGGGCTCGGTCCTGCTGGTTACAGCCATCAACCTGGCCCTGTCGCACCATCTGCCTCAGGACGTGAAGGACCTGCTCAAGGACAAGCGCCTGTCCATCCGCGTGCGCGACGCGCGCGTGGCCTTCGACTTCACCTGGAACGGCCAGCGCTTTGCGCCCAGCGCGCCGCAGGCCAACCCGGACCTCGCGATCAGCGCCAATGCGCAGGACTTCGTGCTGCTGGCGCAACGCCGCCAGGACCCGGACACGCTGTTCTTCAACCGCCGCCTGGTGATGGAGGGCGACACCGAGCTGGGCCTGGTGGTCAAGAACGCGCTGGACGCCATCGACCTGCCCGTGCTCGACCCGCGCCACTGGGCGCCGCGCGCCGTGCTCTCGCGCTGGGCCCCGCAGCTTGCGCGACAATTGCCGCCTCTTCCGCCCTTCTTTGGAGGTCGTTCGTGACGGAACCTGCCCCTTGCGATGTCCACCCGCTGGTCTATTCCTGCTCCGGCTGCTCCAGCGCCGCGCAGCTGGCCAACCATGTCGCCGTGCGGCTGGACCGTGAGGGCGTGGCGGAGATGTCGTGCATCGCTGGCGTAGGGGGCGACGTGCCCAAGCTGGTCAAGCTGGCGCGCTCGGGCCGTCCCATCATCGCGCTCGACGGCTGCCCCCTGGTGTGCGTGAAGAGCAGCCTGGCGCGCCACGGCATTACGCCGGCACGCCACTTCCAGTTGCATGAGTACGGCGTGAAGAAGCGCAACCACCAGGACTTCGACCCGGCCGAGGCCGCCCAGGTGCTGGCGCGCATCCAGGCCGACCTGCACGACCATCCCCTGCGCTCCAAGGCCGCCGCATGAGCCCGCCGCCCCGCCGCGTGATCGTGGGCATCTCGGGCGCCAGCGGCGCCGTGTACGGCGCACGCCTGCTGCAGGCGCTGCAGGACATGCCCAATGTGGAATCCCACCTCGTTGTTTCCGACGCCGGCTGGCGCAACCTGCGCCACGAGCTGGATATGGACCGCGCCAGCGTCGAGGCGCTGGCGGACGTGGTGCACGACCTCGCCAACGTGGGCGCCAGCATTGCCAGCGGCTCGTTCGCCGCGCACGGCATGGTGGTGGCGCCCTGCTCCATGCGCACGCTGGCGGCCGTGGCCCACGGCCTGGCGGACAACCTGCTCACGCGCGCGGCCGACGTGGTGCTCAAGGAGCGGCGCCGCCTGGTGCTGATGGTGCGCGAATCCCCTCTGCACCTGGTGCACCTGCGCAACATGGCGACGGTGACCGAGATGGGCGGCATCGTGTGCCCGCCCATGCCCGCGTTCTACCAGCGCCCCACCAGCGTGGGCGAGATCGTGGACCACAGCGTGGCCCGCGTGCTGGACCTGCTGGGGCTGGAGCACGCCCTGGCGCCGCAATGGCAGGGTCTGCCGTTGGACTCCTGAAACAATAGCTGCTAGCGCTTGTTGGATAAGCGCTGGAGCCTGATTTCATTCAAAGCATGCATTACCGCGACCTGCGCGACTTCATGGCCCAGCTGGAGGCCGCGGGCGAATTGCGCCGCATTGCCGAGCCCGTATCCCCTCACCTGGAAATGACCGCGCTGGCCGACCGCGTACTGCGCGCGGGCGGCCCCGCATTGCTGTTCGAGCACCCCACGGGCCATACCATGCCGGTGCTCGCCAACCTGTTCGGCACGCCCGGGCGCGTGGCCCGCGCATTGGGCGTGGCGGGGCTGCCGGAGATCCGCGCCTTTGGTGAGGTGCTGGCACAGCTAAAGGAGCCCGAGCCGCCACGCGGCATGAAGGACCTGTGGGGCAAGCGCGATCTGCTCAAGACGCTGTGGAGCATGGCCCCGGCCACCGTGCGCCGCCCGCCCTGCCAGGAGGTGGTGTGGGAGGGCAGCGACGTCGACCTGACCCGCCTGCCCATCCAGCACTGCTGGCCTGGCGACGTGGCGCCATTGGTCACCTGGGGCCTCACCATCACGCGCGGCCCGCGCAAGGCACGCCAGAACTTAGGGATATACCGCCAGCAGCTGCTGGGCAAAAACCAGCTCATCATGCGCTGGCTGTCGCACCGCGGCGGTGCGCTGGACTTTGCCGACCACTGCCGGCTCAACCCCGGCCAGCCCTACCCGGTGGCCGTGGCCATCGGGGCCGACCCGGCCACCATCCTGGGCGCCGTCACACCCGTGCCCGACACGCTGTCGGAATACCAGTTCGCCGGCCTGCTGCGCGGCGCGCGCACCGAGGTGGCGCCCGCTTTAGGAGTGCCGCTGTCGGTACCGGCCAGCGCCGAGATCGTGCTGGAAGGCCACATCCATCCCGATGCCAACCACAAGAGCGGCTGGCAGCACGCGCTGGAAGGCCCCTACGGCGACCACACTGGCTACTACAACGAGTGCGCCGAGTTCCCGGTGTTCACCGTCGAGCGCATCACGCAGCGCCAGGACGCCCTGTACCACAGCACCTACACCGGCAAACCACCCGACGAGCCGGCCATGCTGGGCCTGGCGCTCAACGAACTGTTCGTGCCGCTGCTGCAGCGCGCCTTCCCGGAGATCATCGACTTCTACCTGCCGCCCGAGGCCTGCAGCTATCGCATGGCGGTAGTGCGCATCCGCAAGGCCTATGCGGGCCATGCACGGCGCGTGATGATGGGCGTGTGGAGCCACCTGCGCCAGTTTCTGTACACCAAGTTCATCGTGGTGGTGGACGAGGACGTGGACGCGCGCGACTGGAAGGAAGTCATCTGGGCCCTGACCACACGCATGGACCCGGCGCGCGACACCCTGTTGATCGAGCACACGCCCATCGACTACCTGGACTTCGCTTCACCCGTGGCAGGCCTGGGCAGCAAGATGGGACTGGACGCCACCAACAAATGGCCCGGGGAGACCCAGCGCGAATGGGGCCGCCCCATGGCCATGGATGCCGGCGTGAGCCAGCGCATGAACGCGCTGGCCGACGCGCTGGGACTGTAGAACCCGTCTGCGATCGCCTCGCCGGGTGGGCGAAGCCGCAGGAAGCCTTCCAAGGAGACTGCCATGACCACGACACCGCCCCGCTGGGACCCGCAAGCGCCCGAAGTCCTGCGCGACCAGCGCGCCGCCTACGACCAGCTGCGCGAGCGCTGCCCGCTGGCGCACAGCGACGCGCAGCACTGGTCCGTGCTGCGCCACGCCGAGGTCATGCAGGTGCTGCAGGATCACGCCACCTTCAGCAGCGCGGTGTCGGCCCACCCGGCCGTGCCCAACGGCTACGACCAGCCCCTGCACACGCAGTACCGCCGCGCGCTCGACCCGTTCTTCGCCCCCGAGCGCATGGCGCACTTCGAGCCCGTGTGTCGCGCGCTGTCGGCCGCCACGGTGCAGGAGGCCCTGGCCCTGGGCGGCGAGCTGGAGATCACCCACGAGTTCGCCCTGCCCTTCGCGGTGCGCGTGCAGTCCGCGTTCCTCGGCTGGCCCACGCTGCTGCAAGACGAGCTGCTCGGCTGGCTGCGCCGCAGCCAGGCCGCCACCCGCTCGGGCGACCGCACGCAGACCTCGGCCGTTGCGCAGGAGTTCGAAGACCTGGTCGGGCGCGTGCGCCAGGCCCGCCTGGAGGCGCCGCCCACGCAGGACATCACCAGCGAACTGATGCACACCCGTGTGGAGGGCCGTCTGCTGGACCTGCGCGAGCTTGCCAGCGTGCTGCGCAACTGGACGGTGGGCGAGGTCGGCACGATTGCCGCCTCCATCGGCATCCTGCTGCACTGGCTGGCGAGCCACCCCGACTGGCAGCAACGCCTGCGCGCGCAGCCCGGCCTCTTGCCCACGGCCATCGACGAGGTGCTGCGCATCGACGGCCCGCTCGTGGCCAACCGCCGCATCACCACCCGCGACGTGACGCTGGGCGGCTGCCCCGTGCCGATGGGCGAGCGCCTGTCCATCCACTGGATCGCCGCCAACCGCGACCCACGGGTGTTCGGCGACCCGGATGAATTTCGCATGGACCGCGATCCCGCGCTCAACCTGCTGTACGGGGCGGGCATCCACGTCTGCCCCGGCGCGCCGCTGGCGCGGCTGGAGTTGCGGGTGCTGATGGAGGAATTGCTGGCGCGCACCAGCGCCATCGCGCTGCCCGCCGGCCATGCGCCTACGCGGGCCACAGCCCCGGACGCCGGCTACGCCGCGCTGCGGGTGCGTTTGCATCAAACACCCGCGTAGCGCCGCCTGCTACGCTGACGGTCGTCACTTCACAAAGCCATTCCATGTCCGTCAGCATCACTTTCCTCGGCGGGGCCGGCACCGTCACCGGCTCCAAATACCTCGTACGCCACGGCGGCCAGGCGCTGCTCGTGGACTGCGGCCTGTTCCAGGGCTACAAGCCGCTGCGCCTGCGCAACTGGAACCCGCTGCCGGTGGCGCCGCAGGACGTTGACGCCGTGCTGCTCACCCATGCCCACCTGGACCACTCGGGCTACCTGCCGCTGCTGGCCAAGGACGGCTTTGGCGGGCCGGTGTTCTGCACGGCCGGCACGCGCGATCTATGCGCCATCCTGCTGCCCGACAGCGGCCATCTGCAGGAAGAAGACGCGGCTTTCCTCAACCGGCACAAGCTCAGCAAGCACGAACCCGCCCTGCCGCTGTACACGCGCCTGGACGCGCAGCACTGCCTGTCGCTGCTGCAAGTGCAGCCCACGCACCAGACCTTCGAGCCCCTGCGCGGCTGGCGCGCCACCTTCCAGAATGCAGGCCACATCCTGGGTGCGGCCAGCGTGCTGCTGGAGGTGGGAGGGCGGCGCATCCTGTTCTCGGGCGACCTGGGCCGCCCGGACGACCTGCTGATGCATACGCCCGACGCGCCGCCCGCGGCCGACACCGTGCTCATCGAGTCCACCTACGGCGACCGCAGCCACCCGCCCGGCACGGTGCTGGACGAGCTGGGGCCCGCACTGGCACGCCTGGCCGCGCGTGGCGGCGTGGCGGTGGTGCCGGTATTCGCCGTGGGGCGCGCGCAGACGGTGATGTACGCCATCGCCCAGCTGAAGGCCCGCGGCGAAGTGCCTTCCGGACTGCGCGTGTACCTGGACAGCCCCATGGCCGTGAGCGCCACGGAGCTGTTCCAGAACCACCTGAGCGAGACCCGGATCAACCGCTCCGAACTGCACGCCATGGCGCGCGGCACGACGCTGGTGCACAGCGTGGACGAGTCCAAGGCGCTGGCCCGCCTGCACGGGCCGCGCGTGATCCTGTCGGCCAGCGGCATGGCCACCGGCGGGCGCGTGCTGCACCATTTGGCGCTGCACGCGGGCGACCATCGCAACATGATCATCCTCACCGGGCACCAGGCGGGCGGCACGCGCGGCGCCCGCATCGCCGCGGGCGAAAAAACCATCCGCATCCACGGGCGCGACGTGGCCATCCGTGCTGAGGTGGTGCAATTGGCCACGGCCTCGGCCCACGCCGATGGCGACCAATTGGTGGCCTGGTTGCGCTCCATGCCCTCCACACCCCGGCAGGTTTACGTGGTGCATGGGGAGATGGCAGCGGCCGACATGCTGCGTCAGCGCATCGACCACGCGCTGGGCTGCCCCGTGGAGGTTCCCGAGCATGGCGACAGCGTGACGCTCTAATACAAGAGCCAAAACAGCCTCCAGCGCTTATTTGATGAGCGCTGGAAGCTATATTTTTCATAGCAAATCCGCCGCTACGCCCCATCCAGCGGCATGTGAGCCATCGCGTATCGCGATGACAACCGGCAGATATACAGGGGAAAATAGGGGACTCACCTCGTCAAACGAGAAGTCGCTCCACCCCCGATGAAAAGCTCAGAGCGCAGCTTTGCGCGCCGCATTGACCTCACCTCGCTGCAACTGTTCGTGGCCGTCTGCGAACTGGGCAGCATCGGCCGCGCGGCCGAGCGGGAGTTCATCGCCGCCTCGGCGGTGAGCAAGCGCCTGTCCGACCTGGAGGCTGCGGTCGACACGGCCCTGCTGTACCGCCACAGCCGCGGCGTGACGCTGACCCCCGCTGGCGAAAGCCTGCTGCACCACGCGCGCAACGTGCTGTTCGGGCTGGAGCGCATGCAGGGTGAGCTTTCCGAGTACGCCGACGGCGTGCGCGGCCATGTGCGCATGCACGCCAACATCTCTGCCATCGTGCAGTTCCTGCCCGAGGACCTGGGCGCGTTCGCCCAGGCACACAGCCAGATCAAGATCGATCTGCAGGAGCACCTCTCGCCCGACGTGCTGCAGGCCGTGCACGAAGGCGCGGCGGATCTGGGGATCTGCAACGTACCCGCCACGGCCGCCCACGAAGGCCTGCAAAGCCGCCCCTACCGCAGCGACCGGCTGGTGCTGGTCGTGCCCCAGACGCACGCCCTGTCGACCCGCGCATCGATCCGCTTTGAAGAAGTGCTGGACTGGGACATCGTCGGGCTGCACGCGGGCAGCAGCATCAGCCTGGCCATGCGCCAGGCCGCCGCGCAGGCCGCGCGCCCGCTGCGCCAGCGCATCCAGGTCACCAGCCTGGACGCGATGTGCCGCATGATCGACAACGGCCTGGGCGTGGGCCTGCTGCCCGACCGGGCGTTTTCGCTGATGCGCGGCGTGGGGCAACTGGCCGCCGTGCCGCTGGACGAGCCCTGGGCCCGGCGCGCGCTGCGCCTGGTGGCGCGCGACTTCGAGGCCCTGCCCGTCACGGCACGGCTGCTGGTCGAACACCTGGCGCCCGCGCCTGCCGTGACGCCCGCCGAGGACGGCGACACCCCCACCTAGAATTCTCACCACCCCACTGAACCCAAGAAACGAGACTGCCATGGGACGCACCCTGTACGACAAGATCTTCGACGAGCACGTCGTCCACACGGAAGAGGACGGCACCGCCGTGCTCTACATCGACCGCCACCTGGTGCATGAGGTGACCAGCCCGCAGGCCTTCGAGGGTCTGCGCGAGGCGGGCCGCAAGGTCTGGCGCGTGAGCTCCATCGTGGCCACGGCCGACCACAACACCCCCACCACCGGTTGGGAGCGCGGCTACGACGGCATTGCCGACCCGATCAGCAAGGAGCAGATCGTCACGCTGGACAAGAACATCCAGGAGTCCGGTGCGGCGGCGTTCTTCCCGTTCCTGTCCAAGCGCCAGGGCATCGTGCACGTGATCGGCCCCGAGAACGGCGCCACCCTCCCGGGCATGACCGTGGTCTGCGGCGACAGCCACACCAGCACCCACGGCGCGTTCGGCGCGCTGGCCCACGGCATCGGCACCAGCGAGGTGGAGCACGTGATGGCCACGCAGACCCTGCTGGCCAAGAAGGCCAAGAACATGCTGGTCAAAGTGAATGGCAAGGTCGCCCCTGGCATCACGGCCAAGGACATCGTGCTGGCCATCATCGGCAAGATCGGCACCGCCGGCGGCACGGGTTACACGATTGAATTTGCCGGTGAAGCCATCCGCGACCTGAGCATGGAAGGCCGCATGACCGTGTGCAACATGGCCATCGAAGCCGGCGCCCGCGCGGGCCTGGTGGCAGTGGACGACAAGACGATCAACTACGTGAAGGGCCGCCCGCTCGCACCCACGGGCGTGGAGTGGGACCAGGCCGTGGCGTACTGGAAGACGCTGCACTCGGACGCGGACGCCAAGTTCGACGCGGTGGTGGAGTTGAACGCCGCCGAGATCGTGCCGCAGGTCACCTGGGGCACCAGCCCCGAGATGGTGCTGGGCATCGACGCCGTGGTGCCAGACCCGGACAAGGAGAAGGACCCGTCCAAGCGCGGCGCCATCGAGCGTGCGCTGACCTACATGGGCCTGCAGCCCGGCAAGCCGATGGATGACATCTTCGTGGACAAGGTGTTCATCGGCTCGTGCACCAACAGCCGCATCGAGGACATGCGCGAAGCCGCCGCCGTGGTGAAGAAGCTCGGCCAGAAGGTCGCCAAAAACATCAAGCTGGCCATGGTGGTACCTGGCTCAGGCCTGGTGAAGGAACAGGCCGAACGCGAGGGGCTGGATGCGATTTTCAAGGCCGCGGGCTTTGAATGGCGCGAGCCCGGTTGCTCCATGTGCCTGGCCATGAATGCCGACCGCCTGGAGCCCGGCGAGCGCTGCGCTTCCACGTCCAACCGCAACTTCGAAGGCCGCCAGGGCGCGGGCGGGCGCACGCACCTCGTGAGCCCCGCCATGGCCGCGGCCGCCGCCATCCATGGCCACTTCGTGGACATCCGCCAGTTCGCTTAAGGAGCCTCCCACCATGAACAAGTCTCTCGCCGCCCTGCTCGCGCTGGCCTTCGTGCTGGCCGGCTGCAACACCGTCAAGGGCATGGGCCAGGACGTGCAGCGCGCCGGCAGCGCCATCGAACGCGCCGCCAAGTAAGCCCCTCCACACCGTCATCCCAGGAGCTCCGCATGAAGAAAGCCCTCGCCTGCCTCGCCACCACGCTGCTGCTGGCCACCCCCGCCCTGTCGTGGGCCGCCAACCGCGCCTGCGTCATCGAAGGCAGCATCACCTTCAGTGGCAAGACCACGCAGGTCAAGGACTGCATGGAATTCGCCGCCGGCGTGCCCGACGACCAGATCAAGGGCAGCTGCGGCGGCCTGGCGCAGATGTCCGCCCAACTGGGCGGCAAGCCCGGCAAGGTGAGCTACCTGCCGCAGTGCCCGCGCCCGGCCAGCGGCGCCTGCAAGGGGCTGATGGGTCAGCCCGTGGATGCCTACTACTACAACCTGACCGCCGATGCGCTGCAGGACAAGCGCAAGGCCTGCGAAACCTCCAGCGCACAGATCAAGGCCGGCACTTGGACCAACGGCCAGTAAGCACGCTGGCCCCAACGCCACTTCTTTCCGGACACACCACCATGCAGAAATTCACCCTCCACAAGGGCCTCGTCGCTCCCATGGACCGCGAGAACGTCGATACCGACGCCATCATCCCCAAGCAGTTCCTCAAGTCGATCAAGAAGACGGGCTTCGGCCCCAACCTGTTCGACGAGTGGCGCTACCTCGACAAGGGCGAGCCGGGCGTGCCCGAATCGCAGCGCAAGCCCAACCCCGACTTCGTGCTGAACCAGCCGCGCTACCAGGGCGCGAGCATCCTGCTGGCGCGCAAAAACTTCGGCTGCGGCTCCAGCCGCGAGCACGCGCCCTGGGCGCTGGACCAATACGGTTTTCGCGCCATCATCGCGCCGAGCTTCGCCGACATCTTCTTCAACAACTGCTTCAAGAACGGCCTGCTGCCCATCGTGCTGCCCGAAGCCACGGTGGACCAGCTGTTCAACGAAGCGGCCGCCTTCCCCGGCTACCAGCTCACCGTGGACCTGGAGCGCCAGGTGGTGGTGCGTCCCCAGGGCGAGGAGATCCCCTTCGACGTGGTGCCGTTTCGCAAGTACTGCCTGCTCAACGGCTTTGACGACATCGGCCTGACGCTGCGCCATGCCGACAAGATCCGCGCGTTCGAAGCCGCACGCCTGGCCAGCAAGCCGTGGCTGAGCCACACCATGGCCGCGTGACCTGCCACCGGCCCTGGCCGACAGATAGATTACAAGCAAAATCAGCCTCTAGCACTTACCTATCAAGCGCTGACAGCTATCAAAACAGAAGTGAATGACCATGAAAATCGCAGTTCTGCCGGGTGACGGCATTGGCCCCGAGATCGTCGCCGAGGCCGTCAAGGTGCTCGAAGCCCTGGACCTGAAGCTGGAGATGGAGACGGCACCCGTGGGCGGCGCCGCCTACGAGGCCGCGGGCCACCCGCTGCCGGAGTCCACGTTGAATCTTGCCAAGAGTGCCGACGCCATCCTGTTCGGCGCCGTGGGCGACTGGAAGTACGACACGTTGGCGCGCCCGCTGCGCCCCGAGCAGGCCATCCTGGGCCTGCGCAAGCACCTGGGCCTGTTCGCCAACTTCCGTCCCGCGATCTGCTACGAGCAGCTCACGCACGCCTCTAGCCTCAAGCCCGAGCTGGTGGCCGGCCTGGACATCCTCATCATCCGCGAGCTGACCGGCGACATCTACTTCGGCCAGCCGCGCGGGCGTCGCACCGCCGCCGACGGCCACTTCCCCGGCGCCGAGGAAGCATTCGACACCATGCGCTACAGCAAGCCCGAGATCGAGCGCATCGCCCGCGTCGCGTTCGAGGCCGCGCGCAAGCGCAACAAGAAGGTGACCAGCGTGGACAAGGCCAACGTGCTGGAAACCTTCCAGTTCTGGAAGGACGTCGTGACCGAGGTGCACAAGGACTATCCCGACGTGGAGCTGCAGCACATGTACGTGGACAACGCGGCCATGCAGCTGGTGAAAGCGCCCAAGGCGTTCGACGTGATCGTCACCGGCAACATGTTCGGCGACATCCTCTCCGACGAAGCCTCCATGCTCACCGGCTCCATCGGCATGCTGCCCTCGGCCAGCCTGAACGACAAGAAGCAAGGCCTGTACGAGCCCAGCCACGGCAGCGCCCCGGACATCGCCGGCAAGGGCGTGGCCAACCCCCTGGCCACCATCCTCAGCGCCGCCATGATGCTGCGCTTCAGCCTGAACCAGGAAGAAGCCGCGCGCCGCATCGAAGCCGCGGTGCAGCAGGTGCTGGCCCAAGGCCTGCGCACGCCTGACATCTACAGCGACGGCACCACCAAGGTGGGCACGGCACAGATGGGCGATGCCGTGGTGAAGGCCCTCGCTGCCTGACGGGCGGCCTCCCGCACAACGCGCCAGCGGCCCTTCGGGGCCGCTTTTTCGTGGCGCGCAAGCAGCACCAGCGGCACAAGCGGCATCGCAAGTCCGGATCCGGCCAGACGCGTCGCCCGCGGGCCGGGAGACTCTTCCTTCACCCAACCCGAAGGAGCGTCCCATGTCCCACCAACCGTCCCTCTCCCATCGCGTCGCCATCGTCACCGGCGCCAGTTCCGGCATCGGCCGCGCAGCGGCCCTGCTTTTCGCGGAGGCCGGCGCGGCCGTCGTCGTGGGCGCACGGCGCCAAGCGGAGCTGGACCAACTCGTCGCTGCCATCACCCAGCAGGGAGGGTCGGCTGCGGCAGTGGCCGGCGACGTGCGCGACGAGGCCTACGCACAAGCGCTCGTCGCCACTGCCGTGGAGCGTTTTGGCGGCCTCGATATCGCCTTCAACAATGCGGGCACCATGGGGCCGCTGCAACCCACGCCGGACGTGCAGTCGAGCGATTGGCGCGACACCCTGGAGACCAACCTCACCAGTGCCTTCCTGGGCGCCAAGCACCAGATTCCCGCAATACTGGCGCGCGGAGGTGGCTCGATCATCCTCACCTCCACCTTCGTGGGGTATACCGCCGCATTTGCGGGCACGGCCGCGTATGCCGCGAGCAAGGCCGGCCTGATCGGCCTGACCCAGGCACTGGCCACGGAGTTCGGAGCGAAGGCCATCCGTGTGAATGCCTTGCTGCCCGGCGGCACCCTCACCCCCATGGCGCGCGCTATGAACGGAACACCCGAGGCGCTGGCCCAGGTCGCCCAACTGCATGCACTCAAGCGCCTGGCGCAGCCCCGGGAAATTGCCCAGGCCGCGTTGTACCTGGCGTCCGACGCGGCATCGTTCGTCACCGGGACAGCCATGCTGGTGGATGGTGGGGTGTCCATCCAGCGGGGATGACCACAGCGCAGCGGCGATGGCGGCGGCATGCCCAGCCATGGCCTGCATGGGTTCCGCTACAATGCCCAGCTATGTTTGCCGCCCGCCCGTTCGCCCTGAACACCGCCTCTGCCGTCAAGGCACGCAAGGCTGCGCGCGCAATCACCAAAACCACGACCATTACGGGCTGATCCAGCTCCGGCATCGTCGTGCGCCCTCCCTGGCCTAGACGAGCCGGGGGCGGAAGAAAGCAGCCACCGGTCGCGTGCGTACTGTTTTTTACTTTGAAAGGGCGATGAAATGAGCAAGTTGGTAGGTTTGGTCGGCTGGCGCGGCATGGTCGGCTCGGTCCTGATGGACCGCATGACGCAGGAAAAGGACTTCGATCTGATCGAGCCCCTGTTCTTTTCCACCTCGAACGCAGGCGGCAAGGCGCCCACCCAGGCCAAGAACGAGACCACGCTGCAGGACGCGTTCGACATCGAACAACTCAAGCGCTGCGACATCATCCTCACCGCACAGGGCGGCGACTACACCAACGAGGTGTACCCCAAGCTGCGCGCGGCCGGCTGGAACGGCCACTGGATCGACGCCGCTTCCGCCCTGCGCATGGAAAAGAACGCGGTCATCGTGCTCGACCCGGTGAACATGCCCGTCATCAAGAACGCGCTGGCGAACGGCGGCAAGGATTGGATAGGCGGCAACTGCACCGTGTCCTGCATGCTGATGGGCGTGGGTGCGCTGTACAAGGCCGGGCTCGTCGAGTGGATGAGCACCCAGACCTACCAGGCGGCCAGCGGCGGCGGCGCGCAGCACATGCGCGAACTGCTGACGCAGTACGGCACGCTGAATGCCGAGGTGAAGGCCCTGCTCGACGACCCCAAGAGCGCCATCCTGGAAATCGACCGCAAGGTCATCGCCAAGCAGCGCAGCCTGTCGGGCGCGGAGACGGCCAATTTCGGCGTGCCGCTGGGCGGCTCGCTCATCCCGTGGATCGACAAGGACCTGGGCAACGGCATGTCCAAGGAAGAGTGGAAGGGCATGGCCGAGACCAACAAGATCCTGGGCCAGGGGGAAGGCTTCAACACCGCCGCAGTGCCGGTGGACGGTTTCTGCGTGCGCGTAGGCGCCATGCGGTGCCACAGCCAAGCACTGACCTTCAAGCTCAAGAAGGATGTGCCCGTAGCCGACATCGAGGCCATGATCGCTGCTGACAACGAGTGGGTGAAGGTGGTTCCCAATACGCGTGAGGCGACGCTGAAGGACCTGACTCCCGTGGCCGTCACCGGCACCATGACCATTCCCGTCGGCCGCATCCGCAAGCTGGCCATGGGTCCGGAGTATGTGGGCGCGTTCACCATCGGCGACCAGTTGCTGTGGGGCGCCGCCGAGCCGCTGCGCCGCATGCTGCGCATCCTGCTGGACGCCTGACGCCGATTCAACGCCACCTTCGGGTGGCGTTTTTTCAAGGTCATAGATTGATACGGCCTGTTACCGATCGTTGTCCATTACCAACAGGAATAAGGCCGTCCCGGCCTCTTCCTGCACCGTATAAAACGTGGCGCGGCACCTCAGCTTGTCAGTGCAAAACATTGATGCTATGGTGCTTTTTACATATTTTCACGCGCCTGGGCGGCTCGATCACGACCAGAAAAATACCGCCCCCTCGGCACCATCCATCTCTTCATTCGTCGCACACATGCATCGCTGGAAATTTTCTGTCCTGGCCACCGCGGCCATCCTCTCGGCTGGTCTTTACACCACCGATGCAAGTGCTCTCGCCCTGGGCCGCGTGAATGTCCAGTCGGCACTTGGCGAGCCCCTGCGCGCGGAGGTCGAACTGCCCCAGATCACTGCTGCCGAGGCCGAATCGCTGCGCGTGAGCACCGCCAGCCCTGAAGTTTTCCGCAGCCAGGGCATGGAATATTCCCCCGCTGCGCACAGCGTGCAAGTGCAACTGCACCGCCGCACGAATGGCTCCATGGTGCTGCGCTTGAGCAGTACCCGCCCGGTCAACGATCCTTTCGTGGATTTGGTTATCGATGCGACCTGGAGTTCCGGCCATATCGTGCGTAGCTACACGATGCTGTTCGACCCGCCGGCGAGCCGCCCGCAGGCGGCGGTGACCGCAGCCCCTCAGGTAACGTCACCCCGTGCCGCGGCAACTGCGCCGCGCGCCCCCGCCACTACCGCGGCGCCCGCGCCTACCGCACGCCCAGCAACCCCTCCCGCACCCGCCGTAGCCGGCCGTCCCACCCCCGCAGACGCACCCGCGTCCGCTGGCGGTGACGAGATTCGCGTGCGCCCCGGTGACACGGCCGGCCGCATCGCGGAAGCCCATCGCCCCGCTGGCGTCTCGCTGGACCAGATGCTGGTAGCAATGATGCGCGCCAATCCGGACGCGTTCGTCAACAGCAATGTGAATCGTCTGCGTTCCGGCGCAGTGCTGCAGATGCCTAGCGAAACGGAGGCGCAAGCCACGGACGCCACCGAAGCTCGCAAGATCGTCGCCGCGCAAAGCCGCGATTTCAATGAATTCCGCCGCCGCATGGCTGCGACAGCTCCCAAGGCCGAGGTTGCGGCCGCAGAGCGCTCCGCGCGCGGCACTGTGCAGACCCAGGTGGACGAGAGCAAGCCCGCCGCTGCCGGCCCCGATAAGCTCACTCTCTCCAAAGGCAGCGTTCAGGCCCAGAAGACCGAGGAGCAGATGGCCCGCGACAAGCAGGCCGAACAGAACAGCGCCCGCATGGCGGAGCTGTCCAAGAACATCTCCGACCTGAACCAGCTCAGCGGCGCCTCCGCGCCAGCCGGCGCTGGCGCAGCTGCGCCAGGAGCCACGGCGCCTTCCGCCCCTGCCAGCCAGCCGGCGGTGGCAGTACCCGCCGCCGGGGGGTTGCCCGCACCCGCTACCGCGGCTGCAAGCGCCGACATGAGCACTGCCACGGCAGAAGCTGCCGCACCAGCGCCCGAGGCCTCTGCCGCCGAGGCGGCTGTTCCCGCCGAAGCAGCATCCCAGGCCTCTGCCGCAGCACCCGCTCCCGCCGCCGTGGCCCCGCGTCCAGCCCCCCAGCCCGTTCCCTACGAAGAGCCCAGCTTCCTGGATGCCCTCACGGAGGACCCGCTGCTGGCAGGAGGCGCACTGGCGCTCGTACTTGCGTTGCTGGGCTATGGCGGCTACCGCGTGGTCCAAAGCCGCCGCAACCAGGGTGCCCTGGACAGTTCGTTCTCGGAAAGCAGCCTGCAGCCGGATTCCTTCTTCGGCGCCAGTGGCGGCCAGCGTGTGGACACGGCCAACAGCGAACTCACGACCGGCTCCTCGTCCATGACCTATTCGCCCAGCCAACTGGATGCCGGTGGCGATGTGGATCCGGTGGCGGAAGCCGACGTCTACCTCGCCTACGGCCGTGACCTGCAGGCGGAGGAAATTCTCAAGGAGGCGCTGCGCCACCATCCGGAGCGCGTCTCCATCCCCGCCAAACTGGCCGAGATTTATGCCAAGCGCCAGGACCGCAAGGCGCTGGAGTCCGTCGCCAACGACGTGTTCAGGCTCACCAACGGCCAGGGGCCCGACTGGACCCGCGTGTCCGACCTGGGCCGTACGCTCGACCCCGAAAATCCGCTGTACCAGCCCGGTGGCCGTCCTGCCGTTGCCGCCAGCGCCACAGCGGCCGCTGCATCGACCGCGGCCTTTGCAAGCACGCTGGGCGCAGCAACTGCTCCCGCGGCACCCACGGGCGGACCGGACTCTGTGCTGCCAGACCTCGATCTGGACTTGGATCTCGATCTGCACGAAGCACCGTCGGCCCCGGCCCCGGCGCCAAGCACGTTTGCCATGGCCGCAGCCAACAACACCGCCGCAGCCGCGCCGGTAGTGCCAACCGCCCAGGCGCCCGTCCCGTCCCTGGATCTAGGCGACCTGGAACTACCCCAGGCCTCCTGGGACGAGCCAGCGGTGACGCCGCAGGCGACGACAGAGCCCGACGTGCAAAGCGCGCCTCTTCCGTTGAACCTGGACGATGACTTGTCCCTGATGGACTCCGGCGTCGCCCCCCTGACCAGCCGCGACGCGAAGGCCGCCACCTCGGAATCCCTGGAGTTCGACCTCGGCGATCTGTCGCTGGACCTTGACACCCCCACGGCGGCCGCTCCCGTCGCGCCCTCCGTCGCCGCCAAGGCAGCGTCCTCCGCTGCCGACGCGCTGCCGGACGACCCTCTGGCCACCAAGCTCGCACTGGCGGAAGAGTTCAACACCATTGGCGACAGCGAAGGCGCGCGGGCCCTGGTGGAAGAGGTCATCGCCGAATCGTCCGGTGAGCTGAAGGCCCGCGCCCAGCGACTGCTCGCCGAACTGGGCTGATGTCCATGCGGCGGTGGGCACGCGGCCATTGCCGCGCTGACGTGCCATTGCCCTCCGAAAGGAGCATCCGATGAGGATGGCCCTGGGCGTCAGTTACAACGGCCAGGCGTACAACGGCTGGCAGAGTCAGCCCTCTGGCAACACGGTGCAAGACCGTCTGGAAGCGGCCCTGGGCCGCTTTGCCACGCAGGAGGTGCACACGATCTGTGCCGGGCGCACCGACGCCGGCGTGCACGGGCTGATGCAGGTGGTGCACTTCGACACCGAACTCCAGCGTGCGCCGTTTTCATGGGTCCGCGGCACCAACACCTTCCTGCCGGCGGACATCGCCGTGCAGTGGGCGCAACCCGTTCCCGATGCCTTTCATTCCCGCGCCTGCGCCGTGGCCCGGCGCTACGCCTACGTATTGCTGCAATCGCCCGTACGCCCTAGCGTTGATGCCGGGCGCGTGGGCTGGGTGTTTCATGCCCTCGATGAGCAGGCCATGCACAGGGCCGTGCAGCAGTTGCTGGGCGAGCATGACTTCACGTCATTTCGCGCCTCGGCCTGCCAGGCCAAGTCGCCGGTGAAGACATTGCACCGCATCGACATCACACGCCGGGCTCCGCCAGCGGGCGAGTCCACCGGCACCCACGGGTGTGTCCCCTGCTACTGGCGCTTTGAATTCGAAGGCAATGCGTTCCTGCACCACATGATCCGCAACATCATGGGCTGCATCGTCGCCATCGGCCAGGGGCTGTATCCGCCCGAATGGATGCGCACGGTGCTGGAGGCGCGGTCGCGCGACGCGGCTGCTCCTACCTTTTCGCCCGATGGCCTGTACTTCCAGGGCCCGGTATACGGCGCGGAATGGGGCCTGCCGACGCGCACGGCTGCGTATGATTGGCTGCCATGAGCAGCCCGACCGCAGCACTGAGCACCCCCGTCCACTCCACCGCGCGCACACGCATCAAGATCTGCGGCCTCACGCGCGAGCAGGACGTGGACGCGGCCGTCGCCAGCGGTGCCGACGCGGTCGGCTTCGTGCTCTATCCCGCGAGCCAGCGCGCCGTCACCCCAGAGCGCGCAGCACAACTGGCCCGGCGGCTGCCGCCCTTTGTCACGCCAGTGCTGTTGTTCGTGAATGCCCATGCTACTGATGTGATAGCTGCCTGCGCTTCTGTACCGGGCGCCACAGCGCAATTCCATGGTGACGAAACACCCGAGGACTGCCTGCGCTCCAGCGACGGGGGCCGCATTCCCTTCCTGCGCGCCGCGCGCATTCCCCTGGGCGAAGGTGCGGCACGGTTCGACCTCGTAAAATACGCCCACGATCACTCTCACGCCCGCGCCATCCTGCTCGACGCCCATGTCGAGGGCTATGGCGGCGGTGGCAAGGCATTCAATTGGTCACTCCTTCCAACAAACGTCGACTGTCATCTCGTTTTGTCTGGTGGACTCACGCCTGCAAACGTGACCGATGGCATACGGCAAGTGCGCCCGCGTTGCCGGGCGCTGGCCGTTGATGTCAGTTCCGGCGTGGAGGCCACGGGCCCCGATGGTCTGCCCCTGAAGGGGATCAAGGACGCCGGCAAGATCGACCGCTTCATCGCCGCCGTACGCGCGGCCGATGCAGCACCAGTTCCTTATTTGTAAATGCCTGCATATACCCAACCCGATGCTTCGGGCCATTTTGGCCCCTATGGCGGCAGCTTCGTCTCCGAGACGCTGACGCACGCCATCAATGAACTGCGCGAAGCCTATGCGCGCTACCAGAACGACCCGGAGTTCCTCAAGGAATTCCACTATGAGCTTGCGCACTTCGTGGGCCGCCCCTCGCCGGTTTACCACGCGGCGCGCACCAGCCGCGAGATGGGCGGCGCGCAGATCTACCTCAAGCGCGAAGACCTGAACCACACCGGCGCACACAAGATCAACAACGTGATCGGCCAGGCCATGCTCGCCAAGCGCATGGGCAAGCCGCGCATCATTGCCGAGACCGGCGCCGGCCAGCACGGCGTGGCCACCGCCACCATCTGCGCGCGCTATGGCCTGGAGTGCGTGGTGTACATGGGCGCCGAGGACGTCAAGCGCCAAAGCCCCAACGTCTACCGCATGAAGCTGCTGGGTGCCACCGTGGTGCCCGTCGAGTCGGGTAGCAAGACGCTGAAAGATGCGCTCAACGAGGCCATGCGGGACTGGGTGGCCAACGTGGACAACACCTTCTACATCATCGGCACCGTGGCCGGCCCCCACCCCTATCCCATGATGGTGCGTGACTTCCAAAGCGTGATCGGCAAGGAATGCCTCACGCAGATGCCCGCCATGCTGGCCGAACAGAAGATCGCCGCCGAGCAACCCGACGCCGTCGTGGCCTGCGTGGGCGGTGGCAGCAATGCCATGGGCATCTTCCACCCCTACATCCCGTTCGAGAAAACCCGCCTGATCGGCGTGGAAGCCGCAGGCGAAGGCCTGGACAGCGGCAAGCATTCCGCCAGCCTGCAGCGCGGCTCCAGTGGCGTGCTGCACGGCAACCGCACCTTCATCCTGCAAGATGAGAATGGCCAGATCACGGAGACGCACAGCATCAGCGCCGGCCTGGACTACCCCGGAGTGGGCCCCGAGCACGCCTGGCTGCAGGAAATCAAGCGAGCCGAGTACGTGGGCATCACCGATACCGAAGCGTTGGAAGCCTTTCACTACCTGTGCCGCACCGAGGGCATCATCCCGGCCCTGGAATCCAGCCACGCCGTGGCCTACGCGCTCAAGCTCGCCAAGACCATGACGCCCCAGCAATCCATCCTCGTGAACCTGTCCGGCCGCGGCGACAAGGACATCGGCACCGTGGCCGACCTGTCTGGCGTGGACTTCTACGACCGTCCTTCCATGCGCGGGTTGACCGTCAAGGGAGGACCCGCCGCATGAGCCGCATCGCTGACACTTTTGCAGAGCTGCAGTCCAAGGGCCGCAAGGCGCTCATCCCCTACGTCACAGCAGGCTTTCCCTTCGTCGACATCACACCGGCCCTGATGCACGGCATGGTCGAGGCCGGCGCCGATGTGATCGAACTGGGCGTGCCCTTTTCCGACCCGATGGCCGACGGCCCCGTCATCCAGAAGGCGGGCGAGAAGGCCCTGGCACTGGGCGTGGGCCTGGCCCAGGTGCTGGAGATGGTGCGCAGCTTCCGCCTGCGCAACAGCACCACGCCCGTGGTGCTGATGGGCTACGCGAATCCGGTGGAGCGCTACGAGCAACGCCACGGCAAGGGCGCCTTCGCCCGCGACGCGGGCGAAGCCGGCGTGGACGGTGTGCTGATCGTGGACTACCCGCCCGAGGAGTGCGAGCAGTTCGCCGCCGACCTGCGCGGCCACGGCATCGACCTGATCTTCCTGCTGGCGCCTACCTCCACGGCGGAACGCATGCAGCAGGTGGCTCGCGTAGCCAGCGGCTACGTCTACTACGTTTCGCTCAAGGGCGTGACCGGCTCCGGCGCGCTGGACACGGCCGCCGTCGAGGCCATGCTGCCGCGCATCCGCGAGCATGTGAAGGTCCCCGTCGGCGTGGGCTTTGGCATTCGCGATGCCGCCACCGCGCAGGCCATCGGCCGCGTGGCCGATGCGGTGGTCATCGGCAGCCGCATCATCCAGCTCATCGAAGACCAGCCCCATGAGAAAGTGGTCGGTATCACCGTGGACTTTCTGCGTGGGGTGCGCAAGGCGCTGGACGCATAATGACGGCCCTGCGCGCCGGCCACGGCCCGCGCGCAGCCGCGATCTGAACAGAGGAAACCTATGTCCTGGCTCGAAAAACTCCTGCCTTCCAAAATCCAGCAGACCGACCCTACCGAGCGTCGCCAGATGCCCGAGGGCCTGTGGATCAAGTGCCCGAGCTGCGAGAACGTGCTCTATAAGACCGATCTGGAGCACAACGAAAACGTCTGTCCCCAGTGCGGCCACCACCACCGCATCGGTGCCCGTGCGCGGCTCAACGCCTTTCTGGACGGCGAGGGACGCTATGAGATCGGCCAGGAAGTGCTGCCGGTCGACGCTCTCAAGTTCAAGGACAGCCGCAAGTATCCCGAACGCCTGAAAGAAGCCCTGGAGAACACCGGCGAAACCGACGCGCTCATCGTGATGGGCGGCGCGGTCAAGAGCATCAACGTCGTGGTGGCCTGCTTCGAATTCGATTTCATGGGCGGCTCCATGGGTTCCGTGGTGGGCGAGCGCTTCGTCCGCGGCGTGGAAAC
Organism: Diaphorobacter sp. C33; assembly: GCF_030503915.1. NCBI lineage: Bacteria > Pseudomonadati > Pseudomonadota > Betaproteobacteria > Burkholderiales > Comamonadaceae > Diaphorobacter > Diaphorobacter sp. C33. Next base: position 1,976,186 of record NZ_CP129980.1, read on the forward strand.
CGCCATCGAGCAGAAGGTGCCCTTCATCTGCTTCACCGCCACGGGCGGCGCACGCATGCAGGAAGGCCTGCTCAGCCTGATGCAGATGGCCAAGACCAATGCGGCCCTCACCCGTTTGGCCAAGAAAGGCCTGCCCTACATCAGCGTGCTGACCGACCCTACCATGGGTGGCGTGTCGGCCGGCTTCGCCTTCGTGGGGGATATCGTGATCGCCGAGCCCAAGGCCCTGATCGGCTTTGCCGGCCCGCGCGTGATCGAATCCACCGTGCGCGTCACGTTGCCCGAGGGTTTCCAGCGCGCGGAGTTCCTGCAGACCAAGGGCGCTGTGGACTTCATCTGCGACCGCCGCGAACTGCGCCAGACCGTGGCGCAATGCCTGTCCATGCTGCAGCGCCTGCCGGCCGACGCGGTAGCCTGAACCACGGACATCAAAAACAATAGCTGCTAGCGCTTGCTGGACGGGCGCTAGCAGCTATTTTTATTGAGAACAATGTCGCTACATCATGACGCTGGCCTGCAGATGCCCCAGCACGATCATCATGACCTGCAGCAGCACCAGCACCACCAACGGCGACAGATCCACCCCCCCCAGTAGCGGCAGAACACGGCGCACGGGGCGCAACAACGGCTCGCACAGGCGGGTGATCACATCGCTGATGGGCGATCGCGTCTGCACCCACGAGAGCACGGCATAAACGATCAGCAAGCCCATCAGTCCCGACACGGCCACGCGCGCCAGGCCAAAAAGCGCCATCCACGGCAGCCAGGCCAGTCCCATCCCCCCGCCCACCAGAAGCCACAGCAGCAGATACTGGACCAGTTGCAGCAGCAGCGCCGCCGCAAGGCAGGACAGATCCCACCGCCCCACCGACGGAACGAGCTTGCGCAGTGGCAGCACAAGCCAGTCGCTCAGGGCAAACACGAGACGGCCCACGGGATTGGCAAACGACACCCGCTGCAGCTGCATGTACAGCCGCAACAGGCAAGCCCCGGTAAGCAGGCCGCTGGCAACGTCGAGGAGAAAAGACAGAATTTGAAACAGCATGGCCGATTAGCAAATAGGTCGACCCCGTTGCAGTGCGCCGCACACGGGTTCAACGTGGGATGATAGCGACGCTACGCATGCCGCCATGTCCGATCCCCTCACGCTGACCTCCCTGCCCCTGTTTCCGCTCAACACCGTGCTGTTTCCCGGTGGTGTTCTACCGCTGCGTGTGTTCGAGGTGCGTTACCTGGACATAGTGCGCAAATGCCACCGCACGGGTGCCCCCTTCGGCGTCGTGGCCCTGGCCCGCGGCCATGAGGTGCGCCAGGCGGGAGCCCTGCCGGAAAGCCTGTACAGCGTCGGCACATTGGCCATGATCGAGCATTTAGAAGAACTGCAAGCGGGGCTGATGCACGTACGTTGCCGGGGGATCGCCCGCTTTCGTGTCCTGCGCCAACAACTGCTGCCCCACGGGCTGTGGACCGCCAATGTGGAACAGATCCCTTGCGACACGCCGGTCCAAGTTCCCCCAGACTTGCAGCGTGCAGCTAGCACACTGACGCAGGTGTTGTCGTCATTGCGCGAGCAGGCGGCAGGAGCAGCCGGGGGACCAACCGCACACGCACAGCCCTCACGCACAGATCTCCAAGACTGCGGTTGGCTTGCCAATCGCTGGTGCGAGTTATTGCCCATTCCGTTGGAACTCAAGCAGCAGCTCATGCAACTGGACAACCCGCTGGTGCGGCTGGAGCTGGTGAGTGACATCCTGGAACGTACCGGCATTTCTGGCTAGCGTTGCATGCAGGCCAAACTGAAGGTGATGCAAGTGATCACCAAGGGCGAACGAGGAGGTGCCCAGACCCATGTGCGCACCTTGTGCCAGGCTCTGGCCTCCCGCATCCATTTCAGCGCTGTCATTGGCGGCACGGGTCCCACGCCGCTCGAAAGCGACCTACACACGCTGGGACTGCCGATTTACCGCCTGCCAAGCCTGCGCAATTCGCTGGCGCCCTGGCATCTGTTCCGTTCGGTACTGCAACTGCGCGCCCTTATCCGCGAGCACGAACCCGACATGTTGCACGCGCACAGCGCCGTATCGGGCGTAGTCGCACGCCTGGCGGGCAGACTGTGCCGCAAGCCCGTGATCTACACAGTGCATGGCTTCGCTTTCAAACCCGAAGTACCCCGGGTACGCCGCACAGTGGCGTGGTGCTGTGAATGGTTGCTGGCGCGTTGGACGGAGCACATGGTGTGTGTATCGCAGCACGAGCGACAACTTGCCCGAGGTTTGCCGATTCGCGCTGACCGGCTGACCGTCGTACCCAATGCCATAGAAAACAATAGCCAACGCGCTCAGCCTGGGCTGGAACCCGTGCGCGTCGCCATGGTAGCCCGGCTGGCCGCACCCAAGCGCCCCGACCTGCTCCTGCATGCCCTGGTCCGGCTGCGCGATGGCCTGGGGCATGAGGTAGCGGCTAGCATCATTGGCGATGGCCCGGATCGCACGGCCTTGCAGGCGCTGGCATCCGGGTTGGGCTTATTTCAAGTGAGTTTCGTGGGCGACGTGGATGATGTGCCCCAGCGCCTCGCGCATCACCACCTTTTCGTGTTGCTGTCTGACCACGAAGGGCTTCCCATCTCCGTGATCGAAGCCATGCGGGCGGGGCTGCCCGTCGTGGTCAGTCGACTGCCTGGGATGGCGGAATTGCTCCCCTCCGAACAATACGGATTCCTGGTGTCCAATAACGTGGAGGCCATCGCTCAAGCCATGGAGCGCCTAATCCGCAGCCCCGCGCTGCGCGAGCAAATGGGCCGAATGGCCCGCCGCCATTACGAAGAACATCATGCCCCGGAACGCATGGCGTCGGCCATACTCGCCATCTACACCCAGGTCCGTGCATGACCCAGCCTGTTGTCACCTCCCGACCCTGCGCCGAACCCGACCCGGCACGGCGTGATGGCGCGCTGTTGTGGTGGAGCCTGCTCGGCCTGTTGCCTCAAGCGCTGGGTTACGCCATAGCGCACAAGATGCAACACGCAGGCTGGGTCACACCGCTGTTCCCCGCCACCGTGCTGTGGTGTGCGGTGTCCTACCTGTTGGCAACACGCTGGCTGCACCAGGGCGCCCATCTACCGCCGCGGGAGCAGGGTGGCTTTTTGCTGGTGGTGATCACGGTGGCCTTTCTGCTCACCCCGTTGGGCTTTGCACTGCTGCAAGCGCCCTATTCGCGCGGCGCCGTATTGATGGCCTACATGCTGGCCTTGGCTTGGCTGCTGTGCGGGCATGCGCTGTGGGGGACCCGTCGTACGCTGCACCTGGCCTACGTGGATGCCGACTTACCCTACGTCCTGCGCCAAATGCTGCGCCCGCAGGAGCAAGGCGATGACCGACTGCGCCTGACCAGCTGGGTGGCCGGACTACCAGCGCGAAAACAGCGCGTAGCCGTGGACGGTGTGGTGCTAGACCGGCTGGCTGATCCCGACCCGCAACGCCAACAATGGATCAGCGAGCTCAAACTCCAGCGCATCCCTCTCTACAGCGCAGAAGCGGCAGCGGAAATGCTGTCGGGCCGCAAAATCACCGGGACGCTGGGCGAGCAAGATCTATGGCAACTGACCAATTACCCTGCTTACGACATCGCCAAGCGCATGCTGGACTTGGGCCTGACCCTCATCACGGTGCCGCTATGGGTTCCGCTGTGTATGGCCGCGGGGCTGGCAGTGAAGTTCGATTCACCCGGCCCCATGTTGTACTCGCAGCAGCGCATGGGTCGCCACGGACGCAGCTTCCGCATATGGAAGCTGCGCAGCATGCGTCACGAGCCTGCCAGCCACATCGTTCAGTTCGCCAAACAGCAGGACGACCGTATCACGTCAGTTGGCCGCTTCATCCGCCGCACGCGGCTCGATGAACTACCCCAGCTCTGGAACGTACTGCGCGGAGAAATGAGCCTCATCGGCCCGCGTCCCGAGCAGGCAGAGTTCGCGCACCACTTTGCCGCAGCCATGCCCGCCTACCCCTACCGCCACTTGGTGCGCCCCGGTCTCACGGGCTGGGCGCAGGTGCAGCATGGCTATACCGATAGCGCCGAGCAGACCGCTATCAAGCTGAGCTATGACCTGTATTACGTGACGCACTGCTCCATGGCTCTGGATCTGCTCATTGCCTACAAGACGGTGCGCACGGTGCTCACAGGTTTCGGAGCGCGCTAGTTGTCAACGTGCCTTCACTCGCGCAACCAGCACATCCGCCCACAACGGCCTGCGCACTGCCAGCCGATGCAACAGGCATCCCTTCATCGTCCCCGGTGCCGCCACCTGGCAGCTGTGCAGTTCGGCGCCCACTAGCCCTGCATCCGCCAGCACCTTCAGTAGTGTGAAGGGTGAAAACCACGCCCGATGGTCGGTGTTGACATGCTCCACCCCGCACACGCCGTGAAGCGCATTGCGCAGGGACAACGCATTGGGCACACTGACGACGAACTCCGCCTGTGGCAGGCACTGCGCCAGCCGCCGCAGGAACGCGGCGGGGTCAGGCAGGTGTTCAATTACATCAGGCACCAGCACCATGTCGGGCGCACACCGGGCCAGCACCTGCGGGGCCTCGGGAGCGAACACGTCGAGCTGCTGCACGTGGTCAAAACCCAGGCTGCGCGCCGTGTCCACAGCGGTGGCGTTGATGTCGATACCATGGCAGATCCGTGCGCTGCGGCTGAGAAGCGCGTGCAACCAACTGCCGTCGGAGGCGCGACGTGCAATCAGCGGTGCATGGTCGGCAAAGCCCACATGCAGCACGCACTGCTGCGCGACCCAGCCGGCCAGCAAATCACCGCGTGGCTGGGCATGTCCGATAATCCCCGGCCTGAAAGGCAAATCGTCGCTGAAAGCCTCGCCCAGCAAATAGGTTTCAATGTGTGGCATCGTGCGATTATTGGCGCGCCCTCCACCAGAATGCACACGCGCTACATCCTGCTGTTGCAAGAAGACATGGCCGTTGGCGGTATTCACACCGCCACACAGGCGCTGGCGAATGCACTGCGGTGCGCAGGCCAGATACCGGTCGCCTTGGCTCTGCGCAATACGCGCATCGGAGCGCTTCTGCGTGCCGTTTGGCGGGCCGACATCATCGTAGCCACGAACGGCTTTCTACCGTCCTATGCAGCCTGGCTGCTGGGCATGCTGCTGCGCCGGCCCGTGGTGGCATGGCTTCACGGCCCCACGCAGGAGGTGCTGGAGCACGCCCATGCCAGTGCTGCCAAACGCGCCTGGCTGCGCTGGCTGTATCGCCGACTACGCTGGGTGGTGTTCGTCTCAGCCCACACACGCGACTCGTTCCTTGAATTCACGGGCGGTGCAGCGGCAGGGCAACGCCTGGAGGTGATTCCTAACGCCCATCCTGATTGGCAGCCCGCGCCAATGGGCGCGTCACCGCAATACCTGGGTTTCGTGGGTAGGCTTGCGCCGGAGAAGCAGCCCGAATTGCTGGTGCAGATGCTGCGCTTGCTGCCGACTACTTATCGGCTTTGCATGGTAGGCGATGGCCCTTCACAACCGGCGCTGTGTGCAGCCGGTGCTGACCTGCAGCAAGTCGGTCGGCTGGAGTTGCGCCCTTTTCACCTCGTACAGGCCACGGTGTACGCCCCATGGCAAGTTACCGTGCTCGCATCGCTCTACGAAGGCTGCCCCATGGCAGCGCTGGAATCGCTGGCCGCTGGCAGGCCCTGCGTAGGCCTGCCTATCCCCGCGCTGCGCGAAATGTTGGGGCCAGACATGCCCTATGCGCTGGCCCACGACTGCAGCGCGGCTGCGCTCGCTCGCGCCGTGCAAACCGTGTGCGCCATGCCACCCGAACAACTGGCGCACGACATGGCCCAGGTGCTGCGCCGCTACAGTCCTGAGCGCTTTTCGCATAACTGGCAACGCGTGCTGCAGGAGGCGGCGTGCTGATCCACTTCATTCACCCCGGCAGCGCTTACCTGCCCGAACTGGCGGCATATGGCGACTTCCTTGCGGCGCTGGGGCACAGCGCGCAGGTGCATTCCCGCCCTGCGAGCGTGCCTGCAGATGCGGTCATCTGCTGGTGGATGTGCGGCCGCGTGCCGCACGACGCGGCGCGGCGGCTCAGCCATGCCTTTCACATCCATGAATACGCATCGGCTTCAGTGCCGCCCTGGCCCAAGGTCAAGGACCGGGCCAAGCGCGCCCTGCAGCCCGTGCCGCAGTACCGCCTTTTCCAGAATACCTGGGTGCGCGATCGGCTGGGATTTTCCGACGGCGTGCCGTACGAGTTCCGTGACATGGGCGTGGAGCCATCCTTTCTTGCCACGTGTGCGAGACGGGCTGCGCCCGAGTTCGACGGAGTCTATCTGGGGGACATGCAACGCCTGCGGCAGTTTGTGCCACTCTTGACCGCACTACAACAGGCAGGCCAGCGCACTCTGCTGATTGGCGAGCCGCCTGTCGATCTGCGTAAAACACTGCACACCTTGGGGCACGTCACGGGTCGCGTTCCGCACGGTCAGGTACCCACCCTGCTGCGCCGCGCGCGCTACGGACTGAACCTGGTTCCTGACCAATTGCCGTACAGCCAACAGACGTCCACCAAACTCATCGAATACTGCGCGGCAGGTTTGCCAGTGGTCAGCACCGACTACGACTGGGTGCGGGCCTTCGAAGCGCGGCACGGAGCGCGCTTTGCCTACCTGCCCATACCAGACATGGCTGGCTGCGTGGTGCCTGATGTATCCACACTGGCATGGCCGCGCGTACTTGAACGACTGGCACTCTGGCGCCGCCTGGGGCTGTGCCCGTGAACCGCACCTCGCTGCTGATGGCCGGAGCCAGCCTGATCGCGCTGATCGCACAAGCGCTCATGGGTGCGGCCATGCTCCACTTCTTCACGCCCACGGCGGCAGGCCACTTCGCCGTCGTAGCACAAGTGGCGTTTTTCTGGGTCACGCTGGCACTGGCACAAAGCCCACTTCAGTTCCTTGCCGACGCACACCTGCCCCCACAGCGGGCGCTTCGTGCTGCTCTGCGCGCCAGCCTGTTGCGCTGGATACTGCTGCTGCCCCTGGTGGCCGCAGCCCTATGGTGGTCGAGTCCCGTCCTCCCTTTGACCACCGTGGTGGCCTGGGCCGGGCTGCTAGCGCTGTTGCAAATGGGCTGGTACCTGGCCCAGCCCTGGGTATTGCGCACGGCATCACCGATGTCCGCCGCCTGCGTACGCACAGCCCCCCCCTTGCTGGCGCTGGCGCTGGCCGCCGGGCTGGGTATGCGTGGAAACGCTGACAACGCCACCGGCCTACTGGCCGCGGCGGCGTGCGGCTATGCAGTGGGGGCGCTCTGGTTGCTTCACGGTAGCCGCACCGACCATCCACCTCAATCCGCAGCAAGGCAATCCGACGGCCGCAGCGCTCTCTTGCGCATGGCGCACGCGGTAATGGATGCCGTGGCCGGCGTAGCTCTGGTGTTGGCCTGGCAGCGGCAGCATGGCACGGCGGACGCCAGCTATCTGGCAGTGCTGCTACGGCTGTTCGGCTTAATGCCCGCCATCGTGCACGCGGCTTGGTCACAAGTGCTGCTGGCACAAGCGCGGCCCTCACGCTTGAAGTCGCTGGGCGTAGGGATGGGAGCTGCCCTGGTCACAGGGCTGATCGGTCTGGGGAGCGCCGCCGTACTGCAGACCACACTGCTGGCGCCTACATGGCAGGGCCTGCTGCCCTATATCCTGCCCATCATGCTGTGGCAGGGTAGCGCATGCATCTTCGCGGCACTGAGCCATCGGCCCTTCCAGCAGGGACTGGCGCGCCGCTACTCATTGCTGACCATAGGTTTCAATATCATGCAGATAATGGTGCTGCTCGCCCCCCTGGGTTGGACGCCGCAGGTGCACCTGTGGTGGCTCGCCGGCCTTTGCACCACTGGGCTGCTGATGCTGTCGGCCTGGATGGCAAAATAGAGGGTTTCTGCCCAAGTTCCAGCCAGCACTCCGCCATGTCCACTGAAGCCACTCCTGCACCAGCCCCCCAGGACGAAAACCAACTCATCGCCGAACGCCGTGAAAAGCTCAAGGCTCTGCGCGAGAACCAGGCCCAGGGCCAAGGCGTGGCATTTCCCAATGACTACAAGCCCCAGCACCATGCCGCAGTGCTGCAGCAGCAGTACGGCACATTGGATGGAGAAGCGCTCGAAGCCCAGACGATCACAGTGAGCGTGGCCGGCCGCATGATGCTCAAGCGCGTCATGGGCAAGGCCAGCTTCGCGACCCTGCAGGATGGATCGCTGGGTGACACCGGCGGGCGCATCCAGCTCTACGTGACACGCGATGCCATTGGCGAAGAAGCCTATTCCGACTTCAAGCGCTGGGACCTCGGCGACATCCTGGGTGCCGAAGGCACACTGATGAAGACCAAGACCGGCGAGCTATCGGTCAAGGTGTCGCGCCTGCGCCTGCTCACCAAGAGCCTGCGCCCCATGCCCGACAAGTTCCACGGTGTGGCCGACCAAGAGGTCAAGTACCGCCAGCGCTACGTGGACCTGATGACCGACGAGGCCGCGCGCCGCCGCTTCGTCGCGCGCAGCAAGGCTGTGGGCAGCATCCGCTCTTTCATGGTGGAGCACGGCTTCCTGGAGGTGGAAACGCCCATGCTGCACCCCATTCCCGGCGGCGCCAACGCCAAGCCCTTCGTCACCCACCACAATGCGCTGGAGCAGGAGATGTTCCTGCGCATCGCGCCCGAGCTGTACCTCAAGCGCCTGATCGTCGGCGGCTTCGAGCGCGTGTTCGAGATCAACCGCAACTTCCGCAACGAAGGCATCTCGGTGCGCCACAACCCCGAGTTCACGATGATGGAGTTTTATGCGGCCTACTGGAACTACCGCGATCTGATGGATTTCACCGAGGCGCTGGTGCGCGATGCCGCACTCAAGGCCACGGGCACGCTGCAGCTCACCTACGGTGGCCGCGCGGTGGATCTGGCCCAGCCCTTCCAGCGCCTCACGATCCGCGAGGCCATCTACCAGCACACCGAGGCCGGCGCACATGTGGACGATGCCGCCTGGCTCATCAGCGCGCTCAAGAAACTGGGCATGACCGAGGAGAAGGACCGCCTGTCCACCCGGACCCTCGCCAGCCTGCAGGTGCTCTACTTCGAGGAAGAGGTGGAGGACAAGCTCTGGCAGCCGACCTTCATCATGGAGCACCCGACCGAGATCAGCCCTCTGGCGCGCGCCAACGACCTGCGCCCCGAGGTGACGGAACGCTTCGAGCTCTACATCACCGGCCGCGAGTTCGGCAATGGCTTCTCGGAGCTGAACGACGCCGAAGACCAGGCCGCCCGCTTTCATGCGCAGGTCGCTGCCAAGGACGCGGGCGATGACGAGGCCATGTTCTTCGACCACGACTTCGTACGTGCGCTGGAATACGGCATGCCGCCCACAGGTGGTTGCGGCATCGGCATCGACCGGCTGATGATGCTGCTCACCGACAGCCCGAGCATCCGTGACGTAATCCTGTTCCCGGCCCTGCGGCGCGAGCACTGACCCGTGGGCATGCGTGGCCGTACGTGGCCACGCTGACATCCCGCCGCACCAGCGGCCTCCACTGCGCCACCTCATGAGCCCTCCTGCCAGCGCCAACGCATTTCCGCAGTTCCTGCTTGAGCCCTTCAGCGTGCTGCTGGTGGAGGACCAGGCGTCCGTGCGCGCCACACTGGCAGGCGAGCTGCGCCATGTGGGGGTGTCGGAGGTACTGGAGGCCGCCTCGGCCGACGCGGCGCTACAGCTGTTCAAGCTGCGGCGTCCCGACCTGGTGCTGCTGGACATACGCCTGCCTGGCGGCAACGACGGCTACTGGGTGGCTCAGCGCATGCGCGAGGCAGAACCCGGCGGCTGGACGCCCATCATCTTCCTCTCGGGGCTGGATGGCGACCTGGATGTGTGGCGCGGCATCGAAGCCGGCGGAGACGACTACCTCGTCAAGCCCGTCAAGCCGATCGTTCTGGCCGCCAAGCTGCGCGCCATGCGCCGGCTGCGCGACATGCGCAGGCGCCTCGTGGAACTGACCGAAGAGCTGCACGTGGCCAACCAGCACCTCAACGAGATGGTGGAGATGGACCCGCTCACGGGGCTGGTCAACCGCCGCGGCTTCGACCGCATCCTGCACAGCGAGATCCTCGCCGCGCGGCGCGACGGAGTGCCGCTCACGCTGATGCTGTGCGACCTGGACCATTTCAAGAGATACAACGACACCCTGGGCCATGTGCAGGGCGATGCCTGCCTGAAGGAGGTCGGCCGCGTGCTGCACGACGTCTGCATGCGCCCGCGCGACGTGGCCTCGCGCTATGGCGGCGAAGAATTTGCACTGATCCTGCCCAACACGCCGCGCTCGGGTGCCATGACGTTCGCGCGCGCGCTGGGCAAGCTGTTGAAGTCCCGCGCCATCGCCCATCCGGGCTCGCCCAACGGCGAAACGCTCACGCTGTCGGGTGGCATTACCACGTGCGTGCCCGACGACGGTACCAGCGCCGAGACCATGCTCATGCGCGCCGACGAGGCCCTGTATGCCGCCAAGGCCCAGGGCCGGGACCGCTTCTTCAGCTTCGAGATGCAGATGGACACCATCGAGCAGCGGCAGATTTGAGCCGCGCCAGCGCTTGCCCACCCGTTCATTGCCCATGACATGCTGCCGCGACTGAAAACCGCCCTTCCCGTCTGGATGCACGACTGGCTCGACATCATCGTGCCCGGTGTGCAGATTGTGCTCATCGTCCTGGCCGCGCTGCTGCTGCAGCGCCTGCTGCTGCGCATCATCATGCGGGCCAGCGACCACTACCAGTTCCCGCACGAACTGCTCACACCCATCAACGCCGTGGTGCGCTGGCTCATCCTGGGCAGCGCCGGCCTGCTGGTGCTGGAGCGCCTGGGGGTGTCAGCGGCCGTGCTGTGGACGGCCTTCACCGGCTTCGCCACAGTGGGCGCGGTGGCGTTCTTCGCGGCATGGAGCGTGCTGTCCAATCTGTTTTGCGCCTTTCTGATCTTCACCGTCGGCCCGTTCCGCGTGGGAGACCACATCGAACTGCTGGACACCGCCGACAAGCCCGGCGCCCTGGGCCGCGTGATGGACATCAACTTGCTTTACACCACGCTGGAGGACGCCACCGCCCCCGAGCCTGGCACGCTGCTGCAGATTCCCAACACACTGATCTTCCAGCGCGTGGTGCGCCGCTGGCGTGCCGGCACGCCGGTGCCGGAGTCACGGCTACATCCTGCTCCGGATTCCGCTGCCTGCGCCGCCACCGCTCGCGAACCCGCCAGCACGCCCGCGCCCAAGCCGGCGAGCTTTCCTTGATGGCCCAAGTGCCTCGACGGGGTTGATGCTCATCAAAATATAGCTGTCCGCGCTTGATGGGCGGACGCTGCAGGCCTTTTTGACATATATTCGGGCACCCCACGGCCGCACAGCGCGGTCACTGCGCCCCGGGTGACGGGCAAAACCCTATCGCCCCCGCGCATGTCAGTCCGCCGTAAGCCCCGCGGACAACGCTGCCCGTCTTTCGGCAACAGCCCTAGCAAAAACCTTCCGGCAGGGCCACCCCCGGTTACCCTGTTGCCAACGCCACACATCCCGTTAATCTTTGCGGCCTACGTCTCAGGCCCCCACCGGGGCCTGTTGATTTTTCAGACCGCTTTACCCAAAGTTGAAAGAGTCCTATGAGCATTCCGTTCCGCATGCACACCGTCGTTGCCGCACTGGGTCTGGCCGGTGCCGCTTTGTTCTCCACCGCGCATGCACAAGTCAAGATCGCCATGGTGATGCCCACCACTGGCCCGCTGACGCAGTACGGTGACATGGTCAAGGAAGGCGTGACCACGGCCGTCGAGATGGCCAACGCCGCTGGCGGCGTGGGCGGCAAGAAGATCGAGCTGGTCTCCATCGACGATGCCTGCGAACCCAAGCAAGGCCCCGTGGCCGCCAACCGTGTGGTGAATGCCAAGATCGGCTACGTGATCGGCCCGGTGTGCTCGGGTGCCTCCATCGCTGCCGCTCCCATCTACAACAACGAGGGCGTGGTCGTCATCACCCCGTCGGCCACCTCCCCGGCGCTCACCGACGGCAAGAACTACCACTTCATCTTCCGCACCATCGGCCGTGACGACCAACAAGGCCCTGCCGCTGCCAAGTTCATCGCTGAAAAGGCCAAGCCCAAGAAGGTCGCCGTGCTGCACGACAAGCAGTCCTATGGCCAGGGCATCGCCTCCTCCGTGCGTGACGACCTGAAGAAGGCCGGCATCACCGTGGCGCTGTTCGAAGGCATCAACGCCGGCGACAGCGACTACTCCGCCGTCATCACCAAGCTCAAGAGCGCTGGCGTGGACTTCGTGTACTACGGCGGCTACCACCCCGAGATGGGCCTGCTGCTGCGCCAGGCCGGCGAGCAAGGCCTGAAGGTGCGCATGATGGGCCCCGAGGGCGTGGGCAACCCCGAGGTGAACGCCATTGCGGGTAACGCCGTGGAAGGTATGCTGGTGACGCTGCCGGCCGACTTCGCTGCCAACCCGAAGAACGCTGCCGTCGTGGCCGCCTTCAAGGACAAGAAGCGCAATGCGTCCGGCGCCTTCCAACTGACCTCGTTCGCCGCCACCCAGGCACTGCTGGACAGCATCAAGGCCGTGGGCGACAACCCTGCCAAGGTGGCCGACCACCTGCACAAGAGCACCATCGAAACGGTGCTGGGCCCCGTGTCCTGGAACAAGCAGGGCGACCTGAACAGCTTCGACTTCCAGGTCTTCCAGTGGCACAAGGACGGCAGCAAGAGCCTGGCCGCCAAGTAAACCCACCTCCCCGTCCCAAGGGTGCGTTGCGCAAGCCACGCACCCTTGGTCCATTGCATTCGGCCCCTGGAGGGGCCTTTTCCTGTTGAGGGGTGGCATGCATGTCTGATCTCATACCCCAGCTGGTACAACAGCTGTTCAATGGTCTTTCGCTGGGCGCCATCTACGCGCTGATCGCGATCGGCTACACGATGGTCTACGGCATCATCGGAATGATCAACTTCGCCCATGGCGACATCTACATGATCGGCGCCTACATCGGCCTGGTCACGCTGTCGGCCGTCGGCGTGCAGAGTGGCCTGCCGGTGTGGGCGATCATCGCCCTGATGCTGGTGGTAGCGGTGGCCATCACGGGCGTCTACGGCTTCGTGGTGGAGCAGGTGGCCTACAAGCCGCTGCGCAGCAGCCCGCGCCTGGTGGCGCTGATCTCGGCCATCGGCATGTCCATCTTCCTGCAGAACTGGGTGGCGCTGGGCCAGGGCGCGCGCGACATGGCCGTGCCCTCGCTGATCCCCGGCGCGCTGCGCTTTGGCAGCGAAGGCGGCTTCGAGGTCTACGTGCCCTACTCGCGCATCCTCATCATCGCCGTGGCGGTGGTGCTGATGATTGCGCTCACGCTGTACATCCAGCACTCGCGCATGGGCCGCGCCTCGCGCGCCTGCTCGCAGGACATGCACATGGCCAACCTGCTGGGCATCGACACCAACCGCGTGATCTCGTTCACCTTCATCCTGGGCGCCATGCTGGCGGCCGTGGGCGGCGTGCTGATCGCGCTCGCCGTGGGCAAGCTCAACCCCTTCATCGGGTTCATCGCAGGCATCAAGGCGTTCACGGCGGCCGTCCTCGGGGGCATCGGCTCCATTCCCGGCGCCATGCTGGGCGGGGTGATCCTGGGCGTGGCCGAGACCTTCGCCGCCGCCTACATCTCGTCGGAGTACAAGGACATCGTGGCCTTCGGCCTGCTGGTGCTCATCCTGCTGGTGCGCCCCACGGGCCTGCTGGGCAAGCCTGAAGTGGAGAAAGTCTGATGCACGCCACCGGTTTTTCTTCCCATCTCAAGAACGCGCTGATCGCCACCTTTCTGGCGGCCATCGTGGTACTGCCCATCTTCACGCTGCACCTGGAGCGCGCAGGCACGCGCACCATCATCGTGCCCGAGTGGCGCACGCTGCTGTGGGGGTGCCTCGCCGTGTTCGTGGTGCAACTGCTGCGCCCGCTGCTGGGTGCGCGGCTGCCCAAGCTGTCGCTGCCCAGCCTGCCTCAGGCGGCGCCGGGCCAGCGCAAGGTGCTGATCTTCGTGGCGCTGATGATCGCGGCATCGTGGCCGTTCTTCGCCGGCCGCAACGCCGTGGACATCGCCACGCTGGCCATGATCTACGTGATGCTGGGCCTCGGTCTGAACATCGTGGTGGGCTTCGCCGGCCTGTTGGACCTGGGCTTCGTGGGCTTCTATGCCGTGGGTGCCTACACCTATGCGCTGCTGTTCCACTGGGCCGGCTGGAGCTTCTGGGAAGCCCTTCCCCTGGCCGGCGCGGCGGCGGCGCTGTTCGGCTTCGTGCTGGGCTTTCCAGTGCTGCGCCTGCGGGGTGACTATCTGGCCATCGTGACGCTGGGCTTTGGCGAAATCATCCGGCTGCTGCTGGTCAACCTGACCGACTGGACGGGTGGACCGGACGGCATCTCCAGCATTCCCAAGCCGTCCGTGCTGGGCCTGGAGATGACGCGCTCGCCCACCGTGGAGGGCGGCACCACCTTCCACCAGTTCTTCGGGATGGAGTTCAACTCCCTGCACATGGTGATCGCCCTGTACCTGATGGCGCTGCTGCTCGCGGTGGTCACGCTGTTCATCAGCAACCGCCTGATCCGCATGCCCATCGGCCGCGCCTGGGAGGCACTGCGCGAGGACGAGATCGCCTGCCGGTCGCTGGGCCTAAACCCCATGAAGATCAAGCTCTCGGCCTTCACGCTGGGCGCCATGTTCGCGGGCTTCGGCGGCGCGTTCTTCGCGGCGCGCCAGGGCATCGTGAACCCCGAGTCGTTCACCTTCATCGAGTCTGCGCTGATCCTGGCCATCGTGGTGCTGGGCGGCATGGGCTCGCAGCTGGGCGTAATCGTGGCGGCCATCATCCTCACCGTGTTGCCCGAACTGGCACGCGAATTCTCCGAGTACCGCATGCTGATCTTCGGCCTGGTCATGATCCTGATGATGGTGTGGCGCCCGCAGGGCCTGCTGCCCATGAAACGCCACCATGTGGAGGTGCCCGCATGAGCGCCCCCCTGCTTGAGGTCAAGGACCTGTGCATGCGCTTCGGCGGCCTGCTGGCGGTGGACCATGTGGCCTTCGACGTGAAACCGCAGGAGGTGTTTGCCATCATCGGCCCCAACGGTGCGGGCAAGACCACGGTGTTCAACTGCATCAGCGGCTTCTACCAACCGAGCAGCGGCCAGATCGCGCTGCAGGGCCAGGCCATCGCGGGCTACACCAGCCACCAGGTCGCGCGCCAGGGCGTGGTGCGCACGTTCCAGAACGTGCGCCTGTTCAAGGGCATGACGGTGCTGGAGAACCTGCTGGTGGCCCAGCACCACCAGTCACAGGCGCCGCTGCTGGCGGGCCTGTTCAACACCGCGCGCTACCGCCGGAGCGAGGCCGAGAAGATCGATCAAGCCATGCACTGGCTGGACGTCATGGGCCTGCGCGAGTTCGTGAACCGCGAGGCCGGCAACCTGGCCTACGGGCACCAGCGCCGCCTGGAGATCGCGCGCTGCATGATCACCAAGCCGCGCCTGCTCATGCTGGACGAGCCCGCCGCGGGCCTGAATCCGCAGGAGAAGAAGGACCTGCAGGCGCTGATCGACCAATTGCGCCGCCAGTACGGAGTGACGGTGCTGCTCATCGAGCACGACATGGGGCTGGTGATGGGCGTTTCCGAGCGCATCCTGGTCATGGAATACGGCAAGCCCATCGCCATGGGCACGCCCGACGCCATCCGCAACGACGAACGGGTCATCAAGGCCTATCTGGGGGAAGCGTGATGGCCCAGCCCATGCTGCAAGTAGAAAACCTGTCCACGCACTACGGCGCGATCTGCGCCGTGAATGGCGTGAGCCTGCACGTGAACCAGGGCGAAATCGTCTCGCTAATCGGCTCCAATGGCGCGGGCAAGACCTCGCTGCTCATGACCCTGTGCGGCACGCCGCGCGCCAGCGGTGGCACCGTGCGCTTCGAGGGCGAGGACATCACCCAGCAACCCACACACCTCATCATGCGCAAGGGCATCGCCGTCTCGCCCGAGGGACGCCGCATCTTCTCGAACCTGACCGTGGTCGAGAACCTGAAGATGGGCGGCTTCTTCCAGGACGGCGCTGCCATTGAGGAGGGCATGGAACACGTGTTCAAGCTGTTTCCGCGCCTGAAGGACCGCGCAGCGCAGCGTGCCGGCACCATGTCGGGTGGCGAGCAGCAGATGCTGGCCATCGGCCGCGCGCTGATGAGCAAGCCCCGCCTGCTGCTGCTGGACGAGCCCACGCTGGGCCTGGCGCCGCTGATCATTGCGCAGATCTTCGAGATCATCCAGGCCATCCGTGCCGAGGGCGTGACCGTGTTTCTGGTGGAGCAGAACGCCAACCGCGCCCTGCAGATCGCCGACCGCGGCTACGTGCTGGAAAACGGCCGCGTGGTGCTGGAGGACACAGGCGCCGCCCTGCTCACCAATGCGGACGTGCGCAAGGCCTATCTGGGCGCTTGACGCAAAGCTGGTGCGACACGAAAGCGGCCTACAGGCCGCTTTTCTTTTGATAGCTGCTCGCGCTTACCCCATAAGGCTTGGAATCATATTTTCTTCAGATTCCACCTGAACGACAAGCGCGCCCCGCTTGCAACGCGTGCGGTGCTGAGGCCCCCGCGTTTCCCGTGGCAAGTGCCGGGACTGCTCCACGTCGCAGCCCAAAGAATGGCCGCCGCAGTAGCGTGCCTCCTACCACGCAGGTAGGAAACCGCTGACCTGTTTCCCTGTACGCGACCATTTCAATGGACCTGCAGGCAATCCCGCCTGTCCACCTCTTTGGAGAACGACCATGGCACAGCAAGGCAACCAAACCCAGAATCAGCAACAACAACAGCAGCAAAACCAGCAAAACCAGCAAAACCAGCAGAACCAACAGCAGGGCCAACAAGGCCAGCAGGATCCGAGCCGGCAGCAGAACCTGAACCAGCAAGATCAGCGAGATCAGCAGAAATTGCAGAGCCAGCAGAGCCCCAACCAAATGGGCGGCAAGCAGAACCAGCAGGATCGCTGAATGTGGTAACCCCAACGGTGCCTGGGCGCGCAAGCGCTTTCGGCACCTGCGGGCAGGCACCGCCGCTGCCGCCGTCTACCAATCTCCCGAACGGGTTTCCCGGCCCCAACAGCGCGGCCGATTACCGCCCACCGCTGGCTTGGCACCCAGCGCACAGCTCCGCGGCACCCTCGTCATTCGCACCAAAGGCGCGGTGAGTGCGTTCAGGCCCACCTGATGCGTGTGAACATCCTTCCCCATCCAGCCATGCCGCCGCCCGCAGGGCGTGTCGTCCCCACGCGCGCTTGTCCAGGGCCCGCACCGTGCGGCGGACTTCACGTAAGGGCATAGGCCGCTGCGGCGGCCCGCCGCCGTCAGGCCCTGACCGGGTAGCGGCTGGAGATGGCGATCCGGTTCCAGGCGTTGATGACCACCGCCAGCCATTCAACGGCGGCTATCTCCTCCTTGGACAAGACGCCTGCTGCCTGCGCGTAAACGGCATCGGGCACCTGCCCGTCCGCGACCAAGGTGACGGCTTCCACCAGTTCCAGAGCGGCGCGCTCCTTCGGGCTGAAGTAATCGGTCTCACGCCACGCGGGCAGCACCGCAATGCGGTCGCCGCTCTCCTGGCTGGCCAGCGCGTCCCGTGCGTGCAGCCTGACACAGAAGGCGCACTGGTTGAGCTGGGATGCCCGCAGGCGCAGGAGGTGCGCGAACCCCGTCGCGATGCCGGCCTGTGCCGCAGCCTCGGACGCCAACCGGTCCAACTCCACCACCGCCTGATACAGCGCGGGGGCGCTCTTTCCAAGATTCACTCGTTCACGCATACCGCTCCCGATGCCTGTCCGGCAGAAAAACGGCGCCAGCGATGGGCTACCGCGGGCTGGCCCGACAGTGCCGGCCAGCCCTGATCGTCTCAGATGCGCGGCAGAACACCCGGCCGGCACGGTCATAAGACCGCAATGGCATGCAGGACAAAATGCGAATCGAATTTGCCTCTAAGCCTTGCGCATCAAGCGCGAGCAGCTCCTAAACATGAAGCACAACCGGCCTATCTACTCCCCCAGGCACACGTCGATCGCCCGCGCGATGGCGATCAGTTCATGGTCCAGCGGCACCTTGCGCTGGGTGTTGGCCACCTGGGCGATGGGGACACTGGCGATGTGCCCGCCCTGTAGCGTGACCATGTGGCCGAACTGGCCATCGATCACCAGTTGCGCCGCCCGGTGACCGAAGCGCGTGGCCAGCACCCGATCGAACGCGGTCGGGTCGCCCCCGCGCTGCACATGGCCCAGCACGGTGGTGCGCACCTCGCTTTGCAGATGCGGCTGCAGCCGCTGGCGCAGCACATGGCCCACGCCACCCAAGCGCACCGGGTCGGGGCTGTGGGCCACCTGCTCGCGTACCGTGAGGCCGGCGCCACGCTCCTTGGCGCCTTCGCCGATGCAGATGATGGTGTAGCGCTGGCGCTGCTCGCGCCGACGGCAGCGCTCGATGATGGGCTGCAGGTCGTAGTCGACCTCGGGCAGCAGGATCACGTCGGCCGCGGCGGCAATGCCGCTCTCTAGGGCCAGCCAGCCCGCATGGCGACCCATGGTCTCGACGATCATGACGCGGTGGTGGCTGTAAGCCGTGCTCTCGATGCGGCGCATCGCGTCGGTGGCCGTGGCCACGGCGGTGTCAAAGCCGAAGCTGCGCTCGCACAGGGCAATGTCGTTGTCGATGGTCTTGGGCACGCCCACGCATTGCAGCCCGATCCGCGCCAGGCCATGGGCCAGGCTCATGGTGCCGTCGCCGCCAATGGCCACCACCACGTCCAGGCCCAGCGCGCGCACGTTGCGCTCCACCTGGGCCAGCGTCGCTTCGTCCTTCAGCGGGTTGGCGCTGTTGCTCGTGCCCAGGATGGTGCCGCCCATGTGCACGATGCCCGAGACCTGGTCCCAGGTGAGCAGCCGCGCGCGCGACGCTTCGCCCATCAGGCCCTCGAAGCCGTCTTCGATGCCCAGTACCTCGCAGTGTCCGTGGTGGATCAGCGACTTGGTGACCGCGCGGATCACCGCGTTCAGCCCCGGGCAGTCGCCCCCGCCGGTGAGTACGCCGACACGCATCGCCGCCACCCGTTTTAAGGCAACAGGTCCAGCGCGTGCATGTACGCTGGCTGCACCATGAGGTCGTCCCACGGCTGGGGCAGTGTCTCGGGCAGCAGGGCCAGGCGGCGCGCCTCGCTCGCACCGCTGGCCTGCCAGCGGCCCGCGGCCTGCGCGGCGGCCAGGCCATCGATGAGTTCGTCCACCGCCGCGCCGCCGCCCAGGCTCTGGTTGCACAGCAGCACCAGGTCGCAGCCAGCATTGAGCGCGGCTACACCGGCGTCGGTGTAGCTGACCACCTCGCCGTCCAGGCCGTTCAAACGACGGGCGCCCTCCATGCTCAGGTCGTCGCTGAAGATGGCGCCGTCAAAGCGCAGCCGTCCGCGCAGGATGTCCTGCAGCCACTTGGTGGAGAAGCCCGCCGGGCGGTTGTCCACCTTGGGGTAGATCACATGCGCGGGCATCACGCTGGTGAGCACCGTGGACAGCCACGGGTACGGCGCCGCGTCGTCGGCCAGGATCGCCGTGAGGCTGCGGCGGTCCACCGGAATCTCGGTGTGCGAATCGGCCTTGACGAAGCCATGGCCGGGAAAATGCTTGCCGCAGTTGGCCATGCCCGCCTGCAGCAGGCCCTGCATGAGCGCGCGCGCCAGCATGGCGACCACGCGCGGGTCGCGGGCAAAGGCCCGGTCACCGATCACGCCGCTGGCGCCGTAGTCCAGGTCGAGCACCGGCGTGAAGGAGAAGTCCACACCGCAGGCGCGCAGCTCACTGCCCAGCACGTAGCCCGCCGCCGTGGCGGCGTCCATGGCGCGCAGGGCGCCGCTGCCTTCGCGGTGCTTGCTGCCCTTGCCGTCGTCCATCCACAGCTCGCCGAAGGCACGCATGGGCGGGATGTGCGTGAAGCCATCGGTCTTGAAGCGCTGCACGCGACCGCCCTCATGGTCCACGCAGATCAGCAGGTCGCCCCGCACGGCCTTGATGGCGGCGGTGAGTTCCAGCAACTGCGCGCGGTGCTCCCAGTTGCGCGCGAACAGGATCACGCCGCCCACGAGCGGGTGGGCCAAGCGCTGGCGATCGGTGGCGGTGAGCTGCGTGCCGGCCACATCGATGATGAGGGGTGCGTGTTCTGTCATGGGTTGCATGCTTTCATTTTGATAGCTACCAGCGCTTGCCACACAAGCGCTGCGGGCTGATTTGGCTTCAATCTTTCTCGACCACGCAGAAGCTGGCGGCGTAGTCGCTCTCGTCAGTCACGCTCAGGTGGCAGCGCAGGCCGCGCGCGGCAAACCAGTCCTGCAGCGCGCCGTGCAGCACGATCATGGGCTGGCCGCTGGGCAGGTTGGCCACTTCGCAGTGCCGCCAGGTCATGGGCATGTGCATGCCCAGGCCAATGGCCTTGCTGAAGGCCTCCTTGGCAGAAAAGCGCGTGGCCAGGTAGCGCACGCCGCGCTCGGGCCAGCGCGCCGAGCGTGCGCGCCAGGTGGCCAGTTCGCCATCGGCCAGCACCTTTTCGGCGAAGCGATCGCCATGGCGCGCCAGGCTGGCGCGGATGCGGCGCACGTCGCAGATGTCGGTACCGATGCCGTAGATCATGGGGTAATGAGTCAAATAGGTCTCTAGCGCTTATCCAACAAGCGCCAGCAGCTATGGTTTCAGGAGTCCCCGCTCCGTCATGCCCTGGGCGATGCAGCGCTGGTAGGCGCGCACTGTGTCGCCGTAGCCCAACTCCAGCGCATCGGCGATCAGCGCATGGCCGATGGACACCTCCAGCACGCCGGGCACGTGGGCCAGGAAGTCCGCCAGGTTGTCGCGGCTGAGGTCGTGGCCCGCGTTCACCCCCAGGCCGACATCCAGCGCGGCCTGGGCGGCAGCGCGGTAGCGCTCCAGTTGCGCTGCCTGCTGCGGCGTGCCCCAGGCGGCGGCGTAAGGCTCGGTGTACAGCTCCACGCGGTCGGCCCCCACGGCGCGCGCGGCGGCCATTTGCTCGGGCACGGGGTCCATGAACAGGCTCACGCGCACGCCCAACTGCCGGCATTCGGCAATCAGGGGCGCCAGGCGCTCGGCATCTTGCGGAAAGCTCCAGCCGTGGTCGCTGGTGAACTGGTCCTGGCTGTCGGGCACGAAGGTGGCCTGGTGCGGGCGCACCTGGCGGATGAACTCCATCAGGTTGTGCGTGGGGTTGCCCTCGATGTTGTACTCGGCCTGCGGCCATTGCTTGAGCAGCTCGGCCAGTTGGTACACATCGTGCGCACGGATGTGCCGCTCGTCGGGGCGCGGATGGACGGTGATGCCCTGCGCCCCCGCCTCCAGGCACAGCTGCGCGGCGCGCAGCACGCTGGGAATGCCCAGATGGCGCGTGTTGCGCACCAGCGCCACTTTGTTGACGTTCACGGAGAGGGCGGTGCGCGCGTGGGAGGTGGTCATGGGATGCGAAGCGGTGGCGTGAAGCTAGGCAATATAGCAATCTGCGACGGGGGCGGGGACGACGCTGCGCAAGGCCGCGGCGCGCGGCGGCGCGGGTTGCGGCCGCGCCGGGGCGCCTGCGCAACGCCGCCGGGCCACCTCAGTCCGTCTCGCGCACCGAGTAGCGCTCGCCGCCGATCACCAGGTCGCGCCAGCGGGGCGGCTGGGTCTGGACGCCCTGCTCCACCCACTGCCCGGCCCGCGCGCCCTGCACATGCCGGAGGTTGCCCTGCAGACGCCCCACCGTCCGCCACTGCGCACCGTCCCGCGCGAACACCTGGCTCGCATAGCCGCTGAGCAGCACCTGCTCCGCCTGCCCGTCACCGTCCAGGTCGATGCGCAGCACGGGACAGGGCGCGGCCTCGGTGCAGGTCAGCGACAGCTGGTTCCCCCGCAGCTGGGTGAGCAGGAATTCAAGCCATGCGGCATCGGGCGCCGCGTCGGCGGGAAACGGCTGCAACCGGGCGCGCAGGGTCTCGGCGGTCCAAACAGGCGTTCCACGGCCCCGCGCGTACCGGTGCGTGTCCTGCTGGGCGGCCTGGGCCTGTTCCCGGATCTGCGCGGCCTGGGGGTGGCTCTGCTCCTGCGCCAACTGCTCCAACGCCGCGCGACCGGCCCGGCCCGCGTCCCAGCGCAGGTAGCGGAAGTCGAAGGCCTGCACGTCCACGCGCTGCGCCTGCAGGCGCGCCAGCTGGCTGGCGACAGCGATGCGCGCCGGGTCCAGCACGGGCGTGCAGGTCAACAAGGCCAGCGCAACGGCCAGCCAGGCCGCCGCCACGTTCACCCGCCGCGCCAGCGCCATCCAGGGCGCACCGCGCCGCAGTGCGGCCACCGCATACCCGACGGCGTAGACCGCCATCAGAGCCACGGCCAGCGCGGCCCAGACGCGGTCCGCGCTCCAGCCGTACTGCGTCACCCGCAGTCCCAGCGCATAGGCGCACAGCGCGGCATACACGGGCATTGCCAGCAGGCCGGCCGCGCAAAAGCGCTGCAGCCCGGGGCTGAAGCGCTGGCTTTCCGCCCGGCCGTCGCTCCAGGCCACGTTGAACAGAAACACCAGCCACGCCATGAGACCGAGCATGAGCGCCGTGGCGTGCCCGGTCTTCCACAGCGGTGCCAGGCCGCGCACCGGCAGCGCCACGAGGAACAGCAAAGCGATCAGGCAGGCCAGCGGCAACAGCCAGCCCAGCACCTGTAGCATCGAACGCCAGAAACCCGCCAACGCTTCTTCCCGCGCCGCGTACAGCGACAACCCTATGCTGAACGCCATCGGGGTAGCCATGTAGACGAACGGGCGGCTGGTGAATGTGTCCAGAAATAGCGACACGCCCAGCACCTTGAACAGCCCGGCCAGCAGGAACAGCAGCGCCCAGAACAGCCCGGCGAACAGGCCCGCCAACAGCAACTGGAAGGCATGGCGCCAGGCCGTGGCGAAGAGCCGGGCGTAGTCGCGCGCCCAGGTGCCGCTGGCCAGGCGTTGCTCGGCAAAAGGCAGCAGCACGAACCAGCTGCAGGACAGCAGCACCCCCAGGGCCATGGCGGCGCGGCCGCGGTTCTCACCCAGCGAGGCATGGCCCGCATAAGCCGCGGCCGCGGCGAACACCATGGCCAGGGCCGCTGCGTGCACCCACAGCAGGCGGCGTGCACGGTGCGCTGCCAGCAGTTGCAGGGTCGGCGGCACCGCCAGCACCACGGCGTAGAGCGGCCAGAGCACAGCGGCGTCGCCCTTCGGCAGCAGCCCGTGCAACGCCCACAATGCGGCGCCCTGCGCGATCGCCCAGCCGATCATCCACCCTCTTGCCCTGCCATGCTCCATGCCCTGTTCCCTCCCGTTGTCTGTGTTTCAGAAGCTGCCCTCAAACCCATCGCGGAAGCGATTCTCGCGGACTGGCCCGTCTGCACGGCACATCGGGCGCCGACAGCGCGTGCCATTGGCAAGATATGCCACGCCGCCGGGTGCGGTGCCAAGCGCCGCGAGGAAAGCCTGAGGACAGCCTCTCAGAGTTTCTGCAGATCCATCATCAACTGGCGCGTGCGCAGCAAGGGGCTGCCGCAGTGGTATTGCAGCAGCGCACGCAACTGCGTCTTGAGATCGGCCGCCACCGGCGCCTCGGCTGTCGCGATGGCCCGCAGCGTGGCGGTGTAGCGCGCGGGCTCGTCCAGCGCGCCCTGCAGGGCCAGCCACTGGCCTCCCGAAAGCGCCGCCCGGTCGGCCGGCACGGCCGGGCGCAGGCCGGCCTCCGGTACGAGCGCGTAGCGCGCCGCCGCGTGCAGCGGAGCAAGCGTGGAGGTCTCGGCATCCAGGCCCGGCAGCAGGCCGATCTCGCGCAGCAGCAGCAGCTCGAAGCTGCGCAGCACGGGCTCCAGCGCATCGCCATGTTCCCCCTCGTGGTCCACGGTTGCCAGCACGCGCACCACGCCGGCATAGGTATCGAACAGCGGCGCGTGGGTGTCCTCACGCGCCAGCAGCCGCAGGAGCAGTTCGTTGAGGTACAGGCCCGATAGCAACGCATCGCCCGTCGGCATGACATGGCCACCCGCCCACTCCGCGCCCTTGAGCGCATGGATCTCGCCATGCCCCTCGCCGCCCAGCGTGTAGGTCACCCGCAGCGGCTGCAGCGGCAGCAGCACGGGCCGAAAGTTGGAGGTGGGCTTCTTCGCCCCTTTGGCGACCAGCGCCACGCGGCCGTAATGGCGCGTGAACGTCTCCAGGATCAGGCTGGATTCGCTCCAGTCGTAGCTGTGGAGTACGTAGGCGGGCTCGTCGGCGATGCGGCGGGCGGCCATGAATTGCTATTTTTTTAATAGCTCCCAGCGCTTGACAGATGAGCGCTGGAGGCTGATTTGCTTGAAAATCCGCGTGCAAGCATCACCCGCGCCGCGTGACGTCGCCACTGCACCACCCGTCAGAGCGCAGCGAAACGGGCCACGCCAGAAGCCTGCGCGGAGCGAGCCTTGCCCAGCCACCGCGTCACTCCTGTGCCCGCGAAACGCAGCGCCGCGCGCAGGGGAAGACGGCACAGCCGTTCACGGGACGGTCCTATTCATAACCGAAGGAGCGCACGCGCGCTTCATCATCGGCCCAGCCGGAACGTACCTTGACCCAGACCTCCAGAAACACCTTGGCATCCATGAGCTTTTCAAGCTCCTGCCGCGCCTCGGTGCTGATGCGCTTCAGGCGTT
This sequence comes from Diaphorobacter sp. C33, assembly GCF_030503915.1. Taxonomy (NCBI): domain Bacteria; kingdom Pseudomonadati; phylum Pseudomonadota; class Betaproteobacteria; order Burkholderiales; family Comamonadaceae; genus Diaphorobacter; species Diaphorobacter sp. C33. The sequence goes on from NZ_CP129980.1 coordinate 2,001,017, forward strand.
CGCCCTTTTCGCCGATCACCATGGCCTTGTGGCCGTCGCGCTCCACCACGATGGTCGCCGCGATGCGGATGAAGCGCTTGTGCTGCTTGCTCTTTTCCTCATCGAACTTGTCGATGACCACCGTGGAGGTGTAGGGCAATTCGTCGCCCGTGAAGCGGAACAGCTTCTCGCGCACGGTTTCAGAGGCGAGGAATTTCTCGCTGCGGTCGGTCAACTCGTCCTCGGCATACCACCAGGGCTGCTCGGGCAGGTACTTTTCGCAGATGCCGTAAAGGCGCTCGATATCGCCCTTGTTCTTGGCCGACATGGGCACGAACTCCGCGAACGGGTGCCGGCCCTGCATGTCCCGCAGCCAGGGTGCGATCTCGGCGCGGCGATGCACGGTATCGAGCTTGTTGGCGATGAGCAGCGTGGGGATGCCCGGCTTGAACAGCGACAGCACCTTGGCGTCGGCCAGCGTGAAGCTGCCGGCCTCGACCACGAAGAGAATCAGGTCCACGTCGCCAATCGCGCCCATCACGGTCTTGTTGAGCGACTTGTTGAGCGCGGTGGAATGCCGGGTCTGAAAGCCCGGCGTGTCCACGAACACGAACTGCGTGGCGCCGCGTGTGCGGATGCCCGTGATACGGTGCCGCGTTGTCTGCGCCTTGCGACTGGTGATGGAAATCTTCTGCCCCACCAGCGCATTCATCAGCGTGGACTTGCCCACATTGGGTTTGCCCACGATGGCGATCAGCCCGCAGCGCTGCCCGCTGGCCTCGGCCGGGGCATCGCCGCCGGGGCGCGCGGCCGCCAGCATGGCTTCCAGGTCATTTTGGCCGCTAGCGCCCGAATCGTCTGCGCTACCAGCTACGGTTTCAGTAGCATTCATACGTTTTTCGCTTTCAACTGGGCCAGCATGGCACCGGCGGCGGCCTGCTCAGCGGCGCGGCGCGATGCGCCGCTGCCGCGCTCCACGCGCTGCAACTCGACCACCTCGCACTCCACATGGAACACCTGGTTGTGCGCTGCGCCCGTGGTGGAGACGACCCGGTACTGAGGCAGATTCATTTTGCGGCCCTGCAGCCACTCCTGCAACGCGGTCTTGGCATCCTTCGCAGCCTCCTGCAAGCGCGGACTCAACTCCACGCCCTCGAACAGGCGGTGCACCAGCCGTTCGGCGCACTCATAGCCCGCATCCAGGTACACCGCGCCGATGATCGCCTCCAATGCATCGGCCAGGATGGACGGGCGCAGCTTGCCGCCGGACTTGGCCTCGCCCTCCCCCAGGCGCAGCACCGGCGGCAACTGCAGCCGCACGGCGATCTGGTGTAGCGAGTCCTGCTTGACGAGCAGTGCACGCACGCGCGACAACTCCCCTTCGGGCAGGTCGCGCATGCGGCGAAACAGCAGGCTGGAGACCGCGAGGCTCAGCACCGAGTCGCCCAGGAATTCCAGGCGTTCGTTGTGGTCCGCGCTGAAGCTGCGGTGGGTGAGCGCGCGCTGCAGCAGCGACGCATCGGAGAACTGATGCTGCAGGCGTTGCTGCAGCGTGGAGAGACTGGCCGGTTGCACTAAGACTAGTAATTCGGGGGTTGGGTCGATTCCTGGAAGCGGTAGACCAGGAAGGCCGGTCCCGCCAGGGCAATTTCACGCGAATAGCTGAATGACACCACGATCTTGTCATTGCGCTTGGTGATTTCCAGGTCCTTGCCGGCAATGGAATGGATGTCGTCAATGGCTGCTGCCCGGTCGAACGCTGCGCGGATCTCGGGCACCGTCGAGCCGTCGCGCGCCGCCTTCACCGCGGCCTTCTTGATCGCGAAGTATTCGAGGAAGATGGGTACGGACTGCCCGCCAATCGCGAATGCGGCCACGGCGATCAGGCCCACGAAAATCACGCCGATGAACGACAGCCCCCGCTGACGCGAACGAGTGGTGGTGCGTTGTGCTCCCATGTCTGCTTCCCTCTCTGCCAATACTGGTTAGTTGAACGGTCCGATGCGCTTGAGATTACCGAAGTTCATCCACACGAAGAAGGCCTTGCCTACGATGTTCCCGTCCGGCACGAACCCCCAGTAGCGCGAATCGAGCGAATTATCGCGGTTGTCACCCATCATGAAGTAGTGCCCTTCAGGCACCTTGCAGGTCACGCCCTCGACGCTGTAGCGGCACTGATCGCGGAATTGGTAATTGCTCGCACCCTGCACGAACGCCGGAACTTCGGGGTTGTTGAGAAGACGGTGCGGGTGTGCCCCCAGTTGCTCCTCGAACTGCTTGAAATAGCGCATCGCGTCCGGGTCGAAGAAGTCCGGTAGTGCCGTGGTGGGCACCGGCGTGCCATTCACCGTCAGGCGCTTGTTCAGGTAGGCCACTTCATCCCCTGGGATACCCACCACGCGCTTGATGTAGTCCATGTTGGGTTGCGGCGGGTAGCGGAACACCACCACGTCACCACGCTGCAGCGGATTGCCTTCAGTGATCTTGGTGTTGATCACGGGCAGGCGCAGGCCATAGGTGAACTTGTTCACCAGGATCAGGTCGCCCACGAGCAGCGTCGGGATCATCGAACCCGAGGGAATCTTGAAGGGCTCGAACAGGAACGAGCGCAGCAGAAAGACGATGGCGATCACGGGGAAGAGCCCCGCCGTCCAGTCCAGCCACCAGGGTTGCATGAGGATGCGCCCCTTGGCTTCCTGGAGGTCGTCCTGGTCCACCTTCTGGATGCCCATGCGATCCAACTCGGCGCGGCGCTGGGCCGCTGCGGCCTCCAGTGCCTGCGCGGCCTGGCGGCGCCGGGGCAGGAAGATGAAGCGCTCGGCCAGCCAGTACGCCCCGGTCACCACCGTGGCCAGGAACAGCAGCAGCGCGAAGTTGCCCTCAAGCGCGCCGAAATACCACGCGCCCACATAGCCCACGAATGCCGCGAGCACCGCGGCCGTGATGTATTGCATGACTTGCACAGCGATCAATCCTCAACCTGCAGAATCGCCAGGAAGGCCTCTTGCGGCACCTCCACCGAACCAATCTGCTTCATGCGTTTCTTGCCTGCCTTCTGCTTTTCCAGCAGCTTGCGCTTGCGGGTAATGTCGCCGCCGTAGCACTTGGCCAGCACGTTCTTGCGCAATGCCTTGATGGTCTCGCGCGCGATGATGTTGGCGCCGATGGCCGCCTGGATGGCCACGTCGAACATCTGACGCGAGATGATCTCGCGCATCTTCGCCGCCACCGCGCGGCCGCGGTATTGCGACTGGCTGCGGTGGACGATGATGGACAGCGCGTCCACCTTTTCGCCGTTGAGCAGGATGTCCACCTTGACCACGTCGGAAGGGCGGTACTCCTTGAACTCATAGTCCATCGAGGCATAGCCGCGCGAGACGCTCTTGAGCTTATCGAAGAAGTCCAGCACGATCTCGCCCAGCGGCAGTTCGTAGGTCAGCATGACCTGGCGGCCGTGGTACTGCATGTTCATCTGCACGCCGCGCTTCTGGTTGGCCAGCGTCATGACCGGGCCCACGTAGTCCTGCGGCATATACAGGTGCACGGTCACGATGGGCTCGCGGATCTCCTGAATCTTGCCCTGGTCGGGCATCTTGGACGGGTTCTCGACCATAATGACCTCGCCGTCGCCCTTGACCACCTCGTACACCACGCTGGGCGCGGTGGTGATCAGGTCCTGGTCGAATTCGCGCTCCAGGCGTTCCTGCACGATCTCCATGTGCAGCAGCCCCAGGAAGCCGCACCGGAAGCCGAAGCCCAGCGCCTGCGAAACCTCGGGCTCGAAGTGCAGCGACGCATCGTTGAGCTGCAGCTTTTCCAGGGCGTCGCGCAGCGCGTCGTATTGGTTGGCTTCCGTCGGGTACAGGCCGGCAAACACCTGGGGCTGAATTTCCTTGAAGCCCGGCAGCGCCTCCGTGGCGGGGCCCAGGTTGTTGGGCAGCTTCTTTTCCAGCGTGATGGTGTCGCCCACCTTCGCTGCCTTCAGTTCCTTGATGCCGGCGATGATGTAGCCCACCTCGCCCGCCTCCAACGCATCGCGCGACTGCTGCGCGGGCGTGAACACACCGAGGTTGTTCGCCTCGTAGGCCGCGCCGCTGGCCATCATCTTGAAGCGTTCGCCCTTCTGCAGCCGGCCATCGACCACACGGACCAGCATGACGACGCCCACGTAGGAGTCAAACCAACTATCGATGATCATCGCGCGCAGCGGCGCCTCGGACTGGCCGCGCGGGGCCGGCACCTTGGCAACGATCTGCTCCAGCACGTCGTCGATGCCCATGCCTGTCTTGGCCGAAATGGCAATGGCTTCGCTTGCGTCGATGCCAATTACATCCTCGATCTCGGCCTTGGCGGTGTCTGGATCGGCCTGGGGCAGATCCATCTTGTTGAGCACGGGCAGCACTTCCACACCCAGATCCAGCGCGGTGTAGCAGTTGGCCACGGTCTGCGCCTCGACGCCCTGCGATGCATCGACCACCAGCAATGCACCCTCACACGCCGAAAGCGAGCGCGACACCTCATAAGAGAAGTCCACGTGGCCCGGCGTATCGATCAGGTTCAGGTTGTAGACCTTGCCATCACGCGCTTTGTATTGCAGTGCCGCGGTCTGCGCCTTGATGGTGATCCCGCGCTCCTTCTCGATGTCCATCGAGTCGAGCACCTGTGCTTCCATCTCCCGGTCGGCCAGTCCCCCGCAGCGTTGGATGATGCGGTCAGCAAGCGTGGACTTGCCGTGGTCAATGTGCGCAATGATCGAAAAATTTCTGATGTGGTTCATCAACGGGATACGACAAGTATTTGAACTGCAAGGCTCATGACAAGAAAAAAGGGCGCGTCAAACAAGCGACGCGCCCTGAACCAACAATCTTTGGCAACTGCGATAGTTGGAGCTTCATTGTAGGCAAAAAGGCCCCGACAAGGGGTGCGTCCTACAAGCGCCCGGGGTCGTTGCCGGGCTGCAACGAGGCACTTATCCACATCTTATTCAACCAACACATCTCAAATTGCTGAATAACAAGTGAACAAGCCATGGAAAACCTGTGCATGACTTAGCGCGTTTTCCGCATGGCGACGTCCAAGGTGGAGTTATATTGATTGGCGCCTTTGAAACGCACTTATTCTATCAATAAGTACATAGCGCCCCGTTGATACCGACCCTGCGAAAGAGCGTCCCCCGCTATAGCATCGCAGGGCTCCAGCGAGCCCTGGCGACGCTGCCTAGCGGTTCGGGCGGATCAGTGCATATTGCGCCCATTCGCCGCGACGGAAAAGCACGTTGATGGGTTTACCCATGTCAGCCTTCGCTAGTACCGCTTCGAAATCCTTGAGGTTACGGACTTCGGTGTTAGCCAGCGCGACGATCACATCGTCTGCCCGCAGGCCGGCACGCGCCGCCGCGTCGTTGGCAGAGACCACGCGCACCCCCCCCTTCACCTTCAGCTCCTTCGCCTGCGCAGCGGTCAGGTCGGCAACGACCAAGCCGATCTGCTGAGCCGCTGTCGAGGACTTGCCCTTGCCTTCTGCTTCGGCTGCCTTGGCTGCCACCTTTTCATCAGGCTCCACCTCGGCGATGGTGATCGACAGGTCGCGCAATGCGCCACGGCGGAACACCGTGATATGGGTCTTGGTTCCTGGCTTGGTGTTGCCCACCAAGCGGGGAAGGTCAGACACCTTCTCGACGGCCTTGCCGTCATAGCGCGTGATCACGTCGCCCGCCTCGATGCCAGCCTTCTCCGCGGGGGATCCAGTCTCCACGCCGCGCACCAGCGCGCCGTCGGTTTTGCCAAGCCCGATGGACTCCGCCACATCCTTGGGAACCGAGCCAATCTGAACACCAATGCGGCCACGGCTCACGCGACCGCTCACGCGCAGTTGCTCGCTCACGCGCATAGCCTCGTCAATGGGAATGGCGAACGAGATACCCATGAATCCGCCGGAGCGGGAGTAGATCTGGCTGTTGATGCCCACCACCTCACCCCGCATGTTGATCAGAGGGCCGCCGGAGTTACCGGGATTGATGGCCACATCCGTCTGAATGAAGGGCAGATAGTCACCCGTATCGCGCTGCTTGGCACTCACGATGCCGGCGGTCACGGTGTTTTCCAGGCCAAAGGGAGAGCCGATTGCCATGACCCATTCACCCGCCTTAAGACGACCGACGTCACCCACCTTTACCGCGGGCAGTCCCGTGGCGTCGATCTTGACGACGGCAACGTCGGTGCGCTTGTCCGAGCCAATGATCTTGGCCTTGAACTCCCGCTTGTCCGTCAGCGTCACAATCACTTCGTCCGCCCCCTCCACCACGTGGGCGTTGGTCATGACATAGCCGTCAGGACTCAGAATGAACCCCGATCCCACGCCACGCGGCTGCTCTTCGGGCTGCGGACGCTGCGGCCCCTGCTGGCGTGGAATGTTGGGCACCGGGACACCAAAACGCCGGAAGAACTCCAGCATGTCTTCATCCATGCCCCCGATGGAGGGCCTCGCCGTCACCTTCTCGGTTGTGCGAATGTTCACCACGGACGGTCCCACCTGCTCGACCAGTTCGGTGAAGTCAGGCAGGCCACGCACCACGGCAGCAGGCTGGGCCTGCACCGAAGCGGGCGCCGCCACCAAGCCTGCGCCGCCCATGGCCAAGGCGATGGCCATAGCGCAGGGCCACCATGCGCGCTTTGCACGGAGTTTCGTCATCATCAGCCTTTCTTTTCCAGACAACCCGCAACAGCGGGAATAGCGGTTTGTGAGAAAGCCGCACGCATTGGTTCCCGTACACCGGGAACGGAACGCATCACTCGTCCTTGCGTCGGACGGACTCGATGAACCGCTGGAGCGTGCGAGCAGGAACTTCCCCCACAGCGGTCACCCAGGCAGTTTTGTGCACCTGCCGGCCCACCACTTGTGTGGCGCCCATACTGGCACTGCGCACAGATGCAGCATGGCGTGCGGCATCGAACGGCTCCACAAAGACGGAAAGCGTGGCCAAGCCGTCTGAGTAAATGCACTGCAATAGCGGGCCGGACGCCATGGCCATCACGTCTTTGCGATAGCAGCCCTGGGAGACGAATCCGGCCACAGCCTTGCCCATGGTCCAGCCTTGCGCTTCGGCCGTCGTCCGCTGAAGAGGGACCTTCACGAGACGATACCCCTGCAAGTCCTCCATCATCTGTTCGATGCGCGACAGATCCGCCGGGACATCCAGATTCAGTTCCGAAAACGCCGCCTGCTCCAGGAGCCGACCTTCGCCGTCCAAGGTCTGCATCTTGACAACCAGTCCAGACACACGATCCACCCAGATCTGGTAGCCGAATCGCCAGGCATCACGGGGCTGGAATAAAAGCCGATCGGCATCCCTCCCGGCCACGCGCTCCTGCCCGAGGGCCCGCAGCGCGTAATGCTGCGAAGGATGGACACCCTTGGCATCGGCAACACGCGGAAAAGCACCGGGCACGTCGCGCAGTTCGCTGCGTACCACACGGGCATGCGGAAGGAAGGTGCGGACCTCCTCTTCGCGCCGGAAGACCACCCGTGGTGTTCCGCTCAGCGCCTCGACACGCTCAATTTGCCGCGCACCCTCGCAGGCATGCCAGATCCGGGAACTGACCATGGCCCCATTGGAAGAAAGAACCACGAACGTGCCACGGTAGCTGCGAAACAGCGAAGCATGGTGCATGCGCGCAACCCACTCCGCCACGTCGCGTGGTTCGCCAGGGGTCGTTGGTGCGGGGCCTGACATGCAGTTCGCCGCAGCCACGCCACAGAGCATCAAACCGCCACACACCAACCACCATGACCGCAACCTGCGGCAGCACTGCATTACTCGCCACCGAATCACGCGCCTGGACTCCCTCGCCTAGACATTCCAACGATGAGCCCGACCCTTTAGCGCGCAGGCGCTTCAAACGTGGCGTTCCGCAGGAAGCCTGCCGGCATCTGCAGTGCAGTCGTGCTGCCAAACTGCTTGTGCGCCGCGAGCAACTCATCCAGACGCGGATCACGCAACATGACCTGTTGCCCATCAGGGCCGGCGGCTGTGGCCAGCAGAGCGGGCGCCGGGGCCGTCATGGCTGGCTGGGCCGCCGCCAACTGCGCGCCTGCCGCGCGGCCGTCACCTTCGGCGCCCAGATAAACACTCCATCCAACAGCCGCGACTGCGGCAAACGACGCGAACCCTGCCGCCACCTTCCAGCGGAACACTGCGGCGTTGGCTGCGTTGTCTTTCGTCCGCCCCGCCTTCATAGAGGCCACGTGACCTACTTCCACGGCCGCCAAGCGAGGCGCCGGTTCGCGCGCCAGTTGCGTGCGCAGGCGGTCTACGAGTTCAAGGTCTCCCATACCCGCTGCTTCAGAACTGCGCAGGGTGTCACCTATCAAATGGTAGAGCTGCCACGTCGCCCGCCCCTCGGCGTTCGCGGCATAGGTGAGCGCGTGCGCAAATTCTTCGCCCTGCAACTCCCCATCGGCCAAAGCCGACAGCTGTTCTCGCATCATCATGTCGTCGTTCATGGTGTTTACTCGCCAAACCGCGCCATTGCCATTCACACGCCTACCACCGCTTGCCGGAGCGCTTCTCCAGCAAAGGCTTGACCCGCGCGGAAATTGCCTCGCGCGCACGGAAGATCCGCGAGCGCACCGTACCGATGGGGCATTCCATGGCTACGGCAATTTCCTCGTAACTCAACCCCTCGATCTCCCGCAGAGTCACGGCCTGCCGCAAATCCTCGGGCAATGCCTCCATGGCCGCATTGACAGCGGCAGCGATTTCCTGGGCCGCCAACACGGTTTCGGGGGTTTCGTCGCTGATTAGTTCACGATCCAGGAAGGAAGTTTCATCTTCGGAGTCGTTGCTGCCGCGAAGAGCGCTCTCCGTGACAACCGGATTGCGTTTCATGTCTACCAGCGCCTTCTTGGCGGTGTTCACGGCGATGCGGTAGAGCCAGGTGTAGAACTGTGCCTCTCCACGGAACTGGTGCAAGGCTCGGTAGGCACGCAGAAAGGTTTCCTGCGTGATGTCGGCCACCAGATCGGTATCGCGCACCATACGCCCCACTAGGCGCTCAATGCGCCGCTGGTATTTGATGACCAGAAGTTCATAAGCGCGCTGGTCCCCCGCGACGGTGCGCTCGACCAATCGCAGATCACTGTCGGCGGGCTCTTGGGGCGCGGGCGATGGGGTCGTCATGTCTTGTGGGATGCTCCGCCACCCTGCGGGGGTGGCATTCCGTCGGTTGTCTGCTTCGCGGGCGCGCTAGCGAGGGGGCCGCCACGGGCGCGCGAATATACCGCACGCCGCAGAGCCGGCCATTGGAGAGGGTCGCTCCTGCATTCCATCCACAGCCATTGCCGTGTGTGGGATGCCCCTTGCACGGAAAGCATCAGGATGGTCTGAAAGTCAAGATGCACCGCGGGTGACTGATCCACGGGCACACGCATGCCCGTTCGCCCAGTCTCCAACCACCACAGGCTGCCATCCCACACCAAAAAGCCTTCCGGCAGGCGGTGCCAGAAGCGCCAGGCCGCCGCCGTACCCAACACCCAGGCCACAGCACCAACCCAGGCGCGCATGGCCAGGTCGGGCTGACGTCCATGGGATAGCAACCAGACCGACAGACAGGCCATGCCGGCCAGCGCCAACACGACAAGGGTGCGGGCCACCACGAGCGAGCGGCCATAGAGGTAGCGAACGGCGGGAGCGTGCAAGGACTCACGCATGGCGGACGTTAGCCAAACACTGGTGAGGACGAGCCCGCCCGATGATCCAGAGACTCGAGGACGCGCCGACCGCCGCGCCAGGCCCGATCAATCAGACGCGCCGAAACACCAGCGTTCCGTTGGTGCCACCAAAGCCAAAATTGTTCTTGACTGCGATGTCGATCTTCATGTCCCGCGCCGTGTTGGCACAGTAGTCCAGATCGCACTCCGGATCCTGCTCGAAGATATTCGTGGTAGGAGGCACCTTCTGCTGGTGCAAAGCGAGTACGGTGAACACACTCTCAATGCCTCCCGCTCCACCAAGCAAATGCCCGGTCATCGATTTGGTCGAACTCACCACCATCTTCTTGGCATGGTCACCCAGTGCCGCCTTGATGGCATTGGTTTCGTTGAGATCCCCCAGCGGCGTGGACGTACCGTGCGCATTGAGGTAATCCACCTCGTCGGCATTCACGCCGGCATTGCGCAGTGCGGCAACCATGGCACGCCGCGGGCCATCCATATTGGGTGCCGTCATGTGCCCGGCGTCGGCGCTCATGCCATAGCCCAACACCTCGGCGTAGATGCGCGCGCCACGCGCCTTGGCGTGTTCGTACTCTTCCAGCACCAGAACCCCCGCACCCTCGCCGAGAACGAAGCCATCGCGGTCCTTATCCCAGGGGCGTGACGCCGTCTGCGGATCATCGTTGCGCGTGGACAGGGCACGCATGGCTGCGAAGCCGCCCACACCCAGGGGCGAGACGGTGGACTCCGTACCGCCAGCGACGATCACATCGGCGTCCCCGTATTCGATCTTGCGGGCCGCTTCGCCGATGCAGTGCAGGCCCGTGGTGCAGGCTGTGACCACCGACAGGTTCGGTCCCTTAAAGCCGAAGCGCATCGACACCTGGCCAGCCACCATGTTGATGATGGATGCAGGGACGAAAAACGGCGTGATGCGGCGCGGCCCCCGGTTGGTCAACTCCGCATGCGTGTTCTCGATCAGCGGCAGTCCGCCGATGCCGGAACCAATGATGCAGCCGATGCGGGTGGCCAATTCATCGTCCAGCGCCTCGCCCGTGGGCAGACCAGCGTCGCGCACTGCCTCTTCGGCCGCCGCGATACCGTAATGGATGAACGTATCCATCGTGCGCGCATCTTTGGCACTGATGAGGGAGTCCAGGTCAAAACCCTTGACCTCGCCAGCTATCTTGCAGGCAAAGTTCGTCGTATCGAACTTGGTGATGAGGTCTATGCCGGATTTCCCGGCGAGGATGTTGGCCCAGGCATCGGCCACCGTATTGCCAACGGGGGTGATGCAACCCAGGCCGGTCACGACAACGCGACGACGGCTCATGCGCTAAACCTTTTGCTGATGGGATGCCGCGCCCCAGGGAGTGCGGGGCGGCAGCGACTTAGGCCTTCTGGTGGGTATTGGCGTAGTCGATGGCGTTTTGCACCGTCGTGATCTTCTCTGCGTCTTCGTCAGGGATCTCGATGCCGAACTCGTCTTCCAGCGCCATCACCAGTTCCACCGTGTCCAGCGAGTCGGCACCCAGATCTGCCACGAAGGCTTTTTCGTTGGTGACTTGGGACTCTTCCACGCCGAGTTGTTCGGCAATGATTTTTTTGACACGTGCTTCGATATCGCTCATGGTTTCCCTCAGGGGGTTGTGAATGAATCCGCGATTCTAGCCGCTCCGGGTAAAGCCCCGTAGCAGCCCGCCGTACGGACAAAACGGCGCCAACTGACTTTAATTACATGTACATGCCGCCATTGACATGCAACTCTTGTCCCGTCACATAACCTGCACCAGCCGATGCAAGGTAAGCCACGGCATGGGCGATGTCACTGGGCTGCCCCAATTCGCCCATGGCGATCTGGGATTTCAGCGCTTTTTTCTGCTCTTCCGGCAGATCGGCAGTCATGTCGGTAGCAATGAAACCCGGAGCCACGCAGTTCACCGTGATACCGCGGCTGCCCAGTTCACGCGCCAACGCGCGGGTCATACCTGCCACACCAGCCTTCGCGGCCGCGTAGTTGGCCTGTCCGGGGTTGCCCGATGCGCCCACCACGCTGGTGATACTGATGATGCGCCCAAAGCGCTGTTTCATCATGGGCCGAATAGCCGCACGGCTGACGCGGAAAACGGCCTTGAGATTGGTGTCAAGCACGGCATCCCAGTCGTCGTCCTTCATGCGCATGGCCAGCGTGTCACGCGTGATGCCCGCGTTGTTCACCAGCACATGCAGGCCTCCATGCTCCTTGACGATGGCATCCACCAGCGTGTCCACGGCTGCGCCGTCGGTCACATTCAGTTTGACGCCCTTGCCGCCGTGGGCCGCCAGGGCCTGGCCGATGCGCTGCGCGCCTTCATCCGTGGTGGCCGTACCAATCACGCGCAAGCCCCGCTGGGCGAGCTCGGCGGCAATGGCGGCTCCGATGCCGCGGGTGGCGCCGGTAACCAGCGCAATCTGGGGAGAGGCGGATTCACTCATGCCAGCAGTTCCTTGGTTTCGGCCAGCGTGGCCGGGTCAAACAGTGAGGCGCCGACCAGTTCGGGGTCGATGCGCTTGGTCATCCCGGCCAGCACCTTGCCGGGCCCGCATTCGATCACATGCGTCACGCCACGCGCCTTCAGCGCCTGCACACACTCCACCCAGCGCACCGGGCCGAAGGCCTGCCGATAGAGTGCATCGCGGATGGCATCTGCGTCTTGCTGCACCGCGACGTCCACATTGTTGACCACGGGAATGCGCGGAGCGCCCAATTCCAGTGCAGCGAGCGCGGCACGCAGTTTTTCTGCGGCGGGCTTCATCAGGCTGGAGTGGAAGGGCGCCGACACCGGCAGTGGCAGTGCGCGCTTGGCGCCCGCTGCCTTGAGCACTTCGCAGGCTTTCTCCACGCCCGCCTTGGTACCCGCAATCACGGTCTGAGCGGGATCGTTGAAATTCACGGCTTCCACCACATCGGTGGATCCAGCACCAAAGCTGGCCGCAGCATCGGCGCAACCGGCGATCACCTTGGCTGACTCCAGCCCGAGGATGGCCGCCATGGCGCCAACCCCCACGGGCACGGCCTCCTGCATGGCAGCGGCACGCAGGCGCACCAGCGGGGCTGCCTGGGCCAGACTCAAAACCCCCGAGGCCACCAACGCGGAGTATTCGCCCAGGGAGTGCCCGGCCACGGCAGCCGGCAGTGCCCCGCCCTCAGCGCACCACACGCGCCAAGCCGCAATCCCGGCCACCAGCATCACCGGCTGGGTGTTGGTGGTAAGGGCCAGCGCCTCCTTGGGCCCCGCATGAATCAACGCACCGACGTCTTCGCCGAGCGCCTCTGAAGCCTCGCGCAGCGTCTCGGCCACCACGGGATGGTCACCCCAAGCGTCCAGCACGCCCACCGACTGCGAGCCTTGGCCGGGGAACACAAATGCAAAAGTTTTCGACATGGTCAAACAGTTCAAGACAAAAAGTGGCTCCAGCGCTTGCACAGCAAGCGCCAGTAGCTACATTTTCAGGAGCACCGCACCCCAGGTGAAGCCGCCGCCCACCCCTTCCAGCAGCACCGTCTGGCCCGGCTGGACCTGGCCATTGCGCACGCCATGGTCCAGTGCCAAGGGAATGGAGGCGGCCGACGTATTGCCGTGCTGATCCACCGTGACCACCACCTTGTCCATGGACAGCTTCAGCTTACGCGCCGTGCTCTGCATGATGCGAATGTTGGCCTGGTGGGGAATCAGCCAGTCGATATCGGCGTCGGTCATGCCCGCCTTGTCCAGCGTGGCCCGCGCCGCTTTCTCCAGCACGCCGACGGCCAGCTTGAAGACGGCCTGGCCATCCATCTTGAGCAAAGGGTCGCCCAGAATCTGGCCGCCGTAGACGTTGCCCGGCACGCAGAGGATGCCGACATGGCTGCCATCGGCATGCAGGTCGCTCGCAAGGATGCCGGGCGCTTCCGAGGCCTCCAGCACCACTGCGCCGGCGCCGTCGCCGAACAGCACACAGGTGGTGCGGTCGTTGAAATCCAGAATGCGGCTGAAGACCTCGGACCCCACGACCAGCGCGCGGCGCGCTCCCCCGGAGCGGATCATGGCATCGGCCACCGTGAGTGCATAGACGAAGCCGCTGCACACGGCCTGCACGTCGAAGGCGGGGCAGCCATTGGCACCCAGCTTGTTTTGCAGAATGCAGGCGGTGGAGGGAAACACCATGTCCGGTGTGGACGTGGCGACGATGATCAGGTCAAGATCTTGCGCCTGGCAACCGGCGGCCTCCAGCGCGCGGCGCGATGCCTCCAACGCCAGGTCGCTGCTGGTGACGTCCCGGTCGGCGAAATGGCGTGCGCGGATGCCCGTGCGCTCCACGATCCATTCATCGGAGGTCTCGATGCCCTGCTGCGCCAGCTGGGCCACCAGGTCATCATTGGTTACCCGGTGCGGCGGCAAATAGCTGCCGGTGCCGGTAATGCGTGAATAGCGTGTCATTGGGGGAGGCACGGCCGGTCAGGAAGCGGGCTGGGCGTCTGCGGCTGCCAGCAAAGGCGCCGCATGCGCAACCCGCGCGCGGACGCGGTCGAGCAGGTTGTTGCGGGCCGCATCATACGCCCGGATCAAAGCCTGCTCGAAAGCCAGCGCGTCGGCCGAACCATGGCTCTTGAACACGAGCCCCCGCAGTCCGAGCAGGGCGGCTCCGTTATAACGCCGGTGATCCATGCGCCTCATGATGGCAGATAGCACCGGATAAGCGACGATGGCAGCAATTTTCGTGAAAATGTTGCGCGAGAACTCCTGTTTGAGCGCTCCCGCAATCATCGATGCCACGCCCTCACTGGCCTTGAGTGCCACATTGCCAACGAAACCGTCACACACCACGATGTCCACAGTGCCCTTGAAGATGTCGTTGCCTTCCACATTACCGTGAAAGTTTAGGTCGCGGGATTTGGCCGCAGAACGCAGCAGTTCGCCGGCTTTCTTGATGACATCGTTGCCCTTGATGACCTCTTCGCCAATGTTCAGCAATCCTACGAGCGGTTCATCGCGGTCCTGCAGCACCGACACCAACGCAGATCCCATGACAGCGAATTGCAGCAAATGCTCGGCCGTGCAATCGACATTCGCGCCCAGGTCCAGCACGGTAGTGGCACCGCCTTGCGCATTGGGCATCTGGGTGGCGATGGCCGGGCGGTCGATGCCGTCCAGCGTCTTGAGCAGATAGCGCGCGATGGCCATCAGCGCGCCAGTGTTACCGGCGGAGATGGCCGCATGCGCCACGCCATCCTTGACTTGCTGGATGGCCACGCGCATGGAGGAGTCCTTCTTGCGACGCAGCGCGACCTCCACCGCATCGTCCATCGTGACCACCTCCGATGCCACGACATGCGTCACGCGCTCGTGTACCAGACCCTGCAGGCTGTCCTGCCCACCCACCAGGATCAGGCGTGCGTCAGGGTGATGCTCCAGGAACTGTCGGCACGCGGGAAGCGTGACGCCGGGGCCATGATCGCCCCCCATGCAGTCAACAGCCAGTGTGATCATCGGCAAATCGTCAAGCCGTCAGGCGGCCGTTAAATAAAAGGGCCATTTTGGCGCATGCCAAAACGACAAAGGCCCGCGCTACATTTTTCGTAGCAGCGGGCCCGGAGGGTGCGCAGCCTGGATCAGGCTTCGGATTTGTTCTTCAGTACCTGACGGCCGCGGTAGAAGCCGTTGGGGCTGATGTGGTGGCGCATATGGGTTTCGCCGGTCGTGGGCTCCACGGCGATGCCAGGCACCGTCAGGGCATTGTGCGAACGGTGCATGCCGCGCTTGGAGGGAGACTTCTTGTTTTGCTGAACAGCCATGATCGGCTCCTAGGGTCTTGAAAGGGTTGGTGAAAAACGCGATCAGCCCATTGAAGACACGAGGGGATTCGCGCGAAGCCCTCGATTATATCTCAAATGGTTTTTGATCGAAACCGCCGAACGGGCCGTTTCTCAGGCGTCCGGATTGTCCTTGCGAAGCCCAGCCAGGGCTGCGAACGGATTGGGCTTGTCGGCACTGGCCTGCTCGAAGTCCTCGTCGCTGGAGGCCAGCGTGACATCTGTCGGGCATTCCTCATGGCGCGGCACCACCGGCAGGGCCATGAGCAGTTCGTCTTCGATCAGCTCGCGCAGATCGAACTCGCGGCTCAATGCCAGCAGATCCTCATCGCTGTCGCCATCCAGTGCCTCGGCGGTGGCTTCATCGGCCACGAAGCGGAATTCGCGCTCCACCTCCAGGGGCACGTCCACGGAATGCAGGCAGCGCTGGCAGGTCATCGGCAAGGTGGCGCTGGCTTTCAGACGCAGCCAGACCTGGCCGCCTACGCCGTGCGTGGTGCGCACTTCGCCGTCCGCCGCCCAATCCACGCGCAGATCCGGGTGCAGCCCCTGCGCCTCCTCGGCCAGACGCTTGTATTTGAGCAGCGTGTCATGACCGGACAGGTGAGCGCCGGCCTGTGCAAAAGCCTTGACGTCCAGCCGGTCGGGGGAGTGTTCCTTGGTCATGCTGGGCAGTGTAAGAGAATCCAGGCATGCCGGATTCCTCCCCCCTGTCCCGCTCCCTGGTATTGGGATCGACCTCGCGCTACCGGCGCGAACTCCTGGCCCGACTGGGCCTGCCCTTCGACGTGGCTGCCCCCGCGGTGGACGAGACACCGCGGCCGGACGAAGCCCCGCGCGCGCTGGCACTGCGCCTGGCGCTGGCCAAGGCGCGCGCCGTGGCCGGCCTGCATCCGCAGGCCATCGTGATCGGCTCCGACCAAGTGGCAGACCTGGACGGCGAGCCGCTGGGCAAGCCCGGCGACCACGAACACGCCACCGTCCAGTTGCGCCGCATGCGCGGCAAGACCGTGGTGTTCCACACCGCCGTGGCGGTGGTCTGCCAGGACTGCGGTTTCGAGCAGGTGGACCTGGCGCCGGTGCGGGTGCGCTTTCGTGACCTTTCGGACGACGAGATCGAGCGCTATCTGCGTGCCGAGCAGCCGTACGATTGCGCCGGAAGCGCCAAGAGCGAGAGCCTGGGCATCGCGTTACTCGACGCGATCGACAGCGACGACCCCACCGCCCTGATCGGGCTGCCCTTGATACGCACCTGCCGCATGCTGCGCGCCGCGGGGCTGGTGCTGCCATGAGCGAAAGCACTGCAACGGTTGGCTCGACCCCGGCTCGGGGCACCCTGTATCTGGTGCCCGCGCCGCTGGATTTCGGCTGCGAGAGCCAGGCACCCCTGACCGAAGCCCTACCGGAGGGCACGTTGCGCCAGGCCGCACGCCTCACCCATTGGATTTGCGAGAACGCCAAGAGCTGCCGCGCCTACCTCAAGCGTGTGGACGCTCTGCACCCGCTGGGGGCGCCGCTGCAGGCGCAGCAGATCACCGAACTGCCGCGCGAAGTGCACAAGAAGGGCGACCACGGCGCCCGGGGCCATGCATCGTTCGACGCACGTCCGCTGCTGGCGCCGGCATTGGCAGGGCACGATATGGGCCTGGTCAGCGAGGCGGGCATGCCCGCCGTCGCCGACCCCGGCAGCTCTGTGGTGCGCGCGGCGCATGACCTGGGGCTGCGCGTGGTACCGCTGGTGGGACCGGTGTCGCTATTGCTGGCACTGGCAGCCAGCGGACTCAACGGCCAGAACTTCGCCTTCGTGGGCTATCTGCCGCAGGACGCAGGCGAGCGCACCAAACGCCTGCGCGAGCTGGAAACTCTGGCCCACAAGCAGGGCCAGACACAGCTTTTCATCGAGACGCCTTACCGCAACGCCGCACTGTGGCAGGCGCTGCTGCAGGGGCTGCAGCCGCAGACCCGGCTGGCGCGCGCAAGCGGCCTGACGCTGACCGATGCGCAAGTTGCCAGCCACACGGTGCGCGAATGGCGCCACCACACCGCCGGCACGCCGGACAACCGCGTACCCACGGTCTTCGCCATCGGTGCGTAGGCCGCACGTACGGCCCCGGTTGATTCAAAAATAATAGCTTGCAGCGCTTGATGGATAAGCGCTGGAGCCTGATTTAACCCAATATCAGCGCAGCTGCGGCAACTGCAGCGCAGCCAGGCCCTTCACGGCGCCCATGCCTACCGCGGCGCCAAACTTCTTGGCCAGGCGCTCGGCCACGTTGTCGCGGCGGGTGTAGTCGATCACGTCTTCGGCCTTGACCACCTCGCGCGCCACGTAGTCCAGGTTGCCCAGTTGGTCGGCCAGTCCCATCTCCACCGCCTGCTGACCCGTCCAGAACAGGCCGCTGAAGGTTTCGGGCGTGACCTTGAGCCGGTCGCCCCGCCCCTGCTTCACCACGCCGATGAACTGCTGGTGGATCTGGTCGAGCATGGCCTGGGCGTATGCGCGCTGGGTTTCGGTCTGGGGGCTGAACGGATCGAGAAACCCCTTGTTCTCACCGGCGGTGAGCAGGCGGCGTTCCACCCCCAGTTTTTCCATGGCGCCGGTGAAGCCGAAGCCGTCCATCAGCACGCCGATGCTGCCCACGATGCTGGCCTTGTCCACGAAGATGCCGTCCGCCGCCGCGGCGATGTAGTAGGCCGCCGAGGCACAGGTTTCCTCGACCACGGCATAGACGGGCTTGTTGTACTTGGCCTTCAGGCGCACGATCTCGTCGTTGATGATGCCCGCCTGCACCGGACTGCCGCCCGGCGAGTTGATGAGCAGCACCACGGCCTGCGAACCCGAATCCTCGAATGCGCTGCGCATGGCGGCTACGACAAATTCGGCGCTGGCCTCGGCGCCCGCGGCGATCTCGCCCTTCACGTCCACCACGGCCGTATGCGGCGTGCTCTTGCTGGCGGCGGTCATTTCGCGCGAAAGCGCGGCCCAGATCACCGCGCCCGCCAACAGGACCCACGCCAGGCGCCAGAAGTTGCGCCAGCGGCGCGCCGCGCGCTGCTCGGCCAGGGTGCCGAGCACCAGCTTCTCCAGCGTCTCGCGCTCCCAGCCGGGGGCGGCTGCGGCCTTGCTCGCTTCATTTTTTGTAGCTTGTTGCGCCCACAGGTCGGGCGCTGCGGGCGGATTTCCCTCGAATCCCGTGGGTTCGGTGCGGTTGGGATCGGTCATGGAGTCAAAACTCTACGGTGTGCAGATGGAGGGCAGTATGCCAGCGCACCCGGCCCCCTTCCTCGGACAAGGCGATCTTCACCAGCCCGCCGCGGCACGGACCGCCAGCGCAGGCTCCCGTGTCGGGCTGGTAGGCCGCGCCATGTGTGGCACACAGCAGCCAGCGGCCGGTGTCGTCGAAAAACTGACCTTCCTGGTAGTCCATCTCCATCGGTACATGGGTACAGCGGTTCAGGTAGGCGTGCACGCGGCCCTGATAGCGGATGGCGAAAGCGCGGCAGATCTGGCCGCAGTAGCGCACGTCGAACGCCACGGCGCGGCCGCCATCCACCAGTGCCTCGCTGGGGCAGAGGTCGATGCGTTGCTCCACCGGGGCCGCCATTACGCGTGCTCCTGCAGCCAACGGTGCAGATCGGCCACGGACGAAGCCACGCACAGCGGCCCCAGTTCGGCAAAGCCCGCCGTGTCGTGCGCGCCATAGCCCACGCCCACGCTGGCACAGCCCGCGGCGCGGGCCATTGCGAGGTCGTGCGTGGTGTCGCCGATCATCAGCAGGCGCTCGGGCTCCACGCCGAACTCGGCCATCAGCTCCTGCAGCATCAGCGGGTGCGGTTTGCCGGCGGTTTCGTCCGCGGTGCGCGAACCGTCGAACATGCCACGCAACTGCACCTGGTGCAGCACCTGGTCCAGGCCGCGTCGGCTCTTGCCCGTGGCTACGGCCAGCAGGTGGCCGCGCGTGCGCAGGCCCTCCAGCATGGGCAGCACGCCGTCGAACAGGCTCAGGTCGTCCTGGTGCTGCAGGTAGTGGTAGCGGTAGCGGTTGCCCAACTCCGTATAGCGCTCGCGCGGCACGTCGGGGGCTGCATGTGCCAGGGCCTGCGGAAGCGCCATGCCGATCACCCAGGCGGCGGCTTCATCCGTAGGCACGGTGCCGCCCACATCGCGCACCGCATCCTGAATGCTGCGCACGATGATGGCGGTGGAGTCAAACAGCGTGCCATCCCAGTCGAAGGCAATGAGATCGAATCGGCGCGGGCGGAAATCAGGCATGTGCGGGGTCGTCGGAAAGAAAAGCGGTCAGTTCGGGCGGCAATTCGGCGCGCAATTCCAGGCGCTCACTGCTGGCCGGGTGGTCAAACTGTAGCCGCCATGCGTGAAGGAACATGCGCTTCAAGCCTTGC
Organism: Diaphorobacter sp. C33; assembly: GCF_030503915.1. Taxonomy (NCBI): domain Bacteria; kingdom Pseudomonadati; phylum Pseudomonadota; class Betaproteobacteria; order Burkholderiales; family Comamonadaceae; genus Diaphorobacter; species Diaphorobacter sp. C33. The sequence goes on from NZ_CP129980.1 coordinate 2,020,944, forward strand.
TTCTGCAGGCGCCGGTTCAGGTCGAAGTCGCCGTACTTGTCGTCGCCCGCGATCGGGTGGCCCTGGGAGGACAGGTGCACGCGGATCTGGTGCGTGCGCCCGGTCTTGATGGTCACCTCCAGCAGGCTCATCGCCGGCAGGCCCTGCAAGGGGCGCGGCGCGAGCTGGCTGCGCACCTTGACCAGGGTGACGGAGCGCATGCCGTCCGGGTCGTCGGGCGTGGTCACGCGCACGCGGCGCTCGCCATCCTCCTGCAGGTATTTGTGCAGCGGCGTGTCGATGACCTTCTTGTTGGCGGGCCAGTGGCCGGTGACCAGCGCCAGATAGGTCTTGCCCGTCTCGCGCCCCCGGAACTGGTCCTGCAGATGTGTGAGCGCCGAGCGCTTTTTGGCCACCAGCAAAATGCCCGAGGTTTCCCGGTCCAGCCGGTGCACCAGTTCCAGGAAGCGCGCCTGCGGGCGCGCCTGGCGCAACTGTTCGATCACGCCAAAGCTCACGCCGCTGCCGCCGTGCACGGCCGTGCCGGCGGGCTTGTCGATGGCGATCAGGTGCTCGTCTTCCAGCAGGATGGGGAATTCGCGCGCGGGCGCGGGGCGCTCCGCCTTGTCCAGCACCTTGTCGGACACGCGCACGGGGGGCAGACGCACCAGGTCGCCCGGTGCCACGCGCGCGTCGGCGCTGGTGCGCCCCTTGTTCAGGCGGACCTCGCCGCTGCGGATGATGCGGTAGACGTGGGTCTTGGGCACGCCCTTCAGATGGCGGATGAGGAAATTGTCGAGCCGCTGGCCCGCGGATTCGGCGTCGACCTCGACGATGCGGGCCGCCGGGGCTTCTGGCGGGGTGCGGCCTGCGGCCGGTTTGCCCCCTATAATGTGTTTCACCTGCGCGACGAATGTGTAAGTGGTTGATTTGTCTGGAGTTTAATGGACCCGGCCCGGCTCGGCGCGCAGCATGGTTGATGCCAACGGGCGTCATGCGCGCAGATTGCAGGCCGGTTGCCTGCGAAGGTCCGCATGCCGGCCGTGCAGGCTGACAAATCGAAACACTGAATCTACGGAATCCCAAGCTGGCCGCTCACCCCACCCGGGCACTGCGGCCAGCGGATCAAAGCGAAAATCATGTGGGTGTTGCTGGCATGGATGGTGTCATTGTGGCGAGGGCGTCAGCCTTTGCCACGTGCACGCAAATCGCCACCAACACCCGCCGGTCAAGCGCCAACGGCTACATTTTTAGTAGCACGCCTGCGCGCTGACCGGCTCGCCCCCATCCACGCGCCACCACCCCGCCTGCTGAGTTAGCCAACCCAGCAGCCGTGGTGCATCCCGGCAATTCCCTCGTTTCGATGCGTCAGTCCAGGCATTTCCGGCTCGTGTAGAGCCTGTTTGGTTTGGAACCGGCGGTACGCGCCGCTGCAGCCCTGAGAGAGCGCTGCGCGCGGGCCGCCACGACACAACGAAAAGGAATTGCATCATGAAGCGGATGCTCATCAATGCCACGCAGCCCGAGGAGCGGCGCCTGGCCATCGTGGACGGCCAGAAGCTGCTGGACTACGAGATCGAGATCGAAGGGCGCGAGCAGCGCAAGGGCAACATCTACAAAGCCGTCGTCACGCGCGTGGAACCGTCGCTGGAGGCCTGCTTCGTTGACTATGGCGAAGACCGCCACGGCTTCCTGCCGTTCAAGGAAATCTCCAAACAGTACTTCGCCGAGGGCGTATCACCCAGCCAGGCCAGGATCCAGGACGTGATCAAGGAAGGCCAGGAGCTGATCGTCCAGGTCGAGAAGGAAGAGCGCGGCAACAAGGGCGCGGCCCTGACCACCTTCATCAGCCTGGCCGGCCGCTATGTGGTGCTGATGCCCAACAACCCACGCGGCGGGGGCGTGTCGCGCCGCATCGAGGGCGAGGACCGCGCCGAGCTCAAGGAGGCGATGGACCAGTTGGAGTACCCCAAGGGCATGAGCATCATCGCGCGCACCGCCGGCATCGGCCGTTCCGCGCCCGAGTTGCAATGGGACCTGAACTACCTGCTCAAGCTGTGGACCGCCATCGACGGCGCCGCCAAGGCCGGCAAGGGCGCCTTCCTCATCTACCAGGAATCCAGCCTGGTGATCCGCGCCATCCGCGACTACTTCAACAGCGACATCGGTGACATCCTCATCGACACTGACGACATCTACGAGCAGGCGCACCAGTTCATGGCGCACGTCATGCCCGAGCATGCCGGCAAGGTCAAGCGCTACCGCGACGACGCACCGCTGTTCTCGCGCTTCCAGATCGAGCACCAGATCGAGTCCGCCTACGCGCGCACCGTGACCCTGCCCTCGGGCGGCGCCATCGTGATCGACCACACCGAGGCTCTGGTCAGCGTGGACGTGAACTCGGCACGCGCCATCAAGGGCGGCGACATCGAGGAAACCGCCACGCGCACCAACCTGGAGGCCGCCGACGAGGTGGCGCGCCAGATGCGCCTGCGCGACCTGGGCGGCCTGATCGTGATCGACTTCATCGACATGGAGGAGAGCAAGAACCGCCGCGAAGTGGAAAACCGCCTGCGCGACGCGCTGCGCCAGGACCGCGCCCGCGTGCAGTTCGGCACCATCAGCAAGTTCGGCCTCATGGAGATGAGCCGCCAGCGCCTGAAGCCGTCGCTGTCCGAAGGCGCGCATATCCGTTGCCCGCTGTGCGACGGCACCGGCCACGTGCGCGACACGGAAGGCTTCTCGCTGCAGATGCTGCGCATGATCCAAGAAGAGTCCATGAAGGACAGCACCGCCGCCGTGCACTGCCAGGTGCCGGTGGAGGTGGCCAGCTTCCTGCTGAACGAAAAGCGCACCGAGATCGCCAAGATCGAACTCAAGCAGCGCGTCTCCGTGGTGCTGATCCCCAACAAGTCGCTGGAAACGCCGCACTACAAGCTGGAGCGCCTCAAGCACGACGACCCGCGCCTGGAAAACCTGGACGCCAGCTACAAGCTGGCCGACGTGGAGGAAGACCAGACCAAGGTCACGCGCCGCTCGCAGGAGCCCACCAACAAGCAGACGCCCGTGATCAAGGGCGTGTTGCCCGACGCGCCGGCCCCTGTGGCCGAGCCGCGCCCCGAAGGCGCCGCCCGCGGCGCCACGCGCCCGCAGGGCCAGGGCCAGCAGCGCCCGGCAACGGCCCCCACGCCCGCGCCCCAGCGCCCGGCCGCCGCACCGGCTCCCGAGCAGGGCTTCTTCGCATGGATCAAGAGCCTGTTCGGCTTTGGCGCCGCACCCGCGCCCGCACCTGTGGCCGCCCCCGCGCAGACTCCGGCAGAACCCGGCGCACGCGGCGAAGGGCGTCGCGGTGAGCGCGGCGGTCGCCGTGGCGAACGCACTGGTGAACGCAGCGGCGAGCGTGGCGGTGAGCGCAACGGCAACCGCGAAGGCGGCGAAGGCCGCGGCCGCCGTGGCGAGGGCCGTGGCGGCGAGCGCAGCGCCGAGGGCCGCGAGAACCGCGAACCGCGTGAGCCACGCAATGGCCGCGACGGCGAACGCCGTGGCGAGCGCGCGGAAGGCGAGAGCCGCCGCGAGCCGCGCGAAGGCCGTGGCGGCCGCGAGCGCGGTGAGCGCAACGCACAGCCGCCCGTGCAGTCTGCGGCCGACCTGGCCAACACCCCGGTCACGACCGATGCCGACGTGGCAGTGACCGAGGAGCGCGCGGCACGCACCGGCGAGCGCGGTGAACGCCGCGAACGGGGTGAACGAGGCGAGCGCCGTGAGCGCGGTGGCGAGCGCCGCGAACGCGGCCCGCGCACCATCGACGCCAACGCCCCCGCCGCTGGCGCCGACTTTGCCGACACTGCGCCCCTGGCCGCATTGCCGGACCTGGACCTGTCCGGCGCTGAAGTCGGTACTTCCGGCGCCGAGGCCCCCGCCGGCGAGGAGCGCCGCGAGCGCCGTTCGCGCGACCGCTATGGACGCGACCGCCGCGAACGTGGCGAGCGCGGCCCGCGCAATGCCGAGGCCAGCGCCACCGGTGCCGATGCCGAAGCGCCTGCCGCGCCGCTGATGGACCTGGACCTCCCCGCTCCCGCTGCGGCGGCCGAGGAAGACTCCGCCCCCGCACGCCGCAGCTATTTCGCCTCCGCTCCGGCATCTGCCCCGGCGGCAACGCCGCAGGCCGCGCCCGAAGCCACGGCCGCAGTGACGCCACCCCCGGCCGCCGTGGCAGCCCCCGCACCGGCGCCCGCGCCCGTTGCAGCGGCACCTGTGCCCGCACCGGCTCCGGCTGCCACCGCGGTGGCGCCGGCAACCGGTGGCATGCCGCGCGTGCAGGCATTCACGCTGCCCGTGGACACGCTGCAGCAGGTGGCGCAGGCTTCGGGCCTGCAATGGGTGAATTCCGACGCCCAGAAGATCGCCGCCGCGCAGGCCGCGATTGCGGCCGAGCCCAAGCCCGTCCACGTGCCGCGCGAGCGTGCGCCCGTGGTGGTGCTGGATGAAGGTCCGCTGGTGCTGGTGGAAACCCGCCGCGACCTGGGTGCGATGCAGCTGCCGTTCGACCAGGACAACGCGGCCGCCTAAGCCCGCGCCATGGCAGAACACCGGGGGCGTCATGCCCCCGGTGGCGTTTTATGCTATCGATAAATGAGCTGCTGGCGCTTGATGGATAAGCCTTAGAGGCATATTCAGCTGATAGCCACGGCAGCTCGCACATTGGGAGTAATGACCGTGCTGTTCCTGCTGTCGCCCGCCAAGTCGCTGGACTACGACACCCCCCTGCCCGCCGGCCTGCCGCACACGCTGCCCGCGTTCGTGCCCGACGCACAGCGCCTGATCGCGGTGCTGCGCGAGAAGTCGCCGCAGGAAGTGGCCGCGCTGATGTCGATCAGCGACCCGCTGGCCGCCCTCAACGTGGCGCGCTATGCGGCCTGGCAGCCGCGCTTCACGGCCGCCAACGCGCGCCAGGCCGTGATGGCCTTCAACGGCGACGTGTACGAAGGGCTGCAGGCGCAGTCGCTCTCCCTCGAAGACCTGCAGTGGGCGCAGCAGCATGTCGCCATCCTGAGCGGCCTGTACGGTGTGCTGCGACCGCTGGACCGCATGCAGCCCTATCGCCTGGAGATGGGCACGCGCCTGGCGACCGATGCCGGCGCCAACCTCTACCAGTTCTGGGGCGCGCGCATCGCCGAACACCTGAACCAGCGACTGGCCGCGGACGCCACGCCGGTGGTGGTCAACCTGGCTTCGCAGGAGTACTTCAAGTCCGTGGACCGCAAGGTGCTCAAGGCGCGCGTGATCGAATGCGTGTTCGAGGACCACAAGGCCGGCCAGTACAAGATCATCAGCTTCTACGCCAAGCGCGCGCGCGGCCTGATGGCGCGCTGGGCCATCCAGCAGCGCGCGGCCACCCCGCGGCGGCTGGAGGAATTCGACCTGGAAGGCTATGCTTTCCACCCGGCCTCGTCCCAGCCCGACCGGCTCGTGTTCCGCCGCCACGCCGCCGGCAGCTAGACGGGTTCCCCTCCTTTCCTGGACGCCCCCCATGAACCACGCCGTCGAAACCGCGCACTACCCCGCCACCCAAGCCGTCGACCAGCCCTTCGAGGCCACCGTGCGCGAAGGCTGGGGCGTGTGGATCACGTTCATGCGTGAAGAATTCCTGAAAGCCACCTTCACCCGGCGCGCCGATGCGGAGGCGTTTGCCGCCCAGCACACGCATGGCGGCCAGCGGGGCCAGGTGCGGCGCATGTGGCTGCTGGTGAACGAGACAGCCGGCGAGGCTTATGCGCTCGCGTCCGACGGCGTGCAGCCGCTGCAGGGTGTAGACCTGGACTTTCGCCACCACCAGCGCCTGCAGACGCTGCGCAGCGACGTGCTGTCGCGCTTGAGCGATGCCGAACTGCAGGTGCTGGGCCTCAAGCGCACCTGAAACCCTGCCCCAACGAAAGCCCATGCCTGATCACAGCTTCGCCTCCTCCCAGTCCGTTACGCCCGAGCTGCGCCAGTGGATCCTCGACCAGTCCGGCGCCGGCATCGCCACGCCCGCACTGATCGAGGCCATGCGCAACGCGGGCTGGGCCGATAGCGTTGCCGTGCGCGCGGTGGAGGAGGTACTGCGCGCGCATCTGGACGGCGCGGTGCAGCCGCAAGGCCTGCCGCCCGCCGTGCCGGTGCCCGAGCCCGACATCGCCGACGCGCCGCTCTTCATCGACGTGGGCGACCGCCAGGTCGAGGTGCTGATGTCGATGGCCCACCCGCGCGTGGTGCTGTTCGGCAACCTGCTGTCGCCCGAGGAATGCCAGGCCATCATCGACGCTGCACAGCCACGCATGGCGCGCTCGCTCACCGTGCAGACCACCACCGGCGGCGAAGAGGTGAACGCGGACCGCACCAGCGACGGCATGTTCTTTCAGCGCGGCGAGACGCCGGTGGTGCAGCGGCTGGAAGAGCGCATCGCCCGCCTGGTGCGCTGGCCCATCCAGAACGGCGAAGGCCTGCAGGTGCTGCATTACCGCCCCGGCGCGGAATACAAGCCGCACTACGACTACTTCGACCCCGACCAGCCCGGCACCTCCACCATCGTGCGCCGCGGCGGCCAGCGCGTGGCAACGCTGGTGATCTACCTGAACAACCCGCTCAAGGGCGGCGGCACCACCTTCCCCGACGTGCCCCTGGAGGTGGCGCCGCGCCAGGGTAATGCGGTGTTCTTCAGCTACGAGCGGCCCCACCCCAGCACGCGCACGCTGCACGGCGGCGCCTCGGTGATCGAGGGCGAGAAGTGGATCGCCACCAAATGGCTGCGCGAACGGGAATTCAAATGAAATGAGCCTCTAGCGCTTATTCGATAAGCGCTAGCAGCTATCCAATCCATAGCACACCATGAACACCCCGGAACACTCCCAGCTCGGCAAGGCCTCGGCCTATGCCGACCAGTACGACGCGTCGCTGCTGTTTCCCATTCCGCGCGCGGACAAGCGCGCCGAGATCGGCATCGACGGCAACGCCCCCTTCTTCGGCGCGGACCTGTGGACGGCGTTCGAGCTGTCGTGGCTCAACCTGCGCGGCAAGCCGCAGGTGGCCATCGCCCACATCACCGTGCCCTGCGAGACGCCCCACATCGTCGAGAGCAAGTCGTTCAAGCTGTACCTGAACAGCTTCAACAACACCCGCTTTGCCAGCGAGGCCGAAGTGCGTGCGCGCATCCGCGCCGACGTGAGCGAAGCCGTGTGGCGCGGCGCCGAGCATCCCGGCACCGTGGGCGTGACGCTGCTGCTGCCCGAGGCCTTCGACCGCGAGCCCATCCACGAGCTGGACGGCCTGCTGCTGGACCGCCTGGACGTGGAATGCACGCGCTACCAGCCCGCACCCGAGCTGCTGGCCGCCCACCATGACGAGGCCCCGGTGACCGAGACGCTGGTCAGCCACCTGCTCAAGAGCAACTGCCTGGTGACCGGCCAGCCCGACTGGGGCAGCGTGCAGATCACCTACAGCGGCGCGCAGATCGACCAGGCCGGCCTGCTGCAGTACCTGGTGAGCTTTCGCAACCACAACGAATTCCACGAGCAGTGCGTGGAGCGCATCTTCATGGACATCTGGACGCGCTGCCGCCCCATCAAGCTGGCCGTGTACGCGCGCTACACACGCCGCGGCGGGCTGGACATCAACCCCCTGCGCACCAGCCACCCGCAGCAGCTGCCGCGCAACGTGCGCACCGCGCGGCAATAAAGCGGCCCTGGCAGGGCAGCAGCGCGCCCGTAGCAGCACAGGGCCCGGCACCGCCACGGCCCCATGCAGCCAGTAGCCGCGCGTGCCTTTCACCGAAAGCGCCACGCGCTGGACAGCCCGTCAGCCCAGGCGGAACACATCCACGCTGCGGCCCAACGAGGTCACGCCTGCGCGCAGCGCCTGGGCCGCGGCGGCCGACTCCTCCACCAACGCGGCATTCTGCTGCGTCACGCTGTCGAGCTGGACGATGGCCTCGTTCACCTGGCCGATGCCTTCGGACTGCTCGCGCGTGGCGGTCGTGATCTCCTGCACCTGGGTGCTCACGCGCCGCACCGCATCCACCATCTCCTCGATGGTGCGGCCCGCCTGCGCCATGCGCCGGTTGCCATCGGCGATGCCATCCACCGTCTGGCCGATCAGGCCGCTGATCTCCTTGGCGGCGGTGGCACTGCGCTGCGCCAGCGCGCGCACCTCGCCCGCCACCACGGCAAAGCCGCGGCCCTGCTCGCCCGCACGCGCGGCCTCCACCGCGGCGTTGAGTGCCAGCAGGTTGGTCTGGAAGGCAATGCTCTCGATCACGCCGATGATCTCGCCCATGCGCGCCGACGAGCGGCGGATGTGCTCCATGGACTGCGCCACCTCGGCGATGGCGGCGCCGCCGCGGCTGGCCACGGCCATATTGCGCTCGCTCTCGCTCGCCATCTGCGCCGCCGCATCCGCCGTGTGGGCCACGGTGCTGGCCAGTTCCTCCATGGCGGCTGCAGTCTGCTGCAGGCTGCCGGCCTGCGCTTCGGTGCGCGCCGACAGTTCGCGTCCGCCCTGCGCCACCTGCGTGGCGGCGGAAGAAAAGCCCTGCACTTCGGTGCGCACATCGCCCACCACAGCACGCAGGTTGATCTGGATCTGCACCAGACGGCGCATGAGCGCGCCCAGCGACGCCGAATAGTCGGTGCGCGCCGTGGTGGCCAGGTTGCAGCCCGCGATGTCGCCGGCAAACCGCTCGGCCTCCTCCAGCGCGGTCGAGAAGTGGCGGTGAAAGTAGTTCAGCATGACGCCCGCGCCCAGCCCCAGCGCGGCGGCCCGCCATGCCACGGCCGCCCAGCCCGCAAGGCCCAGCGCGTCGGGCAACAGTACCGCGATGGACAGCACCGCCAACGTAAGGGCCATGCGGGCCGTAAGACCCAGGCGTACCAGACGCTCCACCCAGCCGCGTGCGCCGGCGTGCAGCAGCTCGCCCTCGCGCAGCACCAGCGTGACGCGGCCGGACTGTGCCTCGGCGCGCATGCGCGCATACAGAGCGTCGGCCGCGGCCACCTCGTCGGCCGATGGCTTCACCCGCACCGACATGTAGCCCACGGGCTTGCCGCGTTCCAGCACCGGCACCACGTTGGCGCGCACCCAGTAGTGGTCGCCGTTCTTGCGGCGGTTCTTGACCAGCCCCGTCCAGGGCTTGCCGCGGCCGATGGTGGACCACAGGTCCTTGAAGGCCGCCGGGGGCATGTCGGGATGGCGGACGAGGTTGTGCGGCTGGCCCATGAGTTCTTCATGGGAATAGCCGCTCACCCGCGCAAACGCGGGATTGCAGTGGGTGATTTCACCCCGGGTATTGGTGAGAGACACCAGCAACTCATCGGCGGGATAGTCATACCCGCGGCCCGTGACCGGGACGTTCACACGCATGCAGAACCTCTGAAAGGACGAACGGCCCCTATGCGGGGCCGTCAGGAATGTGAGTAAACGAGTGTAACTTTTATGAATTACCCCCTAGATTTACGTCAAGCAAATTCGCACCAACATGGTGCGACATCCCGCCCCGATCAGAACAACGGCGCGCTTTCACCCCAACCCGCCGCCTGCTGGGCAACGGCTGCCTGGGGCAGCAGGTTGCCCACGCGCACGCCCAGCAGGCGCAGGCGCTTGGTCAAGGGCACGCGTTTGAGGCACAGGCCCGCCACGCGGCGGATGGTGGCCGCGTCCTGGGTGAAGTCCGCCACCGTCTGGTCGCGGGTGGCGATCTTGAAGTCGTCGTAGCGCAGCTTGATGCCGATGGTGCGGCCCGCGTAGCCCTTGCGCTGCAGGTCCCCCGCCACCTGCTCGCACAGTGCGGTGAAGATGCGGCCCAGTTCTGCCCGGTCGTGCACCGCGTGCAGGTCGCGCTCAAAGGTGGTTTCGCGGCTCATGGAGACGGGCTCGCTCTCGGTCACCACCGCGCGCTCGTCGCGCCCCCAGGCCGCGTCGTGCAGCCAGGCACCGTAGGAACGCCCGAACTGCTGCATCAGCCACGGCAGCGGCCGCTGGGCCAGTTCGCCAATGGTGCGGATGCCGTGGGCGAGCAGTCTGGCCTCGGCCTTGGGGCCCACGCCGTTGATCTTGCGGCAGTCCAGCGGCCAGATCAGGTCTTGCAGGTCGCCTGGCTGCACGATGGAGATGCCATTGGGCTTGTTGAACTCGCTCGCCATCTTGGCGATGAGCTTGTTGGGCGCCACGCCGATCGAGCAGGTCAGCCCCGTGGCGTCGAAGATGCTCTTCTGGATCAGCCGCGCCAGCACCCGCCCGCCGTCGCGCTGGCCGCCGGGCACTTGCGTAAAGTCGATGTACACCTCGTCCACGCCGCGGTCTTCCATGACCGGCGCGATGGAGAGGATTACCTCTTTGAAAAGCCTGGAGTAGCGACGGTAGGCAGCAAAGTCCACCGGCAGCAGCACGGCCTGCGGACACAGGCGCGCGGCCTTCATCAACCCCATGGCCGAGCCCACGCCGAACTGGCGCGCCGCATAGGTGGCGGTGGTGATCACGCCGCGGCCCGCGTAGTCCTTCAGCAGCGCAAACGCCGCCACCGGAATATCCCCCAGCCGCCCGGCGTAGGCAGCGGTCAGCGCTTCGTCCTGCGGGCGCCGGCCGCCACCGATCACCACGGGCAGCCCCTTGAGTTGCGGGTAGCGCAGGAGTTCGACGGAGGCGTAGAACGCATCCATGTCGAGGTGGGCGATGCGGCGATCAGAGGCAGTAGCGGTCACGGCGCCAATTGTCGCGCGCTGCGCGAGTCGTGCCGCCTAGGAAACTGGCGCGCCCCCCGGCGTGGGCCACCGCGCAAGGGCCGCCCCGCCGCGCTGGTGGCGTCCCCCTGCCCGCATTGCGCAGCAATGCGAGAGCGGGGGGAAGGCGCGAAGCGACTCAGGGAGGTGATCCAATTTGCGAGCAGATCAGCACCAACCCCACCAGCATCAACGCCATGCCGATCTTCTCGGGCCGCGTGAAAGACTCGCTGAACAGGCGGCGCGACACCAGGTAGCTGAACGCCACCTCCACCATGCCCAGCGTGCGCACTGCGCCCGTGGTCTGCATGGCATAGGCGGTGAACCACGCCAGCGACGCGGCCGCACCCATGCTGCCCGCCACCAGCGACATGCGCCACGCCGGCCACAGCGGCGCCAGGCCCCGCTCGGTCTTGAGCGCCACCCAGGCGCCCAGGCCCAGCGTCTGCAGCGTCTGCGCGATCAGCACGCCCCAGGCGCCCGACAGCCACGGCGTCTCGGCCCCCAGCGCCAGCGCCCCGCCGCGAAAGCCCACCGAGGCGATCGCAAAGCTGGCGCCGCAGGCCAGGCCATAGAGGGCCGGGCGGCTCAGCCAGGCTGCAGGCGACAGCAGCTGTCCGCGCGGGGGCAGCGACAGCAGCAGCACGCCCAGCGTGGCCACCACCATCGCCAGCAGCGCGAGCGGCGTGGGCAGTTCGTGCAGGAACACGCTGGCGAACAGCGCCACCTGCAGCACCTCGGTCTTGGACAGGGTCACGGCCACGGCGAAGTTGCGCTCGGCCATGGCCAGCAGCAGGAAAGCCGTGCCCGCGATCTGGAAGAACGCGCCCAGCGCGATCCAGCCCAGGTAGGCGGCGCTGAAATGCGGCACGGCCGGCGGCTGCGCGGGCCAGGCGTACAGCAACGCCAGCCACACGCCGGCAAACGGCAGGCCGTAGAGAAAGCGCACCAGCGTGGCGGGCAGCGTGCCCAGCTCGGCGGTCAGGGAGCGCTGCGCGGTGTTGCGCACGGTCTGCGCCAGCGCGGCAAACAGCACCACGGGCACCCAGAGCCAGGGTGCAACGGCGGTCAGGGAGGAGGTCATGCGCCGCCGAGCATAGCCAGCGCCATCGCCGCGCAGCCCCTGCGATTGGCGAGGGGCGCCTCAGCCCATGGCGATGGCCATCCTGAATACCCGAAGCCAAATCGGCCGCCAGCGCTTATCTACCAAGCGCCAGCAGCAATTAAAACAATAGTGCGCGTCAGCTCTGCGGCGCGGTGGGATAGGTGCCGGGCACGAGGATGGAGCGGTCCACGTTCTGGATGTTGGTGTGGCCGCAGAAGGCCATGGTCACGTCCAGCTCCTTGTGGAGGATCTGCAGCGCCTTGGTCACGCCCGCCTCGCCGAATGCGCCCAGGCCGTACACCATGGCGCGGCCGATCATGGTGCCGCGCGCGCCCAGCGCCCAGGCCTTGAGCACGTCCTGGCCGCTGCGGATGCCGCCGTCCATCCACACCTCGGTCTGCGAGCCCACGGCATCCACGATGGCTGGCAGCGCGTGGATGGCGGACGGCGCGCCGTCCAGCTGGCGCCCGCCGTGGTTGCTGACCACGATGGCGTCGGCGCCGTGCTGCACGGCCAGGCGCGCGTCCTCCTCGACCATGATGCCCTTGAGGATCAGCTTGCCGCCCCACTGCTCCTTCACCCAGGCCACGTCGGCCCAGGACAGGCGCGGGTCGAACTGCTCGTTGGTCCAGGCGGCGAGCGAACTCATGTCCGACACGCCCTTCACATGCCCCACCAGGTTGCGGAAGGTGCGCCGGCGCGTGCCGGCCATGCCCAGGCACCACTGGGGCTTGGTCATGAGGTTGATGATGTTGGCCAGCGTGGGCTTCGGCGGCGCGGTCAGGCCGTTCTTGATGTCCTTGTGGCGCTGGCCGATCACCTGCAGGTCCAGCGTGAGTACCAGGGCGCTGCACTTGGCGTCCTTGGCGCGCTGGATCATGCGGGCCATGGCATCGCGGTCACGCATCATGTACAGCTGGAACCAGAACGGCGCGCTGGTGTTCTCGGCAATGTCCTCGATGGAGCAGATGCTCATCGTGGACAGCGTGAACGGAATGCCGAACTTCTCGGCCGCGCGCGCGGCGTGGATCTCGCCGTCGGCATGCTGCATGCCTGTGAGGCCCACGGGCGCGATGCACACGGGCATCTTGGCCTGCTGCCCCACCAGCGTGGTGGCCGTGGTACGCCCTTCCATGTTCACCGCCACGCGCTGGCGCAGCTTGATGGGGTGGAAGTCGTCTTCGTTGGCGCGGTAGGTGCCCTCGGTCCAGGCGCCCGAGTCGGCGTAGTCATAGAACATGCGCGGCACGCGGCGTTCAGCGACCACGCGCAGGTCTTCGATGCAGGTGATTTTGGACAGGTCGGCCACGGCAAATCCCTCGGGCTGTGCGAGCGTACCGCGCCTGGAGCGCCAGCGAATGGCCGGCGCCTTCCCAGTCCGGCAGGCTCTTGGTGAGTGCGTTGACGGAAAACCGTGGATCGTAGTCCCAGCCCGGCGCCGCGTGCTTGAAGGATTTGAGCGCACTGTGAAAATTTTGCAGCGCGGGCGCGGGCGCCAGGCGCCGGGCTCGCACGTGCCGCTGCGTCAGCGCCGCGCCCGCACGCCCGCGCCGCGCACCTCGATCTGCACCTGGTCCAGTACCTTACCCTGGGCGTCCACCAGCTCCACGCGGTGGCGGCCCGGCCAAGGCAGCCATGCCCACTGCGCGCCGCTGCCGGCCATCCGCCCGTCGATGCGCCAGCGCACCGCCGCGCGGCCCACACCGCCCGCCGTGAATTGCAGGCGCTGGTGCGCGGGCGGAATGTCCGGGTCCAGCGCCACCACGGTGCCCGACGCCGGCGCCAGGATGCGCGCCGCTACCGCCTCAGGACTTGCATCATTTGTGCCTGTAACGCCCGTCTCGCTTGCGCCACCAGCTTCACTTTCAATAGCAAATAACGCTTGCTGCGTGCCGCCCATGAACCACTCCTGCCGCGCACCCTCCAGCGGCTGGCCGCCGTCGCCCGGCCCGAAGCGCACCGCCTGCCGCACCAGGCCCTGTGGCGGGCGCGGCGCGCGGCTGGGCGTGCTGCGATGCAGCCAGCCCATGACCTCGGCCCAGATGGGCGCTGCGCCGCTGGTGCCGCTCACGTCATGCATAGCGGCGCCGCTGGCGTTGCCCACCCACACGCCCACGGTGTAGCGCTGCGACCAGCCCACGGCCCAGTTGTCGCGCATGTCCTTGCTGGTGCCGGTTTTCACCGCCGTCCAGAAGCGCGTGGCCAGCACGCTGTCGGTGCCAAAGGTGCGCACGCGCGCGTTGGCATCCGACAGGATGTCCCCCACGATGAAGGCCGCGCCGGCATCCAGCGCCGGCGTGAACGCCGGGCGCTGCGCAGGCGCATAGGCCACGGGGCTCAGGCGCCCGCCGTTGGCCAGCGCACGGTAGGCATTGGTCAGGTGCAGCAGCGGCACCTCGCTGCTGCCCAGCGCCAGGCTGTAGCCGTAGTAGCCGCCGGACTCAGTCAGCGGCAGCCCCAGGCGCCGCAGTTGCTCGAAGAAGGCGTCGGGCGTCACCATCACCAGCGTGCGTACCGCCGGCACGTTCAGCGAGGCGGCCAGCGCGGTGCGCGCGGACACCCAGCCCTTGAACTGGCGGTCGTAGTTTTGCGGGATGTACAGCCCGCCGGCGGTGGCGATGTGCGCGGGCGAATCGTGCACCAGCGAGGCGGCCGTGAGCCGCCGCTCGGCAATCGCCTGCGCGTACAGGAAGGGCTTGAGCGTGGAGCCAGGCTGGCGCAGGGCCAGCACGCCATCCACCTCGGCCGCCTGGCTCAAGGGGCCGGACGAGCCCACCCAGGCCAGCACCTCGCCCGTGGCGTTGTCCAGCACCACCAGCGCGGCGTCTTCCACGTTGCGCCCGCGCAGCTCGCGCAGGTGGCGCGTGAGCGTGTCCACCGACATGCGCTGCAGCGGCGCGCTGAGCGTGGAGCGCACGCGCTGCGCGGCAGTGCCATCCCGCGATGCACCATCTTGCGACACGCGCTCGTGCGCGCGCCCAGCCTGGCGCAGCAGCTGGCGCGCAAAGTGCGGCGCGATGCCCTCGCTGGCGTCGAACGCGCGGCGCTGCAACGCGGCGGTGGTGAACAGGTCCAGCGCGTCGCAATCGGCACCCTGCGCGCCGCTGTGGCCCGCCCGTCGCATGTCGCGCAGCACGCCGCAGGCGCGCCGGGCCACCAATGCGGGCCGCGCATTGGGCGCGCGCACCAGGGCCGCGGCCACGGCGGCCTCGCGCTCATCCAGGCCGTGCGCGGCCTTGCCGAACAGAGTGCGCGCCAGCGCGTCGATGCCCACGATCTCCCCGCGAAACGGCACCAGGTTCAGGTATGCCTCCAGGATCTGGTCCTTGCGCCAGCGGCGGTCCAGCACCTGCGCGGCCACGGCCTGCCCCAGCTTCTGCGGCACGCTGCGCCCACCGGGGCCCTGGCGCAAGAAATCGGCATCCGGGCCGTCGAGCAGCCCCGCGAGCTGCATGGTCAGCGTGCTGGCGCCGCGCGTGCGCTGGTTCCACAGGTTGCCCCAGGCGGCGGCCGACACCGCGGCCCAGTCCACGCCGCTGTGTTCGTAAAAGCGCCGGTCCTCGCTCAGCACCAGCGCCTGGCGCAGCGCGGGCGACACATCGGCCAGGCCCAGCCACTGGCCGCGGCGCACGGTGGCGTCGGTACGCAGGCGCTGCAGCACCTCACCCTCACGCGAGAGCACCAGGGTCTCGGACGAGCGGAAATCGGCGCGCACCTCATCGAACGTGGGCAGCGCCAGGCTGACGGTGCTGGCCAGCGCCAGACACGCCGCCGCGAGGGCGCGTTGCCACCTCACAGACGCGTCACCGCGTGGCGCGCAGTGCGGCCGCATCGCACCAGCGCTGCGCCACCTGCGGCGAGGTGGTGCATACCGCGTCGTGCGTGGCGGTGGTCACGGCGCGCTCCAGCAACTGGATGTCGGCCTCGTGCTGGCGCGCCACGTGCGGGTCCTCGAAGAAGATGGCGCGGTGGCAGCGCCGCTGCAGCACCCAGTCGGCAATCTGCGCGTCGCCGCCCAGCGGGCCGCTGTTGAAGCGCTGCACCCAGGGCGTATCGGCGGGCCAGCCGCGCGCCCAGGCCAGCTCGTTCAGGCGTTGGCCCGTGGTGCCCGTGGCCACGCGCTGGCGAAAGCGCGAGAGCAGCTCGAAGTTGCGCGCCGCAAAGTCCAGCATGGCGGACTTCATCGCATCGTGGGCGATCAGCGCCAGCGTCTGCGCGCCGTAGTCATGGAAGCGGTCGGCGTTGCGGTCGACCGGCAGGCCGGCATGCATGCGCTCCATCTCCACCCAGTCGCGCGCGCTGGCCACGGTAGACAGGAACGGCTTGCCGTGAATCACGCACTGGCGCTTGAGCGCCAGCGCCTCCGGGAAGATGGACGACGGATCCACCGGGTCGATGAGGTAGATGGCGCCGTCCAGCGTGCGGCCCGGCTCGGGCATGCCCACCACCTCGGCCACGAGCTTCATCAGCCCGCCCTCGCGCCCATAGGGGTAGCGCACCAGCGGTCGGTAGCCCTGCAGCATGCCGGCGGCGGCGATCGCATCATGGGTGCGGCCCACGGTGTGCAGGCCCAGCCGCAGTTCGCGTATGCCCGCCTCGCAGGCGCGCAGGAAGGCGAACAGCGCACCGTCTTCGGTATGGTGGTGCAAACGGTTGGCGGCTAGACCCATCAGCATGTGCAAAGGCTTTCAGACGAAGAAGAGGGACAACTGCCGAGCATAGTCGCAGCCGCACACGCCACCGCTGCCGCGGCCTTACCGGCCACGCCACCAGGCGAAGAGCAGCACAGCCAGCAGCACCGACAGCATGATGATGAGCGCCGCGGCCAGCCAGCTACGCGGGCGCGCCAGCATTCGCGCGGCACGCTCGCGCGCGGCCAGCAGCACCGGCCGCGGCAGCAGGCGCAGCACCAGGGCCAGGCCCAGGGGCACGATGAGCAGATCGTCCAGATAGCCCAGCACGGGAATGAAATCGGGCACCAGGTCAATGGGGCTCAGCGCATAGGCGGCCACGGCCAGCGCCAGCAGACGCAGCGCCCCGGGGGTACGCGGATCGCGCGCGGCCAGGTAGACGACGAGCACGTCGCGCTTGAGCGCACGCGCCCATTGCTTGGCGGTTTGCAGCAGTCCCATGGCGTGTTCAGGGGGGGTGATTCAGCGAAAGGGCTGCATCGTACGAGCTGCCCCGCGCGGAAATGGCTTGATGTACATCAAAACCCTACCGGGATCGGGTGACGACAGTGACTGCTTCCCCTTGATAACTGCCCTGCCCCATGGCCAAGAAGTTTCCGCTGAACCCCGCACATCCCGAACGCACGTGCTGGGGCTGCGACCGCTACTGCGCCGCCGATGCCATGCAGTGCGGCAACGGATCGGAACGCAGCCAGCATCCGGCGGAGCTGTTCGGCCCCGACTGGGCCGAGTGGGAGCCGCCTTCGGCCGGCGAGGCGCCTGCACAGCAGCAGCCCGCCGCATCACAGCCGGCCTGACCGCGCGGCCACTCATTCCAGCTCCAGCAGCACGGGCTGGTGGTCTGATGCCTGCGTCACGCCATCGACCCGCACCGCGCGCACCCGGCTCCTCAGCGAATCACTGACCCAGATGAAGTCACAGGCCAGCGGCTGCGGCGCATAGGTCTGGTCGAACACGCAAAACGTGGGCGGCTGCGGCGTGCCGGGGTGCAGCAGTCGCCATGCATCCCACAACGGGGGCTGGCCCGCCTGACCCATGGTCGCGCCCTCCTCGTCCGCCAGCGCAGCGGCCAGCACGGCGTATTCAGGCTCGTGCGCCTGCAGGTTGAAGTCGCCGCACAGCACGGCATGGGGCGTGTGCGCCTTGGGCTGGAACGGCGAGCCGTCGGCCAGGCCCTGCGGCGGCTGCGCAGCCTGCGCGCAGGCCTGCAGGTGCAGCGCACGCAGCGCCAACGCCTGCGCCATGCGCTGGGGCTTGGAGTAGTACTCCAGGTGCGTGGTCATCACGCGCACCGGGCCTAGCGCGGGGTCCTGCACGGTGAGCACGCTGCACAGGCGCGGCATGCTGCGCACGCCGGCATCGGGCGGGTATGGCAGCGGGTGGTGCTGCAGCTGCATCACGGGCAGGCGCGTGGCGATCAGGTTGCCAAAGCGCTGGCGGCCCGCGGCGGTCCACTCATCCACCGCCGCGCCAAAGAACACCTGCCAGCCTGCGGGCAGCGCGGACTGCACCTGCGCCACCTGGTCGCCGGGCGCACCGGCCAAGCCGGGGTAGTTCACCGCGATCTCCTGCAGGCACAGCACATCCACGTCGCCCAGCGCCAATGCGTATTGCACGATGCGCGCGGGGTCCACGCGGCCGTCCAGGCCGCGGCACCACTGGGTGTTCCAGGTGACGAGCTGCATGGTTTACTCCTGAAAACAGAGCTGCTCGCGCTTGCTGCACGGGCGCTGGAGGCTGATTTGGTTTGAATTGCTACTTGATGCCCGCGCGCATGAAGCTTTGCACGAACTGGCGCTGAAAGAGTATGAACCCGATGAGCAGCGGCGCGGTGGACATCAGCGTGGCCGCGGTGATGAGCGACCATTCCACGCCCTGCTCCACCGACGAGAACACCTGCAGCCCCACGGTGAGCGGGCGGGATTCCACGCTGTTGGTGATGATGAGCGGCCACAGAAAGTTGTTCCAGTGAAAGCTCACCGACACCAGCGCAAACGCGGTGTACACCGGCCGCGCCAGCGGCACGTATACGCGCCACAGGATCTGCAGGGCGCTGGCACCCTCCACGCGCGCGGCTTCATCCAGCTCCTTGGGAATGCCCATGAAGGTCTGGCGCAGCAGGAAGATGGCAAACGCCGAGGCGAAGTACGGCAGCCCGATGGCCACCAGCGAATCCACCAGGCCCAGGCGGCCCATGGTCTTGTAGTTCTCGACCAGCAGGATGTCGGGCATGACCATGAGCTGCACCAGCACCAGCGCGAAGGCCACGTTCTGGCCGCGAAAGCGATAGCGCGCGAAGGCATAGGCCGCCAGCGTGGACAGCACCAGCTGCGCGGCCAGGATCATCGCCACCAGCACGGTGGTGTTGAGGAAGTAGCGCGCGAAGGGCGCGGCCTCCCAGGCGCGGCGGAAGTTCTCCAGCGTCCAGGGCGCCAGCAGGTCGAAGCGCGTGGCGTACTCCGCGGGGTGAAAGGCCGTCCACACCGCATAGGCCAGCGGCAGCAGCCACAGCAGGGCCAGCGTCCAGGCGGCCAGGGTGTCCAGCAGGGTGACCTGGTACAGCGTATTGGTTCTCATGGCGCGTCGCGCCCTCCTAAGGGATGAAACCGGCACCACCTAAGCCAGGGCCGCCGTGCAAGGGCCGCCCCACCGCACGGGCAGCGTCCTCCTTCCCACGCGCAGCGTGAGAGAAGGGGGAAGCGGCGCAGCCGCTCAGGGGGGTGTTTCACTGGTAATGCACCCGTTTGTCGAACACGAAGAACTGCACCAGCGCCACGCCGGCCAGCGCCACCACCAGCACCACCGTGAGCGCCGCGGCATAGCCCGTGTCCCAGAACTTGAAGCCCACCTCGTACAGGTGGTACAGCAGCAGCGTGGAAGCGTTGTCCGGCCCGCCGCGCGTGAGGATGAAGAGATGGTCCACCAGACGGAAGGCGTTGATCACGGCATTGACCAGCACGAACAGCGTGGTGGGCATGAGCAGCGGCCACTGCACGCGGCGAAAGAAGTACCAGCGCGACGCGCCCTCGATGGCCGCGGCCTCCTTCAGGCTGGGATTCAGCGTCTGCAGCGCGGCCAGGTAGAAGATCATGAAGAAGCCCGCCTCCTTCCACACCGCCACCACCGTGACGCAGGCCAGCGCCGTGGCCGGGTCGCCCAGCCAGTTGCGCGACGGCAGCCCGAGCAGGCTGGTGATCTGCTCCAGCAGCCCGTACTGCGGCGTGTAGAAGAACAACCAGACGTTGGCCACGGCGATCATCGGCAGCACGGTGGGCGTGAAGTACGCCATGCGCACCCACGTGCGTCCCGGCATGCGCTCATTCACCCACAGCGCCATGATCAGCGCCAAGCCGATGGACAGCGGAATGGTCGCGCCAGCGAACCACAGGTTGTTGCGCACGGCCTGCCAGAACACGGGGTCGTCCGCCATGGCCGCATAGTTCTCCAGCCCCACCCACACCCCCGCACGGCCGCCGCGGGGCGTGGAATGGAAGCTATCGATCAGCGTGGCCAGCGTGGGCCAGTGCGTGAAGGCCGCCAATAGGACCAGGGCCGGAAGCAGCAGCAGCCAGGCGTGCA
This sequence comes from Diaphorobacter sp. C33, assembly GCF_030503915.1. Taxonomy (NCBI): domain Bacteria; kingdom Pseudomonadati; phylum Pseudomonadota; class Betaproteobacteria; order Burkholderiales; family Comamonadaceae; genus Diaphorobacter; species Diaphorobacter sp. C33. The sequence goes on from NZ_CP129980.1 coordinate 2,041,046, forward strand.
TGGCACGCTGGCTGCTGCCCGCATCCGGCGTGCTGCGCATCACCGGCATGGGAGGCTCGCCCTTACTTGTAGCTGCGCAGAATGCGGTCGGCCTCGCGCTGAGCGTCCTTCATCGCTTGCGCCGAGGTCTTGGTGCCGTTCAGCGCGGCCTGGATGGCGTCGTTGAGCACCTTGGTCACACGCTGGTTGTCGTGCGTGGAGAACTCGGCCACCGATACCGGCAGTTGGTCGCGCGCCACCAGCGCGGGCGGGAAGTCCTGGCCGTACTTCTTGAGGGCAGGCGTGTCATAGGCGGCCTGCGACACGGCCACGTAGCCGCTGTCCATGCTCCACTGCGCAGCGCGCTCGGGCTGGGTGATCCACTTGGCGAACTCGAACGCGGCCTGCTGCTGCTCTTGCGGCGCCTTCTTGAAGATGTAGAAGTTGCCGCCGCCCGTGGGCGAGCCCTTGCGCAGGTTGCCGGCAATTTGGGCCACGCCGAAGTCGAACTTGGCGTTGTTCTTCACGTTGGTCAGGTTGCCCGTGGTCGTGATGATGATCGCAGCCTTTTTCTCGAAGAAGTCCTTGGGCGTCGTGCCCCACTCCACCACGCCCTTGGGGTGCACGCCTTCCTTGGCCAGGTTGACCCAGAAGTCCAGCGCCTCGATGACCTTGGGGTGGTCGAAGGTGACCTGGGTGCCGGCCCCGTTGGCCAGCAGCACGTCGTTGGGCGTGGTCAGCGTCTGCAGCATCCAGTAGGCAAAGCCGGTGGACGGGATCTGGATGCCGTACTGCGTCACGTTGCCGCTGGCGTCCTTCTTGGTGAGCTTGTGCGCCGCTTCCTTCAGTTCCTTCCAGTTCTGGGGCGCCTTGTTCGGGTCCAGGCCGGCGTCCTTGAACGCGTCCTTGTTGTAGTACATGACCACCGTGGAGCGCTGGAACGGCACGCCCCAGGTCTTGCCGCCCGTCTGGCTGTTGGCCATGAAGGCCGGGTAGAAGCCCTTGATCCAGGCACGGTCGGCGTCGGTCTTCACGAAGTCGTCGATGGGGGCGATGGCGTCCTCGTCGATCAGCGTGAACATGTCGGTGGACAGCAGCACCGAAGTGGCCGGCGCCTTGCCGGACTTGTGCGCGGTGAGCGCCTTGACGATGGTCTCCTGGTACGTGCCGGCATAGATGGGCACCACCCTGTACTGCGGATGCGCCTTGTTGAAATCGGCCGCGTAGCCGTCGATCACCTTGGTGATGGGGCCGCCCACGGCCACGGGGTAGTAGAACGGCACCTCCACCGGGGCCTGCGCATGGGCAGTAACGGCACACAGCGCCATGGCCGCGAGGGCGGGCGCAGCCAAGGTCTTCAAAAACATCTTGCGTTGCATTGCGAAAGCTCCTGAGGTCTGGAAAGAGTGGGGAGAGGAAACGAAAGGCAGCGCCGTGCACGCGCATGCGGCGCAGGCTGTGTAAGAAGTGGCTCAAGCCGCCAGGCGCTGGCCCTGGGCGTCAAAGAAATGCTGGTCGTGCCCGCACCACCGCAGGCGCACACCCTGGCCGTTGGCTGCGGGGGCGTGCTGCCCCGGCGCGCGCACGGTGATGAATTCGGTGCCGATGGCGCAGCGCAGCACGGCATCCGCGCCCAGGTATTCCTGGCTGTGCACGGAGGCGGCCACGCCGCTCGACCCACCGCTGCCATCGTCCAGGGCCACGGCCTCGGGACGCAGGCCGAGCCAGTGCGCCTGCGTGCGACCCACGGCGATATCGGTGCCCGCGATGCGGCCCTGTTCCAGGCGCACCAGGTTCATGGCGGGCGTGCCGATGAAGCGCGCGGCAAAGGTGGAAGCGGGTGCGGCGTACACATCGCGCGGCGGCGCGCACTGCTCCACGCGCCCCTGGTGCAGCAGCACCACCTGGTCGGCCATGCTCATGGCCTCGGCCTGGTCGTGCGTCACGTACACCACGGTGAGGCCCAGGCGCTGCTGCAGCTCGCGCAGCTCGGTGCGCATCTCCTGGCGCAATTGCGCATCCAGGTTGGACAGCGGCTCGTCCATCAGGCACACGCGGGCCTGGGCCACCAGGGCGCGGCCCAGCGCCACGCGCTGCTGCTGCCCGCCGGACAACTGTGCGGGCCGGCGCTCCAGCAGCGGGGCCAGGCCGAGCAGCTCGGCGGCTTGCGCCACGCGCTGCGCGGCCTCGGCCTTGGGCACCTTGCGCACCGCCAGTCCAAAGCCGATGTTCTGCGCCACGCTCAGATGCGGAAACAGCGCATAGTTCTGAAACACCATCGCGATGCCGCGCCGCGCAGGCGGCAGCTGCGTGACGTCCTGCCCGTCGATGCGCACGCTGCCCGATGTGGGTGACTCCAGCCCCGCAATGATGCGCAGCGTGGTCGATTTGCCGCAGCCCGAGGGTCCCAGCAGCACGCAGAAAGAACCGGGCTCAATGCGCAGGTTCATGGACTGCAATGCCGTGGTGCTCCCCCAGGACTTGGCAACCGCATCAAGTTCGATCAGTGACATCGTGGCAGTGTAGGGACCGCTTGTGACGCTGGCGTTACGCACAAGCGCACTGCCAGGGCCCCTGCGGTCCTAGTCCTTTGCCCGCCGCGCTTTCATTACCAGCAACGGGGAATGCAGAGGGTGATCGCCAGGTGCGGCCGCATGACTTGCCACGATCCACATAGCCACCTGCGATTCGTGCACAGGCCCTGCGGACCTATTGGGCCCCATTGGCTGCATACCTCAGATACACCGCCCCTTTCTCTCGGGCTGAGCCTTCCTCAGGCCCGTGGCGAACAGGGGCAGGTCTGGCGTATGCATCCCATCACGCGGGTTGGGTTCTGTTCACACGGGCCCGTCGTGGCCCGGGGCGCGGTTGAGCAGCTGCGTGCTTTGGCTGGCACTGGCCGACAGATAGCGCTCGTAATGCCGAAGGATGTCCGCAATGACCTCTTCGCCACGCAGGTACTGGATGTCGTAGCCCGATCGCCCGTCGGCAAAAAAGGTGATGGGCTCCACCACGTAGAGCCGCTCCTTGTCCTGCGGCGCCACCTCGGCCAGCATGAAGCCCGGCAGCTTGCGCCGCACGGGGCGCACGCCATAGACGAAATCGCGCAGCTCGGGCATGGGGATGGTCAGGCGGATCTGGGCGGCATCGGGGTCGGCAACGGCGGTGTCGTCCTGCACATGCGCCTGCACGCCGCGGCGGCCCAACTCTGCCACCACATCGCGCATGGCGGGCAGCACCGTGGCCTGCATGAAGCGCAGCACGTCAGCGCGCGTGGGCTGGTGCACGATCTGCTCCAGCCGCTTGCGCCAGTGCTGCCCGCTCCAGAAGTTGGTGGCCATGGCCAGATCTTGCGAGGCATGGGCGCGGTCGGCCTGCATGGCGCGCCACAGACCCCAGCACAGCGCCACCATGATGGCCGCCACGGGCAGGGCAGCCGCCAGCGTCAAGGCCTGCAGCGCCTTGAGGCCGCCCGCCACCAGCAGCACCGCCGCCGTCACGCCCAGCACGGCGGCCCAGAACAGCCGCTGCCACACCGGCGAGCGCGGGTTGCCTCGCGTTGCGATCGCGTCCAGCACGTACGCGCCCGAGTCGGCAGATGTGATGAAGAACACCGAGATCAGCACGATGGCCAGCCACGAAACGATTTTCACGAACGGCAGGTACTCGAAGAAGCGAAACAACAGCGCATCCACGTTACCAGCCGTCAGGGCCAGCGCGCCCTGCGCCATATGGGTGTCAATCCAGATGGCACTGTTGCCAAACGCCGTCATCCACAGCAGGTTGAATGCGGTGGGCACGAGCAGCACGCCGACGATGAATTCGCGCACAGTACGCCCGCGTGAGATGCGCGCAATGAACATGCCCACGAAGGGCGACCAGGAGATCCACCATGCCCAGTACAGCACCGTCCAGTCGCCGTACCAGCCGGGCTGCTGCGGTGCCTCGTAGGCAAAGGTGCGCAGCGACATCTGCACCAGGCCGGAGAAATAGTTGCCGACGTTCTCGCTCAGCGCCTGGAACAGATGGACGGTGGGCCCGAAAGCGATGACGAAAGCCAGTAGCACGAAGGACAGCGCCAGGTTGAACTCGGACAGAACGCGCACCCCTTTGTCCAAACCCGTGACGGCTGACAGCCCGGCCAGGATCGCCACCACGGCGACCACGGCCACGCGAAACAGCGCGGTGTTGGTGTCCCAGCCGGTCAACAGTCCAATGCCTGCAGCCAGCTGCAGCGCGCCATAACCCAGCGTGGTGGCAATGCCCGCGATGGTACCCACGAGCGCGAAAGCATCCACCGTATGTCCGATGGGCCCGTTGATGCGCTGCTGCAGCAGCGGGTACAGGCCCGACCGCATGGTCAGCGGCAGGTTGTAGCGAAAGCCGAAATACGCCAGCACCAGTCCCATGGTGCCGTACACCGCCCAGGCATGAAACCCCCAGTGAAAAAACGTGGACTGCAGGGCCTCGCGCGCCGCGTTGGCCGTGCCTGCCGGCGCCATGGGCGGTTTGATGTAGTGCTGCAGCGGCTCGCCCACGCCAAAGTACATGAGCCCGATGCCCATGCCTGCGGCAAACAGCATCGCGGTCCACGACAGAAAGCTGAAATCGGGCTTCGCATCATCGGGGCCCAGGCGGATGTCGCCAAAACTGCTGGCCGCCACCAGCGCCAGAAAGACCAGGAACAGCGTTACCGCTGCGCTGTAAAACCAGTCAAAGTGGCCCACCACCCAGACCTGCACACCGGTGAAAAAGCGGACAGCCTGCTGCGGGAACATGCCGCACAGCACCAGCAGCAAGCCCAGCACCAGCAATGACGGAACCACCACCGGAGCCGAAAACGTAAACCGTGGGCCTGCCTCGGAGCCGGCCGCAGGCGGCTGCCCCTGCGGCCCAGAGCCGTGACCGCCAGAGAGGGAGCGTTCATTCGACATAGGAACTCCTTGGAGCAGTGCATGACGAGCAGCAGGCGTGCATCGCGGCACGCGCCAGTCAGCATACAGCGCCCCGAAGCGATGCGCACGCCGTCAGTCAAGGTACTCCAACTCGGTGCGAGCGACGCGCCCCTGGCGGGCCGTCACCTACCCAATGTGGCGCGAGAACGTCTGGGCATCGCCAAGGATGGCGGACAGCCGTGCATCCCCACCGTCCGGGGTCATCCCGCCCGTCAGCGCCCTCTGCACACACCCGTCCGCACCGTCCCCTCGATGTCAACTCTGGCGAAGGCTGCACCTCGAAAGGCCGGAGCCTTGCCCAAGGCGCCGCACGCCAAATACGCCCAATGGACCGTAAACAGCCTGAGCAGCGCCGCCCGCGCCGGCCTGGGCGGAGGGAACGGCAGGCACGGCAGCAGCCAGACGCCCGACCAGGCCAGCGACCGGCAACGGCGGCGCCGCGAATGGGCCTGTAAACGGCCTCACCGATCGCCAACACAGCGCCTGAAGCAACCAAATATTGCCTCAGCCACTGCTGCCCTATTTCGCCGCCTCGACCTTCACCCGCGCATTCGGTGCCTCGCCGAACATCTCGGGCGCGTACAGTGCCTCGACGCGGCTGGGCGGCAGCGCAAAGTCGCCCGCATTGTTCAGGCGCACGGTGTACTGCATCGTCACCGTGCCTTTGGGCAGGTACTCGTAGTAGCTGCGGAAGGACTCGAAGCCGCGCTCCTCGAACGCGGGCCAGCCCCGGCCCTCGCGCTTTTCGCCCTGCGTGGCGATCTCGGAGTCGCGTCCCAGGCCGCTGCCCAGGATGGTCGCCCCTGCGGGGATGGGATCGGTGATCGCCACCCAGGTCATGTCGGCCGTACTGGTCACCTCCAGCGTCACGCGCAGCACGTCGCCGCGCGAGTAGCTGCCCGCGGGCAGTGCCTTGTCGGCCTGCTCAACCGGCGTGACCGTGCGCTTGAGGGTGTAGCCCGCGCTGAACGGCTGCTGGCGCGGCACGGCCGCCACCGACTGCAGCGTGAGCCACGGCTTGCCCGGCCCCTGGTGCGTGACCACGAGCGGCTGCGCCGCGCCAGCGCCCGTGCCCCACGGCAGGAACATGCCGTTGTTCTTGAGCATGCCGGGCGCCGCTGGCGCGCCGAACCAGCGGGTCTGGTGCGCGGCGCCCGCGGCGTCGCTGGCCTTGGCCGGCTCCACCTTGGCCCAGTCCACGCTGGCGCTGTGGCCGCCGAGCGTGGCGCGGGTGGTGCCGGCCACGGGCGTGGCTTCAAAGCGGGCGCTGAACTTCTCCAGCGCCAGCCCGCCCCACAGGTTGGCCGTGGTGGTGTGCCATGCGCCGCCCTGCTGGCGCGCGATGAAGCCGCTGGCCAGGCGCCCCATGTCGTCCTTCCACGCGGGGTCGTCCAGCACGGCCAGCATCAGGCGCGCGGTGTTCACGTCGCCGTTCTGCATCAGCCACCACCAGTAGTCGTGCTGCTCGGTGCTGAACAGCAGCTTGGTGCCCTGGTAGGACAGGCGGCCCCTGAGGATCTGCATCGCCTCGGCCAGGCGCTGCTCGCGCTGCGGCACGCCCTGCACCCGCTTGAGCACGTTGATCCAGTCGATCACCGCGTGCGTCGGCCACTGGTTGGGCGCGATGGTGATGCTCTCTAGCAGCCGCGCCGGGGCATGGCCCGTGCGCGACAGCGCCTCGATGGCCGCCAGCTTGCGCAGGTCCATATCCTTGCGCGGGCTCCAGAAGTCGCGTTGGATGCGCCCTTCCACGAAGGCCGTCAGCCCGCGCTCCATGGCCTCGCGCACTTCGACAGGCAGCGTGAACTCGGGGTACAGCGCGGCCGCTTCGTGCGTGGCGGCCAGCAGGTAGGCGGTGAGCGTGTCGCTGCCCCGGTTCGCGCTGCCTTCGCTCGGCGGGAAGTAGTAGGCCAGGCCGTCGCCGTCCAGGTAAGTGGGCATCTGCGCGGCCACGCTGCGCCACAGCGCGGCATCGCGCAGGCCGATGGCCTTGCTGGCCTTTTGCTCCAGGCAGGCGAACGGGTAGTTGGCCCACCAGTCGCGCACGCCGGGCAGGCCCTCGGCCAGCCGGGGCTGCAGCGCCAGCTTGAGGCCGCCGCGCCCCTGCAGCGCACCGGCGGGCGGCGCCGCCTCCGTCTGGAAGCTGCCGTCCAGTTGCACCAGCGTGGCCTGCTGCACGGCCAGCGGCACGGCCGGCACCAGCCGCTGGGTCACCTTGAGCGCATCGCGTGCGCCGCTCACCGTATCGCGCGCCTCGATCTCCCACAGCAGCGCCTGGGCACGCGTCTGCGCCAGCTGCGCGGGCGCGGTGACGGACCACGCCACCTCGCGCGACTCGCCCGCGGGGATCTCTACGGTCTGCTGGTTCAGCTGCAGCAGCGTGGCACGCGGCGTGACCTCGACCTTCATCGCCGCCTTGGTGGTGTTGCGCAGCGTGAGCTGGGCGCGGAACTGGTCCTCCTCGCGCACCAGCGGCGGCAGGCCGCTGATGATCTGCAGGTCCTGCGTGGCGCGGATGCTCGTGGCGCCGGTGCCGAACAGGCCCGTTCCCGCATCCGCCACCGCCACCACCCTGAAGGTGGTGAGCGCGTCGTTGAGCGGCACGGTCACCTGCGCCCGGCCGTTCGCGTCCAGCTGAATGGCGGGCTTCCATAGCAGCAGCGTGTCCAGCAGCTCGCGCGTGGCCGTGTGGCCGCCGCCGCCGCCCGCGGGCACGGCCTTCTTGCCGTAGTGGCGCCGGCCGATGATCTCCATCTGCGCGGTGGAAGTCTCCACGCCCCACGCCCGGCGCTGCAGCATGGCCTCCAGCAGGTTCCAGCTGGTGTTGGGCATCAGTTCCAGCAGCGCCTGGTCTACGGCGGCCAGCGCCACCTCGGCGCCGGCAGCGGGCTTGCCGTCCGGCAGCGTGGCGGTGATGGTGACCTGCGCCTTGCCGCGCACCGGGTAGCTGTCCTTGTCGGCCTTGACCTGCACCGCGATCTGGTGCGCGGCATGGCCCACACGCAGCTCGGCCACGCCCAGCCGGTAGGCGGGCTTGGACAGGTCCACCATCGCCGTGGGGGCGACGTACTCGCGGCCCTCGTACCAGAAGGCGTTCCACCATTCGCGCGGCGCCTTGAAGCCCCAGGTGAAGAAGCTGTACCAGGGCACCTCGCGCAAACGCCCGCGCAGCGCCAGCACGCTCACGTAGACGTTGGGGCTCCAGTCCTGCCCGATCTGTACCTGCACCGTGGGGTCCTGGCCATTGAGCTGCACCACGCGCGTGTCGATGATGCCCTCGCGTTCCACGCTGACCAGCGCCGTGGCATGGCGGAACGGCATGCGCACCTGCAGCCGCGCGGTCTCGCCGGGCTGGTAACTCTTCTTCTCAGGCAGCACGTCGATGCGGTCATGGTCCTCGCCGCCAAACCACAGCTCGCCGCGCCGCGTGACCCAGACGGAGGACGCGGCCTGGGCCTCGTTGCCGTCCTTGTCGCGCGCAGTGACCACCAGCTCCACCTCGCCGGGCTCGTCCAGCTTGGCGTCGCACAGCAGCAGGCCGCGGCTGTCGCTTTTGCCGGTGCACACGGTGCCCAGGTCCTTGGTCTCGGTCTTGTTGTCGTAGCTGTAAAAGCCTCCCACCATGCGCTTGCGGCTGGTGGTGGTGACATGCGCGATGGCCTGCACGGCCAGGGGCACACCGGCCTGGGGCTGGCCCTGCAGCGACAGCGCCAGCGCCTGGAAGCGCACGCGGCTCGCAGCCGATGCCCAGCCCTCGGTCTTCACGCCCGCCACCACGGCGGCCGGCCACAGCGTGTGCGTGCTGCGCACCGTCTGCACCTCGCCATTGGGGTCGGCATAGGTGGCCTCCAGCACCAGGTCCTGCGCCTGGCGGGCCGGGGGCAGTTCTTCGATGGTCACGCGACCCGCGCCGCTCTTGTCCAGCGTGAGCGCCAGCTTGTCGGCCACCACGCGCGTGTCCTGCCGCGCCGCGGGCTCCTCGTCGTCATCGCCCGCCTGCGCGCCGCGCTTGCGGGGCGGCTGGAAGCTGAAGGCGTCGAAGTCGCCGAACTGCAGGAACTTGCCGCGCACCATGGCCGACACGCGCACTGGCAACTGGCCGGCAGGGCCGCCAGACACGTAGCCCACCCGCACGTCGGCCGGCACCGAGCGCACGCGCACCAGCGGCTTGCTGTCCGCGGGCGCGATACGCCCTTCCAGCACCGGCAGGCGGAACTCTTCCACGCGGAAGCTCCCGGACTCGAACGAGCGCTCGCCCCCATTGACGTCAGCGCCGCGCAGTTCCACCTGGTACAGGCCCAGCTTGGCGGCCGGCGGCACCGCGAACTCGCTGGTGGCCGACAGACCGCCCGTGCCCGTCTTGCGCCACTGCAGCGGCTGGGTGAACTGCTGGCCGCTGCCGACGTGGGTGATCGCCAGTTCCGACGGCCGCTCCTGCGGCAGCGCAAAGCCCTGGCGGTTCTGCAGACGCAGCACGTGCTTCATGGACACGGTCTCGCCCGCGCGCAGCAGCGTGCGGTCGAAGATGGTGTGGGCCACGGTATCCGGGCGCGGGTCGCTGCTGGTGGGCAGGTTGAAGCGCCAGGGCTCGATGCCGCGCTGCCAGTCGCTCCAGGCAAAGGCCAGATCCTCCACCCCGTCCGCGCCGCGGTGGCGCGCGCTCACGAAGTAGGCCTGCGAGCCATCGCCGTAGTCGTCGTAGCCGTCTGCGTCGCCGCAGCGCGGCGGCTCGGGCGACAGTCCGTCAAAGCGCGCAATACCCTGCGCATCGGTCTGCGCCTGGGCCAGCAGGCGGCCCCGGCAATCGGACACGCGCACGCTCGCGCCCGGCACGGGCTGCCCTTTGTCCAGCGTGGTCACCCAGGCCAGCGCGTTCTCGCGGCCCAGCTTGAAATGCACACCCAGGTTGGTCACCAGCGCCGCCGTGCGCACATACATGGTGCGGCCGGCGCCGTGGCGCTCGTCCAGCAGCGCGCCGCCCAGCGCCTGCGACGCCACCTCCACCACATGGAAACCCGGCGCCAGCGGTATGCCCACGACCTCGAACGGCCGCGGGTCCGCTGCCGCGGCGCGGGGCAGCTCCAGCGCCTTGGCGCCGCTCTGGCCGGCCAGCAGCGACAGCATGCGGGTCTGCACGTACTCCTTGTTCTCCTGCCCCTGCAGCGGCTGGGGCAGGGTGCTCACGCCGTCCCTGCGGGCCTGCCCACGCTCCACCAGCGCGCCGTGGTAGCGGCGCACCTTGCGCATCCAGGCGATGATCTCCGCATCGCCGCCGGGCTGCAGCGTGCGCACCCGGCCTGCCGGCGCCTCGGGGGTGGACGCGGGTTGCAGGCCCTGCACGCGCAGCGCGGGTTCCACCTTGCGCAGCGTCACGGGCAGCAGCGCGGGCGGGTGGTCCTCGGCCGGGCCTTCGGCAAAGCGCTCGACGATGCCAAAAGGCGCCGCCGCAAACTTGGCCAGCGGCGGCATGCCGCCCGTGGCCACCTTGAGCGGGAAGCTCGCCACATTGCGCGGCGCGCGCCCCGCGGCATCGCGAAAGTCCGCCGGCAGCTCCACCGTGAAGGACGTGCTCTCGGCCAGCGGCACGCCGAAGCGCACGGCATTCACCAGCGTGTCGCCCGGCTGCGCGGCCGTGCCCTCCCCTTCGCCCTCAAAACGCGGCAGCAGCGTTTCGTAGCTGGACTTCAGACGTATGCCCGCCGCCACCTTGCGCGACACGGGTGCGTTGAACGACAGCACCATGGGACGGATCGGCAGGCACGCGGCCTGGGCGTTCTCGCGCTCGCACTGGAACTCCACGGCAAAGGGCTCGCGCACCTGGAAGGCAAAGCGCTTTTCCACCGTGTTCGCCACGCCGCTGGGCGTGGCCACGCCCTTGCCAAAGACAAGCTGCATGCGCGTGCCCGAGGTCAGGCGGCGGTTGCATGCCAGCGTGGCGTATTGCAGCGGCGCCTGCGCGGCGCGCTTGTCCAGCCCGAGGGCCTTGAGGATGTCGCCGCGCTGCGCACCTTCGACCAGGCGCACAGGCACGCGCTCGCCCACGCCGTCCAGCGCGCACCAGGCATGGCTGCGCAGGCTGTCCTGCGTGGCCGCGCCGTTCAGCTGCAGCACGAACACCTGCTCCTCGTCGATGGACTGGTAGGTGCCGGGCAGGATGCGCTGGACAAACGGGCCGCCACTATTGAATTGATAGCTTTTCGCGCCCGACAGCTCTGCGCCAGAGGCCGATTTGAACCCCGACCTGGCGGTGGCCGTGCAGCGCACGCCCGGCGGCAGGTCGCGCGCGAAGTCGAACACCCATTCGCGCTCGCCCGTCCAGCGGCCCGTGCCCTTGGCTGCATCGGCGTCGCTGCACTGCACCGTGAAGGGAGCCGGCGCCTGTGGGTCGCCAAAGCGCACGGCGGCCGCGTCAAACCGCGCCACCACCTGGCGCACCTGCGCCACCTCGCCCTGGGGCGAAAAGCTGCTCACCTGCAGCGCCTGCGCGCCGCCCGCCAGCAGTGCGCCACCCGCGGCAACCCACCGTATCCATGTATTCAAGAGATCCCCCCTGCAGTGCTTTGGCCGAGCGTATCAAAGCGCTCCATGCGCCACGCGGCTGTTGCATGCGCTTACAGCCTGGGCAGACCCCGTCCCGTGCGGTGGCGCATGACGACGCGCAAAGGGGCGCAAGTCCTACCCAGGCGCCGCAAAACCGCGCGAAACATGGCGGCTCGCCGCAGCGCGGCCCCCGTGCAACACCCACCGCCATTTCGCCCAAGGAGCGTCCATGCCACGAACCCCCGCCACCAAGCAACCCCTACCCGCCCGCCAGGCCGCGGCCCATGCGGACAGCTACCGCGGCCATGCCGGAGAACTGCAGCAGCAGGCCGCCGGCCAACACCCGGTGCTGACCACTCAGCAGGGCATTGCCGTGCCCGACAACCAGAACACCCTGCGCCCCTCGCCGCACGGGCCGGCGCTGCTGGAAGACTTCATCCTGCGCGAGAAGATCACCCACTTCGACCACGAGCGCATTCCCGAGCGCGTGGTGCACGCGCGCGGCTCCGCAGCGCACGGTTTCTTCGAGCTCACGCACTCCCTCGCGGACTACACCACGGCACGGGTACTGACCGAAGTCGGCACGCGCACGCCCGTGTTCACGCGCTTTTCCACGGTGGCCGGTGGCGCCGGATCGGTGGACACGCCGCGCGACGTGCGGGGCTTTGCCGTGAAGTTCTACACGCCCGAGGGCAACTGGGACCTGGTGGGCAACAACGTCCCGGTGTTCTTCATCCAGGACGCGATGAAGTTCCCCGACCTCGTGCACGCCGTGAAGATGGAGCCCGACCGCGCCTTCCCGCAGGCCGCCAGCGCGCACGACACGTTCTGGGACTTCATCTCGCTCATGCCCGAATCCATGCACATGGTGATGTGGATCATGAGCGACCGCACCATTCCGCGCAGCCTGCGCATGATCGAGGGCTTTGGCGTGCACAGCTTCCGGCTGGTGAATGCCGCGGGCGAAAGCACCTTCGTCAAGTTCCACTGGCGGCCCAAGCTGGGCATTCAGTCCACCGTGTGGGACGAGGCGATGAAGCTGCAGGCGGCGGACAACGACTTCCACCGCCGCGACCTGTTCGAGGCCATCGAGGCGGGCGACTACCCCGAGTGGGAGCTGTCCGTGCAGCTGTTCACCGAGGAAGAGGCCGGCACGTTCCCCTTCGACCACCTGGACCCGACCAAGCTCATCCCCGAAGAGCTGGTGCCGCTGCGGCCCATCGGGCGCATGGTGCTCAACCGCTGGCCCGACAACTTCTTCGCCGAGACCGAGCAGGTCGCCTTCTGCCCGGCCAACCTGCCGCCGGGCATCGACTTCAGCAACGACCCGCTGCTGCAGGGGCGCCTGTTCAGCTACCTGGACACGCAACTGCTGCGCCTGGGCGGCCCCAACTTCGTGCAGATCCCCATCAACGCGCCCAAGTGCCCCTTCGCCCACAACCAGCGCGACGGCCACATGCAGATGCTCGTGCCGCAGGGCCGCGTGAACTACGAGCCCAGCAGCCTGCAGGCCGACTCGCCCCGCGCATCGCAGGCGGCGGGTTTTCGGCACGTGGCGCAGACCGACGAAGGCAGCGGCAAGGGGCGCATCCGCCCCGAGAGCTTTGCCGACCACTACAGCCAGGCGCGCATGTTCTACCGCAGCCAGAGCCCGCTGGAGCAGGCGCACCTGGCGTCGGCGCTGGTGTTCGAGCTGTCCAAGGTACAGACGCTGCATGTGCGCGAAGGCGTGGTGGGCCATCTGCTGCACATCGATACGGAGTTGGCCCAGCGCGTGGCCGATGGCCTGGCGCTGCCGCAGCTGCCGCCCGCCCCCCCGCTGGCCGTGCCGGTGCAGGACCTGCCGCCCTCGCCCGCCCTGCGGATCATCGACCGCATGAAGCCCACGCTGCAGGGCCGCTGCGTGGGCATTCTGGTGGCCGACGGCTCCAACGGCACCACCGTGGCCAACCTGCGCAAGGCGCTGGAGAAGGCGGGCGCGCAGGTGAAGATCGTCGCGCCCAAGGTGGGTGGCGCGCTGCTCAAGGACGGCACGCAGTTGCCTGCCGACGGGCAGCTGGCAGGCACGCCCTCGGCGGTGTTCGACGCGGTGGCCTCGGTGCTGTCGCCGGAGATGGGCGCGCAGCTGGCGCGCGAGGCCGTGGCGGTGGACTGGTTCCGCGACGCCTTCGGCCACCTCAAGGCCATCGCTGCCTGCAAGGGCACGCAGGCCATCCTGCAGGCCGGCGGCATCGAACCCGACGCGGGCGTGGTGGACCCGGCCGACGCGCAGGGCTTCATCGCCGCCGCGCAGACGCGCCAGTGGGCGCGCGAGCCGCAGGTGCGCACGCTGGCGTGAACGCGGGCCTGCGCTGGCCTGCGGGGCAGCGGCCGGGGTGCGCCCCTACCGCGCCCCTACCGCGCGGCTACTGCACGCCTACTGCGCCGTGAAGCCGCTGTTGCGGATGATGCGCGCCCAGGCTGCGGTGTAGGCCTTCTGGCGCGCGGCCAGTTGCCCGGGCGCCATGTGGCCCACGGTGAGGCCCAGGGTGGTGAGCTGCTCATGCACCGCGGGCTGCGCCAGCACCTGCGCCAGTGCGGCGGAGAACTGCGCGATGAAAGCGCCGGGCGTGCCGGCCGGCGCGTAGATGCCGTAGTACGGCAGGTCCTCGAAGCCCTTGAGGCCCAGTTCGTCGAACGTGGGCACATCGGGCAGCGCGGCCTGGCGCTGCGTGCCCAGCACGCCCACCACGCGCAGCTTGCCGCCGCGGTGGTGCTCGATGAAGTCCTGCACCGATCCCACGCCCGCCGCGATCTGGTTGCCCAGCATGTCGCCGATCATGGGCGCGCTGCCGCGGTAGGGCGCGGCCACCAGGTCCAGCCGGTACTTGCGGCCCAGCAGCTTGACCAGAAACTCCGGCGTGGACGCCGGCGCCGGCACGCCCACCGCGCCCTGGCCACCCCGCGCGGCCTGGAGCCACTGCACATACTCGTTGAACGAACGCGCGGGCGTGCCACCCGAAACGGCAAACGCGTTCACGAAGGTGGCAAAGCCCGCCACCGGCACGAAGTCGCTCACCGGGTCGAAGCCGGGGTTCTTCACCACCAGCGGCAGGATGGAGATGGTGTGGTCGTGCGTGAGGAACAGCGTGGTCCCGTCGGCCGGCGCGGCCTTGAGCACCTGCGCCGCGATCTGCCCGCCCGCGCCGGGTCGGTTGTCCACCACCACGGGGACGCCCAGCACGTCCTTGAGCTTGTCGGCCAGCAGGCGGGCGATGGCATCCGAGCCGCCTCCGGGCGGAAAGCCCACCAGGATGCGCACCGGCTTGGTGCCGTCGGCCCAGGCGGGCAACGCCGGCAGCACGCTGGCGGCAAGGGCGCGGGCCAGCAGGTGGCGGCGGTGCAGGTTCATGGTGGCTCTCCTGGGGCAGCAGGTCGATACAAATTCAGGAGCTGCTCGCGCCTGCCAGTAAAGCGTTTCAGCATCAAAACATACTGAAAACCGCCTACATCAAGCGCTGCCAGCTCCTATTTTTGATGAGCAATCAGGCAGACAGCCGTGCACGGTGGCGCGCCAACTGCGTGCGCACCTGCGCGGGCGCGGTGCCGCCCAGGGTGTTGCGCGCGTTCAGCGAGCCCTGCAGGCTCAGAGCATCGAACACGTCCTTCTCGATCGCCGGGTGAAAGCCCTGCAGCACGGCCAGCGGCAGCTCCGACAGGTCCACGCTGTGCGACACGGCGGCCTTCACCGCGTGGGCCACGGTCTCGTGCGCGTCGCGGAACGGCAGGCCCTTCTTGACGAGGTAGTCGGCCAGGTCGGTCGCCGTGGCGTAGCCCTTGAGCGCCGCGGCGCGCATGGCCTCGGCGTTCACGGTGATGCCGCCGTCCTTGCAGCCGGTGGCGGGGTTCATCTGGCCGCCGATCATTTCGGCGAAGATGCGCAGCGTGTCCTTCAGCGTGTCCACCGTGTCGAACAGCGGCTCCTTGTCTTCCTGGTTGTCCTTGTTGTAGGCCAGGGGCTGGCCCTTCATCAGCGTGATCAGGCCCATCAGGTGGCCCACCACGCGGCCGGTCTTGCCGCGCGCCAGCTCCGGCACGTCGGGGTTCTTCTTCTGCGGCATGATCGACGAGCCGGTGGTGAAGCGGTCGGCGATGCGGATGAAGCCGAAGTTCTGGCTCATCCAGATGATGAGTTCTTCGGACAGGCGGCTCACGTGCACCATGCACAGGCTGGCGGCGGCCGTGAACTCGATGGCGAAGTCGCGGTCGCTCACGCCGTCCAGGCTGTTCTGGCACACGCCCTCCATGCCCAGCGTCTTGGCCACGCGCTCGCGGTCCAGCGGGTAGGTGGTGCCGGCCAGCGCGGCGGAGCCCAGCGGCAGCACGTTCACCCGGCGGCGCACGTCGCGCATGCGCTCGGCATCGCGTGCAAACATCTCCACGTAAGCCAGCAGGTGGTGCGCAAAGCTCACGGGCTGCGCCACCTGCAGGTGGGTGAAGCCGGGCAGGATCACCTCGACGTTCTGCTCGGCCACCTCGACCAGCGACAGCTGCAGCTCGCTCAGCAGGCCCTCGATCAGGTCGATCTCGCCGCGCAGCCACAGGCGCACGTCGGTGGCCACCTGGTCGTTGCGGCTGCGGCCGGTGTGCAGGCGCTTGCCGGCGTCGCCCACCAGCTGGGTCAGGCGCGCCTCGATGTTCAGGTGCACGTCCTCCAGGTCCAGCTTCCACTCGAACGCGCCGGACGCGATCTCCTGCGTGATCTGGGCCATGCCCTTCTGAATGTCGGCGTGGTCCTGCGCGCTGATGATGCCTTGCGCGGCCAGCATCTCGGCATGGGCCAGGCTGCCCGCGATGTCGGCCTGCCACAGGCGCTTGTCGAAGAACACGCTCGACGTATAGCGCTTGACCAGATCGCTCATGGGCTCGGAGAACAAGGCCGACCAGGCCTGGGCCTTGGTGGCGAGCTGGTCGTGGGACGGTTGCGAGGCGGAAGAAGAGGACATGGGGGCAATAATCCGGGGGTTTCGACACCCGGAACGCCCGGATGCCGCAATGCAAGAGACGCAAATTTTATCGACCCGCCCCGCCGCCCTGCCCGAAGCCGCACCGCGCAGTGCGGTACGCGGCCGCGCGCTGGTGTTCGACGCCTGCCAGGTGGGCGTGGTGCTGCGCGCCGTGCTGTTCGTGGAACTGGTGCTGGGCGTGGGCGCCTTGTTCGGCGCGGGCAGCCTGGCCGAATGGCTGGCGCGCCTGGCGTTGCTCACGGGCGGCGCGCTGCCGGCCACCCTCGCCTGGCTGATCACGGCCTGCAGCCTCAAGACGGCGCTGCAGCGCCTTCAGGAGCCGCTGCAGTACGCCGCCGGCGTGCTGCTGGGCGCACTGGCCGGCCTGCTGGCCTGCGCCATGCTGGCCCTGGCCAGCGGCCCCGCGGGCGCCCCGCCGCCGTGGCTGGCCAGCGCCGCCAGCGGCGCGCTGCTGGCGGCGCTGCTGGTCACCGCGCTGAAAATGCGCGCCCGCGCGCGCACGCCCGCCGCCACCACCGCGCGCCTGACCGAGTTGCAGGCGCGCATCCGCCCACACTTCCTGTTCAACACGCTCAACAGCGCCATTGCCCTGGTGCGCGACGAACCCGCCAAGGCCGAGGCGCTGCTGGAAGACCTGAGCGACCTGTTCCGCCACGCCCTGGTGGAGCAGGGCGAGTCCGCCACACTGGAGGAAGAGATCGTGCTGGCGCGCCGCTACCTGGACATCGAGCAGGTGCGCTTTGGCGAACGCATGCGCGTGCAATGGGTGCTGGATGCGCGCGCCAACGCCGCGCGCCTGCCGCCGCTCTTGCTGCAGCCGCTGGTGGAAAACGCGGTCAAGCACGGCGTGGAGCCCAGCGCGCGCGGGGGCAAGCTGCGCATCGCCACCGAGCGGCGCGGCGGCCGCGTGGTGCTGACCATCACCAACACCCTGCCCACCGATCGCCCCACGGCCGAGGACGCGCCACGCGGCCACGGCATCGCACAGGCGAACGTGCGCGACCGCCTGCGCCTGCTGCACGACGTGGACTGCGACTTCAGCGCCGGCGTACAGGGCGGCCTGTACCAGGTGCGCATCTCGCTGCCCGCACCCTGAATCCCCGGGCCACGCGGCACGCCACATCCACTACAGTCGACGCCCCATGCACATCCTGATCGTGGACGACGAACTCCTGGCCCGCAGCCGCCTGCGCACGCTGCTGGCCGACTGCGACCCCCGCCACAGCGTGACGGAGGCCGCGCACGCCGCGGACGCGCTGGCACAGCTCGAGGCCAGCGGCGGCCGCGCGGTGGACGTGGTACTGCTGGACATCCACATGCCCGGCCAGGACGGCCTGGGACTGGCGCACCACATCCAGCGCCTGCCGCACCCGCCGGCCATCGTGTTCGTGACCGCCCACGCGGACCATGCGCTGTCGGCCTTCGAACTGGATGCCGTGGACTACCTGACCAAGCCCGTGCGCCTGCAGCGCCTGCAGCAGGCACTGGCCAAGGCGCAGCGCGCCGCCGCCCCCAGCGCCGCTCCCACGCGCTCGCCGCTGCCGGCGCCCAGCTGCGAGGTGCTGCTGATCCAGGAGCGCGGGCGCACCGAGCGCGTGCCGCTGGACGACGTGCTGTTCCTGCGCGCCGAGCAGAAATACGTGACGGTGCGCACCCTCACGCGCAGCTTCGTCATCGACAGCGCGCTGTCCGACCTGGAGGCGCGCCACGCGGGCCACTTTCTGCGCGTGCACCGCAGCACGCTGGTGGCACGCCGCGCCATGCGCGCGCTGGAGCGCTATTACGACGCCGAGGAGGGCGAAGGCTGGGCCGTGCGCCTGCACGGACTCACCGAGCCCCTGCCGGTCTCGCGCCGCCAGGTGGCCGGGGTGCGCGAGGCGCTGGCCACGGGTTGATACGGCTGCGGCGTTCACGGCGTTCCAGGCGCCCACACGCCCGCACCCTCTAAACGCCTGCACCCTCTGCGCGGCCGCCGGCCCTTGGACTGGCGCCGCGGTCCTCCCCGGGCAGGCATGCGCGGCGCGCACACCGGCGAACGCCCCGCCGTGCTCAATGCGCGTGCGCCAGCCCGCTCACAAAGGTCACCACCGCGATGCCGGCCGCCAGCCAGGCGATCTGCGCCAGCGTCTGCGCGGCCGAGAGGCGTTTTTGCAGCTGCGGAATCAGGTCGGCCAGTGCCACGTACACGAAGCTGCTGGAGGCGATGGCCAGGAAATACGGCAGCCCGCCGTCCCACAGCCCCACCAGGTAGTAGCCCACCAGGCCGCCCAGCGCCGTCAGCGCGCCCGCCAGCGAGACCTTGAGCAGCGCCGCGTTGCGGTGGCGGGTGCTGTGGCGCAGCACCACCAGGTCGCCGATGTGGTGCGGCACCTCGTGCGCCAGCACCGACAGCGCGGCCACCACGCCCAGCCGCATGTCCGCCATGAAGGCCGAGGCGATCAACACGCCGTCGCCAAAGCAGTGCACGCTGTCGCCGGTCAGCAACGCCCAGCCGCCATGCCCGTGCTGGCCCGGGCCATGGTGGTGGTCGTGCGCGTGGTCAGGGTGGTGGTCGTGGTGGCCCTGGCCATGGATGTGCCGCTCGGACGGGCTGTGCTCATGGCCGTGGTGCCACAGCTCGGCCTTGTCCAGCAGGAAGAAGAACACCAGCCCCAGCAGCAGCGTGGCAAACAGGTCGTGCGCACTGGCCTGGCTCTCGAACGCCTCGGGCAGCAGATGCATGAAGGCGGTGGCCAGCAGCGCGCCCGCGGCCAGGCTCAGCAGGTGCTGCGGCCCCACGCGCTGGCGCGTGCGCATGCCCAGGCGCAGCAGCGCCGCCGCCACCCACACACTGCCAATGCCCGCGGCCAACGTGGCCAGGATGATCGCTATCAATGTCATAGCTGCTTGCGCTTTCTCTTATTGGCTTAGATGCCAATTTCATTCAAAACCAAACTCTCGCCGCGCCATCAAAAAAAGCCCCGAAGGGCTTGTGTGCGTGCTGGCTGCCGCGGCTCACGCCACGCCGTGCTGCTTGAACCAGGCCAGCGTGCGCTTCCAGCCGTCCTGCGCGGCTTCCTTGCGAAAGCTCGGGCGGTAGTCGGCATGGAAGGCATGCGGCGCGTCCGGGTAGACCACGAACCGCGAGGCTTTCGCTGCGGCAGACCCTTCTGACAGGGCGCTTTTCATCTTATCAATCGTGTCAAGAGGTATGCCGGCATCTTTTTCGCCATACAGACCCAGCACGGGTGCCTTGAGGATGGGCGCCAGGTCCACGGGGTGCTTGGGATTCAGGGCGCTGGCCTGCCCCACCAGACGGCCATACCAGGCCACCCCGGCCTTCACCGGGCCATGCGCGGCGTAGAGCCAGGTGATGCGGCCGCCCCAGCAAAAGCCGGTGATGCCCACGCGCTGGAGGTCACCGCCATGGGCTCCGGCCCATTGCACGGCGCCGTCCAGGTCGGCCATGACCTGGGCATCGGGCACCTTGGACACCAGCTCGCTCATGAGCTTGGCGACTTCACTGTAGGCGCGCGGGTCGCCCTGGCGCGCGAACAGGTCGGGGGCAACGGCAAGGTAGCCCTGGTGCGCCAGGCGGCGGCAAACGTCGGCAATGTACTCGTGCACGCCGAAGATCTCTGAAATCACCAGCACCACGGGCAGCCCCGTCTTGCCCTGCGGCGCCGCGCGGTAGGCGCGCACGTCAAAGCCGTTCACCGCAAAGTGCACCTCCCCCGCCGTGAGCCCGTCGGCCGGGGTGGAGACCGCCGTCTGCGCCATCACCGGCGCGGCCGCGGCGGCATAGCCAGCCCCCAGCATGACGCCCAGCGCGGTGCGGCGGCTGGCGGCCGCTGCCGTGCTACGGCCGGGGACGAGTGCATCGAAGTCGTTCTGGAGATCGCTGTGCATGACGGAGGCTCCTGGCAAAGGGTGGCAAGGGTTGGGGGACGGACGCCCCCCGGCGCTGGCCAGGAGGCATGGCGTGCCAATGTAGCGGCAATGGCCGTTTTGCGCATGCGACCCGCCCGCGCCACCGTGCCACCGGGCTACAAGCGCTATCAGTGCGCCTTGTCCCAGTCGGGCCCCACGCCCACTTCGGCCAGCAGCGGTACCTGCAGCGCGGCCACGCCGGCCATCAGGCGCGGGATCTCACGGCGCAGCCAGTCCACCTCGCCCTCGGGCAGCTCGAAAACCAGTTCGTCGTGCACCTGCATGATCATGAGCACCTCGGGCTTGCGCGCGTCCAGCTCGCCCTGCACGGCCACCATGGCCTTCTTGATGAGGTCGGCCGCCGTGCCCTGCATGGGCGCGTTGATGGCGGTGCGCTCGGCCGCGCCGCGGCGCGGGCCGTTGGGCGAGTTGATCTCCGGCAGGTACAGGCGCCGGCCGAACACGGTCTCCACGTAGCCGCGCGCCTTGGCCTGGGCCTTGGTCTCTTCCATGTACTGCTTCACGCCGGGGTAGCGCTGGAAGTAGCGGTCGATGTAGGCCGCCGCCGCCTTGGTCTCGATGCCCAGGTTCTTGGCCAGGCCGAAACTGCTCATGCCGTAGATCAGGCCGAAGTTGATGACCTTGGCGTAGCGGCGCTGCTCGCTGCTGACCTGGTCCAGCGCCACGCCGAACACCTCGGCCGCCGTGGCGCGGTGCACGTCCAGGCCCTCGCGGAAGGCGTGCAGCAGCGCCTCGTCGCCGCTGATGTGCGCCATGATGCGCAGCTCGATCTGGCTGTAGTCAGCACTGGCAATCACGCGGCCCGCGGGTGCCACGAAGGCCTCGCGCACGCGCCGGCCCTCCGGCGTGCGGATGGGGATGTTCTGCAGGTTGGGCTCGTTGCTGGACAGCCGCCCGGTGACGGCCACGGCCTGCGCGTAGTGGGTGTGGACGCGGCCGGTGCGCGGGTCCGCCAGCGTGCTGAGTTTGTCGGTGTAGGTGCCCTTGAGCTTGCACAGGCTGCGGTGTTCCAGCAGTTTGGCGGGCAGGGGGTAGTCCTCGGCCAGCTTCTCCAGCACCTCTTCGTCGGTGCTGCGCGCGCCGGTGGCGGTCTTCTTCACCACGGGCATGCCCAGCTTGTCGAAGAAGATTTCACCCAATTGCTTGGGCGAGCCCAGGTTGAAGGGCTGGCCGGCGATGGCGTACGCCTCCTGCTCCAGCTGCAGGATGCGCTGGCCCAGCGCGTGGCTCTGGGAGGCCAGCTTGCCCGCGTCGATCAGCACGCCATTGCGCTCGATGCGAAACAAGGTCTCGCTGCAGGCCATCTCCAGCTCGTAGATGCCGCGCAGCTTGTCGTCGGCCTGCAGCTGGGGCCATAGCACGCGGTGCACATCCAGCGTCTGGTCGGAGTCCTCGCACGAGTAGGCCGCAGCCTTGTCCACCGGGACCTGTGCAAACGGGATCTGCTTGGCCCCCTTGCCGCACAGGTCTTCGTAGCTGATGCCGGTGCGGCCCGTGTGGCGCTCGGCCAGGCTGGTCAGGCCATGGGGCTTGTGCACTTCCAGCACGTAGCTTTGCAGCATGGTGTCGTGCGCATAGCCGCGCACCTGGATGCCGTGGTTGGCGAACACATGCCGGTCGTACTTCACGTGCTGGCCCAGCTTGGGGCAGGCCGGGTCTTCCAGCCAGGGGCGCAGGCGCTCCAGCACCTCGGCCAACGGCAGCTGCGGCGGCGCGTCAGGGCCGTTGTGCGCCAGCGGGATGTAAGCGGCGGCTCCGGGCTCAACGCTGAAGGACACGCCCACGATCTCGGCCCGCAACTCGTCCAGCGACGTGGTCTCGGTGTCCAGCGCCGCCAGCGGCGCGGCCTTCAGGCGCGCGAGCCAGCCGTCGAGCTGCTCCCACGTGAGGATGGTGTCGTAGACCACCTCGCGCTGTTGCGCCTGCACGGCGACGGCGCTGGCGTCGGGCGTGGCGAAGAGGTCTCCGCTGGCGCCAGCGTCCGCCGCCACAGAGGACGGCAGCGCGCGTGCCAGGCTCTTGAAGCCATACTTTTGATAAAAATCGCGCAACGCGTCCGCCTGCTCAGCGCCAACAGCTATCGCATCGATAGCAGGCAGACCATCGAGGTGGCCCGCCAGGTCGCAGTCGGTCTTGATGGTGACCAGCGTGCGCGCGGTGGGCAGCCAGTCCAGCGCCCCGCGCAGGTTCTCGCCGGCCACGCCCTTGATGGCGCCCGCGTTGGCCAGCAGCGCATCCAGCGAACCGTATTCCGTGAGCCATTTGGCGGCGGTCTTGGGGCCGACCTTGGGCACGCCGGGCACGTTGTCCACGGCATCGCCCACCAGGGCCTGGTAGTCCACCATAAGCGTCGGGGGCACGCCGAACTCGGCGGTCACGCCGGCCACGTCCCGCTTCTTGCCGTTCATGGTGTCGATGATGGTGATGTGTTCGTTCACCAGCTGGCTCAGGTCCTTGTCGCCGCTGGAGATCACCACCTGCATGCCCTGGCCGGCCGCGGTAGCAGCCAGCGTGCCGATCACGTCGTCGGCCTCCACGCCGGGGATACACAGCACCGGCCAGCCCAGCAGCCGCACCACCTCGTGGATGGGCTCGATCTGCGCACGCAGGTCATCGGGCATGGGCGCGCGGTGCTGCTTGTACTCGGGGTACAGCGCATCGCGAAAAGTGGGGCCGCTGGCATCGAAAACGCAGGCGGCGTAGTCGGCCGGGACTTCTTTCTTGAGCGCCTGCAGCATGTTGATCATGCCGCGGATGGCCCCCGTGGGTGCGCTGGCGGGATCGCCCGGCACGGCGCGCAGGTCGGGCATGGCATGGAATGCGCGGTACAGGTAGCTGGAGCCATCCACCAGCACCAGGGTCTTGGGGCGTGTCATCGGCGAATTCTCCCACGCTCATCGGCCGTGGCCGCCATCGCAATCAGCACCCCGCACGCGGGCAGGTGCAGTGGAAAGCGGCACAATCCGTCGCCATGGCCCGGCGGTGCGCCGCGCCCTCCCCTCTCCCCAAGGCTGCCCCATGAAACACCACCTGCTCGCACTCGTCGCCTGCGCCACCACCACCCTGGCGTGGGCCAACCCGGACTTCAAGAACGTGCCGCCTTCGATGCAGAAGTCGCTGCACGGCATCAGTGCCGCACAGTTTGACGGCGGCGTGCTGCGCGCGCAGATGAACAAGCCCGAGGTCACCGAGCTGGTGTACAACACCTTCGTCTTCCACAACATCTGCGCGCAGCAGTGGCACGACCCTGCGCAGTTCGCGCGCCTGGGCCTCACGCGCGTGGAGCTGTTCAACGCCGCTGGCACGCAGGGCTTTGCCTTCGATGCGCGCGGCGACGTGTGCGAGGAGATGGGCAAGCTCGGCAAGAACTTCCGCACCTTCATCGGCAAGTACACGCAGGCCTGCAGCGCCAGCACCTGCCCGCCGCAGCGCTGAGCGCGCACGCCGGCGCACGGCGCCTACAATCGCGCCATGCGCGCTCTCCACTCCACCTTCCTGCTGCTGGCCCTGGCCAGTGCTCCCGCCCTGGCTCAGAATGCAAGCCAAAATGCCATTCAGCCCAGTACGGACGGGCGCGGCCAGCTATTGGAAAGAGAGCAGCAGACTGAAGGGCGCCACAACCAGCGCGTAGAGCACATCGTGGTGGAGGACGCCGGCAGCCGCGTGCAAGAGTTGCGCGTGGGCGGGCAGACGCAGAGCATCACCGTGCAACCCAAGACCGGCACGCCGCTGCCCGCGTATGAAGTGCGCTCCAACGACGGAGCCCGCGCACGCCCCGGCAACTTCAACGAGTCGGACACCGTGACCGCACCGCGCGTGTGGAACTTGCGCAATTTCTGACCGCAGCCAACGCGGCATTCCTGGGCGGCCCGTATCGCCCGCTCCTTCCCCCGCTTTTTTCAGCACGCCGAGTGCACTGACGTACTGACCGATGGCCGTTTTCACCGAAGTCTCCACCAAAGAGGCGCGCGAATTGCTGCGCCGGCTGCAGCTGGGCAAGCTGCTTGAGCTGCGCGGCATCGAGGGCGGCATCGAGAACACCAACTACTTCGTCACCTGCGAGCAGGGCGAGTACGTACTCACGCTGTTCGAGCGCCTCACCGCAGAGCAGCTGCCGTTCTACCTGCACCTGATGAAGCATCTGGCGCACGCGGGCATCCCCGTGCCGGACCCGCAGGCCGACAAGCATGGCGAGATCCTGCACCAGGTGTGCGGCAAGCCCGCTGCGCTGGCCACCAAGCTGCGCGGCAAAAGCCAGCTCAGCCCCCAGGAAGCGCACTGCGCGGCCGTGGGCACCATGCTGGCGCGCATGCACCTGGCCGCAAGCGGCTATGAACGCCAGCAGCCCAACCTGCGCGGCCTGCCCTGGTGGAACGAGACCGTGCCGGTGGTACTGCCGCACATCGGCGCCGAGCCGGCGGCGCTGCTGCAGTCCGAACTGGCCTACCAGAACCATGTGGCGGCCTCCAGCGCCTACGCAGCGCTGCCGCGCGGCCCCATCCATGCCGATCTGTTCCGCGACAACGTGATGTTCGAAGGCGAGGAACTCACGGGCCTCTTCGACTTCTATTTCGCGGGCGTGGACACCTTCCTCTTCGACCTGGCCGTGTGCCTGAACGACTGGTGCATCGACCTGCCCACCGGCGCGCACGCCGCACCGCGCGCCCAGGCCATGATCGACGCCTACCAGGCCGTGCGCCCGCTCACCGCGCAT
Organism: Diaphorobacter sp. C33; assembly: GCF_030503915.1. Taxonomy (NCBI): domain Bacteria; kingdom Pseudomonadati; phylum Pseudomonadota; class Betaproteobacteria; order Burkholderiales; family Comamonadaceae; genus Diaphorobacter; species Diaphorobacter sp. C33. The sequence continues at coordinate 2,066,170 of NZ_CP129980.1, forward strand.
GAACGCGCCCTGCTGCCCGCCATGCTGCGCGCCGGGGCGCTGCGCTTCTGGATCTCGCGCCTGTGGGACTTCTACCTGCCGCGCGAGGCCGCCATGCTCAAGCCCCACGACCCCACACATTTTGAGCGCGTGCTACGCCAGCGCGCGGCCCATCCGGTGACTCTGTAGCCACCATGGTGCGCCGCGCGCCCCGCAACAGCCACTCCACACATAACCGTTGGTTTCATCCACCGCTGCGGCCTGTGCAGCGGCAACTGGGGTAAATTCCCCCATGCGCCCGCACCGCTGCCGCGGCGCTCCACCTTCGATTTCCAATCCATGAAACTGCACATCGTCCCCGCGCGCGCGGGCCTGGAATGGGTACGCCTGGGCATTCGCGTGTTCTGGCGCCAGCCCATGGCGCTGGCCGCGCTGTTTTTCATGACCATGGCGGCGATGTCGCTGGCCACCATGCTGCCGCTGATCGGCCCCGCCGTGGCACTGGGCCTGCTGCCCTCGGCCACGCTGGCCATGATGGTGGCCGCGGCCGAGGCCAGCCAGGACCGCGTGCCCACGCCCGCACTGCTGCTGGTGGCGTTTCGCACCGGCAAGCAGCGGCTGAACCACATGCTGACCCTGGGCGCGCTCTACGCCGTGGGCTTCCTCGGCCTGATGGGGCTGTCGGCCCTGGTGGACGGCGGGCAGTTCGCTCGCGTGTACCTGGGCGGCGAGCCGCTGACGCGCGAGATGGCCGAGTCGGGCAGCTTCCAGGCGGCCATGTGGCTGTCGCTGCTGCTGTACGTGCCGCTGTCGCTGCTGTTCTGGCACGCTCCTGGCCTGGTGCACTGGCACAACGTGCCGCCCGTGAAGGCGCTGTTTTTCAGCATCGTCGCCTGCCTGCGCAACTTCGGGGCCTTCACGGTGTATGGGCTGTCGTGGATGGGCGTGTTCCTCGGCGCAGGCGTGGTCATCAGCCTGCTGGTCACGATGCTGAGCGCCATCGGCCTGGGCGCCGGCATGGCCGGCGGCATCATGGTGGCGACGGCGATGATGCTGGCCGCCATGTTCTTCTCGTCGGTGGTGTTCACGTTCCGCGACAGCTTCGACGCGCCCCACCACGACCACGGCGACTCGCCCGCTGCGGCGCCACCCGAGCAGGATTCATAAAGCTGCGCCAGCGGAGTCGTCGGGGCGCTCCGCCCGTTCCCGTGCTTCCAGATATTCCGACGGAGCGGGCCGAGTCCCCGCGCGCTTCGGCGCACCCGGGCGTGCCCCGAGCCAAACAGTGCGCTTGGGGTGCACTGCTCCTCAGCGAATAAGGTTCCACCCGCACCCTCGCCCTGAACAGGCAAGAAAAAACCCGCCAGAGGCGGGTTGGAAGTGCCGCGGAGCCGTCCTGCGCGCAAGGCGAGAGACAGCTCCCGTGCAAGCCGGTTAGATACCGATCGTGCCGCCGTCCTTGCGCGTCACCACCACGGTGGCCGAGCGCGGACGCTTGAGGCCCTTGTGGCTGCTGGTGATCCCAGGCTGGTTGCCGGGCCAGTAGCTGGTGAAGGTGCTGGTGGCGAAGTTGGCCTTCTCAGCGTCCTCGCCCGGGTGCTGCACGTTGAAGAACAGCGTCTTGCCGTCGGGCGTGACCACCACGCCCGTGATCTCGCAGTCGAACGGGCCGACCAGGAAGCGGCGCACCGTGGCCTCGGTGGGCTTAGAGCCCATGATCGTGGCCTGGCCCTCCTTGGTGGTGACCTTGCCGCCATCGCCGACCTTGCCGGGAATGGCGGCCAGCATCATGCAGTTGGTCACATCGGTGTAGGAACCGTCGTCGGTCTGGATCCACAGCAGGCCGCCGGCATTGGCGCTGCGCTGGTCGAAATGCAGGCCGTCGGGGCTGGAGAAATCGTTCACGGCGGTCAGGCCCGACAGGTTCTCGCTCTGCTTGTTGTCGCTGCGCGCGCCGAACAGGTACACGTCCCACTGGAACTTGGTACCCGCCTGGCCGCCCTCTTCCTTCCAGCGGATGATGTGGCCATTGGTGTTGCCCACGCGCGGGTTGGCGGCGTTCAGCGTGGCGGCCGTGCGCTGCGAGTTGTTGGTCATGGTCATGTACACCTCGTTGTTCAACGGGTTCACGCCACCCCACTCGGGACGGTCCATCTTGGTCGCGCCGCGGGCGTCGGCCGCCAGGCGGCAGTGCATGAGCACGTCGGCCTGGTCGGCGAACGGGTACAGCGCGTTGGTGGCGTCGATGCCGTTCTTGCCGAACGTCAGCTCCAGCCACTCGCCGCTGCCATCGTTGTTGAACTTGGCGGCGTACAGGGTGCCCTTGTCCAGGTACTTGGCACCGGCGGCCACGCCGCCGTTGATGTCCTTGGGGTCCCACTTGGCATCGGACACGAACTTGAACACGTACTCGTTGCGCGCATCGTCGCCAGAGTAGATGACGATCGGCTCGCCGGCCTTGGCGGGCGCCGGCCATGCCCCTTCATGGTTGAAGCGGCCCAGTGCCGTGCGCTTGACGGGCTTGCTGTCGGGGCGGAAGGGGTCGATCTCCACCACCCAGCCGAAGGTGTTGAAGATGTTGCGATAGTCCTCAGCGGCGCTGGCGGCGCTCACCTTGCTGTTCCAGCGCTGGTACTGCTCGCCCTCGGCGGTGTCCCACAGGTAAGGGCTCTTGCGGTTCTCGGGCAAGCCATAGCGCTTCAGGGCCACGATTTCGGTGGCGGAGCGTTGGGCGTCGTCGCCAGCAGCACGGCCGATGACGTTCAGGAAGTTCTCCTCGCACGTCAGGTAGGTGCCCCAGGGCGTATAGCCGTTGGCACAGTTGTTGTTCATCCCGAAGGCCTGCTTGCCGTCCGGCGAGAGCTTGTTGAACAGCTTGGCGTTGCCGGCGGCGGGGCCGCCAAAGTCCATCGGCGTGGCCGAGGTGATGCGGCGGTTGTATTTGGAGCCGCGCACCATTTCCATCTCGTTGCTGCCGCTCTTGCGCTTGACTTCCACCACGCTGGCACCGTGGGCGCGGATTTCCTTGTCCACCTGCTCGGCCGGGCGCTTGCCGTCCACCGTGATGCGGCCCGTGGGATGCAGACCATAAGGCGCAACCACATACTCATGGTTCACGCACAGCAGGCCGCGGTCGGAGCGGCTGGGGTCGAACTTACCGTCGTCGGACATGCCGAAGTAGTACATGCCGTCGTGGCCGTCGCCGATGCGGCGGTCATAGGACTCGGCCGTCTCGGAGCCATCGTCCTTCCAGGACTCGTCGCCATAGTGGATCGGGTCGCCCAGGGCGTGCAGGATGCTGACCTGGTAACCCTCGGGTACCGTTACCAGGTCGGCGTTGCTCTTGGCGACGGCATTGAAGTTGAGGCGGATCGGCTCGGGTGCGGGAGTTTCGTCATCGTCGCTGCCGCCGCCGCAGGCACTCAGGCTCACGCCGCCCAGCAGAGCCGCAGTGGTGGCGCCGACACCGCCCTTGAGGGCGCTGCGACGGCTCAGGCGCGCGGCCAGGACGCTGTCGATGTGCTGGTTGGACGAATGGTTGACGATTTCATTGTCGTCGTACTCGGAAACGATCGTGGTGTTCATGGGTCGTTGGACTCGGTAGTGGCAATCAAGGTCCCGCGATCCTGGAGTACGTCTGTTGCGCCCGCATGACGTGTACATGACATCTTCAAGACATTGCTTCGCACGCCGGGCCTTCCGTGCACACGCGAGGCCACATAGACCCACAGCGCCTGAGCGACGCGCGGGCCCGCGTCCCATCCCCTACCGCACCGGCAATGCCCCGATCACGATCTGCACGCGCCGGTTGCGCTGGCGCCCATCGGGATCGTCCCGCCCATCCGGCGTGGTATTGGGCGCGACAGGCTGGCGTTTGCCCATGCCGCGCGTGGCGATCGGCCGCCCCGTGCGCGACTGCAGCGCGGCGGCGACGGCGGCGGCGCGGCGCTGCGACAAGGCGTCGTTGTAGGCATCGCCCCCCTTGCCGTCTGTGTGTCCCACCACGTCGATGGGCGCCTGGGGGTAGCTCTTGAGCAGCTCGGCCGCCTTGTCAAGCGAGCGCGCGGCATCGGCCCGCAACTCGGCCTTGTCAAAGTCAAACAACACATCGGCAGGCAGGTCGATGGAGATGGCCTGCTCGGGCGTGGGCTGGGCCTGCAGTTCCACCAGCAGCGCGCGGGTCTGCTCCAGCCGCTGCGGCGGCACCTCGGCCGCGCGCAGCAGCGTGGCCGGCCCTGCCGCCGCCTGCAGCCGGGTTTCGGTCTCGCGCGGCACCAGGCCGCCGTGCGTCACGTGCGGCTGCAATTGGGTCAGCGGGGCAGCGTCCGCTGGTTGCAAATGGGTGGGCGTCGCCGCGAGCGACTGGCTGCTGCGCCGCACTTCCAATGTCTGCGCCGCAGAGGCCACGGCGGCGCAGCACGCGGCCCACAGGACAGCCCGCCAGGCTGGCGAACACCGCACCGCCATCAGCCCGCCTGCAGCGGCAGGTCCATGGACAGCCCCGGCGCCACGATGTTGTCGCCATCGTTGCCGTCATTGAAGACCAGCTTGAGCGTGCGCGCGGTGGGCAGCACGCGGCCCAGGAAAACCAGTTGCCCATCCAGGGTCTGGCCTTCGCGGATGGTGATGTCCCGGTTGTGGTCCGGCCGCTTGACGTGCAGGCGCGCGCCGCTTTCGTCCTGCAGGTAGGTATCGGCCAGCGCCAGCATGGTGGAGTCGGTGATGCGGTTGGCAAAGGAGATGCTCACATCCAGCACCGTGGCGTCCCCCCCGATCTGCACGCTCTTGACGCGTACCGTCACCCCCGCCGGTGCCACGCCTTGCACGCCCAGCGGCAAGGTGCGTGGCGTGGCCGGAGCAGCACCAGGGGGAGCCGCAACCACCGCTGCTGCGGCAGGCGCCGCCGTGGCTGTCGCCGCCGGCGCCGCAGCCGTGGCGGAGGGTGGAACCGTGGCCGGAGTCGGTGTGGAGGCCTGCACCGCCGCCGTGCCCGCCGGATCCTTGCAGCCCGCGAGCCACACCGCCGCCATGGCCACCGCCATCCAACCCAGGGTTCCTCTGTGTTCCATCCCCATCTCTACTCCTTGCGTGGTGCTTGACAGTGAACGCGCATCACAGGGGCGCTGGCGGCGTTCATTCCCAAGGAGCAATTTATTCGCGGCAATGCGTGCCAGCGGGGTTTCCTGTAATCAAAAGTTATCCCGAAAAATCGATGAGGGACATGCGCTGGCCCCATACGTCTCAAGCCCCACGCGGCATTCCCTGGGCGTGAAGCCCGCGCTGCCTCCCGATGTCGGGGAAATTTCAAGTTACTTTTGAATAAGCAAGACAGAAGGCCGCGGTCTCTGGGCGAGCACTTATTCGACGATGGTGAGCTTGGCCACCGACAGCGCCAGCCACTTGGTGCCGTGGCGCGGAAAGTGCACCTGCGCCCGCGCGTCGGCGTCCGCGCCCTCGATGGCCAGCACCTTGCCCTCGCCGAACTTGGTGTGGAACACCGCCAGCCCCACGCGCAGGCCATGGCCCGGCGCCGCCTTGACCGGGGGTACGGGGGGACTGGCGAACACTTCGGTCTTGAAGCCAAATTGACCTCTAGCGCCCGACTGGTAAGCGCTAGCAGCTCCTGAATCAGGAGCAAAAGATCCAAACCCTGCCTGGCGCGGTGTGATCCATTTGAGCGCCTCCTCGGGTAGCTCATCAAAGAAGCGGCTCTTGACGTTGTAGCGCGTCTGCCCGTGCAGCATGCGCGTCTGCGAATGGCTCAGGTACAGACGCTTGCGCGCGCGGGTGATGGCCACGTACATCAGGCGGCGTTCTTCCTCCAGGCCGTCGCGGTCGCTCATGGAGTTCTCATGCGGGAACAGCCCTTCCTCCATGCCGCCGATGAACACGCAGTCGAACTCCAACCCCTTGCTGGCATGCACGGTCATGAGCTGCACCGCATCCTGCCCCGCCTGGGCCTGGTTGTCCCCCGCCTCCAATGCGGCGTGGGTCAGGAAGGCCGCCAGCGGCGACAGCGTTTCGCCGGTGTCGGCATCCACGTTGCCAGGGGCATTCAGCATCGGCGCGTCGGGGTCCAGCCCCTGGCTGGCCGGGCTTTGCGTGAGGGCATTGCCGTGCTCGTCCAGCGGCAGCGCGACCGCATCGCGGCCAAAGCCCTCCTGGGTGACGAAGCTCTCGGCCGCGTTGATGAGCTCGTCCAGGTTCTCCAGCCGGTCCGCGCCTTCCTTTTCGTGGCGGTAATGCTCCAGCAGGCCGCTGGATTCCAGCACCTGGCCGATGATGCCGCGCAGGTTCTGGCCCTGCGTCTGCTCGCGCAGCACTTGAACCAGGGCCACGAAGGCCCCCAGGTTGGTGCCGGCCTTGCCAGGCACCGCACTCACCGCGTCGTGCAGCGAGCAGCCACTGCTGCGCGCCGCATCCTGCAGCACCTCCAGCGTGCGCGCACCAATGCCGCGCGGCGGGAAGTTCACCACGCGCAGAAAGCTGGTGTCGTCGTGCGGGTTCTCCAGCAGGCGCAGGTAGGCCAGCGCATGCTTGATCTCGGCGCGCTCGAAAAAGCGCAACCCGCCGTACACGCGGTAGGGCACGCTGGCGTTGAACAGGGCCGATTCGATCACCCGGCTCTGCGCATTGCTGCGGTAGAGCACAGCGATCTCCTTGCGCGGCATCTCGCCGTCCCGCACGAGCTGCTTGATCTCATCGACCATCCACTGCGCCTCAGCCAGATCGCTGTTGGCCTCGTAGATGCGCACGGGCTCGCCCGGGCCCTGCGTGGTGCGCAGGTTTTTTCCCAAGCGCCGGCTGTTGTGGCTGATCAGCGCGTTGGCCGAGTCCAGGATGTTGCTGTAGCTGCGGTAGTTCTGCTCCAGCTTGATCTGGTGCTGCACGTCGAACTCGCGCACAAAGTCCTGCATGTTGCCCACGCGCGCCCCGCGAAAGGCGTAGATGCTCTGGTCGTCGTCACCCACGGCCAGCACGCTGCCCTGCGTGTGCAGGCGTCCGTCCACCACGTCGCCCGCCATCTGCTTGAGCCAGGCGTATTGCAGCTTGTTGGTGTCCTGGAACTCGTCCACCAAAATGTGCGCAAAGCGCCGCTGGTAATGCGCCCGCACGGGGTCGTTGTCGCGCAGCAGCTCAAAGCTGCGCAGCATCAGCTCGCCAAAGTCCACCACGCCCTCGCGCTGGCACTGCTCCTCGTACAGCTGGTACAGCTCCACCTTCTTGCGCGTGTCGGCATCGTGCGCCGGCACGTCGCGCGGGCGCATGCCCTCTTCCTTGCAGCCAGCGATGAAGTAGGCCAGCTGCTTGGGTGGGAAGCGCTCCTCGTCCACGTTGAACTGCTTGCACAGCCGCTTGATGGCCGAGAGCTGGTCCTGCGTGTCCAGGATCTGGAAGGCCTGCGGCAGGCCTGCCAGCTTGTGGTGCGCGCGCAGCAGGCGGTTGCACAGGCCGTGGAACGTGCCGATCCACATGCCCCGCACATTGATGGGCAGCATGGCTGAGAGGCGCGTCAGCATCTCCTTGGCCGCCTTGTTGGTGAAGGTGACGGCCAGGATGCCGCCCGGAGTGGCCAGACCGTTCTGCAGCAGCCAGGCAATGCGCGTGGTGAGCACCCGGGTCTTGCCGGAGCCGGCGCCCGCCAGGATGAGCGCATGGCCGGCAGGCAGCGTCACGGCGGCCAGTTGCTCGGGGTTGAGGTTTTGCAGCAGCGGCTGCACCGCCTGGGACGAAACCCCGGTAGCGCCGGCACCATTGCCAGTGCCAAAAGGCGCTGGCGCGCCGGAAAACAGGTCGTGTGGGAGCATTCCGCCATTGTAGGAACGCGACCGGCGCATGCAGCCGCTCGGGCTTTGTGGAACCATGGCACCCATGCGCTATCCACTGCTCACCCTGCTTGCCTGTCTCGCCATGCCCCTGGCGATGGCGCAGCCGCGCGCCTCCTGCTCCAGCGACGCCCAGCCCAAGCCCACGGTGCTGGTGGAGCGCTTTCTCAACGCCGACTGCGCCAGCTGCTGGGCGGAGCCGCCGGCGGTCGCGGCTGCTGGCCGGGATGCGCTGGTGCTCGACTGGATCGTGCCCGGCACGCATGGCGAAGATGCCCCGCTGTCTGCCGCGGCCACGCCCGATGCATTGGAACGTCTGCGGTCACTGGGACGCGAGGTGCCGCAGCGCAGCGACACCTTCGTGAGCAGCCTGCCCACGCTGCCCACCACCGCCCTGCTGCGCGTGGCCCACGGGCCCGCAGTGGCGGACTACGTGGGCGCGCATCTGCGCTTCATTCCCCCGCATGGCAAGACTCCGCGCCGCCTTCAGGTCACGCTGCTCATGCTGGAGGAAATACCCCCAGGCACCGAGGGCAGCCCGGTCACGCGCCACCTGGTGCGCAATGTCTTTCGGGGCGTGTGGGACGCGCGGGGACAGCGCCCCCCACAGGAGCGGGGCGGCTGGCTGGAGATACGCCCCATGCGCATACCCCACGGAGCGCAGCCCGAGCGCCTGCGCATGGCGGCCTGGGTGCAGGGCGATGGTGGCGACTGGGTAGGCGCCGCACACACCTACTGCGGCACGGGTCATTAAGGCAAAGGCAGCGCGGCGGGTAGAATCAATCACCGGGCCCAAGTTTCTTGCGCCCGGTTTTTTTGTGCCTGCGCACTGCAGGGACCGGCCCGGCCATCACGCCTGCGGCCCGCAAAAGCCGGAAAGCAAGCCAAGCGCCCCATCGCCCGCGAAATCCCTCGCGCGCGACCTCTACAGGAGCTTGGAACCTCATGGAAATCTTCGACTACGACAACATCCTGCTGCTGCCGCGCAAGTGCCGCGTGGAAAGCCGCTCGGAGTGCGACACCAGCGTGGAGCTGGGCGGGCGCCGCTTTCGCCTGCCCGTGGTGCCCGCCAACATGAAGACGGTGGTCGACGAGAAGATCTGCACCTGGCTGGCGCAGAACGGCTACTTCTACGTCATGCACCGCTTTGACCTGGACAACGTGCAATTCGTCAAGGACATGCATGCGCAAGGGTGCTTCGCATCGATCTCGCTCGGGGTGAAGCAACCCGACTACGACACGGTGGACCGCTTTGTGGCCGAGGGCATCTGCCCCGAGTACATCACCATCGACATCGCGCACGGCCACGCCGACAGCGTGAAGAACATGATCACGTACCTGAAGGCCAAGATCCCCGCGGCCTTTGTGATCGCCGGCAACGTGGGCACGCCCGAGGCCGTGATCGACCTGGAGAACTGGGGCGCGGACGCGACCAAGGTGGGTATCGGCCCCGGCAAGGTGTGCATCACCAAGCTCAAGACCGGCTTCGGCACGGGCGGCTGGCAGTTGTCGGCGCTGAAGTGGTGCGCGCGCGTGGCCACCAAGCCCATCATTGCCGACGGCGGCATCCGCAGCCACGGCGATATTGCCAAAAGCGTGCGCTTTGGCGCCACGATGGTGATGGTGGGCTCGCTGTTCGCGGGCCACGAAGAATCGCCCGGCAAGACCGTGGAAGTGGACGGCGAGCTGTACAAGGAGTACTACGGCTCGGCATCCGACTTCAACAAGGGCGAGTACAAGCACGTCGAGGGCAAGCGCATCCTGGAGCCCATCAAGGGCAAGCTGGCGGACACCCTGACCGAGATGGAACAGGACATCCAGAGCTCCATCAGCTATTCGGGCGGCAAAAAGCTCATGGACATCCGCAAGGTGAATTACGTGATCCTGGGCGGCGACAACGCCGGCGAGCACCTGTTGATGTAAATTTTTCGGCCGATGTCGCAGCGAGGCGAAAAAAATGGTGCATAATCCATGGCTGTGCTGCAACGCGGCACCTCTGAAAAGAGAGGGCTCTTAGCTCAGTTGGTAGAGCAGCGGACTCTTAATCCGTTGGTCGAGTGTTCGAGTCACTCAGGGCCCACCAAAGACAGCCAAGCCGAATCCGCACCGCGGATTCGGCTTTTTTCATGGCGATCTGGGCTCCACGCCAGCCCGGCTCTCCCGCCCCTTTGCCCGTTTGATGCGGGCCTTCTCCTCCCCACCTATTCAGGCCCATCGCACCCCTGGCGCCCATCGCTGCGCGGCCGCCACAGCGGCGGGCCGATGCGCCACAGAACCGCCAGGAAGGCCAGGCACCAACCTGCAGCCGCCAGGGCCAGCCAACCACCTCCCCCGCCCATCCCGCCAGCGGCCGCACGCACGGCCGTCGCCACCAGCAGCGCGGCCGCGCCCAGGGGCACCCACCGCCCGGGGTCCGGTGCCAGACCGGCGTGGGCACGCCCGGCGATGGCGATCACCACGTAAATGCCCAGCCCCACGGTGCCCATGCCCATCAGGTGCCGGCCTGCAGCGGTGCCGGGAAGGACACCCAGATGCGCCAGCCCCAGCGCGCCATAGCCCAGGGCCATGCAGGCGTACATGGCGTAGAGCAGCAGCGGAAACCGCCGACGCCACAGGGCGGCACCGACGTGCCAGTCACCCATCAGGTGAAAGACCGCCGCCGAGGCAGCCAGCGCCAGCCAGCCCGCCAGCGCGCTCGCCGGGCGCAGGAACTCGGCCGCGGTGTACAACGTGATGCACAGTGCCGCCAGGTGGCGCCGCGGCGGGCGGGCCACGTAGGGAGCGGCACCCGGCGTGACCTCCTCGATGGCGCGGTTCACGATGCGCATCGAAATGCGGCTGGCCGCCACCACGATGAGCAACATGAGCACGCCCAGCGCCGCATGCAGCCACCGCAGCCCCGCCATGCCGCGCAGCGCATCGGCGTAGAAGCCCGCCGCCGTTCCTGCCAGAGCCAGCAGCAGCACGCCAAACGACCCGTGCCGTCGCCCTTGCGGGCTGCGCAGCGCGGGTGCCAACACCGCCAGCAGCGCCAGCGGCAGGCCCACTTGCGCCGCGGCCGCCAGCCACAACGCCACACCGCCGGCATGGCCTGACACCCAGAACCCCAGCCGACCGCACAGCCACAGCAGCACCAGCGCGCGCAACTGGCTTCGCGTGGCGCCAGGCCTGCCGGTGAACTCCGGCAGCGCCGTCAACGCAAAGCCCGCCACCGCCGCCATGGCAAAGCCGTAGACCAGCTCATGCACATGCCACACCAGCGGCCCGCCGACCACCCGGGGCACGGGCCAGCCCAGGGCCAGCACGAAGGCCCACCAGCCCAGCAAGCCGATGGCCGACGCCATGGTCAATACAAAGAAGGGGCGCATGCCGCACATCCAGATGGGGTGGCCGCTGCGCAGCAGGTTCGCGGGGTGATTCATTTCAAAAAAAGGAGCTGCTCGCGCTTGCCCTGCAATGGCTGGCGGCATTTTTCATATCAAATTCAACAACCACTGCGCTGCGGCCCGCCGACCATGGCGGCGGTGGCGTGCCACGTGCCCGCAGCCGCCACGCTGTCCTCCGCGTCCGTGGCGGAGCCCGCCCTGTCGGGCAACCCGAACGCGGCACGCACCGCGGGATGCTGCTGCAACTCCGCCGCGCAGCGGTGCACCAGCGCGTCGCCACGCGCTACCGCCGCGCCGGGCGGGTGGTAGCGCGCCACGATGCGGCCCGGCGATGCGGCCATCACCAGCACCTCGTCCGCCAGCCGAACGGCTTCCATCAGGTCGTGGGTAATCAGCAGCACGGCCATGCCCGTGTGTGCCTGCCGGGCCAGCAGCAACTGGTGCAACTGGCTGCGCAAGCCCACATCCAGCGCGGCAAAGGGCTCGTCCATCAGCAGCAGCGCAGGTGCCAGTACCAGCGCGCGCGCCAGCGCGGCACGGCTTTGCATGCCGCCCGACAACTCGGCCGGGTACTGCGCCAGCGCCGCAACCGGCAGACCCAGCGCCTGCGCCATCTCGGCGGCCTGGCGGTGGCGCTCGGCTCGCGCGACCCCTCGGGCCTTCAGGCCCAGTGCAATGTTGTCGCGGGTGGTCATCCACGGCAGCAGCCGCGGCTGCTGGAACATCACCGCGGTGGGCTGCAGGGGCTGCTCGATGCGGCCCTGCTGCGGCGCCAGCAAGCCGGCGCACAGGTGCAGCAGCGTGGTCTTGCCGCAGCCCGAGGGGCCCACCAGCGCAACGATGCGCCCTGGTGGCACCTGCAAATCGATGCCTTGCAACACCATCGCCGGCCCGTAGGCGTGGTGCAGCGCCTCAATCTGCAGGCCGCTCATGTGCCCGCTCCCCGCCAACGCTCCAGCTCGCGCTTGACGGGCTCCAGCAGCGCGTACTCCAGCACCAGCAGGCTGCCCACGACGGCGCAGATCCAGGCCAGCGATGCGCCCGTGTCCAGGTGCGAGCGCGTCACCGCCAGCGCCGCGCCCACGCCGTCGCTGGTGGCCAGCAGTTCGGCCATCACGGCCACTTTCCACGACGAGCCCAGCGCCGTGATCCACGCGGGGAAGAGGTACGCCGCCACATGCGGCAGGTACAGATCGGTGAGGCGCATGCGCCAGGGCAGGCGATAGGCGCGCGCCATGTCCTTGAGGTGGTGGTCCAGCGTGCGCGTGCCCTGCAGCGCGCCGATGAACACCACCGGCAGGCAGGCCACGAACACCGTGAACACCGGCGTGCCATCCCCCGCGCCGAACCACAGCATGGCCAGCACCAGCCAGGCGATGGGCGGCATGCCCAGCAGCAGCGTGACCCAGGGCCGCGCCATCATCGAGGCCGTCATCGACAGCCCCGCCAGCAGCCCCAGCGCACTGCCCACGGTCACCGCCAGCAGCAGGCCGGCAAGCGCACGCCGCGCGGTCACGGCCAGCTCGGGCCAGGCAACGCCCGATTGCACCAGGCCCCAGAGGGTGGCGAAGGTGGTCATCGGGTCGGGCAGGATCAGCGGGCCATACAAGCCCGCGCCCAGCTCCCACAGCGCCACGAACAGCAGCAGGCTGGCAACCGCGCCCCAGCCGCTCCAGAGGTACGCGGGAATGCCGCGCAGCCAGCGCCAGGCAAGACCCATGTCAGCCGCCCTCCCCCGGCTCGGGCACGTAGACCATGGAGCCGTCCTTGAGCCGGTAGGCCACGCCGGCCTTGGCGCCCTCGCCCTCCCCGATCTCGCCGCTGGCGCGGTAGCGGTCGATCTTGCGGCCGTCCTTCACGATCACCTCCATGCTGGGCTGGCCGGGGTTCTTGATGACGGTGACCGATTCGCTGCCAAAGGGATTGACCGCACTGTTGGCCACCGCCAGCAGCAGCGCCGCGATGATGACCAGGAACACATCGATGAGGTTGACGACCGAGAGGATGGGGTCATCCGTCTCCGTGTCGTCCAGCAGGCGCAGGCGGCTCATTGCACCCCCTCCATCGCCAGCGCGGCCACGGGGTCGTGCACGGGCGCCGGCGCGGGCGGCTGCACCGGCGCACGCTGTTCGATGAGGGCCAGGTCCACGGCATACCAGCGCCGGCGCACGTTGACCACGGCATAACTGATGGCCGCCGCCAGCAGCGCAAGGATCACCGCCGAGAACGCCACCATGAGGTTGCGCGAGACGTCGGCCAGTTGCCCGTCGGCCAGTGCCATGAGCGCAGGCCCCATGGGGATCATGGTGGCCACCAGGCCCAGCATGGGCGCCACGCGGGTGGCAATGCGGGCGAACTCCAGCCGCTTCGTGGCCAGCGCCTCCAGGTCGATCAGCGAAAGCGCCGGATTGCGCGCCCGCGCGGCGGCCAGTTCAAACCCCCCGGGCTGGCCCCGGTGGCGCTGCCACGCCTGCCATGCGAAGGCCCCCAGCGCATAGAACGCATGCACGAACAGCAGCGCGATGGCGATGAGCACGGGATAGAGGAAAAGCTGGCTGGCGACGTACATCGCCGATTCGATCGGATTGGTCATGGTGTATCGAGGTTCAATGGGATGGAACAAGGGTGCGCCGGCGCTGGCGCAGGGCGCCCGCCGCGGTGATGGCCGCAAGCAGCAGCCCCAGCGCGACCGTGGCCAGCGTAGGTCGGGGGGGCTGCACCGGCTCCACGGGTGCCAGGCGCATGCCCGTTACCGTGGGCGGTGGCGGCACGGGTTCGGGGGCCGGATCGGGCGGGGCCTGCGGCTCAGGCACCGTCGGCGCTTGCGGGGCCACGGATGGCGTTGCCGTGGGACGCGCGGCGCGCGCAGGCGACTGCAGGCCGAAGCCCATCGCGGCGGCCTGCGGCGCCCCCTCGGCAACGAAGGACGCAAAGTGCGCGTTGTCGCTGCGCACGTCGAAGCGCCGCGACAGGTCGCGCCAGCGGCTCTTGAGGGTCTGCAGCGTTTGCGCATCGGCCTGCCAGTAGCCCTGGCGCGCGGCCTCCAGCATGCGCTCGATGGTCTGCGCCAGGGCGTGCGGGTTGTGCTGCTCGAACCAGGCATCCAGGCCCAGGCGGTGCTTGTCGCGCACGTAGACGTCGGCCATCTCCTGCCACTGGTCGTCGCGCACGATCTCACGCGCTACGGCCGTCCAGCCCCAGAAGTTGTTGGTGGCGTCCAGCACCTGCAGCGTGCCCGCGTAGCCTTCCTTCATCAGGCCCTGGATGTAGCCGGGGTGGAACTGGCGCGTCGCCAGCTCCTTGGCGAGAAACTGCGCCGCGCCTTCCACGCGCCCGCTGCCCGGCCCGCGCAGGTTGCTGATGAGCAGCTGCGGAGCCTTGCCGTCGAGGTGGCGCACGGCCAGCGCAATGCCGCCCAGGTACTGGAACGGGTCGTCGGTGGTCAGCATGCCGTAGGTATTGGAGCTGCGCGAGAGCACGGCGGCCTGCGTGCCGCGCAGGTGCTCGGCATAGAGGTTGCCCGTCCCGTCCTTGCCGCCGCGTTGCGCGGCAGGCAGGCTGCCCCACTCGGACTCGTCGGGCCCGTAGGCGTACTGCATGCGCGAGAGATAGAGCTGCGCGAGCTTGCGGTCGCCCTCGGCGTTGCCCTGCCAGGTGTCGGTGGCCAGCACCGCGTCGTCCAGCCCCGTGCCGTAGCGGCCCGACTCGGAAGAGAAGATACGTGTCTGGCCCGCGCGCAGCGCCGCGCCCTCCGCCATGCCGCGCGCGCGCAGCCGCTCGGCGATGGCGCGGGCGTTGGCCGCCACGGGGTTGTCGGGCTCGTCGGCCTGCGCGGCCAGCTGCGCGGCGCGCGCAAGCTGCTGCATGGCGTTGGGGAAATGGTCGCGATACAGGCCGGTGGCCGACAGCACCACGTCCACCCGCGGGCGGGCGAGCTGCTTGCGCGGCACCAGCCGCATGCCGGTGACGCGCCCGCCCTGGTCCCACACCGGCTCCACCCCCATGAGCCACAGCGCCTGCGCCTCCAGCAGGCCCTGGTGGCGCATGGTTTCCACCGACCAGAGCGAGAAGGTGACCTTGGTGGGCGCGGTGCCGCCATGCTGTTCGCGGTAGGCGGCAATGAGCTGCTCGGCGGCCTGCTTGCCGGCCTCCCAGGCCTGCGGGGTAGGCACGCGCGAAGGGTCGAAGCCATACAGGTTGCGGCCCGTCGGGTAGGCGTCGGGGTTCTTGAGCGGATCGCCGCCGTAGGACGTGGGCAGGTGCCGCCCCGCCAGCACGGCGAGCAGCGCCGGCAGTTCGTTCTGTGCGCCGATGGCCTGCCACCACTGCCGCGCCTGGGCCATGTGGTCTCGCAGCGGCGCGGGCAGCGCGTCGTCGGCTTCGCCCTCCAGCAGATGGCGCGCCAGCAGGCGGTAGGGCACGGTCTGCGCCATGCGCTCGTAGTCGCCCACCAGGGCTTCGTCGATGTCCTCGGCCGGTGTGCCCGCATGGCGCGCGGCAGCCTCCCAGTAGGGGCGGCCCAGCATCAGCAGTACGGTGCCCAGGCGGTGCGCGTCGGCCGGCGCGGTGCCCAGCGCGTGCAGGCCCAGGGGCTGGGCGGTCTCGGCCAGTTCGTGCAGGTGCGCATGCAACTGGTTGACGAAGCCCGCGAAGTCGGCGCGCGCCTGCGCGGCGGTGAGCCCCATGTCGGCCACGATGCGCTGCTTCTCGGCGCCCCCCAGCAGATCGGCGGCGATGCGCTCCTTCACCGCACCCTCGTCCTGCGCCACCCAGGCGTGCAGCAGGTCGTGCAGCGCGGTGAGCTGCGCATGCAGCCCCGCGGGCTGAAACGGCGGCGTCTGGTGGCTCACGATCACCGCGCGCCCGCGCCGGCGCGCCTGCTGCGCCTCGCCGATGTTGTCGGCGATGTAGGGGTAGGCCACGGGCACATCACCCACGGCCAGCATGCCAGGGTCGGTCACGGCCAGGCCGCGCTCCTTGCCCGGCAGCCATTCCTGGCTGCCGTGCGTGCCGAAGTGCACGAAGGCATCGCCCACGTTCCGCCGCGCCCACAGGTACACGGCCAGGTAGTGGTGGGAAGGCCAGGCGCTGGTGGAGTGGTAGAGCGACTTCTCCTTGTCTGCCCACTTTTCGCCGCGCGGCGGCTGCGGCAGCAGCGCCACTTTGCCCAGCATGAGGCGCGGGATGACGAAGAACGCCTGGCCGCCTTCGCGCACCACCATCGACGAGTCCTCGGGCGCCCCCCAGCTCTTGTGCAGCGCATTGCGCGTGGCCGCGGGCAGCGTGGCGAGCCAGGCGCGGTATTCCTGCATCGGCAGGCGGTCGGCCAGACCATCGCGCAGCAAGGGCGCCAACATATCGTCGCGGTAGGCGGGCGCGAGCAGGCGCTGCAACTGCGCGATCAGCGGCTGCTCGTCCGCGGCCTGGGTGTCGTAGCCCGCGCCGCGCAGCGCGGCCAGCGTGGCCTGCAGGCTGCGCGGGACGTTGAGGAACGAGGCCGACAGGTTCTTCTCCCCCGGCGGGTAATTCCAGAAGAACACGGCGATGCGCTTGTCGGCGTTCGCCTTGCGCTGCAGCGCCACCAGGTTGATCGCCTTGCCGACGACGGCGGCGGCCTGCGCGGCGATGGGCACGACCTGCTCGTCCCCCGCGCGCGTGGCGGCGGCCACCTGGATGTCCACCACGCCCGCGTACTCGGCCTGGGCCAGGTAGAAGGGCACGTCCATGAGGGCCACGCCCTGCGGGCTGTCGGCCCACTGGGCCTCGTCGCCCCGCCGGTAGGGCATGGCCTGCAGCACGGGCATGCCCAGCCGCGTGAACTCGGCGCGCCGCTCGTCGGCGTTCAACATGATCTGCGTGTTGATGAGCACGTCGGCCAGCACCGGCGTGCCCGCGCCGCCGGGCTGCAGCACGCGCGTGACGCCGCCCGGGTCGAGCATGGGCGTGTAGAACGCCAGCGCCGTGGCGCCGGCGGCTTCGATGCGCGCGATGAGGTCGTCGATGAATGCCGTCTGCATCGAGGCGATGTACTGCTGGTGCAGGGCGATGGCGACCACGGGGCGGCGCTGGCCGTCCGTGGGGTCGACGCCCTGCGCGCGCAGGTAGGCGGCGGGGTCGGCCGTCACCAGGCCCGGCGCGCGCGGGTGGTAGATGCCGGTTTTGGGGAACACCACGGGCGGCGCAGCGGCGGCCAGCGCGTCGCGCCCCTGCAGCTGCGCCGCCAGCGTGGCGAAGAACCCCTCGAAGTTCTGGCGCCCGCCGCTGGCGTAGTAGCGCACGAGCCGCTGCGCCACGGCCTCGGGCAGGCCGCCGCCCCAGGCGGGACGCGCGTCGTACAGCCAGGCATGCGGCACTGCCAGGGCGGGCAGCGCGCGCGTGAGCCGCGCGCGCACCTCGTCCTGCAGGTAGCTGTCGAAGAACACCGCGTCATGCCCACGCCACAGCCCGCCGTCCACGTCGGCGGGCAGGCTGCCCAGGAAGCGCACCTCCACGGTCAGCCCGTGCGGGCGCGCGATCTCGGCCAACTGATGGAACTTGCCAGCCGGTACGTTGCCCGTGGCAATGAACAGCACCGATGCCGCCTGCGCCGCGCCCGTAAGCAGCAGCATCAGGCCCATCAACCATTTTTTAAGCAAATCGGCCTCCAGCCCTTGTGTATCAAGCGCGAACAGCTATCAAAACAATACCGCCCGCGCAAAGCGTTCAGAAATCCAGCCGCGCACTCACGAAGACGCGGCGGCCCTGCTCGGCATAGCCGAACGCGGGGGACTTCTCCGCCAGGCGCAGGTCGCCCAGGTTCTCCAGGCCGGCGCGCAGGTTCAGACGTTGGTGCGCGCCCAGCGCCCAGGCGCGCCCCACGCTCGCGTTCCACAGCGTGTAAGCGGGCAGGCGCTGACCGGAGCTGGTCTGGCGGCCCGTGTACTCGGCGCCCAGCTGCGCGTCCCAGCCCGCCACGCGCCATGCCAGGCGCGAGGCCACGCTGGTGTCGGGCCGGTCGGACAGGCGCTCGCCCGTGGCCTTGTCACGGGTGCGCAGCAGCGTGGCGTCCATGCTCCAGCGCAGCGCGTCGGTGATGGCCCAGGTGAAGCCGGCCTCCAGGCCCTGGATGCGCGCCGCGTCCACGTTGTCGTAGAGGTAGGTGCGGCGCGTGCCCACCTGCTGGATCAGGCGGTAGGTGATGAGCTGCTTGACCTCGGTATGGAACGCGGTGGCGCGCAGCGACCAAGCGGGGCTGACCTGCCAGTCGGCCCCGATCTCGAAGGAGTTGGAGGTCTCCGGCTGGATGTCGGCGTTGCCCCGGAAGGTGTGCGGCCCCTCGGCGCCCACGTAGTTCGGCGAGATCTGCTTGAGCGTGGGCGCCTTGAAGGCGTGTCCCAGGCCGCCCTTGACCACCAGCGCGGGGCTGGCTTCCCACACCAGGTAGGCGCGGGGGCTCAGCTCGGAGCCGAAGATGCCGTGGTGGTCCGCGCGCAGGCCCAGCGTGGCCAGCAGGTTCGTGCCCAGCGCGAACTCGTCCTGCACGAACAGGGCCTTGTGCGACACGTCGTCGCGGCCGTTCAGCAGGCCGGAATTCACCAGCTCTTCATTGCGCCACTCGCCGCCCACGGTGACCTGGTGGCCACCCCAGCGGGTGGTGGCGTGGCCGTCCACCACATCGTCCGTCATGTCCTGCGCCCGCGTGGGGCTGACGCCGTTGGTGCGGCTGTTGCGCACGCTGATCTCGCTGCGGTAGGCGCGTGCCTGCGCCTTCCAGGCGCCTATCTCGCCCTTCCACCCCACGTGCGTCTGGCGGCGGTCGAGGTCATAGCGGTTGGCATAGGGGCGCGCGCCGCTCACGTCGTCGTAAAAGCGCCGTTCCTCGCCATCGGTCACGCCGGCCTCCAGCCGGTGGCCGGGCGCCAGGTCCAGCTCGGCGTTCAGCCCCAGGCTGCGCGGCTTGCGCCCCTCGATCTCGCTGTAGCGCGGGTCCTCGCGCTGCGCCACGGCGTCGCGGTGGGCGTACTCGGCATTCACCGACAGGCGCAGCCGGTCGTTCAGTGGGCCCGCCGCAAACAGCGAGGCGCCCCCTTCGGCCGCGGCCTCGCCGCCGGCGGGGAAGGCGGCGTTGAAGCCCAGCGAGCCGATCCAGCGGTCGCCCGGCTTGCGCGTGATGATGTTGACCACGCCGCCCAGCGCCTCGGACCCGTACAGCGCCGACATCGGCCCGCGGATGATTTCCACACGCTCGATGGCCGACACCGGCAGCCAGCCGTACTGGTAGTCGGAATGGCCGATCACGTCGTCGCTCGCGCTGATGCGCCGCCCGTCGATGAGTGTGAGCGTGTGCTTGCCCTCCAGCCCGCGCAGCGCGAGCGTCTTGCGCCCGCCCACCTGGCGCGCGCTGAAGGTGATGCCCGGCGCGCCGCGCACGGCGTCCAGCAGGTCGGCCGCGTTGCGCTCGGCGAGGTCCTGCGCGGTGATCACGGTGACGCTGGCGGGCGCCGTGCGGGCGTCCTGCTCGGTCAGTGTTGCGGTCACGGTGACGGGCGCCAGGGCGGTGGCGGCCGGGGCCTCGGCCGCGGCCTGGGCACGCGCGGCGCCCGACAGGCACAGCAAGGCGGCCAGGGCCAGCGGATGGCGACGGCAAAGGGTCACATGGATCAAGTGGTGTGGCATGAACGTCCTGAGGAAAGACCGCAGTGGCTGGACGCTGGCGCCGCATTGCTGGCGTGGGGCTGGGCGGGAGAGTGGAAGAAACCGGAGTCGGGCAGCCGCCCGCCCAGCAGCGCAGGGTCGCGCGCGAGCAGTTGCTGGAAGAAGAAGTCGACCTCGGCGCGCGCCCGCTGCGCCGGGACTGCGTCCAGCTGGCTGGTGGCCAGCGCGTCGGCCACGGCGTCGGGGGTCAGCAGGTCGATGCGTGCGGCCACCATGCGGCCGCACTCCTGGGGATGGGCGCGACACCAGGCGACGGAGCGCGCATAGGCTGCGTCCACGGCCGCGAGCGCGGCGCCTTGCCCGCGCAGGGCGCCCACGGCGGCAATGCCCGCCTGCGGGATGCGCGGCGCGCGCTGGAACACACGGCCCCATTCCTGCTGCAGGTCGGCGCCGCGGTGCAGCTCGGGCGCCACCAGCCCGAGGGGAAAGGACTGCGTCTTGCGCAGCGCCAGGGACACGGCGGGCTCCGACAGCAGCGCATGGCGCACCCGGCGTGTGATGAGCAACTGCATGGCTTCCATGGGCGTGGGCACGTAGCGCACGCGGAAGTCGCGCCGCACGTCCAGCCCCTGCCGGGCTGTAAGCAGTTGCAGCATCAGATCCGGCATGTCGCCGCGGAAAGGCACGGCGATTTCCTCGCCGCGAAAATCCGCCAGCGTGCGCCGCGCGCCATCACGCGTGACGATCCACAGCGCGCCCCAGGTGGAGATGCTCAGCAGCGTGACGCCCGCGCCACGGTTGTAGAGGTTGGCCGCCACGTTGCTGGGCATGGCCAGCACATCCGCCTTGCGGCCCAAGGCCATCACGCGCAGCTGGTCGGGGTCGCGCCAGGGGGTGAACTCCACACGCTCGGCCACGCCCGCCAGCGCCTGAGTCTCGGCCATGTGGATCAGGGGCGCCGAGACGATGGCTGGCGGCCCGGCCAGCACCAGGCGGGCCAGCGGCGCGGCAGGAGCGGCAGGCGCAGCGGGAGCCGCCGCGCCCCATGCCGGCAACCCGGCGAGCGCGAACGCACCCGAGGTCTGCAGCAGGCGGCGGCGGCCCTGGTCAACGGACTGCACAGGGTTCGTCAGCATCGCATCGCCCTCAGAACTGGTAGCTCACGCCCGCCGCCACGTTGCGGCCCAGGCCCGGCAGGTAGCCCGGCTGCGCGGCCGTGGCCTGGTTGCGAATGGCATAGCTGCTGGCGTAGCGCCGGTCGGTGAGGTTGTCGGCCTGCAGGTAGGCCGTCCAGGGGCCGCTCTTCCATTCCAGCTTGAAGCCCAGCAGCGCGTAGGTGTCCTGCTCGCTGCCGGCGGTGTTGGCGTGGTCGGTGGGCGTGTCGGTGGGCATCCAGCGCAGGCTGGGACCCATGCGCCAGACACCCGCACCCGTGGCGACGCGCCACAGCACCTCGGCATTGATCAAGTGGCGCGGCACGCCGGCGATGCGGTTGCCGGCGTAGATGCCGTCTTTGAAGCGGAAGTCGCTGTACGTCCAGGAGCCACGCCAGTCGAGTGCGCCCATGCCCAGCGGCCAACTGCCCGACAGCCCTGCCTCCACGCCCTGGTGGCGCGTGCCGCCGGCGTAGTTGTAGGTGCCCACCTTGATGCCGTTGGCATCGGTGGTGCTCATGAGTTCGCCGGCCACCTGGCTGCGGTACACGGCAGCCGTCCAGTGCAGGGCACGGGCACCCTCGCCCCAGCGGCCTTGCCCACCGACCTCGAAGGTGGTGGCGCGCTGCAGGTCCAGCCGCACCAGCTCGCTGCTGGCCGCCGCGGGGGCGTTGGGCGCTACGGTGGCGGAGACGATCTCCCAGAATGTGGGCGCCTCCTGGCTGCGGCTCAAGTTGGCCCACCAGCGCACGGCCGGCGTGGGCGTCCAGTTCACCCCCACCTTGGGCGTGGAAAAGCTCCACTGCTGTTGCAGCGTGCGGCCGTCCAGGCGGCTGGCGGCGTCGCGTGTCTGGTGGCTCCAGCCCCACTGACCGACCAGCGTCCATGCCGGCGCCAGGCGCCAGTCGGCCGCCAGCAGCGCCTGCAGGTTGTCGGCCGTGAGGTCATAGGCGCCAAAGCGCTGCAGCGCTGCCCCGTTCACGGGGCTGGTGGCATCCAGATCACGGTCCATGCGGCTGCGCGACCAGCCCAGCGCCGCGCGCCAGGCCAGGGGACCGGCCGTCTGCCCGCTGGCCTGCCACTGCGCACCTGCCGTGCGGCTGCGGGTGATGGTGTAGCTGGTCTGGTTGTTGAACAGGTCGTCCGTGTCCTGCCAGTAGACGCCCAGCTCCTGGCGCAGCGCATCGTCACCCCAGCGCGAGCGGTTGGCCAGGCGCAGCTGCGTGGCTTCACGGCGCGGGTCGCGGCGGTAGACGTTGAGCAACTGGTCCTGCGGCGTGGCGCCGTCGCCCATCACACCGCGCGGCTGGGTGCGCACGCGGTCCTTGGGCACGACGGTGGGGATGTCGAAGTCCAGATCGGTCCACGACAGGTAGGTGCGGTTCTCGAACCCGCCGGCGGCCTGGAACCCCACGTTGGCATGCAGCGCATCGCGCTGCGACGCCGAATGGTGGCGGTAGCCGTCGTAACGGTCGCCGCTCACGCTGATGCGCCCATCCCACTGCGCGCCCTGCAGGCCCACGGCGCCCTGCAGCGCCTGGCGGCCAAAGCTGCCCACCTCGGTGCGCACGCGGCCCCGCTCGTCGGCGCCCGTGAGCGACTGGAAGTCCAACTCGCCCCCGAGCGTGGTCGCGCCCGGCGTGAGCGTGTTGGCGCCGCGGCGCACGCTGACCAACGCGGCATTGCGCGGCTCCACCAGGCCGATGATGAAGGAGCCATCGGCGTCGTTCAGCGGCAGTCCGTCCTGCAGCAGCAGCACGCCGCGGTTCAGCGGGTTGCTCTGGATGCCCGACCCGCGTATGGACAGGCGCGGCTGGTCCGTGGCACCAAAGAAGTCCTGGATCACGATGCCCGGCTGGTAGTCCAGGGCGTCGCGCAGCGTGGCCAGGCGCGTCTCCTGCTGCGGAGTGGCCAGGTTGGTCCCGCCGGGAACGCGGTCCAGTCGCTGCTGCTCCGCCGCCACGGAGGGGCGCAGCGGCGCGGCCGCATCGGCATCGCCCTCGGCACGCACGGTCACCGTGGGCAGTTGCGCCGGAGCAGGCTCGGCCGCCATCGCCAGCGGGCACAGCAGCGCCAGGGCGGGGGCCGTCGTGCGGGTCCATGCACGAAGACTGGAGCGAAGGGAAGGAAGGTGGTGCGGCGGCATGAAAGTGAGAGAATTTGAAATAAATGCGATTCATTCGTATTCTCAAAGCATGCCACCACATAACCGGAATATGAAATGACTTTTATCAACGCGACCCCGGGCGGCGCGGCGGACGCGCAACAGAGCGGCTTCAGAGAGGCGAGCAGCCTGTTGGGCACGAACGCGCTGCTGCAGGGCTTGCCGGCGCCGGCATTGCAGGATCTGGCCCAGCATGCCCTCGCGCGCACGCACTCTGATGGGGAAACGCTGTTCCACGAAGGCGAAGCCGCCTGCCACTGCCTGCTGGTGGCGCAAGGTGCCGTGGAAGTGCTGCGCTATGACGCCACGGGCGAGGAGCGCATGCTGCACTGTTTCACCCCCGGGCAGTGGGTGGCCGAGGCGGCCATGTTCATGCCGCACGGGCTCTATCCGATGACGGCGCGCGCGCAAGGCGCCACGCGGGTCTGGCGCATTCCCCGGCAGGCGTTGCGCACGGCGTGCGAGCGCCACCCGCTGCTGGCGCTGCGGCTGCTGGAATCGCTGAGCCTGCGCCTGTACCACTGCGTGAACGAGGTGGACTGGCTCACCAGCAGCAATGCGCAGCAGCGCCTGGCCGCCTACCTGGTGGCGCGGTGCAGCGAGGGCGGCGAGCCGGTCGAGCTGCCCACCAGCCAGCGGCACCTGGCAGCGCGCCTGGGCATCCGCGCCGAGACGCTGAACCGCCTGCTCGCCCAGTGGCAGGCCAAAGGCTGGATCCGCGGCGAGCGGCGCACCTGGCGCCTGTGCGATGCGCACCAGTTGCGACAACTCGCCGCGCCCGGCACGCGCACGTTCTGACGCTCTGGCCGCGGGACCGCAACTTGGGTGGCTGGCGGCTGGCCGGCGCGCCCTCACCCACCGATAATGCGCCCAGCATGCACATCCTGCGCAACGCCCATCACCTGGCACGCCTGTTGTTGGCGTGCTTTGCCGTGTCGCTGGGCGTGGCGACGGCAGCGCCCTTCGTGCAGGCAGGCCATTTAGAGCGCGTCTGCACTGCCTCGGGCGAGGAGCGCTGGGTTGCCGCCAGCGGCAACAGCGCGGTGGGCACCAACGATGCCTCCCACCCCGCGCATGCGCTGGACTGCGCCCTGTGCCTGCCGCCCCTGCTGCCCGCTCTGGATGCACCCCCGTGGCGCGGCCTGCAGCAGCTCCCGCATGTCCCATCTGCGGATGTGGTGCGCCAGACCCATGTACCGGCGCTCAGCCGCGCGCCTTTCCCGCCGCGCGCCCCGCCTGCGGCGCCACTCGCCCTCGCACCGTTTTGAAAACGGCGGGCACGGGCCACCGTGCACCCGCACTCTTCTCGCATACCACGGCAGCGCTGCCCGCCTGCCCCATCGTTTATTCAAGGATTTTTCATGTTCTCCCAATCGCTCGTCTCCCGCATCGCAATCGCCGCCACCCTGCTCGTGGCCGGCGCAGCCCACGCCCAGGTCACCGTGCAGGACGCCTGGGTGCGCGCCACGGTGCCGCAGCAAAAGGCCACCGGCGCCTTCATGCGCCTGACGGCCGCGCAGGATGCCCGCCTGGTCAGCGCCAGCAGCCCGGTGGCCGGCGTCACCGAAGTCCATGAAATGAAGCTCGTGGACAACGTGATGAAGATGCGCCCACTGCCCGCGCTGGATCTGCCAGCCGGCCAGGCCGTGGAACTCAAGCCCGGCGGCTACCACATCATGCTGCTGGACCTGAAGCAGCCCGTCGCCCAAGGCTCGACCGTGCCCCTGACGCTGGTTTTCGAAGCCAAGGACGGCCAACGCACGACACAGGAGTTGCAGGCGCCCGTGCGCGCTGTCAGCGCCACGGCCGCGCCGGCCATGGGCCATGGCAAGCCGCACGGCGGCCATTGAGGCTCATCCAGTACGGCTGAAGGCTTTTTAGACCTCTAGCGCTTGCACAGCAAGCGCTGACAGCTATCAATAGCATAGCTTCCACACGCACCCATCGCGGGCGCGGACGAGGGGGTTGGCCGATAATGCGGCGCTTTGCACGGCGCCTGCGTTGCGCGCCCTCCCCCGATTTCCCACACCATGCACTCTGACGCGGAACACCTGTGGCGCGCGCCGCGCTGGGCACTGGCCATCCTGCTGGCTCTGCTGGGCATGGTGGGGCCGTTCGCCATCGACACGTACCTGCCCGCCTTCCCCGCCATCGCGGGCGCGCTGCAGGCCACACCGGTGCAGATGCAGCAGACGCTGTCGGCCTACCTGTTCGCGTTCGCCTTCATGACGTTGTTCCATGGCTCCCTGTCCGACAGCTTCGGGCGTCGGCCCGTGGTGCTGTGCGGCCTGGCCGTTTTCACGCTCGCTTCCCTGGGCTGCGCGCTGTCGCAGAGCATCGGACAGTTGGTAGCGTTCCGTGCGCTGCAGGGCCTGTCGGCCGGCGCGGGCATCGTGGTGTCGCGCGCCGTGATCCGCGACATGTTCCCGCCCACGCAGGCGCAGCGCGTCATGGCGCAGGTGACGATTTTCTTCGGCGTGGCGCCGGCCATCGCGCCCATCGTGGGCGGCTGGCTGTCGGTGCACCTGGGCTGGCACAGCGTGTTCTGGTTTTTGACGGGCGTGGGCGTGCTGCTGTGGGTGGCCAACTGGCGCCTGCTGCCCGAGTCGCTGCCCGTGCACAAGCGCCAGCCGATCCACATGGGCCACCTGCTGCGCGGCTACTGGGAACTGGGCACCAGCCCACGCTTCATCCTGCTGGCGCTGGCCAGCGGCGTGCCGTTCAACGGCATGTTCCTGTACGTGCTGTCGGCCCCGGCCTTCCTGGGTGAGCTGCTGGGCCTGGGGCCCACGGAGTTCTTCTGGTTCTTCGTGATCAACATCGCCGGCATCATGGGCGGCGCCTGGGCCAGCGGCCGGCTGGCCGGTCGCATCCCGCCCAAGCGCCAGATCCGCCACGGCTTCGTGATCATGCTGGCGATGGCGCTGCTCAACCTGGGCGCCAACCTGGCGCTGGCGCCGCATGTGTCGTGGGCGCTGTGGCCCATCGGCATTTTCTCGTTCGGCTGGGCCCTGATGGTGCCCGTGGTCACGCTGCTGGTGCTGGACCTGTACCCGCAGCGCCGGGGCATGGCCTCGTCGCTGCAGGCATTCGTGGGCGCCACGGCCAACGGCCTGGTGGCGGGCGTAGTGGCGCCGCTGGTCATGCATTCGGCCCTGGCGCTGGCGGCGGCCTCACTGCTGCTGATGCTGGTGGGGCTGGTGTCCTGGATCTACCTGCACCACCGCTGGCCGGACATCGGCCGCCACACCATGCACGTGGGCTGAGAGCGGCGCGCGGCCTCATGTGCAGCGACGACCGGCGCCCCTGGCGCCGCAGTCGTGCAGCTTCTGCGTCTACCTCCCCGGGCCGGCTCGGTGCACGGCAACGTCCAGCAGCTCACCCCTCAAGCCGCAATGGCCTACCTTCGAGAGGCCCAGGGCCTGGCTCCGATGGAAAGGGTGGCGAATCTGCAGCGCGGCCCCGGTGCGCTTCGCGGGGAGTTGGCGCGCAATAAAAAGCCAGCCCCGGACGAGAGGGCTGGCTTGTCATGGGGTCCGCGCCGCCGGCTTAGCGGTCGTTGCGCGCCGGGCGCTTTCCGGCACCGTGGGGTACGAACGGCTTGCCCGCGCCCTGCGGCTTGGCAAACGCGGGCTTGCGGCCAAAGTCTGCGCGGGGTGCTGCAGCGTCACCGCGGCCACCACCATGGCGGCCGGCGTCGCCAAACCGGGAGGCTTCGCCAAACCCGCTCTTGCGGCCATAGCCTTCACCGTCGCGGCGGCCGCCGAAGCTGTTGCCACGATCGCCACCGCGCGGTGCGCCATAGCCCTCACCGGAACGGGGGGCTGCGCCGCGCGGGCCGCGGTCGGCAAAGCCGCCACGGTCATTGAAGCCGCCACGGTCGCCGAAGCTGCCACGTGGGTCACGGTCGCCATAGCCACCACGATCACCAAAGCCGCGCTCGCTGCCGCCGCGGCCAAAGCGCTGCTCGCGCGGGCCACGGTGACCATCACGCCCGCCACGACCGCCGAAGTCGGCGCGGCCGCCTTGCGGGAAGCGCTGGGTAGGCTCCAGGCCCGCGACCACCTCGGCCTTGAACTGCTGGCGGCTGTAGCCCTCGATGTCGAAGATCTTGCGGCGGTCGCGGAACTCGGCAAAGGTCACGGCCAAACCGTCGCGGCCGGCGCGGCCCGTACGGCCGATGCGGTGCGTGTAGTCCTCAGCCTTCATGGGCAGGCCGAAGTTGAAGACGTGGGTGATGGTCGGTACGTCGATGCCGCGCGCGGCCACGTCGGTCGCCACCAGGATCTGCACCTGGCCATTGCGCAGCGCCATTAGGCGGCGGTTGCGCAGGCCCTGGCTCAGGGCGCCGTGCAAAGCCACGGCACTGAAACCTTCCTGCTGCAGGTCATTGGCCAGACCATCGCACTCCACCTGGGTGCTGGCAAACACGATGGCCTGGTCGATGGAGGCATCGCGCAGCCAGTGGTCCAGCAGCTTGCGCTTGTGCTGCGCGTTGTCGGCCCAGTACAGCATCTGCTTGATGTTGGCGTGCTTTTCCTGCGGCGTGTCGATCTGGATCTTCTTCACCGACGCGCCGTTGTCGTGCATCACCCGCATGGCGAGCTGCTGGATGCGCGGCGCGAAGGTGGCGCTGAACATCATGGTCTGCTTGCGCTGGGCGGTGAGCTGGTTGATCTCGGCCAGGTCGTCGGAGAAGCCCAGATCCAGCATGCGATCGGCCTCATCAACCACCAGGAACTGCACTTGGTCCAGCTTGATCTGCTGCGACCGCTGCAGGTCCAGCAGGCGGCCCGGCGTCGCCACCACCAGGTTGGCATTCTGCAGCTTGGCGATCTGCAACTGGTAGGGCATGCCACCTACCACGTTGGCGATGCGCAGGCCCTTGCAGTGCTTGACCAGATCGATGGCATCGTGCGCCACCTGTTGCGCCAGTTCGCGCGTGGGGCACAGCACCAGCGCACCGGGCGTCGCCGCCTTGAAGTTGCGCGCCTGCGTGGGGTTCTTGCGCTTGGGGCGCTTTGGGGGAGCCTCGCCACGCGCGGCCGCCTCGGCGGCGGCGCGCTCGAAGGCGGCGCGCTCAGCGACTTCGGCCTCGGCCTGTTGGCGAATCAGCGTGTGCAGCACGGGCAGCAGGAAGGCCGCAGTCTTGCCGCTGCCAGTCTGGCTGGAGACCATCAGATCGATGAAGCTCGCGTCATCGCCCGAGCCCATGGCCAAAGGAATCGCTCGAGTCTGCACCTGCGTGGGCTCGGTGTAGCCGAGGTCGGCCACAGCCTGCACCAGTTCGGGCGCAAGGCCCAGTTCGATGAAGCCGGCGGGCAGAGCGGGCGCGGCGGTGGTCGGAGAAACAGGCGCCTCAATCGAAGCGGCCATAGGGGATTGGGCAGGCGCGATCTCGCCCTGCACGTGCATGGTGTCTGTCATGTCGTATGTATGAAGCGCGCGGGTGCAACCCGCGGCGGCTTCGTCAGTGGTTCATCAAAACATCAACCATCCAACGAAACCTGCACCAGCAGTGAGAGCTGGGCGGGTGGGTCATTGACGCAGGCACTGGAACGCTGGAAACCGTTCAAGGCCCGCAACCCATTGTGAGAAGGGAGATGCGCAAGGGCTGCGCGATGCGGCCAAACCTTCAGTCGGGTTTGGGAGTCGTTTTCACGCAAGCCTGTAATTGTCGCACGATTCGGGTTTTCCCGCAAACGGGGATCAAACGGCCAGCAGATGCGTGCGGTAGTGCAGTAGTTCGTCGATGGATTCGTGCACATCGGCCAGGGCCGTGTGGCGCTGCGCCTTCTTGAACGAGCTGTAGGCCTCGGGCTTCCAGCGCTTGGCCAGCTCCTTCAGCGTGCTCACGTCAACATTGCGGTAGTGGAAGAACGCCTCCAGCTTGGGCATGTACTTCACCAGGAAGCGCCGGTCCTGCCCAATGCTGTTGCCGCACATCGGCACCACGCCCTTGGGTACATAGCGCGACAGGAAGGCGAGCAGCTCGCGCTCGGCATCGGCCTCGGTGACCGTGGAGGCCCGCACCTTGTCAATGAGGCCGCTGCGGCCATGCGTGCCCTTGTTCCAGGCGTCCATGCCGTCCAGCACCGCGTCCGCCTGGTGAATGGCGAACACCGGCCCTTCGACGCGCAGCGTGAGGTCGGCACTGGTGACGACCACGGCGATCTCCAGCAGGCGTTCGGTTTCGGGGTTGAGGCCGCTCATTTCACAGTCCAGCCAGACAAGGTTCTGGTCGGATTTGGCAAGCGCGGGAGCAGTAGGGTTGGCAGTGTCAGACATGCCGGGAATTGTCGCCGATGGCCTAAACTCGCGCGCAGATGCAGCCTCCTTCCGCCTCCCTCCTCTCGCCATCCCACCTGACCACACTGGTGTTCGCCGGACTGCTGCTCGCAGGCCTTGCCTTGCGCCTGTGGCTGGCCACGCGCCAGATCCGCCACGTGGCGCAGCACCGCGGCGCCGTGCCCACGGCCTTCGCCCACCGCATTCCGCTCGCCGCGCACCAGAAGGCAGCCGACTACACCATTGCCAAGGCGCGCTTCGGCCTGCTGGAAATGGCGCTGGCTACCGCCGTGGTGCTGGGCTGGACGCTGCTGGGTGGGCTGGATGCGCTGAACCAGGCGCTGCTGTCCTGGCTGGGCGGTGGCATGCTGCAGCAGTTGGCGCTGCTGGCCTGCTTCGTGCTCATCGGGGGTGCCATCGACCTGCCCGTCGCGCTGTACCAGACCTTCGTGATCGAACAGCGCTTCGGCTTCAACCAGATGACCCCGCGCCTGTGGCTGGCCGACCTGCTCAAGTCCACGCTGCTGGGCGCGGTGATCGGCCTACCGATCGCGGCGCTGATTCTGTGGCTCATGGGCGCCGCCGGACCGCTGTGGTGGCTGTGGGCCTGGGGCACGTGGATGGGCTTCAATCTGCTGCTGATGGTGGTCTTCCCGCTGTTCATCGCGCCGCTGTTCAACAAGTTCCAGCCGCTGGAGGACGAATCGCTCAAGGCGCGCGTCACCGCGCTGATGCAACGCTGCGGCTTCGCAGCCAAGGGCCTGTTCGTGATGGACGGCAGCCGCCGCAGCGCGCACGCCAACGCCTATTTCACCGGCGTGGGCAAGGCCAAGCGCGTGGTGTTCTACGACACGCTGCTCAAACAGCTGTCGCCCGGCGAAGTGGAAGCCGTGCTCGCGCACGAACTGGGCCACTTCAAGCACAAGCACATCACGCGGCGCCTGGTCGGCATGTTCGCCATCAGCCTGGCGGGCTTTGCGTTGCTGGGCTGGCTGTCCACGCGCGCGTGGTTCTACACGGGCCTGGGCGTGCAACCCAACCTGATGCTGCCCGGCCTGCCCGGCGCCGCGCCCAACGACGCGCTGGCGCTGCTGCTGTTCCTGCTTGCAGCGCCCGTGTTCACGCTGTTCGTCACGCCCGTACTGGCACAGCTCTCGCGGCGCCATGAGTTCCAGGCCGACGCCTACGCCGCGGCCCAGAGCAGCGGCGGCGACCTGGCGTCCGCCCTGCTCAAGCTCTACGAAGACAACGCCTCCACGCTCACGCCCGATCCGGTGTTTGCGAAGTTCTACTACTCCCACCCTCCCGCCACGGAGCGCCTGGCGCGTCTGCCCGTGGCCTTGCAGCCATGAATTCGATGTTCCCCAAGAAAGACTGGTCCACACAAACCAGGCGCGCGCTGACAGCTACTGAAATAGTAGCAAAACTGGTCGATCTGCCGGGCTGGCAACTGTCCGGCGACGGCGCCGATGTCGCCATCGAGAAGACCTACCGCTTCGCCAATTACCACGAGACCATGGCCTTCGTGAATGCCGTGGCCTTCATTGCCCATGCGCAGGACCACCACCCCGATCTGTCGGTGCACTACAGCCGCTGCGTGGTGCGCCTGAATACGCATGATGTGGCCGGCATTTCGGCGACCGACATCGATTGCGCGACGCGCATCGATGCACTGCTCGCACCCTGAGCCCATGGCCCAAGCCCCTGCGCGCCTTGAAGGCCTGGTGGTCGCCAGCCACGGCCGCCATTGCGTGGTGGAGAGCGCGGGCGGCGAGCGCCGCATCTGCCATCCGCGCGGCAAGAAGAGCCAGGCCGTGGTGGGCGACCGCGTGCTGTGGCAGCCCGCCGCGCCCGGCCAGGGCCGCGGCCATGGCGACGAGGGCACCATCGAAAAGGTGCTGGAACGGCGCAACTTGCTGTACCGCCAAGACGAGGTGCGCACCAAGTCATTCGCCGCCAATTTGGACCAGGTGCTGATCCTGATCGCGGCCGAGCCTGTGTTCTCCGAAAGCCAACTCGCGCGCGCTCTCATCGCCGCAGAAGCGGCGCGCATCACGCCGTTGATCGCGCTCAACAAGAGCGACCTGGTCGAGCCGTTCGCGCGCGCCTGGGAGCGCCTGTGGCCCTACCGCCATATGGGGGGCGAGCAGGACACGCAGCACCACTACCGCGTGCTGCCGCTGTCACTCAGCGAATCGGGGGCGGTGGACCGCGACATGCTGATGCACCTGCTGGCCGGCAAGACCACGCTGGTGCTGGGCCCCTCGGGCGCCGGCAAGAGCACGCTGGTCAACCTGCTGGTGCCCGGCGCCTCGGCACAGACGGGCGAGATCTCGCAGGCCCTCAATTCGGGCCGCCACACCACCACCACCACCACGCTGTACTGGATCGACCCGCAGCGCACCACGGCGCTCATCGATTCGCCCGGCTTTCAGGAATTTGGATTGCGCCACCTCGCGCCCACCGATCTGGCGCGCTACATGCCCGACATCGCAGCCCATGCCGAGGGTTGTCGCTTCTACAACTGCACCCACCTGCACGAGCCCGGGTGCGCGGTGCAGGCCCAGGTGCGTGACGAACAAGACGCGCAGGCCATCAGCCCCCAGCGCTACCGCATCTACGGCGAGTTGTTCGCGGAGTTGAGCGAGAGCCCCTACTGAGTTTGAAGTAAAAATTGGCTTCCGCGCTTATCCAGCAAGCGCTGACAGCTATTAAATAAGGAGCATCACCCCAGCAGCCGCGCGAAGGTGAGCAAGGCCAGCAGCAGCATCCATACCACGACCGAGCGCCACACCAGCCCCACCACGCTGCGCAGGTGGCCTACCTCGGGCTCGCGGCCAGGAGTACTGTCGCTGTCGCCAATGTCGGCGTCCACCTCGAAGCCCGGCTGCACCTGCGCACCTGCGCGGCTGCGCAGCGCCTCGCCGCCCAGGCGTACATTGATGGCCCCGGCGGTTGCCGCCAGCACCACGCCATCGTTGTCGTTGGGGAAGCGCTGTGCGTGGAAGCGCCAGCCCTCGATGGCCTCCTCGAAGCTGCCCACCACGGCAAAAGACAACGCCGTCAGCCGTGCGGGAAGCCAATCGATCACCGTCCATGCCTGGGCCGCAGCCTGCTGCAGCGACTCGCTGGGCGGCTGCGTCGTCTCGCGCGCACGCGCGCCCCAGTAGCGCGACACGAACTCCGCCAGGCGGTAGAGCACCGCCCCGGTCGGGCCCAACCCCAGCGCCGCAAGGATGGAGAACCACGCCAGCACGCCAAACACATGGCGGTGCGCCGCAATCACCGAGTACTCGATCACGTGGCGCACGATCTCGCTGCGTGGCAGCTCGCTCACCTCCACCTGCTTCCACTGCGCCAGGCGCGCCCGCGCATCGGCCGCGTCGCCCTCCTCCAGCGCGTCGCGTATCCCCGTGAAATGGTGGCTGAACTGGCGAAAGCCCAGTGTCACGTAGAGCACGGCCACGTTCCAGACCAGGGCGAACGGCCACCCCAGCCAGTGCAGTAGCGCCAGGTGCACCGCCAACACCACCAGCGGCGGCACCAGCACGGCCAGTCCCCAGGCCACCCAGCCGTGGTGCGACTGCCCCGCGTCGAAGTTGCGGTTCACCGACACCGCCCAGGCACGCAGTCCTGCATGGATGGGGTTGCTGCGCGCGAGCGGTCTCGCCTGCTCGATCAGCAATGCGAACAGGATGGCAAAGAAACTCATGCGGCAATCATACTGGCGCTTGTTACAAGGCCCAACACCACGAGCGACAGCGCGGCAGCCTCGCTGCGGCGCCCCCCTTCAGGCCATCATGAAGCGGTAGAAGTTGCGCAGCATGCCGGCCGTGGCACCCCAGATGTAGCGCGTCGTCGCGCCGTCCTGGTAGGGCATGGCAAACCATTCGCGCTGCGCGCCTTGCCACTGCAGCCGGTGACGCTCGTGGTGCGCGGGGTTGAGCAGGAAGTCCAGCGGCACCTCGAACACGTCAGCCACCTCGTACGGGTTGGGCTGGAGCGCGAAGCCCGGCCGCACCAGCGCGACCACCGGCGTGACGAGGAACGAGGTGCCGGTCACATACATCGACAGGTTGCCCAGCACCTCGACCCAGTGCGGCTCCAGGCCTACCTCCTCCTGCGCCTCGCGCAGCGCGGTGGCGGCGGCATCGCGGTCTTCGGGATCGGTGCGCCCCCCCGGAAAGGCCACCTGGCCGGAATGCGTGGACAGGTGCGCCGTGCGCTCGGTGAGCAATACCGTGGGCCGATCGCGCAGCACGATGGGCACGAGGACGGCGGCGTGCGCGGGCTCGCGTTCCGCGAACTTCTTCTCGCGCTGCACCTCGGGCGTCCAGGGCGGCGGCGCGGCAAAGCGCAGGCGCAGTGCCTCCGGCGTCTGCGCATGCGGGGGCACGGCGGGTAAATGGTCGTCCACCCCTACGAGCGGCACGGTGCGCGGATCGAAGTGAGGCAGCGAGGACAGCGAAGGCAGGGCCGCCGCAGAGGACGCGCCGACAGGACGATGAGAACTCACGGGGGTTCAAAAAGAAAAAACCGCTACAGGCTTTCGCACTGTAGCGGTTTCGAGTCGCGCGGTGAGCGCAGCCGTATTTATGCGGCCACTGCAGCTGCCTTGACGCGCGAAGGCAGCTTTTCCTTGATACGCGCCGACTTGCCGCTGCGCTCGCGCAGGTAGTACAGCTTGGCGCGGCGCACGTCGCCGCGGCGCTTCACTTCGATGCTGGCGATCAGCGGGCTGTAGGTCTGGAACGTGCGCTCCACGCCTTCGCCGCTGGAGATCTTGCGCACGGTGAAGCCGCTGTTCAGGCCACGGTTGCGCTTGGCGATCACGACGCCTTCGTAGGCCTGCACGCGCTTGCGGGTGCCTTCCACCACGTTCACGTTCA
Organism: Diaphorobacter sp. C33; assembly: GCF_030503915.1. NCBI lineage: Bacteria > Pseudomonadati > Pseudomonadota > Betaproteobacteria > Burkholderiales > Comamonadaceae > Diaphorobacter > Diaphorobacter sp. C33. The sequence continues at coordinate 2,100,490 of NZ_CP129980.1, forward strand.
CGATGACGGTATCGCCAGGCGCGAACGAGGGAATGGTCTTGTTCAAGCGGGCGATTTCTTCCTGCTCGAGGATCTGGATCAGGTTCATGGTTGGTTTCCGACGATCATGTCCGCGCCAGGATTGGCAGGGCGCCCCTATTGGCGCCTTTGTGGCTATGGTTCAGGCCCACAGCGGCCGGCCAGAGGATCGAGAACAGGCGATTATAGCAAGCTTGCGTTTTGCGCCAAGAGGGCCTCGTCCGCGCGCGTGAGCTGCCCGCGCTCGCGCGCGGCCTGCAGCAGGTCCGGGCGGTGGCGCGCGGTGATGAGCAGGCGCTGATCGCGCCGCCAGCGCTCGATTTGCGCATGGTGGCCGGACAGCAGCGGCGCGGGCACGGCGCGGCCGGCCCATTCCTCGGGGCGCGTGTAGTGCGGACAGTCCAGCAGCCCGTCCAGCGCGGGGTTGAAGCTGTCGAGCTGATGGCTGCCCTCGTCGTGCAGCACGCCCGGCTGCAGGCGCGCCACGGCGTCCAGCAGCGCCATGGCCGCGATCTCGCCGCCCGAAAGCACGAAGTCGCCCAGGCTGATCTGCGCATCCACGTAGGCGTCGATGAAACGCTGGTCCACGCCTTCGTAGCGTCCGCACAGCAAGATGGCACCCACGCCAGCGGACCAGTCCTGCACCGCGGCATGGTCCAGCCGGCGGCCGATGGGGGAGAACAGCACCAGGGGCGCCCGCGCCTGCTCGGCCTCGCCACGATCGGCGCGGATGGCGGCCAGGCAGCGCGCCAGCGGCTCGGCCAGCATGACCATGCCGGGGCCGCCGCCAAAGGGCCGGTCATCCACGCGGCGGTAGTTGCCCTCCGCATGGTCGCGCGGGTTCCACAGCCGCACCTCTACCTGGCCCGACGCGTAGGCGCGCCTCGTCACGCCGCTGGCAAGAAACGGCTCGAACAGCTCGGGAAACAGGGTGATGACATCGAAACGCATGGCACGCGGACAACCGCCTCAATAGTCGGGTTGCCAGTCCACAATGATGCAGCGCCCCGCCAGGTCCACTTTGTCCACATAGGCCGACACAAAGGGAATCATGCGCTCGTGCGGCTTGCCTTCGTGCTCGTAGGCTAGCACCAGCGTGGTCTGCGGCCCCGTGGGCAGCAGGTCGCGCACGGTGCCCAGCGCCACGCCCTCGCGGTTGACCACAGGCAGGCCGATCAGGTCCACCCAGTAGTACTCGTCATCGCCCGCCACCGGGAAGTTGGCGCGGGGCACGAAGATGCGCGCGCCGCGCAGCGCCTCTGCTGCGTCACGGTCGTCCACACCCTGCGCCCAGGCGACCACGGAGTCCGAATGCGTGCGCGCCTGCCGGATGGGCAGCAGCACGGTGCCGGTAAAAAAACTCTTGGCGCCCTTTTCCGCCGGTTGCAACAGCCAGGACTTGGCGGCGAGCAGGGCCTCGGGGTTGCTGCTGTAGGGCAGGACCTTGAACCACCCTTTCACGCCCCAGGCATCGGTGATGCGGCCCACCTCCACGGCGTCGGAGGGCAGTTCGGCGGTTTCCAGGACAGGCAGCTGAGGCATGGCGGCGGGATGGGAGGGTGAGGCAAAGAAAAAAGGCGGGGTCCGTCAGTTGCACCAACGGAGCCCGCCCTTTTCGGGAGTGCGAACGATCAGGCGGCCTTCTGGGCGGCTTGCTTGATCAGACGGTCCACGGTGGGAGAGGGTTGTGCGCCCACGCCCTTCCAGTACGTCAGGCGGTCCTGGGCGATGCGCAGGCCTTCTTCGCCTTCCTTGGCGGAAGGGTTGTAGAAGCCCAGGCGCTCGATGAAGCGGCCGTCGCGGCGCACGCGCTTGTCGGCAACGACGATGTTGAAGAACGGACGGCCCTTGGAGCCGCCGCGGGAGAGTCGAATCACGACCATAATGAATCCTTCGGGTGGTTACACAGCAGTGGCTGCGCTCTGTTTTGCGGCGTTTGAGACACGCGACTTGGCCACCCGGCCAGCGACACGCTGCAAAGTCCGCGATTATATCCACAACACAAAAAAGATGCCCCTCATCCGCGCCAGCCGGGACGAAGACGTCGCCGCCATCACCGCCATCTACACCCACCATGTGCTGCACGGCACGGGCACCTTCGAGATCGACCCGCCCACGGCGCTGGACATGGCGGCGCGGCGCGCGGATGTGCTGGCCAAGGGCCTGCCCTACCTGGTGGCCGAAGAAGCGGGCCAGGTCCTGGGCTTTGCCTACTGCAACTGGTTCAAGCCCCGCCCGGCCTACCGCTTCTCGGCCGAGGATTCGATCTATGTCGCCGACGCGGCACGCGGCCGGGGCCTGGGACGGCAGTTGCTGGAGGCCCTCGCCGTGCAGGCCGAGGCCGCCGGCGTACGCAAACTCCTGGCAGTGATCGGCGACTCGGCCAATGCGGGCTCCATCGGCGTGCACCGGGCCGCAGGTTTCACCGATGTGGGCGTGATGCGCTCCGTGGGCTGGAAGTTCGGCGCCTGGCGCGACATCGTGCTCATGGAAAAGCCCCTGGGCGCGGGCGATACCACCGCCCCCGAATGAAGGCGCGCCAATAATCGCGGCCATGAAGAACAAGACTGTTGCCGCGTGGCTGGCGTTCCTGGGCGGCCCGCTGGGGATGCACCGCTTTTACCTGTACGGACTGGGCGACTGGATCGGCTGGCTGCTGCCGATCCCCACGGCCCTCGGCGTGTACGGCATCCAGCGCGTGCAGCAATGGGGGCAGGACGATCAGCTGAGCTGGATGCTGATTCCGCTGCTGGGATTCACGATCGCAGGCTGCGCACTGCGCGCGATTCTCTACGGTCTGATGACGCCCGAGCGGTGGAACGCGCGCTTCAACCCCGCTGCGGCGCCCGACGCCGCGCCGGGGCGGACGCACTGGTTCACGGTGTTTGCCATTGCGACATCGCTGCTGGTGGGCACGGCCGTGCTGATGGCCAGCATTGCCTTCAGCTTCCAGCGCTACTTTGAATACCAGATCGAGGAAGCGCGCAAGATTTCACAATGAGATCAGGCTCCAGCGCTTGATGGACAAGCGCGAGCAGCTACTCAAACGATAGCAAAACCACTCCAGCCTGGCAGATCGCGGCGCCGCGCACTGCGGCGCAAAGCTGGCGCCCACCGGCTCCGCCGCCCCGCGAAGGTCAATAGAGCTGCAGGCTCACCCAATAAGCGATCGCCGCCACGAAGGCGCTGGCGGGGATGGTCAGGATCCACGCCCAGACGATGTTGCCGGCCACACCCCATCGCACGGCGCTGGCGCGCTGGGTGGAACCCACGCCCACGATCGCGCCCGTGATGGTGTGGGTGGTCGATACGGGGATGCCCAGCGCAGTGGCGATGAACAGCGTCATCGCGCCGCCGGTCTCGGCGCAGAAGCCCCCCACGGGCTTGAGCTTGGTGATTTTCTGGCCCATGGTCTTCACGATGCGCCAGCCGCCGAACATGGTGCCCATGCCGATGGCCGCGTAGCACGAGATGATGACCCACATGGGGGGCGAGGCATCGCCCGCCGAGGCGTAGCCCGTGGCGATCAGCAGCAGCCAGATGATGCCGATGGTCTTTTGCGCGTCGTTGCCGCCGTGGCCCAGGCTGTAGGCCCCGGCGGAGACGAGCTGCAGCCGGCGGAACCACTTGTCCACGCGGTTCGGACTGGTGCGACGGAAGACCCAGGCCACGATCAGCATCATCAACGAGCCCAGCAGGAAACCCAGCATGGGCGACACGAAGATGAAGGCCACGGTCTTGAAGATGCCGCTGGCCACCAGTGCGCCCGCGCCGGTCTTGGCGATCACCGCGCCCACGATGCCGCCGATCAGTGCATGCGATGAGCTGCTGGGGATGCCGTAGTACCAGGTGATGACGTTCCAGGTGATGGCCCCCACCAGCGCGCCGAAGATCACGTGGGTGTCCACCACGCTCGGGTCCACGATGCCCTTGCCGATGGTGGCCGCCACGCTCAGGTGGAACACGAAAATGGCGACGAAGTTGAAGAAGGCCGCGAAGACCACGGCCTGCGTGGGCTTGAGCACGCCCGTGGAGACCACGGTGGCGATGGAGTTGGCGGCGTCGTGGAACCCGTTCATGAAGTCGAACACGATGGCGAGCGCCACGAGCACGACCACGATCCACAGGGCGGTTTGTACTGTTTCCATGCTGGGAATGAGGGGGCGAGCCCTGCCAGGGATGCGAAGCGCAGGCCTGCGGCCGCGCCTCAGGAGTTCTCGAGGATGATGCCCTCGATGAGGTTGGCCACGTCTTCGCAGCGGTCGGTGATGGTCTCCAGCAGCTCGTAGATGGCCTTGAGCTTGATGACCTCGCGCACGTCCGGCTCCTCGCGGAACAGCTTGCTCATGGCGCTGCGCAGCACGCGGTCGGCGTCGCCCTCCAGGCGGTCGATTTCCTCGCAGGTCTTGAGCGCGGCCTCGGCCACGGCCGGATCTGCAATGCGCGACAGCAGCTTCACCGCGTCCTGCACGCGCTCGCAGCACTTGAGGCTGAGGTCCGTCAGGCGGGTGATCTCGTCCGTCATGTGGTGGATGTCGTACAGCGCCATGGTCTCGGCCGAGTCCTGGATCAGGTCGGCCACGTCGTCCATGGTGTTGATCAGCGAGTGGATCTGCTCACGGTCGATGGGCGTGATGAAGGTCTTGTGCAGCGTGCGGTTGACCTCGTGCGTCACGCGGTCGGCGGCGCGCTCGGCGTTGTCCACGTCCTGGTTGTACTGGTCGCGCAGGTGGGTGTCGCTGTAGTTCGCCACCAGTTGCGAGAACGCCCGCGCGGCCTCGACGATGCGGTCTGCATGCTGGTTGAACATCTCGAAAAAATTGCCCTCGCGGGGCAACAGCTTTCCAAACAACATGCCGACTCCTGATCGAACCTTCTGGCGATATATGTGACGCAGAGATGACCAAGACGTGACAAATCTGCGAAAACCGCGAGTTTAACCGGCGCCAGACAGCCGCCCGGCGCACCAGGTCAAAGCGGATGCGCAGAGACCGGCGCCCCCCGGCAGGGCCTGCGCGGCTCGGCTCCTACGCGCTGCGGAAGATGAAATACACCGCCCCGACGAGGCACAGACCCGCCCAGAGGTAGTCCCATTTGAGCGGCTCGTTCAGGTAGAACACGGCGAAGGGCACGAACAGCGTCAGCGTGATCACCTCCTGCATGATCTTGAGCTGCCCCACGCTGAACTGCGTATGCCCAATGCGGTTGGCCGGCACCTGCAACAGGTATTCGAACAGGGCGATGCCCCAGCTCACCAGCGCCGCCACGTACCACGGGGCGGTGGCCAGGTTCTTCAGGTGGCCGTACCAGGCCATGGTCATGAAGATGTTGCTGGCAACCAGCAGCAGGATGGTCTGGAGGGGGATGGGCAGGGATTGCAGAGCGTGCATGGCGCGGCGGATTTTATAAGCCAAATCACACTCTAGCGCATATCCATCAAGCGCTGGTAGCTATAAAAAACAAAGCACCGCCGCAGCGGTGCCTGTTCCAGCGGCCAGCGGCCGCCCTTTCACTCACCCAGGTAGGCGGCGCGCACGCGCGGATCGCTGAGCAGATCCCGTCCCCCGCCGGCCATGGTGATCAAGCCCGACTCCATCACGTAGCCGCGGTCGGCAATCGCCAGCGCGCGACTGGCGTTCTGCTCCACCAGCACGATGGTCACGCCCAGGGCATACACGTCGCGCACCACTTCGAAGATCTTGTCCACCATGATGGGCGACAGGCCCATGGAGGGCTCGTCCAGCAGCAGCACCTTGGGCTGGCTCATCAGCGCGCGGCCCATGGCCAGCATCTGCTGCTCGCCACCGGACATGGTGCCCGCCAGCTGGTCCTTGCGCTCGCGCAAGCGCGGGAAGATGGTGAACATCTTTTCGATGTCGGCGGCAATGCCCGCCTTGTCGTCGCGCGTGTAGGCGCCCATGAGCAGGTTCTCGGTGATGGTCATGCGCGCGAACACGCCGCGCCCCTCGGGCACCATCACCAGCCCCTGCTTGACCAGGTCCCACGCGCCCTTGCCCTTGATGCTCTGGCCCAGGTACTCGATGTCGCCATCGTTCATGCCCAGTGTGCCGGTGATGGCCTTCATGGTGGTGGTCTTGCCCGCCCCGTTGGAGCCGATCAACGTAACCAGCTCGCCCTCGCGCACCTCGAAGTCCACCCCCTTGACGGCCTGGATGCCGCCGTAGGCCACCTTCAGGCCCTTGACCTGCAATAGAACTTTGTTGGATTTTTCGGCCATGTCTTGCGTCCTTCAGTGCCCGCCGGTGCCCAGATAGGCCTCGATCACTTTTTCGTTCTTCTGCACGTCGGCAGGGGTTCCCTCGGCAATCTGCTTGCCGTAGTCCAGCACCGTGACACGGTCGCACAGGCCCATCACAAGCTTCACGTCATGCTCGATGAGCAAGATGGTGCGGTTGTCGTTGCGGATGCGGTCGATCAGCTCGCGCAGTTGCACCTTCTCGGTGGCGTTCATGCCGGCGGCGGGTTCGTCCAGCGCGATCAGTTGCGGATCGGTGGCCAGGGCGCGCGCGATCTCCAAGCGGCGCTGGTCGCCGTACGACAGCGTGCGCGCCTTGAAATCGGCGTACTTGCCGATGCCCACGTAGTCCAGCAGCTCCTGCGCGCGCTTGGCGATGGCCGCCTCCTCCTCCTTGAAGCTCTTGGTGCGGAAGATGGCCCCGAAGAGCCCGGAATGCGTGCGGATGTGCCGCCCCACCATCACGTTCTCCAGCGCCGTCATGTCGGCGAACAGCCGGATGTTCTGAAAGGTGCGCGCAATGCCCGCCTTGGCCACCAGGTGCACAGCGCGGGGCTCGTAGGGCTGGCCCGCCAGTTCAAAACTGCCCGCATCGGGCGTGTACAGGCCGGTGATGACGTTGAAGAACGTCGTCTTGCCCGCGCCGTTGGGGCCGATCAGGCCATAGACCTGGCCGCGCTGGATGGTGATGCCCACGTCGGACAACGCCTGCAGGCCGCCAAAACGCTTGGAGATGCCCGCGACCTTCAGCACCACTTCTTTCGATGTATCTGCCATGTTGTTGCTCTACCGGTGGTGTCAGGACTTCTGCGCAAGGCTCTTGCCATGCTCGGGCGCGGGCCACAGGCCCCGCGGGCGCAGCAGCATCACGATGATCATGGCCAAGGCGATCAACAGTTGGCGCAGGATGGACGAATCCAGGCGCCCGTCGGTCATCGCCTGCAGCGGGCCGGCCACGTAGCGCAGCACCTCGGGCAGCGCGGACAGCAGCACGGCACCCAGGATCACGCCGGGAATGTGGCCGATGCCGCCCAGCACCACCATGGCAACGATCATCACCGACTCCATCAGGCTGAACGACTCGGGCGAGACGAAGCCCTGGAACGCGCCGAACATGGCGCCGGCCACGCCGCCGAACGAAGCGCCCATGCCGAAGGCCAGCAGCTTCATGTTGCGCGTGTTGATGCCCATCGCCTTGGCGGCGATCTCATCTTCGCGGATGGCCATCCACGCGCGCCCGATGCGCGAATCCTGCAGGCGATAGCACACCAAAATGGTGACCAGCACCAAGAACAGGAACAGGTAGTAGTACAGCGTGACGGAGTTGATGTCGTAGCCGAACAGCTCCAGCCGCTTGCCCAGGTCCAACCCGAAGATCTTCACCGAATCGATCTGCCCCAGGCCCTTGGGGCCGTTGGTGATGTTGACCGGGTGGTCCAGGTTGTTCATGAAGATGCGGATGATTTCGCCAAAGCCCAGCGTCACGATGGCCAGGTAGTCGCCGCGCAGCTTGAGCACCGGTATGCCCAGCAGCACGCCGGTGCATGCCGCCAGCACCAGGGCCAGCGGGATCACCATCCACAGCGACATGTGCAACCCGGTGGGGAATTGCGCGGCGAACCACGCGAAGTTGTCCGCCAGGTGCGGCGAGGCCAGCAGGCCGAACATGTAGGCGCCCACGGCATAGAAGGCCACGTACCCCAGGTCGAGCAGGCCGGCGTAACCCACCACGATGTTCAGGCCCAGCGCCAGCATCACGTACAGCAGGGCCAAATCGGCGATGCGCACCCATGCGTTGCCGAAGTACTGCAGCACCAGGGGCAGAACCAGCAGCGCAATGCCGCCCAGGATCCATTGGATCTTGTGGTTTTTCATGGTCGTTGGCTCCTCAGGCGCGGTCGGCCACACGCTCACCCAGCAGGCCCGAGGGGCGCAGCGTCAGGATGATGATGAGCACGATAAAGGCGAAGATGTCGGTGTAGTGGCTGCCCAGCACGCCCCCGGTGAGGGTGCCGATGTAGCCGGAGCCGATGGCCTCGATGAGCCCCAGCAGAAGTCCGCCCACCACGGCGCCAGCCAGGTTGCCGATGCCGCCGAACACCGCCGCGGTGAACGCCTTCAGCCCCGGCAAGAAGCCCATGGTGTGCTGCGCCGTGCCGTAGTTGGAGGCCCACATGATGCCGGCGATGGCGGCCAGCACCGCGCCGATGATGAAGGTGGCCGAGATCACCATGTCGGGCTTCACGCCCATGAGCGCGGCCACGCGCGGGTTCTCTGCCGTGGCGCGCATGGCGCGGCCCAGCCGTGTGTAGTTGACCAGGTAGACCATGGAAGCCAGCGCCACCACCGTCACGCCCAGGATCAGCACCTGGGTGGTGGTGATCACCGCGCCGCCCACCTGGAACGGCTGGGTGGGCAGCAGCGTGGGGTACGGTTTGTAGTTGGGCTTCCAGATGATCATCGCCAGCGTCTGCAGCAGGATCGACATGCCGATGGCGGTGATCAAGGGGGCCAGGCGCGGGCTGTTGCGCAGCGGCCGGTAGGCGACTTTTTCGATGGCGAAATTGAGTACCGCCGCCACCACGCAGGCGATCAGCGTGGCCAGCAGCAGAATGAGCCAGCCGGGCGCGCCCGGCATGGCCTCCTGCATGAGGCCGATGCAGCTCCAGCTGGTCAGCGCGCCGACCATGAGCACTTCCCCGTGCGCGAAGTTGATGAGCTGGATGATGCCGTACACCATGGTGTAGCCCAAGGCTATCAAGGCGTACATGCTGCCCAGAACCAGACCATTGATGATCTGCTGCAGCAAGATGTCCATATGTTGAGTCCTTTGTATCGACTATTGACGTGCACACCAGCCAAGCACCGCGAATCGATGCAGCCTTGTGGGCCCGTTCGCCATCTAGCAAAAAACCCGCCAGGCAAGGGTCTGCGCGGGTTTGTGAAGAAATTGTAGTCAGAGGAAACACGCCGTCCCTACCACGTTTGGACGGGGTTTTCCCTTGATTGGAGGGCGCATCAGGCGGGTGCCACGCGCATTAGAAATATTGATGATTGCGACGCGATCAGGGAATGCGCTTATTCCCAACGGCCATGGATTGGGCTGAACAAAGCCGTGCAACGGGACCGTGGTCGGCCCGCCGCTAGCCCCTCACACAAGAAGCCACTCGAAGCCTAGGCGTCTGGGGGCACGTCGTCGGGGCCACGCTGCGCTGCCGCGTTGCGCGCGCGCAGTTCATCGAGCTTCTGGCCGATCTTGATCTCCAGCCCGCGCGTCACCGGTGCGTAAAAGCCTGGCGGATCCATGCCATCGGGCAGGTAGTTCTCGCCCGCGGCAAAGCCGCCCTCTTCGTCGTGCGCGTAGCGATAGTCCTTGCCGTAGTCCAACTGCTTCATGAGTTGGGTGGGCGCATTGCGCAGGTGCAGCGGCACGGGGCGCGTGCCGTCCTGCTTCACGAAGGCGCGGGCCTTGTTGTAGGCCATGTAGCCCGCATTGCTCTTGGGCGCCACGGCAAGGTAGATCACGGCCTGCGCCAGCGCGAGCTCGCCCTCAGGGCTGCCCAGGCGTTCGTAGGTCTGCGCAGCGTCGTGCGCGATCTGCATGGCGCGCGGATCGGCCAGACCGATGTCCTCCCAGGCCATGCGCACGATGCGCCGCGCCATATAGCGGGGGTCCGCCCCGCCGTCGAGCATGCGCACCAGCCAGTACAGCGCAGCATCAGGATCGGAGCCGCGCACCGACTTGTGCAGCGCGCTGATGGTGTCGTAGAACTGTTCGCCACCCTTGTCGTAGCGGCGCATGCGCTCGCCCAGCACCTGCAGCAGCCAGGCGTCTTCGATGCGCTCGATGCCCGCCTGGCTTGCGGTGACCTCCAGGGTTTCCAGCGTGTTGAGCAGGCGCCTCGCATCCCCGTCGGCATAGGCGATGAGACGCTCCAGCGCTGCATTTTCAATAGCTGGTAGCGCTTGCAGCGCCTGGGCCTTGGCCACAATTTGCTTCAAGTCGTCGCTGCCCAGAGGCTGCAGCACATAGACCGCGGCACGCGACAGCAGGGCCGAGTTGACCTCGAACGAAGGGTTCTCGGTGGTCGCCCCTACGAAAGTGAACAGGCCGCTTTCCACATGCGGCAAGAACGCGTCCTGCTGGCTCTTGTTGAAGCGGTGCACCTCGTCCACGAAGACGATGGTGCGCTGCTGCATCAGCCCGTCGCGTGCGCTCTCGGCCAGCTGCACGGCATCGCGGATGTCCTTCACGCCGCCCAGCACGGCACTGATGCTGATGAACTGCGCATCGAACGCCTCGGCCATCAGGCGCGCAATTGTGGTCTTGCCCACGCCGGGCGGCCCCCACAGGATGCAACTGTGCGGGCGGCCCGATTCAAACGCCAGCCGCAGCGGCATTCCCGGCCCCAGCACATGCTGCTGGCCAATGACCTCGGCCAGCGAACGCGGACGCAGGCGTTCGGCCAAGGGCTGGTGGGCCAGCGGGGAAGCGCGACTCATAGCGTATCGAGCGGGCTCAACACGCCGCGCCCGCCCTTGTTTAAGACATGGGTGTAGATCATGGTGGTACTCACATCCTTGTGACCCAGCAACTCCTGCACGGTACGGATGTCGTAACCTGCCTGCAGCATGTGGGTGGCAAAAGAATGCCGCAGCACATGCGGTGTGCAGGGCTTGTCGATGCCCGCGCGGCGCGCTGCCAACGCCACGGCCTTCTGCACCGACTGCTCCAGCAGGTGATGGCGCCGCTGCACGCCCGAGCGCGGATCCACCGAACGCACCGCGCTGGGGAATACGTACTGCCATCCCCAGGCCGTGGCTGCATTCGCGTACTTTATGGCCAACGCATCAGGCAACCACACGGCACCAAGACCCGCATCCAAGTCCTTGCGGTGCAGCGCACGGGCGCGCTCCATCTGCTCGCGCAACGGTGTGATCAGATTCTCGGGCAGGACGGTCACACGATCCTTGTTCCCCTTGCCTTCGCGCACGATCAGTTCACGCCGTTCGAACTCCACATCCTTCACGCGCAGGCGCAGTGCCTCCAGAATGCGCATCCCCGTGCCGTACAGCAGCGAGGCAACCAGCCACTGCGTGCCCTGCAGGTGCATCAGCAGCTCGCGCACTTCGCGCTGCGTCAACACCACCGGCAGGCGGCGCGCCTTGCGGGCCGAAACAATCTCATCCAGCCAGGGCAAGTCTTGCTGCAGCACCTCTTTGTAGAGAAACAAAATGGCGGCCTTGGCTTGGTTCTGCGTAGAGGCGGACACATTGCGCTCAACAGCCAGGTGGGTCAGAAAAGCGGTGACCTCCGGTGCCCCCATCTCGCGCGGATGGCGCTTGTCATGGAACAAGATGAAACGGCGCGCCCAATCCACGTAAGCCTGCTCGGTGCGAATGGAATAGTGCAGCACCCGGATGCGCTCACGCATCGACTCCAGCAGCCGAGGCGGCTGTCGCACGGCGGGTTGGCGTGAAACGGAAGGCGCATCCATCCGTGAAATTTTAGGCGGTCTAAATTACCGCTGCCATGGGCGTTTATGGAGAGGCTTGACAGCCTGCTTGACTTAGGCCGCGGCGGGTCGATAGCATGCAGAGATCTAATTCTAGTTAGCCTGCTTTTTATTCCTGCTCATTTCGGCCCATGAATATTCAAACGCCATTTACCCTCGCAAGCGTTTATCCGCTGGGTGTTTGGCGTTCGCTCGGGCTTCGCCTGCGTGGGTTGCGCCAGTTTCAATCCTTTTTGGCCTCTAGCCCTTGTGCAGCAAGCGCAAGCAGCTATTTTTTTCGTAGTCCGTGGCCTGTGCGGTCACTTTCGTTTTTGCGCTTTGGGTCTAACCCGGCGCTCAAGCCGACCCGCATACTGCGGGCGGCTTACCTAGCCCGTTAGCCTGCTTTTTATTCCTGCTCATTTCGGCCCATGAATATTCAAACGCCATTTACCCTCGCAAGCGTTTATCCGCTGGGTGTTTGGCGTTCGCTCGGGCTTCGCCTGCGTGGGTTGCGCCAGTTTCAATCCTTTTTGGCCTCTAACCCTTGTGCAGCAAGCGCAAGCAGCTATTTTTTTCGTAGTCCGTGGCCTGTGCGGTCACTTTCGTTTTTGCGCTTTGGGTCTAACCCGGCGCTCAAGCCGACCCGCATACTGCGGGCGGCTTACCTAGCCCGTTAGTCCCATCAACCGCTTTATGCGCGCAGTCACTTGTTCCAGCACTCGGCCCTGTTCCACGGGCTTTGAAGTCTTTTTGGCCTCCAGCGCTTTTGCAGCAAGCGCCATCAGCTATCATTCTTGTAGCGCTGCGCCGCTTTCGTGGCCCAGCGCTTTTTCGTGGGCTGCGCCTTTGTCCAAGTCCGGGCGCTCCCTTTTGGCCTTCGGGTCTAACCCAGCGTTCAAGCCGACCCGCCTGCGGCGGGCGGCTTACCTTGGCCGTTAGTCCCATCACCCGCTCTATGCGCGCAGCCACTTGTTCCAGCGCTCGGCCCTGTTTTAAGGGCTTTCACGCCTTTTTGGCCCCCAGCGCTTGCGTATCAAGCGCTACCAGCTATCAATCTTGCAGCGCTGCGCCGCTCTCGTGGCCCAGCGCTTTTTCGTGGGCTGCGCGCTTGTCCAATTCTGGGCGCTCCCTGTTGGCCTTCGGGTCTAACTCTGCGTTCAAGCCGACCCGCCTGCGGCGGGCGGCTTACCTGGGCCGTTAGCCAGTCAACAGGAGAGAATGTGTTCCGTATCCTTCTCATTGCTCTGCTCGCCTTTGGCGTTTGGAAGGGCTATGAAAAATACCAATCTCAACGCCCAGCACAGCAATTTCAAGAAATTGATATTTCAAGTGGTTCTTCCAGGAGAAACCGAAGCATTGATCTAACACCAAAATTTCAGTGCGATGGACGAACCCATTGCTCTCAAATGACTTCTTGTGAAGAAGCCACCTTCTTTCTTAAAAATTGCCCGGGCACAAAAATGGACGGGAACAATGATGGTGTCCCGTGCGAGCAGCAGTGGTGCAAATAAATCAAGCCATTGGGGCTAACAATTCATCGCAGCCGACCGCCTACGGCGGCGGCTGAACTCAGGGCGTTAGCCATTACCCACCATGCGCTTCGTTGTCATCGCTCTTGCCCTGATTGCAATTCCGTGTGGACTTGGTTTTGCGTACAAACATACGCTTTACTGGACACAATCGGGTAATTGTTCCCCCTGTAACCCGGAGCTTTTCCATCAATCGCTAATGCTGGGAGGTTCCTTTGCCGTCTGCAATCTCCTTATTTGGCTAGGAATTTCCTCGGATTTTGCGGATGGAGAAGGCCTCTTCGGCAAGCTTCGCAGCATTGCTCAACGTACTCTCGTTTGGGCTGTTGGTGCCCTTGTTGCTTGCTTCGCGCTTATTGGCCTCGCCGTTCTACCTGTTGTCACGGTCATCGCAGCTTTGTTCTACTCGGTTGCTCTAACGCGGCACCTCCTGGAGCGCCAAGGTGGCTAACCCGGCGGTCAAGCCGACCCGCATACTGCGGGCGGCTTATCTTGTCCGTTAGCCTTCGGCAACAGGTCACACACCACATCCATGCACAAAGTTCTTAAATTAGTCATCGCAATCATTGGCACCTTCCTTGTCGCCGTTTTACTATTTGACGCAGTCCAAAGCTCAAATACAGCCTCGTATATAAAATCGACTACGGCGTTTTTCGTCACAGTTTTATTGCTAAGAAGCGTCCGAAAAAATACCAAGCAAAGTCAGTTAGAAATTGCTTCCAATAGAAGAAATATAAAAATGATCGTAAGTGGTATAGCTATTGGATTAGGCTTGCCCATATTTTTCATCTGGCTTGTTAAGTCAGCGGTCAGGTAACTCACGGGCTTCTGGCTGCGTATGGCTAACCATTCAGTCAAGCGGACTGGCCTTCGGCCAGCCGCTTACTTTGTCCGTTAGCCAACACTCAAATGCTTGAGGCTTCGTTCCTTTTATTGACGCTCGGTCCGCTTGCAGCTTTCATCATCTGGGAAAGCTATCGTCGTCGGCGCACTTCAGTTAAACCGCTCTCGCGAACATCAATGGAACGTGGGTTTGTTCCGGGCGCCAAAACCGCCGAGCGTGTTTGTTTCATCTTTGCAGTGGCCATGGCGGTATTTGTGGTTTTCCTGATTATTCAGCCTCAGCATCCGCCTTTCGCTGGTAGGGGGGCATTTTTCAGCTCGCTTTTGTACTCTTGGTTTGGAGTTTGGGGCCAGCCTTTATTTGCTTGGTTGGTTTCGTGTCTGTCCGTTTTCGCCGCAGTTTCTGCACGCAGCAAGCGTTTGCACGCTACACGTGCGGGCTAACCCGGCAGTCAAGCGGACTGGCCTACGGCCAGCCGCTTACTTTGTTCGTTAGAAAAACCAAGTACGCAGCTGAAATTTAATTATTGACATTTAAGAAAATGGCAGATAAGAAATACGATGGCGGTAGGCCAAATATTCCAGCAGACATTGATCGGAGCGTCAGAACTCAAGCTGGGCATCGATGCTCCATTACTTTTTGCAATGAGCACACATATCTTGAAATTCATCATATAGATGAAAATCGAGCCAACAACAACATAGATAATTTAATATTGCTTTGCGATAAACATCATAAGATGGCGCATGCAGGGAAAATTGACAGAAAATCTCTAAGAGAATACAAGAATAAACTAAATATTAATATTCCTAATTTAAATTTACTTGATATAAAAGCAGTTCAGTATTTTCAAAATAAAATTCCTCCTGAGGGAGTTATTCTTCGACTTAGGAATGAGGAGTTTATTGGTCGATTGGAAAAATATTTTGTAGATTCAATTCATGAACTGCAGTATTTTTGGCAGTCTCCATACGCTCAATTTCAAGATGCAGAGCTTCAAAATTCCAGCAAGGAATTATTGGCATCATGTGAACGCCTAAGCAGAACTCTTGCCCAAAAAACGTTCGGAGCAAGGGATGGTGCTGACTATTACGAAATACCTCCCGAATATCCCACCGATCATTTTTACAACGAAGCTAATGCTCTTATAAATGATGCGAGAGCGGTTTGTGCCGCATATGATTCATTTGCTAGAAATGCAATCTCTAAAGGTTTGAATTTCTAATGCCACGCCGCAATACCACATCTAACCCAGCACTCAAGCCGACCCGCATACTGCAGGCGGCTTAGCTTTTTCGTTAGCCGTCAGAGAGGATTTCGATGCCATTGGAACTAACCAAGTCTCGAAGAGATGTTCTCGTTAAACTCGAAAGCATCCTCGGGGGAGAGTGCTACAACGGAAACATTCAGAACTACGGACCCGGCGGTGCGCGCGAAGCCGATGGGCGAAGCTTTAGATACCCTCTGATGGTTCGCTTGGAAGATGGTACAAAGCAGAAAATACGTGCATCTAGCATCCCCGACTCAGTTCCAGATAACGCGCTTAGGAGCGGCTACTACGCTTTCGGAGCCAATCAGTTGGATGTCATGTCTGCATTAGAAAGAATGCTCACGTATCTTGAGAAGAATCATGGCTTGCAGCTTAAAGCTGACGGCTAACAATTCATTCAAGCCGACGCCGCTTCGCGGCGCGGCTTAATTCAGGCGTTAGCCTGCTTTTTATTCCTGCTCATTTCGGCCCATGAATATTCAAACGCCATTTACCCTCGCAAGCGTTTATCCGCTGGGTGTTTGGCGTTCGCTCGGGCTTCGCCTGCGTGGGTTGCGCCAGTTTCAATCCTTTTTGGCCTCTAGCCCTTGTGCAGCAAGCGCAAGCAGCTATTTTTTTCGTAGTCCGTGGCCTGTGCGGTCACTTTCGTTTTTGCGCTTTGGGTCTAACCCGGCGCTCAAGCCGACCCGCATACTGCGGGCGGCTTACCTAGCCCGTTAGTCCCATCACCCGCTCTATGCGCGCAGCCACTTGTTCCAGCGCTCGGCCCTGTTTTAAGGGCTTTCACGCCTTTTTGGCCCCCAGCGCTTGCGTATCAAGCGCTACCAGCTATCAATCTTGCAGCGCTGCGCCGCTCTCGTGGCCCAGCGCTTTTTCGTGGGCTGCGCGCTTGTCCAATTCTGGGCGCTCCCTGTTGGCCTTCGGGTCTAACTCTGCGTTCAAGCCGACCCGCCTGCGGCGGGCGGCTTACCTGGGCCGTTAGCCCTAATAGGAAATCCGATGGACGTACTAGCGACGCTCAATCATTCAATCTCGCTTGTTAGTCGACTCCGCGAGATTTCAAAGAATATTTCTGAAGCCGAATTCAAGAACCTGCTGGCCGATCTATCGAGCGAACTGGCAGATGCCAAGATTCATATCGCCGAGCTAAAAACACAACTCGCAGCTCTCTCGGAAGAAAATCGATCTTTAAAGGCAGCTGTGCCTGAGAGCAAGCAGACGCCCACCCAAAAGTGGGGCTGCTATCAATTCGAAGGCGAACAGGGCCTGTTTTGCACCGCTTGTTATGACTCTAAGGGCAAGAAGAGTCTTACGAATCGCTTGAGTTCGACGAGACGTTCATGCCCTGTCTGCAAGTCGGTAATCGGCACGTGAGAGCTAACCCTTCAGTCAAGCGGACTTGCCTTCGGCAAGCCGCTTACTTTGTTCGTTAGTCCCATCACCCGCTTTATGCGCGCAGCTACTTGTTCCAGCGCTCGGCCCTGTTCCAAGGGCTTTCAAGCCTTTTTGGCCTTTAGCGCTTGTGCAGCAAGCGCCACTAGCTATCATTCTTGCAGCTCTGCGCCGCTTTCGTGGCCCAGCGCTTTTTCGTGGGCTGCGCCGTTGTCCGAGTTCGGCCGTTCCCTTTTGGCCTTCGGGTCTAACCCGGCGTTCAAGCCGACCCGCCTACGGCGGGCGGCTTACCTTGGCCGTTGGGCACTACTATGAACAAGTGGAAGCGATGGGCATTAATTGCGGCAGTAGTTACTGCTATTGCCTACCCTGGAGCATGGTGGATGGTGCAGCAGTCGGATGCATATATTGATGCTGAGACTTTCATTCGCAACGATCAGCGGGTGCTCGAAGCTATTGGCGCCATCCGAAAGGTGAAGTTGTCACCGTTCGGGTATTCCCTCAGATACTCGGGTGCAAATGGTGATGCCTCTTTCGAACTATCGGTGGAGGCTGAGCGAGATTCGGCATTCGCATTTATCGAACTTCAAAAACGGGGCGTGTGGGAAGTTAAATTCGCCCGGCTGATTCGTGCTGACAAACAGGTCATTCAATTGGTGCCACAACAATGAAGCCCAACCCGTCAGTCAAGCGGGACGCGCCTTCGGCGCGCCCCTTACCTCCAACGTTAGCCAGTCAACAGGAGAGAATGTGTTCCGTATCCTTCTCATTGCTCTGCTCGCCTTTGGCGTTTGGAAGGGCTATGAAAAATACCAATCTCAACGCCCAGCACAGCAATTTCAAGAAATTGATATTTCAAGTGGTTCTTCCAGGAGAAACCGAAGCATTGATCTAACACCAAAATTTCAGTGCGATGGACGAACCCATTGCTCTCAAATGACTTCTTGTGAAGAAGCCACCTTCTTTCTTAAAAATTGCCCGGGCACAAAAATGGACGGGAACAATGATGGTGTCCCGTGCGAGCAGCAGTGGTGCAAATAAATCAAGCCATTGGGGCTAACAATTCGTCGCAGCCGACCGCCTACGGCGGCGGCTGAACTCAGGGCGTTAGCCATTACCCACCATGCGCTTCGTTGTCATCGCTCTTGCCCTGATTGCAATTCCGTGTGGACTTGGTTTTGCGTACAAACATACGCTTTACTGGACACAATCGGGTAATTGTTCCCCCTGTAACCCGGAGCTTTTCCATCAATCGCTAATGCTGGGAGGTTCCTTTGCCGTCTGCAATCTCCTTATTTGGCTAGGAATTTCCTCGGATTTTGCGGATGGAGAAGGCCTCTTCGGCAAGCTTCGCAGCATTGCTCAACGTACTCTCGTTTGGGCTGTTGGTGCCCTTGTTGCTTGCTTCGCGCTTATTGGCCTCGCCGTTCTACCTGTTGTCACGGTCATCGCAGCTTTGTTCTACTCGGTTGCTCTAACGCGGCACCTCCTGGAGCGCCAAGGTGGCTAACCCGGCGGTCAAGCCGACCCGCATACTGCGGGCGGCTTATCTTGTCCGTTAGGCCACACAAAATGAATCGCGTCTGCGCTGCATTCTTGATTTGCGCTCTTGCCTAAGCCTGTTGGCTACGCCGATGTTCAAGAAAACGGGTACATCGATCACTTCTTTGTCTCAGGTCGGCATCCTCGCCAAGGCATTGGAAAGGCGCTGATGGCAGTGCTTGAGTCTGAAGCAAGACAACTCGTGACCTGCAACCCGCCACCCGTACCAAGGCAATAGAGAATCCGCGCAACCGAGAGGAAGCGCGATGCGCAAGAGCAGGTACACGGACGAACAGATCATTGGGTTCATCAAGCAGGCCGACGCTGGCATGAGCGTTGCGGACCTGTGCCGCCGAGAGGGTTTCAGCTCGGCCACGTTCTACAAGTGGCGAGCCAAGTTCGGCGGCATGGAAGCCAGCGACGCCAAACGGCTGCGCGACCTCGAAGCCGAGAACAACCGGCTCAAGAAGCTACTGGCCGAAGCGGTGTTGGACAACGAGGCGCTGAAGGTGGCCTTCGGCGTAAAGCGCTGAGCCCACCGGCGAAGCGACGCGCGGTGGGCAAGATGTTGGAAGAGACCTCGATCAGTGAACGGCGCGCCTGCGCTTTGGTGGGACTGTCGCGCGACAGCTGGCGGCACCCGCCCCAGCGCGCACAGCACGACCAGGCCACGAGTCAGCGCATCGTCGAGCTCGCGCACGAGCGGCGTCGCTTCGGCTACCGGCGCATTGCGGACCTGCTGCGGGCTGAAGGCACGAAGGTCAACGACAAACGCGTCTATAGGCTCTACAGGCTGGCTGAGCTGTCGGTGCGCAAGCGCCGCGGCAAGCAGCGCCTGAAGCTCGAACGCGTGCCGCTGCACCAATGCCAGAGCGTCAACGAGGTCTGGAGCATGGATTTCGTCAGCGACAGCTTGGCCAGTGGCCGGCGCATCAAGTGCCTGACCATCACCGATGACTTCAGCCACGAGTGCGTGGATATCGCCGTCGACCACGGCATCGGCGGCGAGTACGTAGTGCGCGTGCTGGAGCAGGTGGCGCGGTTTCGCGGTTACCCGCAGGCCGTGCGCACAGACCAGGGGCCCGAATTCACCAGCCGAGCCTTCATGGCGTGGGCGCAGGCCAGGGGCGTGCGCCATATCCTCAACCAGCCCGGCAAGCCCACGCAGAATGCCTACATCGAGAGCTTCAACGGCAAGTTCCGCGACGAGTGTCTGAACGAGCACTGGTTCCAGAGCCTGAAACAGGCCCGTGCCGAGATTGCGCGCTGGCGGGCTGACTACAACGAGATCAGACCGCACAGCAGCTGCGGCCGGATTCCCCCAGCAAAGTTCGCAGCGCGACATCGACAATCAACTGGCGGCGCCGTAACGGCGCCGCTTCAAACCCAGGAGTAATCTCCTTTAACCAGCGGATTTTCTCAAAACGACTGGTACGGGTATTGGGGGCAGGTCACTCGGGGGCGCAGAACTCACATCTGACGTCAGTCGCACTGCCCAGCCGTTCTTTCACAGCTTCGGGTTCGAGGTCGTCGAGCAGCGAACACCTGTCATCCGTGGCGTCGCAGTCCCGAATGCATTGATGCGCAAGGTTCTCAAAGGGTCGCATGCATCTGCGGCCTAACCCCTCAGTCATGGGGACGTCTTGCGCATTCGTGCAAGCGCCCCTTACCTTGAACGTTAGAGATCACGCAATTTCAGCACTGCCATGAATACTTCTTCCGCAAACAAACAAATCGTCGCGCGCTTCAATCGCGAGGTCATTGAGCAAGGCGACATGCACGCATTCAACGAACTGGTGGCCTCCGACTTCGTCAACCACACTGCACCACCAGATACGCCCAAAGGGCCCGATGGCTTCGCTGCATTCTTTACAGACATCCTTCGTCCAGCCCTTCCTGATCTGACCGTCGAGTTGCACGATCAAATCGCCGAAGGAGACAAGGTCGTAACTCGAAAGACGATTTCCGGTACTCACCAAGGCGTGTTCCTCGGAGTTCCTCCCACGGGGCGCCGCATCACCATCCGCGTGACTGACATCGTTCGTATAAAGAATGGCCAATACGTTGAGCACTGGGGCAACGCCGATCTTCATGGGGCTATTGCCCAGATGAAGTAGCAGCCGTGCCAAGTGAGCTCTAAGCCTCAATGGAGAGAACGTCACCCGGCAAACCGGGCGCCGCCTTTCATCGCCAACGTAGGCCGCCTCAATACCCGCATATGACCACCAACGCTGACCCGCACAACATTGCTGATTACGCGCAAAACACGTGTCGCCTCGTTCCTGGGCTATTGGACATGCGGCGTATGGCTGCGCTGCTGCTTGCAGAACATACGCCATTCAACGGCAGAGTTCTTGTTGTGGGTGCAGGCGGTGGTTTAGAGCTCAAGTGTTTTGCCGAAGCCCAGCCAGGCTGGCACTTCGAAGGCGTCGACCCCTCTTCGGAGATGCTTCAGCTGGCCCGATCAACCCTTGGCGAACTGATGTCACGCATCCGACTGCACGAGGGTTATGTTGATGTTGCGCCCCAAGATCCCTTCGACGCTGCATCCTGTCTTCAGACACTGCATTTCACATCAGCACCAGAGCGGCTGAGAACGTTGCAAGAGATCCACCGGCGTTTGAAACCAGGAGCGCCGCTGGTTGTCATGCATCTGAGCTTTGATCAAGAGCCCGAATTACGAAACGCCTGGCTTTCCCGCTACGCAGCATTTGCGACCTCTTCGGGCGTAGACCCTGCGAAGGCTCAAGCTGGTGCGCGAGCAATAGGTGAGCGGCTGGAAATCCTGTCGCCGATGCAGGACGAAGAACTGATGCGCAAAGCCGGCTTCAAGCGCGTTTCCTTGTTCTACGCCGCTCTTACGTTCCGTGGTTGGGTAGCGTATGCCTAACAATTGGCATGGCTGGGGCTGCCTGACCAATTGGTCAAGCCGACGCCGGCAAACTCCGCTTGCGGCTGCCCTCCGTGCTTCTCAATCCGGCGCGGCTTACCGCGAGTATCAGACGTTGGTTCGTGGCAGCGGTCGCGTGCACGCGCTACGCTAGCAGCGTTGCCGCCACTGTGCAGCGCGGCTGAGTTCAGGTGTTAGCTCTTCCTGTCGCCCGTATCTGTACCCACCATGCCCATCCGCATCGTCCGCCTCGGCACTCCCCGCGCACGCGACGAAGGCACGCGCATCGGCACCGTGCGCCGCCCGCCGCGCGGCGTGCCCAAGGAGCAGTTCGCGGCGCAGGACTGGTATGACGTGTGGTACCCCAACCTCTCGCCCAGTCCCGAGACCGTCAAGCTCGCCCAGGCCGCGCAGACGCCCAAGGAATGGGCCGCCTTCACCCAGCAGTTCCGCCAGGAGATGGCCACGCCGGAGAACCGCCACACTATCGCGCTGCTGGCCGCGCTGTCGCAGCACAACAATTTCTCGGTGGGCTGCTACTGCGAGGACGAGGCGCACTGCCACCGCTCGGTGTTGCGCGCGCTGCTGTCCGAAGCCGGCGCACGCATTGCGGACTGATGGCGAAGCCACCGCGCAACGAATTGCCGGGTCATGCATTGCCGCGCAACGGACTGCCGCGCGACGAAACACGCCGCGACGAGCCGCTGGATGCGCTG
The DNA here is from genome assembly GCF_030503915.1 of Diaphorobacter sp. C33. NCBI lineage: Bacteria > Pseudomonadati > Pseudomonadota > Betaproteobacteria > Burkholderiales > Comamonadaceae > Diaphorobacter > Diaphorobacter sp. C33. Next base: position 2,122,445 of record NZ_CP129980.1, read on the forward strand.
CTGCGCCGCGTGCGCGCCTGCACGATCTGCGCGCCCTACCTGCCGCTGGGCCCACGCCCCGTGCTGCAGGCCGATGCACGCGCGCGCCTGCTGATCGTGGGGCAGGCACCGGGGCGCAAGGTGCATGCCTCGGGCATCCCCTTCGATGACGCGAGCGGCGAGCGCCTGCGCACGTGGCTGGGGCTGACGCGCGAGACTTTCTATGACCCGGCGCGCGTGGCCATCGTGCCGATGGGCTTTTGCTATCCGGGCCGTGGCGCCTCGGGCGATGCACCGCCCCGTCCCGAATGCGCCCCCGCGTGGCGCATGCCGCTGCTGGCGCGGCTGCCGAACATCGCGCTGACCGTGGCCGTGGGCCAATACGCGCTGGCCTGGCATCTGGCCGCCTGCCGTGGCCGGCCGCTGGGGGAAACCGTGCGCGGCACCTGCACCCTGCCGGATGCGCCCGTCCTGGCCCTGCCGCACCCCAGCCCGCGCAACAACGGTTGGCTCAAGCGCCACCCGTGGTTCGAGTCCGAGTTGCTGCCGCTGGTGCGGGCACGCGTGGCGACCGTGCTGGCGGTTTAGAGCAAAACAGGGCTCTAGCGCTTACCCCATAAGCGTTAGCAGCTATCGAAACAGAAGCATCTACTGCGAGAGCACATCCGCCCCCGCGGGCGGCTTGAACTGGAAGGTGCCTGCCGGCAGCGCCGGGTTGAGCTGCATGCCGGTGAAGCGGATCAGCGAGCGCTGCCCAAAGCTGTCCAGGATGTCCAGCGCCGCCAGTTGCTCCCCCGCGAAGCCCACGCGCACGCTCTTGAGCTGGCCATCCTTGGCCTTGGGCGTAGCCAGCACCCACTGCAGGCCGTCCTGCTCGGGCGCCGACTCCAGCGCGAAGTCGGCGCGCAGCGCCGCCAGGTCGGGCGCGGACGCGAGCAGCGCCGCGGGCGTGCTGCCCAGCGCCTTGGATTGCGTGCGCTGGGTCACCTGGTTCAAGTCCGCGTCGTACAGCCACAGGGTCTGCCCATCGGCCACGATGAGCTGCTCGAACGGCTTGCGGTAATGGAACTTGAAGCGCCCCGGACGCTGGAACTCAAAACTGCCACTGGAGGTCTTGGTGCGGCCCGCCTGGCCGTCCTTGGGCGGCGAGGTCACGGTCTGCGTGAACTCGGACCGGCCGCTCTGTGCGGACTTCATGAAGGTTTCAAGGCTTTTCAGGCCGTCAGCCCAGGCGCAACCAGCGCCAGCAGCTATCAAAATCGCAGCAAATATTTTCTTCAACACCATTTCTCCATGCAAGCGGTTGCGTGGACAGCGGGCCAGGGAGCGTGCCCAGGCAGCTTTACTCGCTGCGCGCGGGCACCAGCACCTCGCGCTGGCCGCTGGCGGTGAGTGCGCTCACCAGGCCGGCCTTCTCCATGTCTTCGAGCAGGCGCGCGGATCGGTTGTAGCCAATGCGCAGCTTGCGCTGCACGTAGGAGATGCTGGCCTTGCGGTCTTTCAGCACCACCTCCACGGCCTGGTCGTACATGGGGTCCTTCTCGCCGCCGCCTTCGCTGTCGCCAAAGCCGAAGCCGCTGTCGTCGCCCTCGACGGTACCGCCTTCCAACACCCCTTCGATGTAGTCCGGCTCCCCTTGTTCCTTCAAGTAGCTGACGACGCGGTGCACCTCGTCATCGGAGACAAAGGCGCCGTGCACGCGGATGGGCAGGCCCGTGCCGCTGGCCATGTAGAGCATGTCGCCCATGCCCAGCAAGGCCTCGGCGCCCATCTGGTCCAGGATGGTGCGGCTGTCGATCTTGCTGCTGACCTGGAAAGCGATACGCGTGGGGATGTTGGCCTTGATCAGGCCGGTGATCACGTCCACGCTGGGGCGCTGCGTGGCCAGGATCAGGTGGATGCCGGCAGCGCGCGCCTTCTGCGCCAGGCGGGCGATGAGCTCCTCGATTTTCTTGCCCACGACCATCATCAGGTCGGCCAGCTCGTCGATCACCACCACGATGTGCGGCAGCCGCTCCAGCGGCTCCGGGCTCTCCGGTGTGAGGCTGAAGGGGTTGGGGATGTGTTCCTCGCGCGCCTTGGCGTCATCTATTTTCGTGTTGTAGCCCGCGAGGTTGCGCACGCCCAGCTTGCTCATGAGCTTGTAGCGGCGCTCCATTTCGGCCACGCACCAGTTCAGCCCGTGGGCGGCCTGCTTCATGTCGGTGACCACCGGCGCGAGCAGGTGCGGGATGCCCTCGTAGACCGACATTTCCAGCATCTTGGGGTCGATCATCAGCAGGCGCACGTCGCGTGCCTCGGCCTTGTAGAGCAGCGAGAGGATCATGGCGTTGATTCCCACCGACTTGCCCGAGCCCGTCGTGCCCGCCACCAGCACGTGCGGCATCTTGGCCAAGTCCGCCACCACGGGCGCGCCCACGATGTCCTTGCCCAGGCCCATGGTCAGCAGGCTCTTGGCGTCGTGGTAGACCTGCGAGCCCAGGATCTCCGACAGGCGGATGGTCTGGCGTTTGGCGTTGGGCAGTTCCAGCGCCATGAAGTTCTTGCCAGGAATGGTCTCGATCACGCGGATAGACACCAGCGACAGCGAACGCGCCAGGTCCTTGGCCAGGTTCACGATCTGCGAGCCCTTCACGCCCGTGGCGGGCTCGATCTCGTAGCGCGTGATCACCGGGCCGGGCATGGCGGCCACCACGGTGACGTCCACGCCGAAGTCCTTGAGCTTCTTCTCGATCAGGCGGCTGGTCATCTCCAGCGTCTCGGGCGACACCGTCTCCTGGCGCGCCTGCGCGGCGTCCAGCAGGTCCACCTGCGGCAGGTTGCTGTCGGGCATCTCGCTGAACAGGGGTTTCTGGCGCTCCTTCACCACGCGGGTGCTCTGCGCCACATCGGACAGCACGGGCTCGATGATGGTGACAGGCTGCGGGTGCTGCACCTCAATCTCGTGGCGCTCTTCCTGCACCACTTCCTCGCGCTCGCGCGCGGCGCGCCGTCCCACGGCCACGTCCTTGGCCTTCTCGCGCCGCGCCCGGCCGCGCTGCACCAGCGCATCGATGCGCCCACCCAGGCGCTCGGCCAGATGCCCCCAGGAGAAACGGAACACCAGCGCCGCGCCCAGCACGACCACCACCACGCCAGCCAGGCCCGAGCCCGTGAACCCGAGCCAGCGCACGGCCAGCGGCCCCGTCATATAGCCCAGCATGCCGCCCGCATGGCCGGGCAGCAGGGCTTCGAACCGGTACAGCCGCGACCATTCCAGTGCCGTGCTGGCGCACAGCAGCAGCGCCAGTCCGCCCCAGAATACGCCGCGGCGCTGCCACGGCGCGTGGCCTGCGGCGCCATCGCCGCGCATCCAGCGCGCCAGCGACGCAAACCAGGCGCGCACGCCCGCGGCGACGCACCACCAGACGGAAAAGCCCAGCACGAAGTAGCTGCCGTCGGCGAGCCACGCCCCGAGCCTGCCCACCCAATTGGACAGTGGCTGTCCATTGCCCGCACCCGATGTGGACCAGGCCGCATCCTGCGCGGAATAGCTCACGAGGGCCAGCAGCCAGAACACCAGGCCCAGCAGGCCCAGCACCAGGCCGATCTCATGGCCGAAGCGCGCCGCGCCGGTGCGTGGCGCCGACTTGCTGGAGGAAGAAGCGTTCAGGGTGTTGAGGGAGTACGTCATGGGATAAGAGCGCGCAAGCTTACCCCATGCCGACGACGCGTCTGTGCGCCGTGCGCTGCGTGCGGCAGCCCGCCCCAGGCCTGCCGGCTGCGCGCCTTTTTGTCACTGCGCTGCGCCAGCGCAAAGGCCGATACGCCCGCCCCGGCCGTGTTATTCATGGCTTCTTACAATGGCCGCGATTGAAAACCCGACCGCAGGCGCCCGCGCGGACCGGTTGATACTGGGGGGCCCGGCCCCAGGTTCTTACGGGGCACGCCGGTCGCCCGGCATAACAAAACCTTACTTTTCAGCCATGTCCACTACCCAACACGCCAAAGTCATGATCCTCGGCTCCGGCCCGGCGGGCTACACCGCCGCGGTGTATGCCGCCCGTGCCAACCTCAACCCCGTGCTCATCACGGGCCTGGCCCAGGGCGGCCAGCTCATGACCACGACCGAGGTGGACAACTGGCCCGCCGACGTGCACGGCGTGCAGGGCCCCGAACTGATGCAGCGCTTCCAGGAACATGCCGAGCGCTTCAAAACGCAGATCGTGTTCGACCACATCAGCCAGGTGGACCTGTCCAAGCGCCCCTTCACCCTTACGGGCGACAGCGGCACCTACACCTGCGACTCCCTCATCATCGCCACGGGTGCATCGGCCAAGTACCTGGGCCTGCCCTCCGAGGAAGCCTTCATGGGCAAGGGCGTGTCCGCCTGCGCCACCTGCGACGGCTTCTTCTATCGCGAACAGGACGTGTGCGTGGTCGGTGGCGGCAACACCGCCGTTGAGGAAGCGCTGTACCTGTCCAACATCGCCCGCAAGGTGACGCTGGTGCACCGCCGCGACAAGTTCCGCGCCGAGCCCATCCTGATCGATAAGCTCATGGAGAAGGTGGCGGCCGGCAAGATCGAGCTCAAGACCTTCTTCACGCTGGACGAAGTGCTGGGCGACGCCACCGGCGTGACCGGCATCCGCCTCAAGCACACCGAAGACGGCCACACCGAGGACATCGCGCTGCAAGGCTGCTTCATCGCCATCGGCCATGCGCCCAACACCGACATCTTCCAGGGCCAGCTGGCGATGGAAAACGGCTACATCGTGACCCAGGGCGGCCTCAAGGGCTTTGCCACGCAGACCAGCGTGCCGGGCGTGTTCGCCGCCGGCGACGTGCAGGACCATGTGTACCGCCAGGCCATCACCAGCGCCGGCACGGGCTGCATGGCCGCGCTGGACGCGCAGCGCTTCCTGGAACAGCAGGAATAACGCACTAAGCCCTGCCCACCCGGCTCCTGCAGGTTTCGGCATGCAGGGGTTTTTTGATATTCGGGCTATAATGCGCGGCTTTGCCAAATCCTGTGCCTGCAAATTGCAGCGCAAAGGCTGCGGCGACCGGGTTACCGCCACCCGTTCAAACTGGCGAGGTGAGGCTGACCGGCACGCTCCTGCTCTCGCGGGACTTCAGCGCCGGCAGCCGTTGCAACTATCGGAGTGTCCTGATGGCACGCGTATGTGAAGTAACGGGCAAGAAGCCCATGGTGGGAAACAACGTCTCCCACGCCAACAACAAGACCAAGCGCCGTTTCCTGCCCAACCTGCAGTACCGCCGTTTCTGGGTGGAAAGCGAGAACCGTTGGGTGCGCCTGCGCGTGTCCAGCGCCGCTCTGCGCCTGATCGACAAGAACGGTATCGACTCCGTGCTCGCAGACATGCGTGCCCGTGGCCAAGCCTAATTTCCTCAAGGAGAACAACCATGGCTTCCAAAGGCGGACGCGAAAAGATCAAGCTGGTGTCCACGGCCGAAACCGGTCACTTCTACACCACCACCAAGAACAAGAAGACGATGCCTGAGAAGATGTCGATCATCAAGTTCGACCCCAAGGCTCGCAAGCACGTCGAGTACAAGGAAGCCAAGCTGAAGTAATTCGGCCCGGCTCCTGTCAAAAAGCCGCCCGGCGTTGCGCCCGGCGGCTTTTTTCATGTCCAGCGTGGGCATAAAAAACCGCGGCACCCTTCCGGGTTGCCGCGGTACTGCGGTCACAGCCAGCCGCCGCGTCGCTCAGGCGTGGGCCGCGCGCAGCTTCAGCGAGAACTCCTTGAGCGCCGCGATGCCGCTGGCCTCGGCCCGCTGGCACCAGGCCTGCAGGTCTGCGGTCAGCTGATCGCGCGACTGCGAGGTGTTGAGCCAGAGCTGGCGCAACTCCTCGCGCATGGTGACCATCTTGTCGAGTACGGGGTGCGCTGCACGCACTTCGGCCAGCGTCGGCTGGGCCTGCGCAGGGACCTTCTCGGCGTCGCGGTGCAGCCAGCGCTTGGCGCGCTTGAGGGCCGACACGTCGGCCTTGCGCGCTTTGAGCGCGGCGATCTCTTCCTTGCAGGCTTGGCGCACGCCGAGCGCATAGCCGGCCATGACCTCGTAGCGGTTGGCGATGAGCGCCTCCAGCGTCTTTTCGTCGGCCACCGGCTTCGCGGCGCCCAGGCGCAGCTTGGGCGGCACCTTCTTGACCTTGGCCCAGCCCAGGCGCTGCAGCGCGCTGATGTAGAGCCACCCCACGTCGAACTCGTACGGCTTGACCGAGAACTTCGCGGCCGTCGGATAGGTGTGGTGGTTGTTGTGCAGTTCTTCACCGCCGATCACAAGGCCCCAGGGCACGAGGTTGGTAGAGGCGTCCTGCGCCTCGAAGTTGCGGTAACCCCAGTAGTGGCCCACGCCGTTGACCACGCCCGCGGCCCAGAACGGGATCCACGCCATCTGCACGGCCCACACGGCGGCGCCCACGGCGCCGAACAGCACCAGGTTGATGACCAGCATTATCCCCACGCCCTGCCAGGTGAAGCGGCTGTAGACGTTGCGTTCCATCCAGTCGTCCGGCGTGCCATGGCCGAACTTCTTCAGCGTCTCGGCGTTGGCCGCCTCGGCACGGTACAGCTCGGCCCCGCGCCACATCACGGTGCGCAGGCCGCGCGTCTGCGGGCTGTGGGGGTCATCGGGCGTCTCGCATTTGGCGTGGTGCTTGCGGTGGATGGCCACCCATTCCTTGGTGACCATGCCCGTGCCCAGCCACAACCAGAAGCGAAAGAAATGCGCAGGCACGGGCCCCAGGTCCAGCGCACGGTGCGCCTGCGAGCGGTGCAGGAAGATCGTCACCGCCGCGATCGTGATGTGGGTGGTGGCCAGGGTGTAGAGCACGATCTGCCACCAGGCCAGGTCCCACGCGCCATGCGCCAGCCAGTCGAGCGCGGTATTCCACGCGGCGCTATCAAACAACATACAAACCTCGATCCACTATCCAATACCGCCGCGCAGCCGGCGACGTTCCACATTGTCGGGCGCCGTCTCCGCGGACCGGAACATGCCCGGCCGCCAGGATGGCTTCGCGTTGCGTGCCAGCGCGTAGGAAAGTTACGCGCGGCGGATCCAGACGGCAGCGAAGAAACCGTCCGTCTGGTGCAGATGAGGCCACAGCCGCAGATATCCAGTGCCGCTGGCGCCGCCATGGCACAGGCGTGCGGCATCGGGCACCTTCAGCTGCGTGAGCAGCGCGCCGGCGTCCTGCGGCTCGAAATCGGCATGCGCCGCGCCGAAGGCTTCGGCGATGGCCTCGTTTTCCTGCGGCAGCACGCTGCACGTGGCATAGACCAGCCGCCCGCCAGGTTTGACCAGGCGCGCCGCGCTTTCCAGGATGGCGGTCTGCTTACCGGCCAGCTCCCGCAGCGCCTCGGGCGATTGGCGCCACTTCAGGTCGGGGTTGCGGCGCAGCGTGCCCAGGCCCGAACAGGGCGCATCCACCAGCACGCGGTCGATCTTGCCGGCCAGGCGTTTGACGCGCTCGTCGCGCTCGTGGGCGATGGCCGCGGGGTGCACGTTGGACAGGCCCGAGCGCGCCAGGCGGGGCTTGAGCGCCTCCAGCCGGTGGGCCGACACGTCGAAGGCGTACAGCCGCCCCGTGCTGCGCATGGCCGCGCCGATGGCCAGCGTCTTGCCGCCGGCACCGGCGCAGAAGTCCACCACCATCTCGCCGCGCTTGGCGTCCAGCAGCAGCGCGAGCAACTGCGAGCCCTCGTCCTGCACCTCGATGGCGCCGCGCGTGAACGCGTCCAGCTTGGTGAGCGCAGGCTTGCCGGCGATGCGCAGTCCCCAGGGAGAGTAAGGTGTCACTACGGATTTGATAGCTGCTTGCGCAAGCTCCTTCTGCACCTGGTCGCGTTTTTCCTTCAAGGCATTGACGCGCAGGTCCAATGGCGCAGGCTGCGCCAGGCTGTCGGCCAGGGCCCAGAAGCCGCTCTCGCCCAGCTGCTCCTTGAGCGGCGCCACCAGCCACTCGGGCAGGTTGTGGCGGTGCGGCGCCAGCAGGTCTTCAGGACGCACGGCGTCGCACTGGTCCAGCCAGGACTTTTCCTGCTCGGTCAGTGCGCTCTTGACGAAGTCGCGCGGGCCGTGAAAGCCCAGGATGGCCAGGCGCCGCTCCTTGGGGCCCGCGCCCGAGCGCGCGAGTTGCTCGAACAACAGCTTCTTGCGCAGGACGTTGTAGACGGTTTCGGCCAGCGTGGCGCGCTCGCGCGGGCCCAGGCCGCGGTGCTCGCGGAAGTAGCGCGAGACCACGGCGTCGGCCGGGTGTTCAAAAGTAAGGACCAGCCTGACGAGTTCCGCGCAGGCGTCCACAAGGGCTTTGGGATGCATGGCGTGATTGTCCCATCTCGCGCCCGCATCATCCGACGCCGCCTCAAGCCCCTCCGGGCCCGGCGTGCACAGGTTCGAACGCCTGGCGCTCGATGTCCTCCAGCGCCGCCGTGTCACCGGCCGCGAGCACCAGCACCTGTCCCGGCAGTTCCAACTCGCTCTCCAGACGGCGGCACAGGGCAAAGCGCGCCTGCGCATCCAGACCGCGCAATTGCACGAACAGCAGGTAGGTGCGCCGCTGGGGCATGGCGCGCAGTTGCTTGCACACCAGCCAGGCGCGCGCCACCGCGCGGTGCAGGGCCAATTCGGCCTGCAGCTCGCCGAGCTCGAACGCGCTCAGATCGTGGCGCGTCACGCGCTGGAAGAAGGGCGTGTCGTACAGCTCCTCCAGGGCGGCATCCTCCACCTCCTCCGCCTGGCGCACGCGCTCGCGCCAGCGCTTGAGGGCCTCGGCGTCATAGTCCCCACCGGCCTCGGCACGCTGCTCCAGCGCCTGCACCGCGCCCCGGGCCGCACCCCAGCGATGGGTGGGACTGCAGTCCCACAACGCCTCACAGCAGCGCAGGCGCCCTGCCACGTCCTGTGGCGCCAGGCTGTCGGCCAGCCCGAGCAGCGCACCCACATGGGCGGGTTCGCGCGCCAGCACGCGCTCGTACAGCGGCTGCACGGCGGCCTGCGGGTCCAGCCGGCGCATCAACCGCGCCAGCTCCACGGTCTCGGTGGCGCTGTTGCCGGCCTGGGTGGACTGCAGGGTGCGCACGCGCTCCTGCGCCCGCTGCAGGCGGGCGTGGTGCTGCTTCCACACCGTGGCGTTGGCCTTGCACCACTGATCATCGAAGTGCGCCAGCCAGCCGCGCGCCTGCGCCCCCAGCAGCGACAGCGCCCCGCGCTGCGACCACGGCGGCAGCGTGGGGCGCCCACCCGTGAGCGCCTCCACCCGGTCGCGCAGCACGGGATGGGTGTCGTCCACGCCACTCAGGCGCCGTACCGCGTCGCGCAGCGCCATCTGGGCGAAGGCCGGCTCCGGCGGCAGTGCCAGCAGGCGCTGCAGGGCGCCGTAGGGCCCGGCGGGCAGCGGTTGGGACAGCGCGCCCTGCCAGTGCTGGCGCCAGAACTGCTCGCCCAGCCAGGCGCCCTTGATCTCGACCTCGGTGAGCGCGGCGGCCACCTCATCCTGGCCCAGCAGGCGCGCGGCGATGCGGTCGGCCTCGTATTCGTCCTGGCGGGCCAGGGCGAAGGTCTTGGCGGCAAAGCGCGGCCAGTACCAGTCCAGGAACGCCCGCGTGGCCACGGCCATGGGGCCGGCATCGTCCTGCATGCCCTCGTGCAGGCGGTGCCAGCTCAGGCGGGTGCGGTAGATCCAGGCCGCAAAGCGCCCGTGGTCGCCACGCAGGTGGCCGTATTCGTGGGCCAGCACCGCCAGCAGGCGCTTTTTGTCCAGCGCCATGAGCAGCGGCAGACCGAGCGTGAGCTGATTGCGCGCACCGCCCAGCACACCCCAGCGAGGCTCCTGGCGGATGCTGGCGTTGAAGTCGTCGTCCAGATACACCTCGTGGATGGGCGGCCCCTTGATCTTGCGGCGGATGCGCTCCAGCGCATCGAACAGCGCCGGCGCCTCACGCGCGGTGATCTGTACGCCGTGGGGCGGGCTGCGCGGCACCCACAGCGCACGCAGGCTCAGCCATAACAGGCCGCACGCGGCCATCACAATCCATACCCAGGCGAAGCGGAACTTGCCGTGGAGGAGTTGGGGCACCACCCACACCAGCATGCCCACAGCCAGCGCCAGGCAGCCCAGCACCCAGGCGTAGCCCAGCGCCGCAAAGGCGGCCACGCCGCGGCGGTAGGCACGGCTGTCGTCGGCGCTGGCCATCTCGCTCATGCGCACCATGTGTATGAAGTCCGCCTTCTCCATCAACCGCCCTCCCGTTGTGATGCGTATTTTTTCCACCGCGAATGCTATCCATGAACGATGAACTGCCACCCCTGGTTTGCACACCCCCCGGCCGCTATCGCCACTACAAAGGCGGGCTGTACGAGGTGCTCGGCACGGTACGCCACAGCGAGACGCTGGAGCCCATGACCCTGTACCGCGCGCTGTACGGCGAGCAGGGCCTGTGGGTGCGCCCGGCCGCCATGTTCAACGGGACGGTGGTGGTCGATGGCCGCGAGCAGCCGCGCTTCGCCGCGTGCGCGGGCACACCCGAGGATTGAAGCCAAATACGGCCCTTGCGCTTGTCCATCAAGCGGTAGCAGCTCCTCTTTCAATAGCAAATACCACCTACTGGCTGCGCGCGCGGCCCGGCACCCCTGCCCTCCCTTGTCCTACGCCGGTGCCCAAAGGCGGGCACTACGGTGTAGTCAGGACGACAAGCGGCGGCGTGCGCAGGCGAGCCGTGCGCCGCGGAAAGGAGCCTTTCATGGACTATCTGCTACAGGGAATGTTTGGCGAGCGGTCGCTGACCAAGGTGGCCGCCGTGTTCAACGACCGGGCCGACGCACAGGCGATGGTGGCGCGGCTGCAAAGCCTGCCCGGTATGGCGCCCGGCCAGGTGCGCATGCTGGGGCCGGAGGATGCGCGGGAAGACCATGCCGAGCACTTCGGCCGCACGCTGGAGCCGGAGCAGCGTGGCATCTTCCGCACGATGATCCGCGCCCACGTGGTGACCGGTTTCGCGGGCGGCGTATTCGGCCTGCTGCTCTACGCGTGGCTGCTGCGCTCGGGCACCCCGCTGATCCTCAGCAGCCCACTGCTGGCCTTCATCGCCGTGGTGGGCTTTTGCACCACCTTCGGCCTGTTGGCCGGCGGCCTCGTCACCATGCGCCCCGACCACGTGGGGCTGATCACCGAGGTGCGGGAAGCCCTGGAGCAGGGCCGCTGGGCGGTGGTGGTGCACCCGACCCACACCGCGCAGACACGGCAGGCGCGCGCGTTGCTGCAGGATGGCGGCGGCGCGCAGGTGGCGCGCACGCTGTGAGCGTGCCGGCCGGGCAGATTGCAAGCAAATCATGCTCCAGCGCACACCCCATCAGCGCTAACAGCTATCGATTCGCGAGCAAATGCGCCAGTACGGCGCGTGGGTAGATCAGGTGTTCCTGCGTGAGCACGCGGGCGGCCAGCGCGTCGGCCGTATCACCCGGCAACACGGGCACCACCGCCTGGTCCAGGATGGGGCCCACGTCCAGTTCTGCCGTGACCTCGTGCACCGTGCAGCCGGCGAACCTGCATCCCGCGTCGATGGCGCGCTGGTGCGTGTGCAGGCCCGTGAAGGCCGGCAGCAGCGAGGGGTGGATGTTGACCAGCCGGCCCGCGAAGTGGTCCACGAACCCCGGGGTGAGGATGCGCATGAAGCCGGCAAGCACCACCAGGGACGGCTCGTAAGCGTCGATGGCCTGGGCCAGCGCGGTGTCGAACGCCTCGCGCGAGGGATAGGCCTTGTGGTCCAGCACCTGGGTGGCAATGCCCTGTTCGCGCGCCAGCGCCAGGCCCTTGGCATCGGCCTTGTTGCTCAGCACCGCGGCCACACGGATGCCGTGGCGGCCCGCCCAGTCCTGCTGCTGCGCGGTGCGCACGATGGCCGCCATGTTGGAGCCGCCGCCGGAGATCAAAATCACGATGTTCTTCATTTGACGGAAATTATCCCCTGCCCATGCCCTTTGACGCCCGCACCCGCCCCCTGACCGCGCCGCAAGCGCGCGTGCTTGCCACGCTGCTGGAAAAGTCCCGCACCGTGCCCGACAGCTATCCCCTCACCCTCAACAGCCTGCTGGCCGGCTGCAACCAAAAGAGCAGCCGCGATCCGGTCATGCAACTCACCGAGAGCGAGGTGCAGCAGGCGCTGGATGATCTGCGCCAGCAAACGCTGGTGCTGGAGATCGGCGGCGCGCGCGTGGCGCGCTGGGAGCACAACTTCACCCGCGGCGTGGGCGTGCCCGACCAGTCCGCCGCGCTGCTGGGCCTGCTGATGCTGCGCGGCCCGCAGACCGCGGGCGAGCTGCGCATCAATGCCGAGCGCTGGCACCGGTTTGCCGATATCTCCTCGGTCGAGGCCTTCCTGGACGAGCTGCAGTCGCGCTCCGATGACAAGGGCGGGCCGCTGGTCACGCTGCTGCCGCGCGCACCGGGCGCGCGCGAGCCGCGCTGGGCTCACCTGCTGTGCGGCCCTGTGGATGCCAGCCCCGTCCAGATGGCCAGCGCATCGCCCGCGTCACGCAGCGAGGAAGACGGCGCACTGGCCCAGCGCGTACAGGCCCTGGAGGATGAGGTGGCCGCGCTGCGCGCCACCGTGCAGCGCCTGTGCGAGCAACTGGGCGTGGCCGAGCACTGACCTCGCCAAGACCCCGCCCCTGTCACGGTTCGGACAGGGCTGAAAAGCACGCCCGTGCTACAACGGCGGCTTCACAGGAGACAGCACATGGACCTTGCATTCACCCCCGAAGAGCAGGCATTCCGCGAGGAAATTCGCGCCTGGGTGCGCACCCACCTGCCCCAGGACATCGCACACAAGGTGCACAACGCCCTGCGCCTGACCAAGGACGACATGCAACGCTGGGCCAAGATCCTCGGCGCCAAGGGCTGGCTGGGCTACGGCTGGCCCCGGGAGTTCGGCGGACCCGGCTGGAATGCCGTGCAAAAGCACTTGTTCGAAGAGGAATGCGCCCTCGCCGGCGCGCCGCGCATCGTGCCCTTCGGGCCGGTGATGGTGGCGCCCGTGATCATGGCCTTTGGCAGCAAGGAGCAGCAGCAGCGCTTCCTGCCCGGCATCGCCAGCGGCGAGGTGTGGTGGAGCCAGGGCTACAGCGAGCCGGGCTCGGGCTCGGACCTGGCCAGCCTCAAGACCCGCGCCGAGCGCGTGGGCGACAAGTACATCGTCAACGGCCAGAAGACCTGGACCACGCTCGGCCAGTACGGCGACTGGATGTTCAACCTGGTGCGCACCAGCACGGAGGGCAAGCCGCAGACGGGCATCAGCTTCCTGCTGCTGGACATGAAGTCGCCCGGCGTCACCGTGCGGCCCATCAAGCTGCTGGATGGCGAGTGCGAGGTCAACGAGGTGTTCTTCGACAACGTCGAGGTGCCTGCCGACCAGCTCATCGGCGAGGAGAACAAGGGCTGGACCTACGCCAAGCACCTGCTCAGCCATGAGCGCACCAACATCGCCGACGTGAACCGCGCCAAGCGCGAGCTGGAGCGCTTGAAGCGCATCGCCAAGGCCGAGGGCGTGTGGGACGACATGCGCTTTCGCGACCAGATCGCGCTGCTGGAGGTGGACATCGTCGCGCTGGAGATGCTGGTGCTGCGCGTGCTGTCGATGGAAAAGAGCGGCAAGAACCCGCTGGACATCGCCGGCCTGCTGAAGATCCGCGGCAGCGAGATCCAGCAGCGCTATGCAGAGCTGATGATGCTGGCTGCCGGCCCGTTCGCCCTGCCCTTCATCGAGGAAGCCATGGAAGCCGGCTGGCAGGGCGACTTCCCTGGCGGCGTGGCCGCCAACGCCCCGCTCGCCTCCACCTACTTCAACCTGCGCAAGACCACCATCTACGGCGGCAGCAATGAAGTGCAACGCAATATCGTCGCTCAGACCGTGCTGGGTTAAGGAGACAAGACCATGGATTTCAACTTCTCCGACGACCAGCAGCAACTGCGCGACGCCGTGCGCCGCTGGGTGGACAAGGGTTACGGTTTCGAGCGCCGGCGCGCCATCGTGGCCGCAGGTGGATTTGACCGCGCCGCTTACAACGAGTTGGCCGAACTGGGCCTCACGGCCCTCACCGTGCCCGAGGCCCACGGCGGCCTGGGCCAGGGCGCCGCGGATGCCATGGTGGCCATGGAAGAGCTGGGCCGCAGCATCGTGCTGGAGCCGCTGGCGCATGCGTTCATTGCGGCCCGCGTGCTCAGCGAGTGCGCCGACGACAACGTGCAGTCCGCCTGGCTGCCGCGCATCGCCAGCGGCGAAGCCCTGGTGGTGCTGGCCCACCAGGAGCGCAAGGCCCGCTACCGCCTCGATGTTTGCGAGGCAAAAGCGGCTGCAGCGCCCGGTGGATATGCGCTCACAGCTATTAAAAGCGTAGTTCCGGCGGGCGACCAGGCGGACGCCTTCCTCGTGCCCGCACAGCTCGATGGCCGCATCGCGCTGTTCCTGGTGGAACGCAGCGCCGCCGGCGTGGCCACGCGCGGCTACCTCACGCAGGACGGCAGCCGCGCCGCCGAACTGTCGCTGACCCAGGCGCCCGCCACACTCGCCACCGCCGACGGCCTGGCCGCGCTGGAGCTGGCCGTGGACACCGGCATTGCCGCCGCCTGCGCCTACGCCGTGGGCGCCATGGAGCAGACCCTGGCCATCACCGCCGACTACATGAACCAGCGCAAGCAGTTCGGCGTGCCCATCGCCAGCTTCCAGGCGCTGCGCCACCGCATCGCCGACATGAAGATGCAGCTGGAGCTGGCGCGCTCCATGAGCTACTACGCCAGCCTGAAGCTGGGCGAGGAAGCCGGCGAGCGCCACCGCGCCCTGGCCCGCGCCAAGGTGCAACTGGGCCAGTCCATGCGCTTCGTCGGCCAGCAGGCGGTGCAGTTGCACGGCGGCATCGGCGTGACGGACGAGTACATCATCAGCCACTACTTCAAGACGCTCACGCAGCTGGAGATGTCGTGGGGCGACACGCTGCACCACCTGGGCGAGGTGGGCGCGCGCATGCAGGACACGGCGGGGGTGTTTGCCTAAGGGCCCCAAGCAGCGCTTCTCGGAAGCATCTCCGCTGGCTTAGCGCTTGCGGGGATGCTGCTGTGTGCGGATGCTCTGCTTGCGTGCATAGCGCTCTACGAACGCGTGCCTTGCACGGCACGAAGATCGCTGCCTTTCTGGACACCGCCGCCGAATCCAGTGCCATGCGCGCAGTTTTTGGCTTGAACCAGGAAGCCGCACAGCGTATGGCCCACCTGCACCGCGCAGACGTGCAGGCGGCCGCATTGGCGTCGGCGAAACGCGCTTTACGCTCCGCCGCCGGCGGCTTCCACGCTTCCCGGATAATGACGGGTTTTCCGTTTAGCGCCCTAACGCGCAGCACCTTTTTGCCATGAGCGCCACTGCCCCCCACGCTGACCCCATCCGCCAGTACCTCGAGACCGCCCGCACCCAGATCGCCAAAGGTGAACTCCGCCAGGCTGCCGAGACCCTGAACAAGGCCCAGAAGAAGTCGCCCAACGACGCGCGCGTCTTCATGCTGGCCGGCCTGATGGCGGAGAAGGCAGGCAACGTCAAGGGCGCCTTCGAAGCCCTGCGCAAGAGCGTCGCCCTGGCACCTACATGGGGCCCGGGTCTGCTGGAGCTGGCGCTGCTGCTGGCGCGACAGAACCAGTTCCAGGAAGCCGTGGAGACGGCCGAGAAGGTGGCCAAGCTGGAGCCCAAGAACCTGTTGGTGCTGGCCGGGGTGGTGGACATTGCGCACCGTGCGGGCCACGCTGAAATGGCCGTGCGCCATCTGCGTCGCGGTCTGGAGCTGGTGCCGGGCGACGTGCAGTTGCGCCGCCTCCTGGCCGCCGACCTGGAAGGCCTGGGGCAACACGCCGAAGCACTGGATGTATGGAACGGCTTGATCGCGCAGGATCCCAAGGACCAACAGGCGCTGCTGGGCCGCGTGAAGACCCTGCTGGCGGCAGGCAAGCCCGCCCAGGCCGCGGCCGATACCACCACGTTGCTTGAGTTGGCGCCCGGCGATTCCGTGTATGCCTATTACAGCGCGCTGGCCCATGGCGTTACCCCGCCGCACCAGCCTGTCGAGTTGAACCGCCATCTGTTTGATGGCCTGGCCGAGGTCTACGACCAGCACACGGTACGCGGTCTGCGGTACCAACTGCCGAAAATCGTGGCCGACAAGATCCTGGCCCGCTACCCCGATAAGCACCTGAATGTGCTGGACCTGGGCTGCGGCACGGGGCTGCTGGGTGTGTGCTTGGGCCGCATCGACGGATTCCTGATCGGCGTGGATGTTTCCACCAAGATGATCGAGCAGGCCCATCGCCACCGCGTGTACGACCGGTTTCACACCGTCAACCTGCTGGATGCGCTGCGCGAGACGCCGGGCGACATCTATGAGGTAATCACCGCACTGGACGTCTTCATTTACACCGGCGAGCTGGGGGAAACCATTCCCAACGCGCACCGCATTCTGCTGCCGGCCGGGGACTTTTACTTCTCCTGCGAGGCCGCCCCGGAAGAAGGCGCCGACCTCGTGCTGCAGTCCAATGGCCGCTATGCCCACAAGCGCAGCCATGTGCAGGCGCTGTGCCGCCAAGCGGGCTTTGAATCGGTGGAGATCGAAGACCTGACGCTGCGCTACGAAGGCGGCGAGCCTGTGCAAGGCTTCCTGGTCAAGGCCCGCAAGGCGGCTGCTTAAGAAAGCCCAGCCGGCCTCATCAAAAAACGCGGCCAAGGCCGCGTTTTTTCTTACCGCCAACGTCAGCTCAACAGCCGCGACGACTTGGGCACGTGGGCCATGAGGAACTCCATCTGGTCGGCCAGGATGCGCCGGTTGCGCAGGATGAAGTCTTCCCACAGGCTGGGTACGTAAGGCGTGTACAGCAGCGGCATATGCGCCTGCTCGGGCGTACGCGGGCCCTTGCGGTGGTTGCAGGGGCGGCAGGAGGTGACCACGTTCATCCAGTGGTCCACGCCGTTCCTGGCAAACGGCACGATGTGCTCGCGGGTCAGGTCCTGTTCCTGGAAATGCCCTCCGCAGTAGGCGCACACGTTGCGGTCGCGTGCGAACAGCTTGGCGTTGGTGAGGCTGGGGTAGAGGTCAAAGGGGTTGATGTTCGGCACGCCACGCGTACCGATGATGCTGCTTACCGCGATCTGTGACTGCTCGCCGGTGATGGCGTTATGGCCACCGCGAAACAGCGCGACCTGCGCGCCGATCTCCCAGCGCACCTCGCCCGCGGCGTAGTGCGTGACCGCCTGCTCCAGCGTTATCCAGGATTGCGGCAGCCCCTGGGCCGACAGCTTCAAGACCTTCACAACACGCCTCCTGCCATGGAACACAAGAATCGGAACGTTGATGTCTCGCCGGTCGCACTGTGCAGCGCAGCCGGTAGCGCACAATATACTCTTTTTCATGACAAATTGGCGTCAAGCGCTTGATGGACTTGCGCCAGCCGCTATCAAAAGAAAAGCACTGCGATGAAGATCTTCCGCGGCTTCCATCACCCGGACGTGGCACCGGCCTGCGCCCTCACCATCGGCAATTTCGACGGCGTGCACCGCGGCCACCAGGCCATGCTGGCCCTGCTGAACAGCGAGGCGCAGCACCGCGGCGTGCAAAGCTGCGTGCTGACCTTCGAGCCGCATCCGCGCGACTACTTCGCCGGGGTGCACAAGCGCCCGGATCTCGCGCCCGCGCGCATCGGCACGCTGCGCGACAAGCTGTCCGAGCTGGCGCGCTGCGGCGTGCAGCAGACCATCGTGCTGCCGTTCAACGAAAAGCTGGCACGCCAGGCACCCCAGGCCTTCATCGACGATGTGGTGGTGGGCGGCCTGGGGGCGCGCTACCTGCTGGTGGGCGACGATTTCCGCTTCGGCGCCCAGCGCGCGGGGGACTACGCCATGCTGGACACCGCCGGCCGCGAGCGCGGCTTCGAGGTGGCGCGCATGAACAGCTACGAGGTGCACGGGCTGCGTGTTTCCAGCTCCGCCGTGCGCGACGCCCTGGGCGCCGGCGACATGGAGGAAGCCACTCGCCTGCTGGGGCGCCCGTACGCGATCTCTGGCCACGTGGTGCATGGACGCAAGCTGGGCCGGTCGCTGGGCCGCTCCGCCGCCAGCGGGCCTCACCAGGACGGCTTTCGCACGCTGAACCTGCGCTTTGCGCACTGGAAACCGGCCGCCAGCGGCATCTTCGCGGTACTGGTGCACGGGCTGGACGCCGAGCCCCTGCCCGGTGTGGCCAACCTGGGCGTGCGCCCGTCGCTGGACCCGAGCGACGTGAACGGCGGGCGCGTGCTGCTGGAGACGCATTGCCTGCAGTGGCCCGCTCACCTGGGAGCCGAGGGGGCCTACGGTAAAATCGTGCGCGTGGAACTCCTGCACAAACTGCACGACGAGCTGAAGTACGACAGCCTTGGCGCCCTCACAACCGGCATCGCCAAGGACTGCGATGACGCCCGCGCGTACTTCGCATCCTCCCACGCAGAGACCCGTCGCCAGACCACCCGCGACCGAATTTGACGGGGCCGCCTTCGCCCCGCCAGCGCTTGGCGGGCCGCGCCAGCCCCGCCCTTGTCCTGCCCCCGTGTTTGCCTTTCGGGCCACGCCCGGAACGCCCTTGACCTGAAGGTTCCCATGTCCGATTCCAACCCCAAGAACGCCCCCGCCAGTGCCTACCGCGGCACGCTGAACATGCCCGACACGCCCTTCCCCATGCGCGGCGACCTGCCCAAGCGCGAGCCGGGCTGGGTCAAGGAATGGGACGACAAGGGCATCTACAAGAAGCTGCGCGACGCCCGCAGCGGCGCGCCGAAGTTCATCCTGCACGACGGCCCGCCGTACGCCAACGGCCAGCTGCACATCGGCCACGCGGTAAACAAGATCCTGAAGGACATGATCATCAAGGCGCGCCAGCTCGAGGGCTTTGACGCGATCTACGTGCCGGGCTGGGACTGCCACGGCCTGCCGATCGAAAACGCCATCGAAAAGCTGCACGGCCGCAACCTGCCGCGCGACGAGATGCAGGCCAAGGGCCGCGCGTTTGCCACCGAGCAGATCGCGCAGCAGATGGTGGACTTCAAGCGCCTGGGCGTGCTGGGCGACTGGGACAACCCGTACAAGACCATGAATTTTGCGAGCGAGGCCGGCGAGGTCCGCGCGCTCAAAAAGGTCATGGAGCGCGGTTTCGTGTACCGTGGCTTGAAGCCCGTGTACTGGTGCTTCGACTGCGCCTCGTCGCTGGCGGAGTTCGAGATCGAATACCAGGACAAGAAGAGCCAGACGCTGGACGTGGCGTTCAAGGCGCATGAGCCGGCCAAGCTGGCCGCTGCCTTCGGCCTGCCCGCCCTGTCCAAGGACGCCTTCGCGGTCATCTGGACCACCACCGCCTGGACCATTCCCGCCAACCAGGCACTGAACCTCAATCCCGAGCTGCCGTACGCGCTGGTGGACACCGAGCGCGGCCTGTTCATCGTGGCCGAATCGCTGGTCGAGGCCTGCATGACGCGCTGGGGCCTCACGGGCCAGGTGCTGGCCGTGGTGCCCGGCGAAAAGCTCGCGGGCCTGGAGTTCGAGCATCCGCTGTACGACATGGACGCGGGCTACCGGCGCCTGTCGCCCGTGTACCTGGCCGACTACGCCACTGCCAGCGATGGCACGGGCCTGGTGCACTCCTCGCCCGCCTATGGCGTGGACGACTTCAACTCCTGCGTCGCCCACGGCATGGCCTACGACCAGATCCTGAACCCCGTGCAGGGCAACGGCACCTACGCGGCGGACTTTCCGCTGTTCGGCGGCCAGCACATCTGGAAGGCCGTGCCCGTCATCATCGACGCACTCAAGGTCGCCGGTCGCCTGCTGAACACCACCACCATCACCCACAGCTACCCGCACTGCTGGCGCCACAAGACGCCCGTGATCTACCGCGCCGCGGCGCAGTGGTTCGTGCGCATGGACGAGGGCGAGGGCGTGTTCACCGACCCGGCGCAGAAACCCGCACAAACCCTGCGCCAGATCGCGCTGGAAGCCATCGAGCACACGGCCTTCTACCCGGACAACGGCAAGGCCCGCCTGCGCGACATGATTGCCGGACGGCCCGACTGGTGCATTTCGCGCCAGCGCAGCTGGGGCGTGCCGATCCCGTTCTTCCTGCACCAGGACTCGGGCGAGCTGCACCCGCGCACCATGGAGATCATCGACCAGGCCGCAGAGATCGTCGAGCAGGGCGGCATCGAAGCCTGGAGCCGTGTGACGGCCGAGGAGATCCTGGGCGCGGAGGACGCCAAGCACTACACCAAGAGCACCGACATCCTGGAAGTGTGGTTCGACTCCGGCTCCACCTTCTGGCATGTGATGCGCGGCACCCACCCCACCATGCACCATGACGAGGGTCCCGAGGCCGACCTGTACCTCGAAGGCCATGACCAGCACCGCGGCTGGTTCCACAGCTCGCTGCTGCTGGCCAGCGCCATCTTCGGGCGCGCACCCTACCGCGGCCTGCTCACGCACGGCTTCACGGTGGACGGCCAGGGCAAGAAGATGAGCAAGTCGCTGGGCAACACCGTCTCGCCGCAGGAGGTGAGCGGCAAGCTGGGCGCCGAAATCATCCGCCTGTGGTGTGCCGCCACCGACTACTCGGGCGACCTGGCGATCGACGACAAGATCCTGGCGCGCGTGGTGGACGCCTACCGCCGCATCCGCAACACGCTGCGCTTCTTGCTCGCCAACGTGAGCGACTTCGACCCGGCCCAGGACGCCGTGCCGTTCGAGCAGATGCTGGAGATCGACCGCTACGCCCTCTCGCGCGCGGCGCAGCTGCAGCAGGACATCCTGGCGCACTACAAGGTGTACGAGTTCCACCCCGTGGTCGCCAAGCTGCAGCTGTACTGCTCGGAAGACCTGGGGGGCTTTTACCTCGACGTGCTCAAGGACCGCCTGTACACCACGGCGCCCAAGAGCCTGGCGCGCCGCAGCGCGCAGACGGCGCTGTACCAGATCACCCATGCCATGCTGCGCTGGATGGCGCCGTTCCTGTCCTTCACGGCCGAAGAGGCATGGAAGGTGTTCGGCCAGTCCGAGACCATCTACCTGGAGACCTACCAGACCATTCCCACGGCCGACGAAGGCCTGGCCGCCAAGTGGGAACGCCTACGTGAGATCCGCGACGCGGTGAACAAGGAGATCGAGACCGTGCGCGCTGCCGGCACCGTGGGCTCGTCGCTACAGGCCGTGGTCACGCTCACTGCCGCGCCCGAAGACCATGCGCTGCTGGCCAGCCTGGGCGACGACCTGAAGTTCGTGCTCATCGTTTCAGCTACATATTTGATAGCTGGCAGCGCCCTGCAGATCAGCGTTGCAGCCAGTTCCGATGCCAAGTGCGAGCGCTGCTGGCACTACCGCGCCGACGTGGGCCAGAATCCCGAGCACCCCACGCTCTGCGGGCGCTGCGACAGCAACTTGCATGGCGCCGGTGAAAACCGGGTGCACGCCTGATGGCGCGCGCCGCCGTATCCCGCAGCGCCAGCCTGTGGCCCTGGTTGGCCTGGGCCGTGCTGCTCGTCATTGCCGACCAGTTCACCAAGACGCTGATCCTGGGCTACTACCGCCTGGGCGACGCGACCTACGTGACCAGCTTCTTCAACATCGTGCGGGCGCACAACACCGGGGCGGCGTTCTCCTTCCTGGCCGATGCCGGGGGATGGCAGCGCTGGCTGTTCACGGGCATTGCGCTGGCAACGGCGGTCTTCATCCTGTGGCAGCTGCGCGCCCACCCGGGGCAGAAGCTGTTCTGCTTCGCGCTGTCCAGCATCCTGGGCGGTGCCATCGGCAACGTGGTGGACCGCCTGCAGCATGGCTACGTCGTGGACTTCCTGGACTTTCACCTGCGCGGCTGGCACTTCCCCGCGTTCAACGTGGCCGACTGCGCCATCACCGTGGGTGCGGCCTGCCTGATCCTGGACGAGCTGCTGCGCGTGCGCCGCACCGGCTGACGCCCGCCTGGGCGCCACCACGGCGCCCGTTCGCGGGTATGCTGCGCTGTTTCATGGTCGCACGACGACCCGTTGGAAGAGCCCAAGCCCACCCATGAAACACCTGCTGAATCTGCTGGCCGCCATTGCCCTGCTGGTCTGGGGCACGCACCTCGTGCGCACCGGCGTGCTGCGCGTGTTCGGCGCCAATCTGCGCACCATGCTGGCGCGCAGCATGGGCAACCGCTTCTCCGCCGCGCTCTCGGGCATGGGCGTGACGGCACTGGTGCAGTCCAGCACCGCCACCTCGCTCATGACCTCGTCCTTCGTGGGCCAGGGGCTGATCACGCTGCCCGCGGCGCTGGCCGTGATGCGCGGCGCTGACGTGGGCACCGCGCTCATGTCCGTGCTGTTCTCGCTGGACCTGTCGTGGCTGTCGCCGCTGTTCATCTTCGTGGGCGTGGTGCTGTTCATCGCGCGCCAGGCCGGCACCGCCGGGCGCGTGGGGCGCGTGCTGATCGGCCTGGGGCTGATGCTGCTGGCGCTGGAGATGGTGATGCAGGCCAGCGGCCCCATGCTGGCCTCGCCCGTCATCAAGATGGTGCTGGGCTCGGTGCGCAGCGACATTGCGCTGGAGATCATCCTGGGCACGGTGCTGGCCGTGCTGGCCTACTCCAGTCTCGCCATCGTGCTGCTGATCGCGGCCATGGCCGCCTCGCACGTGGTGCCGCTGGACGTGGCCCTCGGCCTGGTGCTGGGCGCCAACCTGGGTAGCGGCCTGGTGGCGGTACTGACCACCGCCAAGTCGGCCGTGGAGGTGCGCCAGGTGACCGTGGGCAACCTGGTGTTCAAGGTCCTGGGCGTGCTGCTGGTGGCCCCGTTCATCGGGCTGTGGCTGCGGCACCTGCAGCCGCACATGCCCGGCACGGCCCAGGGCGTGGTGCTGTTCCACCTGGCCTACAACATCCTCATCAGCGTGGGCTTCATCGGCTTCACGCAATGGGTGGCGCGCGCCGTGGCGTGGTTGCTGCCCAAGCCCGAAAGCGCGCAGCGCCGCCGCCCGCAGCACCTGGACCCGTCCGCGCTGTCCACGCCCTCGCTGGCCATCTCCTGCGCGGCGCGCGAGGCCCTGTACCAGGCCGACGTGGTGGAGACCATGTTGCTGGGCGTGCTGCAGGTCATACGCCACAACGACCAGGACCTGGCCGAACGCCTGCGCAAGATGGACGACGAGGTGGACGAGCTGTACTCCGCGATCAAGTACTACCTGACGAAGATCTCGCGCGAGGCCCTGGGCGAGGAGGAAAGCCGCCGCTGGGCCGACATCATCAGCTTCACCATCAACATGGAGCAGGTGGGCGACATCATCGAGCGCGTGCTGCAGGACATCGAGGACAAGAAGATCCGCAAGGGCCGCGACTTCTCCGAGGCCGGCATGGCCGAGATCACCGAACTGCACCAGCGCCTGATAGACAACCTGCGCCTGGGCATGAGCGTGTTCCTGAACGGCAACCTGCGCGACGCGCAGCGCCTGCTGGAGGAGAAGGTGCGCTTTCGCGACCTGGAGCGCGCCTACGCCGCCAGCCACCTGCTACGGCTGTCGGACGGCACGGTGCCGGCCATGGAGACCAGCTCGCTGCACATCGACCTGATCAGCGACCTCAAGCGCATCAACTCGCACATCTGTTCCATCGCCTACCCCATCCTGGAGTCGGCCGGCGCGCTGGCCCCCAGCCGCCTCAAGGCCCTGCGCGCGGCGCCCGCGCCGCTGAACGATCACCCCTGAGGCGCTGTCGCCTGGGGACGGCGTGCATAGCGCTGCGCCAGCACCGCGCACACCATGAGCTGCATCTGGTGGAACACCATCAGCGGCAGCACGATGGCGCCTGCGGCCTCCGAGGGGAACAGCACCTTGGCCATGGGTACGCCGCTCACCAGGCTCTTCTTGGAGCCACAGAACACGATGGTGATCTCATCCTCCTTGGAAAAACCCAGGCGCCGCGCCAGCCAAGTGGTGGCGGTGAGCGCCAGCCCCAAGATCACCGCGCACACCACCAGCAGGCCGGCCAGCGCAGGCAGCGGCAACTCGTGCCACAGGCCGCCCACCACGGCTGCGCTGAATGCGGTGTAGACCACCAGCAGCACCGAGCCCTGGTCCACGTACTTGAGCGTCGCCGCGTGGCGGCCAATGAAACCGCCGATCCACGGCCGCAGCAGGTGCCCCGCAACGAAGGGCAGCATCAGCTGCAGCATGATGCGACCGATGCTGCCCAGCACATCCTGCTGCACCGTGCCCGAGGCCTGCGGCAGCACCACGCCCACCAACAGCGGCGTGATCACGATACCCAGCAGGGTGGAGGCCGAAGCGCTGCAAATGGCCGCCGCCATGTTGCCGCGGGCCACCGCCGTGAACGCGATGGCCGACTGCACCGTGGCCGGCAGCACACACAAGAACAGCACGCCGGTGTACAGCTCGGGCGTCACCAGCGGCTGCAGCACCGGCCGCAGCACCAGGCCCAGCACCGGAAACAGCATGAAGGTGCTGGCCACCACCAGCAGGTGCAATCGCCAGTGGCCGATGCCTGCGATCACGGCCTCGCGCGACAGCTTGGCGCCATGCATGAAGAACAACAGCGCCACCACGCCCACGGTGGCCTTCTCGAAAAACGCGCCCACGGCGCCGGATGCAGGCAGCAGGCTGGCCAGCGTGACGGTGGCCACGAGGGCAAGGGTGAAGTTGTCGGGCAGCAGACGGGAACGGGCCATGGTGTGCGAGGAGCGGTGGAGAAAGCGTGCCGTAGTGCGGCGAGCCTGCCGGCGCAGGCATGAGGCCTGGATTGTCGGGCATGTGCCCCTATGGCGTCGGCGCGCCGCATGTTCTCCAGTCCGCTGCACAGGCAACCGCCGCGGCGGCGCTTCACTAACGAATGAAATCGCTGTCTAACGCTTGTCCATTATGCGGTAACAGCTATTGTTTTAATAGCAAATCACCAACCATAGAAACCGGCCAGCACCAGCGCCGCCTCCGGCGTGAACGCCCCTTGAGCCAGGCGCTCGTGCACCTCGCCATGGGTCAGGCATTCGAAGCGCGCCACTTCGCCATCCTGGTTCACCGGCACCACGCCCTCGGGCACGGTGGCGTGGAACCAGTCGATGCGCTCCACCATGTAGCCGGTGCCACCCGCCTCGCTGCTGGGCTGCGCAAACTGCACCTGGCCGCCGGCTGCCAGGGCCTGCAATTGCTCCAGGCGCAGCCCGGCCTCCTCCCATGTCTCGCGCGCCAGGGCTTCATGCAGGCTGTCGGCCGCGGACACCATGCCGCCCATCAGCGTGTCCCACTGGCCGGGGTTGTTGGGCTTGGTGAAGGAGCGCTGCTGCACCCACAGGGCGCCCCCCGCCGTGCAGCCCACCAGGTGCACGGCCTGCGTGGCCAGGCCCAGCACGCGCACGGCCCCGCGCTCCACGGTCGCCAGGCGCCGGCCATCGGGCGTGCACACGGCCAGTTGCTCGTCGCGCCAGGGGCCGCAGCAGCCCGCCGTGCGCAGCGCAAGGGCCAGCGCATTCAGCGCCGCCGTGGCCTCCTGCGCCGGCAGGGCCCACGCGGGTTGCCCTTGATGCTCTACTTGTGATAGCTGCCAGCGCTTGTCCAGTAACCTTTGAATGCCAATCTGGTCAAAAACCGCGGCATCCACCGACCCCACGCACTCGCGCCCCAACAGCAGCGGCACGCGCTGTGCCACTGGCGGGCACTGCGCCTGCCGGCGTGCGGCGGCCACCCAGGCGGGCGCCGGCTGGCTGGGCGCCGTCATTCCAGCGTGAGGATGGTGGAGCCCGTGGTCTTGCGCGCCTCCAGGTCGCGGTGCGCCTGCTGCACGTCGCGCAGCGCATAGCGCTGGGCAATGTGGATCTTCACCTGGCCGCTGGCCACCACGGCGAACAGGTCGTCCGCCATGGCCTGCGTGGCCTCGCGCGTGGTGATGTGGCTGAACAGCGTCTGGCGCGTGACGTACAGCGAGCCCTTGGCGCCCAGCATGCCGGGTGCGAACGGCGCCACGGGGCCCGAGGCGTTGCCGAAGCTGGCCATCAACCCGAAGGGACGCAGGCAATCCAGCGACTTGTCCCAGGTGTCCTTGCCCACGGAGTCGTACACCACCTTCACGCCGCGCCCGCCGGTGATCTCCTTGACCCGGGCGGCGAAGTCTTCCTTGGCATAGTTGATGGCATAGGCCGCGCCGTTGTCCAGCGCCAGCTGGCACTTGGCGTCCGATCCTGCGGTGCCGATGAGCTGCAGGCCCAGGGCCTTGGCCCACTGGCAGGCGATCAGGCCCACGCCCCCCGCGGCCGCGTGGAACAGTACGAAGTCGCCGGGCTCCAGCCCTTCGACGGGGCGGGTTTTCTTCAGCAGATACTGGGCGGTCAGGCCCTTGAGCATCATGGCCGCACCGGTCTCGAAGCTGATCGCATCGGGCAGCTTGCACACGCACTTGGCGGGCATCACGCGCACTTCGCAGTAGCTGCCGGGCGGCTGGCTGGCGTAGGCCGCGCGGTCGCCCACGCGCAGGTGCGTGACGCCCTCGCCCACCGCCTCGATCACGCCCGCGCCCTCCATGCCGATGCTGGCCGGCATGTTCAAGGGGTACAGGCCGGTGCGGTGGTACACGTCGATGAAGTTCAGGCCCACCGCGCGGTGGCGGATGCGCACCTCACCCGGGCCGGGCTCGCCGACCTGCACGTCAACGATCTGGAGTTCTTCGGGGCCACCGTGCTGGCGGATCTGAACGGCGAGGGTCATGGGAATGGGTCTCCTGGAATGATTGCAAGCGAACGCCGCAGATGCTGCCATGATTTGCCAGCCCTTGCCGTGCGCGGGACACACACGGGAGGACGCCGACTGTCACGTCTTTCGCTTACAGTTGCTGCCCCTATGACCCAACGACTCTCACCGGGCACGATTGCGA
Source organism: Diaphorobacter sp. C33 (assembly GCF_030503915.1). Taxonomy (NCBI): domain Bacteria; kingdom Pseudomonadati; phylum Pseudomonadota; class Betaproteobacteria; order Burkholderiales; family Comamonadaceae; genus Diaphorobacter; species Diaphorobacter sp. C33. The sequence continues at coordinate 2,149,385 of NZ_CP129980.1, forward strand.
TGCTCGTGGCCGCGCCGCTGCTATGGGCCGGCAATGCCGTGGTTGGCCGCGCGCTGAACACGCTGATCCCGCCCATCACCCTGAACTTCGTGCGCTGGCTGCTGGCGTTTGCGCTGCTGCTGCCGCTGGCCTGGCAGGTGCTGCGCCCCGGCAGCCCGCTGTGGCCACACTGGCGCCGCTATGCGCTGCTGGGCCTGCTGGGCATCGGCAGCTACAACGCGCTGCAGTACCTGGCGCTGCAGACCTCCACGCCGCTGAACGTGACGCTAGTGGGCTCGGGCATGCCGGTATGGATGCTCATCATCGGCGCGCTGTGCTTCGGCGTGCCGGCCTCGCGCAGGCAAATAGCGGGGGTGCTGCTGTCGGTGGCCGGCGTAGTGCTGGTGCTCAGCCGCGGCAGCTGGGAGCAGTTGCTGGCACTGCGCCTGGTGCCGGGCGACCTGTACATGGTCGCGGCCACCATCTCCTGGTCGTTCTACAGCTGGCTGCTGGTGCGCACCAGCGAGCCGCGCGAACTGCGCGGCGACTGGGCGGCCTTCCTCATGGCGCAGATGATCTTCGGACTGGGCTGGTCGGGCGCCTTTGCGGGCGTGGAATGGTCACTGGGCGCCACGCAGATCACCTGGGGCTGGCCGCTGGCTGCTGGCCTGGCCTTCATCGCCGTGGGCCCGGCCATCCTGGCCTATCGCTTCTGGGGCGTGGCGGCGCAGCGCGCGGGGCCGGTGGTGGGGGGATTTTTCATCAACCTCACACCGCTGTTCGCGGCAGTGCTGTCCACGGTCTTCCTCGGAGAAGCGCCGCACCTGTACCACGCCCTGGCGTTCGCGCTGATCGTGGGTGGCATCGTGGTGTCGTCGCGCAGGGCCTAGGCCGGCGCGCGCACAGGCGTTAGTGCGCTGCTGCGGGTTGCGCCTGCGGCGCGTCGCCGTAGCGGGCTTGCAGCGCCTCCACCGGCATGGGGTGCGCCAGCAGGTAGCCCTGGTACACGTCGCAGCCATGCAGCGCGAGAAAGCTGCGCTGTTCCTCTGTCTCAACCCCCTCGGCCACCACTTCCAGATCCAGGTTGCGCGCCATGCCCAGGATGGTCTGCACCACCACATCGTCGCTGCGACTCTCGCCCAGGTGGTGCACGAAAGTGCGGTCGATCTTCAGCCGATGCAAGGGCAGCCGCGTGAGGTAGGCCAGTGAAGAGTAGCCCGTGCCGAAATCGTCCACGGCGAAACGCACACCCTTGGTGCGCAGCTGGTGCATTTTGGCGATGGAGTCTTCCACGTCCTCCAGCACCAGGGATTCGGTAAGTTCCAACTCCAGCCGGTGCGCCGGTGCGCCGCTGCGCAGCAAGAGTTGCGACAGCTGCTCCACGAAGTCGGGGCTGCGGAACTGGCGCGCGCTCACATTCACGCTCAGCGACAGTTCGCGCAGCCGCGGCGATGCCTGCCAGCGCGCCAGCAGCTCGCAGGCGCTGGCCAGCACCCAGCGGCCCAGGGGCACGATGAGCTCGCTGTCCTCCGCCACGCCGATGAACTCCGCAGGCAGCACCAGGCCGCGCTCCGGGTGCTGCCAGCGCAGCAGCGCCTCGCCCCCCACCACGGCGCCGTCGCGCGTGAACTGGGGCTGCAGGTGCAGCAGGAACTGCCCTTCGCGCAGCGCATCCTGCAGGTCCGACTCCAGCCGCGCACGCGCGCTCAGCGCCACCTGCATGCGAGGGTCGAAGAAGCACACCGCGTTGCCGCGCTGCGCCTTGACCTGGTACATGGCGATGTCCGCCTGCTTGAGTACTTCGGCCGCGGTCTGCAGCACGCTGCCGAACAGCGCGGCGCCCACGCTGCAGCTGCCGTGGTAGCTCTGTCCCGCGATCGGATAGGGCTGCGCCAGCAGTTGCACGACCTTCTCGGCCACGGCGCGCACCTGCTCGCGGGCGCGTTCCGCCTCGGTCGCCAGGCCGGCCAGCAGCACCACGAATTCGTCCCCGCCCAGGCGCGCCACGATGTCGCCCACGCGCACGCCGCTTTCCAGGCGGCGGGCGACCTGCTGCAGCAGGTAGTCCCCGATCTCGTGGCCCAGGGTGTCGTTGAGGGTCTTGAAGTGGTCCAGGTCGATGAACAGCACCGCGCCATGCGTGCCCGTACGCACCGCCGATGCGCTGGCATCGCCCAGCTGATCCAGCAGCAGGCGCCGGTTGGGCAGGCCGGTGAGCTGGTCGTAGAACGCCAGGTGTTCCACCTCGGCCGTGGCCAGCCGCAGGTCGGTCACGTCGTGGTAGATGATGACCACGCCGCCATCGGCCGTGGCGCGCTCGGTGATCTGCACGTAATGGCCGTTGGGCAAAAGCTGCTCCACCCCGCCTCGCGGCGTGCACTGCTGCTGCAGGCGCTCCTCCACCCACGCGCGCTTTTCCTCCGCGCTGGCGCCGGGCAGGTGGTAGTGCACGGTCGTCTCCAGCACGCGGCGAAACGGCACGCCCTCCCCGATGGTGCTGACGAGCCAGGGGAACATCTCCTCGAAGCGCAGGTTCCACTGCACCACGCAGCGCTGTGCGTCCAGCAACACGAAGCCGCTCACCATGGCTTCGAGCGCCTGGTCCAGCGTGGCCTTGGAGCGCGCCACCACCCGCCGCGCACTGTGCATGCGCCGCAGGTACAGGGCGACCACGCTTCCCGCGGCCACCACCGTGGCCGCAAACAGCAGCGCGCCGAACAGCACCGTCAGCGCCTCCTGCCGCCAGCCCGCCAGCGCCGCGTCGCGCGGCAGGCTGACGGTGGCCCACAGATCGGGGTAGATGAGCGGACGCGCCACCACCATGGCCGGTTTGCCCGACAGCCGCGCGCTGGCCTGCCATGCGTGCACGCCATCGTCCGCGCTGCCTTCCTGCAGGGCCGGCGCTGCGCGCTCCTGCCGCTCCACGGTCCCCTGTGGCGCCTCCACGCCCAGCAGCAGCACGCCTTGCGTGCGCTCCAGCGTCACTTCCATGTCGGGAACCTCCAGCCCCTGCATCAGCACCGCCACCAGTGCTTCCGTCGGCACCTGCGCGACGACCAGCAGCGGCGTGCCGTCGCCCATGCGCAACTGGCGCGCCATGTACAGCACCCGCTCGGAACTGGTAGGACTCACCACGGGTTGGCTGACGGACAGCGTGGCCACCGCGGGCGCGAGGGCGGCCGCCAGGAAGCCTTCGGGCAGCTCCACGCCGTCCAGTTCGCCGGTGGACGCCGAAGATGCCAGCACGGCGCCCCGCGCATCGAGCAGCGCCACGTAGCGCAGCAGGAGGTTCTGCCGCGCCACGCCGCGCAGCAGCGTGTCGGCCGCCGCCACGTCAAGGCCCGCACGGTCGCGTGCGCGCAGGGCCAGCAGCTCTTCCGTATGCGCCAACAGCACGTCGAAAGAGAGCAGCGTGCGGTTCATGCCCGCCTCCGCCCCCGCGGCGAAACGGGTGACGCGCGCCTCGGCAACGTCCAGCGCGTCCGCGCGCGTATGCCACAGCAGCACGGCCACCGCCACCGCCAGCCCTGCGAGCAGCGCAGCCACCACCCCCCAGGTGATCAGGTGCAGGCGCCTGCCGGGCATGGGCTTCATGGCTGCACCGGCGCACTCATGCGGCGCGCAGGACCGATGGTGCGATCCCAGATATCACGGCAGCGGGCTCCGCAGCGCCGGACCCAGCGCGGCAGCACCACGGTGTTGAAGATGGTCTCGCGCCGCGCCTCGTCCTGCGCGCGCACCGGCACCAGCGCCATGGCGCCCTGGCGCCCCGTGGTGCAGCTGGGGCTCCCGACATTGCAGGCCAGGCCCTGCTCGGTCTCGCCCTGGGCACTGAGCCACACGGCCGTCTCCAGCTTGGGCAGCTCGGCCTGCAGCAGCTGGCGCAGATCGGCGGGCAGCGCCTGCCAGGCCGCGCGATTGGCCGCAAACACCGCCATGCCCCAGCTGATGGGCATGGGGTAGAGATAGGCCGCATGTGCGTGCAGACCAAGGATGTTGCCCGACATGCTGGCGGTGACGGCGCATTCGCTGGCGCCCGTCTCCATGCTCTTGACCACCTGTGCGAACGGCACGCGCTGGGGCTTGGCGCCCAGTGCCGCAAAAAAGTCGCCCTGCGCGGCCGAGGACACCCGCACATGCCGCCCGCGCAGGTCATCCAGGCCCAGCAGCGGGTCCTTGCAGAACAGCACCTGCGCCGGGTAAACGTAAACCGCCAGCAGCTCCACGCCATGCTCCTCGCGCAGGGCTTTCTCCAGGTACGGACGGAAGGCCGCGAGCGAAGCGCGCAGCGTCGCCAGGTCCGGATTCAGCCCCGGCAGGTCCACGGCGGTGTACTGGGGGTACTGTGCCGACAGGGAGCTCATGAGCACCGTGCCGAAGGGCACCACGCCCAGTTGCAACAGGCGCAGCATCTCCATGCCCGGAACGCCGGCACGGTCGAAGGGCACGATATCGGCGCGGTAGCGGCCCTCGCTCAGGCGCGGCAAATCGCGCGTCCAGAAGGGCGCCTCCAGTTGCGTGTACTGCGTGACGCCGGCCAGCCCTCCCACCACGCGCAGGCGCAACGGCGCGGCATCGGCCGCGGGCGTGTCCGGCGCGCCAGCGTGCGCGGCCGCGCACAGCAGCGCAGCGCCCCACAAGGCCAGCCGCCCGCGCAGTGCGGGGCAGCGCATCCGTCGTCCCAGCAGTTGCATGCAACACCCTTTCGGCACCTGAGCCCTGCAGCCGCCCGCCCCCATCGCGGCGCGGGGCATGGCGGTCGGTCGGCGCGTTCTCGCCCGTTGTGGTCTGGCGCGTTCCTCAGAAGGTGCCGGGAAAGGCACCGCCGTCAGCCAATACGTTCTGCCCCGTCATATAGCCCGCGTGCACGCTGCACAGGAAGGCGCAGATTGCGCCGAACTCCTGCGGCGTACCAAAACGGCGCGCCGGGATGGCGCCTTGTTGCGCGCGGCGCACTTCATCGAGGCTCTTGCCGGTCTTGCCGGCCGCGGCCTGGAGGGTGCCCGCGAGCCGGTCGGTATCGAACTTGCCCGGCAGCAGGTTGTTGATGGTGACGCCCTGCGCGGCAATGGCGCTGCGCGCCGCGCCGGCCACAAAGCCGGTCAAGCCGCTGCGCGCGCCATTGGACAGGCCCAGGATGTCGATGGGGGCCTTCACTGCGCTGGAGGTGATGTTGACGATGCGGCCAAAGCCCCGCTGCGCCATGCCGTCCACCGTGGCGCGGATCAGTTCGATGGGCGTGAGCATGTTGGCATCCACCGCGCGCATCCAGGCATCGCGGTCCCACTCGCGGAAATCGCCGGGCGGGGGGCCGCCGGCGTTGGTGACCACGATGTCGAAGTCCCGGCCCGGCCCGCCAGCTATGGAAAAAACGGCTGAGCGCCCCTCGGGCGTGGTGATGTCGGCCGCCACAGCCAGCACCTTGGGTTGGTTACCATTTTGGCCTCTAACGCCCGATGCCTCTGCGCCAATAGCTATCAAATCAGAAGCAGTGCGCTGCAATTCACCGGCATTGCGGGCGTTGATCACCACGTTCACGCCCTCGCGCACCAGCGCCTCGGCGCAGCCGCGGCCCAACCCCTTGCTGGCCCCGCAGACCAGCGCCCATTTACCCGCGATACCCAGATCCATACCTTGCTCCATCGCCGCCGGAGGCGGTTCCTGCAAAACAATTTGAAACGATCATAGTGGACACTGCCCACACCCGCATCAGGACCACCGCCCGCGTCGAACACCGCGCGGGGCACGAAAACCCGTCCTCCGTCCCAGGGAATGACCATCAACCGAACCGTCAGACGCGCGCGGCCATGACGGGTGTTGCACCGATCATGCTCCTGTGTGCCACCATGCCAGGGCCCGTGTGTTGGAAGGCGATTCTCTTAGGCGCGCCTGAGCAGCGGCTGCAGCGCCGTCGGGTGCCGCCCAGGCAGCCGGCGCTGGCGTCCAGTACCTGCTCCTTCTGCGTTTTCACCCGATGCGTCGCCGCACCAGCCCGCCACTGTAGACGAGATACACCGCACCGCCCGCCAGGAAGACCGGCGACCGCGCCATCGCAGCGGGCGGCACCGAGCGGCCGTTGCCGGCGCGATACACGGCCACTTGGCCGGCCGCTGCGTTGGAGGCAGAACCTCCGCGCTCGCCGACAGGCCGGCATGCGCCCTTCCACCAAGCATCCCCAACCCTTCCAGCGCTTGTCGCCCAAGCGCCACCAGCGCCCCATGTAGGAGCATCTGCGCCACTACCCCGTTGCCGCCACGCATAAAAAAAGCGCCCCGGAAAGGGGCGCCTTGCGAGGGGTACCCTGGCACATGCCAGGGCGGCCACCTGCGTCAGTCCTCGACGAACGCTTCCTCGCGCTTCTTGCTCACCGCGGGCAGCAGCACAATGACCAGCAGCAGGGCCGCGGCCGCCAGCAGGCCGGCGGAGATGGGGCGCGTCACGAAAACGCTCCAGTCACCACGCGACAGCAGCAGCGCCCGGCGCAGGTTTTCTTCCATCATCGGGCCCAGGATGAAGCCCAGCAGCAAGGGAGCGGGTTCCACCCCCAGCTTGTAGAACAGGTAGCCGATGAAACCGAATCCGCCCACCAGCCACACGTCGAACGTGTTGTTGTTGGTGGAGTACACCCCCACCGCGCAGAACAGCACGATGGACGGGAACAGCCAGCGATAAGGCACGGAGAGCAGCTTGATCCACATGCCGATCAGCGGCAGGTTCAGGATCACCAGCATCAAGTTGCCGATCCACATCGAGGCGATCAGGCCCCAGAACAACTCGGGGTTGCTGGTCATCACCTGCGGGCCGGGCTGGATGTTGTGGATGGTCATGGCACCCACCATCAGCGCCATCACGGCGTTGGGCGGAATGCCCAGCGTCAGCAGCGGGATGAAAGAGGTCTGCGAACCCGCGTTGTTGGCCGACTCGGGAGCCGCCACGCCGCGGATGTTGCCCTTGCCGAACGGAACCTCACCGGGATGGAGCTTGGTCTTCTTCTCGATGGTGTAGGCCGCAAAGGCCGACAGCAGCGCGCCGCCGCCGGGCAGGATGCCCAGGGACGACCCCAGGGCCGTGCCGCGCAGCATGGCGGGGAGCATGCGCTTGAAGTCCTGTGCCGTGGGGAACAGGCCGTGCACCTTGGCGGCAAACACTTCGCGCTCGTCGTCGGGCTTGGACAGGTTGGCGATGATTTCGCCGTAGCCGAACACGCCCATGGCGATCACGGTGAAACTGATGCCGTCGGTCAGCTCGGGGATGTCAAAGCTGTAGCGGGCCACGCCGGAGTTCACGTCCGTGCCCACCAGGCCCATCAACAGGCCCAGCACGATCATGGCCACGGCCTTGAGCAGCGAGCCCGAAGCCAGCACCACGGCACCGATCAGGCCCAGCACCATCAGCGAGAAGTACTCGGCGGGGCCGAACTTGAAGGCCACTTCCGTCAGCGGGGGTGCAAAGGCCGCCAGGATCAACGTACCCACGCAGCCTGCGAAGAACGAGCCAATGCCGGCAGCCGCCAGTGCCGGGCCCGCACGGCCCGCGCGCGCCATCTGGTAGCCGTCGATCACGGTCACCACGGAGGACGACTCGCCCGGCAGGTTCACCAGGATGGCGGTGGTGGAGCCGCCGTACTGCGCGCCGTAATAGATGCCAGCGAGCATGATCAGCGCGGCCACGGGCGGCAGCGCATAGGTGGCGGGCAGCAGCATGGCGATGGTGGCCACGGGGCCCACGCCGGGCAGCACGCCGATCAGCGTGCCCAGCAGACAGCCGATGAAGCAGTAGATCAGGTTCTGGAACGTAAACGCGACGCCAAAACCCATCGAGAGGTGTTCAAACAATTCCATGGTCTAGATCTCCGAATCAACCCACGATGAAGCTAGGCCAGACGGGGAACTGCAGAGCCAGCCCCCAGATGAATGCTACGTAGCTGCCCACGGCCAGAATGGTGGCCAGGATGAACACTTCCTTGAAGTGGAACTGGTTGCCCGCCAGGCTGGCCACGAAAGTCAGGCCGTAGATGGCAACGATCAGGCCCATGGCCGGCACGCCGAAGCTGGGCAGGCCCGCCAGCAGCACGCCGAACAACAGGTTGGCGGAAATGATGAAGAAGATCTGCTTCCACGCCCACTTGCCGATCTTGTCGCCGTCCACCGTCTCGACCACGGTGGCCTTGAACATGATGGCGGCGCCGATGATGCCCAGCAGAATGCCCAGCATCAGGGGGAAGTAGCCCGGGCCCATGCGGGCGCCGGTTCCTACGCTGTAGGTGGTGGCGCCCCAGGCAAAACCACCGCCAACGACGAGGAACATGAGGCCGGAAAAGAAATCTTTCTGACTCTTGATTTTCACGAATGTCTCCCAAAAGGAACGCGACGGGCGATTGTGGAGTGTCGGGCAGCGCTTCTCGATGTGGATTCCACCTACCGGTAGATACAAGTTTTCCCTAGAGGCCACACCCCCGGAACTGCCCTCAGCACGGCACCGACCACTGCGCGGCGTCGAAGGTGGCGCGAGGGCCCTGGTCAGGCCGGGCCTGCGCCGCAGGAGCGCGGACATACCGCCTTCCACCGCGTTGTGAAGGATGGGCGCGCCTGATGCATGCGGCGGAACGGCGCATCTGCTGCGCCGCGATGGCAGAGGTGTGGGTGCTACTCGAGCGGCGGGGTGGCGGCGATGACTTCCTCGAACGTGGTCACGCCTTCGGCCGCGCGCAGCGCGCCCGCCAGGCGCAGCGGGCGCATGCCGTCCTGCACGGCCTGGCGGCGCAGCGCGTCGATGGAGGGCGATTGGTTCACCTGGGTCTTGAGCGCCTCGCTCACGGTGAGCAGTTCATAAAGCCCCATGCGACCGCGAAAGCCCGTCATGCGGCACTCCACGCACCCCACGGGCTTGTAGGCGCGATAGCCCCCGTTGATCTTCCAGGGGCGGATCATGTCGGCCAGCGCCTCAGGGTCGGCTGCCTCGTCCACCTGCCGGCAGTGCCGGCACAGCGTGCGCACCAGGCGCTGCGCCAGTACCCCCAGCAGCGTGGCGTTGATGAGGTACGGCGGCACGCCCAGCTCCATGAGGCGCGTGACGGCACTGGGCGCGTCGTTGGTGTGCAGGGTGGAGAACACCAGGTGGCCGGTGAGCGCGGCCTGCACGGCCATGTCGGCCGTGGCCAGGTCACGGATCTCGCCCACCATGATCACGTCCGGGTCCTGGCGCATGAGGGCACGCAGCCCTTCGGCGAAGGTGAAGTCCAGCTGCGGCTGCACCTGCGTCTGGTTGAAGCTGGGCTCGATCATCTCGATCGGGTCCTCCACCGTGCTCACGTTCACCTCCTCGGTGGCCACGCGCTTCAGGGTGGAGTACAGCGTGGTGGTCTTGCCCGAGCCCGTGGGCCCGGTCACCAGGATGATGCCGTGCGGGCGCTTGACGAGTTGCTCCCAGCGCTGCGCATCGTGCGCAGTGAAACCCAGCGCGTCCAGGTCCTTCACGGCGTTGTCGGGGTCGAAGATGCGCATCACCATCTTCTCGCCGAAAGCGGTGGGCAGCGTGGACAGGCGCATTTCCACCTCGTCGCCACGCGGGTTGCGCGTCTTGATGCGGCCGTCCTGCGGGCGGCGCTTTTCCACCACGTCCATGCGGCCCAGCAGCTTCACGCGCGCCACCATGGCATTGAGCACGCCCATGGGCATCTGGTAGACGGCATGCAACACGCCGTCGATGCGAAAGCGGATCACGCCCTGCTCGCGGCGCGGCTCCAGGTGGATGTCGCTCGCGCGCTGGTCGAAGGCGTACTGCCACAGCCAGTCCACCACGCGCACCACCCCCTGGTCGTTGGCGTCCAGCTGCTTGTTGGTCTTGCCCAGTTCCACGAGCTGCTCGAAGCTGCTGCCCGCGGCGCCGCCGCCGGCCTTCTGCGCCTCGCGCACCGACTTGGCCAGCGCGTAGAACTCCGCCGTGTAGCGCGTGATGTGCTGGGGGTTGGCCAGCACGCGCCGCACCGTGCGCCGAGACTGGCGCTCCACCTCGGCCACCCAGTCATGCAGGAAGGGCTCGGCCGTGGCCACCACCACCTCCTTGGAGGTCACCTGCACCGGCAGCACCTTGTGGCGCTCGGCGTAGCTCGCGCTCATGGCGTCGGCCACACGGCCCACGTCCACCTTCAGCGGGTCGATGCGCAGAAACGCCAGGCCGCAGCGCTGGGCCACGTATTCGGTGAGGATGTCCACGTCCAGCGGCTTGCCGTCGCTGGCGCGCAGCATGGCCACGTTGCCCAGCCGCACCAGCGGGTGCTGGCTGCTTTCGGCCTGCGAGCAGCGTGCGATGGTGCGTTGCGCCTGCTCGGCGGTGATCACGCCATCGGCACGCAGCCAATCGACGATGAGCCGCCACTGCAACGGGCCGGTGGGCCCGCCGGCGGCCGTGGGGGGGGATGCGGGCAATGCTTCGGCAGTCATGGTGCGAGTGGCGGCAGAGGTCAGGCGACCGGTTTGAAAACGCGCAGCCACTTGGTGGCCGGCAGGTCCCAGCGGGCCTGCACGCTTTCGGCGCGGGCCAGCAGCTCGGCACGTTTGGGCCGCGTGGGCGTGCGCTGGGCCAGCACCACGGTATTGCCCTCGCGCGTGGGCTTGAAGGCCCAGAGCGCGTCGGCGCCAAAGGCCTCGGCGAGCTTGTCCAGGCTGCGCTCGTAGCTGGAGGCGCGGCCGAACAGGTTCACCGTGAGGCAGCCGTCCAGCGTCAACAGCGCACGGCAGTCGGCATAGAACTCTGCGCTGTCCAGCACCGGCGCGGCGGCCTCATGGTCGTACAGGTCCACCGCCAGCGCGTCCACCGTGCCATGCCATTCGGGCTTCTTGATTTCCTGGGCCGCGTCGGCCAGCACCACACGCTGCATAGGGCCGTCGGGCGGCAGCTTGAACCAGGCGCGGCAGACGGCCTCCACGCGCGGGTTCAGCTCGACCACGGTGCAGCACATGCGCAGCTTCTTGCGGCAGAACTTGGTGATGGCACCGGCCCCCAGGCCCAATTGCATCGCGTGGCGCTTGGCCACGCTGGCGGGCTCCACGAACAGCAGCCAGGCCATCATGCGTTGCACGTATTCCAGTTCGATCTCGAACGGCTGCGCGATGCGCATGGAGCCCTGGATCCACGGCGTGCCCAGGTGCAGATGGCGCACTTCGCCATCATCGGAGACGCTCACCTCGGGCAGTTCGGTGGCGGCGGTTTTCTTGCGGGTCAAATCGTTATACCAATCCAAAAGTCGCCAGGGCCTCGCCCCAGGCGTGCAGTTTTTTCTCGAAGCTCCACGACGCGTTGGCCGGGCTGGTGGATGGCAGGCGCAGCGATGGCATCGGCGCATCTGCCTTCAACCCCAGGCTGGCGCGCACGGCCTTGGCGTGGCGGAAGCTTTCCCCGCCATTGTGGGCGATGGCGGCCAGCCCCGGCGCGCGGGCATGCAGGCCGGCGAAGTCGTTGACCTGCGCGTTGCGGATGCTGGTATCCAGGCTGCCCTCGCGCTCGCAGGCGGCATACACGTCCCACAGGCCCAGGCCGCGGGCCAGCAGCCAGTCGCAGCGCGCGGCGTACTGGTCGCGGCCAGGCAGCGGATGCTGCGGCCACAGCGCCGCCAGGATGCGCCAGAAGTGGTTCTGCGGATGGCCGTAATACTGCTGCGCGGCGAGCGATGCCACACCGGGGAAGCTGCCCAGCACCAGCACCCGCGTGCCGGAGCCCACCACGGGCGGCAGGCCGACCAGACGACCGGCAGACAGCACTACCGTTTTTTTCTGCGCAGCCACAGGCCCTCCATTACTATTGTTTGTATAGCTGCTCGCGCTTGCTGCATAAGCCTTTGAGACCGAAAGCACTCAAACCTATGCCAACAGTTCAGCCAGCCGTGGCAACGCTGCGCAAGCGTTGGCGCGCGTGGCATGGGCCAGTTCTGTGCTGGAGATGCCGCGCAGCTGCGCCACCACCGCACCGATGCGCGGTAACTGTGCAGGCGTGTTGCGTGCGGGCGGGCGGCCAGCGGCGCGCTCGGCCGCGGTCACGTAGAGCCAGTGCGGCGGAATGTCGGGCGCATCGGTCTCCACCACCAGCGCGTCCAGCGGCAGTTCGGTGGCCAGGCGGCGCAACTGCAGCGCACGGTCGAAGGTGACCGCGCCGCCAAAGCCCAGCTTGAAGCCCAGATCGATGAAGGCCTGCGCCTGCTGCAGGCTGCCGTTGAAGGCATGGGCGATGCCGCCGCGCACCGGCAGCTCGCGCAGCGCCTTGAGCAACTGGTCCGCCGAGCGGCGCACATGCAGGATCACGGGCAGGTCGAACCGGCGCGCCAACTGCAGCTGCGCCCGGTAGAAGTGCTGCTGGCGCCCCGTGTCCAGATGGGGCACGAAGAGGTCCAACCCGATTTCGCCGACGGCCACCAGGCGCGGGTCGTCCTGGTACTGCTCCAGCGCGCGCGCCAGGGCGGGCAAGTCTTCGTCGCCGGCGACGGGAGTGAACAGGGGATGGATGCCCAGCGCATAGCTGTCGCCGTGGCGGTGCGCCAGGTCCCGCACGGCCTGCAGATTGGCGAGTTCCACCGCGGGCAGCACGCAGTGGGCCACGCCGGCCTGCGCGGCGCGTGCACGCTCGGCATCTGCGAGCGCTGCGCCGCCGCGATCTGCAAATTCATCCAGGTGGCAATGGGTGTCGATCCAGACGTCCATGCGCCGGATCATGCCACCGCACGCCCCCAGCGCCGGTCCGCAGTGTCTCAGTGCGTTTCAGCGCCAATGTCCTGCGGATCGGTCGGCGGCGCATCGGCGCCGCCGGAGCTGCTGTGCCCCATCAGCCCTTCTTGCTCAGCGGGCAGGTGTTCATGCCCAGCAGCGAGTACGCAGGGCAGGTGCCCGCCAGGCCGGTCAGCAGCGGCACCACGCCCAGCCAGCCCCACCAGCCCACGGTGCCCGTGGCCGCCAGGCCGATGAGCACCAGACCCACCGCGATGCGCAGCCCGCGGTCCCAACCCCCAACGTTGTGTTTCATGACACTTCTCCTAGTTGACGAAAAAACGGTACCTCTGCGCAGCGACGCGGCCGCTCAGGGGCAGAAGATGTCCTTGAGCGCAGCCACGAGCTTTTCCGCCGCCGGGTCGGCAATGCGGTAGTACAGAGTCTGCGCGTCGCGGCGGAAGGTCACCAGCCCCTCATCGCGCATGCGCGCCAGGTGCTGCGACAGCGCGGACTGGCTCAGGCGCACTTGCTCCAGCAGCGTGCCCACGGAGGCCTCGCCCTGCTCGATCAGCAGGCACAGCACCAGCAGCCGGTGTTCGTTGCCCACCGCGCGCAGCAGCGCAGCGGCGCGCGCGGCGCCCTGCTGCATGAATTCCAGGTCGGCGGTAGTGGCCACCTGCACTCCTTGTTGATAAATATCTAAATTAACGTATGCTAATTTAGTAGATACTAATAAACATGTCAACAGCGCCGAGCGGGCGCATCCCTTTCACCACCAGGAGTTCCACCATGACCTCGTCCACCGACTACAAGGCCCTCACGCGCGAAATCTCTAGCAACGTCAGCGAGCTGCGCAACAGCGTTCCGCAGGTGATGCAAGGTTTCAACGCGCTGGGCAAGGCGGCTCTCGCGGGCGGCGCCATCGACGCCAAGACCAAGGAGCTGATCGCGCTGGGCATTGGCGTGGCCGCGCGCTGCGATGGCTGCATCGGCTTTCACACCCAGGCCCTGGCACGCCTGGGCGCCACGCGCGCCGAGGTGCACGAGGTGCTGGGCATTGCGGTGTACATGGGCGGCGGCCCCGCCCTGATGTACGCAGCCAATGCCGTGGCCGCGTTCGACGAGTGCGCCCCCGCGCAAGCGCCCGCCGCGACGGCCTGATTTACTATCGAAAATATAGCTACCAGCGCTTACCCAACAAGCGCTGGAGGCCGTTTTAGCTCAAAACACCGGAGACCAAGCGCACGACGCGGTCGCACCGCGCGGCCAGCGATTCATCGTGCGTGACCATCACGAAGGCAGTGCCCTTCTCGCGCGCTAGCTGCAGCATGAGGGCGAACACGGCATCGGCGGTCGCGCGGTCCAGGTTGCCGGTGGGCTCGTCGGCCAGCACGCAGGCCGGCTGCGTGACCAGCGCCCGCGCAATGGCCACGCGCTGGCGCTCGCCACCCGACAGTTCCGCCGGGCGATGGTGCACACGCTCGCCCAGGCCGACGGCCTGGAGCATGCGCACGGCCCGTTCGATGCACTGCGCGTAGGGCTCGCGGCGGATGCGCAGCGGCATGGCCACGTTGTCCTGGGCGCTGAACTCGGGCAACAGGTGGTGGAACTGGTAGATGAAGCCCAGGTGCGCATTGCGCAGGCGCCCCTGTTGCGCGGGCGGTAGCGCCTGCAGCGCCTGCCCCTGGAGCGTGACGGTGCCGGCGCTGGGCGCGTCCAGCCCCCCCAGCAGATGCAGCAGCGTGCTCTTGCCCGAGCCCGACGCCCCCACGATGGCCAGCGTCTCGCCGGCGTGCACTGCCAGGTCCACGCCCTTGAGCACGGTGACGTCCAGCCGGCCCTCGGTAAAGCGTTTGGTCAGGCCTTGCGCCTGCAGCACCACTTGCCCATTACTCATAGCGCAGCGCCTCCGCGGGGTTCACGCGGCTGGCGCGCCAGCTCGGGTACAGGGTGGCCACGAAGGCCAGGATCAGGGAAATGACGGCAATGGGCACGATGTCGCTGCTTTGCGGGTCGCTGGGCATCTTGCTGATGAGGTAGATGTCCTTGGGCAGGAAGCTGGCGTTCAGCGCCCGCTCGATGGCGGGCACGATCACGTCGATGTTGAAGGCCACGCCCAGGCCCAGCAGCAGGCCGGCCAGCGTGCCGATCACGCCCACCATGGCGCCCTGCACCATGAACACGCCCATGATGCTGGCGGGGCTGGCGCCCAGCGTGCGCAGGATGGCGATGTCCGCGCGCTTGTCGGTCACGGTCATCACCAGCGTGGACACCAGGTTGAATGCCGCCACCGCAACGATCAGCGTGAGGATGATGAACATCATGCGCTTTTCCAGCTGCACGGCCGCGAACCAGGTGCGGTTCTGCTGCGTCCAGTCGCGGATCAACAGGTTGCCCGAGAGGCTGTGCGCCAGCTGCTGCGTGACTTCGGGTGCGTCATGCAGGTTCTTGAGCTTCAGGCGCACGCCAGTCGGCCCTTCCAGGCGGAAGATGCGCTCGGCATCCTCGTGGTGCAGCATCACCAGCGCAGAGTCGTATTCATAGTGGCCCGAATTGAAGGTGCCCGCCACCGTCATCTGCTTGAGGCGCGGCACCACGCCCGCAGGCGTGACCTGGCCGGCCGGGGCGATCAGCGTGACCGCGTCACCCGCGCGCACGCCCAGCTGGCGCGCCAGCTCGCTGCCCAGGATCACGCGGAACTCGCCCGGCACCAGGGCCTTCAGGCCCTCCAGATTCTCGGCGGCCAGGTCGGTCACCTCGGCCTCGTGCGCGGGGTCGATGCCGCGCACCAGCGCGCCCTTCATGTCCTCACCACGCGCCAGCAGCGCCTGGGCGGCGACGAAGGGCGCGGCGCCCACCACGTTCGGATTGGCCCGCGCCTCGGCCAGCGTGCGCGGCATGTCGGGCAGCGCTGCACCGCCCGGCGCGAAGATCTCGATGTGCGAGACCACGCTGAGCATGCGGTCGCGCACCTCTTTCTGAAAGCCGTTCATCACGGACAGAACGATGATGAGTGCCGCCACCCCCAGCGATATGCCCAGCATGGACACGCCCGAGATGAAGGAGATGAAGCCGTTGCGCCGCGTGGCCCGGCCTGCCCGGGTGTAGCGCCAGCCCAGGGCCAGTTCGTAGGGAATTTGCATGGAAGCGCGATTGTGTCATCGACCCGGGCCCGCGGCGCGGGCCCACGGCAGCAACGCGCGGCGGCCTCAGCGCAAGCCGGGTGCCGCAGGAGCTGACGCGCCAAGGCCGCCTGCCCTGCGCGGCGCCGGCCCGCGGCTCAGCGGCCCGTTTCCGTCAGATAGGCCTTGCGCGCAGCCACCGCGGTGTCGGCGAAGTCGGAGAACACACCATCCACGCCCAGGCGGTAGAACTGCAGGTACTCAGCCTGGGGGTCGCCCTTGTAGTCGAAGGCCAGGCGGCGGCTTTCGTTGCGCATGGTCCAGGTGTGGACCATCAGGCCCAGCTTGTGTGCGTCGGCCACCAGGCGGGTGGGGGTGCTGCTGGAAGCGTCGGCGTAGTTGACCACGCCATCCTTGTTCACGTCGACCATCTTGCCGTCGGCGCCAAAGGTGCCCTTGACCGGCACGATGTAGGGCTTCCAGGGGCCCACGCCGTCGGCGTACTTGGCGATCTCGGCCAGGCCCGCCGGCGTGACCATGGAAGCGAACAGGTCCTTGCGGCCCGCGCGTGTCCAGTCGTAGGGGCGGTCATATGGCGCCTCGAAGGTGACCGCGCCGGTCTTGAAGTCGTAGTCGTTGCCATCCACCAGCTGGATGAGGCGCACCTGCGTCTTGGTGCGCAGGTACTTGAGGTTGGCCGTCTCGAACGACTGCAGGATGACCGGCGAATCCTTCTTGGTGTAGCCGTACTCGGCCAGGATGGCCAGCAGGCGGTCTTCGAGCTTGAGGCCCGCATCTTCATGGTAGGTGGGGTGCTTGGTCTCGGGATAGACGCCGATCACGCGGCCCACCTTGCCGCCCTCGGTCTTGGCCAGGTCCAGCACCTCGCGCAGCGTGGGGATCTGGAACTTGCCGTTATAGGACTGGTCGCGCTCGGCCAGCGGCTGGATGGCGCGCAGGGTCTTCAGTTCCGCCAGCGTGAAGTCGGTGGCGAACCAGCCTTCTTCTTCCACGCCATCGACCATGCGCTTGGTCTTGCGGCTGGCGAACTCGGGGCGGCTAGCCACATCGGTGGTGCTGGTGATGTTGGGTTCGTGGCGTGCCACCAGGTGGCCGTCCTTGGTGGCTACCAAATCGGGCTCGATGAAATCCGCCCCCATCTGGATGGCCAGCGCATAGCTCTCCAGCGTGTGGTCCGGGCGGTAGCCCGAGGCGCCGCGGTGCCCCACCACCAGCGGAGCCTGGCCGCTCAGCGTCGGCAGCGGTGCGGGGTCGTCGCCGCCGCCACAGGCGGTCGCCAGCAGGGAGGCACTCATCGCGATGATCAGGGGAAGACGGTGAGAAGACATGGGCATCCTTGGCCGTAAAAGTGAGCGATCCAGTCTCTGTTGCACTTGTGACGCTTGCGTGACGCTGTGGTTTTGCGCCCACCGTCATCGGGTGCATCCGGGACAATACACCTCTATGTCGGACATGCCCCATTTACTCATCCCGCTGGCCATCAGCCCGGCCGAAGGATGCCAGCAGGCCCTCCATGGCCTGGAACTGCCCCAGTTGGACCGGCTGTTGGCCCGCCTGTCCAGCACCGGCCTCGATGCTGGCGCCGAGACGGACTTCGCCCCGCCTCACGAACGCGCCCTGGCCCGCCACCACGGCCTGCCCGCCACCAGCGAGGGCACCACGCCCTGGGCCGCGTGGCACCAGCACCAGCAGGTCAGCGCTCCCCATGCGGCCACCAGCGCCTGGGCCTTCATCACCCCTTGCCACTGGCAGGTCGGTGCCGACCATGTCACGCTGGGCGACCCGGCGCGGCTGCAGCTGGACGAGGCCGCCTCGCGCGCGCTGCTCGCCATTGTGGCGCCCTGGTTTGCCGAGGACGGCATCACGCTCACCTACGACCAGCCGACGCGCTGGATCGCGCAAGGTGCAGTGTTCGACAACCTGCCCACCGCGTCGCTGGACCGCGTGATCCAGCGCGACGTGCGCGCCTGGATGCCCGACCCCGCCCGCGCGCGCCTGCTGCACCGCCTGCACAGCGAGATGCAGATGCTGCTGTACACCCACCCCTTCAACGACGCACGCGCGGCCCAGGGCCTGCCGCCAGTCAATGCCTTCTGGGTGCACGGCGCAGGCGCCCTGCCCCAGCCACCCGCCCCCGTGCCGGCGCCCGAGATGCCCACCACCCTGCTGGACGCTGCGCTGCGCGAGGACTGGCACGCCTGGCGCCAGGCCTGGGCCGCGCTGGACGCTGGCCCGGTGGCGCGCCTGGCCGCGCATGTGGCGGGCGGCGGCGCGGCGCGCCTCACGCTGTGCGGCGAACGCGGTGCACAGTCCTGGCATACGGCGCCGCGCAGCCTGGGCCAGCGCATTCAGAGTCTTTTCAAGCCCCAGCGCTTTTCCAGCGTGCGCGAGCAGCTATGAAAATAGTAGCTAGAGACATCCCGCCGCGCGTGGTCTGGGCGCTGGAGCAGGCCGGCGTGCACCCGCTGCTGGCACGCCTGTACGCGGCGCGCGGCATCCGCGCCAAGGAGGAGCTGGACGACGCCCTCGCCCGCCTGCTACCGCCGGACACCCTCATGGGCGTGCGGCAGGCCGCGGCGCTGCTGGCCGATGCCATCAGCCAGGACCGGCGCCTGCTCATCGTGGCCGACTACGACTGCGACGGCGCCACCGCCTGCGCGGTGGGGGTGCGCGGCCTGCGCCTGCTGGGCGCACGCCATGTTCAGTATTTGGTGCCCGACCGCGTGGTGGACGGCTACGGCCTCACCGCCTCCATCGCGCAGCGCGTGCACGAGCGCGGCGCCGACGTGCTCATCACCGTGGACAACGGCATCGCCAGCATCGAGGGCGTGGCGCGCGCCAAGGCGCTGGGGCTGACGGTGCTCATCACCGACCACCACCTGCCAGGCTCCGAACTGCCCGCGGCCGACGCCATCGTCAACCCCAACCAGCCCGGCTGCGGCTTCGAGAGCAAGTCCATCGCCGGCGTGGGCGTGATGTTCTATGTACTGATGGCGCTGCGCGCCGAGCTGCGCGCGCGCGGCGTATTCGACAAGGCCACGCAACCCAAGCTGGAGCCGCTGCTGCCGCTGGTGGCCCTGGGCACCGTGGCCGATGTGGTGCGCCTGGACAACAACAACCGCCGCCTGGTGGCGCAGGGCTTGAAGCGCATCCGCGCCGGCCAGATGCAGGCCGGCATCCAGGCCCTGTTCGACGCCGCCGGGCGCAAGGCCCCCGTCGCCACCACCTTCGACTTCGGCTTTGCCCTTGGGCCCCGCATCAATGCCGCGGGGCGCCTGGCCGACATGACGCTGGGCATCGAATGCCTGCTGACCGACGACCCGGCGCGCGCCGCAGACCTGGCCCGGCAACTGGATGCCATCAACCGCGAGCGGCGCGAACTGGAAGGGGGCATGCGCGAGCAGGCCCTGCTGCTGGCCGAGAGCCTGTTCGACGAAGGCGAGGAGCCGCCGCCCGCCATCAGCGTGTTCGACCCCGACTTCCACGAGGGCGTGGTGGGCATCGTGGCCTCGCGCCTCAAGGACAAGTTGCACCGCCCCACCTTCGTGTTCGCTGCCAGCAGCGCGCCGGGCAAGGAGCATGAGCTGAAGGGTTCGGGGCGGTCCATCCCCGGTTTTCACCTGCGCGACGCGCTGGACCTGGTAGCCAAGCGCCACCCCGGCGTGATCCTGAAGTTCGGCGGCCACGCCATGGCGGCCGGCTGCACCGTGGCCGAGGAGCATTTCGACCTCTTCGAGCAGGCCTTCGCCCAGGTCGCACAGGAATGGCTGGATGCCGCGACGCTCACGCGCCGGCTGGAGACCGACGGCCCGCTGGCCCCGGAATACTGTCGTGCGGAACTGGTGGACACGCTGCACCGCGAGGTCTGGGGCCAGGGCTTTGCCCCGCCCACCTTCAGCGAGGAGGTGCAGGTGCTGAGCCAGCGCCTGGTGGGCGAGGCGCGCAACCATCTGTCCATCAAGCTGCTGCACCAGGGTCAGCCGGTGGACGCCATCTGGTTCGGCCACACCGACCCGCTGCCCGAACGGGCGTTGCTGGCCTTCCGGCTGGACGTAAACGAGTGGCGGGGCGAGCGGCGGGTGCAGTTTCTGGTGGAGGGACTGGAGTCGCCTGCAATGTGACGCTCGGAGCAACCTAAACGCAACAAAATGTGAATTTTGTATGCATTCAACCGTATGATCCTGCGCCATTCTTGGACTCTTATTGGTTTTCCCCATGAATGGTTCTCTCTGGCGTTGCAACGCCCTCGTCATTGCAGTCGCCGCCCTGACTACCGGCTGCGTGACCACCGAGCAATCGCGCACCCTCGAAACCCCCAAGCCCACGGCGTCCGCGCGCGCGTACCAGGGGGTGCGCAGCCCCATTTCCATTGGCAAGTTCGCCAACCGGTCCAACTTCCAACGCGGAATCTTTTCCGATGGTGTGGACCGTCTCGGCGGTCAGGCGCAAACCATTTTGATGACGCACCTGCAGCAAAGCGGACGCTTTAACGTGCTCGACCGCACCAATATGTCGGAAACGCAGCAAGAGGCCACCCTCCTCAAGCAAGCCCAGACACTCAAGGGGGCGCAGTTCGTCATCACGGGCGATGTCACCGAATTCGGTCGCAAGGAAGTCGGTGACCGGCAGCTGTTCGGGGTGCTGGGGCGCGGCAAGGAACAGGTGGCCTACGCCAAAGTCAGCCTGAACGTGGTGCGCGTACAGACCGGTGAAGTGGTCTTTGCGGCCCAGGGGGCCGGCGAATACAGCCTGTCCAGCCGCGAGGTTGTAGGTTTTGGCAGCCGCGCAGGGTATGACTCCACCCTGAACGGCAAAGTGCTTGACCTGGCCATCCGCGAAGCCGTGGACAAGCTCGTGAGCGGTGTCGAATCTGGCGCATGGGTACCCGCACAATGAGCCGCCACACCACCACCCGCTTGGCGCTTCCCATCGCAGCTGCGTTGGTCATGGCGGGCTGCGCCACCACATCCCATCAGCCCCTGTACGGCTGGGACGGCTATCAGCCTCAGGTGTACGAATACCTCAAAAGCAGCGGCAATGCCGATGCTGAACAGCAAGTGGCCAAGCTGGAAGAAGCGCAGCAAAAAATAGAGCAGCGCGGCCAAGCCTTGCCCCCTGGCTATCGCGCCCATATGGGCATGCTGTACGCCAAGGCAGGGCAGGACGAAAAAAGCGTCGCGGCCCTTACCGCGGAAAAGACCACCTTCCCCGAATCGGCGTCTTTCATGGACTTCCTTTTGCGCACACTCACCGGAAAGGCCCCGCAATGATTTCCCGTATTGGCGTTCGCACTGCCGTGGCAGCCGGCGCCGCCGCCATCCTGCTTTTGAGTGGTTGCGCGACCCCTCAGCCCTACGACTATTCGGCATTGCGTCAAGCCAAGCCCCAGTCCATTCTGGTGCTCCCTCCATTGAACCAGACGCCCGAAGTGACTGCGCCGGCGGGCGTGCTCTCACGCGCCACGCTCCCCCTGGCGGAGTCCGGCTATTACGTGCTGCCAGTGGCCGTGACCGAAGAGACTTTCAGGAACAACGGCATCATTTCGGCCCAAGACGCACAGGAATTGCCCGTGGCCAAGTTGCGGGAAATTTTTGGTGCGGATGCGGCGCTCTACCTGGACGTGCGGCAGTACGGCTCGGTGTACTCCATCGTGAGCAGTGAAACCCGGGTAACGCTGGCCGCCCGACTCATGGATCTGCGCACGGGCGAGCAACTGTGGTCCGGGGAGGCAACAGCCTCGAGTGCAGAAAACAAGAGTTCAAGCGGTGGCTTGGTGGGCATGCTGGTGTCTGCGCTCATTGACCAGATTGTGGAAACCTTGTCAGACCGCAGTGTGCAGATCGCCGAGGTCGCAAACGGCCGACTGCTGTATGCCGGCCGTCCGGGAGGACTACTGCATGGGCCTCGCTCTCCCAAGTACGGAGCAGACAGCAAGCCATGACCACGTAACGTCCTAAGCGGCGTATGGATGGCGAAAGGCGCGGCACAGGCCGCGCTTTTTTTTGTCCCGACTGGGGACGGGACGTACCAATAACGCTATTTTTTAGAGCTTAGAAGCTCTCCCATTCGCCATCCGCATCCGATGCCGCAGGCGTCTTGGCCGGCGCGATCTGGGGGGCGGACACCTTGGCGGCAGCCTTTGTCGGTGTGGGCTTGGCCAGCGTCGCGCGCGCCGGCGTTGCGGCCGGTGTCTTGACCGGGGCGGGCGCTACCGCTGGCGGCGCCACGCGGGCCGGGCTGCGGGGCGCCGCGACGGCGCCATTGCCCACGTTGAACACGGCCACTACCTGCGCCAGGCGCTGCGCCTGTTCATGCATGGCGGCGGCGGCGGCGCTGGACTCTTCCACCAGCGCGGCATTTTGTTGCGTCATTTGGTCCAGGTTCGCCACGGCCTGGTTCACCTGGCCGATGCCGTCGCGCTGCTCGGTGGACGAAGCGGTGATCTCGCCGATCAGGTCGCTCACGCGGCGCACGCTGTGCACGATGTCCTGCATGCTCTGGCCGGCCTGCTCCACCTGGGCCGAGCCCGATTGCACGTTGTCCACGCTGGTGGTGATGAGCTGCTTGATCTCCTTGGCGGCCTCGGCGCTGCGCTGCGCCAGGCTGCGCACTTCACCCGCCACCACGGCAAAGCCGCGGCCCTGCTCGCCCGCGCGTGCGGCTTCCACGGCGGCGTTCAGCGCTAGGATGTTGGTCTGGAAGGCAATGCCATCGATCACGCCGATGATGTCGGCGATCTTGCGGCTGGATTCGGTGATCTGCTGCATGCTGGTGACCACCTGGCCCACCACTTCGCCGCCACGCTCTGCGGCCTGCGCGGCGTTGGCGGCGAGTTGGTTGGCCTGGCGCGCGGTGTCGGCCGACTGGGTGACGGTGGCGGTGAGCTCTTCCATGCTGGCGGCCGTCTCTTCGAGGTTGGCCGCGGTCTGCTCGGTTCGCGCAGACAGGTCGTGGTTGCCCGTGGCGATCTGGCTGGACGCCGCCGAGACCGATTCCACGCCCGAGCGCACTTCGCCCACCACGCCGCGCAGACGTGCTCCCATGGCCGACAGCGAGCGCAGCAGGTGGCCCAGTTCGTCACGACGGTCATCGTGCACGTCTTGCGTCAAGTCGCCACCGGCAATCGCGTCAGCCAGCCCCACGGCCCGCTCCAGGGGATGCGTGATGGAGCCCACGAGCAGATTCGCCAACACCAGGCCCAAGACCACCACCACCGCGGCGATGCCCGCGCCCATCCACATGGCGCGCTCGCGCAAGGCCTGGGCCTCTTGCTTGGCGGCGTCACGCTGACGTTCTTGCAGTTGGACATAGGCGTCCTGTTCGCCCACGTAGCGCTCCACGGCGGGCAGCAGTTTGCTGTCCACCAGGGTCAGCGTGCGGGCAAAGTCGCCTTCGGCCCGGGCCTTGGTGGCCTCCGCCAGCGCATCCAACACCACCTTGCGGGCGGCTGCAATGCGCTCCAGTTGCGCCTTGCCTTCAGCAGTGACAGCCGCCGCCTCGACCTGCTTTTGCACCACGTTGATGGCCTCAATCCCCTGCTTGGCTTTTTTCTGCAGGCCCGACGCCAGGGTCTCGTCGGCCGAGGCCAGCGCGCTCACGGACTGGTCCACGGCCAGCATGGTCAGCCCTTTCCAGCGCAGGGCCAGGCTCATGCGGTCTTGATTGGCCTGCACGATGCGCGCGGCCTCATCATCGAGCTGGGCGGTGTAGGTCATCAGGCCTGCCAATAGGAGCAGCATGGAAACCAGCAGCCCCAGGATGAGACCCCAGAGTTTGCGGGCAACGGGCAAGTGGTTGAAGTTCATGGTCTACGCAATCAAGGGCGCCAGGCGCCGTGGGCTGTTGAGGGCCATGCTGCGATGGTCGGCAGCAGGGGTAAACCCTCATATTGTCTCATTTACACACATTTGATTACAAACCATCGGTTGCCAACGCGTCGCAACGCCTTTGTCACCCGGTTGTAACCACCACGACAACATGCCCTGCGGGCTCCCCCTAAAATGAAATCGTGTCCATCCTCCTCAACGCCGACCTTCACTGCCACTCCGTGGTGTCTGACGGCACCCTCACCCCCGAAGCGCTGGCAGCCCGTGCGCATGCCAACGGTGTAGCGCTGTGGGCGCTGACGGATCATGACGAGATCGGCGGCCAGCACCGCGCCGCCGCCGCCGCGCACGCGCTGGGCATGGACTACCTCACGGGCACAGAGATCTCGGTCACCTTCGCCGACACCACGGTGCATATCGTGGGACTGGGGTTCGACCCGGACAATGCACAACTCGCCCAGGGCCTCGCGGCCACGCGCGGCGGGCGCAGCGAACGGGCACAGGAGATGGCGCAGCAACTCGCGCACGTGGGTATCAGCGGCGCATTCGAAGGGGCGTTGCGCTACGCGGGCAACCCCGAACTGGTCTCGCGTACGCACTTTGCCCGCTTCCTCGTGGAGACTGGCGTGTGCCACGACACCTCCGAAGTGTTCCGGCGCTTTCTCACCGAGGGCAACCCCGGCTACGTACCCCACCGCTGGGCCACGCTGGGCAATGCGGTGCGCTGGATCCGCGAGGCCGGCGGCATGGCCGTGATCGCCCATCCTGCACGCTACCGATTCACGGCGAATGAGGAATACGCCTTGTTTTCCGAGTTCAAGCAGCACGGCGGCCAGGGCGTGGAAGTGGTGACCGGCAGCCATACGCCATCCGAATATCCCGTGTACGCCGCCATGGCGCAGGAGTTCGGCATGGCCGCCTCGCGCGGCAGCGACTTCCACAGCCCGAACGAATCACACACCGACCTGGGCGCCCTGCCGGATTTGCCAGGCCAGCTCACCCCCGTGTGGGAGCTGTTGTCCGATCGCATCCTGCGCGCCCCCCGCACCACTGCCGGCTGACCGCCGCGCCCCTCCATGGCCCAATATTTCGAGATCTACGCCGACAACCCGCAGCCGCGCCTGCTCAAGCAGGCCGCCACGCTGCTGTCGAGCGGCGGCATCCTGGCCGTGCCCACCGACTCCAGCTACGCGCTGGTCTGCCGCCTGGACGACAAGGACGCCGTAGACCGGATTCGTCGTATTCGGCAGATCAACGACAAGCACCACCTCACGCTGCTGTGCCGCGACCTGTCGGAGCTGGCCAATTACGCGCATGTGGACAACCGCCAATATCGCCTGCTGAAGTTGGCCACGCCCGGGCCTTACACCTTCATCCTGGACGCCACCAAGGAAGTGCCGCGCCGCGTGAGCCATCCGCAGCGCAAGACCATCGGCCTGCGCGTGCCCGACCGCAAGGGCCTGCAGATGCTGCTGGAACTGCACGGCGCGCCGCTGCTGGCCACCACACTGATCCCAGCGGGCGAAAGCGAGCCGCTGAACGACCCGCAGGAGATCCGCGAGCGCTTTGAAAAGCAGCTCGATGGCATCCTCGACGCGGGCGGCTGCCCGCTGGAGCCCACCACGGTACTGGACCTCACGCCCATGAATACCGGCGGCGACCCCATCGTGGTGCGCGAAGGTGGCGGCGGCCTGGCCAAGCTGGGGCTTTAAGGGCACGCGCCCGGGCTTGGTGCGTGCCACAGCGGCGAAATGCGCCGACGGAAGAATCAGAACGTTTAAGGCCTCTAGCGCCCATCCAGCAAGCGCTAATAGCTACTAAAACAGTAGCAATTAGTCACACCACCACCAGCCGGCGCAGCCATTGCAGCAGCACCTGCGGCAGTTCCTCGGGCCGGGGCAGCAGCGCGTAGTGATGGGCACCGAACACCGTGGGCAGATAGCGGGCCGCCTGGCGATCGATGGTCAGGCAAAACGGCGCAATGCCTTGCAGCCGCGCCTCGGTCACGGCCTGGCGCATGTCCTCCAGTCCATAGCGGCCTTCATAGGCGTCGATGTCGTTGGGCTTCCCATCGGACAGCAGCAACAGCAGGCGGTGCGCGGCCGGCTGGCGCATCAGCGTGCTGGTGGCATGGCGCAGCGCGGCGCCGGCGCGCGTGTAGTGCTCGGGCTCCAGACCGGCGATGCGCAGCGCAGCGTCTCGCCCGTAGGGCTGGTCAAAACGCTTGACGTTGCGCACCACCACCCCCTGCGGCCCCTCACCGGAGAACGCCTGCACCGCAAACGGCGCGCCCATGCCGTCCAGCGCCATGCTCACCAACAGCAGTGCCTCACGCGCTACGTCAACCACCCGCCGGCCCGGCGCCACCCAGCCGTCGGTGGAGCCGCTCACATCCATGAGCACCAGCACCGCCAGGTCGCGGTGCAGGCGGCGCTCGCTGCGGTACAGGCGCTGGGGCAGCGGCAGGCCCGCGGCAAAGTCTGCGCGCGCCTCGATGCAAGCCTCCAGGTCGATCTCGTCGCCGTCGAGCTGGCGGCGCACGGCCACGCGGCGGCTGCGCAATAGCTCGAACCGCCTGCGCACGGCGTGCAGCATGGCCCGGCGCTCATGCAGCGTGGCTTCCAGCCAATCGGGCGCGCCCGGGGCTGCGTCGTGCACCCATACGGCGGCGCCGGGGCGGCAGTAGCTGCCGCTGGCGCCGTCCCACTCGGGGTAGTACAGAACGTCGACGCCCGGCCCGGCGCCCGCACCGCCGCCCGCCCGCGCCTGGCGCGCCAGATGCTCCGGCGGGTCATCGGACAGCAGCACCTCCTTCGGACGGCCGAGCGTGGCCACGAGGCGCGCCTCGGGCAGTTCGGACAGCGCATCGGCGAACTCCTCCGCCGCCGTGCTGGCGTCGCGGTCGCTCGGGCGCTGCATGCCCATGGGGTCCGCGGCCTGCTCGTGCGGCTGGGCGGTCTGCACCATCCATGCACCGGGACCGTTCGCGTCGTCCTCATCGGGAAGCGCCTGGCGCACCTGCGGACGGCGCGCCAGACGGGCAGCATGGGTCGTGCCAGAGGCATCCTCTGCGCCGTCCGCCGTGGCGTGCGCAGGCGCGGGGGTAGCCGGCGTGCGCAGCTCGCCCAGCCACGCGTCGACCATGCACCAGCGCTGCTGGCGCGCGGGGGCCGCGGCCGGACGCAGGCGCGAAGCGAGGGCACGTGCATGCGCCAGCACCTGTGGCGCCTGGGCCGGCAGCGATGGCATCAGGCCGGGAGGCCCGGCGCCCGCGGGTGGGCCGGCCAGCAGGGCGTGCGCCAGCGACTCCAGCGATTGCAGGTGCGGCGGCAGCGCCGCCACGGCCGGGCGCGCTGCCAGCATGGCCTGCCGCAGGCGCGCCAGTGGCGCGGCCATGCCCGGCAGGCGCAGGGCCAGCGCGTGGTCGGCGGCATGGGCTTCAAGCAGTGCAAACAACGCCCGCTCGAAACCGTCCACCGCCTGGGCAGCGCATGCTGGCGCCCCCCGCACTGCGCGCATACCGTGCATCAGCGCGAGCGTGCGGTAGCGCTCGTCGGCGGTGAGCGCCCCGTTCTTCCACGCTTGCGCGCCGGGTATATCCGTCAGCGCGGGGGGCAGCCACAGGTTGGCGCCGTCGGTGGCGGGCACGGCGTCGCGCTGGCTGGGGGCCTCTGCACGCTGCATCCAGCGCGAGAGGAAGGTAGGCGGAGCAGGCGGTTGCGCCGCGCGCAGCTGCAGGCGGATGCCCAGCGCGGCGCTTACCAACAGGTCCAGGCGCGGCGCCACATCGGCCAGATGCAGCCGGGGTGGGCCGGCCGGCGGGGGGCGGTGGCGGCGCCACAGCGCCTGGGCATAGATCGTGGCATGTCGCGCCGCGTCGGTGATGACGTCCTCGGCCTCGGCCATGGTCAGACAAAGGTGGCGTCGACAAGGTCGCGCATGGCGCCCACCAGCGATGCCTCGTCCGACAGCGGCGCCACGATGGCGTGCAGGCAGGCGCGGCGCAGGTCCACGCCGCGCACCGCCAGCTGCGCAGCCGCCACCAGCAGCCGCGTACTGGGCACCTCGGCCAGGCCACGGTCCTGCAGTGCGCGCAGCCGCGTGGCAAGCTGCACCAGCGCGCGCGCCTCGGGCTCGGCAATGCCGCTTTCCTGCGCGACGATGCGCGCCTCTACCTCAGGCGCGGGAAAGCCGAAGTCCAGTGCCACGAAGCGCTGGCGCGTGCTGGGTTTCAGGTCCTTGAGCATGCGCTGGTAGCCGGGGTTGTACGACACGATGAGCCCGAAGCCGGGCGCGGCCTCGACCACCTCGCCCGTCTTGTCGATGGGCAGGATGCGCCGGTGGTCGGTGAGCGGGTGCAATACGACCACCGTGTCCTGCCGCGCCTCCACCACTTCGTCCAGGTAGCACAGCGCGCCCTCGCGCACGGCACGGGTCAGCGGCCCGTCGTGCCACACGGTGCCGCTGCCCTGGATGAGGAAGCGGCCGATCAGGTCGCTGGCGCTCAGGTCGTCATGGCAGGCGATGGTGATGAGCGGGCGCTTCAGGCGCCAGGCCATGTGTTCTACGAAGCGCGTCTTGCCGCAACCTGTGGGTCCCTTGAGCATGACGGCCAGGCCCTGCGCGTGGCACTGCGCGAAGACCTCGATCTCGTCGCCGCTGGGCAGGTAATAGGGAGGCTCCGGCGCAGGGGACGTTGCCGGGCGGGCCATCCCCGCCCCGCCCTGTAGATCAAATCGCTGCAGCACGGTGCGTATCGAGGGGACGGTCCACCGGATCGCTGGCGCTGACCTCCAGCCGCAGCGGGTGGCGGAAGAAATCGATGATGAACAACGCAACGCCAATCGCGAAGATGGACGCGGTGATGACCAGCATGACAAAGTGCACCTGGATCTTGAGTTGCGCATCCAGGTAGCCCATGCCCATGATGCGCTCCAGGTACACCTGCCCAATGCCCGCGGTGGCGAACGACAGCGTCATGCCGAACATGCCCGCCAGCTGCATCCAGAACGACAGGTAGCCCATGGCGGTGCCTTCCTCGGGCCTGCGTGTGAGGGCCGGCTGCGCATAGCTGATCATGGCCATCACGATCATCGCGTAGGCTCCGTAGAACGCCGCGTGCCCGTGCATGGCGGTAATGAGGGTGCCGTGCGTCCACTTGTTCACGCTGGGAAAAGTGTGGGCCAGGCCCAGCAGGCCGGCACCGAACAGCGTGAACACGGCGCTTCCCACCGTCCAGTGCAGCGCCAGCTTGTTGGGGTGGGCCATGCCCGAGCGGCGCATGGCGAAGTAGGCATACATGGCCATGCCCACCAGGGCCACGGGCTCCAGTGCGCTGAAGAAGCCTCCGATGGGCAGCCAGTACTGCGGCACGCCCACCCAGTAATAGTGGTGCGCCGTACCCAGGATGCCGGCAATGAACACCAGCCCCACGATGACATAGAGCCACTTTTCCATCACCTCACGGTCTGCGCCCGACAGGCGGATCAGCAGGTACGCGAGGAAGCCGCCCTGGATCATCTCCCACACGCCCTCCACCCACAGGTGGATGGTCCACCACCGGTAGAAGATAGCCACGGTGTAGTTGTGAAACTCCAGCAACGCCGGCAGGTACAGCACCGCCGCCAGGCCCAGGCCGCCCAGCAGCACACCCTCCGGTGTCGTGAAACGGCCGGACTTGCGGATCGTCATGCCGACGTTGTAGAGGAACATGAGCATCACGATCACGATCACGATCTTGGAGGGCAGCGGCTGCTCCAGCAGCTTGTTGCCCGTGCCCCAGCGGAACAGGTAGCCCACCACCGTGGCCACGCCCATCACCGTCCACAGCACGAGCTGGATGTAGGCCAGCCGTGTGCTGTGCAGTTCGGTGCGCGACTCGTCGGGCACCATCCAGTACGTGGCCCCCATGAAGCCGCACAACACCCAGACGATCAGGATGTTGGTGTGGATCATCTTGGTCACGTCGAACGGCAGGATGTACAGCAGCGGATCCGGCCCCAGGTACTTGGTGGCCGACAACAGGCCGAACACCAGCTGCAGCCCGAACAGGGCCACGGCCACGGCGAAATACCAGTAGGCGACGGATTGGGACTTGTATCTCATGGCGGACTCCGGCGATGGCTGCGGGCGTGCTTACTTCATGGACATCAGGTAGGCCACGAGCTGGTCGATCTGCTCGGCCGTGAGGTCCTTGGCGTAGGTCGTGGGCATGAAAGAGGTCCCATCAGCCGAGTACATGGGCCCGGGCACCAGGTGCGCGCTGGGCGAAACGATGGACTCATGCAAGTAGGCCGCCACATCCTTGGCCTGACCCTTGTAGTCGGCCGAGCCCAGCAGTGCCTCGGTGCGGCCCTTCACACCTGCGAGGGACGGCCCAGCCATATTCACGCCAGGCGCGGTGGAGTGGCAGGCGGTGCAGGCGGGCGTGGCCGTGCGGAATACCCGCTCGCCCAGGGCAATCGGGTCTTCGTTGCCCGACAGCGGGCGCGCACCGGGGGGCGCAGCGATGCCGCCCCGTTCGATCTTTGCGTCGTCCGCCTGCTGCGCGGCGCTGCGGTCAGCCCCCGGCAGTGTGGAGCCCGTCACGAGGATGGGCCGCGGCGGCCATCCCTGGTTGTCCACGTTGCTGACCCAGTCGAAGAAAGCGATGAGTCCGGCAATGTCCTCGTCGCTCAGGTCTTGCTTGGGCATCAGGCGACGGTGGCGCTGCTCGTCGTAGAACTTGGAAGGATCCTTCAGGTAAGCCTTCAGATAAGTCTCGCCGCGCAGCTTGGTGATCTTGGTCAGATCGGGCGCGTAGTAGGCGCCTTCGCCAAAGATGGTGTGGCAGTTGATGCAGTTGTTCTTGTGCCAGACATCCTTGCCGTGCACGACCGCCGGAGTAATGGACTCGGCATTGGTCAGCGCATCGAACTTGCGGTGGCTGTCAAAAGTGAGGAGGAGGAACACCGCCGCCGAGATGCCCGTGGCGACGATGGCGAAAAGACGCGTCTGGCGCTTGTTCATGGGGTTCTCCCTTTCACACGCCGATGCCAGACCAGTACATGACGGCCATGGTGCCGGCGTAGACCATGGCCACGACCATCAGCAGCACCACGACGAGCGCAAACACCTTCACAGGCAGATACCAGGCATGCATGGGGTGGCCTCCTCTAGCTTGTTGTTTGGGCCGGCGCGCCGTGGGAGCGCGCGCCACTGCCGTGCATGGTGACGGCCTGTCCAGCATGCGGCTGTCGGACAACTGCCCGTGCGCTGTAAGACAGGAACCCGCGGCGCGCATGCGCGACAATCGGCGGGTGCCCATGACCGACCTTATCCAGACCGTCCTCATCTACGCCCTGCCGGTGCTGTTTGCCATCACCGTGCACGAAGCCGCGCATGGCTATGCCGCCCGGCACTTTGGCGACAACACCGCGCTGATGATGGGCCGCATCACGCTCAACCCCCTCAAACACATCGACCCGGTGGGCACAGTGCTCATGCCGCTGCTGCTGTATTTCGCCACGTCGGGGGCGTTCCTGTTCGGCTATGCCAAGCCCGTTCCGGTGAATTTCAGCCAACTGCGCCATCCCAAGCGCGACATGATCTGGGTGGCGCTGGCGGGCCCGGCATCCAACTTCATCCAGGCCATCGGCTGGGCGCTGCTGCTGGTCACGCTGGTCGCCACCGGTACTCAGGAGCGTTTCTTTCTGGAGATGGCGCGCGCCGGCATTGCCGTCAACCTCGTGATGTGGGCGTTCAACCTGTTTCCGCTGCCGCCGCTCGACGGCGGGCGCATCCTCGTCGGCCTGCTGCCGTGGAAGCAAGCCCATTTGCTCTCGCGCATCGAGCCCTACGGCTTCTTCATCGTGCTCGCACTGGTGGTGGCGGGCATCGTGGGCGCGCTGTGGCTGCGTCCGCTGATGGCGTTGGGCTACAGCGCCATCAACCTCTTGCTGTCGCCACTGGTCGCGCTGCTGCGCTGACCGGCTCCTTCTCTGACTCCCCTCATGCCAAAGACCATCCGCTTCCTCACCGGCATCACCCCCTCGGGCACGCCGCACCTGGGCAACTTCGTGGGCTCCATCCGCCCCTCCGTGGCAGCCAGCCGTAACGCAGGCGTGGAGAGCTTCTACTTCCTGGCCGATTACCACGCCCTCATCAAGTGCCAGGAGCCCGAGCGCGTGCACCGCTCCACGCTGGAGATCGCCGCCAGCTGGCTCGCCGCCGGACTGGACCCGCAGCAGGTCACCTTCTACCGTCAGTCCGATATCCCTGAAATTCCTGAGCTGCACTGGTTGCTGACCTGCGTGACCGGCAAGGGGTTGCTCAACCGCGCCCACGCCTACAAGGCCGCACAGGACAAGAACCAGGAAGCCGGCCGCGACCTGGACGACGGCGTGAGCGCAGGGCTGTTCATGTACCCCGTGCTGATGGCGGCCGACATCCTGATGTTCAACGCCCACAAGGTGCCCGTGGGCCGCGACCAGATCCAGCACATCGAGATGGCCCGCGACATGGCGGCCAGCTTCAACCACCTCTACGGCGAGCACTTCACGCTGCCCGAGGCGGCCGTCGAGGACAATGTGGCACTGCTGCTGGGCCTGGACGGGCGCAAGATGAGCAAGAGTTACGACAACACCATTCCGCTGTTCTCGACGCGCGAGCAGCTGAGGAAGCTCATCGGCTCCATCGTCACCGATTCGCGCGCCCCTGGCGAGCCCAAGCAGGTGGAGGGCTCGGCCCTGTTCCAGATCTACCAGGCCTTCGCCACGCCCGAAGAAACCGCCGCCATGCGGCGCGCCTATGCGGACGGCATCGCCTGGGGCGACGCCAAGCAGATGCTGTTCGAGCGGATCGACCGCGAAATCGCGCCCATGCGCGCGCGCTATGACGACCTGATGGCCCATCCCGAGAAGGTGGAGGCCGCCCTGCAAATCGGCGCCAAGCGCGCCCGCGCCATCGCCGCCCCCTTCCTGCAGCGCCTGCGCGCCGCCGTAGGCTTGCGCAGCCTGAGCGCCGTCACACACCCCGCACCCGCCACGCAGAAGACCAGCAAGGCCGCCCTGCCCGCGTTCAAGCAATACCGCGAGGCCGACGGCAAGTTCTACTTCAAGCTGGTGGCTGCCGACGGCCGCCTGCTGCTGCAAAGCACGGGTTTCGACGCCCCGCGCGACGCCGGCCAGTCCATCGCTCGGCTGCAAAAGGAAGCCGGCGCACTGCAGGCCCTGGCCCCCCTGTTGACGCCGGTGGACGGCGTGCCAGCATCAGAGGTGGAGGCAGCGCTGCTGGCTCTGGCAGCTGCGCAGGAATGAATTCCAGCGCCCGTCGCTATTATTTACATAGCTACTGGCGCCAGCTCAGCAAGGCCCAGGGGGCAGAATCGCTCGAAATTTGGTTACAAGAGCTGGCCCCAGAAGGGACGCACCAAGAAAAAAGCCTTGCAAGCGACTGGCTTGCAAGGCTTTTTAGTTTGGCGGAGAGGGTGGGATTCGAACCCACGGTAGTGTTGCCACTACGCCTGATTTCGAGTCAGGTACATTCGACCACTCTGCCACCTCTCCTGTGTGTCGAAGCCCGCCATTCTAGCAGGAAATTTCAGACTGCCAGCGTGGCTTGGCCGCCCATATAGGGGCGCAGCACCTCGGGAATGGTCACGCTGCCGTCCTCGTTCTGGTAATTCTCCAGCACCGCCACCAGGGTGCGGCCCACGGCTAAGCCAGACCAAAGCCTCTGAACCCGGGAGCGATGGGTAGGCTTGTGGGTAGGATGATTGATACTTGCCTGCGCGAGAAGCGCATATGAGAAAGCCACCCGGAGGTGGCTAGCTTGATCAGGCTTGACGTCGCCGCATCCTCGCAATCCCGAACATAGCCACAAGCGAGGACAGTCCGATCAGCGCCCACTCAGATAGGGTCGGAATGCTCGCAGGAGCGGTTGAGGCAGCACCGAAGAATGCACCAAACGACCCTCCGTGGGGCAGACTGAGACCAGTATTGCCCCCAATGGGCGTCAAGGCTGCGGTGCCCGTGTTCACCCGATAGAGGACGCCGGGTGTAACGTACGAAATCGCGTACATCGCGCCACTAGTATCTGCCATGAGCGCCATGATGTTGCTGCCCATAGTACCTACCAAAGTGGCAGCACCGGTGGTGGTATTGACCGTGAACAGGCGAGCAGCTCCATCCACCACATACAAGGTACCTCCAACACCAAACGAGATATCCATGACGTTGCTGGCCGCCCCCGTGGACCCTACCAACGTAGTAGCACCGTTTGTCTTGTCGATCTTGTAGAGGTTATTGCCGTTGATGCCCCAAAGCTGTCCCGAAGCGTCGAACTCCATCCCGTAATTGATACCGGCGGTAGCGCCAACCAACGTGAGCGCTCCCGTGGTCTTGTTGCCTGTGTATAGATTGCCCCCGCAAGTCACATACATCGTGCCGTTGGTGTCGAATGCCAACGAATAGCAATTCGATTGACCGAAAGGCCCCACAACAGTACCAACGCCAGTCAATGAGTCCACCGTACCCAAGCTCGTACCATTGTTAGTTGTCGTGTAAATCGTTGCTGCTTGGGCTAAAGCGACGCTGCCCGCCAGCACGCATGCAGCCAGGAACCGATGGAAATGAAAATTGAACAAACTCATGACCGTGCCGACCTCGATAGACTGAGATATAGGAAGCGAGCATATCGTCTCCTGTCCGTCCGTGACAAGTAGAAACAGAAAACGCGCACTTGAAATTGGCAAGGCCCCTGATGCAGCCGAGCCAATTCGTATGGCGGAACGGTAGTCATCCCCACCTCCGCAGTCTGATGTCAGGCACCGCATAGCGGCCCGTCCGGCACCTCTCCCCCTCGCGCTACCCCTCACTCGTCCGGCCAACGGTGGATGGGACGTTGCCGCTCGGTTGAGGACGCTATCGCTTGGCTCGGAGCCAATGTAGCGATACCGCCCAATGCCTCAAACACTCTCACATTGCCGTCATGCAGCGTGTGTACGCGGCAAGCTGGAAATGAAAAATACCAATCCAACTGCTAGCCGCACCGCGACTCGCTCGCCGCTGCGATAGATAAAGCGGAATGTAGAAATGCAAAACGGGCCACTCGGGCCCGTCTGATATGAATACTCGCAGTGGAGGGTGGGATCCGAACCCACGGTGGTGTTGCCACTACGCCTGATTTCGAGTCAGGGACATTCGACTCTGCCACCTCTCCTGTGTGTCGAGCCCCGCGATTCAATCAGGAAATTTCAGACCGATAGCGTGGCTTGACCGCCCATGTAGGGGCGCAGCACCTCGGGAATGGTCACGCTGCCGTCCTCGTTCTGGTAGTTCTCCAGCACCGCCACCAGCGTGCGGCCCACGGCCAGGCCAGACCCGTTGAGGGTGTGCACCAGCTCGTTCTTGCCCTGCGCGTTCTTGAAGCGCGCCTGCAGGCGGCGGGCCTGGAAGGCTTCGCAGTTGCTCACCGAACTGATCTCACGGTAGGTGTTCTGGGCGGGCAGCCACACTTCCAGGTCGTAGGTCTTGGCGGCGCCAAAGCCCATGTCGCCCGTACACAGGCTCATCACGCGGTAGGGCAGGCCCAGCTTCTGCAGCACAGCCTCAGCATGGCGGGTCATTTCCTCCAGCGCCTCGTAGCTCTTGTCGGGATGCACGATCTGCACCATCTCAACCTTGTCGAACTGGTGCTGGCGGATCATGCCGCGCGTGTCCCGGCCGTAGCTGCCGGCTTCCGACCGAAAGCAGGGCGTATGGGCCGTGAGCTTGAGCGGCAGCTGGGCCTCGGCCAAGACTTCGTCGCGCACGAAGTTGGTCAGGGGCACCTCGCTCGTGGGGATGAGGTACAGCTGCGCGTTGTCGGGTACGGGCTCGGCATCCTGACCGCCCTTCTGGGCCGCGAAGAGGTCGCCCTCGAACTTGGGCAATTGGCCCGTGCCCTTGAGCGAGTCCGCATTGACGACGTAGGGCACGTAGCACTCGGTGTAGCCGTGCTCCTGGGTCTGCACGTCCAGCATGAATGCGCTGAGGGCCCGGTGCAGGCGCGCGATGCCCCCCTTCATCACCGTGAAGCGCGATCCCGAGAGCTTCACGCCCATGTCGAAGTCCAGGCCCAGCGGCTCGCCCAGGTCCACATGGTCCTTGGGGGGAAAGCCCAGGCTGCGCGGCTGTGGGCCATTGGGGCTCCAGCGGCGCACCTCCACGTTGGCGCTCTCGTCCGAGCCCACGGGCACGCTCTCGTGCGGCAGATTCGGGACGGCGGCCAGAATCGTCTGCAGTTCGCCCTGGATCTGATCCAACCGGGTGGCAGAGCCGTCCAGTTCCGCCTTGATCGCGGCCACCTGGGCTTTCGCAGCCTCGGCGGCGTCCTTCTCACCCTTGCCCATGAGCATGCCGATCTGCTTGGACAGCTGGTTGCGCTGCGACTGCAACTCCTCGGTGCGCATCTGGATGGTCTTGCGCTCGGACTCCAGGGCCTGGAACGCCTCCACATTCAGGAAGGCCTGGGGCTTCTTGCGGGTTTCCAGCCGTGCGACGGCCGATGCGAGGTCTTTGCGAAGGAGGAGGATGTCTAGCATAGGCGGCGATTTTAGTGGCGCAGCCCGGCATGCTAAGAGCGTACTGGGGCGAAAGCCGCGGCGTTTCGCGCCGATAACATGGCAATGCACCATCAATGCGGGTGCATTGGCCAGGGGTCAGGAGGCAAAGCCATGTTTTTCGTGTTCGGCCCTTCGGGGCAAATCTACCGGGGTGGACCGGACAAGCTGGCGCAGGTGGCGCCGGTGCGGCGCGTGCACCGCCCCCAGGCCCTGCGCACGCGCGCCCTGGACAGCGACGCGGCACCTGTTGCGACCGCAGCCCCTCCCGCCACGGCGCAGACGGCGACGCCCAAGCCCCTGCGCCTGCTGGAGGCCGTATCGGCCTATGTGCAGACCGAGCAGGGGCCCGTCCAACCGCGTCAGCCGTTGTCGCGCGTGGGCGACGTGATGACCACGGGCGCGCTCACGGTGGCCCCCGATCAGCGCGTGAACGATGCATGGCAGACGCTGGCCGAGCACGAAATCGCACAGGCCCCCGTGGTGAATGATCAGGGCCAAGTGGTGGGCCTGCTGCTGCGCGCCGACATGGCGCCCCTGGACCTGCTGCCCGAGCCCGGCGCGGTCAAGCAGGCCATTGAGCTCGCGCGCCGGCCGGTCTCCGAAGTGATGGTGAGTCCCGTGCCCACGGTGGCTGCGGACACGGAACTGCGCCGCGTGGCGGGCGTGCTGCTGGACACCGGCCTGCCCGGCCTGCCGGTGACGGATGAGCGCGGGTTGCTCGCGGGTTTCATCTCGCGCACCGACATCCTGCGCGCGGTGGCGGCGGACCCGCCGCTGGACCTGTGGAGTTGAGCCTCAGTCGCCGCTCGCGGGATCGGCGCTGGCCTCCTCATCGGGCAGGCGGGAGGCCAGCACCTTGTCGATGGTCTTGCCGTCCATGTCCACCACCTCGAAGCGCCAGCGTTCCCACTGCACCGTGTCGGTGACCTTGGGCAGCTTGCCGGTGAGCAGCATGACCATGCCGCTGAGCGTGTGGTAACGGCCGCGGTCCTCTTCGGGCACGGTGGCCAACTGCAGCCGGTCCTTGAGCTCGGGCACGGGGATATGGCCGTCCAGCAGCCAACTGCCGTCGTCGCGCTCCATGGCCCAGGAGGTTTCGGGGTCGCGCGGCTGGAACTCGCCCGTGATGGCCTCGATGATGTCCTGCACGGTCACAATGCCCTGCACCTCGCCGTATTCGTCGATGACGAAGGCCATCTGCACGTCGGACTGCCGGAAGTTGTCCAGCAGTTCCATGGCATTGATGGTCTCGGGCACGTACAGCGCCGTCTGCAGCGGCTGGGTCGTCAGGTCGCGCGCCTGGGCATCGCGCACCGTGCGCGACAGCCACTGGCGCGCGTTGAGCACGCCCAGGATGTTCTCCATGCCGCCGCGCACCACCGGAAAGCGCGCATGGTCGGACTCCTCGATGCGCCGCAGGTTCTCCTCGAAAGGCTCCTCCACATCCAGGAACACCACGTCCGCGCGCGGCACCATCAGCGAGCCGATCTGCCGGTCGTCCAGGCGGAACACGTTGCGCACCATCTGGTGCTCGTGCGACTCGATCACGCCGGCACTCGTGCCCTCGGCCAGCACGGCGTGGATTTCGTCCTCGGTCACGGCACTGGCGGAATACTCCTTCACCCCCAGGGCGCGCAGCAGCCCCTCGGTGGAGATCGACAGCAGGCGCACGAAGGGCTTGGTGGCGAGCGCCAGCCAGTTGATGGGGCGCGCCACGACGCGCGCCAGCGTCTCGGGGTAGCTCTGGCCCAGCCGCTTGGGCACCAGCTCGCCCACGACGATCGAGAAGTAGGTGATCAGCACCACCACCAGGCCCGTGGCCAGGTAGCCGGCCAGTTGCGGCTCCACCCCCAGGCCCAGCAGCCACTCGCCCAGCGGCTTGGCCAGGGCCGACTCGCCCACAATGCCGTTGAGCACGCCGATCGAAGTGATGCCGATCTGGATGGTGGAGAGAAAGCGCGTGGGGTTCTCACCCAGCTTGGCCGCGGCGATCGCCCCGCTATCGCCCTCATCGATCAGCTTCTGCAGGCGCGTCTTGCGCGCGGAGACCAGAGCCAGCTCGGACATGGCGAACACGCCATTGAGCAGGATGAGGGCGAACAGTATTGCTATTTCCATATGCAGGGGGCCCAGCGTGCCCCCACGGTGTGAAGAAGCGGAAATTGTAAAGAGGCCCACATTCTGCGGGGGATTGGCCATCCGGTGCCACATGCCCCACCCACGCGCAGGCATTGCCACATAGATGCCAAATATGCCCTTAGCGCTTATCCATCAAGCGCGAACAGCTATCAATAATGAAGCAAAGCTGTCGCAGACAGGGTTCGTGCAGCCCCGTCACGCCTGGGCTCCTGCGCGCGAATAAGCGCGCTCAGTGTCCGCCCGGGCCGGTTTCGGGCGGGCGCTCGGTGATCTCCAGGCCCGTGGCGGTGTCCAGCTTCAGGCCCTTGGGCAGCGGGAATTTCACGGTTTCCTCGATGCCGTCCAGCTTGCGCACGGCCACCGCACCCAGCTCCTTGATGCGCGTGATCACGGCCTGCACCAGCACCTCGGGTGCCGACGCACCGGCCGTGAGGCCCACGCGGGAGATGCCGTCAAACCACTCGTGGCGCAGCTCGTCCACGCTGTCGATCATGTAGGCCGGCGTGCCCAGGCGCGCTGCCAGCTCGCGCAGGCGATTGCTGTTGGAGCTGGTGGGGCTTCCCACCACGACCACCAGGTCCACCTGCGGGCTGAGCAGCTTCACCGCGTCCTGGCGGTTCTGCGTGGCGTAGCAGATGTCCTGCTGCTTGGGCTCGCGGATGGAGGGAAAGCGCGCGCGCACGGCGGCGGTGATCTCGGCCGCGTCGTCCACGCTGAGCGTGGTCTGCGTGACCACGGCCAGCTTCTCGGTCTGCGCGGGCTGCACGCGGGCCACGTCGGCCACGTCTTCCACCAGGTGGATGCCATGGTCCAACTGGCCCATGGTGCCCTCGACCTCGGGGTGCCCCTTGTGGCCGATCATGATGAACTCATAGCCTTCCTTGGCCAGCTTGGCCACCTCGACATGCACCTTGGTCACCAGCGGACAGGTGGCGTCGAAGATGGTGAAACCGCGCGCGCGCGCCTCATCCTGAACAGCGCGGCTCACGCCGTGGGCCGAGAAGATTAGCGTGGCGCCGGGCGGCACCTCGTCCAGGTCCTCGATGAAGATCGCGCCCTTGGCCTTCAGGTCGTTCACCACATAGGTGTTGTGCACGATCTCGTGGCGCACGTAGATGGGCGCGCCGAACTTGGCAATGGCGCGCTCGACGATCTCGATGGCCCGGTCCACCCCCGCGCAAAAGCCGCGCGGCTCGGCCAGAATGATTTCCTGGGGTTTTTGCATGGCGGCGTCCCGTTCAGAGCACGCCGATGAGCAGCACTTCGAAAGTGACGGGCACGCCCGCCAGCGGGTGGTTGAAGTCAAAGCGCACGGCGCCGTCTTCGCGCACCTCCAGCACCACGCCGGCGTACTGGCCCGTGCCGTCGGGCGTGGGGAACTGCACCACGTCGCCCACGGTGTATTCCTCGTGGGGGTCGCCCAGCTCGTTCAGCAGCTTCTTGGCCACCCACTGCTGCATGTCGGGGTTGCGCTCGCCGAAAGCCTCGCCCGCGGCCAGCTCGAACGTGGCGCGCGCGCCCTCGGGCAGGTCGATCAGGCGCTGCTCCAGCGCGGGCGAGAGCTCGCCCGTGCCGACCGACAGCGTGGCGGGCTTGTCCTCGAAGGTATTGATGACGTCACCCGCCGGGCCGGCCAGGCGGTAGTGCAGCGTGAGGAACGAGCCCTGTTGCACAGTGGGCACGGTGGACGAGGATGCGAAGGCGTCTGCGGTCATGAAAGCTCTCGATAAACTGCCGGCATTGTAGAAAACCGGGCAAGCCCCCACGGCCGTATGCCGGGGCGGCGCCCACCGCGCCATGCCCCTCAAAGACCTGCCGCTGGATGCCCAGCCCCGCGAAAAGCTGCTCGCACGCGGCCCCGCCGCGCTGTCCGACGCCGAGCTGCTGGCCATCCTGCTGCGCACGGGCCTGGCGGGCAAGGGCGTGCTGCAGCTGGCCCAGGAGCTGCTGGATGATCCCGTGCGCGACCCCGCCACGGGCCGCAGCGCCGGCGGCGGCTTTGGCGGCATTGCCGGGCTGCTGCACGCCAGCAGCCAGGACCTGCAGCGCATCAAGGGCCTGGGCCCCGCCAAGCGCGCCGAGCTGATGGCCGTGCTGGAACTCGCCCGCCGCGCCATGGCCCAGCAGCTGCGCGAGCGCGAGGTGTTCGACTCGCCGCAGGCCGTCCAGCACTACCTGCAGCTGCACCTGGCGGGGCGCACGCACGAGGTGTTCGCCGTGCTGTTCCTGGACAGCGGCAACCGCCTGATCGCCATGGAAGAGCTGTTCCGGGGCACGCTCACGCAGACCTCGGTCTACCCCCGTGAAGTGGTGCTGCGCGCCCTGCACCACCATGCCGCCGCCGTGGTGCTGGCGCACAACCACCCCAGCGGCAGTGTGCAGCCCAGCCGCGCCGACGAGGCGCTGACCCAGACCTTGAAGGCCGCGCTGGCGCTGGTGGACGTGCGCGTGCTCGACCATGTGATCGTGGCGCCAGGCGCTGCCCTGTCCATGGCCGAGCAAGGGCTGGTGTGAGCGCACCGGGGCGCTCGCGGCGCGTACTGGCCCAGGCGCTGCTGCTGGCCATGGCGGGCTGCGTCCCGCTGGCCACGCGCCTGCCGCCCCCGCAGCCACCGGCCCAGGCCCCGCTGCTGCGGCTCATCGGCACCGCCACCGTGCCGCCGCTCACCCGCTATGGCGGCACCACGGTGGGCGGCCTCTCCGGCATCGACTACAACGCCGCGCAAGACACCTACCTGCTCATCAGCGATGACCGCTCCACCCATGACCCGGCGCGCATCTACACCGCCCGGCTGCGCTACGACGCCACCGCCCTCGCCCCGCCCGAATTCACCGGCGTGCATACGCTGCTGCATGCCGGCGGCCGGCCCTACGCGCCGTGGCTGAGGGCGCACCCCGGCATGGACGTGCCCGACGCAGAGGCCGTGCGCTGGCTGCCCGGCGGCGCGCAGTTCGTGTGGACCAGCGAGGGCGACTTCAGCCGCGGCTTCGGCCCGCAACTGCGCGTAAGCCGCGCCGACGGCGCGGCCGTGCGCGATGTCGCCCTGCCCGCCCGCTTCGCGCCCCAGGCCAGCAGCGGACCGCGCAGCAACGGCACGCTGGAGGGCCTCGCCCTGGCGCCCGATGGCCGCACCGCGTGGCTGTCCATGGAACTGCCCTGGCGCCAGGACGGCCCCCCGGCCACGCCCGCATCGGGCGGTGCACCGGTGCGCATCACAGCCATCGACCTGGTCAGCGGCCAAGCGCTGCGCCAGATCGCCTACCCGCCCGACGCCGTGCCGCAGGCCCGCCGCCTGCCCTGGGGGCCGCAGATGAACGGGGTGAGCGAGATCCTGGCCGACGGTGCGCACCACCTGCTGGTGCTGGAGCGCTCCTACAGCGCCGGCGCCGGCTTTGCCGCGCGGCTGTACCGCATCGACACGCGCGCGGGCAGCGACACGCTGGCGCTGGATGCGCTCACCCCCTCCAACCACCACAGCCCACCCAAGACTCTGGTGGCCGACTTCGCCGCCCTGGGCCTGGATGTGGACAACTTGGAGGGCATGACCTGGGGCCCGTCCCTGCCCGGCGGTGGCGCAGGCGGCAGCACGGCGGGCAGCTGCGTGCTGGTCTTCGTGAGCGATGACAACTTCAACCCCGCGCAGGTCACGCAGTTCATTGCCGCCGAATACCTGGACCCCCAGGGCGGGCATGGACGATGCGGTACAACCAACGCCAGCCCATGAACGCCGCCCTCACCGCCCGTTCCTTCGCCGACCTCAAGCCCCTGCGTCGTGCGCTGCAGGAGGCCGCGCAGCAGCGGGCCGAGCGCGAGCGCCTGCGCCGCGAGGCCGAGCGGCGCGCCCGCGCCGAGCGCCACCTGTTCGCCGACGCAGTGGGCCCCGTGCAGCCGCTCAAGCGGGGACACGAGCGGCGCTGGTCCACGCCCGAGCCGCCCGAGCCGCTGCCCGTGCAGCGCGCGCTGGACGAAGAGCGCGTGCTGCGCGAGTCGCTGAGCGACGAGTTCGACGTGACCACGCTGCTGGACGTGGACGACCAGCTCAGCTTTCGCCGCCCGGGCATCGGGCTGGACGTGACGCGCAAGCTGCGCGGAGGGCATTGGAGCATCCAGCGCCAGTTGGACCTGCACGGCCTGCGCACCGACGAGGCGCGCGAGGCGCTGGGCGAGTTCATCCGCCTGGCGCACCGCACGGGCCTGCGCTGCGTGCGCGTGGTGCATGGCAAGGGGTTGGGGTCGCCGGGCCGCACACCGGTGCTCAAGGGCCGGGTGCAGCGCTGGCTGGTGCAAAAGAAAGAGGTACTGGCCTTCGTGCAGGCGCGGCCGCTGGACGGCGGCGCGGGCGCGCTGGTGGTGCTGCTGCAGCCCGGGCGGCGCAGGCCGGGCGGCTGACGACCAGCACTTCAAGCCAAAACAGCCTTCAGCGCTTATCCATCAAGCGCCAGCAGCTATTGTTTTAGAAGCAAAAGGCCCACGGGGGCGTGCACCACCGTGGGCCAGCCCCCGTGCGGGGGGACGCGCAGCGCTTACTTGGACAGGTCGATCTTGTACTTGGCCATGCCCTTGCCCGAGCCGTCATCGGCCGCGAGCAGCGACACACCGGCCAGCCCCGCGGCCTGGGCCACGGGCAGCGCGTCCGCGCCGGAGCTGAACACCACGTCGCCCGCGGTCGTCACCTGGGTGAAGCGCCAGCTCTTGGCCGCTCCGTTGGCCACGCGCGTGACCTGCGGGTTCTTGCGCACGTACTCGATGACCACATCGCGGTTGGCATCCGGCGAGGCCCAGATGGTGGCCGAACCGTCCAGCTTCGGGATGAAGCTCTTGCCGCTGGTGGCGCGGTAGTTGTTGGTGGCGATCACGAACTCCTGCGCCGGGTCGATGGGCTGGCCCTTGTAGGTCAGGCCCTTGATGCGGCTGCCCACGGGCTGCGTCACGTCGATCTCGTACTGCACGTCCGCGGTGGTGAACATGTCGAAGTTGTAGCCGGGGAAGGTGCTGATGAGCGCCTGCTCGCCGGCCTTGGCGGGGTCGATCTGGTTGAAGCGCTTGGCGGCGGCCTCCAGCCAGTCCTTGATGTCGGCGCCGTTCACCTTCACCGCGTACACGGTGTTGGGGTACAGGTACAGGTCGGCCGCGTTGTAGATGGCCAGCGGGCCGGCCGCGACGTCGGTGAAGTCCTTGCCGCCCTGGAAGCCCGACTTGAACGGCGCGCTCACCGACAGCACGGGCAACTGCGCGTACTGCGGCAGGTTGGCCTGGATGTAGGCCGCCACGTAGGCCTGCTGCGCCTGGTTCACGATCTGGATCGCGCCGGGGTCGCCCACGTCGGCAAACAGCGTGCTCATGCGGAAGTCGGTGTTGC
Source organism: Diaphorobacter sp. C33 (assembly GCF_030503915.1). Taxonomy (NCBI): domain Bacteria; kingdom Pseudomonadati; phylum Pseudomonadota; class Betaproteobacteria; order Burkholderiales; family Comamonadaceae; genus Diaphorobacter; species Diaphorobacter sp. C33. The sequence continues at coordinate 2,193,113 of NZ_CP129980.1, forward strand.
CGATCGGCGTCTTCACGTAGTTGATGGCGGCCTGGTGCTGGCTCTCGATCAGCGGTGCCACGGCGGGGTCGGCGGCCACGAATACGTTGGCGCCTGCGGCGTCCTTGGTCTGGATGTTGCGCAGCTCGCTCTTGCTGGCGGCCTTGTCCACGCTCCAGGCCTTGCCGTCCCACTTCAGCGCAAGCTGGATCACGCCCAGCGACTTGCCCCAGGAGCTGGCCATCACAGCAGGCACGCCATTGATGGTGCCGGCCTTGTTGTCCACGCCAGCCTGCGTGAAGGCGGGCTTGGCCGACAGGTCCGGGAACACGCTGTGCTGGTGGCCCATGACCATGGCGTCGATGCCCGGCACCTTGGACAGGTGCAGGCCCGGGTTCTCCATGGTGGGCGAATAGCTGCTGGCGTCCAGGCCGCCGTGCAGCAGCGCGACGACCAGCTGGGCACCCTTGGCACGCAGCTCGGGCACGTACTTTTGCGCGGCCTCGACGGCGCCTTCGGTGTAGACCTTGCCCTCCAGGAAGCGCTTGTCCCAGTTCATGATGCCCGGCGTGGTGAAACCGATCACACCGATCTTGATGGGCAGCTGGACGTCCTTGCCGTCGCTGGACTTGGCCACCAGCGTGCGCTCCAGCACCGTGTAGGGCTGCACCAGGGGCTTCTTGGTCTTGCTGCTGTACACGTTGGCCAGCACGGCGGGATAGCCGTTGCCCGCACATTTCTTGGTGGCGTCCACGCCGTCCACCTCCAGGCCGCCGCCCAGCACCTGGTTCAGGAACGGCAGGCCGTAGTTGAACTCATGGTTGCCCAGCGTGCCCGCGTCAAAGCCTAAAGCGCCCATGGCCTTGTACATGGACAGCTGCTGCGTGCACGGGATGGGGCTGACCGTGGCCTCGTAGTCGGCCAGAGCCGTGCCCTGGATGGTGTCGCCGTTGTCCACCAGCAGGGTGTTGGCGAACTCCTTGCGCGCGGCGCGCACCAGCGTGGCCGTGCGCTCGAAGCCGTAGGTCTTGTCCTCAGCCAGCTTGAAGTAGTCGAAGCTGCGCACGTTGAAGTGCAGATCGGTGGTTTCCAGCACGGCCAGCGTGGCCGTGGCGGGCGTGGCGGCGGAGCTGTCGCCATCGTCGTCGTTGCCGCCGCAGGCGGCCAGCAGCGCGGCACAGGCCAGCGCGCCCAGCGCATGGCGACGGGGGAAAACAAAGGCAAGGCGCACGGCAAATGGCTGGCCGCGCAAGAAAGTGTCCTGCATGGAAGACCCTGGTGGTGGATAAAACGCCAGAGTCTGTAGGGCGGGTTTGACAGGCATGTGACGCCGCGGGTCCACATGTCGCATCCGTCTTCACCGCGCTTGCCACAAGCGCCAATAGCTATTGAATCAATAGCTATTTCAACCGCCGCGGTTGCGCATCCAGTCGGCCGTGCCCATGAAGCTCTCGTTCAGGCGCGCGCGCAGGTCGTCGGACACGCCCACTTCCCCCATAGCCTGGTCCATGCAGGCGACCCACTGGTCCCGCTCCAGGATGCCGATGGAAAACGGCATGTGGCGCGCGCGCAAACGCGGGTGGCCGAAGCGGCTCTGGTAGTGGTCGGGCCCGCCCAGCCAACCGCAGAGGAACCAGAACAGCTTGTCGCGCGCGTCATCCAGCGTAGTGCCGTGGCTGGCACGCAGCTCGGCGTAGCCGGGCTCCAGGTCCATGAGGTCGTAGAAACGGTCCACCAGTTGGCGGATGCGCGGCTCGCCGCCGATCCGCTCGAACGGTGTGGCAGGCGTGGGAGCGGACGGCGCGGAATCAGGTGCTGACATACGCGCCATTGTAGAAAGCGGGCCGGCGCTGGCGCCGCTTCCTCAGGGCTGTCAACGCTCGCCGCGCGCCTCGGCCTTGGACTGGCAGGCAATGCAGCGCGCCGCCGCGGGCTGCGCCAGCAGGCGGGCCACGCCCACGGGCTGGCCGCAGTCGGTGCACTCGCCATAGCTGCCGTCGGCCAGGCGTGCGAGCGCGGCGCGCACCGCCACCAACTCGTCGTGGTCGCGCGTGGCCTCGGCGTCGCGCACGGTGGCTTGCGCCATGCGGTCGGCCTGGTCCTTGCGGTCGTCCAGCCGCTCGGCATCGGCGCGGTTGGTGGCCACGGCCAGCGTGTCGCGCTGGGCCTCGCCCAGTTCGGCCAGCAATTGCTGCTTGCGCTGCTCCAGCGCACCGCGCAGCTGTTCGCGTTGGGAATCGGAGAGGGAGGTGGTGTTCATGGTTTCAGCATGCCACTGGCCATACGAGGCATGTTGACACACATCAAGCACCACCCTCCGCGCCACGGCCCGCCGCCTGCCAATGGCGCCACAGCGCCACCGCATCCCATGCCCGGTCGGTGGCCACGTCCAGCACCTGTGCCTGCTCGTCGGGCGCCAGTGGCTCGGCGCTGTCCTGCTGGCGCGCGAGCACGGCCAGGCTGGCCTCCGACGGGTCGGTGCCGGCCGCGCTGCGGCGCAGCACGCGCCCGCGCAGTTGCTGTGGGTCCGCATGGCAATGCAGGATGGTGAACGGAACGCCCAATTCGCTTGCCAGCGCGCGAAAGGCGTCGCGCTCGCGTCGGTGCAGGAAGGCCGCGTCCACGATCACCGGGTAGCCTGCCTGTAGCACGGCGCGGGCCTGCTGGCGCAGGTGCGCGAAGGTGCACTGCGAGGCCTCGGAGGTATAGATGTCCACACCCCGCGCGGTGGAGCGGTCCAGCGCCGCCAGGCCATACAGGCGCTTGCGCTCTACATCCGAGCGCAGGCGCACGGCGCCTTGCTCCAGCAGCGCGGCGGCGACGGTGGACTTGCCAGACCCCGACAGTCCGTAGGTGATCAGCAGGCGGGGGGCCAGCGGTGCGGCCAGGCGTTCGGCGCAAGCCAGATAGTCCGGCCCCGATGTCCCCGCCAGACCCTGCGCGGCACGCAGGCGCGCGGCCATGGCCCGCACCAGCGCGCGGTAGACCTCGTAGGGGCGCAGCACGGCCAGGCCGGCATAGTCGCCCGTGACCGCCAGGTAGCCGTCCAGGAAGCGCCAGGCCAGGTCAGACCGGCCATGGGCATGCAGGTCCATGCTGAAGAAACCCGCGTCGGCCAGCGTGTCGATCCAGCGCAGCGGCGGGCTGAACTCGATGCAGTCGAAGGCGGTGAGCGCACCCGCCAGCAGCACCACGTTGCCCAGGTGCAGGTCCCCATGGCCTTCGCGCACATGGCCCGTGGCGTGGCGCACGGCCCAGCACTGGGCCAGCAGGGGCTGCTGCGCGCTGAACCACATGCGCAGCGCCGCCAGCCGCGCGCTCTCGGCTTCGCCGAGCAGCGGCGCCAGCGTGTCCAGCACGCCGGTGATGGCCTGCTCCACCTGCACGGCGGTGCCCCAGCCGCCATCCGGCGGCGCCACCGGTGCGCCGTCGTGAAAGCGCGCGAGATGCGCGGCAAACGCGTCCACCTGCGCGGGCAGCAGCGCGCCGGCGCGCACCAGGGCGTCGGCCTCGCTGCCCGCGGGAAAGCGGCGCATGCGCAGCACCCAGTCGATAGCGTTGCCGGCTTCCTCCACGCTCCCCAGGCGCGGCGCCTTGGCGCTGCCCACCACCGGCAGTATGTCCCGGTAGAGCATGGGCGCCAGGCGCTGGTTCAGACGCAGTTCCTCGCCGCAGAAATGGCGCCGCGCCTGCAGCGTGCGGAAATCGGCAAAGGGCAGGTGCAGCGGCTTTTTGAGCTTGTAGGCATGCGTAGGGGTCAGCAGCAGATGCGATAGGTGCGTCTGCACATGCTCGACCGGCCCCCCCTCGGCCACGTACAGGGCCCGACACAGCGCGGCAGCCAGATCGGCACTCTCGTCTGCGTCAATAACCAAATTGGCCTCCAACGCAATACCAGCAAGCGCTGGCAGCTATCAAAATCATTGTTGACGATGGCGCAGCGAGGCGTCCCAGGCCGGGTTGGGCAGGCCCTGGCCGGCGTACTGCTGGTGGCGTGAGTTGGAGCGCCACACGCCGCCGCCCACGCCCACCTGCGGCTGCGTGCGGTACCAGTACCAGCGCCCGTCTTCGTCCTGCGCCAGCCAATCCCAGCCCTCCGGCGCCTGCGACCAGTCGGGTTCCCAATGCGGCGTGTCGTGTTGCGGCATGGCCCTCCTCACTCCTGCGCTGCGCTGCGCAACGTCTGTACCACGGGGCGGCGCAGCACCTCGCGCAAACCCCACCAACCCGCCGCCAGCGCCAGCAGCGCACCCGCCAGCGCACCGGCGATCGGCACCCAGAACTGGGCCGTCCAGCTGAAGTCGAACACATAGCGCGCCAGCGCCCAGCCCACGGCCACGGCCACACAGCTGGCCAGGAAGCCCGCCAGCAGGCCCACGCCGGCCAGTTCGGCACGCTGCACCTGTCGCAGCAGGCTGGCACGCGCGCCCACGGCACGCATGATGGCGAATTCGCGTGCGCGCTCCTCGCGCGTGGCGGTGACGGCCGCGAACAGCACCACCAGCCCTGCCGCCAGCGTGAAGGCAAACAGAAACTCCACCGCGCGGATCACCTGCGCCAGCACCCCTTGCACCTGGGCCAGCGTGGCGCTCATGTCCACGTTGGTGATGTTGGGGAAGGCATGCACCAGCGCGTTGTCAAAGCCCGGCTGCTGCGGTGCGCGGTAGGCGGCCAGGTAGGTGTAGGGCACGTCGGGCATCTGCGCCACCGGGTACATCACGAAGAAGTTGGCACGCATGGAACTCCAGTCCACCTGACGCAGGCTGGTGATGCGCGCCTCGCTCTGCACGCCGGCGATGTCAAAGCGCAGTCGATCGCCCAGCTTGAGGCCCAGCGTCTTGGCGATACCCTCCTCCACGCTCACGGCGCCGTGCTCGTCAGGGGTCCAGCGCCCGCCCACGATGGGGTTGTGCTCCGGCGCGTCGTGGGCGTTGGAGAGGTTGAACTCACGGTCCACCAGGCGCTTGGCGCGGTCGTCCTCATAGTCGTCCATGCTCACCGGGCGGTCGTTGATGGCCACCAGCCGGCCGCGGAACATGGGGTACCAGTCGTACTGCGCAACGCCCGCCCGCTGCAGCATCTGGCGAAAGGCCTCGGCCTGGTCCGGCAGGATGTTGATCACGAAACGGTTGGGCGCCGTGGCCGGCGTGGCACGCTGCCAGCTGGCGATGAGGTCCGTGCGCAGCAGCACCAGCAGCACCAGCGCCAGCAGCCCCACCGCCAGACTGCTGACCTGCACCACGGCATAGGCGGGGCGCGCGGCGATCTGGCGCGTGGCCAGCACCAGCCAGCGCGGCGCCATGGTCTCGCGCACACTCTTGCGCAGCAGCCCCACGGCCGCCCAGGCCAGCGCGGCAAACAGCAGCGCGGCTGCGGCAAAACCACCCACGGCGATCGCGCCGAGCTTCCAGTCGCGGCTGACCACCAGCAGCAACGCCGCAAACCCCGCCACGCCCAAGCCCAGCACAGCCAGGGACGTGGGCCGCACATTCCCCAGGTCACGCCGGATCACCCGCAGCGGCGGCACCTGCGCCAGCTGCAGCACCGGCGGCAGGCCGAAGGCGCACATCAGCGTGAGGCCCACGCCCACGCCGAAGGCCACGGGCCAGAGGCTGGCCGCAGGCAGTGCCGATTCCACCAGCCCCGCAAGCAGCAGCACGAACACATGGTGCACCGCAAAGCCCAGCAGCACACCCAGCGCGCTGGCGAACAGGCCGACCAGCGCAAACTCCATCACGTAGGCGCCGGCGATCGTGCGCTGGCTCTGGCCCAGCACGCGCAGCAGCGCGGCGGCGTCCAGATGCTCGTTGGCGAAGCCGCGGGCGGCCAGCGCCACGGCCACGGCCGAGAGCAACGCCGCCAGCAACGCCACGAGGTTGAGGAACTTCTGCGCGCGGTCCAGCGTCTGGCGCATCTCAGGCCTACCGCTGTCCAGCGACTCCACACGCACGCCGCGCATGCCCGGCTCGGCCGCCGCCGCACTGGCCCAGGCGGTGAAGCGCTTGACGGCGTCCGGTGTGCCGGCCACCGCAAAGCGGTAAGTGATACGGCTGGCGGGCTGTACCAGCCCGGTAGCGGGCAGATCCATCGCATTGAGCATCACGCGCGGGGCAAAGTTCATGAAGCCTGCCCCGCGGTCGGGCTCCAGCGTGATGATGCGCGTGATGCGCAGTTGCGTGTCCCCCAGCAGCAGGAAGTTACCCAACTGGAGCGCCAACGACTCCAATAGCGGAGCGTCCACCCAGACCTCGCCCTGCGCTGGAATGCTTTGTGTGGGAATGCCGGGGCGCTGAGGGGCGTCCGCCACCTGCAGGCGGCCGCGCAACGGGTAGCCCGGCTCCACGCTCTTGAGCGCCACCAGCCGGCTGGCGCCGCCCTGCAGATCGGGCGCGCGCCCCATGGTGGGAAAGCTCAGGGTGGTCACGCCCGTCAAACCCAGCGCCCGTGCCTGCTCCACAAACGCGACGGGCGTGGGGTTGTCGCTGGCCACCACTGCGTCGCCGCCCAGCAGTTGCAGTGCGTCGCGCGCCAGGCCACCCTGAAGTCGATCCGCAAAGAAACCCACCGAGGTGAGCGCTGCCACGGCCAGCGTCACGGCGACCATGAGCAGGCGCAACTCGCCCGCGCGCAGATCACGCCAGAGCGTGCGCCAGCCCAGGCGAGCCCATGGCACAGCGATGCGGCCGGTTGGCGAGTCTTGCGAAGATGCGGAGGCTGGGGATGCGGGCATGGCGTGCATCATGCCACCGGCACTATGTGTGCCTCAATGACCGCCATTGGCCACATAGGGCCCCTTGCGCCGCTACGCAGCGGGTACAGGCGGCGCCTGTGCCAGCTCTGGCTGCAGCACCAGCCGATCCGCCCCGCTGTAGCAGAGAAAGCGCCGATTGGTCGCACGTCCGATGGCGCACAGCCCCAGCTGGCTGGCCACGGCATGCCCCATTTGTGTCATGCCGCTGCGCGACACCACGATGGGCACCCCCATCTGGGCGGATTTGATGACCATCTCGCTCGTGAGGCGACCCGTGGTGTAGAACACTTTGTCGCTGCCCTGCATGGCCTCGGCCGGCTGCTGCATCCACATCCAGCCCGCAATGGTGTCAATGGCATTGTGGCGTCCCACGTCCTCCACAAAGACGAGCATCTGCGGCCCCTGGAACAGGGCGCAGCCGTGCACCGAACCGGCGGATTTGTAGGTGGATTCCTGAAGTCGGATGGCGTTGACGATACCGTACAGCTCGGCCTGCGTCAGTTGCGCGGGAGGCAGGTGTATGCCGGCCACCTCGTCCATCAAGCCGCCGAACACGCTGCCCTGGCCACAGCCGGTGGTGACGACCTTGCGCGCGGTGCGTTCTTCGATGCGTGCGATGCCGCGGCGCGTGGCGACGGCGGCGGCGTTGACCTCCCAGTCCACGGTGATGGACTCGATCTCCTCCACGGAATCCACCAACCGCTGGTTACGCAGGTATCCCAACACCAGCAGCTCGGGGTGTGCGCCCAGCGTCATCAGCGTGACCAGTTCGCGCCGATCCACGTACACCGTGAGCGGGCGTTCGGCGGGAATGTGCAGCTCTTCGCGCTCGCCTCTTTCGTTGATGGCTTGCACCGCATGGGTGAGCGGCGCAACCGCCTGCGTGAGCCGCGGCACACTGGCATGGCGAGAGAGGGTCTGTGGTTGGGACGTTGGCGTCATGGGTGCAGCGTACACGTAACGACGCCCCGGCGCGCAGAGCGCGGCGGGGCGTGCAGGACAGAGGCTACGGTCACCGGCCCGCGGGCCTCCAGGCACCGCGGACTGGCGGCTCGGTCAGCTCTTGGGGGCCGACGCGGCGGCGGCCGGCACTGCCGTGTTGGGGGGGCTGGTGGCAGTGCCCGCAGGCGAGTGAGCACCCGCGGCCTCTAGCGGCTTGGCCTCCGGCGGCGTGTAGCTGAAAGGACCCGGATCAAGGCACGCGGGGGCAGAAACCGCAGGCGCGGCGTTCGGCGCGGTGCGGCGGTAGTGCGCCACCACGCGGTCTTGTGCCTGACACAGCTTATAGGCGTCCACCTTGCCGGACCATGCGGCCTTGGCGGCGGTCTCTGCCGCCTTGGCCTGTGCCTCGGGCGACAGGGGCGGCAGTTTGGCGGCTGCCACGCCGGCCAACGACGCCAGCGCCAGACCCGCTGTGCAGCGGCGCACGAGAGTTGCTGCAAAAATCATGAGGTTCCTCCTACGGCGGGGTGGGAAGGCGTGGTTTGCGCGGCGGGAGCCGCACCACTGCGCTGTGCGGGAATCTTGCCGCTGCGGACATCGTCGGCCCACAGCTCATGGTGCTCGCGCGCCCAGGCCTCGCTCACGTAACCGGTCTTCATGGCCTTGTAGGCCCCGCGCATGCCGATCGTGCCCATGTAGATGTGGCCCAGCAGCAGCGCCATCATCCAGAGGGCCAGCGTGGCGTGCACCATGTGGGCGATCTGCATCTCTCCGCGCAGCAGGCCCCAGCCGGGGATCAACTTGTCGAGCACCAGGCCCGACAGCACAACAAACACCCCGGGAATAGTGATGCCCCACCAGAACATGCCCTTCTCGCCTGCGTTGAAGCGGTGCGACGGCACTTCCTTGTTGGTGAACATGCCACCTGCCTTGGACAGCCAGACGAAGTCCGCGCGGTTGGCGATGTTGTCCTTGATGAAAGTGATGATGATCACCGTGAGCGACACGGCGAACAGCGGGCCCATGAAGTTGTGCACGTTCTTCGCCGCGTACGCCAACCAGCCGAAGAGCTGTGCACCCAGCACGGGCAGCAGGAAGAACTTGCCGAACGCCATCAGGATGCCCGTGATGGCCAGCGTGACGAAGGCGATCGCATTGGACCAGTGCGCCGCGCGCTCGAAGGGCGTGAAGCGCTCGATCCGGCGACCGCCAGCCTCCGCATCCGCGTGGCCCAGGGTGCCCTTGGTCACAAAGAAGATGGCCAGCGCCAGCACGGTGATGCCCAGCAAGGCCGCGCCGTAGGGAATGATCCAGTTATTGCGCACCTCGCGCCACGCCTGGCCTGCCGTGGTGTAGCGCGAGCCAGGGTATTGCGCGAACGGCTGGATCAGGTTGCCGGCCTCAGGGGCCTGGCTCGCCGGCAGGCTGCTGTAGCCCGTCACCCCATCTCGCACCTGCCGCCACATGGGCGCGTTGTTGCCCGGCTGAACCTTGGCACGCTCACCGTTGGTCTGCTGGGCGTAGCCCGGCTCCTCACTGGCATCGGGCTTCACGTCGAAGATGTTCTGGCTTTTGACGGCACCAACCGCCGCCGGCACAGGGGCAGCGTCTGCCGCCGCGGGCGCTGCCGCGTCGCTGGCGGGCGCCGCCGGGGCCTGCGCCCACGCGGCACCGCTGGCGAGCAGCAATGCACACAAGAGGTGTTTCATGGCAGACCTCGCATCACCGCACGCGGTTGTATTCGTTTTGGCCGTACTGCATGCGGGCCTTGAGCTTTTGCTCCCAGCTGCCCGCATCGCCCGCCTTCCAGTCGGGAGAAGTGAAGTTGCTGCCCGTGCCCGCGTAGGGCGGTGCGTCGTACTTCACACCGCCGCCGGTCTGCGGTTTCTCGCCGCAGGCCGTCAGGGCCACGGCTGCGCCCAAGGCGCCCAGAACATGCCATGCACGCGTCTTCATGACTTTGCTCCCGCCGGCGGCTGGCCGGCCTGCTTGGAACCATAGGCCGTGCCCCAGCCCCAGACCTCGGCGCCCTTGCCGCGCTGGACCACGCGGGTGCGGAAGATGTCGGCGACCACGTCGCCGTCACCGGCCAGCAGCGCCTTGGTGGAGCACATTTCGGCACAGGCGGGCAGCTTGCCCTCGGCCAGACGGTTGCGTCCGTACTTCTCGAACTCGGCCTGGCTGCCGTGCTCCTCGGGACCACCGGCACAGAAGGTGCACTTGTCCATCTTGCCGCGCACACCAAAAGTGCCCTGCGAGGGGAACTGCGGCGCACCGAACGGGCAGGCGTAGCTGCAATAGCCGCAGCCAATGCATACGTCCTTGTCATGCAGCACCACACCCTCTTCCGTGCGGTAGAAGCAGTTGACGGGGCAGACGGCCATGCAAGGGGCATCGCTGCAGTGCATGCAGGCCACCGAGATGGACTTCTCGCCGGGCACGCCGTCGTTGAGCGTGACCACGCGGCGGCGGTTCACGCCCCAGGGCACCTCGTGCTCGTTCTTGCACGCCGTCACGCAGCTGTTGCACTCGATGCAACGCTCCGCGTCGCAAATGAATTTCATCCGTGCCATCGCTGCCTCCTTATGCGCGTTCCACGTTGCAGATCGTGGTCTTGGTTTCTTGCATCATGGTCACGCTGTCGTAGCCATAGGTCGTGGCGGTGTTGACCGCCTCGCCGCGCACCACGGGAGCCGCACCCTTGGGGTAATAGGCCAGCATGTCCTGGCCCTGCCAGCGGCCCGAGAAGTGGAAGGGCATCCAGCAGGTATCCGGCGCCACGCGCTCGGTCACCAGCGCCTGCACATTCAGGCGCGCGCCCGTGGGGGTGCTGAGCCAAACGCGCTCACCGTTGCGGATGCCGCGATCGGCCGCCGTCTTGGGGTTGATCTCGACGAACGACTCCTGCTGCAGCTCGGCCAGCCAGGGGTTGGAGCGGGTTTCCTCGCCACCACCCTCGTACTCGACCAGACGGCCGGACGAAAGGATCAGCGGATATTTCTCGTACACCTTGTCGGCCACGTTCTTCTGCTGCAGGCTCTTGTAGAGCGTGGGCAGCCGCCAGAACGCGTTCTTGTCATCGTGCGTGGGGTACTTGGCCACGAGATCCGGACGCGTGCCGTAGATGGGCTCGCGGTGCTGCGGAATGGGGTCGGGGAAGTTCCAGACCACCGCGCGCGCCTTGGCGTTGCCGAACGGGTGGCAACCATGCACCTTCATCGCCACGCGGATGATGCCGCCAGAGGGGTCGGTCTTCCAGTTCTTGCCCTCGGCCGCCTTCTGCTCCGCCTCGGTGAGGTCGGCCCACCAGCCCAGCTTCTTGAGCAGCACATGGTCGAATTCGGGGTAGCCGGTGGTGAGATCGGCGCCCACCGAGTGCGAGCCATCTTCGGCCAGCAGGTTGACGCCGTCGCGTTCCACGCCGAAGTTGGCGCGGAAGTTGCCGCCGCCATCCATCACATGCTTGCTGGTGTCGTACAGGTTGGGCGAGCCCGGGTGCTTCATCTCGGGCGTGCCAAAACACGGCCAGGGCAGGCCAAAGTAGTCGCCCGTAAAGTCGTAGCCGGTTTCCTTGTCCTTGCCGCCCTTGGCCTTGAGCGTCTTCACGTCGAACATGTGCATGTTCTTCATGTGCGCCTTCAGGCGCTCCGGACTCTGGCCGGTGTAGCCAATGGTCCAGACACAGCGGTTGATCTCACGCAGGATGTCCTCGGGCACGGGTTCGTCCATGCCCTTGACCTTCTGCATCTGGTAGTTCTTGACCAGTTCCTTGTCGAAGCCAAGCTTCTGTGCAAACTGGTACATGATCATGTGGTCGCTGCGGCTCTCCCACAGCGGCTCGATGACCTTTTCGCGCCACTGCAGCGAGCGGTTGGATGCCGTGGCCGAACCACTGGTTTCAAACTGGGTGCAGGCCGGCAGCAGGTACACGGCCCGGTTGGGATTCAGATCCTCCGGCTTGCCGGGCATGGCCGCCATGGCCGCCGTGGCCGACGGATAGGGATCAACCACCACCAGCAGGTCCAGTTTGTCCATCGCGCGCTTCATCTCCAGGCCGCGCGTCTGCGAGTTGGGCGCATGACCCCAGTAGAAGACACCGCGCAGGTTGGAATCCTGGTCGATGAGCTCGTTCTTCTCCAGCACGCCGTCGATCCAGCGCGAGACGGTGATGCCATTCTTGCTCATCATGGCGGGCGATGCGTAGCGGCCCTTGATCCACTCGAAGTCGACCCCCCAGGCGTTGGCGAAGTGCTTCCACGAGCCTTCGGCCAGGCCGTAGTAGCCGGGCAGTGAATCGGGGTTGGGGCCGACGTCCGTCGCGCCCTGCACGTTGTCGTGGCCACGGAAGATGTTGGCCCCGCCGCCGCTCTTACCGACATTGCCGAGCGCCAGTTGCACGATGCACGAGGCACGCACCATGGCGTTGCCGATGCTGTGCTGCGTCTGGCCCATGCACCACACCAACGTGGCCGGGCTGTTCTTGGCCATCATCTCGGCCACTTTGTACATCTGCGCCTCGCCCACGCCACAGGCCTCCTCGACCTTGTCGGGCGTCCACTTGGCCAGCACCTCCTCGCGCACCTTGTCCATTCCGTAGACGCGATCGTTGATGTACTTCTTGTCTTCCCAGCCGTTCTTGAAGATGTGGTACAGCAGGCCGAACAGGAACGGAATGTCCGTGCCGGAGCGAATGCGCACGTATTCGTCAGCCTTGGCGGCCGTGCGGGTGAAGCGCGGGTCCACCACGATCATCTTGCAGCCGTTTTCCTTGGCATGCAGCATGTGCAGCATGCTCACCGGGTGGGCCTCGGCGGCATTCGAGCCGATGTACAACGCGCACTTGCTGTTCTGCATGTCGTTGTACGAGTTGGTCATCGCACCGTATCCCCAGGTATTGGCCACGCCCGCGACCGTGGTCGAGTGGCAGATGCGCGCCTGGTGATCGCAGTTGTTGGAGCCCCAGAAGCTCACAAACTTGCGCAGCAGATAGGATTGCTCGTTGCTGTGCTTGGACGAACCGATGAAGTACACGCTGTCGGGGCCGCTGGCCTCGCGCAGTTCCTTCATGCGGGCGGTGATTTCGTTGAGGGCGGTATCCCAGCTGATGCGCTCGTACTTGCCGTTGACCAGCTTCATCGGATAGCGCAGGCGGTACTCGCCGTGGCCATGTTCGCGCACCGATGCGCCCTTGGCGCAATGAGCGCCCAGGTTGATGGGCGAATCAAACACCGGCTCCTGGCGCACCCAGACACCGTTTTCCACCACGGCGTCCACAGCGCAGCCCACCGAGCAGTGCGTGCACACGGTGCGACGCACCTCGACCTTGGTATCGCCGATGGCGACCTTGGCACCCTCGGCTGCCTGGGATTTGCGCACCAGCGTGAGCTGCGAAGCGGCAATGCCCACCCCCACCCCCAGGCCCGAGCGGCGCAGGAACGCGCGGCGATCCATGGTGGGCAGCGCCTGCGAGAGTCCGCGCCGCAGGCTGTGCACGAAAGGGGAAGAGGCCTGTGCACCTTGCGGCGCATGGGAAGATTTTTTAGTCAGCAACATGGCGAACCCCGCTGTGCCGCATCAGATGCGGGTGGTGTTGTAGTAGTGGCGGACATGGTCCGACTCATGGTAGCCGCCGCCCCGCTCGGGGGTAGGGCGCGGGGCCTGTTCCACCACAGCCTGCGGGGTGGTCACCATGCGCGGAAGCACGGCCACGGAAGCAGCTGCGGCACCGACGGTGGCAGCACCTGCAAAGAAACGACGACGGGAAGGGGTGGGCTGGCGGTCCTGCATTTTTGTCTCCAGGAATGCTGGCAAGAAAACGGAAAAATCGCGGCGTATGAAGCCGCATTCATACAGTCTATGACATTGGTCACAATGCGGCAACGTCACCCGAGGACCGGGCTCGCCTTTGGCGATGGGCGTGCTGCACCGTTACACGTTCCGCGCTAGGTGCGGCGCCGCGCTTACTCGAGCATGTCGAAGCCCTGCGACTCCACAGCCACGAAGGCGCGCGTGAACCGCGCCAGGACGGCGTAAAAGCGCGCCCGCGGCTGCTGCTCCAGCACATCACACAACTGCAGCACCCAGGGCTGGATATGCGCGGCAAAGAAGGTGCGCTGCGACTCCAGGTGGCACACGCCCCCATCGTCACCAGCGATCAGGTAGCGCATCACCTCGCACAGGTAGGCGATGTGGTCCTCGGTATCGGGCATGTCCTCCCGGGCGGCCAGGCCCAGCCGCTGCAGGTCGGTGCGCAGCCGCGCCAGGGGCTTTTCGTTCAGGAAACCGCTCAGGTAGTGCGAGCCGTACAGGAATACCTCGGGCTTGCCCACCCCGCCAAAGAGCGCGTCGTACTCGTCGGCCACCGCGCCGTCCGTCAGCTCGCGCGCCACGGCCACGAGCTGCTGCCAAGGCTCCTGCAAAAAGGCGCCGCTGGCGGGCGCCTCGGTCACGGCGACGCGCAACGCATCCAGCAGCGCCGGATCGGGCGAGGCGTAGTACAGCTGGGCCAACAGGCCGTACAACTCTGCGCGCGCGGTTTCCTCATCCAGCGCGGAGGTGGTGGCCGGGGCGGTGAGGTGGGCTGTAGTGGGACTGCTCACAGGTCGGTCACTTTCGCTTCGTTCTGGGCGGAGTACAGGTCAATCACGCGGCAGTCACCGCACATCTTGAGGCGTTCCAGCGCCTCGCCCTGGAACATCGGGTGGTCGGCCAGCCTGCCCAGCATGGCCTCGATGGCCTGCAGCGTGCCGAAAGGCTTGCCGCAGCGGATGCAGCCATAGGGCTGGGTCTCGTTCAGCACGCGCGGCTGGCCGCGCTCCGGCGTGAGCAGCATGCGCGGCTGCAGCGTGATGGCATTCTCGGGGCAAGTGCGCTCGCACAGGCCGCATTGCACGCAATTCTGCTCAGTGAAGCGCAGTTGCGGTGCCTGCGGATTGTCCTGCAGCGCGCCGGCGGGGCAGGCGCTCACGCAGCTCAGGCACAGGGTGCAGCGGTCCTTGTCCACGACCACCGTACCCCACGGAGATGGCCCCTTGGGTAGCGCAATAGCCTCGGGCAACTCGCGCGCGGGGGCATTGGTCACCAGATGATCCAGCGCCAGCTCCAGCGTGGCGCGCTTGTCATTGGTCGGCGTGAAGCGGGCGGCCTGCGCCGGTACGCTGCCGCACGCGCCGCCGATCGCGCGCAGCCCCGCATCCAGATCGGTCGCGGAGCGCGCATGCACGCAATGCAGATGCGTGCCCGTATAGCCCAGGCCGTGCAACAACGCCTGCGCCACCGCCATCTGCGACTGCAGGCCTTCCACGTACTGCGGTGCCTCGTCTCCCGTGAACAGCACCGCCACCTGTGTCGCCCCCTGCGCGATAGCGCTGAGCCACAGATCGATACCGACACTGGCTGTATGCCACAGCGCCACGGGGATCATGTGCGCGGGCACGCCCCGGGCCACGCCCAACTGGGCCGCGCGTCCCAGTTCATGCACGAGCTGCTGCCCGCTCTCCTGGCTGTGCAGCAGCAGGCTGGGCTGGCGGCCGCCGGCCTGGGCATAAGTGGACAGCAGGGTACGGATGCGCGTGCCCATGTCCTGCGCGGACGGGTAGGCATAGCCCATGGCGCCCGTGGGGCAGACCGTGGTGCAGGCGCCGCAGCCCACGCACAGGTGTGGATTAACCACCACCTGCTGGCGCACGGGGTCGCTGCTGATGGCCTCGGCCGAGCAGATGTCCACGCAGGCATTGCAGCCCACCCCACGGTTGCGGCTGTGGGCGCAGAGCTTCTGGCGGTAGCTGAAAAACTTGGGCTTCTCGAATTCACCCACCAGGTCGCGCAGGCGCAGCAGCGCCTGCAGGTCCTGCCCGTCCCAGCGGAAGTACCCCTGCGGCAGCGCGTGCTGCAAAAAGGTGGGCCCGGCGCCGGCAGGGCGCAGGTCCAGCACCAGATCAAAGTCCTGCGACTGCACCTCGGCCTCGCGCTCGAAGCGGATGGCACCCGCCACCGCGCAGGCCTTCACGCAATCGCGGTGGCCGGTACAGGCCGTCATGTCGATCTGGTAATCGAGCCCGATGGCGTTCTCGGGGCAGGCGGTCACGCAGGCATTGCAGCGCGTGCACAGGTCCAGGTCGATGGGGTTGTCCGCCGTCCATTGCAGCGCAAATCGCCCCAGCCAACCCTTGAGTGACACAACGCGCCCGCCCAGCACGGGAAAGCGCCGCTCTTGCCGGCCACCGGCATCACCGGGGCCTTGCGCGAACAGCGTCACGTCCAGCACGTCGGCCAGCAGCGTGGCCGCACGCTCGGCGGCATCCAGCGCGCCGATGATCAGCAGACGTCCACCACTGCGAAAGCTCACGGTGGGCACAGGCTCGGGCTCTGGCAGATGGGCCGCCGCCAGCAACGCAGCGATCTTGGGGCCGGCCTGGCGCGCATCGCGGCTCCAGCCGCCGGTCTCGCGAATGTTGATGAAGCGCAGGGGCGAGGTGGCCCCTTCGGTCTGGTCGGCCAGTTCGGTGAACAGGCGTTTTTCCTGGGTGCAGGCGACAAGCACCGTCTCGCCGCTGCGCACGGCCTGCTGGAAGGCGCCGGCCTCGCGGCGGCACAGGGTGGAGTGGAGCGTCAGCTCCTCATGCAGAGCCGTTCCCAGTGCCTTGGGGTCCAGAGGCATGGTCCGGTTGCAATCGCATATCAGCGTCTTGGGCATCGGGTAGGTGGCTGGCGGGCGCGGTCTGCTGCGGTGCAGCATCCGGCGCCTGCGGGCTAGGAATGGCGTTGCATACGCCGGACTGTGCCACATCGAGATCGCCCGCGGCCTGCTGCGGCTCGATCACCCCAGCACCCTGGCTGGCCTTTGCCGCGCTGGCGCGCTCCTGCGGCGCGTCCTCCTGCACCAGCCCCAGCACTTTGGCGCTGGCGAGCTGACGCAGCGTGCTCAGCGGCAGCGGCGTGGGCTGGGTGTAGTCGTCGATATAGACATCCAGCCCATCCATCACATTGAAGTGCGGGTCGCTGAACAGCTTCTTCATGGCGGCGTTGCGAACCTCCGGCGCCACGCCGCGCGTCACGAAACTGGAGAAGTCGGACTCTGGCGTGAGCGCCTGCACGTCCTGCAGCGTGGGCAACGGCCGCGCTGCGGCTGCCGGTTGCGCTGCTGGCTGTGCGGCAGGCTGCTGCACAGGTGCTTCGCGGTGTAGCGGCAGAACGGGCGCCGCAGCAACCTCCACCTCGGTCTGGGAAGCGGTTTCGGGGTCTCGCGCCTCCTGCTTGCGTCGCGACCAGCGGCCCAGGAAGCCCTCAGCCATGACCGCCCTCGCCTTCTGCCGGTGCGCCACCGCCACCGCCGCCTCCGCGCGTCTTGCCCGTGGAGATGGAAGCGGGGTTGCCGAACCGGTCGGTCAGTGGGCGGAAGCTCTCAGGCCGGCGGCGGCGCTTGGGCTCGGGCTGGTAGTGCTCCGTCACGAAGGCCTGAAGCCATTCGCGCACCGGGTCGGGCGCGGGCACTTGGTCCACGTTTTCCTGCGCATCCAGCCATCGGCCCGCATCGTGGTAGCTCAGGCTCACATCGACCGGGCGCGCCAGCTGGTGCCCGTCCGCGCCGGGCTCCTCGTCCATGCGCCAGTGCACGAACCAACAGGGCTCGGGCGCGCTCAGATTGAGGTGGTAGCCCTCGACATCGTCGCGGAACAGCTCCACGGCGAAGCCGGGGAACAGCCAGTGCTCCTCGGCCTCGCTCTGGCGCAACAGGCGGGGCGTGGTGCCAAACACGTCTTCATGCGGCACGACCTCGCCCAGGGACCAGCGCCAGGGCTGCCAGCGGTTGTTCAGATGCTCGCGGCGCATGACCACAGCAACGGAGATAAAGGGGCGGGAGGACATGCGCGCCACTGTACGCCGGAGTCAGCCGCCCTGCCCCTGCGGCGGCGCAATGCCCCGCACGGCCACGGCGCAATACTTGAACTCGGGAATCTTCCCGAACGGGTCCAGCGCCGCATTGGTGAGCAGGTTGGCCGCCGCTTCCACATAGGCAAACGGCATGAACACCGCACCGCGCGGCGTGCCGTCGTCGCGGCGCACACGCACCTGCACGGCACCGCGGCGCGAGCGGATCGCCGCCCAGTCGCCCGGCGCCAGCCCTAGGCGCGCCAGTTCGTCGCCGTGCAGCGAGGCCGTGGCGTGCGGCTCGATGGCGTCCAGCACGGCCGATCGCCGCGTCATGCTGCCCGTGTGCCAGTGCTCCAGCTGGCGGCCTGTGATGAGCACCAGCGGATAGTCAGCATCGGGCCGCTCGTCGGCCGGGATGATGTCGGCCGGCACCAGCGTGACGCGGCCCGTGGGGGTGGGAAAGCGCTCGGTGAATACGATGGGCTGGCCCGGATCCTCGACCGAGAGGCAGGGGTAGGTCACGCTGGACTCGCGCTCCAGCCGGTCCCAGCTGATACCCGCGATGGCGCCGGCCATGGCCTGGCGCATTTCCTCATAGACGGCAGCCACGCCAGCTTCTGCGCCCTCGTAGTCCCAGGCCAGGCCCATGCCCTTCGCCATCTGCTGCACGATCCACAGATCGGGCCGCGCGTCACCCGGTGGCGTGAGCGCGCGCCGGCCCAACTGCACCATGCGGTCGGTGTTGCTCACGCTGCCGGTCTTCTCGGGCCAGGCGCTGGCGGGCAGCACCACGTCGGCCAGCCAGGCGGTTTCGGTCAGGAAGATGTCCTGCACCACGAGGTGCGCCAGGCTCGCGAGCGCCTGGCGCGCATGGTTCAGGTCAGGGTCGCTCATGGCCGGGTTCTCGCCCATGATGTACATGCCGCGCACCTTGTGCGGGTCGGCCTCATCGGCCAGGGCCTTGTGCATGATCTCGACCACGGTGTAACCCGGCGCGTCGTCCAGCGGCAAGCCCCAGAACTGCTCGAACCACGCGCGCGCCTCGGCGTTATCCACGCGCTGGTAGTTGGGGAACATCATCGGGATCAGGCCCGCGTCGCTTGCACCCTGCACGTTGTTCTGGCCGCGCAGCGGATGCAAGCCCGTGCCGGGCCGGCCGATTTGCCCGGTGACGGTGGCGAGGGCAATCAGGCAGCGCACGTTGTCGGTGCCATGCACATGCTGGCTCACGCCCATGCCCCAGAGGACCATCGACGCCTTGGCCGTGGCGAACGCGCGCGCCACCTCGCGCAGCGTGTCCGCGGGAATGCCGCAGAGCGGCGCCATGGCCTCAGGGCTGTAGGCGCGCACGTTCTCTCGCAGGGCCTCGTAGTTGAGCGCACGGTCACGGATGAAGGCCTCGTCGGCCAGGCCTTCCTCGATCACCGTGTGGATCAGCGCGTTGAGCACGGCCACATCGGTGTCGGGCCGGAACTGCAGCACGCGCCAGGCGTGGCGCCCGATGTCGGTCACGCGCGGGTCGGCCAGCACGATCTTTGCACCCCGCCGGGCGGCATTCTTCATCCATGTGGCGGCCACGGGGTGGTTGGATGTGGGGTTGGAGCCGATCACCAGAATAACCTCGGCATGCGCCACGTCGCTCACCGGGTTGCTCACCGCGCCCGAGCCCACGCCCTCCAGCAGCGCCGCCACGCTGGAGGCGTGGCACAGTCGCGTGCAATGGTCGACGTTGTTGCTGCCAAAGCCGGTGCGCACCAGCTTCTGGAACAGGTAGGCCTCTTCGTTGCTGCCCTTGGCCGAGCCAAACCCCGCCAGCGCCTTGGGACCGTGCGCATCGCGCAGCGCACGCAGTCCGCCTGCGGCGCGCTGCAGCGCCTCGTCCCAGGTCGCCTCGCGGAAGACCTCGCGCCAGTCCTCGGGCCTCACCGCGCCCTGCCAGTCCTTGGGGACGCCAGGTTTGCGCACCAGCGGCACCGTGAGGCGCTGCGGGTGGTGCGCGTAGTCAAAGCCAAAGCGCCCCTTCACGCACAGGCGGCCCCGGTTGGCCGGGCCGTCACGGCCGTCCACGCGCACGATTTTTTCGTCCTTTACGTGGTAGGTGACGAGGCAGCCCACGCCGCAGAACGGGCAGACCGAGTCCACCGTGCGGTCCACCTTCTGCGGGCCGATGTGGGTCTTGGGACTCAGCGCGCCCGTGGGGCAGGCCTGCACGCATTCGCCGCAGGCCACACAGGTGCTGGCGCCCATGGGGTCGTCCAGGTCGAAGACGATCTTGCTGTCGGCTCCGCGCAGTGCATAGCCGATCACGTCGTTGACCTGTTCCTCGCGGCAGGCGCGCACGCAGCGGTTGCACTGGATGCACGCGTCCAGGTGCACGGCCATGGCCGGGTGGCTCAGGTCGGGCGCGGGCTGCGCGCGGCGCAGCGCGGCCAGCGCGGGACGCACGGCCACGCCCAGCGCATCGGCCCAGGCGCTCAACTCGCCATGCTGCCCCGGGGGCGTTGGTACTTGGTCAAATTGTGCTCCAGCGCTCTCCTGGCAAGCGCTACCAGCTATTGTTTTTGTAGCGTCGTTCCACTTGTAGCCGGTCTCTGGCATGTCGGACAGCAGCAGCTCCAGCACCATCTGCTGGCTCTTGAGCGCGCGGGGGCTTTGGGCGCGCACGCGCATGCCAGGCTTGGGCGCGCGGCAGCAGCTGGGCGCCAGCGTGCGCTCGCCCTCGATCTCCACCACGCAGGCGCGGCAGTTACCGTCGGGCCGCAGGCCATCGGTGTGGCACAGGTGGGGGATCTGCACGCCGTAGCGGCGCGCGGCCTGCCACAGGGTTTCGCCCGGAAGGGCCTGCAAGAGTTCGCCGTCGAGCTCGAACGGCACGGCGCCTGCGCCGGTGTGCGGTGCGGCGCTCATGGGCGATCCTCCGGCACTGCGGCGGGCGGGATGCGCTCGGTGCGCACGCCGCCGCGCGGCAGCGGCAGGTCGCCGGGCCAGGGGCCCTCGCCCACCTCATGCGCAAAGTACTTGTGGATGCAGCGGATCGGGTTGGGTGCCGCCTGCCCCAGCCCGCAGATGGAAGCGTCGGCCATCACCTGCGCCAGGTCGTCCAGCGTGTCCTCGTCCCACAGCGGCGCCTGCATGAGCTGCGCCGCCTTGGCCGTGCCCACGCGGCACGGCGTGCACTGGCCGCAGCTCTCATGCGCAAAAAAACGCATCATGTTCAGCGCCGCATCGCGCGCGCGGTCGTGCTGGCTGAGCACGATCACGGCCGCCGATCCGATGAAGCAGCCGTGCGGCTGCAGCGTGTCGAAGTCCAGCGGCACATCGGCCAGCCGCGCCGGCAGGATGCCGCCCGACGCGCCACCGGGCAGGTAGGCATACAGCACGTGCCCGTCGGCCATGCCGCCGCAGTATTCATCCACCAGTTCACGCAGCGTGATGCCCGCGGGCGCCAGCTTCACGCCGGGTTCCTTCACCCGCCCGCTCACGCTGAAGCTGCGCAGCCCCCTGCGTCCATGGCGGCCGAAGCTGGCAAACCACTGGGGGCCCTTTTCCACGATGTCGCGCACCCAGTACAGCGTCTCGAAGTTGTGCTCCAGCGTGGGCCGGCCGAACAACCCCTCCTGGGCGATATAGGGCGGGCGCATACGCGGCTCGCCGCGTTTGCCTTCGATGCTCTCGATCATCGCGGACTCCTCGCCGCAGATGTAGGCGCCTGCCCCGCGGCGCAGCTCGATGCGCGGCAAGGCGCACGGCGGGTCGGCCTGCAGTTCGGCAATCGCTGTCTGCAGGAGGGCGCGGCAGCCGTGGTATTCGTCGCGCAGGTAGATGTACACCTCTGCGGTGCCCACCACCTGTGCAGCCACCAGCACACCCTCCAGGAAGCGGTGCGGGTCGCGCTCCAGGTAAGTGCGGTCCTTGAACGTGCCGGGCTCACCCTCGTCGATGTTCACCGCCATGAGGGCCACGCCCCCACGCTCCCCCGCTTCGCGTGGTCCGCTGCCCGCCGAGGGGGCCGCTGCCTCGCTTGGGGCGGCCTGGCGCCCGGCAAGGGCCGCCTGCTCGCGCACGATGCGCCACTTGCGCCCCGCCGGAAAACCCGCACCGCCCAGGCCGCGCAGGCCCGAGTCCTCCATGGCCGCAAGCACGCCGTCGGCCGGCACGCGCCCCTGCGCCAGGCCGGCGGCCAACGCATAGCCGCCGCGCGCCCGATAGGCGGCCAATCCCACCCACGGCGGCGCGACCGCCTCCGGCCCGCGCGTGATCGCCGTTTGCGGCAGCGCTTCAAAAACAGGAGCTGTCGGCGCTTGAGGGTGCTGGGCCCGAGCCCGATCCGGCATCAAATCGACCCGCTCCAGCACCGCCCCCAGCGTGGCACGCGGCACCGGGCACTGGTGCACCACGGCCACAGGCGCCTGCTCACAGCGGCCCACGCACGGCGCGGCCTGCACACGCACGTCGCCATGGCCCGCGGCGCTCAGCCGCCCGGGCAGTTCGGCCAGCAACGCGTCGGCCCCGGCCATGCAGCAGGACAGCCCGTTGCACACGCGCAGCACCAGGCGCGGCGGCCCGTCGGCGTCGCGCAGCACCTCGAAGTGGTGGTAGAAGCTTGCCACCTCGTACACCTCGGCCATGGGCAGGTTCATCAGGCGCGCCAGCGCTACCAGGTGCCGCTCGTACAGCGCGCCGTGGCGATCGTTGATCAGGTGCAGGTGCTCGATAAGCCGGTCGCGCGCATAGCCCTCGGGCGGGCGCGCGCCGATCAGCGTCTGCACCTCGGTCAAGGCAGAGGCCTCGGGCTGGCGGCCCTTGAGGTGGGCCTTGCGGCGCAGGCGCTCGCGCAGATCGTCTGCCGTGGCCACGGGCACGGCGGTGAATTCGGGTCGGGAGATCATGGAATCGCGGGGAAAAGGAAGCGCAGGCAGTGTGCGCCGCACCCCCCGCGGCGTCAATGCACGCCGTCCCACCGGGCAGGACTAAGGCGGGGCCCTGCTGTCCGGCACACCGTCCCGCGCTTGACTGCGCGCACTTCGCTTGCCCTCGGCACCTTGGTCCCATACCGCTCCCGCTGCATGGCATCTCATCCAGCCGTCCTGCCTCTTTGCTAAGGCCGGTAAGATGCGCGCCCTTCAAAGCCGCGCTCCGCTCCTGGCTCCCGCCCGGCCCTGCAGCCCCCCGCCGCCGCGCCCCTGGATTGCGGCGCATGCGGGCCCTGCCCCACCACTCTTTCCGACGCTTTCTCGCTATGCAAACGACTTTCCGATCGCGTATCGCGCTGATCGCCGCCCCCGTGCTGGTCAGCCTGGGCCTGGCCGCACCCGCACTGGCCCAAGACATCACCCTGCGTGGCGCGGGCGCTTCCTTTCCTGCCAAGGTGTATGCCCAGTGGGCCAGCCACTATGCGCAGGAGCGCGGCACCAAGGTCCAGTACGCAGCCGTCGGCTCTACCCAAGGCGTGCAGCAGATCAAGGCGCAGCAGGTCGACTTCGGCGCCACCGACATTCCCCTGTCGCAGCAGGAGCTGGCCCAGCATCACCTGATCCAGTTCCCCACGCTGGTGGGCGGTGTGGTGCCGGTCGTGAACCTGCCGGGCGTAGCCAGCGGGCGGCTGCGCCTGGACGCGCACGTGCTGGCCGCCATCTTCGCCGCTCGCATCGACCACTGGAACGACAAGGCGATTGCCGCGCTGAACCCTGAATTGAAGCTGCCCAACCTGCCAATCACGCGCGTCGTGCGGGCCGACGGCTCGGGCACCACGCAAGTGCTGCTCGCCTACCTGCGGCAGGCCGCGGCCGCGGACGACAGCGCCATCCCCCTCAAGGACGGACGTGCGAATTGGCCCGCCGGCGGCGCGATCCAAGCCGTGGAGGGTTCCAGCAAGATGGTGGCGGCGGTGCAGGCCACCGCCGGTGCCCTGGGCTACGTCTCATCGGACTATGTGGTGGGCGACGGTCCCGCCGCCGTCGCGCTGCGCAACCGGCGCGGTGAATGGGTGACCCCTTCGCTGGCGAGTTACCGCGCCGCCGTGCGCGGCGCCAACCTGTTTCGTGACGGCCTGAACGCGCCGCCGCTGGTGGACGTGGACAGCCCCATGGCCTGGCCCATCGTGTCGGCCACCTACATCGTGATCGACAGCAAGCCCGCCGCGCCCGAGCGCACGGCACGCGCGCTCAACTTCTTCTATCGCTCGTTCCTGATGGGCGACCGCGCGGTGGCCGGCACCGGCTTTGCGCCACTGCCCGCCGAGACGCAGGCCCGCGTGGTGGCGCTGCTGAGCACGGTGCGCGCACCGGACGGCAAGCCGCTGCCCGTGATGGGCGGAGCAAAGGAAGGCGCGGGCGCGCGGCTCGCGCTGCGCTGAGCCGCGCGCCCTGGCAGATCAGGTGTTCTTGCTGATCGAGATGGTGGGGAACTTGCTGGAGAAGTCCTTGGCCTGCTGCGCGATCTTCACGGCCACATCGCGCGCCACCTTCTTGTAGATCTGCGCGACCTCGCCGTCAGGGTCGGCCACCACGGTGGGCTTGCCGCTGTCGGCCTGCAGGCGGATGTGCATGTCCAGCGGCAGCGCGCCCAGGTAGTCCATGCCATAGTCGGCGGCCATCTTCTTGCCGCCGTCGGCGCCGAAGATGTGCTCCACATGGCCGCAGTTGCTGCACACGTGCACGGCCATGTTCTCTACGATGCCCAGGATGGGCACGCCCACCTTCTCGAACATCTTGATGCCCTTCTTGGCGTCCAGCAGCGCAATGTCCTGCGGCGTGGTGACGATCACCGCGCCGGTCATGGGCACGCGCTGGGAGAGCGTGAGCTGGATGTCGCCCGTACCCGGCGGCATGTCGATGATGAGGTAATCCAGGTCCTTCCAGTTGGTCTGGCGCAGCAGCTGCTCCAGCGCCTGCGTAGCCATGGGGCCGCGCCAGATCATGGCCTCGTCCTGGTCCACCAGGAAGCCGATGGACATGACCTGCACGCCGTAGTTCTCGAGCGGCTCCATGGTCTTGCCGTCCTCGCTCTCCGGGCGGCGGCTGATGCCCAGCATCATGGGCTGGCTGGGACCGTAGATGTCGGCATCCAGCACGCCCACGCGGGCGCCTTCGGCGGCCAGCGCCAGGGCCAGGTTGGCGGCTGTGGTGCTCTTGCCCACGCCGCCCTTGCCCGAGGCCACGGCGATGATGTTCTTCACCTGCGGCAGCAGTTGCACGCCCCGCTGCACCGCGTGCGCGATCACCTTGGTGTTGATGTTGACCGACACGTTCTCCACGCCCGCCACTGCCTTGGCAGCGGCGATGAACTGGCGGCGCAACTCGGGCACCAGGCTCTTGGCGGGGTAGCCCAGCTCCACGTCGAAGGCGACATCGCCGCCGTTGATCTGCACATTGCGCACCGCGCGCGTGCTCACGAAGTCCTTGCCCGTGTGCGGATCCTGGACGCCGGCGATCGCCGCCAACAATGCCTGTTCTGTGAGTGCCATGGTTGTGTGGTTTGCTGAAGAGAAAGCAGGAGTCTAGCCAAGCGGCCTTGGCACTGGCGCGCCTGTGCCTTTGTTTGCCTACAGCCCACGCAGCT
The DNA here is from genome assembly GCF_030503915.1 of Diaphorobacter sp. C33. Lineage (NCBI taxonomy): Bacteria > Pseudomonadati > Pseudomonadota > Betaproteobacteria > Burkholderiales > Comamonadaceae > Diaphorobacter > Diaphorobacter sp. C33. Next base: position 2,218,218 of record NZ_CP129980.1, read on the forward strand.
GGCGCGCCACGCTGCGCAGCATGCCGATGAACGCCAGCAGCCAGGCCAGCAGCGCCACGGCAAAGAACAGCCGGGGCAGCGCATCCAGAAAGCCAAAGGCCATGGCCTGGTCCATCTGCCAGGTGCAGGCCGCGTACATGCCCAGCGGAAACACCGCGCCCCAGTACAGCGGGTCGTAGCGCAGCGGAAAGCGGCGCACGCCGTGGCGCCAGATGCCCAGCAGCACCAGCATGGGAATCCACCAGGTGCCCGCGGCCCAGTAAAACACGGTGAAGCCCTTGAGGAACGGCAGCAGCGACACCAGGAACGGCGCCTGCGGCGCATTCAGGATCAGCAGCGAGCCGGCCAGCGTGGAAATGGCCATGGCCCCCATGTTGATCCAGTACGGCGGCGACAAGTCGCCCGGCGAGAAGGGAAAGAACAGGTAGCGGTAGAAGATCAGCGCCATCATCCAGATGTAGAGCATGCCGCCCCATAGCCACATGGACAGCGCCAGCAGGTTGAGCTCCAGCCGCAGCGGCTGGCCGATGCGCGCGGCCAGCAGGGCGCTGGACACGGCCAGCGCCTGCGTGGACACCACGGCCAGCAGCCAGGCACCGCTGATGCCCCGGTCCAGCGGAGGTTTGTCCCGGCGGATGGTGAAGGCCGTGAAGATGGTGTAGGTCAACACCAGCCACAGCAGCGCCGCCAACGCCCATAGCGCGAAGCCCAGCGGCACATGGCCCAGCAGCACGATGCACTGGCTGGCCAGGATGCCCGTGGCCGCCACCATGGTGAAGTAGCCGGTCCCGCGCGCGTGGTCCACCATGTCGCCAAAGAAACGCCGCGGATAGCGCCAGGCCCGCAGTACATACAAGCCCCACAGCACCACGTACTGCACGGCATTCAGGACCAGCAACGCGCGCGCCAGCAGGGGATGGCCCAGCATGTCCGCAGCCAGTGAAACGATGCCTGTGGCCATGACCAGGCCGAAATAGGCAGGCGACAGCTCGCGCAATCCCCCCTGCCCCGCCGGAGTAGCCAGCTGCGGCGGCGACCCCGGCGGCGTGTTCAACGCAGCTCCAGCCGTGCCGGCCCCGCCTGCACGCTGCCAATCACCGCCGCCTGCGCGAAGCCCTCGCGCGCGAACACCGCGAGCACGTCCTGCACGCTGTCCGGCGCGCTGGCCACCAGCAGGCCGCCCGAGGTCTGCGGGTCCGTCACCAACGCCTGTGCGGTGGCCGGCAGGCCGGCGGCCAGCGCCACGCCCTCGCCATAGCCGGCCCAGTTGCGGCCGCTGGCGCCGGTCACGAAGCCCGCCGCGGCCAGGTCCGCCACGCCGGGCAGCAGCGGCACGCGCGACCAGTCGATCTGCACCGTGACGCCCGCGCCGCGCGCCACCTCCAGCGCATGGCCGGCCAGGCCGAAGCCCGTCACGTCGGTGATGGCGTGCACGCCGGGCAGCTCGGCCAGCAGCGGGCCGGGGGTGTTCAGGCGCGTGGTGGCGGCAATCATCTCGCGGTAGTGGGCGTCGGCCAGTTGCTCCTTCTTCAGCGCGGCCGAATACACGCCCACGCCCAGCGGTTTGCCCAGCACCAGCACGTCGCCCGGCTGGGCGCCGGCGTTGCGGCGCACCCGGTCCGGGTGCACCAGGCCCATGGCCACCAGGCCGTAGATGGGCTCGACCGAGTCGATGGTGTGGCCGCCCGCGATCGGGATGCCCGCCGCGCGGCACACGTCCTGTCCGCCGCGCACGATGGCGCCGATCACGTCCAGCGGCAGCGTGTTCACCGGCATGGCCACCAGCGCCAGCGCCATGATGGGCTTGCCGCCCATGGCGTACACGTCGGACAGCGCGTTGGTGGCGGCGATGCGGCCGAACTCGTATGGGTCGTCCACGATGGGCATGAAGAAGTCCGTGGTAGCCACCAGCGCCTGGCTCTCGTTCAGGCGGTACACGGCCGCGTCGTCCGAGGTCTCGATGCCCACCATCAACTCGGGCGGCATGACGGCGCCCGCGCCGCTTTGCTGCAGGATCTGCGACAGCACGCCCGGCGCGATCTTGCAGCCGCAACCGCCGCCATGCGATAGCGAGGTCAGGCGCGGATGGGAAGGGGCGGCGGTGGGTGCTGAAGCATTCATGGCAAACAGGGAAAAAGCGCGGTGACGGACAATGGCGCCTGCCCCGACGCAAAAAAGTGTGCCGCGGGCGCGCCGCGCGCATCATCCCAGATTCGCACCTGCCCGGCTTTGTTCAGCACCGCATTCCCGTGTCCCACCACCGCCCCATCCGTCCCGAAGACCGCCACCAGTTCGACGCCCTCATCGACGCGCGCTCGCCCGCCGAATACGCCGAGGACCACATCCCCGGCGCGATCAACTGCCCGGTGCTGAACGACGAGGAGCGCGCCATCGTCGGCACCATCTACGTGCAGCAAAGCGCCTTCGAGGCGCGCCGCGTGGGCGGGGCCATGGTGGCGGCCAACCTGGCGCACCACCTGCGCACGCATTTCGCCGACAAGCCTGCGCACTGGCGCCCGCTGGTCTACTGCTGGCGCGGCGGCATGCGCAGCGGCTCCATGGTGCAGTGGATGCGCCTGGTGGGCTGGGACGCGCAGCAGCTCGCCGGCGGCTACAAGTCCTTTCGCCGCCATGTGATGACGCAGATCGAGACCCTGGTGCCGCAGCTGGAGCTGCGCGTGCTGGTGGGCGCCACCGGCAGTGCCAAGACGCGCGTGCTGCAGCAACTGGCCGGCATGGGCGCGCAGGTGCTGGACCTGGAGCACTACGCCCGCCACAAGGGCTCACTGCTCGGCGCGCTGCCGGGCGTGCCCCAGCCATCGCAAAAAAATTTCGAGACACAGATCGCCACCGCACTGGAGGCGCTGGACCTGTCCCGCCCCGTGTATGTGGAGGGTGAGAGCGCGCGCATCGGCCGCCTCACGGTACCCGTGCCGCTGGTGCAACGCCTGCGCGCCGCCGCGTGCATCGAGATCGAAGCCACGCCCGAAGAGCGCCTGGCCTACCTGCTGCGCGACTACGCTTACCTGGGCGACGACCCCGATGCACTGGCCAAGCGCCTGGGCACACTCACCGAGCTGCAGGGCAAGGAAGTCGTGCAGCGCTGGCAGGCCTGGGCCCGGGCGGGGGAGCTGTCCGCGCTGTTCGCCGAGCTGATGCTGCTGCACTACGACCCGCACTACGGACGCTCGCAGGCGCGCAACTTCACGCACTGGGAGACACGCCAGCGCGTGGGCGCGCCGGACCTGTCGCCCGAGGGCATCGCCAGCGTGGCGCAGGCCGTGCTGGCGCTGGAATAGTTTGGCATCAAATCAGGCTGCAGCGTTTTATGGATAAGCGCAAGCAGCTATCATTTTTGAAAACCTCTCGCGCACATGAAATCCCGGCGATTCGTACGGGAACACGCCGCCTTCAGCTAGGCTCAAACCCACCTCATTCCTCAAGGACTCCTTTGTGAAACTGAAGATGGCCCCGAACTCGGGCTTCGCAATCCTGCTGCGCTCGCCCTGGTGGGTGAGCTTTGCCATCGCCGCCGCCATCGTGCTCGTCTGCGGCGCACTGCTGCCGAGGGACATCGCCCCGTTCGCCGCCATGGGCGCGCTGCCGATCGCCGTGATCGGCTGCATCGCCGCGTGGCGCCAGTGGCGCGCCCCCAGCGCCGCGCGCGTTCAGGGTGCCCTGCAGGCCGCTGCCGCCATGCCGTGGAAGGATTTCGCCAACACGCTGGAGCGCGCATGGCGCACCGAGGGGCACGAGGTGCAGCGCCTGGCCGGCCTGCACGCGGACCTGCGCATCACGCAGGGCGACCGCGCGGTGCTGGTGGCCGCACGCCGCTGGAAGGCCGCCACCCATGGTGTGGAACCCCTGCGTGAACTGCACGCCCAAGCGCAGCAGCAAGGCGCGCAGGCCGTGTACGTGGCGCTGACCGGCACCGTGAGCGAGACCGCACGCAGCTTTGCGCGCGAGCATGGCGTGGTGCTGCTGGAGGGCGATGCCCTGGCTGCCCTGCTGCTCAAGGCCACGCCCGCAGGTTAAAAAAAAGCGCAACCCAAGCCGCGTGGCTCCATGACCCACTCCCCTGCCCCTGCGCACACCGGCCTGGTGCTGATGGGCGGCGGCGCGCGCGCCGCCTACCAGGTGGGCGTGCTGCAGGCGATTGCCGACCTGCGGCTGGCTTGCGGCGAGCGGCGCGGGCCGGGGCCATTCGGCATCCTCACCGGCACCTCGGCCGGAGCCATCAACGCGGCGGCCCTGGCCTGTGGCGCGGACCAGTTCGACCGCACGGTGCGGCGCCTGGCGCGCGTGTGGACCCAGTTCCATGCCCGACAGGTGTACCGCGCCGACTCCCTGAGCGTGATGCGCAGCGGCGCGCGCTGGCTCACGCTGCTGTCGCTGGGCTGGGCTCTCACCCGCTGGAGCCGCATGCGCCCGCACTCGCTGCTGGACAACGCGCCGCTCGCGCAGCTGCTGGACCAGTTGGTGCCGCTGGCGCGCGTGCCGCGGTTGATCCGCGCGGGCCATCTGCGCGCCCTGGCGGTGACCGCGTCCAGCTACAGCTCGGGCCAGCACGTGGCGTTCTTTGACGCCGGAGACGCCCAGGAGCCCTGGGTACGCTCATTGCGCAAATCCGCGCGCGGCCCCATCACGCGCAACCACCTGCTGGCCTCGTCGGCCATTCCGTTCATGTTCCCGGCAGCGCCACTGGCCATCGACGGGCACACCGAATACTTCGGCGACGGCTCCATGCGCCAGACCGCGCCGCTGGCGCCCGCCATCCACCTGGGTGCGTGGCGCCTGCTGGTGGTGGGCACCAGCCGCACCTATGAGCCGCCGCGCCCCTGCATGGCTGGCACGCAGCAGCCCTACCCGGCGCTGGCCCAGGTGGCGGGCCACACGCTGTCCAACATCTTTCTGGATGCGCTGTCGGTGGATATCGAGCGCGCTCAGCGCATCAACCAGACGCTGGCGCTGATTCCGCCCGAGGCCCGCAGCCACAGCCCGCTGCGGCCGCTGGATCTGCTGGTGTTCGCCCCCTCGCGCAACCTGGACGAGATGGCGGCACGGCATGTGTGCGATCTGCCGGGGACCATCCGCACCCTGCTCAGCGCGCTGGGCGTGCGCGCCGACCGGCCTGACGCCGGCACCGGCGCGCTGGCCAGCTATTTGCTGTTCGAGCGCGGCTACACGCGCGAGCTCATGGCGCTGGGCCACGGGGACGCGCTGGCGCGGCGCAGCGAGATCTGCGCCTTCTTCGGCTGGCAGGACCACGGCAATCCCGTGCGGGCGCCGCGGAACTGACACGCCCTAAAATCGAGGGTTGCGCCTCGAAACCCGAGGCGACTGGAGAGCCGCCCCCGATGACCGCACGCAAGATCTTCGTCACCACCGCCCTGCCGTATGCCAACGGCAATTTCCACATCGGCCACATCATGGAGTACATCCAGGCCGACACCTGGGTGCGCGCACAGCGCATGCAGGGCAACGCGGTCAATTTCGTCGGCGCGGACGACGCCCATGGCGCGCCCATCATGATTGCCGCCGAGAAGGCGGGTAAGACGCCCCAGCAGTTTGTGGCCGACATCGCCGCCGGACGCAAGCAATACCTGGATGGCTTTCACATTGCCTTCGACAACTGGAGCAACACCGACAGCCCGGAGAACCACGAGCTGTCCCAGCAGATCTACCTGGACCTGAAGGCCGCCGGCTTCATCGAGACGCGCACCATCGAGCAGTTCTTCGACCCCGAGAAGAACATGTTCCTGCCCGACCGCTTCATCAAGGGCGAGTGCCCGCGCTGCCATGCCAAGGACCAGTACGGCGACAACTGCGAGGTCTGCAGCTCGGTCTACGCGCCCACCGACCTGATCAACCCGTACTCGGCGCTGTCGGGCGCCAAGCCGGTGCTCAAGACCTCCGAGCACTTCTTCTTCAAGCTCTCCGACCCGCGCGCGGTGGAGTTCCTGACCGAGTGGACGCAGAACGGCCAGCATGTGCAGCCCGAAGTGGCCGCCAAGATCAAGGAATGGTTCGGCACGCGCACCAATCCCGACGGCACGACCAGCGAAGGTCTGGACGACTGGGACATCTCCCGCGACGCCCCCTATTTCGGCATCGAGATCCCCGATGCGCCGGGCAAGTACTTCTACGTGTGGCTGGACGCCCCCGTGGGCTACCTGGCCTCGCTCAAGAACCTCTTGAACAAGCGCGGCGAGGACTACGACGCCTACATGGCCGACCCGCAGCTGGAGCAGTACCACTTCATCGGCAAGGACATCATCACCTTCCACACGCTGTTCTGGCCCGCCATGCTGAAGTTCAGCGGCCGCAAGACGCCCACGAAGATCTGCGTGCACGGCTTCATGACCGTGAACAACGGCGAGAAGATGAGCAAGAGCCGCGGCACGGGGCTGGACCCGCTCAAATACCTGGCCCTGGGCATGAACCCCGAGTGGCTGCGCTACTACCTGGGCGCCAAGCTCAACGGCAAGAACGAAGACATCGACTTCAACCCCGAAGACTTCATGGCCCGCGTGAATTCCGACCTGATCGGCAAGTACGTGAACATCGCCAGCCGTGCCGCGGGCTTCATCTTCAAGCGCTTCGGCGGCAAGCTGGGCGAAGTCAGCGCCGATGGCCAGGCGCTGCTGGCGCAGCTGCGCGAACAGGCCGGTCCCATCGTTGCGGCCTACGAGGCGCGCGACACGGCCCGTGCCGTGCGCGAGACCATGCTGCTGTGCGACCGCGTGAACAGCTACGTGGACGCCAACAAGCCCTGGGAGCTGGCCAAGCAGGAAGGCATGGAGGCGCGCCTGCAGGACGTCTGCACCACCTGCATCGAAGCCTTCCGCATCCTGACGATCTACCTCAAGCCCATCCTGCCGCAGGTGGCGGCCGAGGTGGCGCGCTTTCTCATCGTGCCGCCCGAGCAGTTTGCCGAAGTGGCCCAGCCCCTGGGCGCCGGCCACCAGATCGGCCAGTACCAGCACCTGATGCAGCGCGTGACGCAGGAGCAACTGGACGCGCTGTTCGAGCCGCCGGCTCCCGTGGTCGAAAAGGCCATCCCCGGCGGAGAGGAAATCGCCCCGACGATCACCATCGACGACTTTGCCAAGGTGGACCTGCGCATCGCGAAGATCGTGAAATGCGAGGCCGTGGAAGGCTCCACCAAGCTGCTGCGCCTGACACTGGACGTGGGCGAAGGGCAGACACGCAACGTCTTCAGCGGCATCGCCAGCATGTACAAGCCCGAGGACCTGCAGGGCAAGCTCACGGTGATGGTGGCCAATCTGGCGCCGCGCAAGATGAAGTTCGGCCTGAGCGAGGGCATGGTGCTGGCCGCCAGCCACGCCGACGAGAAGGCGCACCCCGGCATCTTCGTACTGGAGCCCTTCCCCGGCGCGCAGCCAGGCATGCGCATCCACTGATGCCCCAGCCTCGGCGATCGCGCCAGCCCCTGCGCCTTGCGGCGGCAGGGGTTTTTTTGTGCGCCTTGCTTTCGGGGTGCACGGTGGTGGCGGTGGGTTCAGCCGCCGTCAGTGTCACGGCGACCGCCGTGGGGCTCGCGGCCGACGCCGCCGTGGGCACGGCCAAGGTTGTCGGTAAAGGCGTGGGCAAGGCCTATGACGCGATGACCGAAGACGAAGAAGACCACAGCGGCATCACCGTCCGCTACCGCGAAGGCGGCGCACCGCAGCCGCTGCCGGATGCCCCGCCGCAGGAGCAGGTGGCACCCACGCCTGAGGCGCTGCCGTAGCCGCTGCGCGCGTTGCCTGGCGGCACCCGCCACAGGACGTACGCATGGTCACGCCGAGGGCTCGCCCGGTGGCCTTGCGGCCTGCCGCCACTGCCCCGGTGTGCAGCCTGTCCAGCGGCGAAAGGCCCGGTTGAACACGCTGGGCTCCGCGAACCCCAGCGACTGGCTGATCTCGCCCAGCGGGCGGTCCGCCTGCGCCAGCGCGTGCAGTGCGGCCTGGTGCCGCGCCGCGTCCAGTACGGCGGTGTAGCTCAAGCCCAGCGCCTGCATGCGTCGCGCCAGGGTGCGCTCGCTCAGTCCCAGCGCTGCCGCGGCCTGGGCGCGCTCGGGGGCCTTGCCTTGCAGCGGCGCTTGCAATTGATCGGCCATCCATGCGTGCAGCGCCTGTGCCAGGTCGGCCGGCGCTGACAGTGCCGCCAGCCGTGTCGTCGCATGTTCGCGGTGCAGGCGCGCGAGCTGCTCGTCGGCCTGGGGCAGCGGCGCGTCCAGCAGCGCGTTGTCCAGCAGCACGCCGCTGAAGGCCTGCTCGAATTCCACGGCGCAGCCTAAGGCCTCGCGGTAACCCGCCAGCGGCCCGATGCGTGCCTGGCTGAACTGCACCTGCCGCGGACGCACCACCTGTCCCGTGACCCACCGCGCAAACGCCACGACCGCGGCCAGCACCGCCTCGATCTGGTGCGGGCTGAATGCCAGCGCGCCCTGGCGCGGGTGGTACACCACCCAGCTGGTGGTTTCGCCCGCGATCATCTGGAAACGCCCGCCGTCGCTGATGAGGCGCTGGTACTGCTGCACCGCGGCAATGGCCGCGCGCAGGCTGGACGCGGACTGCAGCAGGTAGCTCACCACATTGAAACTGCCCGGCCCCACCTGTGCCCCCACCTTGAGGCCAAAACCCGAATCCTGCGTGCAGTGCACGGCTGCGCGCCACAGCCGCGTGATGTGGTCAATGGGCCAGCGCTCGTGCGCCAGCTCGGCCGGTGCGATACCCGCCTGCGCCAGCAGGCGCTCGCGCACCACGCCCGCGCGCTCGGCGGCGGCCAGCACGGTGTTCACCCAACTCATCGAAACGCTGGCCTGCAAGGTCAATTTCTATGGCCTCCAAAGTCTATGGTGCGCCATGATATGCCGCTATCTTGGCCGGCAGTGCGCCACACAGAGCGCGCAAGGAGACAGCCGCATGGCAATCCAACATTCCGACACCGTCGTCATTGGTGGCGGTCTGGCCGGCATCGTGGCCGCGCTGGAGCTGCTGCGCGCGGGCCAGCGCGTCACGCTGGTGGACCGCGACACGCCCGAACGCTTCGGCGGCCTGGCGCTGTGGGCCTTCGGCGGCATGGCCCTGGTGGGCACGCCGCTGCAGGCGAAGATGAAGATCCCCGACACGCCCGAGCGTGCGCTGGCCGACTGGCTGCGCTTTGGCGAGCTGGGGCCCGACGACCACTGGCCCCGCGCCTGGGCGCGCCACTACGTGGAGCACTCGCGCGCGCAGGTGCACGACTGGCTGCTGCAGGAGGGCGTGAAGTTCATGCCCGCGGTGAACTGGGTGGAACGCGGCCTGCAGGGCGAGGGCAACAGCCTGCCGCGCTACCACATCGTCTGGGGCACCTCGCGCGAACTCACGCGCTGCCTGATCGCGGCACTGCGCCGTGTGGGTGAAGGCAGCAGGCTCACACTGCTACACGGCCACCGCGCCACGGCACTGGACCACCAGGGTGGACGGATCTCCGGCGCCGTGGCGGTGAACGAAGCCACGGGCGAAGAGGTGCGGCTGCACGCCCCGGTGGTGGTGCTGGCCATGGGCGGCATCAACGGCGGGCACGAGGAGACCCGCGCCAACTGGCCCCATGGCCGGCCGCGCCCCGCCGCCATGCTCAATGGCGCGCACCCCTTCGCCGATGGCAAATTGCACCGCCACGCCGCCACGCTGGGCGCGCAGATCACCCACGCGGGCGAGATGTGGAACTACGCCGCGGGCTTTCCACACCCGTTTCCGCATTTCGACGGGCACGGCCTGTCGGCCATCCCGTGCAAGTCGGCGCTGTGGCTGAACCACCGGGGCGAGCGCATCGGCCCCGCGCCGCTGGTCACCGGCTTCGACACGCACTGGCTGTGCCAGCGTGTGGCCGCGCAGGAAAAGCCCTGGACCTGGCACCTGCTCAACTGGCGCATCGCAGCCAAGGAGTTCGCCATCTCCGGCGCCGAGCACAACCAGCGCATCCGCGACATGCAGTTCCCCCAGTTCCTCAAGGAAACGCTGCTGGGCAACCACCGCCTGGTGCGCCAGATGCAGCGGCAAAGCCCGCATTTCCTGGTGGACGACACCCTGGCCGGGCTGGCCGCGAAGATGAACGCACTCACCGCCTCGCTCGATGTGGCGCCTGAGGTACTGCAGGCCACGGCCGACGCCTTCGACGCCAACTTTGCCCACGGCGCCAAGCTGCACAACGACGACCAGATCCGCCGCATCCTGCACGCGCGCCAGTGGGGCCCCGACCGGCTGCGCACCTGCGCGCCCGCACCGCTGCAACAACCCGGCGCGGGGCCGTTCATCGCCATCCAGATGCAGCTCATCACGCGCAAGAGCCTGGGCGGGCTGCAGACGGACCTGCACAGCCGCGTGCTCGACGGCGCAGGCCAGCCCATCGACGGCCTGTACTGCGTGGGCGAGGCGGCGGGCTTCGGCGGCGGCGGTGCGAACGGCAAGCGCTCGCTGGAAGGCACCTTTTTGCCCGGCTGCATCCTCACGGGCCGTGCGGCGGCGCGCGCCATCGCGGCGGGCGGCTGAGACAACCACAGCGAAAGGAAACGACACCATGCAGGGAGACATCGTTTCGGGCGTGCTGCTGCCGCTCATCCTGGCGTTCATCATGTTCTCGCTCGGCCTGGGGCTCACGCCGGCCGACTTCCGGCGCATCCTGGCGCAGCCGCGTGCGCTGCTGGTGGGCGTGGCCTGTCACTTCGTGCTGCTGCCGCTGGTCTGCTACCTCATGCTCACGCTGCTCGGCATGGGCGGCGTGTTTGCCGTGGGCTTCATGATCCTGGCCGCCTGCCCCACGGGCAGCACGTCGAATCTGCTGACCTACCTGGCGCGCGGCGACGTGGCGCTGGCGCTGAGCTTCACCGCCGTGGCCAGCGTGCTCACCATCTTCACGCTGCCCCTGGTCGTCACCTGGGCGCTGGGCCACTTCCTCGGCGCGGCGCGCGCCGTGGACGTGCCCGTGGGCCTGATGATGGGTCAGGTGGCGCTGGTGCTGGGCGTGCCCGTCAGCCTGGGCATGTGGGCGCGCCGGCGGTTCACCGCCTGGGCGCTGCGCTTCGAGCCGCGCGCCACGAAGGTGGCCACGGTGCTGTTCGTGCTCATCGTGGTGCTGGCCGTAGCCAAGAACTGGGCGTTGCTGGTGGACAACTTCGGCTCGCTGGCGCCTTTCGCCGTGGCGCTCAACCTCAGCATGCTCACGCTGGGTTTCGCCGTGGCCTGGGCCGCGCGGCTGTCCTACCGGCAATCGGTCACGCTGGGCATCGAGACGGCGGTGCAGAACGCCGCGCTGGCGCTGGTGATCGCCAGCACCGTGCTCAAGGACGACGCCATGGCCATCCCCGGCGCGCTCTACGGCGTGCTGATGTATGCCGGCGGGCTGGTCTTCGCGCTGGCCATGCGGCGCTTCGGCCGCGGCCGCGCCACGGATGCCGCCCATGCTGCCTGACCTGTCCTACCCCGCCTCCACCGAGGACTGGCGCCGCCTGGCGGCAAGGAGCCTGCCGCGCTTCCTGTTCGACTACATCGACGGCGGCGCCAGCGGCGAGCGCACGCTGGCCGCCAATGTGCAGGACTTCGCCGCCCTGCGCCTGCGCCAGCGCGTGCTGGTGGACGTGGCGGAGGTGGACACGCGCGCCACCCTGGCCGGCCAGCCCTGCGCGCTGCCGCTGGCGCTGGCGCCCGTGGGCCTGGCGGGCATGGCCGCGCGCAGGGGCGAGGCGCAGGCCGCGCGCGCGGCACACGCGGCGGGTGTGCCATTCACGCTCTCCACCGTGGGCATCTGCCCCATCTCCGAGGTGGCGGCCGCCGCCGACGCACCGCCCTGGTTCCAGCTCTACATGCTGCGCGACCGCGGCGCCGTGCGCGCACTGCTGGACGGTGCCTGGGCCGCCGGCTGCCGCACGCTGGTCTTCACGGTGGATCTGCCGCTGCCCGGCATGCGGCTGCGCGACATCCGCCACGGCATGGCCGCGAGCGGCGCGCGCCCGGCGCTCATCCGCGCCGCGCAGGTGCTGGCGCGCCCCGGCTGGGTGCGGGACGTGGCGCTGCGCGGCCAGCCGCTGCGCTTTGGCAACCTGACCGCGCAAGTGCCCGGCGCGCGCGACCTGGGCGCCTTCAAGGCCTGGGTGGACGCGCAGTTCGACCCCAGCGTGACGTGGCAGGACATCGACTGGCTGCGCGGCCAATGGAAGGGCCGCCTGCTGCTCAAAGGTATCTTGGACGTGCACGACGCCCAGGCCGCCGTGCAGGTGGGCGCGGACGGCGCCAGCTCGACAGCGTGGCCTCGACCGCCGCCAAGCTGCCCGCCATCGCCCAGGCCGTGGGCGCGCAGACCGAGGTGCTGGTGGACGGCGGCGTGCGCAGCGGCGTGGATGTGTTCAAGGCCCTGGCCCTGGGGGCGCGCGGCGTGCTCATCGGCCGTCCCTGGGTGTGGGCGCTGGCGGCGCAGGGCGAGGCGGGCGTGCGCACCCTGCTGGCCCAGTGGCAGCGCGAGTTGCTGCTGGCAATGACGCTGGCGGGCGTGACGCGCGTGGCCGACATCGGCCCCCAGCACCTCGACACGGATTGGTAATGAAAAACGGCTCTAGCGCTTACCCATCAAGCGCAAGCAGCTATGAATAAAGAAGCAAGGAGATTCCCATGAACGGCGCACAAGCCCTGCTCAAGACCCTGGCCGATGCCGGTATCGAGGTCTGCTTCACCAACCCCGGCACGAGCGAGATGCACTTCGTCGCCGCGCTGGACAGCGAGCCGCGCATGCGCGCCGTGCTGGCGCTGTTCGAGGGCGTGGCCACCGGCGCGGCCGACGGCTACGCGCGCATGGCGGACAAGCCCGCCGCCACGCTGCTGCACCTGGGCTGCGGCCTGGGCAACGGCCTGGCCAACCTGCACAACGCACGCAAGGGCAAGGTGCCGGTGGTCAACATCGTGGGCGACCACGCCACGTACCACACGCAGTACGACGCGCAGCTGCAGTCCGACATCGAGACCGTGGCGCGCAACGTCTCGCCCGGCTTCGTGCGCACCGCGCAAAGCACTGCGGCCCTGTGCCAGGACGCGGCAGATGCCATTGCCGCCGCGCGCGGCCTGCCGGGCCAGGTGGCCACGCTGGTCCTGCCCGCCGACGTGTCGTGGGGCGAGGGCGGCCAGCCCTGCCCGCCCCCAGCGCCGCCGGCGCCCACCGCTGCCAGCGACGAAGCCGTGCAGGCCATCGCACAGGCCATCCGCTCGGGCGAAAAGACCATCGTGCTGCTGGGCGGCCACGCGCTGCGCGAGGGGGCGCTGCGCAGCGCCGCGCGCATTGCGGCCCACAGCGGCGTGCAGTTGCTCGCCGAGGTGTTCCCCACCCGCATGGAGCGCGGCGCGGGCCTGCCCGCCGTGGAGCGCGTGGCCTACCTGGCCGAGCTGGCCGGCGTGCAACTGGCGGGCGCGCGGCACCTGGTGCTGGTCGATGCGAAGTCGCCCGTCTCGTTCTTCGCCTACCCCGGCAAGGCCAGCGACCTGGTGCCCGCGGGCTGCACGGTGCACACCCTGTGCAGCCCGGCGCAGGACGCGGCGGCGAGCCTGGACAAGCTGGCCGCCGCGCTGGGCGCCAGCGCCACGCAGCCGCCCCTGGCCCCGGCGCAGCGCCCCGGCCGCCCGCGCGGGCCGCTCACCGCGCCCAAAGTGTGCAAGGCCGTGGGCCACCTGCTGCCCGAGAACGCCATCCTCATCGACGAGGCCATCACCTCCGGCCTGATGCTGGGCGTGATGACGGCGGGCTGCCCGCGCCACGACCTGATCACGCTGACCGGCGGCGCCATCGGCCAGGGCCTGCCCAATGCCGTGGGCGCGGCCATCGCCTGCCCCGACCGCCCGGTGATCGCACTGATCGGCGACGGCACGGCGATGTACACCCTCCAGGCGCTGTGGAGCATGGCGCGTGAGAACCTGCATGTGGTGTCCGTGATCTTCAACAACGCCAGCTACTCGGTGCTGAACGTGGAGTTGGAGCGCGTGGGCGCCGAGCAAGCGGGCCCCAAGGCCAAGTCGCAGCTCGACCTGAAGGGCCCGGTACTCAACTTCGCCCAGCTCGCGCAGGGCATGGGCGTGCATGCGGTGCGCGCCAGCACGGCCGAGGACTTCTGCCAGGCGCTGGAATACGCACTGGCGCACCCCGGGCCGCACCTGATCGAGGCGCTGGTGCCCGAGTCGCTCGCCGGCCCCAAACGCAAAGTGCTGCCCTGGCTGCTGCGCGCCCTGCCCAGCCTGCCGCCGCAGGTGGCGCGCGCGCTCAAGCGCAAGATTGCGCCGTAAGGCGGCCGAGAGCCCTACGCAAGAAAGCCCTGCACCGCGGGGCTTTCTTTATATGAATGATTTTGGCCTCTAGCGCTTTCCAGACAAGCGCGAGCAGCTCACTTTTTCATATCAACTGCATCAACCGCCCTGGTAGCGTCCCGGCCGGTGGCTGACCCACAGGAACACGCACATCACCACCGTGGCCAGCACCGACCAGGCCACGCGCTGCCACGGCACCACGCACAGCGCCAGCAGCACCACGCAGCAGTCGATGGCCAACTGCACCTTGCCTGCCCGGATGCCGTGGCGCTGCTGCGCGTAAAGCGACACGATGGTCGCGCCGCCCAGGCTGGACTGGTGGCGCGCCAGGAACAGCACGCCCGTGCCCATCAGCAACCCTCCGGCCACCGCGGCGAACGCCGGGTGCAGGTAGTCGATGTGGAACACGTTCGGCGCCAGCACCATCACCAGCGACAGCATGGCCACGCAGACGAAGGTCTTGAGCGTGAAGGCGCGCCCCAGGTGGCGCCAGGCAAACCAGTAGAACGGCAGGTTGATGAGGAAGTACACCGCGCCGAACGACCAGCCCGTGGCGTAGTGCAGCACGAACGCCAGCCCCGCCGTACTGCCCGTGAGCAGCCCGGCCTGGGCGTACATGAGCATGGCCAGCCCGACGAACAGCGAGCCGGCGAACAGCGCCTGGGCGTCCTCGAACGGGCCGTGGCGCAGGGTGGCGTTGGAAGAGGGAACGTGCGCCGCGCCAGCGGGCGCGAGTGCGGAAAGAGACGATTGGGCGTGCAAAGTGTGTGCGGTGCGGCTGGCCATGGTGTGGTTCCTGAGCATCCTGCGGGTCGGCGCTGGTGGCGCCGGGGCGCAATCATCTCATGGAAAACCCTAGGTCTGCTGGACGCCAGCGCGCCGCCCCTCCCCGCCCGCGCATTCAGGGCGGCTTCAGGAAGCGGCCCAGGATCGGATCAAGGACCGTCGTGCAGCTTCTCGGTGCTGGCCGCACGCAGCACGCGCCCGTCGGCGCCGAACACCACGGTGAACAGCTTCTCCTGCGCGGGAGCGTCGGTCCAGTGCCAGTCCCACTCGGTCTCCTGCTTGAGCTCGTAGGTCACCTGCTTGCCAGGCTTGCCCAGCAGGCGGCGCACCTGCTCCTGCGTCATGCCGGGCTGCACCTTGGCGAAGTGGTGCGGCGCCAGCACCTGGCGCAGCGCGCTCATCTTGCCGTCGGTGCCGATGGTGATCATGTAGTTGCGCCGCCCGGCCGGCTGGCGGTTGTACTCCAGGGTGCGCGAGCCGTCGGCCTCCTGCCAGACCTGCTCGGGCTCGCCAAAGCGCGCACGCACGTCCTGCTCGGTGGAGACGCCCTCTTCCAGCTCGCGGATGCGCTGCTCGTCGCAGCCCGCCAGCAGGGTGAGCACGGCCAGCACGGAGGCGCCCGCGCCCTTGAGCCAGTGGTGAAAAGCCATCGGTAGGTCCATCCTCATGGTGATCGGCCGCCCGGTCGCGGCGCACAGGCTGCACTGTAGAGCGTCCACGGGCCTGCCGCACGGGCCGTCGCCCAGGGGCCGGGGCTAAAATGCGCGGTTACCAAGAGGCTCACGCACCGCACCATGTCCTTCTTTCGCCGCCCCGACTACGAATCCGACACCACCCAGTTCATCAAGCAGCTCAAGGCCCAGAAGCCCGAGCTGGATGCCCAGCAGCAGGCCGGCCGCGCCCTGCTGTGGGACAAGCAGGTGGACCGCGATGCCTGGCAGGACTACAACGCCGGGCGCATCCCCCAGCAGCCCTACGTGTACCAGTCGCGCTCCTGAGCGCGCCACACATCAAATCAGGCTCCAGCGCCCATGCAGCAAGCGCTGGCAGCTATTGAATAAATAGTAAGCTCCATGGTCGCCCCGCGTCTCGCCGCGACTGCCGACGACGGTGCGCCGCCGGCCTCTGGCGACGGCCTGCCGCAGGTGGTGGACCAGGTGGCGCTGGCGCGCCTGTACGGCGAGCCCCTGTTCGCGCTGCCGCAGGACCTGTACATCCCGCCCGACGCGCTGGAGGTGTTCCTGGAGGCCTTCGAAGGCCCACTGGATCTGCTGCTGTACCTGATCCGCAAGCAGAACTTCAACATCCTGGACATCCCCATGCTGGATGTCACGCGCCAGTACCTGGGCTACGTGGAGGAGATCCGCAGCCGCAACCTGGAGCTGGCGGCCGAGTACCTGCTGATGGCGGCGATGCTCATCGAGATCAAGTCGCGCATGCTGCTGCCGCCCAAGAAGCAGGAAGGCAGCGCCGAGCCCGAGGACCCGCGCGCCGAACTGGTACGCCGCCTGCTGGAGTACGAGCAGATCAAGCTGGCCGCCATGCGCCTGAACCAGGTGCCGCAGTACGGCCGCGACTTCCTCCGCGCGCAGGTCACCATCGAGCAGAGCCTGCAGCCGCGCTTTCCGGACGTGAGCCTGACCGACCTGCAGGAAGCCTGGCGCGACATCTTGAAGCGCGCCAAGCTGGTGCAGCACCACAAGATCACGCGCGAGGAACTCTCGGTGCGCGAATACATGAGCCATGTGCTCAAGGCGCTGCAGGGCCGGCGCTTTGTGGAATTCGAGGAACTGTTCCAGCCCGAGAAGGGCGGCACCGTGCTCGTGGTGACCTTCATCGCCCTGCTGGAGCTGGCCAAGGAAACCCTCATCGAGATCACCCAGGCCGAGGCGTTCGCACCCATCTACGTGCGCCTGGCCTATACGCCTGTCTGATCGCCCCATCCCCCTCGCCACGGCCGGGTGGCTGCGGCGCACATTGCCATGACCTCACACGACTTCGACGTACTCATCGTAGGCAGCGGCCTCGCGGGGCTGACCGCCGCGCTGCAGCTGGCGCCCACCCACCGCGTGGCCGTCCTCACCAAGCGCCAACTGGCCGATGGCGCCAGCGGCTGGGCCCAAGGCGGCATCGCCGCGGTGCTGGCGGAGGGCGACAGCTTCGAGTCGCACGTGCAGGACACGCTGGTGGCCGGCGCCGGCCTGTGCGACCTGGCGGCCACACGCTTCGTGGTGGAGAACGCGCCGCAGGCCATCCGCTGGCTGCAGGGCCTGGGCGTGCCGTTCTCGCAGGAAGACGGCGCCCTGCACCTCACGCGCGAAGGCGGCCACAGCGCGCGGCGCATCGTGCACGCCACCGACGCCACGGGCGCGGCCGTGCAGCGCACGCTGATCGACGTGGTGCGCGCCACCCCCGGCATCACGCTGTTCGAACACCACACCCTGGTGGACCTGATCACCAGCGCCAAGCTGGGACTGGCTGGCGCGCAGCGCTGCCTGGGCCTGTACGCGCTGGACGAGGCCACCGACGAGGTGCTCACCTTTCGCGCACCGCACACCATCCTGGCCACGGGCGGCGCGGGCAAGGTGTACCTGTACACCACCAACCCCGACACGGCCACGGGCGACGGCATTGCCGCGGCCTGGCGCGCGGGCTGCCGCGTGTCCAACCTGGAGTTCATCCAGTTCCACCCCACGTGCCTGTACCACCCGCACGTCAAGAGCTTCCTCATCACCGAGGCCGTGCGTGGCGAGGGCGGGCAACTCAAGCTGCCGCCGCAGGCCGGCGGCACGCGCTTCATGCCCCAGCACGACGCGCGCGCCGAGCTGGCGCCGCGCGACATCGTGGCGCGCGCCATCGACTTCGAGATGAAAAAGCACGGCCTGGACTGCGTGCACCTGGACATCTCGCACCAAAGCCCCGCGTTCCTGCAGGAGCACTTTCCCACCATCCTCGCGCGCTGCGCGGAGCTGGGCATCGACATCACGCGCGAGCCCATCCCCGTGGTGCCCGCCGCGCACTACACCTGTGGCGGCGTGCTGACCGACCTGGCGGGCCGCACCGACCTGCACGGCCTCTTCGCCATTGGCGAGACCGCCTGCACCGGCCTGCACGGCGCCAACCGCCTGGCCAGCAACTCTCTGCTGGAATGCATGGTGTTCGCGCGCGCCGCGGCCGCGCACATCCAGCAGGCGCAGCGCGCGGACCTGCCCGCGCTGCCCGCGTGGGACGACAGCCGCGTGACCGACGCCGACGAGTGCGTGGTTATCTCCCACAACTGGGACGAGCTGCGCCGCTTCATGTGGGATTACGTGGGCATCGTGCGTACCACCAAGCGGCTGGAGCGCGCGGCGCACCGCATCGCGCTGCTGCAGGGCGAGATCCAGGAGTTCTATGCCAACTTCCACGTCACGCGCGACCTGCTGGAACTGCGCAACCTGGTGCAGGTGGCCGACCTGATCGTGAAAAGCGCGCAGATGCGCCATGAAAGCCGCGGCCTGCACTTCAGCCGCGACTGGCCCGACGTGGCCGCCCCCGCCGCGCCCACCATCCTGGTGCCGCCCGCACGCTGACCCCTTTTCACAATCCAAGGAGATTCCATGTACCGCACCCTGCTCAAGTCCAAGATCCACCGTGTGAAGACCACGCACTGCGAGTTGCACTACGAAGGCTCGTGCGCCATCGACGAAGACCTGCTGGAGGCCGCCAACATCTGCGAGAACGAACAGGTGCACATCTGGAACGTGGACAACGGCGAACGCTTCGTCACCTACGCCATCAAGGGCCAGCGTGGCAGCGGCATGATCTCGGTGAACGGATCGGCCGCGCGCCGCGCCTGCGTGGGCGACCTGCTCATCATCGCGGCCTTCGCCCAAGTGGCAGAAGCCGACGTGGCCGCACACCAGCCGCAACTGGTGTTCGTGAACGACCAGAACCGCCAGGTGGAACTGCGCCACCACGTACCCACGCAGGCACTTTGATCCACCCCCCCTCCACTCCCGGGAACACACCATGCCCCACCTGACCATCGAATACTCCAGCAACCTGCCCGGCTATCCCGAGGCCCAGGCACTGGCCGATCTCAACGCGTCCCTGTGCGCCAGCCCTGAGGTCCTGGACGAAGCCGACCTCAAGTCGCGCTTCGTGCGCACCAGCGGCAGCTTCCAGATCGGCACGCAGCCCGCCAACCGCGCGTTCGTGCATGCGCAGCTGCGCCTACTGTCCGGCCGCAGCCCCGAAGCCAAGAAAGACCTGGCGGGTCGCATCGCCGAGGTGTTGCGCCGCCACACCCCGCACCCTGCGGGCGTGCTGGTACAGCTCAGCGTGGAGATCGTGGACATGGACCGGCCGAGCTACGTGAAGGAACGCCTGTAAGCACCTGGGGATCCGGAACGTAAAAAGGAAACCGCTGTGCTCTGAAAGTCACAGCGGTTGGGGTGCCTGCCCGGCCCGGCCGTTCCTCACCGGGAGAACGCCGCCGAGGCACGGCGCACGGCATGTGCAGGCTGCTTACGCACGCACCCGCGCTGCCTCCGTGCGCACGTCCCCACTACCCGGCCGTCCCTGCGGTGGGGCCAAGCCTATGGAACAAACAACTTCGCGCAATCCTGCACCAAGTGGGAAATTCGGCGGGTTCAGCAGGTTCAGCGGGTATCGCCGTAACGCCGATATGCGCGGGTGCGGAACCGCCGCCTTAGCGGGTGGGCCCCGCTTAAGGCGCCCCGTCCAACGTCGCGTCCAGCCACCCGCGCAGGCTGTTGATGAAGGCCCAGCCCTGCACGCGCGGCAGATCCTGCAAGCGCACCACGGCTTCCACCATGCGTCCCTCACGCAGGGCGACGGCGCGGCCCACACCGGGCAGCAGGCCGCAGGCCAGCGGCGGCGTGACCCAGCGACCGTCCAGCAGCAACGCCAGGTTGCCGAAGGTGCCCTCGGTGATCTCACCCGCCGCGTTGTAGAGCACGGTGTCAAACACACCGCCGCCCGGCGCGGGTGCGAAAGCGGCGTAGTGCGCGCGGCGCGTGGTCTTGTGCCGCGTGAATTCGCTGTGCGCCTCGGTGAAGGGGCGATCGGCCAGTGCCAGCCGCACGGGCATGGGCGTCGCGGCCAACGCGAAGGCTTCGGCGCGCGGCACACCGTGTGCGTCCAGCAGCAGGCGCACGCGCCAGTCGCCCTGCGCATGGGACGCGGCCAGTGCATCCAGGCAGGCCTGCACGCGCGCGGCATTCCAGGGATAGCCAAAGTGCACGGCGGCGGCCTGCATGCGCGCCAGGTGCTCCGCGCGGTGGCGCAGCACGCCGGCATGCAGCCCCAGCGTTTCCAACAGGTCGAACGGCGCGCTGGCGC
The DNA here is from genome assembly GCF_030503915.1 of Diaphorobacter sp. C33. Taxonomy (NCBI): domain Bacteria; kingdom Pseudomonadati; phylum Pseudomonadota; class Betaproteobacteria; order Burkholderiales; family Comamonadaceae; genus Diaphorobacter; species Diaphorobacter sp. C33. The sequence goes on from NZ_CP129980.1 coordinate 2,238,677, forward strand.
GATCCACAAAGGCGCGCTTGGCCGCCCACTCGCCCCACTCGGCCGCCGGGTCGGCGCCCCAGACGATGCCGCTGCCGATGCCGCAGCGCGCGTGGCCGCCGCGCAGCTCCACGGTACGGATAGGGACGTTGAAGGTGGTGGCGATGGCGCCCGCGCCCGCCGCCGGATCGGGTCGTACCACGCCCACCGCGCCGCAGTACACGCCGCGCGGGCCGGTCTCCAGCGCGGCAATCGCGCGCATGGCCTCCACCTTGGGCGCACCCGTGACCGAACCGCAGGGAAACAGCGCGCCGAACACGTCGGCCAGCCGCGTGCCGGTGCGCGTGCGCGCCACCACGTCGGAGGTCATCTGCCAGACGGTGGGCAACTGCTCGGTGTGGAACAGCGCCGGCACGCGCACGCTGTGCGGCGCGGCGATGCGCGAGAGGTCGTTGCGCAGCAGATCCACGATCATCACGTTCTCGGCGCGTTCCTTGGGGCTGCCGCGCAGCGCCGCGGCCTGCGCCGCATCGGCCTCGGGCGTGGCGCCGCGCGCGGCCGTGCCCTTCATGGGACGGGTGAGGATGCCGCCCGCGCCCGTGGGCCCGGAGCGCCAATCGAAGAACAGCTCGGGCGACACCGACAGCACCTGCGTGCCTACGCCGTCGTCAAGGTGCGCCGCGTAACCGCCGGGCTGCGCGCGGCGCAACGCCGCGAACAGTGCCTGTGCGTCGCCTTGCCATGTGCCCATGAGCGGTGCGGTGTAGTTGACCTGGTAGTAGCGCCCCGCCGCGATGCCCTGCTGGATCTGCGACAGCGCTGCATCGAATGCGGCGCGGGGCAGCGCCTGCGTCCAGTCGATGGTCGCCGTTCCCGCGGCCTCGTGCGCGGGCCAGGGCGCGGGGGCGTCGTACACCGCGAACCAGGCGAGCGCGGGCGCGCCCTCCCCTTGCGCCTCGGCATGCACCGCCAATGCCGGGTCGAACGCGGGCGCGGCCTCGTAGCGCACCCAGCCCACGCACCAGTGGCCGGCGCGCGCCGCAGCTTCCACCGCATGCAACACACCCATCACTTCTTGCAGACGTGCAGCCACTAGCACCTGGCGCGGCGACGCGAAGGCGTGGCGCAGGCGCGGCGCGGCGGCGTCGCGCGGATCGGCAAAATCGATCAGCGATGTGGTGCCCATGAAAACAGGCCGTAGCGCTTATCCATCAAGCGCAAACAGCTACTCAATTTATAGCAACCAAACACCCCGTCAGGCCGCCCCGAAATGCGGCACCAGCGCACCCGCGGGCTGCCCGCTCTTGAGCGCCGCGGTGAAGGCCAGCATGCGGTCGATGGGTTGGCGCGCGCGCGGGATCAGCGCGGGGTCCACATGGATGGCGTTGGCGCCGGTCTCCAGCACGCGCGCCACGTCGGCCAGCCCGTTCATGGCCATCCAGGGGCAATGCGCGCAGCTCTTGCAGGTGGCACTGTTGCCGGCGGTGGGGGCCTCGTGGAAGGTCTTGCCGGGGTTGAGCCTGCGCAGCTTGTGCATCATGCCGTTGTCGGTGGCGACGATGAACTCGCGCGCGTCCATTTCACGCGCAGCCTGGAGGATGGCGGACGTCGAACCCACGGCGTCGGCCAGGGCCACGACCTCGGGCGGGCTCTCGGGGTGCACGAGCACCTTGGCTTGCGGGTGTTCCTTCTTGAGCAGCTCCAGCTCCAGCGCCTTGAACTCGTCGTGCACGATGCATGCACCGTTCCAGAACACCATGTCGGCGCCCGTTTCGCGCTCGATATAGGCACCCAGGTGGCGATCGGGGGCCCACAGAATCTTGTGGCCCGCATCCTTGAGCGCACGCACGATGTCCAGCGCGCAGCTGGACGTGACCAGCCAGTCGGCACGCGCCTTCACGGCGGCGCTGGTGTTGGCGTAGACCACCACCGTGCGGTCGGGGTGCTGGTCGCAGAAAGCGCTGAACTCGTCGATGGGGCAGCCCAGGTCCAGCGAGCAGGTCGCGTCCAGGTCAGGCATGAGCACGGTCTTCTCGGGGCTGAGGATCTTGGCCGTCTCGCCCATGAAGCGCACGCCGCTCACCACCAGCGTTTGCGCCGCGTGGTCGCGGCCGAAGCGCGCCATCTCCAGCGAATCGCTGACGATGCCGCCGGTTTCCTCGGCCAGGTCCTGCAGGTCCGGGTGCACGTAGTAGTGCGACACCATCACCGCGTTCTTCTCTTTCAGCAGGCGGCGGATCTTGTCCTTGAGCGCGGCACGCTCGGCGGGCGATAACTCGGGCGGCACACGCGCCCAGGCGTGCTTGGTGGAGCAGGTGGCGCCGTCCGCGCCCGCGAGGGGCTGTTCGTACTCGACGTCCTTGATGGCGGTCGTATTCATGGCAATGCTCTGGCCGCCGGGGCGCGACGGCTTCACGAGGGGGAATCGATTGTCGCGCCTTGGAAGACGCTACGCCGTGTCAGGCCAAATCCTGCAGGCGCATGGAGAAATCCGTGGCCTTCACATCCTTGGTCAGCGTGCCGATGGAGATGCGGTCCACGCCCGTCTCGGCCAGCGCACGCAGGCCTTCCAGCGTGACGCCGCCCGAGATCTCCAGGATGGCGCCCCCGCCCGCATGCGCCGCGTTGATGCGCACGGCCTCGCGCAGTTGTGCCAGCGGCATGTTGTCCAGCAGCACCATCGTCGCGCCCGCATCGAGCGCCTCCTGCAGCTGCGCCAGCGTTTCCACCTCGATCTCGATGAATGCAGCCTGCGCAGCCACCGCCTGGGCGGCCCGCAGCACCGCCGTCACGCCGCCGGCGGCAGCGATGTGGTTTTCCTTGATGAGCACGGCATCGTGCAGGCCGATGCGATGGTTGGTGCCACCGCCCGTGCGCACGGCGTACTTCTGCGCCAGGCGCAGGCCCGGCAGTGTCTTGCGCGTGTCCACGATGTGGGCGCGGGTGCCGGCCACGGCATCCACATAGGTGCGCGTCTTGGTGGCCACGGCCGACAGCAGCTGCAGGAAGTTGAGCGCCGTGCGCTCGGCGCTCAGCAGCGCGCGCGCCTGGCCTTCGATCTCCAATACCACCTGGTCGGTAGCGCAGCGCGCGCCCTCGGCCACATGCCAGGTCAGCTTCACACCGGGGTCCAGCGCACGCAGCGCGGCCTCGACCCAAGGAGCGCCGCAGATCACGGCGGCTTCACGCGCCAGGATGCGCGCATGCACGCGGCGCGCGGGGTCGATCAGGCCGGCCGTCAGGTCGCCGCTGCCCACGTCTTCCTGCAGGGCGCGGTCCACATCGGCACGGGCCAGCGCCGCGAGTGCGTCGGCGCCAAACAAGTCTCTCGTCGTCATGGGGCGAGCATAGCCGCATCGCATAGACTCGCCGCACTTTTGCAACCCGACGGATCCCAAGCGCCATGACCGACTCCCCCACCGCCGGCACGCCCTATGGCACGCTGCCGCCCGCGTCGCCGCTGCCCCAGAGGCGCCCCGTGAGCCTGCCCCGCCTGGCGCAGATGCGCGAGGCGGGCGAGAAGATCACCATGCTCACCGCTTACGACGCCACCTTCGCAGCCGTGGCCGACGCCGCGGGCGTGGAGTGCATCCTGGTGGGCGATTCGCTGGGCATGGTCTGCCAGGGCCTGCCCAGCACCGTGGGCGTGACGCTGGAGCACATGGCCTACCACACGGCCAGCGTGGCTCGCGGCCTGCACCGCGTGCAGGGCACGGCCTGGCTGATCGCCGACCTGCCCTACGGCAGCTATGCCGAGAGCCGCGAGCAAGCGCTGCGCAGTGCCTGCCAGCTCATGCAGGCGGGCGCCCACATGGTCAAGCTCGAAGGCGGCGGCTGGACCGCGCCCACGGTGCAGTTCCTCGTGGAGCGCGGCGTGCCAGTGTGCGCCCACCTGGGCCTCACCCCGCAGACGGTGCACGCCCTGGGCGGCTACCGTGTGCAGGGCAAGGGCGACCAGGCCGCGCAGCAGCTGCGCCGTCAGGCACTGGAGCTGCAGGACGCCGGCGCCGCCATGCTGGTGCTGGAGATGGTGCCGACTCCCCTGGCACGCGACCTCACGCAGGCCCTGCCACGCTGCCACACCATCGGCATCGGCGCGGGCAGCGGCACGGCCGGGCAGGTGCTGGTGATGCACGACATGCTGGGCATCAACCTGGGCAAGAACCCGAAGTTCGTGCACGACTTCATGCGGGACGCGGGCAGCGTGCGCGGCGCCATCGAGGCCTATGTACAGGCCGTCAAGCAAGGGCGCTTCCCCGACGACGCACTGCACGCCTGGAACTGACCAAACACCTTCACCCATGATCACCGTCCGCACCATTCCCGAACTGCGCGCCGCCATCGCCGCGCATCCCGGCACAGGCCGCCCCGGCAAGGGCCGCCCCGCCTTCGTGCCCACCATGGGCAATCTGCACGACGGGCACATCGCCCTGGTGCGCCAGGCCCGGCCGCTGGGCGACGTGCTGGTCGCCAGCATCTTTGTGAACCGCCTGCAATTCCTCCCGCACGAGGACTTCGACAGCTACCCCCGCACCTGGGAGGCCGATTGCGCCAAGCTGGAGGCCGCGGGCTGCGACATCGTCTTCGCGCCGCGCGAGAGCGATCTCTACCCCGAGCCCCAGACCTTCAAGCTGCAGCCCGACCCGCAACTGGCCGACATCCTGGAAGGGCATTTCCGCCCAGGCTTCTTCACGGGCGTGTGCACCGTGGTCATGAAGCTGTTTTCCGCAGTGTTCTTCGCCAGCGGCGGCGGCACGGCCGTGTTCGGCAAGAAGGACTACCAGCAGCTCATGGTGATCCGCCGCATGGTGCAGCAGTTCGCGCTGCCCGTGGAGGTGGTGGCAGGCGAGACGGCCCGCGCCGACGATGGGTTGGCCCTGAGCTCACGCAACGGCTACCTGAGCACCGCCGAGCGCGCCCAGGCCGTGCAACTGTCCGCGGCGCTGCGCGCGCTGGCCCAGGCGGCGCAGGCACCCGGCGCCCCCCCGCTGGCCGCCCTGGAACAACAGGCCCTGCAGACCCTGGCGCAGCAAGGTTGGGCGCCCGACTACCTCACCGTGCGCCAGCGCCACGATCTTCAGCCCCCCGCTGCAGGCGCGGCCGCCGGTACGCTGGTGGCGCTGGGCGCGGCACGCCTGGGCAGCACGCGGCTGATCGACAACTTGGAGTTCTGAGACCGCGCGGCGGCGGCCCGTGCGTAGGCGCACTCGCACAAGCACAGGACCGCGATGACCTACGCGGCGTGGCAGCCTGGACGGACATCGGGGCGTCTGGCCCATCGCTAAGGTGAAGGCATGTTTCAACCATCCCTATAGGAGGCGTACATGCCGATCATTCTTTGGCTTCTGGGTGTCCCGCTGAGTATCGTTTTGCTGCTGATGCTGTTCGGTGTCGTGTGATCCAAGCACCCTGAACCGCGCACGACAAAAAGCGGCCTGCGGGCCGCTTTTTGTCGTTCACTGGAGATGTGTGCGCATCAATGGCGCTCGACGGTAGGCTCGCGCTCCATGAGCCGGGCCACCGCCTCGGCAGCGCGCAGTTCACCGTCGAGCAGCGCCACGACGCACTCCACAATGGGCATCTCAACGCCCAGCGCACGCGCGCGCTGTACCACGGTGCGGGCGCTGTACACCCCCTCAGCCACATGGCCCAGTGACTCCACCGCCTGTGCCAAGGTCCGCCCCTCGGCCAGCAACAACCCCACACGGCGGTTGCGCGACAGGTCGCCCGTAGCAGTCAACACCAGATCCCCCAGGCCCGACAGGCCCATGAAGGTCTCGGGCCGCGCGCCCAGGGCAAGGCCTAAGCGGGTCATTTCCGCCAGGCCGCGGGTAATCAATGCCGCACGCGCATTCATCCCCAGTTGCAGCCCGTCACACAGGCCTGTGGCAATCGCCAATACGTTCTTGACCGCACCGCCGACTTCCACGCCTACGATGTCCTCGCTGGCGTACACGCGCAACGCGGGCCCGTGGAAGGCCTGCACCAGCGCATCGCGCACCGTGGCGCGGGGGCTGGCGGCCACCATGGCCGTGGGTTGGGCGGTGGCGACCTCCTGGGCGAAGCTGGGGCCGCTGAACACACCACTGTGCAGCCGCGGTGCGACCTGCGCGCACACTTCATGCGCCATCAGCCCCGTGACGGCCTCGAAGCCCTTGCACAGCCACGCGATGGGCGCCGCGCAGCCGCCCAGCCGTTCCAGCATGCCGCGCAGCGCCGCCATGGGCGTGCCGACGACGACGAGGTCGGCGTCCGCGGCCAGCGCAGCCATGTCACCCGACGCCACGTGCAGGCCGGGCGGGAACGCAAGGCCGGGCAGGTAGCGCTGGTTCTGCCGCTTCGCCTGCATGGCCTGCGCCTGCTGTGCGTCACGGGCCCACAGCGTCACCTCATGGCAGGCTGCGTGCGCAGCCGCGCTCATGGCCAGGGCAGTGCCCCAGGCGCCTGCGCCAAGGACTACTATTTTCATAGCTACTCGCGCTTATCAGGCGGGCGCTAGAGCCTTAAATGGCTCTAACACCCGTTACGACCAAGAAGCCGTTTACTGGGCCGTGCTGGTGGCAGCCTCGGCGGCTGCGGCCTGTTGCTGTTCGTACATGGCCTGGAAGTTGATCTCGGCCAGGTGCACGGGCGGAAAGCCCGCACGCGTCACGGTGTCGGCCACGTTGCCGCGCAGGTAGGGGTAGATGATCTGGGGGCAGGCAATGCCGATGATGGCGCCCATCTGGTCCTCGGGCACGTTGCGGATCTCGAAGATGCCGGCCTGCTTGGCCTCCACCAGGAACACGGTCTTGTCCTTGATCTTGGTCTGCACGGTGGCGGTCACGGCCACCTCGAAGATGCCTTCGACCACGGGTGTGGCCTCGACCCCCAGCTGGATGTCCACGCTGGGCTGCTCCTGCTCCAGCAGGATCGCGGGCGAATTGGGCTGCTCCAGCGACAGGTCCTTCAGGTACACGCGCTGAATCTGGAACACGGGGGTTTCTTCGGCCATGGTGGTCTCGGTCTTTCGGTCAAAACAAAGCCCGCCCGGGAGAGGCTCCCGCAGCGGGCAACATGGGGCGCATTATGCAACGCGCCAATGGCGGCAAAGGCTCAGGCGCCCAGCAGCGGCACCAGGCCGCCACGGCTGTCCAGGGCCACGAGGTCGTCGTGTCCGCCGACGTGGGTGTCGCCAATGAAGATCTGCGGCACGGTGCGCCGGCCGGTGATCTCCATCATGTGCTGGCGCGCGGCGGGGTCGGTGTCCACGCGGATTTCCTCGATCTGCTCCACACCCTTCAGCTTCAGCAACTGCTTGGCGCGGATGCAGTAGGGGCACACGGCGGTGGTGTACATCTTCACGGCTTGCATGGGACGGCGACCTTTCTGCGTAACGAACAATGCTGGTAGATGCGGGCGCCTCAGGCCTTTTCAACCGGCAGGTTGGCCTCGCGCCAAGCGGCCAGGCCGCCGGCCAGCGCCTGCGCCTTTTCGTAGCCCAGGCCCTTGGCGATGCCTGCAGCCCGCGAGGCGCGCGCGCCCTTGGCACAGACGAGGATGATGGGCACGGCCTTGTTCTTGGCCACCTGCGGCAGGCGCTCCTGCAACTGCCCCAGCGGGATGTTCTTGGCGCCACCCACGTGGCCCGCGGCGAACTCCTCAGGCTCGCACACGTCGATCACCACCGCCTTCTCACGGTTGATGAGCTGTACGGCCTGCGCCGTGCCCAGGGTACCGGCCCCGGCCCCCTTGAGGGCAGGCAGCAACAGCATGACGCCCGAGGCCAGCGCGAGGAAGATCAAATACCAATTGTCGAGAACGAAATTCACGGGGTTCCTTGGGGTATGCAAACCGCGCAATTCTAGAATGTCGGGTTTTTGACCTGAAGCCCCAAGGGACACCATGCACAAACTCGTTCTGATCCGCCACGGCGAATCCACGTGGAATCTGGAAAACCGCTTCACCGGCTGGACCGATGTGGATCTGACCCCCACGGGCATCGAGCAGGCCAAGAATGCCGGCCGCCTGCTCAAGGCCGAGGGCTACGAGTTTGACCTGGCCTACACCAGTGTGCTCAAGCGCGCCACGCGCACGCTGTGGCACTGCCTGGACGAGATGGACCGCACCTGGCTGCCCGTGGAGCACAGCTGGCGCCTGAACGAGCGCCACTACGGCGCTCTGCAGGGCCTGAACAAGGCCGACATGGCCAAGCAGTATGGCGACGCGCAAGTGCTGGTCTGGCGCCGCAGCTACGACACGCCGCCGCCGGCCCTGGAGCCCACCGACCCGCGCTGCGAGCGCGGCGACATCCGCTACGCGGGCCTGGCGCCCGAGCAGGTGCCGCTGACCGAGTGCCTCAAGGACACGGTGGCGCGCGTGCTGCCCTACTGGAACGAAGCCATCGCGCCAACGATCCGCTCGGGCAAGCGTGTGCTGATCGCCGCGCACGGCAACTCCATCCGTGCGTTGGTCAAATACCTGGACAACATTTCCGACCAGGACATTGTGGGCCTGAACATTCCCAACGGCATTCCGCTGGTGTACGAACTGGACGCGAACCTCAAGCCGCTGCGCCACTACTACCTGGGCGACGCCGAGGCCGCCGCCAAGGCCGCAGCCGCGGTGGCATCGCAAGGCAGGGCCTGAGCCGCCGCCTTCTGGAAAGCGTAGCGCGGTCTTGCTTGAAAAATAGGCAGATCCTGAAGGAACTGCCCAGGCCGCAGCCCTTCCAAGGTGTATATTGAATCGGTAGAGGTGTTCTATGGGCCACAAACTCAAAATTGCTGGATGGATATCGGTGGGCGTGGTGGCCGGAGCGCTCACGACCGTCTCGCTGCAGACCGTGGCACGCGGCGCCATGACCCCGCTGCCGCTGGAGGAAATCCAGCAGCTCTCGGCCGTGTTCGGCCTGATCAAGACCGACTATGTAGAGCCGGTCGATGACCGCAAGCTCATCACCGATGCCATCGGTGGCATGGTCGCCAGCCTCGACCCGCATTCGCAGTACTTCGACAAGAAGTCGTTCAAGGAATTCCGCGAAGGCACCACCGGCCGCTTCGTGGGCGTGGGCATCGAAATCACCCAGGAAGACGGCCTGATCAAGATTGTCTCCCCCATCGAGGGCTCCCCCGCCGACCGCGCGGGGCTCAAGACCAACGACCTCATCACGAAAATCGACGATACCGCCGTGAAGGGCCTGTCGCTCAACGACGCGGTCAAACGCATGCGGGGCGAGCCGAACACGCAGGTGACGCTAACCATCCTGCGCCGCGACGAGAGCCGCAGCTTTCCCGTCACGATCACGCGCGAGGAGATCAAGACCCAATCGGTCAAGGGCAAGATCATCGAGCCGGGCTACGCCTGGATCCGCCTGTCGCAGTTCCAGGAGCGCACGGTGGACGACTTCGTGCGCAAGGTCGAAGAGGTCTACAAGCAGGATCCCCGCCTCAAGGGGCTGGTGCTGGATCTGCGCAACGACCCCGGCGGCCTGCTGGATGCGGCCGTGGCCGTGTCGGCTGCCTTCCTGCCGGAGAACGTGACGGTGGTCTCCACCAACGGCCAGCTGGCCGAGAGCAAGGCCACCTTCAAGGCCTCGCCCGAGTTCTATCTGCGCCGCGGCAGCGGCGACCCGCTCAAACGCCTGCCCGCCGCCATCAAGACCGTGCCCCTGGTGGTGCTGGTCAACGAAGGCTCGGCTTCGGCCAGCGAGATCGTCGCGGGGGCGCTGCAAGACCACAAGCGCGCCACCATCATGGGCAGCCAGACCTTCGGCAAGGGCTCGGTGCAAACCGTGCGGCCGCTGGGCCCCGACACGGGCATCAAACTCACGACGGCGCGCTACTACACGCCGTCGGGCAAATCGATCCAGGCCAAGGGGATCGTGCCAGACGTCATGCTCGACGAGACCGCCGAGGGCGACATCTACGCATCGCTGCGCATGCGCGAAGCCGACCTGGAAAAACACCTGACCAGCGGCCAGGGCGAGGAAGCGAAGGACGCCGGCCGCGAGAAGGCGCGCGAGGAGGCCCGCAAGCGCCTCGAGGAAGAGGCCAAGAAGCCCGTGTCCGAGCGCAAGCTGCCCGAGTACGGTTCGGACAAGGACTTCCAGCTCAGCCAGGCACTCAACCAGCTCAAGGGCCGCACCGTGCTGGCCAGCAAGACCCTCACGGAACGCAAGGAAGAGAAGAAGGACAACTGACGCTGTCTTCTTGGCAACCAGGCCGGGACTCCCGCGGAGCCCGGCCTTTTTCACGCCCACCACCCCATGAACGACGATCAACTGCTGCGCTATTCCCGCCACATCCTGCTCGACGAGATCGGTATCGAGGGGCAGGAACGCATCCTGGCAGCCCACGTACTCGTCATCGGTGCCGGCGGTCTGGGCTCGCCGGCCGCGCTGTTTCTCGGCTCCGCAGGCGTGGGGACCCTGACGCTGGTGGACGACGACGTGGTGGACCTCACGAACCTGCAGCGCCAGATCGCCCATACCACGGCGCGCGTCGGCACGCCCAAGGTCGACTCCGCGGCCCAGGCCGTGCAGGCCATCAACCCCCTGGTTTCAGTGCGCACCGTGCGCCAGCGTGTGGACGCCGCCGCGCTGGATGGGCTGGTCAACGCCGCAGACGTGGTGCTCGACTGCACGGACAACTACCAGACGCGCCAGGCCATCAACGCCGCGTGCGTACGCCAACGCAAGCCCCTGGTGGCAGGCGCGGCCATCCGCTTCGACGGGCAGATTTCCGTGTACGACCCCCGCCGGGATGACACGCCCTGCTATGCCTGCCTGTTCTCTCCCACCGCCCGTTTTGAGGAGGTGCAATGCGCCACCATGGGCGTGTTCGCGCCCATGGTCGGCATCATCGGCACCATGCAGGCGGCCGAGGCGCTCAAGCTGCTTGTGGGGGTCGGAAGCTCGCTCGCTGGCCGGCTGCTGATGCTGGACGGGCGCGACATGCAGTGGACCGAAGTGCGCACCCTGCGCGACCCGGCCTGCCCCGTGTGCGGATCCCTGCACGCGCCGGCCGGGTAGGAATGCACCTACGGGCACTGCACCCGGCTGCTGGCAGAATCCGCCAGCCTGTTTTCATACAGTAGCGCCGATGCCCTATTTTTCGTTCCCGGCCGAACAGGAAGCACCGTGAAACTGCGCACGTACATCGTCGAAGACAACGCCACCATCCGCGAAAACCTGATCGGAACGCTCGAAGAACTGGCGGAGGTGGAAGCCGTCGGCATCGCCGAGACGGAGGACGAGGGCAAGGAGTGGCTTACCTCGCACACCTCCCAGTGGGACCTGGCCATCGTGGACCTGTTCCTACGCCAAGGCAGCGGGCTGGGCGTGCTAGCCGCCTGCCGCAACCGCCTGTCAGCGCAGAAGATGGTGGTGCTGAGCAACTACGCGACACCCGACGTGCGCATGCGCTGTGCGCAGCTGGGGGTGGACGCCGTGTTTGACAAATCCAACGAGATCGAGGCGCTGGTGGACTATTGCATCGAACACAGCAACAGCACGCAGCGGGCAGCTGCTAGTTCAGCGGCCACCAATTGACGGCGCTGCGCGGGCCCCATCTGCACTTTGACACGCGCCCATCCTTACTCTCAAACCTCTGCACAAAGCACAAGGGCCAGTCAGTGACTGGCCCTTGTGCTTTGTGCGCTTTGCGCTCAATCGATGAGCTTGTTCTTGAGCGCGTAGTACGTCAGATCGCTGTTGGAGGACAGCCCCATCTTTTCCATGAGCCGCGTGCGGTAGGTGCTCACGGTCTTCACGCTCAGCGACAGCGACTTGGCGATGTCACCCGCCGTCTCGCCCTTGGCCAGCTTGAGGAACACCTGGAACTCGCGCTCCGACAGCTGCTCGTGGGGCGGCGCATCGTCCTTGCGGTTGAGCTGCTGGGCCAGCAGGTCGGCCACGGACGGGGTCAGGTAGCGGCGCCCCAGGGCGATGGTGCGGATGGCCTCCACGATCTCCTTGGGTTCGCATTCCTTGTTCAGATAGCCGCTCGCACCCTGGCGGATCAGATTGATCGCATAGTGCTCCTCGGGGTAGCCGCTGAGGATCAGGATGCCCATGTCGGGCGCCTTGGCGCGCAGCATGGCCAACGCATCCAAGCCGCTCTGGCCGGGCATGGACAGGTCCATCACCAGCACGTCGATCTCGTGAACGCGCACCAGATCAATGGCTTCCCTGCCGTTGCTTGCCTCGCCAACGACCCGCAGGTCCACATGTTCCGAGAGAAATTGGCGCAGCCCGGCACGGACTATCGCATGGTCATCCACAATGCCAATCTTGATCATTGAGCCTTCTTTCAAGAGGAGAGCGCCTTGCTCCCCGGTAAGGTATGGTCTGAAGATCTGCCCATCTGCTCTGCATTGCACTAGCATGGCAGCGCAGGCCGATGATATGCATTTTCAACCGTGCCCTGCCAGTCCCCTTGGAGAAGCCCAAGCATGAGTTGGTCCCGTTTGCGCAAGATCGCCGTCAGTCTGCCGCTGGCATTGCTGGCTGTGGCCCTGCTGGTCGGCATCAACGAAACCGGGTACATGCGCTCGCACGCGGCCGTGGGCGACCTGGCCCGCTCGCACGCCACGCGCGCTGCGCTCGACCGGCTGCTGCAGAACATGCTCAACGCCGAGACGGGGCTGCGCGGCTACCTGCTCACCGGCGACGAGCGCTATCTGCAGCCCTACGAGCAGGCGGTCGCCACCATCAATACCAACCTTGATGAGCTGCGCCAGACCTACCGGCACGCACCGCAGGACCTGGACGACTTTTCCCAGCTGTCGCAGCAGATCACGCGCAAGCTTTCCGAACTCGACCTCAGCCTCAAGCTGCGCCGCCAGGACAACGACGACGCCTGGAAGTTCGTGCTCTCCACCGACGTGGGCAAGGAGAACATGGATGCCATCCGGGCGATCGCAGCGCGACTGGTGGCGCGCAGCGCCCAGCAAACGGAACACAGCACGCAGGAGATCCTGCATTCGCTGATGCTCTCGCGCATCGGCATCGCCGCCGTGGCGGTGGTGGGGCTGCTGGCGTTCTACCTGTACCTGCGCCAGACCAGCGCCTTGCAGGCTGCGCATGCGCGCGAGCAGGAGGTGTTGGCGCGCGAACGCGACCGACTGGAGCAGTTGGTACGTGAACGCACTGCCGCGCTCTCCGAGTTGGCCAGCCATCTGCAGCAAGTACGCGAGGAAGAGCGCGCACACCTGGCGCGCGAGCTGCACGACGAGCTGGGTGCTTTGCTCACGGCCGCCAAGCTGGACGTGGCGCGCCTGAAGTCGCGCATCGATTTGCACACCCCCGAGAACGCCGAGCGCGTGCAACACCTCACCGAAACGCTCAACAGCGGCATCGCGCTCAAGCGGCGCATCATCGAGGACCTGCGCCCTTCGTCGCTCTCCAATCTCGGGCTCACCACGTCGCTGGAAATCCTCACGCGCGACTTCGCGCAGCGCAGCAACCTGCAGATAGACACCAGCCTGGAGTCCGCCAAGCTGTCTGACGCAGCGCAGCTCACCGTCTACCGGCTGGTGCAGGAGTCGCTGACCAACATCAGCAAATACGCCAACGCGCGCAAGGTGCTGGTGTCGGTCCACAGCTATCCCAACCATGTATCGGTACAGGTGCGGGATGACGGCGACGGGTTCGACATCTCAAGCATCGCCCCCGACGCGCATGGTCTGTTCGGCATGCGCCACCGTGTCGAGGCTGCGGGCGGCAAGCTCACGGTCACGTCCACGCCCGGCGAGGGCACCCTGGTCAGCGCCGTGCTGCCGCACACGCTCACCTGACGCGTTCGCAGCTGCGCCCGGGCTGCTCATCTGATCGGTGGCGTCCTACAGCGGGGTGCGCCAGCCACCGGCACTCATGCAACGCCAGCCTCCCTACAGTCAAGCCATGTGCTCAGGCGCATTCGCAACCACCCGGCGCACCGCGCCGAAAACAAGGAGCTGGTTATGTTGCATTACGCAGTGGTATTCCTGGTCATCGCCTTGGTGGCCGCCCTGTTCGGATTTGGCGGCATCGCCGCCGGCGCCGTGGGCATCGCGAAGATCCTGTTCTTCGTGTTCGTGATCATGGCGGTTGTGACCTTCGTGCTCAGCTTGTTGAAGAGGGGCTGACGCCCCAGCAACCTGGCCCGCCAGGCAAATGCCACCACAGAAAGGAACTCCCCCAATGACGATCCAAACCACCACCCAGAAGGCGGCAGAGACGGCGCACAACGTGGCCGAAGGCGTGTTCGACAAGGCGTCCGAAACACTGCAGTCCACCCGCCGGATGACCAATGAGTCCATCGACAAGGCCGAGACCCGCGTGCAGCGCATGCAAGAGGGCGTGGACCCGATGATCGACGACCTGGCCGCCAAGGCGCAGGACCTGGCCACGCGCGGCATTTCGTACTGCGCCCACACCGGCGAACGCGCGCGGCGCCAGTTCCACCAGGCTGCGGACGCCACGAACCGCTACGTCACGGAACAACCTGGCAAGTCCCTGCTGATCGCCGCAGCCGCGGGCGCCGCCTTTGCCACTGCGCTGATGTGGACACGCCACCGCGGCGAACGTTATTGAGACCACCGCAGGAACCGACCCGATGATGCACAGCGATACCCACGCCAGCGCGCTTCAGCTTGACGAAGCCGCGCTGCGCCAGGCAGCCACCGCGGATCTGGACGAAGGCGCCGTGACGCCCGCGTACGGCCCACACCGCGATGCCATCATTGCCCTGCTCAACGACGCTCTGGCGACCGAGTTGGTCTGCGTGCTGCGCTACAAGCGGCACTATTTCACGGCGGACGGCCGTGAGTCGCCGGCGATCGCGGCAGAGTTCCTGGTGCACGCCAACGAGGAGGCAGCCCATGCCGATCTGCTCGCCCAACGCATCGTGCAGTTGGGCGGCTCACCGGACTTCTCCCCTTCTACGCTGCTGTCGCGCAGCCATGCGCAATACGATGAGTCGTCCGATTTGCAAGACATGGTGCGCGCCAACCTTGTGGCGGAGCGCATCGCGGTGGAGGCCTATCGCCAGATGATCCAGTTGATCGGCGACAAGGATCCCACCACGCGGCGCATGCTCGAAGGCATCCTGGCCGACGAGGAGGAGCATGCGGATGAACTGAAGGACTGGCTGCACCGCTAGCCTCCCTTTCCCAACCGTTGAGGCCACCGGAGGGTGCAACAGGCCGCAGCGGGGTTATCCCAGCACCCGTGTTTTCAACCATAACCTAAGGACACAACCATGAAATACGCACGTGCCATCGCCTTTTCCCTGCTTGCAGGCGCCACCATCGTTTCCACGGGCTGCTCGGTAGCACGCAACCAGCAAACCGTGGGCTCCTACATGGACGACGCAGGTATCACCACCGCCGTGAAGGCCAAGATGGCAGAGGACAAGAGCGTCTCTGCCACCGCCATCAGCGTGGAGACGCTGAACGGCACCGTCCAGCTCTCGGGCTTTGCCAAGACCCAGGCCGAGAAGGACCGCGCCGAAGCCATCGCGCGCAACACCAAGCATGTGCGCGAGGTGCGCAACAGCATCGTCGTGCGCCCCTGACGCACACGACTGCGCAGGAACGCCGCCCTCTGGGCGGCGTTTTTTTTCACTCGCAGGTGAGGCGTACTACCTGCGTCAGAATCCCTACGCATGCGACTGTTCCACTGCGGCCAATGCGGCTCCCTCGTGTTCTTCGAGAGCGTGCAATGCGTGCACTGCGGCTGCACGCTGGCGTTCTCTCCCGAAGACATGGCCATGTTGGCGCTCGCGCCTGCGGACGACGGCGACCACGCCCTGTCGCGCACCTGGCAGCGCGTTACTACACGCGGCAGCGACGGTGCTGCGCCGCCGGCCCAGTACCAGCTATGCACCAACCGCACCACCTATGGCGCCTGCACCTTTGCGCTACCGGCCGCAGATGCCCAGGCGCACGGCGGGCTGTGCGCCGCCTGCCGCCGGACGCGCGTGCTACCGGACCTGTCCGTGCCCGACAACCTGCGCCGCTGGTCGCAGATAGAGAGCGCCAAGCGGCACCTGTTCTACACGCTGGCGCGCCTGGGACTGTTGAGCACGCAGCAGCCCGGGCCGGTGTATGAATTCCTGGCGGACGTGGCGGGCGCGCCGCCCGTGATGACGGGGCATGCCCAGGGTGTCGTGACCCTCAACGTGGCCGAGGCCGATGACGACGAGCGCGCGCGCCGGCGCCAGGCCATGCATGAACCCTACCGCACGCTGCTGGGTCACCTGCGGCATGAATCCGGCCACTACTACTGGGAAGAGTTGGTGCTGCGCGCCGGGCATGTGGACGCCTTCCGCGCACTCTTCGGCGACGAGCGGCGCGACTACGCCCAGGCGCTGCAGGCGCACTACCAGCGTGCCCCCCTGCCCGCTGCGCAATGGCAGCCGCAGCACGTCAGCGCCTATGCCGCCGCGCACCCCTGGGAGGACTGGGCCGAGACGTGGGCGCATTACCTGCACCTGGTCGATCTGCTGGAGACGGCCGCCAGCTTTCAGACCCGCATGGCCATTCCCGGCACGACACCCGACCACGCGCAGCACTACGCCATGCCCGACCCGTTTGCACAGCCGGCGCCCGGTTTTGATGCCATGGTCTCGGCGTGGATGCCGCTGACGCTGCTACTCAACAGCCTGAACCGCAGCATGGGCCAGCGCGATGCCTATCCGTTTGCCCTGTCCACGGGCGCGCTGCGCAAGCTGCGCTTCGTGCACGACACCGTGGCGCGGCGCTGATCACGCCGCGGCGGTGCGGCCCAGCTTGTGCAAGAGGCGCTCGTGCACGCCGGGCGAGACAAACTGCGCCACGTCGCCGCCCAGCGTGCCGATCTCGCGCACCAGCGTGCTGCTGATGAACTGGTACTGGCTCGCGGGTGTGAGAAACACCGTCTCGACACCGGGCACCAGCGCGCGGTTCATGCCGGCAAGCTGGAACTCGTAGTCGAAGTCCGTGCCCGAGCGCAGCCCGCGCACCATGGCCGTGCCGCCGCGCGCGGCAGTGAACTCCGTCACCAGCCCCTCGAAGGACTCGACCTGCACCTGCGGGCAGTCGGCAAGCGCCTGGCGCGCCATCTCCATGCGCTCGTCCAGGCTGAACAGGGTTTTCTTGTGGTGGGCAATGGCCACGGCCACGATCACGCGGTCGAACAGTCTTGCCGCGCGGCGCACCAGATCCTCATGCCCCAGCGTGATGGGGTCGAAGGTTCCGGGATAAACGGCGAGCACATGCGCCATGGCGTGGGGTCTCCTTGCAGTGGCGGAACCCGCACGGGCTCCGTGGGGCGGATTATGCAGCGCACGCCTGCCTAAAGGGCATTGAAGCCAAATCAGCCTCCAGCGCCCTACCAATAAGCGCTAGTAGCTCCTATATCAATAGCAATCAGGCTTTGTGGAGCAGGTGCGCATGCACGGCACCCGCCTTCAGGTGCCGGTGCAGCACCAACCCCAGCGGGCCAAGCTGCTCCTGCGTCCAGGCCGCGGGGGCCTCCAGGTAGATGAAGCCGTCGGGCGCCACGGCCTGTGCGGCGGCCTGCAGCGCAGGGGCGAACAGCTCGCCGCCAAACGGCGGGTCGATGAGCAGCAGGTGCATGCTGGCCGGCGTGCACTGGCGCAGCGCGGCCACGCCGTCGCCGCGCTGTACGCGCACGGCGTTGGCCTGCAGGCGCTGGCGCAGCGTCTCCAGTTGCGCGGCCAGCGCAGCGTCCCCTTCCACCAGCAGCACGCTGGCCGCGCCGCGCGATGCGGCCTCGAAACCCAAGGCGCCTGTGCCGGCAAAGGCATCCAGGCAGCGCCAGCCCGTCAGGTCCTGGCCCAGCCAGTTGAAAAGCGTTTCGCGCACGCGGTCGGGCGTGGGGCGCAGTCCGGGCTTGTCCAGCACGGGCAAGCGCGTGCGTTTCCACTGCCCGCCGATGATGCGCACCTCGCCGGCGCCCTTGGCGGGCGCACGCACTGCCGTACGTGGTGCTGTGCGCGGGGCGGCTGGCGCCGCGGCACGCCCGTTCATGGCCGGGCCTTTGCCGTGTCGGCCGGCTGCGCGCCCACGGTGACGGTCACCATGCGCTCGGGCTGCAGCTTGCGCTGCAGGGCGGCGCGGATGTCGGCCACGGTGAGGGCCTCCACGCGGTCGGTCCAGTGCTCCAGGTAGTCCAGCGGCAGGTCGTTCCAGGCGATGTTGACCACGTTGGCCAGCAGCTTGCGGTTGCTGTCGATGCGCAGCGCAAAGCCGCCGACGAGGTTGTCCTTGGCGGCGCGCAGTTCGGCCTCGGTGGGTCCTTCGGCCACGAAGCGCGCGAGCACGTCGCGCGTGACCTGCACGGCCTGGGCGGCCTGGTCGGGCCGGGTCTGCAGGCCGACGACGAAGGCCCCGGCGTTCAAGCCAGGTGAGAAGCTGCTGCCCACGCTGTAGGACAGGCCGCGCTTCTCGCGCACCTCATTGGTCAGGCGCGAGGTGAACCCACCGCCGCCCAGGATGTGGTTGCCCACCAGCAGCGCGAGGAAGTCCGGATCCCGGCGCACGAAGCCCGGCTGGCCGATGAGCACATGGGCCTGTGCCGAAGCGAAGGGCACATCCTCCTGCACGGCGCGTGCCAGCGGCTGCACCTCGGCCACGGCCGGCAAGGGCGCGCAGGCTCCGGCCTGGGGCGCAGGCAGGCGCGACAGCAGCGTCTGCACCAACGTCTGCGCCTGGGAACGCGTGAGGGCTCCCACGATGCTCACCCGCGCACGGCAAGCCTGCAGGTACTGGGCATGGAAAGCCTGCAGATCGGCCGGCTGGATGTTGTTCAGTGTCTCGGCCGTGGCGCGCTGGCCGTAAGGGTGGCCGCCGAACACTGCGGCGTTGAAGGCCTTGCTGGCCACGGTGCCGGGGCGTGTGTCGGCCTCCTTGATGGCGGCGCTCCAACGGGCCCGCTCGCGCTGCCACACGTCCGGTGCATAGCTGGGCTGGCCCAGCTGGCGCGCGGCCAGGCGCGCGGCACGGTCCAGCAGATCGGGCTCGGTCAGCGAGCGCAGCGAGAACGCCAGGCCGTCGCGCTCGGCGCCAGCCTCGAAGCTGGCGCCCAGGTCGGCCCAGGCCTCGCCCAGTTCGTTCTCGTCCATCGGGGGCTCGTTCGGCCCGCCCGCAGTCACGCCCTTGGAACTCATCAGGGCCGCCGCCGCAGCCAGGCCCGCCTGCGGCGCGGGATCACGGCGCGCGCCGGCATCGAAGTCGACCTGCACGTCCACCATGGGAATGGCCGGGCTTTCCACCAGCCACACGCGCGCGCCGCTGGGCTCGGTCCAGTGCTGGATGGGCAGCAGCGCCCAGGCGGATTGGGTATAAAAAATGGCTCCAGCGCTTATCAGAAAGGCGCGAGCAGCTATCGTTTTAAGAGTTTTGTACATCGCTGACACCTTGGCTCAATGCACGCGGCCACCGGCAGCGTCGGGTGCTGGGGCGGCACGCTTGGTGCCTGCCGCCACGGGCTGGGGCAGCAGCGTGGCAACGGTGAGCTGATCGTCGCCGAAGTAACGCGCCGCCACGGATTGCACCTGCTGCGGCGTGACCGCGCGCAGCAGCTTGAGCATGCGCTCGTCCGCGTCCAGCGGCAGGCCCTGCACCCAGTTGCTGCCCAGATCGCTGGCCTGGCTGTAAAGCGAATCGCGCGCGTAGATGGTGGAGGCCGCCCACTGCGTCTTCACGCGCGAGAGCTCGGCCTCGCTCACGCCCTCGCGCGCCACGCGGGCCACCTCGGCGCGCAGCGCCTCCTCGACCTGGGCCGAGGTCTTGCCCGCGGCGGGCACGCCGGTCATGAGAAACAGCGCCGGTCCGCGCCCGAGGATGGACGCCTGGCTGTCCGCGCCGTCGGCCACACGGTCCGCACCCTGCGTGAGGGCTCGCTCCAGCCGCGCGCCGTCGTAGCCGCTGAGCACGGCCGACAGCACCAGCAGCGCCAGGCCGTCACGGTCGGCATCGGTCATGTCGTCCAGGCGCGTGACACCCGGCACGCGGAAGGCCAGCGCCACGTAGGCCTGCTCGGCCGGCGCCTTGAAGGCGATGCGGCGCAGGCCCTGCTGCGCCGGCTCGGTGCGCGGCTTGCGCGCCGGCAGGGCACGTGCGGGAATGGTGCCGTAGGTCTTCTCCGCCAGGGCCAGCACCTGCGCCGGGTCCACGTCACCCGCCACCACCACGGCGGCATTGCCGGGCACGTACCAGTCGCGGTGAAAGCGGCGCACGTCGTCGGGGGTCATGGAGTCCAGATCGCTCATCCAGCCCACCACCGGGCGACGGTAGGGCGAGGCGATGAAGGTGGAGGCGAACAGCTGCTCGATGAGCGCGGCGCGGGGCTGGTCCTCGGTGCGCATGCGGCGCTCTTCCTTGACGACCTCGATCTCCTTGGTGAACTCGGCGTCGGGCCACTGGTTGTGGGCGAAGCGGTCGGATTCCAGCCGCATCACGTCGGCCAGCCGGTCGGCCGGTATCTGCTGGTAGTAGCCGGTGTAGTCGCGGCTGGTGAAGGCGTTCTCCTGCCCGCCCAGCGCCGCCACGCGGCGCGAGAACTCGCCCGGCGGCACGGCCTTCGAGCCCTTGAACATCATGTGCTCCAGCACATGCGCCACGCCCGAGGTGCCGTCCACCTCGTCCATGGCGCCTACGCGCAGCCAGACCATGTGCACCGCCGTGGGCGCGCGCCGGTCGGGCTGCACGATGAGCTGCATGCCGTTCTTCAGGGTGAATTGCTGCGCACCGCTGGCCGTGGTGGCCTGGGCGTGCGCCGCCGCGGCAGACGCAGCAGGTGGGGATTCATGCGCCGGGTTTTGCGCCCAGGCGTGCAGACAGGCCAGCAGGCCCACAAGGGTGATAGCGCGTTTCATAGAATGGCTGCGATTCTAAGAACCCGCCAATGTTCAGTTTTTTCAAGAAGAAATCGCCCGCCCCCACCGAACCCGCCCTTGCACCCGAGGACGTGGCCAGCCCTGCGGCGCCGCCCGCGGCCGACGCCCCCGCCAGCGGCGGCGCATTCGGCTGGCTGCGCAAGCCCTTTGGCGCAGGCGCCACCAGCGTGGCGGAGCCGGCTGCCCCTTCGGCCGGTGCCCCCGCAGCCATCGACGCGCCCCTTGCCGTCCCCGAACCCACGCCGAAGCCCGAGGGCGCACGCCAGGGCTGGATGGACCGGCTGAAATCCGGCCTGCGCAAGACCGGCAGCAGCATCGCGACCGTCTTCACGGGCACGCAGATCAACGACGCGCTGTACGACGAGCTGGAGGAAGCCCTGCTCATGGCCGACACCGGGGTGAAAGCCACGCAGCACCTGCTGGAGGACCTCAAGCGCCGCGTGAAAGAGACCAAGACCACCGAGCCTGCTGCCGTAAAGGGACTGCTGGCCGATGCGCTGGCCGACCTGCTGCGGCCGCTGGAAAAGCCGCTGGTGATCGGCGAGCACACACCCACCGTGATCATGGTGGCCGGCGTGAACGGCGCGGGCAAGACCACCTCCATCGGCAAGCTCACCAAGCACCTGGCCGACCATGGCGAGAGCGTGCTGCTGGCCGCCGCCGATACCTTCCGCGCCGCGGCGCGCGAGCAGTTGGGTGTCTGGGCCACGCGCAACACGGTGGAGATCGTCAGCCAGGAAGGGGGCGACCCTGCCGCCGTGAGCTTTGACGCCGTTACCGCCGGCCGCGCGCGCGGCAAAGATGTGGTGCTGGTGGACACTGCCGGCCGCCTGCCTACGCAGCTGCACCTGATGGAAGAGCTGAAGAAGATCCGCCGCGTGGTCACCAAGGCCGATGCCAGCGCCCCGCACGAGGTGCTACTGGTGATCGACGGCAACACCGGCCAGAACGCCCTGGCGCAGGTGCGCGCGTTCGACGACGCGCTTCAACTCACCGGCCTGATCGTCACCAAACTGGACGGCACGGCCAAGGGCGGCGTGCTGGCCGCCATCGCGCAGGAGCGGCCCGTGCCCGTGTACTTCATTGGCGTGGGCGAGAAGGTGGAAGACCTGGAAACCTTCAGCGCACGCGAATTCGCCCAGGCCCTGCTGAGCTGAGATAGTTACCCCCTGTGGGCGGATACAGGCGGCAACCGCCAGCCATTGCTTCAACGCGGCGCTTGACCAGCCCCGGCTATCGAAGCGGGTCCACCTGCTGCGCCACCCACTGCACATAGTCCTGCTCTGCCTGCACGGCGTGGGTGAGCAGTTGCGGCACTTCGTAGGGGTGCTGGGCACGCAGCCAGTCCCGCAAGGCGGGCGCGGCAGACAACAGCGTCTTGCACACCAGCCGCCACTCTGCTTCCGCCTGCTGCACCCCCTGCCAGACATAGTGCGAGGTAATGGCCTCCACCTGCACGCAGGCGGCCAGGCGCGCCTGGACAGCGCCGCTGGCCAGTCGGTGAGCGGCGGCGGCGTCGCCCATGGTGGTGGTCACAACGGCGATCTGGGCGTCTAGGGCAGATGTCATGATCGAAGTCTGGCACAAGGCGTAACTGCACAACGACCTTGACGCGCGGGGAAGCAGCCCCACCTGCGTTTTAAGGGCCGTCGTTGCGCCTCTTGGTGGTTATTTCCTACATCCGTAGGGGAACTATGCCTTTAGCACTCTCTCCAATGGAGTGCTAATATGATTTGCATGGAAGAAAGGACTACCGATATGGCACTCCAGACTGCAACCTCCGTGACGACCCTCGCGCCCGCGAACCCGTGGGCGCTGGTTCCCCCGCTGGGCAACCTGGACGCCTATATCTCCGCCGTCAACCGCCTTCCCCTGCTCACGCAGGAGGAGGAGCAGCGCTACGCGCGCCAGCTCAAGGATGACAACAATGTCGAGGCTGCCGGCCGCCTGGTGTTGTCGCACCTGCGCCTGGTCGTGTCCATCTCGCGCCAGTACCTGGGCTACGGCCTGCCGCATGGCGACCTCATCCAGGAAGGCAACGTGGGCCTGATGAAGGCCGTCAAGCGCTTTGACCCTGACCAGGGCGTTCGCCTGGTGAGCTACGCCATGCATTGGATCAAGGCCGAGATCCACGAGTACATCCTGAAGAACTGGCGCATGGTCAAGGTGGCAACGACCAAGGCGCAGCGCAAGCTGTTCTTCAACCTGCGCTCCATGAAACAGGGCTTCAAGGCCGACGCGCTGGACGCCGACACGCACCGCGAGACCTTATCCGATCACGAGATCGACCTGGTGGCCGAGCAGCTCAACGTGAAGCGCGAGGAAGTCATCGAGATGGAAACGCGCCTGTCCGGTGGCGACGTGCTGCTGGACCCCGCTCCCAGCGACGATGGCGAGCAGGCCTTTGGCCCCATCGCCTACCTCGCCGACGCGGGCCATGAGCCCACCGCCATGATCGAGTCGCGCCAGCGTGACGCACTGGCCACGGACGGTATTGCCACCGCCCTGGACAGCCTGGACGCACGCAGCCGCCGCATCGTGGAGCAGCGCTGGCTGCAGGTGAACGACGATGGCTCGGGCGGCATGACACTGCACGAGTTGGCGGCCGAGTACGGCGTGAGCGCGGAGCGCATCCGGCAGATCGAGGTGGCCGCCATGAAAAAGATGAAGAAGGCGCTGGCCGAGTACGCCTGAGCCTTCGCCCAGCAGCCCGGATCGCGCGCAGAGATCGCGGGCAGATAATCCAGGCGCGCAGCCCTCACCGGCTACGCGCCTTTTTCTTTGCCGGCGGGGCCGCACCTGGCTGCCCGGCCCAGACTGGAGATCGCCACCATGTTCCCCCACCCCCTCGCCCGCCGCGGCCTGCTGGCACTGGCCCTGGCTTCGGCCTGCGGCGCCGCCATGGCCCAGAAGGATGCCGCGCCCGCCACCCCCGGCTGGCCTGCCAAGCCCCTGCGCATCATCGTGGGCTTCCCACCGGGTTCTTCGCCCGACCTGACGGCGCGCACCTTCTCCGAGCCACTGTCCCAGGCCCTGGGCCAACCCGTGGTCGTGGAAAACAAGGTGGGTGCGGGCGGCAACATCGGCGCCGATGCGGTCGCCAAGGCGCAGGACGGCCACACCATCGGCCTGTTCATCAACGGCAACCTGACGATCGCCAAGCTGCTCAACGCGCACGTGCCCTACGACCCTGTGAAGGATTTCGCGCCGCTGTCGCTGATCGGCGTATCGCCCCTGGTCCTGACCGCTCCCGTAAACCAGCCCGACGTGCCCGCGGGCGCCGACGCACGCGCCTTCCTGCAGGCCGCGCGCACCGCGGGCGACCGCTGGAGCTACGGCACCCCCGGCGTGGGCACCGTGGGCCACCTGGGCACCGAGCTGCTCAAGGCGCGCACCGGCATCGCCCCGGTGCACGTACCCTACCCCGGCTACCCGCAGGTGGCCACCGCCATGCTGGGTGGCCAGTTGCAAATGGCGCTGCTGCCGCCCGCGCTCGCGCAGGCCCAGGCACGGGCGGGCAAGCTGCGCCTGATCGGCGTGACCTCCGCGGGCCGCAGCACGCTGGCGCCCGAGGTGCCCAGCCTGGCGGAGGCCGGCGTGCGCGACTTCCAGCTGGAGATCTGGAACGCCTTTGCCGCACCCGCGTCCATGCCCGCCCCGGTGCGCGCACGGCTGTCCCGCGTGATCGGCGAGATCGCCCGCAGCCCGGAAGTGCGCGCCAAGCTGTTCCAGCAGGGCTGGCAGGCCATTGGCTCCTCGGCCGAGGGGCTGGCCAACCGGATCCAGGCCGACACGGCCACCATGAGCCGCGTCATCCGCGAACAAGGCATCCGCGCCGAGTGACTGCGCACCGTCGCAGCGCGGCGGCCACGCCGGTAAGGGCCGGCGTGGGGCGCGCAGTGCAGGCACTTGGTCCCAAACGTTGACCTAGGTCACGGGGCAGGACGGCCCCGCCTTGCACACTCTCCGCCAATCCCCAGCACTCCGAGGCCGCTGACCGGCCCTCTGCGAGACGCTACGGTATTCATAGCTTCCACCGCTTGCCAGACAAGCGCTGAAGCCCATTTTGGCTTGTACTCATGACCGACCATCCGTCCTCCGGCGGCCATACCTGCAACGACTGCGCCTGCCAGCAGCAGTGCCTGCTGGGCCGCCTGGACCCGCAAACGCGCGCGGGCTGGCGCGGGCACCTGACGGAGCGGCGCTTTCGCAAGGGCGAGATGCTGCAGCGCCAGGGCGAGAGCATCCACAGTGTGCAGGTGGTCAAGATCGGTACGCTGCTGGTGCAGCGCCGCGGCGACGATGGAGTGGAGCACCCCGTAGGCATGGCGGGCTGCTGCGAGGCCCTGGGCGCCCCCGCGCTGCTGCAGCAGCCGGCGGACCTGTCCTACGTGGCGGTCACGCCGGGGCGCGTCTGCCAACTGGACCTGGCGCCCCTGCTGGGGGCGGGCCGCCAGTCCCAAGGCGAATTCCTGCTGGAACTGGCGCGCGAACAACTGAACGCCAACGCGCGCCTGGCCGACTGGGGCCGCATCGCCCGCATCCGCGGCGTGGTGGGCCAACTGGCGGGCGCGCTGCTGCAACTGGCCGAGCTGCAGCGCAGCACGCTGGTGCGCCTGCCCAGCCATACGGTGCTGGCTGCCCTGCTCGCCACCACGCGCGAGTCCGTGGCGCGCGCCCTGGCGCTGCTGGCGCAGGAGCAAGGCGTGCTGCGGCGCGACCGCTGGCACTGCGAGATCCAGCGCGCGCCGCTGCTGGCGCTCACGCGCGGCGGCCGCCGCTCGGCGGCCAACCTGTACCAGGCGCGTGCGGCTGCGCGCACCACCCCTGCGGCGCAAGCGCCGGTGCACGCCGCGCTGTAAGCCAGCGTCGCTGCCGGCACCTCAGCCCAGCGCGCCTTCCGCCGCCACGTCGGCACCGGCCGCGTACAGCAGCGCCACGTCGTCGGGCGCCAGCGCCTTGGCAAACAGCCAGCCCTGGTAGCAGGCGCACTGCATCTCGCGCAAGAACTGCAGCTGCTCGCGCGTTTCCACCCCCTCCACGACGACCCGCAGCCCCATGGTGTGCGCCAGCGCGACCACGGCGCGCACCAGCGTGGTGTCGCCTCCGCTGGCAGGCACGTTGCGCATGAATTCCCGGTCCACCTTGATGTGCGACACCGGCAGGCGCTTGAGGTAGGCCAGCGACGAGTGGCCCGTGCCGAAGTCGTCCAGCGCCACGGCCACGCCCAGCGCGCGCAGCTCGTTCAGCACCTGGCAGGCCTGCTCGGGGTCCGCCAGGGCTTCGGACTCGGTCACCTCCAGTTCCAGCAGCTCGGGCGGGACATGGTGGGTGCGCAGGTTGCGCGCCACCTGCTCGACGAGGTCGGTCTGCCGCAGCTGCTGGGCGGACAGGTTCACTGCCACGCGCAAACGCATGCCCTGGCGCTCCCACGCCGCGATCTGGCGACAGGCCGCGGCCATGACCCAGGCGCCCAACTCCAGGATCAGTCCCGTGGCCTCCGCCACGGGCACGAAGCGCTCGGGCGACACCTCGCCCAGCTGCGGGTCGTGCCAGCGCAGCAGGGCCTCCACACCCACCATGCGGTTGGTGGCCACCTCGACCTGCGGCTGGTAATGCAGCGTCAGCCCGCCGTAGGCCAGCGCCAGCTTGAGCCGGTCGTGCAACTGGATCTTCTCGGCCATCTTGCGGCCCATGGACGGGGCGTAGAACGCGAAGTTGGCGCGCCCGCGGTGCTTGGCGTGGTACATGGCCATGTCGGCATAGCGCAGCAACGTGGCGGCGTCGCCCGCATCCTGAGGGCACAGCGCGATGCCCATGCTGGCGCCGAAGTTCAGTTCGAACCCCTGCACGCGACAGGGCACGCACAGCGCCTGCATCAGCCGCGCGGCCACGCCCTCGGCCTGCGCGGCGCTGGCCACCCCGGGCAACAGCACGGTGAACTCGTCGCCGCCCAGGCGCGCAAGGATGTCGCCCGTGCCCAGCGCACCCCGCAGGCGCCGCGCCACCTCCTGCAGCACCTGGTCGCCGGCGGCATGGCCGTAGCCATCGTTGATGGCCTTGAAGTCGTCCAGATCGAGCAGCAGCAGCGCGAAGGGCGGGCTTTGCGCCACCGCCTGCTCCGCGATCGCCTGTTCCAGCCGCTGGCCGAACTTCCAGCGGTTGAGCAGACCGGTCAGCGTGTCGTGCGTGGCCTGGTAGTGCATGCGCGCCTCCAGGCGCCGCAGGTCGGAGACGTCGCGCACAAAAGCCACCACCGTACCCCCGTGGGCGGAGGAATGGCCGAGGGCGATGTCCACCGGCACCTGGCTACCGTCGCGTCGCTGCAACCACAGGTCGCGCCCCATGCCCATGGGCCGGCGGCTGGGAGACTGGTGGTAGCGCTGCATATGCTGGCCATGCTCGGGCCGCGCGTGCGCCGGCACCAGCAGGTCGATGGACTGGCCGCACAACTGCGCGTTGGTGTAGCCGCTGATGGTCTCCATGGGGGCGTTGACCATGAGGATGCGCCCCTGTCGGTCGGCCAGCACGATGCCGTCGGGCGCCGCATCCATGGCAGCGCGCTCCAGCGTGCCCGCGCGCAGGCTGCCGATGCGCTGCAGGAAGGCCGCCGCACTGTCGTCGGCGGCGTCATCGGTCCGATGGGGCGGCGGGTGCGTCACGCCGTCCTCGGACCGGGGGCGGGCGGCAGGGGCAAAGGAATCCATGGCGCGTCGGTAGGGCGTCGGTAGGTTGAGGCCGTGGCCGGCGCCTGCGCCATCACCGTCGATGCGCCTGGCGACCAGCCACTGTGCACTCTAGGCAGGCGCGGCGCACTCCTGGCGCCTATCGCCACCCAAGGTGACGCACACGTCAATTCAGGCCCTACGGGCAATGTGGTTTTTGCCACACGCCAGCCCCTGGGCGCGTGGAGCGCGTGGAATCAGCGCGTTTCGTCCAGCAGCGCGCGCACGTCGGCCGCCAGGCTCTGTGCCCCACTGCCGTAGCGGTGGTACACGCGCAGGCGGCCGGCGGGGTCGTAGACATAGCTGCCAGCGGAATGGTCCATGGTGTAGCTCGTGGGGGTCTGGCCCTCCACGCGCTTGTAGTAGATCTTGAAGTCCTTGGCCACGGCGGCCAGTTGCTCGGGCGTGCCGCGCAGCGCGAGGAAGCTGGGATCGAAGTTGGCCATGTAGGCCTTGAGTACCTCGGGCGTGTCGCGCTCGGGGTCCACGCTGACGAAGATGCCTTGCAGCTTGTCGCCGTCCGCGCCCAGGGCGCGCTTGACGTCGGCCAGTTCGGACATCGACGTGGGGCAAACGTCCGGGCATTGCGTGTAGCCGAAGAACACCACCACCACCTTGCCCGTGAAGTCCTTGAGGCTGCGCTGCTGGCCGTTGTGGTCGGTCAACTGCAGGTCGCGCGCGTACTCGGCGCCCGTGAGGTCCACCCCCTGGAACTTGGGCGCCTTCGGAGAACACGCGGCAAAAGTGCCTGCAACGCCCATCCAGAGAGCGCCAGCAGCTATTTTTTTCAGAGCATCACGTTTATCCATAAGCTTGCTTCACAGGAGGTAGTGGTCCACCAGCAGCGCCGCGAACAGCAGGCTCAGGTGGATCAGCGAGAAACGAAAGGTCTTGCGCGCCAGCGTGTCGGAGTAGTCGCGCCACAGCCGGAAGCCGTACAGGCAAAAGCCCGCGCTCAGCACCACGGCGGCTGCAAGGTAGATCCACGAACTCATACCGTACACGAAAGGCATGAGGCAGCCTGCGAACAGGATCAAGGTATAGAGAAACACCTGCAGGCGCGTGAACTCGTTGCCGTGGGTGACGGGCAGCATGGGCAGGCCGGACTTGCGATAGTCCTCCACGCGGTACAGCGCCAGTGCCCAGAAATGCGGCGGCGTCCACAGGAAGATGATGAGGAACAGGATCAGTGCCTCGGGGCCCACCTCGCCAGTCATCGCGGCCCAGCCCAGCACGGGCGGCATGGCGCCGCTGGCGCCGCCGATCACGATGTTCTGCGGCGTGAGCGGCTTGAGGATCACCGTGTAGATCACCGCATAGCCGACAAACGTGGCGAAGGTCAGCCACATGGTCAGCGGGTTCACCCACCAGTACAGCAGCGCCGAGCCCGCCGCGCACAGCAGCGCCGAGAACAGCAGCGTCTGCGTGTTGGACAGCTCGCCCTTGGCCGTGGGGCGCCAGGCCGTGCGCTTCATCTTGGCGTCGATGCCCTGCTCCACGATGCAGTTGAACGCCGCCGCCGCACCGGCCACGAGCCAGATGCCCGCGCTGGCCACGGCCATCAACGCCCACTGCGCGCCGCTGGGCATGCCCGGCACGGCCAGCACCATGCCGATGAAGGCGCAGAACACGATGAGCTGCACCACGCGCGGCTTGGTCAGCGCGTAGAACTGGGACAGCCGCGACGGCAGAGCGCGTGGCGCTGCGGCGGCGGGGGCGGGAGCGGCACTCATGCGGAAACTCTCTTGACGGAATCGGCACCGGCGCGCGGCTGCGAAGCCGTGGCGCCGGCGGTGGCGCGGCTGGCCATGAGCGCCCAGGTCAGCACCACCACCAGCGCGGCAGCGCCGCCCGTGTGCAGCACGGCGGCCACCAGCGGCCAGTCCAGCACCACGTTGGACAGACCGGTGACAAACTGCAGCAGCGCCAGGCCTGCGAGCCAGCGCGCCGGGTCGCGCAACACGCCCGCGCGGCGCAGGCGCCAGGCCAGCAGCGCCAGCGCCGCCAGCACCAGGTAGGCCGCGAGCCGGTGCACGTAATGGATGGCCGTGAGCCCGGCGAAGCTGATGTGGCTGCCATCCTGCAGCAGGCCCAGCGCGCGCCAGACTTGAAAGCCCTCGGCAAACGCCATGTCGGGCCACCAGCTGCCCTGGCACTGCGGAAAGGTGGTGCAGGCCAGCACCGCGTAGTTGGTGCTGACCCAGCCGCCCAGCACGACCTGCAGCGCCACCAGCGCCGCCGTCACGCCCAGCAGCCAGCGCAGGCCGCATGGCAGCGCCACGGGCACCACGCCCCGCGTCATCTGCGTCTGGCGCACGGCCTGCACGCACAGCAGCGCCAACAGCACCAGCCCGCCGATGAGGTGCAGCGTGACGATGGCGGGGAACAATTTCATGGTCACGGTGAGCGCGCCGAAAGCGCCCTGCAGGCACACCCACACCAGCGTGGCGGTGGGCCACCAGGGGCTCAGCGCAGGCGCCGCCCCTGCCAACTGAGGCAACTGTGCGGCTGCGCGGCGCTGGCGCCACGCGCCCACGGTGAGCGCGATGATCAGCACGCCCACGCCGGTGGCAAGGTAACGGTGGATCATCTCCACCCAGGCCTTGCCGTGGGTGACGGGGCCGGTAGGCATGGCTTCCTGCGCGGCGGAGATCTCCGCACGCGCGCCCACCGGGCTAGCGTTGCCGTAGCAGCCCGGCCAGTCAGGGCAGCCCAGGCCGGAGTCCGTCAGACGCGTGAAGGCGCCGAACAGCACCAGGTCGAAGGTAAGGAACAGCGTGAGCACGGTGAGCGCCTGCAGGCGCCGCACCGGTGTGCCGCCCCGCCCGCGCCACCACACCCAGGCCAGCGGGCCCAGGGCGATCACGATGCCCAGGGCCATCAGCTCGAGGGCCGGCGCCAGGTCGTACAGCGGCTGCATGTCCGTCACGGGGCCTCCTGCAAGCGGCCCGGCTGGTCCCATGATGCTGAGGCGCGCAGCAGCCGGTCCAGGTCGCGCTTGGCCTTGGCCGCGCCAGCGCGGTCCAGCCGCGCGGGAAAGCGCATCATCCAGTGGCCCTGCGGGTCCACGACGTACAGGTGTTCTTCCAGCGTATGGCCGGGCGCGGGTTGCAGCCAGGTGGCCAAGGTGGCGGCATCCACGCGGCGCACGGTGGCGCCCTGCAGGCCGGGGGCGATCTCCGCCGGGGGCACGGCGCCGTCGGACACCAGCCAGACCCAGTCCATGCGCTCCTTCTCGCGGCCCATGGTTTCGCGCAACTGGCGCTGCAGGTACAGGTTGTTGCGGCAGCCGTCGTCGCAGGCGCCGGGTGCCACGCTCACCAGCAGCCACTGGCCACGCAGCTCGCCCAGCGTATGCGCCGTGCCGTCCAATGCGGTGGCTGCGGCCTGCGCGGGCAAGGCGCGCTGGGGTTCGATGAGCTCACCAAAGTTGCGCCGGCCCTCGGGACGCAGCACGTAATAGGTGAAGTACGAAGCGATCACGGGCGCCGCGCACACCAGCAACAGCCCCAGCATCTGCCAGCGGCCGCTGCGCGAGCGCTGCAGCGCCGCCATGGCATCGCCCGCCTGGGGCAGGCTGTGCACCGTGAGGCCCAGCGGCTGCTGGCCGCCGGTCTCAGGCACCACGCTGGCGGCCTGGGCGAAGGAAGCGTCGGACGAATTGGAACCAGACATAGAGGATTGCCACCAGGCCGCAAAGCCCGAACCATTGGAATGCGTAGCCGTAATGCTTGTCGACGCCGCTGTCGATGGGCGCCCAGTCGCGCTGCAGCCCGTCGCTGGCGGCGCCGGTCTGCACGACGGTCAGGGGCGCCAGCGCCAGGCCGGTCTCGGCCCCATAGGCGGCCAGGTCCAGATTCTGCCGGATGCGCGAAGACCCCTCGCCCTGGGCGGTGGGTGCGAACTCATACAACCGCGCCGGCGGGCCGGCGAGCCGCCCCTCCAACTGCACTGGTCCGGCAGGGGTGGTGATCTCCGGCAGGCGCGTGCGCTCCAGGAAGTTGCGCGGCGCCCAGCCGCGCTGTACCAGCACCACGCGCGGGCTGTCCGCCAGTTGCAGGGGCGTGAACACGAAAAAGCCCGGACGGCCGTACATCTGGCGGTTCTCCAGGAACACCGTGGCCTCGGGGAGCCACTGGCCGCGCAGCTCGGCGCGGCGGTGCAGCAGCGGCGCGGTGGCCTCCTGCGATGCCGACTGCAGCGCCTGTGCCAGTTCGGCACCCTGCAGCGGTGCGCGGGACTGGCGTTCGTCCATGGCCGCCTGCAGCGCGGTCTTCTGCGCGGCACGCGATAGCTGCCAGCGGCCCAGGGACGCGGTCACCACCATGGCGACCAGCGCCGCGAGGGTCACCAGCCAGAAGCGCAGGCCGAAGGGTTGTCGGGCAGGGTTCACCGGATAATGGGCCTCATGAAGATTTTGGTGGCATTGGCGTTTCTCGCCATCATCGCAAGCCTGGGCTCGGCGCTGTTTTTCATGATGCGCGGCAAGGGCGACGACCGGCAGCAGGGCAAGCGCATGGCCCGCGCGCTGGGGCTGCGCGTGGGGCTGTCCATCGTGCTGTTCCTGTGTCTGCTGCTGGCCTGGAAGCTGGGGTACATCCAGCCAACCGGGCTGCCCGCCGCAGTGCGCTGAGGCGCACGCCGATGGCCATCAAAAAAGTGAGCGCCTTGCGCTTGGTGCACAGGGATTTCAATAGTATTTATATCCAAAGTGCTTATCTATCAAGCGCAGGCAGCTCCTGTTTTTGAAGCAACCACCTCCGCGTAAAAAAAGCGCCTTGCGGCGCTTTTTCCCGATCCGGAGACGGGATTACATCCAATACACCAGGATGTACAGGCCCAGCCAGACCACGTCCACGAAGTGCCAGTACCAGGCCGCGCCCTCGAAGCCGAAGTGGCGCTCGGCCGTGAAGTGGCCGCTGTGCAGGCGCAGCGTGATGAACAGCAGCATCAGCATGCCCACGAACACGTGAAAACCGTGGAAGCCCGTGAGCATGAAGAAGGTGGAGCCGAACACGCCCGAGGTGAGCTTGAGGTTCAGGTCGGTGTAGAGGTGGAAGTACTCGTAGCCCTGCACGCACAGGAACACGAAGCCCAGCAGCACCGTGACCCACATGAAGCCGATCGTCTTGGCGCGCTGGCCTTCGCGCAGCGCGTGGTGGGCGATGGTGAGCGTGACGCCCGACGTCAGCAGCAGCGCGGTGTTGATGGTGGGCAGCCAGAATGGGCCCACGGTCTGGAAAGGCTCCACGGTGTTGGCCGGCGAGGCGGTCGCCCCGGCCGCCAGGCTGGGCCAGACCGCCTTGAAGTCGGGCCACAGCAGCGCGTTGTCCAGGCTGCCCAGGGCCGGCACGGAATGCGCACGCGCCCACCACAGCGCGGTGAAGAAAGCGCCGAAGAACATCACCTCCGAGAAGATGAACCAGCTCATGCTCCAGCGGTACGAGATGTCGATCTTGCGGCCATACAGCCCGCCCTCGCTCTCGCGCGCGGCATCGCGGAACCACTGGTACAGCACGAAGATCCACCACGCCAGGCCGAAGGCCAGCGAATACTTGCCCCAGTCATGGCCGTTGATCCACTGGCTCGCGCCGAGGAGGACAAAGAACAACCCCGCCGCCGCCAGCACGGGGTGGCGAGACTCCGCGGGGACGTAGTAGTAAGGCGTCGTGCCGTGGGTAGATGCACTCATTTCAGCTCCTCGTTCTCAAAGTTCTCGGTTGTCTCGTTGTTATCAGCGGCGGCAGGCATCAAGCAATCCAGTTCACCAGTCCGATCAGCAGCAGCACCAGCACAAACAGAGCGACCAATCCCACGAACACGATGTGCAGCGGCTGCAGCGTCTCCTGGTCGCGCTGGTACTGATCCCCCTTGCGCAATCCGATCAGCGACCATGCCACGGCACGCAGGGTGCGCAACAGCGATCCCTTGCGCGGCGGACGCGGGGGCGTGGGGCTCATGAACCGGCCTCCGCGGAAGTCGCCGGCAGTGCGGCGGCCGTGGACTGGGGCGCGGCCGGCGTCTTGCCGCCGACTTCGAAGAAGGTGTAGGACAGCGTGATCGTGGTGACGTCCTTCGACAGGCGCGGGTCGATCACGAAGGCCACGGGCCATTCCTTCTTCTCGCCGGGCTCCAGGGTGTATTGGTTGAAGCAGAAGCACTCCAGCTTGGTGAAGTGGGCGGCCGCCTGGCGCGGCGCATAGCTGGGGATGGCCTGCGCAGCCATGCGGCGGTCCTGCACGTTCTGGAACTCGTACATCACGGTGGCCAGTTCGCCCGGGTGCACCTGCACGGAGCGCTGCGCGGGCCGGAACTGCCACGGACCACGTGCGTTCGCATCGAACTCCACAGTGATGAGGCGGGTCTTGTCCACCTGGCTGTTGGCGGGCACCTGGGCGTTGCGGCCGGCCGTGCCGTTGCCGGGCACCTGCCGCTCCGACAGCGACAAGATGTTGATGCCCGTCATCTCGCAAATGTGCTTGTAGATCGGGATCAGCACGTAGCCGAAGGCGAACATGCCGACCGTCACCACGGCCAGCTTGCCCACCATCTTCAGGTTCTCGCTACGCGCACCCATGGTCCCGCCCTTTCGTCAATGCAGCCAGGCGATCTTCACCATGAAGCCGATGAAGAACACCGCCGCCACCGACGCCAGGATCAGCGCCATGCGCAGGTTGGACTTTCTTTGCTCCGGCGTGGTCATGGCGATCTCCCGCAATGTCAGCCGATCACCCGCGTGGCCGTAGCGTCCAGCTTGGGCGGCACTTCAAAGGTGTGGAACGGCGCGGGCGACGGCACTTCCCATTCGAGGCCTTCAGCGGCTTCCCAGGGCTTTTGCGGCGCCTTCACGCCCCGCCCGCGCATGGCCGGCAGCACGACGAACAGGAAAAAGTACACCTGCATCAGTCCAAAGCCCAGTGCCCCGACGGACGCCAGCGCGTTGAAGTCGGCAAACTGCATGGGGTAGTCGGCATACCGGCGCGGCATGCCGGCCAACCCCAGAAAGTGCATGGGGAAGAAGGTGATGTTGAAGGTGATCAGCGAGCCCCAGAAGTGGATCTTGCCGCGCGTCTCCGAGTACATGATGCCCGTCCACTTGGGGCTCCAGTAGTAGTAGGCCGAGAACATGGCGAACAACGAACCGGCCACCAGCACGTAGTGGAAGTGGGCCACCACGTAGTAGGTATCCTGCAGCTGGATATCGATCGGCGCCATGGCCAGGATCAGGCCCGTGAAGCCGCCGATGGTGAACACGAAGATGAAGCCCACGGCCCAGAGCATGGGCGTTTCGAAGGTCATGGAGCCGCGCCACATGGTCGCCGTCCAGTTGAAGATCTTCACGGCGGTGGGCACGGAGATCAGCATCGTGGCGTACATGAAGAACAGCTGGCCCGTGACTGGCATGCCCGTGGTGAACATGTGGTGCGCCCACACGATGAACGACAGGATCGCGATGGACGAGGTGGCGTACACCATGGAGGCGTAGCCGAACAGCTTCTTGCGGCTAAAGGCGGGAACGACCTGGCTGATGATGCCGAAGGCCGGCAGGATCATGATGTACACCTCGGGGTGGCCGAAGAACCAGAAGATGTGCTGGTACATCACCGGGTCGCCGCCGCCGGCCGGATTGAAGAAGCTGGTGCCGAAGTGGCGGTCGGTCAGCGTCATGGTGATCGCGCCGGCCAGCACGGGCATCACGGCGATCAGCAGGTAGGCCGTGATCAGCCAGGTCCAGGCGAACATGGGCATCTTCATGAGCGTCATGCCCGGCGCGCGCATGTTCAGGATGGTCACGATGATGTTGATCGACCCCATGATGGAACTGGCGCCCAGGATGTGCATGGCGAAGATACCCACGTCCATGGACGGCCCCATCTGCAGGGTCAGCGGCGCATACAGCGTCCAACCCGCGGCAGGCGCGCCACCCGGCATGAAGAACGACGACACCAGCATGATGGCCGCGGGGATCATCAGCCAGAAGCTGAAGTTGTTCATGCGTGCGAACGCCATGTCGGACGCGCCGATCTGCAGCGGGATCATCCAGTTCGCGAAACCCACGAAGGCCGGCATGATGGCGCCGAACACCATGATCAGCCCGTGCATGGTGGTGAGCTGGTTAAACAGCTCGGGGTTCACCACCTGCAGCCCGGGCTGGAACAGCTCGGCACGGATCAGCAGCGCGAGCACGCCGCCGATCATCAGCATGGTGAACGAGAACAGCAGGTACAGCGTCCCGATGTCCTTGTGGTTGGTGGCAAACACCCAACGGCGCCAGCCGGTGGGGCCGTGGTGGTGGTCACCGTGGTCGTGTGCTTGGCCGCCGGCGTGCCCGTGATTGTCCAGAACTGCGCTCATGTTCGATTCCTCAATGCGTTGGGCGTTGCGGTTCACTTGCCGCGCTGGGCCACGATTTCAGACGGCTGCACCAGCTGACCCGTCTTGTTGGACCAGGCGTTCTTGGTGTAGGTCACCACGGCGGCCAGATCGGTGTCGCTGAGCTGCGCCCAGGCGGGCATGGCGCCGTTGGCAGCGCCCTTGAGCACCACCTGGATCTGCTTGGCGTGGTCGGCGTCTGTGACGATGGCCGAACCGTCCAGCGGCTTGATGGGGCCGGCCCCCTTGCCGTTGGCCTGGTGACAGGCGGCGCAGTTGGCAGCGTAGACCTTCTCGCCGCGCGGCAGCAGCGCGTCCAGCGTCCAGACCTTGCTGGGGTCGTCCAGCTTGGCGGCGGCCTTCTTTTTCTCGCCATCCACCCACTGCGTATATTCCTGTGCGGACACTACCTTGACGTGGATCGGCATGTAGGCGTGCTCCTTGCCGCACAGCTCGGCGCACTGGCCGTAGTAGTCACCCACCTTTTCCGCGCGGAACCAGGTGTCGCGCACGAAGCCGGGGATCGCGTCCTGCTTGATGCCGAACGCCGGCACCATGAAGGCGTGGATCACGTCGTTGGCCGTGGTGATCACGCGCACCTTCTTGCCCACCGGCACCACCAGGGGTGCGTCCACCTTCAGCAGGTAGTCGGCTGGCGCGTTGGCCACGTTGCCGCTGTCGGACATCCGGCGATGGCTGCTGTCCAGCGTGGAGATGAAAGACAGGCCCTCGCCCTCGCCCGACAGATAGTCGTAGCCCCACTTCCACTGGTAGCCGGTCACCTTCACCGTGAGGTCGGCATTGGTCGTGTCCTTTTGCGCCACCAGCACCTTGGTGGCCGGCAGGGCCATGAGAACCACGATGATGAAGGGGATCACCGTCCAGACCACCTCGACGGTGACGGACTCGTGGAAATTGGCGGCCTGGGCGCCGCGCGACTTGCGGTGCTTCCAGATCGAATAGAACATCACCGAGAACACGCCGACGAAGATCACCGTGCAGATGATGAGCATCATCCAATGCAGGAAGTGCTGCTCCTCGGCGATCTTGGTCACGGGGGGGTGCAAGTTCAGCTGGTTCACCGCCGGGCCGCCGGGCAGGCTTTGAACCGCATGGGCCGCCGTGCCCACCCATGCTCCGGCCATCAGCAGCCCAGAAGCCAGCTTGTTGGAAATGCTCTTCATAGTTCTCACTT
Organism: Diaphorobacter sp. C33; assembly: GCF_030503915.1. NCBI lineage: Bacteria > Pseudomonadati > Pseudomonadota > Betaproteobacteria > Burkholderiales > Comamonadaceae > Diaphorobacter > Diaphorobacter sp. C33. Next base: position 2,275,813 of record NZ_CP129980.1, read on the forward strand.
ACTTCTAAGCTCCAATTGACCAATCCCTCGGTGCGCGCCTGCGTGGGGTCAGGCGGCGCACAAAGCCATGCGGGCATGCCGTGCACCCGCTTTCACCAATCAGTCCAGACCGCTTTCCTGGCAGCCTGTTGTCTCCGCAATCCAACACGGACTCTCTTGATCGCATTCAGCATGCCTAGCACGGGACATGGCTGCAATACACGTTAGTCCCGAGAGAACACTGCCAAGAAGTGACGCAGAAAGGAGGCCTGAGAGCGCCGCGTGGCGCCATCAGAACTCCAGAAGACGCGACGCCGGCCGCGGGCGACCACCCGATGCAGGCGCGCCAAGAGAGTTCCGAATCTGCAATCTTAAAGAATTGTAGCCTGCATTGATTGAGGTCATTGACAGCGCAAATTGCGCTGCAGCCCCCTCAGCGCGGCAGCGTGCGTCCTGCGTGGAGCATGGCGCGCATGTCCTGCAGCGACACCGCGCTGCTGCCCTCCACGCGCACGCGGGGCGCGGGCTTGAAGGCATGGCCGTAGACGACCTCGAAGGTCAATGCAAGCTGCCCCTCATGGCGAGGATCGGCCAGCCGCTGGGCCAGCGCCTCTTCCAGTCGCTGGCGCCAGTGGCGCCCGCGCAACGCGGGAAAGCGCTGCGGATGCAGGTTGCGCCCCAGGCCGCGCAGCTCCTGCAGCAGCCGCTCGGGCGTGGCAAAGGTGAGCGTGATGCGTTCCATGTCCATGACAGGCTCGGCAAACCCCGCATGCACCAGCATGTCGCCCCAGTCGTGCATGTCGGTCATGGCATGGCCGGCAGCGGGCCAGCCCAGCTCGGCATACAGCGCGTGCAGCTCGCGCAGCGTGTCAGGGCCCAGGCACGAGAACATCAGATAACCGTCCACCGCCAGTGCCCGATGCCACTGGGTGATCAGGGCCTGCGGGTCCGCCGCCATGTGCAGGGCCATGTTGGACCACAGCATCTGCACGCTGCCCTCGGGCGGCACCCCGAAGCGCGGCGCCGCCGCGGACCAGCGCGCGGGGCTCCACCAGGGCTTTGCGAAGCGCACGCGCGCCAGCGCCTCCCCCGCGGGTGATGAAGTCTCGGTGATATGGCTGGCGGCTTGTTCGAAATGTTGCCCCACCAGGCCATGGCCCTGCACGCCGCCGCGCAGCGGATCCCAGTCGCACCAGGCCTGCGGCGCCTGCACGATCCACTGCAGCCGCTCCTGCATGCGCTGCGCTACCTCTTCGTGCAACCAGGGCGAGACCTCGGGCACCATGGCATGCCAGCGTGCAGCGGCAACCGGGTCGATGGTGGGCGGAAGGTGTTCGGACATGGCGGGCCGCAAATGGCCGCGAGTATATTGAGCCCATGCTGTTCACGCATCTGGCCACGCACCTGGCAGGGATATCGCGCGGCCTAGCCCGCATGGGCGCGGCAGTGCCCAGCCGCTGCGCGGTCTGCCATGCCTGGCCCGCACGTCCCGTGTGCGACGCCTGCCGCATGCAGTTTGCTCCGCCGCTCCCGCGCTGCGCCACCTGCGCGCGGTTGCTGCCCCACGGCGTCGCGCAGTGCGGCGACTGCCTGCGCCACCCACCGCCGCTGGATGCCTGCGTGGCCGCAGTGAGCTACGCCTTTCCTTGGGCCGACCTGCTGGCCCAGTTCAAGTTCCATGCGGAGCCCGGCTGGGCCGGCGCCCTGGCGCAACTGATGGCGCGTGCCCCAGGCGCGCAGGCAGCGCTAGCCCAGGCCGACCTGGTGTTGCCCGTGCCGCTGTCACCCGAGCGATTGCGCCAGCGCGGCTACAACCAGGCCCTGCTGCTGGCGCGCGCGCTGGGCCACCCACAGGTGCACGCGCGGATGCTGCTGCGCGTGCGCGATACCGAGGCGCAGAGCCACCTGGCGCGTGCCGAACGGCTGCGCAACCTGCGCGGCGCCTTCGTGCCCGACCCGCTGCGGGCCGCGCAACTGGCCGGTAAGCGGGTGCTGCTGGTGGACGACGTGATGACCACCGGCGCCACGCTGCATGCGGCCGCAGCGCCCCTGCGCGATGCGGGTGCGCTGCAGGTCTGCGCGCTGGTGCTGGCCCGCACGCCGTGACGCGCGGGCATGGCCGCCGGTATACGATTCATTACCATCTGCCGCCTCATCCGTCAGCCTGCCACCCGCGGGCCGCCGACAATAGCCACCATGTTTCACATCGTCCTCGTCGAGCCTGAGATTCCGCCCAACACCGGCAACGTGATCCGCCTGGCCGCCAATACCGGCTGCATGCTGCATCTGGTGGAACCGCTGGGCTTCTCCATGGAAGACCCTCTCATGCGCCGCGCGGGGCTGGACTACCACGAGTACGCCGAGGTGCGCCGCCACCCGGGCTGGACGGCCCTGCTGCGCGACATGCAGCCCGACCTGTCGCGCATGTTCGCGCTGACCACCCATGGCACGCAGTCGGTGTACGACACGGGCTTCCTGCCGGGCGACTGGTTCGTGTTCGGCGCCGAATCGCGCGGCCTGCCGCCGGAACTGCGCGAGACGTTCCCCCCCGCGCAGCGCCTGCGCCTGCCGATGCTGCCCAACCAGCGCAGCCTGAATCTGTCCAACGCCGTGGCCGTGACGGTCTACGAGGCGTGGCGGCAAAACAGCTTTCTCACTCCGTCCACGCAGACCCAGCCTGCCTGAACCGGACCGGCAGGCCCCCGGCGCAGCCCCGTCAGGCGGGTGCGCCGTAGCTGCGCACCAGCGCCTCGGCCACGCACACGGGCTTGTCGCCACCCTCGCGCTCCAGCGTCACTTCCCAGGTCATCTGCATGCCGTCGGGCGCGACGGGCTCGGCCGCTGCCAGCACCATGTGCGCGCGCAGCCGGCTGCCCACGGGCACGGGAGCGGGGAAGCGCACCCGGTTGAGCCCGTAGTTCACGCCCATGCGCGCGCCGGTGATGGCAAACGATGCCTCCATGAAGCGCGGCAGCAGCGACAGTGTCAGAAAGCCGTGCGCGATGGTGGTGCCGAACGGCCCCTGCGCTGCGCGCTGCGGGTCCACATGGATCCACTGGTGGTCGCCCGTGGCGTCGGCAAACCGGTCGATCTGCGCCTGGGTGACTTCCACCCAGTCGGTGACGGCCACTTCCTGCCCGACGCAGGAGGCCACTTCGGAATAGCTGCGGAAGGTTTTCATGCGGCCACTGTAGCGGCCTGCGCGCGCGGGCGCCTGTCGGCATCGCGACAGCCCTGGCGCTGGAAATCGGCCAGCGCGCGTCAGGCGCCGTCCAGCCAGGCGCAGATGCCCTGCCACTGCTCCAGGTCGCGCGCCACGCGGCCGGGCGACAGATCGAACAGCGACAGGCCGTGCGCCGCCAGGTGGATGTAGTTCTGCGTGTCGCGCAGGTAGCCCAGCACCGGCAGGCCCAGGCTGTCCACGAAGGCATGCAGCTTGTCCGCCGCGATGGTGCGCGCGTCCACGCGCATGCCCACGATGCCGATCGGCACGCCCGCGCTGCGACGGTGCGCGGCCAGCTCGTCCAGAAACTGGCGCGTGGCGAAGATATCGAACACGCTGGGCTGCAGCGGCACGATGATGCGGTCGGCCAGCTTGAGCATGTCCTTCAACCGCCAGCCGTGCAGGCCCGCGGGCGTGTCGAGCACGGCGTGGGTGGCATGCTTGGGCGGCTTGTCGAAGCGATCGGGCTCCACGTCCCACGCGCCGATGGGGCGCGCCGCGGCCGGGCGTTGCTGCAGCCACAGCCGCGCGGACTGCTGGCGGTCCACATCGCCCAGCACCACCGCATGCCCGCGGCTGGCGTAGTAGCCAGCGATGTTGGTGGCCAGCGTGGACTTGCCCACGCCGCCCTTGGGATTTGCAACTGCGACCACGGTCATGCCTGCCTCCTGTGTTCCGTACCCGCGCGGGGCCAGCCCGCATCGTAGTGCCGGCGGTCACGGCCGCTGGCTCCACATAAGCAAAAACAGGCCTTAGCGCCCGTCCATCAAGCGCCACTAGCTATTATAAAAATAGCAAACCAGCGGCTATCCGTGCTGTGTGCCGCGCTTAACGAAAAACAGTCCTGCGCCCACCAGCATCAGCAGGCCGCCAAACACGCGGTTCTGCGTGCGCATGGCGCGGCCGCTGCGCATCAGCGTGCGCAGCGCGCTGGCGCTGGCGGCGTAGCCGTTCATCACGATCAGGTCCACCGAGAGCATGGTGACGGCCATCACCAGCAGCTGGCTCCACAGCGGGCGCGTGTCGGTCATGAACTGCGGCAGCACGGCCACCATGAAGATGATGCCCTTGGGGTTGGTCGCATTGGTCAGCAGGCCGGTGAGCACGCGGCGGCGCCAGCTCGCGGGCTGCGCCTGCAGGTCGCCCTGCAGCGTGCCGGCGGCGCCCGCGCGCCACTGCATGAAGCCCAGGTAGATCAGGTAGCACGCACCCAGCACCTTGACGATGCTGAAGGCCAGTTCCGACGCCACCAGCAGCGACCCCACGCCCGCGCCGGCCACCACCAGGATCAGCAGCAGGCCCAGCTCCAGCCCCAGGATCGTGGCGCCCGCCTTGCGCACGCCGTAGGACAGCCCGTGGCTCATGGACAGCACGGCGCCCGAGCCCGGCGAGATGGCGATCACCCACGACGCCGCAAAAAAAGCCATCCAGGTATGCCAGTCCATGTCGTGGTCCGTTGGGAAATGAGGGGGAAGGAATGCGGCGATTCTATCGGCCGACGCAGCCGGCACGCTGCGCGGCGGTCCTCGGGCGTCCGGCATGAAAACGCGGCCTAGCGCTTTTCCATCCAGCGCTAACAGCTATCAAAACAAGAGCATCCACGGCACCCTGACCGCCCGGCGGGCCCCCGCGCCTGCGCCGCCCGCGGGCCGGGTGCACAATTTCTGCCGGCGCCCGAGTGCGGCGCACGCACTTCCCCGCATCACTTTTCGCGCCCTCTTCCTGCACACCATGGCCCAAGCCCCCGTCTGGCTCACCTACGGATTCACCTATCTCGCCGCGGCCGTGATCGCCGTCCCCATCGCCCGCGCGCTGGGGCTGGGCGCCATCATCGGCTACCTGGCCGCGGGCATCGCCATCGGCCCCTGGGGCCTGGCGCTGGTGAGCAATGTGCAGGATATCCTGCATTTCGCGGAGTTCGGCGTGGTGCTGATGCTGTTTCTGGTGGGGCTGGAGCTGCAACCCAGCCGCCTGTGGAGCCTGCGCCGCCCCATCTTCGGCCTGGGCACGGCCCAGATGGTGGGCTGCGCCGCACTGCTGTGGGCCGCGGCCTGGGCGTTCGGGCTGCCATGGCGTGTGGGGCTGGTGGGCGCGCTGGGGCTGGCGCTGTCGTCCACCGCCATCGCGCTGCAGGTGATCAACGAGCGCAACCTGATGCGCACGGACAGCGGGCAGAAGGCCTTCTCGATCCTGCTGTTCCAGGACGTGGCGGCGATCCCCATCCTGGCGCTGCTGCCGCTGCTGGGCGTGGCCGCGCGCGCGGCCGAGCTGGACCATCCGCACGAAGTGCAGGATCTGCTGCTGGAGGCAGCCAAGATCCTAGGCGTGGTGGGCGCCATCGTGCTCGGCGGGCGGCTCGCGCTGCGCCCGCTGCTGCGCTGGATCGCAAAGAGCAAGACGCCCGAGATCTTCACCGCCACCTCGCTGTTCCTGGTGGTGGGCATCGCCATGCTGATGCTGTCGGTGGGCCTGTCGATGGCGCTGGGCGCGTTCCTTGCCGGCGTGCTGCTGGCCGACAGCGAGTTCCGCCGCGAGCTGGAGACCGACATCGAGCCCTTCAAGGGACTGCTGCTCGGCCTGTTCTTCATCGCCGTGGGCATGAGCATCGACTTCGGCGTGATCCTGCGCACGCCCTGGGGCATGCTGGCGCTGCTGCTCGGCTTCCTGGGCATCAAGGCACTGGTGATCTGGACGCTGGCGCGCGTGACCGCCATGCCCTACCAGGAGCGGCCGGTGTTCACGCTGCTGCTGGCGCAGGGCGGCGAGTTCGCCTTCGTGGTGTTCCAGGCCGGCGCGGGCTTTCGCGCGATTCCGGCCGAGATGGCGTCGCTGCTGATCGGCGCGGTAGCCTTGTCCATGCTGATCAGCCCGCTGCTGCTGGTGCTGCTGGACCGGGTGCTGCTCAAGCGCTTTGCCACGCTGAAGACCGCCCCGCAGGCGCAGGAGATCTCCGAGCCGCAGTCGGCCCCGGTGATCATTGCCGGCTTCGGGCGCTATGGGCAGATCGTGGCGCGCATGATGCTGGCGCAGGGCGTGCCCGCCACGGTGCTGGACCACAGCGTGGAGATGCTGGAGGTGGCCCACACCTTTGGCTACCGTGTGTTCTATGGCGACGCCACGCGCGTGAACCTGCTGCGCATGGCCGGCGCCGAGCATGCGCGCATCCTGGTGGTGGCGGTGGACGCGCCGGAGCAGTCGCTCAAGATCGTGCAACTGGCGAAGAAGCACTTTCCCCAGTTGCAGATCGTGGCGCGCGCGCGCGACGTGACGCACTGGCACGCGCTGCGCGATCTGGGCGTGGAGCATGTGGAGCGCGAGGTGTTCGAGTCCAGCCTGCGCACCGCACGCACGGTGCTGGAGCTCAACGGCCTGTCGCCGCAAGAGGCCGACACCTTGGCCGAGCGCTTCCGCGCGCACAACATGGCGCTGTCCAACCGCATGTACGAGCACCACAACGACCGCGAGGCCATGATCGCCGTCGCCAAGCAGGGCCGCGCCCAGCTGGTGGAGCAGATGGCCAAGGAGCGCCAGGAACGCATGGCCGCGGCGGAGGCTGGCGCCGGCCTGCCGCCCGATGTGCCCCAGGCACCCAAGGCTCCATAACAAAAGAGCCTGTAGCGCCCGCCTATCAAGCGCTACAAGCTCTCGTATCAATAGCAGATTACCGCTACCCCTCCACACGCCGTGTGAGGGAGGGGTAAGCGGCTGAACCGCTCAGCGAAGGGTCAGTCGGCCGTCGCGCCGGACTCCTTCACCACCTTGCCCCACTTCACGCTTTCGGCCTTGATGAAGGCGGCGAACTGCGCGGGTGTCTCGGCCACTACGTCACCGCCCTGCTCGGCGATTTTCTTCTTCACGTCGGCCTGGTTCAGCACCTTGATCAGCGCGGCGTGCAGCTTGTCCAGCACCGGCTTGGGCGTGCCGGCCGGGGCAAACATGCCGAACCAGGACGTTGCCTCGTAGCCGGGCACGCCGGCTTCGGCGATGGTCGGCACGTCAGGCAGCTCGGGCGAGCGCTTGGCGGTGGTCACGGCGATGGGGCGCAGCTTGCCCGAGCGCACGTGCTGGATGGCCGAGGGCATGTTGTCGAACATGACGGAGGTCTGGCCGCCCAGCAGGTCGGTCATGGCGGGGGCGCTGCCCTTGTAGGGGATGTGCAGCAGGTCGGTGCCGGTCATGCTCTTGAAGAGCTCGCCCGATACGTGGGGCGACGCGCCGCTGCCGGGCGAGCCAAACGTGATCTTGCCGGGGTTGGCCTTGGCGTAGGCGATCATTTCCTTCACGGTCTTGAACGGCTGGCTGGGGTGGGCCACCAGCAGGTTGGGCACCGTGGCCACGCGCGACAGCGGCGCAAAGTCCTTCACCGGGTCGAAGGGCATCTTCTTGTACAGCGACTGGTTGATGGCGTGCGTGCCCACCGTACCCATGAACAGGGTGTAGCCGTCGGCTGCGGCCTTGGCGGCCAGCGATCCGCCAATGTTGCCGCCCGCGCCGGGCTTGTTGTCCACCACGACGGACTGGCCCAGCTCGGTGGTGAGGCCCTGGCCCACGATGCGCGCCAGGATGTCGGTGGTGCCGCCGGCCGAGAACGGCACGATGATGGTGATGGGCTTGGTGGGGAAGTTCTGCGCCAGGGCGCCCAGGGGCAGCGCGCCGGCGGCGGCCACGGCCAGGGAGGCCAGCAGCGTGCGGCGGGTGGTGTGATGAAGGTTGGTCATGCTTGTTTCCTCTTTCTCTAGGATTGGATGAATGGAAGGGAGCGGCGTGGGCAGCGCAGCAAGCCGCACTGCATCGCTACCTGCGGTCTCAGCCGCGCAGGAACTGCGCCAGGGCCTCGTCAAAGGCCTGCGGCGCTTCCAGGTTGGACAGGTGCGAAGCCGGCACTTCGGCCAGCCGCGCACCGGCAATGGCCGCCTGCATGAAGCGGCCGTCGGCCACGGTGGTCACAGGGTCGGCGCTGCCAGCCACGATCAGCGTGGGCACGTCGATGCCACCGACCTGCGAGCGCAGGTCGGCCAGCGCCAGGGCTTCGCAGCAGGCGGCATAGCCCTCGGGGGAAATGCCGGCAATCCAGCTCTGCGCGCGCAGCACCACGTCCGGCTCGGCCGCGCAGAAGGCTGGGGTGAACCAGCGCGCGGGTGACGATGCGGCCAGTTCCGCCATGGCGTCACGGCCTTTCTCGCGCACCAGCGCGGCGCGGGCCTGCCAGCCTTCGGCCGTGCCGATCTTGGCGGCGCTGTTGCACACGGACAGGCTCAGCAGGCGCTGGGGCTGGTGCACGCCCAGCCACAGGCCCGTGAAGCCGCCCATGGAGATGCCGCAGAAGTGCGCACGCTCGATCCGCAGCGCATCCAGCACCGCGACCACGTCGCCGCCCAGCAGTTCGAAGGTGTAGGGGCCGGGTGTCACCACGCTCGCGCCGTGGCCGCGCGTGTCGTAACGCACCACGCGGAAGTCCTGGGCGAAGCGCGCGGCCTGCGCGTCCCACATCTCCAGCGTGGTGCCCAGGGAGTTGGAAAACACCAGGGCCGGGGCGCCCTCGGGGCCTTGCACGCACACGCGCAGGCGCCCGCCTTGCACGTCCACCCAGCGTTCTTGCTTGTTCATGCTCGCTCCTCGGGTCACGCCGCGCGCTTACACGCGCTCCAGCACCACGGCGATGCCCTGGCCCACGCCGATGCACATGGTGCACAGCGCGTAGCGGCCGCCCAGCGTGTGCAGCTGGTTCACGGCGGTGGTGGCCAGGCGCGCGCCCGAGGCTCCCAGCGGGTGGCCCAGGGCGATGGCGCCGCCCCACTGGTTGACGCGCTTGTCGTCATCGGCAACACCCAGGTCGCGCAGCACGGCCAGGCCCTGTGCGGCGAAGGCTTCGTTCAGTTCGATCACGTCCATCTGGTCCAGCGTCAGGCCGGTCTGGGCCAGCACCTTGCGCACGGCGGGCGCGGGGCCAAAGCCCATGATGCGCGGCGCCACGCCGGCCACGGCCATGCCCACCACGCGGGCGCGGGGCACCAAGTTGTATTGCTGGGCGGCCGCCTCATCGGCCAGCAGCAGCGCGCACGCGCCGTCGTTCACGCCGCTGGCGTTGCCGGCCGTGACGGTGCCGCCTTCGCGCACCACGCCCTTGAGCTTGGCCAGCGCCTCCAGCGTGGTGGCGCGGGGATGCTCGTCCTGGCTGACCACGACGGCGTCGCCCTTCTTCTGGGGAATGACGACGTTGACGATTTCCTTGGCCAGGTAGCCGGCGGCCATCGCGGCGGCGGCCTTCTGTTGGCTGGCCAGGGCCATGCGGTCCTGGGCCTCACGCTCGATCTTGAAATCGTCGGCCACGTTCTCGGCCGTCTCGGGCATGGAGTCCACGCCGTATTGAGCCTTCATCAGCTTGTTGACGAAGCGCCAGCCGATGGTGGTGTCGTACACCGCGTTGCTGCGGCTGAAGGCGCTCTCCGCCTTGGGCATCACGAAGGGCGCGCGGCTCATGGATTCGACGCCGCCGGCGATCATCAGGCGCGCCTCGCCCGACTTGATGGCGCGCGCGGCGGAGCCCACGGCGTCCAGGCCCGAGCCGCACAGGCGGTTGATGGTGGCGCCGGGCACGTCGATGGGCAGGCCGGCCAGCAGGCTGGACATGCGCGCCACGTTGCGGTTGTCCTCGCCGGCCTGGTTGGCGTTGCCATACAGCACGTCATCCACCGCTGCCCAGTCCACGCCAGGGTTGCGCTCCATCAGCGCCTTGATGGGCAACGCTCCCAGGTCGTCGGTGCGCACGCTGGAGAGGGCGCCGCCGTAGCGGCCGAAGGGGGTGCGGATCGCGTCGCAGATGAAGGCTTGGCGGGCGTTGCTCATGGTGTCTCCGAGGGGAATATCAAAAAAGTGAGCTGCCAGCGCTTGTCCATCAAGCGCTGGCCGTTTTGGTACTTATTGCTGTGCGGGCTGGATCGGCAGGCCGACGATGCGCTCCAGTTCCTCGTGCGAGAGGCCGGGCACGGTGTCGATCAGGCGCAGGCCCTGGGGCGTGCATTCCAGCGTGCACAGGTCGGTGTAGATGCGCTTGACGCAGGCCAGGCCCGTCAGGGGGTAGCTGCAGGCCTGGACCACCTTGCATTCGCCGGTCTTGCTGACCAGATCCATCATCACCCAGGTGGACTTGGCGCCCACGGCCAGGTCCATGGCGCCGCCCACGGCGGGAATGGCGCCGGGCTCGCCGGTGCTCCAGTTGGCCAGGTCGCCCGTGGCCGACACCTGGAAGGCGCCCAGCACGCAGATGTCCAGGTGGCCGCCGCGCATCATCGCGAAGCTGTCGGCATGGTGGAAGTAGCAGCCACCGGGCAGCAGCGTCACGGGCTGCTTGCCGGCGTTGGTCAGGTCATAGTCCTCCTGGCCCTTGGCGGGCGCGGGGCCCATGCCCAGGATGCCGTTCTCGGAATGCAGCACCACCTCGCGGCCTGCGGGGATGTGGTTGGCCACCAGGGTCGGCTGGCCGATGCCCAGGTTCACATAGGCACCGTCGAAGATGTCCTGGGCCACTCGTGCGGCCAGTTCGTCCTTGGTTCGTTTTTGATAGCTGCTCACGCTGTATCTCCTTGGGCTGAACGGGCTTTACTTCTTGAATCCACCGGCCTGGGTGGCCACGCGCGGCACCTGGACGACCTTGCTCACGTAGATGCCGGGGGTGACCACGGCCTCGGGGTCCATGTCGCCCAGCTCCACCAGTTCGTGTACGGTCGCCACGGTGTACTTGGCCGCCATGGCGCACACGGGGCCGAAGTTGCGCGCCGACATGCGGTAGGTCAGGTTGCCCCAGCGGTCGCCCTTCTCGGCCTTGACCAAGGCCACATCGCCGTAGATGGGGTACTCCAGCACGTAGTGCTTGCCGTTGATCTCGCGGGTTTCTTTGCCTTCGGCCAGCTGCGTGCCATAGGCCGTGGGGCAGAAGAAGGCGCCGATGCCGGCGCCCGCGGCGCGCATGCGCTCGGCCAGGTTGCCCTGGGGCACCAGTTCCAGTTCGATCTTGCCGCTGCGGTACAGCTCGTCGAACACATAGCTGTCCACCTGGCGCGGGAAGCTGCAGATGATCTTGCGCACCTGCCCGCTCTTGAGCAGTGCGGCCAGGCCGGCATCGCCGTTGCCGGCGTTGTTGTTGACCACGGTGAGGTCGCGCGCGCCTTGGGCGATCAGGCCGTTGATCAGTTCAATGGGGTTGCCCGAAGTGCCAAAGCCGCCAATCAGTACGGTGGCGCCGTCCTGCACGCCCGCGAGCGCCTCGGCAACGGAATCCGCAATCTTGTTGATCATGTGTTGCTGGTCCAGTGAGGGAAAAGGAGCCGGCCCGGGCCGGCTGTCGTGATCGTGTCACTTTGTTCGCATATAGAACAAATGTTCGTATAATGAATTTTAGGACGAACAGCCATGGATGACACCCCCCTTTCCGTAAGTAATACCCACAAGCCGGGGGATAGCTACGTGCAGTCGTTTGCACGCGGGCTGGAGGTGATCCGTTCCTTCAGCGCGGCGGCGCCGCAGCAGACCCTGAGCGAAGTGGCGGCACGCACCGGCCTGACGCGCGCAGGCGCGCGCCGCATCTTGCTGACGCTGCAGACGCTCGGGTATCTGGAGAGCGATGGCCGGCTGTTCCGCCTCACGCCGCGCATCCTGGACCTGGGCTTTGCCTACCTCAGTTCCATGCCCATCTGGGACCTGGCCGAGCCGCTGATGGAGGCCCTCACCGACCGCGTGCACGAGTCCTGCTCCGCCGCCGTGCTGGACGGGCTGGACATCGTCTATGTGCTGCGCGTGCACACCCACAAGATCATGAGCACCAACCTGGCCGTGGGCTCGCGCCTGCCGGCGTTCTGGACGTCGCTGGGCCGCGTGCTGCTGGCCGAGCTGTCCGAGCAGGACCTGCGCGCCCGGCTGGCCGCGCTGCCGCGCCAGCAGTTCACGCGCCACACGGTGCTGGACGACGCAACGCTGCTCGCGCGCATCGCCCAGGCACGCGCCCAGGGCTGGTGCCTGGTGGATCAGGAACTGGAAGAGGGTTTGATTTCGGTGGCAGCGCCGCTCAAGAATCGGGCGGGCCAGGTGGTGGCGGCCCTGAACATCAGCGGCCAGGCCAACCGCACCAGCACCGAAATGCTGCGCGAGCAGTTGCTGCCCGAGTTGCTGGCCACGGCCCGAACCATCTCGCGCATGCTGGGCACGCGCCGGCCCTGACGCACGTAGAACCTGGGCCTACGCCCGCGCGCACGGCGCAAACCGTGCCGGCCATGGAACCTGCGTCAGGGCTTGCGCATGCTGAGCACCAGCACCAGGGCGCCCACGGCGATCGCGCCAATGCTGAGCCATTGCGGCACATTGACGGATTCCTTTTCCTTCACCGACAGCTCCAGCGGCCCAATGCGGGCCTGCGTGGTTTCCTTGGTGAAGCTGAAGCCCCCGGTGAAGAACCCGGCCAGGCCCAGGATCAGCAAGATCACGCCCAGAATGCGCATGCCCGTCATGGTGTCCACCTCTTTTTTATGTTGGTCGTAGGGTCGGCAGCCGCCAGCGGTGCCCGCCGCTACTGTAGAGTTGGGCGTAACCCCGCCGGCGTAGGAGGCCACCGCGACATCCCGCGGCAGAGCCGCCGCGTTGCATGCTACTCTGGAATCCATGTTCAATCCCACCCAAGCCGACGTACGCCGCTTCTTCTGCGCCACGCATGCCAAGCAGCAGGCCGGCCAGCCCATGGAGGCCATCGAGACGCTGGCCGGACTGTGGATCGCGGAGCATCCTGAGTACCAGCCCGAGCTGGCCGATGTGGACACCGCCCTGGCGCGCAACTACGACGAGACGCCGGACCGCACCAACCCCTTCCTGCACCTGTCGATGCACCTCTCGATCAGCGAGCAGTGCAGCATCGACCAGCCGCGCGGCATCCGCCAGGCCGTGGAACTGCTAGCCGCGCGCCTGGGATCGTTGCACGACGCGCACCACGCCGCCATGGAATGCCTGGGCACCATGCTGTGGGAGGCCCAGCGCGCGGGCCGGGCACCCGACGGCGACGCCTATATCGCCTGCGTCCAGCGACGCGCCACGCGGGGCTGAGCCGTGGTGCCGCGCGGTGCGGCGCCCGCGTAGTCGTGCGGGTACACCAGCACGTCGCAGCCCACGCCCCCCAGCAGCCGCTGGGCTACGCTGCCCAGCAGCAGATCCAGCATCCATCCCCGGCGCCGGTGCATCAGCGCCACCAGCTCCGCGCCCGAGCGCTCCTGCTGCACGGCCACCTGCCGCGCCACATCGCCCATGCCGACGGTCATTCCCACACGATTGCGCCGCGCCTCGAAGGCATCGGACAGCCGCACCAGCCGGTCGTGCGCATGCCGCTGCATTTGCGCGCGCCACGCGCGCACGGCCTGGGCCGATGCCTCGGCACTGCGCAGCTTGGCCTCATCGCGCAGGTCCACGGCATGGAACAGCTCCACCGCAGCGGCAGTGTCCAGCCCGCTCGCGTAGCGCACCATGGCATCGGCCGCCGGCGAAAAATCCACAGCCAGCAGCACATGCGCATAAGCCTCGCGCGCCGCACGCTGCACCACCAGCACGGGGCACGGACTGCGCCGCAGGATCTGGCTCAACGTGCCACCGCGCCACAACTGCTCCACGCCCTGGTGCGCGCGCTTGTCCAGCACCAGCAGGTCGGCGCCCACGGCCGCGCGCAAGACCTCATCCACCACGCCGGCGCCGCGGTACGCCAGGGCCTTGACCGGCAGGTCGTGGCGGCGCGCCAGTTGGCGCGCGCGCTGCTCCAGCCGCGCCTGCGGGTCGACGAACTTCGGGTCCGGCTGCTCCGCACCGAACAGAAGATGCAGGCGCGCCTTGTGCTCGGCAGCCAACAGCGCGGCACGGTCAAGCGCATGCTCCGCCGCGGTCGAGAAATCGGTGAGGGCCACAATGGTCTGAAGGCGCATGGTCAAAACTCCTGGTCAACAAGCGGGAACAACGGCGCACAAAGCGACCGTCAGCGGCGCGTCATCGGCGGGAAGAAGGTGCGCATCCGGGGTGCCGCACGGCGGCGCGCGCGGCAAGCAGGCCCCAGCGCACCGGAGCTGGCTGCCCGGCGGTACGCGTGACGCTTGGATGAAAGGAGTGGAGAACCGCCGGGCCTAGTGATCTGCGGCCGGCGAAGCTGGTTTCAGAACACCCATCCTGCGCATGGCGCGCGCCATCACGACGGCTGCAGATGCAAGCCGCGCGATACGGACGCACGGGGTGGAAACCAGGAAACGCATAGTGCCGATTGTAGGAAGTCCCTCCCTCCGGGGCAACCATTCCGCACCTGGGCGTGCCAGATAAGGGAACCCGGCCCGCTTGCCTCAACCGGGCGTAAAAAAACCCGCGTTGGCGGGCTTCTTCGGGTGCGTGCCAGGGTCAGCGAAAGCGCGGCTGCGGAACGACCTGCAGGTCTCCATCAAGCGAACCCAGGTAACCCGCCAGCGCCTTCAGCTCGGCGTTGGAGAACTGCTTGGCGATGCCGGCCATCACGCCGTTGCTGCGGCCCACGTACGCGCCCTTGTCGGTCTTGTATGACTTGAGCGCCACGAACAGGTAGTCCGCATGCTGGCCCGCGATCTTGGGATAGGACGGGTCGATGGGCTTGGCGAAGTTCTCGCCGTGGCAGGACACGCAAGCGCCCTTTTGCAGCAGCTGCGCCACCTGGGCATTGGGTTCGCGCGAGGGCTTGGCGGGTGCCCCGGCGCTCGTGCCGTGCTCGGCATAGTAGGCCGACACATCGGCGATGTCCTGCTCGGACAGCGAATCGGCGATGCCGCGCATGGTGGGATGCTTGCGATCGCCCTTCTTGTAGGCGTCGAGTGCGGAGGCGATGTACTTGGCACCCTGGCCGGAAATCATCGGCACCTTGTGCACTTCGGGGAAGCTGGCCTGGTAGCCCGGGATGCCGTGGCACCCGATGCACATGGCGATCTTTTGCGCCCCAGCCTTGGCATCTCCCTTGATCTCCTCGGCATGGAGAAAACCGGTCGCACAAGCGACAGACAGGCCGAATATCGTGGTCAGTGTCTTCTTCATTTTGCGCGCACAATCAGGCGATTGGTTGTCTCCGCGTTCTATCTAGTTCGTGGACGATTATAGCCAGCGCTTGTCAAGCCCTTTCATCAACGATTTCCCTATTCCCAGGCCCATGAAATTCCAAGGATCCCAGAATTACGTTGCCACCCAGGACCTGATGCTCGCGGTGAATGCAGCCATCACACTGCAGCGCCCGCTGCTGGTCAAGGGCGAGCCCGGCACGGGCAAGACCATGCTGGCCGAGGAAGTGGCCCAGGCGCTGGACATGCCGCTCCTGCAGTGGCACATCAAGTCCACCACCAAGGCGCAGCAGGGCCTGTACGAATATGACGCGGTGAGCCGCCTGCGCGACTCGCAACTGGGCGACGAGCGCGTCAAGGACATCCACAACTACATCGTCAAGGGCGTGCTGTGGCAGGCCTTCACGGCCGACAAGCCGGTGGCCCTGCTGATCGACGAGATCGACAAGGCCGACATCGAATTCCCCAATGACCTGCTGCGCGAACTCGACCGCATGGAGTTCTACTGCTACGAAACGCGCGAGATGATCCGGGCCAAGCACCGCCCGCTGGTGTTCATCACCTCCAACAACGAGAAGGAGCTGCCCGACGCTTTCCTGCGCCGCTGCTTCTTCCACTACATCAAGTTCCCCGAGGCCGAGACGATGAAGAAGATCGTCGACGTGCACTTCCCCACGCTCAAGAGCGAACTGCTCACCGTGGCGATGAAGACCTTCTACGACGTGCGCAACCTGCCCGGCCTGAAGAAGAAGCCCTCGACCAGTGAGCTCATCGACTGGCTCAAGCTGCTGGTGGCCGAGGAGATCCCTCTCGAAGCCCTGCAAAGCGCCGACAACAAGGTGGCCGTGCCGCCGCTGGTGGGCGCGCTGCTCAAGAACGAGCAGGACGTGAGCCTGTTCGAGAAGCTGGTCTTCATGAACCAGCGCAACCGCTGAGCCGGAGCCCGTCATGAGCACTGCACAGCGGCTTCTGATGGAAGGTGCGTCCGACGCGGTAGGGTTCGTGGGCGGCGCGCTCGCGGGCTATGGCGTGGGCCTGCTGCTGGGGATGGACATCTTCAGCGAGGGCTACGGGGCGGCCAGCATTGCAGGCATCGCCCTGGTGGGCATCGGGGGCGGGCTGGGCCTGCACCTGGCACGGCGCTGGCGCGCGGCCCGCAGCGCGCGGAAAGAATGAGCAAGGAGCGACCGTCCATGGCCTTCGTCGAGCCCGTCACCCTGCGCCAGAGCGGCCTGCGGCTGGAGCCCCTGGCCCTGGCGCATGAAGCCGGCCTCGCCGCCGCCGCGGCCGACGGCGAGCTGTGGAGACTGCGCGTCACCAGCGTGCCCGAGCCGCAGGACACGCGCGCCTACATCGAGACGGCGCTGCGCATGCGCGACGAGGGCAACCGTTTCGCGTTTGCCGTGCTCGACGATGCCACGGGCCGCGTGCTGGGCACGACGAGCTACCACGACATCCTGCCCGCCGTGAAGCGAGTGGAGATCGGCTACACCTGGTACCGCCAGAGCGTGCAGCGCACGCATGTGAACACCACTGCCAAGCTGATGATGATGGGCCATGCCTTCGACACGCTGGGCTGCCACGTGGTGGGCTGGCGCACGGACAACTTCAACTTTGCATCGCAGCGCGCCATCGAACGCCTGGGCGCGAAGAAGGACGGCGTGATCCGCGGCCATGCGCTGCGCCGCGACGGCACCATCCGCGACACGGTGATGTACAGCATGCGCAGCGGCGAATGGCCGGAAGCGCGCGCGCAGTTGCTATACCTTCTGCAGCGCCATGCGCCCGCTGAATAAGCGCTGGAGGCCTGTTTCATGTTGATCGACTTCTTCTACACCCTGCGCGCCGGCAAGCTGCCGGTGTCCGTGAAGGAATTCCTCACGCTGCTGGAGGCGCTGCAGGCCGGCATGGTCGGCCCCAAGTCCGACGACGCCTGGAGCCTGGACGACTTCTACTACCTCGCGCGCACCGCGCTGGTGAAGGACGAAAAGCACTTCGACAAGTTCGACCGCGCGTTCGCTGCCTACTTCAAGGGCGTGGAGATGCTGGCCGACTTCCGCAAGGAGATCCCCGCCGACTGGCTGCGCAAGATGCTGGAGCGCGAGCTGACGCCCGAGCAGAAGGCCGCCATCGAGAAGATGGGCTGGGACGAGCTGATGGAGACGCTCAAGAAGCGCCTGGAGGAGCAGAAGGAGCGCCACGAAGGCGGCAACAAGTGGATCGGCACGGGCGGCACCAGCCCCTTCGGCCACGGCGGCTACAACCCGCAGGGCATCCGCATCGGCGGCGCGGGCAAGAACAAGAGCGCCGTGAAGGTGTGGGAGCAGCGCGCCTACCGCGACTACGACGACACGCAGGAGCTGGGCACGCGCAACATCAAGGTGGCGCTGCGCCGCCTGCGCAAGTTCGCACGCGAGGGGCATGAGCTGGAGCTGGACCTGCCGGACACCATCCGCGCCACGGCGGCCAACGCGGGCTGGCTGGACATCAAGATGGTGCCCGAGCGCCACAACAACGTGAAGGTGCTGCTGCTGATGGACGTGGGCGGCACCATGGACGAGCACATCCAGCGCGTGGAGGAACTCTTTTCTGCCGTGAAGAGCGAGTTCAAGCACCTGGAGTTCTACTACTTCCACAACTGCGTTTACGACTTCATGTGGAAGAACAACCGCCGCCGCTTCGCGGAGAAGTTCCCGACCTGGGACATCATCCGCAAGTACAACAAGGACTACAAACTCATCTTCGTGGGCGACGCCACCATGAGCCCGTACGAGATCCTGCAGCCCGGCGGCAGCGTGGAATACAACAACGAGGAGCCCGGCGCCGAGTGGTTGCAGCGCCTCACGCACGCCTTCCCCCGGTTCGCGTGGATCAACCCCGAACCCCAGGGCGTGTGGCAGTACCGCCAGAGCATCAGCATCATCCAGCAGCTCATGGGCGATCGCATGTACCCTTTGTCACTCAAAGGCCTCGAAGAAACGATGCGGCTTTTGTCAAAATAGCCCGCATGACCAAGCCAAGCTCAGCGCCGGCCCGGTGGCCGGCGTTGCTGTTTCTGCTGATCGGCCTGGCCCTCTTGCAGGGCTGCAGCCTGCTGCAGCGCCCCTCCTCCGCGCCGCACGACGCACCCTCTTCCATCACCTCCGAGGCGGGCCCGGACTCCGGCCCCGATGCGTTCGCGCTGGATGTGCAGGTGGAGGACGACACCCTGCGCGAGTACCTCACGCGCCATCTGGAGCTGCAGCGCTTTCGCCAACTACCCGACCTGCAGGCGCATGAACTCACGCGGCTGCTGGGTTCGGCCGACGCGAACGCCCGCGACCTGCTGGCCACGCAGGGCTACTTCAGTCCCGAGATCACCATCGAGCTGCGCGAGCAGGCCACCCACGCCGACGCGCCACCGCGCACCGTACTGGTCAGCGTGTCGCCCGGCCCGCGCACCCACATCGCCAGCGCCGACATCACGCTGATGGGCGAGGACGGCCACAGTGCCGACGCGACCGAGCTCGCGCGCCGCCAGGCCCGGTTGCAGCGCGGCTGGTCGCTGCCGCCCGGCGAGCCGTTCACGCAGGAGGGCTGGGACAGTGCCAAGAACCAGGGCCTGCGCGATCTGCAGGCGCGCCGCTACCCCACGGCGCGCATCGCCAACAGCCGCGCCGAGGTGGACGCCGACCGCGCCGAGGCCAAGCTGCAGGTGGCCTACGCGCCTGGCCCGGCCTACCGTTTTGGCACCCTGCAGATCCAGGGTGGCGAGCGTTACGACAACGAGGGCATGCGCCGCATTGCGCGCCTGCCCACGGGCGAGGACTACAGCGAGGCGCGCCTGCTGGACACCCAGCAGCGCCTGGCCAGCAGCGGTTATTACGACGCGGTGTTCCTCACGCTGGACACCGAGCACGGCGATCCGCAGTCCGCGCCCGTGATTGCCCAGGTGCGCGACGCACCGCTGCAAAAAATGGTCTTCGGCGTCGGTATCTCCACCGACAGCGGGCCGCGCCTGTCCATGGACCACACGCACAACCGCCTGCCGGGCTTGGGCTGGCGCGCGGTGAGCAAGGTGGCGGTGGACAACAAGCGCAAGCTGCTGTCCACCGACTGGACCGGGCTGCCGCATGCGAACGGCTGGCGCTGGTTCACGGGCCTGCAGCTGCAGCGCGAGGCCACGGGCAGCTACGACGTGGACAGCTCGCGGCTGCGCGCCGGGCGCACCAAGAGCACGGACCGCATCGACCGCAGCTACTTCCTGCAGCACGACACGGCCAAGAACCGCGGCGAGGACGCGCCGCCGTCCAGCAGCGCGATCTCCGCCAACTACGGCTGGACGGGGCGCTACTTCAACAGCAATACCAACCCCACGCGCGGCTGGGGCCTGGCGGCCGAGCTGGGCGTGGGCACCACGCTGCGCCCGGAGCGCGACCCCTTCGTGCGCACCCTGCTGCGCTGGCAGTCCTTCGTCGGGCTGGGCCGCGTGGACCTGGGGAACAACGTGCGCCGCGGCAGCCGCCTGTCGCTGCGCCTGGAAGGCGGCGCGGTGCTGGCGCGCGACGGCGCCGACATCCCCGTTACCCAGCTGTTCCTGACCGGCGGCGACACCACCGTGCGCGGCTACGGCTACCGCAGCATCGGCGCGCGCACCGACGCGGACAAGCTCTTCGGCGGGCGCTACATGGCCGTGGGCAGCGCCGAATGGCAGCGACCCATCACCGTGCGCGGCAACCGCACCGACTTTGAGAGCGCCCTGTTCATCGACGCCGGCGCCGTGGCCGACACACCTGGCGATCTCACGGCGCGCGTGGGCGTGGGTGCAGGCCTGCGCTGGCAAAGCCCGGTGGGCCCGCTGCAGGCCGACCTGGCCTATGGCCTGCACACGCACCAGGTACGGCTGCACCTGCGGCTGGGCTACACGTTCTGACATACAAAAAAGTGAGCTGCCAGCGCTTGATACACAAGGGATTTTGATATTTTTCGTTTCGAATTCCTTTGCTGGCAAGCGCTAGCAGCTATTGTTTTTAAACCTCCATGACCCACCCCTCCAGCCACCAGCCCTACGCCGCAGGCGCGACGCCCACGCCGCGGCCGCCGCCGCGCCGCCGCGTCGGGCGCTGGGTGCTGGCTACGCTGGGGGGCCTGCTCATGGCGGCGCTGGTGCTGCTGGGCGGGCTGTGGTGGTGGGCCGGCAGCAACACCTCGCTGGCCAGCGCACTGGCGCGCGCGGCGCAATACCTGCCCGAGGGGCAGAGCCTGCAGGCGCGCGACGTGAGCGGCTCGCTGCGCTCGGGCGGCACGATTGGCTGGCTGCGCTGGAGCAGCCCCACGCTGGCCGTGGAGGTGCACGACGCGCGCATCGCCTGGAGCGTCGCGCCGCTGCTGCGCCGCCAACTGCGCCTGGGCGAGGTGCGGGCCGCGCAGGTGCTCATCACGCCGCAAGACGCGCCCGGCCCGCAGGAGCCGCCCACCCCGCCGCTGCAGCAGCTGGTGCTGCCACTGCGGATCGAGCTGCCCTTCCACGCGGACCGCATCGACTGGGCCGGCAGCACCGTCGCCCAGCAACTGGAGGGCACCTACCGCTACGACGGCGAGCAACACCGCCTGGCGGTGGACCAGGTCACGCTGGCCCAGGGCCGCTACGCGCTGCTGGCCACGTTGCAGGCCCAGGCGCCCATGGCGCTCACCGCCACGCTCAACGGCACGCTGCGCACGCCGGTGCCCGGCAGCGCGCAACCCTTGCAGGCCCTAGCCCAGGCCAGCGCGCAGGGCACGCTGGCCGGCGCGGGCGCACAGATCCAGCTCACGGCCCAGCTGCGCGGCACCGATGGCGCAGGCCCCACCCATCCACCGCTGCGCGCCGACCTGCAAGCGCGCATCGCCCCCTGGGCCGGTCAACCGCTGCTGCAGGCCGCGGCCGAGGTGCAGGCCCTGGACCTCGCCGCGCTGTGGCCGCAGGCGCCCGCCACCCAGCTCAGCGGCACCGCCGCGCTGGAGCCCGCCGAGGCCGACGCGCCCGGCTGGCAGATTCAGGCCGCGCTGCGCAACGCCCTGCCCGGCCCGTGGGACCAGCAGCGCCTGCCTGTCGACACACTGCAGGCCCGCGCCGCGTTCGACGGCACCACCTGGACCGTGTCCGAATCGCTGGCGCGGGTGGGCAGCGGCAGCGTCACGCTGCAGGGCGCCTACACGCCCGCCACGCGCGCGCTGCAGGGCCAAGCCGAGGTGCGCGCCCTCAACCCTGCGGCGCTGCACACCCTGCTGGACGCCGCGCCCGTGAACGGCACCGCCAGCGCCGAAAGCCGCGATGCTGCCGAGGGCGGCGCCGTGCGCTTCAGCGCCGATCTGCGCGCCGTCGGCCGCCCCGCCCCCACGGCCGCGGCGAAGGCGGGCGCCCCCGCGCCGCTGCGCCTGGACCAGTTGACCGTGCAGGGCGAGTGGCAGGGCGATCGGATCGACATCGCCCGCCTGCAGTTGGACGCCCTGCGGGCGCAAGTGCGCGCCCAGGCGCTGCGCATCGACCTGGCGGGACCGGCCGTGCAAGGCGCGCTACAGGCCACGCTGCCCGGCGCCAGCGCGCAGTTCGACGGGCAACTCGCACCCCAGCGCGGCAACGGCACGCTGGACCTGCGCATGACGGACGCGCAACGCGCGCAGCGCTGGCTGCAGGGCCTGCCGGGCCTGCCCGCTGCATTGGCGGGCTGGAGCCTGGACGGCAACGCCACGCTGGCCGCCACCTGGCGCGGCGGCTGGCACGACCTGCAGCGCCAACTGCAGGCCGCGGGCCTGCCGGCAGGCACGGCCGTGGCCGCCGGGGCCGCGCCGCAGCGCTTTGACCTGCAGGCCCAGCTGTCCGCGCCGCGCCTGCAGATCGCGCGCGCACCCCAGCCCGGCACGGACGCGGGCCCGCTCACGCTGGAGCTGCGGCGCACCACCGCCACGCTGCAGGGCTCGTTGGCGCGCGCCGCGCTCGACTGGGATGGCGAGCTGCGCCACGGCCCGCAGCCTGACGAGGGCCCTTCCGCCCGCAGCGCCACCCTCACGGGCCAGCGTGCCCAGTTGCGCCTGCGCGCTACGGCGGCCAGCCGCGGCGCGGGCCAATGGCAGGCCCAGTTGGAATCCCTGCAGATGCAGGCCGACGCGGCCGGCCAGCCCGGCCCGTGGAAGCTGCGCCTGGCCGAGCCGGTGGCCATCCAGCTGCGCCAGTCCCCCCAGCTGGTGGTGGAGGCCGGCGCCGGCCAGGCCTTCGTCGAAGGGCCGCGGCCCGGTCATCTGCAACTGCGCTGGCAACCCCTGCGCTATGCCCAGGGCGCGCAGGGTGCCCTGCAGCTGCGCAGCCAGGGCGAACTGAAGGGCCTGCCGCTGGACTGGGTCAACGCCTGGCGCATGGACGGCGACGGCATGCTGGAGCGGGCGGGCCTGGCGGGCGACCTGCTGCTGGACGGCACCTGGGACATCGACGCCGGCGACACGCTGCGCGCCAGCGCCAGCCTGCGACGCAGCGGCGGCGACCTGCGCATCCTCACGCTGGATGCCACGCCGACCACCGTGGTGCACAGCAGCGGCCAGGGCAAGGGTGCCCAGGCGGCCCAAGCCACGCCCACGCGCGGCACACCCGCCGGCGTGCGCCAGGCCGAACTCACGGTCAGCGCCGAAGGCCCGGCGTTGCGCGCCCGACTGGACTGGGACAGTGAGCGCGCCGGCCAATTGCACGCCGAAGGCAGCACCCAACTGGCGCGCACGCCCGACGGCTGGACCTGGCCCGCCGAGGCCCCACTGGCCGCCACCGTGCGTGCCGAACTGCCCGACGTGGGCGTGTGGTCCGCCCTGGCGCCGCCGGGCTGGCGCGTGCGCGGCACACTGAGCGCCGACGCGCGCCTGTCCGGCACGCGCACCGCGCCGCAGTGGAGCGGACAACTGGCGGCGGACCAGTTCGCCATCCGCTCGCTGCTGGACGGCGTGGACCTGCAAGACGGGCGCCTGCGCGCCGCGCTGCAGGGCGACCGGCTCACCATCACCGAGCTGAGCCTGCACGGTGGCCAGGGCAGCCGCGCACGCATCGCGGGCTACAGCGGCAACCGCACCGCGGCGCCGCAGGACGGCGGCACGCTCACCGGCGGCGGCACCGTATCGTGGGGCGCGGCAGGCGCAGGCGGCGCCGGTATCCGCATGGACCTGCGCGCACAGGCACGGGCGTTGCAGCTGCTGGTGCGCGCCGACCGGCAGGTCAGCGTCTCGGGCGACCTCACGGCGCGGCTGCAGGGCGGGCAATTCACGCTGCGCGGCCAGCTCACCACCGACCGCGCCACCATCATCCTGCCCGAGGCGGGCGCGCCCACGCTGGGCAGCGACGTGGTGGTGCGCTCCGCCGCATTGGACAAGCAAGCCGCCGCCAAGGCCGCGCGCGACGCGCAGCAGGCCCAGAAGGCCGAGGCCGGCGGGCAGGTGCAGGCCGCGCGCCCGCCCGACATCGCCGTCACGCTGGACCTGGGCAACGACTTCGCCCTGCAGGGCCACGGCATCACCACACGCCTGACGGGGCAGCTGGACATCCGCAGCAGCGGCACGGCCGGCGCCCCGCCGCGCGTGACCGGCGAGGTGCGCACCGTGCAGGGCCGCTACCGCGCCTGGGGCCAGGCGCTGGACGTGGAGACGGGCTTGCTACGCTTCAACGGCCCCTACGACAACCCGTCGCTGGACGTGCTGGCCATCCGGCCCAACATCAGCGTGCGCGCCGGCGTGCAGGTCACCGGCACGGCCCAGTCGCCGCGCGTGCGCCTGTATGCCGACCCCGACCTGCCGGACGCCGAGAAGCTCTCGTGGGTGGTGCTGGGCCGCAGTGCCGCCAGCGGCGGCGCCGAGGCCGCGCTGCTGCAGCAGGCCGCGCTGGCTCTGCTGGGCGGGGGCTCCGGCAGCGGCACCGGCGGTATCGCTAAGCGCGTGGGACTGGACGAGATCGGCTTCAAGGGCCCCGGCACGGGCGAGGACGCGAGCGCCGCCGCCCTCACCTTCGGCAAACGCCTGTCCAAGGACCTGTACGTGACCTACGAGCGCAGCCTCTCGGGCGTGCTGGGCACGCTGTACATCTTCTACGACCTGTCGCAGCACCTCACGCTGCGCGGCCAGACGGGCATGCAAAGCGCGGTGGACCTGATCTACACGGTGCGCTACGACTGAAGTTCTATGCCCAAAATTGGCCGTAACGCTTTCCCTTCAAGCGCAAGCAGCTATTAACTCAATAGCAAAAGGGCGGCATGGCACCGCCCTTACAATCTTGCCTCCCTCTCCGTAGTTCAATGGATAGAACGAGCGCCTCCTAAGCGCTAGATACAGGTTCGATTCCTGTCGGAGGGACCACTTTCCGGGCAGATGCCGGCGCAGGATCATCTAGCGCTCGCCGTCCGGCCCGGCCTTGGGGTCGGTTTCCGGTGCCGTGGGGTCGGTGTCCACCAGCCGGCCCGCCGCAGCGCCGCCCAGCGCCCCCGCCACGCTGCCCGCCACGCTGCCCGCCAGGGTGCCCACAAAGACGCCCACCGGCCCCGCCGTGGCAGCGCCTACGGCCGCGCCGGCAGCTGCGCCCGCCATCGCGCCGCCGCCCATCAGCACCGATTTGGATTCACGCTCCTGGTCTTCGGGCGGCAGGGGCTGCTGTGCCTGCGGCTCCGGGTCTTGCGACGGCACGCCGTAGCCAGGTCGTGCCTGTTCGGCCAGGTCGGGGTCGATGGGTGGGTTTTGGGGAAATCGCGGATCGGTGGCGTTCATGGCGCACTCCTTAAAACAGTGGTGGACGCACGCTGCGTGCGCCCGATACCCCCGTTGTAGTGTGGCGGTGGCTGCGGGCGTGCCCGCCAGCCGGCCGCAGGCGTGTCGGACGAGGGCGCCATCTCATCACTGCACGGCCCCGATCGCGCATCCCACGCCCCATGGGTCCGAAGGGACGTGCGGCGCACCTGTGCCGGGCAACCCGGGCACCACGACTACCCATCGCAGCCGCGCCGCCCAACAGCGAACGCACCGGCCTACCCTTCGCCCTGCACGGGCGCGACAGCCGCCTAGAGCTGAAAGCCCACCGAGCGCACCACGCCTTCGATGACGTCGCGCAGCCAGGAGGGCGCACGCGCGTGGTAGGGGCGCGCGCTGGCCAGCAGCTGGTCGCTCCACTGCGCCAGCCAGTGCAGTTCCTGCGGGCCGTAGAACACGGTCATGGCCTCGTAGTTCAGGAACAGGCTGCGCGCGTCCAGGTTGAGCGAGCCTACGAGAGCCAGTTCGTCGTCGATGAGCACCGCCTTGGCATGCACCATGGCCGGGGACAGCCATACCCGCGCACCCGCGGCGGCCAGCTGGCGCAGCGCGCGTTCGCGGGCCAGGTCTGCCAGGCGGTGGTTGGAGCGCGCCGGCACCACCACGCTGACCTGCACGCCGCGCCGGCAGGCCAGGCACCAGGCGTCCAGCAGCGCGTCGTCGGGCACGAAGTACGGCGTGACGGCCACGATGCGCCGCTGGGCATGGTAGGCAGCCGCCAGCAGCAGCGCATGCACGGTGTCGTCGGCATGGTCGGGACCGCTGGGCAGCCACTGCGCCAACGGGCCGTGTGCGGGCGGAGCGGGCAGCGCCGGCGCGGCGGTGCTCCGTGCCTTGCGGCGGCGGCGCAGCACCAGGCCGCGCGCCACACGCCAGTCGGTGGCGAACTGGGCCTGCGCCTGCGCGGCCAGCGGGCCATGGACCTCGTAGCTCAAGTCCGCCCAGGCGGGGTGGCCCGGCCGGTCGATGAAGTACTCGCAGGCCAGGTTGCGTCCGCCGCTCCACAGCCGCTCGCCGTCGGCCACGACCAGCTTGCGGTGGTTGCGCAGGTTGGTGCGCCCGTGCAGCGGGTTGTGCAGCAGCGGCATGAAGCGGCGCACCTGCAGGCCCTGGCGCCGCAGCGCGCGCAGCATGCCGGGCGGCGTGCGCATGCTGCCCAAGGCGTCCACCAGCAGGCGCACGCGCACGCCGCGGTGCACGCAGTCCAGCAGCGCGCGCGCCACCTCGCGCCCCACCTCGTCGTAGGCAAACACGTAGGTGCACAGGTCCAGCCGGTGGCGGGCCGACGCAATGGTGGCCAGCAGCCCCTGCAGCGCCTGCGTGCCGTCGGCATGCAGCACCACCTGCGCATTGCGCACGGCGGGCGCCAGCTCCAGGCTGGCCAGCAGCCGCGTGGCCCAGGGCGGCCCGCCTTCCGTTGCCTCCAGCGGCGGGCCGTGCGGGCGACGCGCGGGCCGCGCGAACTTGCGCGTGCCGAACAAGAGGAACAGCGGTACGACCAGATAGGGAAACGTGACGATGCCCAGCACCCAGCCCATCGCGGCCGAGGGATGGCGGCGCTGGTGGCCGATGCGCGTGCCCATCACGTACACCAGCAGCCCCACGGCCACGAAGATCGCGTGGCCCAGGCCCGAGAGCACGGCCACGCGGATCATGCGCGGGGGTGGAGCACGCGGCGAGGGCCCGCCGACGACCGTTGCTGCACAGCGCGCGCCGCGGCCGCACGGCCAGCGACCGCATGTATGGGCCCCGCATGCGGGGCGCATTCTTCTGGCGGTACGGGTGGTGTCATGGCGCTCTCCCACGGCCCGGAACAGGCAGCATGCCGCCCAGCATATCGGCCCGGCGCCGCGCGCGACTGTAGGAAAGCGGCGCGGCGCCAGGGAATGGGTCTTTTTGCTATTTATTTAATAGCTATTAGCGCTTGAAAAATAAGCGTTACAGGCCAATTTAACCGAAATACCCGAAATTCCGATGGCCCGGTATCAGAGCAACTCCAGCACCCGCTCGGGCGGGCGGCACAGCAGGGCACCGCGCGGCGTCACGACGATGGGGCGGTTGAGCAGCACCGGGTGCGCGGCGATGGCGGCGATGAGCTCGGCATCGGTGCGGCCCGGGTCGGCCAGATCCAGCGCGGTGTAGGCGGCCTCCTTGGTGCGCATGACTTCGCGCACGGGCACGCCCAGGCGCGCCACCAAGGCGGTGAGCTGGACGGCATCCAGCGGCTGGGCGAGATAGTCCACAACGGTGGGCTCGATGCCGCGCTCGCGCAGCAGCGCCAAGGCGCCGCGCGAATTGCTGCAGCGGGCGTTGTGGTAGATGGTGATGTCGGCAGGGGTCATGCGCGCAGTGTAGGCCGCCACACTAGGCCGTACCGGGGCCACCTCGGTGCCCAATGAGGCAGCGCCGGGTCAGCGCGACGAAGCGCGCAGCGTGCGGCTCAGCAGGATCACCGGCACCAGCCCCACGGCCACCAGCGCCAGCGAGGGCAGCGCGGCCTCGCCCAGGCGCTCGTCGCGGGCCAGCTGGTAGGCCACCACGGCCAGGGTGTCGCTGTTGAAGGGGCGCAGCACCATGGTGGCCGGCAGCTCCTTCATCACGTCCACAAACACCAGCAGCGCCGCCGCCGCGGTGGAGCGCTTGAGCAGCGGCCAGTGCACGCGCGTCAGCACGCCCAGGCTGCCCACGCCCAGCATGCGCGCCGAGTCGTCCAGGCTGGGCGAGACGCGCGCGTAGCCGCTTTGCACCGACTGCAGCGCTACCGCGCAAAAACGCACCAGGTAGGCCCAGACGATGCCCACGGCCGTGGCGGTGATGATCGCGGGCAGCCCCCAGCCGGGCGCCGCGGCCTGCATCCAGCCCACGGGCAGCAGCAGACCCACGACGATCACCGCACCGGGCACGGCGTAGCCCAGGCTGACCAGCTGCACCACGCCACGCGTGAGCGCATCGCGCCGGCGGCGCACGGCAAACGCCAGCACCAGGGCAATGCCCACGGCTAGCACGGCCGTAATGCCCCCCAGCCGCACACTGTTGCCCGCCCATTCGATGAAACGCGACCAGGGCAGCACCGACCAGTCGGCCGCCAGCGGCCGCAACATGAACAGCACCGGCGCCACGAAGCCCATCAGTACTGGCAGGGCGCACACCAGCCACGCCGCCACGGCGCTTGCACCGTGCAGCCGCGTGGGCTGCGCCTCGGTCGAGCCGGCGTGGCCCACGCCGCCCGTGGCAAAGCGCATGCGCCGCTGCGCGCGCAGCTCCAGCTGCAGCAGCAGCACCACCAGCACCAGCAGCACGGTGGCCAACTGCGCCGCGGCAAGCCGGTCGTCCATGGACAGCCAGGCCTTGTAGATGCCCGTGGTGAAGGTCTGGATGCCGAAGTACGCCGCGACGCCGAAGTCGGCCAGCGTCTCCATGAGCACCAGCGCCACGCCCGCGGCCACCGCCGGGCGTGCCAGCGGCAGCGCCACGCTGCGGATGCGCCGCGCGGGCGATGCGCCCAGCAGGCGCGCCGCCTCCATGAGGTGCGCCGCACGCTCGCCCAGCGCCGTGCGCGCCAGCAGGTACACGTAGGGGTAAAGCGAAAAGATGAACACCCACACCGCACCGCCCAGGCTGCGCACCTCGGGCAGCAGGCGGCCCTCCAGGCCGAACGTGGCGCGCAGCCCGACCTGCAGCGGGCCGCTGAACTGCAGGAAGTCGGTATAGGCGTAGGCCGTCACATAGGCCGGCATGGCCAGGGGCAGCAGCAGCAGCCACTCCAGCGAGCGCCGGCCACGGAAGTCGAACAGCGTGACCGCCGCGGCGCAGGCCGTGCCCACCACGGCCGCGCCCACGGCCACGGCGAGACCCAGCCACAGCGTGGTCCACAGGTAGCCCGGCAGCACCGTGGTGGCCATGGCGCGCAGGATGGCACCGGACTGCGCGCCGCCCTCGCCCCAGGGCAGCCACGCCCCCAGCACGGCCAGCAGGGGCAGCGTGAGCAGCAAGGCCAACAGGATCAGTGAAGTGGAGCGCAGGGCGCGGCGGATTCGTGGCAGCAAGGGACGGCCGGTAGCGAAGTGCAAGGCGAAGAGAGCGCATCCACCGCCTGCCGGTGAACCCCTGGCGGCTGTGATGCAAATGGGAACAATTCTACGCAACCGCGGGCCGCTGGTCGGCCGCGCCCCCGCCGGCATGCGGGCCCCGGGGCGGCGGCGCAGCGCGGGGCTACGCCTGCGCAGTACGGCGCTGTGGCGTGGGGTCATTCAGGGCAGGACACGCCCTAAACTCACGCCATGTTTCTGGAAGTGTCTCAATTGGACGTGCGGTACGCCAACCGCCCGCAAGCCGCCGTGCGCGGCGTGACCCTGGGCTTGGCCGCCGGCGAGATCGGTGTGCTCATCGGCCCCTCGGGCTGCGGCAAGACCACCCTGCTGCGCGCGGTAGCGGGGCTGGAACCCGTCGCCGAAGGAGCCATCCGCCTGGGGGGCGAGGTGGTGGGCGCACCGGGGCGCAGCATGCCCCCCGAGCAGCGGCGCATGGGCATGGTGTTCCAGGACTATGCGCTGTTTCCGCACCTCAGCGTCGGGCGCAACGTGGCTTTCGGCATCCACGCACTCCCCCGCGCGGAGCAGGCCGAACGCGTGCGCGAGTCCCTGGCCCTGGTGGGTCTGGAGGGCAGCGAGGCGCGCTTTCCGCACGAGCTCTCGGGCGGCCAGCAGCAGCGCGTGGCATTGGCGCGCGCGCTGGCACCGCGCCCGCGGCTGATGCTGCTGGACGAGCCGTTTTCCAACCTGGATGTGGACTTGCGCGAGCGGCTGGCCCACGAGGTGCGCAGCATCCTCAAGACCGCCGGCGCTACGGCACTGTTCGTCACGCACGACCAGTTGGAGGCCTTCGCCATCGGCGACCGCATCGGCGTGCTGGAGGGCGGCCACCTGCACCAGTGGGACGATGCCTACTCCCTCTACCACCGCCCCGCCACGCGCTTCGTGGCCGACTTCATCGGCCATGGCGTGTTCGCCCCCGCCACGCTGGTGCAGCAGGGCAGCCATGTGGTGGCGCGCACCCCGCTGGGCGACCTGACCGACATCGACGGCTGCCTGCTGCCGGCAAGCTACCCCGGCGGCGAATGCGACGTGCTGCTGCGTGCCGACGACGTGGTGCATGACGACAGCTCACCCGTGCGGGCGCGCATCGTGCGCAAGGCCTTTCGCGGTTCGGAATTTCTGTACACGCTGGAACTGGCCAACGGCCTCACCGTGATGGCCCACGTGCCCAGCCACCATGACCATGCCATGGGCGAATGGATCGGCATTCGCACGCAGGTCGACCACGTGGTGGCGTTCGCACGGGAGAGCGCCGCACGCTGACCGCGGCTCCCTCAAGCGCCCCTGCCGTCGGGGGGGCGCCAGGCTCAGGACTTGTCCTTGCGCGGCAGGTTCTCCAGCGCGGCCAGGTCGATCTGGCCCATGAAGCCCTGCACGTCCTTCAACGGCAGGTTCTCGGCCTCCACCGTGACCACCACGCCGTTCTTGAGCACCGCGCGCAGTTCCGCCTGGCTGCCGTCCTTGGCGTAGCTGTGGTGCAACGTGCGGCCATTCTCCTGCCAGGTCTTTTCCACGATGCCGTCGCTCTCGCGCTCGCCCTGCACCATGCCTGCCAGTTGGGCCAACTGGCCGAATGCACCCGCATCCACGACCGAAATGCGCACAACCTTGTCACCGTTGCCGTACTCGGCCTCCGCCTGGCTGGTCGGCAGGCCTGTGGCAGCGCCGTCGTGAACCTCATAGCTGGTGCGTTCCAGCGAACCCAGCTTGGCGGGCAGCGCGGCCTTGAGCGCATCAACCCCCACCGTCTGGTGCTTGGCACCTCCCATGGCCGCCGCCATCGCCTGGCCTGCGGCTTCGGTCACCTGTTGGGTATCGCCGCTCTTGTGCGCCTGCTCCATACGGCGGGCAGCCTCTTCCATCTTCTTGCCGGCCTCTTCCAGCTTGGCGGTATCCAGCGTGACCTGCCCACGCGGCGTGTCGATGACCACGGCCGGGCCGCCCGCACTGCCCCACATGGCGGGGCCATGCGGCATGAACAGCGAACCGATGGCCGCAATGACGATGCCCAGCACGATGGCCACCACCACGACCACCGCCGTGTAGGGCACGGCGCGCGCAGCCGGGCTGCGCATCAGCAGCGGCAGGCCCAGGTACAGCAGGTACAGCGAATACAGCGCCGCCACCAGGCCCAGGATGGCCAGCGCCGGCAACAGGCTGAACACGCCGCCCAGCATGGCGGCCGTGCTGGCGTAGACCGCGACCTTGAGCGCCTGTCCCTGGTTCTGGGTGCCGCCGAACGTGGGTGCCAACGCATTGATGACCAGGGCCAGCACATACACGCCGACCAGGCTCAACACATAGGACACGGCCATGTTGGCCAGCCCGGCGAGCACCGGCACGCGCATGCTGAAGCCAAAGCCTCCCATGCCGATCAGCGACATGCCGATGAATCCGCAGACGGCCGGAATGGCCGCGAGGATCATCAGGTAACCCGTGAACAGGCGTGCCGTATCGGCAGGCTCCCCATCAATGGCGGCCCAGGTCTCGCGGGGCTTGAGCAAAATCCCCTTCACGCGCTCCATCAGTTGCATACATCCCTCCCTCGGTTATTGGCAAAGAGGCGCACCATACTGCAGGCGCATGTCGATGCGATGGATGTAAACAGACCGTTACAGCCCCGTTGCACACACATGTGCACTTTTGGCGACAGCAGGAGGCTATTCAGCGTTGGCGCAGATCGTCCACTGCGGCATGCAATGCCTGGCCCCACACCCGGCGGTCGCGCCCCTGCGCACGCTCGGGAATGCCGAAATGCGCCACCGCCGTGATGGGCGGCGCGGTGAGCGTGCGCCAGATGGAGCCCACCAGCGTTTCGTCGCCGATGTAGCTCGGGGCGTGGGTGGTCTGGCCGCTTGCGCGGTCCACGAAGCGCAGGCCGATGGGCTGCACAGGCACGTCCGCCTGCAGCGCAGCCTGCAACAGGTTGGGGTGAAAGGGCAGCAGCGTGCGACCGTCGCCGGTCGTGCCTTCGGGAAACACCGCGAGTATTTCGCCCCGCAACAGGGCATCCCGCATGCTGCCCA
Organism: Diaphorobacter sp. C33; assembly: GCF_030503915.1. Taxonomy (NCBI): domain Bacteria; kingdom Pseudomonadati; phylum Pseudomonadota; class Betaproteobacteria; order Burkholderiales; family Comamonadaceae; genus Diaphorobacter; species Diaphorobacter sp. C33. The sequence continues at coordinate 2,308,010 of NZ_CP129980.1, forward strand.
CCATGCGCAGGGCATCGCGCCGCGACGCGCGCTCGATGTACAGCGTGCCCGCTGCCGTGGCGAGCGTGCCGACGATGGGCCAAGCCTGCACGTCGGACTTGGAGATGAAGCGGCAGTAGCGCGCCGCATGCATCACCGGGATGTCGAGCCAGGACAGATGGTTGGCCACCAGCAGCACCGGCCCCTGGCTCGGCGGGGTGCCGCGCACCTCCAGCGTGACCCCCGCGCAGGCCAGCAGGCCCAGCGCCCACGCCTGCACCCGCGCCTGCTGCTGCTCCACCGATAGGCGGGGAAAGCGCAACGCCACCACGAGCAACCCCTGTGCAGCGTGCAGCACCAGCCGCAACACCCGCCAGCAGGCCCGTAATCCCCGCAGCATGTGCGTGTGCCGGCGTCGCTCAGCCGCGCTCGAACGCGACCTGGCCGCCCACCAGCGTGCAGCGCACCCGGCCCGGCAGTTCATAGGTCGAGAACGGCGTGTGCTTGCCCTGGCTGGCCAGTGCGTCGGCCTGCACGGTCCAATGCGCCGCAGGGTCCAGCACGCACAGGTCGCCCACCCCGCCTTCGATAATGCGGCCCACGCTGGCCTGCAGCGTGCCCAGCGACGTGCCCAGCACCCGCGCGGGCTCTGCCGTGATCACGGCCAGCGCACGCTGCAGCGGCGCGCCGCCTTCCTGCGACCACTTGAGCGCCACGGACAGAAGCAACTCCAGCCCCGTCGCGCCGGGCTCGGCCTCGGCAAATGGCAGAGCTTTGGCATCCTCGTCCACCGGCGTGTGGTCGGACACCAACGCGTCGATGGTGCCATCCAGCAGCGCCGCGGCCAGCGCATCGCGGTCGCGCTGCTGGCGCAGCGGCGGCGTGAGGCGTGCGCGGCTGTCGAAGTAGCCGATGTCCGCATCGGTGAGCATGAGCGAGTTGATGCTCACGTCGCAGCTCACCGGCAGGCCGGCCGCCTTGGCCTGCCGCACCAGATCCACCCCCGCGCTGCTGGACAGGCGGCACAGGTGCACGCGCGCGCCCGTGGTTTTGAGCAACTCGAAGATGGTGTGCAGTGCGATCGTCTCCGCTGCCACGGGCACGCCCGACAGGCCCAACCGTGTGGCCAGGGGGCCGCTGGCGGCCACGCCCTTGCCCAGGTGCAGTTCCTGCGGGCGCAGCCAGACGGTGTAGCCGTAGGTCGCGGCGTACTGCAGCGCGCGCTGCAGCACCTGGGTGCTGGTCAGCGGCACCTCGGCCTGGCTGAAGCCCACGCAGCCGGACTCCGTCAGCTCGGCCATCTCGGTCAGCACCTCGCCGGCCAGCCCACGCGTGACTGCGCCCAACGGGAACAGCCGCGCCTGGTGCAGCTTCTCGGCGCGGAACTTGAGCATCTGCACCAGGCCAGGCTCGTCGAGCACCGGGTCGGTGTCGGGCGGGCAGACCAGGCTGGTCACGCCACCCGCGACGGCCGCCGCCATCTCGGACTCCAGCATGCCCTCATGCTCATGCCCCGGCTCGCGCAGGCGCGCCGCCAGGTCCACCAGACCCGGCAGCACCAGGCAGCCGCTGGCATCGATCACGCGGGTGGGCGTGAAACCCTGGGGCTCGCGGTCCACCGCGATGATGCGGCCCGCCGCCAGCGCCACGTTGCACACCTTGTCGAGGCCGCTGGCGGGGTCGATGACGCGGCCGTTCTGGATGAGGATTTTCATGGTTCTAAGCCAAATTGGCCGTTAGCGCCCGTCCCACAAGCGCTAGCAGCTATCAAAACAATAGCAAATGAGTCATCCGGGTGATCCATGGCGCCGTGCGCCACCCACACCCCATGAAACTGGGGCAACCCAGGTCGGGGCCGCCGTGCAAGGGCCGCCCCGCCGTGCGCGCGGCATCCCCCTGGGGGGAAGGCGCGAAGCGGCTCAGCGAGGTCATGCTTCATTCCCTGCCACGATGGACATGACCGCCATGCGCACCGCGATGCCGAAGGTGACCTGCGGCAGGATCACGGCCTGCGGACCGTCCACCACGGCGGAGTCGATCTCCACGCCGCGGTTGATGGGGCCCGGGTGCATGACGATGGCATCGGGTTTGGCCAGCCGCAGCTTCTCGGGCGTGAGTCCGAAGCTCTTGAAGTACTCTTGGCTGGAAGGCAGCAGCGCACCGCTCATGCGCTCGTTCTGCAGGCGCAGTGTGATGACCACGTCGCAGCCTTTGATGCCTTCCTCCAGGTTGTGGAACACCCGCACGCCCATCTGCGCCATGTCGGAAGGCACCAGCGTGCGTGGGCCCACCACGCGCACCTCGGCTGCGCCCAGGGTGGTCAGGGCATGGATGTCCGATCGCGCCACGCGCGAATGCAGCACGTCGCCCACGATGGCCACCGTGAGGTTGGAGAAGTCCTTCTTGTAATGGCGGATGGTGTACATGTCCAGCAGCCCCTGCGTGGGGTGCGAGTGCCGGCCGTCCCCGGCGTTCACCACGTGCACGTGCGGTGCCACATGCTGTGCGATCAGGTAGGGCGCGCCCGATTCGCTGTGGCGCACGACGAAGATGTCCGCCGCCATGGCGCTCAGGTTGTCGATGGTGTCCAGCAGCGTCTCGCCCTTGGCGGTGGAGCTGCGCGCGATATCCAGATTGAACACGTCGGCCGACAGGCGCTTGGCCGCGATCTCGAACGTGGTGCGCGTGCGCGTGCTGTTCTCGAAGAACAGGTTGAACACGCTCTTGCCGCGCAGCAGCGGCACCTTCTTGACCTCGCGCTCCTGGACGCTGACGAAGTTGGTGGCCGTGTCCAGGATGTGCGTGACGATGTCCTTGGGCAGGCCCTCGATCGACAGCAGGTGGATCAGCTCGCCGTTCTTGTTGAGTTGGGGGTTGCGCTTGTACAGCACCGTCAGACCTCTTTGACGTCGAAATGGAAAGCGCCGGCCTCGCTGCGGGCCAGTGCCAGCGATTGCGTGGGCGGCAGCGCCACGCGCGCCGCAGCGAACTCGGCGGCCACCGGCAGCTCGCGGCCGCCGCGGTCCACCAGCACCGCCAGGCGCACGCGCGCCGGGCGGCCGTAGTCGAACAGCTCATTGAGTACGGCGCGGATGGTGCGGCCGGTGTAGAGCACATCGTCCAGCACCAGGATGTCCGCACCATTCACGTCGAACGGCAGCGTGGTCTGCGCGCTGGAAGCCAGGCCCCGCTGGGAGAAATCGTCGCGGTGCATGGCGGACGACAGCACCCCGGCCTGGCCCGGCAAGCCCAGGTCCTTTTGCAGACGCTCGGCCAGCCAAGCACCGCCCGAGGCGATGCCCGCCAAGTAAGTGTCAGATTCGCGCAGCATGCGCACGCCGCGCAGCAGCTCGGCGTACAGCGCCTCGGCATCCAGCGTGAGATGGCCCGGGCGCGTGGCACCCGGCGGGGTCGTAGCAGAACTCATGGCAGGTTCCTCAAAAACTGTTCCAGGATGATGCAGGCCGACGCGGCGTCGGCATCAGCCGCGCCCGCAGAAAGGGCCTCGGTGGTGCTGTAGCGCTCGTCCACCTCGAAGACCGGCAGGCCGAAGCGCCCGCGCAGCTGGCGCGCGAACTTGAGCGCACGGGCGGTGTTCTCATGGGCAGCCCCGTCGGGATGCAGCGGCACGCCCACCACCAGGGCATCGGGCTGCCACTCGCGGATGCGGTCGGCCACCTGGGCGAAGCGGGCATCGCCCTCCGCGCGGATCGTGCCCTGGGGCGTGGCGCTGCGCAGCATGCGCGTACCCACGGCGACGCCGGTGCGCTTGAGCCCGTAATCGAAAGCCAGAAAGGATTGGAAATGCGCGGGGACGACGGCTGGAGCAGGCTGGCCGCTCATGCATGCCCCGCTTCGGGCGACAGCATCCACGACTGCAGGCCCAGCAACCCCAGAGCACGGTCATAGCGCTCTTGCACAGGCGTTTCAAAGATGACCGACACGTCCGCACCCACGGTGAGCCAGCTGTTTTCGGCCAATTCGGACTCCAGTTGGCCTTCGCCCCAGGCCGAGTAGCCCAGCGTCACGAGGACGCGCCGTGGGCCCGCACCATGGGCCAACGCCTCCAGCACATCCTTGGAAGTGGTCATTTCCAGCCCGCCGGGGATGGTCATCGTGGAGGCGTAGGGCGACTCGTCCTCGCTCTCCTGCGGGCCGCGCATGGCCTCGTGCAGCACGAAGCCGCGCTCGGTCTGTACCGGGCCGCCCTGGAATACCGGCTGCAGCGTGAGATCCTCTCGCCCGAGGGACAGGTCCACCTTCTCGAACAGCCCTTCCAGGCTGATAGGCGTGGGTTTGTTGATGATCAACCCCAGCGCGCCGCGCTCGCTGTGCTCGCACAAATACACCACACTGCGCGAAAAAGAGGCATCTTCCACGCCCGGCATGGCGATCAGGAAGTGGTGCGTCAGATTCATGGGCGCGGTATCGGCAGGCATGCGGCAATTTTACGGCCAACCACCGCATCGGCCCGTTATCCGAGGGCATCGCCCCGGTGCACAAAAGACAAGGCCCGGCAGGCGTGCAGCCTGCCGGGCCTGGGTGACGCTGGACTGCGTCGCCGTCAGGCGGTCACTGCCTCCGTGTTCAGGCTGGCGTAGTGGCGCACCAGGCTCATCAGCTCCTCGTCGGAGTAGGGCTTGCCCAGGTAGTGGTTCACGCCGAGTTCCATCGCATGGTCGCGGTGCTTCTGCGCAATGCGCGAAGTGATCATGATGATCGGCAGGTCCTGCAGCGCAGCGTCGGAGCGGATGTTGCGCGCGAGATCAAAACCGTCCATGCGCGGCATCTCGATGTCGGACAACACGACCGCGGGGCGCTCTTCCTGCAGGCGCTCCAGCGCCTGCAGGCCGTCGGCCGCCAGGGCCACACGGTAACCTTCGCGCTGCAGCAGGCGCTGCGTGACGCGGCGCACGGTGATCGAGTCGTCCACCACCAGGATCAACGGCACCTGCTGCACCGGCACCAGCAGCGAAGCGGCGGGCGTGCCGCCCTCGGCAGCCACCACCGCGCCGGCTTGGTCCACCGCCGGTGCGTGCGTGGCCGCGCGCACCTGGTCGCCGTACACCGTGGCCAGCGCCACCGGGTTGTAGATCAGCACCACGGTGCCCGAAGCCAGCACGGACATGCCCGCGAGGCCTGGCAGACGCGACAGCTGCGGCCCCAAGTTCTTCACCACGACTTCCTGGTTGCCCAGCACTTCGTCCACGTGCATCGCGATGCGCTGCGACGCGCTGCGCAGGATCACCACGGGGCGGCTCTTGCCCGTGACCTCCGTGCTGCGCGAGGACGACTGGAGCAATGCACCCGCCCAGTAGAAGGGCAGATCCTCCAGGCCATCCGAGAAGGTATGGCTGGCGTAGGCAGCGTCGAGCTCGGTGCCGGAACTACGGCGCACGATCTCCACCAGGTTGGCTGGCACGCCGATGGTCAGGTTGCCCGCGCGCAGCATCACCACCTGGGTCACCGCTGTCGTGAGCGGCAGCACCATGCGGAAGGACGTTCCCTTGCCCGCCTCGGTGGAGGTCTCGATGCGGCCACCCAGGGCATTCACCTCCGAGCGCACCACGTCCATGCCGATACCACGGCCAGAAAGGCCCGTGATCTCCGACGCTGTGGAGAAGCCCGGCATGAAGATCAGGTTGGCCGCCTCGCCATCGCTCAGCTGCGCATCGGGGGCAATCAACCCTTGCGCCACGGCCTTGTCCCGGATGCGGGCGATGTTCAGGCCTGCCCCGTCGTCGCGGAACGCCACCGACACGTCGTTGCCCTCGTGCCGCAAGTCGATGGAGATCGAGCCCACAGGAGCCTTGCCGGCAGCAGCGCGCGTCTCGGGTTCCTCGATGCCGTGCCCCACGCAGTTGCGCAGCAGGTGTTCGAACGCAGGGGTCATGCGGTCCAGCACGCCGCGGTCCATCTCGATGGAACCACCCGAAATGTCCAGCTTGATCTGCTTGCCGGTTTCCTTGGATGCCTGGCGCACCACCGCATAGAGGCGTTCCGAGATGCCCTCGAACTCCACCATGCGCGTGCGCAGCAGGTCGCGCTGCAACTCACGTGCCTGGCGGCCCTGGGCGATCAGATCGTCTTCGGCGTCTTCCATCGCACGCTGCATGTTGCGCTGCACGGTGGCCACGTCGTTGACCGACTCCGCCATCATGCGCGTCAGTTCCTGAACGCGGGTGAAGCGGTCGAATTCCAGCGGATCGAAGCCCGCCGCCATGTCCTTGGACAGGGCCAAGCGGGACTGCATCTGCGATTCCGCCTGTACCTCGATGTCACGCAACTGCTGGCGCAGGCGCTCCAGGTTGCCCGACAAATCGGTCAGCGAACTGCGCAGTTGCGACATGCGCACGTCCAGCCGCGAACGCGCGATCATCACTTCGCCCGCCTGGTTCACCAGCCGGTCGAGCAACTGCGAACGCACGCGCACGGAATGCCCACCTGCCGCACGCAGGGGGGCCGGCGCAGGGGCTGCACCCAACGGCGCACGCAACGCAACGGGCGGAGCGAGCGGCTGGGAAAGCCCTGGCGCGGGAGCGGATTGGACCACCTGTGCGTCCTGTCCATGCTCAGCGGCCGGTACCGCCGGCTCCGCTCCAGTTGCGCGCAGCGCGTCGAAACTCGCCTGCAATGCGTCGAAGCTGACCAGCAAGGGCTCAATGTCTGCGGCCGCCACGGTTTCCGTGTCGATCTGCTCCACGGCCGTTTCCATGCGGTGCGCCATTTCGCCAAGCCGCATCGCGCCTGCCAGGCGCGCACTGCCCTTGAGGGTGTGCAGGGCGCGCAGCAGTTCGCTGCGTGCGCCCAGGTTCTCCGGCCGCGACGACCACTGGCGCAACGCCCCACCCAGCGTGGGCAGCAGTTCAACCGCTTCTTCCTCGAAAATGGGAAACAGATCGGGGTCGATGTTGTCCAGCGCATCGATGTCGTCATCGATATCGACGGTGGTCGGCACGGCAGGCGCGACAGTATCGCCAATCACGCGGTCGCGGCTTACGGGGAGCGTAGGCGCCACCACGGGCGATGGGGCAGCCGGCTCGTCGACGGCCGTCGCATGCACGGTGCCCTGAGGCGTTGCCGGAGCCGGCTCCTGCGTCTCAAATGCTTGTGCCTCTGCCTCGGCGAAAGCACGGTCTTCCAGCGACACCATGCCGCTGATCACTTCGGTCTGCAGGATCTCGTTGAGCTGTTCCAGCACCGAGGCGCTGGGCTCCTTCAGGAAGCCTGCGGCGAATTGGTGCAGCAGCCTCCGGATGTCCTCGGCAGCGGCGTTGAATGCCTGCGCATGCTCGGGGAGACCCTGCTGCAGCAGTTGAACATGCTGCAGCGTATGTTCCAGGGTACGCGCAAGATTGGACAGTGCCGAGAACCCGACAGTGGCAGAGCTGCCTGCCAGCGAGTGCGCCAACGCCACCGCGCTGTCCGGCAGCGGCTGGTGCAATTCCAGCGACCATTCCTGCAACGCAGTCACGAGGCGGCGCGACCATTCATCGGCCTCGTTGAGGTACACGTTGTATAACGGTATGCCGATGCGCAGGTGCTCGATGACCTTGACCGCTTCGTCGACCGCTTCCTCCACCGGACCGTCCGTCCCAGCCACGGTTTCGGCGGCTTGCGCAGACGGTACGTCCGCCGCTGGCTCCTCGTCCAGGATGAACTCGGGTTGGACGCCATCCGTGCCGATAAAGAATGTCTCGTCCTGCCGCACCGCGGATGCGTTATCCGCCGGCTCCGCCACCGTGTCAGCCGCTACTGTTGAAGCGGGTTCGCCGACCTCCTGTGCTGGCGCATCGGTAGCTTGCAGCGCAGCCTCGAACAGCGAGAAATCCACCTCCTCCGTCACCGTCTCGGGAGCTGCGGGCACCTCCTCCACCGGCAACACGGCCTGGTCGGCCTCATCCACATCGATGAAGGTGTCGACAAAGTCGCCGCCCACTTCCTCATGGCCCGCCGTCGCGTCCTGAGACGGCACGTCGACATCCGGCAGCACCAGATCAAACTCCAGCGCGGCAGCGTTGGCGTGGGCGTCAACCGCTTCGAGCGGTGCAGGCGGTTCAATGGCAAATGCTTGTGGTTCGGCCGCGGGCTCCGGAAGGTCTGGCACCGACAACACGGGCTCGTCAGACAGCAGCGGTTCTGCGGGCACTTGCGGCGCCACGGCCGCAGTGGTGTCCGCGGAATCGGAGGAGGGCACGCCCAGTGGCAGCAGCGTGCCATCCGTGCGCATCGCATCCGCCGCAACCCGGAAGGCTTCGGCCTTCCACGGGTCCGCAGCTCCTGCTGCGATGTCATCGGCCCATCGACCGAAGGCGCCCAACGCCTCGGAGGAGAGTTGCAGCAGCGCTTCCTTGATGGGTTTTTGCTCGGCCAGCCAGGCATTGAGCGTCTGCTCCATGGACCACGCGGCTTCACCAAATTCGTTCAGCCCCACCATGCGCGAGCTACCCTTGAGGGTATGGAAGGCACGCCGTAGCGTGGTCTGCTCGCTCAGGTCACCCGGCGCAGCACGCAGCGCGTCAATCGCCGACAAGCCGGTGGCGACGACTTCGCGTGCCTCTTCCAGGAAGATGTCGAGCAGTTCATCCTCGCTATCGTCCTCCGGCAGGGCTGCGGCAGCGACGTTGCTCGACGGAACCACTGGAAGCGCGGGCTCTTCCGGAGCGGCCACCGCAGAAACGGCGTCTTCCGACGTCGTCGCGTCCACGTCAAGCAGCGAAAAATCAATGTCCGCCAGTGCAGACGGCGTGGCGCTCTCGACCACAGCCGCAGCCGCGGGTTCGGGTGCGTCGGGGAATGGGAGCTCCAACGCGGGTACGGCAGGCGCTTCCTGATCATGCGCGCCCGGATGAGGCAGTTGCGCACGCGCCCGCCCCATGAGGACACGCAACTCGCCCAGCTCTTCGTCGTAAACGAAGAGCTTGCGCGCCATCGCACGCTGGTAGCTCAGCATGTCGATGAGAAAGCCCAGCGCTCCCAGGCTGTTGCCCAGTTTCTCGAAAACCTGCGGGCGCTCTTCCTCGGGCAGGTCGTTGGTCAGCATGCGCTCGACCGTGTCGCGCATGCGCACCACGGCCAAGGAGGCCTGATCCAGTCCCAGCACGGACAGCACGCCGCGCATCTGCTGCAGGCTGCCAGGCACGGAGGCAAGCAGGGTCATGTCTTCCGGGCTGCGGAAGAACTGGTCCATGGACTTCTCTGCCTCTGCCAGAGTCGCACGCAGTTCACCGACCACGCTACCCATGGTCTGGTGGTCACTGACGCGGCGATACAGCTCTTCCATCCAGGGTTCAAGAGGCTGCGATTCCCCGCCGGCAACCACGCTGTCCAGTCGCTCGGACAGCCGCGCAGCTCGCTCCGCCATGTACTGCTGGGCGGCATCCAATTCCTCGAAGGACGCCTGCAGATACAGTACAGAGGTGGCCACTTCCATGGCCAGCGCTGCCGAAGGAGGCTCGCCCGACCGTGTGGTGGCCTCCAGGGCACGCGTCAGGGCCAGTGCCAGGCTTTCGCTGTCCGGGTGCAGTTTGCGCAATGAATCGCACACCAGGCTGAACTGGTCCGCTGCCGGTTTGAGCTTGTTGCGGTCTCCACCCGCAAGTGCGGACCAGGTTTCCGTGGCCGCGGCAATGCGCTTGCGCGCCTGCGCAAGAATGGCAGGGTCGAAAAGACCGAAGCGCGGCTGGTCATAGTCCACCGGCTGGTAGCGATTCAAATCAAACGCGCGCCGTACGGCCGTCAGTACCGGCATGCGGGAAGCTGCTTCCGCCGTCGCAGGCACCACGGCCTGGGCGCAGAAGAACAGAAGATCCTGCACCAGACGGTCGCTGATCGCCGTGTCCCCCTTGGCCAGGGTGGCGTATTGCATCAGCACGCGCGAAGCGACGCGTTTGGCATACAGATCCGGATTGAGTGCCTGCTGCGCCAGCGCCTCGAAAAAGCCTGCACAGATCTTCCAGAAAGCGCGGGCCTGGCGGTCGGTCTGCGCCGCAGCGAAGCCCAGGCAGGTTGTCTGCATGTCTGCAGCGGCGCCCGGGTCCGCATTCTTCACCAGCCGCAGCACCGCGCTGTCCAGCCGCGCACGCGCTTCCGATCCATAGGGCAGCGGCGCAGCGGCAACCGGCACGTCAGGATCATGGAAGCGCCGCTCCACGGGCCACAAGTCCGCTGGATGCACCCGCTCCCCCCCCGCCAGCGTCTGCGCCTCGCGGTACTGAGGAAACAGCGCCACCGGCGACACGGACTTGCCTGCGAGCACATGCTCCAGGTATTCGATCAAGGCAAAGCTGGCGCGCTCGATGACGGCCGCTGCATCATCGCTGCAGGTCTCAGGCCGCTGAACGAACCGCTGGACCGCCGTTTCCATGGCGCGCAACAACAGGGCCGGAGGCGCCATCCCCACCATCTCCAGCGCGCCGCTGGCCTGGTGGAGTTGCTGGCGTGCGATGCGCAAGGGCCCCGCGTCCAGTGAGGCGAGATCGGACTCCCGCGCTATCTCGGCATCGCGCACGAAACGGCGCATGGCCTTGACGGCACCATCCAAGGATTTGCGCAGTTCATCGAGCACCCATGCGAGCGGCCCAAGATCCTGCTCGCCCTGGGCCCAATCGGCGCCCTGTGCGTTTGCGGCGTCAACAGATGACATGGATTCGTCCCCGGCTGATCCGGAGCAAGTTCGTTAATGGAAGACGTCAGGCAATCTTGAATCGCGCCACCGACTGGCGCAGTTCCTCGGCCACGTGAGACAGTTCACGCACCTGCTGCGCAGTCGTACGGGTACCTTCTCCGGTCTGCTCCGTCACCGCAAAAATATGCTGGATGTTGTCTGCCACGCCGTTGGCGAGGTCCGCTTCACGGGAGGCTGACGATGAGATCTGCTCAATCAGCTCGGCCAGCCGCCGCGACACGCGGTCGATCTCCGAAAGCGCGGTTCCTGCGCTGTCCGACAGACGCGCTCCTTCCACCACGCCCTGGGTGGAACGCTCCATAGCGGCCACCGCGTCCTGGGTGTCGGTCTGAATGGCCTTCACGAGCGCCGAGATCTGGCGCGTGGCGTCTGCGGAGCGCTCCGCGAGACGCTGCACTTCTTCCGCCACCACCGAGAAGCCGCGACCGGCTTCACCGGCGGAGGCAGCCTGGATGGCCGCGTTCAGAGCCAGCACGTTGGTCTGCTCGGTAATGTCCGAGATCAGCTCGGTGATTTCGCCAATCTCCTGGGATGACTCGCCCAGGCGCTTGATGCGCTTGGACGTATCCTGGATCTGGTCGCGGATGGCGTTCATACCACCGATGGCGTTTTGCACGGCCTGCAGACCCTGGTCGGCGGCCTGCAGCGACTGGCGGGCCACCGAGGCGGATTCCTGCGCTTGCGAAGACACGTCGTTAATACGCGTTGCCATCTCGAGCACCGAACGGCCCGTTTCACGGATTTCACGCAGCTGCTCGGTCGAAGCCGCCAGCAGTTCCGTAGAGGTGCTGTCCACCTGCGCGGTGGTCTGGGCCATCCGGGCCGCGGTGTTCTGCACGTTGCCCACCAGCTGGCGGAGCTCTTCCACCGTGTAGTTCACCGAGTCGGCGATGGCGCCCGTGATGTCCTCCGTCACGGTGGCTTCCTGCGTCAGGTCCCCCTCAGCGACCGATTGCAGTTCGTTCATCAGTCGCAGAATGGCCGCCTGGTTGGCGTCGTTGATGCGCTTGGCTTCCTGTTCCTGGCGCTTGGCATCACGCTGCTGTGCTTCGGCCGTGGCTTGGCGGCTGCGGCTGTCCAGCAGCTGCACGCGCGAAATACCCACGCCGCACAGCAGCACGAAGATACCGGCCACGGCGAGCGCGGCGAACTGGCCCGCACCCATGCCCGATTGTGCCGACAGCTTGCTTTGCAGGCCTTCCAGTTGACGGCGCAGCGGTTCGCTGTCTGCCAGGATGGCCGACTGCGCCTCACGTGCGGACACCAGACCCTGGAGGTTGCCCAGGATGGCGCCGGCTTGCGTACGCGTCTGCTCATACAGCTTGATGAGCGACTCCAGTTGCTCGCGGGTTTGGGCGTCGCGGGTGGCAGCCAGGCGAAGGTCGGCGCTACCGTCCAGCATGCCCTGTGCGATTTCCTTGAAGGAGTTCAAGTCCTTGCCCAGCAGGAACACCGCCTCGGGGCTCACGCCCTCCGTCGTTTGGAACTCGTTAGCCGACTTGCCGATACGCTGAGTCAACATCACCAGCTGGCCTGCGGCAGAAATCTCGGAGGCCGGCGCATTTTGCTGAAGCTTCAGGGACGAGACCGTCTCCGCGATCTCCAGCAGGTCCGAGGACTGGCGGTTGATGGTACGCAGAGCGTCGCCCACCTGCGTCAGGATCTTTTGCTGACCCATCACCACGCCGGCGTTGCGCTCGGCACGCTCCACCAACGGCGTGATGGCATCCAGTTCGGGGCGGAAAGGCTCACCCAGTGCCTGCACATCCAGTTCGTTGTCGCCCCCGTTGAGTGCGCGCACGTTGCGCGCCAGCACGCCCGAGCTCTCCACCACGTCGGGGAAGGCCTGGGGGCTGCCCACCAAGGCCTGCGACACGGACTTTGCAAGCCGCTGCGACTGCATCAGCGACTGGCCGGTCGCCGTCAGCTGCTGCGCCGAGCGGTTGGCTTGCTGCAGAACCCAGCCGGCAATCAAGGCGAGCACCACCAAGCCAACACCCAGCAGCATCAGCAGGCGGCGCTGGTGGACGGCGGTGGTTGCGCGGCCCAGCAGAGGCAGCGAGACCAAGTCTTCATCCGCAAACTCCCCTTCGGGGTACTGCGCCGCATCGCCGGGATCGCCCTGCACGCTGGCCATGCCATCGGTCTGGTACGCATCGGCAAGCAGGCCGCCCGCCGGGTCCTGCGCCAAGTCAGCGGGGTTCAGCTCAGCATCCGGGTCGGCGGGCTTGCGGTTAAACAATTTTCCAAATGGATTGACGACGGACATGGTGCTGCCTTACAGAAATAATCAAGCGCTGATGCTGAGAAAAGCGGGATGCTGGGAAAGAGCGTGCAGGTTCAATTCCTGCCAACGCGTGCCCTGTGCATCAAGATAGGTGGTGCCGAAATAGGGGGGCGCATCGGCCTCCGGCGGCTCGGAGGCGACGAAGGCCTCCATTCCCCGCAGGCCGGACAGCCGGTCCACGAGCAAGGCGGCATTCACGTCCAGCGCACCATTGAAGGCCAGCAGGCTGGATTCTGCCAAGGCCTGCTCCGTGCGCATCTGCGCGGCGCCAAGGAGGCCCGCCAGATCCACCACGCCGGTGAGCGCGCCACGCAGGTTGGCCACGCCCAGGAACCACGGTTGGGTATACGGAACGGGCTGCACCCCGCCCCAGGGGAAGATCTCCCCCGATTGTCCAAGGGGAAGAAGGAAATAGCGTCCGGCAGACTCCACGGCCAACCAGGACGACACGGACACACCCTCGCCTCTGGCAGCCTGCAGCCGGGCGGCAAGTCGTGTCTGTAGCTCTTTCAGGGCTTCGCGGTTAGCCATGGGTATGCAGCCGGCCTCAGTTCAGCGCGTCGATCTTGGCCTGCAGTTCTGCAGGATCGACTGGCTTGGTGATGTAGCCGCGCGCGCCCTGGCGCATGCCCCACACGCGATCGGTTTCCTGGTTCTTGCTCGTGCACATGATGATCGGCACATCCGCATACTGCGGATCGCGGGTAATGGCACGGGTCAGCTGGAAACCGTTTTGGCCGGGCATGACCACGTCCATCAGGATCAGGTCCGGCTTTTCCTCGGCCAGACGGCGAAATGCCTCTTCGGCATTCTCGGCGGTACGCACTTGCATGCCCTTTTTCTGCAGCAAGTCGGTCAGAAACATCAACTCGGTCTTCGAGTCGTCCACGACCAAAACTTTCTGAATCGGCATTACAAAACTCCTTATTGGGCATTTCCAAATTGCTGCACAGCCTGCAGCAACTGGTCTTTGGTAAATGGTTTGGTCAGATATTCCTGGCAACCGACCATACGGCCGCGCGCCTTATCGAAAACCCCGTCCTTGGATGAAAGCATTACCACGGGCGTATCAGCAAAACGCGCGTTGCGTTTGATGATGGCGCAGGTCTGATAACCATCCAGCTTAGGCATGAGGATGTCGCAGAAAATCAGCTGAGGCTGGTAATCATTGACTTTGGCCAAGGCATCGAAACCATCGTCGGCCAATAAAACCTCGTGCCCTCCCTGCTTGAGGAAAATTTCGGCGCTGCGCCGTATGGTATTGCTGTCGTCCACCACCAGGACACGGAAGGTGGGACCGGTCGTCGTCGTAGCCAATTTCTCACTGCTCCTGAGGAACGAAAAAACAACGCTGGCAGGAGCCGCGCCTCAAATCTCGACCATCTCGAAGTCTTCCTTGCGGGCGCCGCATTCGGGACAGGTCCAGTTCATGGGAACGTCTGCCCAGCGGGTGTTGGGGGCAATGCCGTGCTCGGGGCAGCCCGCAGCTTCGTCATATATCCAACCGCAAATCAAACACATCCAAGTTTTTGGGTCCGTCACAGCTTAAGGGGCCTTCACATAGAATGCAACGATTGTATCTAGTCATCACTGCCGGATGCAGCTTTCGTGCCACCGGTTACGCTGGCACCCACCCATGCAATCGAATACCCCTTCAGCACCCGACAGCCAAAGCTTGACGGCGGATGACAGCGAATCCACCGCCCCCACCATCTGCGTGATGGTTTTCAATGCAAACGACCCCAGCGGCGCGGGAGGATTGGCGGCCGATATTTCGGCGGTGTCCTCGGTCGGGGGGCATGTCGCGCCGGTGGTGACCGGGACCTATGTGCGTGACAGCGCCGAGATATTCGACCATTACGCCTTCGAAGACGAGACGGTCGCCGAGCAGGCCCGTGCCGTGCTGGAAGACATGCCGCTGCACGCGATCAAGGTCGGCTTCGTGGGGAGCCCCGAGAACCTGAGCGCCATCTCCGAGATCGCCGCCGACTATGCGGACGTGCCCGTCATCGCCTTCATGCCGGACCTGTCGTGGTGGCAGGACGACCTCATCGACCAGTACCACGACGCCTTCCGCGAGCTGTTGCTGCCGCAGACATCGGTGTTGGTTGGAAACCACAGCACCCTGTGGCGCTGGCTGCTGCCGGACTGGGGCAGTGAGCGCCCACCCTCGGCACGCGACCTGGCCATGGCAGTCGCGGAGATAGGCGTGCCCTATCTATTGGTGACCGGCATTCCCGCGGCGGAGCGGCATATCGACAATGTGCTCGCCTCACCGCAGACGGTGCTGGGCAGCGGGCGCTTCGAACGCTTTGAAGTGACTTTCATCGGAGCGGGCGACACCCTGTCGGCCACCCTGGCGGCGCTCATTGCCACCGGCAGCGACCTGGGCGAGGCCACGAGCGAAGCGCTCACTTACCTGGACGGCTGCCTGCAGCACGGATTCCGCCCCGGCATGGGCCATGTGCTGCCCGACCGCATGTTCTGGGCCCAGCCCGACGACGAGGACACCGACGACGACGTATCTCCCTCCGCGGTCGTGGAGGGCTTCGATTTGCCACCCCATGACACACAGCACTGACCTCAATCTCCCCCTTTTCGAACGCGCCAAGGCGCTCATCCCCGGCGGCGTGAATTCGCCGGTGCGCGCCTTCCGCGCCGTGGGCGGCACGCCCCGCTTCATCACGCGTGCCCAGGGCGCCTACATGTGGGACGCCAACGGCCAGCGCTTCATCGACTACATCGGCTCCTGGGGACCCATGATCCTGGGCCATGGCCACCCGGCCGTGCTGGAGGCCGTGCAGAAAGCGGCCCTGGAGGGCTTCAGCTTCGGCGCGCCGACCGAGCGTGAAGTGGAGCTGGCCGAGGAGATCATCCGCCACGTGCCCTCCATGGAGATGGTCCGCCTGGTCAGCTCGGGCACCGAGGCCGGCATGAGCGCCATCCGCCTCGCGCGCGGCGCCACCCGGCGCAACAAGATCATCAAGTTCAACGGCTGCTACCACGGCCATGCCGACTCGCTGCTGGTCAAGGCCGGCTCGGGCCTGGCCACCTTCGGCCACGCCACCAGCGCCGGCGTGCCGCAAGAGGTGGTGCAGCACACCCTGGTGCTGGAATACAACGACGTGGCCCAACTGGAGGAGGCCTTCACGCTGCACGGCCCCGACGTCGCCTGCGTGATCATGGAGCCCATCGCCGGCAACATGAACTTCGTGCGCGCCAGCGTGCCCTTCATGCGCCGCGCGCGCGAGCTGTGCACGCAGCACGGCGCGTTGCTGGTCATCGACGAGGTGATGACCGGCTTTCGCGTGGCGCTGGGCGGGGCGCAAAGCCTGTACGCCCAGGCCATCCCGGGCTTCAAGCCGGACATCACCGTGCTCGGCAAGGTCATCGGTGGCGGCATGCCGCTGGCGGCCTTCGGCGGCTCGCGCGCCGTGATGGAGCAGCTTGCGCCGCTGGGTCCGGTCTACCAGGCGGGCACGCTGTCGGGCAACCCGGTGGCCACGGCCTGCGGACTGGCCACGCTGCGCGAGATCGCCAAGCCCGGTTTCTACGACGCCCTGGGCGCCCGAACCCGCGCCCTGATCGACGGCCTCGCGGGCGCGGCCAGCGCTGCGGGTGTGCCGTTCTGCGGCGACACCCAGGGCGGCATGTTCGGCTTCTTCCTGCTGCCGCAACTGCCGCAGAACTACCCCGAGGTGCTCAACACCGACGGCATGCGCTTCAACACGCTGTTCCACGGCCTGCTGGACGGCGGCGTCTACATTGCCCCAGCGCTCTACGAAGCCGGCTTTGTGAGTGCCGCCCACACCGAGCAGGACATCGCCGACACCGTGGCCGTGGCGCGCGACGTGTTCCAAAAGCTATAGTTTTCATAGCTTCCAGCGTTTGATGGGAGAGCGCTGGAGGCATAAAACGTGCTTACTCGCCCGCATCCATCCCTGCGGGTGACCGGCGGATGGGCGCACTGACGCGTGCGCGACGGTGGTTCATGAAACCGTCATCCCTTGCTGCGAGCCTTGGCGGGTTCATCACCTTTCTCCCGCCCGCCATGCAGCGACACGACGATTCCAAACCCCTCACCAACCTCCTGCAGGCTGCGCACGCCAGCACCCCGCCCGCCGCAGACGGCGGGCGCCGTCGTTTCGTGCGGCAGATCACGCTGGGCGCCGCCGCGCTGGGCACCCTGCCCCTGGCGGCCTGTGGCGGCGGCGACGATGACGCACCCGCCGTACAGTTCGCGCACGGCGTGGCCAGCGGCGACCCGCTGGCCGACCGCGTCATGCTCTGGACGCGCGTCACGCCGCCCGCCGACTTCAGCGCCGAGATCCCCGTGCAGTGGGAGGTGGCCAGCGACGCCGCCTTCGCCAGCATCGTGGCGCGCGGCGAGGTGCGCACCAGCGCCGCGCGCGACTACACGGTCAAGGTGGACGCCACGGGCCTGAAGCCCGCCACCGTCTACCACTACCGCTTCAAGGCTTTCGAGGCCACCTCGCCCACGGGACGCACCCGCACCCTGCCCACGGGCAGCGTGGCCCAGGTGAAGCTGGCCGTGTTCTCGTGCGCCAACTACCCGGCCGGCTACTTCAACGTGTACGCCGATGCCGCCCGGCGCGGCGACCTGGACGCCACCGTGCACCTGGGCGACTACCTCTACGAATACGGCCAGGGCGGCTACGCCTCGGGCAACGCGGCGGCGCTGAGCCGCCTGTCCCAGCCGGCCAACGAGATCCTGAGCCTGGCCGACTACCGCACGCGCCATGCCCAGTACCGCACCGATGCCGACCTGCAGGCGCTGCACGCCGCCGCGCCCATGATCGCCGTGTGGGACGACCACGAGATCGCCAACGACACCTGGATGAACGGCGCGGAAAACCACCAAGCCGCGGAAGGCAGCTTCGCCGCGCGCAAGGCCGTGGCGCTACAGGCGTACCACGAGTGGATGCCCACACGCAACGCGCAGCCGGACGTCATTTACCGCAGCTTCGCCTTCGGCAACCTGCTGGCGCTGCACATGCTGGACACGCGCGTGGTGGGACGGGATGCGCAGGTCGACTACGCCGCCTTCTTCAAGCCCGGCGGCTTCGACGCAGCGGGCTTCACCGCGGCCGTGGGCAATCCCGCGCGCCAGTTGCTGGGCACCGCGCAGACGCAATGGCTGCAGCAGCAGATGGCCGCCTCCAGCGCCACCTGGCAGATGCTGGGCCAGCAGGTGCTGATGGGCCGCATGAACATCCCCGCGCCCATCCTCATGGAAACGCTGCAGCCAGGCAGCGGCGTGACGGTGTCGCGCTACGCGGCCATCGTCGCCAAGGCGCGCACGGCGCCCGCCACGCTCACGCCGGAGGAGCAAGCCATCCTGGCGCAGCCCTCCATCCCCTACAACCTGGACGCGTGGGACGGCTACCAGGCCGCCCGCGAGACGGTGCTGGGCATGGCCCGCGCCATGAACAAGAACCTGGTGGTGCTGGCGGGCGACACGCACAATGCCTGGGCCAGCGAGCTGAACGACATGAACGGCAACCCCGTGGGCGTGGAGTTCGCCACCTCGTCGGTGAGCTCGCCCGGCTTCGAGGAATACCTGCCCAATGAAAACCCGGCCACGCTGTCGGCGGCGCTGCTGCAGCTGGTGGAGCCACTCAAGTACTGCGACACCGCGCGCCGCGGCTACATGGTGGTGACCGCCACGGCCACCGAATGCCGCGCGCAGTGGGTGTACGTGAACACCATTACCAGCCGCCAGTTCACCACCAGCGCCGAGACCACGCTGGCCGTACAGGCCGGCACGCCGGGCCGCCTGCTGAAGGTGTGAGCGGGACGGCGCAAGCGGTGCCGCCGTCCACGCGAGTGGTTTACAGCGTTTTCTGACTCTAACACCCGTCCAATAAGCGCTAACAGCTATTGATTCAATAGCACACCACCCTCGGCGGGCGGCAGCGCCAACAGCCACTGCGCCATCTGCAGGGCCTGCGCCTCGGTGATCTGGGGATGGCGCGGCATCAGCGTGCGGCCCCATACGCCTACGCTGCCCTCGCGGATCCTGCCGGCCAGGTACGTGGCCGCATCACTGCGGCCGGCGTAGCGCGCGGCGATCTGGCGAAAGCCCGGGCCTACGGCGTGCCGCTCCAGGCCATGGCAACGCAGGCAATCCGATGCCTCGACCAGCGCGCGGCCCGCGGCCCGTTCCGGGTGCGCCTGCTGGGCGGCGTCCAGCGCCTGGGCTGCGGGCCCCGGCTGCAGGATGCGCCAGCCCACGTTGAGCACGCCCAGCACCACCAGCACCATGAACACCACCAGCGCCCAACCCAGCCAGCGGGGCCGTGGCGGCGGTGTGTCGTCGTGCAGCGGGTCTGGGTCCACCGGCATGCGGCGTGGTCAGCGCGTCTCAGTGACGGAAGTGGCGCACGCCCGTGAAGACCATGGCCACGCCGCGCTCGTTGGCCGCGTCGATGACCTCCTGGTCGCGCATGGAACCGCCGGGCTGAGCCACGCAGGTCGCGCCCGCGTCGACCACCACGTCCAGCCCATCGCGGAACGGGAAGAAGGCGTCGCTGGCCACCACGGTGTTCTGCAGGGACAGGCCCGCGGCCTGCGCCTTGATGCTGGCGATACGCGCCGAATCCAGCCGGCTCATCTGGCCCGCACCCACGCCCATGGTCATGCCGCCCTTCACGAACACGATGGCGTTGCTCTTGACGTACTTGGCCACCTTCCAGGCGAACATCAGGTCCTGCATCTCTTCCTGCGTGGGCTGCTTGAGGGTCACCACCTTCACATCGGGCAGTTGCAGCTCATGGTTGTCGGCCGTCTGCAGCAGCAGGCCCGAACCCACACGCTTGGCGTCCATCAGGTTGCGCCCCTGCTCCCACGCCGTGGCACCGCCGGAGGCAGGCAACGCGATCTTCATCAGGCGCACGTTGGCCTTGGCCTTGAACACCTCCAGCGCCTCGGGCGTGAAGTCGGGCGCCATCAGCACTTCGACGAACTGCTTGGCGATCTGCTGCGCGGCCGCGCCGTCCACGGGGCGGTTCAGCGCGATGATGCCGCCGAAGGCGCTGGTGGGGTCGGTCTGGAAGGCCTTGCTGTAGGCCTCCAGCGCGCTCGTGCCCACGGCCACGCCGCAGGGGTTGGCGTGCTTGACGATCACGCAGGCCGGCAGCTTGAAGCTCTTGACGCATTCCCAGGCGGCGTCGGCGTCGGCGATGTTGTTGTATGAGAGTTCCTTGCCCTGCAGCTGCACGCCGGTGACGATGGAGCCGGGCGCGGGGTGCAGGTCGCGGTACAGCGCGGCCTGCTGGTGGCTGTTCTCGCCGTAGCGCAGGTCCTGGATCTTTGTGAAGATGCCGTTGCTCTGGCCGGGGAACAGCGCGCGTTCGGGCACGTAGCTCTCGGACAGCTTGGCCTCGTCGAACTGGATGGACGACAGGTAGTCGCTGATGGCGCCGTCGTACTGCGCGATGCGGTTGAACGCCGCCACCGACAGCGCGAAGCGCAGCTTGTCGGACAGCTTGCCCGCGGCCTTCAACTCGCCCAGCACCGCGTCGTACTGGTCGGCCGAGGTGACCACGCCCACGTCCTTCCAGTTCTTGGCAGCGCTGCGCACCATGGCGGGGCCGCCGATGTCGATGTTCTCGATGGCGTCGGCCAGCGTGCAGCCGGCCTTGGCCACCGTGGCCTCGAACGGGTAGAGGTTGACCACCAGCAGGTCGATGGTGTCGATGCCGTGCTCCTTCAGCGCCGCCATGTGCGCAGGCAGCTCGCGGCGCGCCAGCAGGCCGCCATGCACCTTGGGGTGCAGCGTCTTCACGCGGCCGTCCAGCATCTCGGGGAACTGCGTGACCTCGGCCACCTCGGTGACGGGCAGGCCGCTCTCGGCCAGCAGCTTGGCGGTGCCGCCGGTGGACAGCAGGCGGATGCCCAGCGCATGCAGTGCCTGGGCAAATTCGACGATGCCGGTCTTGTCGGAGACGGAGAGGAGTGCGTTCATGGGGGACTCGTGATGGTTTTGATGAAATCGGGCTGTAGCGCTTGATGGGCAAGCGCCACCAGCTATTCTTTTAGAAGCAACATCAGAGCAGCTTGTGCTCCACCAGCTTCTTGCGCAGCGTGTTGCGGTTCAGCCCCAGCCATTCGGCGGCGCGGGACTGGTTGTTGTCGGCGTGGCTCATCACCACCTCCAGCAGCGGCTTTTCCACCAGGCGCACGACCATGTCGTACACGCCGTCGGGCGTCTCGCCGCCCAGGTCGCGAAAGTAGCCCTGCAGGCTCTCGCGCACGCATTGTTCAATGTTGTTCCGGCTCATGCTCTGTTTCCCTCACGGGCGGGACCGCGTCGGCGCCGTCGTGTGCGGACGGCAGCCGGTCCATCTGCGCGCCCAGCGCGCTGAAGAAATCGGCCACCGCCTGCCACTGCGCCGCGCAGTCCTCGATGGTGTTGATGTGGTGTCGCAGTGCCTCGCCGCCCGGCAGCGCGCGCACATACCAGGCGATGTGCTTGCGCGCGCTGCGCACGCCGCTGGCCTCGCCGTACAGGCCGTAGTGGTCCTGCAGGTGCTCCAGCAGCAGGCGGCGCACCTCGGCCACCAGCGGCGGCGCGAGGTGCTCGCCAGTGGCGAGGTAGTGGCCGATCTCGCGGAAGATCCACGGCCGGCCCTGGGCCGCGCGCCCGATCATGACCGCGTCGGCGCCTGTGGCGGCCAGCACCGCCCGGGCTTTCTCGGGCGACGTGATGTCGCCATTGGCCACCACGGGCACGCGCACCGCGGCCTTCACGGCAGCGATGGTGTCGTACTCCGCCTGGCCCTTGTACCCCTGCTCGCGCGTGCGGCCGTGCACGGTCAGCATCTGGATGCCCACGTCCTCGAAGCGGCGCGCCAGCACCACGGCGTTCTTGTGCTGCTGGCACCAGCCGGTGCGCATCTTCAGCGTGACCGGCACGCCGCGCGGTGCGCAGGCGGCCACCACGGCCTCGGCGATCTCCACGGCCAGGGCTTCGTTCTGCATCAGGGCGGAGCCCGCCCACTTGTTGCAGACCTTCTTGGCGGGGCAGCCCATGTTGATGTCGATGATCTGTGCGCCGCGGTCGATGTTGTAGAGCGCGGCCTCGGCCATCATGGCCGCGTCGGTGCCGGCGATCTGCACCGCGATCGGGCCGGGCTCGCCCTCGTGGTTGGCGCGGCGGCTGGTCTTGAGGCTGTTCCACAGATCCTTGCGCGAGGTCACCATCTCACTCACCGCATAGCCCGCGCCCAACCGCTTGCACAGCTGGCGAAACGGCCGGTCCGTCACGCCCGCCATGGGGGCGACGAACAGGCGGTTGGCCAAGGGAATGGGGCCGATCTGCATGGACGGTACGGGCGGGCTGGGGGTGTGGGGGCGAAGGGGCGGATTCTACCTGCCCAAAATTTCAGCAACCGAAAAGCCAGCACTGCGATTGCGCATGTTGCGCCCGCGGGTGGCGACACAGCCAGCGCACCGCTGCCCCTACACTCGCAGCCCTGCTATGGAAATCTGGATGCACCAACTGCTGGACCTGCTGGCTCTGCCCCAATTCGGCCTGAGCACGGTGTTCATCGTGGCCTTCATCTCCGCCACGCTGCTGCCCGTGGGCTCGGAGCCGGCGGTGTTCGGCCTGGTCAAGCTGAACCCCGAACTGCTCTGGCCCGCGATCCTGGTGGCCACGGCCGGCAACACGCTGGGCGGCGCGGTCAGCTGGTGGATGGGCCTGGGCGCGCACCGCGCCTGGGACGCCGCGCGCCGGCACCGCCATGCGGGCCATGCGCAGCCCCCCGCCAAGCCCGCCCGCGAACTGAGCCGCACCGAACGGCGCGCCCGCGTGTGGCTGCGCCGCTGGGGGCCCAAGACCTGCCTGCTGAGCTGGCTGCCCGTGGTGGGCGACCCGCTGTGCGCCGTGGCAGGCTGGCTGCGCATGCCGTTCTGGCCCTGCCTGCTCTACATGGCGATTGGCAAGTTCTTCCGCTATGCCAGCATGACGGCCGGCCTGCTGTACCTGGTGCCGGGCGACTGGGTACGCTGGCTGCACGCCTGACCCCCGCGCCCGGCTGAGCGCCTCACCCCAGGGGATGCGCGGCACGCCACAGCTTCAGCAGGTCCTGCAGCAACGGGGGAGCCGGCTCCCGCGCATGCATCACCCCCAGGTCGGCCAGCGCCAAGGCCGCGCGGTCCACCGCCATGTCCAGAATGCGGATTCCGCCCGCCGGGCGGTCATGCGCCAGGCCGGGCACGATGCTGCGCGGCACCAGGGCCACGGCGCGCGGGTGGCCGAGCAGCCCTTCCAGCACCGGCAGCGACACGGTGGACACCGGAAACCACTGCGCCTGCGGCAGCTGCGCCAGCACCGTGTGCTCGAAGATGTCGCGCACAGCGATGTTGGAAGTCGGCAGCACCCAGCGCGCGTCCCCGAGCGCCGCCAGCGGCACGGCCTGACGCACCGCCAGCGGATGGGTGCCGGCTGCGACAACCACTGCCTCGTCGCGCAGCAGCGGCTCGAACACAAAGCTCTCGGGCAACAGCGCAGGACGTCGGCAGAACACGGCGTCCAGCCCGCCACTGATCAAAAGCGACAGCAGGCGCGGCCCCTCGCTCTCCTGCACATCCACATGCACCTGGGGCCGCAGCGCATAGAACTGCGCCAGCAACTGCGCGAGGATGGCGTGCGCGGCTGCGGGGATGGAGCCCAGCCGCAGCGCGGCCGACGCGCCCATGCGGATCGCGGCCAGTGTTTCCGACACGTCCTCCAGTTGGTTCATCACGCTGCGCACGGCGTCGATCAGCGCCTGCCCAGCCTGGGTGGGGCGGATGCCGCGCGAGTGCCGCTCGAACAGCCGCAGATCCAGCACCCGTTCCAGCTCCGCCAGCGCCTGGGTGGCGGCGGACTGGCTCATGTCCAGATGGGCGGCCGCCTTCGCGATTGAGCAGCACTGCTGCAGGGCCAGCAGCAGTTGCAACTGGCGCAGGCGTACATGCTTGGCCAGGCGTGAGAACAGCACGCGGCCTTCGGGGAAGCTATCGGATTCGCGCATAGGTTCTCCAGGTTGTCCTTAGAGACTCGGATGCTCCAGTATGCAGCCATCGGTCCTGCTTATACCTTCCTGTCAAAACGGTGCCCGCGGGCAACCGGTTTTTTCTATATTCGCGGCACATGCAATGCGTGCATGAGCAGCAACGATTCACGCATACCCCGGCGTCTGGTTTTTCGACGCTTGAACCTGAAGGACACCTCCCATGCGCAACACCCCTGTGCCCGCCCGACGCCTGAGCCTCAAGTCACTCACCCTCTCCACCCTCGCCGCGGGCGCCGCCCTCGCACTGTCCCCTGCCGCACGGGCCGCCGACGCCTATCCCAGCAAGCCCGTCAAGCTGATCGTGCCGTTCGCGGCCGGCGGTTCGACCGACATCGTGGCCCGCGTGCTGGCCGAAGGCATGCGCCAGACGCTGGGCCAGTCCATCGTGGTGGACAACAAGGCCGGCGCGGGCGGCCTGCTCGGCACGGAGGCCCTGGCCAACGCGGCAGCCGACGGCTACACCATCGGCATGGCCACGGTGAGCACCATGACCATCAACCCGCTGCTGTACACCCGCGCGGCCAACCTGGGCGCCAAGCTCACCCCCGTGGCCAACCTGGTCACCATGCCCTCCGTCTACATGGTGCACCCCAGCCTGGGCGTAAACAGTTTCGAGGCCTTCGTGGCCAAGGCCAAGGCACAGCCCAAGCAGATCAGCGGCGCCGTACCGGGGCCGGGCACGCTGGGCCACCTGATGCTGGCGTCGTTCAACGAGACACTGAAGACCGACATCCTGGTCGTGCCCTACCGCGGCAACGGCCCTGCGCTCAACGATGCGCTGGCCGGCATGGTGCAGGTGATGCCCGACCAGCTGCCCTCGTCCCTGCCCCACATCAAGAGCGGCAAGCTGATTGCGGTGGCGCTGGCCTCCGAAAGCCGCTCGCCCGAACTGCCGAACGTGCCCACCTTCAAGGAACTAGGCTACAACGACCTGAACCAGCTGGGCATCAGCTGGTTCGGCATCGTCGCGCCCAAGAACACGCCCGCCGCCATCGTCAAGCGGCTGCAGGAGGCGGCTGTCAAGGCGGCGCACCTGCCCGACGTGCAAAAGCGCCTCAAGACCCTGGGCACCACCCCCACCGACATGGACCAGAGCCAGTTCGCAGCCCAGATCACCGCGCAGACGCAACGCCACAAGGTGCTGCTGGACAAGGCCGGCGTGAAGCCCGAGTAAGCAGGCCGATTCCCATGCGCTCACTGCAGGACTTCTTCACACGCGAAACACCGCGCATGCATGCGCTGGCGGACCAGATCTGGTCGCTGGCCGAGCTGCGCTATGCCGAGACGGCGTCCGCCCAGCTGCACATCGATGCCCTGGCCGGTGTGGGCTTTCGCGTCACGCGCAACGTGGCCGGCATCCCCACCGCCTTCATGGCCGAGTGGGGCGACGAGGGGCCGGTGATCGCCTTCCTGGGCGAGTACGACGCCCTCTCGGGCATGAACCAGCAAAGCGGCGCCCTGGTGTGCACGCCGTCCGTGGACAGCCCCGGCCTGGCCGGGCACGGCTGCGGGCACCACCTGCTGGGCACCTCGGCCCACTTCGCCGCGATTGCGCTGCAGGCGCACCTGCAGGCCACGGGCGCGAAGGCGCGCGTGCGCTTCTACGGCTGTCCGGCCGAGGAAGGCGGCTCGGGCAAGACCTTCATGGCGCGCGAAGGCGCGTTCGACGACGTGGACGCCGCGCTTACCTGGCACCCGGCCAGCTTCACGGGCGTCTTCAGCCAGAGCACGCTGGCCAACATCCAGGCCAGGTTCATCTTCCACGGCAAGGCCTCGCATGCCGCGCACTCGCCCCACCTGGGCCGCAGTGCGCTCGACGCGGTGGAACTCATGAACGTGGGCGTGAACTACCTGCGCGAGCACATGCCTTCGGACGCCCGTGTGCACTACGCCGTGACGGACTCGGGCGGCCTGTCGCCCAACGTGGTGCAGGCCCGCGCCGAGGTGCTGTACCTGATCCGCGCGGCGCGCAACCACGAGGCCGCCGAGCTCTACGAGCGCGTGCAGAACGTGGCGCGCGGCGCGGCACTGATGACCGACTGCCGCGTGGAGATCGTGTTCGACAAGGCCTGCTCCAACCTGCTGCAAAACACCACGCTGAACCAGGTGCTCTACGCCAGGCTGCAGGCCGAGGGCGCGCTGGCCGTGGATGCCCGCGAACGGGGCCGGGCGGCGGACTTCCAGGCCACGCTCAGCCCGGGCGACATCGACGCCGTCAGCCGCCCGCTGGCCAGCGTGCTGCGCGGCCAGGTGCCCGCCGTGTTCGAAGGTGTGGCGCCCTACGACCCTGCAGCCAACGAGACCATGTTCGGCTCGACCGACGTGGCCGACGTGAGCTGGATCACCCCCACCGTGCAGGCCTGGGTGGCCTGCTATGCCTTCGGAACGCCGCTGCACTCATGGCAGATGGTGTCGCAGGGCAAGTCCTCCCTGGCGCACGCCGGCATGGTGCGCGCCGCCAGGGTGCTCACGGCGACGGCCATCGAGCTGGTACAGCAACCCGGACTGATTGCCCAGGCCAAGGCGGAGCTGCTGGAGCGCCGGCAGGGCCAGCCCTACACCTGCCCGATCCCGGCCGAGGTGCCGCTGCCCTTTCTGCGCCCATAGGCACACGGCGTCCACCATGACGCCGTGCGAAATCACTTCAAATTTGATAGCTGCCAGCGCTTATACACAGTGCGCCAGAGCCGCTTTTGGCTTGAATTCTCAAGCCGCAGGCTGGTGGTGCGGCCGCCAGGCGCCTCCCGGCGGGTACCGTCGCCGGCACCCCACTTGCGCCAGGCCGGCTCCTGCTTTCGCGCGCCCTATGCCGGAGCCGTACCGCACCCGGCCAAGGCCCCGGCGCGTTGCCAGCAGTAGGTCCAGAGGCCATCCTCGATGCCCAGCGCCTCCAGCCGCCGCCAGCCCTGCGCCTCGAAAAAGGCCTGCGCCTGCGGGTTGTCGTCGGCCACGTAGGCGCGCCAGTGCGGTCGTGCTTTCAGGGCGGGCAGCGCGCACAGCGCCTGCCAGGCGCGCCGCCCCCAGCCCTGGCCACGACGCCGGGGATCGACGGCGAAATCGGTGATCACCCAGCAACCCACCTCCGGGTCGGGCGTGAGCCCGACGACGGCCAGCAGCACGCCATCGGCCAGTACCGCCCATTCCTCGCCATTGGTGTCGGCCAGCACATCCGCCAGCCACTCGTCATCCATGGGGCCCAGATGCCGGTCCAGCAGCGGGTCCGCGTACCAGCGCCGGTAGGCGGCAAAGTCCCCTGCCTGAAAGCGCCGCACCTCCGTCACGGCGTGCGGCGACGGCTTTGCAGCACCCATGCCTGGACTCCTCTCTGCGGTTCGATGCGATTGCCGGCAGGCTCCGCGCCCTGCCCAGAGCGCCAGACCCCGCGGCGCTCGCCGCCGGTGCGCACCCCGGCCGCCGCCATGGCCTGCGGCGCCGTTCCGGTCTGTCCCGCAGAGGCTGCGGGACCGGCCCCGGTGGTCAGACGTTTAAACGTTGATCGGTCGGCAAAGGGCCGTGAATGCTAGGTTTCGCGGGGAAATCGGGCCACGGGCTTTGCGGGAATCGCTGGAAGTACCCCCAGTTGTACCCCCAAGGGGGTATCGGAATGATAGATCAGTCTGGATGCCGATGCCAGCGCCACGCCCAGCCGGATAAAACGGTTATGGCGCAGACCGCATTGTTGGCTGACGCATGGAGCGGTACGCGATGAGATGCAGGGGAACGGGCCACTGTGGCCCAGACCTTGGAGAACGCTCATGGCAGACCATCACACCCGCCACAACCCGCTGGGGCAAGATGCCCTGTTCACCACGCCCGCCTCGCTCATGCTCGATGCTCGCCTCACGCCGCTGGAGCGCAATGGCTGGCAGGTTCTGCGCATGCTGCGCTCTGCGGAAGGCATCAGCCCGCTGGCGAATATGGGGCAGTTGCGCCGCTATCTCACCACTACACCGCTGGGGCAGCGGGCCGGGTACGAGACGGCCCGGCGCGTTCTCGTCGTACTCCGGCTGACGGGCTGGATCAGCCTGGTAGGCCAGCACCGCGATCCGCTGACGGGGCACGTGCTCAGCGAGCTGTATCAGGTTCACGAAAGCGCCCTCGACTTCCAAGAGGCTTGCACGCTCGATGCCAGCCTGCCCGCGCTTCTGCAATCTTCCATCGGCCACGAAAACAACCAGGTGGATCGGGTGGCCATTCACATTCAGGCAACGCTGGCGCAAGCGCCGGAAGCCGCTTCCATTGCGACCCACGATCAGTTCCGCGATGACGATGATTTGCCCCCTACTCCGCCGACGCAGGCGAGCGAGACAGCCGACCCACTGCCATTGTCTGGCGATTCCGCTGGCAGCACGCTTGTTCCACAACAGACCGAACACGCTCGCCACATGACGGCTGAGCAGGGTAGTACGTATAAGACGTATATGTATAAAAAAGAACGTACGTACCGCGCGCGCGAAGGCGACGGCAATCCGGCATCGCAGTCGGTGAGCTTGCCGCCTTGCCTGAGCAATGCCCAGGCAGATCAGCAAAAGGACGTGCAGGCCGCCTTGCGGCGGCTGCCGCCGCAGCATCGCCAAGAAGTACTCGACGAGCTGCAGGCGCGCAGCCAGAGCGGCACCGTGCGCAATGTCGTGGCCTACTTCTTCGCCTTGGTGAAGCGCGTTTTTGCGGGCGAATTCCGCTTGTGGGCAGGTCGCAAGGAGGCGTCTACCACCCCACGGCCTGCCGAGAATCGGCCTGCAGTTCCACCGCGTACCGAAAACCGCCCAGAATCGCCTGCGCAACCGGCATCACGTGAAACCGCCCTGGCGCACATCGCCAACATCCGCAAGATCATGAACACCTCGACGAACGCCGGGGACATCGCAGCGCAGGCAATGCAGGCCAGGGGATGGCAGCCGCATCCTGCGTAGCAGTAGATGCTGCCGCGAAACGGGGCGTCACTGCACGCCGCAGTGACGCCCCACGCAACACCGCAAACAATGCGGGCGAAAGCCAGTTCCTATTGCGTGCGGCAGACATGATGATGGCCGCCCTAAACTGACCGGGCAGTTGCCAAGACCGATGGGCTTCGTACATCGGCAACCCCAACAGCGCAGGTTCCTGCAAGCGCTGGCCCGACAGGGTGGAGCCACCCCAGGTATGCCCAGGCTCCGACCGCATACCGGCCCTACCTAGGGCGGAGCCTTCTTCGTCTGTTTTAAATCATCCCTACCGCTCCGCCTGGCGCACTGTCCTTTGCGGCAATGGCCTGTGCGCAACGCACAGGGTTCCCGCTGCATTTCTTATCCCACTCACTTCATAGGAGGACTCGTCCACGTTCACATCACTTTCGTCTTGTAGTACCTCCGTCCGGGCTTCCAGCAGGGGGCAAGACGGACGCCTCATTCGAGGCTCTGGTGTCTCCTGAACACCATGCCCTTGCCCTCACGGGATCTCGCCTTGGCGAGTTGGCACCAACACTAACCAATGAATTTCAGGACAACGCAGTACGGCGCTTTGCTTGGAGGCCGGAAGATGGACGACTTGACCTATACCCTGCGGCAGCTCTGCCAGCGCAACCGTGACGGCAGCTACAACACACAGGCGGACCGGATGAGTTCCCTCGCGCTGGCTGCACGGCAACTGCGCGAGGCGGGTTTCCGGCAGATGAAGGCATCGTCGCTCAAGGGCAAGCATGTCCAGGCGCTGCTGGATCGCTGGCTGGGAGAAGGCTTGTCGTCCGGCACCATCAAGAATCGGCTCTCTCACCTGCGCTGGTGGGCCGAGAAGATCGGCAAGGCCGGCATCCTGCCGGCGGACAACACGCAACTCGGCGTGGCCGAGCGCCGCTATGTGACCAACATCAGCAAGGCCCAGGAACTAGGCACAGGTCTTGAACAGGTCACCGACGCGCATGTACGCATGAGCCTTCAGCTACAGGCCGCCTTCGGATTGCGTCGGGAGGAAGCGATCAAATTCCAGCCCAGTTATGCGGATCGAGGTGACCACATTGCCCTCAAAGGATCATGGACGAAGGGCGGCCGGGAGCGCACGGTGCCCATCACCACGACAGAGCAACGCGACGTGCTCCAGGCAGCACACCACCTGGCAGGCATAGGGTCATTGATCCCGGCAAACAAAACCTACATCCAGCAGCGGCACGTCTACGATGGACAGTGCAAGGCTGCAAGCCTGAGCAATATGCATGGCCTGCGACATCGGTATGCACAGATGCGATATGAAACACTAACGGGGTGGAAGTCACCGGCAGCAGGCGGCCCTGGCACGGCTCAACTCGACCTATCGCAACGCCTTACCGACCAACATGTTCGGCAGCAAATCAGTCGTGAACTTGGGCACGAGCGAGTCAAGGTGACAGCGATATATCTGGGAAGCTGAGGTTTACTTTGCCGAACCTGCCACTGTATCCAAACTCGCGGCTCTGAAATCCAGCCATCAGCGTGTCAGCGTGCGAATAAGCCATCAAATCATACCGACCTGTCGGCAGGTGTCGAAAAAGGCACGTTTAAGAAAATTGCTCTCATGCCAAGGAAAGCGCTCACATTGCTCCAGCTCTTTATTTAAAGCATCATGAGATAACTGCTGGTAATTTTTATCTTCATCCAGCACACGCTGCAACCAGTATTTCGCGCCGGAAGAAGAAAGGCATTTGGCCGTATAACGCTCGCGTATTTTGTAAAGCTGATCCCAGGTTTCGATTTCCTCATCATACCCTGCACAGCTTAGAGAAATGCGAATATCCTGCTCTTTTTCAGGGATCTGGGCAGCTGATTGAAAATGCACGAACACTTGGATTTTATAGCTGTCAGCGGCATATGGATAAAAGGCTTTTCTCTTGATCCCAGCTTCATCTTGCAGGGGATCTTTTGCACCTTTGTTTTGCGAGTTGCATTTATAGCACGCAGGCGCCAAATTTCTTAAATTCACAGAATTGAATGGATATTTACTAGCAGGCAAATAATGATCATAAGCCTCCCGAGTCGGATCATATTCGGAATCCATCGGCAAAAGGCCACAAAACGGGCAACAAGGCATGTCGTTCAGAGAGGAAAATTCCTTGTAGTGCTCTTTCAAGCCGGCACCAATGTGTTCCTTGACTATTGCCAGCTCAAAGAAGCCGCAGCTGTAGAGCTTGCTGAAAAAGGCTTCTATCGTTTTCATCAGTGCATTCTGAGTGCCTGCGATGTAGCGGCCGGGTTCCTTTTTTCCCTCGCAAAGCGCCTGGATATCATTGTTGTCCCTGAACATTTTTCGATAAGACTGGATGTCCTCGGGACCAAGCTGTTTGAAATCTTGGAATATTTGGTTGACGTAGCGATAAAAGAACGCTCCTGCTCCCTTCTCTGAGCCAGCCAAATCCGCCCGATGTAATTCATCCATGATGGCATATAGCGGTGGCAACCCCTTGAACAGTTCGAGGCTGTATTCCTCATTTGGCGCACGGCACCAGACCTTGGCAAAGATATAAGCGACAAAACCGTGCATGGCCCGCATCGGGTGACGAGGCCGTTTATAGGGAAATAACATCAGCCCGGCTCCTTGTCGGCTCCTGGCGTCTGTAGCAAGGCATGCACGGCTAACGTGCGTTCCACAGAGTCGCCCATGGTATCCATGATCTTGCGAGCAAGGCCATGGGGGTCGGCTTTCGATATAGGGTCAGCCAGTAATTGCTCCAGCACTTGTTGAGCCCCGCCTCCAATAGTTTCGCGCTTACCGAACGTTTCATGTGTGATTTTGTTGATCGAAGCGCCCAGCGTGTTGTACGGTGGGTGGCTGACGCTGACCTTGCCGCTGGCTTTGTCCTTAGCAAACACCAGCACCTTGTCCGGCTTGCTGTCGGAAATCAGGAAAGGGGCGTGGGTGGTGATCAGCATCTCCTGCGCGCATTCACCATGACCCGGCAGGCATTGGCGCAAGCGGCTGATGAAGTTGGCGCGCCAGTCAGGGTTGAAGTGCGTCTCGGGCTCGTCGAGCAGGAACAGGCTGTTGGTCTCTCGAAACAGCAGGCACAGGCCGAGGCTGTGCAGCAACTGATGCTCGCCGTCCGACAATTCTTTGAGCATCATCGGCTCGGCCACACCCTGCTTGGTGAAGCGCATGAACTTGAAGCGCATGATGCGCTGGTCAGATGCCAGGGTTGGCACCGTCTCGCTGACGTAGTGGCTGGTCGAGGTATAGAGATCGGCCTTCAGAACATCGCTGACGGCATACAGGTTGAGCGTCAACAGCACCTGAAACGCCTGGAATAGCGCCAGCGCCGAACCATCGAAGTTCTCGCGGAATGCCTGCCGGGTCGCCTCATTGACCCAGTAGTCGAGCACCAGCGTATCGGTGACGTCGTCGACGTAATTGAGCGTGGCACAACGCTTGAGGGCGCTCACCACCAGCGAGGACTTCTCGTCACCCTCCAGCAACTGCAGCAAGTTCAGGCGATAGCGCGTACTTCCCAGCTCATCAGTTTCCGAGAGCGCGGGATTGCCTTTGATGATCTCGCTGCGAACCCAATCATCAACTGATTGGCTAATCTCAGACTCTGAAAGTCCGCGTGTTCGAGCTTCCGCCTGTATTCGATTTCGTCGTTCGCGCTTCTGATCTTCATCAGCAAGGTCGAAGGCTTCCAGTTGTATTGCGTCGATAGGAATTCGGCGGCGCAGGATGATGCGGAATTCCCGCAAGGCCTCGATGCCCACATCCTCGCGGAAGGGCTGGAGTGTGCTCTCGTCCTGAAACAACAGGTTGCACAGCAGGATGGCCTGGCTGAATCCGCTGTCCAGATAGGCCAGCCGCGTCTCGGGGTGGCCGGGGTAGCTCAGTTGGCAGGTCAGTGCATTCCAGTACTCGTCGAACTGCACGAAACGCATCTTGAAGAAGGGCAGACTGAGGATCTCGTTCTCGCCCGAGGAATAACTCAGCACGTACTGCGGCAGCAGGATGTCGGCGTGTCCGCCCTTGAACGCCTCATACACATCGGTGCTGAAGTCGCCCTGGTTGTCCCAAAGAAATCGCACCGATTCGCCGGCCTTCTTCCACACACCCACTTTCGCCCACGGCGGGCTTTCGGGGCCGCGGTACTCGGCGGGCACGCGGATCAGGTAATCCAGCTCAAAGGCAACAGGTGAAAAATCCAGCGCCTCGTCTTGCAAAGCTTCAGGTAGAAAGCTGCGGCGTACGCGCAGCACTTCCAGCTGATAGAAGATCGCCGCCAGAGCTTCGAGCAAGTTGGACTTGCCGCTGCCATTAGGCCCGGCACAGACGAAGGGGGCAAAGTGGTCTGCTTGCGCCAGTTCATCCTGCAAGCTCCATTCAGTGCGAAAGTAGTGCTCAAACCCACAGGGCAGGCTGCGAAAGCCCTCCGGGTCGGTGATCTTCAGGCGCAGTAGTTTCATGCCTGACTTTGCTCAATAGCGGCCTTGAGTTCAATGCAATTGCCCGCATCATCAAACACCTGAGTCAACGTGCCGGCGGCCAGCGCCTCGAACACCCATGCCCTGATGTGTTCGTAGTCGCTAGCACCTAGCACGAAGTCGTTGTCCAGGTGCAGTTCCGCCAGCCGGGTTTGTGCCACTACCATGAAGTGCTGTGCCGAGAATGCTGTGCCAGCAAGTTGTTCGCGATAGGCGTCCAGCCATTCTGCGATCAATGCCGTGCGGGCCTCGGCATTTTCCAACGCTTCCAGTAGCTTGCCGGTATCAGGCAAATGAATGGCAGGCGCGGTTTGCATAACGGGTTCAGGCACGGTAGCTTGATCTCCTTGGGAAACAGCGCTGACATCTTGAGTGGGCGATTTTGGCATCGGCACCCGCGATAGATCCAGCTCGCCTTGGAAAGCCTTCTGACTCAGTGCGCTATAGAGGGCCTCAAGGTCAGAGAGGCTTTGCTGGTAGCGAGTTTTTAGGGCTTCGACTTTTTCGACGACGACGGCGAATTGGTTTTGGAGATCGATGGGTGGCTGCGATACGAGTAAACCAGCAACATCCTGTTGATTGACGCTAGCCTGATTCACCGCCTTCTTCGCTTTGCTGTTGATCTGAGATTTTAAATATGGAGTCCGCCAAAAATACATCAAAAAAACAGGAAGCATTACTTCATGATTTAGACGAAAGCGCATCATGTTCGACTCATAAACCACGGGCTCCGAAATAGCTGGAACCACGCCAATCTTTCCCAGATATTCGATGCTATTGACTCGATTTACTAGGACGTCGAATGGCCGAATCTCGAATTTCAAAAATTCTGAATCTGTAATTTCAACTCGTTTTAGCCCTTCTATATTCTGAACAATTCCATCATAGAAGGAGTCAATCCGGATGATTTTCGTCCCAGACCCATAGGACGATTGAGGCTTGTACAGGCCGTTATTCGGCTGCTCACTCATATAGGTGACCAATGGACTTATTGGCCACCCCTTCTCATTCCGCACTGGGTCACCAAATATCTCCAGAAACACGCTCTTGAGCAGATCGTCGAGTTGTTGCAGGTGTTGTTTGCGTTTGGCGATCAGTCCTTCCACCTTGCCGAGCAAATGGGCAATGCGAATTTGGTCGTCAGAACTATCAGGAACGGGGATCTTGAAATCCTCGATATCTCCAAGACCAATGGCTGGATAAGCATGATCTTTGATCAGCGATGAGGGCGGAAAGTGCTTCAAGGCAAAGCGAAGATAGCCTACGTGAGTCCCCTTCTTGGGGATCAGCGTCGCCAAATGGCTAACGACATGGGCGGGGTTTTGAAGGACGTAGACGCGATCTTTGGTGGCGGACATGCCACTCTTTGCAAAAAGAACAGTTCCTCTTGGATAGGTCTTCAGCTTCCGTTGCTTGGCTGTTTCTTCGCTGACAAGTTCAAGGCCGGACTCGGGTTCACCTGACAGCAGTCTATCCAGGCTACCTGCTCGGACAAATGGTGTACCGTAGTCGGAAAATTCGTCACTCTTTGGCGCCGCTTGCCCTGCTGACACAATTGCCAGTTGGCTCAATGGAGTTGGTTTCATTGGGATCATTCCACCATCCCCTTCAGCTCCAATAGTTCACGGACGATTCCGCTCTGCACCTTGGCCAGTTCCGCTTCATCCGCATCACCTACTTCCGCCTTAAGCAGCCGATCCAGAATCACACTTGGCGCGTCGTACTGCACGTCCTCGAACACATCCTGTTTGTAGCGCGACAGTGATAGGTCATAGTTGTTTTTTTCATCAGCGATCTCGGTGCGTGGCACCATGAAGCACTTGACAGTGCGGTCCGTATCGGTCGCCGCATCACGGGTGTGGTATTCGGCAATGATGTTTTGCAGGTCACCAAAACCTGCCTGTTTGGTGCGCTTGTCATCCAACGAGTAGCCATCGGCGGCCATCTCGTAAAACCAGACATGCTCGGTGGCGGGCTTGGTAACCTTGTCCTTCACCCCCCAGACCTTGGTGAACAGCAGAATGGCGGTGCTGACCCCAGCATAGGGTTTGAACACCCCGCTGGGCAGGGTGATGACAGCCTTGAGGTCGCAGCGCTCCACCAGCAACTGACGCAGCGTCCTAAATGCCCCGCCAGAGCCGAACAGCACGCCCTGCGGCACGATCACGCATGCAGTGCCGCCCTTCTTGAGCAGGCGATAGATGTTCTCAACAAACAGTAGCTCGGTCTTGGTGGTGGCCAGTTGCAGATTGTCGTTGATATCACCCTTATCGATGCTACCGGTAAAAGGCGGGTTGGCCAGCACGATGTCGTATTCGGCCTCCTCGGTGTAGCTCTTGCTAAGGGTGTCCTTGTAGTCGATGTGCGGCTCGTCGATGCCGTGCATCATCAGATTCATCAGGCCCAAGCGCACCATGGTGGCGTCGATGTCGTAGCCGTACAGGCTTTCTTGCAGGACGAATTGACGCTTTTCATCGAATGTTGCAGCAACTGAGGTGCGGATAAAACCGTCTTCATCGGGCTTGAGGTTCTTGGCACCGGCGTTAATAGCCAACTGTGTGACGATGTACTGATAGGCACCCAGCAGAAAGCCACCAGTACCGCACGCCGGGTCGGCAATCTTGTGACCCAGTTGGGGCTGCACCAGTTCGGCCATCAGCTTGACGATGTGGCGCGGGGTACGGAACTGGCCATTCTTGCCAGCGGTAGCGATTTCGGCCAGCAGCATTTCATAGACATCTCCCTGGATGTCTTGAAAGGCCTGGCCATTTTCCCGTGAGTCCTTCTCCATCACCTCAAAGATTTCGTCGATGGTCTTCACCGCCTCCACCAGCAGGGCTGGCTTGGGAATGATGAACACTGCGTTTTTCATATGGTGGGTGAAATTGGATTCGGCACCGTTCAGGTCTTTCAGGAAAGGGAACACCTTGCCCTGCACATGCTGCAACATCTCTTCGGCCTGCATGCGCTTGAACTCACTCCAGCGCAACGTGCGTTTGTCGATGGGGCGCTGTTCCGCCACAGGCCAGTTGCGCTCCTCGGGTGGAATCCAGGTGCCTTCAAACTTGGAGGTGTATTTCTCGCCGGTCCACTCGGCATCGGCCTGTCTCTTCTGATCCAGTTCGTCCAGCCGCTTCATGAACAGTAGATAGGTGATCTGCTCGATGGCAGTGAGCGGGTTGCTAATGCCGCCGCTCCAGAACTTGTTCCAGAGTTGGTCGATCTTGCTTTTGAGTTCGGGGTTGTTCTGTAGCATGGGATGCCCTGTTCTTTAAGCTGCCAACCGTTCGGTCAGCAGCAGGATTTCGTTGATTTCTGCCGGGCTGAACACGCCACGGATGCCTTGCGGGTGGATGACCGTGAAGGGGGCATTGATCAGGTCTCTTCTCTCTACCTTTTCGCGCTCGACGATGAAGTTCTTCAACAGATTGAGGAACTCCATCTGCCGGCTGCTGAGCGTGGTGTGGGCGCGGATGAATTGGTCAAAGGCGGCGCTGACCTCGTCTGGGAAGCTCCTGAGCACCTCAATACCCAGGATGTGGCGGATGAACTGGATGAAGCGCGCCTTGCGGTTTTTGTAAACCTGGCGCAGCAGGTCTTCAGTGATGTGCGGATGTTCTTCGTGCAGTAGTTCGGCCAGCTCTTTGGCCTCTTCACTGCTCACTACCTCGCCGTTCTTGATCTTCTGCAGCACCGGGTTGTGCGCGGTGAGTTCGGCGATCAGGTTTTCCACCATTTCGCGGTAGCGGGTGATACTGACCGCCTCGTGCTGTGGACCGAACTCCACCCATTCCTTCTTGTGCAGCTCATCGGCCAGATCGAGGTGGGTTTGCTCCTGGCCGCTGGATTGCTCGCGGAATTTCATGAGCGGGCCGAGCTTGGCGACCAGTTCGTCGAAGGCGTCTTCATCCGCCTTGGCCCAGTAGTGGCTGGTTTGCGCAGCGCGGATCAGGTCCTCTTCCTGCTTGACGAAGCCGACCGAGAGTGGCAATTCGCCGATCTGCTCGACGATGCCTTCCTTGAGGGTGTCGGCCTGTTCCTTTTCGCCGCTCAAAACGGCCAGCGAGTACTCCAGCAGGTCGCGCTCGAAGCGCATGGCTTTGAAGTCGGCCTCGGACACGGTGCGGAACAGCGGCTTGATTTCAGCACGGAGGAACTCCAGCCGGTCGTGGCTGAGGCTGATCCAGAAGTTGTCATCGTCCAGCCGCGTCAGCGCGGCGGCGGCTTCCTTGATCACCACCGACTCTTTGGGTAGCGCGGCAATCTGCAGGCGGAGCTTGGCGACTTCACGCGTGGCGATGTCGGCATGGCCGCTGTCATTGGCCTTTTCGATCTTGTCGAGGCGCAGGCCCACCAGCCGCACCGGGAGCGGCAACTGCGGTTTAAGCTCCTTGCCCTTGGGGTTGAGCTTGAAGTATTCGAAGTTGTCCCAGCAGTCGAGGATCAGGAACACATCCTTCTCAAGGCACCAAGGCTTGGGCTTGCTGGTTTCCAGCAGGCGTGTGCCGCGCCCGACCATCTGCCAGAACTTGGTGTACGAGTAGACCGGCTTGGCGAACACGAGGTTGACGATTTCGCGCACATCGATGCCGGTGTCGAGCATGTCCACGCTGATAGCGATGCGAGGCATGTCGTTGTTGGTGAATTGATCGAGCAGCCCACCTTTGCCGTAGACGCGCGGGTCGTCTGACACCAGCACCTTGGCCAGCTCACCGTGGTGTTGCGGGTAGAGCTTGTCGAAGATTTCTTCCATGCGCCGGGCATGGGCCTTGGTGGCGCAAAAGAAGATGGTCTTGCCTGGCAGCACGCCGTTGGCGTCCTTGATTGCCTCCTCCATGAATTCGCGGACGATCAGGGTGTTGGTGCCCTTGTTGATCACCTGCTTTTCAAGCTGAGTGCCCTCGAAGTTGATGTCTTCAACTTCCTTGCCTTGGAGGATCAGCTTCTTCTGGTCTTCCAGCGAAATGGTGCGCTTGCTGATGCCCTCCATCTGGAACTTGGTCTGAATCTTCATGACCTGGAAGTTGCAGAGGTAGGGCGGCACGTTGTTCACGGCCTCTTCATAGGTGTAGGCAAACGTGGGAATGCCATCTTCGCAATGAAAAAGCTGGAAGGTGTTGTGGTCGATGATGTCGGTCGGCGTGGCCGTGAGGCCCAGCGTGATGGTCTTGAAGTAGTCCAGCACTTCGCCAAAGGTGTTGTAGATGGAGCGATGGCTTTCATCGACGACGATGAAATCGAAGAAGTGCGGCGACAAGTGCTGTGCCTCGTCCCGGATGATGTTGAGCATCGTCGGGTAGGTGGCGACATACACACGGCGATCCGTCGCGATCAGCTTTTCACCCACATTGGGCCAACGCGGCTCGTTGGGCATGTGCTCCTTGAAGGCGGCCAGTGCCTGTTCACGCAACGCGATACGGTCCACGAGGAACAGCACCTTTTCTGCATGGCCAGCCCGCATCAAGGCATCGACCATGGCGATGCAGGTGCGGGTCTTGCCGGTGCCGGTGGCCATCACCAGCAGGAAATCGCGCTTCTTCTGTTCGATGCCTTCGAGCACCGAGCGTATCGCGCGAATCTGGTAATCACGTCCGGCAATCGAAGTGTTGATGAATTCCTGCGTCAGCGGCTTGCGATTGCGACGGATGTAGGCGAAGCGTTCGAGGTCGTCGCGGGTGGGAAAGCCAACCACCTTGCGCGGCGGCGCGTTCTCCAGATCCCAGAAATAGAGCTCGTGGCCGTTGGTGTAGAAGCAAAATGGCAGCTCACCACCCAGCTGGTTCTGGATGTTGTAGCAGTATTGCTTGGCCTGCTCGCGGCCAATGGCGGCATCGCGGCTGGTCTTCTTGGCCTCGATCACTGCCAGGGGTTTGCGGTCTTTTCCGAGCAGGACGTAGTCGCTGAACTGGTGGCCCTCGTAGGGCGTGCGCGGCTCGGCCACGCCCACTCGCAAGGCGGTGAGGATGTCGAATTCCTCGACAACCTGGGTGGGGTCTTTGACGTTCCAGCCTGATAACGCGAGTTGCTGGTCAATCAAGTCGGCTCGTGTCTGTGCCTCGGATTTAGACATGCCTAGCATCCCTGGCGATGCGGAAGTGTTGGCTACCTGCGGCCATTTCCTCGGTCTGGAACGCGGGCACGTTGCCGCAAGTGTGATCATCGCGGATGTCGAGGCTGAAAATACTTTTTCTAGTCTTCATTTCTCACCGCCTTGATTGATGCGAAGCCACTTTGCTCCACGCCCCTTGCCGGTCGATTCGATCAGTCCCTCTGACTTCATCGCCCGCAATACCAGCCGAACCATGTCCCGACTCACGCCCGGGCAGGCTTCTTCAATCTCGGAAATCGAGAACGGCAAGGTGCGCCCCAGAACTTCCGTCCGCACCCGGTCGCCTTTACTGCCACGGCCACGCTCGATGGTGCCAACACGCTCCTCGAACTCGCGGTAGGCCCTTAGCAAGGCGCCCCAGAAGTAGTCGAGCCAGGGTTTGACGTCGTGCTGCCCCTGGTGCCAGCCCTGCGAGCTGGCTTCCAGCGTCTCGTAATAGCCTTCCTTGGTGTCCTCGAAGATGCGTTCCAGGCTGATGTAGCGGCCCACGGCATAGTCGAAGTGATAGAGCAGCAGCAAGGTCAACAAGCGGGACATGCGACCGTTGCCGTCCGGGAAGGGGTGAATGCATAGGAAGTCGAGCATCGCCAGCGGCACCAGGACCAGAGGGTCGGCCAGGTGCTGATCCAGCGCGGTGGCGTAGCGCCCGGTCAGATCGCCCATGGCCATGGGCGTAAGGTGCGCAGCGACTGGCTGGAAGCGTAGACGTGACGTGCCGTCCGGGTGACGCTCGATGATGTCGTTATTGGTGGCCTTCCAGCGCCCGCCCGCCTGCGGCATATAGCGGTACAGCAGGGTGTGCAGTTGCAGCACCACTCCCTCACTGAAGGGCATGTGCGCGGCCGATTCGTGGATCGACGCCAAGGCGTCACGGTAGCCGGCGATCTCCTGTTCGGAACGGCTCTTTGGCGTTGCGTTGCGGATGACCAAAGACTTCAGCCGCGAGGGTGCGACGACAATGCCTTCCAGGCGGTTGGATGACTCGGTGGATTCGACTACCGCGATCTGGCGTAGCCCTTTGAGGGCTTCGGGCGACTGCGCGGCGTAGAGTTGCTGCTTGCCCTGGTACTCGCCCAGTGTGCGCAGCGTGGCGGCCTGAGTGCCATCGAAGCGAAGCGCGGCAAGGTACTCGAGTGTGAGCGAGTGCATGGAAATGTAAGCCTGGGCTGTGTAAATGGGGTAATTATAGCTATTAAATGGGGTATTGTCTCTAAAAATACCTCATTACCGGTGTTTGATTACCCCATTTCCTGAGCAT
Organism: Diaphorobacter sp. C33; assembly: GCF_030503915.1. NCBI lineage: Bacteria > Pseudomonadati > Pseudomonadota > Betaproteobacteria > Burkholderiales > Comamonadaceae > Diaphorobacter > Diaphorobacter sp. C33. The sequence continues at coordinate 2,348,821 of NZ_CP129980.1, forward strand.
TGGACCGGTCGTAAGGGGCCGGCATAGGCGACCAGGAAAGAAATGAGCGACATGAATCTCAAAAAAAAGGTAATTAAATCAAAAATACCCCATTCAATCCATTGTTTACCCCATTTCTAGCGCCCAGCTTTGGGCAAAGGCAAATGGCAAGGGAACGGCACTCAAGGGACAACGGCCCTATCAAGAAAAGGAAAAGGTCGCCCTGTCCATTGGTTCTGCAACACCCAGCCAACTCTTCCCTATGCTGTGCAGCTTCCCTCCGCCGCACTCAGATAGTCCGCCCAGTCCTGCAACAGTGTCCTTCTCTGATCCAGCAGCAGCGCCTTGTTGTACGTCGCCCGCACCTTGTTGCTTTCCACGTGGGCAAGCTGCCGCTCAATCGCATCAGGCCGGTATCCGTTCTCATTGGCCCAGGTGGAAAAGGTCGTCCGCCAGCAATGCGGCGTCGTACCCCGGCCCAGGTTCATGTCGCGCATTGCGTAGGTCAGCCGATTGGGCGTGGTGAAGCCCTTGCCGCTCCGGTGCGGGAACAGATAGCGCCCGCCGCCCGTGATGTGCAGCAAGTCTTTCAGCACCGCTATGGCCTGCGTGGACAACGGACTGACATGGTCACGCCGCGCCTTCATCTTCGCCGCAGGCCGACGCCACAACGCATCCTCAAAGTCGAACTCATCCCACTCGGCATCCGCCGCTTCGCCTGGACGGCAGGCGGTCAGCGCAATCAGCCGCAGACACAACGAGGTTTCCGGATAGCCCCGGTAGCCACGCAACTCCTGGTAGAACTTCTGGATTTGCTCTCGCGTCATCGCCGCCTTGCTCTCGCTGAACGGCACGCGCAGCAGCCCGCGCAGACTGGGGATCGGATTGGCCTCGACCAAACCCCGCACCACCGCGAACTCGAAGATCGCCGAAAGATCACCTTTGACATGGATGGCCGCCCACGCGCCATGAGCTTTACATTCCTCCAGCAGCGGGCGAATCTGCTTCACGCCAATGTCGCTCATCGGCATCCCATCGAACTTGGGCGACAGGTACTTCCTGATGCGGGATTCTTTCGTGCGGTAGGAACTCTGTGCAAAGACTGGCTTGATCTCGGCTAGGTACGCCCGCGCCACCTTGGCGAACGAACTTTCCTTTGCGCGCTTGCGTTCCTCCAGCGCTTCCAGGTTGCGCTCCTTGACCTGCCGCCGCTCATGGGCAGGATGGATGCCTTGCTTGACCAAGGCACGTGCCTTCTCACGGGCTGCACGCGCCTCAGCAAGGCTTACTTGAGGAAAGCCGCCAATGGCAAAGAGGTTCTCCTTGCCTTGCAGGCGGTACTTCCACCGCCAGAGCTTGCCGCCGGTGGGCTTGACCAGCAGGAACAAGCCCCCGCCGTCTGAAAGTTTCCAGTCTCGATCAGTCGATTTGGCCGACCTGACCTTGAGGTCGGTGAGTAGGTTTTCGGGCATCGTTGGACTCCACTGCGGGGAGATGTACCCCCACGGTTGAACACGAGTACCCCCAACGCTACCCCCGAATTTTCCGAACCTCGATGAACAATAGGAACGCTCAGTAGACCGTATTGTTTACGCAACCCATTGATTTCAAATGGAGCAACCTGTCCACCAAGCGCTACTGAGCTCCACCGAGATCCAGCGAAATTCGTCAGACGTTGAACAGGAAGTTCATCACGTCGCCGTCCTTGACGACGTATTCCTTGCCTTCGGCGCGCATCTTGCCCGCGTCCTTGGCGCCCTGCTCGCCCTTGTACTGGATGAAATCCTCGAACGCGATGGTCTGCGCGCGGATGAAGCCGCGCTCGAAGTCGCCGTGGATCACGCCGGCCGCCTGCGGCGCGGTATCGCCCACGTGGATGGTCCAGGCGCGCACTTCCTTCACGCCGGCCGTGAAGTAGGTCTGCAGGCCGAGCAGCTTGAAGCCCGCGCGGATCAGGCGGTTCAGGCCCGGCTCCTCCAGCCCCATTTCCTGCAGGAACATGTCGCGGTCCTCGTCGCCCATCTCGGCCATCTCGGCTTCGATCTTGGCGCAGATGGCGACCACGGGCGCGCCCTGGGCCTCGGCATAGGCCTTGAGCTTGTCCAGCAGGGGGTTGTTCTCGAAGCCGTCCTCGGCCACGTTGCCCACGAACATCGCCGGCTTGGCGGTGATCAGGCAGAACTGCTTGAGCAGCGGCGCGTCTTCCTTGGACACGGGCACGGTGCGCGCCGGCTTGCCCTCATCCAGCGCAGCCTGGATGGGCGTGAGCAGTTGCACCAGCTTGGCGGCTTCCTTGTCGTTGCCGCTCTTGGCCGCCTTGCTGTAGCGCTGCAGGGCCTTCTCGACGGTGGCCAGGTCGGCCAGGCACAGCTCGGTCTGGATGACCTCGATGTCGGCAATGGGGTCCACGCGGCCGGCCACGTGGATCACGTTCGGGTCCTCGAAGCAACGCACCACGTTGACGATGGCATCGGTCTCGCGGATGTGCGCCAGGAACTGGTTGCCCAGGCCTTCGCCCTTGGAGGCACCGGCCACCAGGCCCGCGATGTCGACGAACTCGACGATGGCGGGCACGATGCGCTCGGGATTGATGATCTCTGCCAGCTGCTGCAGGCGCGGATCGGGCACCTCCACCACGCCAGTGTTGGGCTCGATGGTGCAAAAAGGGTAGTTCTCGGCGGCAATGCCGGCCTTGGTGAGGGCGTTAAAGAGGGTGGACTTGCCGACGTTGGGCAGGCCCACGATGCCGCATTTCAGGCTCATGGCAGGGCTTTCGTAGGTTCGGGAGACAAACCCGCCATTTTACGGGAGGGGGTATGAAGCGAAGCGCGCGCGCGCCAATGCCCCGCAGGCGCTCCCCTCGCCAGGCGCCCCCCGCAGGGCCACCCTCAGTCGAACCGCAGGTTGGCCGCCACGGGCTGGCCCACGCGCAGCACCGTGCCCGTGCCCTCGCGCACGATGGCATTCATGGCGAAGGTGATCGCGCCGTCCATGCGCGGATCCTGGCGGTAACGGCGCAGGGCCGTGCTGACGGCCGGGGTGCTCTCGGCCGTGGCGGGGTCGATGTTGGGGATGGGGCAGCGTGTGCACGGCTTGACGAGCTGCAGCCGCACCTCGCCTTCGCCCGTGCCGATGAACAGCTCGTCGATGCGGTCTTCGTCGTGCGCCTCGACCCCGGCAATCACCAGGTTGGGCCGAAAGCGCTCCATGCCCACCGCCCCCTCGCCCGCGGCCAGCAGCCGCTCGTTGAGGCCGTCCAGCGACCCCTGGCTCGCCACCAGCAGCGGAAAGCCGTCCGCGAACTGGGTGGGCGCCTCGATGCCGCCGGTCCACCGCAGGCTGGACAGCCGGCGGTGCTCCGGGTCAAACCGCACCAGCCGGCAGCGCAGCCCCAAAAAGTCCGAAAACCACTGCGCGGCCAGGTCGCCCATGTCCCAGGCGGGCACGGTGTCGTCCCACACCTGCACGGTGGCCGGCTGCTCCACCCGGTCCAGCGCCACATGCAGCGCCAGCATGCCGGGTGCGCGCAGCACCAGGTCGTCGCTGCGCAACTGCGGGCGAATCAGCGCCATGCGCGGCAGCGTGCGCTGCGACAGGAACACGCCCTGCGCGTCGACCACCATCCAGGCGCGGTCCAGGTCCAGCCCGGTATCGGTCAGCAAGGCCTGCTGCACCTCGATGCCCGCGCAGGACTTCACGGGATGGATGAACAGCCGGGCCACGGTACCGGTCAAATCATGGTCTGCACGAAAGCTCACGCTGCTGCTCCTGTCGCTGTCGATGGATGAGGGGATTGGCCCGCGATTGTGCCGCCGCCCCACCCGGCGCAGGGGCGTAGCGCGGCTCCTACAATCCCGGGATGGCGCAGACATTTGACGTATGTATCCGCGGCGCGGGCGTGGTGGGCCGCACCTTGGCACTCTTGCTGGCGCGCGACCGCCTGCGCGTGGCGCTGGTGGGCCCGCCGGAGGGCTCCCCCTCCGACGGCGACGTGCGCGCCTACGCGCTCAATGCCGCCTCGCGCGCGCTGCTGGAATCCGTGCGCGGCTGGCCCGACGCGCAGCATGCGACGGCCGTGCTGCAGATGCAGGTGCACGCCGACCAGGACGGCCAGGTGCGCTTTGACGCGGCCCAGCAGGGCCACGACGCGCTGGCCTGGATCGTGGACGTGCCCGCGCTGGAGGCGCGCCTGGCAGATGCCGTGCGCTTTCAGCCGCTGGTGGAGCCGGTCGCCGCGCCCGTGGACGCCGCGCTCACCGTGGTATGCGAAGGCCGCGCCAGCCGCACGCGCGCCGAGTTCGGTGCCGAATTCGACATCACCCCCTACGCCCAGCACGCGATCGCCACGCGGCTGGTGTGCGAGCGGCCCCACGGCCAGGTGGCGCGCCAGTGGTTCCTGCCCGACGGCGGCATCCTCGCCTTCCTGCCGCTGGACGGCGCCCAGGGGCGCACCGTGGCCGTGGTGTGGTCGGTGCCGCAGGAGCAGGCTCCGCACTGGCTGCAGGCCGACGAGGGCAGCTTCACCCAGCGCCTGCGCGAAGCCAGCCGCGATGCGCTGGGCGCTTTGCAGCTCGCGGGCCCGCGCGCCAGCTGGCCGCTGCAGCAGGCCCAGGCGCGCCACTGGTGCGGCGCCCTGCCCGGCCAGTCCGCCCTGGGTGCGCGCCGCAGCTGGGCACTGGCCGGCGACGCCGCACACAACGTGCACCCCCTGGCCGGCCAGGGCCTGAACCTGGGCCTGGGCGACGCGCGCACGCTGGCGCGTGTGCTGCACGAGCGCGCGGCCTGGCGCAGCGTGGGCGATCTGCGCCTGCTGCGCAGCTACGAGCGCGAACGCAAGGCCACGCTGCTGCCGATGGGCATGGCCATGGACGGCCTGCAGCAGCTCTTCACCCGGCGCGAGGGCGCGCTGGCCGCGCTGCGCAACTGGGGCATGAAGGGCTTCGAGCGCAGCGGCCCGCTCAAGGCCTGGGTGGCCCGCCAGGCCATGGGCGCTGACTGACACGACGAGCCCCTTTTTCTGAGTAGAACGGAAACCAACGCAATGAAACTCCTCCCCACCTTGCTGGCCGCCACTGCCCTGTGCCTGGGCCTGAACGCATCGGCACAGGACGCCGCGATCCGCAAGGCGCTGGCCGAGCGCATCCCGCAGCTGCAGCAGATCGACGAAGTGCGCTCCACGCCCATGAAGGGGCTGTACGAGGTGCGCATCGGCACCGACCTGTTCTACACCGACGCCCAGGGCAACTACCTGATCCAGGGCGAGCTGATCGACACCAAGGCGCGGCGCAACCTCACAGAGGACCGCATCAACAAACTGACGGCGGTGGACTTCAAGGCCCTGCCACTGCAGGACGCCTTCACCCTGGTGCGTGGCAACGGCGAGCGCAAGCTGGCGGTGTTCGAGGACCCGAACTGCGGCTACTGCAAGCGCTTCGAGAAGGACATGCAGAACGTGGACAACGTGACGGTGTACCTGTTCCTCTACCCCATCCTCAGCCCCGACTCGGCCGAGAAGTCGCGCAACATCTGGTGCGCCAAGGACCGCGCGGCCGCGTGGGACGACCACATGCTGCGCGACAAGACGCCCGCAGCGGCCAGCTGCGACACGGCAGCGCTGCAGCGCAACCTGGCGTTCGGACGCAAGCACAAGATCACCGGCACGCCCACGCTGATCTTTGCCGACGGCTCGCGCGTGCCCGGCGCCATCGGCGCGCAGGACGTGGAAAAGCGCCTGGCCGCTGCCGGGAAGTAAGGCGCCACTGCCGCCCACCGCGCATCCTTCATCGCATGCGCTGCAAATATGAGAGCTGCTAGCGCTTGCTCACTGAGGACTTTCAATACATTTCATATTGAAACCCTTGTGCGGCAAGCGCGAGCAGCTATTTTTTTGATATCACCCCCTCTCGCTGCCTCCCGCCATGTCTCTTGCCGCCAGCACCGCCGCCGTCCACTACCGCATCGACCCCACGCAGACCCACGCCCACCTGTACCGCGTCACGCTCACCGTGGCGGTACCGGCGGCGCAGCAGGAACTGTCGCTGCCGGTGTGGATTCCGGGCAGCTACCTGGTGCGCGAGTTCTCCAAGAACCTGCAGTCGCTGCAGGCGCAGCAGGGCGGCGCCCCCGTGCCCCTGCAGCAGCTGGACAAGCACCGCTGGCGCGCGCAGTGCACGGCGGGCACGCCGCTGGTGCTGAATTACGAGGTGGCCGCCTACGACACCTCGGTGCGCACCGCCTGGCTGGACGCCACGCGGGGCTTCTTCAACGGCACCAGCCTGTGCCTGCGCGTGCACGGGCAAGAGGACGCGCCGCACACGCTGGAGGTCGCCTGCCCGCCCGCGCTGGCCGGCTGGTCGCTGGCCACGGGGCTGGAGCCGGTGGAGGTCGCCCCGTCCGGCTTCGGGCTGTACCGCGCACGCAACTATGACGAACTGGTCGACTGCCCCGTGGAGATGGGCCCGTTCTGGAGCGCCCAGTTCACCGCCTGCGGCGTGGCGCACCAGCTAGTGGTGGCCGGCGCCGCGCCGTCGTTGGATGGCGAACGCCTGCTGCGCGACGTGCAACGCATCTGCGAGGAGGCCATCCGCTTTTGGCATGGCGCGCAGCAGCCGCCGTTCACGCGTTACGTGTTCCTGCTCAACGTGGTGCACGACGGCTACGGCGGGCTGGAACACGGCAACTCCACCGCCCTCATCTGCGGCCGGCGCGACCTGCCGCGCGTGGGCGACGCCGCCACGCCCGAGGGCTACACCACCCTGCTCGGCCTCATCAGCCATGAGTACTTCCACACCTGGAACGTCAAGCGCCTGCGCCCCGCCGAATTCGCGCGCTACGACTACACGCGCGAGAACTACACCGAGCTGCTGTGGTTTTTCGAAGGCTTCACTAGCTATTACGACGACCTGCTGCTGCGCCGCGCGGGCCTGGTGGACCACGCCACCTACCTGCGTCTGCTGACCAAGAACATCAACCAGATGCTGCAGACGCCGGGCCGCCAGGTGCAGTCGGTGGCGCAGGCCAGCTTCGACGCCTGGGTCAAGTACTACCGCCAGGATGAGAACACGCCCAACAGCACCGTGAGCTACTACACCAAGGGCGCGCTGGTCGGCCTGTGCCTGGACCTCGCGCTGCGCCGCGAAGGCCGCACCACGCTGGACGACGTGATGCGCGCGTTGTGGCAGCGCACCGGCGGCGGCCCCATGGCCGAGACCGACCTGCTGGCCGTTTTGCAGGAGTTGTCGGGGCGCGACTGGTCCGGCGAGATCGGGCAGTGGGCGCACGGCACGGCGGAGCTGCCGCTGGCCGAGCTGCTGGCCGCCCATGGCATCCGGCTGCAGGCGGAGCCCGCGCAGATCGCCCAGCGCCTGGGCCTGCGCGTGAACGAGAACCACGGCGTGCACATCAAGACCGTGCTGCGCGGCGGTGCGGCAGAGGCCGCCGGCTTCATGGCCGGCGACGAATGGCTGGCGCTGGAAACGCCGGGCCAGGCCTGGCGCCTGCACAAGTTGGACGATGTGCCGCTGTACGCCGCCAGCGCCACCCAGATCACGGCCCTGGTGGCGCGCGACCAGCGTCTGATGCGCCTGGCGCTCACTCTGCCAGGCGCCGGCGCGGCCTCTGACACGGTGCGCCTGGACGTGCAAGACGCCGCCGCGGCCCAGCGCTGGCTGGGGCCAGCCCAGCCGGGCCCTCAGGCATGAAGGCTTGGGTATATTCCCGGCATCCCACCCACTACAAACAGGAGATCACCTTGGCCTACGAATGCATCGAAGTCCGCACCGAAGCGGACAAGGTCGGCATCATCACGCTCGCCCGTCCCAAGCAGCTCAACGCGCTCAACGACCAGCTCATGACCGAGCTAGGCGAAGCCCTCAAGGCGTTCGACGCTGACGAGAAGATCGGCTGCATCATCCTGACGGGCAGCGAGAAGGCCTTCGCCGCGGGCGCCGACATCGGCGCCATGGCCAAGTACAGCTTTGCCGATGCCTACAAGGGTGACTACATCACGCGCAACTGGGAGCAGATCCGCAGCATCCGCAAGCCCGTCATCGCGGCCGTGAGCGGCTACGCCCTGGGCGGCGGCTGCGAGCTGGCGATGATGTGCGACTTCATCATCGCGGCGGACAATGCCAAGTTCGGACAGCCCGAAATCAAGCTGGGCGTGATCCCCGGCGCGGGCGGCACGCAGCGCCTGCCGCGCGCCGTGGGCAAGGCCAAGGCCATGGACATGGCCCTCACCGGCCGCATGATGGACGCCACGGAAGCCGAGCGCTCCGGCCTCGTCAGCCGCGTGGTGCCGCTGGACAAGCTGATGGAAGAAGCCCTGGGTGCGGCCCTCGTCATCAGCGGTTTCTCGCAGATCGCCGTGATGGCCGCCAAGGAATCGGTGAACCGCGCCTTCGAAGGGACTTTGAGCGATGGCGTGATGTTCGAGCGCCGCCTGTTCCATGCGCTGTTCGCCACCCAGGACCAGAAGGAAGGCATGGACGCCTTCGTGAACAAGCGCGCCGCAGTCTTCACGCACCAATAAATTTTTGTTCTATAATTCGCGGCTTCGGTGGTATAGCTCAGTTGGTTAGAGCGCAGCATTCATAATGCTGATGTCCCAGGTTCAAGTCCCGGTACCACCACCAGATACAACCCGCAGCGCCCCAGGTGCTGCGGGTTTTTCTTTAGCCGCGTGGCGGGCCGGTGCCTGCCACTAGAATTTTCGTTTCAGCCCCTGGATGTACACCATGAATCGCTGCAACACCCGCACCTTCGCGTCCACCCGCACCCGCGGCGCCTGGCTGGCGACCCTCGCATGCCTGGCACTGCTGGGCGGCGCCGCGTCCACGGCCGCCACGGCCCAGACGGTGGCGGCCACCGGCCTTGCGCGCACCTTCCCCGCCAATGCGCTGCGCGGCACGCTGAACTTCCAAAACCGCACGACGGCCCTGCTCAACGGCAATGCCATCCAGGTGGCGCCGGGCATGCGCCTGTTCAGCCCGCAGAACGCGCTGGTCATGACCCACACCGTGCAGGGCAAGCCCCTGAAGGTGAACTACGTGACCGAGGCCAGCACGGGCATGCTGCTCACCGCCTGGATCCTCACGCCCGCCGAGGCCGCCTTGCCCCGCAAGGGCAGCGACACCGAAACCAACGTGCGTTTCGAGTGGGACACCAAGCCCGCCGCGCTGCGCTGACACACCCGCGCTGATCCAGCGCGCTGAAGCCCGGCGCGCGTTCGCGTTTCGCCGGCCCCGCTGGCCAGCCCGCAACCGCCCCGCTGCCGCCTGCGCCGCGGTGGCTGGTCTTTCGCGAGATTGAAGAGACACAAGCCATGTCCAAGAAAGTTTTCATCAAGACCTTCGGCTGCCAAATGAACGAGTACGACTCGGACAAGATGGCCGATGTGCTGGGCGCCGCCCAGGGCTATGAGCCCACCGACGACCCGGAGCAAGCCGACCTGATCCTGTTCAACACCTGCTCGGTGCGCGAGAAAGCGCAGGAGAAGGTGTTCAGCGACCTCGGCCGCGTCAAGCACCTCAAGGACAAGGGCGTGCTCATCGGCGTGGGCGGCTGCGTGGCCAGCCAAGAGGGCGAGGAGATCATCAAGCGCGCCCCGTTCGTGGATGTGGTCTTCGGCCCGCAGACGCTGCACCGCCTGCCCGATCTGCTCAACGCCCGTGCCGCCAAGGCCAGGCCGCAGGTGGATATTTCCTTCCCTGAGATCGAGAAGTTCGACCACCTGCCGCCCGCGCGCGTGGAGGGCGCCAGCGCGTTCGTGTCGATCATGGAAGGCTGCTCCAAGTACTGCAGCTACTGCGTGGTGCCCTACACGCGCGGCGAAGAGGTCAGCCGCCCGTTCGAGGACGTGTTGGTGGAGGTCGCCGGCCTGGCCGACCAGGGCGTGCGCGAAGTCACGCTGCTGGGCCAGAACGTGAACGCCTATTTGGGCGCCATGGGCGACACGGCGGAGAAAGCCGACTTTGCGCTGCTGCTGGAGTACGTGGCCGAAATCCCCGGCATCGAGCGCATCCGCTTCACCACCAGCCATCCCAACGAGTTCACACCCCGCCTGATCGAGGCCTACGCCAAGATCCCGAAGCTGGTGAGCCACCTGCACCTGCCCGTGCAGCACGGCAGCGACCGCATCCTGATGGCGATGAAGCGCGGCTACACGGCCATGGAATACAAAAGCACTATCCGCAAGCTGCGCGCCATCCGCCCCGACATGGCGATGAGCAGCGACTTCATCGTGGGCTTCCCGGGAGAGACCGAGGAAGACTTCCAGAAGATGATGAAGCTGATCGACGACGTGCGCTTCGACAACTCCTTCAGCTTCATCTTCAGCCCGCGCCCCGGCACGCCCGCCGCCAACCTGCACGACGACACGCCGCATGAGGTGAAACTGCGCCGCCTGCAGGAGCTGCAGGCCGTGATCAACCGCAACATCCTGGAGATCAGCCAGGAGCGCGTGGGCACGGTGCAGCGTCTGCTGGTGGAGGGCGTATCCAAGCGCGACGGCAGCGAGCTGATGGGCCGCACCGAATGCAACCGCGTGGTCAACTTCCCCGGCCACGAGCGGCTGATCGGCCAGATGATCGACGTGAAGATCACCGAGGCGCGTACCTACACGCTGCGCGGCGAGGTGGTGACGGGCGAGATCACGACCGCGGCCGGATAATCATCAAAAAAACATAGCTACCAGCGCTTGCCATTCCTAGATTTCAGATGGTTTTCCACCTGAAATCCTTGAAATACCAGCGCAAGCAGCTCTATTTATAGGAGCGGTCACCGCTCCCCTGTTCAGAACCGCGGCATGCCTCCCATGCCCGGCAGGCCGCCCTTCATGCCGCCCATCTTCTTCATGAGCTTCATGAGGCCGCCGCCCTTCATCTTCTTCATCATGCCCTGCATCTGCTCGAACTCGTTGAGCAGGCGGTTGACCTCCTGCACCTGCACGCCGGCGCCCTGGGCGATGCGCTTCTTGCGTGTGGCCTTGATGAGCTCGGGCTTGCGGCGCTCCAGCGCCGTCATGCTGCAGATGATGCCCTCCTTGCGGCGGATGTCGCGCTCGGCCTTGTCCATGTCTACCTGACCGGCCTTGGCCGTGAGCTGCGCGGGCAGCTTGTCCATGAGGCTGGACAGGCCGCCCATCTGCTTCATCTGCTGCAACTGGGCCAGGAAGTCGTTCAGATCGAACCCGTCGCCGCTCTTGACCTTGGCGGCGAGCTTTTGCGCCGCCTCCATGTCCACGCCGGCCGTGACCTGCTCGACCAGCGCGACGATGTCGCCCATGCCCAGGATGCGGCCCGCGTGGCGCTCGGCGTCGAACACCTCCAGGCCGTCGATCTTTTCGGACACGCCGGCAAACTTGATCGGCGCGCCCGTCACCTGGCGCACCGACAGCGCCGCACCGCCGCGCGAGTCACCGTCCAATTTTGTGAGCACGATGCCCGTGAGCGGCAGCGCTTCCTTGAAAGCCTTGGCGGTGTTCACCGCGTCCTGGCCCTGCATGGCATCGACGACAAACAGCGTCTCCACCGGGGTCAGCACGGCATGCAGGTCCTTGATTTCCTGCATCAGCACCTCGTCGATGGCCAGGCGGCCGGCAGTGTCCACCAACAGCACGTCGAAGAAGTGCTTCTTGGCGTAGTCCAGCGCTCCAAGGGCGATGTCGCGCGGCTTCTGGTCGGGCGTGCTGGGGAACCACTCGGCGCCGGCCTGCTTGGTCACGGTCTTGAGCTGCTCGATGGCGGCGGGGCGGTACACGTCGCCCGAGACGGTCAGCACCTTCTTCTTGCGCTTTTCGATCAGGTGCTTGGCCAGCTTGGCCGTGGTGGTGGTCTTGCCCGCGCCCTGCAGGCCGGCCATCAGGATCACCGCCGGCGGCTGCGCGTTGAGATTGATGTCCGCCACGCCCTCGCCCATGGTCGCGGCCAGCTCCTTGTTCACGATGCCCACCAGCGCCTGGCCGGGCTTCAGGCTGCCCAGTACCTCTTGGCCGAGGGCTTTTTCCTTCACGCGGGCGATGAAGTCGCGCACCACGGGCAGCGCCACGTCGGCCTCCAGCAGGGCCATGCGCACCTCGCGCAGCATGTCCTGAACGTTGGCTTCGGTGATGCGGGCCTGGCCGCGCATCTCCTTGACGAGACGGGTGAGTTTTTCGGTGAGTGCGGAGGCCATGGCCAAATGCTCCAGATGCACCGGCCCGGGCGTAATGCCGGCCGATGGCACAGCCCCGACGACCAGGGGCGAAAGGCTAAACTGCGAACCCATGATTTTACCCAGTGCTTCCCCGCTCGGCTGGCTGCTCGCCCTGGCCACCGCCGCCGCCTACGCGCTGGCGGCGGCCCTGGCGCCGCGCACCTCCACAGGCCGCGGCCAACTGGCCATCATGGCCCCTGCCTGGATGCTGCATGGCGCTGCGCTGGTCTGGAGCCTGCTGGGCAGCACGCCGCATTTCGGCTTTGCCGCCGCCCTGTCGATGACGGCCTGGCTGGTACTGACCACCTACGCCGTTGAGCGGCAGCTGTTTCCGCAGATGCGCGCGCGCTGGGTGCTGTGCGCACTGGGCGGCGCGGCCGTGTTGGTGGCAGCGCTGTTTCCGGGCCGGCCACTGCACGTATCCGCCTCGCCCTGGCTGCCGCTGCACCTCACGCTGGGCATTGCATGCTATGGCCTGTTTGCCGCAGCGGTGGTGCACGCCTGGCTCATGAGCCGTGCCGAGCGCCAGATGCGCCTGGCTGCCGACTCGCACAGCGGCATGCCGCTGCTGACGCTGGAGCGGCTCACGTTCCGCTTCGTGACGGCGGGCTTTGTGCTGCTCTCGGCCACGCTGGTGGCGGGCTGGCTGTTCAGCGAGCAGCTCTACGGCCGCGCCTGGCTGTGGGACCACAAGGCCGTGTTCTCGCTGCTGGCCTGGATCACCTTCGCAGTGCTGCTGCTGGGCCGCTCGCGCTTTGGCTGGCGCGGCCGCAGCGCCGTGCGCGTGCTGTATGCAGGCACTGCACTGCTGCTGCTGGCCTACGTGGGCTCGCGCTTCGTGATGGAAGTGGTGCTGGGGCGGGCGACATGAAATACCTGGTCCTGTTCGCTGTGCTGGCCGTGGTCTACGCGGTGTGGCGCGCGCAGCGCCGTGCGTCTGCGCCGCGGCAAGGCAACACCCAGCGCCCGTCCATCGCACCGCCACAGGACATGGTGCGCTGCGCCCACTGCGGCGTGCACCTGCCACGTGGCGATGCCGTGCCCGGGGGGGCGCATATGTACTGCAGCACCGCCCACCGGGACCATGGGCCCGCCTGAGCCAATGCCCTCCAAGCTGGCAGCCGCCGCCTCTCCCCTGCCCTTTCATCGCCTGTGGAATGCCTTCCTCACAGCGCGCGTGATGGTGGCGCTGGCGCTGCTGCTGCTGCAGTTGCTGGGCATTGCACTCAACCAGGCCGGCGAACCGCTGCTGTTCAGCATCTGCCTGGGCTACCTGGTGGCCACGGTGGCGCTGCGGGTGTGGGGGCACGGCGCCGTCCCTGATCCGCGGCCCGGCATCCAGTGGTTGCCGTCCATCGGGCTGGATCTGTTGCTGGTCAGCGTGCTGCAGGCGCTGCAGCAGTCGGGCGGCTTGAATTTCACGCCGTTGTTCGGGCTTCCGGTCCTGATGGCAGGCGTGCTGGGATCCTTGACTCTGGCTCTGGCAACCACGGCCGGCGCCACGCTGCTGCTGCTGGCCTGGGCCTGGTGGCTAGGCACATACGGCGGCGCCGGAGACGGCACGCAGCGCTACCTGCAGGCGGCATTAACAGGCACCGGCTACTTCATCGTCGCCTATCTAGTGCATCTGCTGGCCGCCAAGCTCACCAGCGAGCAGCAGATGGCCCGGCGCAGCCAGATGGATGCGCGCACCCACCGCGCGGTCAGTGCCCTGGTGATGCAGCACGTGGCCGATGGCGTGCTGGTGCTGGACCTGCATGGCCAGGTCCGCCTGGCCAACCCTGCGGCGTTGCTGATGCTCGGCCACAAGATCTCCGGAGACTCCTCCCTGACGCTCACCCACACGGCGGCCTTCAAACCCCTCATGGATCTGGCGTGCGCCACTTTCCAGATGGAGCGTCCCCAGCATGCCGATGTCAACGTCCTGCACGATGGCCAGATCCCCATGGCCCTGCGCGTGCGCGCATGGCTCACCCACACGCAGGACACCCCGGACGACTCTCCGGGGGAGCCGCTGTGCGTGATGTTCCTGCACGACCTGCGCGAGATGGAAGCGCGCCTGCGCACGGAGAAGCTGGCCGCCATGGGGCGCATGTCAGCCGCCGTGGCACATGAGATCCGCAACCCGTTGGCAGCGATCGTGCAAGCCAACGAACTGCTGGACGAAGACCTGGACGACCCCACACAGAAGCGCCTGACACACATGGTGCGCCAAAACGCCGACCGGCTGGTGCGCATCACGGAAGACGTACTGGACATTGCGCGCGTGCAGCACCAGATCCACCAGGCCAGCTCCTCCACCGTGGCACTGGATGCCACCGTGCAGCAGGTGTGGAACGACTGGACGGCGCAGGACCCCGCACGCCGGCAGGGGCAATTGGTACTGGACGCGGGCGCGGCGCAGGTGGAGTTCGACGCCGAGCACCTGCGGCGCGTGCTGGTGAACCTGCTGGACAACGCATTGCGCTACAAGGGGCCCGAACCCGACTCGCTGTGCCTCGCGACGCGCGCCACCCCCGGCGGGAAGGCCGGCGTGCAGGTGTGGAGCGATGGCGCACCGCTGGACAAATCGGTGGAGCGGCATCTGTTCGAGCCTTTCTTCTCATCCGAAAGCCGCTCCAGCGGGCTGGGCTTGTACATCTGCCGCGAGCTGTGCCAGCGCCACGGGGCGGCCATCGGTCACCAGCGCACCACACGCAGCCTGGCGCGCGGCGAGGTGGCGGGAAACGCCTTCACTGTGACCTTCCGCAGCCTTTCGCGCCCTGCGGACAGCACATCACTGTTTGACACAATCGTGGTCTGACACGGCCCACAGACCATGAATGCATCCACCGCCTCCATTCTTGTCGTCGATGACGAACCCGATCTGCGCACCCTCTATGAGCTGACCCTGCTGCGCGAAGGCTACCGCGTGGAAACCGCCGCCAGCGTGGACGGCGCGCGCCAACAGCTGCAGACGCAGAAGTTCGATGTCGTGATCACCGACATGCGGCTGCCCGACGGCTTCGGCATGGACTTGCTGCACGACCTGCGCAGCCAGCAGCGGCGTGAACGCTGCGTGGTCATGACGGCCTATGGATCGGCCGAGAACGCGGTGGAGGCGCTGCGCGCGGGCGCGTTCGACTACCTGACCAAGCCCGTGGACCTGAAGCAATTCCGTGCCGTGGTGGCCTCGGCGGTGCAGGGTATTGGCGCCGTACTGGCGGCGCCCAAAGCCGCCCGCCCCGGCGCACGCAACGTCACGCAGTGGCCGGACATGCAAGATCCTGTGCTGGATCGCCTGATCGGCGACTCCGAAGCCATGCGCAATGTGAAGCAGCGCATCGCCAAGGTGGCGCGCAGCATGGCCCCCGTGCTGGTGCGTGGCGAGTCAGGCACGGGCAAGGAACTGGTGGCCCGCGCGCTGCACGCCAGCAGCCAGCGCTCCGAAGGCCCGCTGATCGCCGTCAACTGCGGCGCGATTCCCGAGAACCTGCTGGAGGCAGAGTTCTTTGGCGCGCGCAAGGGTTCCTACACCGGCTCTACGCACGACCGGGAGGGCTACTTCCAGGCCGCCCGTGGAGGCACGCTGTTCCTTGACGAAATTGGCGACCTGCCGCTGCCCATGCAATCCAAACTGCTGCGTGCGATCCAGGAGCGCACGGTACGGCCCCTGGGCTCCACGCAGGAAGAAGCCGTGGACGTGCGCATCGTCAGCGCCACGCACCGAGACCTGGCCGCTGACGTGCAGGCGGGGCGCTTCCGCCAGGATCTGTATTACCGGCTGAATGTCATCGAACTGCTGATCCCACCGTTGCGCGAGCGGCGAGAGGACCTACCCGCGCTGTGCGAGGCCTTGCTGGCCCGTATCGAGCAAGAATCGGGTGTGGCCGTTCCCCGCCTGACGGAAGAAGCGCTGCGGTGCATCGCACAGCACCCGCTCACCGGCAATGTGCGCGAGCTGGAAAACCTGCTGCACCGCGCGGTAGCCCTCAGCGATGGCCATGAGCTGCACGTTGAAGGCGCGCCAGCCTCCACCGTGGAGGCACCGCCGCCCCTACCGCAGCCCGTACCGTCCGCACCAGCCATCGCGCAGCCCGCTGAGCCGCACGCGCCCCCTCGTTGGTCCGGCATCAGCGAAGGCATGCCCCTGCCCAACGATCTGCAAGCCTGGCTCGACCAGCAGGAACGGGAAATACTCGTGCGCGCCCTGCGCGAGGCGGGTTTCAACCGCACGGCCACCGCAGCCCGCCTGGGCATCAGCCTGCGCCAGATCCGTTACCGGATTGCCCGGCTGCACATCGAGGTACCGCAAGACGGCGACAGCCATGGCGACGCGCAGCCCTGAGCCTGCGGCCCGGCGGCCTGCCTGGCACGGCGGCTGGTTCGCGAATGCGAGACGCATGGACTCGCCCAACCACGGGCCACGCCCCCCGCAGGCCAGCGTGGACCTCATCGTGGTGCATTCCATCAGCCTTCCCCCCGGGCAGTTTGGCGGGGACCATGTCCACCGGCTTTTCATGAACCAGCTGGACTGGGGCGCCCATCCTTATTTCCAGCAGATTCGCGGCCTGGAAGTGTCGACGCATTTCTTCATCACGCGCGCAGGTGTGCTGTGGCAGTTCGTGGACGTGGGCCGACGCGCCTGGCACGCGGGCCGTTCCCACTACCGGGGGCGCGATGCCTGCAACGACGACTCGATCGGCGTTGAGCTCGAGGGGCTGGAAGGTGGGAGCTTCGAGCAGGCGCAGTACGCCACCCTTGTGACCCTTTGCAAGGCGCTGCGGCAGCGCTACCCCGTGCGCTACATCGCAGGGCATGAGCACATCGCCCCTGAACGCAAACACGACCCAGGCCCTGGGTTTGACTGGCGTGTACTTCATGGTGCCTTCGCCGGCACGGGTGTTCTTTTTCCGCCGGGGTGCTGATCCCTCCTGCCACGCGGACGCATTGCCGCACTTTGCGCCTTCGCCTCGCCTTCACTCCGCATGATGAAGTTGCACGCGCGTTTGCGCGCAAGATCGGCCAGCATGCCGCACCATGGCTCAAGCCGTCGGATGCGGGCCTGATCCTACGGGGGCTGCGACGGCAGTAGAAGGCCCAGGCGTTCAATCACGACGAAACGATCTCGCCAGCCTCTTACGGGGATACACTACCCCTAGTGTCTTGAACCATCAAGACACACTAGATATAGTGTGCGGCGACAGTCTACGCCGCCGTTTCGCCGGCCGAAGGTGACTGCCCGTCCGCCTGGCCATTTCTCCGAACACCTCCGAGGACCTCCATGCACGCTGCGCCCCTATCCGTTCCTGTTGACACCCCATCGCCTGCGCGGGCCACCCCGTCGGCCACGCCCACCGGGGCCCATCCACTGATGCACTACCAGATCATCCGCCGCAACGGCGCCGTGGTGCCCTTCGAGCCGCAAAAAATCGCCGTGGCGATGATGAAAGCATTCCTGGCCGTTCACGGGGCACAGGGAGCAGCCTCGGCGAGCGTGCGCGAAGTGGTGGATCAGCTGACCCGGGCAGTCGTGCGCGCGCTGATGCGCTCGCGCCCCGCGGGAGGAACGTTCCACATTGAGGACGTGCAGGACCAGGTGGAGCTGGGCTTGATGCGAGGCAGCCATCATGAGGTGGCACGCGCCTACGTGCTCTACCGCGAGCGCCGCGCGCAAGAACGCGCACAGAAGAAGGAACAACTGCTACCCCAGATGCCGGCCCTGTATGTACAGGACCAAGGTCAGCGCGTGGAGCTTGACATTCTGCGCCTGCAGAGCCTGGTGGAAGCCGCATGCACGGGCCTGGGATCGGACGTCCAGGCCGCGCCCATCATCGCGGAGACCATGCGCAACCTGTACGACGGCGTACCCATGGACGAGGTGTACAAGGCATCCATCCTCGCGGCGCGCACCCTGATTGAGAAAGATCCCGGCTACACCTACGCGACGGCACGACTGTTGCTGCACACCATCGTGCGCGAGGTATTAGGCCGCGACGTGAATCCCGCCGACATGGCCCTGGCCTACGCCGACAATTTTCCACAATTCATCCGCCAGGGCGTGGACAACGAGTTGCTCGACCCGCGCCTGATGGAATTCGACCTGCAGCGCCTGGGAAGCGCACTGAAGGCAGAGCGCGACCTGCAGTTCGACTATCTTGGCCTACAGACGCTGTACGACCGCTACTTCCTGCATGTGCGCAAAACGCGCATCGAGCTGCCTCAGACCTTTTTCATGCGCGTGGCCATGGGACTGGCGCTGCGCGAGGACGACCGCAACGCCCGCGCCATCGAGTTCTACGAACTGCTCAGCTCCTTCGATTTCATGAGCAGCACGCCCACGCTGTTCAACAGCGGCACATTGCGCTCGCAGCTGTCCAGCTGCTACCTGACCACGGTGCCCGACGAGCTGGAGGGCATCTACGAATCCATCAAGGAAAACGCCCTGCTGTCCAAGTTCGCGGGCGGCCTGGGTAACGACTGGACACGCGTACGCGCCCTCGGTGCACGCATCAAGGGCACGAACGGCGAGTCGCAAGGCGTGGTGCCGTTCCTCAAGGTGGTCAACGACACGGCCGTGGCCGTGAACCAGGGCGGCAAGCGCAAGGGTGCTGTCTGCACCTACCTGGAAAGCTGGCACCTGGACATCGAAGAATTCCTGGAGCTGCGCAAGAACACCGGCGACGACCGGCGACGCACACACGACATGAACACGGCCAACTGGATTCCCGACCTGTTCATGAAACGCGTAATGGAAAAGGGCCTGTGGACACTGTTTTCCCCCTCGGATGTCCCTGAGCTGCACGACCTGTACGGACAGGCCTTCGAAAAAGCCTACATCGCCTACGAGGCCAAGGCCGAGAGCGGCGAGCTGCCCCTGTTCAAACGCGTACCGGCCGTCGACCTCTGGCGCAAGATGCTGTCCATGCTGTTCGAGACCGGCCATCCCTGGATCACCTTCAAGGACCCGTGCAACATCCGCTCTCCCCAGCAGCATGTAGGCGTAGTGCACAGTTCCAATCTCTGTACCGAGATCACGCTCAACACCAGCGATGCCGAGACGGCCGTGTGCAACCTGGGATCGGTGAACCTCGCGCGCCATCTCAAGGACGGAGGCATCGACCACGACAAGCTGCGCAAAACCGTGAGCACGGCCATGCGCATGCTGGACAACGTGATTGACATCAACTACTACGCCGTACAGAAGGCCAAGGACTCCAACCTGCGCCACCGCCCCGTCGGCCTGGGCCTGATGGGGTTCCAGGACGCGCTGTATGAACTGCGCATCCCCTACGCAAGCGACGCCGCAGTGGAGTTTGCCGATACCTCCATGGAGGCTCTCTGCTATTACGCCTACTGGGCCTCAACCGATCTCGCCCAAGAACGGGGCCAATACTCCAGTTACCAGGGTTCTCTGTGGTCCCAGGGCATCCTGCCGCTGGATTCACTGCAGTTGCTGGAACAGGAACGTGGCGGGTACGTGGAGGTGGACCGTACGATCCGTCTGGACTGGGACATGCTGCGCGCCAAGATCGCGCAAGACGGCATGCGCAACTCCAACTGCATCGCCATTGCGCCCACAGCCACCATCTCTAACATCGTTGGCGTGGACGCCTCCATTGAGCCCTCCTTCGGCAATCTCTCCGTCAAATCTAACCTCTCGGGAGAGTTCACGGTCATCAACCAGTACCTGGTGCGCGACCTGAAGCAGCTGGGCCTGTGGGACGACGTGATGCTCATGGACCTCAAGCACTTCAAGGGGTCGCTGCACGCGATCGACCGCGTTCCCCTCACCGTCAAGGCACTGTATGCCACGGCCTTTGAAGTCGCTCCCACCTGGCTCGTCGAAGCGGCGGCGCGTCGACAGAAATGGATCGACCAGGCGCAGAGCCTGAACATCTATATGGCCGGCGCCTCAGGCAAGAAGCTCGACGAGACATACAAGCTTGCGTGGATACGCGGTCTGAAGACCACTTACTACCTGCGCACGCAGAGCGCGACGCATGTGGAGATGAGTACCGTGAACACACGCCAGCTCAATGCCGTCGCGTCTGGCGCAAGCGACACGGGGGAGGGAACGATGGCACCAAGCTCGGCATTGAACGCTGCCGTGGCTGCAGCGCAGGCACAGGCTGCTGCCATCCCTGCGACCGACGTGAAGTTCTGCGCCATTGACGACCCCGGCTGCGAAGCCTGCCAGTGATGCCGTGCGCATGCGGGCGCAGCGTGACACTCCGTCGCCTCGTTCGCATGTGTCGTGAAGCAACAGATCACGCCCGGCAACGCTTCGGTGCTTTTCATTTTGAAGCACTGCTTCCATAATCCGACCACTGGAAAACCTATGCTCACCTGGGACGACGAAGTCAAGCCCTCATCGCAAAAACTCTTGGACGGCAGTCACTCCAACGACCGCCCTGTGGAGCCTCCGCCAAACGGTTTCCAAACACCCGTGTTGCAGTCCGTCGCCAGCACTTCGACGCGCACTGCCCCTACCGCGTCTGCAGCACCCCAACACCGCCGCGTGTCTGCGGTCGACAAACGCATCATCAACGGCCAGACCGACGTCAACCAGTTGGTGCCGTTCAAGTACAAGTGGGCGTGGGAGAAATACCTCGCCACCTGCGCCAATCACTGGATGCCGCAGGAAGTGAACATGACGCGGGACATCGCACTCTGGAAGGACCCGAACGGCCTGACCGAGGACGAGCGGCGCATCGTCAAGCGCAACCTGGGCTTCTTCGTCACGGCCGACTCGCTGGCCGCCAACAACATCGTTCTAGGCACCTACCGCCACATCACGGCGCCGGAATGCCGGCAGTTTCTGTTGCGCCAGGCGTTCGAGGAAGCCATCCACACCCATGCGTACCAGTACATCGTGGAGTCACTGGGCTTGGACGAAGGCGAGATTTTCAATGCCTACAACGAGGTCCAGTCCATCCGCGACAAGGACGAGTTCCTGATCCCCTTCATCGAAGCGATCATGGATCCGCGCTTCACGACCGGCACACCCGAGAGCGACCAGACACTACTCAAGTCGCTGATCGTTTTTGCCTGCCTGATGGAAGGTCTGTTCTTCTACGTGGGTTTCACGCAAATCCTGGCACTCGGCCGCCAGAACAAGATGACCGGCGCTGCCGAGCAGTACCAGTACATCCTGCGCGACGAGTCCATGCACTGCAACTTCGGCATCGACCTGATCAACCAGCTCAAGCTCGAAAACCCACATCTGTGGACGGCCGAGTTCAAGGACGAGATCAAGGCCCTGTTCATCAAGGCAGTGGAACTGGAATACCGTTATGCCGAAGACACCATGCCGCGTGGCGTGCTGGGTATGAACGCCTCCATGTTCAAGGGCTACCTGCGCTACATCGCGAACCGCCGCGCCACACAGATCGGGCTGGAAGCGCTCTTTCCGAATGAAGAGAATCCATTCCCCTGGATGAGCGAGATGATTGATCTGAAGAAGGAACGCAACTTCTTCGAGACGCGCGTCATCGAGTACCAGTCGGGCGGCGCCTTGTCCTGGGACTGACATCTTCGTAGACCAGGCCATGATTTTTCAACCACGCTCCGCGCACACAGCACCGTTCGGCGCTGTGGCTTTGGGGCGTTTCCGCATTCGTGGTGACGCATATTCAGTCGTCGCCATGGATCGCTCCACGCCCAATGCAGGCGTGGGGTGCTCTTTGCAAATCGACCCAAGGAGAAAATGATGGCAACTGCGAAGAAACCCGCTGCAAAGAAAGCAGCTCCCGCTAAGAAGACGGCTCCAGCCAAGAAGGCTGCAGCGCCTGCCAAAAAGGCCGTAGCAGCCAAGAAGGCAGCGCCCGCCAAGAAGGCAGCCGCTCCTGCCAAAAAGGCCGTAGCAGCCAAGAAGGCAGCGCCCGCCAAGAAGGCAGCCGCTCCTGCCAAAAAGGCCGTAGCAGCCAAGAAGGCAGCGCCCGCCAAAAAGGCAGCCGCTCCTGCCAAAAAGGCCGTAGCAGCCAAGAAGGCAGCGCCCGCCAAGAAGGCAGCCGCTCCTGCCAAAAAGGCCGTAGCAGCCAAGAAGGCAGCACCCGCCAAGAAGGCAGCCGCTCCTGCCAAAAAGGCCGTAGCAGCCAAGAAGGCAGCACCCGCCAAGAAGGCAGCCGCTCCTGCCAAAAAGGCCGTAGCAGCCAAGAAGGCAGCACCCGCCAAGAAGGCAGCCGCTCCTGCCAAAAAGGCCGTAGCAGCCAAGAAGGCAGCGCCCGCCAAGAAGGCAGCCGCGCCCGCGAAGAAGGCTAAGGCTCCTGCCGCAGCGCCTGCTCCTGTCGCGCAAACAACGCTGAACCCGCAAGCCGCATGGCCCTTCCCTACGGGTGGCAAGCCATAAGGCTACGGGACAGTCCAGCCTACGACCCGGTGCTTGCACCGGGTTTTTTTATGGCGAATCCGCAGTCAGAAACGCTGCTTCAATCCCGGCGCTCGCTCAGTCAGGTTGAAAGTCCAGCTGGTAATTCTGCGGGCCGCGTTGCGCGATCTTGAGCGCGCCCAGCCGGTTGCCCAACTGAGCGCAACGTGCCAGGGTCCACCCCTTCTCCAGGCCGTAGAGCAAACCGCCACGCCAGGCATCCCCGCAGCCCGTGGGGTCCACCACCTGCGCCGGTTGCACAGGGGGAACATGCGTCCTGACACCCTGTTCCCAGATCTCACATCCCTGTGCTCCCAGTGTGACGATCAGGCCGCGGACCCGATGCGAGATCTCTGCCAGGCTCCAGCCCGTACGGTCGCACAACATCTTGCCTTCGTAGTCATTGACGGCGATCCAGCTCGCCTGCTTGATGAATCGACGCAGGTCTGCGCCATCGAACATGGGCAACCCCTGTCCCGGATCGAACACGAACGGAATGCCCGCCTCGACGAATTGCGCCGCGTGCTGCAGCATGGCCTCACGGCCGTCCGGCGCGATGATGCCCACGTGCGCACCCGCCCCGGGCGGGATGCGGTGCAGGTGGGCCTGCATCATGGCACCGGGGTGGAACGCCGTGATCTGGTTGTTGTCCCGATCGGTCATGATCATCGCCTGGGCGGTGTATGTATCCTCCACGCGGCCGACAAAGCGGGTGTCGACGCCGAGTTGCTGCAGTCGCGCCAAGTATTCGCCGCCATCAGCGCCCAGCATGGCCATGGGCAGCGGGTTGCCTCCCAACAGCTTGAGGCTGTATGCGATATTGCCAGCGCATCCTCCAAAGTCGCGGCGCAATGTGGGAACGAGAAACGACACATTCAGGATATGCAGTTGCTCGGGCAATATTTGCTCTGCAAAACGCCCATCGAACGTCATGATGGTGTCGAAGGCCAGGGAACCGCAAATCAGCGCAGCCATAGGGTCAAAGCTCAAGAGTAAAAAATCAGGGATAGAAGGCCACCAGCCGATAGCCGGCCACCTGCGCAGCGCCCTGGATCACCTGCAACGGCAGTGCACCGCTCCACACGAAACCTGGTGCCAATTCCAGGGGGCCCCCAGTTCGTCACGCAGCAATACGCGCCGCACAATGGGTTGGTCTTGCGCATCCGTCAGCGTGAGTTCCAGCGCCGGCATCGCAACGGCCTGGGTCGACGTATTCTTCACGCTCATCTGCAACTGGTACCCGGACGGATCGTGGCGCGCCTTCAGAAACGATGAGCTGTCGATGACCACTGCCGTGATGTGCCGTGGAGGTTGCAGCACGCACTGCAAGCGCGCGCACAGTCGCTCCATCCATGCGCGGGCCGCGGGATGACGCGATGCGATGTCGTCCCGTTCCTGGATGGTGATTTGGAGAAGCAAGGCCACCACCAACGTCAGGCCGACCAAGGACAGGCCCACACGTACCGAGGGCCTGCGCCAGAACGCGTTGCGGCGCGCAGCCTTCACGAAGCCAGGTTCAATAACGGAATCCGTGCGGTCGTCGGCGCGCCCTTCTTCCCGCTCCAGCGATGGCGCGCCTGCATCCTCCGATGGCGCCAGGGACTCCAGCGGTTCAGTCGGGCTGGGCGCCATCTCTGGTGATTCGATGGTCTCCTGCGCCGCCCTCCCCGCAGCGGACGTGGCCCCCTCCTCTGTGGGTACCGGTGAAACCAGAACGGCAGGTGCTTCCGCGGATTCGTGGCTGCTGGGTTCCTCCGATTCCGCATCGTCCTCAAGAGGCGCCGCCGGTAACTCGTAACCCTGCGGGAGCGTATGGACTGGCGGGGCGGGAATATCGCGCGCGGCTGGAGACAGGGGCGCCGCATCGGCATCCACCGGGGGCGCAGCCATTGCTTTCGGCGTCTTCGCAGGCGCTGCGCCCTCAGGATTCGCCAGCAGAAAGGCGGGGACCGGGGGCGGTGGGGGAACCCATGGTGGAGTTTCGCTTTCCGTACGCAGGCCTTCATCCACCGCGGGAACCACTTCCTGCGGTGCACACGCGGCCGCTGCAGACATCACCGGGTCCGGCGCAAGCGATGTTGGAGCCTCCACATGCCGCGCACTGCCCCAGACCTGAATGCCTTCCGAGGCTTTACCGACGGGCTGTGGCGGAGGCTTGAGCGCATCCAGAAGCAGGTCGGAAAGCAACGGCTCCGCCTCCTGCACCTGCAAGTGCTGCGATGCATCGAACACTTCCTTGCAGTGCCCGCATCGCACCCAGCCTTCCGATATCCGCAGCTGATCGGCAACCACCCGAAAGGTGGTGGAGCAGTGGGGGCAGCGGGTGATCTGGCTCATCGGCTGTGGATTGTAGGGGCCCCTCTACGGCCCCGCGCAGCCCGCGCGGTCAGCGACGCGCGGTTAGCGACGCGCGGTCATCAGGATCCAGCCATCCTCACGGTCCGACACCTGCAACTGCAGCCACGGCGCATAGGCCTCCTGCAGCTCCTCCGCCTGCCGCTCCAGGATGCCGGCCAGCACAAGGTGCCCGCCCTGCGCAACATGGCCGCTGAGCAAGGGCGCCAGCACCTTGAGCGGCGTCGCCAGAATATTCGCCAACACGGTCTGGTATTGCCCTTGCGCCCGCTCGGGCAGACCCGCGTTCACCTGCACGCCGTTGGCTTGCGCATTTTGTCGCGTGGATTCCACGGCTGCCGCGTCAATGTCCACCGCGTCGATCTCTGTGGCGCCAAATTTCGCGGCGCCGATCGCCAGGATGCCGGAGCCGCAGCCATAGTCGAGCACGCGCCCCAGCGCCTGCCCGGCCGCGTCGCCATGTTTGGCAATCCAGCGCAGGCACATGCGCGTGGTTGGGTGGGTTCCCGTGCCAAAGGCCAGCCCTGGATCCAGGCGGATGCTACGGCGCGCAGCCGCGGGCATCTCGTGCCACGTCGGCACGATCCAGAAATCGGGCGTGATGTCCACCGGCGCGAACTGGGATTGCGTGAGCCGGACCCAGTCCTGCTCCTGCACCACACTCACCCCCTGCACGATGCAGCCCTCGAAGAAATCCTGGGCCTGCAACAGTTGCCGCGCCTCCTCGGCCGCCTCTTGCGTAGGAAACAGGGCAGTGATGCGGCTACGCTGCCAACCCTCACGCGGGGCCGGCATGCCAGGTTCTCCAAAAAGCGCCTGCTCGGCATCGGTGTGCGCGTCGGCATCTTCCACCGAAACGCTCAAGGCTTCCAGCGCATCGAGCGCGTCGCTCACGGTCTCCACCCGTTCCTCGGGACACAACAGGTTCAGCTCGAACATGGGATCAACCTCCTTGCACGCGATCCATGAAAAAAAGCTGGCATCCGTTTCCGGATGCCAGCGGGCAGGTCAGAAGTGCTGACGATCAGCGCTGGCGCTGCGACAGCCACTCCTCCAGGTAGTGGATGTTGGTGCCGCCCGCTACGAACTTGGCGTCCACCATGAGTTCGCGGTGCAGCGCCACGTTGGTATTGATGCCTTCGATCACCGTTTCCGACAGTGCCGTGCGCATGCGCGCCAGGGCTTGCTCGCGCGTATCGCCGTGCACGATGATCTTGCCGATCATGGAGTCGTAATTCGGCGGCACGTAGTAGTTCGTATAGGCGTGCGAGTCCACGCGCACGCCCGGGCCGCCAGGCGCGTGCCACATCGTGATGCGCCCCGGCGACGGGATGAACTTGTAGGGATCCTCAGCGTTCACCCGGCACTCGATCGCATGGCCATGGATCTGAACCTGGCGCTGAGTGAACGGCAGTTTTTCGCCCGCAGCCACCATGATTTGCGTGCGCACGATGTCCACGCCCGTGATCCACTCGGTCACCGGGTGCTCCACCTGCACGCGGGTGTTCATCTCGATGAAGTAGAACTCGCCGTTCTCGTACAGGAACTCGAACGTACCCGCACCGCGGTAGCCGATCTTCTTGCAGGCGGCCACGCAGCGTTCGCCAATCTTCTCGATCAGCTTGCGCGGAATACCCGGTGCCGGCGCTTCCTCGATCACCTTCTGGTGGCGACGCTGCATGGAGCAGTCGCGCTCGCCCAAGTACACGGCATTGCGGTACTTGTCGGCCAGTATCTGGATCTCTATATGGCGCGGGTTCTGGAGGAATTTCTCCATGTACACGGCCGGGTTGCCAAAGGCGGCCTGCGCCTCGGCCTTGGTCATCTGCACCGCGTTGACCAGCGCCGCCTCGGTGTGAACCACTCGCATGCCACGGCCGCCACCACCGCCAGCGGCCTTGATGATGACCGGGTAACCGATGCTCTTGGCAATGCGGCGGATCTGCACTGGATCATCCGGCAACTCGCCATCGGAGCCCGGCACGCAGGGTACGCCCGCGCGGATCATGGCCTGCTTGGCCGACACCTTGTCACCCATCATGCGGATGGAGTCGGGCGTCGGGCCGATGAACTGGAACCCGCTCTTTTCCACCCGTTCGGCGAAATCGGCGTTTTCCGACAGGAAGCCATACCCCGGGTGAATGGCCTCGGCGTCCGTCACCTCGGCCGCCGAAATGATGGCAGGCATGTTGAGGTAGGACAGCGGCGAGGGCGCGGGGCCGATGCACACAGCCTCCTCCGCCAGCTTGACATATTTGGCGTCGCGGTCGGCCTCGGAATAGACCATCACGGCCTTCACACCCAGTTCGTGGCAGGCACGCTGGATTCGCAGGGCAATCTCGCCGCGATTGGCGACCAAAATCTTCTTAAACATGGTTGGCCTCGCGGCTCAAGGCCGCATGCAGACAAAAACCCGCGCCAGCGCCTGGTGCTGCCATGCACGCGCAACGAGCGCATGCGGCGGGGGCTGAAGCGCTCATGCGCGGCTTACTCGATGACGAACAGCGGCTGCCCGTATTCCACCGCCTGCCCGTTCTCACCCAGGATGCGGGTCACCGTGCCGGACTTGTCGGCCTCGATCTCGTTCAGGATCTTCATGGCTTCGACGATGCACACCGTGTCACCTTCCTTGACCTTGCTGCCCACCTCGACAAACGGCTTCGCGCCCGGGCTGGACGCGCGATAGAACGTACCCACCATGGGCGACTTGACGATATGGCCAGAAGGGGCCGCCGCCGCGGGGGCAGGCAATTCAGCAACGGGCGCGGTGGGCGCGGCCGCTACGGGCGCGGCGGCCATGGGGGTTTGGACGGGAGCGGCGACGAACTGCTGCACCACGGCCCCGCCGCTCTTCACGATGCGGACCTTGCCCTCGGCTTCGGTGATCTCGAGTTCAGAAACATTCGACTCGGAGACCAGATCGATGAGGGTCTTGAGTTTGCGCAAATCCATGGGGGCTCCAACGGCTAGAAACGGAATGGGGAGCGAATTTACCCTAATTTCGGACTATTTCACCGAAACGACCCCAATTGCCACCATCTCCATTGAGGAAACACAGGCGCTCACAACGTTGTGGACCAGCCTTGGAGATCCTGCGCCGTCAGTTGGCCCATTTTACGCTTCAAAATGCTGCCATTTGCGCCAAACAGTACGGTAAAGGGCAGCCCGCCCTTTTCGTTGCCCAGCCCGCGCGCCAGGTCGGTGCCGCCCAGCCCCCCCAAGGCGATTGGGAAATCGAGAGGCATGCGCTCTAGAAATTTGCGCACGTTGGAAGGCTGATCGATCGCCAAGCCCACAACCTGCCACCCTTTGGCGCGGTGTTCCCCATAAAAGGCATTGAGCAGCGGCAGTTCTTCCACGCACGGGGGGCACCAGGTGGCCCAAAAATTCAACAGCAGGGGGCGACCCCGCAAGGCGGCCATGGACAGCACTTCGCCCGCCGGGCCTTCAAACTGCGCGCCCCAGACGGCGTCGGACACGCCCTCCTGCACCGGGCCCGGCCGCAGCCGCCAGGCCGCCAGCCCCGCGCCCCCCAGGGCGGCAAGGGCACCGGCCCCCACCAGCAGCCAGCGGCGGCGGCGGAGCGGATGGGCGCTCGGCGCCTTTGCGGAATCGGCAGACGCCGAAGAGGAAAGAGTGGGCTCGTTCATGAAGACAGGGTGGAAGTAGGCATTTCCTGCAGCAACCGGCGCACGGCTTGCAGATCACCCCGGGGCGCGCGCCCCCGGGCGTCGGGGCGCAGCGCGCCACGCAGGTCGTCCAGGTCATAGATCAGCAGATGCACGCCGATCTCTTCGTGCAACGCGGCGGATCGGCTGCTCAGACTCAAGGCATCGACCGGCTCGCCCCGGAAACCCATGACGGTGCGGGGCTCGTAATTCACATGGTGGTCGATGAGGGCAATCTCGGCCGATTTGGGATCGTCGCAGAACAGCGCCAGGTAGATGTCGGACAGCCGTGTGGCCGTGCCGTGCCAGACCGCACCGCCCAGGTAGGGGCGGAAGTCCTGCATGCGTTGCATCCACACCAGTGCCAATTCGCGCAGCGCCCGCAATTCGGAGGGTTGGGTATCGGCGCAAAACAGGCCGATGTACTCCCGCACTGCATCCTCGACGAGGTCGTTGTCGGGCAGCGGCGTGCGCTGGGGTAGCCCCAACTCCTTGACCGCGCGGCGCTTGGCCGCCCCCCACTCCAGCCCCTCCTCGACCACCAGGCGGGCTGCGGCATTGGCGATTTCGATGGCAAGGGCGTTTTGCATGGCGGCACGGTCCAGAACGCAGGACGTCCATTGTCGCCCCAATGCCCCGCAATACCGTTGACGCAACCGTGACGGCGCACCCGCCGCAGGGGTAATGCACCATGCATCCGCCATTTGCTCCCTATTCGATAGCTGTTCGCGCTTTATCAACGGGCGTTAGACCCATTTTTTTCATAAATCCTGGAGGTTCCACCGAGGTCCATAGAATCGGGAGCCATGCATATACACATCCTGGGCATCTGCGGCACGTTCATGGGCGGCCTGGCCGCGCTGGCGCGCGAGGCGGGCCACCGTGTCACCGGCTGCGACGCCGGCGTCTACCCTCCCATGAGCGACCAGTTGCGCGCCTTGGGAATAGAGTTGATCGAAGGCTATGGCGCCGACCAGCTCGCGCTGAAGCCCGACATGTTCGTGGTGGGCAACGTGGTCAGCCGCGCGCGGCTGGCGGACGGCACGCCGAAGTTTCCGCTGATGGAGGCCATCCTCGACGCGGGCGCGCCCTACACCAGCGGGCCGCAATGGCTGGCCGAGCATGTGCTGCAGGGCCGCCATGTGCTGGCCGTCGCCGGCACGCACGGCAAGACGACCACCACGTCCATGCTGGCCTGGATTCTGGAATGCGCGGGCCTGGCGCCCGGCTTCCTGGTGGGCGGTGTGCCGATGAACTTCGGCGTATCCGCGCGTCTGGGCGCACCCGTACGGCCCCTGGCCGGGCCAGGACCGCTCGCCACGGCGCCGCTGTTCGTGATCGAGGCGGATGAATATGACACCGCGTTCTTCGACAAGCGCAGCAAATTCGTGCACTACCGCCCCCGCACCGCCGTGCTGAACAACCTGGAGTTCGATCACGCCGACATCTTTGACGACCTGGGCCAGATCGAACGGCAGTTCCACCACTTGGTGCGCACGGTGCCGCCCTCGGGCCGCGTGGTGGTCAATGGGCTGGAGGAGAGCCTGGCACGCGTACTGCACGCCGGCTGCTGGAGCGGCGTGGCCAACTTTGGCACCGCGGTGAGCGACTTCGGCGCGCAAGGCGAGCCGCACGATTTCGAGGTGCTGCAGCGGGGCCGCACAGTGGCACGCGTGCAGTGGACGCTGACGGGCGTGCACAACCAGCTCAATGCCCTCGCTGCCATCGCGGCCGCCGAGCATGTGGGCGTGACGCCTGCCCAGGCGGCCGAGGCACTGGCGCGCTTCGAGAACGTCAAGCGCCGCATGGAGCTGCGCGGCACGGTACGGGGCATCGCTGTCTATGACGACTTTGCGCACCATCCCACGGCGCTGCGCACCACGCTGGACGGACTGCGCCGGCGCGTGGGCCCCAAGGGCGAAGGCCGCGGGCGCATCCTGGCGGTGTTCGAGCCGCGCAGCAACACCATGAAGCTGGGCACCATGAAGGCGCAGTTGCCCTGGGCGCTGGAGCCGGCCGACCTGGCCTTCTGCCATACCGCCGGCCTGGACTGGGACGCCGCTGCGGCGCTGGCCCCTATGGGTGCGCGCGCGCAGACGGCGGGCGACCTGCCCACGCTGGTGGGCCAGATCCGCGCAGCGGTGCAGCCGGGCGACCACATCGTCTGCATGAGCAACGGCAGCTTTGGCGGAGTGCACGCCCAACTGCTCGCAGAACTATCAAAACAATAGCTGCTAGCGCTTGATTAATAAGCGCTAGCAGCCTTTTTGGCTTGAGACTTAGAAACTGACAGCCATGCCCGGCACGTCCACGCGCACGACGGGCCTGGCAAGCGCAGCGACGGTGGCGCGGGCAAACTGGCCGGACCATGCAGGATCGGCCAGCAGCGTCGCCCCCGCGGCGCGGGCCACGGTCAGCACCTTGTCGGCCAGCAGCACCTTGCCGCTGGCGCGCAGCGGCTCGCATTCCAGGCGTAGAAATTCATCGTCCAGCCAGCGGCGCGCGTCCTCGTGCGACAGGGGCTGTCCCCCCTGCGCGTCCAGACGGAATTCCTGATCGGGGCTCAGGGTGACTAATACTTCGCTGTGCATGAGCTGTCTCGCCTCTTGAGGGAATAGTGTTGACGGGTGAACGGGACGGCGCGGCCGCGCCATTCCCGTGCCGCGAGCTTACACCGCGCCCGCTTCAACGCGCGCGCCGCGCTTGCACGGCGGCCGCCAGCTCGGCCAGGCAGGCAACGGAGTCGTCCCAGCCCAAGCAGGCATCGGTGATGCTCTTGCCGTATTCCAGCGTCGTGGCATCGTCCTTGCCCGGCGTGAACTTCTGCGCTCCGGGCTGCAGGTGGCTTTCCACCATCACGCCGAACACGCTGCGCGAGCCGCCTGCGATCTGCGCGGCGATGTCGCGCGCCACATCGCGCTGCTTCTCATGCTGCTTGCTGCTGTTGGCATGGCTGCAGTCCACCATCAGCGACGCCGGCAGGCCGGCGGCCTCCAGGTCCTTGCAAGCCGCGGCAACGCTGGCGGCGTCGTAGTTGGGCGCCTTGCCGCCGCGCAGGATCACGTGGCAATCCTTGTTGCCCGCGGTATGCACGATGGCCACCTGGCCGTTCTTGTGCACCGACAGGAAGTGGTGGCCGCGGCTGGCGGACTGGATGGCATCGGTGGCGATGCGGATGTTGCCGTCGGTGCCGTTCTTGAAGCCGATGGGGGCCGAAATGCCGGAGGCCAGCTCGCGGTGTACCTGGCTTTCGGTGGTGCGCGCGCCGATGGCGCCCCAGCTGATCAGGTCGCCGATGTACTGGGGCGAGATCACGTCCAGGAACTCGCTGCCCGCCGGCACGCCCAGGCGGTTGATGTCGATGAGCAGCTGGCGAGCGATGCGCAGGCCCTCGTCGATGCGGTAGCTGCCGTCCAGGTAGGGGTCGTTGATCAGGCCCTTCCAGCCCACGGTGGTGCGGGGCTTCTCGAAGTACACGCGCATCACCACTTCCAGCTGGTCCTTGTACTGCTCACGCACGGCCTTGAGCTTGCGCGCATAGTCCACCGCGGCGTGCGGGTCGTGGATCGAACAGGGGCCGATGATGACGAGCAGCCGGTCGTCCTCGCCGCTCATGATGCGCTGGATGCTGCGGCGTGTGTTGGCAATCAGCGACTCCACCTCCGACCCGCGGATCGGGAAAAAGCGAATCAGGTGGTCTGGAGGAGGAAGCACGGTGATGTCCTTGATGCGTTGGTCGTCGGTCTCGCTGGTTTTCTCGACGTTGGGATACCAGGCATCGCTGCTGGAGACATGGGCGTTCATGGGTGCTTCCTCTCGGGTGTGTGGGGGGGTGAAGATGGAAAACGGAGAACAGATAACAAAAAACCGCCGGGCTTTTCAGCTTCGGCGGTTTCTTAGAGAAGGGGGCTCAGTCTGGGTGCGCGCGTACCTCTCATCCGCCAGGGACAGAGAACCAAAAGTAAAAGTAAAACGCGCTGTGAACTGACATGCGAACCAATGTAGCACGTATTGCGGCACCGCAACATAGGCACCATGTTGCCGTCGCGCTACAACCGCTTACGGATGCCGTCCCTCGAACCACCACCGGCGCAGGCGCGCCAGCAGTGGCGCACGCGGTGGGCGCTCCGCGGCAGGCCGGGTGTCGGGCGCCGATCGCTCCATGCAGGGGTCGCCCTGCATATAGATGTCGAGCACCAGCCGCGCCTCTCCCAGCGTGCGCCACGCCTGCCGCTCAAAAGTACTGAAGCGCTCGGCCTCAGAGGGGCTACGCTGCTGCAAGGCCTGCTGCCATTGCGCCAGGGCATCGCGCAATTCGCGCAACGCGCGCTGGTAGACACCGAATTCATACAGCGCATGCCAGGCCGACCCCAGCCCTGTGAGGTGCAACTGGTGGCGCCTTGCGCAATGCGCCAGCGCCTCGGCGCTGCGCCGCACGGCCTCGGGCCCCAACTGCCCCCGGCGCGCGCGCGTGGCGGCCTCGATATGCTGGGCCAGCTCGCCCAGGCTGTCGCGCAGCGCACGCGCGTCCTCGTCCGCCTCTCCGCCGTGCGGGTTACGGTCCGGATCGGTGAAAGTCTGCGGGCGGCTGGAGAGTGGCACGGGCATGGCACACAACCGGCCGCGGCGCTCAGGCCGTGCCGCCCACCGTCAGGCCATCGATGCGCATGGTGGGTTGGCCCACTCCCACAGGCACGCTCTGACCCTCCTTGCCGCAGGTGCCCACACCGCTGTCCAGGCGCATGTCGTTGCCGATCATGGTCACCTTCTTGAGCGACTCCGGGCCGCTGCCGACGATGGTCGCGCCCTTCACGGGGTACTGGATCTTGCCGTTTTCCACCCAGTAGGCCTCGCTCGCGGAGAACACGAACTTGCCGCTGGTGATGTCCACCTGTCCGCCGCCGAAGTTGGTGGCGTACAGGCCCTTCTTGATGCTGGCGACGATTTCCTGCGGGTCCTTGTCGCCGCCCAGCATGTAGGTATTGGTCATGCGCGGCATGGGGATGTGGGCATAGCTCTCGCGCCGGCCGTTGCCCGTGGGCTTGACACCCATGAGGCGCGCATTCATCGCGTCCTGGATGTAGCCCTTCAATATGCCGTCCTCGATGAGCACGTTGCGCTGCGTGGCGTGGCCCTCATCGTCCACGTTGAGCGAGCCGCGGCGGTCGGCCAGCGTGCCATCGTCCAGCACGGTGACGCCCTTGGCCGCCACGCGCTGCCCGATGCGGCCGCTGAAGGCACTCGACCCCTTGCGGTTGAAGTCGCCCTCCAGCCCGTGGCCCACGGCCTCGTGCAGCAGCACACCGGGCCAACCGGGGCCCAGCACCACGGTCATCTCGCCCGCGGGCGCAGGGCGCGACTCGAGGTTGACCAACGCAGCATTCACGGCTTCATGGACATACTGCCCGATCTGCTCGTCGGTGAAATAGGCCAGACCGAAGCGCCCGCCCCCGCCGGCCGAGCCCACCTCGCGGCGGCCGTTCTGTTCGGCGATGACGGTGATCGACAGGCGCACCAGCGGGCGCACATCGGCGGCCATCAGCCCATCGGCACGCGCCACCAGCACCACGTCGTACTCGCTGGCCAGGCCCGCCATGACCTGCACCACGCGCGGGTCCTTGGCGCGGGCACATTGCTCGGCGCGCTCCAGCAGGCGCACCTTGTCGGTGCTGTCCATCGAGGCGATGGGGTCGATGTGCGGGTACAGCGAACGGCTGTTTGCTATCTTTTTGGAAGCTACTCGCGCACGTCCCACCTTATCCGCAACCGAAATGGACCGTACGGTACGGGCCGCGTCGAGCAGCGAGGCCTCGGAAATATCATCCGAGTAGGCGAAGGCCGTCTTCTCGCCGCTCACCGCGCGCACGCCCACGCCCTGGTCGATGGAGAACGAGCCCGTCTTGACGATGCCCTCTTCCAGGCTCCAGCCTTCGCTGCGCGTGTACTGGAAGTACAGGTCGGCGTCGTCCACGCGGTGCGCGCGGATCTCCGCCAGGGCGCGGGAGAGGTGGGACTCGTCCAGGCCGAAGGGGGTGAGCAGCAGCTCACGGGCCAGGCCCAGGCGTTCGATGGTGGGTTCGCGGGAAATCATCGGCCGATTGTAGGCAGGCGCCCTAGACCCTGCGTGCACGCAGGTTCCCTCCGCAGCCTCGCTACCGCGCCCGCGGCGGCCCCTGCTCGGGCTGGTGCTGTGCGCGTGCCACCGACATCAGCACCCCCAGCGCAAGCCCCAGCGTGACCATGGCCGTGCCGCCGTAGCTGACGAACGGCAGCGGCACCCCCACCACGGGCAGGATGCCGCTGACCATGCCCATGTTCACGAAGGCATAGGTGAAGAAGATCATCGCCACGGCACTCGCCATGAGGCGCCCGAACAGCGTATTGGCGTTGGCC
Organism: Diaphorobacter sp. C33; assembly: GCF_030503915.1. Taxonomy (NCBI): domain Bacteria; kingdom Pseudomonadati; phylum Pseudomonadota; class Betaproteobacteria; order Burkholderiales; family Comamonadaceae; genus Diaphorobacter; species Diaphorobacter sp. C33. The sequence continues at coordinate 2,383,756 of NZ_CP129980.1, forward strand.
GCAATCGCTAGCCCGCGCCAGACCAGCAGCACAAAGCAGACGATCAGGGTGAGGTTGCCCACCAGGCCGAACTCCTCGGAGAACGCGGCGAAGATGAAGTCGGTCGTGCGCTCGGGGATGAACTCCAGGTGCGTCTGCGTGCCGGCCATGAACCCCTTGCCCCACACGCCGCCCGAGCCGATGGCGATCATGCCCTGGATGATGTGAAAGCCCTTGCCCAGCGGATCGCGCGTGGGGTCCAGTAACGTGCAGATGCGCTGTTGCTGATAGTCGTGCAGCACCGGCCAGCGCACGCCCTCGGCGCACAGTTGCGGCTCGAACCAGACGATGAGCGCAATGCCCACCGCGCCCAGCAGCACCGGCGGCACCACCAGCTTCCAAGGCAGGCCCGCAAAGAAAATCACCGACAGCCCCGCGGCCATCACCAGCAGCGAGGTGCCCAGGTCAGGCTGTTTCATGATCAGGCCCACGGGCACCATGAGCAGCGCCCCCGCCACCACGAAGTCCAGCGCACGCAGCTGGCCCTCGCGCTTCTGGAACCACCAGGCCAGCATCAGCGGGGTGGCGATCTTCAGCAGCTCGCTGGGCTGGATCACCACACCCACGTTGATCCAGCGCTGCGCCCCCTTCTTGGTGATGCCGAACAGCGCCACGCCCACCAGCAGCGCCACGCCCAGCGTGTACAACGGCACGGCCAGCATCATCAGCCGCTGCGGCGGCACCTGGGCCACCACGAACAGGATGCCCGCGGCCAGCAGCATGTTGCGGCCATGGTCGTAAAAGCGCGTGCCATGATCGAAACCCGACGAATACATGGCCACCAGGCCGATGGAAGACAGCGCCAGCAGCAGCGCGATGAGCGGCCAGTCAAAGCCGCGCAGCAGCGGCAGGAGGCGTTGCGGCAGGGAAGGTTTGTCGAAAGCGGCGGCCATGGGGCGCGATTATCGGGCGCCAGACCAAGCCCCCTTGCGTGATTCCAGGACTAGGCATCAGTCGGCCTGGCGAAACGCCAGCACCAACTGGTTGCGCAGCGTGCGCAGCTGCCCCTGCACCTTGTCGTCCACCACCAGGCCGCCAGGGCGCTCATGATCGGCATAGATCAGCGCAAAGGGACGCTGCTTGATCGACAGCGGCAGCAGCAGAAAGCTGGTGGCATCGAAGCTGCCGAGGAACCATGCCGGCAGACGCGCTCGCACACGCTCCTCGGTGGCGTCGGCAATCAGGGTATCGGCGCCCCGCTGGCACACGGCGGCAAACAGGTCATCCGCGCCCTTCAGGGGCACGGCCAGGGCGCGCACGGCGTCTGCGCTGCCTTCGCCCAGTCCGAAACGCCCGGTCATGCGCTCGGTCTTGACCTCGCGCAGGCAGAACACGATGCGCCGCGCGCCCAGGGCACGCAGCATGGTTTCCAGCACCATGCGCACGATGTCATTGAGGCGGAAGTCCTCCACCATGGCGTTGCTGACCTCCTGGATGCCAGCGGCCAGCACCTCGGCCGCCTGGCTGGCGGAAGGCGCCGCATCAGTGGACTGCGCCAGCGTCAGGGGCAGGGTCTGCAGGGCGTCGTAATGCAGCTCATGGCCCGTGGCCGGGTCGGCCAATACCGGCGGCGCATCCAGGGCGGTGGGCGGAGCCAGCAGGCGCGCCGCGGGCGAGCCCTTGTCCACGCGCAAGTCCAGGGCGTCGGCCATGGCGATGAGCTGCTCGCGTGCCAGCACCGTGGCCTTGACGAACTCCTGCTGCGTCATCGAGAAAGCGACCGCATAGTGCGCCGCCAGCTGCTGCAGGCGGGCGCCCGCGGGTTCCGGCTCATGCAGCAGCATGATGGTGGCCGCCTCGTTCGCGGCACGTCCCACCCAGCGCAACCGCTCCACGCCCTCGGGCGGGCGCTGCGGCGGCCGCCCCTGCGGTGGCCGTATGCAGCGCTGCAGGGAATCGGGCAGGCTCCACACACGCGCCACGCCGACACCCAGATCTTCCAGGCTCAGTCCCAGCACCTGCAAAGCCGCGGCCTCATCGCCCCCCGACGGCCGGTCAGAGGCCACCAGCGCGCGGATCTGGGCCGCCTCCTCCGGGAAATAAAACGAGCACAGCATGCGCCCCAGGCCCTGGAACATCGCGCCGAGAAAGGCTTCCTCACGCTGGTCGCTCGGCCCACACAACTGCGCCGCCACGGCGCCGGCCATCATGGTGCGCAAGAATTCCTCGCGCATCTGCTTGGCATGCCCCCGGTCCTGCATGTGCTCCAGCAGCACCAGCGACAGCGCCATGTTGCGCACTGCATTGAAGCCCACCAGACTCACCGCACGCGAGACCGTGCCGATGCCGCCCCCCAGGTGGGAAAAGGGGGCGCTGTTGACCAATCGCAGCAGCTTGTTGGTGAGGGCAACGCTCTTGAGGATCTCGTTGGTCAGATCGGCAATGCTGTCGTCCTCCGAGTGGGTCATGCGCTGGATGCGCGCCACCGAATCGGACAGCGCCGGAAAGTCACTCTTGTGGCGCATGCGCCGCAGCAGGAAGTCCAGCGCGGCATTGCTTGCCGCGGTAGGGGCGCTCACCGGCGCCGCCCAGGCACGCAAGGCATCGCACATCTCCTGCGCGCTGGCGTAGCGCTCGGCAGGGTCGCGCGCCAGGGCCCGGCGCAGGATGGAGCGCAGGCCATCGTCCACACCCGCCCCCAGATCGTCGGGCAGCTGCGGCGCGTGCCGGGCGACATGCGCGAGCGCCTGCGCCGGATCGCGCTCAGTAATCAAACGCCTGCCGGTGAGCAGTTCCACGAGCACCAGCGCAGCAGCGTAGATGTCCGATGCGGGCGCGGGCGCCGCGCCCGCCACCGCTTCTGGCGCCATGTAGGCCGGCGTGCCGCGCGCAATGGGGCCGCCCGCAGGGCTGGCCATGGCCGCGGCGATACCGAAATCCATGATCCGCGCATGGCGCTGGGCATCCACCATCACGTTCGACGGCTTCAGGTCGCAGTGCACGATGCCGGCCTCATGCGCCGCCTGCAGTCCTTCGAGCACGTCCACCATCAGCTCCACCGCGTCGTGCACCGCACAGCGGCCCTGATGCGCCAGATGCTCGGCCAGCGTGCAGCCCGGCACATATTCGAACACCAGGTAGGGCTGGCCTTCGTGCACGTCGGCCTCGAACACCGGCACGATGCGCGGGTGCGACAGCCGGCCCACATGGCGCGCCTCGCGCAGCCACTGCTCTTGCGCCTGCGCGTCGCCGCCGTCGGCCAGCCACTTGACCGCGACCTCGCGGTGCAGGCGCGTGTCCCGCGCCAGCCACACGGTCGCCTGCGCGCCCCGGCCCAGCACGTGCTGCAACTCGAATCGCCCCAGGCGCTGGCGAGCGGGCATGGCGCCCGCTGCAGCGCCCAGGGTGGCCGGACGGGAAACGGAATCGGGCATGGCGTAAGCTGGCTACAAGATCCACGCATCATCCACCAAAAACCGTTGCCGGACCGGCACTTGCCTTTCGACAGCGCCGACGCTGACAGCCATGCCCACCACCCACCTGCTGTACCTGCACGGCTTTCGCTCCTCGCCCCAGTCCACCAAGGCCCGCCAGGTGGCCGCGCACGTGGCCCAGCACCACCCGGGCGTAACGTTCTGGTGCCCACAGCTGCCCCCTTCGCCGCGCGCGGCGATGGCGCTGGTCGCAGGCGGCATCGCCACCTGGCCACAGGGACCGGGCATGGCGGTGGTCGGCTCGTCGCTCGGCGGCTACTACGCCAGCTGGGTGGCGCAACAGGCGCGCTGTACCAGCGTGCTGCTCAACCCCGCCGTCCACCCCGCGCGCGACCTGGAACGCTACATCGGCGAGCAGACCGCGTGGCACAACCCCGAAGAGCGGTTCTTCTTCCGCCCCGAGTACATCGCCGAGCTGCAGGCGCTGGACGTGCGCCACCTGCCGCCCGCGGGGCCGGAGCTGCTGATCGCCGCGCAGGGTGACGAACTGCTGGACTGGCGCGAGATGGTCGCGCGCTACCCGCAAGCCACCCAGCGCGTACTGCCCGGCGGCGACCACGCGCTGAGCGACTTCGCCCGGCACCTGCCCGAGGTGCTGGCGTTCTGCGACCTGGCCTGATCAGCGCTCCAGCGGCGGGCCACCGGAAGGCTGACCGCGCTGCCAGCGCCCGAAGTCGTACGGATAGGCGCGGCGGTAGCGGTCGGTGTGCAGCGCCACCTCGTCCTCGCGGCCCAGCAGCCGCGCGCTGGCGATGAGCTTCTCGATCACGCGCGGCTCGGGCGAGTAGTGCAGCAGTTGCAACGCCAGGGCATGCATCTCGGCCGCATTGGCAGGCGTGACCACCGCAGTGGTGAGCTGCGCGAACTGCGCTGGCGCGCGGAAGAACCACACCTGCCGCGCCGCGTCGGCAGCCGTCAGCGCGCGCAGCGCCGCGGGCCGCTCTGCCGTGGGACGGTACAGCGCGCTCACGCGCGCGTAGTCGCGCACCAGCACGAACCCCATGGCCGGTGCCGCCAGCAGTGCCACGCCCGCCACCACCGCACCCACGGGGCGCCAGCGCGCCGCACGCGACAGCCAGGGCGCCAGCAGCACCAGCACGGCCAGCGCGGTGGCCAGTTGGAACGGCCCGTACCACAGCGGGAACTCCAGCAGGCTGTGCACGCCCACAAGGGCCAGCACGCCCCAGGCCAGTTGGCGGTGGGGCTGCGCCTCGCGCCAGGGGCGCGCGCGCAGCGCGGCCCACAGCGGCACGCCGCACAGCAGCAGCGCAGCCGGCAGGCCCAGTTCCACCGCCAGATGCAGCGGCAGGTTGTGGGCGTTGTCCAGCAGCACGCAAAAACGCTCTCCCGCAAACGGGTGGATGTAGTGCGCGTAGTCCAGCTCGCCCCAGCCCCAGCCGGCCCAGGGCCGCTGGGCGATCAGCTCCAGCACGTTGGACCACAGCGTAGCGCGGCCGACGCAGGTCTGGGAGCCATCGGCCATCCGCATGAACAGGCCGTCCATGCGCATGCCCGTCCACCGCAGCAGCAGTTGCGGCAAGCCCCACGCGGCCACCGCATAGACCGCCAGCCCCACGCCGGCCATGCCGAGCGCCAGTGCGCCGCTGCTGCGCCGCCACACGGCGAGCAGCGCCAACACCACCAGCCACTCCAGCGCCCCCGTGCGCGAGGCCGTGGCCGCGCCCGCAGTGGCCAGCAGCACCATGGCCCAGGGCACCGCGACCGCCGCCAGCACCGGCCAGCGCGCGCCGCGCCCTGCCAGCACCGGGTTGCCGTCCACCTGCTCCTGCAGGCGCGCCACCCACCACAGCAGCGCCCACACGCCCAGCGCCAGCAACGTGGCCTGCTGGTTGCGCTGGCGCAAGTTGCCGAAGGCCAGGCCCGGGCTGGAGGCATGCACCCACGGCGCCCACCCCGGGTCGCCCATGAAGAACTGCACCAGGCCGATGGCCGCGGCCACCAGCGCCGCCAGCAGCAGACCCGCCGCCAGATGGGCGCCCAGGCGCGCGGCACTTGGACGCCAGGCGCCGCACCAGGCCAGCGCCGCCAGCAGCCAGGCGCAGGCGCCGCTGGCCAGCAGCGGCCAAAAGTTGGAATACGGAGCCTCGGTAATGCCAAAGACGAAGGGCAGCGCCATCGCCAAAATCGCCAGCGGCGTGAAATCAGGACGCATAGCGGGGTGGTGGTGCAAAGGCGATCGTGGACGTCATGGTGGCGCCCATCATAGGCGCCGCCATGGCACCAGCCGCACTTCAAGCCAAAAATGCCTCCAGCGCTTTTGTAGTAAGCGCTGGCAGCTATCAAAAACAGAGCAATGGGTTACCTGGGCGTGCAGGCGCTCCCCGGCTGCGTGGCCTGGCGCAGCCAGGCGATGAGCGCCGCACGCTCGCCATCGTCCTTCACGCCTGCGTAGCCCATGGACGTGCCGGGCACGGTGGCTGGCGGATCCTTCAGGAAGCGCTGCAGCGTGCGCTCGTCCCAGACGATGCCGCTGGCCTTCATGGCCGGGGAGTAGCCGTCGAACCCCGGCGCCGTGCCCGCGCGGCGGCCGAACAGGCCGCAGTGCTGCGGTCCCGTGCGGTGGCCCTCGATGGCGTGGCACCCCGCGCAGCGCGCGTAGATCTGCTGGCCGCGTGCCAGCTGGGCTGCGTCAGGCGCCATGGGCTGGGGCGCGGCCGGCGCTGGCGTTGCCGGTGCGGGCCCGGCGACCGCCATGCCCGCAGCACCAAGCGCCAATCCGCCCACCAATGCCCAGGCCCGCCTACGCCCACCTGCCTGGACTCGGGTCATGACAGGAACGCCGAGGGCACCGGCGCCTCACCCAGGGCCTGGCGCAGCACGGCCCAGTGCATGGCCTCGTCGCCCAGGATGCTGGCGGCCACCTGCGCCAGGGCACGGTCGGCAAACAGCGGCACCGCACCCAGGTAGGCCGACACGGCGCCGCGCTCCAGTCCGGCGGCAAAGCGCAGCACGTCGGCTTCGGCCTTGAGCTTGTCGGTCGGGAAGCCGTACTGCGCCTTGGCCTGCACGGGCTTGCCGCCCATCTTCTGCACGGCGCCGGCGATCGCGTCGGCATGCTCCCTGTGGTGGCCCTGGAATTGCTGCGCCAGCGGCAGCACGCCGGAGGTGAGCAGACCGCTCTCGGCGCCCACCTGGTAGGCGGCCACGGCCTCGTACTCCGCCGCCAGTGCGGTGTTGAGGATGCGCACGTCGGCCTCGTGCTGTCGCGCATCGGTCTTGGCGCCAGCGGCCAGCGCGTCGCGCCCGCCCAGCAGGGCCACGGCCGAGGCCGAGAGCACGGCCGCGCCCACCGTGCGGCGGCGCGCGAGCAGCGCGGAAGAAGGCGTCAAGAGGAAGGAAGAGTGGTTCATGGTCATCTCCTTGAAGAAAGGGACAAGTGCCGCGCCGGCGGCGCGGGAAATCGGCGCGGCGCGCAGCGGCGCACGGGCCATAGGCGTGGGCGGGGTGGCGCCGGCCCGTCAGGCCAGCAGCCCGCGCCGCGCCAGTGCGTCCAGCACCTGCTGCACGACCTGGTCGCAGCGCGCGCCCGCAAACGGAAAGACGCTGTCGGCGCAGGCTTCCACCCGCGCGCCCAGCGCGTCGCGCAACATGGCGCGCGAACGCAGGTAGCGGGTGCGCACCAGCTCTTCGCTGATGTCCAGACAGAAGGCCGCCTCCTGCACGCTCATCTCCTGCACGGCACGCAGGAGGAACACGCTGCGGTACAGCGGCGGCAGGCTGTGCACGGCCGACTCCAGCAGGGCGCGCAACTGGGCACGCGCAAGTGCCTGGTCGGGCGCGTCGTCGGGCGGGGCGAAATAGGACATGGCATCCTCCGGCTGCGGCTCCTGGTCGCTGGCCTGCGCGGGGTCGATCGCCACGCTGCGCGCACGCCGGCGCAAGACGTCCAAGGCCGTGCGCAGGCAGATGCGCGCCAGCCAGGTGCCCAGCGCGGCATCGCCGCGGAAGGCCCGCAGCCGCGTGAAGGCGCGCAAATAGGCCTCCTGCACCACGTCCTGCGCCTCGGCGTCGTCATGCACCACGCCGCGCGCGGCGCGAAACATCAGCCGGTTGTGGCGCCGCATGATGGCGGCGAAGGCTCCCGCCTCGCCGGCGAGGGCGCGCGTCACCAAGGCCGCGTCCGCCGCACGGTCGGCGATGGGAATGGCAGTGACAACCGCCGCCTGCGGTAAGTCCTCGGATGGGTGCATGGCTCGCCTCGCTTTCGTTGAGACCCTTTGCCCATTGGACGCACGCCGAAGGCCTGGCGTGACAAACACCCGCAATCACCTGCCACGAACAGGGGCGCTGCCCGCCGCCATGGGAAAATCGCGCCCCTATGCATGCACTGTTCGACGAAGCCGGCAAGTTCCTGGCCGGCCGCATCCTCTCCGAAGCCGAAAGCTCGGCACAGATTGAGCTCGACTCGGGTAAACGCGTCAAGGTCAAGGCCGCCAACATCCTGTTGAAGTTCGACAAGCCCGCCCCGGCCGAGCTGCTGGCGCAGGCGCGCGAGATCGCCGCCGGCGTGGAGCTTCCGCTGGCCTGGGAGTTCGCGCCCGAGGAGGAGTTCGGCTTCGCCGAGTTGGCGCGCGACTATTTTTCTGCCCAGGCGCCAGTGACCGAGCAAGCCGGCATGCTGGTGGCGCTGTTCGAGGCGCCGCACTACTTCCGCCGCGCGGGCAAAGGGCGTTTTCGCAAGGCGTCGGCCGAGGTGCTGCAGCAGGCCCTCGCCGCCATCGAGAAGAAGAAGCAGATCCAGGCGCAGATCGACGCCTGGGCCGCCGAACTCGTCGCCGGCACCTGCCCGCAGCCCGTGCGCGAGCAGCTCTACAAAATTCTGTTCCGCCCCGACAAGAACGCGCCCGAGTACAAGGCCGTGGTCGAGGCCAGCCGCAGCGCGCAGAAGGCTCCGCTGGACCTGTTGCAGGCCGCGGGTGCGATCGACTCCAGCTACCAGTTCCACTGGAAGCGCTTTTTGTTCGACAACTTCCCCAAGGGCACGGGCTTTCCCCAGCTGGCGGCACCCCAGCCGCCGGCCGACCTGCCGCTGGCGGATGTACAGGCCTATTCCATCGACGATTCGGCCACCACCGAGATCGACGACGCCCTGTCGGTGCAGGGCCTGGGCACCGGCACCGTGACGCTGGGCATCCACATTGCAGCGCCGGGCCTGGCGATCCAACCCGGGGGCGACCTGGACAAGCTGGGGCGCACGCGCCTGTCCACCGTCTACATGCCGGGCTACAAGATCACCATGCTGCCCGACGAGGTGGTGCAGATCTACACGCTGGACGAGGGCCGCGCCAACCCGGCCGTGTCGCTGTATGTGACGATCGACGAGGCCACGCTGGCCATCACCGCCACCGAGACGCGCCTGGAGCGCGTGCCCGTGACGGTGAACCTGCGCCACGACCAGCTCGACCACATCGTCACCGAGGAATGGCTGCAGGATGCGTCGATTCAGACCGAAAACACGCCTCAGGCCTTGCTGGATCTGCGTGAGCAGCTCTCCTTTTTGCACCGACTGGCCAAGCAGCTCAAGGCCCAGCGCGAAGTCGTGCGCGGCAAGCCCGAAACCTTCAACCGCCCCGACTACACCTTCCGGCTGAGCGCCGCCCGGCCGCCCGAAGGCGCGAACGCCCCCGCGGGGGGCAGCGCAGCCAGCGAAGCGGCAAGCGTGGGGGCCCACAAGCCCCGCAACGACGGCGCCGAGCCCAACGGCAGCGAAACGGTGAACATCACCACCCGCAAGCGCGGCGCGCCGCTGGACCTGATCGTGGCCGAGGCCGCCATCGTCGCCAACAGCACCTGGGGCAACATGCTGGCCGAGCACGGCGTGCCGGGCATCTACCGCAGCCAGGCGAGCCTGGCGCCCGGTGTGAAGGTGCGCATGTCCACCAAGGCGCTGCCGCACGCCGGCATCGGCGTGAAGAGCTACGCCTGGGCCACCTCGCCGCTGCGCCGCTACGTGGACCTGGTGAACCAGTGGCAGATCATTGCCTGCGCGCGCCACGGCAAGACCGCTGCACTGGCCGCACCGTTCAAGCCCAAGGACGCGGAGCTGTTCTCCATCATCAGCAGCTTCGATGCCGCCTACAGCGCCTACAACGGCTACCAGGCCGGCATGGAGCGCTTCTGGACGCTCAAGTACCTGCAGCAGAACCAGATCACCGAGCTGGACGCCACCGTGTTCAAGGAAGGGCCGAACGGCAGCTTCCTGGTGCGCGCCGACACCCTGCCACTGGTGCTGCCCGTGCTGGGCGCGCAGCAGCTGCCGCGCGGCGCGCGCGTGCGCGTCAAGCTCGGCGAGATCGACGAGATCACGCTGGACGTGGCGGGCACCCTGGTGGCGCGCCTGGACGACCCGCTGGATGCCAGCGACGACGGCCCGGTGGACGAGGACGAGGGCGACGAGGAGGCCGTGGCCGGCCCGATCGCCATCGCGGTCGATGTCAACGAGGCCGAGGGCGAGGGCGCCGGCGGCACCGCTGATAATCGGGCGCCGTGACAACCGCTCCCTTGCTCCACCGCCATGCAGCGCGCCGCCCCACAGGGCGCCGCGGCCTGCAGTGATGGCGGCCCGACGATGAAAATCTCCACCCTGCTTCAACGCCTGACGACGCTGCAGATCGCGCTGGGCGTCTCCATCGCCGTGCATGCCGCACTGCTCACGGTGCGCTTCGTGGACCCCGAGAGCTTCAACCGCGTGTTCCAGGACACGCCGCTGGAGGTGATCCTGGTCAACGCGCAGTCCAACGAGCGCCCCGACAAGGCGCAGGCCATCGCGCAGGCGTCGCTGGCCGGTGGCGGCGAGGCCGCCAAGGGACGCGCCACCAGCCCCCTGCCCTACTCGGCCCTCACCACGATCGGCGACGACCTGGAAGAAGCCCAGCGCAAGATGGACCAAATGCTGGAGCAGCAGACCCAGATGCTGGCCCAGCTGCGCAAGCAGCTCGCCGTGCTGCCCGAGCCCGACCCGCGCAAGCCCAGCCAGAGCACCGACAGCCAGGCCCAGGACGAAAAGCGCCGCCAGCTGGTGAAGCTGCTGGCCGAGATCGAAAAGCGCATCAACGAGGAAAACGCCCGCCCGCGCAAGCGCTACATCAGCCCCGCCACGCGCGAGGAGGTGTACGCCGTGTACTACGACGCGCTGCGCCGCAAGGTCGAGGACAAGGGCACGCAGAACTTCCCCGAGCAGGGCGGCAAGAAGCTCTACGGCGAGCTGATCATGATCCTGACCGTGAACCATGACGGCCGCGTGCTGGCCACCGAGGTGGTGCAGGGCTCGGGCAACCGCCTGCTGGACCGCCGCGCCGAGGCCATCGCCCGCGCGGCGGGGCCCTTTGGCCACTTCGGCCCGGCAATGCGCGCCAAGGCCGATCAGATCGCCGTGGTCTCGCGCTTCAAGTTCACGCGCGACCAGACCCTGGAAACCGACCTGCGCTGATGACCGCCGCCGCCGACCTCTACTGCGTGATGGGCAATCCCATCGCCCATAGCCGCTCGCCTTGGATCCACGCGCGCTTTGCCCAACTGACGGACCAGTCGCTGCACTACGAGCGCCGCCTGGTTCCGCTGGACGGCTTCGCCCAGGCGCTGCAGAGCTTCGCCGCCGAAGGCGGGCGCGGCTGCAACATCACCGTGCCGTTCAAGCTGGAGGCCGCGCAGCTGGCCACCACGCGCAGCGAGCGCGTGCAGTTGGCCGGCGCGGCCAATACCCTCGTGTTCGACGGCGGCAACATCCATGCCGACAACACCGACGGCCTGGGCCTGGTGGCCGACATCACGCAAGGCGCTGGCGCTCCACTCGCCGGGCGCGACGTGTTGCTGGTGGGCGCGGGCGGCGCGGCCGCCGGCGTGCTGGGCCCGCTGCTGCGGCAGCACCCCCGGCGCATCGCCGTCGTGAACCGCACGCCCGCGCGCGCCCAGGCACTGGTGGACAGCCACGCCGCACTCGCAGCGCTACAAAAAACAGAGCTACTGGCGCTGAATATGCAAGCGCCAGGGGCCGATTTCGACATAATCATCAACGCCACGGCCAGCAGCCTGGAAGGCGGCGCGGTGCCCGTGCCCGCCAGCGTGCTGCGCCCCGGCAGCCTGGCCTACGACATGATGTACGGCCCCGCGGCGCAGCCCTTTCTGGACTGGGCCACGGCCCACGGCGCCACCGTGCGCGACGGGCTGGGCATGCTGGTGGAGCAGGCAGCCGAGGCGTTCCTGCTCTGGCGCGGCGTGCGCCCGCCGTCGGCCCCGGTGCTGCAGGAGCTGCGCGCGGCCATCGCCGCGGGGGCCTGAGGCATGCGGGGCGCACTGCGCTGGTGCATGCTGGTGCTGCTGGCACTGCTGGCGCTGCAGCTGTTCTTCGTGGCGCGCATCGCGGCCATGGCGGTGATCGACCCGGAATCCACCACCTTCCAGCGGTCCGAGGCCTGGGCGCAATGGTCCCAAGGCAGCGGCGTGCGCTGGCGCCAGCAGTGGGTGCCGTACGCACAGATATCCGACCACCTCAAGCGCGCGGTGGTCGCATCGGAGGACGATAACTTCGTCAACCACGACGGCGTGGACTGGGATGCCATCGAAAAGGCCTGGGAGCGCAATGCGCGCATCGAGGCGCAGCTGGCCGCCCGGCCGTCGGCCACGGGGCGCGCGCCCAAGATCCGCGGCGGCTCCACCATCACCCAGCAACTGGCCAAGAACCTGCTGCTGTCGGGCGAGCGCAACCTGGTGCGCAAGGGGCAGGAATTCGTGCTCACTCTGGCGCTGGAGCAGCTCCTGCCCAAGCAGCGCATCCTGGAGATCTACCTGAACAACGTGGAATGGGGGGCAGGCGTGTTCGGCGCCGAGGCCGCCGCGCAGCGCTACTTCGGCAAGAGCGCACGCCAGCTCACCGCGCCCGAGGCCGCGCGCCTGGCCGTGATGCTGCCGGCGCCCAAACGCTTCGAGAAGGCGCCCGGCTCGGCCTACCTGGCCGGGCGCACGCGCGCGCTGCTGGCGCGCATGGGGCGCAGCGAGTTGCCCTGAACCACGTGTCATTTATACAAGCAGTATCGGCCTCCAAGCCAATATCAGCAAGCGCAAACAGCTATAAATTTAATAGTCCATGAGAATCCTTGGCATCGACCCCGGACTGCAGACCACGGGCTTCGGCGTGGTGGACGTGGACGGCCATCGCCTGCGCTACGTGGCCAGCGGCACCATCCGCACCACGGGGCGCGCCACGGGCCTCGCGCTGGGGGATCTGCCGGGCCGGCTCAAGGTGCTGTTCGACGGCGTGAGCGAAGTGGCCGCGCGCTACCAGCCCAGCACGGCGGCGGTGGAAATCATCTTCGTCAACGTCAACCCGCAGTCCACGCTGCTGCTGGGCCAGGCGCGCGGCGCGGCGCTCACCGCGCTGGTGAATGCCAATCTGCCCGTGGCCGAATACACCGCGCTGCAGATGAAGAAGGCCGTGGTAGGCCACGGCCGCGCGGCCAAGTCGCAGGTGCAGGAGATGGTGCGCCGTCTGCTGGAGTTGCCCGGCCTGCCGGGCACCGATGCCGCCGACGCCCTGGGCCTGGCCATCACCCACGCGCACGCCGGCGCGGCCATGGCCCGCGTGGGCGAGGTCGCGCAGCTCACGCGGCGCCAGCACGCCATGTACAAGGCCGGGCGCAGTTACTGAACGACTGAACGCGGCCCTTGCCTCTGGGGCCTTTCCCTACGCAGCGAGCGCGGGCAAGCCAACGTCCTTGTCCGCCATTTCCCGAGCGGCGGTTGCGCGCGCCAACGCCACGGCCCCCGGCTGCGGCGCGCCGCCCTGCAGCTTGAAGCGGCTGACCGCCTCGGTCAGTCGGCCCGCCTGGTCGCGCAGCGACTGCGACGCGGCTGCGGACTCTTCCACCAGCGCGGCGTTCTGCTGCGTCATCTGATCCAGGTGGCTGACCGATTGGCCCACCTGGCCAATGCTGCCCGCCTGCTCGGCGGCCGCGCTGGTGATCTCGGCCACGATGTCGGAAACCCGGCGCACGCTGGCCACGATCTCGGTCATGGTCTCGCCCGCCTGCGCCACCAGGCGCGAGCCGCCCTCCACCCGCTCGACGGAGGCGCCGATCAGCGCCTTGATTTCCTTGGCGGCGTCGGCGCTGCGTTGCGCCAGGCTGCGCACCTCGCTGGCCACGACGGCGAAGCCCCGGCCCTGTTCGCCGGCGCGCGCGGCCTCCACGGCGGCATTGAGTGCCAGGATGTTGGTCTGGAACGCGATGGAGTCGATCACGCCCGTGATGTCGCCGATGCGCCGCGAGCTGTCGGAAATCTCGCCCATGGTCTGCACCACCTGCGCAACCACCGCGCCGCCGCGCACCGCCACCTCGGCCGCGTTGGCCGCCAGCCCGCTGGCCTGGCGGGACGATTCGGCACTGTGCTGCACCGTGCCGGTGAGCAACTCCATGGACGAGGCGGTCTGCTGCAGGCTGGCGGCGGTCTGCTCGGTGCGCTGGCTCAGGTCCTGGTTGCCCAGGGCGATCTCGTCACTGGCCGTGGCGATGCTGCCCGCGGCCTGCTGCACCTGGCCCACCAGGGTGCGCAGCGCATCCTGCATGCGGCCCATGGCAGCGACGAGGTTGCCGATCTCGTCACGCTGGCGGGACTGCACCGCATGCGACAGGTCGCCCGCGGCAATGCGCTCGGCCAGCGCGCGCGCCTGCTCCAGCGATTGCGTGATGGAACGCACGCTGAACAACGTCAGCGGCACCAGCACCGCCAACCCCAACAGCACGGCTGCAGCAATCAGCGTGGACATGGTGGCGGTGCGCTGGTCCAGGGCGGCGCGCGCCTCTTCCATGTGGCCGCGCGCCTGCGTGGCCAGGCTGGCCAGCAGGGCATCGGTGGTGTCCATGTGGGCCTTGAAACGCTCGGCATACGCCCCCGCACCCGCGCCATCGAGCAGGGCGCGCTCGATCTGGTCGAAGATCGGCACGAGCCCGCCTTCGTACTGCCCGACCTCGGCCAGCGCTTTGTCCAGTGCGCCGGTGAATTCCACGTTGCCGGCCTGCACCTCGCGCACCTGCGCCATGCTCTTGCGCAGCGCATCCAACTGGCGGCTCCAGCCCTCACGCAGCGCCTGCACCTCCACGGCGTTGTTGAAGTTGATGATGATGTCCTTCTCGGCACGGCGCAGGTGCCCCAAGCCGGTGCGAAGTTCGGCCATGTCGGTGAGCGTTTGCACCTGCCGCGCAAACAGCTCTTGCAGCGTGCTGCGCGAGCGGTCGAGCGCAACGTAGCCCAGAGCGCCCACTGCAGTCAGCAGGACCAGGGAAAAAGTCGTGGCGAAATACAGCCGCGCGCGAATGGAAAGCTGCCCCAGAACCCTCATGGCATTCCTTTGCTGAACATGATGACCGGCGTGTGCAAGTTCCACGCCATGGCAGAGATACCGCCTCGTGGGCGGACCGGAATGCAACTGTATGTTGCAAGCGCTCAATCCCAAGGCAGGGTAATCACGGTCCCGTTGTCTCTGGTGAGATGGGGCTTAGGGAACGCGGCAAGGCATGCCTAGAAAACATATTGTCACAATCTTTGTCCATAGTGCGGTTCGGCCCCAGGGCTTTGCTCACCCCGAACACGCGCATGTCCTTCTCTTCTTCCCCTACCCGCTCTCTTTCCATCGGCCCGCTGGGTCGCCGGCTGGTGGGCCTGTTCATGACGGTGCTGGCGCTGAGTCTGGTCGGCTCGGCCATCGGCGTGTGGTCGCTGCGACACATCGGCCAGTCGACCGACGACATGGTTCAGCACAGCGTGGCCAACGAACGACTGGTGGCCGACGCCTATCGGCTGCAGGCCATCAATGCCGAGCGCTACAAGGCCGTGGCCTTGAGTTCAGAACCCGAGGTGGGGCAAGCCATCGGCGCCGACATTGCCGCTACGCAGCAGCAGTACGACAGGCTGGTAGCCACCCTGGCGCAGCGGCTGGCCGGCACAGCCGATGAGGAACTGCTGTCCCGCGTGAAGGCGCGGGCCGCCGAGTTCCACGAGGCCCAGGCCGCACTGGTGCAAGCACGCGACTTCGGCCTCACGTCACGCATTCAGCAGGTGTATGGCGAGCGCTTCCTGCCCGCGTCCCAGGCATTGCTGGGGTCGCTGGATGCGCTCACGCAGTCGCAGCGCCAGTCCATCGACACGGCCGCCCTGGCCGTGGGCGGCTGGAGCCAGCAGGCGCGCTGGTCGCTGCTGGCATTCGGCAGCCTGTCCCTGGTGCTGGGCACCCTGCTCGCGCTGTGGCTGGTGCGCAGCATCACGCGGCCCATTGCACTGGCCAGCGACACCGCGCAGCGTGTTGCGGGGCTGGACCTGCGCCAGGACATCGTGGGCCACGACCGGGACGAAACCGGGCACATGCTGACGTCTCTGTCGGTCATGCAGTCCGCGCTGCGCAGCCTGGCGGGACAGGTGAGCACCTCCGTGCACAGCCTGCACACGGCTTCGTCCGAGATGGCCAACGGCAACGCCCACCTGTCCACCCGCACCGAGGAGGCCGCAGCCAGCCTGCAGGAAACGGCCGCCGCGCTGGAGCATGTGACACGCGCCGTTCAACAATCGGCCGAGACCGCCGAGCATGCCGAGGCACGCGCCGCACAGGCGGCAGCCACCGCGCACGAAGGCAGCAACGTGGTGACGCGCATGGAGCAGACCATGCAGCAAGTGGCCCACAGCGCGCACCAGATCGGCGACATCACGGGCATGATCGACTCGATCGCGTTCCAGACCAACATCTTGGCGTTGAACGCCGCGGTGGAAGCCGCACGTGCCGGCGAACAGGGCCGCGGTTTCGCGGTGGTGGCCAGCGAAGTGCGCAGCCTGGCGAACCGCTCGGCCGAGGCCGCGCGAGAGATCAAGGCACTGATCCAGGCGTCCGTGCAGCAGGTGGATGCCGGCGCCACCCTGGCCGCTGATGCGGGGCGGACCATGGAGCAGGTGGTAGCGGCCATCCAGGACGCCGCACGCACGATGGCCGACATACGCTCCAGCCACCATGCGCAGCAGCAGGACATCCTCTCCATCCACTCGGCCCTGTCGCGGCTGGACCAGATGACCCAGCAGAACGCGGCCCTGGTGGAAGAGTCCGCGGCCGCCACCGAGAGTTTGCGCGGCCAGGCCCATGAGCTGGCGGCGCAGGTCAGCCGCTTTCGCCTGCCGGGTGAACTGGCGCACGCACTGCCGTCGCCCATGCCCACCCGGCTGCTGGCCGCGGCCTGATACGGTCACTTGGAGCCGGCCGGGCATGACAGGCCGGCGGCTTTGCGTGGGTCAGTCGGCGCGGTGGATGGGCACGTAGAGCTCGCCGCCCGTGCGGTTGAACTCCTCGGCCTTGGACTGCAGGCCCTGTTGGGCGAATTCGCGCACTTCCTGCGTGATCTTCATCGAGCAGAACTTCGGCCCGCACATGGAGCAGAAGTGCGCCACCTTGGCGCTGTCCTTGGGCAGGGTCTCGTCGTGGTATTCCTTGGCCGTATCGGGGTCCAGGCCCAGGTTGAACTGGTCCTGCCAGCGGAAGTCGAACCGCGCCTGGCTCAGCGCGTCGTCGCGCGCACGGGCACCCGGATGCCCCTTGGCGACGTCGGCCGCGTGGGCCGCGATCTTGTAGGCAATGATGCCCTGCTTGACATCGTCGCGGTCGGGCAGGCCCAGGTGCTCCTTGGGCGTCACGTAGCACAGCATGGCCGTGCCCATCCAGCCGATCATGGCGGCACCGATGGCGCTGGCGATGTGGTCGTAGCCGGGAGCGATGTCGATGGTCAGCGGGCCCAGGGTGTAGAACGGCGCCTCGTGGCAGGTCTTGAGCTGCTCCGTCATGTTGGCCTGGATCATGTGCATGGGCACGTGGCCGGGGCCTTCGATCATGGTCTGCACGTCGTGCCT
The DNA here is from genome assembly GCF_030503915.1 of Diaphorobacter sp. C33. Lineage (NCBI taxonomy): Bacteria > Pseudomonadati > Pseudomonadota > Betaproteobacteria > Burkholderiales > Comamonadaceae > Diaphorobacter > Diaphorobacter sp. C33. Next base: position 2,401,125 of record NZ_CP129980.1, read on the forward strand.
CCAGGCAATCTGCGTCAGCTCGCCCAGCGTGTGCAGCTCGGCAAACTGTGCTTCGTCGTTGGCGTCCGAGGCGCAGCCGGGGCGCAGGCCATCACCCAGGCTGAACGACACGTCGTACGCCTTCATGATGTCGCAGATGTCCTCGAAGTGTGTGTAGAGGAAGCTCTCCTTGTGGTGCGCCATGCACCACTTGGCCATGATGGAGCCGCCACGGGACACGATGCCCGTGCGGCGCGCGGCGGTGAGCTGGATGTAGGCCAGGCGCACCCCCGCGTGGATGGTGAAATAGTCCACGCCCTGCTCGGCCTGCTCGACCAGCGTGTCGCGGAAGATCTCCCAGGTCAGGTCCTCGGCAATGCCGCCGACCTTTTCCAGCGCCTGGTAGATAGGCACCGTGCCGATGGGCACGGGCGAGTTGCGCACGATCCAGTCGCGCGTGGTGTGGATGTTCTTGCCGGTGGACAAGTCCATCACGTTGTCGGCGCCCCAGCGGATGGCCCAGACGAGCTTCTCCACCTCTTCCTCGATGCTCGACGTGACGGCGGAGTTGCCGATGTTGGCGTTGATCTTCACCTTGAAGTTGCGCCCGATGGCCATGGGCTCCACTTCGGGGTGGTTGATGTTGGCGGGAATGATGGCGCGGCCACGGGCGACCTCGTCGCGCACGAACTCGGGCGTGATGATTTTCGGGATGCTTGCACCCAGCGGGTTGCCGGCCAGGCGCTGCTCGCGCGCGGCGTCCTGCATGTATTGCTGCATCCACTCGCGGCGACCGTTCTCGCGCAAGGCCACGTATTCCATCTCGGGAGTGACGATGCCCTTCTTCGCGTAGTGCATCTGCGTGACGTTGGCGCCGCTCCTGGCGCGCAGCGGCTGGCGCTGCAGCGCCGCAGCCTCGGCGCGCAGCTGGGCCAGGCGGTCGCCATCCTCGGCCTTCTGGCCGTCGTCCAGCGCCTTGCGTACGCGACCCTCATAGCCCTCGGTGTCACCGCGCGCGGCAATCCATTCGCCCCGCACGCTCGCAAGGCCCTTGCGCACGTCGATCTGCACGGCAGGATCGGTATAGGGGCCGGACGTGTCGTACACGCTCACCACTTCGCCGTTGGTGAGCTGAATGTCGCGCACCGGCACGCGCAGCCCGGGCTGGCTGCCGGCGAGGTAGGACTTGGTGGAAGCGGGAAAGGGTTCGCGCGTGAGCGCAAGCAGGCTGGCGAACTTGTCGGGGGCATTCATGGCGGGCAGCTCCTTCATCGGCGGGATGGATGGAATTGCTCCGCTATCGATCGGATGGACGGACGGAGCACGACCCTTCTTGCGGGTGTACCCGTTTCCCCCTATCCGACTGCAGCTCTTCTTACGCTGGTATGAACCAGATCAAGTTCGCGGTTCCGGCGGTCAGGTCCGCCATCTCAGCACGCCGTTACGTGCACCCCGGAGCGGGGCCGAGTATAGGCGACTTGACCGCCAGCAAGGTGCCTTACAGCAGACGCTCGAGGATCAGCACCAGGAAGAACATGGACGCCGCGATCACGGTCCATTTGACGATGACCAGTCCAAAACGCTTGTAGCGCTGCTGTCCCGTAGCGGCAAAAAAGGCAAACGACACGCCAGCAGCCAGCAGCAGCAGAAGGACAGCCCATCGGAAGATCAACATGCACGCGTCCCCCGTCCGTTACCAGGCACGCACCGGCTGTGTGAAACCTGCGGGCGCCTGGCGCTCATTCTCGAAGGTCACGATCTCCCACGCATCCTCGTGGGCCAGCAGTTCGCGCAACAGCAGGTTGTTCATGGCGTGGCCCGAGCGGAAGGCGCTATAGGCCGCCAGCAGCGGCTTGCCCACCAGGTACAGGTCACCCATGGCATCGAGGATCTTGTGGCGGGCGAACTCGGCGTCGTAGCGCAGGCCATCGGCGTTGAGCACCTTGTAGTCGTCCATGACGATGGCGTTGTCCAGCCCGCCACCCAGCGCCAGGCCGCTGGAGCGCAGCATCTCCACGTCCTTCGTGAAGCCGAAGGTGCGGGCGCGCGCAATGTCGCGCGCGTAGTTGCCTTCGCCCAGATCGAACTCCACGCTCTGCCCGGTGGAATCCACGGCGGGGTGGGCGAAGTCGATGTCGAAGCGCAGCTTGAAGCCATGGTAGGGCTCCAGCCGCGCCCACTTGAGCTGCTGGCCCGTGCCTTCACGCACTTCCACGGGGCGCTTGACCCGTATGAAGCGCTTGGGCGCGTTCTGCAACTCCACCCCCGCGCTTTGCAGCAGGAACACGAAGGAAGCGGACGATCCGTCGAGGATCGGCACCTCCTCCGCCGTGATGTCGATGTAGAGGTTGTCCAGCCCCAGCCCTGCGCAGGCCGACATGAGGTGCTCCACGGTATGCACCTTCGCACCACCAGCGCCAATGGTCGAGGCCATGCGCGTATCCACGACGGCCGTGGCGGTAATGGGAATGTCCACCGGCTCCGGCAGATCCACGCGGCGGAACACGATCCCCGTGTCCGGCTGTGCCGGGCGCAACGTCAACTCGACCCGCTGGCCGCTGTGCAGGCCTACGCCCACGGCGCGGGTCAGGGTCTTGATGGTGCGTTGCTGAAGCATCCGCCGATTTTAGGCGGCCAGACACGGGCCGGCAGTACCCCTTTTCTATGACGTTGATAGCAGCGAAACGTTCTGCCGCCTGCGCTGCGCGTCGATCTGCAGAAGCGCTGACATACGGACAACGAGCGCGTCGCCGAACAAAATTGGAACAAATGCGATAATTATGTTAATAAATGTTTACAAAACTCGCCATCTTGGCGAATTTCGGAGAAAGCCCCCATGACCAAGCTCAGCCTCAAGATGAAGATTCTTGCCATGCTGGGAACGGCGCTGCTCGCGCTGATCGTGATGTCGACCCTGTCGTTGCTGCAGGAGCGCAAGCTCATCATCGACGCCCGCAAGGAAACCCTGACCACCGCCGTGCAGACGGCGCACAGCATCGTCGCCGCTTACAAGGAAGCGGCCGACAAGGGCGCGATGAGCGTAGAGGACGCGCAGAAGGCCGCCAAGGAAGCCCTGCGCCTGTCGCGCTACGGCGGCGCGGAAGGCAAGACCGAGTATTTCTACATCTGGACCATGGACAGCCGCGGCGTGATGCACCCCATCAAGCCCGAGTGGGAAGGCCAGGACATGGCCGGCAAGCTCAAGGACGGCGATGGCAACGACCTGCTCAAACAGATCACGGACGCACTGCAGCGCAGCAAGGATGGCAAGGCGTATGTCTCTGCCAGGTTCATGCGCCCTGGCGAGCAGACGCTCGCACCCAAGCTGCAATACGCCGTGCGCATCGATGGATGGAACTGGATGGTGGGGTCCGGCCTGTACACCGACGATATCGATGCCGCAGTGCGCCAGGCGCTGCTGACCGACCTGCTGGTGGTCGCGATCGTCACCCTTGCCGTGGGAGTGGTCGGGTTTGCGGTGTTCCGCTCGGTGGTGCGCCAGATCGGCGGCGAACCCGCCCACGCCATGAGCGTCATGTCGGAAGTCGCGCAGGGCCATCTGGACACCGCCATCCCTCCCGCGCCCGCAGGATCGCTGATGGATGGGCTGTCGCAGATGGTGGCCTCGCTGCGCCGCCTCGTGGTTGAGGTGCGCAGCGCCTCAGACAGCATTGCCACCGCGGCCAGCGAGATCGCGCAGGGCAACAACGACCTGGCCCATCGCACCGAGGACACGGCCAGCAACCTGCAGGCCACGGCCAGCAGCATGGAAGAGCTCTCCAGCACGGTGCGCCAGACCTCCGACGCCACCCAGACCGCCAACCAACTGGCCGCATCGGCCGCGCAGGTGGCGGCACGCGGCGGGGACGTGGTATCCCAGGTGGTGAGCACCATGGAAGGCATCAACGCCAGCAGCGGCAAGATCAGCGACATCATCGGCGTGATCGACGGTATCGCCTTCCAGACCAACATCCTGGCGCTCAACGCTGCCGTGGAGGCCGCGCGCGCCGGCGAACAAGGCCGGGGCTTTGCCGTGGTGGCCGGAGAAGTCCGCACACTCGCGCAGCGCAGTGCGCAAGCCGCCAAGGAAATCAAGGCGTTGATCAACGATTCGGTGGAAAAGGTCCGCTCCGGCACGACACTGGTGGACAGCGCCGGCAGCACCATGACCGAGATCGTCAGCAGCGTTCAGCGGGTGACGGACATCATTGGCGAAGTGCGCGCCGCCACCTCCGAGCAAAGCCAGGGCATTGCCCAGGTCAGCACCGCCATGCACCAGCTTGACCAGATGACGCAGCAGAACTCCGCGCTGGTGGAGGAATCCACCGCCGCGGCGGCCAGCCTGCGCGAGCAGGCCATGAAGCTGACGGACGTGGTGGCGCTGTTCCGCGTGCAGGCAGGCGAGGTACAGCGGCCCCGCCCCGCCACGGCGCCCACGCGTGCTGCCCCCCCCGCGGCGCGCCCGGCCGCAAGCGCACCTCGCACTCTGTCCACTCCCGCGGCACCCGCGCTACAGGCCAAGCCCGCCAAGGCGCCCGGCGCCGGCCCGGACGACGGCGACTGGGAGTCGTTCTGACGCCGATCCGTGCGGCGCCCGCAGGCGCCAGCGCGCGCCGTGTAGCGCACGTCATGCGGATGCGCGACCGCACATGAAAAAGCCGCTGGCACGCCAGCGGCTTTCTCATTCAGGCACCTTGGTCGTGGCGCCGGTGGAGCTTCAGTCCGCCTGCTTGCGCAGGAAGGCCGGAATCTCCAGTTCGTCCATGCCGCCCGAAGACAGCGCATCCACGCGCGCCGTGGCCACGGAACGGTTGGTGCGCCAGACGCTCGGCACGGCCATGCTGCCGTAGTCGGCCTGGGCCGCACCGCCCACCATGCCGGCGGAAACTCCGACCGCTGCGCCGGCCATCGGCATCTGGTACGCCACGTTGTCCGTGCCGGTGCGCAGGCTGCCCTGCACCACCTGCATGGGCTGGCGGCGCGCGTTCTGGCGCGACAGGCCCGTGGCCACCACGGTCACGCGGATCTCGTCACCCAGCGTGTCGTCGTATGCCGCACCGAAGATCACATGCGCGTCCGGCGAGGCGTAGGCGTTGATGGTGTTCATTGCCAGCCGCGATTCGGCCAGCTTGAGGCTGCCCTTGCTTGCCGTGACCAGCACCAGCACGCCCTTGGCACCCGACAGGTCGATACCTTCGAGCAGCGGGCAGGCGATCGCCTGCTCGGCCGCGATGCGCGCGCGATCCGGGCCGCTGGCCGTGGCCGTGCCCATCATCGCCTTGCCGGGTTCGCCCATCACGGTGCGCACGTCCTCGAAGTCCACGTTCACCTGGCCGTACTCGTTGATGATCTCGGCGATACCGCCGACCGCGTTCTTGAGCACATCGTTGGCGTGCGCGAAGGCTTCTTCCTGGGTGATGTCATCGCCCAGCACCTCCAGCAGCTTCTCGTTGAGCACGACGATCAGCGAGTCGACGTTGGCTTCGAGCTCAGCCAGCCCATCGTCGGCGTTCTTCATGCGGCGCCCGCCCTCCCAGTCGAAGGGCTTGGTGACCACGCCCACCGTGAGGATGCCCATCTCCTTGGCCACGCGCGCGATCACGGGCGCAGCGCCCGTGCCCGTGCCGCCGCCCATGCCGGCGGTAATGAACAGCATGTGCGAGCCCTGGATGGCCTGGCGGATGTCCTCCTGCGCAGCCTCGGCGGCCTCGCGGCCCTTGTCAGGCTTGCTGCCTGCGCCCAAGCCGCTTGCGCCCAGTTGGATGGTGCGATGCGCCGTGCTGCGGGTGAGCGCCTGCGCGTCGGTGTTGGCCGTGACGAACTCCACGCCCTGCACGTTGCGCGAGATCATGTGCTCGACGGCGTTGCCGCCGCCCCCGCCGACACCGATCACCTTGATCTGCGTGCCCTGGTTGAACTCTTCGGACTCGATCATTTCGATGGTCATGATGGTGCTCCTGAAACTTGGGTTGTGATTTGCAATTGCCGTAGGTTGGTGTTTGTTAGGGGACGGTCATTGCCGTCGGGCGGAGGCGCGGTACTTCGCCATCGCCCGCGGCGCCGCGGCGGCGGACTGGCGCGTGCCATCCAGAGCGGGGGGAAGGTCATGTCAGAAGTTCCCCACGATGAAGTCCTTGAACCGGCCAAATGCGGTCTTCACCGACCCGCTCTTGGCTGCCACCTTGAAGCCGCGCAGGCGCGCCAGGCGCGCCTCTTCCAGCAGGCCCATGACAGTAGCGGCGCGCGGCTGGGCAATCATGTCGGCCAGCGCGCTGGAGTACTTCGGGATGCCGCGGCGCACGGGCTTGAGGAAGATGTCCTCGCCCAGCTCCACCATGCCCGGCATGACGGAGCTGCCGCCCGTGATCACGATGCCCGAGGACAGCACCTCCTCATAGCCGGACTCGCGGATCACCTGCTGCACCAGCGAGAAGATCTCCTCCACGCGCGGTTCGATCACACCCGCCAGCGCCTGCTTGGACAGCATGCGCGGGCTGCGATCGCCCAGGCCCGGCACCTCGACCTGCGCCTCAGGGTCGGCGAGCAACTGCTTGGCGTAGCCGCTCTCCACCTTGATGTCCTCGGCGTCCTTGGTGGGTGTGCGCAGCGCCATCGCGATATCGCTGGTGATCAGGTCGCCCGCGATCGGGATCACCGCCGTGTGGCGGATCGCCCCCCCGGTGAAGATGGCCACATCGGTGGTGCCCGCGCCAATGTCCACCACGGCCACGCCCAGTTCGCGCTCGTCATCGGTAAGGACGGCCTGGCTGCTCGCCAGCGGGTTCAGCATCAGCTGCTCCACTTCTAGGCCGCAGCGGCGCACGCACTTAATGATGTTCTCGGCCGCGCTCTGCGCGCCGGTCACGATGTGGATCTTGGCCTCCAGGCGGATGCCGCTCATGCCGATGGGCTCTTTGACATCCTGCCCGTCGATCACGAATTCCTGCGGCTCCACCAGCAGCAGCCGCTGGTCGCTGGAGATGTTGATGGCCTTGGCCGTCTCCACCACGCGCGCCACGTCCGCCGGCGTGACCTCCTTGTCCTTCACGGCCACCATGCCGCTGGAGTTGAGGCCGCGGATATGGCTGCCCGTGATGCCGGTATAGACGCGCTGGATCTTGCAGTCGGCCATCAACTCGGCCTCCTTCAGCGCCTGCTGGATGCTCTGCACCGTGGCGTCGATGTTCACCACCACACCGCGCTTCAAGCCATTGCTGGGAGCTACGCCCAGGCCGGCCAGCTTCAGCTCGCCCCCGGGCAGCACTTCAGCGACGACTGCCATGACCTTGGCGGTGCCGATGTCCAGCCCCACGACCACGTCTTTGTATTCTCTTGCCATAGTTCTCTGTCCTGCCCTCAGTTGTTCTGCCCCGCCCTGCGCGCACGCGACGCCGCGCGCAGCGCAGCCGCCTTCTGTGCGTCCGTACTCACGGTGGTGACGCCGCGCAGGCGCAGCGCATAGCCGCTTTCATGCCGCAAGTCGGCGTACTCCAGCGCATCCACACGACGCCCCTGCCGCTGCGCCACGTCCGGCAGCGTGTGCACCAAACGCGACACGCGCTGCATCAGCAATTGCGTCGAGCCACTCCCCAGCTCCAGCACCGCACCGCTGTCCAGCGTGACCCGCCAGCCTCCATTCCCCGTGAGCTGCAACGAGTCGATGCCGGAACCCAGCGGCGCCAACGCAGGCGCCAGCTGGCGGTACATCTGCAGCAACTCCGCGGAGCGCTCGGGCGTGCCCATCAGGCGCGGCAGGTTGTCTTGCTCCAGGTCGCCCGCGTCGGCTTCAAAGACCTCGCCCCGGCTATTGACCAGGGTGTCGCTGCCTTCGGCGCCCCAGTAGGCGACCACGTCGTGCTCCTGCAGCTGCACGCGCAGGCCACTGGGGAACTCGCGGCGCACATAGGCCTGCCGCACCCAGGGCACCTGCTCGAAGGCGCGGCGCGCGGCCTGCAAGTCGATGGTGAAGAAGTTACCCACGAGTTGCGGCGCAACGTTGGCACGCAGGCTCAACGCGCTGGTGTGCACGAGGTCGCCCTCCACCACGATGCGCCCGATCGAGAACGCGGGATGGCGCAGCAGCCAGCCCCCGCCCACCGCCAGCACGGCCAGGGCGCAGCCCAGGAACAGGACCGTGGCGGTCATGTTCATGAGGCGAACGTCCAGCGGTGCGGGCAGCGTGTTGTTCATACCGACTCCCGTCCTCCTGCCGCACCGGCCCGGCCCTGCAGCGCGTCCAGCGACGCGCTCGCCAGGATGCGCAGGCACAGGTCGGGGTAGCTGATGCCGCTGGCATTGGCCGACATCGGCACCAGCGAGTGGCCGGTCATGCCGGGCGAGGTGTTGATTTCCAGCAGGAATGGCTTGCGGTCGCTCGCGCGGATCATGATGTCGGCGCGCGCCCAGCCGCGGCAACCCAGCGTACGGTAAGCCTGCACGACGATGCGCTGGATCTCGCGCTCCTCGGCCTCGGGCAGGCCGCTCGGGCAGTGGTACTGCGTGACGTCGGTGAAGTACTTGTTCTGGTAGTCGTAGTTGCCCTGGGGCGCCTCGATGCGGATCACCGGCAGCGCGCGCGCCTCGGCGCCTTGGCCCAGTATGGGGCAGGTGGTCTCGTCACCATCGATGAACTGCTCGCACAGCACCTCGGGGTCATGCTGCGCGGCCAGCCGATACGCCTGTTCGCACTGCCCCAGCGAAGTGACCTTGGTCAGGCCGATGGTGGAGCCCTCGCGCGAGGGCTTGACGATCATCGGCGCGCCCAGCTCCTGGAAGGCCTGGGCCGTCTCCGCACTGCTGGACACCAGGCGCCAGTCTGGCGTGGGCAGGCCGTCCGCGCGCCAGATGCGCTTGGTCATGATCTTGTCCATGGCGATGCTGGACGCCATCACGCCGGGACCGGTGTACGGAATGCCCAGCAGCTCCAGCGCGCCCTGCACCGTACCGTCCTCGCCATGGCGGCCGTGCAGCGCGATGAAGCAGCGGCTGTAGCCGTGGGCCTTGAGCTCCGACAGATCACTGTGCGCGGGGTCGAACGCATGCGCGTCCACGCCACGCGAGCGCAGCGCCTGCAGCACGCCGCCGCCCGACATCAGCGACACCTCACGCTCGGCCGACGTGCCCCCCATGAGCACGGCCACTTTGCCCAGCGCCTTTACATCAATCTTGGGGTCATTTTGGCTCATTGCGCCCGTCCTTCCTGCGCTAGCAGCTCATTTTTTTGCAGCAAATCAACCACCTTGGCGGGTACGCCACCGATCGAGCCCGCCCCCATGCACAGCACCACATCACCATCCCGGGCGCCCGCGGCAATGCGCTGCGGCATGTCGGCCACGTTGTCGATGAACACCGGCTCCACCGTGCCGGCCACGCGCAGTGCGCGCGCCAGCGACCGGCCGTCGGCCGCCACGATGGGCGCCTCGCCCGCGGCATAGACCTCGGTCAGCAGCACCGCGTCGGCTGTGCCCAGCACCTTGACGAAGTCCTCGAAGCAGTCGCGCGTGCGGCTGTAGCGGTGCGGCTGGAAGGCCAGCACCAGGCGCCGCCCCGGATACGCCCCGCGCGCGGCCGCAAGCGTGGCCGCCATCTCCACAGGGTGGTGCCCGTAGTCCTCGATGAGCGTGAAGTGCCCCCCGCCCTGCGCGGGCAGGTCGCCGTGGCGCTGGAAGCGCCGACCCACCCCGGTGAAACCGGCGAGTGCGCGCAGCAGGGCCTCGTCGGGCACGTTCAGCTCGGCCGCCACGGCGATCACCGCCAGGGCGTTGAGCACGTTGTGCTCGCCGGCCAGGTTGAGCACGACCTGCAGGTCCGGCAGCGTCACGCCGTTGCGCCGCTGCACGGTGAAATGCATCTGCGTGCCCACGGCACGCACATCCACGGCGCGCACCTCGGCATCTTCGGACAGGCCGTAGCTCGTCACCGGGCAGGTCACCAGCGGCAGGATGTCGCGCACCGCCGGGTTGTCGATGCACAGGATGGCCGTGCCGTAAAACGGCATGCGGTGCAGGAAGTCCACGAAGGCCTGCTTGAGCCGGCCGAAGTCGTGGCCGTAGGTCTCCATGTGATCGGCATCGATGTTGGTGACCACGGCCATCACAGGCAGCAGGTTGAGGAACGAGCCATCCGACTCGTCGGCCTCGACCACGATGTACTCGCCCTGGCCCAGCTTGGCATTGGTGCCCGCGCTGTTCAGCCGCCCGCCGATCACGAAGGTCGGGTCCAGCCCCGCCTCCCCCAGCACGCTGGCCACCAGGCTGGTGGTGGTGGTCTTGCCGTGTGCGCCGGCAATGGCGATGCCCTTGCGCAGGCGCATCAGCTCGGTCAGCATCAACGCGCGCGGCACCACGGGTATCTTGCGCTCACGCGCGGCCAGCACCTCGGGGTTGTCGGCCTGCACAGCGGTGGAGGTCACCACGGCGTCCGCACCAGCGATGTGCGCCGCCGCGTGGCCCACATGGGTGGCCACGCCCAGTGACTGCAGGCGGCGCAGCGTGGGGCTGTCGGCCAGGTCGGAGCCGGAAACCACATAGCCCAGGTTGTGCAGCACCTCGGCAATGCCGCACATGCCGGAGCCGCCGATGCCGACGAAGTGGATGTGGCGAATGGCCTGCTTCATCGTGCCAGCCTTTCACATGCCGCGACGATGTCGCGGGTTGCGTTGATCTTTCGCATCGTGCGTGCCTTTTGCGCCTTGGCCAGCAGGTCCTGGCGCTTCATGTTCTGCAGCATCTCGGCCAGGCCGTGGGCGGTCAGGTCGGCCTGCTGCACCAGCCAGCCCCCGCCCACCTTCACCAGGTACTGCGCGTTGGTGGTCTGGTGGTCGTCCACCGCGTGCGGGAATGGCACGAAGACCGCCGCAGCCCCCACGGCCGCAATCTCCGTCACCGTGCTGGCGCCCGCGCGGCACAGCACCAGGTCCGCTTCGGCGAACGCGGCCGCGGTGTCCTCGATGAACGGCGTGAGCGTGGCCTCGACGCCCGCCGCCGCGTAGCTGCGGCGCAGCGCCTCGATCTGGGACTCTCCGCTCTGGTGGGTGACGATGGGTCGGTCCTGCTCATGGATCCATGCCAGCGCCTGGGGCACGATGTCGTTGAGCGCCTTGGCGCCCAGGCTGCCGCCCACCACCAGCAGGCGCAGCGGACCTTCGCGCCCGGCAAGGCGCCGCTCGGGACGGGGCTGGCGCGTGAAGGCGCGCCGCATGGGGTTGCCTACCCACTGCGCATCGGGCAGCACATTGGGAAAGGCCGTGTAGACCCGCGTGGCCAGCCGCGACAGCAGCTTGTTGGCCATGCCGGGCACGGAGTTCTGCTCGTGCAGCAGCAGCGGCTTGCGCGCCAGGCGCGCGGCAATGCCGCCAGGGAAGGTGACGTACCCGCCCAGACCGATCACCACGTCCGGCTGCAACCGGCGCACGACCGCGCGCGCCTGCAGGCATGCGCGTGCCAGCCGCAGCGGCAAGGCCAGCAGTGTCTTCAGGCCCTTGCCGCGCACGCCGGAGAAGTCGATGGCCTCGAACGCGAAACCGCGCGGCGGCACCAGGCGCTCTTCCATGCTGCCGGGCGTACCCAGCCAATGCACCTGCCAGCCACGTTCGCGCAGCGCCTCGGCCAGTGCCAGCCCAGGAAAGATATGTCCGCCCGTTCCACCGGCCATGACCAGCGCCGTGCGTTGGCGCGCGGGAAGGGAGTGCGCAGAGCGCTCCAGGACCTGCGTCGCGGGAAAATTGGACTGAACGCCCTCGCGCCGTCCGGCCCGCGCGCGCGCGGATCGCCCACGGCGGGGGTGCTGGCTGTGGCCGAAACGTGACGTCATGTCGGCGCTCCTGGTGCGCGGCGCGCGCGCAGGGGCATGGCAAGCCGGCAGTACCGACGCACTGCCACAAGCCCGAGGTGGTGAATAAGGTTCCTCATGCACGGCCTCCGCGCATGAGCAGCTTGTTTTCGTAATCCACACGCAGGACCACCGCGATGGCGACCAGGTTCATCAGGATGGCCGATCCGCCAAAGCTCATCAGCGGCAGCGTCAGCCCCTTGGTGGGCAGCGCCCCCAGGTTCACTCCCATGTTGATGAAGGCCTGAAAGCCCATCCATATCGCCACGCCCTGGGCCACGAGGCCCGAAAACACGCGGTCCAGCGCGATGGCCTGGCGGCCGATGTGCATGATGCGCCGCGTCATCCACAGGAAGGCGACGATCAGCGTGAGCACACCCACCAGGCCAAATTCTTCGCCGATCACCGCCAGCAGGAAGTCGGTATGCGCCTCGGGCAGCCAGTGCAGCTTCTCGACGCTGCCACCCAGCCCCACACCGAAGATCTCGCCGCGGCCGATGGCGATCAGCGCATGCGAGAGCTGGTAGCCCTTGCCCAGGGCATGTTGCTCGCTGAACGGATCGAGGTAGGCAAACACGCGCTCGCGCCGCCAGGGTGAGCTGGCGATCATGATGGCGAAGGCCGCCACCAGGACACCCGCTATCAGGAAGAACATGCGCGCGTTCACGCCCCCCAGGAACAGGATGCCCATGGCGATCACCGCGATCACCATGAAGGCGCCCATGTCGGGCTCTGCCAGCAGCAGCGCACCCACCACCGCCACGGCGGCGGCCATGGGCAGCACGGCGCGAAAGAACCGCTCTTTGACCTCCATCTTGCGCACCATGTAGTCCGATGCGTAGATCAGCACCGCGAACTTCGCCAGCTCGGACGGCTGGAAGTTCATGAACCCCAGGCTGAGCCAGCGCCGCGCGCCGTTCACCATGGTGCCCACGTGCGGGATCAGCACCGCGATCAGCAGCACGATGGAGGCCACGAACAACCACGGCGCCATGCGCTCCCAGGTGTCCATCGATACCTGGAACGCGATCAGTGCCGCGACGAACCCCACGCCGATGGCAATCGCGTGGCGCAGCAGAAAGTGCGTGGGCGCGATGTTGCCAAAGCGCGGGTTGTCCGGCATGGCGATCGAGGCTGAATACACCATCACCACGCTGAAAGCCAGCAGCAGGACCACCACCCACAGCAGCGCCTGGTCAAAGCCCAGCACGCGCGCGGGCGTGGCGGCCGTGCGACGGTATTCGGTGCCGCCCACACGCACGGGCAGGACGTCGGCGTTTGCGGCCGGCGCGGCACCCGCCCAGGCCCGCATGCGCTGCCACAACGAGGGACGGGAAGCGGCGGTCGCGGCGGTCATGCCGTCCCTCCTTCCAGCGTCTGGCCGGCGTCTTCGGCCAGCGCCTGCACGGCGTCGCAGAAAACGCGAGCGCGGTGCGCGTAGTTGTCGAACATGTCCAGGCTGGCGCAGGCGGGCGACAGCAGCACGGCGTCGCCCGCATGGGCGCGCTGTGTGGCCAACTGCACGGCCTCGGGCAGCGTGGCGGCGTCCTGCAGCGGCACGCCGCAGCCCTGCAGCGCGGCGCGGATCTGCGGCGCGTCGCGCCCGATCAACACCACCGCGCGCGCATAGCGCGCCACGGGCGCGGCCAGCGGCGAGAAGTCCTGACCCTTGCCGTCGCCACCCAGGATCACCACCAGGCGCCGGTCGGCGCCCAGCCCGGTCAGCGCAGCCACCGTGGCGCCCACGTTGGTGCCCTTGCTGTCGTCGAAGTACTCCACCTCGCGCACGATGCCCACGGGCTCCACGCGGTGCGGCTCACCGCGGTATTCGCGCAGGCCGTAGAGCATGGGCGCGAGCGGGCAGCCCGCAGCCTGGGCCAGCGCCAGCGCAGCCAGGGCATTGATGGCGTTGTGCCGCCCGCGGATGCGCAGCGCGTCGGCGGGCATCAGGCGCTGGATGTGCAGCTCGGCGTCCTGCGCCTTGCCGCGCTTGGCCGTTTCGTCCGCTTCGTGTGCACGCACCAGCCAGGCCATGCCGCTGACCACCTCGATGCCGAAGTCCCCCGGGCGCTGCGGCATGTCGCCACCGAAGGTCACGTGTGCGCGCAACTGGGGTTTTTGCAGCTTCACGCGCACTGGCGGCGGCAGCAGGGCCATGACTTCCGCGTCCTCGCGGTTGAGCACCATGAGGCCGGTTTCGCCGAAGATGCGACCCTTGGCCTGTGCGTAGGCCTGCAGGCTGCCGTGCCAGTCCAGGTGGTCCTGCGTGATGTTGAGCACGGCCGCGGCCGTGGGCTCGAAGCCCTGCACGCCATCGAGCTGAAAGCTCGACAGCTCCAGCACCCACACCTCGGGCAGCGTGCCCGCGTCGATGTGCTGCGCCAGCGTATCCAGCAGCGTGGGGCCGATGTTGCCGGCCACCGCCACGCGCTTGTCCGCGCACTCCACCAGCAGCCCCGTGAGCGAGGTCACGGTGGTCTTGCCATTGGTGCCAGTGATGGCCAGCACCGCGGGCGCGTAGCCCTGACCGACGCGCAGCTCGCGCAGCGCCTGCGCATACAAACCCAATTCGCCTTCCACGCTTATCTGGCGGGCGCGAGCAGCTATAACAACAGGAGCAATCTCATTCGGACTCAGACCTGGCGAGCGGTATACCGCGTGCAGCGCGCGCCCCTGCACCAGGGTCTCATCGAAGGCGCCGGCGATGAACTCCACCTGCGGCAGTTCTGCGCGCAGCACCGCCAGCTGCGGCGGACTGCTGCGCGTGTCGGCCACGGTGACCTGCGCACCACAGCGCACACACCAGCGCACCATGGCCAGGCCCGAGGCGCCCAGACCCAGCACCAGCACCTGCTTGCCGGCAAGCGCGGGCGGCGCCTGCGGGGCCTCCTCGGACGCGACGGCAGGCTCCTCAACGGCGTGGTCCGCAGCCGGAGAAACGGGGGTGTCTTCAGCAGACGTGCCAGCGCCACCGTCCGCCGGAGCCGCGTCGGCAAAGATGCGCGCCACGAACTCCGCCGCGGCAGCCGCAGCCGACACCGCGGGTGCGGTGTAGTCATAGCGCGCCGCTGCATCTTGCGCGGGCGCTGGCAAGGGCGATAGATCCTGCGGCGGACTGTCGTGCGCCGCATCCTGCGGCAACGCGTCGTCCCGCTCCCCGGGCGTGGGCGTGGACGGGGGCGCCGGGGGCACAGTCGTCGCTGCGGCGCCGAGTGCGTCGGGGTGCAGGGGATCGTGGTGGCCAGTGTTCATCGCAGCTTCAGCGTGGTCAAACCCACGAGGCACAACAGCATGGTGATGATCCAAAAGCGCACGACGACCTGCGTCTCCTTCCAGCCGCTCTTCTCAAAGTGGTGGTGCAGCGGCGCCATCTTGAGGAGGCGCCGGCCCTCGCCATACTTGCGCTTGGTGTACTTGAACCAGGTCACCTGCAGCATCACCGACAGCGCTTCCACCACGAAGATGCCGCCCATGATGGCCAGCACGATCTCCTGGCGCACGATGACCGCGATCGTGCCCAGCGCAGCGCCCAAAGCCAGCGCGCCGACGTCGCCCATGAAAACCTGGGCGGGGTGGGTGTTGAACCACAGGAAGGCGAGGCCCGCGCCCGCCATGGCGGCGCAGAAGATCAACAGCTCGCCCGAGCCGGCGATATAGGGGAACAGCAGGTATTTCGCATAGCCCGCGTTACCGGTCACGTAGGCGAAGATGCCCAGCGAGGCGCCCACCATGATCACGGGCATGATGGCCAGGCCGTCCAGGCCGTCGGTCAGGTTCACGGCGTTGCTGGAGCCCACGATCACCAGGTAGGTCAGGATCACGAAGCCCAGCACCCCCAGCGGGTAGCTCACTTCCTTGAAGAACGGCACCAGCAGGCCTGCCTTGGGCGGCAGGTCCATCAAAAAGCCGGACTGCACCCAGGTGATGAACAGCTCGAACACCCGCGTGTTGGAGTTCTCGGAAATGCTGAATACGAGGTACAGCGCGGCCAGCAGCCCGATCACCGATTGCCAGAAATACTTCTCGCGCGAACGCATGCCCTCGGGGTCCTTGTTGACCACCTTACGCCAGTCGTCCACCCAGCCGATGGCGCCAAACCCCAGCGTCACGGCCAGCACGATCCACACGAAACGGTTGGACAGGTCGAACCACAGCAGCGTGGAGATGGCAATGGAACCCAGAATCAACACGCCGCCCATGGTGGGCGTGCCGCTCTTGGACAGGTGCGTCTGCATGGCGTAGCCGCGGATCGGCTGGCCGATCTTGAGCGAGGTCAGCATGCGGATGACCTTCGGCCCCGCGATCAGGCCGATGAGCAGCGCCGTCAGCGCCGCCATCACCGCCCGCAGCGTGAGGTACTGGAACACCCGCAGAAAGCTCAGCTCGGGCGACAGGCCTTGCAGCCATTGGGTCAGCATCAGCAGCATGCGGCTCCCCCTTGCGCGGCAGCGCCTGCGGCGCCGTCCTCATGCAGTGCCTGCAGCGCCTGCACGACCTGTTCCATCTTCATGAATCGCGATCCCTTCACCAGCACGCTGCCCACCGTGGGCAGGGCCTGCCCCACTGCGGCCTGCAGCGTGGCCATGTCCTTGAAATGCCGTGCGGCCGTCCCACAGGCCTGCACGGCGTGGGCGCTCAGGTCGCCCAGCGCAAACAGCTGCTCGATGCCGCGCGCACGGGCGTGCGCACCGGCCTCGGCGTGGAACTGCGGCCCCTGGTCGCCCACCTCGCCCATGTCTCCCAGCACCAGTAGGCGCGGGCCAGGCAGTGCGGCCAACACCTCGATGGCCGCGTGCACCGAGTCGGGGTTGGCGTTGTAGCTGTCGTCCACCACCGTGATGGAACGTCCCCCGCAACGCACGGCCAGGGCGCGCGAGCGCCCGTTGACCGGCACGAAAGCCGCCAACCCTTGCGCAATGCTCGCCAGAGGCACCCCCGCGGCCAGCGCGCAGGCCGTGGCGGCCAGGGCATTGGTGACGTTGTGGCGCCCTGCGATGGCCAGCCGCGTATCGAATGCGCCGTTGGGGGTGTCAATGCGCACCTGCCATGCGCCGTCGCCCCATTGCGCTGCGGCGCAGCGCACCTCGCCCGCGGCCTCGCCAAAGGTCAGGCAGTGCCGCGTGCCGGCCAGCTCGCGCCACAAGGGCGTGAAGGCATCTGCCGCCGGGAACACAGCCGTGCCATCGGCCGGCAGGGCAGACAGCACGCTGCCGTTCTCGCGCGCCACGGCCTCGACCGTGTGCATGAATTCCAGGTGCTCGCGCTGGGCGTTGTTGACCAGGGCCACGGTGGGCCGGGCAATGTCCGCCAGATTCGCGATCTCGCCGGGATGGTTCATGCCCAACTCGACCACCGCGGCCTCATGGCCCGGCCGCAGGCGCAGCAGCGTGAGGGGTACGCCCACGTCGTTATTGAAGTTGCCCTGCGTGGCCAGCGCGGCGTCGCCTTTCCAGGCCCGCAGCACCGCCGCGATCATTTGCGTGACCGTGGTCTTGCCGTTGCTGCCGGTCACGGCGATCAGCGGCAGATCCCGCTGCGCGCGCCAGCCAGCGGCCAGCGCACCCAGGGCGGCCAGGGTGTCGGGGACCTCGATGCCGGGCAGACCGGCGTCGGCCAGGCCCGCATGCGCAATGGCCGCCGCGGCGCCGGCCATTCGCGCCTGGGACAGAAACTGGTGCGCATCGAAACGCTCACCCTTGAGCGCCACGAACAGGTCACCTGCGGCCAGCGTGCGGGTATCGGTGTGCACGCGCGCGAGCGGCGTGGCACCTTCGCCGATCAGTCGCGCACCAGGAATGCAGGCGCGCAGCAGATCAAACGCCTGTTGCAGCGTCATCATGGGGGAGTTGTTCTGGTGGTGGCTCATGCCACGCCTCCTCGGCGCGCGAGCGCTGCACGCGCGTGCGCCATGTCGGAGAACGGCACACGCTGGCCCGCCGCCTCCTGATAGTCCTCATGGCCCTTGCCGGCAACCAGCACCACATCGTTGGCGCCGGCCTCGGCCAGCGCTTGCGCGATGGCCGCGGCGCGGTCGACCTCGGCACGCACGCTGGTGCCTGCAATCGTGCCCAGCAGGATCTGGTGGATGATGGATTGCGGCTCCTCACCCCGCGGGTTGTCGCTGGTGACGATGACCTCGTCGGCCTCGCGCTGTGCCACGGCTCCCATCAGCGGGCGCTTGCCGGCGTCGCGGTTGCCACCGCAGCCGAACACGCACCACAGCCGCCCTCCGCGCTGCGCCGCCACGGGCTTGAGCGCGGCCAACGCCTGGTGCAGCGCATCGGGCGTGTGGGCATAGTCCACAGCCACCAGCGGCTGGCCAGCGGCCGCCAACTGCTCCATGCGCCCGGGCACGGGCCGCAGGCGCGCACAGGCCTGGAGCGCCTGCGCCAGGGGCACCCCCAGCGCACGCATGCCTGCAATCACGCCCAGCAGGTTGGACACGTTGTACAGGCCGATGACCTGCGTTTGCAGCACCTCGGTATGCGCGCCTTCGGCCACCGTGAAGGCCAGGCCGGCACCCGTGTGCACGATGTGCTTGGCCTGCAGGCGGGCGGGGCCCTGCAGAGAGACGCTCCACAAATCCAGGTCGCTGCCCTGCAGCTCGGCGTGCAGAGCGGCGCCCTGCGGGTCGTCCACATTCACCACAGATGCGCGCAGCCCCGGCCAGTCGAACAGTGCGCGCTTGGCTTGCCAGTAGGCGGCCATGCCAGAGTGGTAGTCCAGGTGGTCCTGCGTGAAGTTGGTGAACAGCGCCACGTGAATGCGTGTGCCGTCCAGGCGGTGCTCGGCCAGGCCGATAGACGATGCCTCGATGGCGCAGGCACGGCGCCCCGCGTCCGCAAACTGCGCGAAGGCGCGCTGCAGGCGCACCGGGTCGGGGGTCGTCATGCCCGTGGTCTGCAACGCTGGCGGAACGCCCATACCCAAAGTGCCCACCAGCGCACATCCAGCAAGCGCTGGCAGCTCTTCTTTTGATAGCTGATTGAGCGCATCCGCCAGCCACCAGGCCGTGCTGGTCTTGCCGTTGGTGCCGGTCACGGCCAACACCTGCAGGCGCTGGGTGGGGTGGCCGAACCATTCGGAGGCAATCATGCCGGTCGCGGCCTTGAGGCCGCGCAGCGCCGCGATGTGGTCTCCCGCGAGGGCGAAGGGCTCCACGCCCTCGCACTCCACAAGGCAGGCGGCAGCGCCGCGCACCACGGCGTCGCCCACGTGGGCGCGCCCGTCCGTGGCCGCGCCGGGCCAGGCGATGAACCCATCGCCCGGCTGGATCAGGCGGCTGTCCGTCTGCAGCGTACCCGTGACGCGCTGGCGCAGCCAGTCCACGGCCTCCTGCAGGGTGGTGAGCGTGTGCAGTGCGTTCACAGCGATTCCTCCACACCGTTGGAGACGATGAGCGGCTTGACAGCCATGTCGGGCGCCACGCCCATCATGCGCAGGGTCTGCTGCACCACCTCACTGAACACCGGCGCCGCAACCGCACCGCCGTAGATCACGCCGTTGCTGGGTTCGTCGACCATCACGGCCACGATGATGCGCGGGTGGTCGATGGGCGCAAGCCCGGTGAACCAGGCGCGGTACTTGCCCGAGGCGTAGCTCTTGCCCACCTGTTTGCGCGCCGTGCCGGACTTGCCGCCCACGGAATAGCCCACCGTCTGCGCCTTCTGGCCCGTGCCGCCGGGCCCCGCGGCCATCTGCAGCATCTTGCGCACCTGGTTGGCGGTGCGTTCGGAAAACACGGGCACGCCCACGGGCGCTTCGTGGGTCTTCAGCATGGTGGCGGGAATCACCTTGCCGCCGTTGGAAAACACGGTATAGGAGCGCGCCATCTGGAACAGGCTGGCCGACAGCCCGTAGCCGTAGGACATGGTGGCCTGCTCGATGGGCCGCCAGCTTTTGTAGGGGCGCAGCCGCCCGCTCGCCACCCCCGGAAAGGCGATCTGCGGCTTTTGCCCGAAGCCGACGGCAGAGAAGGTTTCCCACATTTCCTGCGCCGGCAGCTGCATCGCGATCTTCGTGGTACCCACGTTGCTGGACTTCTGGATCACGCCCTCCACGGTCAACAGCCCGTAGTTGTGCGTGTCGCTGATCGTCGAGCCGGTGATGGTCAGGCGGCCTGGCGTGGTGTCCACGCTGGTTTCGGGCTTGAAGCGGCCGCTCTCCAGCGCCAGCCCCACCGTGATGGGCTTGATGGTGGAGCCGGGTTCGAACACGTCGGTGAGCGCGCGGTTGCGCAGTTGCTCGCCCGTCAGGTTCTGGCGCTTGTCGGGCACATAGCTGGGGTAGTTGGCCAAGGCCAGCACCTCGCCCGTGCGCGCATCCAGCACCACCACGCTGCCGGCCTTGGCCTTGTGCGCCTGCACGGTGTCGCGCAGCTTCTGGTAGGCGAAGAACTGCACCTTGCTGTCGATGGACAGCTGCATGTCCTTGCCATCCACGGGCGGCACTTCGGCGCCTACGCCCTCCACCACGCGGCCCAGGCGATCCTTGATGACACGGCGCGACCCCGGCTTGCCCGCCAGATCCTTGTCGAAGGCCAGCTCCATGCCTTCCTGACCATGGTCTTCCACGTTCGTGAAGCCCACCACGTGCGCGGCGGCTTCGCCCTCTGGATACTGGCGCTTGTATTCCTTGCGCAGGTAGATGCCCTTCAGCCCCAGGGCGGTGATCTGCTGGCCCACGTCCCAGTCGAGCTGGCGCTTGATCCAGACGAAGGTCTTGTCCTCGTCGGCCAGCTTGCCCTGCAGCGTGGACAGCGGCATATCCATGAGACGCGCCAGGTCCTTGAGCTTGGCGCGCACCTCGGGTTTGGCCATTTCCACATCTTCAGGGATGGCCCAGATGCTGGCCGCCGGAACGCTGGAAGCGAGGATCAGGCCATTGCGGTCGAGGATGCGGCCCCGGTTGGCCGGCAGCTCCAGCGTGCGCGCAAAGCGCACCTCGCCCTGGCGCTGAAAGAAGTCGTTGCCGATCACCTGCACGTAGGCGGCGCGCCCCGCCAGGCCCACGAAACCCAGCGCCACCAGGGCGACGATGAACTTGCTGCGCCAGACAGGTGTCTTGCTGGCCAGCAGAGGGCTGGAGGTGTAGTTGACGCTGCGGCTGCTCACGGCGCGCGCCCCTCGCCGGCTGGCACGGCGACGTTACCGCCGTCGGTCACGTATTCGGTAATGGCCGGCGTGGCGGTACGCATCTGCAGCCGGTCGCGCGCCAGGCGCTCCACGCGCAGCGGCGTGGCCTGCGCGCGCTTGTCCACCTGCAGGCGCTGGTGTTCGGTCTCCAAACGGCGCGACTCAGCCACCGCGCGATCGAGTTCGGTGAACAGCCTTCGCGACTGGTATTGCGTATGCACGAGGTATAGCGCGCTGGCCATCACCGCCAGCAGCAGCACAAGGCTGATGCGCGTCATCGCCCGCCTCCCGTGTGCCCTGCAACGCTCGAAGGACTGTGCCGCGAAGCGAGCGCGCCCCGCGCATGCGCGTGCAGCGGCGTGGCGACATGGCACATCCGCGCGTCGCTCATGCGGGCACCTCCGTGCGTTCTGCCACGCGCATCACGGCGCTGCGCGCACGCGCGTTGGCGGCCACCTCGTCCGTGCTTGGCTTGATGCGCTCCAGCGCCTTGAGCCGCATCGGCTGGGGCGGCGCGAACGGTGCACGGCGGTCGTAGACCTCCTTGGAGTGCTGTGCGATGAACTGCTTGACGATGCGGTCTTCCAGCGAGTGGAAGCTGATGACCACCAGCCGGCCACCGGGCCGCAGCACGCGCAGACTGCCTTCTAGCGCCTGCTGCAGCTCCTCAAGCTCGGCGTTGATGAAAATCCGAAGAGCCTGAAATGTGCGCGTTGCAGGGTTCTGGCCCGGCTCGCGGGTCTTGACCGCGCCAGCCACGATGTCGGCCAGTTCGGCGGTGCTTGCAATGGGGCCGCGTTCCGTGCGCCGAGCAACAATCGCCTTTGCAATGGGGCCAGCAAACCGTTCTTCACCGTAGTCACGTATCACCTCCGCAATCTGTGCCGTTTCGGCATCTGCCAGCCACTCGGCCACGCTCTGGCCACGCGTGGTGTCCATGCGCATGTCCAGCGGGCCATCGAAACGAAAACTGAACCCGCGCTGGGGGTCGTCGATCTGCGGGGAGCTCACGCCCAGGTCCAGCAGCACACCGGACACGCTGGCGGCGGGCAGTTCCCCGAGATGGCTGAACCCCTGGTGCCGAATGGAAAAGCGCGCATCCGTGATGCGCGCCGCTGCTTGAATGGCTTCGGTGTCCTTGTCGAACGCCACCAGCCGGCCTTGCGGCCCCAACCGCTGCAGGATGAGCCGCGAATGCCCTCCCCTGCCAAAGGTGCCGTCCACGAAGGTGCCCGCAGGCGCATCGCCATCGCCCAGCAAGGCGTGCACCGCCTCGTCGAGCAGGACCGTGGTGTGTTGCAGGGGCTGGTTCACACGCGGCCCCTAGAAAGAGAAATCCTTGAAGACATCGGGCATCTCGGCCTGCATGGCCGCGGCTTCCTTGGCCTCGTAGGTGGCCTTGTCCCACAGCTCGAAGTGGTTGCCCATGCCCAGCAGGATGGCGTCCTTGGACAGGCCGGCAGCCTCGCGCAATTCGGGGGAGACCAGCACCCGGCCGGTGCCGTCCATCTCCACGTCCATCGCGTTGCCGAGGAAGATGCGCTTCCACCATTGCGCGGACATGGGCAGCTGGGCAATGCGCTCGCGGAACTTCTCCCACTCGGGACGGGGGAAGACCATCAGGCAGCCATCGGGGTGCTTGGTGAGGGTGAGCTGGCCGCCCGCCTGCGCCGTGAGGGCGTCACGATGCCGGGTCGGCACGGACAGCCGCCCCTTTGCATCCAGACTCAGCGATGACGCCCCTTGAAACACCGATGGAACCCCTTGCCCGCTACTGCCGCTTTCCACCCCGAGAGAGGGTGCAAAGGGCACTTTTCACCACTTAATTGCACTTTTTTGCACTGTAGCAGGAAAAGAACACCAGGCAAGAGGCGCCGCAACAAAATTTTGCAATGAAATCAAGGACTTAGCGCCGATTTCCAAGGTGAAAATCGGGCAAATGTCCTTATTGATTAAGCACTTAGCTGTAGGTATGCAAGTGGTTTATGAAGGCTTGACGCCCCGCGCAACCAGGCATCACAGGATGTATCGGGACAAGTCTTCGTCCTGGCTCAGCGACTGCAGCCGCGCATTCACGTAGCCGGCATCCACCACCACGGTCTGCCCCGAGAGGCGCGTGGCGTCATAACTCACCTCGTCCAGCAGCCGCTCCATCACCGTGGACAGGCGGCGCGCGCCGATGTTTTCGGTGCGCTCATTCACCTCGAAGGCAATGTGGGCCAGGCGGGTGATGCCCTCGGGCGTGAAATCCAAGGTGACGCCTTCCGTCTCCAGCAGCGCCTGGTACTGCTTGACCAGCGACGCATGGGTCTGCGTGAGGATGGCCTCGAAGTCCTGCACCGACAGGGAGGTGAGTTCCACGCGTATCGGGAAGCGCCCCTGCAGCTCGGGGATCAGGTCGCTCGGCTTGGCCAGGTGGAACGCCCCCGAGGCGATGAACAGGATGTGGTCGGTCTTGACCATGCCGTACTTGGTGGACACCGTGGTGCCTTCCACCAGCGGCAGCAGGTCGCGCTGCACGCCCTGGCGCGAGACGTCGGCGCCGCCGGCCTCCTGGCGCGACGCGACCTTGTCGATCTCGTCGATGAAAACAATACCGTTCTGCTCGGCGTTGGCCAGCGCCCGCGTCTTGACCTCTTCCTCATTGACCAGCTTGGCGGCCTCTTCCTCGACCAGCAGCTTCATAGCCTCGGCGATTTTGAGCTTGCGCGCGCGACGCCGCTCCTGGCCCATCTGGCTGAACATGCCACGCAACTGCTCGGCCATCTCCTCCATGCCGGCCGGGCTCATGATTTCGAACTGCGGCCGCGCATCGGCCAGGTCGATCTCGATCTCCTTGTCGTCCAGCTGGCCCTCGCGCAGCTTCTTGCGGAACACCTGGCGCGCCGTGCTGTCGCCCGCGGGATCGCCGGTGCGCGCGGTATCGACGCTGGCGCCGCGCGCCGGAGGGATGAGCACATCCAGGATGCGGTCCTCGGCGGCGTCTTCGGCACGCACGCGCACCTTTTTCATGTCGGCTTCGCGCGTCTGTTTCACGGCCACTTCCACCAGATCGCGGACGATGGAATCCACGTCCTTGCCCACGTAGCCCACCTCGGTGAACTTGGTGGCCTCGACCTTGATGAACGGCGCGTCCGCCAGGCGCGCCAGGCGCCGCGCGATCTCGGTCTTGCCCACGCCCGTGGGGCCGATCATGAGGATGTTCTTGGGCGTGATCTCGTGCCGCAGGCTGGCGTCCACCTGCTGGCGGCGCCAGCGGTTGCGCAGCGCAATGGCCACGGCGCGCTTGGCGCCGTTCTGGCCGACGATGTGGCGGTCGAGTTCGGAGACGATTTCCTGGGGACTCATGGAGGACATGCTGCAGACTGCCTGTCTTTATGATTCAAATGAGCTGTTGGCGCTTGATAGACAAGCGCAAACAGCTACAAAAAAGATAGCTCACCACACGACGCCTACAACGTCTCGATGGTGTGGTGCATGTTGGTGTAGATGCACAGCTCGCCCGCGATCTCCAGCGACTTCTTGACGATCTCGGCCGCGGGCAGGTCCGTGTTGCTCAAGAGCGCCTTGGCGGCCGAGTGGGCGTAGGCGCCGCCCGAGCCGATGGCGATGATGCCCTGCTCGGGCTCAAGCACGTCGCCGTTGCCGGTGATGATGAGGGATGCGGAATGGTCCGCCACGGCCAGCATGGCCTCCAGGCGGCGCAGCACGCGGTCGGTACGCCAATCCTTGGTGAGTTCGATGGCCGCGCGCGTCAGTTGGCCCTGGTGCTTTTCCAGCTTGGCCTCGAAACGCTCAAACAGCGTGAACGCATCGGCCGTGGCGCCGGCAAAGCCCGCCAGGACCCGCCCCTGGTAGAGCTTGCGCACCTTGCGCGCCGTGCCCTTGACAACGATGTTGCCCAGGGTGACCTGTCCGTCGCCGCCAAGGGCGACCTGGATGCCGTCCGCCGTCTGGCGTCGGACGCTGAGGATGGTGGTGCCGTGGTACTGTTCCATAGCTCGTGCATATGGGGGCGCCACGCCGCCTTGCAAGCACGGCAGAGCACCTTCTCGGCAACGGCCCCGGAGTGGCAAATAGCCGGTGCGGCCTCAGTTCTTGCGGGGCACCACCCAGGCGTGCTCGTTCACGCCTATCACGTTGAAGAACACGGCGACCAACCGGTGCAGGTTGGTGAACTGCACCACATGCCCTTGCGCCTGCTGGGTGGCCGCCCAGTTCAGCACCGAGCCCACGGCAGCGAAATCGATGCGGATCAGCCGGTCGCAGGCCACGTTCAGCGGCACGCCGGGGCGCACGAGAGGCTCCAGCGGCTCCAGGACGGAGGCCGCATCCCCCTCGATGTGGCCTTCGAGCGTGGCGACAGGCCCCTCGTCCACGCCGCCCGGCTGCGACAGTGCGAACCCCGACGCGTACAGCGCGCTGTCGGCCGCCTCTGGCGTGGCCGGTGGCTGCGCACCGTCGTCGCCGCTGTAGCCGCAGCGCGGAGGCGCCCACGATGGCGGCGAGACCTCGTAGGTGACGCAGTAGTCCAGCGCGACGAGTTCGAACTCATCGGGCAGCCCCATGAGCCGCAGCGCCGCCATGCGCAGCCGCCACCACTGTGGATCGGCGCCGCGGTCCCCCGACTGGGTGTGGGCCTGCAGGACCCCCTGCAGCGCGGCGGTGCCGACGAAGTGGATCTGCACATCCCGCTCCGCGCAGGCCTCGAACAGCTCGGCCAGCGCGGTGACCGCCGGCAGATCGATCGCGGTCAGCCGCGTCCAGTTCAGGGTCCAGGGCGGCGCGGAACGCGCCAGCGAGGCCTGCAGCGCCGCAATCGATTGCTGCGTGAGGGTGGATTGTGCACTCCAGCTCAGTTCCCTCTGCGGGATGGCGGGTGCACCCACGTCAGGCGTCATGGCCTTCAAACCCAGCTGTTCTGGCAACGAGAACCACAGCGGCGCCGAGCGACCGAAACGAGCGGCATAGTCAATGG
This sequence comes from Diaphorobacter sp. C33, assembly GCF_030503915.1. Classification (NCBI taxonomy): domain Bacteria; kingdom Pseudomonadati; phylum Pseudomonadota; class Betaproteobacteria; order Burkholderiales; family Comamonadaceae; genus Diaphorobacter; species Diaphorobacter sp. C33. The sequence goes on from NZ_CP129980.1 coordinate 2,427,045, forward strand.
CCAGCGCGTCGAAAGGCTCCTGCTGGCCCGTGGCCCGGTACAGGTCAAACAGGGTCATCCAGATGTCATGCTGCTGCTGGGGGTCACTGTGCTGGTGTTGGACCAGCACTTCCTTCAGGCCCGACTCCGCGCCGGCATAGTCGCCATTGGCAAAGCGGATCGCGGCCTCTTCCAGGTCGGGTTCGTGCACGAACTTCTCCGGTTGGGACGGCGCGGGCTGCGGCGCGTCCTCCGCGAGCGGCGGGGGTACGACCACCGGGCTCGCGTCGTGGAACATCGGCTCGACGGCGGGCGCCTTGTCGAGCGTCGGCGGCAGGCTCAGCGGCGCAGTCGGCGCAAAGGCGCGCGCGGGGTCGCCGGCCAGCCCGCTGGAGGCCAGCGCCGCCGCCATGGCCGCGGCCGCAGGCGACGGTTGTCCTGCGATGGGTGCAGCGGCAAAAGCCGCGGCAGCCACCGGTGCGGGTCGCGGCGCGGGGGCTGCGGACGCTGCGGGCAGCGCCGCACCGTCAGGCGCGGGCGCCGCAGGGGTTGGGGCCGGGGTTTCTCCCGACCCTTTGCCCTTCCACCATTGCTGCGACATCTGCGCCTCGATCTCGTCGATCTTCTTGAGCGTGACGGCCCGCTCATCGGGCGAGGTCATGCTGGTCTGGAAGAACGACGTGCGCGCAGTGATGTCTTCAGGGCGCTGGCCGTGCAGGGCCTCGCGCTGGCGCAGCTTGCGCAGCTGATCGAACTCGCGGCGGCGCACGAAATCGTTGCGCCGCTTGCGCTCGATCATCTCCTTGAGCATCTGCTTGCTGTACTGGCTCTCGCGGTCCGCCTCGACCGCATCGAGATCGGACCAGTTGACGGTGGGATTGCGCACGAACCGCACCATCTTGGACAGCAGGCCGCCGGATGTGGTGGTGTCTTCCTTGCTCATGGATGCAAATGGGCGTGCGCAGTGCGGGCGTCTTGCGGCAATCGACCGCTGGATCAGTCGCCAAACATTTTCTGCTTGAGTTCGCGGCGCTGCTGCGCCTCCAGCGACAGCGTGGCCGTGGGGCGCGCCAGCAGGCGGCCTACGCCGATGGGCTCGCCCGTCTCGTCGCAATAACCGTAGTCGCCGGCGTCGATGCGCGCGATGGACTGCTCGATCTTCTTGAGCAGCTTGCGCTCGCGGTCGCGCGTGCGCAGTTCCAGCGCGTGCTCTTCCTCGATCGTCGCGCGGTCGGCCGGATCGGGGACCACCACGGTGTCCTCGCGCAGGTGCTCGGTGGTTTCGCCCGCGTTGTTGTGCATGTCCTGCTTGAGCTGAGCCAGCTTGTGGCGGAAGAACGCCAGCTGCTTCTCATTCATGTACTCGCTCTCGGGCATGGCCAGCACTTCGGCGTCCGTCAGGTCTTCGGCAGACTTGGTCTTCCAGTTGTTGGCCAGCTTGGGATCTTTCTTGGCGGCCGCCACAGGGGTTTGCAGGGTCGTAGGCATAGTTTTGGTAAAGCTGGCTTCGGGGGCGCCGGGCGCCGCCGCGGTGGCCTTGGATGGTACGGTCAATTGCCCGGAACCGGAAGGAGAAGGCCGGAGGCGCCGCGCGGTTACCGGCGCGGGTTCGTCGCCCGCGCGCTTGGCCTGGGCCGCAGCCTGGGCTTTGCTGGACTGGGCTTTCACTTCCTGTCTCCTCGCAGTTCGGGCTTTTTCCGCCTGCGTGCGGGGCCCAGGGCCCCTCGTGCAGCACGGTGCGAATGGCACGCGCCCCAGGGGGCGTTTTTGCCGGGGCGCGATTGTATAGACCTGCGCTGGCCGAGCGCAAAACGTTGTGGATACCACACAGGCGTAGTGCACTTTACCGCCAGCCACCACGGGCCTCACACCAGGCACTGCTCCAGCCCCTGTTGCAGGATGTCCTGCGGCAGGTCGATGCCGATGAACACCATCTTGCTCTGGCGCGCCTCGCCTTCGGCCCACTGGGGGCCCAGGTCGCTGCCCATGAGCTGGTGCACGCCCTGGAAGATCACCTTGCGATCGGTGCCTTTCATATTCAGCACGCCCTTGTAGCGCAGCATGCGCGGGCCGTAGATATTGACGATGGCGCCCAGGAAGTCCTCCAGCTTGGCCGGATCGAAGGCACGGTCGGCGCGGTAGACAAAGCTCTTGACGTCGTCGTCATGGTGGTGGTGATGCGGGTGCTTGCAGTGCTCGTCATGCTTGTGCTCATGGCCATGGTCGTGGCCGCCGTGCTCGCCGTGCGCATGGTCATGCCCATGGTCGTGCTCGTGTTCGCAGTGCCCGTGGTCATGGTCGCAATGGCTGTGGTCGTGCGCGTCTTCTTCCTTCAAGAAGTCCGGGTCGATGTCCAGCTTGGCATTGAGATTGAAGCCACGCAGGTCCAGCACCTCGGCCAGCGGCACATCGCCAAAATGCACCGCGCGGATGGGCGCGCGCGGGTTCATGTGCTTGAGGCGGTGGATCAGGTCGTTCTTTTCCTCCTCGCTCACCAGGTCGGTCTTGGACAGGAATATCTGGTCGGCAAAGCCCACCTGCCGGCGTGCCTCTTGGCGGTCGTCCAGCTGCTGCTGGGCGTGCTTGGCGTCCACCAAAGTAATGATGGAATCGATGAGATAGGTCTCGGCGATCTCATCGTCCATGAAAAAAGTCTGCGCCACGGGGCCGGGGTCGGCAAGCCCCGTGGTCTCGATCACCACGCGGTCGAACGCCACCAGCCCCTTGCGGCGCTTGGCGGCCAACAACTGCAGGGTTTCGCGCAGATCCTCGCGGATGGTGCAGCAGATGCAGCCGTTGCTCATCTGCAGAATCTGCTCTTTGGACTCGGTCTTGAGGATGTCGGTGTCGATGTTTTCCTCGCCGAACTCGTTTTCGATCACGGCGATCTTCTGGCCGTGCATTTCGGACAGCACGCGCTTGAGCAGCGTGGTCTTGCCGGAGCCGAGGAAGCCGGTGAGGATGGTGACGGGAATCAGGGCCATGGGTCGCTTTCCGTGGAGTGCAAACGCAAAACGGCGGCCTGGACGACCGCCGCATGGGAATCGAATTTCAGTGTACAGAGCCTGTCAAGACCTTCGCGCCCGCAGCGTCATGCCAGCTTGCGCATGACGGCCAGACCCTTGAGGTACTCGCCCTCGGGGAACTCCAGCGTCATCGGGTGGTCGGGCGCGCCGGCCAGGCGCCCCAGCACGTAGCCGTCCACACCCGCATCCGCACCCGCCGAGGCCACGATCTTGTGAAACAGGTCGGCGCTGATGCCGCCCGAGCAGGAAAAGGTATACAGCACGCCGCCCGGCTCCAGCAGTTGCAGCGCGAGGCGGTTGATGTCCTTGTACGCGCGCGCCGCACGCTCGGCATGCGCCGCCGTGGGGGCGAACTTCGGCGGGTCGAGCACGATCGCGTCAAAGCGCCGCCCTTCGGCCAGGAAGCGGCGCAGGGATCCATTCACGTCGGCATCCAGAAATTCGGCCCGCGCCGCGTCGAACCCGTTCAATTGCACGTGCGCCCGCGCACGCTCCAACGCGGGGCCGGAAGAATCGATGGACGTGACCTGCCCCGCGCCGCCGGCCAGCGCCGCCACCGTGAAGCCGCCCGTATAGCAATAGCAATTGAGTACGCGCTGCAGGCCCAGGCGCTGCACCGTGCCAAAGAAATGGTGCCGGCTGTCGCGCTGGTCCAGGTAGAAGCCCGTCTTGTGCCCTTCGGCAATGTCGAGCGTGAGCCGCCAGCCATGCTCGCGGATCGTCAGCTCTTGCGGCCCTTGCCCGCGCAGCCAGCCGGTGGCCGGCGCCAGGCCTTCCAACTGGCGCACGCTGGCGTCGGAGCGCTCGTACAGGCGCGACAGGCCTGTCGCCTGAAGCAGCGCATCGGCGATGACGGCCTTCCAGCGCTCCGTGCCCGCGCTGGTGAACTGGGCCACCAGCGTGTCCTCGTAGCGGTCGACGATCAGCCCCGGCAGCCCATCGGATTCGCCATGGACCAGCCGCACGCCATTGCTTTCAATAGAAAAACGGCCTCTAGCGCTTATGGATCGGGCGCAAGCAGCTATAAAAAAAGAAGCATCGATGCGCTGCTTCTCGTCAAAGCTCCACACCCGTGCACGGATGCGCGACTGGGGGCTGAACGCCGCCCAGGCAAGAAACTGGCCCTCCGCCGACTCCACCCGCACCGTCTCGCCGCTGTCGCCGCCGCCCTTGGCGATGGCACCTTCAAAAATCCAGGGATGGCGGCGCTGCAGCGAACGCTCCTTGCCGGGTTTCAGTCGAATGGTTTTCATCCCTGGATTGTGCGCGCGCGGGTGAGCGCTTTTGTTGCACACGGCCGGACGCAGAGCGTGCGGGCCGCGCTGCCGCCCGCCACCTAGGGCTTGCGCCGTGCGCGCGGGTGCGCCGCGTCGTACACCCGCGCCAGGTGCTGGAAGTCCAGCCGCGTGTAGACCTGGGTGGTGGTGATGTTGGCGTGGCCCAGCAGCTCCTGCACGGCGCGCAGGTCGCCGCTGGACTGCAGCAGGTGGCTGGCGAACGAGTGGCGCAGCATGTGCGGGTGCACGGGCGTGGTCAGGCCCGCCACCTGGCTGCGCTGGCGCAGGCGCGACCAGACGGACTGCGCCGTCAGCCGCGCACCGCGCCGGCCGATGAACAGCGCCGGCTCCAGCCGCGCCGCGCCCGCGGCACCCAACGGCAGCGCGCGCTGCGCCAGCCAGGCCTGCAGCGCCTCGGCCGCGGCGCGGCCCACGGGCACGCTGCGTCGCTTGGAGCCCTTGCCGAAGACATGCGCCTCGCCCGCTTGCAGGTCCACCCAGCCGCGCCCCTGCTGGTGCGCGGCGGGGCTGGGCGCCACGTCCAGGCCCACCAGTTCGCCCACGCGCAGGCCGCAGCCGTAGAGCAGCTCGACGATGGCCGCGTCGCGCGCCTCCAGCCAGGGGTCGGCGCCCGTCTCTTGGTGCTCGGCCAGGCGCACCGCTTCGTCCACGGGCAGGGCCTTGGGCAGGGGCTTGGGCGCCTTGGGCGCGCGCACGTCCTGCACGGGGTTGTGCGGCACCAGCCCCTGGCGCGCAGCCCAGGTGTAAAAACCCCGCCAGCCCGAGAGGATGAGCGCGATGCCGCGCCCGCTGCGCCCGCCGGCATGCATCTGCGCGACGAAGCGGCGGATGTGCGCGCTGGTCAGGCGCAGCAGCGGCAGATCCACGCCCGCGGCCATGGCGGCCAGGCGCTGCAGGTCCAGCGTGTAGAGCGTGAGGGTGCGCGCGGCCAGGCGCTTTTCCACGCGCACATGCTCCAGGTACTGCAACGCCTCAGGCGGCAGGTGCAGGGCAACTGGCGTATCGTTCATTTGCTACTGAATAAGGAGCTTCTTGCGCTTGATGCGTGGTGTTCTCAGGCAAAAAACCTACGCAAACCCTTATCCATTCAGCGCAAGCCGCTCACTTTTTCATCGCATGCGCGACAGTGCCGAGCTGGCCAGCTCGGCCATGCGCGAGAGGAATTCCGTGCCCATGGTGGCCTCGAAGCGGTGCGGGTCGTGCGAGCCCAGCACGATCAAGCCGAAGGCCGGCTGGTCGGCGCTGTCGATCGCGCCTTCGCGCAGCGGCAGCAGCGCCAGCGACTGCACCTCGCCCGCCTGGGGCAGCCAGGCCGTGGCCTCGAAACCCAGGTTGGGCCCGCAGAACGGCATGGTCAGCGACGAGGCGAACAGGCGCAGATCCTCGCTCACCGGCTGGGTGGCGACGAGGCCCGCGTGCTCGGGCGCGACGTTCCACACCCGCAGCGCGACCTGTGGCACGTCGAACAGCGTGCGCAGGCCGTTCTCCACGGCGCGCGGCAGGCGGGCCGCATCGCGCACGGCGGCCACCTCGCGCGTCCACTGGTGGATCTTCTGGGTGATGGCGGCGTTCTCGGTGCCGTGGCGCACCATCTCCATCACGCGGTGTTCCAGGCCCTTGATCTTCTCGCGCAGCATCTCGGCCTGGCGCTCGTGCAGGCTCACGGCGCGCTGGCCGTGGGGGCTGGCGATGGTGACACTCGCCAGCAACTCGGCATGGCGCTCGAAGAAGCCCGGCGTGTTCGCCAGGAAGTGCGCGATGTCATCTTCGGTGATGGGGGATACGGGAGAGGAAGAGGTCATAAAGCGTCCGGAATGTCGATCTCGCCTTCGAAGACGGTGGTAGCGGGGCCGGTCATGAACACGGGGTCTTGCAAGCCGCCGGCCCAGTCGATGGTGAGCACGCCGCCCCGCGTGTGCACCTGCACGCGCGCATCCAGCAGCCCCAGGCGGATGCCGGCCACCACGGCGGCGCAGGCGCCCGTGCCGCAGGCCAGCGTCTCGCCCGCGCCGCGCTCGTACACGCGCAGGCGCACTTCACCACGGTTCACGATCTGCAGGTAGCCCGCGTTCACGCGCTGGGGAAAGCGCGGGTGGCTTTCGATCAAGGGACCGGTCTGCGCCACGGGGGCAGTGTCCACATCGTCGACCAACTGGACGGCGTGCGGGTTGCCCATGGACACCACTGCTACTAATAGCGTAGCTGCTGACGCCTGTCCATCAAGCGCCAGAGGCCATTTTTGGCCTGAACCTTGCGACACGGGCGCGAGGCCCGTGGTGTCGAACGGCACGCGCGCCGGCTCCAGCTCGGGGCGGCCCATGTCCACCGTCACACGGCCGTCGGCGGTCAGGTGCGGGGCGATCACGCCGGCCATGGTCTGCACGCGGATCGTGTCCTGCGCGGTGAGGCCCTTGTCGCGCACATAGCGCGCGAAACAGCGCGCGCCGTTGCCGCACTGCTCCACCTGGCCGCCGTCGGCGTTGTGGATCACGTATTCGAAGTCGATGCCCGCGCCGGGCGAGGGGCGCACGGTGAGGATCTGGTCGGCGCCCACGCCGAAGTGGCGGTCGGCCAGAAAGCGGTACTGCGCGGGCGTGAGCCCCAGGCGCCCCTGCGTCTCGTCGAGTACCACGAAGTCGTTGCCCGCGCCCTGCATCTTGGTGAAGCGGATGTGCATGGCGCGATTATCCGCCGCATGCGCGCGTCGCCTGGGTGCAACCATGGGGAAACCCCGCACGGCTGACATCCGAGTTTTTTGCTCGGCTATTGATTTCGATCAGCCCGCCCCTGGGCTGCATGGGGAGCATCCGGGGTTCCCGCTGCGCCGCCCTGCCGGCCGCGGCGGGCCACGATAACGACAACGGAGGTGCGATGACCCTGACGATGGATGTACTCGACCGGCTGCATGCCGCCGACCCGAATGCCGCGACGGAACTGGTGCAAGACAGCGCCGACGCCGTGGCGCTCATCGAACTGCTGGAGATGCTGTGGAACTGCGGCATTCCGCGCGCGCCGCAGTTGCTGGAGCCCGTGCTCCAGCGGCTGCTGCAGCTGCGTCCCACGGATTGAACACGTCCGCCGCGGATGCGGTTCGGCCGGCATGGGCAGGTTGTCCCTTTGATCGCCCCCAGAAAAGAGAGAGCGAGGCCACCATGACTCTGACCGTTGACGTACTTGACCGGCTGCACGCCGAAGACGTTGCCACCGCCACCCATCTCGTGCAGCGCAGCGCCGACGGCGCCGCGCTGATCGAGCTGCTGGAGATGCTCTGGAGCGTGGGCATCCCGCGCGCCAAGCCGCTGATCGGCCCGGTGCTGGACCGCCTGTCCCAGCTGCGCCCGCTGCAGGGCTGATGGCGGGCGGCGTGCGCCTGCCGATAATGCGCCGATGCCACGCCTGAGCCAACAACTACACCCCCACCGCGAGCCGGTCACCCCCCTTCATGCAGCCACCGTGCTGCTGCTGCGCGATGCGCCTCGGCCCGGCGGCGGCAGCACGCTGCAGGTGCTGATGACGCGCCGCTCGGACAAGGCCAGCTTCGTGCCCGGCGCCTACGTGTTCCCCGGCGGCGGCATCGAGACGCAGGACGCCGACCCCGCCACCCACGCCCTGGCCGACCACCGCCCGGCGCAGACCGCCGCGCGCCTGACCGACGCGCTGGCCGCCATCCGCGAAAGCTTCGAGGAGTTGGGCGTGCTGCTGGCGCGCCACGGCGACGGCCGCTGGGCCGGGGCCGACGACATCGCCGCCATCGCACGCCAAGCACCGGCCGGCACCACGTTCGCCGCGCAATGCGCCGAGCGCGGCCTGCGCCTGGCGGCCGACCGCGTGTACTGGCTGGCCCACTGGACGGCCGACCGCAATTTACCGAAGCGCTTCGCCGTGCCCTTTCTCGTCGCGCGCATGCCCGAGGGGCAGGAGCCCGTGGCCGACGAGACCGAGCAGTTCGAGCCCGTGTGGGTGAGCCCGGCCGACGCGCTGGCGCGCCACGAGGCGGGGCAGTTCTTCATGATCTTCCCCACCATCCGCACGCTGCAGCGCCTGGCGCAGTTTGCGGACGTGGACGCTGTGCTCGCCGCCGTCGCGCACGAGCAGCCCCTGTGGGTGAGCAGCCCGCGCTCGGGCCTGCTGGGCGGCAAGGAGGCGCGCTTCATGGAGGACGAGGCGCCTTTCGGCGAGCTAGCGCTGGTCACGCCCACGGGCCGCGGCGAGCATGCGCTGGACTGGCAGAGCGAGACGCCCGTGCCGCTGCTGAAGAACGTGCAGCGCCTCACCGCCCCCAACCCCGGCGTGATGACCGGCCCCGGCACCAACAGCTACCTGGTGGGCGACCCGGCCACGGGCTACATCGCCATCGACCCCGGTCCGGCCGACACCGAGCACCTGGACAAGCTCTGGCGCGCCGCGGGGGGGGACATCCGCATGATCGTGTGCACCCATTCGCACCCCGACCACTCCCCCGGCGCCGCGCCGCTGCAGGCGATGTGCGTGCGCGCCGGGCGCGCCGCACCGCCCATCCTGGGACTGCCCTCGGCGCCCACGGCGCGTGCGGCCAGCCAGTTCACGCCCGACCGTTCGCTACAAGATAATGAGCTTATCACGCTTGCTGGACAAGGGCCAGACGGCGAAATCACCCATACCCTGCAGGTCATCCACACGCCCGGCCATGCGGCCAACCACCTGTGCCTGCTGCTGCGCGAGGACGGGTTGCTGTTCTCGGGCGACCACATCCTGAACGGCAGCACTACCGTCATCGACCCGCCCGACGGCAACATGGCGGACTACCTGGATTCGCTGGACCGGCTGGACGCGCTGTGCGCCGAGCACGGCGCCGAATTCATCCTGCCCGCGCACGGTTACGTGCTGGGAGGCCCGGAAGATGGGGCGCGCACCGCCATCGCGCGCCTGAAGGCCCACCGCCTGGCGCGCGAGGCCAAGGTGCTGGCCGCCATGCAGGCCCAGCCCGAAGGCAGCATGGACGACTGGGTGCGCCTGGCCTACGACGACGTGCCGCCGCGCATGTGGCCCATCGCGCAGCGCTCGCTGCTCGCGCATGTGGAGCGCATCCGCATGCTGGAGCCCGGCAATGACTGAGTCCAGCCATCCAACGGACGCGGTGCGCCTGTCCAAGCGCGTGGCGCAGCAGTTCCAGTGCTCGCGCACGACGGCAGAGCAGTACATCGAGGGTGGGTGGGTGTCGGTGGACGGCCAGGTGGTCGAGCTGCCCGGCGCGCGCGTGGCGTCCGCGCAAAGCGTGGTGCTGGCGCCAGACGCCAATCTGATGGAGCTCACCCCCGTCACCCTGCTGCTGCACAAGCCGCCGGGCTACGAGGCGGGGCTGGGCCTGGTCACTGGCGCGACGCACGGCGCACCGGGCGCGCACGGCAGCCGCAGCCAGGGCGCGCCGCAAGCCGTCGCGCTGCTCAACGCGCAGTCGCACCTGCCCGAAGACGCCGCCGGCACGCGCGTGCTGCTGCGCCATTTCAAACAGCTCGAGTGCTTCACGCCGCTGCCCACCGAGGCCACGGGCCTGGTGGTCTACACGCAGGACCGGCGCGTGGCCCGCAAGCTGCAGGAAGACATCGAAACGCTGGAACAGGAGTGCATCGTGGAGGTGGCAGGCCAGATCGCGGACGGCGGACTGCAAAAGCTCTGCCACGGCCTGAGCTTCAACGGCCGACCACTGCCGCCCATCAAGGTCAGCTGGCAAAGCGAGACACGCCTGCGCTTCGCGCTCAAGGGCATCCGCCCCGGCCAGATCCCGGCCATGTGCGAAGCCGTGGGCCTGTCCGTGCGGGCCATCAAGCGCATCCGCATCGGCCGCGTGCCCCTGGCCAAGGTGCCCGAGGGGCAGTGGCGCTACCTGCAGCCGTGGGAGCGGTTCTGAACGGACGCGGGCCCCGGCGGCCGGGACGGACAGCGATGACGGCGACGCGGGTCGCCTTGCGGCGGCGTGGAAGGGCGCGGCCCCCTTCAGCGCAGCCAGGCCCACCTACCCGATTTTCAGGCGCAGGCGCTTAAGGGTTGCCCTCCTCGCGGCGGACTTGGCTGCAGCCCACAATCGTTCCCATGTCCGGCAGCCAGATCATCGTCCTCGTCACCCCGGTGTTCCTCGCCCTCATGGCGCTGGAATGGGCCATCGGCCGTCGGCGCGGGCGGCCCGCGCTGCGGCTGGCCGATGCGGTGAGCAGCGTCAGCCTGGGCATGCTCAGCCAGACCAGCGCGGTGTTCACCGTGCTGCTGCGCGTGGGGCTGTACACGCTGGCCTATGAGCACCTGGCGCTGTGGCGCAGCGAGGCGTTCTGGACCACCTGGTACGGCTGGCTCATCGCGCTGGTGTTCTACGACTTCTGCTACTACTGGCTGCACCGCATGGGGCACGAAGTGGCCGTGCTGTGGGCCGCGCATGCGGTGCACCACCAGAGCCAGGACTACAACCTGTCCACCGCGCTGCGCCAGACCAGTTCCGGCGCGGTCCTGGGCTGGGTGTTCTACCTGCCGATGGCGCTGGCGGGCGTGCCGCCGCTGGTGTTCGTGGTGGTGGGGCTGGTCGACCTGCTGTACCAATTTTGGGTGCATACCGAGCAGGTGGGGCGGCTGGGCTGGTTCGACCGCTGGTTCTGCAGCCCCAGCAACCACCGCGTGCACCACGCCGTGAACGACAGCTACCTGGACAAAAACTACGGCGGCATCCTGATCGTGTGGGACCGGCTGTTCGGTACCTTCAAGGACGAGGACCCGCGGGAGAAATGCGTGTACGGCACGCGCGGCCTGCTCAACAGCTGGGACCCGCTCTGGGCCAACGCCCAGGTGTATGCAGGCCTGCTGCACGACAGCTGGCACGCCCGCCGCTGGGCGGACAAGCTGCGCGTGTGGCTGAAAGCCCCGGGCTGGCGCCCCGCCGATGTGGCGCAGCGCTTTCCCAAGCCGGCCTTCAACCTCCACGACATGCCCCTGTTCGACCCACCCCTGTCCGCGCCGCTGCGCTGGTTTGCCGGCGTGCAGTTCGTGCTGCTGCTGGCGGGCGTGGCGGCATTCCTGTGGCAGGCCGACGGCGCACCGCTGGCGACCAACGCCGTGTGGTTCGCCACGCTGCTGGCCTGCCAGTGGGCGCTGGGCGCGGCCATGCAGGGGCGCATTGGCATGGGGTTGGCGCTGATGATCGAAGCCGGGGCGCTGGCCACGGCGACCAGCGCGCTGGGGTTCACGGCGTGGCACCTGCTGTTCAAGCCGCTGACCATGGCGATTGCTATTGTTTATGCAGCTAATCACGCTTATCCAATGAGCGCTACAGGCCGTTTTGGCCTGCACCGGTCATGCTGGCTGCTGCTGAGCGCGCTGCTGGGTTCGCTGGCGGGCGACGTGTTCCTGATGCTGTCAGAGCACCTGTTCATTCCCGGGCTGGTGAGCTTCCTGCTGGCGCACCTGTGCTACATCGCGCTGTTCAAGCAGGGCGTGGGTTGGTTCGGCCACCGCGGGGCACTCGGGGGTACGCTGGCGCTGGGCATCGGCATGTACGCCTTCCTCTGGCACGGCGGATTGCCGGCAGCGCTGCGGGTGCCGGTGGCCGTGTATGTGGTGGTGATCGCGCTGATGGCGGCGCAGGCCTGGGGGCGCCACGCGGCGCTGCGCGAGCGCTCGTCGCTTGCGGTGGCGCTGGGCGCGTGCTGCTTCATGCTCAGCGATTCGCTGCTGGCCACCAACCGCTTCGTGCAGCCGCTGCCCTTGTCGCAGCTGTGGGTGCTGGCCACTTACTATGCGGCCCAGGTGCTCATCGTGAGCGGGATGGTCACAGCGCTGACCCGCGGCGCGGCGCACCAAGCCGACGCACGGACGCAGCCGCTCACCCCCCACGCGGCCTGAGCGATCAGGCGGACTCGAACAGCCCGCCCGCGGCGCGCGGCGGCGCCACGCCCAGGTGGCGGTAGGCGGCCAGCGTGGCCACGCGCCCGCGAGGTGTGCGCTGCAGATAGCCCTGCTGAATCAGGTAGGGCTCGATGACGTCCTCGATGGTGCCGCTCTCCTCGCCGATGCTGGCGGCAATGTTGTCCAGTCCCACGGGGCCGCCGTCGAAGCGATGCACCACGGCCTCCAGCAGCTTGCGGTCCATCACGTCGAAGCCCTGCGGATCCACGTCCAGCATGGTCAGCGCGCGGTTGGCAATGTCCAGAGTGATGTGGCCCGAACCCTTCACCTCGGCATAGTCGCGCACGCGGCGCAGCAGGCGGTTGGCGATGCGCGGCGTGCCGCGCGAGCGGCGCGCGATTTCCATGCCGCCCTCGGCGTCGATGGGCGCGCCCAGCAAGCCGGCCGAGCGCATGACGATGCGCGCCAATTCATCGGGCGTGTAGAACTCCAGCCGCGCGACGATGCCGAAGCGGTCGCGCAGCGGGTTGGTGAGCATGCCCGCGCGCGTGGTGGCGCCCACCAGCGTGAAGGGCTGCAGGTCCAGCTTGATGCTGCGCGCGGCCGGCCCCTCGCCGATCATGATGTCGATCTGGTAGTCCTCCAGCGCGGGGTAGAGGATTTCCTCGACCACGGGCGAAAGGCGGTGGATCTCGTCGATGAAGAGAACGTCGTTGCGTTCCAGGTTGGTGAGCAGCGCTGCCAGATCCTTGGGCTTTTCCAGCACGGGGCCGCTGGTCTGACGCAGGTTCACGCCCAGTTCGGTGGCGATGATGTGGCTGAGCGTGGTCTTCCCTAAGCCCGGCGGGCCGAACAGCAGCACATGGTCCAGCGCCTCGCCGCGCTTCTTGGCCGCGCCGATGAAGATCTCGAGCTGTTCGCGCGCCTTGGCCTGGCCCACGTACTCCTGCAGCAGCTTGGGGCGCAGCGCACGCTCCAGCGCTTCCTCCTGCGAGGAGGCCGGTGCGGCCGACACCACGCGCTCGCGCGCAGGAGGGGGAGAGGGGGCAAAGTCGTCGGTATGGATCGTCATGCGAAGCGGACCAGGAAGGGCGCGTGCATTGTCCCCCATTCCCCCGCGCAGCCGAGCCGCGCCGCCACCCCGCGCGGGCCAGGGATAGCCGCCTTTCGGTAACATCGCCGCCTTCGCGCGCCGCGCGCGGGCGAGCCCCGTCCCCCTCCCGGACCACTCGAACGCCGCACCCGCCCCTGTGCGCCGCGCCGCCTCGGCCCGGCGCCCCCTTGCAGCGACAGCCCATGAACACTCCAGCACACCCCTCCTTCCTGAGCCGCATGGCCATCGCCATCGGCAGCTTTTTCGCCATCCTGGGCAACGGCCGCCTGGCCGCCGACATCCAGCGCCTGCGCGCGGGTGAAGCGCTGGCCGCCGACGTGGCGCCACCGGCTCCCCAGGCAGTGCGGGTGGAAGTGCCCGTGGAAACAATCGTGGAGAAGATCGTCGAGGTCCGCGTGGAGGTGCCCGTCGAGAAAGTGGTGGAAAAGCGCGTCGAAGTCGCCACCGACACCGCCGCGCTGCAGCTGCTGGGCCTGCTGCAGCGCGAGGCGCGCCTGGTGGACTTTCTGCAGGAAGACGTGGCGCCCTACTCCGATGCCGAGATCGGCGCCGCCGCGCGCGTGGTCCACGAGGGCTGCAGCAAGGTGCTGCGCGAGCATTTCACCATCGAGGCCGTGCGCCCCGAGGGCGAGGGCAGCCACGTTACCCTGCCGGTCGGCTTTGACTCCACGGCCGTGCGCCTCACGGGCAATGTGCTGGGCCAGGCGCCGTTCACGGGCCAGCTGACCCACCGCGGCTGGAAGGCGACCGCCGTGCGCCTGCCGCAGCTCACCGACCCGCGGGCAGCCGCCGTGCTGGCCCAGGCCGAGGTGGAGCTGTGAACACGGATATGCCCAACACTCCTGAAACCATAGCTGCCAGCGCTTACCCTGCAAGCGCTACAGGCAAAAACAACGCCCAGTACAGCATCGGCATCGATCTGGGCACCACGCACTGCGCGCTGTCGTACGTGGACCGGCACGCCAGCGACGGCGACGCCGTCGTGCAGCAGGTGCTGGATATTCCGCAACTCACCGGACCGGCCAGCGTGGAGGCGCGGCCGCTGCTGCCCTCCTTCCTGTACCTGCCGCATGAGAGCGAGTTGAGCGCCGCCGACACGGCGCTGCCCGGTGGCGGCGCAGGCCAGGACGGCGTGGTGGGCGAGCTGGCGCGCACGCGCGGCGCGGCCACGCCGATCCGCCTGGTGTCCAGCGCCAAGAGCTGGCTGTGCCACCCGGGCGTGGACCGGCGTGCGCCCATCCTGCCGCCCGATGCGCCGTCGGAGGTGCCACGCGTGTCGCCCCTGGCCGCATCGGCGCGCTACCTGTCGCACCTGCGCTGGGCCTGGAACCAGGCCCACCCCGAGGCGCCGCTGGAGCAGCAGGACATCACCGTCACCATTCCCGCATCGTTCGACCCGGCCGCGCGCGAGTTGACGGCCGAGGCCTGCCGCGCCGCCGGCCTGGAGCGCCTGACGCTGCTGGAAGAGCCCCAGGCCGCGCTGTACAGCTGGATCCAGGCCAGCGGCGGCGGGTGGCGCAAGCAGGTCGCGAGCGGCGACGTCATCCTGGTGGTGGACGTGGGCGGCGGCACCACGGACCTGTCGTTGATCGCGGTGCTGGAGAAGGACGGCGCCCTGGAACTGCAGCGCGTGGCGGTGGGCGAGCACATCCTGCTGGGCGGCGACAACATGGACCTGGCCCTGGCCTATGGCGTGGCGCGCAAGCTGGCCCAGGAGGGCAAGCCGCTGGACGCCTGGCAGACCCGCGCCCTCGCCCATGGCTGCCGCGCGGCCAAGGAGCAGCTGCTGGCCGACGAGGCGCTGCCATCCGTGCCTGTGGTTGTCCCCAGCCGCGGCAGCAAGCTGATCGGCGGCAGCATCCGCACCGAGGTGACGCGCGCCGAAGTGCAGGCGCTGCTGGTCGAGGGGTTCTTCCCGCAGGTGGCCGTGGGCGACAAGCCCCTGACCCGCGCGCGCGGCGCGCTCACGCAACTGGGCCTGCCCTACGCGCAGGACGCGGCCGTCACGCGCCACCTGGCGGCCTTCCTGTCGCGCCAGCTCGATGCCACGGCACAGATCCCTGGCCTGGCCGACAGGCAGGCGGGGGGCGCCAGCTTCCTGCACCCCACGGCCCTTCTGTTCAACGGCGGCGTGCTGAAGGCCCCCCAGATCGCTGAGCGCATCGTCGGCGTCATCAACGGCTGGCTGGCTGCCGAGGGCGCCGCCCCGGCCCGGCTGCTGGAAGGCGCCCAGCTGGACCTGGCCGTGGCACGCGGCGCGGCGTACTTCGGCCATGTCACTGCGGCGGGGCGCGGCGTGCGCATCCGCGGCGGCGCGGCGCAAAGCTACTACGTGGGCGTGGAGAGCAACATGCCCGCCATTCCCGGCATGGAGCCGCCCCTGAGCGCCCTGTGCCTGGCGCCGTTCGGCATGGAGGAAGGCACCGAGGTCGCGCTGCATGCCCAGGAATTCGGCCTGGTGGTGGGCGAGCCGGTGCGGCTGCGCTTCTTCGGCTCCAGCGTGCGCCGCGGCGACACCGTGGGCACGCTGCTGGACTTCTGGGGGCCCGAAGAGCTGGTGGAACTGCAGGAGATCGAGGCCCACCTGCCCCCCGAGGGCCGCACGCCCGGCGAGGTCGTACCCGTCACCCTGCACGCCCGCGTGACCGATATCGGCACGCTGGAGCTGAGCGCCGTTCCCGTGGGAGGCCATGAGCGCTGGAAGGTGGAGTTCGACGTGCGCGCCCAGACACAGGCCTGACGCCAGCGCCATGCACTGCCTGGTCGTCATCGCGCATCCGCTGGAGGACAGCCTGTGCCAGTCGCTGGCGCAGGAAGCCATCCGCACCCTCACCGCCGCAGGGCACACGGTGCAGGTGGAGGACCTGTGCCGCACGGGCTTCGCGCCCGCGCTCACGGCGGCGGAGCGCCGCAGCTACTACGGCACGGCCTTCGACGGCGGCGCTGTGCAAGCGCAGATCGACCGGCTGCTGCAGGCCGAGGCGCTGGTGCTGGTCTTTCCGACCTGGTGGTTCGGCTTTCCGGCGGTGCTCAAGGGCTGGTTCGACCGCGTATGGGCGCCCGGCGTGGCTTACGACCATGCGACCGACCTGGGGCCCATCCGCCCCCGCCTGCACCGGCTGCGCAGGACACTGGCCATCACCACGCTGGGCTCGCCCTGGTGGGTGGACCGGCTGGTGCTGCGCCGGCCTGTGCGGCGCGTGCTCAAGACGGCGCTGCTGGGCACCTGCGCGCCACGCAGTGCCTTCGACATGCTCTCGCTCTACGGCGCCGAGCGCCTGTCCGCCGCCCAGGTGCAGCGGTTCAACGCGCGCATCGCACGCGCGCTGTCTTCATGGGCTTAGCCGGGTGAAACGCTACACCGTCGGCATCGACCTGGGCACCAGCCACACCGCCTGCGCCTATGCGCCGCTGGAAGGCCGCGCGGCGGACATCGCGCTGCTGCCCATCCCGCAGCGCCTCTCGGCGGGCGAGGTGCAGGCGCAGCCGCTGCTGCCCTCGCTGCGCTACCAGGCGGCACCCGGCGAGTTGGGCGAGGCGTGGCGACAGCCGTGGCCGCCCCTGGAGGCCACGGACGACACCCCGGCCACCCTCGGCCGCTGGGCGCGCGACCTGGGTGCAGCCGTGCCAGGGCGGCTGGTGGAAAGTGCCAAGAGCTGGTTGTCCCACCCAGGCGTGGACCGCACGGCGCCCATCCTGCCCTGGGGCGCGCCGCAGGACGTGGCCCGGGTCTCGCCGGTGCAGGCCAGCGCGTCGTACCTGGCACATGTGCGCGCGGCATGGGACGCCGCCCACCCCGATGCGCCGCTGCATGCGCAAGACCTGGTGCTCACCGTGCCGGCTTCGTTCGACGAGGGCGCGCGCGCGCTCACGCTGGAGGCCGCACGCCTGGCCGGCTTGCCAGCGCTGCAGCTCTTGGAAGAGCCCAAGGCCGCATTCCACGACTGGCTGGCGCTGCAAGGCGAACAACTGGCCGCGCAATTGGCGGGCTGCCGCCTGGTACTGGTGGTGGACGTGGGCGGCGGCACCACGGATCTCACGCTGATCCGCGTGGACACGCAGGCCGGCGGCACGCCCCGGCTGACGCGCATCGCCGTGGGAGAGCACCTGATGCTGGGCGGCGACAACATGGATCTGGCGCTGGCGCACCTGCTGGAGCCGCAGTTCGCCGGCGACGGTGGCCACCTGCCCGCCGCGCGGTTACCCGCCGCGCGTTTGCCCGCCGCGCGCTTCGCCCAACTGGTGCAGCGCTGCCGGCAGGCCAAGGAGTTGCTGCTGGCCGACGGCGCCCCCGACAGCGCCGCAGTCACCCTGCTGGGCACGGGCAGCCGCATGCTGGCGCAGACACACACGGCCACGCTCACACGCGCGCAGGTGCTGCAATGCGTGGTGGAAGGCTTTCTGCCGCAGGTACCGATCGGCGATCGCCCGGCGCGCCGCCAGGGTGCGCTGCGCGGGCTGGGCCTGCCCTACCCCGCTGACGCGGCCATCACGCGCCATCTGGCGCAGTTCCTGGCGCAGCACGCTGGGGGCGATTTGCCCGACACCCTGCTGCTCAACGGCGGGGTATTCCATGCGCCGGCGCTGGTGCAGCGGCTCACGGAGGTGCTTGCGCACTGGCGCGGCGCACTGCCCCGCGTGCTGCACAACCCGCATCCCGACTGGGCCGTGGCGCGCGGCGCTGCGGCGTACGGGTTGGCGCAGCATTCATCATCAAATACGCACACAGCCCAGTCAGGACAAGCGCCAGCAGCTCCTAAAACCATAGTCCCACGCATCGGCGGCGGCTCGGCGCGCAGCTACTGGCTGGTGCTGCCGGGCAAGGCGGGCACTGCGCCGCAGGGCATCTGCCTGCTGCCCCGCGGCACCGAAGAAGGCGTGCGCCTGGTCCTGACGAGCCGGCGCTTCGCGCTGCGGCTGGGCCAGGCCGTGCGCTTCGCGCTGGTGGCGCGCAGCCAGGGCCAGGCGCAGGCCGGGCAGATCGCACCGCTGGAGGGCGACGGCTGGGCGGAACTGCCGCCGCTGGCCACGGCGCTGCCCGCACCCGAAGGCCGCGCCACCGCCCAGGTGGAAGTGCAATTGCAGGCCTGCATGACCGAGGTGGGCACGCTGGAGGTGCGCTGCGTGGCAACGCAGGAGGCGGACCAATCCTGGCGGCTGCCCTTTGCCGTGCGCGGCGCGGCGGGCACCGATGGCGCTTCCAAATCGATAGCTTCTCGCACAGAACTAGAAAGCGTCAGCGGCCAAAAAGGCTCGGAGGGTAAAGCCTCACGCCTGCCCCAGGCGCTGGCGCTGATCGACCGCATCTTCGGCACCCAGGCACAGGACGTGGCGCCCAAGGAGGTCCGCCAGCTGCGCCAGTCGCTGGAAAAAATCCTGGGCCCCCGCGCCGGCTGGGACGTGGCCTTGCTGCGCGCGCTGTTCGATGCATTGCTGGCGCGTGCGCGCCGCCGCCGGCGCACGCCCGAGCACGAACGCACGTGGCTCAACCTGGCAGGCTGGTGCTTGCGCCCGGGGGTGGGCGCCGAGCTGGACGCGTGGCGCATCGCGCAGGTCTGGCAGCTCTACCCCCAGGGCCTGGGCCACGGCCAGGACGCCGCCAACTGGACCGAATGGTGGGTGTTCTGGCGCCGTGTGGCCGCGGGTCTGGACGAGGCGCAGCAGATGCAGGTGCTGGAAGCGGTGGCCGGCTGCATGCAAAAGACCGTGCAACGCAGCCAGGGCAAGGCCGCGTGGGGCAGCTACGACGACATGCTGCGCCTGTTCGCCGCCATGGAGGCCGTGCCCTGGCAGTACCGCCAGGAAATGGGCCAGTGGATGCTGCAGCGCCTGCTGCGGCCCGATGAGTCCGCACAGACCTGGTGGGCCATCGGCCGCCTGGCAGCGCGCCAGCCGCTGGCAGCCAACGCCCACCGCGTGATGCCGCCCGAGGCCGCGGCCGAGTTTCTGCATGCCACGCTGCGCGAGGACTGGCGCCACAACGAGCATGCCCTGTTCGCCGCCGCGCAGATCGCCCGCATGACCGGCGACCGCGCCCGCGACCTACCCGACGCTCTGCGCACCGAAGTGCTGGAAAAGATGCGCGCCACCCACGCGCCCGCACGCTGGATCGCGCTGGTGGAACAGCCCACGGCCATGGAGGCCGAGGACCAGCAGCGCAGCCTGGGCGACAGCCTGCCGCCCGGGCTGGTGCTGGTGGGATGAGGCCTCGCAGACGCCCACCCAGAAGGGTGCTGGTTACTGCGACGTCCAGACGTAATAGGCGACGTTTTCGTACATGAACGCCGGGAGGGTTGAGATGACGAAGTCACGCTCTGCTGCACTCACCGTGTAGAAATGCGCGCCCGTCTGGGAGTTATAGAAACGGTAGACGGGCATGGCACTGCCACCCGCTGCACTTTGTGCATACCAGGTGGGGCCTTCGTACTGGAACGCCGGCAGGGTGACATTCACATAGTCGCGTTCGGCCGTGCTGATCGTGTAGAAGTGCGCGCCGGTGCCCGTGTTGTAGAAGCGGTACACCGCGCTCAAGCCCGCTTGCTGCACGGGGTAAGCATAGAACGCCACGTTCTCGTACTGGAATGCAGGCAGTGTGGCGATGACGTAATCACGCTCTGCAGCGCTGTTGGTGTAGAAATGTGCGCCGGTTTGTACATTGTAAAAACGGTAGACCGCTGTGCGCGAGCCACCCGTACCGCCTCCGGGCGTCCCCGCGGAACCTGCCTCCAGCCATTGCTTGAGGGCCGGATACACGATGTCGAAGCGTGCGTAGTTGTCGGAGCCTGCGGTGGTGGAGCAGGTGGCACTGCCATTGGAGAGCGTACCCGTCAAACGTCCGTCGAAGAAGAGCCCCGAACCGCTGCTGCCGGGCTCGGTCGTTCCCTGGCTCCAGCCCACGTTGTAGTAGTAGCCGCTGGATGAAGCACCGCACAGGTACGAGCCTGCATCGGCGGGAATGCAGTTGTTCAGGCCACGTACCGCACCAAAGCTGATCTTTTGCAGATCGCCGCGCGGGTGGTGAACCCCTACCACGCTCTGGCCTGCAGAGCGTGTGCCGGCGTCCCATCCCGCAAAGACGGCGCCTGCGGGCGGCGTGTCGTTCAAGCGCAACAGGGTAGAGTCCGGGTTGTCCGACGTATACAGCAGCGTCGCGCCGTTGCGTAGCACACGATAGGACGCAGAAAGCGTGCGCGCATCGCAGCTGGGCGAGCGATAGAACCACGAGGTTTGCAATGTGGACGCCACGGTCTGGCTGCTGATGCAATGATTCGCGGTAATGAAGTAAGGCGTCGCCGTACTGTTGCGATCATTGAGCAGCGTGCCCGTGCAGAGGTAGCCGTATCCGTCCTTCACGAACAGCATGCGCGCAACCGCATTGCGCTGTGTGCTGTAGTTGTCGTAGCAGGTGGCGTCCAGGTTGCAATAGCCGGATTCATTGATCTTGGCTGTGATGGCCTGCTCATCCTCCAGCGGCAGCGAGAGGTTTTCGTAGACATGCATCACCTGGGGAATGGACAAGCGCAGGGTGTCCGTGGAGGTGCCGGGCGGCAGTTCGATCTCCAGTGTCACCTCGTCACCGCCACTGTCAGGTGTCCACCAGGTACGACCCTCGGCGCTGACATCCCCCGCCGCGGCGTTGGCCTGCAGGATCTGCAGGACACGCTGGCCTGCGATTTCAAATACGGCATCGCGGTTGCGCTGGGTATAGACGCGCAGCAAAGCGCTGCCGGGAAGCTGTTCCACTACGACGCCCAGGCGCAGTCCATATGCGTTTTCTGACGTCACACTCACCGCAGCCACCCAGCCACCGTTGGCAGACCTCTGCCAGGGCAACATTTCGCCCAGTGCCTGGGGTGTCGCAGTCGTGGAGCTCGTCCGCTGCGCGCCCACCTGCAGAGCGCCACCTAGCGGTACGGCAGCCTTCTCGGCGACCCAGGCGCCCAAATTCACTTGAGCGGCGGGAATCACGGCAGCGGCCATGCGCTTGGTGGGCACGAATTCCTCGGGGGTGTCCCCAGGCTGGGTATAAGCCTGCACGCGCAAGGGATCGAGATGAACTGATTGCGCGTAGACACCGAAGCTCAACGCCGCGCTAAGACAGACGACAGCGGCCCCCGCGATGGCGCCTCGGATCTTTTTGAGTGGCATACCCTCTCCCAATGTAGTGGCGCCACATTCTAGAGTCGGCAGCGGCGCTTACCCCAAAGACGCAACTGCCCCAAAGCCATCACCGCTGCGGCAATCAAGCCACGATCAGAGCCCCGCTGCGGGATTCAGCCAGCGCCGCAGCGCCGTGCGGTAGCTGGTGTCGAAACGACCGTAATAGTCCACGCCGTCGCGCGCAGCGCAGCTGGCGGTTCCGCCCAGAAGCTGGCCCACCACATAGCGGCGCTCGCCAAACGTCACGAACGCGGCCGAGCCGCTGCTGCCGCCCTCCGTCGTGCCCTCCTGCCAGCCCAGCGTAAGGAAGGTGCCGTCGTCCGCATTACTGGAACGGCAACTGTTGTCCACGCATGTGCTGTAGCGCTGCATGGAGCCCAGGCTGACCTTCTGCAGATCGCCCTGGGGGTGGTGCACACCCGCCAGCGCCGTGCCAACGCCCACGCCGCCAAAGTACGAGCCTGCATAGACGATGCCGGCAGGCGCCTGGCTGTTGAGCTGCATGAAGGCCGTGTCCGTGGTGGCCGACGCGTACAGCAGCGCCGCACCGCCGGTGACGCGCACGGCGGCGGGGTTCACGGTGGCAGTGCCGCAGCTGCTGGAACGGTAGAACCAGTCCGTGGTGAGCGTGGACGCCACGGCCTGCGTGGAAATGCAATGGTTGGCGCTTAGGAAGTAGGGCGTACCGCTGGACGCCGCATCGTTGAGCAGCGTGCCGGTGCACAGGTAGCTCTTGCCATCGTCGCGCACAAAGATCATGCGCGCCACCGAGCGGCTCTGGTCGTTGAACTCCGGTCGGCAGGTCGCGTCCACGTTGCAGCTGCCCGACTCGCCCACCTTCTGGGCAAAGGCCTGCTCCGCCTGTGCGGGCGCCAGCGTGAAATGCGACAGCCGCGGCACGGACAGCCGGACGGCCGCTGGCGAGGCCGCAGCGGGAATCTCCACTTCCAGTGTGGTTTGCGGGCCGCTGAAGTCCGGGCTCCAATAGGTGCGCGCGGTGGTGTCATCCGCACCGCCACGCGCATTGCGCGCGGCGATGTCCTGCAGCTCGGACGCGCGCACCTCCATGGCCCCCGCGCCCTGCTCGCCGTAGAAGCGCAGCACCGCGCCCTCGGGCAGCGACTGCACGAGCACGCCCAGACGCACGCCATACGCTCCGTCGGCCGTGAAGCGCAGCGCAGCGGCCTGCGTGCCCCGCGCCGTCGGTTGCCAGCGCAGCAGGGCCGCAGTGGCCGCGACGGTGGCGGTGTCCGCCACGCTGCGCGCCTCGCCGATCTGCAAGGGCGTTCCGGGAGTGGCGGAGACCACGCCCTTCACGGCCGTGAGCGCGCCGAGGGCGATGGTGCGGGTTGCCTGTGCACTGACGACCGGGCTCACCGGCTGCTGCGAGGTGGCCACCTTGGCCGTGCCGCTGGGATCGTAGGGCTCGATGCGGTCGCCCGCCACCGGAGGCGCAGGAGAGGGCGTGTCGTTGCCGCCGCCGCCACAGGCAGCCAGTGCCAATACGAGGGGCAGCGTCGCCCAGCCGAGTCGGGATGGATTCATGGTGAAGACCTCCAGAGCGCGACCACCAGGCCGCGGGGTTACTTGGACAGGGACTTCAGCGCCAGCTTGATCCCCTCGCTCACTCCCACATCCGCCGGCAGCGCCTTGAGCGCCGCGGCGGCCTCCTTGTCGTTATAGCCCAGGGCCAGCAGCGCCTGCAGGATGTCGGCCTGGTTGTCGTTGGCCGCATGCGCACGCACGCCGACGTCCGCGCCCAGCTTGCCTTTCAGCTC
Organism: Diaphorobacter sp. C33; assembly: GCF_030503915.1. Classification (NCBI taxonomy): domain Bacteria; kingdom Pseudomonadati; phylum Pseudomonadota; class Betaproteobacteria; order Burkholderiales; family Comamonadaceae; genus Diaphorobacter; species Diaphorobacter sp. C33. Next base: position 2,450,266 of record NZ_CP129980.1, read on the forward strand.
CAGCAGCAGCCGCTCGGCGGTTTTCTTGCCGATGCCCGGCACTTTGACCAGGCGCCCTGCTTCCTGCAGCGAAACGGCCTGCGCCAGGTCCGCCACGCCCATGCCCGAGAGGATGGACAGCGCTGTGCGTGGCCCCACGCCGCTGATCTTGATGAGTTCGCGAAACGCCTGGCGCTCCTGCGCCGTACCAAAGCCGTACAGCAACTGCGCATCCTCGCGCACGATGAACTGCGTGAGCAGGCTCACCCGCTCACCCACGGCGGGCAGGTTGTAGAAGGTGCTCATGCTGACCTGCACCTCGTAGCCCACGCCGTGGCAGTCCACCAGCACCTCGGGGGGGTTCTTTTCCAGCAGCGTGCCGGTCAATTTGCCTATCATGGATGTCCTTTGCCGCGCCGGACACCCGCCGCGGAACTTCGACCGGAATTATCAGCGTGATCCTGCGCCACACCTTCACCCCCCATAACAACACGCGCCTGACCCATCTGTGCGGCCCCGCCGATGTGCACCTGCGCACCATCGAGGCGGCGCTGCAGGTCTCCATCGCCCACCGGCACGAGCAGTTCAAAGTGGACGGCCCCAAGGCCAAGGCCACGCAAGCCATGGAGTTGCTGCAGGCGCTGTACGAGATGGCGGATCGCCCCATCAAGGAAGAACACCTGCAGCTCATGCTGGCCGGCGACGCCAGCATGCAGGGCGATGACGAAGCCAGCGCCATCCAGCTCACCACGCGCCGCGCCGACCTGCGCGCGCGCACGCCCACGCAGGCCACCTACCTGGAAAACATCGCCACGCACGACATCACCTTCGGCATCGGCCCGGCGGGCACCGGCAAGACGTACCTGGCCGTGGCCTGCGCGGTGGATGCGCTGGAGCGCAGCAGCGTGCAGCGCATCGTGCTCACCCGCCCGGCCGTGGAAGCTGGTGAGCGCCTGGGCTTCCTGCCGGGCGACCTGACGCAGAAGGTGGACCCGTACCTGCGCCCACTGTATGACGCGCTGTACGACCTGATGGGCTTTGACCGCGTGCAGAAGGCCTTCGAGCGCAATGCGCTCGAGATCGCGCCGCTGGCCTTCATGCGCGGGCGCACGCTGAACAATGCCTTCGTCATCCTCGACGAGGCGCAGAACACCACGCCCGAGCAAATGAAGATGTTCCTCACGCGCATCGGCTTCGGCGCGCGCGCGGTGGTCACAGGCGACGTGAGCCAGATCGACTTACCCAAGGGCGCGATGAGCGGCCTGATCGACGCCGAGCGGGTTTTGAAGCGCGTCAAGGGCATCGCCGTCACGCGCTTCACCAGCGCCGACGTGGTGCGCCACCCGCTGGTGGCGCGCATCGTGGATGCCTACGACGCGCAGCGCAGCCGCCGCGGCGCAGGCGAGTAGTCGCCTGCCAAAAGCTCACAAATTCATAGCTACTCGCGCTTGATAGATAAGCGCTGGAGGCCAAAATGGCTTTGAACCAATTGTCCTTGTCCCTCCAATTTGCACGCGACGCGGAGGCCACCGCGCACCGCGCCACCCTGCCCCGCCACGCGGTTGCGCGCTGGATCCGCCACGCCCTGGCCGTGGATGCCGAGATCACCGTGCGCATCGTGGGCGCCGAGGAAGGCCAGCGCTTGAACCGCGAGTTCCGCCACAAGGACTACGCCACCAACGTGCTCACCTTCGACTACCAGCAAGAGCCCGTGGCCGTGGCCGATCTGGTGCTCTGCGCCCCCGTGGTCGAGCGCGAGGCCCGCGAGCAGAACAAGACGCTAGAGGAGCACTACGCCCACCTGCTGGTGCACGGCACGCTGCACGCCCAGGGCTGGGACCACGAAACCAGCGAACAGGACGCGCAGGAAATGGAGGCGTACGAGACCGCCATCCTGCAGGAGTTGGGCTTCGCGGACCCCTACGCGGCATAACTGGCAGGCGCTCACCACCGCGGGCGCCGGGGTGCGGAAAGCTGTTTTGCGCCCAGGTCACAAACGCGCCCGCCGGTGCGGCCTAAGATGCCGCGCGCCTGCGTCCTGCAGGTCCGCCTCTCACGCGGCGACCATCTCTTAAGGGAAGAACCCACGCATGGACATCCTGGGCTGGACGACCTCCATCGGCCACTTGGCACTTCTGCTCACCGCCGCATTCATCGCCGGTGCGCTCAACGCTGTAGCCGGCGGCGGCAGCTTCCTCACCCTGCCCGCGCTAGTGTTCACCGGTGTGCCGCCCGTGGTCGCCAACGCCACCGGCACTGTGGCCTTGCTGCCCGGCTACATGGCCGGTGCCTGGGGCTTTCGGGAAGACATGCAGCCGCCGCCGGGCCTGTCGATGCGCGCCGTGGTCGTGCTGTCGCTCATCGGCGGCTCGGCCGGTGCGGCGCTACTGCTGTTCACGCCCGACGCCACCTTCCGCAAGGTCGTGCCCTGGCTGCTGCTGGCGGCCACGGCACTCTTCGCCTTTGGCCCGCAGCTGCGGCAATGGGCCGGCAAAGCCGGCCATGGCACGCCCTCGGCTCTGAAAGCCGGCGCGGGCATGCTGGCGGTGGCGGCCTACGGGGGCTATTTCAACGGGGGCCTGGGCATCCTGCTGCTGGCGCTGTTCGGGCTGCTGGGGCAGACGCAGCTCAACGCCATGAATGGCATGAAGAACCTCGTGTCGGCCCTGCTCACAGCGATTGCCGTGGCCATCTATGCCGCAGGCGGCATCGTGCTGTGGCCGCAGGCCCTGGTGATGATGGTGGCCGCCACGTTGGGCGGCTACGGCGGCGCGCGCGTGGCACGGCAACTGCCCGCGTCGGTACTGCGCTGGGGCATTGTGGCCACGGGGCTGGTGATGGCGGGGCTGTTCTTCCTGAAGGGCTGAACCCCGCCCCTCAAGGCCCCAGGCGCGCTACAGCAAGCGCGCCTTCACCATCTTGCCTTTGACGCGGCCCGCATTCAGCTTGGCGCAGGCCTGGGCCGCGATGGCGCGGTCCACGGCCACGTAGGTGGAAAAATCGTTGACGCTGATCTTGCCGATCTGCTCGCGCGCATAGCCGAAGTCGGCGCACATGGCGCCCATCACGTCGCCGGCGCGGATCTTGTCCCTGCGCCCGCCGATGATTTGGATGGTGCACATGGGTGGCTGCAGTTCGCCCCCTGCCGTGGGGGTGAGTTCATCCACCGGAAAGAACTCGCAGGCACGGCCTTGCAGCAATTCGATCTTGCCCACGCTGCCCATCTCATCCATGCTGACCAGGTGCAGCGCCAGCCCCTCGGCATCGCCACGGCCCGTGCGGCCGATGCGGTGGATGTGTACCTCGGGATCGGGCGTCACATCGACGTTGATCACGGCCGAGAGGTCGGCAATATCGATGCCGCGCGCCGCCACGTCGGTGGCCACGAGCACGCTGCAGCTCTTGTTGGCAAACTGCACCAGCACCTCGTCACGCTCGCGCTGCTCCAACTCGCCAAACAGGGCGAGGGCACTGAATCCCTGGCTCTGCAGCGCAGTCACCACGTTACGGCACTGCTGCTTGGTATTGCAGAAGGCAATGCTCGACGCAGGGCGAAAGTGCGCGAGCATGCGCGCCACCACGTCGACCTTCTCGCGTGCATCCACCTCATACCAGCGCTGCGCGATCTTGCCGGCACCGTGCTGCGCGGCCACCTTCACCATCTGGGGCGCGCGCATGAAACGCTGTGCCAGTCCCTCAATGCCGTCGGGATAGGTGGCGGAGAACAGCAGGGTCTGGCGCTCGGCCGGACACTGGCGCACCACGGTCTCAATATCGGCCAGGAAGCCCATGTCCAGCATGCGGTCGGCCTCGTCAAGCACCAAGGTCTTGAGGTTGGCGATGTCGAGCTTGCCGCGCTCCATCAGGTCCATCACGCGGCCCGGCGTGCCGACCACGATGTGGGCACCGTTCTCCAGCGAAGCAATCTGGCCGCGCGAAGGCACGCCTCCATACACAGTGACGACCTTGATGTTGTCTTGCGCACGCGCCAAGCGGCGGATCTCGGTGGCCACCTGATCGGCCAGCTCGCGCGTGGGGCACAGCACCAGGCCCTGGACGGCGAACCAGCGCGGGTTCAGCCGATCGACCATGGCCAAGCCAAAGGCCGCTGTCTTGCCGCTGCCGGTGCTGGCCTGGGCGATCAGATCCCGGCCCTGCAGGCTGAAGGGCAGGCTGGCGGCCTGGATGGGCGTCATCTGCGCATAGCCCAGCTGCTGCAGGTTGGCCAGCATTTCAGGGGACAGAGGCAGCGATGAGAAGGCGGTGGCGGACGGGGCAGGCGACGCGCCTGAAGAGATGGTCATGGTCGCCAATTATCCCGGCGCTATCCGCAGCGGAAGGGTCACCGGTCCGTCGTTGACCAGGTGCACCTGCATGTCGGCGGCAAAGCGGCCCGTGGCCACCATGGGGTGCACGGCGCGCGCCTGGGCGACGAAGTAGTCGTACAGCCGCTCCCCCTGCGCCGGCGGTGCCGCCTGCGTGAAGCTGGGCCGGTTGCCGCCGCGCGTGTCGGCGGCCAGGGTGAACTGGCTGACGATGAGCAGGCCGCCGCAGGTGCCCTGCCCGTCCAGGTCCTGCACGCTGCGGTTCATCTTGCCGACCTCGTCGCTGAAGATGCGCAGCTTGAGCATTTTGGCCAGCAGCTTGTCGGCCTGCGCCTCGCTGTCGCCCTGCTCGGCGCACACCAGCGCCAGCAGCCCCGGGCCGATGCGGCCCACGATCTCGCCGGCCACTTCCACGCGCGCCTCGCGCACGCGCTGCAGCAGGCCGATCATGTGCCGGCTCCTCCCGGCGCGGCCGCCTCGGCGGTCTCGAACACCGTAGCCTGCCCCTCGGGCAGCAGTTCGATGGTGGCGCGCAGGCCGGGCACGGCCTGCATCAAGGCCTGCTCGACGGCGGTGCGCTGCTCGGCGGCGTGCCCCAGCGTCCAGTGCGCGGGCACATGCATGTGCAGATCCACGTAGTTGCGCGCGCCGGCGCGGCGCGAGGTGAGGCTGTCGAAATACACCACCCCTGCGCTGGCGTGGTTGTGCTCGCCCAACACCGTGAACACGCGCGCCAGCAGGCTGGGCTCCATGGCCTCGTCCATGAGGCCCTGCGAGGCGCGCCAGATCAGCGCGCCCCCTTCGCGCAGGATGTTCAACGCCACCGCGATCGCCACCAGCGGGTCCAGCCACAGCCAACCGGTGGCGCCAGCGGCCAGTAGCCCGCCCACCACGCCGATGGAGGTCCACACATCGGTCATCAGGTGCCGCGCATCGCCTTCCAGCGCCAGCGACCGGTGCACCTGCGCCGCGCGCAGCATGCCCCATGCGAGCAGGCCGTTGCAGGCCGTGCTCAACAGCGACAGGCCCATGCCCCAGCCCAGTTGCTCCAGCGGTTGCGGGTGCATCAGCCGCAGCACGGCCGCCCAGAGGATGGCGATGCTGGCCCCCACGATGAGAATGCCCTCGAAGCCGGACGAGAAATATTCCGCCTTGTGGTGTCCGTAGGGGTGGTCCTCGTCCGCCGGGCGGCGCGCAATGGTCACCATGGCCAGCGCGAACATCGCGCCCGCCAGATTGACGAACGACTCCAGCGCATCCGACAGCAGGCCCACCGAGCCGCTGACCCACCAGGCCAGCGTCTTGAGCACGATGGTGAGCAGGGCCACGCCCACCGAGGCGCGCAGCAGGTTGTGGGGCGTCATCCACGCGGGAACGCTCAAGGGGCCGGAGGGTGCGGAAGGCATACAGCGATTATCCCGCCGCCGTGCCGCCCTGCTGGCACACAAGCGCCCGGCGCGCCGCCGGACGCGCCTGCTCGCCAAAGGCCAGGCGTTGAGATATAAGCTCCGGGACCGACCGCCCACTGGATATGCCCTCCCCTCGCCCCCCTGCCTCCCCCTCCCTGCCCGACCTGGGCCCCCGCGCCAGTGATGCGCTGCTGCGGCTCATCGCCGACTCGGTGCCCGTCATGCTGGCCTATTACGAATCAACCAGCCTGCGCTGCGTGTTCGCCAACCAGCGCTATGCCACTTTCAGCGGGCAAACGGTGCAGAGCATCATCGGCAAGACGGTGCGCGAGGCGATCGGCGAAAAGGCCTGGCAGGAGATCCTGCCCTACGTGCAGCGCGCGCTGGCTGGGGAGAGCGTTCAGTACACCCGCGAATACGCCGGCCCGCAGGGGCGCGCGCATATGCTGGAGATCAGCCTGCAGCCGCACTTCGGGGTGCGCGAAGGACGCAACGCGATGGTGGGTGCATTCGTGCTCATCAACGACATCACCCACCACTGGGAGGCCGAGCGCGCCGTGCGCCAGAGCGAGGAGCGCATGCGCAAGTTCGCCATCGCTACCGAGGAGGGACTTGCCTTTCACCGCGACGGGCGCATTCTGGATGCCAACGAAGCGCTGCAGCGCATGGTCGGCTATTCGCTGGCCGAGCTCGTAGGCCAGTCCATCTTCGATTTCGCGCTACCCGAGTACCGCGCGCTGGCCGTGGAATACACGCGCCGCGGCAGCGAGAAGCCCTACGAGCTCGCCATGCGCCACAAGGACGGCCGCGTGATCCCGATCGAGGTGGTGGGCAAGACCATGCCCCAGCAGGAGGGTGACTACCGCGTGGTGGTGGTGCGCGACATCACGGCGCGCAAGCAGGCGCAGGAGCAGGCGCGCTTCCTGGTGCTGCATGACACGCTGACCCAACTGCCCAACCGGCGCCACCTCATGATGCAGCTGGCACGCATGGCGAGTGCCGCGCAGGAGCGGCAGACCCGCGCAGCCGTGCTGTTCATCGACCTGGACCACTTCAAGACGGTCAACGAGTCCCTGGGAAACCAGGCCGGCGACCAGCTGCTGATCGAGATTGCGCGGCGCCTGCAGGACGGGGTGAAGGCCACCGACTTCGTCGCGCGTGTGGGCGGCGACCAATTCATCGTGCTGCTGCCCGACCTGGCCAACCGCGCCACAGCGGCCGAAGTGGCCGATGCGCTGCTGGCGCGCGTGCGCGCCGAGTTCGCCATCGGTGGCACGCCGCTGTCGCTGTCGCCTTCCATCGGCATCAGCGTCTTTCCGGACGACGGCTACAGCCCCGACGAGCTGCTGCGCCGCGCCGACGCGGCCATGCACCACACCAAGGAAAGCGGGCGGGGCACGCGCATGTTCTATGAACCGGGCATGGAAGGCCAACCCACGGAGCTGCTGCAGCAAGAGCACCTGCTGCGCGAGGCCGTGTTCCAGGGAGCCTTCGCACTGCACTACCAGCCCCAGGTGCGGGTGGCCGACGGCCGGCTGGTGGGCTTTGAGGCGCTGGTGCGTTGGCGACACCCGGTGCGCGGCCTCGTGGGGCCGGATGAGTTCATTCCGCTCGCCGAATCGCGCGGGCTCATCACGCCCATTGGCCGCTGGGTGCTGCACGAAGCCTGTCGCCAGCTCAAGGCATGGCACGACGAAGGGCTGCCCCGGGTGCCGGTGGCAGTGAACCTCTCGGCCATCGAGTTCCGCCAGCGCGACGTGGTGGGCGAGATCGCCCAGGTGCTGCAGTCCGCGGGCCTCGCACCGCAGTACCTGGAGGTGGAGATCACCGAATCCGCCCTCATGCAGCAGGCCGACCACACGCGCACCACCCTGCAGGCCCTGCAGGCCCTGGGCGTTGCCGTGACAGTGGACGACTTCGGCACGGGCTACTCGTCGCTGGCCTACCTCAAACGCTACCCGCTGGACAAGATCAAGGTGGACCGCTCCTTCGTCACCGACACGCCTGCCGACAGCGAAGACGTGGCCATCGTCACCGCCATCATCCAGCTCGCGCACAGCCTGCAGCTGCAGCCCGTGGCCGAAGGCGTGGAGACCGCGGAGCAGCTCGCGCTGCTGCAGCGCCTGGGCTGCGAACTGGCGCAGGGCTTTGGCATCGCACCGCCCATGGATGCGCAGCGCGCCCGCGAGTGGCTGCGCGCCCAGGCCGAGTGAGCAGCCGGCCCGGCCCGGCGCCGTGCCCACGCTGACACATGCGGCGTGGACAATAGGCACCATGGCCCAGATCCCCGCACTTCCCGATCCCACCTTCCACGCGACCGAGACCGAGGCACTGGCCCAGGTGCAGCGCATCTACCAGCAGCAGATCGACCACCTGCGCAGCGCCATGCAGCGCTTCGTGGCGGGAGAGACGCCCGCCGCGCCCGTGCGCGCGTTCTATCCCTTAGTGCGCGTGCAGACCAGCACCGTGGCGCGCGCGCCCACGCACCTGGCCTATGGCTTCGTGGAGGGGCCGGGGCGCTACGAGACCACGCTCACGCGGCCTGACCTGTTCGCCGACTACTACACGGAGCAGCTACGCCTGTTGCGCGCCAGCCACAACGTCGAGCTGGAAGTGGGCGTGAGTAATCAGCCCATCCCCATCCACTTCTCGTTCGCCGAGCACGACCACATCGAAGGCACGCTCAGCCCCGAGCGGCGCATGCTGATGCGCGACGTGTTCGACCTGCCCGACCTGGAGGCCATGGACGACGGCATTGCCAACGGCACCTGGTCGCCGCGCGCTGGCGAGGCGCAGCCGTTGTCGCTGTTTACCGCGCCGCGCGTGGACTATTCGCTGCACCGCCTGCGCCACTACACCGGCACGCAGCCCGAGTGGTTCCAGAACTTCGTGCTGTTCACCAATTACCAGTTCTACATCGACGAGTTCGTGCGCCTGGGCCATGCCGAGATGGCCAAGCCCGACAGCGAGTACATCGCCTTCATTGAGCCGGGCAACGTGGTCACGCGCCGCACGGGCCTGCCCGCGCAGGCCGGCGACGACCTGGGCGTGGCCCCGGCCCGCCTGCCGCAGATGCCCGCCTACCACCTCGTGCGCGCGGACCGCAGCGGCATCACCATGGTCAACATCGGCGTAGGCCCGAGCAACGCCAAGACCATCACCGACCACATCGCCGTGCTGCGCCCCCACGCCTGGATGATGCTGGGCCACTGCGCGGGCCTGCGCAACAGCCAGCAGCTGGGCGACTACGTGCTGGCCCACGCCTACGTGCGCGAGGACCATGTGCTGGACGAGGAGCTGCCGCTGTGGGTGCCCATCCCCGCGCTGGCCGAGATCCAGATGGCGCTGCAGCAGGCCGTGGCCGACGTGACGCAGATGCCGCAGGACCAGCTCAAGCGCATCATGCGCACCGGCACCGTGGCCAGCACCGACAACCGCAACTGGGAATTGCTGCCCGACAACATGCCCCAGCGCCGCTTCAGCCAAAGCCGCGCAGTGGCGCTGGACATGGAAAGCGCCACCATCGCCGCCAACGGTTTTCGCTTTCGCGTGCCCTACGGCACCCTGCTGTGCGTGAGCGACAAGCCGCTGCACGGCGAGATCAAGCTGCCCGGCATGGCCAACCATTTCTACCGCGAACGCGTGGACCAGCATCTGCGCATCGGCATGCGCGCCATCGACATCCTGCGCGCGGGCGGTGTGCACCGGCTGCACAGCCGCAAGCTGCGCAGCTTTGCCGAGGTGGCGTTCCAGTAGCCGCAGCCATTGCTATTTCATCGATAGCTGCTCGCGCTTATCCCATAAGCGTTTGAGCCGCTTTTTATCAATTTAGAGTAGCAACAGCACCGCGACGAAGGCCAGCGTGTGCAGCACCACGCCGCCACCGGCCGCCACGGCATAACGCCAGCCCCCGCTGACCAGCGCCGTCACGCATTTGCTGACGGCGTGCACGCTCAGCCCCGCCGCCAGCGCGCTCACCAGGCTGGGCCCCACGGGGTCCAGCGGCCGGCCCTGCGACATGATGGCCGCGGCGGCCGCATGGACGTCGGCCAGCGCCGCCACCAGGGCGCCGGCCAGCAGGCCCGCGTCGCCCCACCAGCCGCGCAGTGCCTGCACCAGCACCTGCACAGCCGTGAGCAGCGCGGCGATCAGCAGCGCGTCGCGCAGCTTGAACAGCGCCGTGCCGTCCACGTCCGCCGGGGCCGGCGCCTCACCCGCGGGCATGCTGCGCAGCAGTGCCCACCCCCAGACCAGCGCCACCACCCCGCCCGCCAGTGCCGGCGCCCACAACCGCACCAGCCACTGGGGCTGCACGGTGGCCGCCACCACCAGGATCTGCGCCATGGTCGCCACGCACGACAGCACGGCCGCGCCCCCCTGCGCGCGCACGGGCTCGCGCCCCTCGCGCACGGCCACGCCCAGGCTGGCGATGGTGGCGGTGCTGGAGATGAAACCCGAGGCCAGCGCCGACAGGGCGTTCGCGCGGCGCGCGTCCATGAGCCGGCGCGCCAGATGTGCCAGCGCCTGGATCACCAGCAGCACCACCACCAGGCGCACCAGCACCTGGGGGTTCAGCGCCTCCCCCCACAGGGGCTGGTTGGGCGCCAGCGGCAATACCAGCAGCGCCAGCGCAGCCAGGATCAGCCCGCCCCGCACCTCGCCCTGGCGCAGCCACTCGCGCGAAAACTCGTGCAGCGCCTCACGCGCCGCCAGCAGGCTGGTGACGGCGACGGCCAGCCCTGCCGCCACGGGCAGGCTCTGCGTGCACAGCACGCCGATCAGGTAGGCCAGCAGCAGCGCGATCTCGGTGGTCACGCCGGGGTCTTCGGAGCGGTCGCGCGCATAGGCCACCACGCCCAGCAGCGCAATGAACACCGCGCCCACCGCTATGAGCGCCTCGCTGCCCAGCAGCGCCGCCGTCGCACCCGACACCGCCGCCAGCGTGAACGAGCGCACGCCCGCGAGCGCGCGCAACGGGCCCTGGCCCTTGCGCCGTTCGCGCTCGATACCCATCAGCAGGCCGCTGCCCAGGGCGCCCGCCAGAACGGCCAGCGTGTCCTGGAAGCCGGTTGTGTCCATGGTGTCCATCGTGGTTGGTTGGCTTTGACGATTGGACCATGGAAAGCGGGCATCCAAAGGGCGCCCCGCTCTCAGAAAACTCTGGTTTTGATAGCTATCAGCGCTTGTCAGTAAAGCGCCAGCGCCATTTTTCTCATAAACCTCTGCAATGGCGCGGTCTTCCCCCCACAATCGCGCCATGCAAGTGCTTCTGGAAGCCCGCGACCTGCGCAAGCGCTATGGCACCGCCACCGTGGTGGATGGGCTGTCGTTCGCCATCGCGCCGGGGGAGTGCCTGGGCGTGATCGGCCCCAACGGCGCGGGCAAGACCACCACCCTGCGCATGTGCCTGGGCCTCACGGCGCCCGACGAGGGCAGCGTGCACTTTCACCCTGGCGGCGGCGCTGCGCCGCTCGCCATGCCGCAGGACGCGCTGGCCATCAAGGCACAACTGGGCGTGGTCACGCAGTTCGACAGCCTGGACCCGGACTTCAGCTGCGCCGAAAACCTGCGCGTGTTCGGCCGCTACTTCGGCCTGAAGGGCGCGGCCATGGCACAGCGCATCGCGCCGCTGCTGGAGTTCGCCGCGCTCACGGCCAAGGCCGATGCGCGGCCGGGCGAACTGTCGGGGGGCATGCGCCGGCGCCTGTCGCTGGCGCGCGCCCTGGTAAACGACCCGCGCCTGCTGTTGCTGGACGAGCCCACCACCGGCCTGGACCCGCAGGCGCGCCACCTGATGTGGGAGCGGCTGCAGCAGCTGCTGCAGGGCGGCAAGGCCATCCTGCTGACGACGCACTTCATGGATGAGGCCGAGCGCCTGTGCTCGCGCCTGCTGGTGCTGGACCATGGCCGCAAGATCGCCGAAGGCACGCCGCGCGCGCTGATCGCCGAGCACCTGGAACCCGACGTGGTCGAGGCCTACGGCCCCGGCGCGCTGGCCCTGGCACAGGATGCGCAGTTGCGTCCGCTGGCGCGGCGTGTGGAAGTCAGCGGCGAGACCGTGTTCTTCTACACGCAGGACGCACGCCCGCTGCTGCAGGCGCTGTCGGCCCATGGCAGCCTGCGCACCCTGCACCGGCCCGCGAACCTGGAGGACCTGTTCCTCAAGCTCACCGGACGTCAAATCCGCGAGGAAGGCTGACATGCCCACGCCCACCACGCCCAGCCCCTGGCGCGCGCCCGACCTGTCGATGCGCTGGTGGCCCGTGTTCCTGCGCAACCTGCTGGTGTGGCGCAAGCTGGCGGTGCCCAGCCTGCTGGGCAACATCGCCGAGCCGCTGATGTGGCTGGTGGCCTTCGGCTACGGCATGGGGGCGCTGGTGGGACAGGTGCAGGTGGGCGGGCAGAACGTGCCCTACATCCTGTTCCTGGCCAGTGGGTCGATCTGCATGAGCGCCATGAATGCGGCCAGCTTCGAAGCGCTGTACTCGGCCTTCTCGCGCATGCATGTGCAAAAGACCTGGGACGGCATCATGAACGCCCCCATCAGCCTGGACAGCGTGCTGCTGGCCGAGATGCTGTGGGCCGCATTCAAGGCGCTGTTCACCACCACCGCCATCCTGGGGGTGATGCTGGCGCTGGGCATCAGCTACAGCCCCAAGCTGATCGTGGCCTGGCCCGTGCTGCTGTGCGTGGGCATCATGTTTTCCAGCATCGCGCTCATCTTCAATGCGCTGGCCAAGGGCTACGACTTCTTCACCTATTACTTCACGCTGGTGCTCACGCCCATGATGTTCCTGTCGGGTGTTTTCTTCCCGCGCGAACAGCTGCCCACGGCCATACGCCTCGCCTCGGACTGGCTGCCACTCACCAACGCCGTGGAACTGGTGCGCCCCCTCTTCATGGACCAGTGGCCGCAGCACCCGCTGCGCCACGGCCTGGTGATCGCCGTGACCACCGTGGCCGCGTACTGGGTGGCCCTGGCGCTCACCCGCAAGCGCTTTCGCGCCTGAGCCTTTCACGCATGCCTACGCTTCTGAGCGCCGAATACATCGCCCTGGTGGACCGGGGCGTCTCCACCATCGTGGCCTCGCGCGACGCGCAGTTGCGCCCCAGCGTGATGCGCGCCGTAGGCGCGCGCATCAGCACCAACGGCCAGCGCATCACGGTCTTCCTGCGGCGAAGCCAGTCACGACAGCTTTTGGCCGACATTGCCACCACCGGCCACATTGCCGTGGTCTTCAGTGACCCGCCATCCCACCGCACGGTGCAGGTCAAGGCCACCGCCGCCGTGCAACGTGCCGTGCTGCCGGCCGACGAGCCCGCGCTGCAAAGCTACCTGTCCGCCATGCAGCATGCCGTGGCCCAGGTGGGCTATGGCCCGCAGTACACCGCGGCCATGCTGAATGCACCACGGGACGATCTGGTGGCAGTGGAGTTTTCGCCCGAAGCCGCGTTCGACCAGACCCCCGGCCCACATGCCGGCGAACCGTTGCGCAAGGAGCGCCAGCCGTGAACGTGCCGCCCACCCTGCGCTCCATCCGCGCCTGCCTGGAGGGCGCGATTCCTGCCATCATGGCCACCTGCGCCCCCGACGGCACGCCCAACGTGGCCTACATCTCACAGGTGGTCTACGTTGATGAGCAGCATGTGGCCCTGTCGTTCCAGTTCTTCAACAAGACGCGCGCCAACATCCTCGCCAACCCCTATGCCAGCGTGCTGGTGCTGGACCCCGTGACAGCACGCTGCTTTCGCCTGCACCTGCACTTCTTGCGCACGGAGGCGGAAGGCGCACTGTTTGAGCGCATGCGCGCGCAGCTGGCGGGCATCGCCTCGCACAACGGCATGGCGGGCGTCTTCGAACTCAAGGGATCGGACGTCTACGCCGTCGAGCGCATCGAACCCGTGCCCGGAGAAGGACTGGCACCCAGCCCCGCGCAACTGCCACGCGCCGATCTGCTGGGCGCCGTGCGCCTGTGCAGCCAGCGCCTGGCGCGCTGCACCACGCTCGACGAGCTGCTACAGACACTGCTGGCGGGCCTGCACGAGCATCTGCACGTGCAGCATGCGATGGTGCTCATGCTGGATGCGCAAGCGGGCCACCTGTACACCGTGGCAAGCCATGGCTACACACATTCGGGCGTGGGCTCGGAGATCAAGCTGGGCCAGGGCGTGATAGGGGTGGCCGCGCGCGAAGCCACGCCGGTACGCATCAGCCACATGACCCATGCCGCGCTGTACAGCCATGCCATGCGCAGCAGCCTGGGACAGAGCGCGCCCGCGCACGAGATTCCCTACCCGGGCCTGCCCGCGCCGCACAGCCAGCTGGCCGTGCCCCTGGTGAGCTGCGGCCGCACCCTGGGGGTGCTGTTCGTGGAAAGCCCGCTGGACCTGCAGTTCCGCTACCCGGAGGAAGACGCGCTGGTGGCGCTGGCAGGACAGCTGGCCACCGCGATCGACCTGCTGCAGTCGGCCGACGAAGCCACGGAGGCATCGCAAGAACCCGCGCCCGCGCCGGCGCCGCGGGGGGCGCCCGTGCGGGTGCGGCATTTCGCGGTGAACGACAGCGTGTTCGTCAATGACACCTACCTCATCAAGGGCGTGGCGGGCGCGATCCTGTGGAAGCTGCTGCGCGACCATGAGCGCACCGGACGCCAGGACTTCAGCAACCGCGAACTGCGTCTGGACCCCAGCCTGCGCCTGCCAGGCGTGGCCGACAACCTGGAGGCGCGCCTGCTGTTGCTGCAGCGCCGACTGCAGGAAAGCGACACCGGCATCCATATCGACAAGACCGGCCGTGGGCGACTGCGGCTGCGCCTGGACGCACCTGCGCAGTTGGAAGAGATGGCCGGCGGTTGAAGGTCGCGCCGCGGCGGCGCTCACTTGATTGGGCGCCGGCGCAGCAACTCGATGTTGGCGCGCTGCTCTGGGGTGAAGGATGCCAGCGCTTTGGTGCGCGAAGCCTTGTCAGCCAGCGATTCCATGGCGAGGAACATGCCCGCGTGCAGTGCGGCATACACCGCCGTGGCGTACTCGATGCTGCTGACCCGGTGGCGGGCCAGCAAGGCACGGATGCGCGGATCCGCATCCAGCTGACGCGCCAGCTCCTGAACGGACTGCGCGTCCGGCTCGTCGTCGTCGCCGGGACGTGCGGCTTCTGGCGACGCAGCCTGCAGTGCCTCCATGCGCTCCAGCAACTGGGGCGTGAGCCGAAAGCGTTCGGGGGGCGGGGGGCCCGCAGCCAGGGCACTCGCGCTGGCCACGCAAAGCCCGAATGCAGCCAGGGTATGGCGCAGCAACCAATGGCTCATCGCGCAAGCTCCAAAGCACGTGCCAGCTTGCCCCACTCGCCATCCGACAGGTGCGGCCGCATGACACTCAATGCCGTGTCAAAGATGCCGGGAGGCGCATTGCGCCGCATGTCACCGAGCACCATGGCCCTCTCGCTCGGGGTCATGCTGGGCAGCATCCAGCGCAGCGTGACGAGCATCTCGTCCGGCGGTATCGACGCTACCAGCGCATCCTCGATGGCAGCCAGTTCCGCGTCGCTGTAATGCGCCCAGAGCACCGCGTTGTGCGCCGTCTCCTCCAACTGCATGTGCTCGAAGTTGTGTGCCACGAACAGCGCCAGCTGCTGGTACAGCGCATGAGCCACGCGCGCTCGCCGCTCGCGCGGGCATTGCATGAGCTGCTGCGCCGCATCCGCCAGCGCCGCAATCGCCTGTCCATGACCATCATGTTCCTGCTCAACCGCGGCGGCGCTGCCAGGTGCATGGCGCTCCATGGCGGGATGCACGTAGGTGTTCTCGTGGTACAGGTGCGCGCGGCAAAAGCTCAGCAGCTGCAGCACGCGAGCGCCGGCCTGGGACAGTTCGAGGTCGTCCTCGGCGTCCACGCGACCCAGGCCCACGAGTGTGTCGACCATATAGGCGCGCAAGGCCTTGTGGATGAAGGCATAGAGGTCCATGCGCGGTGCGGCGGCGTCGGCCTGCGCGAGCGCGGTGATTTCCTGAGGGTTGAATTGCATCGTCGGTTCCGGTTCTTGTGGTGTTGCGGCTTGGGAGCCTCGCCTTCCCATGCGGCACATCGTGTGTCTCACAGGTGCTGTGCAGTCTAGGAACGGTGCAGCGCGCGTGCTGCTAAAAAACGCTTATGCGAACCCTCAAAATTTCTTAAGCGCGCACTGCCGAACCGGAGCGCGTCATGCAGCCTGGCGCAGCAAGTCCACCGCGCGCTCGGCAATCATCACCGTGGGTGCATTCGTGTTGCCGCTCACAATGCGCGGCATGATGGATGCGTCCACCACACGCAGAGCCTGCAGGCCATGCACACGCAGCTGGGCATCCACCACGTCCAGCGGACCGCAGCCCATGCGGCACGTGCCCACGGGGTGGTAGATGGTGTCGGCCCAGTCGCGGATGAACTGCTCGATCTGTGCATCGCTTTGCGCACGGGACGAATGGGACAGCTCACGCGCGCCCAGGCTGGCCAGGGCGGGCTGCGCCAGGATCTCGCGCATGCGCCGCACGCCGCGCACCAGGCGCTGCATGTCGTCGGGATCACTGAAGAATGCCGGGTCCACCAGCGGAGCGGCCGCCGGGTCGGCGCTGGCCAGCGTCACCCGGCCGCGGCTTCGGGGCTGCAGCAGGCATACATGGCAGGAATAGCCATGGCCCCATGTGGCCCGCCGGCCGTGGTCCAGCAGCTTGCCGACCACGAAGTGCAGCTGCAGGTCGGGCAATGGCTCTTCGGGGCGACTCTTGATGAAGCCGCCAGCCTCGGCGAAGTTGGTGGTCAGCATGCCGCTGCGGTGCGCACGCCACTCCCGCACGCCGCGCAGCACGTTCAGCGCCCCGGGCAGCGACAGGCCGAAGAGGTCCGTCAACCGCGGTGCGTCCATCACCTGCACCACGTCGGGATGGTCGTGCAGATGCGCGCCCACGCCCGGCAGATCGTGCACCACGCCAATGCCGTGGCTCTGCAACTGCGCGCCCGGCCCCACACCCGAGAGCATGAGCAATTGCGGCGATAGCAGCGCCCCCGCCGACAGCAGCACCTCACGCGTGGCGCGCACCTGCTGCGGCTGGCCGCCTCGGCGGTATTCCACGCCCGTGGCGCGCCGGCCCTCGAACAGGATGCGCGTGGCCTGCGCGCCGGTCACGACCTGCAGATTGGTCCGGCCCAGGTGGGGCGTGAGGTAGGCCTTGGCCACGCTGAAGCGTTCGCCCGCCCGGTGCGTGACCTGGTAGAGACCCACTCCCTCCAGTTGCGCGCCGTTGAAGTCGTCATTGCGTGGATGGCCAGCCTGCACGCCGGCTTCGACGAAGGCGCGGCTGGCACGCTGCGGCGACTGCAGGTCCGCCACATTCAGCGGCCCATCCGTGCCGTGCCAGGCGCTTGCACCGCGCTCGTTGTGCTCGGCCCGAAGGAAGTACGGCAGCACGTCGTTCCAACCCCATCCTGCATTGCCGGCCGCAGCCCAGTGGTCGTAGTCGCTGGCGTGGCCGCGCGCGTAGATCATGGCGTTGACCGAGCTGGAACCACCCAGCACCTTGCCGCGCGGCTGGTAGCCCCGACGCCCGCCCAAGCCCGCCTGCGGCGTGGTGTGCAGCCCCCAGTTGAAGGCGCCGCTGCGCGCCATGGCGGCCAGCCCCGCCGGGCAATGGATAAGCACACTGGCATCGCTGCCGCCCGCCTCCAACAGGCACACGCGCACCGTGGGGTCCTCGCTCAGCCGCCCCGCCAGCACGCAGCCCGCCGAGCCGCCCCCGATCACGACATAGTCGAACTCACGCATGCAGTGTCCCCTCGTTGTATGGCGATGCTGCAACGCAGCAGCAGACGCGCGATTGCCGATACCATCACGGCATCGTTTTTTTCTCACTACTACACTTTCAAGGGACATTTATATGACGATTTCGACCGTTGGCATCATCGGCGCGGGCACCATGGGCAACGGCATTGCCCAGGCATGCGCTGTGTCGGGCATCAATGTGGTGATGGTGGACATCTCCGACGCCGCCGTGCAAAAGGGCGTGGCCACCGTAGCAGGCAGCCTGGACCGCCTGATCAAGAAAGAAAAGATCACCGAAGCCGACAAGAGCGCCGCCCTCGCGCGCATCAAAACCTCCACCAGCTACGACGACCTGAAGGCCGCCCAGATCGTGATCGAGGCTGCCACCGAGAACTACGAACTCAAGCTCAAGATCCTCAAGCAGGTGGACGCGCTGGTGGCGCCCGAAGTGATCATTGCGTCCAACACCTCTTCGATCTCCATCACCAAGCTGGCCGCCGCCACGTCGCGCGCAGACCGGTTCATCGGCATGCATTTCTTCAACCCCGTGCCGATGATGGCGCTGGTGGAGATCATTCGCGGCCTGCAGACTTCCGACGCCACGCACGACGCGGTGAAGCAGCTCTCCGAGCGCCTGGGCAAGTCGCCCATCACTGTGAAGAACGCCCCCGGCTTCGTGGTCAACCGCATCCTGGTGCCCATGATCAACGAGGCCTTCTTCGTGCTGGCAGAGGGCCTGGCAACGCCCGAGGACATCGACGCCGGCATGAAGCTCGGCTGCAACCAGCCCATCGGCCCGCTGGCGCTGGCCGACATGATCGGTCTGGACGTGTGCCTGGCCGTGATGGACGTGTACCTGACCGAGTTCGGCGACAGCAAGTACCGCCCCTGCCCGCTGCTCAAGGAGATGGTGGCCGCCGGCCGCCTGGGCCGCAAGACCGGCCGCGGCGTGTACCAGTACTGACCTGACCCAGACCACCTGCCATGCCCGTTCGCAACCCCTTCAAGCACGCACTGGCCGCCGGTCAGGCGCAGATCGGCATCTGGTCCACCCTGCCATCACCCCTGGTCACCGAGCTGATCGCGGGATCGGGCTTTGACTGGGTGCTGCTGGACACGGAACACACGCCCAGCGACGTACCGCTCATGGTGCAGCAGCTGCAGGCCGTGGCCGCCGGCTGCCGGGACCACACGCACGGCGTGGTGCGCCCGGCCTGGAACGACCCGGTGCTGATCAAGCGCTACCTGGACATCGGCGCGCAAACGCTGCTGCTGCCCTTCGTGCAGAACGCGGACGAGGCGCGCGCCGCCGTGGCCGCCATGCGCTACGCGCCGCGCGGCATCCGCGGCATGGGCGGCTCCATGCGCGCCTCGGACTTCGGCCGCGACGCGGCCTATGTACGCGATGCGGAGAACGAGCTCTGCCTGCTGGTGCAGGTGGAGACGGCCGAGGCGCTGGAGCAGATTGAGGCCATCGCCGCGGTGGAGGGCGTGGACGGCATCTTCATCGGCCCGGCCGACCTGTCCGCCAGCATGGGCTTCCCGGGTGATGCCAACCATCCCACGGTGCGCGCCGCGATCGACAACGCGATCCGCCGCATCCGCGCGGCCGGCAAGGCACCCGGCATCCTCGTGGTGGACGAAGCCCGGGCGCGCGAATGCCTGGCCCTGGGCGCGCAGTTCGTGGCCGTGGGCATGGACATGCTCCTGCTGCGCCAGGCCGCGGACGGGCTGGCCGCGCGCTTCCGGCCAGATGCAAGCGGGCCCGTCGCCACGAGCTACTGACCCCGAGCGCCGCCCGCGCGGTCGGCGCTTCCGCCTACCAAACCGCCCGCCACAGCGTGTTTCGGTCGCCAATCTCGCTACATTAGCTATAGCTGCCAGCGGTGATATGGCGGCGATTCCAGCTTTCTACGTCTAGAAAAATTCCATCTGGGCGCTGCGCTACACTGCGCGCCAACAACCACCAGAGAGGGAAAAACCATGGACGTCCAGGTATCGTCCGAGCGCGCGCGGGCGCGCTCTGGGCTGCGCTCGTCCTTCGAGTCACAGGACATCGAGCCACACACCATGCGCTTCACGGGCAGCGGCGGCGAGTACTTCCGCGTGTGGATCGTGAACGTACTGCTGAGCATTCTGACGCTGGGCCTGTACACCCCCTGGGCGCGGCGGCGTACGGCTCAGTACTTCTACGGCCACACGCTGGTGGCAGGCAGCCCCCTGGAATTCACCGCGCAGCAGCGGCGCATGGTGGTGGGCTTCGTCGTGCTGCTGCTGCTCACGGTGGCCTACCAGTTGGCCGTCAACACGGGGCAGGACACGGCCGTGGGCCTTTTCATCCTGGGCGGCGCGGCCCTGTCGCCGCTGATCTGGGGCAGCGCCATGCGCTTTCGCCTGGCCAACACGCGCTGGCGCGGGCTGCGTCTGCAGTTCGCGGCGAGCTGGCGCGAGGTCTACACCGCCAGCTGGCCCGTGTTCGCTCTGGCACTGGTGTGGCTGGGCGTGTTCTGGGGCCTGCAGCCCCTGGCCCCGGCCGCGGTGGTGAACGAAGAAACCGGCCGCAAGCTGCCCGAGGTCACCGCGCCGCTGATAGGTCTGGTGGCGCTGGGCCTGCTGCTCACGGTGCTGTGCATCATCCGGCTGGAGTTCAACTACCGCAGCCTCCTGGTGCTGCGCTCACGCATCGGCAACGAGGCCGGCCGCTGGAAGCCCGTGTACATGGATTTCGTGAAGCTGTGGCTTGCCACGCTGGCGGTGTTTCTCGTCTCGCTGCTGGTGCTCGTCGCGCTGGTCGCGGGCCTCTTCACGGGCTCGCTCGGACTCGTGTCCAAGCTGGGCAAGGGCGGGATGGGGCTGGGCATCTTCGTGCTGATCATGGCGGCCTTCGTGGGCGCGCTGCTGGCGATGATGCTGGCCACCGCACCGGCACGCGCCTATCGCGAGGCCGCGCTGTTTCGCCTGACCTGGAGCAACATCGGTGTGAGCCGCATCGCGCGCTTCAAGTGCAACCTCAGCACGGGCGGCTATGTGCTGCTGCGGCTGCGCAACATGCTGCTCACGGTACTAACGCTGGGGTTCTTCCGCCCATTCGCCATGGTGAGCGAATACCGCATGAAGCTCGAATCCGTCACCGTCCATGTCAAGGGCGGCGTGGACCAGGTGGCGGGGCGCCTGGGCCGGCAGCAGCCGGGCGGCATCGGCGATGCGCTGGCCGACGCGGCGGGCCTGGACCTGATCGGATGACCGGCCGCCCCAAAACACCTTCGTCCGGCGCCCCCTCGCGGAGACGCGATTGACGGGCATGGTGCTCGCCCATTGGTTCGACGGGCGCAGCAGCCGACCGCGCGCGGTGCAGGTGCGGCTGCTGCCCGCGCCCGACGGCCCCGCGCTGGAACTGCATGTGCCCGGTGCGCCGCCGCGCCGCTTTGCCCACCGCGCCGTGGCCTGGCCCGAGGCCTGGAACGCCCGGCGTCCGCAACCAAAACTCGTGGCCGATCTGGGCGACGACGGCAGCCTGGAGATCGACGACCCCGCCGCCTGGCAGGCCGCGCTGGATGCGGCCGGCCACCGGCCGGGGCTGGCGCAGCGCATGCAAACGCGCTGGGGCGTGTTTGCCGTCGTCCTGGTGCTGGCCGTGGCCGGGTTGTTCGCGTTCTACCGCCACGGCACGCCCTGGCTGGCCGCGCAGCTCACGCGCCATGTGCCGCTGGCCTGGGAGGTGGCGCTGGCCCAGAGTGCGCTGGCGCAGATGGACGCGGGCACGCTCAAGCCCACCACGCTCACACCTGCGCGCCAAGCCGCGCTGCGCGCACGTTTCGATGCGCTGCTGACCGCTTCGCCCGCGGCGCTGCAGCGCTATGGCAGTTACGCGCCGCACTACACGCTCGCGTTCCGCTCCGGCCTGGGGCCCAATGCCTTCGCCTTGCCCGGCGGCACGGTGGTGATGACCGATGCGCTGGTGGAAACCGCCCGCGCGCAACGCCTGGACGACGACGCGCTGGTGGGCGTGCTGGCACACGAGATCGGCCATGTGGCCCACCGGCATACCACGCGCATGCTCGTCGAGCAGGGGGTGCTGCAGGTGGGTCTGGGGCTGGCGCTGGGTGACGTGTCCGGCCTGGTGGCCACGGGCAGTTCGTTGCTCACGGGCCTGGCCTACAGCCGCAGCCATGAGCGCGAGGCCGACTGCCACGCGCTCGCACTGATGCGCCATGCCGGCCTGCCCACCGCACCGATGGGCGATCTGCTGTTGGCCATGCTGCGGGACGAGGATTCCACAACCCCCTCCCCGCAGGCCGGCAAGGCCCCTCCCACGCCCGAGGACCCGCCGCAATCCCACGGCCTGTGGACGCTGCTGAGCACCCATCCGGACACGCTGGAGCGCGCCACCGCGCTGCGCGCCGGCCATGCGCCGTATTGCTCCTGAGCGCTCCTGAAAAAAGAGCTGCCAGCGCTTGACTGTCAAGGGCTAGCAGCTGTTTTGGCATAAAAGTGTGAAGCGCGCCGATAAGCCGGATTCTGTGCACTGCGGTTGCCCGCAGCGTGACCGCCATTAATCTGGGCCGGGTGTCACCACCACGGCTCGGTGCTACCTACCCGCCAGCTCCGCGGAACCACGTCAACGCTGGCCTACTTGGTATTGCTGCGCGTAGAGATTGCCCGTTTCACCCCCAGTGGTCTGCCTTCGCAGGCACTCCCCCGGGACTCGTCTCTGTTGCTCTGATCCTCACCTCACGGTGGGCAGCCGTTAGCTGCTACGCTGTCCTGTGCAGTCCGGACGTTCCTCCAGTGCCTGGTTTCCCAGATTGCACCAGCGGCGGTCTGGCGTGCTTCACGGGCGCAATTATCCGCGTTTCTCCGCTGCGGCGCGCGGCCGGCGCGCTCAATGCGCGGGCAATAACTGGAAGATGTTGTAGGCAATGAGCAGCAGCGCGCCCACGATGCCCACCATCATCAGCGCCGGGCCCCAGCGCGACTCGCGCGCCGAGAAACCGATCAGCATCAGCGCACAACTCGCGGTGAGCATGAGCATGGTGGTGTGCAGCAAGGTCATGGCGCAGGAGGGAAAGTGAAGACGAGACCATTGTCGCGCGCACACCCGACCGATGGCACAGGCGGGCGCGCACGCGCCGGCAAATCTTGATGCATATCAATCAAGCCGACCCACAGGCGGACGATTCACGCCGGCGCCATATCCACAGCGGGAATATCCATATCGCGACGCCGCTGAACGACTCCCCCACAATGGACGCCTCTCCCGCTTTGCCGGATTCCCACCCTCTACCCTGGAGACACCATGCGAGTCGACAACATCCTGCACACCATCGGCAACACTCCCCACGTGCGCATCAATCGCCTGTTCGGCGCGGGTGCCAACGTGTGGGTGAAGTCCGAGCGCGCCAACCCAGGCGGTTCCATCAAGGACCGCATCGCCCTGGCGATGGTCGAGGCGGCCGAGCGCAGTGGCGCTCTGCAGCCCGGCGGCACCATCATCGAGCCCACCTCGGGCAACACCGGCATTGGCTTGGCGCTGGTAGCGGCCGTCAAGGGCTACCAGCTGGTGCTGGTGATGCCTGACAGCATGTCCATCGAACGCCGCCGCCTGATGCTGGCCTACGGCGCCCGCTTCGACCTCACGCCCAAGGAAAAGGGCATGAAAGGCGCCATCGCCCGCGCGCAGGAACTGGTGGCCGCGACACCCGGCAGTTGGATGCCCCAACAGTTCGAAAACCCGGCCAACGTCGAGGTGCACATGCGCACCACGGCGCAGGAAATCACCGCCGACTTCCCCGACGGGCTGGACGCACTCGTCACCGGTGTGGGCACGGGCGGGCACATCACGGGCGTGGCGCGCGTGCTCAAGGCGCAGTTTCCGCAGCTCAAGGTGTTCGCGGTGGAGCCTTCGCAATCGCCCGTGCTGTCGGGCGGCCAGCCCGGCCCGCACCCCATCCAGGGCCTGGGCGCGGGCTTCGTGCCGCAGATTATGGACACCAGCCTGCTGGACGGCGTGATCCAGGTCGAGGCCGAGCCCGCGCGTGAATACGCCCGCCGCGCCGCGCGCGAGGAAGGGCTGCTGGTGGGCATTTCCTCCGGCGCCACACTGGCCGCCATTGCCCAGAAGCTGCCTGAGTTGCCCGCGGGCGCGCGGGTGCTGGGCTTCAACTACGACACCGGCGAACGCTATCTGTCGGTCGAGGGCTTCCTGCCCGCCTGACACGCCTGGCGCACCTTTTCGACAAGGCCCCGCAAGGGGCCTTTTTTATGCCTTGCCGCCAACGCAACGACGCGGCATGTTCACGCACCGGCATGGTCCACCGTCCTACAGCCGCGTGCCGGCCGCCAGGGAAACAATGCCCCATCGCCCTCCGCTGCCGCGCTGCGGTGCGCCCCCCGGCAGCGGGCCGGCATTGGATTTCCCCATGACTCAGAACCCGCCTTCTTCCTCCCCCGTCGCGTTCAAGGTGCTGACCGTGAACGTGCACAAGGGGTTCACGTCCTTCAACCGCCGCTTCATGTTGCACGAGTTGCGCGAGGCGGTGCGCCAGGTATCGGCCGACCTCGTGTTCCTGCAGGAGGTGCTGGGCACGCACCAGCGCCATGCGGGGCGCGTGACCAATTTCCCACAGGAGCCGCACTACGAGTTCCTGGCCGACTCCATCTGGACGCAGTACGCCTATGGCCGCAATGCGGTCTACACCGATGGCCACCACGGCAACGCGTTGCTGTCCAAGTTCCCGATCGTGCACTACGAGAACCACGACATCTCGGTCAGCGGCCCGGAGCGCCGCGGCATGCTGCACTGCGTGCTGCAGCCGCCCCAGCATTCACGGCCGGTACATGCCATCTGCGTACACCTGGGCCTGCAGGAGGCGCACCGCCAGCAGCAGTTGCGCCGCGTGTCCGCGCTGGTGCATTCGTTTCCCGCGCAGGACCCGGTGATCGTCGCGGGTGACTTCAACGACTGGCGCGGCCGCGCGCACGACGTGCTGCAGCGCGAAGCCGGCCTGCATGAAGTGTTCGTGCAAGCCTGCGGGCGGGCCGTGCGCACCTTTCCCGCATCGCTGCCGTTGCTGCCGCTGGACCGCATCTACGTGCGCGGCACCTCGGTGCACACGCCGATGAGTCTGCCGCGCAGGCCCTGGAACCGCCTGTCGGACCACGCACCGCTGGCCGCGGAGATCCTCCTGTGATGCGCCCGCGCCCGTCCTCGCGCTGGATACCCGGCAACCACTTTCGCCTGCTGGAGAACGGCGAGGAGTTCTTCCCGCGCGTGTTCGAGGCCATTGCCCAGGCGCAGCGCGAGGTGATGGTGGAGACCTTCATCCTGTTCGACGACCACATCGGCCAGGGGCTGCACGCGGCGCTGCTGCAGGCGGCGCGGCGCGGCGTGTCGGTGCACCTGCTGGTGGACGGCTTTGGCTCGCCCGACCTGCCTGATCATTTTGTCGACAGCCTGGTGCAGGCGGGCGTGCGTTTTCGTGTGTTCGACCCAGGGCGGCGCCTCTTCGGCCAGCGCCTGAACCTGCTGCGGCGCATGCACCGCAAGATCGTGGTGGTGGACGGCACGCTGGGCTTCATCGGCGGCATCAACTACTCGGCGGACCACGTGGCGGACTTCGGCCCGCAGGCCAAGCAAGACTATGCCGTCGAGGTGCATGGCCCCATCGTGGCGCACATGCACCGCTTCACCCGCACGGCGGTCCTGCCCCCGTCTGTCCAGCGCACCCACCGCCACGGACCGCTGCCGCAGCTGCCCGCAGCGGGCTCAGCCCACGCCATGTTCGTCACGCGCGACAACCACCGGCATACCAACGACATCGAGCGCCACTACCGTATCGCCCTGCGCGCCGCGCGCGAGCGCGTGGTGATCGCCAACGCGTATTTCTTCCCCGGCTACCGGCTGGTGCGCGAGCTGCGCCGCGCGGCGCGGCGCGGGGTGGACGTGCGCCTGATCCTGCAGGGCGAACCCGACATGCCCATCGTGAAGACCGCGGCTGGCCTGCTGTACGACCACCTGCTGCGCGCGGGAGTGCACATTTACGAGTACTGCGAGCGCCCGCTGCACGGCAAGGTGGCGCTGGTGGACCGCGAGTGGTCCACCGTTGGCTCCAGCAATCTCGACCCCCTCAGCCTGTCGCTCAACCTGGAGGCGAACGTCGTCATCCGCGATGCCTCCTTCAATGCGCTGCTGTACCAGCGCCTGTCGCGCCTGATGCAGCGGCACTGCCGCCAGGTGGAGCCCGCTCCGCGCGGCGCCTGGGAGGCCCTGCGCCTGCTGCGCGGCTACTGCGTGTACCACCTCATGCGCTGGTTTCCCGCCTGGGCGGGCTGGCTGCCGCGACACGAGCCCGCCATCACCGTCATGCAGGCCGAGCCGCCCGCTGACCAAACGGCGCGCGCGTCCTGAGGCAGCCCATGCACGGCCCTGCCACTTCGCCTGTCCACACTGCGCGCCGCCGTCGCCGCAGCGGATGGCGCCGGTTACGGGGCTGGCGCTGGCTGGCCGGGCTCGCCATGGCAGCGGTGGCCGCCCTGGTGGTATGGCTGCTGGTGCGCCAGGGCCTGCAGGTGGACTGGCCCGGCGTGTGGCAGGCGCTGCGTGCGCTGCCTGTGCCCACGCTGGCTGCAGCCGCAGCCCTGGCCTGGGCCGGCCACCTGGTGTACGGGTGCTTCGACCTGTTCGGTCGCCACGTGGTACGCCACAGGCTGGGCGCCGCCCGCACCATGGGCGTCACGCTGATCGCTTACCCCTTCACGCTCAACCTGGGCTCGCTGATCGGCGGCGCTTCGGTGCGCTACCGGTTGTATTCGCGCCAGGGCCTGGATGTGGGGCAGATCGCGCAGGTGATCAGCCTGTCCATCGCCACCAACTGGCTGGGCTATTGCGTGCTGGCCTGTGCGCTGTTCTGGGCCTGGACACCGCCGCTGCCCGAGGGTTGGCGCATGGGCAGCGGCCAGCTCCCTTGGCTGGGCACGGTGCTGGCCTGCGTGGCGCTGGGCTACCTGGCGCTGTGCGCGCGGCGCGGCGGGCACCGACCGCTGATGCTGCGCGGGCGACGCCTGCCGCTACCGACCTGGCGCGTGGCGCTGCTGCAATTGGTGCTGTCGTGCACCCACTGGGCGTTGATGGCCGCGTCCGTGTGGGTGCTGGCGCGCCAGCAGGTGCCCTACGCCGCGGCGCTGGCCACGGTGCTGCTGGGCGCGGTGGCCGGGCTGGTATCGCGCATCCCCGCCGGCCTGGGTGTGCTGGAGGCCGTGGGCACGGCCGTGCTGGCCGTGCACCTGCCCGTGAGCCAGGCGCTGGCCGTGGTGCTGGCCTTCCGCGCGGTGTACTACTTCGCACCGCTCGCGCCCGCGGCGCTGGCCCTGCTGGCGACCGAGCTGTGGTGGCGGCGGCATCAGCCGACCACGAGTTCTCAAGAAAAAACAGCCCCTAGCGCTTTTCAGACAAGCGCAAGCAGCTATTAATACAATAGCGAATTGAGTTCTCCTCACCGGTCATGGCCGTGCGGCGCTCCCTTATGATCGCCCTCCTCTTTGGCACCGCCCGATAGTCACGGGCCGCACCCCATGATCCGCCTCTCCGAAATCAAGCTGCCGCTGGCAGCCCTGCCCGCTGGCGCCTACGACGCCGACACCCACCCCGACGCCCTGCTGCGCGCCCAGGCCGCACAGGTGCTGGGCGTGCCCGAGTCCGCCATCGCCGCCCTGCACGTGCACAAGCGCAGCTTCGACGCGCGCAAGGCCGACCTGATGGCGGTGTACATCCTGGACCTGCAGCTCGCGGACGCGTCCCAGGCCGGCGCCCTGCTGGCACGCCATACCGGCCACCCGCACATCCAGCCCACGCCCGACATGGCCTGGCGCCCGGTGGGCTGCGCTGGCGAAGCGCCCGCACAGCGCCCGGTGGTGGTGGGCTTCGGGCCCTGCGGCATCTTCGCGGCGCTGGTACTGGCGCAGATGGGGTTCCGGCCCATCGTGCTGGAGCGCGGCAAGCCCGTGCGCGAGCGCACCAAAGACACCTGGGGCCTGTGGCGCAAGCGCGAACTGAACCCCGAGTCCAACGTGCAGTTCGGCGAAGGCGGCGCCGGCACCTTCAGTGATGGCAAGCTCTACAGCCAGATCAAGGACCCGCGCCACCTGGGCCGCAAGGTGATGGAGGAATTCGTCGCAGCGGGCGCCCCGCCCGAGATCCTGTACGTGGCCCACCCGCACATCGGCACCTTCAAGCTGGTGAAGGTGGTGGAGTCGCTGCGCGCACAGATCATCGCGCTGGGCGGCGAGGTGCGCTTCGAGCAGCGTGTGGACGACGTGATCATCGAAACCGACACCGCCGGCCGGCGCCACCTGCACGGCCTGCGCGTGCGCGATCTGGCCAGCGGCGCAGTGCAGGAGCTGCGCGCCGATCACGTGGTCATGGCCCTGGGCCACAGCGCGCGCGACAGCTTCGCCATGCTGCACACGCACGGTGTGGCCATGGAGGCCAAGCCGTTCTCCGTGGGCGTGCGCATCGAGCATCCGCAGAGCGTGATCGACCGCGCGCGCTGGGGCAAGCATGCGGGCCACCCGCTGCTGGGCGCGGCCGACTACAAGCTGGTGCACCACGCCAGCCATGGGCGCACCGTGTACAGCTTCTGCATGTGCCCCGGCGGCACCGTGGTGGCCGCCACCAGCGAGCCCGGGCGCGTGGTCACCAACGGCATGAGCCAGTATTCGCGCGCCGAGCGCAACGCCAACGCCGGCATGGTGGTGGGTGTAGACCCGCAGGACTATCCGCGCGACCCCGCGGCCTTCGAGGCCGCGCTGGGCGCAGCCCACGGCGTGGACACGTTGCCCACCGGGCAGGTGCACCCGCTGGCCGGTATCGTGCTGCAGCGCCAGCTGGAGTCGAACGCCTACCGCCTGGGAGGCGGCAACTACAACGCCCCCGCGCAGCGCGTGGGCGATTTTCTGGCGCGCCGCGCATCCACCGCGCTGGGGGACGTGCAGCCCTCGTACAAGCCTGGCGTCACGCTGGTCGGCATGGACGACGCCCTGCCCGCCTTCGCCACCGAGGCCATGCGCGAGGCCCTGCCCGCCTTCGGCCGCAAGATCCGTGGCTACGACATGCACGACGCGGTGCTGACGGGCGTGGAAACGCGCACCTCGTCACCGCTGCGCATCGGCCGCGGCGACGACTTCCAGAGCCTGAACACCGCCGGCCTGTACCCCGCCGGCGAGGGGGCGGGCTACGCGGGCGGCATCCTCTCGGCCGGCGTGGACGGCATCAAGGTCGGCGAGGCCGTGGCCTGTGCCATGCTGGGCCTGCCGCTGCCCTCCTCGGGCACGCGCGGTTCGGGCGGCGCGGCCTGAGCCGGGCCAGTTCACTGCGGCGGCGCCTTTCTCCAGACCGGCGGAAGGCTCCACGAATACCGCAACGCCAGCAGACGCACGGCCAAGCAGACCGACGCGGCAAACCAGGGCGTCAGCGTCACCCACCATTCCATGCGCTGCCCCATCACCTGGATCGCCGCCGCCAGCAATGCCGGAAGCGCGTAGATCTCCTTGTGCAGGATGATCGGTACGCGGTTGAGCAGCACGTCGCGCACCACGCCGCCGCCGACGGCCGTCACCATCCGCAGGAGGATGGGTGTGCGTGTGCAACTGTGCCGCATTCTGTCGCCGCACGACACCACCGTCCGCGGTCGATGCGCAAAACACTACTGGCAGCACACGAATGCCGCTGGGGGCAGGCGGCGCAGCGCGATGCGGCCGGAAATACCCGCTCCGACGCCAAGCTGAGGGATCAAGAAGGTGCCGCGGATCGTCGCTCAGGAGCCTGAGGAAGGACGAGAGGTGCGATCCCGCACGGCACCCCAGTGCCGTGCGGGTGCGCCCGGTTACAACCGAGAGGCCATCTCCGGCACGGCCTGGAACAGATCGGCCTCCAGCCCATAGTCGGCCACCGCAAAGATCGGTGCCTCCGGGTCCTTGTTGATCGCCACGATCACCTTGCTGTCCTTCATCCCTGCCAGGTGCTGGATGGCCCCCGAGATCCCCGCCGCGATGTACAGCTGCGGCGCAACGATCTTGCCCGTCTGCCCCACCTGCAGGTCGTTCGGGGCGTAGCCTGCGTCCACCGCTGCGCGGCTCGCGCCAATGGCCGCGCCCAGCTTGTCCGCCAGCGGGGTCATGACTTCGTTGAACTTCTCGCTGCTGCCCAGCGCCCGGCCGCCCGAGACGATGATCTTGGCGGCGGTGAGCTCGGGGCGGTCGCTCTTGGTGACTTCACGTCCGGCAAAGCTGCTCTTGCCGGCATCGGCCACGGCGGCGGTGGTTTCCACCGCGGCGCTGCCGCCCGTGGCGGGCGCCGCGTCAAAGCCGGTGCCGCGCACGGTGATGACCTTGACGTTGTCCGCGCTTTGCACGGTGGCGATGGCGTTGCCCGCGTAGATGGGGCGCTCGAAGGTGTCGGCGGAGATCACTTTGGTGATGTCGCTGATCTGCGCCACGTCCAGCTTGGCGGCCACGCGCGGGGCGACGTTCTTTCCGCTGGCGGTGGCCGGGAACAGGATGTGGCTGTAGTTGCCGGCAATCTGCAGCACCTGGGCGGCCAGGTTCTCGGCCAGGCCGTCCTTCAGGCTGGCGCCGTCGGCGTGCAGGACTTTGGCGACGCCGGCGATTTGGGAGGCGGCCTGGGCGGCGGCCTGCGCGCCTTCACCGGCTACGAGCACGTGCACGTCGCCCCCGCAGGCGAGTGCGGCGGTGACGGTGTTCAGGGTGGCGGCCTTGAGGCTGGCGTTGTCGTGTTCTGCAATGACGAGTACGGTCATGTTGTTTCTCCTGTCCTGCCTTTAGATGACCTTGGCTTCGTTCTTGAGCTTGTCCACCAGCGTGGCGACGTCGGGCACTTTCACGCCAGCGCCGCGCTTCGGGGGTTCGGCCACCTTGAGGGTCTTGAGGCGCGGGGCCACGTCTACGCCGAGGTCTTCGGGCTTGATGGTGTCCAGCGGCTTTTTCTTGGCCTTCATGATGTTGGGCAGCGTGACGTAGCGCGGCTCGTTCAGGCGCAGGTCGGTGGTGATGACGGCCGGGGTGGTCAGTTGCAGGGTTTCCAGGCCGCCGTCGACTTCGCGTGTGACGCTGACCTTGTCGCCGGCCACTTCGACCTTGCTGGCGAAGGTGGCCTGGGGCAGGTCTGCCAGGGCCGCCAGCATCTGGCCGGTCTGGTTGGCGTCGTCGTCGATGGCTTGCTTGCCCAGGATGATCAGGCCCGGTTGCTCTTTGTCCACCAGGGCCTTGAGCAGCTTGGCCACGGCCAGGGGTTGCAGCTCGGCATCGGTTTCCACCAGGATGCCGCGGTCGGCGCCAATGGCCATCGCCGTGCGCAGCGTTTCCTGGCATTGCGCCACGCCGCAGCTCACCGCGATCACTTCCGTGGCCAGGCCTTTTTCTTTGAGCCGCACCGCCTCTTCCACGGCGATTTCGTCAAAGGGGTTCATGCTCATCTTCACGTTCGCGATGTCTACGCCCGTGCCGTCCGACTTCACCCGGACCTTCACGTTGTAGTCCACCACGCGCTTGACGGGGACGAGGATTTTCATAACAAGTCTCTTTCTGCTGGGTTATCGGAGCATGCCCGCCAGGCGCTGGGAGATCAGCGCTTCGGCCTGGGACATGATGGAGTCGATGAGCTGCTGCACGGTGGGCACGTCATGGATCAGCCCGGCAACCATGCCGCAGGACCACACGCCGGCCTGCATGTCGCCCTGCTGCATGATGCGCGGGTAGACGCCGGCCACCTCGGGCGCAATGTCCGCGAAGGTGATGGCGGCGCCCAGTGCGCGCTCCTTGTCCAGCACGCGCTCGGTGGCGCTGTTGGTGAGCACGCGCTCGGTATTGCGCAGCGGGCGCATGATGAGCCGCGTATCCAGTTCGGAGGCCGCAACGATCGCCTGCTTGACGTTCTCGTGCACCGGCGCTTCCTGGGTGGCGATGAAGCGCGTGCCCATGTTGATGCCGTCAGCGCCAAGCGCCAGCGCAGCCACCAGGCTGCGCCCATCGGCCATGCCGCCCGAGGCGACGAAGGGGATCTTGAGTTCTTCGGCCGCGCGCGGCAGCAGGATGAAGTTGGGAATGTCGTCCTCGCCCGGGTGGCCGCCGCATTCAAAGCCGTCCACGCTGATCGCGTCGCAGCCGATGGACTCGGCCTTGAGCGCGTGGCGCACCGAGGTGCACTTGTGGATGACCTTGATGCCGGCCTCCTTCAGCGCGGGCATCCACTTCTGCGGGTTGTTGCCTGCCGTCTCGACGATCTTCACGCCACCCTCGATGATCGCCTTCACATAGCCCGGGTAGTCGGGCGGATTCACCGACGGCAGGAACGTGAGGTTCACGCCAAACGGCTTGTCGGTCATCGTGCGGCAGCGTGCGATCTCCTGCGCCAGCAACTCGGGCGTCTTCTGCGTGAGGCCGGTGATGATGCCCAGCCCGCCGGCATTGGAGACGGCTGCGGCCAGCTCGGCATACCCCACGTGGTGCATGCCGCCCTGGAGGATCGGGTGCTCTATGCCGAAGAGCTCGGTGATGCGGGTCTTCATGGCGCGCTCGCTCAGTCGTTGGCGATGCCCTTGTCGCGGATCACCTGGCCCCAGCGGGTGTAGTCCTGCTGCACGCGCTGGCCCATCTGGACGGGATCCATGAAATGGGCAATGGCCCCGGCGCCCAGCAGGCGGTCCTGCACTTCCTTCTCGGCCAGGATCTGGCGCACCTCATGGGCCACGCGGTCCACGACGGCCTTGGGCGTGCCCGAGGGCGCCACCAAGCCGCCCCAGGACACGGCCTCGTAGCCCTTGAAGCCTTGCTCGGCAATGGTCTTCACATCGGGCACCACGCCCACGCGCTGGGGCGATCCCACGGCGATGGCGCGCAGCTTGCCGGCCTGGATGTGCGGCAGTGCGGCGATGAGGTCCGAGTACATCACGGGCACCTGGCCGCCGATGGTGTCGGTGATGGCAGGGGCGCTGCCCTTGTAGGGCACGTGCTGCATGTCGAAGCCGCCCATCTGCTTGAGCAGTTCCATGCTCAGGTGGCCGAAGCTGCCCGTGCCCGAGCTGGTGTAATTCATCGGCACCTTCTGCGCCTTGGCATGCTGGATGAGCGAGCCCAGGTCGGTCACGTTGGGCAGCTGCGTGGGGTTCACCACGACCACGATGGGCAGGTCGTACACCATGGCCACGGGGGTGAAGTCCTTCACCGTGTCGTAGCCCGCCTTCTTGTACAGATGCGGCGCCAGCAGCGTGGGGGTGGCCAGCATCATCAGCGTGTAGCCGTCGGCCGGGCTCTTGGCGACCTGTGCGGCAGCGATCGAGCCGGAGGCACCCGCGCGGTTTTCCACCACCACGGGCTGCTTGAGACGGTCGGCCAGCTTCTGGCCCACGATGCGCGAGGCCGTGTCGGTGGGTCCGCCCGCCGGGAATGGGACGATCAGCTTGACCATCTTGTCGGGCCAGGCGGCCTGCGCCATGGCTCCGCCGGCCACACTGGCGAGCAGGGGCGCGGCGGCCAGGGCCAGTGCGGTGCGGCGGGTAATTGCAGAAAATTTCATGACGTCTCCTAGAATAAAAAAAGGTTCCAGCGCTTACCCATCAAGCGCTGGCAGCTATCTTTTAGATAGCTCACTGCGGCGGCAGCGTGAGCACGCCCTGCGCCTGCAAGGCCTGCAGCTGCTCATCGCTGAGCGCCAGCAGCCGGTGCAAGACCTCACGCGTGCCCTCTCCCAGCGTGGGCGGGGCATTGCGGATCGGCAGGCGCTGGCCGTCCAGCCGGTACGGCGGCGCGAACACCGGCGTGGTGCCCTCGACGGGGTGCGGCATGTCCTGCACCAGGCGGCCGCGGCGCGTGCGCTCGCTGGTCAGCGCTTCGTGCAGGCCTGCCACCTTGCCGCAGGGGATGCCGGCCGCGGTCAGGCGCTGCAGCAGCAGGTCGCGCGGGAAGGTGGCGATCAGCTCCTTGAGCATGGGACCCAGCTCCAGCCGGTGCTTGGCGCGGTTCACGTTGGTGGCAAAGCGCGGGTCCTCGACGATGTCGGGCCGCTCGATCACCTGGCGGCAGAACTTGTCGAACTGCGCGTTGTTGCCCACTGCAATGATCAGCGGGCCGTCAGCGGAGTCGTACATGCCGTACGGCACGATGGACGGGTGCGCGTTGCCGTAGCGCTCGGGGTCGTGGCCGAGCTTGAGCGCGTCCAGGCCGTAATAGCCGGTGATGGTGAGGCCGCAGTCGTACAGCGCCATCTCGATCAGGCGCCCGCGCCCCGTTCTGCTGCGCTGGAACAGCGCCGCCAGCACGGCCTGGCCGGCGTACATGCCGGTCATCAGGTCCACCACGGCGACACCGAACTTCAGCGGCGGCGTGCCCGCCTCGCCGTTGAGCGCCATGAGGCCGGTCTCGCCCTGGATCACCAGGTCGTAGCCGGGGCGCTTGGCCTCGGGGCCGCTGGTGTCGTAGCCGGCCACGGCGCAGTAGATGAGGTCGGGCTTGAGGGCCTTGAGCTGCTCGTAGCCCAGGCCCAGCTTCTCGGCGCCACCGGTCTTGAAGTTGTGGATCACCACGTCGCACTGCGGCAGCAGCTCGTGGACGATCTTCAGCCCCTCGGGGCTTTGCAGGTCGAGGGTGATGGACCGCTTGTTGCGGTTCATGCTGTTGTAGTAGGTGGTCTCGGTCTTGCCGATGCGCATGCCCCAGTCGCGGGTATCGTCGCCGCGACCCGGGTGTTCCACCTTGATGACCTCGGCCCCCAGGTCCGCCAGTACCTGGCCGCACAGCGGCCCGGCGAACACGCGGGAAAGATCAAGCACCCTCACGCCGTCGAGCGGAAAGTCGATGTCGTGGGTCGGTGCGTTGGATGCCATGGGCTTGTCTCCTTGGATATCGGCCAATACGAAAATCAGTGCGCGCCGCGCAGTTTCGTGTAATCGGGTGCGCGCTTTTCCAGAAAGGCCCCGATGCCCTCGCGCGATTCGGCGGTCTCCTGCGCGCGCACCATGCACTGCGCCTCCAGCTCCAGCTGCTGCTCCAGCGTGTTGCGCGGCGCGGCGCGGCACAGCTCCTTGATGCGGGCCATGGTCCACGCGGGGCCGCTGGCCACCTGCGCGGCCAGCGCCACCGCATCGGCCAGTGCCTGCCCGGGCTCGCACAGCCGGTTCACCGGGCCGAGCTGGTGCATGCGCTCGCCGCTGATGCGCTCACCCGTCAGGCACAGCTCGGTGAGCACCTGGCGGGAGACGAACTCGGCCAGGAAAGCCGTGGCGCCGCCGTCGGGCGTGAGGCCCACCTTGACGTAGGCCACGGAGAACACCGCGTTCTTTGCCGCCACCAGCATGTCGCAGGCCAGCGCCAGCGACAGGCCGGCGCCCGCGGCCGCGCCCTCCACCGCGGCGATCACGGGCTTGGGGCAGTCACGCACGGCGCGGATCAGGTCGTGCAGGCCTTCCAGCTTGGCGCGGCGCTCCGCGATGGGCAGCTCGCGGCGCTTGGCCAGCTGGCGCAGATCGCCGCCTGCGCAGAAGTGCCCGCCCTCACCGGTCAGCACCACGGCGCCGATGGTGGGGTCTGCCACCGCGTCCACCAGGGCCTGGGTGACGGCGGCATAGAACGCGGGCGACAACGCATTGCGCGCCGCCACATTGTTGTGGGACAACACGAGCACCGCGCCTTCGCGGCGGGTGAGCAGGACGCCGTCTGGCGCGCCATCCAGGGCTTTGTCGGTCACGGGCATCTCCTATGCTATTTATTTTGTAGCTATCCGCGCTTGATGCGCAATGGCTCGTGGCTATTTTTATGCTTAACCCCCTCTTCCAACGAAGAAGGGGCTCCAGAGAACCGCCTCAGGCCGCCAGGGCCATGAAGCGCTGCAGGTGGTGGTCCTCGTCGCCAAACTGGTGGTCGATCATCACCAGGCGCTTGGCGTAGTGCGCCAGCGGCAGTTCCCAGGTCATGCCGATGCCGCCGTGCAGCTGGATGCTCTCCTCGGCCACCTGCGTGCCCACGTAGCCCACGGTGTACTTGGCGGCGGACAGCGCCCGGTCGCGCGCGGCCCCCTGGGCGTTGTCGATGGCGTCGGCGGCGTTGATCACGGCCGAGCGCGCCTGCTCGACTTCCAGCAGCAGGTCGGCCATGCGGTGCTGCAGGGCCTGGAAGGTGCCGATGGCCACGCCGAACTGCTTGCGCGTGCGCAGGTATTCCAGCGTCTGGTCCTTGGCCACGTCCATCGCGCCCAGCGACTCGGCGGACAGCGCCAGCAGCGCATAGCCCGCGATGTGCTGCAGCACGGCGTGGCCCTCGCCCTCGGCGCCCAGCAGCGCGTCGGCCGGCAGTTGCACATTGTTGAAGGTGAGTTCGGCCGCACGGCCGCCCTCGAAGCGGTTGTAGGCGCGCTTGGCAATACCGGCCGCGTTGCCATCGACCAGGAACAGGCTGATGCCCGCCTCGTCCAGCGGCCCGCAGGCCGTGCGTGCCGAGACCAGCAGCAGGTCGGCCTTCTCGCCGAAGGCCACCACGCCCTTGGCGCCGTTCAGCTCCCAACCGCTGGCCGTGCGTGCGGCAGTGGTGGTCACGCGGTTCAGCTCGTAGTGGCCGCCGGGCTCGTCATGCGCCAGCGCGGCGATGGCGGTGCCGGCCACGAGGTCTTCCAGCCGCGCCTTCTGCGCGTCGCTGCCCGCGGCGATCAGCGCCTGGCCCACCACCAGCGCGCCCAGCAGGGGTTCGGCCACCAGGCCGCGGCCCAGGCTCTCGAACACCACGCTGATGTCAAAGCCCGCGCCGCCAAAGCCGCCTTCGGACTCGGGAAACAGCGCGCCGATGGCGCCCAGTTCGGCCAGCTGCGCATACACCTGCGGGCTGTGGCCCTCGTCGCCATAGGCGATGCGGTTGCGCGCCTCGATGGCGTACTGCTCGGAGACGAAGCGGCCGAGCGTGTCCGCCAGCATGCGGCGGTCTTCGGTGTGTGCGAAGTTCATGTGCTTTTCTTCCCGCGCGGTTCGGTCACAGGCCCAGGATCATCTTGGAGATGATGTTCTTCTGGATTTCGTTGGAGCCGCCGAAGATCGACAGCTTGCGGTAGTTGAAGTAGCTGGCCGCGGCGGTGGCCGCCTCGTCGATGCCGCCCACGGGCGCCTCGTTCCAGCCCTCGTACTGGGCCTCGTCGATGTAGGGCACGGCATACGGCCCCATGGCGCGGCGGATCAGCGACAGGATTTCCTGGCGGATCTCGGTGCCGCGGATCTTCAGCATGGAGCTTTCCGCACCGGGCACGCCGCCGCCGGCCACGGCGGCGATCACGCGCAGGTTGGTGGTCTTCATGTTTTCCAGGTCGATCTCCACGCGCGCCATGCGCGCGGCGAACAGCGGGTCCTGGCTCAAAGGCTTGCCGTTCTTGTGCACCTTGGCGGCGATGACCTTGAGCTTGGCCAGCGCCGAGATGCAAAAGCCCACGCCGGCGATGCCGGTGCGCTCATACGTCAGCAGGTACTTGGCGTAGGTCCAGCCCTTGTTCTCTTCGCCGACCAGGTTTTCCACGGGCACCTTCACGTCGGTGAAGAAGACTTCGTTGACTTCCTTGTCGCCGTCCAGCGTGCGGATGGGGCGCAGCTCCACGCCGGGCGCCGTCATGTCCACCAGCAGGAAGCTGATACCGGCCTGCGCCTTGGCGTCCTTGTTGGTGCGCACCAGGCAGAAGATCATGTTGGCGTGCTGGCCCTGGGTGGTCCAGGTCTTTTGCCCGTTGACGATGTAGTGGTCGCCGTCGCGCACGGCCGTGGTCTTGACCGAGGCCAGATCCGAGCCCGCGCCAGGCTCCGAATAGCCCTGGCACCACCAGTCATCGCCGTTCAGGATGCGGGGCAGCCAGTACTTTTTTTGCTGCTCGTTGCCGTACTTGATCAGCACCGGGCCGAGCATGTTCACGCCAAACGGCACGATGCGCGGGCCGCCGGCCAGCGCGCATTCGGTGTCGAAGATGAACTTCTGCACCGCGCCCCAGCCGGGGCCGCCGTGCTCCTGGGGCCAATGGTTGGCCAGCCAGCCGCGCTCGTTGAGGATGGCGTGCCATTCCTCCTGGTCTTCCTTGGTCAGGCGCTGGCCGGCCTTGACCTTGGCGGCGATGCGCGCGGGCAGCTTGTCTTTCAGGAACGCACGCACTTCGTCGCGAAATGCCTGCTCCTCGGGGGTGAATTGCAGATCCATGGGAGTCTCTTCAGAAAATTTCAAACAGCCCGGCCGCGCCCTGGCCGCCGCCGATGCACATGGTCACCACGGCCCACTTCACGGACGGGTCCTTGGCCTTGCGGCGCTGGCCTTCCAGCAAGACGTGGCCGGCCAGCCGCGCGCCCGTCATACCGAACGGGTGGCCGATGGAAATCGCGC
Organism: Diaphorobacter sp. C33; assembly: GCF_030503915.1. Lineage (NCBI taxonomy): Bacteria > Pseudomonadati > Pseudomonadota > Betaproteobacteria > Burkholderiales > Comamonadaceae > Diaphorobacter > Diaphorobacter sp. C33. The sequence continues at coordinate 2,488,173 of NZ_CP129980.1, forward strand.
CGCCGTTGACGTTCAGCCGCTCCATGGGAATGCCCAGTTGCCGCTGGCAGTACAGGGCCTGCGAGGCAAAGGCCTCGTTCAGCTCCCACAGGGCGATGTCTTCGACCTTCAGGCCCGCGCGCTCCAGCAGGCGCGGCACGGCGAACACGGGGCCGATGCCCATCTCGTCGGGCTCGCAGCCCGCCACCGCAAATCCGCGGAAGGCGCCCAGGGCCTGCAGGCCGCGGCGCTCGGCCTCTTTGGCTTCCATCATCACGCAGGCGGCCGAGCCGTCGGACAGCTGCGAGGCATTGCCCGCGGTGACGAACTTGCCCGCGCCCTTCACGGGCTCCAGCTTGGCCAGGCCTTCGAGCGTGGTGCCGGGGCGGTTGCAGTTGTCCATGGTGGCGACCACCTCGCGGTAGGTCACCTCGCCGGTTTCCTTGTTCTTCTCGGCCATGGTGGTGGCGCAGGGCACGATCTCGTTTTCGAACACGCCACTGGCCTGCGCGGCCGCCGTGCGCTGCTGGCTTTGCAGCGAAAACGCGTCCTGGTCCTCGCGCGTGATGCCGTAGCGCTGGGCCACCACGTCGGCGGTGTCGATCATCTCCATGAACAGCGCGGGCTTGTGCTCCACCAGCCAGGGGTCCAGGTGCGAGGCGCCGCTGCGACCGGCGGGGTTCATGAGCGAGATGCTCTCCACGCCGCCGGCGACCATGGCCGGCACGCCCTCCAGCACGATGCGCCCGGCCGCCACGGCGATCGCCTGCAGGCCCGAGGAGCAGAAGCGGTTGATCACCGTGCCGCCCACCGTCACCGGCAGGCCGGCGCGAAGCGCAGTCTGGCGGCCGATGTTGCGGCCGGTGGTGCCCTCGGGGTAGCCACAGCCCCAGACCAGGTCTTCGATCAGGCCGGGGTCGATGCCGGCGCGCTGCACGGCAGCCTGCACCGAGAAGGCCCCCAGCTGGGCGCCCGGGGTTTGGTTGAATTCGCCGCGGTGCGACTTGGTGAGCGGCGTGCGGGCGGTGGAAACGATGACGGCTTCGCGCATGGCGGGTCTCCTGGGTGTCTCGGGATGCTGTGTTTTTGATAGCTGCTAGCGCTTGTTCAATGGGCCTTCAAGCATGAAAACCCCTTTAAACCTTTGAATGACAAGCGCTGACAGCTCCTGTTTTTGATAATCGGCCAGAGAATCAAGCTGCCTTGTTCAGGCTGTCGAAGTTGCGGCCCTCGGCCACCAGCTGTTCCAGCAGCGGCGCGGGCTTCCAGAACAGCGGGTCTTCCTTGGCGAAGGCGCGGATGTCGGCCAGCACCTTGTCCAGGCCCGTCATGTCGGCCCACTTCATCGGGCCGCCGCGCCAGCGCGGAAAACCGTAGCCGGACAGGAAGGTCACGTCCACATCCAGCGGGCGCAGGGCAATGCCCTCTTGCACCACCTTGGCGCCTTCGTTGACCATGGCGGCCATGTAGCGGCGCATGATCTCGTCGGCCGTGAATTGGCGCGGCGTGATGCCCTTCCTGGCGCGCTCGGCGTCCACGATGGCCAGCACCTCGGGGTCGGGCTGGCCCACGCGGGCGCCCTGCGGGTAGAGGTAAAAGCCCCGGCCGGTCTTCTGGCCGAACCAGCCGCGCTCGCAAACGCGGTCGGCCACCTCGACGTAGCGGGCCTGAGGGTCGCGCGTGGCGGCGCGCCGCTTGCGCGTGGCCCAGCCGATGTCGCCACCGGCCAGGTCGGTCACCTGGAACGGGCCCATCGCAAAGCCGAAGCCGCGCACGGCCTCGTCGATCTCGTAGGGGCTGGCGCCGTCTTCCATCAGGTAGTCAGCCGCCTGCTTGTACACGGCCAGGATGCGGTTGCCGATGAAGCCGTCGCACACGCCGGCGCGCACGGGCACCTTCTTCATCTTCTTGGCCAGCTCGAAGGCGGTGGCCACCACGTCGGCGCTCACCTTGGCGGGTACCACGATCTCCAGCAGCTTCATGATGTTGGCCGGGCTGAAGAAATGCAGGCCGATCACGTCCTGCGGGCGGCGAGTGACGGCGGCGATGGCGTCGATGTCGAGGTAGGAGGTGTTGGTGGCCAGCACCGCGCCCGGCTTGCAGACGCGGTCCAGCTCCTGGAACACGGCCTTCTTGACATCGATGTCCTCGAACACGGCCTCGATCACCAGGTCCACATCCTGGATGTCGTCGTAGGAGGTGCTGGGCGTGTAGCGCGCCAGGATCGCGGCCTTGGCCTGCTCGGTCATGCGGCCCTTGGCGATCAGGCCGTCGTAGACCTTCTCGACGTTCTTGCGGCCGCGCGCGATGGACTCGGCGTCGCGCTCGATCATGGTCACGGTGAGGCCGGCGTCCAGCGCGGCCACGGTGATGCCTGCCCCCATGGTGCCGCCGCCGATGATGGCGATCTTGGCAAAGTGGCGCGGCGCGGCGGCCTGCGCCTCGGGGATCTTGGCGGTCTCGCGCTCGGCGAAGAACGCGTGCACCAGGCCCTGGCGCTGCGGGCTGTTCAGGCATTCGACGAACAGCGCGCGCTCCTTGGCGATGCCCTCGTCGAACGGCAGCTCCACAGCGGCGCGCACGCATTCCACGATCTTGCCGGGCGAGAACAGGCCGCGGGTCTTCTTGGCGGTCTCAAGCGCCAGCGCGTCCAGCTCGGCCAGCGCGGCGGCCTGGTCGGCAATCTTCAGGTCCCGCGTGCGGCGCGGCTGCGCGCCCTGGGCCAGCAGCTCGTTGGCGTAGGCCAGGCCGGCGGCCACGGGGTCGGAGCCTTCGACCAGTCGGTCCACCAGGCCCGCCGCGGCGGCGGCCTTGGCGCTCAAATGCTTGCCGCTGAGCATCAGCTCGGCTGCCGCCTTCACGCCCATCAGGCGCGGCGCGCGCTGGGTGCCGCCGGCGCCGGGCAGCAGGCCCAGGTTCACCTCGGGCAGGCCCAGGCTGGCCGCGGGCAAGGCCAGGCGGTAGTGCGCGGACAGCGCCACTTCCAGCCCGCCGCCCAGCGCGGCGCCGTGGATGGCGGCGACCACCAGCTTGCCGCAGGACTCCAGGCGGTTGCACACCTCGGGCAGCGACGGCGGCACCGGGGGCTTGCCGAACTCGCGGATGTCGGCACCGGCGATGAAGGCCTTGCCCTCGCCCACGATCAGCAGGGCGCGCACGGCGGCGTCGCCCTCGGCCTGCTCCACCGCGGCCAGCAGGCCGGCGCGCACCGCCTGCCCCAGGGCATTGACGGGCGGGTTGTTGATGCTGACCACCAGCACCGCGCCTTCGCGGCGGGTCTGGACTTCAGGGGCCTGGGCGGCAGGGCTCATGCGTACGTCTCCGGTGTCTCGTAACGGAAAAGTCGCATTCTTGTTCTGATAATGGTTCTTTACAATCCACAGTCAAATTGACAGAGCGTCAAATCTTTTTGAACAAATACCTACCTTCCACCGGAGCCTGACATGGACCTGAATGCCCTGACCCTGCTGGTGGAGATCGTGGACAGCGGCAACCTGAGCCAGGCCGCGCGCAAGCTGAAGATGACCCGCGCCAACGTCAGCTACCACCTGGCGCAGCTGGAGAAGTCGCTGGGCGTGCAGCTGGTCAAGCGCACCACGCGCCGCGTGGAGCCCACCGAGGTGGGGCTGCGCCTGTATGAACATGGCCGCAATGTGCGCAACGAGTTGGCCGCCGCACAGGAGACCATCACCAGCCTGGGCCAGGAGCTGCGCGGGCGCGTGGGCATCAGCGTGCCCAGCGGCTACGGCCAGATGGTGATGAGCGACTGGATGATCGAGTTCAAGCAGCTGTACCCGGGCATCGTGCTGGACGTGCTGTTCGAGAACCGCGCCGACAACCTGCGCGACGAGGTGGACATCGCCATCCGCGTGATCCAGGAGCCGCCGCTGTCGGTGGTGGCGCGCAGCCTGGGCGATGTGCGCTATGTGGCATGCGCGTCTCTGGACTACGCCGCGCGCCACGGCCTGCCGCGCACGCTGCTGGAGCTGCGCAATGCCCCGGTGATCACGGCCGGCGTGATGGGGCGCCAGTTGCGCCTGGCGGCCTACCAGGGGCTGGAGCGGCAAGAGGTGATGCTGGAGCCCACACTGATCTCAGAGCACTTTCCCTTCCTGCGCCAGGGTGTGTTGGCGGGCTTGGGCGTGGGCGTGGTGCCGGACTATGTGGTGCAGGACAAGATCGCCAGCGGCGAGGTGCTGACCGCGCTGCAGGAATACCGCCTGAGCATCTTCGGCACCCACATGTACTTGCTGTACATGCCCAACCGGCACCAGACGCGCGCGGTGCGCACCTGCATCGACTTCCTGTTGGCCAAGGCCGGCCGCAGTGCGCTGCCGCCCGCCCCGCAGGCGGCGCCAGAGGCAGCAGCGACCGGCGGTTGATCGCCGGTCGGGTTCAGCGCGGCCCCCAGCGCCCGCCGCCGCGGTACCAGCCCTGCGGGCCCTGTTGCCAGCGGTAGGGGTGCCACACGTGGCCGCGGTGCGGCGGCACGGCCCAGTAGCCCGGCGTCCATGCATAGCGCCCGCCACCCCAGCCCCAGTAACCGTTGATCCACACATGCACCGGCGAGGGCGCGACAGGAATCACCTCGGTGCGCAGCGGCGGCGGGGGCGCCGGCGCATACACCACCTCGCCCTGCGGCACGACGGGATACGCCGGCGCCACCACGCAGCCGGTCAGTGCCGCGATGGCGCTGGCGAGCGCCACGGCTGGCAGCACGCGGCGCATGCCCAGAGAAACAGGGAAGTTCATCGTCATGGCGCATTCCTGGCAGTCATGCCTTTACAACGCAAAAGCCCCTGCCGGTTGTTGACAGGGGCTTGTGAAGCGAAGGTAAAGACCGTGCGCTGGATCAGGCGCTCTGGCTGTTTTGCAGTGCGGCCACGCGCTCCTCGATGGGCGGGTGCGAGCTGAACAGCTTGCCGATGTTGCCCGTGATGCCCATGGCCTGCAGGCTCTGGGGCATGGCGCCCGGGTGCATGCCGCCCAGACGGTGCAGCGCGTTGATCATGGGCTGCTTGCGCCCCATGAGCTGGGCGGCGCCGGCGTCGGCGCGGAACTCGCGCTGGCGCGAGAACCAGGCCACGATGATGGCGGCCAGGAAGCCCAGCACGATGTCCAGCACGATGGTGGTGATCATGTAGCCGATGCCGGGACCCGAGCTGTTCTCGTCGTTCCTGCGCAGGAAGCTGTCCACCGCGTAGCCGATCACGCGCGACAGGAACACTACGAAGGTGTTCATCACGCCCTGGATCAGCGCCATGGTGACCATGTCGCCATTGGCCACGTGCGCAACCTCGTGGCCGATCACGGCCTCGACCTCCTCGCGCGTCATGCCCTGCAAGAGACCCGTGGAGACAGCGACCAGGGCCGAGTTCTTGAACGCGCCCGTGGCGAAGGCATTGGGCTCGCCCTCGTAGATGCCGACCTCGGGCATCTGGATGCCGGCCTTTTCGGAGAAGGCACGCACGGTCTCCACGATCCAGGCCTCATCCCCGTTGCGCGGCGCGTTGATGATCGTGACGCCCATGCTCATCTTGGCGATGGGCTTGCTCATCAGGAGCGAGATGATGGCGCCGCCAAAACCCATGATGAAGGCAAAGCCCAGCAGGGCGCCCAGGTTCAGGCCGTTGGCCGTCAGGTAGCGGTTCACGCCCAGCAGGCTGGCAACGATGCCCAGCACCACCACGACGGCGACGTTGGTCAGCAAAAAGAGCGCAATGCGTTTCATCGATGGCTTCTCCGTGGAAAGCGACGGTAAGGCCGCGGACAGGCGCGGCGGGCAGAAAACAAGTTGGGGATGGAGCGCGGCGCTTCAAGCCGCGCGGGCAGCGAAGGGTGCGCCTGTTGTGGTTGCGTTATGCGACGCGCGCGCTGCGGAAAACGAGGGAGTCATCATAGAAGCAAAAGTTCTCGTTCTCGGGCCACCAGCCCGGCACACCCAGAACCGGCAGGGGATTGAACGGCTTGGCCGCGAGCCATGGCGCGCTGAGGTCTCGCGCCAGCGCCTGGTCCACCATTGCTTCGCTTTTGATAGCTGCCTGCGCTTGATAGACGTGCGCTGTGATCGATTTTCGGGGTGACACCAGCTTTTCCAGAAGGGCATGGCCCAGGACCAGCAGCCGCGCCTGCCGCCACAGCGGGCGCAGTTCCACGCACAGTCGGCGCCACTGGCGCGCGGCCAGGGCTTCGTGCAAGGGTTGCGGCGCCAGCAGCACGGCGCCGTTCTCGTCGAACACCGTGACCGCGTCACGCAGCGGCCCGCGCACCGCGCCCACGCCCTGCGCAGCGATGGCGCGGGCCTGCAAGTCGTTGAGACGCCGCTTGGTAGCCGGGTAGTGCAGCCAGATCAGGCCGTTGAAGAAGTCATGCAGGTTGTCGCGCGTGGGCACGCGGCGCTGGCCATGGACGAACTGCTCATAGGCCTCGCCCGCTGGGAGTGCCTGCTGCGGCGCGAAGCGAATACCCGGCGCCAGCCCTGCGCAGTCCATGGCAGCGTTGAGCGCGTCGGCCACGCAGGCGCCGGCCTGCACGCGTGCCGCCACCCGTGGCCCCAGGACCGCCAGCGGCGCAAGCCAGGGGCGTTGCCAGTCGATGGCCGCCAACGCCTGCGCGGCGGAGGGTTCGCTCACGTGCTGGCCGGCCCACCGGCGGGCGGGGCCGGAGCACGCGCCGCGCGCTTGTCGCGCACGGCCACGCGCGAGGTGCCCTCGTCGCGGAACTCGAAGGCCTGCGTGGCCGCCAGCAGCTTGGACAGCGAGGCATAGCCGTAGTTGCGGGCATCGAACGAGGTCTTGTTGCCAATCTGCGTGCCCACCGCGCCCACGCGGGCCCAGCCGGTTTCGTCCGCGCACGCCTGCACGGCATCACGCAGCAGGTTCATGAGGCGCGTGTCCTGGCGCAGTTGGGCCGTGGGCACGCGCAGCGTGGCGGGGCACAGCGGCACGCCGGGGGCGGGCACATCCTCGGTCTTGGCGGGGGCGGGTTGCGCGGGCGCGGCCGTGGCCTCGGGCTGCGCCGGCAGGGGCGCGCCCTCGGCGTCTTCTTCGCTGACCAGCGACTCCAGGTACAGGAAACGCGAGCAGGCGTTCACGAAAGGCTTGGGCGTCTGCGCGGCGCCAAAGCCGTACACCGCCGAGCCCTTGGCCCGCAGGTGCATGACCAAGGGGGTGAAGTCAGCGTCGGACGACACGATGCCGAACGCGTCGGGCCGCTCTGAATAAAGCAGTTCCATCGCGTCCACCGTCATCGCCATGTCGGTGGCGTTCTTGCGCTTGGAGTAGTCGAACTGCTGGATCGGTCGGATGGCGAACTCCAGCAGCCGCTGCTGCCAGCCGCCCAGGCCGGACTTGGTCCAGTTGCCGTAGGCGCGGCGCACGTTGATTTCGCCCAGCGTGGACAGCTCGGTGAGGATCTCGTCGATCTTGTCGGCCGGTGCGTTGTCGGCGTCGATCAGCAGCGCAATGCGCAATTGGCGTTCCGCCATGGGTGACCTCCCCCTGTGTGGGTTGTGACGCTTTTTATGCCACCAGGCGCCAGGGCAGCGCCTCGCCCGCGCGCAGCGGCTTGAGCGCGGCTTCGCCGAAGGCGAAGCTGTCGGGCGGCGTCCAGCTCTCGCGGCGCAGCGTGACCGTGCCCGTGTTGCGCGGCAGACCGTAGAACGCCGGGCCGTGGAAGCTGGCAAAGCCTTCCAACTTGTCCAGCGCGCCCGCGTTGTCGAAGGCCTCGGCGTACATCTCGATGGCGGCGTGCGCGGTATAGCAGCCCGCGCAGCCGGTGGCATGCTCTTTCAGGTGCGCGGGGTGCGGCGCACTGTCGGTGCCCAGGAAGAACTTGTCGCTGCCGCTGGTAGCCGCGTGCACCAGCGCCTGGCGGTGCACCTCGCGCTTGAGCACGGGCAGGCAGTAGTAGTGCGGGCGGATGCCGCCGGTGAAGATGGCGTTGCGGTTGTACAGCAGATGGTGCGCGGTGATGGTGGCGGCCGTGAAGCGGCCGGCCTCCTGCACGTACTGCGCCGCCTCTTTCGTGGTGATGTGCTCGAAGACGATCTTCAACTCGGGGAAGTCGCGGCGCAGCGGAATGAGTTGCTGCTCGATGAACACCGCCTCGCGGTCGAACAGGTCGATGTCGCTGCTGGTCACCTCGCCATGCACCAGCAGCAGCAGACCGGCCTTCTGCATGGCCTCCAGCGTCTTGTAGGTCTTGCGCAGGTCGGTCACGCCCGCGTCGCTGTTGGTGGTGGCGCCTGCGGGGTAGAGCTTGGCGGCGACCACGCCCGCATCCTTGGCGCGCGCGATCTCGTCGGGCGGCAGGTTGTCGGTGAGGTAGAGCGTCATCAACGGCTCGAAGGCCACCCCCTCGGGGACGGCGGCGAGGATGCGCTGCTTGTACTCAGCGGCCTGCTGCGCCGTGGTCACCGGCGGTCGCAGGTTGGGCATGATGATGGCGCGGCCGAACTGCGCGGCCGTGTGCGGCACCACGGTGCGCAGCGGCTCCCCGTCGCGCACGTGCAGGTGCCAGTCGTCGGGGCGGGTGATCGTGAGGGTGTCGGTGGTGGCGGTCATGGACCGCATTGTCCCATCCACTACATGCGCAACACGCGCAAAAAAGAGCCCCGGCGCCGTAGCGGGCCGGGGCAAACCCCGTAGTAGGGGCGAGGGGTAAGCAAAAGAGAGCCGTAAAAGAGCGGGAGGAAGCGGTGCTCAGCAGCCCGACGGGCGGTTGGGCCGCATGGGGATCACGCCTGAAACCGTCACCCGGGCGCCCGAGCCGTCGGTGGCCGTCAGCGTCTTGTTGACCAGGCGGATGCGATCGGTGTCGCGCACCACGGCCACGTCGCTCCAGCCGTCGTCGGCGCGGAACTCGCGGTCCATGAAGGTGAAGAAGGCCTCGTACACCGACGTGGCATCGGGCTGGTAGCGGATGTCGCCAAACGCCTGGCCGCTGCCGCCCACGCGGTTGGCACCGTCGAAGCGGAAGGTGCACACCTCGGGGTAGGAGCCGATGGGGTTCTTCTTGTCCACATCGGTAAGGTTGATGTTGCCGTCGCCATACACCCCGTTGAGGCCGTCCACGGTGGAGCCGGTGACGGTCAACACGCCCAGTTGGTCGCTGGGCGTGGGATCGTCGTCGTTGCCTCCGCCGCAGGCGCTGAGAAGAAGGGCAGTGGCGGCCACCGCCGCGGCGCAGGAGGTTCTGACAAAGGTATTCATGGCGCTGTGTGCTGTTGGGGGTTGAACACCGCCAGCAACGCGTGCTGGCAACATGGGTTCGATCCTAGAAAGCGCGCCCAGGGGCGGCGTGTGAGCCACGCACGCCGCACCCTGTAGGAAAAGCCCCCGCGGCCCGGTCAGCGCGCCAACACCGGTGCCAGCGCCTTGCCGGTGTGCGTGCCCTGGCGCACCACGTCCTCGGGCGTGGCTGCCGCCACGATGCGCCCGCCGTCCTTGCCGCCTTCGGGGCCCAGGTCAATGATCCAGTCGGCCTCGGCAATCACGTCCAGATCGTGCTCGATCACGACCACGCTGTGGCCGCCGTTGACCAGCCGGTGCAGCACCTGGATGAGCTTGTGAACGTCGGCCATGTGCAGGCCCACGGTGGGCTCATCCAGCACGTAGAGCGTGTGCGGGCTTTTCTGCCCGCGCCGGCCTACGTCGTCGCGCACCTTGGTGAGCTCGGTCACCAGCTTGATGCGCTGTGCCTCGCCGCCGCTGAGCGTGGGGCTGGGCTGGCCCAGTGTGAGGTAGCCCAGGCCCACGTCCTTCAAGAGCTGCAGTGGGTGGGCAATGCCGGGCATGCTGGCGAAGAACTCCACGGCCTCGTCCACCTCCATCTGCAGCACGTCGCCGATGCTTTTGCCGCGCCAGGTGACGGCCAGCGTCTCGGGGTTGAAGCGCGCGCCGTGGCAGACCTCGCAGAGCACCTTCACATCGGGCAGGAAGCTCATTTCGATGGTGCGCACGCCCTGCCCTTCGCAGGCCGGGCAGCGCCCCTCGCCGGTGTTGAAGCTGAAGCGCCCGGGCGCATAGCCGCGCGCCTTGGCCTCCAGCGTCTCGGCGAACAACTTGCGGATGGTGTCCCAGAAGCCGATGTAGGTGGCGGGGCAACTGCGCGGCGTCTTGCCGATGGGCGTCTGGTCCACCTCCAGCACGCGGTCGATGGTCTCGAAGCCCGACAGGCCGGTGCACCCGGCCAGCGGCGGCGCCTTGCCCGCATCCATGGCGTCGCGCCCGGCCTTGGTACTGCGTTGCTGCACCCAGGCGGCCACGTTGGCCAGCAACACGTCGCGCGCCAGCGTGGACTTGCCCGAGCCGCTTACGCCCGTGACGGCCACCAGCCGCTGCAGCGGCACGCGCGCGGTGACCTGCTGCAGGTTGTGCAGGTGCGCGCCGTGCACGGTGAGCCAGCGCAGGGGTTCCGCATCGTTTTGGCCTCCAGCGCCCGCCGGATGGGCGCAATCAGCTACTTTTTCAATAGCATCCACCGGGCGACGCGCCTGCAGCGGGTGGCGCATGGCATGCAGCAGGTAGCGGCCGGTCTGCGAGTCCGCAGCCGCCTGCACGTCGGCCACCGTGCCCTGGGCCACCAGGCGCCCGCCGCGCTTGCCCGCGCTGGGGCCGATGTCGATGATGTGGTCCGCGCGGCGGATGGTGTCCTCGTCGTGCTCCACCACCACCAGGGTATTGCCCTTGTCGCCGAGCTTGTGCAGGGCGTTCAGCAGGATCTGGTTGTCGCGCGCATGCAGGCCGATGGTCGGCTCGTCCAGCACATAGCACACGCCCTGCAGGTTGCTGCCCAGCTGCGCCGCCAGGCGGATGCGCTGCGCCTCGCCGCCGCTGAGCGTGGGCGCGCCGCGGTCCAGCGTGAGGTAGGACAGCCCGACTTCCTCCAGGAATTCCAGCCGGCTCTGGATCTCGGGCACAAGGTCGCGCGCAATCTCCGCCTCGCGCCCCGACAGCTGCAGCCCGGCGATCCACTGCCGCACTTCGGCCACCGACAGGCGCGCCACCTCGGTGATCGGCGTGCCGGCGAACTGCACGGCGCGCGCCACCGGGTTCAGGCGCGTGCCCTGGCAGGTGGGACAGGCGGCGTCGGCCACGTCCTCCATCTCGGGCTCGGCAAAGGTTTGCTCGCGGCCGCGGTTGTCCTCCGACTGCACGGAGTCGTCCAACACCTTGCGCTGCGCCGATGTCAGCTTGACGCCCGTGCCCACGCAGTCGGGGCACCAGCCATGCTTGCTGTTGTAGGAGAACAGGCGCGGGTCCAGCTCGGCATAGCTGGTGGCGCACACGGGGCAGGCGCGCTTGGTGGAAAACACCTGCAGCCGCCCGATGTGCGCCGTGGGCGCGCCGTCCTGCAGCGCCTGCTGCAGGCCGTCCAGGCCGCTCAGCACATGCACCACGCCCTTGCCCAGCTCCAGCGCCTTGGACAGTTGCGTGCGCAGCGTGTCTTCATGCTCCGGCGACACGTCCACGCTGGCCACGGGCAGCTCGATGGTGTGCTCCTTGAAGCGGTCGATGCGCGGAAAACCCGCGGTCGGCAGGAAGTGGCCGTCCACGCGCAGGTGGGTGTAGCCACGCGGGCGCGCCCAGTCGGCCAGTTCGGTATAGACGCCCTTGCGGTTCACGACCAGCGGCGCGAGCAGCCCAATGTGCTGGCCGCGGTAGTCGCGCAGCAGCTGCGCGGCAATGCTCTCGCTGGTCTGTGGCTGCACCGCCGCGCCGTCGTGCACGCAGTGCTGCACGCCCAGCTTCACATACAGCAGACGCAGGAAGTGCCACACCTCGGTGGTCGTGCCCACGGTGCTCTTGCGCCCGCCGCGCGACAGGCGCTGCTCGATGGCCACGGTGGGCGGTATGCCGTACACCGCGTCCACCTCGGGCCGCCCGGCCGGCTGCACGATGCTGCGGGCGTAGGCGTTCAGGCTCTCCAGGTAGCGGCGCTGGCCCTCGTTGAACAGGATGTCGAACGCCAGCGTGGACTTGCCCGAGCCGCTCACGCCGGTGATCACGTTGAACTGGCCGCGCGGAATGTCCAGCGTGAGGTGCCGCAGGTTGTGCTCACGCGCGTTCACGATCTCTATGGCGTTTTTGGCCTCTGGCGCTTTTCCATCCAGCGCGAGCAGCTTCTCTTTTCGTAGCGCCGCCTGCTGCTCGTGCACCGAATGGCCGCCCTCGCCCAGCGCCAGTTCGTACTCGCGCAGCGCTTGCGCGGTGTGCGACGTGGGGTGCTGGCGCACCTCCTCGGGTGCGCCCTCGGCCACCACCTGGCCGCCGGCGTCGCCGCCTTCGGGCCCCAGGTCGATGAGCCAGTCGCTGGCGCGGATCACGTCCAGGTTGTGCTCGATGACGATGAGCGAATGCCCCGCGTCCAGCAGCTTGCGCAATGCGCGCATGAGCTTGGCGATGTCGTCGAAGTGCAGGCCGGTGGTGGGCTCGTCGAACAGGAACAGCGTGCCCTTGCGGGCCAGCGGCTGGCGCGACTTGGCCTGGCTCCGGGCCGCCTCGGCCAGGAAGCCCGCCAGCTTCAGGCGCTGCGCCTCGCCACCGCTCAGCGTGGGCACGGGCTGGCCCAGCTTCACGTACTCCAGCCCCACGTCCACGATGGGCTGCAGCGCGCGGATCACCTCGCGGTCTTTCGCAAACAGCTCTGCTGCCTCGTGCACGGTGAGGTCCAGCGCGTCCGCCACGTTGAGCAGCCTGCCACTGCGTTCGATGCGCACCTCCAGGATCTCGGGCCGGTAGCGCTTGCCGTCGCAGTCGGGGCAGCGCAGGTACACGTCCGACAGGAACTGCATCTCCACATGCTCGAAACCCGAGCCGCCGCAGGTGGGGCAGCGCCCGTCGCCCGAGTTGAAGCTGAACTTGGCCGCGGTGTAGCTGCGCTCCCGGGCCAGCGGTGCCACGGCGAACAGCTCGCGGATGGCATCCCACGCACCCACATAGCTCACGGGGTTGGAGCGCGCCGTCTTGCCAATGGGCGACTGGTCCACGAACACCACGTCGCTCAGGTGGTCGGCGCCCAGCAGGCGCTCATGCGCGCCGGGCGTCTCCGTGGCCTTGCCAAAGTGGCGCATGAGCGCGGGCGCCAGCACGTCCTGGATCAGCGTGGACTTGCCCGAGCCCGACACGCCGGTGATGGTGACCAGGCGCTGCAGCGGGAACTCCACGTTCACATCGCGCAGGTTGTGCTCGCGCGCACCCTCCAGCACCAGGCGCGGCGTGGCATCCGTCACCAGGCGCTTGAGCCCGGTGCCGATCTGTTTGTGCCCGCCGAGGTACTGGCCGGTCAGCGTGGGCGCGCGGCGCAGTTCGCCCACCGTGCCGTCGAACACGATCTGTCCGCCGCGCTCGCCGGGACCCGGGCCGAAGTCGAGGACGCGGTCGGCCGCGAGCATCACGGCGGGGTCGTGCTCCACCACCACCAGCGTGTTGCCCGCGTCGCGCAGGCGCAGCATGGCCTCGGTGATGCGGTGCATGTCGCGCGGGTGCAGGCCGATGCTGGGCTCGTCCAGCACGAACAGCGTGTTCACCAGCGAGGTGCCCAACGCCGTGGTCAGGTTGATGCGCTGCACCTCGCCGCCCGACAGCGTGCGGCTTTGCCGGTCCAGCGTGAGGTAGCCGATGCCCACGTCGCACAGGTACTTGAGGCGCGTGGCGATCTCGTCGTGCAGCAGCTGCAGCGCCTGGCGATCGCCAGCCTGAGAGTCGTTTTGGCCTGTAGCGCTTACCTGGCGAGCGCTACCAGCTATTGAAACAGGAGCATTCTGCACACCCGCCATGCGCGCGAAGAAGCGCCGCAGGCGGTCGATGGGCAGCAACATCAGGTCGTGCAGGCACAGGCCGGGCAGCGCCTCCAGCTGCGCGCGCGTCCAGGCCACGCCCTGCGGCAGGAAGCGCTGCGCGGGGTCGAGCACGGCATCGGCGTCCTCCTTGCTGCCCAGCCGCCACAGCAGGCTCTCGGTCTTCAGTCGCGCGCCGGCGCACACCGGGCATGGCGTGTAGCTGCGGTACTTGGACAGCAGCACGCGGATGTGCATCTTGTAGGCCTTGCTCTCCAGGTACTCGAAGAAGCGGCGGATGCCGTACCACTGCTTGTTCCAGTTGCCGTTCTTGAAGCCGGGCGTGCCTTCGATCACCCAGTGCTTTTGCTCCGCGGTGAGCTTGTACCAGGGCGTGTCGCGCGGGATACCGGCGGCCTCGGCGTGGCGCATGAGGTCGTCCTGCGCTTCTTTCCAGGCGGGGGTCTGGATGGTCTTGATCGCACCGGCGCGCAGCGTGAGCTTGTCGTTGGGAATGACCAGGCCGTAGTCCACGCCGATCACGCGGCCGAAGCCCCGGCAGGTGTCGCAGGCGCCCACGGCGGAGTTGAACGAGAACATGGACGCGATGGGTTCGGCGTAGCGCAGGTCGCTCTCGGGGCAATGCAGGCCGGTGGAGAAGCGCCACAGGTCTGCTTCGCCATCGTCCCGCAGGCGATAGACATTGAGCCGCCCCCCGCCGCGCTTGAGCGCGACCTCGATCGCCTCGACCGCGCGCGCGCGCTCCACGTTGCCCATGCGGAAGCGGTCGGCCACCACGTCCAGCAGCTTGCGCGGGCCTGTGGGCGTGGCCACCTCGCGCTCGGCCTGCACCTTGGTGAAGCCGCTGGCCGACAGCCATTGCTCCAGCTGTTCCGCGGTGGTGCCCACGGGCAGTTCCACGGGAAAAGTGAGCACGATGCGCGGGTCGTCCTCGGCGGCGCAGCGCCGCTGCAACTCGGCATGGATGGTGTCCGGCGAATCGTGGCGCACGGGCAGCGCCGTCTCGCGGTCGAAGAGCTGGCCGGCGCGCGCGAACAGCAGCTTGAGGTGGTCGTTCAGCTCGGTCATCGTGCCCACGGTGGAGCGCGACGAGCGCACCGGGTTGGTCTGGTCGATGGCGATGGCCGGGGGCACGCCCTCCACCTTGTCCACGGCGGGCTTGTCCATGCGGTCCAGGAACTGGCGCGCGTAGGCGCTGAAGGTCTCCACGTAGCGGCGCTGGCCCTCGGCATACAGCGTGTCGAACACCAGGCTGGACTTGCCGGAGCCGCTGGGACCGGTGACCACGGTGAGCTCGCCCGTGCGGATGTCCAGGTCGATGTTCTTGAGGTTGTGCTGGCGCGCGCCGTGGATACGGATCAGTCCCTGGGTCATGAGCGGGTCTTTCTGCAATGAGGCGGAACATTCTAGGGACGAGCCGGATTCCGCATCGACCGGGTGGACACCACACCACAGCCGGTCACGCAGGTGATGGCGCATCCGGCCCTATCCGTTAGACTGCGCCGCACCAACAACCAAAGAGAGGAGACGCCATGCAGCCATGGCATAAATGGGGGGCCGCCCTGGTCCTGGGCGCAACGCTGGGCGCAAGCCATGCACAGATCCTGGTGGGGCAGACGGCCGGGTTTTCCGGCCAGGTGGCCGCAGGGGTGCAGGAGACCACGCAGGGCGCCAAGCTGTTCCTGGACGCGGTCAATGGCAAGGGCGGCGTGCACGGGCAGAAGATCGAACTGATCTCGATGGACGACAAGTTCGACCCCAAGACCGCCGGCGAGAACGCGCGCACGCTGATCGAGGACAAGAACGTGCATGTCATGTTCCTCACGCGCGGCACGCCCCACACCGAATCCATGATCCCGCACCTGGACAAGCATGGCGTGGCCCTGGTGGGCCCGTCCACGGGCGCCATGGTGCTGCACCAGCCGGTGCGCAAGCACATCTTCAACGTGCGCGCCACCTACCAGCGCGAGGCCGAGAAGGCCATGACCCACCTGGCCTCGATGGGCATCACGCGCATCGCCGTGCTGTATGCGGACGACAGCTTCGGCGCCGATGGCGTCACGGGCGCGCAGAAAGGCCTGACCCAGGCCAAGCTGCAGCCCGTGGTGCTGGAGAAGTTCAATCGCGCCAAGCCGGACTTCACCCCGCTGGTGGCCAAGATCTCCCAGGCGCAGGCCCAGGCCGTCCTGATGGTCGCCTCGGGCACGTCGGTGGTGGATGGCTACAACGCGCTGCGCCAGGCGGGCTCCACGGCACAGGTGGTCACGCTGTCCAACAATGCCTCGGGCGGCTTCATCAAGAGCCTGGGCGAAAATGCCCGCGGCGTGATCGTCACGCAGGTCTACCCGAACGAGCGCAGCCTGACCTTCCCGCTGGTCAAGGAAGCCATCGACCTGGCCAAGGCCAAGGGAATGACCGAGGTCAGCCCGGCCATGCTCGAAGGTTTTGCCGCCGCCAAGGTGCTGGTCGAAGGCCTGCGCCGCGCCGGCCCGAAGCCGTCGCGCGAGAAGATTCAGACGGCCCTGGAATCCATCCAGAAGTTCGATCTGGGCGGGCTGGACATCTCCTACGGCCCCGACGATCACACGGGCCTGGATTTCGCCGATCTTTCCATCATCGGCACGGACGGCAAGTTCCGCCGCTGAAACCCCTTTCATGAGGTCAGACGCCGCCTGGGTGATCGCGCGGCGTCTGCGGCACGTCATTCCAGCGTAGGCTGCCGCCGATACACTCGCCCCTGCTCGCACTCACGCGCAAATACACAGGGAAGAGACACCTCATGAAGACACATTGGAAAAAGTGGGGCGCAGCGTGCGCCCTTGCGGTGGTCAGTGCGGCCTCATCATTGGCCCACGCGCAGTTGCTCGTGGGTCAGACCGTCGGCATCACCGGGTCCGCGGCGGCAACCGTCAAGGAATCGATGCTGGGCGCGTCGCTGTACCTGGACCATGTCAACGCCCGCGGCGGCGTGAACGGGCAGAAGATCGAGCTCGTCGCACTCGACGACAAATTCGATCCCAAGCTAACGCAGGACAACGCCCGCACGCTCATCGAGGACAAGGGTGTGCTGGCACTGTTCATGACGCGCGGCACGCCCCACACCCAGGGCATCGTTGCGCTGCTGGACAAGTACGGCGTGCCGCTGGTGGGGCCCTCCACGGGCGCCATGGCGCTACACCAGCCCGTTTCCCGCAATATCTTCAACGTCCGCGCGCCCTACCAGCGCGAGGTGGAGAAAGCCATCGCCCACCTTGCGCTGCTGGGAGTTCAGCGCATCGGCATCGTGCATGTGGACGACGCCTTCGGCCAGGACGGCCTGGCAGGTGCGCAAAAGGGCCTGCAGAACAACAAGCTGCCCGCCTTGTTCGTGGAGAAGTTCGACCGGGCGAAGCCCGATTTCTCAGCCATCGCCCCGCGCGTGCGTGCGCAGGATCCCCAGGCCGTCATCTTCATCGGCACCGGCGCGGCGGTCGTGGACGGCATCAAGGCACTGCGCGCGGCCGGCGTGGGCGGGCAGATCGTCACGCTGTCAAACAATGCGTCGGGGGGCTTCACCAAGGCGCTGGGCGACCAGGCCCGCGGCGTCATCGTCACGCAGGTCTTTCCGTCCGAGCGGTCGCTGAACTACCCGGTGATCAAGGAAGCCCTGGAATTGGCGAAGGCGCAAGGGCTGAAGGAACTCACTCCGGCCATGGTCGAGGGCTTCGTGAACGCCAAGGTGCTGGCCGAGGGCCTGCGCCGCGCCGGCCCCAAGCCGGACCGTGCACGGCTGCACGCGGCCCTGGAAAGCCTGAGCAAATTCGACCTGGGGGGCCTGGAGCTTTCCTACAGCGCAAAGGAACACTCGGGGCTGGACTTCGCCGACCTGTCCATCATCGGAGCGGACGGCCGGTTCCAGCGCTGAGCGGGCCGTAACGCCACGGCGGCGGAGCCCACCGCCCCATCCAAAACGCGGAGCCTGGCTCCGCGTTTTGGATGGGTGGGGCCAGTTCACTGCGCTGCGCTGGCGCCGGATGCGGGAGCAGCTGCGGACTCGGGCACGTGCGTCGCTTCCACCCCATGCTTTTCACCGCTCATGTCCACCTGGTCTCCTGCCTTCATGATCACGAACAGCATGATCACTGCGAACACCACGAAACCCACCACGATCTTCCACATGCTCATCTCCTGAAAATTGTTGTCGACGGAAAAGGGCGGCACCAATAAAAAAGCCTCACACCATCGTGTGAGGCCTGTCTGATCGCAAGCCCGACTCCATTGAATCAGGCTTGCATTGCAGGCAGCTTACGCTGCCGGTGCATCAGAAGTTGTGGCGAACGCCCAGCGCCAGCGAGCTGAAGTCCTGGCCAGCGGCGCCCGTCATGTAGGTAGCACCTGCCTTGTTGTCCACCTTCGTGTAGAAAGCGTACACCTTGGTGCGCTTGCTGAAGTTGTAGTTGTAGCCCAGGGTCCACTGCGTAGCGGAGCTGTCGGCAATGTCGCTCCACTTGCCAGCGCGGCCCACGTTCACGTGGAACTCGGAAGCACCCATCATGTAGGCGCCCGCCAGGCGGAAGTTGTTGCGGTTGCCTGCGCCCGTGGCGAGGAGCTGGTTGTCGTCCTTGTTACGCTGGTAGTAGCCACCCACGACGAACTGGCCGAAGGTGTACAACGCGCGCAGGCCCAGCTGGCGATTGCTGTCCACTTGGCTGTAGCCGGCGCCCAGGTTCAGCGCGCCGATGTTGTAGTTGGCAGCCAGGTCATAGCCGTTCTTGCCGCCGGTGGTCTGCTCGTGCAGATTCACGGAGGCATCGATCGTCAGGCCGCCCAGGCTAGGCGAGCGGTAGCCGATCTTGTTGGTGGTGCTCAGGCCGCCGAACCACACGGGATCGTAGTACAGAGCGTCCGAAGACGTGCCCGTGTCATGGTTGTGCATGCTCACGTAGTCGGCCGTAGCGTAGTACGACTCGGGCGTGAAGTTGCCCAGGCGGATCATGCCGAAGCCGCCAGACAGGTTCACTTCGCTCTGGCGGGCGAAGGTCATGCCGGTGGTGGGGTGGGTCCAGCCCGAGCCCGTGCCGGTATCGGAGTTGAAGCCGCTTTCCAGCTGGAAGCCGGCCTTCAGGCCGCCGCCCAGGTCCTCAGTGCCCTTGAAGCCGAAGCGCGAGGAGTTGTTCTGCATGACGGTGTTGCTGGTACCGCCGACCTTCTGGCGTTCCACCGACGTGTTCACGCGGCCGTACAGGGTCACGCTGCTTTGCGCGAAAACAGCGGAAGTACCCAGCAGAGCCAGGGTAGCGAGCAGCAAACGACTTGGTTTTTGCATTTGAGTTCCTTGAATGCTTGTGTCCATCAGTTGTGGTAGGCACAGCTCGCCGCCCGCAGGGAGCCGGTTAGCACAATGTGCAGCTACGGCGCAAATTCTAGGTGTAACCATCTGGGCCAACACAGGGGAAAGTCCCGCCTGTAATACCCCTGACGTATTGCCGCCACACTTTCGCACAGGCAAAGGTGTGGCGGCAGGGTTCAGTCAGGGAAAACCCTGACAAAAGAGCGGAACGACGTCAGTCGTTGGCGTAGATGTCCACGTCCTTGGTTTCGCGGATGAACAGCGTGCCGATCACTGCCGTCATGCCGGCGATGATGATGGGGTACCACAAGCCGTTATACATATTGCCGGTGGACGCCACGATGGCGAACGATGTCGTGGGCAGCAGGCCGCCGAACCAGCCATTGCCGATGTGGTACGGCAGGCTCATGGAGGTATAGCGGATGCGCGTGGGGAACAGTTCCACCAGCATGGCCGCGATGGGGCCGTAGACCATGGTCACCAGGATCACCAGATACGTCAGGATGACGACCATCATCACCTTGTTCATCTTGGCGGGATCGGCCTTGGAGGGGTAGCCGGCGAGCTTCAGGTCTTCGGCCATCTCCTTCTTGAAGGCGGCGATGGCCTTCACGCTTGCCTCGTCGAACTTGTGGTTGACCACGGTGCCGCTGGGTGCCGTAACGACCTTGTCGCCGATCTTCACCACGGCCTGAGAGCCAGGTGCGCCTGCGGCGTTGTCATAGCTCACCGAGTTCTGCACCAGGTAGCGCTTGGCGATGTCGCAGGAGCTCTTGAAGTCGATCTCGCGTGCCACGGGGTTGCCCTGGAACGAGCAGGTGGCGGGATCGGCGGTCACCACGACACCCGCTGTCGCCTGGGCCTTGGCCAGGTCGGGGTTGGCGGCTTCCGTCAGCATCTTGAAGGCCGGGAAGTAGGTCAGCACGGCCAGCACGCAACCCAGCATGATGATGGGCTTGCGGCCGATCTTGTCGGACAGCGAGCCGAACACCACGAAGAACGGGGTGCCGATCAGCAGCGCGGCGGCGATCATCAGGTTGGCCGTGACGGCATCCACCTTGAGCTGTTGCATCAGGAAGAACAGCGCATAGAACTGGCCCGTGTACCACACCACGGCCTGGCCGGCGGTCAGGCCCACCAGCGCCAGGATCACGATCTTCAGGTTCTTCCATTCGCCGAACGACTCGGACAGCGGCGCCTTCGACGTCTTGCCCTCGGCCTTCATCTTCTGGAAGGCCGGCGACTCGGACAGCGACAGGCGAATCCACACCGAGATGCCCAGCAGCAGAATGGACACCAGGAACGGAATGCGCCAGCCCCAGTCGTTGAACACGGGCTCGCCCAGTATGGTGCGGGTGCCCAGAATCACCAGCAGCGACAGGAACAGGCCCAGCGTGGCCGTGGTCTGGATCCACGAGGTGTAGGCACCGCGGCGGCCATGGGGCGCGTGCTCGGCCACGTAGGTGGCCGCACCGCCGTATTCACCGCCCAGCGCCAGGCCTTGCAGCATGCGCAGCGCGATCAGGATGACCGGTGCCGCGATGCCGATGCTGGCGTAGCTGGGCAGCACACCGACGATGAAGGTCGAGATACCCATGATCAGGATGGTCACCAGGAAGGTGTACTTGCGCCCGATCATGTCGCCCAGGCGGCCGAACACCAGCGCACCGAACGGGCGCACCAGGAAGCCGGCCGCGAAGGCCAGCAGCGCGAAGATGAACGCCGCGCCAGCATCCAGCCCGCTGAAGAACTGCTTGGCAATGATGGCCGCGAGCGAGCCGTAGAGGTAGAAGTCGTACCACTCGAACACGGTGCCGAGGGACGAGGCGAAGATCACCTTCTTTTCTTCCGCCGACATCGGTCGGGCGGCAGCGCCGGGGCGGCCGGCGTATGCAGTGCTGGTAGCCATGAATGCTGTCTCCTGCTTATTGGGATGGAATCGAAAATGCGCGTAAGAAAGCGCGAAAAACCGACGATCTGAAGCACTCTGCGGTGCTTGCGACGCAATATCGGGCCGCCATCTGACCGAAAGCTGACATGCGCCAAACGCTGCCGCCACCTCAGTCTTACGGCCATCTGACAAACTCCGTGACAACCCGCAGATCGTTTTTCTTGATGCGAAAAATCGGACTGCACGAGGCTGCGGTGAGTCTCGCGCACGGCACCAGACACGGGTAACCCCGCAGTTTTTCGCCAGGGTTTGCCCTCCCTAGGACAAACCCTTGACGCATGACAAACCCACGCCCGCCGCACAGTGCTGGGCACGGCCCCATGCAAAAAGGCGCCGCAGAACGCTGTCTGCGGCGCCTTGGAACGCCTGCCGCGGCCCCGTCGGCCGCCGCCGAGGAATGCGCTTCAGCGCACGGAAGGCAGGCCCGATGGCACCGCGGGGGCCGCATCCCATGCCGGCCCGTCAAACCACGCGTCGCCGTCCAGGTAGGCGCGCAACATGGGCAGGCTGTCGAGCCCCCAGAACAGGCGCCCCTCCACCTCAAAGGCCGGCACGCCAAACACGCCACGGGCTGACGCCTCGTCCGTGTTGGCGCGCAGCAGGGCCTTGGGCAGGGCGCCCGCGCCTTCGGCGTCGGGCCGCAACTGCTCTGCCAGGGCCTGCGCCAGCACGTCCAGGCGCGCGGGGTCCAGCGCATCCTGCCCACCCAGCCAGACATGCCGCAGCACGGTGCCGGCGACATAGCGGTTGACCGTGCCATCGTCGCTGCACGCCAGCGCCTGGCGCAGCAACGGCAGCGGATTGAAGGGGTGGCGCGCCGGCATGTCCAGACCGCAGCCCAGCGCATGGCCCAGCCAGGTGGCGTGCCGGTACGTCCAGTCGCGCTTGGGCGGCACGCCGGCCGGCCCGGGGTTGGCATGCTGCTGCAGCAGCGCGCCCAACAACACCGGCTTGTAGTGCAGGTGGTAGCTCAGCCCCTCCAGTACCTGCGGCAGCCGCTCGAAGGCCAGCCACGCGTACGGCGAGACGAAATCCAGGTAGAACGTGATGTGCTTCATGCCAGTGGCTCCAGCTCTTCGGGAAGGTCCACCCCCGCGCGTTGCAATGCGGCGGTCCAGATCGCGCGGCGCGCGGCGCCATCGGCTTGCGACCAGGCGCGGATCTCGTCGATCGTACGGAAGCACCCCTCGCAATGGCTGCGGTCGGCCGTCATGCGGCAGACCGACACACAGGGCGACGGAACCGGCTCCTGGGAATTTAAGCCAAATTGGCCTCTAGCGCTTATTTCACCAGCGCGAGCAGCTATCAATTCAGAAGCATTCACTGCGGCGTCGCTCATGCGCTGATCTCCTGCACCACGTCGGCCACCGGGGCACCGGTGAGCCGCTGCAGATCGTGCGGGCTCAACTGGAACACGCCGTGGGGATGGCCGGCGGCAGCCCAAATCACATCGAAGCGGAACAGCTCGCGGTCGATGAGGGTGACAGGCGCGGTGGAATGGGCCACGGGCGAGACGCCGCCGATGGCGAAGCCGGTCTTGGCCTTGACGAATTCCGCGTCGGCGCGGCCCGTCTTGCCCACGAGGGCGTCGACCTTCTTCTCGTCCACGCGCCGGTCGCCGGAGGTAACGACCAGCACGGCTGCATCATCGCTCTTGCGCCGGAAGATGATGCTCTTGGCGATCTGCCCCAGCGCCACGCCCAGCCCGTCAGCCGCCTGCTGCGCGGTGCGCGCGGCGTCGTCAAGCATGCGCGGCGCGTGGGGGTGGCGCAGGCGCTGCAACTCGGCAGCCACCCGCTGGGTGCTTTCAGGTAATGCGTGCATAACAGGGCAATGCGGGGCCTGGGACGGCGAAGCGCACGCACGGATGCGGAGTGCCTCGGCGCAGCCACAAGCCCCAGGCGGGGTTACAGTGTGATAGCTGCCATCCATTGTCCATGAACCTGCTTCGCGCCTGCCTGCTCTTGTGGCTTCTCGTCGGCAAACTGGCCTGGGCCGGTGGCGCCCCTGCGGTGCTGGACGATCACCGCAAGGGCCTATCGCTGGGAAGCACCGGCCAGCTTTTGTGGCTCGTGGACGACCTGGGCACCCTCACCATCGACGATGTGCGCGCAGCGGCTACCGATGCGCGCTTCGGCCCGCCCCCCCGCATGCCGCTGCGCGGGGCCACACCGGCCTACCACTGGTTCAAAGTGGTCCTGGAGCAGCGCGCGGCCAGCGGCGACTGGGTGCTGGCCACCCAGACCACGTCTTTGCAGGACGTGCGGTTCTACGGCCCGTTCGATGCGTCGGGTACGGCGCTTGCGCCGCCAGTGCACACGGGCCTGGCGCAGCCCTTCGCCACGCGGCCCCTGGGCAGCGAGCGCTACCTCACGCGCCTGCAGCCCCCGGGCCCGGGCACCTACACGGTCTACGCCCGGCTGTACAGCGAGACGGCGCCGTCCTTCGACCTGTCCGTCTGGGACACGGCCGAATACCTGCAATGGCGCCAGCACAAGCGGCTGTTCGACGGCATCTGCTACGGCATCCTGATCGCACTGCTGGTCTACAACCTCACGCTCGTGGGCATCTTTCGGGACACCACGTACACCTTCTACGTCGGCCAGTGCATCTTCGCGCTGTTGACGCTGGCCACCTTCAACGGCCACACGGCCCATTACCTGTGGGGCGACGCGCCGTGGTGGCAGGAGCGCAGCTATTTCGTATTGCCCAGCCTGTGGCTGTTCTTCGGCGCGCTGTTCACGCGCAGTTTCCTGGACACCCGGCAGACGCCCTTGATGGACGGAGTGCTGGTGGCAATCGGCCTGCTGGCGGCGCTCACCGCCGTGCTCGGCGGGCTCGGCCAATTTGCCATCGCCCAGACGCAGAACGAACTGCTGGCCAGCGCCGGCATCGCGGCCGCGTCGCTCGCGGCCATTCTGGTGCTGCGCCGAGGCTTCACGCCCGCGCGCTGGTACCTGGGCGCGCAGGCGCTGCTGTTCGTCACGGTGGCCGGCGTGGTGCTGAGCAACTGGAAGGTGATCGACGCGCCCTTCATGCTGGCCAACGGCCTGCAGATCGGCGTGGCGGCCGAGATGGTGGTGTTCGCCGTTGCGTTGAGCACCCGCATCGACAGCCTGAACGCCTCCCAGATCGCCCTGCGGCTGCGCGCGGACCATCTGGCCAAGGCCGCGACCACCGACCCTCTCACGGGCCTGACCAACCGCATGGGGCTGACCCAGGGCGCAACGCAACTGCTGTCGGAAGGGGGCACGCACGCCCTGCTGCTGCTCGACCTGGACCGCTTCAAACCCATCAACGACACCTATGGCCATGACGCCGGCGACGAGGTGCTGCGCGCCGTTGCCACACGGCTGCAGACGCACACGCGGTCCGGCGACATCGTGGCCCGGCTGGGCGGTGACGAGTTCGTGGTCATGCTGGCCCACGCGCCCGCGGGCGACGACCTGACGGCGCTGGTCAAGCATCTGGAGCTGGCTATCTGCCAGCCGGTGTACTTCCAGCACCAGGAACTGTGCGTGGGCGTCAGCACGGGCGTTGCGCACAGCCCGCAGGACGGCCCCACGCTGACGGAGCTGATGCGCTGCGCCGACCAGCGCATGTACCAGGCCAAGCAGGCGCACAAGGACGCGGCGCAGCACCCGGCAGCGCCGGCTCTGCCGTTGGCCTGACGCCGGGTGGCCGCTCAGCCCTTGCGCTTGGTGAGCACCGCCACGGCCACGCGCGACTGCGGCTTGCGGCCCAGGAAGTCGCTGATGTAGGCACCGGCGTCGATCAGCTGGTCCAGATCGATACCGGTCTCGATGCCCATGCCGTGCAGCATGTAGACCACATCCTCGGTGGCCACGTTACCCGTGGCGCCCTTCGCATAGGGACAGCCGCCCAGGCCGGCCACGGACGTGTCGAACTGCCACACGCCCAGCTCCAGCGCCGCCAGCGTGTTGGCCAGCGCCTGGCCGTAGGTGTCGTGAAAGTGGCCGGACACGTCGTTCAGGTCGTAGTGCTTGAGCGTTGCCTCGATGGCGCGTTGCACCTTGCGCGGCGTACCCACGCCAATGGTGTCGGCCACGCCGATGTGCTGCACGCCGATGCCCTTCATGAGCCCGGCCAGGTATTCCACGCGCTCCGGCGCGATCTCGCCTTCGTACGGGCAGCCCACGGTGCAGCTCATCGCGCCACGCACATACACGCCTGCGGCGCGCGCGGCCTCGACCACGGGGGCGAAGCGCTCGATGCTCTCGGCAATGCTGCAGTTGATGTTCTTCTGGCTGAAGGCCTCGCTGGCGGCGCCGAAGACCACGATCTCGTCGGGCTTGTCGAGCACGGCCGCCTCCCAGCCTTTCAGGTTGGGCGTCAGTACTGAATAACGCACGCCGGGCACGCGTGTAATGCCTTGCATGACCTCGTGGTTGTCGGCCATCTGCGGCACCCACTTCGGAGAAACGTAGCTGGTGACCTCGACTTCCTTGAGGCCCGCCTGCTGCAGGCGGTGTACCAATTCGATCTTGACGGCCGCCGGCACCGGCTGCTTCTCATTTTGCAGCCCGTCGCGCGGGCCCACGTCCACAAGCTTGACGCGGGAGGGGATGTTCGGGTTCATCGATGGGTGTCCTTGGGTGAGGGATTCGTCAGTAGCCGCGTCCGGCATCCACCACGCCGGCCACGGCCTCGCCGCGCGCCAGCGCCGCGATCTTGCCGGCGATCTGGGCAATGCTCTCGTCGCGCAGCGTGCGTGCCGAAGTGTGGGGTGTGAGGGTGATCTTGGGATGTCCCCAGAAGGGATGCCCGGCAGGCAACGGCTCGGTGCGGAACACGTCCAGCGTGGCGCCCGCCACATGGCCGGCGTCGATCAGCGCGAGCAGGTCCTCCTCGACCAGGTGCGCACCACGCGCCACATTGATCACGTAGGCGCCGGGCAGGAGGCGGGCCAGCGTGTCGCGGTTCATGATGCCTTGCGTCTCGGGCGTGAGCGGGAGCAGATTGACCAGCACGCGGGTAGCGGCCAGGAACTCGTTAAAGCCCTCCTGCCCACTGAAACAGCGCACGCCCGCCATCTGCTTCGGACTGCGGCTCCAGCCGAGCACGGGAAAGTCGAACTGCGCCACCGCGCGCGCCACGCGCTCGCCCAGTACGCCCAGGCCCATCACGCCCACAGGAAAGTCCTGGCGCAGGCGCGGCTTGCGGTAGCTCCACTGGCCCGCCTGCATGGCGGCCTCGTACTGGTCAAACTCGCGGAAATGCCGGATCAGCGCGTGGCACACGTATTCGGCCATCTGCACGGCCATGCCGGCGTCATCCAGACGCACGACGCGCACAGAGGGTGGCAGGCGTAGCTTGAGCAGCGCATCCACCCCCGCACCGATGTTGAACAACGCCCGCAAGGCGGGCTGTTCGTCGATGAACTGCTGGGGCGGTGCCCAGACCACGGCGTAATCCGCCTGGGGGGCTCCGGGCTGCCAGACGGTAATGTCGGCCCCCGGCAGGGCGGCGGCCAGCCCCTGCAGCCAGGGTTCGGCCTTGGTATCGGTACAGCAAAAGGTGATCTTCATGGCCAACGAGCGTACCGCGGCTGGGCAAGCCCCCGCCGTCACTCGGCGGAAAGCCGCAGCAGTTCTGCGCCTTCGGCCACCTGGTCGCCTGGCGCGTAGAGCAGCTCCTGCACCACGCCATCGGCGGGGGCGGCGATGGTGTGCTCCATCTTCATGGCCTCCATCACCGCCAGGGGCTGGCCCTTGGTCACCTTGTCGCCGGCCTGCACGGCAAACGACACCACCTTGCCCGGCATGGGCGCGGTGAGACGCCCGCCCTCGCTGGCGGCTTCGCCCGCATGGGCCAGCAGGTCCAATGCCTCGATGCGCGTGGCGCCACGGGGGGTGAAGATGTGGTCGGTCTCGCCCTGGGCATAGACCGTTGCGCAGGTGCGCTGGCCGGCGTATTGCAGGTCCAGGCCGCCCGCCCAGGGCGTGAAAGCCAGCGGACCCTGCGCGGCTCCCTCGCCTTCTCCCACGGTCAGTTGGTAGCCGCCATCGCGTTCATAGGTCAGCCAGGCCTTGGCATGTGCGCCATTGAAGTCGAACTCGAAACGCCGGCGGCACGCTACCAGCGAACGCCAGCCGTCGCGGCGGCTGAACGGATTGGCGCCTTCCTGCGCCTGCTCACGCTGCAACTGGCTAGCCACGGCGGCTGCCGCGGCCAAAGGAAGGCCTACGCGCTCCTGGCCGAACAACACGGCCTCTTCGCGCGGGATCAGCGCGGTGTCCAGCCGCGCCTGGGCGAACGAATCGCTCTTCACCACATGGCGCAGGAACTGCACGTTGGTCGCCAGGCCCACGATGTGGGTCTGCGCCAGCGCATCGTCCAGCCGCGCCAGGGCCTGCGCGCGCGTGTCGCCGTGCACGATGAGCTTGGCGATCATGCTGTCGTAGAAGGGGCTGATGGCGTCGCCCTCGCGCACGCCGTCATCCACGCGCACGCTGCCCCGTTCGAAGCTGGTGCATGCCGGCTTGCGGTACACGTGCAGCTGGCCAGTGGCTGGCAGGAAGTTGTTGTCAGGGTTCTCGGCGCAGATGCGCGCCTCGATGGCGTGGCCGATGATCTTCAGCTCGTCCTGGCGCTTGGGCAAAGGCTGCCCGCTGGCCACGCACAGCTGCCACTCCACCAGGTCTTCGCCGGTGATGGCCTCGGTCACGGGGTGCTCCACCTGCAGGCGGGTGTTCATCTCCATGAAGTAGAACTTCATCTGCTCGGGCGCGTCGTAGCCGCCGGGCTGTTCCACGATGAACTCCACTGTGCCCGCGCCCACGTAGCCCACGGCCTTGGCGGCTGCCACGGCAGCCTCGCCCATCTGGCGGCGCAGGGCCTCGGTCATGCCGGGGGCGGGGGCTTCTTCCAGCACCTTCTGGTGGCGGCGCTGCACAGAGCAATCGCGCTCGAACAGATAGACGCAGTTGCCCTGCGTGTCGCCGAACACCTGGATCTCGATGTGGCGCGGGCGCAGCACGTACTTCTCCACCAGCACGGCATCATCGCCAAAGCTGTTGATGGCCTCGCGCTGGCAGCTGGCCAGCGCTGCGGCAAAGTCCTCGCTCTTTTCCACCAGGCGCATGCCCTTGCCGCCGCCACCGGCGCTGGCCTTGATGAGCACGGGGTAGCCGATACGGTCGGCCTCGCGCTGCAGCAGTTGCGGGTCCTGGTCCTTGCCGTGGTAGCCAGGCACGAGCGGCACGCCCGCCTTCTCCATCAGCTGCTTGGACTCGGCCTTCAAACCCATGTCCTTGATGGCCGAAGGCGGCGGGCCGATGAACACCAGCCCCGCATTGGCACAGGCGTGGGCGAAGTCTTCGTTCTCGCTCAGGAAGCCGTAGCCTGGGTGGATGGCCTGCGCACCCGTGGCCTGGGCGGCCTCGATGATGCGCTCCCAGCGCAGGTAGCTGTCCTTGGGGGCGCTGCCGCCGATATGCACGGCCTCGTCGCAGGCGGCCACGTGCTTGGCCTGGGCATCGGCGTCGGAGTACACGGCCACGGTCTTCACGCCCATGCGGCGGGCGGTTGCGGCCACACGGCAGGCGATCTCACCCCGGTTTGCAATCAGGATTTTTTGGAACATTCAGGCCACCTTGGCGGAATCGGAAAAGAAAGAGGAAATGCGCCGCAGCACGGCGCGCAGGAACTTGAACAGCACCACCAGAAGCAGCGCCGACAGCGCCAGCATCACCGCCAGCGCAATGCCGAAGGCCAGCGGGTACTGCGTGGCCAGCCAGACCACGCCGACGACCAGGCCGTCCTCAAAGAACGACAGGCCCCAGTTGGAAAATGGCTCGGGCGAGGTGTTGGCCGCCGCCCGCGTGGTCATCTTGGTGGCCAGCGCCGTGGCCGAGAGGGAGCCGCCCAGCAGCCCCGCGGCCAGCGCCATGGTGGCGTTGTCGGCACCGAACACGCCGGCGGCCAGCAGCGCGCCGGCGGGCACGCGGATGAAGGCGTGGATGGCATCCCAGGCGCTGTCGAACCAGGGCACCTTGTCGGCGAAGAACTCCACCAGCAGCATGAAGCCGCTGGCCATCAGCACCAGCGGGTGCTGCAGCAGCGCCAGCCCCGGCGGCAGAGGCAGCCAGCCGGCCAAGCCCATCATGCCCACCAGGAACACCACGGCGTACAGCCGAAAGCCGCTGGCCCAGCCCAATGCGGCGGCCAGCGCCAGCAGCGCGGGCATGTCCAGCTGCTGCGTGGCGCGCGCAGCCCCTTCGGCCACCGCCTGGGCGGTACCCGCATCGACATGCAGCCCCACGCTGTGGAGCCACTGCACGATCTGGAGCCAGAGCGCGTCCATGGCGGATCAGCCCAGCCAGGAGGGCTTGCGCTTTTGCAGGAACGACTGCACGCCCTCGCGGCCCTCGCTGCTCGCGCGGATGTCGGCAATGCCCTCCACGGTGGCGGCGATGAGTGCGGCGTCGATCTCGCGCCCGGCCACATCGCGCACCAACGTCTTGCAGGCGCGCACGGCGTTCGGGCTCGCGGCCGTCAGTGCCTTGAGCAGCTCGTCCACCTGGGCGTCGAGTTGCTCTGCGCCGACCACTTGGTGCACGAAACCGATGCGCAAGGCCTCGGCCGCGCTGAAGCGTTCCGCGGTGAGGAAGTAGCGGTGCGCGGCGCGCGCGCCCATGGCGCGGATCACGTAGGGGCTGATGGTGGCGGGGATCAGGCCGATCTTCACCTCGGACAGGCAAAAGCCCGCGGTATCGACCGCCACCGCCATGTCGCAGGCCGCGACCAGCCCCATGCCGCCGGCGTACACGTCACCCTGCACGCGCGCCACGGTGGGCTTGGGGCATTCGTAGATCACGCGCAGCATCTCGGCCAGCTTGGCGGCGTCGGCAAGGTTCTCTTGCCGCGTGTAGTCGGCCATGCGGCGCATCCAGTTCAGATTGGCACCCGCGCAGAAGGCCGGCCCCTCGGCGGCCAGCACCACGGCGCGCACGTCCGCGCGTCCCCCGACTTCCGTGAAGGCCGCGGTGATCTCTGCGATCACTTCGTCGCTGAAAGCATTGCGGATTTCGGGCTGCGTCAGCGTGATGCGCGCCACCGCGCCCGACTGGGTGATGGAAAGGTTCTGGCTCATGGCGTATCCGGGTTCTGCAGGAAGTAGACAAGGTCGAGCGACGGGCACGGCTGGCCCAGCGCGGTGAGTGCCGCCGTGATCTGTCCGCGGTGGTGCGTGCCGTGGTTGAACACATGCGCCAGCGTGGCGGCAAACGGCAGCACGGCGGGCGTGCCGCGCATGGTGGTGTAAGACAGCGCACCCTCCCAGCGCGCTGGCGCAAAGCCGGCGATCAGCGGCTCCCAGCGCGCGGCGCCTTCCTGCAGCCGCTCGGCCAGGCGCGCGCGATCGCTCTCCACCTCGGCATCCAGCGCCATACGGGGCGACGCGCCTTCGGCAAAGCGCGCGAACCACAGCAGGTGCTCGCCCACCAGCAGATGGTTGAGCGTGCCATGGATGCTGCGAAAGAACAGGCCCATGTCGCGCCGGTAGTCCGCCTCGGGCAGCACCTGCACGGCTGCCAGCAGGCGCGCCGTGGCCCACACGTTGTAGCGCGCGAGCAGGCTGAAATGGGTGACGGCATCCATGGACCGCGCCTTACATGCGGAACACGCCGAACTTCATGTCTTCGATCGGCGCGTGGCGCGAAGCCGCCAGCGCCAGCGCCAGCACGCGGCGCGTGTCGGCGGGGTCAATGATGCCGTCGTCCCACAGGCGGGCGGTGGCGTAGTAGGGGTGGCCCTGCTCCTCGTACTGGCGGCGGATGGGCGTCTTGAAGGCCTCTTCTTCCTCCATGCTCCAGCTGCCGCCCTTGCCCTCGATGCCGTCGCGCTTGACGGTGGCCAGCACGCTGGCGGCCTGCTCGCCGCCCATCACGCTGATGCGCGCGTTGGGCCACATCCACAGGAAGCGCGGCGAGTACGCGCGGCCGCACATGCCGTAGTTGCCCGCGCCGAAGCTGCCGCCGATGATCACCGTGAACTTGGGCACGTTGGCCGTGGCCACCGCCGTGACCATCTTGGCGCCGTGGCGGGCGATGCCCTCGTTCTCGTACTTGCGCCCGACCATGAAGCCGGTGATGTTCTGCAGGAAGACGAGCGGAATCTTGCGCTGGCAGCACAGCTCGATGAAGTGCGCACCCTTCTGCGCGCTCTCGCTGAACAGGATGCCGTTGTTGGCCACGATGCCCACGGCCATGCCCTCGATGCGCGCGAAGCCGCACACCAGGGTGTTGCCGTAGCGCGCCTTGAACTCGTCGAACGCACTGCCGTCCACGATGCGGGCGATGATCTCGCGCACGTCGAAGGGCTTGCGCGTGTCCACGGGGATCACGCCATACAGCTCTTCTGCTGCATATTTAGGAGCTACTGGCGCTTGATCTGCGGACGCTACAGGCTGATTTCTATTCAAATTCTTGACGGCCCCGCGCGCCAGCGAGAGCGCATGCAGGTCATTCTGTGCCAGGTGGTCGGCCACGCCGGACAGGCGCGTGTGCACGTCGCCGCCGCCCAGGTCTTCGCTGCTGACGACCTCGCCCGTGGCGGCCTTCACCAGCGGCGGGCCGCCCAGGAAGATGGTGCCCTGGTTCTTGACGATGATGGTCTCGTCGCTCATGGCCGGCACGTAGGCGCCGCCGGCCGTGCACGAACCCATGACCACGGCGATCTGCGCCAGGCCCTGCGCGCTCATGTTGGCCTGGTTGTAGAAGATGCGGCCGAAGTGGTCGCGGTCGGGGAAGACCTCGTCCTGGTTGGGCAGGTTGGCGCCGCCCGAGTCCACCAGGTAGATGCACGGCAGGCAGTTCTGCTGCGCGATCTCTTGCGCGCGCAGGTGCTTCTTCACCGTCATGGGGTAATAGGTGCCGCCCTTCACCGTGGCGTCGTTGCACACGATCATGCAGGCGATGCCGGCCACGCTGCCGATGCCCGCGATCAGGCCCGCGCCGGGCGCGTCGTTGCCGTACATGTTGAGGGCCGCCAGCGGGGCGATCTCCAGGAACGGCGTGCCGGGGTCCAGCAGCATCTCCACGCGCTCGCGCGGCAGCAGCTTGCCGCGCGCCACATGCTTGGCGCGGGCGGCCTCGCCGCCGCCCTGGGACACGCGCTCGATCTGGGCGCGCAGGTCCTCCACCACGGCGCGCATCGCGGCGGCATTGGCCTGAAAGTCGGCCGAGCGCGGGTTGAGTTGGGATTCAAGAATCATGGCGGTGGCTCGTTTCAAGCGGTTTTGTCTTCGGCAAGGCCCAGCTCGTCTTTCATGACGTCGCGGATCTTGAACTTCTGGATCTTGCCCGTCACCGTCATCGGGAAGCTGGTAACGAAGCGGATGTAGCGCGGCACCTTGTAGTGCGCGATCTGGCCCTTGCAGAAGGCACGGATGTCGTCCTCGCTGGGGCGCGTGCCGGGCTTGGCGATGATCCAGGCGCACAGCTCCTCGCCGAAGCGCTGGTCGGGCACGCCCACCACCTGCACGTCCTGCACCATGGGGTGGCGGTAGAGGAATTCCTCGATCTCGCGCGGGTACACGTTCTCGCCGCCGCGGATCACCATGTCCTTGATGCGGCCGACGATGTTCACGTAGCCCTCGTCGTCCATGGTGGCCAGGTCGCCCGTGTGCATCCAGCCGCCTTCGTCGATCGCCTCGCGGGTCTTGGCCTCATCGCCCCAGTAGCCGTGCATGACGGAGTAGCCCTGGGTGCACAGTTCGCCGCGCTCGCCGCGCGGCACCACGGCGCCGGTCTCGGGGTCGATGATCTTCACCTCCAGGTGCGGCTGCACGCGGCCCACGGTGGACACGCGCTTGGCCAGCGGCGTTTCGGCGTCGCTCTGGCAGCTCACGGGGCTGGTCTCGGTCATGCCATAGGCGATGGTGATCTCCGACAGGTGCATGTCGCCCACCACGCGCTTCATCACCTCGATCGGGCACGGGCTGCCGGCCATGATGCCGGTACGCAGGGTGCGCAGGTCGAACTCGGCAAAGCGCGGGTGGTCCAGCTCGGCAATGAACATGGTGGGCACGCCGTGCAGGCCGGTGCAGCGCTCGGCCTGCACGGTCTCCAGCACGGTCAGGGCGTCGAAGCCGTCGTTGGGGTACACGATGGTGCTGCCATGCGTGAGGCAGGCCAGGTTGCCCAGCACCATGCCGAAGCAGTGGTACAGCGGCACGGGAATGCACAGCCGGTCCTCGGGCGTGAGGCGCATGCACTCGCCGATGAAGAAACCGTTGTTCAGGATGTTGCGGTGCGTGAGCGTGGCGCCCTTCGGGAACCCGGTGGTGCCGCTGGTGAACTGGATGTTGATGGGGTCGGTGTTGTGCAGTTGGGCGGCAATGGCGTCGATGCGCGCGTCCTGCGCGTCGCCCCGCGCCATCAGCGTGGAAAACCGCAGCATGCCCGGCTGTTCGTCGCCTTGGCCCGCCACGCCTGAGCCGGCCGCGTCGATCCACACCACCGTGCGCAGCGTGGGCAGGCGCGCGGCCTGCAGTGCGCCGGGCTGGGACGCGGCCAATTCGGGTGCCAGCTCGCGCAGCATGCCCAGATAGTCGCTGGTCTTGAACTGCGGCATGGCCACCAGCGCCTTGCAGCCGACCTTGTTCAGCGCGTACTCCACCTCGGCCGTGCGGTAAGCCGGGTTGATGTTCACCAGGATCAGGCCCACCTGCGCCGTGGCCAGTTGCATCAGCACCCATTCGGCGTTGTTGTGCGACCAGATTCCGATGCGGTCGCCCTTGGCGAGCCCCAGGCCCAGCAGCGCGCTGGCCAGTTGGCGGGCCGCCTGGTGCAGCTCGGCGTAGGTGTAGCGCAGGCCCTGGTGGCGACTGACCAGTGCCTCGTGCGTGGGCTGGCGCTGCGCCATGCCGGCGAAGAAGTCGCCCAGCGTCTGCTCGATGAGGGGGGTGGCGGCACTGCCACGCGCATGGCTCAACGCGGCCGATGGGGTGGATGCGGGTTCCATGGGCTTGTCTCCTGGTCGGGGTGGGCCAGCGCCCGCGCGGGGCCCGGCAACAGGCTGCACAGCATACGCCGCACCCCCGCACGCGCGGTGACCGAGATGGGTCAGAAAGGTTGCAAATTGCGCCACAGAGTTGCAGACTCCACGCATGCCCGACCATCCTGACCCTGCGCCGCCACCGCCCGCACCCACCGCACTCCTCGCTACACCCACGGCCGCCACGCCCATGGCGTTTGTGCAGGCCATCGTGCAGGCCTACGCAGCGCGCGGAATGGACGCGGCGCAGGTGCTGGCGCTGGCACAAATCCCGCCAGAGCAGGTTGGCAACTCTGCGGGCCGCATCACGGCGCAGCAGATGGAGGTGCTGTCCGCCGCTGCGATGCGCGAGCTGGACGACGAAGCCCTGGGCTGGTTCTCCCGCCGCCTGCCCTGGGGCAGCTACGGCCTGCTGGCGCGCGCCTCGCTGAGTGCACCCACACTGGGCCTGGCGCTGGCGCGCTGGTGCCGCCACCACGCGCTGCTGACGGACGACATCACGCTGCACCTACACGCCGAGGGCCAGCAGGCCACGCTCACCATCGCCGAGCAGCGCGACCTGGGCACGCTGCGCGAGTTCTGCCTGGTTTCCACGCTGCGCAACGCGCTCGGGCTGGCCAGCTGGTTCATCGACTCGCGCCTGCCGGTGCTGGCGGCCGAGTTCCCCTTCGCGCCACCGCCCCATGCGCAGGCCTATGGCGTGCTCTTCAGCGGCCCGACGCGCTTTCAGGCACCGCGCGCGGCGGTGCATTTCGATGCGCGCTACCTCGCGCTGCCGATCACGCGCGACGAGGCGGCCATGCGCCAGATGCTGCAGCACGCGCTGCCCCTCACCGTGCGCCAGTACCGCCGCGACCGGCTGCTGGTGCAGCGCGTGCGCCAGGTGCTGGCCGCCCTGCCCGACGCGACCCACAGCGCACACACGCTGGCCGAGCAGCTGCACGTCTCGGCGCGCACGCTGCACCGCCAGCTCAAGGAGGAAGGCGCGTCGCTGCAGTCGCTGAAAGACGAGGTGCGCCGCAGCCGCGCGATCGAGCTGCTGCACCGCAGCGACCGCCCCATCAAGCAGGTGGCGCAGGCCACGGGCTTTGCCAGCGAGAAGAGCTTCATCCGCGCGTTTCGCGGCTGGACAGGCCAGTCGCCCGCGGAGTTCCGCCGCGGCGCGCGCTCCGTTGCGGTATAGACGCTCATTTATTAGTAGCTGCTAGCGCTTACCCAGCAAGCGCTAGAGCCCAATTTGGCTTAAACCGCAACCCGCATGGCCTGCAGCAGCGCAGGCAGTTCTGCCATATCGGCCATGACCTGCACGGCGCCAGCGGCGCGCAGCGCCTCGGCAGAGCCATGGCCCACGGGCGACGGGCTGTAGCCCAGCACCGTGGCGCCCGCGGCCACGCCGGCCGTGACGCCCGTCACCGTGTCTTCCACCACCAGGCAGCGCAGGGGCGGCACGCCCACGGCTGCGGCCGCTGCCAGGTACACGTCGGGTGCAGGCTTGGTGGCGGGCATCTCGTGGCCGCTGAAAACGCGTCCCGCGAACAGCGGCGCCAGGCCCACCTGCGCCAGTTGCATCTCCACCTTCTGCCGGTCGGCGCCGGAGGCACAGGCGATGCGCCCCTGCAGCAGCCCGTGCACGGCGCGCACGGCTTGGGGCGCGTTGGGGATGGCTACCAACTCGGCCTGCAGGCGTGCGTTGCGGCGCGCGTAGAACTCGGCCATCCACACGTCGGTGAGCGGGCGGCCCGTCTCGGCCTCGATGCGCGCAGCCTCGCTGCGCACGGTCTTGCCGATGAACAGGCGCATGCACTCCTCGGGCGCCAGCAGCCAGCCGGCTTCATTGAGCATCTCGCACAGCACGCCGTTGGTAATGGGCTCGCTGTCCACCAGCACGCCGTCGCAATCGAACAATATCGCTTCAAATGTCATAGGTCAGCATGATCGCAGGCGCGGGCTGCCCGGCCTCGTACAGGGTGGCCGCGCACTGCGCGTCGTAGCTCACCACGCGGTCGCGGCCCAGCTGTTTGGCGCGGTACAGCGCGGCGTCTGCCTGCTGGAACAGGGGCTGGGCCGCGTCCACGCCGGCGCGCGTTTCGGTGCCTGCGGACACGACGTCGGCCGGACGCAGGTGGGCCAGGCCCATGCTTGCGGTGACGGTGAATCCGCCCGGGTTGGCGCGGTGCTCCAGCGACAGGGCGCGCAGCACCTCCTGCAGGCGGTGCGCCACGGCCAGGGCGGCATCGGCGTCCGCGCCCGGCAGCAGCACGGCGAATTCCTCGCCTCCATAGCGCGCCAGCAGGTCACCCGGCCGCCCCAAGGCCGACGCCAGCGCCGACGCTACGCGCTGCAGGCAGAGGTCGCCCGCCACGTGGCCGTAATAGTCGTTGTAGGCCTTGAAATGGTCCACGTCGATCATCAGCAGCGCCAGCGACGAACCCTCGCGCAGCGCCTGGCTCCAGGCGCGCGCCACGGCCTCGTCCAGCGCCAGGCGGTTGGCCACCTGGGTGAGCGGGTCCATGCGAACCTGCGACTCCAGCGCGTTGCGGTAACGCGCGAGTTCGTCCTCGGTGTGCTTGCGGTCGGTGATGTCCTGCACGGTGCCGGTCATGAGCAGCGGCTCGCCGTCGCCGGCGGAGTCGCCGTACTCGCCCCACACCTCGATCCAGCGCACCTGGCCGTCGCCGTTGCGTTGGATGCGGTACTGGGTGCGCAGCGGAATGCGCTCGCTCATGGCACGGCCGTGGATCTCCAGGGTCTGCGCGCGCTCGTCGGGGTGCAGCATCCCCACCCACTGGCGCAGCGTCATGCGCCCGTCGGATGGCAGGCCGAAGATGGCGCTGGCCATGCGCGACATGATGAATGCCTCGCTCTGCCCCTCATAGACGAAGTAGCCCACCGAGGCCGCCTTCTGCGCATTGTCCAGCCAGCGCAGGTTGCGCTCCAGCTCCGCCTTCAACGCCCGTTCGCGCCGCCAGGCCCGCCCCTGCCACAGCACCACGACGCAGCCCAGCGACAGCAGCCCCAGGCTGACGAACAGGCTCAGGGCCAGCCATTCGCGCCGCTGGGCAGCGGTGAAGGCGTCGGCCACGTCCACCTTGGACACCAGCAGCCAGGGCGAGTCCGGCACCGCGCTGGCCACCGCCAGCACCGGCTGGTTGCGATAGTCGCTGCCGTAGAAGGCGCCCCGCACGCCCGCGACGGCCAGCACCATGGGATCACGGCTGCCCGGCTCCGCCGGAAGGCGCAGCGCCAGTGGTTCATCGCTGCGATGGCGCAAGGGGCTGAGGAACAAGGCCGTGTCCTCCTGCCGCTCCACCAGCACCGATTCGGCGGTGCGGCTGCTGGTGGGCCAGGTCTCCAGCAATGGGTAGAGCGTGGTGCGCGCATCCATCACCAGCCAGATGGCCCCCAGCGACGCGGTTCCGTCGTACAGCGGCGCCAGCAATCCGAAGAACGGAAAGGCGAAGGCCGGGTCGCGGCGCAGCTCGACAACGCCGGGCTCGGCCCGCGCCAGCGCGCCCTCCAGCGCGCGCATCTCGGGTGGCTGCAGCGTGCCCGTGGCCGGCCCGCCGGCATCCAGGATCAGCCGGCCCTGCGGATCGACGAAATAGGCAGCGGTATAGCGCACATGCTCGACCAGGATGCGCAACCGCTCACGCACCGCCTGTTCGGCGTCAGGCGCCGCCGTTGCGCGCCAGCGGGCCACGGCCTGTGCCAGAAGGCGGTCGTCGGTGAGTGCCGCCGCCTCCTGCAAGCGCCGGCGCCGCCAGTCCGTCACCCCCCGCACCTGCATGTGGTTCACGGCCTGCAGGCCGCCTTCGATCTGATGGCGGTAGCGTTGCTCACGCGCCTGGTAGATGGCATGCACCCCCCAGCCAATCGCCGCAAACAGCAGGGCGACAAGCAACCCGAGCGCCCACCACGCGCGGGCAGGCGCCGGTAGGCGGAGCGAGGCCACAGGCGAAGTCATGGGTGAAAACGGCGCGGGTTGAACCCGCAGGGGACGATAGGAATAGCCAATGTGCCCCTACTATGTCACAGTCTGTAGCATTTGAGCACCGGGGCCACAGGCCCCATCCCTGATGGTGTAGCCCATGCCTGCGCAGCCTCCCGCTTCCCTCACCCGCCGTGCCTGCCTGGCCCAGGCCCTCGCGCTGTGCGCCGCGCCGGCCGCCGCACAGGTCTCACCGCGTGCCGCGGAACGCTCCGTGGTGATCAACCTCTCCCTGGAGCCCGACAGCCTGGACCCCACCATGGCCGCTGCCGCCGCCGTGGGCGAGGTGACGCACTACAACGTGCTGGAGGGGCTGACGCAGATCACGGAAAACGGCGCGGTACAGCCGCTGCTGGCCGAGTCCTGGAACGCCGACCCGAACGGCCTCGCGTGCACCTTCCGGCTGCGCCAGGGGGTGCGCTTTCACGACGGCAGCGCGCTCAACGCGGCGGCCGTGCGTTTCAGCTTCGAGCGTGCCGTCGCGCCCGGCTCCACCAACAAGTCCCGCAAGGCGCTCTTCGACAATATCGCCACGGTGGTCACGCCCGATGCGCACACCGTCACGCTCACGCTGCACCACCCCGATCCGCACCTGCTCTTCCGCCTGGGCGAGGGGCCGGCCGTGATCCTGCACCCGGACACGGCCGCACAGGCGGCCAGCGCCCCGGTGGGCACGGGCCCCTACCGCGTACAGCGCTGGGAGCGCGGCCAGCACATCACGCTGGTCAAGGCCGAGTCCCACCGCCACGCGGCCCAGGTACGCATGGAACGCGCCGTGTACCGCTTCCTGCACGACCTGGAGGCGCAGGACAACGCCCTGCGCGCGGGTGAGATCGACGTGCTGTTCAACTTCGCCACGCAGACGGTGCGGCGCTTTCAGGACAACAGCCATTACCAGGTGTTGATCGGGGCCTCCGGCGGCAAGGGGATGCTGGCGTTGAACCATCGCAGCAAACCCCTGGACGACGTGCGCGTGCGCCGCGCCATCACCCACGCCATCGACCGCGAGGGCTTTATCCGCACCGCGCTGGATGGGCGCGGCGTGGTGATCGGCAGCCACTTCAGTCCCACGGACGCGGGTTATGTGCACCTGGCCAGCCTGCACCCCTACGACCCCACCCGCGCACGCGCCCTGCTGAAACAGGCTGGGGTGCAGACGCCGCTGCGGCTGGAACTGGCCCTGCCGCCCGCACCGTACGCACACGTGGGCGGGCCATTGATCGCCCGCGACCTGGCCCAGGTGGGCATCGAGGCCAACATCCAGCAGCTGAGCTGGCAGCAGTGGCTGCAGGGCCCGTTCAAGGGCCAGTTCGACATGACCCTCATCAATCATGTGGAGCCGCTGGACTACCGCATCTACACCGATCCGGGCTACTACTTCGGCTACGACAGCCCGGCCTTTCGCGCCCTGGTGGAGCGCCACGCCAGCGCCACCAACGCGCGCGAGCGCCAGATGCTGTTCTCCCAGATGCAGCGGCATCTGGCGCAGGACGCCGTCAACGCCTGGATCTTCGCGCCGCAAATCGGCACCGTGGTGCGCAAGGGGTTGCGCGGCACGTGGATGAACTACCCCATCTTTGTGCACAACGTCGCCGGCATGTGGTGGGAATGACGGCTGAATTACTACAAATTTAATAGCTTCTCGCGCTCACCAGCAAAGGCCTTTGGCGCGACAACACCAGGACCGCAGCCTGGTGTCACTTCAGGTCGCCGTCCACGTAATACCAGCGCCCCTGCTCGCGCACGAAGCGGCTGCGTTCATGCAGGCGAACGCCACGTCCGCCCACGCGGTAGCGGGCGACGAACTCGACCTCGGCGCTGTGCTCGCCGGTCTGCGCGCCGGCGCGCACCTCCAGGCCCAGCCACTTGGCACCGGGTTCGAAGTCGAGTTGCGCCGGGCGGGTGCTGGCGTGCCAGGTGGCCAACAAATAGGCGGCGTTCTCGCGCACGAAGGCGCTGTAGCGCGAGCGCATGAGCGCCTCGGCGCTGGGCGCGGGCTCGGCGTCGAACTGCTCCACGTAGCGGCCGCAGCAGTCGGCATAGGCCAGGGGCCGGCGCCGGTGGGTGGCGCCGCAGGGGCAGATCGGCAAGGTCATGCGGCGATTATTGAACGTAGACTGCCCCCCTCACGTTGCAGATGGGGAGCCTTGCATGTGGTCTATGGGTGTTCCGTGGTGGGAATTCGTGCTGCGCGGCGTGGTGGTGTATGTCTTTTTGCTGGTGTTTCTGCGCCTGACGGGCAAGCGCCAGACGGGGCAGTACGCACCGTTCGATCTGGTGTTGCTCCTGATCCTCTCGAACGCGGTGCAGAACTCAATGAACGCGGGTGACAACTCGCTCATCGGCGGGCTGATCTCGGCCTCCACATTGATCCTGTGCCATGTGGCGCTGGCGCAGCTCACGTTCCGCATGCGGTGGCTGGAACGCCTGATCGACGGCCACGCGCAGGTGGTCGTGCAGGACGGACAGGTGGACGAGGCGCTGTTGCGGCGCGAGCTGATCTCTCCCAGCGACCTGGCTGCCGCGCTGCGCATGGGCGGCTGCCTGCACACCCACGAGGTGGAGCGCGCCACGCTGGAGACCAACGGCACCATCACCGTGGTGCTCAAGAAGCGCTGACGCTTTTACATCAAAATGGCCTGTCGCGCCCGTCTGGCGGGCGCGAGCAGCTATTCAATCAATAGCACCATCACGCCAGCGCACGCTGGATGATGATCTTCTGCACGTCGCTCGTGCCTTCGTAGATCTGGCACACGCGCACGTCGCGGTAGATGCGCTCCACCGGGAAGTCGTTCACCACACCATAGCCGCCCAGTGTCTGGATGGCGGCACTGCACACGCGCTCGGCCATCTCGCTGGCGAAGAGCTTGGCCATGGCAGCTTCCTTCAGGCAGGGGCGCCCCGCATCGCGCAGCGCGGCGGCGTGCCAGATGAGCTGGCGCGCGGCCTCGATCTGCGTGGCGCAGTCGGCCAGGCGAAATCCCACGGCCTGGTGGTTGAAGATGGGCTGGCCGAAGCTTTCGCGCTCTTTCGAGTACGCCAGCGCCGCATCAAACGCGCTGCGTGCCATGCCCACGCTTTGCGCGGCGATACCGATGCGGCCACCTTCGAGCGCGCCCAGCGCGATCTTGTAGCCCTCGCCCTCCGCTCCAATGAGGTTCTCGGCCGGGATGCGGCAGTGGTCGAAGTTGATCTGCGCCGTGTCGCTGCTGTGCTGGCCCAGCTTGTCCTCCAGGCGCGCGACCACGTAGCCGGGCGTATTCGTGGGCACCAGGAACGCGCTCATGCCTTTCTTGCCCGCACCCTTGTCGGTCACGGCAATCACGATGGCCACATGCCCGTTCTTGCCACTGGTGATGAACTGCTTGACGCCGTTGATGACGTACTCGTTGCCTTCTTTGACGGCCGTCGTGCGCAAGGCCGAAGCGTCGGAGCCCACATGCGGCTCGGTCAGGCAGAACGCGCCCAGCATCTCGCCGCGCGCCAGGGGCGTGAGCCAGTCGCGCTGCTGCTGCGCGTTGCCGTAGCGCATGAGGATGGCGTTGACCGGGCAGTTGGTCACGCTGATCGCGGTGCTCGTGCCACCGTCGCCGGCGGCGATTTCTTCCAGCACCAGGGCCAGCGTCAGGTAGTCCAGGCCCGCACCGCCCAGATCCTCGGGCACGCAGATGCCGTAAGCGCCCAGTGCGGCCAGGCCCTGGTGCGCCTCGCGTGGAAAGTGGTGTTCCTTGTCCCAGCGCGCGGCATTCGGCCACAGCTCCTGCTGGGCGAAGTCGCGCACGGCGTCGCGGATCATTTCCTGGTCTTGGGTCAGCAGCATCGTGTCTCCGTAGGGTTCAGTGGTTCTTGAAGTGGCGCGTTGCGCGGGCTTACCAGTGCGTGGCGCGCCGGCCGTCGTGGTGCAGCAGGCGTGCGCGGTCCGCGGGTGTGACCTGCGCCAGCACCGCGCGCATGCCGCGTACGCTGTCGGCCACGGTGAGCGGAGCGGCCTCGCCGCCCATGTCGGTCTGCACCCAGCCGGGGTCGATGGTGACGAGCGTCGCGGCCGGGTAATCGTGCTGCGCCGCTGCCACGGCCATGTTCAGCGCTGCCTTGCTGGTGCGGTACAGCCAAGCGTTGCTGTCCGGCACGCCGCCGATCAGCGACATGGACGAGGACACGAAGGCAAACACGCCGCCCGCGGCCTCCACCAGCGGCGCCACCTGCGGAATGACCTGCATGGCGCCCAGCACGTTGGTGTGCATGACGGCGTCGAAGTCCTCGCGCGTGGGCGGGGTGCGCGCACCGGGGCGGCGCATCACGCCTGCGACATACAACGCCAGGTCGGGCTTTTCGCCGTCCAGCATCCAGGCCAGTCCGCTTACGCTGGCGGGCTGGGCCACGTCCACGGTGAGGGCCTGCGCGCCGAGCGCCTGCACGCGCGCGCGGCCGGCTTCGTCACGCACCGTGGCCAGCACGCGCCAGCCGTCGGCCGCGTACTGGCGCACCAGCTCCAGACCGATGCCGCGCGACGCTCCAATCACCAGGACTGTGGACATAAGTGATAAGCCAAATAGGCCTCCAGCGCTTATTCAGCAAGCGCTAGCAGCTATTAAAAAAAGAGCGCCACTGCGTGTGCAGGGGCGCCCATGGCTGGCGGGTCAGACCAGTTCGATGGCCATGGCCGTGCCTTCGCCGCCGCCGATGCACAGCGTGGCCAGGCCCTTCTTCTTGCCATGGCGCTGCAGCGCGTGGATCAATGTCACGATGATGCGCGCGCCGCTGGCGCCGATGGGGTGGCCCAGAGCGCAAGCGCCGCCATGCACGTTGACCTTGTCGTGCGGCACGTTCAGCTCGGCCATCAGCGCCATGGGCACGACGGCGAAGGCCTCGTTCACCTCCCACAGGTCCACGTCCTGCACCGTCCAGCCGGCCTTCTTCAGGGCCTTCTGGGTTGCACCCACGGGTGCGGTGGTGAACCACTCGGGCGCTTGCGAATGCGTAGCGTGCGCCACGATCTTGGCCAGGGGCTTGCAGCCCAGTTGCTGGGCGGTGGACTGGCGCATCAGCACCAGGGCGGCGGCGCCGTCGTTGATGCTGGAGCTGGAGGCGGCGGTGATGGTGCCGTCCTTCTTGAACGCGGGCTTGAGGCCGGCGATCTTGTCCAGCTTGGCCTTGGCCGGGCCTTCGTCGATGCTCACCGTCACATCGCCCTTGCGGGTCTTGACCGTGACGGGTGTGATCTCGGTGGCGAAGGCGCCGCTTTGCGTCGCCTGCTGCGCGCGCTTGACGCTTTCGATGGCAAAGGCGTCCTGCTGCTCGCGCGTGAAGCTGTACTTGGCGGCGCAGTCCTCACCGAAGGTGCCCATGGAGCGGCCGGCCTCGTAGGCGTCTTCCAGGCCATCGAGCATCATGTGGTCGTACACCTTGTCATGGCCCATGCGGTAGCCGCCGCGCCCTTTCTTGAGCAGGTAGGGGGCGTTGGTCATGCTCTCCATGCCGCCGGAGACCATCACGTCGCGGCTGCCGGCGATCAGCTGGTCATGGGCCAGGATGGTGGCCTCCATGCCCGCGCCGCACATCTTGGACAGCGTCACCGCGCCGGTGCTCTGCGGCAACCCACCCTTGAAGCCTGCCTGGCGCGCAGGCGCCTGGCCCTGGCCGGCCATCAAACAGTTGCCGAACAGCACCTCGTCCACCTTCTCGGGGGCAATGCCGGCACGCTCGACGGCGGCCTTGATGGCAGCGCCGCCCAAGTCATGCGCCGCGAGGTCGGCAAAGTCGCTCATGAAAGCGCCCATGGGCGTGCGCGCGGCGCTGACGATGACGACGGGGTCGTGGTGTTGGCTCATGTGGAATCTCCTTGGGTTTGAAATGAAGAAGAGCTTGCGCAGCGAAAGCGCCGCGCGCTGTCATAGGGAAACACGTCGTACACGTGGCCGGCCTGGATGCGTTCCTTGTGCGACTGCCAGAACTCCACGTCCAGCAGGTCGGCGTGGTGGCGCATGAACGCCTCGCGCACGGCGTCGTTACCCAGCAGGAACGGGCCGAAGGTCTCGGGGAACACATCGTGCGGCCCCACGGGCCACCAGACCTCGCCAGACACTTCATCCTCCTCGCAACGCGGCGGCGGCACGCGGCGGAAGTTGCAGTCGGTGAGGTACTCGATCTCGTCATAGTCGTAGAACACGACCTTGCCATTGCGGGTGATGCCGAAGTTCTTCCAGAGCATGTCGCCGGGGAAGATGTTGGCGGCGACCATGTCCTTGATGGCGTTGCCGTACTCGGTGACGGCATGCTCCAGCGCGCTGCGTGCCTCGGGCTTGTCGAGCCCGGTATCGAAGCATTCCTGCAGGTGGATATTCAGCGGGATCATGCGCCGCTCGATGTACAGGTGCGCAATGATGACCTCCTGGCGGCCATCGCCGTCGCGGTCGCTGATCTCCATCTGGCTCGGCGCATGCCTGCGGATCTCCTCGATGAGTTCGTCGGAAAAACGCTCGCGGGGAAAGGCAACCAGGCTGTATTCCAGCGTGTCGGCCATCCGCCCCACGCGGTCGTGCTGCTTGACCAGCAGGT
Organism: Diaphorobacter sp. C33; assembly: GCF_030503915.1. Lineage (NCBI taxonomy): Bacteria > Pseudomonadati > Pseudomonadota > Betaproteobacteria > Burkholderiales > Comamonadaceae > Diaphorobacter > Diaphorobacter sp. C33. Next base: position 2,532,799 of record NZ_CP129980.1, read on the forward strand.
ACTTGCCCTGCACCTGTTCACGCGTGGTGTCCTTCGGTGCTGGGAACTGATCCTTGATGAGCTTGAAGACGTAAGGAAAGCTCGGCAGGTCGAACACCAGCATCACCATGCCCTTGATGCCGGGGGCGATGCGGAATTTGTCGGTGGAATAACGCAGGTGGTGCAGGAAATCGCGGTAGAACAGCGTTTTGCCCTGCTTGGCCAAGCCCAGCGCGGTGTAGAGCTCGGCACGGGGCTTGCGCGGCATGAGGCTGCGCAAGAACTGCACGTAGGCACTGGGGATCTCCATGTCCACCATGAAGTAGGCCCGCGCAAAGGAGAACAGCATCTGCAGGTCGTTCTCGCCGAACAGCACGGCGTCGATCAGCAGGCGACCATCCTCACCATGCAGGATGGGCAACGCAAACGGCAGTTCGTTATAGCCGTTGATGACCTTGCCGACCAGGTACGCGCCCTTGTTGCGAAAGAACAGGCTGGACAGCACCTGGACCTGAAAGTTGGTGCGCAGCTTGACCGCGCCCAGGCGCTGCTGCAGGGCCTGCACCACGTGGCCCGCATCGCGCGGCAGGTCCTCAAAGTCCCGCTGCAGGGCGCAGTGCTCGACGATGCGCACAACGGTCTCGTGCAGGTTGTCGCGCGACGGGTAGTAGGCGCGATAGGTGGGCCGCGCCCCGGGGTCGTCGCTTTCGATGTACTCCGTGCTCACCGCGGGTCGCACGAAGATGAAGTCGTTATGGAAGTGCGTGCGGTGCAGGATCTTGGTGGTGACCGAATTGAAGAAGGTCTCGGCCAGCTCGGGCTGCAGGTGGTTCACCATGAGCCCGATGTAGTGCAGCTTGATCTGGTGCCACACCTCCATGGACTGGTCGCCCGCGTGGAACTCCTTGTCGAGGCGGCGCACGCACTCCTTGACGCGCAGATCGTAGAACTCGATGCGCTCGCGCTGGGCGCGTTGCTGGCCATGCCAGTCGGCGGTCTCGAAGCGGTGCTTGGCGCGCGCAGACTCGGCGCGAAACAGGCGGTAGTGGCGGTTGAAGCCATCCATCATCGCCTTGGCGATGTCGTAGGCCTGCGGGGCATCGAGTCGCTCGGGAAACATGCCGTGCCTGCAGAACCGCGCGCAGTGCGGTGCGCCCTATTGGCGCACGCGGCTGGCCACCAGGGCCACCGCCTGGCGGTGCGCCTCGCCGAGCCCCGCCACGTCAGGTACAGACATCTGCAGATTGGTGATCAAGCCGTTGTTCAGGCTGTAGCACCATCCGTGCAACTGCACCTTCTGGCCACGCGCCCAGGCATCCTGCATCACCGTGGAGTGGGCGATGTTCATCACCTGCTCGATCGCGTTGAGTTCGCACAGCGCGTCGTGGCGCCATTGCACGTCCATGCCTTCAAGCAGGGCGGCGTGCTTGTCGCGCACGTCCTTCACATGGCGGATCCAGTTATCCGCCAAACCAATGCGTGCGTCCTGCAGCGCCGCCAATACACCACCGCAGCCGTAGTGCCCCACGACCATCAGGTGCTCGACCTTGAGCTGGTCGACCGCGTACTGGATGGTCGACAGGCAGTTGAGGTCGGTGGGCACGACCACGTTGGCGATGTTACGGTGGACGAACACCTCGCCCGGCTCCAGCCCCGTGATCTGGTTGGCCGGTACGCGGCTGTCGGAGCAACCGATCCACATGTAGCGCGGTTTCTGCTGCGCCAACAAGCCGGTGAAGAAACCCGGCCGGTCACGCTCCATCCGTTCCGCCCACTCGCGGTTGTGGGCAAACAGCTCGTCGATGGAGGCGGTGGTCATAAAGGCAATCCTTTTCTTCTTGCTGTGAATGAATGAGCGGCGTCGGCGCGGGCCATCAGCAGGTTTCGGCAAACAGCTCCCGGCCGATCAGCATGCGGCGGATCTCGCTGGTACCGGCGCCGATTTCGTAGAGTTTCGCATCCCGCCACAGGCGACCTAGCGGGTATTCGTTGATATAGCCGTTGCCACCGTAGATCTGCACACCTTCGCCGGCCATCCAAGTGGCTTTCTCGGCGCACCAGAGGATGACGCTGGCGCAATCCTTGCGCACCTGGCGCACGTGGTCGGAACCCAGCATGTCCAGGTTCTTGGCCACCGTGTAGGCGAACGAGCGGCCCGCCTGGAGCACGGTGTACATGTCGGCCACCTTGCCCTGGATGAGCTGGAACTCGCCAATGCTCTGGCCGAACTGCTTGCGGTCGTGGATGTAGGGCACCACGTTGTCCATCACGCTCTGCATGATGCCCAGCGGCCCACCCGTCAGTACGGCGCGCTCGTAGTCCAGGCCGCTCATCAGCACCTTGGCACCGTTGTTCACGCCGCCCAGCACGTTCTCAGCCGGTACCTCGACGTTCTGGAACACCAGTTCCCCCGTATGACTGCCGCGCATGCCGAGTTTGTCGAGCTTCTGCGCAATGCTGAAGCCTTGCATGCCTTTTTCGATAAGGAAGGCGGTCACGCCGCGCGCACCCAGTTCAGGCTCGGTCTTGGCGTACACCACCAGCGTGTCGGCATCCGGACCATTGGTGATCCACATCTTGCAACCGTTGAGCAGGTAGTAGCCGCCCTTGTCCTCCGCACGCAGCTTCATGCTGATCACGTCGGAGCCGGCACCGGGCTCGCTCATGGCGAGGGCGCCAACGTGCTCCCCGCTGATCAGCTTGGGCAGGTATTTCTTACGCTGTGCTTCGTTGCCATTGCGGTTGATCTGGTTCACGCACAGGTTGCTGTGCGCGCCGTAGCTCAAACCCACCGATGCGCTGGCGCGAGAAATTTCCTCCATGGCCACCATGTGCGCGAGGTAGCCCATGTCGGCACCACCGTATTGCTCCGGCACGGTAATACCCAACACGCCCAGATCACCGAACTTGCGCCACAGGTCCATGGGAAACTGGTCGTTGCGATCGATCTCGGCAGCGCGAGGCGCAATCTCGGCTTGCGCGAATTCGCGCACCGCGTCGCGCAGGGCGTCAATGTCTTCGCCCAACTGAAAGTTCAGGCCTGGCAACTGGGTGGCGGTGCTCATGGGTGTCTCCTCGGAAGATGATCTCTCACGGGTCGTTGGCTCGATGTCCCCACTGCGATACGTCCAAGACGACGACGCTACAGGCCGGACAAAGCCAGGACGCGCAAATATGACGTTTACGTAAACGTCAATTATCCACGACTTTGGGCGTTGGGGCCTCAATTTTTTGAAGCAGTTCTTGAGCCTCGCGCTCATGCTCCCGCACCTCGTCCAGATTGGCTTGCAGGTCCATCATCTGGGACTCCAACTGCCTACGATGAATCGCAAGAACCTCTAGGAACTTGCGCAGTTGCACCCCCGTGTCACGAGGGCTGTCGTAGAGGTCGATGATTTCTTTGGCTTCGGTAAGCGATAGACCCAGGCGCTTTGCCCGCAGTGTCAATTTGAGCCGTGTGCGATCGCGTGCGCTGTAAATCCGATTCCGCCCCCCTGGACCTGCCCGTTCCGGACGCAGCAAGCCCATGTCCTCGTAGAACCGCATGGCGCGAGTCGTGAGATCGAATTCTTTGGCAAGGTCACTGATGGTGTAAGTAGCCATGCATTGCAGACCGGGAGATCTGCTCCAATGTAGCGTATTAGTTGACGTGAACGTCAATGCTACAGCAGATACATCCCCGTCAACACATCAAGCAGATGTAGATCTACGGCAACTGGGAGTTGTTGAATGCTGTGTGCCGGCCGATGTTGATTGACCGCTCAAGCCCAAAGCAAAACGCCCTCCCACTGTTGTAGTGGGAGGGCGGTTTGGGCTGTAAGAGCCTGACGATGACCTACTTTCACACGGGAACCCGCACTATCATCGGCGCGAAGTCGTTTCACTGTCCTGTTCGGGATGGGAAGGAGTGGGACCAACTTGCTATGGTCATCAGGCATAAAGGGTTGCTGAGCAGTGAGGACTGCACAGCGAATTCATAGAGTCTGTGAATCAGCGTGGATTTGATTGCGTACTTGGCATAACAGTCTTGAGCTGCGATTGGCAGTCAAAGTTATAGGGTCAAGCCGCACGGGCAATTAGTACTGGTTAGCTTAATGCATTGCTGCACTTCCACACCCAGCCTATCAACGTCGTGGTCTACAACGACCCTTCAGGGGGCTCAAGGCCCCGGCAGATCTCATCTTGAAACGAGTTTCCCGCTTAGATGCTTTCAGCGGTTATCTCTTCCACACTTAGCTACTCGGCAATGCCACTGGCGTGACAACCGATACACCAGAGGTGTGTCCACTCCGGTCCTCTCGTACTAGGAGCAGGCTTCCTCAAATCTGCAGCGCCCACGGAAGATAGGGACCAAACTGTCTCACGACGTTTTAAACCCAGCTCACGTACCTCTTTAAATGGCGAACAGCCATACCCTTGGGACCGACTACAGCCCCAGGATGAGATGAGCCGACATCGAGGTGCCAAACACCGCCGTCGATATGAACTCTTGGGCGGTATCAGCCTGTTATCCCCAGAGTACCTTTTATCCGTTGAGCGATGGCCCTTCCATACAGAACCACCGGATCACTATGTCCTGCTTTCGCATCTGCTCGACTTGTCAGTCTCGCAGTTAAGCACGCTTATGCCATTGCACTATCGTCACGATGTCCGACCGTAACTAGCGTACCTTCGAACTCCTCCGTTACGCTTTGGGAGGAGACCGCCCCAGTCAAACTGCCTACCATGCACTGTCCCCGATCCAGCTAATGGACCTAGGTTAGAACCTCAAACGCACCAGGGTGGTATTTCAACGTTGGCTCCATGAGATCTAGCGACCTCACTTCAAAGCCTCCCACCTATCCTACACAGATCCGTTCAAAGTCCAATACAAAGCTACAGTAAAGGTTCATGGGGTCTTTCCGTCTTTCCGCGGGGAGATTGCATCATCACAAACATTTCAACTTCGCTGAGTCTCAGGAGGAGACAGTGTGGCCATCGTTACGCCATTCGTGCAGGTCGGAACTTACCCGACAAGGAATTTCGCTACCTTAGGACCGTTATAGTTACGGCCGCCGTTTACTGGGACTTCAATCAAGAGCTTGCACCCCATCATTTAATCTTCCAGCACCGGGCAGGCGTCACACCCTATACGTCCACTTTCGTGTTTGCAGAGTGCTGTGTTTTTATTAAACAGTCGCAGCCACCGATTTTTTGCAACCGCTTTGGGCTCCCTTTGTACAAGTTCACCTACTTGCGGCATACCTTCTCCCGAAGTTACGGTATCAATTTGCCGAGTTCCTTCTCCTGAGTTCTCTCAAGCGCCTTAGAATACTCATCTCGCGCACCAGTGTCGGTTTGCGGTACGGTCGTCAATAGCTGAAGCTTAGTGGCTTTTCCTGGAAGCAGGGTATCACTCACTTCGTCTGCAAGCAGACTCGTTATCACCCCTCATCTAAGCCCGGCGGATTTGCCTACCAGGCACGACTACAGGCTTGAACCAACATATCCAACAGTTGGCTGAGCTAACCTTCTCCGTCCCCACATCGCACTATTGATCGGTACAGGAATATTGACCTGTTTCCCATCAGCTACGCATCTCTGCCTCGCCTTAGGGGCCGACTCACCCTACGCCGATGAACGTTGCGTAGGAAACCTTGCGCTTACGGCGAGCGGGCTTTTCACCCGCTTTAACGCTACTCATGTCAGCATTCGCACTTCTGATACCTCCAGCATCCGTTACCAGACACCTTCACAGGCTTACAGAACGCTCTCCTACCACGTGCAATAAATTGCACATCCGCAGCTTCGGTAACTGGCTTAGCCCCGTTACATCTTCCGCGCAGGACGACTCGATCAGTGAGCTATTACGCTTTCTTTAAATGATGGCTGCTTCTAAGCCAACATCCTGACTGTTTTAGCCTTCCCACTTCGTTTCCCACTTAGCCAATTTTAGGGACCTTAGCTGGCGGTCTGGGTTGTTTCCCTCTTGAGTCCGGACGTTAGCACCCGGTGCTCTGTCTCCCAAGCTGTACTCTGCAGTATTCGGAGTTTGCCTTGGTTTGGTAAGTCGCCATGACCCCCTAGCCAAAACAGTGCTCTACCCCCGCAGGTAATACTTGAGGCACTACCTAAATAGTTTTCGGAGAGAACCAGCTATTTCCAAGTTTGTTTAGCCTTTCACCCCTATCCACAGCTCATCCGCTAGTTTTGCAACACTAGTCGGTTCGGACCTCCAGTACCTGTTACGGCACCTTCATCCTGGCCATGGATAGATCACTTGGTTTCGGGTCTACACCCAGCGACTGAACGCCCTGTTCGGACTCGATTTCTCTACGCCTCCCCTATTCGGTTAAGCTCGCCACTGAATGTAAGTCGCTGACCCATTATACAAAAGGTACGCCGTCACCCCTAAGGGCTCCGACTTTTTGTAAGCATGCGGTTTCAGGATCTATTTCACTCCCCTCCCGGGGTTCTTTTCGCCTTTCCCTCACGGTACTGGTTCACTATCGGTCGATGATGAGTATTTAGCCTTGGAGGATGGTCCCCCCATGTTCAGACAGGGTTTCTCGTGCCCCGCCCTACTTTTCTCTAGCTCAGTACCACACGTCTGTTTTCGCATACGGGGCTATCACCCACTATGGCCGGCCTTTCCATGCCGCTTTGCTAACAGTCGTGCTATCACTAGAAGGCTCCTCCGATTTCGCTCGCCACTACTTTCGGAATCTCGGTTGATGTCTTTTCCTCGAGCTACTGAGATGTTTCAGTTCACCCGGTTCGCCTCGCTGACCTATGTATTCAGTCAGCGATACCCTTGCGGGTAGGTTTCCCCATTCAGAAATCTCCGGATCAAAGCTTATTTGCCAGCTCCCCGAAGCTTATCGCAGGCTATCACGTCTTTCGTCGCCTATCATCGCCAAGGCATCCACCACATGCTCTTAGTCACTTGACCCTATAACTTTGACTTCTTTTGCAAGAAATCGCCATTTCGAGTTCAAAGACTTGCGAGGTCTTTCACCTCGCGCGTTATGCCGTAATGTGAATGTTTCTTCGGTTGCGTCTTTCAACGCAGCCTAGAGAACGATTCGTCATTACTTGAACAAAATTGCTTTCGTTCGTTTTGACGCAATCAAATTTAGGTTGCTAGCGGCACGGTGCACTTTTCAGTGCTTTCCGCTAGCAACGCTGATTCGACTCTATGAATTTTTAAAGAACAGCCGATTGATCGAACTATCTCGATCAAC